>NZ_QURB01000009.1 GCF_003402975.1 Brumimicrobium aurantiacum | reverse complement strand
TGCGCCGGTCGTCGCCGAAGTGCAAGCACTTCTCGTTACCCCTCGACTTGCATGTGTTAGGCCTGCCGCTAGCGTTCATCCTGAGCCAGGATCAAACTCTCCGTTGTAAAAGACTTTGAATTTTGTTGTGGCTCTTAATTTCGTTTATTTACGCTGTTTCCTTATTTCTCAATCTATCAAAGAACTTATTTGCTGTTTCTCGTTAATTCAATAACTAAAAACCTTATCTTGCTTTCCCTAAACTCGTTTGTTTCGAGGAGGACAAAATTAGTAATAATTTTTAACCTGCAAGTTTTTTTTGAATTAAATTTTAAAAAAGATTTTTGAAGTCTTTTTTAATTTTCTTACCTCGCTCGTTTGCGGGGTGCAAAGATAGTCACTAAATTTAAAGTAACAAGCTTTTTTGAAAATTTTATTTAATCTTTTTTTAATCTCACTCCTTATCGCTAATTCGTAATCTTAAATGCTTTTCAAGTTATTCACCGCTCGTTTGCGGGGTGCAAAGATACTGAGCTTTTATCAGTAAACAAGCTTTTTGGTAAACTTTATTTAATTTATTTTTAATCTTAATCCTTAACCGCTTATTACTAACGGGTTATTGTTTAAAAAAAAATTCAATATTTTGGTTTGCTCTCTATTATCAACTCTTTTACCCTTATCTTAAATACAAGAGATAGCTTTTTACAATCATTACTCTTTTATGACTGAAATTCACTCCTTATATATAAGGTATAAAAAACATGAATTTATCATTGAAAGATTCTAAAATTATATCAGCGTATATAAAAATCCCCATTTCTGGCGATTTTAATAGAATAGTAAATTACATAAGTTTGTATCAAGACACAACTCACTAAAATCGAAAAACTATGAGATTCTTAAATACATCCATTCAAACAATCATGTTATTAACAAGCTCATCTTTTTCATAAAATATTTTAAAAAAAATACGACACCGCCTGTAATATTAACACTACATGATTGGGAATAATGGAAATCGAGTCACAGCAATAAAATATGCTTATGTACATAGTTTTTTCAGATGGATTAGCTTTGGAAGAACTAAACGAAGAAGAATTCTTCATCGACAAAACTGGAAAAAGAATAGAATAAAAACTTCGAACACAATGATAAACACAAAACAATTATTTCTCGCCCTCTCTTTGCTTTTTTCTATAACTGCAAAAGCTCAAGAAATTCCTCAAGAACAGACTGAAGAATGGGCTTCAGAAATTGAAAAAGGAGAAATAGCAACATACGACAGTGTTTCAGTAATGAGCTATAAAGGATTATATGGTTTAGTCGATCACAATGGCATGCCTGTTACTTCTTTTAAATATAGTTCCATATCTAAATTTTCAAATGGATTTGCAATAGTTCGAATTGATAGCTTGTCCGATGAAGTATTTGAAAATGACCTTTCAGAAACTTATGAAAAGTTTGGTATTATAAATTCCTTAGGCAAAGAAATTGTTCCGGTAGAATACGATAATGTAAGTTATTTCAAAGAAGATCTAGGAATGATAACTAAGAACTACAAAAGTGGATTCATTAATAAAGAAGGTGAGATAATAATTCCGATAAAATACAACAGTGTTGAACTATTTTCAAATGGATTGGCTTTAGCAACGTTAATTGATAGTTTACCAATTAAAGACTCTGAGTTTTTCAACTTCTTTTATAAGGTTGGTTTCATCAACAAAAGAAATGAAGAGATTATTCCTATTCAATATAGCATGATAATCGACCATTTTAACGAAGGCTATTTTATTGTCCGGGCATTTGACATGGAAAACTACAACCCTTCAAATCTTTATACCAAGGAGGAGTTAAGCAAAGGAAAATGGGGCTATTTTGATTCCTTTGGAAAGAAAATCACACCACTAAAATATGATGGAGCTTGCGAATTTTCGGAAGGATTAGCAATCGTTAATCTTGGTGGAGAACAATTGGCATTAGGATCTAACAAGGTTGACGGTGGTTTATGGGGGTTTATAGACAAAACCGGAAAAGAAGTTATCCCTTTAATTTATGACGAAGTTTGGAATTTCTCAGAAGGTCGGGCAAAAGTTAAATTAGATGGTGAAACTTTTTACATCGACAAAACCGGAAAAAGATTAGAATAATTCACCCATAAAAATCCCATTTAATACAATTAATTAAAACCCATGAAAACATCAAAAGCACTCAACTACAATTTTAAAGCAATCATATACTTGTTCTGCATTTTCTTAGCATTCCCCTACTCTACTTTTAGCCAAGCTAAATTAATTCAAGTAGAGCAAGAGGAAAAGCCTGGAAGGCAAAACTATTTTGGTTCTTCGGTAGCTATGGATGGAAAATATGCAGTGGTTACTGGTACGCATAGTCAAAACCCTGAATCTTACAACGGAGGAATGGCGTATGTTTACGAACTCAATAATGGAAAGTGGCAACTTCGCAGCAAGCTCTATCCAGATGTTTCTTATAGCCAAGATCGTTTTGGGCAAAATGCTTGTTCTATAGACGGGAAAACTATTCTTATCGGCGATTGGAAAAACCAAAAGAATCCAAATGGAGCTGCTCATATTTTTCAGTTGGAAGGTGATACTTCATGGCAATATGTTTCTCTTTTGCAACCTAAAGACACAATTGGTGTCGATAGTTTTGGACGTACTGTGGCTCTTGAAGAGGATATTGCAGTTGTCGCTTCTTACAATGAAGTTTTTATATTTCAGCCTAATGCAGAAGGACGATGGAAACAAACCGCGGTTCTTCGCGAAAAAGACTTCAATACGGAAGGCTTTGGAAATTACCTAAAGATAACAGAAGGAGAACTCTATATCTCCGCTGCTTGGGAAGACAAAGATACACTAGAAAATCTGGGTGCGGTTTATCATTTTAAACAGCAACTAGGAAAATGGAAACTGGCTCAAAAAATAAATCCACTACCAAAGTATTATCAAAATAGATTAGAGTTCGGAAATGCCGTTGCAGTCAATAAAGAAACTCTTTTTATTAGTGCTAGAAGAATGAACATTGGAAGTATTCCTGGTCCAGGTACAGTAAGCGTTTATAAAAAAGTAAATGGTAAATGGGAGTTCAATCAGATCCTTTACAATGAAAACTTTAAATATAGAGTATATGGATTTGGAAAAGACATTCAACTCACTGAAGACTACTTGTTTGTTTTAGAAGCACAAGGTGAGGAACACAACACCACTACTTTTATATATGAACAAAAGGGAGACAATTTTAACTTGGTAGACACCATTCAAGGCAATCAAGAGTCAGGTAAAAATTTTATTGCAGCAAGTGGAAACAACTTCTTATATGGAAATGGAGGTAACGACTTCTGTGATGATTTTCGCGGAGGTTGTGGTAAAGCATATTTTTACTCGGTTAAAACCCCACAAGGACCTAGCACACCAGAAAATTCTATATCAAGCGCTGCTGAATACGGGTTTAGTCCTAGTAAAATTAAAGCCTTACAGAAAAAATTCAATGGATCGGACATACAATTTGATTACATCAATGAAGATTTGGTTTATAAAATGCGCCATAAGGAAACCGGTTTATGGGGAATGTTTCAAGATGATAGAGAATTGATTCCGATGGAGTACGACAGCATAAAGTTTTTTGGTTTTAATCATCCTTTCACCATTGTTGGAAAAGACGGTTTGCTGGGAATTCATACCTCATCGTGGGGGAAAATAGGACAGCTTAGTGTTTCTTGTCGATTTGATGAATTCAAGATTTACAGACATGAGGGAAAATATTGGTTGGCTGGCAAAAGAAACGGTAAATGGAGATGGGTGAATTGGTACAATGGCTATGAAAGTAGTAGTGAAAAAGAGTATCATCAAGAATTACCTGTCTATACGAACTGGAAACCGGGGAGGTATTGAGTGATAGATGATTTAGGCCAACTTCAAAGTAGTAGTTGAGATGGGAATAAAATACCCCCATAAATGGGGATTGTATAAAATGAAAGCTTGTAATAACTTCGTTCTCCCAATGCATTCTAACACATAATTATGAAAAATATATTATTGACCTTGCTCCTTTTCTTTTCCTATGAAAAAGAAGAAATCGATAAAGAGTATAGTGGCGATGCTATCTGGGAAAACCAATTCTATTTCGGTAAATGTTTAACACCTTTTTTAAAATGAAGAAAATCAAATATTTAGCACTATTAATCTTTTTAATTACTAGTGAATTTACTGCTCATAGTCAAAGTCGTAGTCAAACGCTTTATTTTAGTGGCACTTCACAAGGTTTCAAAGTAAGCGCAGAAGTTGAAATAATTAGTACAATGGGTGATTTTTCATCAGGAAGAGGTTGTATAAAAATTGAATTAGTAGATTACAGAATTTTATCCATTAAAGTGGATGGTGTAACTTATAATAGTAGCGATTACTTTCCTGATATTGAAATGTCAGATGGAAGTTATGGTGGAGTTTATGAAGGGTTCTCTATACCTTATTCTAGCAATGCGAACGTAAAAATCAAGTTTGAAGCCGCTAATGTTCCTTATGACATTTATACTGTTCAACATTTTTCAAAAATTAGGGCAAAAGGAGATTGTGCATTTTTCAAGCTAGATAATAATAATAATAATAATAATAATACGTCAAACAAAGAGATATGGAAATATGCGGTTATCGGAAATCATGAAATCATCGGTTTAGAAGGTGTACAAGAACTAGCATTCAAAATAAGAAATTATTTGAAAGTTAAGAATAAAAAAGAAGCAAAAGAAAAAAAAGAGGAAGAGGGAAAGGAATCTTCTGAAAACAAAAAAAATATTGACAAAGAGGACAACGATGACGATAAAAAATCAGAAAAAAAAGAAAATGAAGAAAAGGAGGATGAAGATGAGCAGGAAAAATCTACTCCTAATTACTATGTAGAATATCTTTCACAAGGAGATTTGGCAGCACAATCAAATTTGCATTCAAAAGCTATGAGTTATTACCAAAAGGCCAAAAGGTTTGCTAAGTATCAATTTGAAATAGATAAAGTTAATAGTCGAATTAATGCCTTGCAGAACAAAATGACAACAGATGCTGCCAAGGAGGCTTTAGTTGAAGCGGCCACTGATGATGTCGGTTGGGGAGACTTTAAAGGTCACATAAATATCGGTTTAGGTTTTAATTACAGTAAAATAACACATGCGAGCTCAAAAATAGGAGATAATCCTGATGATATTGCATTCAATGGGAATATGCAATTTATTTATAATGCAAACTTGAGTAAAAACATTGCACTGGAAGCAGGAGGTGTTTTTGAAACACAAATTGGATTTGGATACCAATATCCCAAAAGTAATGCTAGTTTAGACATATCCTATTTCGACATTCCGATTCATGCCGGTATTAGTTTTTTTGGAAATGTAACATTAATGTATATTCAGGAATGGACAAAAATTAGATACAAATACTCTTCTTTTAGTACAAAATCTTCATCATTCACTTCTGAACCAGAATCATTCATAAATTCTAGAGGAATTGGGATAGCCGTTGGAAATTACGATTTAAAACATAATTTCTTCAGAATAACTGGAATGTATACTTGGTCTGGTGATGAGCTTAGTGAAAACACTTTAAAAAGACCATATGCAAGAAATTTGAGAATAATGGTAGATTTCAGAATTAGCAGGTTTTATTACGGTCTATTCTATACTCATAACCATATTGCAGATAATTCCAAAGTAGGCCAGGGTTTATATAGAATCGGGGTGAGATTAGGTTTTGGATTTCCATTTTAAAATATTATTAATTAAATTTTAAATTCTGTTTCCAACAAAGCATTAAACAAAACTAAAAAAAAGTAAAATGGTAGTAAAACAAACAAAATTATTCTTCAGAAGCTTACTATTTAGTATTCTGATTTTAGTGAGCTTCGGTTGTTCATCATATAACTATTACTTCATTGAAAACGCTACAGAAACAGTAAAGGAAATTGAGGTCCATTACATTAAAGAAAACCCTGATAATCTTGAATATAAAACGCCACCAGACAGTTTAATGGTAACCTATCACTCTCAACTTCCAAACAAACCTCATAAATGGTATAAAGAAACAGATCAAAAAAGGCTTTATGAAAAAATAAACAATTCAACATATTTAATTAGCATAAATAAAGGTGAAAAAATTATGATCCCATATCGCTTTACTAATGTGAATAGTATTGAGCGAATTATTATAAATAAAAAGCAAGAGATATTATTTACCGATGTTAAAAATGATGAAATGAATACGTATGAAGTAATAAATAATAAACAAGAAACACACGTAAATTATCACTCAGGACTTTTCATTCAATACTATCTCATTGAGTTTAGTAAATGATATTATACCCCAAAATAGGAGTTGTTTGAAAGTAAGCGAAATCGTAATTTGGATTTTAAACAATATAAACCTCAGTTCTTTATTTAGATTAAAAATACAAGAACACAAAATAAATAACAACATGAAAATTAAAATATCAATTTTACTACTTTTTATTCTCTCTTTCTATACAGGTTTTGGACATGCCCAGCTAAGGTTTTACGACAACAAAACAGACAAAGAATATGAAATAACTGACACAACTGATAAAGCAATAGTCGACAAATATTTAGAAAGTATTAACGCTAAAGCCATTGAATTTAATTCAAATAAAAATTCATCTAGTTTATTTCGAATAAAGAACAGTAAAGGTATCTGGCAGATTAATGATATTAATAATATAGAAGAGCTTTATTACCTTGATAAATACAGTCAAAATTTTCCTTCTCCAATAATGGAAGAAATGGGTATTACAACAGTTTCAAAGAAAAATAAAAATTATATTTTCTCATTCGAAACAGAAAATGTTTTTGAAGCAGTACCATTCCATAAAATTAGAATATACACCAATACAGATACAATTTATGAGTATAAAAATGAATTGGAAAAGACGAGTTTAAAAACGAGATTAAAATACATAGCTTTACAAAAGGATAACTTTTGGGCCTTGGCTTATTACTCCAAGGAAGATTTTAAATTGTACCAACTTACTAAGTTTAAGTACCCGAATGAAAAAGAACTCCATGAATGTAGCATGTATAAATATCTTGAAAACCTTTCTCACCCACTTTATCCAACGGAAACTGAAACCCTATCTTTTATCCATGATGAACTTTTAAATCATAAAAGTAAAAACACTTCTGTAGAGTATAAAAATTTTTCAAAATATCCGATTAGAATAAAAGACCAAAAAGGCAATTGGAGATTTTATGAAGTTGAAAACTACTCTCCTCTACTTTCAAAAAACCAACAAAAAAAATACCGATTAATGAATACATCAAAAGATATAGAAAAATGGAATGTTGGAATTGTTGAAAGAAAAAGTAAGAAGTATATAATTTCATTTCAAGAAGGAAATAACATTTATCATGAAACTTGGTTTGATGATATAGAAATAATAGAAAAAACAGTTAGCTTTTATCCTGACTACCCAATAATGACATCAGAAGGAGAAGACTCATTAGATATCCATGGTAATTATGTTTTTGGAAAAGAAACTTACTCTATTTTAGAAAAACTTCTACTACAAAGAGATGGTAAATATGCATTAGCATTTATGGATAGTTATAATAACACATTGTATCAGTTATCAGGCTTTCATTTTGAATCAACTAAAAACGTACCAAACCTTGATTACTTTAGTTGGGAAGATCCTTATACTAAAGAAATCACTAATAACTATGAAACCATGGCAGCTGCTCATAATATCCTTCAAGAATTAAGTAGTATTGATTTAATCGTACCTATTACTTTCTCCGAATTAAACAATTCTGATGTTTTTAAGGTAAGAAACAATCAAACAAAAAGGTGGTCTATTCAAATGGAGAATGGTTTTAAAGCTGATCAAACCTTACCCATAGCTGCATCAAAAATTGAATTCATAGATAATGGAAATCCAATTTATGTTGTGTGGTGTGATAATAAAGTAGGATTTTACAACAAAACATTCCAACATTTTAAGCCTTGTGAATATGATGATTTCAAACACATATTTTTAGACAGTCAATATGGCTGTGCCCTGAAAAAGGATGGAAAATGGCAGTTGTTTGATACTCAATCAGCAGATAAGTTAATTAAAGAAAAGGCTAAAACAATAGATGAATTAAAACAAATGTGGTGGAATCGATAATCTAGAATAAATTACTCCTCATTCTTACATTTTATCAATGACTTCAAAGCAAATGGTATAATTTCGCCTTTATCTTTACGCTGAATAAATTAAGTACTAAAGAAGAGCAACTATTTTCCTTACTTCAACAGCCTCTTTTACATCATGTACACGTATGATAGATGCTGAATTCAACAACCCAAAAGTATTTAATACACTTGTTCCGTTTAACGCATTAGAGGCGTCAGAATTCAATAATTTATAAATCATTGATTTTCTAGAAATCCCTATCAAAATTGGACAATTTAAAACTTTGAGCAAATTCATTTCCCTAAACAGTTCATAATTTTGTTCAACAGTCTTTGCAAATCCAAAGCCTGGATCAACAATAATATCTTTCACACCTAATTCTCTTAGCTTTTCGATATCCTTACTCAGTTCCAAACAAACATCTTCCGCTACATTATCATAATCACACAAATCCTGCATATTCTCAGCGTCTCCCCTACTATGCATCAAAATATATGGAACATCAAGATCTGCAACTGTTTCAAACATTTTTTGATCAAATCGTCCACCATAAACATCATTTATAATATTCGCTCCATGTTCTACAGATTTTTGAGCAACCTCAGATCGAAAAGTATCGACACTAATGAGTAATTCTGGAAATTCATGACGCAAATGTTTCAACACAGGAATAACACGGTCTAGCTCCTCTTCACATGTTAACAAATCAGCATTTGGCCTTGTTGACACTCCCCCAACATCGATGATATCAACACCAGATGCTATCATCGAACGAACATTATCTATGATTACTTCCAAATCATTTTGTCGACTACCTTCATAAAATGAATCAGGAGTTACATTTATAATCCCCATAATCAGAGGACTTTGAAAATCCTGTAATTTATCAGCTACTTTAATCATACAATTTAACTCATAATTATTATCTTTCCCCACTGTAAAAACTTTTTAACAAGAAAATGTCAAAAACAGTTGATCAATATACAAAAGTTATTTCCAAGTGTCGAGAAATATTTGAAAAGAAAACCAAGGACTATGGAACTGCATGGCGAATTTTAAGGTCGAGTTCCTTAACTGATCAAATATTTATTAAAGCACAAAGGATAAGAACTATTCAAGAAACTGGCGAAAACAAAGTTGGTGAAAACATTGAGGATGAGTTCATCGGAATCATCAACTATTGTGTGATGGCTCTTGTACAACTGCAGGAAAAAGAGCTGTTGGAACTCGAATTACCATTGGAAACTGTGGAACAACTTTACGCAAAATATACAGATCAATCGATGCAATTAATGATTGATAAAAACCATGACTATGGTGAAGCCTGGAGAAGCATGCGCGTAAGTTCTTTGACAGACTTAATCTTGATGAAAATTTTACGTGTCAAACAGATTGAAGACAACAAAGGAAAAACACTAATTAGTGAGGGAATAGATGCTAACTACTACGACATGCTAAACTATTCCGTTTTTGCACTCATTCATTTAACCTTCAAAAACGATTCAAATGATTAATAAAACGAAATATTCTCTTTCAGGAAAATCACTTATTTTAAACATAATAATTATAGCCTTAAACTTATTAGGCCTGAGCTTTCTGGTTATGGGTTACCATCCAAACTTTGAAGAAAGTGAATTATTACTAAAAATCCTTGGATATTCATTGATGATCGCATCAATAGTCGCATTATTTATATTAGAGGGAATGTTTCTATTCTCCTACGTTTCCAGGGTTTTAGTCGGTGGATTATTTATTGTTTCCGGGCTCATCAAAGCCAATGATCCGAAGGGATTTGCTTATAAATTAGAAGAATACTTCGAAGATGGTGCCCTAGCTTATAGAATTAAAGAATGGTTTAATTGGGATACTTTTACATTAGAATACTTCATAGAACATGCTTTACTTTTAAGTATAATTATTTGTGTTCTTGAGATTGTTCTAGGCGCAATGGTTATTTTGGGTGCAAAAATTAAGGCCTCTTCATGGTTAATGCTTTTCATGATGGTCTTTTTCACTTTCTTAACATGGCATACCAAAGAATGTGACCCACATACAACTTTTACAGATGTTGATACTTATGAAATCAACTCCGTCGCTGCACAAGCAAAAATTCCTCAAGCAGAGTTCAATGAAAACATCACTATTGTTAATCAAACAGATAGCAAAGTAACAATCAAAGAAGTTAAAAAACCGCAATGTGTTGACGATTGTGGTTGTTTTGGTGATGCGATGAAAGGATCTATTGGTCGTTCACTTACTCCTGCAGAAAGCTTTTGGAAAGACCTTGTTTTACTTTATTTAGTTATCGTGATTTTCATCTCACGTAGAAAAATCCAAATTAATTCAGTTCGAGAAAACTTGGTATTGACAGCATTTGGTCTGCTATTTATTGGATTCTTCTCAACTATTTTCACATGGTACTTCCCTATTATATTTGGTTTAATATCAATTTTATTGGCTTTATGGATTAAAAGAACTGGAGGTAAAATCCTTGGAAACGAATGGGGAATGATTTTAATGTTAACCATTACATCATCAATATTTGTAACCTATGTTTTAATGTATCTACCTGTTAGAGATTATAGACCATATCATGTAGGAAGTAACTTAACAGAAAGAATGTCTGATGGTGAAGATGGAGTCTATGAGAATTTCATGGTGTATAAGAACTTGAAAACTCAGAAAGACACCTTGATTACAGAATTAAACAATTCTACCAAAAGCATTTGGGGAGATACAGAAACATGGAAGTTTGAAAAGAGAGAAACAAAAACAATCAAAGCTCAAATTCCGCATTCTATTCAGCAATTTGATCCTACAATTCCTGTTGAAGGATTAACTTCTACAGAAAAAGAGTTTGAACCAATTGCTACTATTATTGATAGCAATAAAGCGGAATACATTGACCTTGTTGACAAAGAAACAGGAGATCGTTATCCTATGTTATTATCTGATTTTCATTTACCAGATATTGATACATCGATTTACACAATTGGCGATACATTGATTCGCGTAAATGAATCGCTTACAGACATCAGTTTGAAGGATTATATTTTGAATCAAGAACAAGTGATTTTGGTTTTCAGTAGAAACTTAAGCAAGGGGAATTTCAGTAGAATTGCTCGTTTAAAAGAAATCGCAGAAAAATCTAAGGAGAATAATATTCCTATGATTATGATTTCAACAGCTTCAAAAGAAGAAGTCTTAGCATTTAGAGCAGAATATGGTTTAGAAATACCAACCGTTCAAAATGATGAAATCGAAATTAAAGCCATCACAAGGTCAAATCCGTCATTGATGGTATTAGAAAACAGTGTAGTCAAAGGGAAATATCCTTTTAGATCCACTCCTTCATGGGATTGGTTAACAACAAACATATTAAACGTTAAAGAATAAGATGAGAAAGAAAATTGTAGCAGGAAACTGGAAGATGAATTTAAGCCTTGAGGAAGGTCAATCACTTCATAAAACAATAAACTCTGAACTAGAAGGAGCTAGTGCAAACTGTGAGGTATATCATTTTACACCTTCAATTTATTTAACATCTTTAATTAATGAAGATCAGAAAGTACAGGTTGGAGCACAAAATGGACATCCTGAAAAGAGCGGTGCCTTTACTGGTGAGATCAGCATGAGCCAATTAAAGGCAATTGGAACACAAGCAGTATTAATTGGACATTCTGAAAGACGTCAACTTTTTAATGAATCTGATTCCTTTTTGAAAGAGAAAGTCGATGCAGCATTATCTGAAGGTTTAAAGGTATTTTTCTGTTGTGGAGAAAGTCTTGAACAAAGAGAAAATGGTGATTACAATACAACTGTAGTGAATCAACTTAAAAACGCTCTTTTCCATTTAGATTCAACTGATTTTCAAAAAATAGTGATTGCTTATGAACCAATTTGGGCAATAGGAACTGGAAAAACAGCAAGTCCAGAACAAGCCAATGAAATGCATCAAAACATTAGAAAATCATTTGCTCATGCTTATTCTAAAGAAATAGCTGAAGACATCTCTATTTTGTATGGTGGTAGTTGTAAACCATCGAATGCAAGTGATTTATTAACACAATCAGACATAGATGGCGGATTAATTGGTGGCGCTTCACTTAAAGCAGAAGATTTCTTAGCTATTATTTCAACTTATAAATAACTCAATGGATTACATAAAAGTTACATTAAACATTTCTCCTAAACAACCGTGGACGGATATTATTACACAAGAACTGGCAGATATTAACTTTGACAGTTTTATGGAAGAAGACAATATGCTTCAAGCATTCGTTGCAGAAGAAAGTTTTAATGAAAACAACTTAAATGCAATTCTCGATAATTATAGTTCACAAGAAGTTGAAATCAAGATTCACAAAGAGCATATCGAAAATCAAAATTGGAATGCAGTTTGGGAGTCTGATTATGCTCCTGTTTCGGTTGATCAAGATTTAATCATACGCGCTCCATTTCACGAAAAAGAGGAGCAATACAAAATGTCTATAGAAATTCAACCACAAATGTCCTTTGGTACAGGTCATCATCAAACCACTTATTTACTCAGTAAAAACCTATTGGATATTGACTTTCAAGGGAAAAGTGTTTTAGATGTAGGAACCGGAACTGGAGTTTTAGGTATTCTAGCTTCCTTAAAAGGAGCGACAAGAGTTTTCGGTACAGACATTGAGGAAGGCGCAGTAGAAAACGCGATTGAAAACTGTGGAAGAAACGACATTAGCAATTTTGAAATTATAAAAGGAGATATTGGTTGTGTTCCTGAAGAAAAATTTGATATCTTAATTGCTAACATCAACAAAAATGTACTTAAAGAGCACATGCCTAGTTATGCTACATTAACCAAAACAGACGGAATTGTGTTCCTGAGTGGTTTTTTCGAAACAGATGTTGATGAACTTTCGGCACATGCTGAAAAATATAATTTTAAAACTGAACAAGTTTTCACTAAGGAAACATGGGCGGTGATTCAACTAATAAAAAAATAAGTAATTATGAAAACGATCTCCATTTTTATCTTAGCGCTTTTATTTTCTATTCCATTTACTTTTAGTCAGAAAGATAAAGCCAATGAAGAACGTGAAAAATTCCTTTCAGAATATTCACGAAAAATGAATGCAGGTCGTACAAAAGAGGTTAAAGAATTTATTGATGATGAGCTTTCACCTCTTCTCTTAGATGCTAGCCAATTTCCTGAACAACGTTTTCAACAAATGAAAAGCACTGTTGAAAAGATAGACGAAAAAGGCCTAGCTCCTTACCCACACCTAGACAACTACGTTACAGCAGTTTACTCATTAATTCAAAAAGGAAGAACCGGAGGAGTTTTCGATGACTGGCAAACGATTGTCGAAGACCTTTTAAGTAATAGAAATACAAGAAGGCTTGAAGGTTTTCTTGAGGTTTCAAAATCATTCCTATATGAAGGAGTTATCGCTTCTGATCCAAATTTCACGTGGGAATTAACTGGAAATGATTTTTCATTCTCATATGATAAAGGACCATTTTTAGCAATTAACAATACTACATTATCTTGTAGAACATTTAATAGAGGTCAAAGAGACATTCCATTTACTGATTCTATCATAATTAGAAATACCAGTGGAAAAGTTGATTTAACTTCTCAAAAATTCAAAGGAAATGGCGGTACCTTTACTTGGGAAAAAGCAGGCTTATCAAAAGAAGAAACCTTTGCTACGTTAAATGATTTTTCGATTTCATTTCGCTCAACCAATCTATCTATTGATAGTGTTTCACTAAAAACACCCTACATAGAAGGTTTAGTAGAAGGTAAAATAATTGACAGGGCTATTAAAGGAAATTATCGTGAAGATCGAATTAAATCCTATCCTCAATTTAGTTCTTATGAGGCAAAATTTGAGATCGATAACATTGTAGATGGAGTAGATTATAAAGGAGGTTTTTCATTAACTGGAGATCAATTTATTGGTGTAGGAAATGATGATGAACAAGCGGAATTAACTTATTATAAGAAAGGAAAAACTTACGTAATTACTCACTCCGACCAAGTCCGTTTGAATAAGAACAATATGACTACAGAAATGGCAAAAATTGTGATGTATATAGGGATGAAAGACTCTATTACTCATACAGGTCTTGATGTCATTTACAATAGAGAACAACAACAATTAAAACTCCAACGTGGTACTGAAGCCATATCTCAAGCACCTTTCGTTAATTCATTTCATAAATTGAATATGTATGTTGATGAAATTATTTGGAATAAATCTGAAAGTGAATTAATTCTTGGCTATGACATCAACACTTCAGAACAACAAAGAAAAGCGAGATTTGAATCATTCGATTATTATGATGAGCGTCTTTATCAGAAAATACAAGGATTAGAGTCTGAACACCCTCTGGTTTCATTATACAATTATGCTTATAAGTATGATAAATTTGAGATGACTGAAGGTACAGCCGCAACAGCATTAAACAGAACCATTCAACAAGCAAAACCAAAATTACTTCAACTTTCAGCTCTAGGTTTTATCAGTTACGACCCTGAAAGAGATTATGTGTATGTGAATCCAAAAACTGAACACTTTGTTAAGTCTAAAGCACGTAAAACTGATTATGATAATATCTCTTTTGTTTCTGACTTAGCTCCAATGCGCGTAGAACAAGGAGGAGAACAAAATCGACGTGATAAAAAATATCAAGAATTGGTCAATAAACGAAATAAGGAACGTGCTAAAATATCGGAATATGGAACTATGGATATTGTTACATTGGATATGAATATTAATGCCATTGACTTTATCAAAATTTCAGATATGAAGAGAACAACCATATTTCCTGACAGCAATAGAGTTTTGGTTAAGAAAAACAGGAATTTTGTTTTCGATGGTTGGATTAATACAGGAAAATGGGAGGTAAAAGTTGATGATGGAGAATTTGATTATGCAAAAAACAAGTTCAACATATATGCTTCTGAAATGGCTTATTTTAATGCTAACCCATTAAGAAAAGAAGATGGAGAACGCGCCATTCCATTGCAGTCTGTAATCAACGGACTTCAAGGAGAGATTCTGGTTGACCATACGAAAAACAGATCTGGATTAAATAAAGGATATGGCGATTATCCGATTTTGGTTTCTAATGAGAAAACCAGAGTGTACTACGACCAAATGGATCTGCACCTAGGAGCCTACAACAAAGAAAGATTCTATTTTGAGATAGATCCTTTCACAGTGGATAGTTTAATGTCCTTTGATGAAAAAGAATTAAGATTCCCGGGAGAGTTAACTTCGGCTGGAATTTTCCCAAAAATGAGAGATGAATTAAAAGTTATGCCTGATTATTCATTAGGATTCTCTCAAGATGTACCAGATCAAGGTTACGAGTTTTATGGAACTGAGGCACGATACGAGAATAAAATATTACTTTCAAATAATGGATTACAAGGTGGCGGAACAATCAACTTTATTAATTCTTCCTCAACTTCAAAATCACTTTTCACATTCTTACCTGATTCAACGATTGGTGTAGCAGAATTTGAGAACCGTCCTCAAGAAGCAGGTGTTGAATTCCCTGATGCTGTTGGACCAGATGCTTTTATCACTTTCCTTCCACGTGAAAAAACACTTAAGGCGCGATCTCACAATGAAAACATCAACTTTTTCGATGGAGAAGCTTCTCTAAAGGGTTCTACTGTATTGAATGAAAAAGGAATGAAAGGTAGAGGAACTATTGATTTGAAAGCTGCAAAAATAAAATCTAAAAACTTTGATTTCACAAGGTGGCAAACGAACACAGATAAAGCCTCTTTCGAGTTAACCAATTCCTTTAAAAAAAAAGGAGATTTAACGGAGAATGCATTAGCCTTTAAAACAGACAATGTCAATGGTACTTTAGACTTTAAAAAACGTAACGGGGTTTTTAGACCCAATAAAGGTATCTCAATTGTTGAATTTCCGGTGAACCAATACATCTGTGAAATTGACCAATTTACATGGTTGATGGATCAAGATGAGATGACCCTAGAAAAGAAGAAACAAGACAATTTAGCCATCGAAAGTGGCATGGATCTCGATGGTCCGAACTTCTTCTCTGTTCATCCAAAGCAAGATTCGTTACAATTCTTATCTCCAAAAGCTATGTTTAGTTTGAAAGAAAGAACAATATATGCTTATGATACAGAATTTCTAGAAATTGCAGATGCTAGAATTTTCCCAGATAGTTCGGTGGTGGTTATCCGTAAAAATGCAAAAATGGAGAAGTTTGAAAATGCGAAAATCATTGCCAACTTTATTACCAAATACCATTCAATTATTAATGTAGACGCAGAAGTAACTGCAAGAAGAGCGTATACGGCTACAGGAGATTATGAGTACGGTCGTGAAGGGGTCGAAAAGCAACTCATACATTTGACAGAAATACGTCTTGACACAACCTATCAAACAGTAGCTGTGGGTAGCGTAAATCAGGACAGTATACTGCACTTAAGTGAACAATTTGATTTCTATGGAGATGTGAAGCTAAAAGCGGCTAATCCGTATTTAACATTCAAAGGAGCTACCAAGGTAAATCATAATTGTCCTGACTTTGAAAGAAGTTGGATGGCTTTTGAAACAACGATTAATCCTGAAAACATACAAATTCCAGTTGCAGAAGAAATGGTCGATTTGGAAGGAAACAAAATTACAGTGGGAATTCGTTGGAGAATATCGAAAGATATCGAAGAGGTGAACCTCTACCCTACTTTCTTGAGTCAAGTAATTGGTGAGGAAGATCCTGAAGTTTTCTCTGCAAATGGACTACTTCAATACAATCCTAACCAAAAAGAATTTGAAATTGCAAGTCAAGAAAAACTGATTAACAGAAATGAAAAAGGAAATTATATTTCATTGAAAACAGAAACATGCTCTTTAGATGGTGATGGTAAGATTTCGCTAGGAATGGATTATGGTGCAGTTGATGTAACATCTATAGGTTCTGTTAAATACAACGCAAAAACAGAACAAACTGATTTGGATTTAACGATGGCCTTTAGAGCTCCTGTTGAAGAAAAAGCCTTTAGAGAAATTGGTTCCAAAATAGTTGAGGTTAAAGGGTTAAAAGATGCCGATTTCAATACAACAACGTTGGAACAAGCATTGGTAGAGTGGACAGACCAAAAATCGGCTGATAAGATTAAATCAGATTACACTTTAAAGAGAGAATTTAAAAATATTCCAAAAGAAATGGAAGATGCAATTGTTATTACAGGAGTGAAACTAACAACTTATACTAAACCAGGAGACAATCAAAGAGGGTTAAAAACAACAACGACTCAATCTGCCATTGTCAACATATTCAATGAACCAGTAATGAAATACGTTGCAACAAATATTTTTGCAGAACAAAGGTCTAATATGGGAGATCGATTAGGTATGTTATTGATCGTTCCTGGTGGATTCCAATATTTCATCGATTACGATTTAAGAAAAGACGGAATCATGAATATATTAACTGACGATAAGGACTTCAATACAGCAGTTGAAGAATTAAAATCAGACAAGAAAAAGTCACGTAAGTTTATGTATGACGTAACAAAAAGCTCTGCTTATAAAAGTCAGTTCTTACGTGTTTTTAAATAAATTAGAATGGATTATTTAATTTACGGTATTATTGCTTATTTACTAGGATCCATTCCTACAGCAGTTTGGGTTGGTAAAATAAAATTCAACTTGGACATAAGGGAGCATGGAAGTAAAAATGCGGGGGCAACAAATACATTTAGAGTTCTAGGTAAAAAAGCCGGTCGTTTTGTACTAATCGTTGATGTCTTGAAAGGGGTATTAGCAGTTATGATTCCATTTTTCATAAACAATTATGATTGGAGTAATGACCATTTAATTCACTTAAAAATCATTTCCGGTGTGTTTGTTGTATTAGGTCATATATTTCCTTTATACGCTAGGTTTAAAGGAGGTAAAGGTGTTGCAACTTCATTAGGGGTTATTCTGGGGGTTCACCCACCGGCAGCAATCATCTGTATAGTATTATTTTTGATTGTTTTCATTCTATTTAATTATGTTTCGTTGGGAGCCATTGTCGCATCAGTTGCTTTCCCACTTTTGGTTGAATTTGCTTTTTCAAATGAAAACTTGTCACTAAAAATTTTTAGTATTGTTTTATCATCCGCTGTTGTTATTTTGCATCACCAAAATATCAAAAGACTTATTAAGGGAAATGAAAATAAAATGAACCTTTTTAAGAAATAGTCGTATAACAACTCAGAACTTACTCAATATGAAATCAAACTTTGCATCCATGAGAGCAAACCTTATATTCATGCTCTTATTATTAATATTCGTCGGAAATACTGCCTTTTCTCAAAAGACAAAAGAAGACCTAGATAAAGAGGCTCAAACTCATTTTAGAAAAGGAGAGTTCCTTGAAGCAACCCCTTTATTTCTGAGATTATTATCACTAGAACCAAGAAATCCAAATTATAACTATAAATATGGAACTTGTCTTCTGTATAATGCAAACAAAAAAACTGAGGCATTTAAGTACCTCAACTATTCGGTTCAAAAAAACAGCAATGTTGATAATGAAGCCTACTATTACCTGGGAAAAGCTTATCATCTAACATACAATTTCTCAAAAGCAATTAAACATTATACTACTTACAAAGAAAAAGCAGGGAGCAAAGCACTAGCACATCTAAAGGTAGATCGACAAATTGAAATGTGTAGAAACGGTAAAACACAATTCAATGATATTACACAAGCAATTGTTCTTGAAAAAACTAAAATCGATCTGGAAAGCTTCTTTAGAATTTACGATTTAGAGGATATTGGTGGGAGTTTAATTGTGACAGAAGAATTCCAAAGTAAACAAGATCGAAAAAATAATCATACCCCATTAATACATTTTCCTGCCAACTCTGATTACATTTATTATTCGAGTTATGGAGATGATGGAGAACAAAAAGACATCTACTTCAGATTCCGAAACTCTAATGGTGAATGGTCTAAAGAAAGTCCGGTTTTAGGTGACGTCAATACTCCGTACGATGAAGATTATCCTTATATGCACCCAAATGGAAAATATTTGTATTTTTCTTCTGAAGGTCATAATAGCATGGGAGGATATGATGTATTCAGAAGTGAATTTGATCCAAAAAGCAATGCTTTTAAGGAACCTGAAAATATGAACATTTCCATTTCTTCACCAGATAATGATTTTCTTTATATCGTAGATTCTTTGGAGAAAAATGCTTATTTCTCTTCTCAAAGGGAAAGTGAATTGGATAACATCCATGTTTACAAAGTTCGCGTTGAAAAAATGCCTATGGAAATGATTGTCCTAAAGGGTAAGTTTAATTCAATCGTTAATCCGACACATAAAAATATTTCAATTAAAGTTTACGATCAAGATGAGGACTTAATGGGACTTTTCACTTCAGATTCAAGAGGTGAATACATCATCAATCTACCTAAAAGTGGAGATTATAACTTTGTGGTAACCTTAAAGTCTGAAACTAAAGAACACAGTGAAACAATCAAAATTCCTGAATTAGAAAACTTCAGACCTTTAAAGTTGAATATGACTGAAATTGATAAAGAAGGGGAAAATGTAGTTGTGTTTAATAGTCTATTCAATGAGAAGTTCGATAATTACGATGAAATTATTGCAGAGGCGATTGAGAAACAAGCCAAAATGAATGTCAACAGTAATCAATACAACCTGGATTCACTGAATAAAATAAAAGAACAAAAGAAAATATTCGAAAAAATTGGTTTAGCTCAATATACTAACGTTGAAATTCGTGATTTAATTACAACAAAATACAAAGACCTATACAAAAGACAAACCAGTACCGATTCCTTACTTAGCAAATCGAAATTGATTGTTCAAAATGGAAATAAAGACATCAACAAGGCAATAAAAAAGGCCGATTCTCTAATACAGTTAGGTAAAGATGATCCTAGCAACAGTAAGAAAAGCAAATGGGATGCGATGGCTCAAAAAGAAATTGACCGTTCAAACAAACTCAAAAACGAGTTAATGGATGCTCAAGTCATTTTGGCATTTTTAGAAGATGATTATAAGGAAAAAGATCAATTACTTCATCAAGCTAAAGCCTTAAACGATGACCTAAAATCTATTGACACAAAAGACAATGTAGAGTTAGTACGCGTTTTAAGTGCTCATTCAGATTTTGTTAGTGAAGAATTACTTGAACAAACAAATACGAATGCTTATTTCGAATATTTATCGGTAATCAATGAAGAATTAAGAGAACGTGATGAATTGATTAAAAGAAAAAATACTTTAGCAAAAGAAAAAGAAGAAGCCACTAATGAACTTGCTAGACTCAATCGAGCGTATGAAAATGCATCAAAAAGAGAGAAAGAAGATCTAAGTTTTGCGATCAGTAAGGCTCAGATTAAAATTGAAGCACTTGACAATGAAGTAAATTATACGCAACAACAAATTGAGGAAAAAAGTGAAATTGAGAAGCAGAAAAGTGTATTGGCTCAAATTAATAGAAGTCCAGTGCCTGAAAACACAATTTCAGAACATGATTTGGCTGAAGAATTTAAAAAACTCCAAAATGAGCTTGCAAATACAACTGAAGCTGTTGAATCACAAAGTAACAATGAATCTACCAACAATAATTTAGCAGAAAATAATAATGATCTTTCTGAGCGTAAAAATACAGAAGTTGATTCAATTACAAATGACAATCAAAATACTGTAGAAAACCAAATCACTGAGGTTAATCTTCAAGACAGTGCTAAACAAAACAATGAACTTCAAACCAATGAAATAGCCGAAAACAACTCACCTAGCTCAGTAATTGATGAAGTTTTGGCCGATTATAAAAAGGAAATTCAAAAAATTGAAGCCGATATTGAAGCTGGAAATCAAACAAAAGACGCTTTGATTAAAAGAAAATATCAAGCAGCCTTAAAAGTTGATGAAACCAAAGAAGAATACATAAGTCTACAATCTGAAAATCCAAACGAATCGTCTTATCAAGCAAAAATTGATGAATTAGATTCACTAGAAAAAGTAATTTACCGTGAAATTGCTAAGATCGAAAATGAAATAGCCGAAGAAAATGCATTGGCTACAAATCAAGCCGCTGAAAACAATGTCGATACAACGAATATTGCCGAAGAAGTTGAAAACAATAACAGTGAGCTTGTAAACAATTTTGAAAGCATCGAAGACATTGATGAAAATTATACGGCTGAAATTGCTGCTTTAGAAAACAGTCTTCAAGAAGGTTCTGCTACAAAATCGGATATTGTAGAGCGTAAAAAAGAAGCCATTGTTAAAGTTCAGTCCTTGAAAAATGAAGCTGTTTTTAACGCTGAAAACAATCCAGAAAACCAAGTGGCTCAAACAGCTGTTCAACAGTTAACGGAGATCGAAAACTCATTAAGTGAAGAGATTACTGTTTTAGAAACAGAAATTCAAGCTGAAACTGAAGCATTGGCTACAAATCAAGCCGCTGAAAACAATGTCGATACAACGAATATTGCCGAAGAAGTTGAAAACACAAACACTGAGCTTGTAAACAATTTTGAAAGCATCGAAGACATCGATGAAGATTATGCAGCTGAAATTGCTGCTTTAGAAAACAGTCTTCAAGAGGGGTCTGCTACAAAATCTGACATCGTAGAGCGTAAAAAAGAAGCCATGGCTAAAGTTCAGTCATTGAAAAATGAAGCTGTTCTTAACGCTGAAAACAATCCAGAAAACCAAGCGGCTCAAACAACTGTTCAGCAGTTAACGGAGATCGAAAACACATTAAGTGAAGAGATTACTGTTTTAGAAACAGAAATTCAAGCTGAGAGTGAAGCATTGGCTACGAACCAAGCAGCTGAAAATACTGTTGATACAACAAAGATTGCCGAAGAAGTTGAAAACACTAACACTGAGCTTGTAAACAATTTTGAAAGCATCGAAGACATTGATGAAAATTATGCAGCTGAAATTGCTGCTTTAGAAAACAGTCTTCAAGAGGGGTCTGCTACAAAATCGGATATTGTAGAGCGTAAAAAAGAAGCCATTGTTAAAGTTCAGTCCTTGAAAAATGAAGCTGTTTTTAACGCTGAAAACAATCCAGAAAACCAAGTGGCTCAAACAGCTGTTCAACAGTTAACGGAGATCGAAAACTCATTAAGTGAAGAGATTACTGTTTTAGAAACAGAAATTCAAGCTGAAACTGAAGCATTGGCTACAAATCAAGCCGCTGAAAACAATGTCGATACAACGAATATTGCCGAAGAAGTTGAAAACACTAACAATGAGCTTGTAAACAATTTTGAAAGCATCGAAGACATTGATGAAAACTATACGGCTGAAATTGCTGCTTTAGAAAACGGTCTTCAAGAGGGTTCTGCTACAAAGTCTGACATCGTAGAGCGTAAAAAAGAAGCCATGGCTAAAGTTCAGTCCTTGAAAAATGAAGCTGTTCTAAACGCTGAAAATGCTCCAGAAAAACAAGCGGCACAAACAGCTGTTCAACAGTTAACGGAGATCGAAAACACATTAAGTGAAGAGATTACTGTTTTAGAAACAGAAATTCAAGCTGAAACTGAAGCATTGGCTACAAATCAAGCCGCTGAAAACACTGTTGATACAACGAATATTGCCGAAGAAGTTGAAAACACTAACAGTGAGATTGTAAACAATTTTGAAAGCATCGAAGACATTGATGAAAACTATACGGCTGAAATTGCTGCTTTAGAAAACAGTCTTCAAGAGGGGTCTGCTACAAAATCTGATATCGTAGAGCGCAAAAAAGAAGCCATTGCAAAAGTTCAGTCATTGAAAAATGAAGCAATTCTTAACGCTGAAAACAATCCAGAAAACCAAGCGGCACAAACAGCTGTTCAACAGTTAACGGAGATCGAAAACACATTAAGTGAAGAGATTACTGTTTTAGAAACAGAAATTCAAGCTGAAACTGAAGCATTGGCTACGAACCAAGCAGCTGAAAACAATGTTGATACAACGAATATTGCCGAAGAGGTTGAAAACACTAACACTGAGCTTGTAAACAATTTTGAAAGCATCGAAGACATTGATGAAAATTATACAGCTGAAATTGCTGCTTTAGAAAACAGTCTTCAAGAGGGGTCTGCTACAAAGTCTGACATCGTAGAGCGTAAAAAAGAAGCCATTGCTAAAGTTCAGTCATTGAAAAATGAAGCTGTTCTTAACGCTGAAAACAATCCAGAAAACCAAGCGACTCAAACAGCTGTTCAGCAGTTAACGGAGATCGAAAACACATTAAGTGAAGAGATTACAGTTTTAGAAACAGAAATTCAAGCTGAGACTGAAGCATTGGCTACAAATCAAGCCGCTGAAAACACTGTTGATACAACGAATATTGCCGAAGAAATAAGTAGTGAAACATTATTAAAAACACTTGACCCATCTTACTTAGATGACATCACAGAGATTGAAGAAGCAATCAAAAATGGAGATGCATCTACTCAAGAACTAATCAAGAGAAAGTACCAAGCCTTGATTGTAGTAGGTGATGCTAAAACTGAAGCTATATTAGAAAATGAACAAACACCATCTTCTACCTTAATGAGTAAGGTGAATACTTTAACAGAAATCGAGGATAACATTAATACTGAAATAGATGAACTTGAAAGTAAAGTTGAATTGGTTTCAGCACAAAAAGAAGCAGAACCATCAATCGCAGAAAATAAAATTGGATTAGACATAACAAGAGCTTCTATTCCTGATAAAGTGAATAAATCACAAACAAAAAAGGAGAAAGAAAAAATCAATGATTTATTCAACGAAAAGGATGAATTGATTAGTCAAGCTGAAATCGACCCAAGTTTAAAAGATGATGTCAAGTTTCAGCGAAAAATCGAAAAGATAGATGATAAGATTGCAACCGAAATCAATAAAGGGTATGAAAATTCCATACTTAAAAAATACCCTAACCTTACTAAAAAATCAAACAATATCGTCAATCGCGATACAAAGAATATCAACTCTTTGAACAGTCATCAGTCAATGATGAAGGTTGATGATTTAATTCAAGATTTGGAGTCTATCAACGATCCAAAAAAGAAATTAAGAGTTCTTCAAGAAATTTATCAAGAGACGGAAAAAGTTGAAGGTATAATCACTCAAATTAGAAGAAAACAAAATGTAGACGCCTTTATCGAAGATATTATTGAAGAGCAAAGAATTTCAAATGTAAATACTACAAATGCTACTCAAACGAGAGCCTCACTTGAAAAAGAACAAAGCCAAATTAGTGATCAACTGACTGAGTTAAAAGATCAATTGGCAAGTTTAAAAGCCAAACAAGCTGTTGCCAAGAGTAACCAAATTGAATTAATCGAATATAATATTAGTCAACTTCAGCAATTAAAAATGGACCTTGACAATAAATATTACGACAACAATATTTTATTGAGTCAAATGAAACAACAGCAAATTGACGATGCGAATAAAGGTATTTCAAGAGAAGCAAAGAAAAACACCTTAACCTATGCTGAGGAAGTAAAGATTGCAAGCTCAGAGGAATATATAAATCAGTTAAGGAACAACAATCGACTGAACCAAGCCCAGCATGAATTAAGGGTAAAAGAAGAGGATCTAAAAATTCAACATGATGAATTAAAGGCCATTTATGAAAATGTAGAAAATGGTTTATCTCTAACTAGGCAAGAAAAAGAAGAGATTGCAACGAAGTTAAATACAATCAGTAAAACTAAAGAAGAAGTAAAGGTTTTAAGAGAAAATGTTAGAGCAAAACAAGAAGCTGTTGCCGAGACATTACCTTTAGACGAAGACTTGCGTAGAAAAACAGAAAACATGATTGCACGAGATGTTGCTCCAATAAAAAACCTACCTATAAAATCAGCGGTGATGAAGACTGCAAAAGTTGGATTGGTTATTAATGAAAATCAAAACGAAGAGAATCTTGAAAATAGAGAAGTTAAAATAATTAACAAGGTAGAAGATCATTTAGGAGGTTTAATATTCAGAGTACAAATCGGAGCCTTTAAAAAGCCTGTACCAAATTCAACATTCAGTCAGTTCTCCCCTATTTCTGGAGATAAAATTGGATCAGGATGGATTAAATATGTAGTTGGATTATTTGGAAATAAAAATACTGCAGAAATTGCGAGAGATAAGATTAGAACCATGGGCTATTCTGATGCATTTATCGTGGCCTACTGTGATGGAGAGAGAATTCCTGTTTATCGTGCTATGCAATTATTAGAATCTGGAGCATGTACTCCATTGGTGAACAAAGATGAAGATTTAATAGCTGAAGAGACAATAACGAACAAGGCTCAAACTGAAAATGAAGAAATCGACGAGCTTGCTTATAACCGTTCGGCGGGTTCTGCAAAAGCTGATGTAGTTGAAAATAAAAGTGGACTTTTCTATACTGTTCAAGTTGGAGTGTACAATACTCCTGCAACATCAGAACAATTGATGAATATTTCACCTTTAATTACAAAAAGACTTCCAAACGGAGTATTGCGTTATTCATCAGGAGTGTTTAATTCATATTCAGAGGCTCTTCCTAAGAAAGAAGAGGCTGTAAAGAAAGGAATTACGGACGCTTATATTGTAGCGTATTATAATGGTGTTAGAATTCCTGCTTCTAAAGCAAACGAAATTTTAGCATCTGAAGGTGAATCTGTACTTCAATCTAATAAAGTAGATGATACTGCTGAAGAATCTACATATACAACGACCGAAGAAGTAAAACAAGCTCCTTTCATTAATGAAGCTAATACACAATCATTACTTGTTTCTAAAAACAAATATTCAAGTTTCCCAACACAAGAATTGAACAGGTATAATGAATACAATGAATTGTTCTATTACAACCCAAAGAGCAAACATATTCAAAGTTTCCTATTCGAAAATGATCAAATCAATACAGAGTTCAGTGACGAATTTGACATTAAGAAGGTTTATAACTACACTTATAATGTTGTGGATACCGAAACTCCTTTCAGAAATAAAGCTTTAGAAAATGCTGGAAGTAGTATGATTCAATTAAAAGTCGTTATCGACATCAATGATCTAAACGCTGACCTGATGTATGCGATTTTAAATGCTACTCCAAACAAAATGATGAATACATCTAGTCAAAAAGTTACGGTTGAGTTCTTTGCTATTGATCATCCATCAAATGCAAAATCAATAGATGAATTACAAGCATTATTGAAAAAATTAGGTGCAACTAAAATCAATAAAATGATTAAAATTAATTAGTAAGGCACATCTACTTCATTAACTCCCTATCAAATAAATCCAATAGGTCTATTTTGGTAGGGAGTTTTTTTATCAATATTATGTCGCTTTTTCAACTTGCTTAAGTCATTGACATCGAAGGTCCATTTTCGAAAGTTTATCAAAGTAAAACTTGGAATTTAATCAACAACTTAGAAATGTTAATTGAATATAAAATAAAGACACTTTAAAAGCATCTTATTTCAGATTTCTTAATTATTTTGTGGTCAAATTAAGATACAGTTTCATGAAGAATTTACTTATACTATTTATCGGATTTTGTTTTGCTATTACTACAGCTTATGCGCAAGAATATGTTTTAAAAAGTGGTAAAGACAGTTTACTTATTTCGAACAATGAAATTCCACAAGAGGTCATTGAAGAAATGGTATCCTTTCCTTTCGGTGAAGAACAAAAAGTTTTTAATGAATCCTATTATGGTGTATTTTCTTTCAATGATGATGACCGTCGTGTACTTGAACAAGCAGACAGAATCATGGTCTACTTTAATGAAGATTCTTTGGAAGTAAATTCTATCGGAAACATCTTTTTCAAAAATCCTGGAAAGGAAGAAATGGTTAAAGTTCATGTTAAAGCTTTCAAAAATGGAGAGTTATTAGACTTCAATAATCACGATGGTAAAACTAAAATCAGCTTTTTAAGTAAAGCCCCTAAAAAAGCCATGATTACCAATGATAGAATTGTCTTTGGAATTTTAGCAATTATCTTGGCTCTCATCTTTTTCACTTCTAGTTTAAAAAACAAAGTTTGGAAAGGGTTTTATACAGTAATACCTGCACTATTTTTATGTTATATGGTACCAGCCGTATTGACATCCTTAAATATCATTGATCCAGAAAAAACATCTTTGTATTATACAGCCAGTCGTTACCTCCTACCCGGATCGTTAATTTTATTGATATTATCAGCAGACATTAAAAGTTTACTTGGATTAGGATCTAAGAGTTTAATCATGTTCTTCACCGGAACAGTAGGAATTATTGTTGGTGGTGTATTTTCTGTTTGGATATTCTCAATGATTTCACCTGAAACTGTTGGTGGAACAGGAAATGAAGCAACATGGAAAGGTTTAGCAACAATTGCAGGTAGTTGGATTGGTGGTGGAGCGAATCAAACTGCAATGCTTGAAACTTATAAATACAAAGAAACATTGTTTGGTGGAATGATTCTCGTAGATATCGTTGTGGCAAATATTTGGATGGCTGTAATCTTATTTGGTATAGGTAAAAAAGCAAAAATTGATCGTTGGTTAAAAGCAGATAGTAGTGCAATTGATGAATTAGTTGTAAAAGTTGAAGATTTCCAAAAAGAAGTAGATCGTAAAACAACCTTGACCGATTATATGGTAATTACAGGATTGGTTTTCGGTGGTGTTGCTTTAGCACATTTTTTAGGAACATATTTGTCTGAATTCTTCTTGGAGCAATATGGAAAAGGTAATACTTTTTCTAGCCAATTCTTTTGGATGGTTGTAATTTCAACACTTTATGGACTTATGTTAAGTTTTACAAGAGCGAAGAACTATGAAGGTGCTGGAGCCTCTAAAATCGGGTCAGTTTTCCTTTACATTCTTGTTGCTACTATTGGAATGAAAGTAGATATTTCAATGATTTTCGATAAGCCATTACTTATTTTCGTCGGATTAATTTGGATGGCTTTCCATGCATTACTTTTAATTGTTGTCGCTAAAATCATTAAAGCTCCATTCTTCTTCTTGGCTGTAGGAAGTCAAGCGAATGTTGGAGGTGCTGCCTCTGCTCCTATTGTGGCCAATGCATTTCACCCTGCATTAACAACCGTTGGGGTTTTAATGGCTGTTGTGGGATATTTCATAGGAACTTTTGGAGCGATAACAGCAGCTGAATTAATGAGATTGGCTGCACCGATGTAAAGTCATGTTAAAAATTGCATTTCATCCTTCATATTACCATATAATCCCAAAGGGACATCGATTCCCGATGGAAAAATATGAGTTATTACCTCAACAATTACTGCATGAAGGTACTATTGAAGAAGACGCATTTTTTAAACCTGAAATAATCGATAGAAAGCACATTTTAGCAGTTCATGACGAGCAATATGTCAATGATTTATTTGGTTTAAAATTAGACCGTAGAGCTCAACGAAAAACAGGTTTTATTCATGATGAAGGATTAATCCTACGTGAAAAACTCATTATGGAAGGAACCAGAAAATGTTGTGAATACGCACTTGTAAATGGAGTTTCCATGAATATTGCAGGAGGAACGCATCATTCATTTACAAATCGTGGTGAGGGATTTTGCTTACTTAATGATCAAGCTATTGCAGCACAATGGTTATTAGATACGAAGCAAGCCAATAAAATTCTAATCATTGATTTAGACGTTCATCAAGGAAATGGAACTGCTCAAATATTCCAAGACAATCCTAATGTTTTCACCTTCAGTATGCATGGAGGAAACAATTACCCATTAAAAAAAGAAAAGTCTGACTTAGATATTCCCTTAGCCGATGGAATCGAAGATAATGAGTATATTTACTTATTAGAAAGTTCATTATCTGAGATTTTAAAAGATTTTAATCCAGATTTTTTGTTTTTCCAATCAGGAATAGATATTATAGATACGGATAAGTTAGGTCGGCTAAATGTAAGCATCAAAGGATGTAAGCGAAGAGATGAAATAGTGATCAACTTAGCGAAAGAATTAAATCTACCCCTCGTCATAAGTATGGGTGGTGGATATTCAAAAGAAATTAAACACATAATAGAAGCACATGCAAATACATACAGGACCGCACAATACATCTTCTTTTAAGAACGGACTATGGTGGAAAATAGTCATTTGTTCATTGGCCTGTTTAGGTCTTGGAACATTGAGTGGCTTATCTTCAATGTCAGGTTTCGAGGATTGGTATGAACAATTAGAAAAGCCTTTTTTCACACCACCTAATTGGTTATTTGGACCAGCATGGACTATCCTTTACATCCTTATGGGAGGATCATTAGCCATTATCTGGCAAATGGTTGCAGTTGTCCGTTACCCTATCTTTAGGAAATTTGCCAAAAGAGGAATCGTCATCTTTATCATTCACTTCCTATTTAATCTTGCTTGGACACCCGTCTTTTTTAAGTATCACCTGATTAACCTAGCTTTGGTCATCATCTTTATTATTCTGGCTTTCATAATTATTTTGATTCGCCATTTCTTTAGGTTGGATAGACTTTCTGCATTTCTATTAATTCCATACCTTTTATGGGTTACTTTTGCAACGGCTTTAAACTTGGCAATTGTGGTTTTAAATTAAAACTACTAAGCTTGTTTCTTCTTCGCATTCAAATACTTTTCAATTCTTTTTGTAAGTATTTGAAACATCATTTTGGCATCCTTCTCTTCAAGCTTTCTACCAAAAGAAATGCGTTTTTGAAAAAATTCAAATTGGATTTTATTCGATCCTCTCACCCATAGAGAATCATCGTATACTTTTTGAAAGGAATTTTCTTTAGGAACTATCATGGAGAACTTAGAAATGTTTTCAATGAAATATTGCTTTGATTTACCATATGTTCCAATAGTACGCTTTATACGTAAAGAATTTTTGTCAAGTTTGATGTATTCTCGACCAAAAAATAAATAAAGCATTGTTCTAAATACACGAATGGCAAAATACAACCAAAAGGCCATAAATATGAATAAGGCCAACTTCTCTTGATCAGAATAATCATTAAACATTTGAGAGGTTACATAACCACCTATGAGTAACCATAGAATAAACCAAGTAATTAATAATCCCTTTTTCCTTCCCATTTTCGGTGGATAAATTACAAAGCTTACACTTTCTTTCTTATCCACAAAGCTGATACGTTCTCCAATCCATTTCATATGCTTACAAATATATATTTTCTTTGCTTATAATGTTATAAGATAGTCATAATAGTAGATTAATACACTTTTATCATTGTAAAAAATCTTAACAGGATAGCTTTTGATATTGAAAGACTCCAAATTTAAGAAGCGTAAAATTAATTATTCAAATTAGTATAAAGATTACTCTGATGAAGTAATTACACTTTGATTACAAGATTACATTTCGTAAATTAAAGCAATCATTCAAATACTCATACTATGAACTGGAAAATGGAACACAATAATTTAGAAAAAGATTTTGATTTTAAAGATTTCAAGGAATCTTTGAAATTTGTAAATGAAGTTGGAAAGATTGCAGAAGAAATGGACCATCATCCTACCATTTTAATGCACAGTTATAATAAAGTAAATATCAAACTTACAACAAGCGAAGAAGGTAATACAGTAACAGAAATAGACTATAAAATGTCTAAGCGAATTAATGAGATATATTAATACAAATACTGTCATAAAAACTTATTGCTTAGAAACAATTCTATAAAGTACTCGGAAATTAATGTATGGAATGCCAAATTGATAAGATTCAATTGGAGCTTCAGTAACGATAAATATATATCTTTGCCAAAAAACAAATTATGGCGAAGGTTGGAATAATAATGGGGAGCAAATCAGATTTGCCGATTATGCAGGAAGCTGCAGATATTTTAGATTATTTAGGTGTTGAATATGAAATGGACATAGTTTCTGCACATAGAACTCCTGAAAAGATGTTTGAATATGGTAAAAATGCACATACTAGAGGCATAAAAACAATTATTGCCGGTGCAGGTGGTGCAGCTCATTTACCAGGAATGACAGCTTCTTTAACACCACTCCCAGTGATTGGTGTTCCAATTAAATCAAGAAACTCAATCGATGGATGGGACTCTGTACTTTCTATTTTACAGATGCCAGGTGGAATTCCTGTAGCAACTGTTGCTTTGGATGGAGCAAAGAATGCAGGAATATTAGCAGCAAAGATTGTTGCTGTTAACGAGCCTAAATTAATGGATAGACTAGTTGAATATATCGGTGAATTAAAAGAAAAGGTGATTGAATCAGCGAAAGATATGTAGTACATTCTTTCATAAGAAACTTTAATAAATGAGATGCATTGAATTGTATCTCATTTTTTTTTGACTAAATATATTGGAGGGAATACTCATAGTATAAATAGTGGTCAAAAAAAAAGCGTTTCCGAAGAAACGCTTTTGTATAATTTTGATTTTGATTAACCACCGAAATCATCAAATGATACATTCTCTGGTGGAACACCCCACTCGTCACACATTGTAAGAACAGCTTGGTTCATTAATGGTGGACCACAGAAATAAAATTCGATATCTTCTGGTTCATCATGTTTTTTCAAGTATTGATCAATAACAGCCTGGTGAACGAATCCTAAGAAACCATCACCTTCTTCGTCATGAATATCCTTTTTCACTTTCCAGTTGTCTTCCTCTAAAGGTTCAGACAATACCATGTAGAACTTGAAATTAGGGAATTCTCTCTCCAATTCACGGAAGTGCTCAATATAGAACAACTCTGCTCTTGAACGACCACCATACCAGTAAGTTACTTTACGGTCAGTTCTCATTGTTTTGAACAATTCATATAAGTGAGAACGCATTGGCGCCATTCCAGCACCACCTCCGATATATAACATCTCAGCATCTGATTCTTCATTGATGAAGAACTCTCCATAAGGTCCTGAAATAATTGCAGTATCACCTTGTTTCAAGTTGAAGATATAAGATGAAGCAATACCAGGGTTCACTTTCATCCAGTCACCTGCCTTACGGTCAAATGGTGGAGTAGCGATACGTACGTTCAACATAATTCTTCTACCTTCCGCAGGGTAAGAAGCCATAGAGTAAGCTCTCACAGTATCTTCATTATTTTTCATTTGAAGAGGCCATAATTTAAACTTATCCCATTCTGCCTTAAATTTATCTGGTTGACCTGGGTGATCTTCAGGATGTGCAGTTACATCCATTGTTTTGAAGTCTACTACACAGTGAGGAATACGAATCTGAATATATCCACCTGCTTTATAATCCATGTCTTCAGGAATTTCAACAATAAATTCCTTAATAAAAGAAGCAACATTGTAGTTTGAGACAACTTTCGCTTCCCATTCTTTAATTCCAAGAACTTCTTCTGGAACTTCAATTTGCATATCTTCCTTTACCTTAACCTGGCAACCCAATCTAAAGTTTTCCTTAATTTCTTTTCTTGAGAAATGTGGTTCCTCAGTTGGAAGAATACTTCCTCCTCCTTCATGAACTTGACAAGTACATTGAACACAAGTACCACCACCTCCACAAGCTGAAGGTAAAAAGATTCCATTGGTTCCAAGAGTACTCAATAGAGTTCCTCCACCGTCTACTTCTAGTTCTTTTTCTCCGTTAATTGTAATTTTAATTTTTCCTGAAGGAGACAACTTTGCTTTCACAAAAAGCAACATCGAAACCAACAATAAAATTACCGCTAAGAAGAATACTACCGTAATTAAAATTGATAAACCCATTATTCTATTGTTTTATATCATTAATAATTTGAGAAGTTTCAACTGCTCCTCCACTGATAGTATTTGTTTTACTATCTTTTTTCTTTCCGTATTCTACTCCCATAAAACTCATGAAAGCAATACCCATCAATCCTGTTACGATAAAAGTAATTCCTAAACCTCTTAATGCAGGTGGAACATTTGAATAACGGATTTTTTCACGTATTGCAGCCAATGAAACGATAGCTATAAACCATCCAATACCTGAACCAAATGCAAATGAAGTTGCATCTAAAATTGTTGAGTATTGACGATCTTGCATAAACAATGCTCCACCAAGAATAGAACAGTTTACGGCGATCAACGGTAAGAAGATTCCTAATGCTCCATATAAAGTAGGTGCAAATTTCTCAACAAGCATCTCTACCAGCTGAACGATTGAAGCAACTACTGCAATAAACATAATGAAAGATAAAAAGCTCAAATCAATAGTTTTTGAACCACTCAAACCATACTCTGGATTTAACCAAGTCAATGCTCCTTCTTTCAACACATAATTTTCTAATAAATAGTTCATCGGTACAGTAACAACCAATACGAATATTACTGCAAGTCCAAGACCAACTCCCGTTTTAACTGTTTTTGATACAGCTAAATAAGAACACATTCCTAGGAAATAGGCGAAAATCATATTTTCTGTAAAAATCGCCTTTACGAATATATCTAATGTACTTTCCATAATTTATATCTTATCTCTTATTAATGTTCTTCAACTAAATCTTTATTTCTTGTACGTTGGATCCAGATAATAACACCTACAACGATTAAGGCCATTGGAGGCAAAATCATCATATTATTATTTACATAACCCAATGCGTAAAGTCCGCTTTCTTCACCTGGAAGGTTATTACCAAAGATGGCTGCACCCCAGATTTTTCCTGAACCGAATACCTCACGAATCAAAGCAACCAATACCAAGATCCAAGCATAACCAATTGCATTACCTACTGCATCCAAAATAGAAGGGAAAGGTTTGTTTGACATAGCAAATGCTTCAAAACGTCCCATGATAATACAATTTGTAATAATCAACCCAACGAATACAGAAAGTTTTTCTGATACATCAGGTACAAAGGCCTGCAGACATTCATTTACAATAATTACAAGTGAGGCTACAATAACAAGCTGTACGATAATACGAACTCGTGAAGGAATCAAGTTTCTTAGTAACGATACAATAAGGTTACCAAAAACCATTACAAAAATAACCGATACCGACATCCAAAAAGCTTGCTCAACTTGAACTGTGATAGCTAAAGCAGAACAAATACCAAGTACCTGAATGGTAATAGGATTGTTATCCGATAAAGGGTCTGTGATTAATCTCTTGTTCTTTTTAGAGAACAATGGCTCTTTTGGAGCTTTTACTTTTTCTTCAGTTGTGCTCATTGTATTATTTGTTTTTACTGAAATATTTATAATAAACTTCCATGGTCTCGTTTACCATTTTCTCGACTCCTTTAGAAGTAATAGTACCTCCAGTAATTCCATCTACTTTTTGGTCTTCAAAACCAGAACCGTTTTGAACTACACTAATTGGAGTAAATGAACCATTAATTGCGATTTTTTCATCGATATAACGATCCTCAAAGAAACTTTGTGCAATTTCTGCACCTAAACCAGGAGTTTCACCTTTATGATCAAATGACGTACCTACAATAGTTTCATAATCATCAGCCAAAGCAACGAATCCCCAAATTGGTCCCCAAAGTCCTTTACCTACTACTGGCAAAACAAACAATGTCGTTCCGTCTTTCTCCGCTTCAAAAATTGGATATAATCTATCTTCAACTTTGATTGTTTTATCTCTGAATTGCTTTTGCACATCCAAACTAAATGCTTGCTTTTCCTCTGGTAGATTCTCTTGTAAAACTCCATTGTGAGAAATTACATAACTGTCTTTTATGTATTTTTCGTATTTATCGCTTCCATCCTTACGTGTTGATTCAACACCTAACGCTGATAAAATACTCATTTTCTTTTTTACCTCTACATTTGCTTTCTTCAATGGTTTTAATCCAATTGAAAGTGATGACAAAATCACACCTACAACTATAACCAATATAATTGAAAAGGCAAAAGTATAACCGTTTCCGTCTTTATTAACCTTCATTACTAAGCTGTTTTAAATCGTTTTTTACGTCTAGAAATATTTGCTTGAACTACATAATGGTCAATTAATGGTGCCATAATGTTCATAAACAAGATTGCTAACATTACTCCTTCAGGATATGCAGGGTTCAATACACGGATCAATACCGCTAAACCTCCACCTAAGAATCCATACCATAACTTACCATATTGAGTTTGTGATGCTGTAACAGGATCTGTTGCCATAAATACTGCACCAAAAGCAAAACCTCCTATGATTAAATGGTAATAAGCTGGTAAATCCATATAAGCATTAGCTCCAATTAGGTTCATTAATAAACCAAATACGAATCCACCTGCAAAGAAAGAAAGGATAATTCTCCAAGAAGCAACTCCGGTATACAATAATAAACCAGCTCCTAGTAAAATAGCGATCATTGAAGTTTCTCCAACTGAACCAGGGATCATTCCAATAATTGCGTGTAATGGATCATAAGCTCCTTCAAATTTCTGAATTAACTCAGCGCTTGAAGCGTTTTCAGCGATGGTTTCTCCTGCTACTACAGGTGCATCACCAACAAATGAAGCTAAATCACCTAGTGCTGTCGCACCTGAAGCTCCATCAGGTAAAATACCGTCGTTTGCGGCAATAACATCAGTTGTTCCTGATTTCCATACCTTATCTCCTGACATAGCAGTTGGATAAGCAAAGAATAAGAACGCACGCGCTGTTAAAGCGATATTAACGATGTTCATTCCTGTACCACCAAATACCTCTTTACCGATAACTACAGCAAAAGCTGTTGCTACACCTACCATCCATAATGGAACATCAGCAGGCATTATTAAAGGAATTAACATCCCTGATACTAAGAATCCTTCGTGAAGACCATGTCCACGAACAAATCCAAATATGAACTCGATTGCTAAACCAACTCCGTATGAAACAATAACAAGTGGTAATACTTGAAATAATCCATATACTACTTTATCTCCAAACCCAGTTAAATAGTCACTATAAGCGCCATATTGTTCTGGATTCAAATAAGATTGTAATTCGTAATGCCAGTGTCCTGTATTGTATATACCAAACAACAAAGCCGGAATCATTGCGATAACTACCATAAACATGGTACGCTTTAAATCAACTCCGTCACGAATATGTGCCCCTTTCTTTGTTACGTGTTTTGGCGTAAACAAAAAAGTTGAGAGTGTTTCATAAAGTGGATACATTTTCTCCCACTTACCACCCTTCTCAAACTTTGGGTCAAGATTTTGAATGACTTTTTTTAATGCTTTCAATTTCCTAAAATTTATAATTTAACACTTACATGCATTCTTCTTCGATCACATCTAAACCTTCACGGATCTTTTCCTGAATGTCTATTTTAGATGTACAAACATACTCACACAATGCGAAGTCCTCAGGTGCTATCTCATAGATACCTAATTGCTCCATTGCATCAATATCATTTACCATAATTGCTTTGATTAATTGCATTGGTAATATATCAAATGGCAATACTCTTTCCATTTCACCAGTAACAACAAATCCACGTTCCTCACCATTAAGGTTTGTATCTAAACGCTTTCTCTTATTTGGCATTAACCAAGTTGGGAATAAACGATTTGCTGAATATTTATCGAAACCAGGTGACAACCATCCTTCTGATAAGAAAAACTTATAGTCATCTCCTTCAGGTAATACAGTTATTTGAGCATCATAAAATCCTAGGTATCCATCTGCACCAATGGCTTCACCTGTTAAAGCGTTACCACTAATGACACGAACATTATCATTTGTTAAATTACCTTCAACAATTGTATTAACGTTCGCACCTATTACAGTTTTATAATATTTTCTAGAATCAGCCTCTGACCCCGTTAACGCAACAATTCTTGATGCATCAAACTTACCTTCAGCAAAGAATTTACCGATAGTAACAACATCTTGTGGATTCAATGTAAAAACAAACTCCCCTTTATCAATAGGATCGAAATGATGAATTTGAGTTCCAACATTTCCTGCTGGATGCTTCCCTGAAATCTTGTTGATTTCAACATTTTTAGCATTTTGAAAACACTCATCAGGAGAACCTTTACCGTTTAAAGTAAGGTTTACTTTTCCATCCGTTAACTTTGCTAACGCATTTAAACCGTGTTGGAAAAACTGACCTTGTCCATGCAATATAAAGTCATAGTCTGGTGCTAAAGGAGCAGAATCAAACGCTGAAATAAATATTGATTTTGGAGTAACTGCTGGATCAGCAATTTTATCCAATGGACGTTGTTTTACAAATGGCCAAAGTCCGTTCGCTAACATGATAGATTTAATCTCATCTCTCTCTATAGAGGATGGATCAACTGGTTCTACCTGTACAGCTTCATCTTCAGCAGCAACAGAAATACGTACTTCTAAAATACGTCTTTTCTCACCTCTCAAAATCTCTGAGATGGTCCCTGCTACTGGGGATACAAACTTTACATCCTTGTTGTATTTATCGTAAAACACGACTTCACCACGTTTTACCTTTTCTCCTTCTTTTAGAACGACTTTTGGAACTAATCCATGAAAATCAGAAGGTTTTAATGCGACCATCGTTGGGCTTTTCGCCTCAACTTTAACCTGGTCGGCTTCACCGAGCAACTTGATATCAAGTCCTTTTTTAAGTCTAACCGCCTTTGACATGTTTATATAGACATTTAATTTTGTAGGACACAAAAATATAAATTTGTTGGAATTTAGGAGCAGTTAAGAATGCTTTAGAATGAGAGAGTGTTAATTTAGACTGGTTCTAAATAATAAAACATAGGATTCGACGTTGATAACCCAAATAATTTGATGTTTCAACTCAAATTCTTATTTTTATTCAGTAATTTAACCTAATCTTTAATTACAAATTAAATTTTGCATCATGAATGTCGCCATTACTAAAGGCATAAAAATAACTGTTACTGCTTTATTTCGATCCGATTTAACGCAATTGAAAAAGAATTTATACTTTTTTAATTACTCAATTAAGATTGAAAATTTAAGTCATAACAGAGTGCAACTAATCTCAAGATATTGGAGAATTGTTGATTCACTTGCTCCAACAAGAATAATCGAAGGAGAAGGTGTTATAGGCGAACAACCTGTTTTAGAACCAGGTGAAACACACACCTACACTTCGGGTTGTGATTTATCATCGAGTCTAGGATTCATGGAAGGATATTATAATTTTTCAACAATTAACGACGAGGGGAATAAAACAGTGGATTTCAAAGTAGACGTTCCTAGATTCTCTTTAGAGTACGGAGGGAAACTCAATTAATTTACTTTTCTTCGAACTTCAAGGACGCTGAATTCAAACAATATCTCAATCCTGTTGGCTTTGGACCATCTTCAAAAACGTGTCCTAAATGACCATTACATCTTGTACACACCACTTCTACTCTACTCCAACCATGCGAACGATCTTCAACTTCTGTAACTACCTGTTCATTAATCGGCGCATAAAAACTTGGCCAACCTGTTCCTGATTTATATTTAGTAGATGATTCAAATAAAGGTAAGTCACAGGCCACACAATGATAAACGCCTGCCTTTTTATAATTCCAATATTTTCCAGTGAACGCTTGCTCTGTACCCGCCTCACGAACAATTCTATATTGCTCATCTGTTAGTTGAGCCCTCCATTCAGCATCTGTTTTTTTTATTTTTCGAATTGTATCTTCCTGTACATTTGATTTTACAGAACCTTGTGGAATTACAATATTTGTTTGCTTGACATCCCTAAATTCAGATAATGGGTTATTGTTTTCTGTGTTACACGACAACATAAAGAATGCAGTCAATAAAAGTAAACTTTGATCAAGATATCTTTCAATATTTTTTTTCATACTTTAAAGTTTTAATCTAGTCAACCAACAAAACAAATCATGATTTGCAATTAACTTTAGAACAAACAAAACATCAAATGAAATGTTTCAAAGCCAATTGTTAAATACTTAAAACATCTTCTAGTTCTATATTTAAAACTCGGATGGAATCTTAATTAATCCGCTGAGATTTCATCTTCAACTTTTAAATAACGTTTTAAATACTTAGAACCGAAATAAAATGGAACAGTATCGATTAAAGCCACAATAGCTTTAAACAAATACGCACTAATAATAAACGAGAGCAATTGCAAGTTTGTTGATTTGTCAGGATCGATTGGAATACCACTAACGAAATAATGTGTTATCAAAATTACTGCAATTGAATCTATTAATTGACTCATTAAAGTAGAAGCATTATTACGCAACCACATCTTTTTTCCTTTGGTTCTTCGTTTTAAAAAATGGAAGATGTGTACATCTACGAATTGTGCTGTTAGATATGCAATCATTGAGGCTAAAGTAGCTCCAAAAGCCAAACTTCGAATGGCGTAAAAAGCATAACCTTGGGGAACCACTGCTTTCCCTTCTTTTATACCTATAGATAAAGTTCCGTCAGCTTGTAAAGTTTCTGGTGCGTCTAACCAGCCACCGAACCATATTATAAAAAGCACCCAGATGTTAAGGAGTAGTCCTACCCAGACTACAGTATTAGCTCTTTTACGTCCATAAATTTCGGAAATAAAATCTGTACATAAAAAGGTTATCGGATAAGGGAGGACACCAATCGCAAGGGAAAAACTTATGGCGCTTCCCTCTGGAATACCAACATAATCTGAAAAATCAATAAATCGGCTAACTCCTAGAATATTGAGCATCACCAAAGAGCCTAGAAACAGTCCTGTTAAAACTAAAAAAACGACTTCACGTCGTCTTTTTATTAATGTATTTACATCATTTTCGTTATATATCATCTTTAAACTAAATGCTGAATAGCAAAAGAAAAAACACTATTCAAACTCTTCATTAATAGAGTCATCTTCGTATTCTTCTTTAATATCTTCTTTTAAGAATCCGTCATCATCATAATCATCATCATCTTCAATAATTTCTTGAGCTTGACTAACTGTCATTCGAACCAAGTAATAATAATCCTCAGTTTCAAAAGGCAATGCACTAACAGTATTCCCTTCTTTATTCTTAAACTTGATTAGATTACCTTCAAACCCTTCAGGGTAATTTAATTTGATTTGCTGTTTTACGGCCTTATCAATTTTAGCATAATCTTTTACAACTCTAGGCTTGCTATTACTCATAAATCTATTATTTGACAGTTTTAAATATTGTTGTAAAAGTATTAAAATAGTGCAATCACCAAACCTTTAAAACAATAATTTTACTATTTTTTTTACCCCAAAAAATGAGGAAGAAAAACAAAAAAAATGGCGATTAAAACCAAATTTATTTAATCAATTTTCAATCGATTAATTTCAAAACGTTTACAAGAACCAAGTTCTTCAATATTGAGTTATAAATATAAACATTCTATTTTAACAATTCAAAATAAAAATGAATGTAATAATTTTATTTGAACTATATATTTCAACACTCAAAATCAACACATTAATTAAAAACACGTCTACTTTCACACATTAAATAGATGGTATATACAGTAAAATAAATCAGTTTATCTTTATTTTATTTATCAAGATTAAGCTCTAAAAAACGTCACCTTCGAATAGAAAATGTATTTTTGTAGATAGTATATGGACAAGTCTAAAAAAATAATAGGTGTAATTGGTGGAGGTAGCTGGGCGACTGCATTAGTTAAAATCCTCACTGAAAATGTTGAGAAGGTATATTGGTGGATGAGAAATGAAGAGGCTGTAGAGCACATTTCAAAATACAAACGAAACCTTAAATACCTTCAAGGTGTTGAACTGAAAACAGAAAAGATAAATGTTTCGACAGATCTTGAGTCTGTAGTTACTAGTTCGGATATCATTATTTTAGCAACCCCATCGGCTTTCTTAACTTCACTGTTTCAAGACTTTCCCATAGCATTGTTTGAAGGAAAAATTGTATTTTCAGCAGTCAAAGGAATTATTCCAGAATACCATGCTATTCCTGCAAGGTTTATTCACAAAACCTTCAATACTCCATACGATGATATAGGTATCATTTCTGGACCTTGTCATGCTGAGGAAGTTGCGCTAGAAAGGTTATCTTACCTTACCATAGTTTGTCAAGATGAAGATATTGCAGATGAAATGGCTGACAAGTTCAGAACACGTTTCATCAAAACGACAACTTCTGATGATTTATTCGGAACTGAACTATCGGCAATCCTAAAGAATGTATATGCAATTGCCTCCGGAATTTGTGCTGGGTTAGGTTATGGTGACAACTTTCAAGCCGTATTAATATCAAATGCAATTCAAGAAATAGAAAACTTCATTGATGAAGTCAGTCCAATACATCGAGATGTTAAAAGTAGCGCCTATCTTGGAGATTTACTCGTAACAGCCTATTCTAAGTTTTCAAGAAACAGAACTTTCGGATTTATGATAGGAAAGGGATATTCAGTGAAAATAGCACAAATGGAAATGGACATGATTGCTGAAGGTTATTACGCAGTAAAATCTGTAATGGAAATCAATAAGAAGTTCAATGTTGAGATGCCAATCGTTGAGGCTGTTTACAACATTATTTATGAAAGAATCTCTCCAGTTATTGAAATGAAGATATTAACGGATAGGTTAAGCTAAAGTAAAATTGAAAATAGCTTTACATAAGATATAAACTAAAAATGGCGGTCAAATTATGACCGCCATTTTTGTTTAATAATATTCAGTAAGGATTACATCATTCCTGGCATTCCACCTGGCATTCCTCCACCCATTGGTGCAGCTGAACCTTCCTCTTCTGGCTCATCAACAATCACACACTCTGTTGTCAACAACATAGACGCGATAGATGCTGCATTCTCAATTGCAATTCTAGTCACTTTTGTTGGATCCAATACACCAACTTCTAGTAAGTTTTCGAATTTCTCAGTTCTTGCATTATAACCATAGTCGTCTTTTCCTTCAAGTACTTTTTGAACAATAACTGCTCCTTCATTACCTGAATTCTTCACAATTTGTCTCAATGGCTCTTCAACGGAGCGCTTAACGATTTCGATACCTGTAGTTTCATCATCATTATCACCTTTAAGATCATTCAATCCATCCAAAGTTCTTAATAATGCAACTCCACCACCAGGAATTACACCTTCTTCTACAGCAGCACGTGTTGCAGCTAATGCATCATCTACACGGTCTTTCTTTTCTTTCATCTCAACTTCAGACGCAGCTCCAACGTATAATACAGCAACTCCTCCAGCTAATTTAGCCAAACGTTCTTGCATTTTTTCTTTGTCGTAATCTGATGTAGAAGTCTCCATTTGTGCACGGATTTGAGCAACGCGACTTTCAATTGCATCTTTATCTCCTGCTCCGTTTACAATTGTTGTGTTGTCTTTATCAATTTCAACTTTCTCAGCAGAACCTAACATTTCAAGTGTTGCTGATTCTAGAGACAATCCTTTCTCTTCAGAGATAACTTGACCCCCAGTTAAAATTGCTAAATCTTCCAACATAGCTTTTCTTCTATCTCCAAATCCTGGAGCCTTAACTGCAGCAACTTTTAATGAACCTCTAATTCTGTTCACAACTAAAGTAGTCAATGCTTCTCCATCAATATCTTCAGCAATAATTAACAATGGACGTCCTGACTGAGCTGCTGGTTCCAATACTGGCAACAATTCCTTCATACTTGTGATTTTCTTATCACAAATCAACAAATAAGGATTCTCTAAATCAGCAATCATCTTCTCTGTATTCGTAACAAAGTAAGGTGATAAATAACCTCTGTCAAACTGCATTCCTTCAACAGTTTTAACTTCTGTCTCGATACCTTTTGCTTCTTCAACAGTAATTACACCATCGTTACCTACAACCTTCATTGCTTCGGCAATCAATGCTCCGATTGTTTCATCATTATTCGCTGAAATAGAAGCAATTTGTTTGATCTTGTCATTATCTGAACCAACTTCTTTTGAAAGTTTTTTCAATTCAGCAACAATTACTTTAACTGCCTTGTCGATACCTCTTTTTAAATCCATTGGATTTGCACCTGCAGTAACGTTTTTCAATCCAGCAGTAATGATTGCTTGAGCCAACACAGTTGCTGTAGTTGTTCCATCACCTGCAATATCAGCTGTTTTAGAAGCAACTTCTTTTACCATTTGAGCTCCTAAATTCTCAACAACATCATTCAATTCGATTTCTTTAGCTACAGAAACACCATCCTTCGTGATGTGTGGAGAACCGAATTTTTTTCCAATTACAACATTACGTCCTTTTGGTCCTAATGTTACTTTTACAGCATTTGCTAATGCATCAACTCCATCTTTTAATTTTTCTCTTGCTTTTTCGTCGAATAAGATTTCTTTTGCCATTTTCTAATGTTTTTTAATTAATAATTGTCTTTAGCTAGCATTAATCTACCCTTGGAATACACCATAGATATCAGCTTCCTTCATAATTAAGTAATTTTTACCTTCAAGCTTAATCTCTGTTCCAGAATACTGGCCATATAATACAGTATCGCCTTCTTTCACAGTCATAGGCTCATCTTTTTTACCATTTCCAATAGCTACAATTGTCCCTTTCAAAGGTTTCTCTTTGGCTGCATCAGGAATGATAATTCCACTCGCTGTTTTCTCTTCTGCCGGAATTGGCTCTACGAGCACTCTATCCGCTAATGGTTTTAATGTTGACATATGTATTAATTTTAATTTGTTTAAATTTTTCAATCTGTTTTTTGACCAATTTTATGCCAATCTGAAATCATGTACTTTTTGTCATAAAGCCAAAATATAGAGCAAAAAAAATGTCAGTGTATATGACACACTGACATTTTAAATACCTATGAATACTGACTTTTTTTCAAGTCGTATATGCTATTACTCTCCTTGCTCTCCTGATGTTGAAGCTGGTGCTGGAGCAGATTGCTCTGTTTCTTGTGTTGAATCAACTGGCGCCGCTGTAGGCTCATGGTACATCAAAGTCATTGAAATACTCAATATTGCTATTACACCTGCTAAACTCCAAGTTGCTTTCTCGATAAAGTCATTCGTTTGTTTTACACCTCCCAATTGTTGAGCAGATCCAAAATCAGTTGACAATCCACCTCCTTTTGGATTTTGCATTAAAACAAGTAATACAAGTAAGATACTTGCGATGACAATTAGAATAGTTAATAAAGTTCCCATATTTTAATTTAGTTTTCTTTTCAAAGTTTCAATTTGAAGTGCAAAGAAACTCTTTTTTTCTGGAAATTTCAACAATAATTTTTCATAAGCTTCAATTGCTTTTGGAAAATTACCCTGAGCTACGTAAATCTTCGCAAGTGTCTCACTTACTGGAAGCCTTGATTCATCAAGACTTTCACGCGCTTTTTTAACAGGTGAAAAGAACTCAGATTTTCGTTTTTCTTGACTTAAAATTTCTTTATTTTTTTCTTTTTCGTTTGCTTTTTGAGGTGTATTTTCCTCATTTATTGCCAAATCAACAGATTCATCTGCTTTTTTAACTGATGTTTTTCCCTTAGGCTCGTCTTCTTGCAGATAACCTCCCATCCATGAAGTAAAAGAACGTTTTTCTTCATTTTCAGTTGTTGTCTTTATTGTCTCATCAACTTCTATTTCCTCTTCTTCTATTTCCGCTTCATCATCAGATTCTACTAAAGGCAATTCAAATTCAACATCAACTGATGTATCTTGCTCCTCGGTAGTTCCATCAAGTTTTTTTAACTTTTCAAATTGGTAAGTCTCACCTTCATACTCGTCAACCTCAATGAAAATGGAAGAACTCACTGCATGAGCTAGTATATCTTTTTCTAAATCATTGATATTCCGTAAAGGATTAGACTCAAGCTCTTTTTTTGTCTCAATATCTGATGAACTAGATGTAGGTTCAGACTCCTCGTCTTCAGCGGATTCTGAAATATCTTTTTGTAACTCATCATTTTGGGCTTCCAATTCAGAAACTTCATCCATCTGAGTATCAGAATTAACTGAATCTGTTTCCGCCTCATGTTCTTCGATTAATTCCTTTTCCGAATCAGATTCATCTGTCGAAGCATCTATTAATTCTAGATGATCATCTTCATTTTTTGAATCTGAATCTCCTAGTTCTTCACTTTCAGAAACTTCTTTTTCAGCAACTCCTGAAGTAATTTGATCAGACTCTTCATCATTTTCAGGCGCTTCGGTTTGAACAGTAGTTTCTTCGTATGACTCTAATTCTTCCTTTTCAACAGAATTAACCAATAAGAATAATTGAGTACGGTCTGGAATTTTATATGCATGATTCTTTAATTCAACCTCAAATTGAATCGTATTATGCATCGCCAACCCTTTCAAATACAGCTGTGAAAAAACTGAAGTATATGGATAGCGTTTAGCCAATTCTTTTAAACTGTCTAAATCTTCAATTTGAATTGAGGATGGATTCTGAATCCTTTGAGATATTTCTTCAAAATTTAACATTACCAGTTCGAAAGTAACTTATTTAAAACATCTTGCACAATTTGATCATTGATTTCTTCCAATAATTCTGCTTGGATTGCCCCGACATCTTGCGAAGCATCAAAATCAGCAAATCGAGAGGAACTTAACTCCATCACATCTTCTTCTGGTGAGGTAATGAAAATTTGAAAACTAGAGCGAATCGTTAGTCTATTCTTAACATCAGAAGCATCTTCTTGTAAAGACAAGGGAGTTATATTATAAGAATCAACACTTCCAGTAATCGTAATTTGAGGATCGTCAGCTTCAGAACTAACTAAATTTAACCCTACTCTATTTTGAACTCCGTCCTTAATCAGTTCTGACAACTCATTAGCATAACTAATCGGCGCATTAGGTGCTTTACTCTCTAGAGTCGTTACCATAAATCGTTGCCATTCTGGAGGCACACTTCCATCCTGAAACGAAAGACTAGTTGGCCAACATGAAGTAAGCAAAATTGAAGTCATTAAAAAGAGGAGTATTTTCATCTGAGCATTATTTTAAATCGTATTCTTTAATCTTCCTATATAAAGTACGCTCAGAGATTCCAAGTTCCTTGGCTGCATCTTTTCTTTTTCCATGATGTTTCTCCAATGCCTTCTTCACAAATTCCATTTCACGTTCCTCCAATGAAAGTGATTCCTCTACCTCAACATGATCTTGATAGTCGCTATCTACAATTGTCACTTCTTCTTGATCTGGATATTTATTTTCCTCACGCACTTCATCTCTAACACCAGATTCCAATAATCGCTTACTATCTTCGTTAGATATATCTGAATATACTCGATTAAGTACATCACGTTGAGTACCTGTTAGATCAACTTCTTTATCGCCATTCAACATTTCAATGACAAGTTTTTTCAACTCATTCATATCACGTTTCATGTCAAATAAGAACTTATAGATTAATTCTCGGTCAGAAAAATCATCACTCCCTTGTGATTTCCCACCAACTACTGCTGGGACACCTGTCACTTCATCATCAGGCAGGTAGTAATTAATCTTATCTAACGTAATTTCTCTTTCATTTTCAATTACAGAAATTTGCTCAACTATATTCTTTAATTGACGAACATTTCCTGGCCAAGGATATTTTTCCAAAGCCACTATTGCTTCAGATGACAATTTGATATTTGGCATCCTATACTTTTCTGCAAAATCAGCAGCAAATTTTCTAAATAATAAATGAATATCATCTTTACGGTCACGTAAGGGTGGCAACTTAATAGGAACAGTACTTAACCTGTACAACAAATCCTCACGAAATTTATTCTTTCGAATCGCCTCGGCCATATTTTCATTGGTCGCAGCAACAACACGAACATTTGTTTTAATTACGCGAGAAGATCCAACTTTCAAGAACTCACCTGTTTCGAGAACCCTTAATAATCGAACTTGAGTTTGTTGTGGCAATTCAGCGACTTCATCTAAGAATATTGTTCCACCATCAGCTTCTTCGAAATATCCTTTTCTACTTCCACTCGCTCCAGTAAAAGCCCCCTTTTCATGACCGAATAATTCAGAATCAATTGTTCCTTCAGGAATTGCACCACAGTTGACTGCAATATAACTTCCGTGCTTTCTTGTGCTTAATTGATGAATCACTTGAGGAATAATTTCTTTTCCTGTTCCACTTTCTCCAGTCACTAACACAGAAATATCAGTTGGAGCTACTTGAGCAGCAACTTCCAACGCACGATTTAGTCCTGGCGAATTACCTATAATACCAAATCGTTGTTTGATCTGTTGAATATTCATATTTCAATTAAGGTTTTAGATTAAACAATCTCACCTCGTAAAGAAGCTTTATTACAATCTGTAATTTTCACCATTACATAATCACCAATTTTTGCGTCTTTACGATCAAAAATCACTTTATGGTTTTTATCAGTTCTTCCCATCAATTGCTCAGACGAACGTCGAGATTCTTTTTCAACCAAGACTTCTTGAATTTGACCAATCTGAGCCTTATGTATTTTTAAACTATGACCATGTTGTAACTCAATAATCTCTTCTAATCGTCTTTGTTTTTCATCTTCAGGGATGTTGTCTTCATACTTTCTTTCAGCTAAAGTTTTTGGACGTTCAGAATATTTATACATATAAGCAGAATCATACTCTACTTCACGCATTATAGATAAAGTATCTTGATGTTCTTCTATTGTTTCACCACAAAACCCAGAAATAATATCAGTTGAAATTCCACAATCTGGAATAATTCTCTTGATAGCATCAATACGATTCATATACCATTCACGCGTATAACCACGGTTCATCTTTTTCAAAATATCACTATTTCCAGACTGAACAGGTAGATGAATATAATTACAAATATTCTTATGATTTGCTATTGCATACAATACATCATCTGTCATATCCTTAGGATGAGAGGTTGAAAAACGTATTCTTAATTCTGGATGAACTCCAGCAACCATAACTAACAATTCTGCAAAATTCGTTGTTGGTTTAGTTTCGTCCTTGATATCACCTTTACTCGTCATATTCCAACGGTAAGAATCAACATTTTGACCCAATAGAGTAACTTCTCTATATCCCGCGTTAAACAATGCTGCACATTCTTGAACGATGGTATGTGGATCTCTACTTCTTTCTCTACCACGCGTAAATGGAACAACACAAAACGAACACATATTATCACAACCACGAGTAATACTTACAAATCCAGTAACACCATTTTTATCTAAACGAACTGGATTGATATCAGCATAAGTTTCATCTCGAGAAAGTAAAACATTCACCGCTTTTTGCCCTCCTTCGACTTCCGAAATTAACCCAGGTAAATCACGATATGAATCTGGACCAGCTACTAAATCGACCAACTTTTCTTCTTCAAGCAAATTCTTTTTCAACCTTTCAGCCATACAACCTAAAATACCAATCACCATTCCTGGTCTTTGACGTTTTGCTTTATTGAATTGAGTTAATCTATTTCTTATTCTTTGCTCAGCATTCTCACGAATACTACATGTATTAATAAGAACAACATCAGCTTCCTCTGAATCTTGTGTTGTGGAAAAACCTTGGTTGGTCATAATAGATGCAACAACCTCACTGTCTGAGAAATTCATTGCACAACCATAACTTTCTAAATAGAGTTTCTTCCCTCCTTTTGATGAATCCATTGAGATCGCTTCTCCTTGACGCGCCTCATCCATATCTTTATCTAAAACAATTCCCATTGGTAAACTTTCAATTTTATGAAGTGCAAAGATATACTTTCTTCTCTACGTGTCAAAATGTCAGTAGCTAATTTTTAATAATTATTGAGTATAAGCATTAAGAAAAAGTGAAAATCATTATTTTTTTACTTTAGTAAGTAGTGCTTTTTTAATACTAATTGAAGTAAAAACAGTAGAAAGTTTGTATTTCGCATTAATTTGAAGTTATTTTGCATTCAATTTCACAAAAAAATTAACAAATACCGATATGGCAAAAAATTTAGTGATCGTTGAGTCACCTGCTAAAGCAAAAACAATCGAAGGTTATTTGGGTAAAGACTTTCTTGTTATGTCTAGTTACGGACATGTAAGAGACCTTGCTAAAAAAGGTGTGGCGATTGATATCGAAAATAACTTTCAGCCAAATTACGAAGTCAGTACAGACAAAAAATCGGTCGTTTCAGACTTAAAGAAAAATGTGAAAGCAGCAGAGACAGTATGGCTCGCTACCGATGAGGACCGTGAAGGAGAGGCAATTTCATGGCACCTATACGAAACTTTAAAACTAGACAAGAAAGACACCAAAAGAATTACTTTCAACGAGATTACTAAAACTGCCGTTCAAAAAGCAATTCAAGAACCAAGAGAAATCAATCAAGAACTTGTAAATGCTCAACAAGCAAGAAGAGTTTTGGATAGATTGGTAGGTTTTGAACTCTCACCAGTTTTATGGAAAAAAGTAAAACCTAGTTTATCTGCAGGACGTGTTCAGTCTGTTGCCGTTCGTTTAATCGTAGAACGTGAAAGAGAAATAATGAACTTCACTCCTGAAAACTATTTTAGGGTAGTCGGAGATTTCACACAAGGAAAAGATAAAATATCGGGAACCTTAGCACATAACATTGGTACGGACAAAGAAGTTGAGGCGTTCCTTAAGAATTGTGACAATGCTAACTTTAAGGTTACAGACGTAACGAAGAGACCTGGAACAAAAAATCCAAGTGCTCCATTTACAACCTCTACCCTTCAACAGGAAGCAAGTTTAAAGCTAGGGTTTAGTGTTTCTAGAACAATGAGAGTTGCACAGACACTATATGAAGCTGGTTTAATTACCTATATGAGAACAGACAGTGTTAACCTTTCTGAAACAGCAATGGAAGGCGCTAAAAACACTATCATCAAAGATTACGGTAAAGAATACAGTAACCCAAAGAAATTTAAAAGCAAAAGTGCTGGAGCCCAAGAAGCTCACGAGGCAATCCGACCAACAGATTTTGGCGTTTCGTCTGTGAATAAAGGGAATGATGAAAATCGATTATATGATTTAATTTGGAAAAGATCTATCGCCTCACAAATGAGTCCAGCCAAACTTGAGCGCACGACAATTAAGATTGGTGCTGAGGAAATAGAGGATTTATTTGTGACTAAAGGTGAAATCATCAAATTTGATGGGTTCTTGAAAGTTTATCTTGAATCACAAATGGATGATGAAGATGAAGATGATAAAGCATTAGAAGGTTTACTTCCTGATTTAAAAGAGGGTGAAACACTCACAGCAACTTCAATCATTGCCCGAGAAAGATTTACCAAAGCAGCTCCTCGATACGTTGAAGCTTCATTAGTAAAAAAATTAGAGGAATTAGGTATCGGTAGACCATCAACTTACGCACCAACAATCTCAACAGTTCAAAAAAGAGGCTATGTTGAGAAAAAGGAACGCGAAGGTACAGAAAGAGAGTACATGATCTACACTTTGAATGATGAAGGTGTAAAGAAAGAAGTTGCTACTGAAATAACAGGAAGAGACCGTAATAAACTCTCTCCTTCAGACATAGGGATGGTTGTTACCGACTTCCTTGTAGAACATTTTGGAGAAATCCTTAATTACAACTTTACTGCTCAAGTTGAACAAGAATTTGATGAAATCGCCAATGGATTAAAAGAATGGACAGAAATGATTCAACGTTTCTACGACCCATTCCACAAAACAGTTGAAGATACATTAGAAAATTCTGAACGTGCTTCAGGTGAGAGATATTTAGGAGAACATCCTAAAACTGGTGAAAAAGTTATCGTAAGAATCGGTCGTTATGGTCCGATGGCACAAATTGGTGATACCGAAGGAGAGAAAAAAGCACAATTTGCAAGTTTACGCCCAAACCAATCCATAGAAACAATAACTTTTGAAGAGGTTATGGATTTATTCAAGTTACCGCGAGAGCTTGGTAAATTTGAGGACAAAATAGTTAAGGCAAATATTGGAAGGTTTGGACCTTATGTTCAGCACGACGGTAAGTTCGTTTCTATCAAGGAGGATGATCCAATGGACATCGAATTAGATAGAGCTATTGAACTCATTAAAAACAAAAGAGTTGAGGATGCTAAAAAACTACTCAAGACTTTTCCAGAGGATGACACAATGCAGCTTCTAATAGGACGTTGGGGACCGTATTTAAAGATTGGTAAAAACAACTTCAAACTTCCGAAGGAAATTAAAGATGACGAAGAAAAAGTAAAACAACTTACTTACGAGGAATGCATTGAAATTTCTGAAAATCAACCTGCAAAGAAAGGACGAGGAAAAACGACCAAGAAAAAAACAACTGCAAAGAAGTCAACAGCGAAAAAGAAAACAACAACAAAGAAAAAAGCTACTAAAAAGGCTTCAGCAAAAAAGTCTACCAAGACAACTAAGAAAAAATAAATATTTCAAAACTGTCGTATTTCATGCGACAGTTTTTACTTTCTCCTTATTTTCATTTTGCAATTTCAACCATGAAAGACATTTCAATATATTTCAAAAGTGTTAATCAAACAGAAAAACTCGAGAGCTTAATGCTCGGAAACCAAATTCAAATTCATTTTGAAGACCATTTTCCAGAATTAAATAAAGAAGGTATCGCCATTATTTATGTCCCTGAATTCAGAAATAACGTAAAGCACAAGGATAGTAAATATTCTAACGATTTCAGAACTCAGTTCTACCGTTTATATGCAGGCTCCAATTGGAGTCACAAAATTTATGATTTAGGAACCATAATTCCAGGACAAAATTTTAAAGACACCCAATACGCCATATCCACTGTTTGTCAAGAGTTAATCAAAAAAGAGATTATACCAATTGTTGTTGGAGGAACACAGGATTTAACCAATTCCATTTTTAAAGCGTATGAGCAACTGGAACAAATGGTAAATCTCACAACAATAGATAACCAGTTAGATTTAGGTGACATCAACACTCCGTTAACACATGATGGCTGGTTAAGTCACGTACTTCTACACAAGCCATGTTATCTATTCAACTATACTAATATTGGTGCTCAAGGACATTACATTTCGGGTAAAACAGCTGATCTTTTCAATGATTTATATTTTGACGTCTGTAGATTAGGAGAAATTAATAGATCAATACAAGTTTCAGAACCATTTATGCGTAACACTGATATACTTAGTTTTGATTTAACCAGCATTCGCGCTAGTGACCTTCAGAATTCAAATTACACAGCTCCAAATGGTATCTTTGCACACGAAGCATGTCAACTCACTAGATATGCTGGCATAAGTGATAAACTATCTAGCTTTGGAATATTTAACTACTATAGTAATCACAACTTAGTTACTGACGAGTTAGTTGCCCAATTAATATGGTATTTCAATGAAGGGTATGCACAACGGAAAGGTGACTTCCCTATTGGTAGTAAGAAAAGCTATACAAAATTCAGGGTATACTTGGAAGAACTTAACGAAGAGATAATTTTTTACAAAAGTGATAAATCAGGCAGATGGTGGATCGAAGTACCTTACCCAGGTGCAAAAAATTCGAAATTCATGCGACATCAGATGATCCCATGTAGTTACGAAACGTATCAAGAATCTATGCAAGGAGAAATCCCCGATTTATGGTGGAAAACTTACCAAAAGATGGTTTAAGTACATATCAAATAATTTTTAAGAGAAATTTAAATTAAATCATGATTTCCTATTTAAATTATTTCCTATTTACAGATTTTTAACTACTTTAGTCGACTGATGAAGTAATCTAATTACTCATCAAATGCTAAACCATTGAAAAAAAGCTATATATGAAGAAACTCGTACTTATTTCAATTTTAATCTCCTCGTGCTTAACTAGTACTTTTGCACAGCAGGATAAAGTTTTGACACATTTTATTTTTGATAAAATGAGTATTAACCCTGGGGCTACTGGAGTAGGAATGGGACATGAAGTCTGCGGAACAATGATTTATCGAAATCAATGGGATCAATTTAACGGAGCTCCTAATTCAGTACTTGCGAATGCTGAAGCTAATATATCACGCTATGTACCAAGTGCTGCAGGTATTTCATTTTACCATGACGCAATTGGATATTCAAGACAAAACAACGTTACGTTAAACTATTCTTATCACTTATCTCTAGCAAACGGTACATTAGGTATTGGAGCAGCTTTAGGCTTAAATAGTTTTAGTATGAGTCCAACATGGGTAACACCTGATGGTAATCCATTTGATGGTTCATTGCCTCAAGCAAAATCTCAAGCTACTTTTGATGCTAATTTTGGATTATATTACATGTCGCATACTGGATGGTATGCTGGTCTTTCATCAACGCATTTACCAGCAGCTGAAATCACTGATTTAAATTTCAATACTGCACGCCACTATTATGCAATGGGAGGGTACAGAATGAACAAAGCATTTGATATAGATCAATTAAGTGTTGAAGCAAATGGTATGATTCGTTCAGATTTGAAATTCGTCAGTGCAGATGTGAACTTCCGTGCAATATGGGATGACACATTCTATGGTGGACTAACATACAGAACTACTGACGCACTAGCTGTTATGCTAGGTTTAAATTGGAACTCATTTACATTTGGATACTCATATGACATTACAGTAAATAGAATTTCAAGTGTATCTACGGGTTCACATGAGTTAATGGTTAAGTATTGTTATCCATTACCAAAAATTCCAATTACTGTGGTTAAAAATCCAAGGTATTTATAAAAACTTAAAAATAATCTGTAACCATTTCGGTAGCTTTTCCGTTATATAACCATAAAGTTAAAAAGACCTTTAAATTGTTCGTGATTAACTGGAAAGTAAAAACAAGGTAGAATGAAGAAATTATTAATAGTAGGTTTAATCAGTTTAATGCTTGGTTCTTGTAGCACAAGATCAGGACATTTAACTGGAGTACAAGGTAGAGAGGTATACTACCCTGAAGTTCCATTAGGAATGGTCTACATTCCACATGGTTCTTATATCATGGGACAAAATGATGAAGATGTACCTTTTATGCATCAAACCATTTCGAAGACAGTGACGATCTCTGCATTCTATATGGATCAGACTGAGATAACGAATAATGAATACCGTCAGTTTGTTCACTGGGTAAGAGATTCGATCGCAAGAAAGATGATTTACGAAAACATTGAAGAAGATAAAGAAGCAGATCGTTTCCTTAACTATCAAGATGAATACTATGATGAAGGAATCATGGAATGGGTTGAATACGAATCAAGTGATCGTTTTCAAAACATAGAAAAATTCTCTTTGAACTGGGACCGTGAGTTTTCTTATGAAGACCCAATGTTAGTTCCATTACTTTCTGAAATGTATTATCCTTCTGCGCAAAGATTTTATAAGCGTAAGGAAATTGATATTAGAAAATTAAATTTCAAATATTACTGGATCGATTTAGTTGAGGCAGCGCGTAAAGGAAAAGTAAACATTAAACCTAATGGGTACAACAACCAAGGTGTTAAAACTGATTTAGATCACAGAACATTGCGTTCAGCAGAGCACCCTTTTACTGAAGAACCAAGAGGTCGTGATGAAGATTTAGGTAAAATCAATAAAATTGGTCAAAACAATGCAATTCGTGGTCACAAAGACAGACAAAGATTTGTAATTGATGAAACAATTAATGTATATCCAGATACATTGGTATGGATTAGAGACTTCACATATGCATTTAATGATCCAATGACTAAAATGTATTTCTGGCATCCATCATACGACAACTATCCTGTAGTTGGTGTAACATGGCCACAAGCTAAAGCATTTAATATTTGGAGAACACAATTATTAAATGGATGGTTGGAATCAATGGGAGAAATGTATGTTCATGATTTCCGTTTACCAAGTGAAGCTGAATGGGAAAGAGCATCAAGAGGTGATTTAGATTTATCTGCTTATCCTTGGGGTGGACCATACATTCGTAACACTGCAGGATGTTTCTTAGGAAACTTTAAACCAATGAGAGGTCGTTACGAACAAGATGGTGGTTCGCAAACTGTAAAAGCATACTCTTATAATCCAAACGGATTTGGACTATATTGTATGGCAGGAAATGTATCAGAATGGTGTGAAACAGCTTATGACGAATCTATGTATGAGTTATCGCATGATCAAAACTCTGAATACCGTTACAACGCATTAGACTGGGATCCACCTGCAATGAAGCGTAAAGTAATACGTGGTGGTTCATGGAAAGATATAGGATATTATCTACAAAACGGTACAAGAACTTATGAGTACCGTGATACAGCTAAATCTTACATTGGATTTAGATCAGTTGCATCACACCTAGGTAGAGGTGGAAAAGATTTCTCAAAAGAAGGAGGTGAAGAATTAGATCAAGATCTTCAATTAAGATAATCATTAAAACAAGTAAATAAAACAAATAAATAATAAAAGTTAAACCTTAAAAATTAGTAAATTATGAAACCAGGAAGTAAAGGATGGAAAAATTTTATGGCAAAATTGTATGGTATTGGTGCAGCTGTAGTAATACTTGGTGCATTATTTAAAATCATGCACTGGCCAGGTGCGGGACCAATGCTTGTAGTAGGTCTAGGAACAGAAGCGATTATCTTTATCTTCTCTGCATTTGAACCGATACATGAAGATCCAAACTGGGAATTGGTATATCCAGAATTAGCTTTAGGTAATGATGAGGATTTCGATCCAGCAGAAATTCAGGCTGGAAGAGGTCGTGGAACTGGAGGAAACGGTGGTTCTGGAATTACAGGAGAACTTGATAACATGCTTGAAGAAGCGAAAATAGATAGTTCTTTATTAGAGCGTTTAGGTGAAGGAATGAAAGCATTAGGAGATAATGCAGCACAATTGAAGGGCGTTACTTCAGCTGCTGCAGCAACTGACTCTTATGTTGATAGTTTACAATCTGCATCTGATAAAGTAGCTAAGCTTTCAGAATCATACGAAAGAGCTTCTGTTGCAATATCAGGAATGACATCTTCTACAGAGGAAGGGCAATCATTTGGTGAGCAAATGCAAAAAGTATCTAAAAACTTATCTGCATTGAACAATGTATATGAATTACAATTAAAAGGGTCTTCTGCTCATTTAGAAGCTACAGAGAAATTCCAAGGTCAAGTTACTGAAATGATGACTAATCTTTCAGAGTCTGCAAAAGACACTAAACTTTACAAAGAGAATATGTCAATGTTAGCTAAGAACTTAACGGACTTAAATAATGTTTACGGTAACATGTTAAAAGCAATGACTATTAACAAATAATAGGCTTTGTTTCACGAATAGTAATATTCGGAACATTATTAATAAATTAATTCTTAAAATTTAATTACAAATGGCAGGAGGAAAAGAAACCCCAAGACAGAAGATGATCGGGATGATGTATCTCGTATTGACTGCTCTTTTGGCACTTAACGTGTCTAAGGAGATTATAGCAGCTTTTGTAACCATAAATGACAAACTAGAATCTAGTGGTGAAATCATCGACAAATCAATCGGTGACGTTTATGGAACATTCGAAAGTAAAAGAGCTGCATTAGCATTAGAAAAAGGTGATACAAAAATCATCGATTTATGGCAAGGAAAAGCTGATTCATTAAATGCAGAAACGAAAAAAGTAGTTCACTTTATTCTTTCTGAGTCAAATGATATGATTAGCAAAGTTGAAGGAAAAGACTGGGTTAACAAAGACAAAATTGATGAAGATGGTAATATTACAGAGTTAATGCCATTGAATCAAATTCAAGCAATGGATAACTATGATGTACCTACTGAATTGTTTATCGGAGGTAATCCAAAACAACCAAAAGAAAGAGGTCTAGCGATTGTTAAAAGGATGAACGAATACAGAAATAATGTAGCTGAATTAATGGCTAATTACACTGTAGGTAAGAAAACTTATACGTTCACTGCTCCTGAAGATGTATCAGGTTTAAAAGATGCATTATTAACAGCTAATCCAGAAGATACTGCTAGAATTGCACAGTATTATAAATCTATGACAATTCCAGAAATGATTGAAGTATCGAATGCTGGAGAAGCGACAATGGTACCGTGGCCATCAGCAATGTTTGATCATGCACCAGTAGTTGCAGCAGCAGCGATGTTTACTGCATTAAAACTTGATGTTTTAAACAGTGAGAGTACAGCAGCCGAGTTTATGTTATCAAAGGTAGATGCACCAACATTCAACTTTAACAAAATTGAAGCTCTTCCATTTGCACGTACTGGATACGTTAATGCTGGAGATTCATTAGACCTTAAAGTTATGATTGCAGCATACGATTCAAATGAAGTTGCACCATTAAAGTATGGAATCAATGACTCTACACCAGCAAATTGGAAGAATACAACAGGTGATATTCGTTTAGAAACAAGTACACCTGGTAGTTATAGAGTTACAGGACAAATTGGTGTTAAAGAAAAAGGAGAAACAGTATTTAAAAACTGGGACTTCAACTATACAGTTGGTAAACCATCTGGTACAGTTTCTTTACCAGAAATGAACGTATTGTATAGAGGTTATTCTAACGTAGTAGAAGGTGCTGCATCAGGATTCCCTAATTACTCATTATCTGGAGCTGGTAACGTTTCACTTAGTAAGTCTGGAAATGGATATATCGCAACTCCTGGTTCAGGAAGAACGGCAACTATCAATATTGCAGGTGTAGCTGAAGATGGATCATCTAGTAACCTAGGAAGTTTTGAATTCCGTGTAATGAATTTACCAAAACCAGCGATTAGATTAGGTCGTTATGCAGATGGTGAAACACTTACTACAGGTCAAGTTAGAGCTTCTAGACAGTTATTCGCTGGTTATCCACCAGAGATTCCATTAAAAGCTACATTTAGTGTAGTAAAATATGAAGTAACAGCGACAGGTGTTCCAAGAGGAGCAACAGGTAATGGTAATCAATTAAGTGGTGAAGCAATGAGAGTATTGACTAATGCTAAATCAGGTGCTACCATTACTGTAACTGCTAGTTACAGAGAACCAAGCGGAAGAGTTAACAGACAAAACGCTGTGTTTAAAGTAAAATAATAGTAAAATTAAAAAGTCATGAAGAATTTATTGCTTTGTACAATCTTGATTTTTAGCATGAGTAGTATTGCTCAAGTTAATGGAGGTCCAATAAATAGTCGAACGGAAACGGGAGTTATTGATGGGGCATACCTAAAATCAAATATACCAACCAAACGACTAATTCCTTATCCATACATTCGTGAAGCGGATGCTATTTGGAGTAAACGTGTTTGGAGAGCAATTGATCTACGTGAAAAGATTAATCGTCCTTTATATTTCCCATTGGATGAAATTACTCCACCAGACGTTCTTACGGGCGAATCACAATGGGTTCGTAATGATAACAGATGGAGTTTATGGACAATTATTCGTCAACATATTTTATCAGGAGACTTAACTTTATACTCAAATTATAACCTTGTTAGGTTCTCAATTGAGGATGGAGATAAGTTTAAATATCCTATCTTACCTTCTACCCCTGGTGGAACGTATGAGAATGATCCGAAGTACCGAGATGAGATTAACAATTATTTGGCAACCTTAGGTCCTCAACCAATTGATGCATTATTAAACGTTTATGGTGAGGATTCAGTTGATGTTAATGGAAACTTGGTTTATCCAGAAAGAGAAGTAAACTGGTTTACATCTAAAGATATCATTCAGTACCGACTTAAAGAGGACTGGATTTTCGATAAGCAAAGATCAGTAATGGATGTTCGTATTTTAGGATTAGCTCCAGTTAAATATAATGTTGACCAAAGTAATGGTTCAATTAATGGAACAGAAATTATGTTCTGGTTGTACTTCCCTACTGACTGTAGATATGTATTCAACAACTACTTTGTATATAATGAACAAAACGGTTCTAGATGGATGAGTTTTGATGATTATTTCATGAAAAGAAGGTTTAGTTCTTACATTTACAAAGAAGAAAATGTATACGACCGTAGTATTGAAAAATACAGAGTTGGAGTTGATGCTTTGATGGAGTCACAGAGAATTACAGAGGAAATTCGAAACATAGAACATGATGTTTGGAGTTATTAATCAATAAAACTTACAGAAAAGCCCTAGTATTTAATTACTAGGGCTTTTTTTATATCTAATTGTTTATATATAGTTAAGTAATAATACTCTTGAAAGAAACACAAGAACATAAAGATTTTATAATTAATTGAAAAGGTAAAATGTTATTTTATCAACTTAGTAAAAGGATAAATCAGTATTTTTGTACAAAAATTAATCATGGAAGATAACATTACAGTTTATATTATAGATCGAGATGCCAAGAAACACACTTTAATGGCGCCTACAGACATGAACATGAATATCATGGAACTATGTAAATCATATGAACTTCCAGTAGAAGGAACATGTGGCGGAATGGCTATGTGTGCATCTTGTCAATGTTACTTAGAATCCGATCATGAATTACCAGAACAAAGTGATGATGAACTTGACATGTTGGATCAAGCATTTTTCGTTGAAGATAATAGTCGATTAGGTTGTCAGATCGAAATCACTGAGGATATCGATCAAATCACATTAAGATTGGCGCCTGAATCTAATTAATAATAATGGTAGTCAAATAAGAGCGAATCCTCTTTATTTGACACCATCTAATTGACAAACAGGTATTGGAACCATTTTATGTTGATTGATACTATTTAAACGCTTATAAATAGCCAATACTTCCTTTTTACGATCACTTAAGCTATTGATGTCACCATCAAACGCCATTGCGAATTCTAGTTCATCATAAGTGGCTCCAATTTGGTCTTCATCGTTTCTTTCGTCTCCCCACAATCCATCAGTAGGTTTAGCATCTAATATATCTTGGTTTACATTAAGATATTTCGCTAATTGAAAAACCTCAGATTTTACTAAGTCTCCAATGGGACTAAGGTCTACACCTCCATCTCCATATTTTGTAAAAAAACCAATTCCAAAATCTTCTACCTTATTACCAGTACCTGCAATTAAGAGATTATTGGCTTGTCCAATAGCGTATAAGGTAGTCATTCTTATCCTTGCACGTGAATTTGCCATGGCCAAAAGATCACTTTTAACCTTATCCCCCATCGTTTGCTCAAAACTTTCGAAAGTCGCAGTTAAATCAACCAATTGACCTTCTACATTCGGAAACCTACTAACTAAAGCATCTATTTGATTTTGAGACCTTAAATATTCAGATTCAGATTGACGTATGGGCATATTCAGTAAAATGACTTTTCGTTTGGTATGGGCGCATAAAGTTGAAACTAATGCAGAGTCAACACCACCAGATACACCAACAATAAAGCCTTTTACTGGTACATCTTTTATATAATTATTAAGCCAGTCAATAATATGACTGGCTACTTTTTCACAATTCATTTAAATATCTTTTTAAAATAAAACAGAGACCTTCAATAACAATTGACTTTGATTTAAACTCGGTGCATAGTAATCTCTTCCGTTGGATGCATTAATATTATATAAAGACAATCCTTTTTCATCATCACCAAATAAAGATCCTTCTTGTTGGAAGACTTCTGAAAAACCGTAATAATAACCTAATTCGACTACTAAAACCGTATTCCCAGAAATATTATACTCTGCTCCTCCTGAAATACCAATAGCACCTTTATAGAAAGACATTACTCCTGGAGATTTCATATCATCCAATTCCGTTTGATCCAAGGAAGTCCCATTTGAATCATAAGCATTTCCTGTATTATTGGTTCTAGTGGTTAATAAAAAGCTATTACGTAAACCAAACTTTCCGTAATATCTCATGTAACCCATATAATTTGTTTGAAACTTCAACATAACAGGAATACTCAAGTAAATACTTTTATGTTTTCGTTCATTAACGAAGAAGAAATTATCTTCAGTACTTTCAGAGTTATAATCTTTGAATTGACGAATATCTTTGTCATTATAATCGAAGTAAACATTGTCCTTAAATGTTGTTTTAAAGCGATTAAAATCAAATTCCAACCCAGTAGAAAGTGCAATGTTTTTTGAAAAATTCCAATCTAATGCCATTCCTACAACAAAATCTCCTCCTACATTAGCATCCATTGTGTTGGTTTGTGGATCATTTAAATTAATAGCTCCACCTAAAGAAAGACCAGCCATAACTTTTTTATCTGCTGCATCTTGAGCAGAAGCCGTAAACATCAATCCAGCGAATAGTGATAAAGTCAGAATTTTTTTCATATTTTTGATTTTAGTTAATGTTCAATTTGATAGTTCAATACAAGAGTTATTCCGTATATCGTACTATTCACAAAAATAATCATATTTAATGAACTATAGATTATCAATTTATGCAATTCTTGCTTTTGCTTTCCTTTTTTACAGTTGTACATCAAATCCACTAGACGTTAAACTTCCAAAAGATGAAATTAATATTGATTTTATCAACGTTGATCAATCATTTCATCAAAAGCCAATCGATTCAGTAAAAATAATCATGGCTGATTTCGAAGATGAAATTGGTGAGTTATTCCTCTATGAACTGAGTAAAAACATAAGAGAAAACATTACTGACAGCTCTTATAAAACCGTATATAATTTCTATTCTTCCGAATATATTTCTGATTTAGAGAATGAAAAAAGTAAAATCTATTCAGAAATTACTAAACATGAAAAGAGAATTATAGATGGTTTTAAATACTTGAAATATCATTTCGGAGATTCCTTAATTCCAGAAACAATATTTTATATAAATAAATTGTTTAGCCAAATTACATGCTCTGAAAATCAAATCGCAGTTGGATTAGAAAGTTATATTTCCCCGCAATCAAAGGTCATCCAATCTATTCCCAAAAAAGGATTTTATCAGTGGCAAAGAGATAGAATGGATATTCAATATTTAGAAAGAGATGTTTTGCTGAATTGGATACAAGTACAACTATTTGACGAACTAGACAGTAAATTAGCTGAACATATCGTCCAAGCGGGTAAAATTCTTTATGTTTTGAAAGCCGTTTTTCCAAAAGAAGAAGATCGTTATATTTTGAGATATAATAACGCCCAATATCAATGGGCAATCGATAACGAAAAGATGGTTTGGGATTATCTCGTAAAACAACAAATGTTATTCAAAAGTGAACTTCAAACAAGAACCAATTTCTTAAACGAAGGACCAACTACTGTAGGACTTTCTAGTGAATCACCTGATAGAATAGGACAATTTTTAGGATATCGAATTGTAAAAGCCTTCATGGCTAAAAACAAAGCCTTATCTTTGCCTGAATTATTAAATACAAAATACAATACTGTTTTACAAGCCTACGAAATAGATTAAACTTATTTGATTGTTAGAATATATATAAAATTAAATACAGAACCTTAAAAGGTATAGATTATGAGTGAAGATAAAATTACCAAGACCTCTGAAATTTCAGTAAAAGTAGGTACAAATGAAAATAGTGTACCTGTTCGTATGAATTGGTCGGCTCAAGATGGGAATATAGATAATGCTGAAGCAAGTGCGATGTTTTTATCTGTATGGGATCCAAAAGAGAAAAATACAATGAAAATTGACCTTTGGACCAAGGAATTATCGATTGAAGAAATGAAGCAATTCTTCCATCAAACCTTAGTTACCATGGCTGATACATTCGAAAAAGCAACAGGTGAAAAGAATATCACGGAAGATTTAAGAGATTATTGTTATCACTTTGCGGAGAAAATGGAGATTCTCCCTGAATAAGAAAAAAGAATCACTTATGAGAATGCCCGTTTTCGGAATGAATTCGGGCATTTTTTATTCTATCTACTTAAATAGAAGTTCCAAATCGCTTCAGGTATCGAACTGCTGTAAGGACAAGAATCAATAAGCTTATGAAACTAAATGAACGTCCCATAACATCACCGTATTTCACATAAAATGTAGGTTCTGCATTCAATTGTATATTCTCACGAAAACCATCATGCACCCAATATTCTGTGGCTTTTACAATATCTCCTCTTTGATTAATAACACTTGAAATACCGGTATTGGCTGACCTTACCACATACCTTTCTGTTTCAATCGCTCTTAATCTTGCTATGCTTGCATGTTGTTTGTGTCCGGCAGTATTTTCCCACCAACCATCATTGGTAATAATAAAAATAGCCTCCGCCCCTTTTCTACATTGAGCCGCAATCATACCTCCATAAACAGATTCATAACAAATAATTGGTGCAAAAGTAAATCCATTTGTCTTCAACACTTTTGGTTCATCCTCAACACCAAGTGTACCTGAGGTTCCTCCATTTTGAATAGAGAGTTTTTCTAACCATGGAAACCAATTCGAAAATGGTATTTTTTCAACACCTAAAACCAATTCAGATTTGTGTACAAATTCTGTAGGCTTTCGCTTTGTAATCAAAGCTGAAGTATTATACGATTCATAAAAATCATTTGAATTATTAATTGGTTTTGAGGCTCGACTATTTTTATGATCGAAAATTTTATAGGTTGATGCTCCTGTAAAAAGAGCTGTATTCCCCCAACTATTCACCTTTTTTTGAAGGTAATTCATCACAGGATTATTTTTGTATGTTGCCTCATTAAAAGGAGTAGAAACAGCTGTTTCAGGTGCTAATACTACTGCTGTGTTTTCAGTAATTAACTCATCTGCCTTTGATATGAATTTATCTACTTGTTTTTTTACATCTGATGAGAACTTTTCGTTATAAGGATCTACGTTTGGCTGAGTTACAACAACCTCCACTTGATTTTGTGTCTCAGTATATGTAGAATAACTCCAAAATGAAATTATTGATGGAATGATAATCAATCCTGCTGTTACATATATTAATGGAGTTTGAACTTTTAAAGATTCTTTCCCAAAAACTACGTTGTTGAGTATCTTAAAAATTAAAAGGTTAACCAGTAAAATCCATAAACTTCCACCAAGAACACCTGTATATGCATACCATTGAACTATTTCTGGTGCAATAGCGAAGGTATTTCCGATATTAATCCATGGCCAACTTAATTCCCAATGATAATGGACATACTCTAAACTTATCCAAAAAAACAATAAACCAATATAGCCTTCTTTTTGTCCAACGTACTTCTTTGTCCAATGAAATAACAAGAACACAGTCGCCATGATAAATCCATTTAGAAAATACGCAGCTATAGCACCAACTTCTCCTCCTATGGCATAATAGATCCAGTAGGTTGAACCTATATTATAAATTAAGAAAGTAATATATGCATGTATTAAGACCTTGCCTGATCGATAATTTTGACGGTAGATATTATGCTCAACTAATAAAAGAGGAGTCCATGCTAAAAAAACTAAAGGGAATAAACTTCCTGTATGAGGAAAGGATATTGTCATTAAAAGACCACTAAGTATGCTTAATAGATACCTTTGTAAACGAGAAAACTTCATAATAGAATAATTCGATTCTTACAAAGATAATATACCCTAGATGTTTCGCGCTAAAAAGAGTAGATTTTTCATTTCAGTACATTGATGTGTCCTCTGAGTACCTTCTTCTCTATACTGTGCACCGTTTGATATTCAATAATCCAGACATAAGTTCCATCTTGAATGTACTTACCTCCAAAAGATCCATCCCATTTAAAATCCACATCATAAGCTTCAAAAAGCAATTCTCCCCAGCGATTAAAAATCTCAATTTTTAAATCTACAACACCTACAGTACTCACTTCAAAAAAGTTATTGAAACGATCTGTTCCACCTGGTGTAAATGTATTAGGAACATAAATATAAACTTCATCTAAAATTGTAATGATTTTTGTAATCGAATCGATACAACCTTTTTTATCTGTGGCAATTAATGTTATTTCATAATCTCCGGGAATGTCATAAGTATTATTAGGATGAACCATTGTTGAGGTTTCTCCATTACCTAAATCCCAATAATAAGTATCTCCGTTATTGGTTAAATTCTGAAAAGTAATTGGCAATCCAATATACATCGGAGTAGTGATTGCACTAAAGTTAGCGTCTGGTTTTACAACAACAACTTTCGTTTCCGCCTCAACTTGAAAGGTTTGACAATCATCTTTAACAATTACTCTATATGTTGTAGTCTGATTTGGTTTTACCCAAACACTTGATACAGTATCTCCAGAGTGCGGCCAATTGTAGTAGTAATTCCCAAATCCACCTGTTGCATCAACATTTATTAGAACAGAATCTCCTGGACAAATTTCTTGACTTGGAGTAATATCAAGTAATAATGGAGGACTCAAAATAGTAATTGTAACGGTTGTGGAGTCACTCTCACCACATTGATCTGTTACTACTATTTTATAGGTTGTCGTTGCTGGAGCGGAAACATTAATTGCCGGGGTTGTACCAATCACATTACCTGAAGTTTGGTTGGTCCATTCATAACTATAGTCACCTGCACCACCTATAGCTTCAACCACCAAGTCATAAGGAACATAAGGACATTGTTCTACAATATCATTGGTTGCAGAAATTGTTAGAGGATCATACACTGGCACTTCCACTTCAACTGTAGTTGTGGCCGTTTCATTTAAACAATTATCCGTCACTTGAACAGAATAAGTTTGTGTTGAATTTGGGTTGACCGTAATCGATTGCGTTGTTGCACCAGTATTCCATTGGTAAGTGTAACCTCCTCCACCTCCTTGAGCATCTGCGATAAGCTCTATCGTTTCTCCGGGACAAATTACTTCTGGCACATCAACAGAAACTGATACAGGTTCAACGGGTCGAATAAACAATTCAATTGTTTGAAAATTATTATTCCCACAGGGGTCATTAATTTCAAATTGTAAAACTAGATTAGCGACACTTGCCAAACCTGGATTATTTAAAGCATCGATATTAAAAGTTACCACTGTTTGACCAGGAGCAAAATCTACACTGTTGGGTACGTTTGAATAATCAAGTCCCTCAACAGCCGATCCAGAAAGGGTAATAGGTATCGACAAGGCTTGATTTACAGAAGTTCCAGATCTTTCAACTTTAACCTCAACACTTGTACAATTTTGTGCCATTGTTTGTCCGTCACCATAAGGATCACTTGATAATTGATAACTTACTTGAACGGGCTGTACACTGGTTAAACTATTCTTTTCTAAAAATATTCCTGAATCATAAATAGGGTCTCCCGCATCTGCAATAGCTATTCTCAAATGATAGGTTTCTCCACATTGAACTTTAGATACAGCCTCTAGTGGCACTGTAAATCCATCATACTGCACATAATACGGATCATTGTTGAAAGGGGATTGACTTCCATTTCCATTATCAACAAAGTAATTACTATTTAAATTACTATTAACATTGTCAATAGAAACAGGTTGGGTAGTTCCTGGAATAATCGCCATATTTTGAGTACCACCTTGAATTCCTGGACCAGAAATAAAGAAAGCAAAAACATCATTATATCCTTGGTTTACAAATTCTGGATACTCTTCAGATGCAAAAACATATTTGAATCGAACGGTATCAGATAAAGGAATAAAATCAAACTCTAATAAAGTTGCATTGTAGGTGTTGGTGTTAACCAATTCTGAAAGTTTTCCATATCCTCCAGAATTGTTATCTAAACCAGAATTAGGAACATCATTAGGTCCGAACGGTCCATCAGGACCTTGATATATAGTACCTGTAGTCATGATTATTCCTTCATCAATACCTATACTTGCATTAGTTGCATTAAAAGTTCCAATGGCACTTGTGGCACCTGAGTAACTCACATTTGAAACCGAAACACCAGGTCCTAAAAGTACATTTTGAACCAACTGATCAGGAGTTTGTCCTCCAGCAGTTTGCAATTGAGCAAATGAATGACTCAATATGAATAAAAACAGTACAGTAAGAAAATTCTTCATCAATGATTAAACGTTCTAAAATACAAAAGGTTGTTGAATTAACACAATTTAAGGCTTTAATTTTAAATAAAAAAATCCTTACAAAAACCATTTTAACTAAATTAGCGAAAATAAGCTAGAATATCCCCAGATGAACATTAACTTTGCAGTTACAGAATGAAGAGTCCAGAGAGAAAAAAGAAGAAAAATTGGTTTAAAAGATCAACTAGAATCGTGGGTATGGACCCCGTTACATTCGAGGAGGATTGGAGAGTTGTAATCAACAGGGTTCAATTCATCAGTATTTCAGTATTAGTGGTCATCGTTTTATTTTTTATTAATTTCTTAATCTTCTCTTTCACTCCATTGGGCTATTTACTTCCTGAGAATATAAAAAACAGGAATAAAGAAAAAATTGAAGCTACAGCGATCAGAGTCAACGAATTAGAAAAAATCGTTATCAATCAAGAGAATTACATTTCAAATTTACAGCAAGTAATTCTTGGAAATGTGTCGATTGATTCAATTTACACCAAAAATAACGAAGGAAAAATAGATCAATCTGAAGTTGTTATTACAGATACTTCAATTTCAAAAGTTGAAAAAGAACTCGATCAAAACTTAAAAGAAAGTGTAGCCAAACAAACTTCAAAAAATGTAAAATTGTTTGATCAACTATTTCTTTATGATCCTGTTTCTGGGACAATTAGTAGTAAGTACAGAATTCCTAATCATCCTGGTGTAGATATCGTAACAAAAAAAGATGAACAAATAAAAGCTTGCTTAGATGGTATTGTGTTACATGCTTCCTATAATGATGAAGATGGACATACCATTATTTTAAGTCATGAAAATGAAATCATCTCAGTTTATAAACATGCGCAAAAATCTTTTGTGAAAGTTGGAGAGAAAGTGAAACGAGGAAAAGCGATTGGAATTGTTGGAAATACTGGAAAACGTACTACTGGACCGCATTTACATTTTGAATTATGGAGTGACAATGGACCATTGGACCCACTAAATTACTTTTCATTCGGACAGTAAACCTGAAACAAAAAAGCTAGGTTTTCTAAATTCATTTTTTTGAGTATTTTTGCAATCCTTTAAAAGAAAGATTATTACTTGAATTTACAATATATGAAAGAAGAAGTATCTAAATTAACACAAGCCTTAAAACAAAGATTTGTTTCTCACCCTTGGCACGGAATCAACATTGGAGAAAAACAACCAGAATTGATCAACACTTTTATTGAGATCGTTCCTTCTGATGCGATTAAATATGAAGTTGACAAAGACAGTGGATATCTTATGGTTGATCGTCCTCAAAAGTTTTCTAATCACATGCCGTGTATGTATGGTTTTGTTCCACAAACATTGTGTGACAAACACGTTGCTGAATATGCAAATGAAAAAACGGGAAGAACAAACATTGTTGGAGATGATGATCCATTAGACATTTGTGTACTTTCTGAACGTGAAGTAAATTGTGGTAATATCATTGCTGAAGCTATTCCAATCGGAGGTTTTAGAATGATTGATGGTGGTGAAGCTGATGATAAAATCATCGCTGTCTTAAAAGATGACCAATTTTATGGAGACATGACTTCTATTGACGAAGTACCACAAAAAGTTTTAGACCGTGTTCAACACTTCTTCCTTACTTATAAAGATTTAGGAGGAGCTTCTAAAAAAGTTGAAATCACACATACTTATGGAGCTGATGAAGCTAAAGAAGTAATCCGTAGAAGCGCACTTGATTATAAAGAAAAGCATGGAGACGCTGATGATACATTGGCTGAAGCATTAGCTTCTTTCTTAAAAGAGAAAGTCTAATATTTTATTAAAAAATACGTTATTTAAGAGGAAGGAGTAATCTTTCCTCTTTTTTTATTCTTATTAGTTTCCTACTTTTATTCTATATGAAAACAATTATTTTCTTCTTATTACTTGCAATTAATTTTAATCTAAATGCACAAATCATCTTTGATAAAACATCGTTTGATTTTGAGGAATTGGAAGGCGATTCTCAAAGGTTTGTAGACTTTTATTTGAAAAACACAAGTAATAAAGAGGTCTATATATTGAGTGTTAATCCTCCTATGGAAGCTAGTTATATTATAAGAAAAGACCATATCCAACCCGACAGCACTTCAATTATCCGCGTTCATATTAAACAGCGTAAAAAAGGAAAGTTCTCTTATAAAATTCCAGTGTATACTAGCAATACCAAAGAGCCTACTGAATTAGTTGTTTCAGGAAAAATTCTAACTCCCCCCTATTCTAGCAGCTTTACTTCTTGTCCAACATTTGGACAGAGTCCAGCACAAGGCAATCCAATGGACTTTATGTTAACTGTCGAGACAATTGATAAGGAAACAGGAAAGGAACTGGGTAAAGCTAAAGTTGCGATCATCCAAAATGGTAAAGCGCTTGGGAACTGGACGACAAGTAAAAAAGGTGATTTAAAAATTAAACTGCCTTTAGGAATTACTTATTTCTATGCTCATTACGATGGATATTATCCTGCTGAGGAAGCGGAGTATGTGAATTTTAAAAATAACAGAATTGTTCTTGCTTTAACTCCAAAAGAACAACAACCTACTCCAGAACCGAAGGAGGAGGAGGAAATTATTGTAGAAAACACACCAGATCCAATTGAAGAGGAGAAAGAGGAACGCATAATTATCATTGAAGAAACTCCTGAAGAAACAGTTGATTTGTCGACAATCTTAACTGAAGAAAAAGATAGTGTTATTGAAGAGCCAATGGTAGAAGTTCCAGCTTTTGAAAAGTTAGATAAAGACAATTTCGATTCTCAATATTTTAAACCAATCAATGTTGTTTTCGTCCTTGATGTTTCATCATCAATGAATAGGTATGGAAGAGAGGAACTTTTAAAGTATTCTTTAGACCAATTGATCGGCATGTTACGTCCAGAGGATAAAATTGGTTTGGTCTCCTACTCTTCAGACGCAGAAGTATTATTGACTCCAACTGCTGGAGACAGAAAAGTTGAAATCTCAAAAATAGTAGAAGACTTGAGAATTTCAGGTAAAACTGCTGGTGGCAAAGGAATCAAGTTAGGATACAAAGAAGTGAGGAGAAATATGATTAAGGATGGTAAAAATCAACTCATCATTATTACTGATGGTGCTTTCAATCAAAGCTCTGGAAACTACCAAAGACAGATTGAAAAACACTTAGTTAAATATGATATTTCTTTAAGCGTTGTCGGTATCAAAACCAACTCTAGTTCAGAGATCAGCATGAAGGAAGCATCTAACCTGGGAGATGGACGATTTATTTCTATCGACAAATTAATTGATGCTCAAAACAAATTGAAGCAAGAGATTCGAATATCTACTTATATACAGCAATAAAATTAATGTAATCTTGCTTGAATCAAATTGATAAACTCTTTTCTTGTGCTGTCGTTGTTCAAGAACAATCCTTTAAATGCAGAAGTTGTAGTGGAAGAATTTTGCTTTTCAACGCCACGCATTTGCATACACATGTGACTACATTCCAATACTACGGCCACTCCTTTAGGTTCAAGAGTTCTTTGAATACAATCACGAATTTCTAAAGTTAAACGTTCTTGCACTTGTAATCTACGGGCGTAAGCATCTACAATTCTAGGTAATTTACTTAACCCAACAATTTTTCCATCAGGAATATAAGCGATATGTGCTTTTCCGAAGAAAGGCAACATGTGGTGTTCACATTGAGAATAAACTTCGATGTCTTTTACAATCACCATTTCAGAATAGTCTTCTTGAAACAAGGCACTTCTTAAAATCGCATCAGGATCCTGTTGGTATCCTTGCGTAAGGAATTGAACAGATTTAGCAACTCTTTCAGGAGTTTTTAAAAGTCCTTCACGATTCGGATCTTCTCCTAAATCCTTAATAACCTCTTTATAAACATCTGTTAGCTTATCTGTAATTTCTTGATTGTATTCGAATTTATTTTCCATTGGAATCAATTTAAAATTTAGAATGGTTCTTTTCCACCGTAATATTCTACATAGTTGTTTTCCGTTTCTTCTAATCTAATTTTAGACAAGATTCCTCCAGCTTTTGCAATAGGCTCTTCTATTTGATCCCAAATTTCCATCACCAAATTTTCTGTGGATGCTAAAATTCCTTTCATAAAAGGAACATCTAAATTTAGGTTTTTATGATCTAAAGCTTCTACAACATACTCTTTTGTAATTTTACTTAAGTCTTTTAAGTTCATTACAAACCCTGTGTCTTCACAAGGGACTCCTTTTACGGTAACAAAAATATTAAAGTTGTGTCCATGCCAATTTTTGTTGCTGCATTTTCCAAAAATGGCTTCGTTTTTTTCATCACTCCATTCATCATTCCATAGTTTATGGGCTGCGTTGAAATGCTCTTTACGTGTAATATAAACTGTTTTCAATTCTAAAAATTTGCTACAAAGATAGTAAACGTTGTAGAAAGAAAATTGTTTATTGTCGTTAAATAAAAAGCAAAAAAAAACGCCTTCTCCAAGCGTTGTATAAATTAATGTAATATGTCAATATGAGTTTTGGTTATTTCATATAGTGTTTTTTGATTTAAGTTTGTTAATAAACAAGAATTCTTACCCTTGAACAATTAGGGTTTTCATTCTGATTTCACTATCCATATTTAATTTTACGTAGTATTTTCCTGGAGTTAAATTCTTCAAATTGATTTCAAATGTTTCATTATCTGATTTTACAAAACTGTAAAAAATTGATTTTCCACGTTGATCAATCAAAGCGATACTCGTAAAATCTTCTTCTACTCCTTGAACACTTACATTTAAGATTTGAGCTTTTGAAGCATTTACATCAAATTTAATTTCACTTTTTGAACTATCTACAGTGATGGTCTTTACCGGCTCACCAACTCCACTCATTGACACTCCAATACTTCCGATCAACATTGCCGCAATAATTGTTAACTTTTTCATTGTTTTTTGTTTTTATTATTTATAATTATTTGCTGCAAATATACTGCACAAACTTATTGAAAAACAATGGTTTTTAATGACTTAACGGAAGTTTAAACTACATAACGAATGGTTAACATAAAGACCTATTTTGGTAACGTTTTGGAGATATTAATTTGTCTTTAACTAAACATCTAAACTAGAAAAGTCTACCATATAAATATATCATCCATTATTCTACCTCCTCTTTCACCATCAGAGAATAACTCATTCAACATTTCCAAGAGTGTTTCATTGTTGTAGGTATCCTTTTCTTTTCCTTCTGGCATGTCTTTATGAAACTTAGGTTTAGATAATGGTTTCACCTCTTTTGCAAAATAAACTACACCTCCATCTTCAATAGCCAAACCTAATATAGTACCAGGTAATCCGTTAAATGACTCTGGTCCTACAGAAGGCTTTATTTGTTCTGAATACCAAGCGTAGATCCTTGTTGAATCATTTGCTTCCCACAGGGCTTGTTTGGTTTCATAACCTGCAATTTCTCTTCTATTTCCTGTGATGATCCATTCGCGTCTTTTTAAAGAATCTGACAAGAAAATCTGAGCTCCATAATAACTAAACTTTCGTTTTAATTCATCTTTATTAAAATTCTGAAAAGTTGTATTTTTCATTGTTGACCATTCACGGTCTTCATCTCCAATTGCTGGTAATTGAGGGACAAACAATGAAGTTGAATCTGTAAAATAAAGAATAAACTCATCTATTTTCGGCTTTTTTTGCCAACTTTTATTTCTACCCATCGTTTGAGTGCCTTCATAACGCTTTTCAAGATTTGTTCTTCTTTCATACATGATTTCACCCGAAGTAACGACTTGACCAAAAGACCAAGTTGAAATATATAAAAATGCAATAATTGCAATCAATTTAGAACCAATGACCTCTGCCTTCATCTGCTTTAGTTTTATTATTATTAAATCTCAATGTAGCACCAATCATAAAATAACGTGCTATGATTCTACTACGAACATCTGTAATTATGTTTGTTCCAACATTTCTTGAAATTCCAATATTTTGATTAAAAATATCATATATAGAAGCGTGAACAACCAAGTTTCCTGTCTTTAGGAATCGTTTATTTAATTTAGCATTCCAAATAAATGGTGTAGCATTAAATCCTTCTGCTCTTTGCGAATTAATCTCATAAACAGCATCACTCTCTATAAAGAATCTCCAAGGTAATTCATAGAACACAGAGGCTTTGTAACGTTGAACAGTATAGGCTTCATTTAAACCAGATGACAAACTACTGCGTGGATCATTATAACTCAAACCAGCACTTATACTAACCTCTATTGTGTCTGTTCGCATTTCAATTCCTAATTCACCATCAACACTATAATTTTCTATGGTGTTCATTACATTATTAATTTCAGAATTTGATTTGTAATAGTTTCCTGATGCTTGTGGTCGAAGACTCAATAACTTTTTGAATATTGGAATTCCTCCTCCAGCATAAAATCCTCCATACATGTTTCCATCTACATTAATTGCTGTTGAAACAGATTGTCCTGTTGGTGAATAGTAAACTGAATTTGAAAAGGCGTTATCGGTATAATTAAAATATGCACCTGCATAAAGGTAACTTTGCTTCAAAGCATTCCATTTATTGTAATTCAAATTCATATTGTGTGTATAATTAGGTTGTAAATTTGGGTTACCAATAACCAAACTATTTGGATTTGAATTGTCTCTCACAGGCTGTAATTGATCTAAACTAGGCTGACTAGAATATGTTGAATAAACAAATCTTAATTTATGAGCGTTTGAGAAATTGTAAGAATATTCTAAATATGGTAAAATATTGTCAACATTTTGATTGATTACTTCACCTGATTCATTATTCAAGTTATCAATCATTACATTTCTAACCCTTGATCCAATTTCGATGGATTGTTTTCTACCTTTAAATAAAAGACCAAGCGCTCCACGGTTTTCCATTCTTGTATTACTGAAGTCATTACTATACAAACTTGCATAAGCATCATAACCAGTAGGTGTTCGATCGAATGTTGAAGTTGCTTGTTGACCATAAAAGTAATCTAACTTATATTGAAACTTTAGTCTGAAGCTTCTTGTGATTGGTTCTACATAATCGATGGTTACTCGGTGACCTGTTGTATTATTTTCAATATTTCTTTGTTGGTCAAAAATAGAATCAGGAGTAGCAAATTGACCATAGTACAACTCAGAATTGAGTCCATTGTTCCTTTCCATTTCAGTATAACCAAATTGGTAAAGAACATCTAGTTCTCTAAATCGTTTTTTGAACTTTTTATTTAATTCCAATTCAACATTTCCTTCTAAGCCATCAGCTTTAGATTCGTTTCTAACATTTGTAGCACTGAAACGTTGTCCGTCAGTATTTAAGAAATTACTTTCATTTGTATTTAAAGACTCTTCATTTCTAACAGTTAGGTTTGACTTCATACTCAATTTTGTCGATTTATTTAAATCATATTCGAGATTGAAATTTACTGTATGAGACTGTTGCATTTGCTCATTAAAAGAAGAATCTTGTTTTGAATAAGTTGTATCAGTAAAAAAGTATTCTGAATTGGTAACTTGTTCAGTTGTTAAACGGCTATCATTATAGGTATAATTAACACCTAACTTTAATTTATCTGTCAATTTATTAGAGAAGTAAAATCCACCTTTGTAGTTTTCAGGCAAACCATTTAAATTACTTCCTCCCATTGTGGAACGCCATCCACCATTCATTTCGTTGGTTAATCCAAATCTTGAAGCATCACGATAACTAAAACCGGTATTTGGAGTATTAGATCCCAAAGCAAAAACAGAAACTTTTAAGTCTTTATTAAAGTAGTTGGCCAATACTTCACCTTCATAAAACCCACTTCCATTGGGTAAGTCTTTAAAATATTCGGAGTTAAATCCTCCACTACCTGCGACCTTACCGAAATATCCTTTCTTGGCATCTTCCTTTAGTTTCACGTCCAATACTTGAATCTTTTCTTCCGAATTACTTGAAGTTTCATCTTCAGCCTCATAAACTTCTACCTTCTCCACTCCATCTGCCGTTAGGTTACGTGTTGCAATTGTGGGATCAGAACCAAAAAACTCATCTCCATCAACTAATACTTTTGTTACTTTTTGACCTTGTGAGCTTACATTTCCATCATCATCTACCTCAAGACCAGGTAAATTTTTTAATAAATCTTCAACCATGGCATTTTCTTTTGTAGCAAAAGAATCGGCAACATAAACCAAGGTATCTCCTCGAAAATAGATAGGCTCTTTGTTGGCATATACCACAACCTCATCGAGTTGAGTTGCTTGTTCTGGCAAAATTATATTTGGAATGTGAATTTCGTTATTTTCTTCTGATCCAATAATGTAATATCGTTTCTCGTCGAATTTATGGTGAGAAACCACCAATTCCATCGTATCGATAATAACTCCACTTAAATTAAAGCTTCCATCTGCTTCGGTTCTTGTAAATCCTAAAAGTTTACTATCAGATAGTCTAACAGCCATTACAACTGCATTTTCGAGAGGTTGATCGTTAATTGTATCATTTACTACACCTGAAAACTTCATTTCCTGTGCATAGGAAAAGGAAGTGATCAAGATGATACATAAGGCCAGTAATTTATTCATCTTCATCTGTTTTGTATAATTACAAATCAAATGTAATTTAAATCAGTGTATTATACAGATAAAAATGATAAAGTGCATTTTTTTCATTTTAAACAGAATATCTCAAGGATAAATACTAAGCTTCACTTTTTACAATTAGATAGTAGGAATTTTTCTTTAATTTTGAGGGCAACAAAGAAAACTAAAAGAATTTGAAAAAAGGGAAAGTAATCAAATCGACAGGAAAGTGGTATATCATTGAGCTTGAAGACGGAAAAATCATCAATGCGGGAATTCGTGGAAAAATTCGCTTAAAAGGAATTAAATCAACGAATCCTGTTGCTGCTGGAGATGAAGTTATGATTACAGAAAATGAAGACGGTACAGGAATGATTTCTGAAATTTTACCCCGCAAAAATTACATTGTTCGAAAGTCAATAAACCTGTCTAAACAAACCCACATTTTAGCGGCTAATGTCGATAGGGCATATCTTTTAGTTACACTTGTTGCCCCAGAAACACATTTGGCTTTTATTGACCGTTTTTTAGTAGCTGCTGAAGCCTACCGAATCCCTGTTACTCTTTTATTCAATAAAATGGATGTTTACATGGATGAACATTTACCCATAGTAGAAAATGTTATGGAGTTATATGAAGAAATCGGTTATCCATGCGAAAAAATTTCAGCTTTAAACAAAACAAATATTGATTTTTTAAGAGATGAAATTAAAGACAAACAAGTGATGATTGCTGGGCATAGTGGTACAGGAAAAAGCACTTTAATCAATGCACTAGACAATCAATTAAATATCAAAACAGCAGAAATTTCTATTCATCACTTACAAGGACAACACACGACAACTTTTGCAGAAATGCACAAATTACAAACTGGTGGTTATATTATTGACACTCCAGGTATTCGTGCATTTGGAGTAATCGATCTTGATAAAAAAGTGATGAGTCATTATTTTCCAGAAATGAGGGCTTTATTAAACCAATGTAAATACCATAATTGTCAACACATCAACGAGCCACATTGTGTGATCAAAGATGCTGTAGAAAATGGAGAAATAGAATCAACACGTTATAAGACCTACCTAGATTTAATGAATGAAGATCAATCACAAACATACAGATAAATGAAAGCAGTAATTCAAAGAACTACAGAAGCCAATGTTGAAATCGACGGCAACAAGGTCGCAGAAATCAATCAAGGACTTGTTGTTCTTCTTGGAATTGGTGAAGATGACAATGATGATGACCTAGAATGGTTGTGTAAAAAAATAAGTACATTACGCATTTTTTCTGACGAGAGTGGAAAAATGAATCACAACATCCAAGATATCAAAGGTTCTTTTTTAGTGGTATCTCAATTTACACTTCATGCGAAGACAAAAAAGGGTAATCGACCTAGTTTTATACATGCAGCAAAGCCAGACAAAGCGATACCAATGTATGAGAAATTTAAAACCCTATTGGCTGTAAACAGTGGCTGCCCTGTTCAATGTGGCGAATTTGGCGCTGACATGAAAGTATCATTGGTAAACGACGGTCCTGTGACAATAACAATAGACACAAAAAACAAAATATAATGACCATCACAGAATTACAAAAAACGGTTGACGATTGGATAAAAGAACATGGCGTTCGATATTTTGATGAACTTACCAATACAGCTGTCTTGATGGAGGAAGTTGGTGAAGTTGCAAGAATAATGTCTCGCCGATACGGAGAGCAAAGTGAAAAAGAAAGTGACAAGCACAAAGACCTTGGTGATGAATTGGCCGACGTACTTTTTGTTTTGACCTGCATTGCCAATCAAACTGGTGTTGACCTTTCAGAAGCACTTTCAAAAAACTTAGACAAAAAGACGAAAAGAGACCATGAAAGACATCATAACAACGACAAACTTAAATAACGAAGTTTAATAAAGTGGATAATTTAACATTACAAGAAATAGCATAATTAAAAACTTCACCCTATTTTTACTCTATAAATTTAAAACCTCTACTACCAATTTAAGGTGCAACTGCCTTTACTGCAAATGCTACAGGAACTAGTCCTACGTCAAACGAACTACATAGAAAAATATTTCATCCGCATGGCAACGCCTCAACTTTTCACTGGCAACCCAGAATCAATCAGCAGCGAGAGACTTACTCTTCTGGTGAAATCGCCAGTAGTCAATCATTACGGCTATGGATCAAAGATAATTCAGCCACTTTACCTATAGATTTAAACTATTTTGATACTACGATATTGAATGGCAATGTAGTGTTAGAATGGAGCACATTATCTGATATAAACAATGATTACTTCACCATTGAAAGATCAAAAGATGGTTTAACTTGGAAGGATGTAAATCAAGTTAAGGGAGCTGGAAACTCTATTTCTATAATTCAATATACATCAACTGACTCCCATCCTATTTAAGGAATATCATATTATAGGTTGAAGCAAACAGATTATGATGGAAGATCTACACACTCAAAGATTAAATCAATTCAAAATAATCATGATGTAGGAACGTACTTATATCCTAATCCTGCCCATGATATTATAACTTTAAGTTTAGGGGAAGAAGAATTAAAAATCAATGCGTTTAAATTAATTGATGTATCAGGAAAAGACCAAAGTCAACGAGTTCATTTGGTGTCTTTCCATGAAAATGAAATAACTTTTGATCTAACACTTCTACCACAAGGCGTTTATTATTTTAAGTATAATCAATTTGTCAAAAAACTAATTAAACTATAGATTTCTTACCTTTACAATTCGAAAATCAGCAATTAAAGGCTTCAAGTTACCAAAATGAAAATACACCTTATTCCCTATTCAAAGGAAGTTTTTAAATCATCTTTGAGCAAAATAGAAATAGAACAAAACATTAAAGACAATATCGTTTGGAGTGATCTTTTATTTGGCCAAAATAACAAAGACTCAATAAAAGATTTTGAAGGAAATATTAAGAAGGATAAATTTCAATTTAGGAGAATTTTCAAAAAGGGGTACAATTCTTTTATTCCAATTGTTTCAGGAGAAACAGTAGATAACAACGGAGCGGGTAGTATTGTTATGGTTAAAATAATACCACACAAATTAGTTTTAACCTTTATCGTTTTCTTTATCATATTTGGATTATTTAATCAAGTTGATTTCTCCAAAAATAATGACGAACCCTTATATTATGATCAAGTAAAGGAATTGCTTACTGACAATTCAATCGATGAACAAACTGCTAGGGAAGTCGCACACTATTTTGAAGAAAGTAAAGCAGAAGAAAAGGAAGTTATTGATTTCTCTTGGTTGTTGATCTTATCACCATATTTAATAATGATTATCATATTTAATTATGAGATTGCATTGGCAAGATCTAAACTCAAGGAGATTTTAAAAACCTAAATCAAGGTGCTAAATTATATCCAGACAATTCACCCTTAACTCAACTTTATCATTAATTTTAAATTTATAATAAGCTTAATACAATCAGTGGATTTATTCCCTTAAAATGACTATTCATATATGAAAGTAAGCATACTTCTATTTCTCATTTTGGCCATATGTATCTTCAACGCTTGTCAAGAAGACCAAATTCCTGAACTTCATATTTTAAAAGAAAGTGAATTCAGTTGGGATGAAAAAGAAAATTGTAAAATTGTTTTTACGCATAATGAGGAAACAGATACCCTGAATGGAGAGATAAAATTTAGAGGAGGAATGTCAAGTAAATATTTCAAACATTCATTCTCTTTAGAATTAGATGATAAATTTTCTTTTCCTGATTTACCTAAAGATGATGATTGGATTATAAATGCGAATTATATTGATAAAACTTTCATGCGACATAAAATTAGTTTTGATCTTTTTCGTGAAATGAGCGAAAAAAACATTGCTGCTCAAACGAGCTATATCAATGTAAAAGTCAATAATAAATATGAAGGTTTATATGTTTTAATGGAGAAAATTAATGGCGGAATGGTGGAATTAGAGAAACAGGACACCATGGCAATGATTTTCAAGGAGCCTCCTATTTTCAAAGAAGAAAAAGAGTTCACTGAAGAGAATGCTTCTAACTATTATGATCAGAAATTTCCTAAAATTAACTACCGAGACAAAACAGCTTATCTAGAAGAGTTTAAAACATTCTTGTTTCATTCTTCAGATGAAGAGTTTTCAGATAAGATTAGTGAATGGATTGATATTGAAAATGTAATAGACTGGAATCTTTTACTTTTATTCTCCAATAATAGCGATGGCATCATGAAAAATTTCTATTTGTATAAAATAGATGCTAGTACTCCTTTTAGAATTGCCATTTGGGATTACGACCATTCTTTTGGACGAGATGGTGACAATGAAAAAAACATGATGGAACGAGAATTAGATTGTAAACGCTCTGTTTTGATTCGAAGGTTGATGGAAATCGAATCAATTGGATATTCTGAAATGCTAGCTTCTCGATGGAAAGAATTAAGAGAAAACGACATTTTTTCAATTGAGAATTTCAAAAAACATATTCAGAAAAATGACAAGATTATTCGAAAGGAGATAAAAAAGAATGCTGAAGTATGGCCGTTAAACGATAAATGGTATTACGATGACAACAGTTATCAGCAAGAGCTTGACTTGATGATTGAGTTTGTGGAAATACGACTAAAACAGCTTGATGAGTCCTTCAAATACAAACAACAATAAAAATTGTAACTTTGTGGTGAACACCTGTGCACTACAATTTATGAACTTAAAAACAACAGCATGATCACAACTGTAATATTAAGTATACTCTTTTTAGGAATAGCTTTTATCCTTACTCCTAAAAATGCCGGACTCCTACTTGCCGGTTATAATACAATGAGTGATGAAGAAAAAGAGAAGTTTGACTTACATTCATTCATATCCTTTTTCAAACGTTTTCACATTATACTCGCCTTCACTCTTCTAATTGTTGGACTCTCAATTCACCAATTCGGAAATGCATTATACAGCGGAATATTTACTGTTTGCTATCCAATTTTAGCCTATATCTATTTTATTTTAAAAAGTAGTAAATACCATGATTCATTAAGTAAACGACGAAACAAAGCTGGAGTCTTTATTCTTTTAGGTGTTCTAATATTTACACTTGTACTTATGTTTCTGGGACTACGAGAAAATAAACTTACAATTCATACGGATAGAATCGAAATTAGTGGAATGTATAGTGTTGATTTAAAGTTGTCAGAAATTGAAAGTTTTCAACTTATTCACAAGAAACCAGAAACAAGTGCAAAAATAAATGGTTACGCTTTAGGAGGAATCTATAAAGGTTATTTCAAGTTAGTGGATGGAGAAAAGGTAAAACTTCTACTAAACTCCAGTAAACTTCCAATTGTCGTGATTCACCTTAAAAATGGTAAAGAAATTTATTACTCTGCGAAAGAAAAATCGAATGAAAAATTATTTGAACAACTTCAAGCACTGAAAAGTGAGCAATAAATAGAACTAACTTTAAAGCCTTGAGTAAAGAAAAGCCTACCACCATTGAACAACAGATTCAATATGTAAAGAATTTTGAAGATTTTTTTAAAACACCTTTCAAAGGAAAGATCAATGCTATCGGATGGCAACGCACACTCGAAGGTGATTTTCAAGAAATCATTGATAAAGTTGATTCATCTGAAAGCATAGTAGAATTGAAGCTTTCTGTTCTGAAGAATTTAAAATTGAGTAAAAAAGGAGATCTCGCTAGAAAGCACTTGATTTCAGACTTTATATTTTTAGAGAATAATGGTGCAGACCCAATCATTAATGTGATCAAGGAATACGATAGAGACGATGTTTTCCCATTTTTTCCTACAGATGTTTACTCTTTCCATGTTGATCGCTCACCTATTCCTGGAGCAACGATACTTTGCACTTATTATGGTGCAGCAAGTGAAATAGTTGCCAATGAGGATGTTCAACAAAAAATTAATATTCCTAAATATAGAGAAGCACTTAAAGAACTTCACACAGACGAAAACCAAGCTTTTGAAATATTTTTGGAGGAAAATTTCTTCGATTTGCATTATGAAATGAAAAAGAATGTTCAACCTAAAAAACTACAGGTTGGAGAGCTATGGAAATTAGCCATTGATCATCCAAACAGCCCTACCCTACCCAGTATTCATCGTGCTCCAAAAGAAAATAAAGGTCAGCCTAGATTACTTCTAATCTGCTAATAATTCGGTTTTATAACAATTTAGATTTCACAAAAAAAAGTTAAAAACACAAAATTAGATTGTGCACAATTTAATTTTGCACTACATTTGTCGCAGAAGAAATTTAAATCTATGACAGATCAATTAAAATTAGCGAATCAAGTTTGTTTTCCGGTGTACACATTAGCCAAGGAAATCATAAATCAATACCGACCAATTTTAAAGGAAATGGATCTAACATATCCACAATATTTGGTGATGATGGTTTTATGGGAAAGCAAAGAACAAACAGTATCTGAAATTGGAGAAAAATTAAATCTTGATAGCGGAACCTTAACTCCACTATTGAAGAGATTAGAGACGAAGAAATTAATTACTCGAAAACGAAAGAAAACGGATGAACGTGTAGTGGCCATAGCGCTTACACCAGAAGGTTTTGAAAAGAAAGAGATGGCCGAACTTATTCCAGAAAGAGTGGCTGAATCATTAAATATTTCGATGGAGGAATTAAATGAATTAAAAAGGATAACAGAAAAAGTAATCAAAAAAATAAAATCATGAAAACAATTTATACAATTGGCGCAACAGCCACAGGAGGACGAAATGGACATGTTAAAAGTGAAAATGGAATCCTAGATTTAGAAGTAAAACATCCGAAAGCACTTGGTGGAGCAAACGATGACTATGCTAATCCAGAAATGTTATTTGCAGCTGGTTACTCGGCTTGTTTTGATAGTGCGTTAAATTTGGTAATACAAAAATCTAAAATCAAAACAGGAACAACGAGTGTTACTGCAAATGTAAGTATTGGTCAAATTGAGAACGGAGGATTTGGATTAGCTGTAAAATTAGATGTGAATATTCCGGATGTATCTCAAGAAGAAGCTGAAATGCTAACCGAAAAAGCTCATCAAGTTTGTCCTTATTCAAACGCAACAAGAGGAAATATTGAAGTAGAATTAAATACAACAAATAAATAAAAATGGCATTATTAGACAGTTTAGAATGGAGACATGCAGTAAAAGCATTTAATCCAGAGCAAAAAGTTAGCGACGAAAACATTGAGAAAATCATTGAGGCTGTAAGACTAGCCCCAACCTCATCAGGACTACAACAGTTCAGAGTGATTGCAATTTCAAATCAAGAAATTAAAGAAAAGCTAGTTCCTGGAGCTTTAAATCCAGAGTCAATGAGAGATTGTTCTCACGTTCTAGTTTTCGCAGCATGGGATAAATATACTGCTGAAAGAATTGATGATGTTTATGACTTCACAACCGAGGAAAGAGATTTACCAAAAGGAAGATTTGACAGTTATACAGATCAATTGAAAAACCTTTACTTGAATCAAGCTGAACAATTAAACTTCGCTCACACTTCAAGACAATCATACATTGGATTAGGTTTTGCTTTGGCTCAAGCAGCTGAATTAAAAGTTGACACTTGTCCCGCAGAAGGATTTGATAACAAATTGGTTGATGAAGTATTGGAACTAGAAAAACATGGTTTAAAGAGTGTTTCTTTACTTTATGTTGGAGTTGGAGACGATGAAAAAGATTGGATCAAACCAATGAAAAAAGTAAGAATTCCAAGAGAAGAATTTGTGATTGATGTAAAGTAATTAATTTCAATTCACGATTCAGTACACCGCAATTTTCGTGTACTCAAACAATGAGGTTGTTTCAAAAGTAAATACTTGAAGCAACCTCATTGTTTTTTTATACTACTTTTATTTTTATACAAAATTAGATCAAATGACATCAGAAAATTTATTGAAGCAAATTGAGTTTATAAAAGAAATCGATAAAATCAAATACATTCAACGCAAAACCAAACTGTTTAATAGTGACCGAAGAGAAAACGATGCAGAACATAGTTGGCATTTAGCTATGATGGCACTTGTATTAAGTGAACACTCGAATGAAAATATTGACATTCTTAAAGTCATTAAAATGGTCTTGATTCACGATATTGTAGAAATCGATGCTGGCGATACTTTTATTTACGACACCAATAAGGACCATGTTAACACAGAAGAGGAGCAAAAAGGTGCAGAAAGAATTTTTGGAATTCTACCAAAATCTCAAGCTGATGAATTTATTCAGATATGGAAAGAGTTTGAAGCTGGAGAAAGCAATGAAGCAAAATTTGCAAAGTCATTGGACCGATTAGAACCGCTTTTACAAAATGTGTCAAATGATGGTGGTACATGGAAAGAGTTTGGCGTAAAACATGATTCAGTATTTAAAAAGCAAAAAGTGATGAAAGAAGGTTCGAAAGTATTGTGGAATTTTGCTGAAGGTTTGATTGAATCCAGTGTTGAAAAGGGCTTTTTAGAGAAGTAACTTAAGCACTCTTCTTTTTTTTAACATCATTTACATTTCTATCCACCTTATTTAAATCATATAATATTATCTTAAAAAGAAAATTTATAAAATAAGTAAATGCCAAAAATTAAAGCAATTATAGTCTTAACATTAAGTACTCTCCTTTCTGTAAGTTGTACATATTCTCCATCTGCCAAAACGACGATTTCCACAGAACAGAATGAAGATACTGTTCAAACAAAAATTGAAAATGAAGATGGAACACTAAACATACTTTTCGATAACATCAACAATACGGCGATTATTCAGTTAAATAACGGAGAGAAAATTAAACTCAAAAGTAAAAAACCAGCATCTGGAATGTGGTATGCTAATGATCAATATGAGTTAAGAGGAAAAGGGGAGCATTTCGATCTTTATAGAAACGATAAAAAAGTGTTTTCAAATCAATAACTCTATTCTCTAAAAAAAGTTTATATTCAATACAATTTTCAAACACTTAAAAACAAAAAACATGGGTATTCTTCCTGATCAATATGACAAATACGTTCGATTTTTTAAATTCATGTTGAAATATTGGAACAGTGATGTTTTTTCATTTCCAAGTGATGAAATTCAAGCTTTAGATAAGGAAAATATTGCATCAGAATTTGATCATACTCCGGAAGAGTTGACAGAAGATTTAAAAAAAATGGGACCAACTTACGTTAAGTTAGGTCAGCTTCTTTCAACACGTCCAGATTTACTTCCTCCTCATTTTATGGATTCATTGGCAACTTTACAAGACGATGTTGATGAAGTAAAATATGAGGAAGTAGAAGAAATATTTAAAGAGGAAATTGGTGTTAGAATTTCAAAAGCTTTTCAATTTTTTGACCCAAATCCGATGGCGAGTGCTTCAATAGGGCAAGTTCATAAAGCAATTATGCACTCAGGAGAAGTTGTTGCAGTTAAAATTCAAAGACCAGGAATTCGCAAGCGTTTTATTGAAGATTTGGATACCCTTTTAGACATTTCTGAAAAAGCTGAAAAACTTAGCGAAGTAGCCCGAAGTTTTGGCGCACACAATGTCATTGAAGAACTCAGGTATGTTTTATTGAAAGAGTTAGATTATAATTTAGAAGCGCAAAACTTAATTACCCTTAAAGCAAATTTAGCTGAAATAAAAAACATTTCAATCCCAACTCCATTTGCAGATTATAGCTCTTCTAAGGTGCTAACAATGGAATTTGTTGAGGGTGTAAAAGTAACTAAGGTTTCTCCATTAAAATTAATGGACCTTGATTTAACACCATTGGTTGATGATTTAATAAAATCTTATTTAAAACAAATTATCATTGATGGAATCGCTCACGCAGACCCTCATCCAGGAAATGTTTACTTGACCAAAGACAATAAGATCGCTTTAATGGATGCTGGTATGGTGGCTAAGTTCAGCAAAGAAATGCAAGAAACTGTACTCAAATTAATGATTGGTTTGAGTAATTACGACAGTGCAAAAGTCACAGAAATCTTACTTTCAATTAGCCAATACGATGAAAACGATGTCGATTTAGCGCAATTCAAGAAAAACATTGTTCGTAAAATTCAAGAAAGTGAGAATCAAAAAGCTAAAGACTTACAAAGCGGTAGAACCTTAATTGAAATTAATCAAATAGCTGCCAAGCAAAATATACATATTCCTGTAGACTTAAATGTTTTGGGTAAGATTTTGCTAAACCTTGATCAAATTGTAGCGTTTTTAACTCCAGAATATGATATGCAAAGCACAATGAAGCGTTATATTCATAAGTTGATGCAGAAGAAAATGAAAGCAGATTTAAAACCTGCAAACTTTATGGAGTTATTTCTTGAAATGAAAGACCTCACAGAAAATTTACCTTCACGACTTAACAAGTTCACGAGCAATCTTGCAGAAAATGAAGTAAAGGTAAAAGTGGATGCTTTTGACGAAGATCGTTTTACCGGCGCATTTCAAAAAGTAGCCAATCGAATTACAGCAGGTGTAATTATTGCAGCATTAATTATAGGAGCAGCGATGTTGGTTCAAATACCAAGTCCTTACACCGTTTTTGGTTATCCAACATTTGCCTTTATTTTATTTGTGCTAGCAGCACTAATTGCAATGTATCTGTTATACCAGATTTTATTTATTGATGGAAGGAATAAAAAGTAGAAAGCTTTATTCTTAAATATCCTCCTAATTTTAAAATCAATGTGAATAGCCATATCAATTAATTTTTATACTTTTATTTCGAAAATTTTACGATAGCTTTTATGGCTGTTAAAACTACTTTTGACAATCATTGAAATATTTCATGCAATGGAGATCTCATTTTTTTCTCTCTAAATATTGCTTCAAATATTTCATGTTAACCAACATCACATGGAAAATCACTTTTTAAAATTCAGAACAGGAATTATAGGCATCAATTCTAAAATTAGCACAACTTATCATGAAGAAATCCCTTTAATTTATGCTGATTGGACAGCCAGTGGTAGAATGTATTTCCCGATAGAGCAAAGACTTTCAGAAGAGTTTTATCCCTATGTAGCCAATACACACACCGACACAAACTATACAGGATCCATGATGACTTATGCATATCACAAGGCACAAGAAAAAATAAAACAACATGTTGGCGCAGGAAAAGATGATGTTTTAATTTCATCTTGCGCTGGGATGACAGGTGTTATCAATAAATTTCAAAGAATTTTAGGCTTGAAAATTCATGAGAAATATCGTTCAACAATTGATATTCAAGCCTCAGACCGACCAATCGTCTTCATAACGCATATGGAACATCACTCCAATCAAACAAGTTGGCTAGAAACAATTGCTGATGTTATAGTAGTGGAACCAGATGAAGAAGGTTTAGTCTCAGTAGAAAATTTTCGTAAAATCATTCAACAATATCAACACAGAAAAGTAAAAATAGCCTCCATCACTTCATGTTCAAACGTAACCGGAATCATGACTCCCTATTTAGAAATAGCAGAGTTAATTCATGAATTCGATGGATATTGTTTTGTGGATTTTGCTTGCTCAGCTCCATATATAAACATTGATATGCATCACAATGACGAAAAGCATCAATATTTAGACGCCATTTTCTTTTCACCTCATAAATTTCTTGGCGGTCCGGGTGCTACTGGAGTCCTCGTTTTTAATCGAAATTTATACAATAATACCATTCCAGATCACCCTGGAGGAGGAACAGTTGAATGGACAAATCCATGGGGAGAACATAAATATATAGAGTCAATTGAAGCAAGAGAGGATGGCGGAACTCCACCCTTTTTACAAACCATAAAAACGGCATTTTCCATCCAATTGAAAGAAGAAATGAATGTCGACAAGATCCATCAACGTGAAACCGAAATGTTGTCGATGATATGGAAAGAATTAAAAGACATTCCTAATCTACATATTTTGGCAGATCAACATAAAAATAGATTGGGAGTATTCTCTTTTTACATCCCTGACTTACATTTTAACCTCGGTGTAAAAATCCTTAATGATCGTTTTGGAATTCAAACCAGAGGAGGCTGTTCATGCGCTGGAACATACGGACACTACCTTTTAAATGTTGACAAAAACCAATCTAAAAGAATAACCAATAAAATTGATAAAGGAGACAATTCTGAGAAACCCGGTTGGATACGACTTTCTCTTCATCCTACACACACTAACCAAGAACTGTTATTTATGACAAATGCAATTAAGGAACTTGCTATAAAACATCATGAATGGAGCAAATCCTACCTTATGGATGAGCAATGTGGAAGCATAAAACATCTTCAGAATAATACAGCACAAAATCTAAAAAACACAGTAGATAAACTCTTTGATAAAAGCTTAACAACATAAAAGGATTTAACAATAAAGACTGATATTGAAATTTTCATGGTTTTTTGAATTATCTTCCTTTAATTTGTAACACTATGAAAAACATATTATTAACTACTATTTTTATTTCGTTTAGCTTTGTCCAATTCATTTATAGTCAAGTTGGCCCAGTAAACTATCTTGACACCACATCGGCAACAGCAGCTACAAGTATGATTGCTATTGACGATATTAATAATGATGGTTTAAATGAAGTCATCACCTCGATTGCAGGAGCTTCAGGGAAAATTGGATACTTTAACCAACAATCCAATGGACATTTCACTGATACATTGACCATAATTAAAAATGCACCTTTTGCTTATGGATTAAAAACAGGAGATTTTAATAATGATGGTTTTAGAGATATTATTGCAATTGGAGGAATGCAAAATGAAGCTTGGTTATTCATGAATGATGGTGGCAATTTCCCAACCTGTGACACTATCGATTCTGGGATTTCAATTTTAATGAACGACCTAGAAGTTCAAGATTTTGATGGAGACAATGATGATGACATCGTTATAATTGGACAACATTCTATCGACTTATACCGAAACGATGGAAACGCAATTTTTACAAAAGAGATCATATTAAGTACCAGTAGTTCAAGTCATTCTTTAGAATGTTTAGACCTTGATGCTGCAGATATGAATAACGATGGTCATATAGATTTAATTTGTGCAGAAACTGAAGGAGTTGTCTTGTATATAAATGATGGAAATGGAGTGTTCACACCCAACTATTATTCACAAATCCCTGAAATAGGAATTTTAATTGAGTCAATAGATGTCGACAACGACAATGATGTTGATGTAATCATGACCACAAATTCAAATGACACAAAATTGTTTTTAAATGACGGTAATGGAAGTTTAAGTTTTAGCCACATTTTGAGTTCAATTCCAACATTAAAATCTTTGTCTTCAATTGATTATAATAACGATGGTTTAAAAGATTTGTATCTTTCTTATGAACATACCATCGCCGTTTTTTTAAATGATACGCAAAACAACTTTAATACTGAAGTTGAAATACATCATGACACTACATTAATCATGGGTTATGTTTGTACTGGTGAGATAGACCATCAGAACGGTGAAGATTATATATGGTCTGGTGGTAATAAAAAACTTGCATATCATATCAATCAAAGTAGTCTTTATCTTGATAAGAACTTCCTTACCACTCCTAAATTAATTTATCCTAATCCATCGTCAAGTAAGATCAATATTAATGCAGAAACTCCAATAATTCAAAGTAAAATATGCAGTATTGACGGCGCATTAATGTTAAAATCAAACAAACATTCAATTGATATTCGAAAACTTCAAAAAGGAAGTTATATCCTCATTATTGAAACGAAAAAAAATACTTTGAGAAAACGGTTTATAAAACAATAATGATGAAAATAACAAAATATTAATTTTCCATATTTTATAAAAAATCAAGGATGTTTCATACTTATTATATCCTGGCAAGCAAATTCAAAAACATACCGTCAAATCACAAAATATCCTAAACGCACAACTAATTCAATATTTCTTTGTTAGATTGACAATTTTTAGAACAAAATCATAATAATGAAGAAAACCATTTTAACATTTGCTGTCGGAGGACTGACACTATTTTCTTGTACTGAACAAGAAGCATCAAAGGAAACAAAAGTAGAAACACAAGACATTAAGTTTGACAATAAAGGTCAGCAACTGGTGTATGAAATGGTACAAAAGGTAGGTGATTATAAAACATTGGCGAAAAAGAAAAATGTTGAATACACTTATATCTATAAAACTGCAGACAACCAAACGGATATCTCATTAGAGAAATATATTTTCAATGGAGAATTGTCCTATGGTGCTTATGTTAAACACGAAAGAACTTTGCCTCAGCTAGAAGGAACAATAGAACAAGGTTATGATGGTGATGAATTTTGGATCAAACATGAAGGTGAAGTTCTTACAGATGAAGCCTTATTGAAAAGAGTAAAATTCAATCGACCAACAAACTTTTACTGGTTCACCATGATGCAAAAGTTAATGGATCCAGGATTAAACTATGAATATATTGGTGAAGATACTTTTGATGATGCACAATACGATATCGTAAAAGTATCTTTTAATAGTGATAAACCAACAGATATTTACCAGTTGTACATCAACAAAGAAACAAAGTTAGTTGATCAATTCTTATTTACCGTAGCTGATTTTGGCAAGATGGAAGTTCCAAATTTAATGGTTCTTGAGTATGAAGAAATCGATGGAATAATGATTCCGACAAAAAGAAAGTACAAGCTTTCAACATGGGATGCAGAAGTAGACACATCAGCGTGGACAACTGTAAACTGGACCAATATCAAATTCAATACAGACCTTTCTCAAGGAGACTTTAAAAAAGAAAATGAGATGGAAAATAACAGAGATTTAAAAACAAAACTTGATGCGAAGAGAGCCAATTTTGACGCAAATGCAAGTGACAATAAAAAAAGAGCTTACAAAGAAGGAATTGAATCTGTAGAAGAAAGTGGAATTATTGATTATGCCATGAAGGTTGGTGATCAAGCTCCAGATTTCACATTGACAAATGCTGTTGGTGAATCAAAAACATTAAGTGATTATTTAAAAGACGGAAAAGTTGTTTTGACATGGTACCGTGGCGGATGGTGTCCTTACTGTAATATCACATTGCACCAATTACAAGAGGAATTACCAAATTTCAAAGCAAATAATGCAACACTTTTAGCGCTTACACCTGAATTACCAGATAATTCAATTTCTACAAAAGAAAAAAATGAATTGGAATTTGAAGTTTTAAGTGATGTTGGAAATAAAGTAGCAAAAGACTATGGTATTGTATTTAAATTGACTGATGAAGTTGCTGGAATGTACAATGAAGCTTTTGCATTAAACGACCATAACGGTGACAAAACAAATGAACTGCCATTAGCTGCGACTTACATCATTGACCAAAATGGAGAAATCATTTATTCATTTTTAGATGCTGATTATAGAAATCGTGCTGAACCTTCAGAAATTACTGAAGTTCTAAAAAACAATTAAAAACATAAAAATTATAATTGGCTGATTATCGAAATTGGCCAATCTTTATTCCTTCTTCTTCCCCACTCCTTATGAAATCTTTTATTCTATTCGTATTCATTCTATTTGTCCTTGGCTGTCAAAAAAAAGAAGAGTACTGTTCATATGAATCCTATTCAGAAATAGGATCAAATCTCGAACAAAAGATAAAGTCTATAACCCAAGTTTCTTTTATTACGAAGAAGTTTTCACCAGACAGTATGGTTTTCAATGATAAAACCATTCGTTATTACGATACCTTAGGTAAGCTGATAGAACGCCAATATTTCATTATCGACTCAACCCAAATCTTTGAGCATTCTTATCAAATAAAAAAAGGCGACACTTTACTTAAAATTGATCAACAAAGAAGCAATTTTTATACACCCAAAATTACAATTGATACCGCTACTTATATAAATGGAAAATTAATTGAGGAAGTTAAAAACAGCTTGACGAGATACACTCATACAGTGGATGGTGAGGAGACGGAAGTACAAATTCCTGTTCGTACAATGTATCATTACAATGATCAAAATCAATTGATTTCAACTGATCAAAAAAAGGAAAAGAATATTTATCACTGTGATTATATTTACGATAGTTTAGGATTGTTGATTGAAAAAAACTGCAGCGATGAGCAAAATGAATTAAATCATTATACCGAGCAAAAGTTATATAACGCCAATGGTTTAAAAATAAAGCAATTTGAACGTTCATATCAAAAAGACAGTATTGTTGCGGAATACAAACGATTTTACAACTATAATTCAAAGGACTCTTTGATTGCTCAAAGTTGGTATAGAAATGGCAAAAACTTCTTGATTTACAACTACGAATACAATGATAAAAATCAAAAAATTGCAGAATATGCCTACAATGACAGCAGTGGTGATTCAACATTTTTAGCCTTACAAACCTTCTTTTATTACGATGAGAATGATTTACTTAAAATGAAATCAATTCTAGGACAAGACAACAGTCCAATTCAAATCAACTTATATAATTATGATTCACACGGAAATAAAACAGAAGAAAGTAGATTTACTTACAGCATTGATAAAGAAAGAAATAAGAATGTCAATAAACTAATGACGCGTTATCGATATGAGATTTATCCATAACCATTTCTTTTCTATGCTTTCTTAAGTAAAGAAAATATCAAATATTCTATTTGGTCAACTGTTCAAACATCCTTTTGCTTACCTTTGCAGCAATTAATCAATATTATAGCAGTGAAAAAGTTCCAAGATTTAGGTATAGATGAAAAGTTCGTAAAAGGACTTAATGAATTAAACATTATCCAACCTACGGATATTCAGAAAAAAGTCATTCCAATATTATTGAATGAAAATACGGACATTGTTGCTCAGGCCCAAACTGGAACTGGTAAAACCGCTGCATTTGGATTGCCTTTATTATCTCGAATTGATTCAGAACAAAACCATGTTCAAGGATTAGTGCTTTGTCCAACGAGAGAATTGGCTAAGCAGGTTTCGAAGCAATTATTCAAATTCACTAAATATTCTGAAAAGATTTTTGTAGAAACAGTTTATGGAGGAGAGCGCATCGAAAGACAGATTTCTTCACTTCAAAGAACGACACATATTATAGTGGCTACACCAGGCAGATTGATTGATTTAATTGACAAAAAAGCTGTTGATTTAAGAAAAGTAGATACTGTTATTTTAGATGAAGCAGACGAAATGTTGAGCATGGGCTTTCAAAAACAACTTGATCAAATTTTGAGCTTCTTACCTAAAGTAAAAAATAAATGGTTGTTTTCGGCTACAATTCCTGGTGGAATTCAAGAGATTATTTCTAAGCACTTATCGAAAAATGCTGAGCGAATTGAAGTTCAAAAAGCAGATGTTGTCAATAAGAACATTACACATCAATATTTAGTCGTTGATGAATCTGAAAAACTTGAAGCACTATTGCTCTTTTTGAAGGTACAACACAAAAATCGAGGTGTTGTTTTTTGTAAAACAAAGAAAGCAACACAGAAACTTGCCAAACAGCTGATCGCTAAAAACGTTGAAGCTGATGCTATACATGGAGATTTACTTCAAAAGGAAAGAGACAAGGTCATGCGTGCATTTAAGAACGAAAATTTGCGTATATTAGTAGCAACAGATGTTTCTGCAAGAGGAATTGACGTACCAGGATTAACTTTTGTTGTACATTATCAACTTCCAGAAAGTTTAGAATATTATACACACAGAAGTGGAAGAACTGCACGTGCTGGAAACGAAGGTGTTTCTATAAGTTTTGTAAACAATGCAGAAGCCAAGAACCTAAAAGATTATGAACGTAAATTAGGGATTCGATTTGAGAAAATAAAGCGAGGAAAATAAAATTCACCCCTTCATTTTAGTAACTTCAAAATCACTGAAATGAAAAAATTAAATTTATTCATTAACCGATTAGCCAACTGGAAAGGAATTTCAATATTACTTTCCATATATCTGCTATTCTTTATTTTTGTTATTTCAGAAATCAGTCAAAAGTTAGTTAATTCAATGGGCGAACCAATGAAGGGAATTGACCTAACTTTTGGCTATAATCCTGCTCTTCCTTTAAAGATGGTTAGTCAATACAGTGAAAGTTCTCGAGAATTATATTTTATATTCACCTTAACTGCTGATATTCTCTACCCTATAATTTATGCATTATTTCTTTCCTCTATTTTCACGCTGATTGCGAAGGAAAAGGAATTTACTTTTTGGAAAAAACTACCCTTCATCATTTTAATTTTTGACTTTTTAGAAAATTTTTCCATTGCAGTATTACTAAAAAGCTATCCAAACCAACCGATTTTCTTTGCGCATCTATGTGAAATTTTTAAATTCATGAAATGGACTTTACTCTTGCCTTTCGCTTTGATTATCGTCTGGTATTTAACGCGTTCAATTTTAAATAAAATTGGTTCGTGATTTATTTGAGATCATCGATACTCTTTTTACCTATTTCACCTTATAAATTTTAAGTTTCTTTTGGAAGTCTTGCTTGGTTCAACTTTAAAAATAAAGTATTATTGCAGCGACAAATAAACATTGAGAAGTTTTTATATTTTGAATTAACCTCAATAATGTAAGGCTTTTCAACTCACTAACAACAAACAAATATGAAGAAAAATTTTATTCTTTTAGCATTAGGAGCAACAACTAGTTTTGCGTCTTTTTCACAGTTAACAACACCAGGCAATGGTACAAAATACGATTTAGCAGCTTTATCTGCTCTTGATCCTACAATCTTGAGTTTTGATGGAACAAAATATCAACTAACAGATGATTTAGTTATTTCTGCAACAGACACATTAGAAGTCACCACATCTGACACATTACTTTTAGATTCAGAAAAAGAAATTACCATAGAAGGTAGTTTCATTGCTGATCCTGGATCAGGAAACACAAAGTTCTTCATCAGTTCAACAGACACTTTAATGCCTGGAGATGGATTTCGTTTTGAAGAATTCTCAGTTGGTAAAATCCATAACACTGAAATCGTTTACACTGGAGGTTTAAAGGTGTTGACAGAAGATTTCCATATTGAAGACAGTTATTTAGCCCACAATGTTGCTGGTTCATCAACTGGTGCAGCCATTTCATTATCTAGAGGTGCTGCTGTTATTAAAAATAATACATTTTATAAAAATGATTTACCAGGAGTCAGTTCTGGAGCAAACCAGCAAGTTTCAGCCCAAATTATTGGAAATGTATTTGAGAAAAATGTTCAGGAAAACCAAAACCGTCCTCAAATTAACATGGGACCAACAGGTGCTGATACTTTAAGAATTATTGAAAACACTATTATTGGTGACCCTAATCAAATTAAAGTTGGTGGTATTGCTGTTTCTAATTTCTTTGGAGACGATATTTATGTTGAAATCGAAAACAATGAAATTCGTGATAATCGCTATGGAATGACTATTTCAGGTGTGAATGCCACAGCTATGATTAGAGGAAATATTATTGAAGACAACAATACTCAAAATGATCCAATGTTGGGGGGTAGTGGAATTGCACTTAGTAGTTCTGATGATTCTCATAATATCGTTGCACGTCAAAATCAAATCCGAGGAAATCTATGGGGAATTACCTTAATGACAGAAGCTTCTATCGACTTGGGTACAGCAAATGATTTAGGAGGAAATGTATTTGCCAACAATGGAAATAACGGAAACACCTTTGCCTTATTTAACAATACACCTTTAGACATTAGTGCTATGGGAAACTGTTGGATTGAAGGATCTCCAAATGCAGATTCTGTAACTATTGAAGATGTTATTTCTCATACACCAGATGATGCTAACTTAGGAACAGTAGACTTTTCGGAATTCACATGTAGTACAGTAAGTACTTCATCTGAAGAATTGAATACCTTGAGTATTTATCCAAATCCTGCGATTAATGAAATTACAATTGACAACGCAAATGAGTATAACTCGGCAAAAATATACAACACAAGTGGACGTGTATTTCAAACAGTTCAGTTAGAAAATGGTCACAAAACAATTCAATTAGACCTTCCTTCTGGAATGTACATTGTTCAGCTAAAAGGTGATTCAAAAGTAATGACTAAAAAGTTAATTATTGAGTAATCATAAGTAGCTTCGAAATTAAGAGCCCAATGGAATCCGCTTTTCATTGGGCTTTTTTATTCATAAGACTCATAAATGTAAAGTTGCTCATTTTCGGACCACTCTCCATTCTTTTTGGATTTCATCTGAAGACGAATAATTTGATCATCTTTGTTGAAATACCTTCTTACCTCGCCAATCAATTCATTATTTACATATCCAAATTGCCATAGTGGTTCTCCATTAATCTTTCTTTGTGATTCTTTTATTACAGAATATAGAGATGGAGTTTTATCATCTCTGTTTGTCAAGTGATATCGCTTCCTAATTAAAGTATCTCCTATATTTTCGTATTCAAATTTCGTATAGTTATGTTTTGAAGCTCCATGATAATTATGAACTTCATAATAAGTTAACCGATTTTGGTCATCATGAGTATATAATGCGTGTGTGTAAATCTCATCTCCGCTTGATGATTTTAACTCAATTACATTTCCAGCCTTGTCTTTTCTCAAAATACTTGTAGAAAATAAGTAAAACTGACCATTAACTTTGCCACCTATAGGTTCTATTAAAATGTCGTCTTTATGATTTGTTCTCTGGATGTATTTCTGATAAGACTTATTTGTTCTCAACCTACCAGAATCGGAGTAGAAGACACTATCCACCCTATGATAATATAGATTTCCGTTTATATCAAAAGACTTCGAAGAAGAGTAAATTGGTCGTTGTAAATGATCTTCAACTCTAATTCTTAATTTTCCATTTTCACGTTGAATACTTTTCACCAATGTATCTTTATATTCATAAAAAATCGTGTCGCTTCTCTCGTTTTTTCCTAAACGATTGGTAATAATTTGAGACCGTTTTTGCTGAATATTATAATCGTAAATATATTCTATGGTGTCATTAGTTGAATGCTGAATATGTATTTCTACAATCGGTTGATAAAAATCATTGTATTGCGTTAAGGTAGTATTGACCAAAGTATCATTTTTTGAACTGTAAATGGCAGTACGAAATAGTGTATCTTGACTCAAGCTTAAAGTTGCATACAGCATTGCAAGGAATAGAATTATGTTCTTCATAAAAAACTCAAAACAATAATCAAACCAATTATTAAATTCGAAAGACCAGGATTCAAAATATAATGGTTAAATTTGAGTAAACACAAGAACCATGGATTTATTCTTTTTGATTTTATCAATATTTCTCATCGTTTTAGGGCTTCTCCCTTTTATTCAGCATCAACATTGGATATTTCGTGTCCCTGAATTCTTAAATTTACAACTACTTGTAATTCAACCTATTTCTGTAATTGGTCTCACTATTTTTGTTGAAAAAGATACTTTATTTTATGCGGTATTAGCCTTTCAACTCGCTTTAATTGTTTTTCATATTTATATTTTTACGCGCTACACCAAGTTTTATTCTAAGAATACCAATGAGGATAAAGACATTGAAACGATTAAAGTTATATCAACCAATATTTATCAATTCAACAAACAATTTGAAAGGTTTAAAAACTTCATTAAAAAAGAAAATCCTGATATTTTTATCACCATCGAAAGCAATTCTGATTGGGAAGAGGCAATGCGAGATTTAGAAATAGATTTTCCAAATACACATAAAGTTACCTTGGAGAACACCTATGGCATGCATCTATATTCAAAAATCCCATTTGAAAATATAAAAACACATTACTTTGTTGCTGATGATGTTCCTAGTATCGAAGCTCATTTAAAGAACACCGAAGGTCAAGAATATTTGCTTTATATTGCACATCCTCCACCACCAAGTCCAACTGAAGAATCAAACTCAAAAGAACGTGACGGTGATTTAATGTGTATTGCCAAGCGTGTTAAAGAAATTGGTAAACCAACGTTGGTTATTGGTGACTTCAACACTGTAGCTTGGTCAAAAATTTCAGAATTATTCAGAAAAAATAGTGAGTTAATAGATGGTCGTCATGGCCGAGGAATTCTAGCCACTTTTCATGCTAAATACTGGTTCTTCAGAGCACCTCTTGACCTTGTTTATCATAGTAAGAATGTTTTTGTTAAGGATTTAAAAGTATTAGAACATGTTGGGTCTGACCACTTCCCTATTTGTTGTGAGTTTGGACTTGACAAATCTGATCAGAGCCAAAAAGTAGAGCTTGAAGATCTTGACAAAGAAGAAGTCAAAGAAACAGAACAATATATTAGTGAAGGGAAAGCTGAAGAAAGCGAAAAAAGATAGAGATTTAAACATCTGATTTATTAGCTTTACGACTAATGCTCTATGGGATTTTCAGGATTAAAATTAAGCATCTTCTAAACCTAGTTTAAATCATTTCAAATAATAATTAATTCCGTTCATTTGGTATTTCTTGATAAAGTAATTCAACTATGCCATCATTAAGCGTAAAATAGAAAGAGACGTCTCAATAAAGAAGCGAGGTATAGGTTTTTACGAAAGAGGTATTGGCGCTTATTGTGAGTATTTTTTTTGTATATTTCCAACAAATAATAACCAACCACTTAATTATTCCTTAACAAAGGAATAATATGTTCGTTATTATGTATTATTTTTGTCGAACAAAACTCAACATTAAACATGAAAAAACAACCATTCATCCTAACATTACTTCTTTTAGTATTTTTTGCTTGTGAGAAAACTGAGGGAGAAGGAGGAAGATCTTCAATAATAGGAAAGTTATATATGAATGATCAAACCGGTAGTACACAAGGTGAATACTATTTACCTGACGAACGTGTCTATATCATTTATGGTGAAAAAGACAGTATTTATGATGATGATGTAAGATCTAATTTTGACGGCTCTTTTGAATTTAAAAACTTGAGGGAAGGATATTATACTATTTACGCATATTCTGAGGACATTTCTGAGCCTTCTGGACTAAAACCAGTATTTGTTTCAACGACAATTGACAAGAATGAAACCGTTGATATTGGCACTATTATGTTAGAGAAGTAATTGAAAGAACTCCATAACATATTGCAAAGTTTTGATCCAATTTCCTTAGCGGAAATGGATGAAGTAAAATTACTCAAAAGAGCGGATACCAAATTTATTTTTAATGCTGAAAACCTACAAAGTGTTTTAGAAGTACTTAGACCAAATTATAGGCTCCTTTCAACACAAGGAAATAGAGTTAATAAATACAGAACCGTTTATTTTGACACAGCGGATTTGGACAGTTATATCAAGCACCACAACGGCAACTTAAATAGAGTAAAAATAAGGTTTCGAGAATATTTAGACTCAGATTTAACATTCCTAGAGGTGAAATTTAAAAACAACAAAGGAAAAACCATTAAATCTAGGATAGAAAAGCCGGCAATTGAAGAAAAATTGAGTGATAGTTCGAAAGAATTTATCGATGAAAACTCTATCTATGATTCCAACCAATTGAGTCCTGTCCTTTGGAATAGTTTTACACGGTTAACATTCGTGCATAAAATAGACAAGGAACGTTTAACCTTTGATTTAAACATTAGTTTTCGAAAGGAATCTGAAAGTCAAGATCATCAAATTCCACATTTGATTATTGCCGAAGTAAAGCAAGAAAAAATGTCATTGAATTCTGATTTTATCAGGTTAATGAAAAGAAACCACATTCTACAAACCAGCCTAAGTAAGTATTGTATAGGGACGGTTTTAACGAACAAAGACATTAAATCGAATAGATTTAAAAAACATATATTAAAAATAAATAAGTTAAAAAATGATAGAACTATTATTGCTTAAAATTCCAATTTTAGGATCAAAAATTATTGATATTGATAGTTTTTTAGAAATGCTCATTAAGTTTGCCATTAACTTAATTGTCGCATTTATTATTATCCGTAAAATCTATTATCCTATTCATAAAAGAAAGGATTATCTTTTTACATACTTCCTCTTTAACATTCTAATCTTCTTTGTTTGTATTCTATTGAATGGAGTAAAACTAAAGCTTGGATTTGCATTTGGACTTTTTGCGATTTTCGGAATTTTAAGATACCGAACGGAACAACTTCCAATTAAGGAAATGACCTACCTGTTTATGATAATTGCCATTGCAATTGTCAACTCACTTTCTGATGACAAGGTGAGCCTTGCAGAGTTGGTTTTAGTGAACGGAACAATTGTACTAGCGACTTATCTTTTGGAAAAAGTTTTCCTTTTAAAACATGAATCAAGAAAGGAAATCGTCTATGAAAAAATAGAAAATATAAAACCAGAAAATTATGGTTTATTAATCAACGATTTAAAAGAAAGAACTGGTTTAAATATTCATAGAGTTCAAGTAGGTCATATCGATTTTTTGAAAGATACTGTAAGAATCATCATCTTCTATTATGAAGATAAAAATGCCCAAGAACCTATTCAAGATATATTTATAAGTAATAAAAATGAGTAATAAACACCTATTAATTGTCCTGTTGATATTCCCTATCATGGTCTTTTCACAAATAGAAAAGGACGCCAGGTTATGGACTGAAGTCAAACTTGAAAAGGAAGTCAAAGACTTTACTTTTAATTTAGGATTGGCCTACAGACTTGATGAGAATTTCTCTCATATGGACAAGGCCTTGGCTGAAATCGAAGTAGAATACAAAATCAATAAAAGATGGGATATTGGTATTGGATATAGGTATTCACGCGACAATGATTATGAAGACTTCAACTATGATCTAAAACCTCGTTTTGAAATAGGTGCACAATACGACAATAAAATTGAATGGTGGAATATTGATGATTTAAAGTTTAAATACCGCGTCAAGTATCAAATTGAATCAGCTCCAATTAATGAGAATAATGAAGCTTATGTTAGAAATAAATTTACGTTAGACTACAAAAAGAAGGATTGGTCACCATTTATTTCTTGGGAGTTTTATTATCAATTTAACAATCGAATGGACTTTACACGTTCTAGAATTTCAGGAGGACTTAAATACGACATCACTAAGAATACAGCAATTGAAATCTTTTATATTCTAGAGGATAAATTTAGAACAGACAGAATTGAACAAGATCACATTTACGGAATTGGTTACAGCATCGAATTCTAAAAAATAAACGCTAAAATTAGCCCACTCCAGGCTCATTATAATTCTAAAGAGTAGAACTAATCTTCTGCTCTTTTTTTATGAAAGAAAATCAAATTGTTCGTTAGATATTGATTATTCCTACCAAATTCATTTCAGTAGTACAGTTTACATAACATCAACACCTCAACACAGAATGTAATTAAATGGAAACTCTAAAACAATTCAGAGTAGGCCAACATAAAGAAATGCAATTCATTAATTGATACAAAAAAGCCTGACTTCAATCATTGAAATCAGGCCAAATTAAATATGCATTAAAGAAAACTACTATCTAATTACAATGTTTTTAGTTATTGTAGTAATATCATTAGAAATCGTTAATACGTACATTCCTTTATTTAAACTTGCTACGTCAATTGTTTTTTGAGAAGCTGTAATTTCTGAAGTTAGAACTTGTCTACCTTGAGCATCAGTTAAAGCGATAGATGCTTTTTCCACTGATGTAGGCAATTCAACTGTCAATTGGTCTGAAGCCGGAACAGGGTAAACTGTTACATTTGAAAGTTGATTTTTATCAAGTCCAACTAAAGTTGTTGGATCCTCAATACTCATTACAAGAGAAGAACCTGATGAAGCACCTCCACCAAAGATTCCAAAGTCCATATTTACATGCATAAAGATTGGTAAATTACTTTGTGAGTGATCGTAGTACTCATATTGTTCACGAACCAATTCAATATCTCCAAATCCAGTAACGTTTGCATTCAAAGTATCAACAATTTTATACCTCAATACATCAGTATAATCGTTTTGAGCTAATTTAAGCGTTCCTTTACCATCTACTGACACAAGTTGCTTACCAGTTAATGGTGTTGTTTGTGTTCCAAAACCAGGCAATGTATAAATCAAAGTACCAGAATATAAATCACTTATTGGGGAACTTGTTTCATCCATCGGGAATTGTAATCTAATTGCTTGATCAGTATCAAACTTTGCAATTATATCCCCTAAGGTATTGTCTGTAAAAACAAAACCTTCACCAGTTAATTCAGTTGAAGAATTACTAGAGTAGGTTTGAAGAACACCTTCCAAATCTATCATTTCAGTTGCTGAAGGAAAACTTGTATCATGTGGAGCTACTGAGGCATTAATTGCAGTAATAGATCGTGTTTCATTACCATATCCTTCCGTACCACTATAATCCCAAACAACGTTTGATCCTGTTTGACTTTCAAAGTTTGGAGCCATACTATCAATAACGTATAATATAGCACCATCTCCACTCACTGGTGTATTACCTTGTGTAAACTGTCCGAAAGCAACTCCACCAATAAAAAGTGAGGTTGCCATTAGTAAATTTTTCTTCATAATGAATTTTTTAGTTTATCAAATTTAACAATTAAATCACATTATATGAAATAAAAACACTTTCTCAAAACAAATGAGTAATGAGAAACGTTAACTTTGCTTTTATTAACGTTTTAAAAAAGTACAGCTTGGATAAAAAGCTCAAAAAAATATCTTATCTAGTTATTTCTGCGATTCTACTAATCACAGTTTTTTTCGCCCTCCAAATACCTAGAACAACCCTCAATTATAACTTCGAAGAATTCTTCCCTTCTGACGATGAAGAAACTAGTTTTTTCTTCAACCATAGAGCGCTTTTCGAATCGGATAATGACTTTATGCTAATTGCAGTTGAAAGGGAAGACGGAATTTTCGACAAAACATTTCTTAACAAGGTAAATGCGTATGCTAAGGACTTAAGTGAATTAGATCATGTTCAATTTACAAGGGACATCACTAATGAAAAGGAGCGTTTTATCTATCCGGGAGGAATGAGTGGAGAACGACCTTATATCCATCTGGATTCTACTCATTTCAAGACTGATTCTGCTAATATTTTTGAAAATAAAGAACTCATTAACACATTGGTAAATGAGAAGGCTGATGCTGTTGCTATATTTTTAAGACATTATGATTTTTTAAGTAAAAAGAAAGGTGAACAGTTAGTGAAAGAGGTGAAAACACTTACTGAGTCTTACGATTTTGAAAATGTTAGAATGGCAGGAAGAACTGTCGGTCAATTGTTTTATGTAGATACCATGATTACAGAAATGTCGACCTATATAGGTATCAGCATACTGTTGGTCATCATCTTTTTGATTTTGAGCTTTCGATCTGTTTGGGGACTTCTCGTTCCACAAATTGTAATTGTTGGTTCAATGATTTGGATTGTTGGTTACATGGCCCTAATCGGAAAACCAATTAATATTCTCTTGATTGTACTACCAGCAATTATGTTTGTTGTAGCCATGTCAGATGTCATCCATTTAATTTCAAAATACCTGGAACTTTTAAGGGTCGGGTACAATAAAAAGGATGCTATAATTACCTCATATAAGGAAATTGGAATGGCAACTTTTCTTACTTCTATAACTACAGCTATTGGCTTCTTTTCGCTATTATTTGTGAATGTTATTCCAATACAAGATTTTGGTATTTATACAGGTATAGGAGTACTCATGGCTTTTATTCTAACATATGCTAGTCTACCCTTTCTTTTCTATGTTACCAAGAAGCCTAAAGTAGCGAAAAAAAATAGCGCTAGTTTTTGGAAACCTATCCTTTCAAAGGTTTTCCTTTTTACCATAAAAAGAAGAAAAATCATTCCTTGGGTTGGTTTAGGAGTCGTAGTTATTTTTGGTTTTGGTGCGAAGCTCATTGTCGTTAACAACTTTATTATGGATGATGTGAGTCCAGAAAGTGAAGTAAAACAAGACTTTGACTATTTCGATAATAAATTTGGAGGAGTGCGTCCGTTTGAACTTTCAATCCGCTTAAAGGACACTAGTCAAAGTATTTGGAATGCAGACAGATTGAAAGAATTAGAGCAAATTGAAAGTTATTTAATCAATGATTATGGTGTGAAAGTAAACACCTCTCTCGCACGTTATTTAAGTGTCCTACACCGTGCATCACATGCTGGTAATACTGATTTTTTCGAAGTTCCTCAAAAGAAAAGAGACATCAATCAATACAAAAGGATGTTGAAGATTGCTGATGAAGGGAAGTTAATTCGAAATGTACTCGATTCTACAGGAATTACCACAAGAATAAATGGAGGAGTTCCGGATTGGGGGAATATCGTTGCAACTCAAAAAAACAAAGAATTCAGCACATTCATTCAGCAGAACAATCTAGAAGAATATTTAGACATTAATGTAACGGGAACAGCACATTTATTAGACAAAAACATGAGTTATATGTCCTCCAGTTTGGTGGAAGGATTATCATTTGCAATCATCATCGTATCCGTTTTGATGACCATTCTATTTAGATCAGGTAGAATGTTAATCATTTCCATGATCCCCAATATAATTCCTTTAGTCGTTATTGCTGGAGTAATGGGCTTTTTTGGCATTAATTTAAAGATTACCACTGCAATTGTATTCACCATTTCTTTTGGAATTGCAATAGATGATACGATACATTTTCTGAGTAATTTTAAACTTGAACTTGAAAAAGGTAAATCAAAAATTTATGCAATAAAAAGTACTTTCTTAGGAACGGGAAAAGCAATTGTTTTAACATCTTTAATCTTAATTGGAGGGTTTAGCATGCTTTTGATGTCAAGCTTTATGGGAACTTACTATATGGGATTAATGATTTGTATTACCCTAATTGTGGCAGTACTTTCTGACTTATTTATTCTTCCTCTTTTACTGATCTATTTCTATCCTGATCCGAAAGAAAAGAAAAAGCGATTAATTGAAGAAGTCCCAAGTGATTCCTAATCGAATAATAAAAGGCATGATGGGATAAAGCTCATCAATTCTCGTTGTTGGATCATTGATAAAAGAAGAAATATTTTCTCCTTTAACAAAGAATCTAAATTCATCAATCGACAGTGCCATAAAAGCATTTAATTGTAATAAATCGGTATTTGAAGCAATTGTTGTAGGTATTTCCATTATTCCTAAAACACCGTTATAGTTCATATAATTATATCCCGTTTCATACCCTAAATCCACACCAAGCGCTATTCCTAATTTTTGATCTTTAAACAGCTTTGTTTGATAGCTAATTCTATTTAGCGTTGAAAATGTTGGTTGGAAATTAAAGTTTGAAGAGTTAAATCTAAATATTGCCTTAGGATAGAATGACCATTGCCCAAGCTTAAAAGCTCCTTTCAATTGAAACTGCCCCACAGAAATCAAATCTAAGGTATCTTGACGCCATTCATTATTGATAAAATAGCGTCCATTGCTCACATTTGTCATTAATACGGAGGCTTCAACAAAATTGGTATCTCCATATTTCAAACTACCACCAATTTGAAGTTTCTGTTGCATTTCTAAATCATCAATTTCCCATTGATAGTAGTTTGCAGTATGAAAACGTTGGTAAGGATCAGGATACAAATTTTCAAAATTCAACTTTCCATTCAACCTTAGGTTTTTAAGTATTTGATACTTTAAACTTGCATTGTTCTTGATTTCACCAGTTGCACCAATAAGATTAAAGTAAAACTCATTTTTCAAGGAAAGTTTTTGGCCTAAAGTTGTCGCTAAGTTCGAATGAAGGAATATTTCATTGGTATCTCTATTTTTTCCGAGGTTTTGATTTCTCCAATAACGATGATTTAATGTTGCATCAAACTTAAAACTAGGAGAGACAAAATAAACACCAGCTCCATTAGAGAGTTTTGCTGTTTGATATTGATCCCTAGTTGTTCCATTCGTATCAATAAAAAAAGTATCAATGTAGGTGAAGTCTATTAATTGTTCTTGATATACCCTACCGTCAATTGTAAATTGGTGTCTAGTTTTAAATCCTGAATGAATTAGAGAATCTCCAATCATACGAAAGTAATTGTCCATTTGAAGGTCCAACTTTCTAACTTTTGAACGTGCATTTTCATTGCGAACTGGCGTAAAATCAATTTCAAACTCTTCTAGCATTGTGTCGGTTGTTATTCCTCCATTCTGACCAAGTTCATAAGCGCCATAATACATTTCAAAATTAGTTGTAAAGCGCTTTTTAGAATGATAGAATTTAAGGTTAAGATCATTTAAAGTGTAATCACTATTTCTTAAAAACCCATTACTCGTTCGACGATTATAGCGAAAATTCAAGTGAGATTGTGGACTAAAAAATTGATGAAATACAAGATTCATATCCTGAGTTAATGAAGATCCGAATGCATATTGAAATCCCAAATAAGGCAGTCCTGTAAATTTTGGAGTTACCAATTTATCTGAACCTAAATATGCTAAACCTGCTGAATTCGTCATTAAGTTTTCTGCAAGATTAGACTCGTATAATTGACCAAATCCTGCAGCAGGCCTCAAGACCTTATGATCGATAAAAGCAGCATCAATTGAATCAAGGTGACTACCACTTGAACGATATTGTATTTCAATAGAGTCCATTTCTTTGAAGAAAAACTCTTTTTGAGCTACTGTAATAGAAGCAAATGTAAAAGCGATAATTAAAATAAGATACTTCACTAAAAAAATTGATTTTCATTGAATTAATAATACTCAATCTGAATACAGCAAATTTAATTTTAAAACCTTAAATGACGGTAGTTATTGTGGTATTTTTAATTAAATCAAAATTTGAAACCTAACAATGGAGATTCAGAAGAAACTTTGGAGCAATTAAATTAGAAATAAAAAAAGGAGGCGGGTGCCTCCTTATTGTAAAGATTCTACAAAGCTCAAAGTTTGATCGTACTTATTTTCACAGCTCTTTACTGATATTGTGCATCGCTACACCGGTGTTAGGTAATATTATAAAGTATGTTTCTTTCTTAACTACACTTCAAATATATACACACATTAAACAAGAAAAAAAATAATGTTGTGAAATACCATATTTTGTTGTGAACGACAAAAAAAGCTAATTCATCTAGATTAACTACACTTTAATCGATTATTTAGAACTCCTCAAAAACATGTTTGTAGGTTCTAGATAAAGGGACTTCATAATCTCCAATGTAAACTGTTGAGCTTTTGATTCTTGTAATTTTTGTTTTATTCACTAAATAGGATTTATGGCTTCTGGTAAAAATTTGGCCAAACCTATGCTCTATATCTTTCAATTGCTTTCTGAGGGTGTAAGTTTTATTTTTCAAATAAACTTCGACATATACATTATCTGATTTAAAATAATAAACTTCCTCAGGATCAAGATAAAAACGTTCGCTTCCAGAATCAATAAGTATTTTATTATTTAATTTATTGAATGCAAGACTGATTCCGGCAATAACATCAAACTCTTTAAAAGGCTTAGAAATGTAAGAAACAGGATTGGTTGTAATGGCTTCATTAAATGTATTACTTTCAGTATTAGCAGTAATAAACACAAAAGGAATACTTCGTTTATTGAGTTCCTTCGCGATACCCACCCCATCTAACTCAGAAGACAACTGAATATCTAAAATAAAAATAACATCTTTCAAAGAATTTAAATTAGATAGTACAGACTCCGCATCGTGATACATTGCCACCACTTCAAAATCGTTCTTCACCAAAATCTTTTTAAGATGATTGGCTACGAAAAATTCGTCTTCTACAATAACCGCTCTTTTAATCATAAAAGTAGAATTTATATTCTCCGATTTCACCATTAAATGAATAGTTGAAACCTTCAAATCTCTTTATTAAATCTTCAATTAAAATAATTCCGTTGTTCTTCTCAAATTTCCCAAAACTTGAATAATCACGATAAGTAAAAACGTAGAGTTCATCTTCTTTTACGACTGCGATTTCTATCTTCCCTTCTACTCCCCTATGTTGAATAGTATTTGAAATAATCTCATTAAGTACAAGTCCAAAATAAATAATCTTTTCGCTTTTGATTTTTATGTCTGAAAAATTAGTGCTAAACTTCAATTTTTTCTTTGTGAAATTTTCAAAGTAATTTAAGATTTCATTGAAGTAAGTTCTCAAATCAACTTTTTGGTTATGCTCTTTAAAATCCAATAATTTATGGAGAGAGGCAATGGTTGTTATTTTTGAAGATATATTTTCTAAAACTTTATTCTCATCAGATGGCAATTCATTTTTATCTAATTCTATTATTGACATGATCATTTGAAGATTATTCTTAATCCTATGGTTACTTTCTTTTAAAAGCAATTCGTAATTATTATTGGCTTTATTTAGTTCTTTATTAACTTTATTTGTAAAAATCACCAATCTTTTTTGACGAATCAAACTAATGATTAATATAACGGACAATGTTCCAAGCAATAGACTAAAAATAATGTTTTGTTTTATCCGTTTATTGCTCTCAATAATAGCTAAATCCTTCTGCTCAATAATACCTCGATTTAAATCTATATTAGCTTTTAATGAATCAAATTCGTACAAAAGTTTTAGTTTCTGTATAATATTATCGGAATTTTGAGTTTTCTCCTTAACCAAGGTCTCCTTTTCCAGAACTTTTTGTTGATAATACGCAAGGCTATCTTGCTTAATTAACATATAATAATGTCCAAGTAAATTTCTTGAAGTTATTAGGTTTGGAAAGTAATTAGAATGACGCGTATAATAATTTACGAGTTCAAAAATAGAATCCACCTCCTTTGATTTTTCATCTATGGCTAAATGAAAATATCCATTCAAAACATTATGGTAATTTAAAGTATCCCCTATATCTAGAAATAGATCCAAGGATTTAAGGTAATAAGGTTTAACATTTTGCAAAGTATCCAAACAGTCTTTATTCTTGGTCAGACAATGAGCATAAAGGAAAGAACCTTTTAAATTATAGAAGGAGGCAATCATATTCTTGTCTCCAATTTTTTCTGCAAGCGTAATTCCATTATTGATTATTGGAAGCGCCTTTTTAGCTCTTAGATCAAAATCCAAACCTGGACTTTCTGCGTATAATGCAGCTCTTCTAAAGTCAACCTTTAATTTCAAATTAAGATTATCTTTTATTTCAGGTAAAATTTTTAGTTGGTGAATAGCATCTTTAGGTTGTGCTGATAATCTATAAACACGTGAAAGCATCAACCGATAAGCAACTTCGTTTTCTATGGACTCAGTAATAACCTCTGGATTTAACTCCTCAATTGCTTTCAACTCTTTCATTGCAGCAGAATATTGAAAGGTTTCAGTTAACAACATAATGATGTCTAATTTCTCTTCAAAAGTCACATTAGCTATTGAATCATTTTGAGAGAATGACAAGTTGAGGTTGAGCATTAAAAGCATCAAGATGGCTAGTATTGTTTTTTTAGGAAGCAAATAATAAAAGATATAGTAATTGATTTTTATAAATATAAATCAAAATTGGATTTCTGCTGATAAAAATTCAAAAAATACTCTGGAAATAAATTGAATTACATAAAAAAAGACCGACTTCCTAATGGAAGCCGGTCTTATAAATTAGCTTTTCAATGTTTAGTTTTTCACAACACGGTGGATGCTTTCATGTTCTCCGTCAGTTAAACGAATAATGTAAACACCTCTTTCGTATTTTGATAAATCAACAACCACTGATTTATTGTAAACTGTTGTTGTCGTTAATTTACGACCAGTTGCATCAACAACCTCCATTTCAAGACTCGCTTGTTCCATATTCTCAATAAGGATATTAACCTCACCTTTTGTAGGGTTTGGATACAAACTAATTCCTAATTCTTGATCGAAGTCAGACAATCCAACATTATCAACTAAATAACAACTAGAAGTATCAGAACAACCATTTTCTGTTACGATAACTGCATAGTTTCCGTTTACAGTTGCAGTGAAGTCTTGACTTGTTTCTCCAGAAATTGGAGCATTGTTATTATCACAATCAATCCATTGGTATGTTGCTCCTGATGTATTCGCTGAAAGGTTAATTCCGTTCGTTTGTGTTACTGAAGCATCAACAGTATTAATTGTTAAATCAAGCGTTACAATAGAATCACATCCATTTGCTGCACCACCAACTAGTGTATATGTCGCAGTGTTATTTGAAGATGTGTATGTGTTACCATCAATCCAATCGAATGTCTCACATGCTACTTGAACATCAGTTCCTGTTGTTGCATTATTGATTGTTAAATCAAGCGTTACAATTGAATCACATCCATTCGCAGCACCACCAACAATTGTATGTGTTGCTGTGTTGTTTGAAGATGTGTATGTATTACCATCAATCCAATCGAAAGTTTCACATGCTACTTGAACATCTGTACCTGTTGTCGCATTATTGATTGTTAAATCAAGGGTTACAATAGAATCACAACCACTAACTGATCCTCCAACAATTGTATGCGTTGCTGTGTTGTTTGAAGATGTGTATGTGTTTCCATCAATCCAATCGAATGTTTCACATGCCACCTGAACATCTGTACCTGTTGCAGCTACATTAGCAGTTGAAAACGCAAACGGTCCAACCATAGCACTTGTATTTCCAAATCCACAATCTGATTCAACATAGAAGTCATAATCAGAACATGATAATAAACCTGTTAGTGTATAAGGATTAGATGTAACAGCTGAAATTGTTGTTCCAGAACCAGGTGTAAATCCAGTTGGTCCATACTCAATATTCCAATCTGTTGCTGTACCATTTTCTGTCCAAGCTAAATCAGCAGAAGTACCTGTAATATTTGATGCACTTAAAGCAGTTGGGTCAACACATGGTGGAATTGTTCTGATTTCAAATTGGTCAACATAGAAGTAATAATCCTCTAAGTCATTCGACACACCATCTGTTCCACGAATTGCAAAAAGATTAGATGATCCAGTGTAAGAAGATAAATCAATAGCAACAACACTACTTGTTAAAGTAGGTTGATTATTCACATTGAAAGAGTAAATATCACTCCATGTAGATCCATTATCCGTTGAAATTAAAACCTGTACACTATCATCTGATCCCATATCAGTAAATATTGAAGCTCCATAGTCTACCGCATGAGTTGATAAAAGAATTTCGTAACCACCTGCAGAAAGATCAAATTCAGGAGTCAACAACCAATCTTCTCTATCATCTGTATATAAGTTAATTCTAGCAGATGTTCCTGATTGAGACCATAAAGAGGTACCTAGTGTTTGAGGACCTGTTGAAGTATTACCAGAACCTGCTTCACTCCAACAATCTGGCAAGTATGTTGAGAAATCACTTAAATAGTTTGGTGTATAGATATCACATTCTGTTGTAAACGTAAATGGTCCAACCCACGCGCTTTCATCTCCACCACCACAATCAGCTTGAACATAAAAATCATAAGTTGTATTCGCAGCTAACCCTGTTAAATTATATGGGTTATTTGAAGCTCCTTGAGTATTACCATTCCCTTGCGTATAACCAGTAACATCGTATTCGATATTCCAAGCAGTAGCTGTTCCATTCTCTAACCATGTTAAATCAGCAGATGTAGCTGTAAGGTTTGTAGCGCCAAGTTGAGTTGGAGCTAGACATGAAGGTGGGGCAGTAACAATCAAAGTATAATCTTCAAAAGAAGCATAACTACCTGTGTAACATGGATCTGATGGAGATGTTGAACCTAAACCAGAATCTGCTCCACCAATTCTAATTGTATAACTTCCTAATGTTGCTCCTAATGGAATAACAATTGAAGCATTAAAAGTAGTTGGATCTGCACTTGTAGATTCTCCTAAATAATATTCTTCATTTGCATCATCAAAGTCTAAATCACCATTCCAGTCAACCCATGCCCATAAGTTATAAGTATAACCCGTTTCTAAGGTAATATCTATAGGCAAAGTTGAACTCGCTGCTGCACTTGTTGACTGTGCTGTATAATCTCCATAATTATTGGTTTCAGCACCCGTTGTATTATCAATCGTACCCATCGTTACATTTGTGATACCAATTCCATCAACAGAAGTTGGTGCTGGAGTACAGAGACCTGTATAAATTGCTAATGGCCCCTCCCAAGGTGACACATTTGCAGTCGCTGTAAAAGAACCTACAGCTAAACTACTTGAACAACTTGAATTTGATGAACAACCATCAACAGCATTTGGTCCACTGAACGACCAATTTGCGTCATTAAATGTACCATTATTTACAACTGTATTTGAATTACGTAATGCCCAACCGTCAGTATACTCCCAAGCTTGACCAGAACCATCCGTGTCTACATCTCCAAAAACATCGATTACAGTACCATTATGGAACAACTCGATTGCGTCATCACCATTAACAGACATACTACCATCAGTGTAATCTGGAGCGAATCCAAAATATGTTTGGAAGTTTGTCGATTCACTTGATACATAGATATACGTTCCAGCTGTTACTGAAACTGCTGGGAAAGTAAATTCCGCACCTCCTGAAGTACCTCCTCCATTATTTGCTGAACTCACACCGTATTCGCTTAAATCTGCGATATCAGTTCCAACGAACAATTCAATACCTTTTGGTGTTCCACCTGATAATGGAAGGTCATAAACAGCAGAAATGATTAATGGAGAGGCCATCGAACAAACATCTCTTACATAAACATCATAATTAGTATTTGCTGTTAATCCAGTAACTGTAGAAGGACTAGAAGGAACAGTACTTGTTGGCCCACCTGTTGGTAAAGGATCACCTGCAGGAACAACTACGATTTCACTTTGAGCTGCACCTCCTGTTGTCCAAGAAAACTCTGCAGTTGTCGATGATATATCAGTTAATGCAAGGTTTAAAGGCGCAGGACAAGATGGTTGTGTTCTTACCTCAAAGTCATCAATGTAAACATTATAATCAGTATTTGAAACAGATGAAGATCCATAAAAACCAAATTTCACTAAACCACTGTAAGTTGAAAGATCAATGATTACAGTTTCTCCTGAATTTGAAGGCTCTGTACCTTGCTCGTATAATTTCAAAATATTCGCCTTAGACCATGTAGCACCATTATCTGTAGAAATCACAACTGCAAGCGTATCATCTGCTCCCATATTATCAGTTCCTGAACCAGAAAAATCCGTTAATCCAACATCAAATTTCAATTCATAATTTGAAGAAGTTCCTAGATCAAAAGTTGGTGAAATTAACCATTCATCAGTAGACGTACCGTAAATATTAAGTCTCGCAGCTCCACTTGAGCCATTATTTAAGAATCCGTCATTCCCCCAAGTTGAAGAAGTTGCTGTATATGAAGAAGAAGAACCTAATATACCGTTTGTTTCACTCCAACAATTAGGTAAATAAGAACTATACTCTTCTAAATATGGAATAGACTGTGTTGCTGGACATAAAGTTGTTATCGTTAAGGGACCAACCCAATTAGAAACATCTCCTGATCCACAATCAGCCTGCACATAAACATCGTAAGCTGTTACAGCATTTAACCCAGTAACATTAGAAGTTTGTGTTGTATTCCCATTATCTGCAAACACTTCATTACCAGTACCAGGAGTAAATCCTGAAGCACCTACTTCGATATTCCACAAAGATGCAGTACCATTTTCTGTCCAATCGATATCAACACTTGTATCTGTTACATTCGAACTAGTAAGAGCTGTTGGCTCAGGACAAGATGGTGGTGTTCTTACCTCAAAGTCATCAATGTAAACATTATAATCTGTATTTGAAACAGATGAAGATCCATAAAAACCAAATTTCACTAAACCACTGTAAGTTGAAAGATCAATGATTACAGTTTCTCCTGAATTTGAAGGCTCTGTACCTTGCTCGTATAATTTCAAAATATTCGCCTTAGACCATGTAGCACCATTATCTGTAGAAATCACAACTGCAAGCGTATCATCTGCTCCCATATTATCAGTTCCTGAACCAGAAAAATCCGTTAATCCAACATCAAATTTCAATTCATAATTTGAAGAAGTTCCTAGATCAAAAGTTGGTGAAATTAACCATTCATCAGTAGACGTACCGTAAATATTAAGTCTCGCAGCTCCACTTGAGCCATTATTTAAGAATCCGTCATTCCCCCAAGTTGAAGAAGTTGCTGTATATGAAGAAGAAGAACCTAATATACCGTTTGTTTCACTCCAACAATTAGGTAAATAAGAACTATACTCTTCTAAATATGGAATAGACTGTGTTGCTGGACATAAAGTTGTTATCGTTAAGGGACCAACCCAATTAGAAACATCTCCTGATCCACAATCAGCCTGCACATAAACATCGTAAGTTGTTACAGCATTTAACCCAGTAACATTAGAAGTTTGTGTTGTATTCCCATTATCTGCAAACACTTCATTACCAGTACCAGGAGTAAATCCTGAAGCACCTACTTCGATATTCCATAAAGTTGCAGTACCATTTTCTGTCCAATCGATATCGAATCCAGTTTGAACAATGTTTGAACTCACAACACTTGTTGGATCAGGACAAGTAATTGAAGTAACTGAAAAATCAACTACATCAAAATCTAAATCATTAGGTGCTCCGTACTGACCTACAGCAATATAAACTGTATTCCCTGCTGAAATAACAGCTGATACGTTTTGTGTACCTGTCACCGTTGAGGCAGATGCATCCAGTTCATTACTAAATGTAGTACCCGAACAATCATCAAAAATTCCGATTCCAGTCCATGAATTGTAAGAATTTATTTCCATTGAAATTGATTCTATTGTCGTTCCAGCTGTATATTCAAACAAATACACATCATCTTGCCAATAAGAGCTGCTAACAGAGGTTCCTGTTGGATCTGTGTTCCAATCCTCTACTCCACCATTTCCTGGAGTAGTAATTCCTGCCTGAGTATAACCATCTGTAATCACAACACCATTTCCACAACCAAACTGTCCATAAGACGAGGTTGAAAAAGTTGCTGCAAAAAGCATTGCTATACCATAAGGCACAAGACTTTTAAATTTCTTTTTCATAAGATTTTTATTTATTAGTATTTCAATTGCGTAGATTTGTGATCGAATGTGATTCGAAATCTAGGTAATTATCAACAAAGAAACAAAATAAGATAGGATTTACAAGAACAAAACTGTTAAAACCAAAAATTTTAACATTATTGGATTCTTTAGTTTTTTTAATTTTATAATAAATTGAGAGGTAAAAAAAACCCATGTAGTTAAATTATGAAAACTTCAGATTTTCATGGTTAGAACCTCCGCCTTATGTCTGTAATCCCCTGGGTTATCCTTTTCTATAAATAGATGAAGGGAGGCTCGCCATTGATAAGACAAGTACAGTTCTAAATGTAATATTTTAAGCTTCAAACAACGCTACATGGGCGGTCAAAAGACCTAGAGCACATTCGAACACTTCTGTGTGATGGCTCTTAGTATAAAAGTAATGAAGAAAAATGAATTCGACAAATTTCTTTTAAAATTTAAAACAAAAAAACTCCAGTAAAATTTCTTCTACTGGAGTTAGTACACGACTTACTTCTATGTAACTAATTGAAAGAGATGTTCCCTATTTGGTTTTGCAGATCGTTTTCATAAACATCTACAATCTGCTTTAAAATGTTTTCATCCTTATTTTTTACTGCAAGCTTAATTACTACAGTTTCATTGTCTGCTTTAACAGAAAGGTAGTCCGCAATTGATATCAGTGATTGAAACTCTCGTCCTGCAAAACGTTTAACATCTGTTTCCGCCATTTTAGCAAGATCAACAAACATAGCAAAAGGAGTATCTCCAAAATCTTCCATTCTTTCAGTAACAACCAACTCTTGATCTTCATCAAATGATGATTTTAAAGTATCGTTACTACGTATAATTAGGGCTTCATCATTTATCAAAATCATTGACTCATCCTTTCTATAAAATCCATCTTCCATAGATTCAATAACCTTTCCTTCAGCATAAGAATTAATCAAATCCTTTAGGTTTTGCGGGTTTTCGCCCAATCCAACATAAAGATTTGAAATCACTCTATCTCCTCGTGTTTTTTCTTCCTGCTCCTTTTGGAAAAGCGCCATTCCAACATCTCCATTCATAACATTTGAGATATTATCCTCTGCTAATGCCATAAATAAACCACCCATTTGACGATATCCAATGTTTAATAAGTCTTCGTATTGTGTTTTATATTCTTTCCAATATTCATCCATTTTTTCAACATCGAAAGACATGGCAATCGCCATTAATGGTTCTCCTGCTCCTAAGTTTTCAAGTATATCGTCTGAAACCTCATCCATAAAAAATGAGTTTTCTTTCATTTTATCGCTCACTCTTGAAAAGTCAAACTTGGCCGTGAGGTCTCCATTATTGAAATCAAGTGATAAAAAAGCATGACCATCCTCAAATAATTCCTCTAATTCTTCCTTTTTCTCAGCGTTCACACTCTGAATTTGACTTTGCGACATTTCGAAAATTGCTTCTAAATCTGCTGCAATTAAAATATCCGTTGTAGTCGCTAAAATTTCTGTTACATCTTCATTTTTTTGCTCACTTTTAAAAGTATCAAAGGTCGCATGTATTTTTTCATTTGGTGAATCACCAAGGTTTCCAATGATAATTGCCGCTGTACTTTCATCAAATCCAACAACCATATTCATACCATTGGCAACTTGAATTCCTTTTTCTTTATCAAATTTAAAGCTCATGCCCTCAAACATTTTTTGAATGCTATCCTCATTTTCAACTGATAGAAAAATATAGGATAATTTAGGCTCTCCATTTCGATCTAATGGACCTTCAAAAGCGTAATGAATCTTATCAGTTAATTTCAAGCTCTCCTCAAATGAAGACATTTGTTTATCAATAAACTCTCCTACCGTAGGTACTTGACTCAATTGAGACTTTCCTTTAATCGCCAAAAGGTTGACATAACCATATCCAACAATTTGATCTGAAGATGAAACAAATCGGGCAACATTTGCATTCAAATCACTTGAACTTTTCCCGTTACAACTGAATAAAAAAATCGAAAGTAGTACTCCCGACATCAAGTATAAAATTAGATTTTTCATAAATTCTTTTTTGTTTACTCAAAAATAATGATTTCAAATAGGAAAATCATATAATTAAAAATTAAAACTTTGAAGGTGACGATTTGTTTAAGAAATGGCAATTGAACTTTTTAAAGCCAATTACTTATTTATAACTTTGCATTATGCATGAATTAGAACCTTATTTCAATTGGAGAGATCATTACATTTCATCGGAAGACGAACGTTCTCCATTTTACAATCGCGAATACAGTGAATTTGAATTTTCTGATCAGGTCTATAATTTCTTACTACATCCTCAATGGGATAATTTTGGATCCTCTACTCTATTTATTAAAATTCTTTACAGCGATTATGAGGAAGGATTTACAGTCATTGAAATGATTGGAGAATGGAACGACGCCATAAATAATGACATCATGACCTTAAAACGTGATATTATTGAACACCTTATGTATGAAGGAATTGATAAATTCATCATTATTGGGGAAAATGTGCTTAATTTCCATTATTCTGATGATTGTTATTATGAAGAATGGTTTGACGAATTAGAAGATGGTTATATTGCTATGGTTAATTTCCATGATCATGTGGTTAGAGAGTTTAACGAAATTCACTTAGACCAGTATTTTGTATTGGGTGGTGAATTGGAGGATTTATCTTGGCGAACCTATTCTCCTGAGCAGTTTTACAACAAAATTAATGGCTATGTTCAAAAACGATTAGCATAAACTTCATTTCCTCCCCTTTTAAGCATTTCTACCACTTTTTGATCAATAGGAAAGGTTAAATCTTCTTTTACAATGTTTTTCAAACTTTTCCATCTGTGCGCCTCTATGGCATCTTTTTCAAAATCGAAAGGCAGCGAATTCGTTTTTATACTTTGTGGTTCTATCGTATTTACAAAGTAGTAAATACTGATGATTTGATCATCTTCATTAAACGCAGATTTTTGATAAAAATCAGTTAGATAAAGCAACTCTCCAACTTCGATTTTAAGATTCAGTTCTTCATCAAATTCACGGATTAGACAATCTTTGATCCCTTCTCCCAACTCTAATCCACCACCTGGAAATTTTGTAAATTCTTTTCCAACACGACGTTCATCAGAAAGTAAGACCTCTTGCTTATCGTTGATTAATATTCCGTAAACTCTAATATTAAAAGCCATAATTACCTTTCATTTTTAATAATTGAATCGATATCAGGTTCCGAATAGTTTTCACCTTTGAGTACTTTTCCGTCTGCTCTGTAAATCGGCTTCCTATCACTGCCTAGCTTACTCATGTTAGAGCGATGAATTTCATTAAAAACAGGAATAATTTTGTCTTGCAAACCGTGTTTTAAAACCGTTCCCATTAAGATATACAATTGATCACCAAGTGCATCTGCAATTTCATTTAGATCTTTATTTTCTGCAGCTTCAAGGTATTCTTCATTTTCTTCTTTCATCAACTCGAAACGAAGTTTTACATCTTCAAATGAAAGTTGAGCTGTTGGTGTTTCATTATTTTCAACACCAAAACTATTGTGAAATTCCTCCACTTGTTTTAAAGCTTTTGCGATAAATTGATTCTTCATTATATTCCATTGTTTAGAACAAAGTTATTGAATAATAATAAACTCAAACAGTTGGTTTAACTTATCTAACTGGAAAAATGAAAAAAGTTGAAAATGATACTATTGAATTGGGAATTTGCTAAATTAGATGTTAAAACAAACTATAGACGAAAGCTTGAACTATAATTAAAAAACAAATCTATTATTCAATGGACTATCATACATTTCAACCACATCCTGATTTAGTATCTCTTATAAGTTGTTATTGGACTTTGGAAGTTCCGGCTAGAAATGAAGCGGAAAAACAGCGTATAATTCCTGATGGCTGCATTGAAATGGCATTTATTCTTGGAGATAACATAAAACGATACACTACCAAAGATGAGTTTATTCTACAACCTCGTGCAATGGTACTTGGACAAACTATCGAGCCGTTTTATATAGAACCAACAGGATATGTAAATACTTTCGCAATTAGATTTTATCCTTATGGATTTGCCAATTTTGTAAATATGCCAATTACAGATTTAGCAAATAAAGAAACATCATTAGCGTTATTATTCGGAGCTAAGACTGCTAAAAAACTGGAACAGAATATTATTCTGGCAAAGAATACTCAACACAGAATTGAAATCATTGAAAACTTTCTTTTAGAAAAGCTAAATGATCAAACAACCATTGATAATATTGTTAAAAAGACCCTTGATGCTCTTTTATCATCAAAAGGAACCGAATCGATAACTACCATTCTTAAAGAAGATTTATCCAAAAGAAGACAACTCGAAAGAAATTTTAAAAAGCAAATTGGTGTAAGTCCAAAACAATTAGGTAAAGTAATTCGACTTCAAACTGCTTTAAAATTGTTACTAAATAATAGAACAGATAATTTAACGAACATTGCATACGAAAGTGAATATTTTGACCAATCACATTTCATTAAAGACTTTAAGGAGTTTACAGGAATCAACCCGAAGGAGTTTTTAGGAAACGAAAATATGGCCCTTTCAACACTCTTCTACAAATAAACAAGGTGTCGCATTTTTACAATTTTTGATTGCGTGAAAATCTCATATTTGTACTATAAATTTATTTAACAGATACGAAAAAGACTATACTATTTAGTCCGTTAACACTTTCCGTTATCATTTTAGCTTGTAAAGATCAAGACAAATCTAATACCAAGAACCTTCAAATTAATTCAAACGAAACTCAAAAAACAAACGATATGAAAAGTTTTATTTCCATTTTTGAAATTCCAGCAACAGACATTTCAAGAGCCATTGATTTTTATAGAGAAATTTTAAATGTCGAAATTGAAAAAATGGAATTTCCAGGAATGGAAATGGGCCTATTTCCCTACCACGACCAAATGGTAACAGGAGTCATTATGAAAGGTGAAGGTTACGAACCTTCTGCCAGTGGAGTGACTATATATCTTAATGGTGGAGATAACTTGCAACCAATTCTTGATAAGGTTGAGAAAAATGGTGGAAAAATAATTATCCCTAAAACACCTCACGCTGACGAAATTGGATTTTTTGCAATTTTCCACGATTCGGAAGGGAATAAAATTGGCTTACATTCTCCAAATTAAACACAGAAATAAGAACGAAACTTAATCTTGGACTAAAAAGTATTACAAAAAGGACAAGCTCTTAACTAAATTCACAGAATTCTGGTGAATGAAATAATTGGAAAACGGACTAGAATAAAGGAGTAGAACCCTTACATATTAGAAATACTCCCTATCAACATACGGATAAACTTATCCTTGACTCCTTTCTAATCTAATCGTTAAGTTATAAATCCAACCTTAAATGGTTGAACTAAACATGTTTTTTTCCACTTTTTTTCTATTCAGCCTAAGGTCAAAACACATACATAAATTACGAATAAATGGCTTGCCCTTTTCTGTTAATTCTAAATATTCAGGATGTACATTTACCAAAACATCTTGCTTCATTTCATTGAACAAATCAGTGTTCACTAATGCGTGAGTTAAAATGTTTTGAGGTATTTCGGAAGTAAAGGTACACATGAGATCCAAGATTATTCTTCGTATTATCAAATCTTCTTCATTCAATAAATGTCCTCTAAAAATAGCTAACTCTCCTTGGTTTATTCGCTGTTGGTAATCTTCAACGTGTTTTTCGTTTTGCGCAAATGCTCCCCAAGCATCTGATATTGCAGACATTCCTAAACCAATTAACGTATCGGAACTTTGGGTTGTGTAACCCATAAAGTTTCTGTGTAATTCTCCATTTTGTTGTGCAAGGTAGAGTTCGTCATCTTCTAGAGCAAAGTGATCCATACCAACATCCTTATAACCTAAACTTTCTAAAGCACTCTTTCCGTATTCGTAAAGCGCTTGTTTTTCTTCGTTTTTTGGTAAATCTTGCTCACTATAACCACGTTGTCCCACTCCTTTTATCCATGGCACATGTGCATAGCTGTAAAAGGAGATTCTTTCTGGCTTCAACTGACTTGTATAATCGATCGTTTGGGCGATGCTTTCCAATTTTTGGAAGGGTAAACCGTAAATAATATCATGACTGATCGAAGTATAGCCAATCTCTTTTGCTAAATTATGAACCTTCGCTACTTGTTCAAAACTTTGAACTCTATTGATGGTTTTTTGAACCTTTGCGTCATAATCCTGAATTCCCAAACTCAATCTTCTAAACCCAATATCGTAAAGACTTTGTAAATGTTCTTGCGTTGTATTATTGGGATGCGCTTCAAAACTCATAGAAATATCTGTACAGAAATTACTATTCGCTTTTATGTTGAGAATAAGTGCTTTTAATTTTTCTGCAGCGAAGAAAGTTGGGGTTCCACCACCCAAATGTATTTCTTTAATTACGACATCTTTACCTAATAAATCTGTATACAGTTTCCATTCTTTAATTAAAGTGTCAATATACGGTTCTTCAACTTTATGATTTTTGGTTATGCGTTTATGACAACCACAAAAAGTACACAAATTCTCGCAAAAAGGAAGATGTATATACAGACTAATTTCCTTCTCCCCTTTTTCTCCAAATTTCTCCTTGATGAATTGGCTCCAAACTGTATTATTTATACTTTCTTCTTCCCAAAAAGGAACAGTAGGATAACTGGTATATCTTGGTCCTGGAGTATTATATTTACGTATAAGTTCTTTCATATTAAGCTACACTTGCACTAATGCCTAAAGCATTAATTTGTTGGGCAATCTTTTTTAATTCTGTCAATTTCAATGCTTCTAAATCTTTGAAAGGAGACGATTTGTCTAAACTATACAACATCACATTTTTGGGTTGAATTTCTTCCAGCTGTTTAAAGTAAGATTGAAGATGTTCTTCAGAACTATTTCCTATGTCTGTATTGTCATTTATTCCTTTAAAAAAGAGACTTTGGATAATTAAAGTTTCCTTGTTTCGCTTTAAGTTGCGAATAATGTTTTTCAATCTAATGTCTCCTTTTGGCCTATTTATTATTAAGAAACTCGCTTCATCACCCGCATCAAGTTTACAAATGGAATAATCAGCTACTTCAAGCGCGTTTTGAACGCTCGATTGGTCTAGCATGCTCGCATTGTTCAATACCGCTATTTTAGCAGAAGGGAAAATTAGATCTCGAATATTTTTTACAGCATAAACAATTTCCTCAAACTGTGGATGAAGTGTAGGCTCTCCATTTCCTGTAAAACTTATGGTGTCAATTTCTATTGCTCGATCCGAAAGCATTTGACTCTTTAAGAGCAGTTCTTCAATGATTTCTTCAACACTTGGAAAATCTATTTTACTAAGTTCTTCACTGTTTTCTCCATGCTCGCAATAGACACAATCAAAGTTGCAGAACTTATGTTCCTTTGGTAAAATATTTACACCTAGTGACCTTCCTAGTCTACGACTATTTATAGGTCCGAAAACCAAATATTTAAATAAAAAAGTGTGCATCTTAATAACAGTTTATGGTTTGTGCCGGATAAGGTTTTGCATTGGTGTCAATCGCTGGACTCAAATAGGGAATTCCTAAATTAGCACCACGCAAAACGAAAATAATTCCGAGGATGAGAAGTGTATAGGGTAAAACTTTTTGATAGTAAGCTCTAAGTTGTTGACCAAAGAAATTTCCGATGAAAGGAAGTGAAATCATAACGGGTAAAGTACCAATTCCATAGAAAAACATAAAACTAAATCCTTCTAACCAGCTCCCCAATAACAATGAGGCAATTAATGCGGTATATACCATTCCACAGGGCAATAATCCATTAAAAACGCCCATCATAAAAAAGGCATCAATACTTCTTTTTTTAAACTGATTATTAAAGCCCTTTTTAAGAAAGTTCAAGGCTTTTCCAGTAATATTTGGTTTCGTAAATTTTATGATGTTAAATTGGATGAGCGCCTGAAAAATGAGGAATACACCAAGGATAATACTTAATATCTGAAGTATGCCAATGAGCTTTAATCCATACCCAAATAAGCCAAAACCCGCGCCAAGAAATGCATAAACAACTATTCTTCCAAAGTTATACGTCAGTACACTGAAGACTTTCTGTATTTTTGACAAATTGCCTATGGGCAAAGCAAGCGCAATAGGTCCACACATACCTATACAGTGTAGATTCGCTAAAAGCCCTAATGTAATTGCTGCCCAAAACATATTAGTAGGTAATTTTTTTATCGACGATAAAATGCTTGTTGTCTGCTTTCCAATTTACTGAGAGTGTGTATTTACCCGCAACCAACTTGTCTTTATTTATAAGTAAAAACTCATCTTTTGGATGAACATACTTTAAATCTAAATTGGCGTTATTTGGTCGGTATAAAGATATTTCTGCACTCGCATTATTCTTTATAATTTGTGGTAGACGAATCATTAAGCCCGCCTCTGTATTTTCTACCGACACACTATCATTGAACTGAATCGCATTTGTTTTAGCGTCTATTTTATGCTGAAAATTAATTTCTTGCTCATAATAATCTTCCGCGTACAAATCAGTTTGTACTTCTTGTGCTTTGAATACCATTGATAATATGTAGCTCATAAAAGCCACTAAAAACAATGCTATTCCCCATCCCCATGTAAATTTCATATCTTCGGTGCTATAAATTTTGTACTTGTTGTTTCTACCAAATTGTCTCCCTCGTAGATACCGATTTCAACAGTTGTTTTTAATGATTTAATTTCATCTTCTGGTATGTAAATGATGAATTTTGACTGAATATCATCTCTAGATTTTAATAAGATTTCATCTCCAATCATCTGAATTCTTCCTGCGTGATTCATCAGCTTTAGTTTTACAGGAAGATCTCTATTTGTTTTATTGAGTATGCTTAGATCATAAATGTTATAGATTTCCCCATCTGTGTTATGTTCAAAGACTGTTCCGCGTGTTCTGAGTATAGTCACTTCAAAATCACTTCTTAAGACCAGCATTGTAGTAAGCAGTCCAACTAACGCGATCAATACGAATGTGTATGCTTTAACTCGTGTTGTAAATTTAAAGCGCTCATTTTTAGACACACCATCTTCAGAATCATAGCGAATTAGTCCTTTCGGTTGATTGGTTTTCTCCATCATGAAATCACAGGCATCAATACATGCTGTACAATTCACACATTCTAATTGAATTCCATTTCTGATGTCAATACCTGTTGGACAAACGTTAACACACTGGTTACAATCTATACAATCCCCTAAACCGGCTTCTTTTCTATCTATTTTCTTACTGAATTTAGCCCTGTTTTCTCCGCGCTTGTAGTCGTAAATCACATTCAAGGATTTACTGTCTAATAAAACACCTTGCAATCTTCCGTAAGGGCAAATAGTAGTACACACTTGCTCCCTTAATTTCAAAAAGACCATGAAGAAAATGAAAGTAAAAATAAGAATAGCGATAAAACCAACGATATGTTCACTAGGTGCTGATGTAGCAATATCCCAAACTTCTTCATATCCTATAATGTAAGAAAGAAAAGTGTTTGCAATGATGAAAGAAATAATGAAAAAGATACTGTATTTCAAGGCTCTTTTTTTGATTTTTTCAGCGTTCCATTCTGATTTAGCTAACTTCTTTTGTGCTGTCCAATCACCTTCAATCCAATATTCAATACGTCTGAAAACCATTTCCATGAATATGGTTTGTGGACATATCCAACCGCAAAATAAACGTCCAAAAATAACGGTGAACAGGATAATAAACAGCACCATAATAATTGTAATCAAAGCAAAAATGTATAAGTCTTGTGGCCAAAAAACTTGACCAAACAAGCTAAACTTTCCTTCAACAATATTGAACATTAAGAAGGGCTCGCCATCTATTTTGAAAAATGGAATAGCGAAGAGGAGTGCAAGAAGCAGATAACTCGTGATCTTACGTTTTGAGTAAAACTTTCCGCTTGGCTTTTTGGGAAATATCCAAACGCGTTTACCTTTTTCATCTACTGTAGATATTTTATTTCTGAACTCCTCTTCTACCATTACTCAACATTTAGGGTGTCAGTTGTTGTTTCTTCCATGTATAATTCTCCTTGAGCCTCTTTCGCATTAGGAGGATTTGTACCACGCAAAGTTTTTATATAAGAAGAAATTTGTTGTATTTGTACACCAGTGAAGTCATCCTTCCATGATTTCATACCATTTTGTGCTCCATATTTAATCACCTTAAAAATGTCGTTTATTCTACCGCCATGTATCCAGTAATCATCTGTTAAGTTGGGACCAACATCTCCTGCACCACCTTCTTTATGACATGCAATACAAAATTTATCATACAATATTTTACCATCTGAAATATCGCTTGCATCGTTAAGCATGACCACCGTATTTTCATCCACATTAAGTGCCTGAGCTGTTAAATATGCTTGTACTTCCTGTTCAGCCTCTTCAACATTGATTGCATACTCTTCTTCTTGGAGTGGCGAAATTTTAAAAACATGATAGTTCAATAAATAAATTACGGAGGCAGCTATCGAGATGTAAAAACCGTATTTCCACCAAGGCGGTAAGTTGTTATCCAACTCCTTTATGCCATCATATTCATGGTCTAAAAGAATATTTTTTTCTTCTTCAACCGGAACGGCATCAGTTAAAATGTTCGAAATTTTACTTGTTGTTTGTTTTACATACGCTTCAACTTGAACAGTTTCTTCCTCTTTTTTATCGATGTTAATTAACTTGCTAAAGAAAATTTGCTGATAAACCATGATCAAAACAAGTGTAATGTCGATGGCCAACAATACGTAAATCTTTTCTGAAGTATAGAAAGACACTGTAACCTCTTCTGCAATCTCTGCTTCTTGGGCCAAAACACTGCTACTTGCAGCAACATAAGCCATCAACATGATAACAGTTTTCAGCGTTTTGCTCTTCTTAAAATTGTCTAATTTCTGTTTAAAGGCGTCACTCTTAATAAATGCCTTCATTGATCTACCATGGCTTATTATACTTGATATCAAAATGAAAGCTGTTACTAATAAGGCCCAAAATAATGCACTATTTTCCATTTTTTTAGTCGTTTAAAGGGTAATCACTAATTTCTTCTACATTCTTCTTTTTCATGGTAAATACCCAAATGAATAATCCAATGAAAAAGGCTACGAAAATGACAAGTGAGATGAGGGGGTATATTTCAACCCCTTCTATTGATGTCATATGATGTTTGATATATTTTAGCATCTTATTCAGTTTTATTGTCTTCAATTTTGTTAATGTCAGAACCTAAGCGTTGCAGGTAAGCGATTAAGGCGATAATTTCCTTACTCTTCATTTGCTCAACTTCTTGTTCTGTATAGTCTTCACCACTTTTCTTGGCAATTTCATTCAAAATGTTTCGTGCAATAGATTCACCTTGATTACTCATGATATTCAACACCGTTTGCTCATCTGTAATTTCATAAGGAACACCTAGGTCTTTCATCGCTTTAAGCTTGTTCAAAGTATGTTTAACATTTAAATCATCTTCAAGTAGCCATGGATAAGCAGGCATTATACTTCCTGGTGAAATAAGCGTTGGCTCCATCATGTGCAAGTAGTGCCAGTAATCAGGTCTGTTTTGTTTATTCCCAACTCCTTCTCTATGCAAATCAGGTCCAGTTCTTTTAGAACCCCATAAGAATGGATGATCGTATACAAATTCCCCAGCCTTAGAATACTCTCCGTATCGAGCGGTTTCAAAACGTAGCGGTCTAACCATTTGAGAGTGACAGTTATTACATCCTTCTCGAATGTAAATATCTCTACCTTCTAACTCTAAAGGTGTATAAGGTTTTACGCTAGATATCGTTTTCACATTAGAACTCACCAAGAAGGTTGGTATAATTTCTATCGCACCTCCTATAAGAATTACGATTAAACTCAACACCAACATTCTAACAGGTTTACGCTCAACAACTTTATGCCAGTACTCGTTTTTTTCTTTAACGTGTTTCACTTTTAAAGTATTGACTGCCTCAGCGTCTTCGTTACGAACCAAACTACCTCCAAGTGCAGTTTTCAATAAGTTGTATCCCATCATAATCGCTCCAATGATGAATAATGCTCCACCAGCAGCTCTCATTATAAAGTAAGGTCTAAGTTGCGTAACTGTATCCAAAAACTCTCCATTAACTAAAGTTCCTTCTGGCGTAAATTTCTGCCACATTAAACCTTGTGTAAATCCTGCCCAGTACATTGGTATCGCATAAAGTAGAATTCCTAATGTTGCAATCCAAAAGTGTGCGTTGGCTAATTTCTTAGAATACAATCCATTTTTATAGATTTTAGGAACGATGAAGTAAAGCATACCGAAGGTTAACATTCCATTCCATCCTAATCCACCAACGTGAACGTGGGCAATTGTCCAATCTGTAAAGTGACTAATTAAATTTACAGACTTTAAAGAAAGCATTGGTCCTTCGAAAGTAGCCATACCATAACTTGTTAAGGCAACCACCATGAATTTTAAAACCACGTTATCTCTAACTTTATCCCACGCTCCTCTTAGCGTTAAAAGTCCGTTTAACATACCACCCCAAGAAGGAGCAATTAGCATGATAGAGAACACAACTCCTAATGACTGTGCCCAATCTGGTAATGCGGTGTACAACAAGTGGTGTGGACCAGCCCAGATATAGATAAAAATTAAGGCCCAAAAGTGAATGATAGATAGTCTGTAAGAATAAACAGGTCGATTCGCCGCTTTCGGTACAAAGTAATACATCAAACCTAAATAAGGAGTGGTTAAGAAAAAGGCAACGGCATTATGTCCGTACCACCACTGTACTAATGCATCTTGTACTCCGGCGTACCATGAGTAACTTTTCATAAAGTGAACTGGAATCTCAAAAGAGTTCACAATATGCAATACTGCCACTGTTACAAAGGTTGCTATATAGAACCAAATCGCTACATACAAGTGTTTTACTCTTCTTTTCAGAATTGTAGCCATCATGTTCCAACCAAAAACTACCCAAAGTACGGTAATGGCAATATCTATTGGCCACTCCAACTCTGCATATTCTTTGGAAGTTGTATACCCCATAGGTAAGGTAATTACAGCTGCTAAGATGATCAGCTGCCAACCCCAAAAATTAATCTCACTTAATTTATCACTCCACATTCGTGTTTTTAATAAACGCTGTAAAGAGTAATAAACACCGGCAAAAATACCATTACCTACAAAGGCGAAAATCACTGCATTTGTATGCAATGGTCGAATCCTACCGAAGGTCAACCAAGCGGTGAGGTTTAATTCTGGCCATACTAATTGACAAGCAATTAATAAACCTACCAGCATTCCGATGATACCCCAAACCACCGTAGCTAGGGCGAATTTACTTACGATCTTATTATCGTACTGAAACTTTTCTACTTCCATATTTGCTTAGTTTTTTTTCTCAGTTGTAGGAGTTTTCTCATCATCCATAAGCATTCGCACTGCCGGACTTTGATCGTCTTCGTATTGACCACTTTTATGTGCCCAAATGAAAGCGACCAAGAAAATGGTGGCCAATACTAAACTTACTGCGATGAGCATAACTATTACTTCCATGTTGTACAAATTATACAGCAAAGAGAGTGATTTTCTGAGGAGGATGAAATGTGTTTCATCAACCCTAAAATTGATAATTGTCAATGTTTGAAATATGACTGATTTTCTGCACGTTTAAAACAACCTTTTCGCTAAAATAGAAGTGCTTAAAGTGGTAAATAACACCACAGAAATAGAGCTAAGTGGCATAAGTATAGCTGCAAATACTGGAGCAAAAATTCCTTGTACAGCAATGAACAACCCAATTGCATTGTATAAAAAAGAGAGGATAAAGCTCGTGACTACGATAGACTTACTCCATTTTGAAAATTTTAAATAATTGGAAAGATGGTGAAAACTTTTCGCTTCTAGAATCGCATCACTCGCAGGCGTAAAACTGTGCGATTTATTCGCAATGGCAATACCGAAGTCGCTCTCTGATAATGCTACAGAATCATTTATCCCATCTCCTATCATCATTACTTTTTTACCTTCTGACTGCAATTTCTGAATATAATGCAGTTTGTCGGATGGACTTTGGTTAAAATGACTATTCTGAATTCCATATTGCTCAAGCAATAGCTTTTTATCCTTATCGTTGTCGCCTGTTAAAACATGAATTTCATATTCATTTTTCAATTCATCAATACTCTCCTCAAGATGAGTTCTATACGCATGTTGAACGTTAAAATGCGCCAAATACTCATCGTTTTTCGCAATGAAAACACCTTCATCCACTTTGTCCTGTTGCTGTGTGAATTTTTTGGATCCAACTTTATACCTATCCTTTCCAATTTCAAAAGATAGTCCTAAGCCTACTTGGTCTGAAAAATTATGAAGCGTAACAATGGAAGGACTATCGTTTTTTTCGAGGTAGTCTTTGATATTGATACTTAAAGGATGTAAGGAATTTGATACTGCGGTGTATATAAAATTGACTTCAGATGAACTGAGATTTCCGCAAAGTGTTAACGCTGTTTTATTACTATTGCTTAAAGTTCCCGTTTTGTCAAACACAATATCCGTGATTTCTTCCACTCCGTCAATGAGGTCCATCTTCCTGACAAAGAAATTAGATTTTGCCAACAGTCTTTGGGCATTACCATAGGTAAATGGCAAGCTTAACGCAAGAGCACATGGACAAGCTACAATAAGCACCGCACTCACACTTTTCCAAATTAAACGAGGATCAACAAAAAACCAATATATGGCCGTTGCTACACTGAGCAGTAGAATGAAAAGTGTAAAATATTTACTTAAATTGTTGGAAAGCGCAGTGAGTCTGTTTTCCTTTTGTTTTTTGTTTTTTGCTGTACTGTTCCAAAGTGCAGTTAAATAACTTTCGTCAGTATTCTTTACGACTTGTAATAAAATTTCTTCACCAACTTGTTTCCCTCCTGCGAAAACCTTACTTCCTTGTTCAGGATATTCTGTTGCGCTTTCTCCCGTCACAAAACTATAGTCAATGGCGGGAACTCCAGACAATATCAGGGCATCACAAGGAATCAATTCTTTGTGTCTAATCTTAATAATATCTCCAGTAGATAAAGTTGATATTTTGTGTGGAATAAATTGCATTCCTTCTTTTTTGAGGACCGCAATGGGGAAAAAGGAAAGCGTATCCCGTTTAAAATTTAGGTGATTGTATGTTTTGTCTTGATACCATTTCCCGATGAGTAAAAAGAAAATCAGTCCCGCTAAAGAATCGAAATAGGCCTGACCAGTATATACATAAAGCTCATAACTACTGCGAAAAAACAGTGTTAGCAAACCTAACACGATGGGTAAATCCATATTTACCACCTTGTTTTTGAGCCCTATGTAGCTATTTCTAAAATAATCCCACCCAGAATAAAAAACAACGGGGAGACTAAGGAAGAATGAAATTTTCAGGAAAAGCGGACGAAAACTATCCGTGTCCTTCATCCCTAAATACTCCGGAAAAGCCATGAGCATAATGTTCCCAAAACAGAAACCGGCAACACCAATTTTAATGATGAGATCTTTGTTTTTACTTTTTACTTCTTTATGTTCCGAAAAATCTGGGGCATAGCCTAATTTTTGAAGAAAAAGTGCAAAATCAACAACGTTAACCGATTGACCTAAGGTAAATTGAACTGTTTTATCCGTAAAATTCACCTCTGCATTTTGAACACCTTCATAAAGTTTTGGGCTATTTTCCAATAGCCAAATACATGAATTACAATGAATTTGCGGAATGTAAAAAACAATCTTTTTAATGTCCTCATTTTCGAAAAAAAGATACTTTTTCTTTACCTCATCTAATTCCAGAAAATCATAATAGCTTTGATGGTTGACATCTACCTTAATACCAGGCTGTGCGGCAATGTTGTAGAAATTGTCGAGCTCATTTTCATGTAGAATTTCGTAAACCGTTTTACACCCCGTACAACAAAAGTTTTTGTCGTTTGCGGTAATTGGCACATCACAAGGGTCTCCACAATGGTAACAATTCATGTTACAAAAATCAGCATTACAACATCACTAAACATTGATAAATGTCAACGGTGAAATTAATTCTATACCAAATCCAACAAACGGCTTAGTTCATTTGGTTTGTGTACAACAATTTCTCTACCATTTGAGCTGATAACGCCCTCGCTTTTAAAACTACTTAAATTTCGCACTAAAGATTCTTTGGCAGTACCTACAATATTGGCCAAATCGTCACGAGAAATATTAATGGTGTTATTGTCTTTACTTAAATTCAAAAGCGCTCGAGCGATGCGTTCTTTTACAGGTGCATAGGCCAATTGAAGTAGTTTTTCTTCTTTTTCCTTGATGTTACCAGAAAGCAGTTTGAAAAAATGATTGGCCACTTCTCTATTGTTGCTGATGAGTTTTGTAAATTCCTCTTTTGGAATGATTGTTACCTCTGTATCATCTAAAGCCAGTGCACTTTCGTGGTGTTCTGCGCCTTCTAAAATAGGCATATAGCCAAAAAACTCTCCTTCATTAATTATTTGCGTCACAAATGTTTTCCCGTAACTGTCTGTTTTCTGGCATTTGATTTTACCCGCCTTAACATGGTAAATGTAATGAGGATAATCGCCTTCTCTGTAGAGTTCTTCTTTAGACTTAAAGCATTTACTTTTCTTTTGCTCCAATAAACTTTTAATATCTTGGTGCTTATCGGCGACTTCAATCTCTGGAGACTGCCCCACAAAAGCTTGAAGAATTTGTGATTTAATTTTCTGATTACGAGCAATGCGTGTCTCAATTGAGTTAATCAAACTTTCTTCGTCAAAAGGTTTAAGCAAATAATCGTCCGCTCCTAAATTCATTCCTTTTCTCACATCTGACTTCTCTGCTTTTGCAGTTAAAAAGATAAAAGGAATACTCGAAGTTTCTGGATTTTTAGTCAGTATGTTGATTACACCATAACCATCCATCTGAGGCATCATCACATCACAAATGATAATGTCTGGCTTTTCCAAAACAGCTTTTTCTATACCTTCTACTCCATTGGCTGCCGTGATAACATTATAGTCGTTTAACTCTAAAATTTCTGATGTATTTAGTCTAAAATCTTCGTTGTCCTCTATGAGCAATACCTTCTTCATGACAAATAATTATGTTTGAAGTTTAAAATTAAGAAAAATCAGAATTTGATACAGGAATATCCAATTTAAATACGTCCTTTTTGCTTGATGGGTTTAACTTAGATAAAGTATTAAATAGGTGTTCCTTTGAAGCTAATGGAATAGCATTTTCAAACCTAATATAATCTTTACCTTCACTTTTTGTGAGTGAAAATATTGGCGTATTCAAAGCAGAGAGTTTACGAATTTTGGCCTTTTGTACTTCTTCAAACAATAAAACTCCATCGTAAAATTTTTTATTTAATTCGTCCTGAAGAAGCTTCTCTATTATACCGAGTCTAACTTTTCCAAATAAGGAAAAGTCTTTGAAAAACCGATGAGTATTTAATTGAGCGGCAATAAAAACATTCATTCTATTCACCTTTTCTCTGTAAATAATATCGTTTAAATTAATGATGCTTACATCTTCCTTTCTAGGCTTATAAATACTGAGTAAATCGATATGCAAGCCATTACCCGCAAAGTATTCGATTGTACTTGCAAGTATGTCTTGTTTCGATAAATCCGCAATGATCAAAAGCTTAAACATTGCGCAAATATCATAAAGCATTCGCCTCTAATTGATGATAAAATACACAGTGAAAATTGACATTTATCAATGTATCGGGAAATTTAAGGTAAATGTTGAACCTTCATTTTCTTTACTTTTAAAGCGAATTGTTCCGCCTAAAACATCCATGTAGCTTTTCACAATATTCAATCCTAAACCAGTACCTTCAATATTTGTAACGTTTCCCGCTCTGTGAAATCTTGAAAATAGCATCGCCTGATCTTCTTCAGGAATACCAATTCCTTGATCACAAACGCTAAGACTAAGTTCTCCCTCTTTTTGCTGAATAATGATTTTTATGGCATCCTTTTCAGAAGAATATTTGCACGCATTGGTCAGGAGGTTATTAATGCAGTTTTTAAGAATGTTTTTATCCGTATTAATGATGAACTTTTTAGGTAAATCTGAAGCTAATATTATTTCTTGGCAGCCGGCTTTCACAGTATTCACCTCATCCAACACATCACCAATCAAGGCATTAAAATCAAATTCTGTTTTGCTCGCTTGTATCATTCCAGATTCCAACTTTTCTAAAGAAAGGAAGTCATTTAAAATCTGGGTTAGATTCGTAACCATACGTTTTATGCGTTTTACATGTACGCCACGTTTTTCATCCTGTTCTTCTTTGGTATATTTACTGATTAAGGTTGCCGAACTATCAATTGTACTCAATGGAGTTCTAAATTCATGCGAGGCCATAGCTACAAAACGTGATTTCAACTCATTGAGGTCTTTCTCCTTTTTTAAATTGCGTTCAATATTTAACTCTGACTCCTTTTCAATGGTAACGTCCATTTCTACCAATAAGGCTTTATCTGTTATTCCATTTTTATCGGAAAGCGGCACGCCGTAAATTAAAAAGTACTTCGATTTAAATTCCAATTCAAACTTCAAGGTTTCTCCTTTGAAAAGCCGTGGAATTTTTTCGGAAAATAATGGTTTTACAGAACCACCTAAGCGATCAACAAATGAAATTCCTTTTAAAGAAGAATCGTTGAGTCCCATATTCCTTAACAAAGAACCATCAGCCCATTCAATAGAAAAATCATTGTTAATAATGTAAATATTTCCGTTGGGAAAGTTTTCCGCAATGGAACGCAGCATTATGTTTTGTGTTTTGACCTCCTTGGTACGTTTGACAACCTCTTCTTCAAGTTGATTATTGAGTCTTTTCAATTCATTGTCAATGGCCACACGTTTAGAAATATCTACCACAAAGGCAATGGATTTAGTTTCTCCATTTTCTTGATAATGGCTCAAACTAATTTCAACAGGAAATTCACTCCCATCCTTACGCAAAGCTTTTAAGTCTCTCCCCGCGCCCATAGAACGATTAGAAGGTGCATCGTTGTACACCTTTCTTTGGTGAACATGCGTTTTGGCATAGCGCATAGGAATGAGCACTTCTAGCTTCTGCCCCAGCAGTTCTTCTTTATTATCGTATCCAAATAGCGACAAAAGTTTAGGATTGAGCGTCTCAATAACTCCCGCACTATTCACAACGAGTAAACCTTCATTACTGTGCTCAAATATTTTCTGAAACTTTTCTGCCATAACTCCATCGTATTTCGAGTAAAAATAAGGAGATATCTTCTTTTAGGTCAATTCTCGAAAGAACTTTTTTATTTGGATGAAGTCACGTGCTTTTGTATCGGATAGTTTTGGCCACCTTTTCCGCCTACTACTATAAGCTCATTCCTGTTTTTTGGCATTCAAGTTATTTGTGGGAGCTTCCATTGTCGCTACACAAATTCGCGTGAACTGCAAAACAAAAAACAAGTTCATTTAGCTATCCGTTTTCGTCGGGGTGGGAAACGATGCTTCGATTTTTAGTTTTAGGGATAGAATTAAACTTATATTATTCGTATAATTCTACGACTATGCGAATGATCCTATTTTCATCATTTTTCTATAAGCTATTGAAAATGGAGGGTATGGTATGTTTTCGTATTGAGATTAATGTTATATTTCAAGGAAATGATAAAGGTGGACTATACGCAATGCGTATAGCCTGCTGTTATGCATAATAAAAAGTATACGAAACACATGAGGAATATGACAAAAACCGTAATGATTTTATGGTGTATATTTTTTTTTGCTTCTTGCAGTGAGAAACCTAAATTGGTTAATAGGCATGTTCAAGAATTTGACAAAACCATATTCGATATAACAGAGTTTAATGAAATCAGTACTTTCGTTCATTGTAGATTCGGTTAATAAAAAAGGGAATAATATTAACTTCTTTTATTCTGACACTAGTAAATTTTATCAACCTGAAAGACATAATCAAAATTCCACTCTAACTTTTCTAACTGCTAAAGATTATAATAAACTTACATCGGATATTGATTCAATTGTTTTTTATGTAAATATGGCTTATGGAACAGAAAGTGAGAAAGTAATTAAATATAAAAAAGAGAAGTTACTTGCCATAATTGATAATTTTAATGAACCTCAAGTAAAAGTGATAATTATTGAATTAAATAGATACAATAAACTAAATTACATTTCAAAAGATGGAGACAAGGTTTTAGACTTGATATATAAGTTAAATATGTTTTTTACTCAAAAAATTGATCCAGAGTCATGGATAGGCTTTGATTCCCATCCACTTATTTGGGAATTTGAATATAATAAGGCAGGTGGTCATGATTTAACAAGTCACTTGGACATGTTTAATAGAATTCTTACAGACACCTCATATATAAAGAATCGTGAAGTTGGAAAAGAGATTCATAGGATATTACTGAAGTAAACGCATAACACAGCCTTTAACGGTCAGCCTGTAAAAACCTTCGATTTTTACATTCATATAAATATTCACTACTAATTGCAATTATCTACAATTCATTAAATTTGGATTAAATAAAAAGTTAAATGAATAAATACATTATTACATTAATTGCATTGCTCAATATAACCTTCTCATTTTGTCAGGAAAACAGTAAACACATTGAACCAGATTCTGTAAGGGTTTCAGTTTCATTCATTGTTGAAACTAGTGGTGAAATCACTAATGTTGAAATACATGAGATCGAATGTGAAGGTTGCAGTAGAAAATATAAAAAACAAATTTCCAAAGAATCAATTAGAGTAGTGAAAGAATATCCTAATAGGAAACCAATTGAAAAAAGGATAAAATGTATCATTCCAATTAAATATACATTGTAATAATGAATCTATATTTCAAAAAGCACATTCACAAAACGGCTATTATTAGTACACTGATCCTGATTTTTGGTATTGGTGTTATTGAAATTGGAGTTCTCCTAGAATATGGTTGGACCGTTTTCATCCTTCTTCCATTCTTAATTGGTTTTTTACCTTCATTTATGATTACCAGAGTAAAGAATGCAAATCTATGGGAATGTTACCGCAATAGTTTTCTCACTTTATTTTTAAGTATTTCGGGCTTACTTCTTTTCGCAATAGAAGGTCTGATTTGTATAGCAATGGCACTTCCAATTGCTGCTCCTTTGGTTTGGCTAGGTGCTTATTTAGGTCATTTAACAAATAAAAGCAAATGGTCAAACCCTACAAATTCAACACTAGGAATTTTAATCATTTGTCTTTCAACAATGAGTTTTGATTACATAAACGAATCCCCTCGATTGACTCCTGTAAGCACAAAAGTGATTGTAAATACTGATATTGAAACAGCTTGGCAAAATGTAATTCGTTTTGATACCATTGTAGCCCCAGATGATTGGATTTTCTCAACAGGTATTTCTTACCCTACGGATGCCACGATAAAAGGAAAAGGCGTTGGAGCTGTTCGACACTGTAATTTCACAACCGGAAGTTTTGTTGAACCTATTACTACATGGAATCAACCAAATCTACTTCAATTCGACGTGGCAAGTCAGCCTACCCCAATGAATGAACTGAATCCATTTTGGGATGTTCATCCACCTCATCTTGAGGGCTATTTCGTCTCTGAAAAAGGACAATTTAAGCTTACTGAGATTTCTAAAAACAAAACAGAAATTGAAGGAACAACATGGTATCGCATAGATATTACACCTGTAATCTACTGGAAAACATGGTCTGATTTCATCATTCACAAAATTCATTTAAGGGTACTTAATCACATTAAAAAAGTTTCAGAGAATAGTTAGGTTAAATTTGAAATACCATTTGTATTCTCTACATTTATCACACATAAACAAACAACTATGAAACAAACATTTAAAAAGAGACTCAGAAAACTCATCGCATGGCTTTTGATCATTTTTGCAATCTTATTTGTTTTCAGGTTGATTTATGGATACACCAAAACATTTGATGACACACCGAATAACACGCAGTTCTTTTCTGATATTTCAAGCATCAAAAGAAATTATGCTTCTAAGAAATATGAGGTAAAATCTACACAATCGAATAAACCTTCAACAAAGGTTGATCAAAAATATGAGAAGATTGCAGAGATTAAAACCAAATCAAGCGACTTTGAGAAAGAAGAAAAATCATCACGAGAAACGATTAAGTCATTAGATGCATTAATTCAGTTTGAACAAAAAAGTGGAAATAAAGGAGCGCGTAAATTAAACCTTGTTGTTGGAGTTCCTCCAAAAAATTTTGATGCGCTATATAACCAATTGATTAAAATTGGGAAAGTTCAAGCCAAGCAAATCACCAAAAAAGACAAAACAAACGAATACAAGGAACTTAATGCCAAAAAACAATCCTTAGAAAAAATCAGAAAATCATTGATTGAACTTAAATCAAAAGGTGGGAAAATTGAAGAATACATGGGTTTAGAAAACAGAATTCTTGAAATAGAACAACAGCTTCAAGGTCTTGGAGTAAGTTTAGGCGAATTTGATGATGAAAATGAATTCTGTACCGTTCAATTCTCTTTACTTGAAGGAAAAGAAATTAAAATTGGCGTAATGCAACGTGTGAAAGTTGCCATGGAATGGACAGTTAAAATGTATTTAAAGTACATTTCAATTTTTGTTATGATTACAGTTTTTTCATATTTATTATTGCTAATTATTGACAAACTCAAGGTCATCGAACGAATCTTGAATAAAAAAGACTAATGTTGATTTCTAATTGAGCATTAGAGAAGATTATTCATTAGATCAATACAATGACAAAAGAACGTAGATTAAAGCAGTTAAATCCAAAAATCTTATTTTTAATTGATGGATTAGGTGCAGCTCTTTCTGTCCTCTTACTAGGTTTTGTATTGGTTAGGTATGAATCAATTTTTGGTATTCCAACTTCAGCTTTATACTTCCTAGCAACGCTCCCTTTCGTTTTTATGTTCTATGACCTATTCTCTTTTTTCAATGCAAATGATAAAGCAGGTTTTCACTTAAAAACAATTGCTTTTTTGAATTTGATGTATTGTATCGTTTCTTTAATTACCGCTTACTATCATTCAGATTCAATAACTTACTTCGGTTGGTTCTATATTATTTTCGAAATAGTAATACTCCTCTTCCTCTCATCCGTTGAATGTAAAGTTGGAAAAAATATAAACCGTAAGAATGCTACAAAGCATTAATTCATAGATATAAAAAAACCTTCCCAAAACATTTCTGCTTTGGGAAGGGACAACTATTTATTATAACGTAGGTGGTAAACTACTTCTTAATTATTCTTGCTGTTTGATTTCCAGCTTTTACCATATAAACACCTTTAGGTAGGTTTGTTAAATCAAAAGTTGTATTTTTTGAATTAACTTCTGTCGTATTAACAACTTTTCCATACATATCTAACAACTGAACTTCTGTATTACTATTTAAGTCATCAAAAGACAATGTAATAATACCGTTTGTTGGATTTGGATATGCTGTAAATTGATTCTCATTCAATTCGTTTTCGTCTTCAAGACCTAATGTCTCTTGCATACATTCAGATCCACGTATAATCTGTCCACGTACCTCTCCATCTGGATTATCAGCAGTGTGAACGTTAACGTACATTTCTTCATTTCTAAACTTCGTTTCTGCTGCTGCATTCATTGGTGTAGCTGCAGATGCTGTTAAGTATCCGTAAGCTCCATCATAATCTTCCATTCCAGCAAACCATGAAGATAAGTTAAACTCAACTCCTCCATTCATTCCTGCAACTGCATTATGAATATGTGCAGCGGTAATTGGTCCAGAAAGGTCCTTCACAACCAACATAACATGAGCGTTATCTCTGTTTCTTGAAATGGTAACAATTCCACCACCATTAGCTGGTACAGAAATACTTGGAACTTCTTGCTCTCCACTTAAATTAACTGAATAACCTTCACGAGCAACTCTATTGATTTGTGCACGAATTTCACCATCCATGTTAGCAGCTGTATGTACGTTCAAGTAAATATTACCTTCTAACATTTCAATAATTAAAGATTCTGTAACAGCAGCACCAGAAATTGTTCCTGAGATTACATTTCCATTAATATCACCCGATAAATCAACAACCACTGGTCCATTTGCTCCTGCTTCTGCATTATGTAAATGTGCTCCAGAAATTGGTCCAGATAATCCTTCTACTTGAACTTCATATTCAATTTCTGAAAAGTCACTACTCAAAGAAAAATGAGAAACACCAGTTGCATTTGTTGTTACCGCTGGAACTTCTTGCATTCCTGATAAAACACCATCAAAAGCAACTTGGTCATCATAACCTAACTGTCCTCTAATTTCACCATCAGGGTTATTAGCCGTGTGAATGTTAACATAAATATCACCTGCTTCTAAATCAGATGAAAATCCAGCAACTGCTGAAACATCAGCCATTCCAACGATAGAATTACCCATGATGTTTGGAGATAAATCTACTACAACACCTCCATTTGTTCCAGCAGAACCCATGTGTAAATGTGCACCTGTGATTGGTCCGCTTAAACCTTCAACTGTTACCCAGTACATTAAGTTTTGCTTATCTAAAGATAAATTAAACACACCAAGTCCAGTTGCATTTGTTAACACCAAAGGAACCTCTTGAAGACCATCTAAAGTTGCTCTATATGGCAAATCGGTTTCCAATTTAACTTGTCCTCTAATTTCACCGTCTGGAAAAGAAGCTGTATGCGCATTAACATAGATGTTACCTTCTATCATGTCTGAAATCAACCCTGTAGTTAAATCAGCACCGGTAACAATTGTTTTTACATTTCCGTTGATAATGTTGTTCGACAAATTAACGACTACACCACCATTTGTTCCTGCTTCTCCATCATGTAAGTGAAGTCCAGTAATTGGTTCTGTTAAACCAGCCGTGTAAATCGTTACACACAATGTGTCTCTGGTTCCATTTAAAACCATCGTTGCTACACCTTGACCTGTTGTTGTTACTGTGGGAACTTCTTGGATCCCGTTCATTCTTGCTGAGAAAGTTAGCTGATCACCTAAATGAGCAGCAAAACTAAATGCTGAAGTTGTTACTGCAAAAAGTGCAGTAATTGCAATTTTGTAAAAATTCTTCATAACTATATATTTATTTATATTTAAAACTTAGCTGACAACTCTTATCAGCTAATGCAGTTCAAAAGAGTTTTGAACAAACATTGAAAGTGAAATTCAATTTACTTTTCATCTAACCAAAATGAAATCGAATCAATTAAAAATAAAGACTCAATTGCTTTTCCTATTTTAACCATCTTTTTTTTCATTTTGTTTATGTTTTAGTTATTAACTCTGCCTGCTTTATACACATACGAAACAGATTGACTTTTGGATTTCACAAAGTTGAAATAATTTCAAAATATTTTACAAAACACTCATTCACAGTTTTTTAAAACCTAATTTTTTATTCAATAAATTATGTTTTTATGAATTAGCCTTAATAAAAACAGCTCCTAGTAGCTTTTAAGATGTACACATTTTGACAAAAACAACTTGGGATGGATAGAACAACTTTAAGAATTTGTATTTTTGAGGTAAAGCCAAAAATATAACTGTAAGTAAGAAAGTTTAACTGTAGTTATTCTGGCGCAAAAACTAAAAAGAATGATTGCATTATTAGTCTATTTATTTATCGCCTTATTTGTCTCGTTTTTATGTTCAATAATGGAATCCGTTTTACTTTCTGTTCCTCAATCTTATTTGATCGTGAAACATGAAAGCGGGAAAGAATGGGCAAAATCGTTTATGGATTTAAAAATAAATATTGACAAACCACTTTCTGCTATTCTAACATTAAACACCGTTGCACATACAATAGGTGCTGCTGGTGTAGGTGCTCAAGCAGTTAAAGTTTTTGGAGAGGCCTCTTTTGGAGTTGTTTCTGCTGTACTCACATTCTTGATTCTATTTGTTACTGAAATCATTCCTAAAACCATTGGGGCTAGATATTGGAGAAAACTCACAAAGTCTGTTTATAATTTAATTAAAATCACCGTGTTTTTAACCTATCCATTTGTACTGCTGTCTGCATTAGTCACTAAGTTATTCTCGAAAAAAGATAGTGAAAACACCACAAGTAGAGAGGAAATTGCAGCTTTAGCAAAAATAGGTATGGATGAAGGACTGTTTTCAAGTAAGGAAAATAAAATCATTCAAAACATCCTCAAATTGAAAAATGTCAAGGTAAAAGAAATCATGACGCCACGTGTTGTTTTAGCAACAGCCGATGAAAACTTAAACCTAAAAGAGTTTTTAAATGACAAAGAATATTTAAACTTTTCTAGAATTCCAATTTTTGCTGAAGAGAGTGAAAACATTACTGGATACGTATTAAGACAAGAGGTTTTTGAACAATTAGCAGAGGGTGAAAACGACCGAAAATTAAAGGATTTAAAACACAATATTTTAACGACGCCAAATAACACGGTTTTGTTTTCACTGTGGGAGAAGTTTTTAGAAAATAAAGAACATATCGCCTTAATTGTTGACGAATATGGCGGTGTAGATGGAATTGTATCCATGGAAGACATCATCGAAACTTTACTTGGGCTTGAAATTATGGATGAAAAAGATACTGTTACCGACATGCAAAAATATGCTCGAGAACGTTGGAAAACAAGACAAGCTAAATATGAAATCATAGACAAAGTAAAACAAGAGAAAACGGATAAGCCACCTGCAACAGAGTCTTGACAAATTAACATTCATTCCATTTCGAAGCCATTATCATTCATATTTGTATTAATATGATCACTTTAGTTTACAAAACAACTTTCTCATTTAATGAATAAAGTCATTCAGAAATATAAAAACAGTCGTTTCAGGAAGTTTATCCGTAGAAACAATAAATACCTTCCGCTTATCTTTTTTATCGGTGGATTTATTATGGATGTTTTTACCCTTGGAAGAATTGACCAAGCATTTAGTCTTGTACTTTTATCCACCTACCTACTGTTGTTGAGCGTAACATTATACCTCTACAACTTGGTCGATGATGGTACATGGAAAAACACATTTTTAGAAAGGTTCGAGCTCTACTTTCCATTAGCGATCCAATTTTTCTTAGGTAGTTTATCAAGTGCTTATGTGATTTATTTCTCAAGGAGTGTATCACTTTCAAAAACCTTTGTGTTTTTCCTTATTTTAATAGGACTGTTTATTGCCAACGAATTTTTAAAAAAGCGAATTGCCAATAAGTACTTACAATTTAGTTTGTTCTTCTTTGTCAACTTTACTTTTTTCACTTTTATGGTCCCCGTTATTCTAAAAGAAATGAACACTTTGGTTTTTCTTTTTTCAGGTGGATTAAGTCTAGCCCTCACCCTTCTTCTGATCACATTTATATACCGTAAAAGCCCAAGTACACGTTATGAAATCAATTTAAAGAAATTAACCAGAATAATTCTAAGCATTTACCTAGCTATCAATACCTTTTACTTTACCAATCTTATCCCACCTGTTCCGCTTGCATTAGAAACAGGATTAGTCGCTCATAAAGTCGAACAGAAAAATGGTGAATATTTGGTTACTTACGAACAAGATGATTGGTATGTGTTTTGGCGTTCACATCGACAAAAGTTTGCTTATAAAGCGAATGAAAGAGTATATATTTTCACTTCTATTTTTGCACCTACAGAATTATCTATTCCAGTTTTTCACCGATGGAAAAAGTATGTCGAATCAACAAATGATTGGTTGATTACAGATAAAATTGGATATCAAATTACTGGAGGAAGAGAACAAGGTTTTCGAGGGTATACTTATAAACAAAATGTAGATCCTGGAAAGTGGAAAGTTGAGGTAATCACTGAAGATGAGCAAATACTCGGTGTGATCAACTTTGAAATCATTGAAGATGAAAACCAAAAGGTGAAACGTATTGTAAAACATAGTTTTTAAAACAAAAGCAATTGTTAATTATAGGTTTAACCGAAGAAGCTTAATATATTTAGACAAAGAAATTGATACAATGAAGCCAGATAATATTTTAAAGAAAATCGAGAAAGATTTAGAAGAATATCAAAACACTAAAATTAAATGTGCGATTATTGGTCGAAGTGGTACTGGAAAATCTTCATTGATTAATGCTATAGCTGGTGAAGAAATTGCCGAAGTTGGTGAAATCGAAACCACAATGAATATTAAAGATCCTTTTGAAATTAATGGTTTAATGTTCTATGACCTACCCGGATGTTCTACTTCAAAATTTCCGCGAGAGCAGTATATCGAAAAATTTAAACTAAGTGAATTTGACAGTGTGATATTGGTCACGTCTGATCGTTTTTATGAAGATGATTTGTATTTGATTGAAGAACTCATCAAATTAAAAATCCCTGTTTTTGCTGTACGCACTAAAATTGATTTTGCTGTAGAACGCGGTGAAAAAAGAGGCGTTTCTGCTGGTGAAACATGTCAACTTATCTATCAAAATATAGAAGAGAACTTAAACGGAAATAAGGTCAATGGAATTTATTTAACTTCTGCTGATTATCCAAAGGAGTATGATTTAAGTAAGCTTTTGGAAGATATTTTTTTTTCTCTAAACGACTTTAAAAGAGAACGATTTATTGCCGACATCAATATTACGAGTCAACGGATTTTAGATGAAAAAAGGAAAATTGCTGAGAAAATCGTCATGCGCCATTCTGCCCTTGCCGCAGCAAACGGATTAAATCCCGTACCTGGAGTAGACATCAGTTTGGACATTGCATTAATGGTTAAAATGTCGAAGGAAATACAATTGATTTACGGATTAAACCAAGAACAACAAGCCTTCAACATTCAATATTTAGATAAGAAAAGTGCGAAATTCATTGCTACAAAAATACTTCAATACACCTCACGGTACGGCGGAAAAGAAGCCCTAATGATTTTATTAAAAAGAGTAGGTTCTTCCATTGCTACTAAAACAGCTTCCAAATGGGTTCCTTTTGTTGGACAAGCCATTGCTGCGGGAATTGGTTTTAAAATGACTTCTTGGATTGGAAAAGACATGATCAACGATGCCGAGGAAATTGCCAAAGAAACTTTTGAGGCCTTGAAAGTGAGTAGTGGGGAATTACCTTAAAGTATTAACTATAAAATAAGCTTGCTCTGATTTGTATTTCATCGAAATGTTAGAAAAACCACAACAAGAATTTATAAATTATGAAACTATACTTACTCAAGATAATACTCCCATTATTGGTGTTTTTTAATGCTTACGGACAAGAAAAAGAAGCTACTTTAGAAGTCAAAGTAATGAACGATATGAAAACCCCGGTTGCAAACATCGAGATTCAGTTATATAAAAATGATTCAATCTTTATTACGGGAAAAACAGATTCGTTAGGAATTTTCAATTACTACAAGGACTTTGAGATAAATACTGAGTACAGCATTTCAGTAATTTGCAGTGAATTCCAAAATTCAAAAGAAATATTTCGAGAAAAAACGGATACCAGTAAAAACATACAGTATTTCTATGAATTAGTATGTATGAATATCATAGAAGACAAGTTTGATAATTCAGCGTATTACGAACTTAATGAAGTTCAGGATTTCTCCAATTTTGAGTTGGACTGGTTTAAATCTATACAGATGGAATACCCTAATTTATGTATAAATTTTTATCAATGGATTAATCCAAAAGAAAGTAAATCAATAGCCAGAAAACGAATGAAAAACTTTGAGAGAAAATTAATAGAATTTGGTATTGACATGAATCGTATTCAGTTCATACCTAAAATTAACTACTTAAACGAAAAGGCATTAGCATTTGATTATCGTTCGCGTATTTTAGGAGAAGTTATGTCTATGGATGGGAATTGTAAATGAAATTTCACTTGTAACTAACCTCCATTTTTACGTTATTTAATTCTTATGACAAAATCAACACTCCTGCTCTACTCCATTTATAACTGTACTTTCTAATTTTGTCAAATCAATCCAACCAAATAGTCACACAAAGCAAACGTATTTAAAATCTAATCCTCTAAAACATTGTATTTTGTCACGATTTTTTAAACAAAAAGTCGCGCCAAAAAAAGATCTTCCACATTATTCTTTAACCACGGGTTGAAAACAGTAGCAAAAGTATCTTTAGCTTTATATACCAAGCAAAAAAGGAGATGTAAATTTAAATGCGTTTACTCTGAACAGTCTTGGATACTAAACCAACAACTATTGGAAGGCTAATATTTTCAAAACTATTTTTCTTAAAAGTATTCTATCAAAAAATTACTATTTTCGAACTACAATAAAATTATCAATTCAACAATTTATGAGAATATTTTCATTTCTATTTACATTCCTTTCGATAATAGGTGTCAGTGCCCAAGAAGGATTGACGTATCAAAAACCTTCCCAAGAAATCTTAGATTTGGTCGATATTAGTCGAGCACCAAGCGTATTTATGAATGAGGACAAAAGTCAAATGATTTTGGTTTCACGAAATGCTTACGGTTCTATCGAAGAGTTATCTCAAGAAGAATTACGTTTGGGAGGTCTACGTATCGACCCCAAAACAAATATCGGAAGTCGTGTAAATTACTTCAACAATATTGAAGTAAAAAGCCTAAAATCTAAAAACGCAAAACGTGTTCAAGTGACTGGACTACCAGAAAATCCAAAATTGACAAACTTTAGCTGGTCGCCAGAACAAGATAAATTAGCCTTTACTCATACCACTTCAAAAGGTGTAGAATTATGGGTTCTTGATGTGGCCGCTGCAAAAGCGACAAAACTAACCGAAGCAAATGTAAACGCAAATATTGGTGATGCGATCAACTGGTTTGCTGATGGAAAATCAATTCTTGTGAAAATGGTTTCTTCAAAAAAGGAAGATTTAATCAACACAAAAACTGCAGTTCCTAATGGACCAACCATCTCTGTAAACGATGGAAAAAAAGCCCAAAACAGAACCTACCAAGATTTATTGAGTAACAAAAGTGATGAGCACAATTTCGAACAATTGGCACGTTCAGAAATTTATAAGGTATCACTTGACGGAAATGCTTCACTTTGGTTGAAAGACGATATTTACTCTTCAATTAGCTTTTCTCCAGATGGAAATTATGTAATGATTAAAACAATAGAAAGACCATTTTCTTACTTAGTTCCTTATTACAGATTCCCTTCAAAAACTACGATTTACACAAAAGACGCTCAATTAACTAACGTTGTTTTAGAAGTTCCTTTAATTGAGGACCTACCTCAAGGATTTATGGCTGTTAGAACAGGAAAAAGAAACTTTTCATGGAGAAATGACAAGCCATCAACATTGATTTATACCACAGCACTTGATGGCGGCGATCCAGCAAACGAAGTTCCATTTAGAGATGAGACATTTGAAGTAGAAGCACCATTTCATGGAGAAGGAAGAAGTCTAATCAAAACAATTAACCGAATGGGTGGAATTCAATGGGCTACTGACGATATTGCTATTGCAAGTGATTATTGGTGGAATACACGTAATACTAAATCTTACCTTTTTAATCCTTCAGACAATTCGGTTGAAGCAAAAATAATTGAGGATAGAAATTATCAAGATGCCTACAGTAATCCAGGAAGTTTTGTGATGAAAAGAAACGAAATGGGAGAAAGTGTTTTGGCCTTGAAAGACAATAAAGCTTTTCTACTTGGAGAAGGACATTCTAAAGAAGGACAGTTTCCATTTTTAGATGAATTAGACCTAGAATCACTGAAGAAAAATAGAATTTATCAATCAAAATATACTGATAAAATTGAAAGTTTAAGAGATTTTGACCCAAGAAACAATCAGTTATTGGTGAGAATTGAATCTTCTACAGAATACCCAAATTACTTTTTTAGAAATACAAAAGGTAAAAAGTTAAATCAAATTACCTTCTTCGAAAATCCATTTAAAAGCATTCAAGATGTACACAAAGAAGTGATTAATTACAAACGTGATGACGGATTAGATCTTTCAGGAACTTTGTATTTACCTGTAGGATATGACAAAGAGAAAAAAGAAAAAGTGCCGTTGATTATTTGGGCTTATCCGAGAGAATATAAGAATCAAGCAAGTGCAAGTCAAAACACACAAAATCCAAATAAATTCACTTATCCTCATTATGGTTCAATGATTTATTGGGTTACCAAAGGCTATGCTGTATTGGATAACGCTTCTTTCCCAATTGTTGGAGAAGGTGATGAACAACCTAATGACACGTATGTAAAACAATTGGTGGCTAACGGAAAAGCTGCAATTGACGCAGTAGATGCAATGGGATATATTGACAGAAACAGAGTAGCTGTTGGTGGACATTCTTACGGTGCATTTATGGTAGCCAACCTCTTGACACATTCAGATTTATTTGCAGCAGGAATTGCAAGAAGTGGAGCATACAACAGAACGCTTACGCCATTTGGATTCCAAAGTGAAGAAAGAAACTATTGGGAAGCACCTGAGGTTTACAATACAATGTCACCATTTATGAATGCAGATAAGATGAATCAGCCATTGTTGTTAATTCATGGTGAAGCAGACAATAATTCAGGTACCTATCCAATGCAAAGTGAGCGATATTTCAATGCCTTAAAAGGTTTAGGTGCAACAGTTCGTTTGGTTATTTTACCCAAAGAAAGTCACGGATACAAAGCCAAAGAAAGTGTTTTGCATTTACTTTGGGAACAAGACCAGTGGTTAGAAAAATATGTGAAGAATAAATAGCTTTAGCCTTTAGGCAAAGAATTAAAAAAACTCCAACCGTATTAGTTGGAGTTTTTTTGGTTTGTAGTCGTAGTTAATATTATATCTGGAAGTGTTCTCTTTCTTCCTTATTATGCTTTTTCAAAGCTCCTTCTAATTTGTCTTGTTTAGAACAGCTTAAAAACGGAATTCAAAATTTTATCCTCGATCACCTTTGATATTGCGCTTTACAACTCTAAAACCTATATACATTGTTTACTTTGTTAACTAATCTAACACATAATTAACTATAAAACAGGTAAAAGTCAAGTTTGATGAAAGGTTTATTCGTATCAATCATTTGATTAAAGGAATTTAATCTTCAAAGTAGATGAACTATCTTTCTTTTACTCTATTTTTGAGTATTTACTGAACTTTAAAATAAAGATCAAATGATAAATAGCGTTAAACCTCAAGATTTCATCCTTTATAGTTGTTTATTTATTTTTCTCCAAAGCTGTAGTTTAACGAAAAAACATCAATTGAATAAAGAAGAAAGTAAGCACGTCGCTTTATATGGAAAATGGAAACCAATTGAGTCTGCTCCTATTAAGAGTAAATACATCATTGAATTTGATGAACAAAGCTATACTTTTCATGTAAATGGAAATTCACCTCACAAAAAGTCCTACCATATTTATCAAGACAAAATTATTGGATCTTATATAGAGGGACCGGAGATTAGAGATTCAATTCGATTTGAACTAATCCATCCTGACACGCTTACTCTTGAAATAAAAGAGATGGGAGAACCGATTAACGTTAAACACTTTAAAGTTTCGAAGTGACTTAAGCTTGTTCACCATGCAACTTCAAAAACGAAAGCACTTTATCATTAAATTCTCGGGGTTGTTCAACATTCACAACATGTCCACAGTTCTTGATAACGTGTAATTGTGCACTTAAATGCTTTGAAATCACCTCTCGGATTGCAGGCAAGAACAAATGATCTTGTTCTCCCATAATGTAAAGCGTTGGAATTTTCACATCTTTCATTCTAAACAACTTCAACAAAGGTGTTAGCTCTGTGGTCAATTTAAACCAACGTTTGAATTCCTTTTGGTAAAGTTTTTTGGCTTCGTTTACAAATAATGAACGAGACTCTTTGTGATTTTTTCGGGGCATAATCACAAAAGCGAATAATTTGTACAGGAAAATATATGGCACTACAGATTTAAAAGCGTTACCAAAGCCAATCAAGAATTTTGAACGGACATTCATCTTTAGAATTGCGCCTCCCATCACCATACTTTGAATTCGCTCAGGATTTCTTTCCGCCATATCACGAATCAAAATCGTTCCTAAAGAAATTCCAATAAAATGTGATTTTTCAATTTTTAAATGATCCAATACTTCCAAAATATCATTTGAGACCACCTCGAAAGTATATTTTTGTTTTACCTGTTGCTTTATTGGCATTTGACTATTTCCGTGTCCACGCAAGTCGATCAATAAAACATTAAAATCATTTTGAAAAGTTCGAACTTGCCGATACCAAATAGAACTACTCCCTCCTGCTCCATGCACAAAAGTCACCCATTTTGTGGTGTTTTCATTAGGATAAATAGTATAACTTAACATAGAATTTGCAATGGAGTTAAAATAAAAACAAAAATGGTCCTTAAAAGTTCTACAATAATACAATAAAATTCGATTCCAACTCTCAAATACTTACAATTGAAAAACAGAGTTTTGTAGTGTTTTCAATGCATACATAATAATTTAGATGCAAGTAAGAACTATCCTTCAATTAGTACGAAATGTTTTTCTAAATCTCAATGATCAAAACACATGAACTGTAACGAATTTTAATTTTCAACGTTATTAAAAAAAATACTCTTATGAAAAATGCAATATTGATTTTTGTTCTAATTATTTTAGGAAGTTCACTAAGTTTTTGTCAAGAAGCTACACACCGTGAAGTTAAATGTGACTCAAAAGAAATCCAGTTTTATAACGTGGTAGATTTTAAATATTTCCCAAGAGACTACACTAAAATTCCAAAAAGAGAAGGAGTCAATTCTTACCAGGATTTAACAGCAAAGGAAATTAAAATGCTGAAAAAAATGGCCAAGAAAAGTAAATCTTGTTTTGTCGAATGTAATTTTAACTATCAAACACCTAAGTCAATGAAAAATGTTGACCAAGCGAAAGAGGATGAAAAGAAAAAGTACTTCCATTTCTATTGTGGTCGAAGAACTGTTAAGATTGTCAATTGAAAATAGTTCTCTCATCGTTATGATTTCGAGATGACTTTGTCGGAGAAATCTTTTTCCAATTAAAAAAACAGCTTTAGAACAATAGTAAAGTTCCTGATATGCATTTAATGATATAAATGCTGTGATGGAAAAACTTATGGCAATGTATGTGAAGTTGAAAGGGAAGGTATCAGACCAATGTGACTTTTATTGAACCCATTCTGTTTTAAAATGTACTATTCAAAAAAACAGAATAAAATCATCATGAAAAACGTAATTACACTCCTTTTAAGCCTCTTGATGTGTTGGTCGATTTCAAACATCAATGCACAAAATGACACGCTCATTAAAAGAGAAATAAAAATTGATCAACCAATCATTTTGTCCGACTGTGCCCATGGTCATCTATGTTGTCAAGTGGGTTGCCACTGTTGTCCCGACGAAAAAAAATATTTGCTCCTCCACTTCATGTTAGAACCAATTACCCAAAAGGTGATGGCTTAACCTACAACCAATACGTGGGAGAAAATATTGCGGGATATCATCTTGCCAACGGATGGAGGAAAGACAGTGTCAATGGTGGATTTAATAAAGAGATTTACACCAACCCTTATGTTGAAGGAATCTCATTTGACAAAAAAAATACCAACCAACTCAATGCTTACAAATATGTTGATGGACAAAAATACACAGGTCGTGTAGAAGATACGTTTACGGTGAGATTTACACCTGATAAGATTAAAGGATATTTAAATGGAAAACCCTATTATGAATCGGTAGAAATAAAAGTCATTTTTAGAGGGGACTGCGTAGCCGGTTTGATGCAAGGCCGAGGGATTCTTGCTGCAGAAATTAGTGGATTTGGAATGTATAACAACCTAAAACTCGCAGAATGTAATTTCGAAAATGGTGAAATTGTTGGTACAGTTAAAAACTATGATCTCAATGCTGTTGAAACGGCAATTATCAATGGAAAAATTCACAATAAATCTTCAACACGCGATTATTTTGAGTTCATAAAAATGCTTAATCTTACTGAAATAGAATATGAAAAAGGAAGCATGAAGTGGTTACAAAGAACCACATACCAAGGAAATGATAATACAGGAAAAGTGATTTCGAAAAGAAAGAATCATTGATAAAAAGTAGGTTGTAATCTAAACGATTATGTAACCATTACCTCTTCAAATAGTTATGAGTTTACAAATGCTAAACTATTAATTATGAAGTCAACGCTCTTTCTCATTTTACTTTTAGGCACATTTCTTTTAAGTTGTAATCAAGAAATTGAACATCAAACAACAAAATCAAGTAACGATACTGAATTAAAAAGTAAGCAAAGCAAATCTTATTTTATTCAAGCTCCGCTAAAGGAAATGGATATTCGTTTTGAAAATTTTACTCTTAAAGCAGAGCAAGGTGATACACTTTATGCTGAATCTGGTAGTATTCTAATTTTCCCTAAACACGCTTTCTTGGATAAACAAGGAGCTAAAATTACTGGAGAGATAAAAGTTCAATATAGAGAGTTTACAAATCCTGTTGATTTCTTCCTAGCAGGTATCCCACTCGAATATGACTCATTAGGAGTAAGCTACGATTTTGAATCATCTGGAATGTGTGAAGTACTCGCTTTTAAAAATGAAAATCCTGTTTTTGTGAATCCCGAGCGTAAACCTGAAATTAATATGGTTAGTGGAAACTCCTCAAGTTCCCATAACATATACTATTTGGACACTGTTCAAAAGAATTGGATTTATCGTGAAAAAAGCAATGTAACTGATGTGAATGCAACTTTAGAAATTGAAAAGTCGACAACTGTTCCTCCGAGTAAACCAGAAAAAGCTGATGATAAAAATCCGATTATAAATATCTCAATCGATCCCAGGTCATTTGAAGAACTAATGGTTTATGACAACTTAAAATTTCAACTTGACCAAACGGAAAACAGCTTTAAACCTGAAGATGCCAATGAAATATGGAAGAAGGTTGAACTAAAAAGAAGTAAAGATAAAGGAAAGTATAAAGTCAACTTTAGCAACAATCAACGTAAAGTTTCCTATTTAGCAAAGCCTGTTTTAGAAGGGGAAGATTATGACAAAGCACTTCAAGTTTATGACAAAAAAATTAAAACATTTAAGCAAAAACAAAATGAGCGTCATCAAAACGAGGCAAAAATAAAAGCAGCAATTAAAGAGCAAGAGCGCGTTAATACGCTTATCAAAAAGAGAAACGAAAAACAAAGAATTCGCAATAAGCAACAAAGAGAGAAAAATGAGAAAATAAATCAAGCCATTATTGCCGATAATAAGAAGAGACAAAAAGAATATCAAGAAAAACGAAATGCAATTGAAAAACAAAATTCAATTAACAAGGAACTAAACGCCCAATATGAAAAAGTTCTTGCAAGAGAAGAAGCTAAAGCAAAAGATTTGGATGCAAACAGTCAGCTCATTCGAAGTTTTTCTATTGATGGGTTTGGAATCTGGAATTGCGATGAACCTTTTACTTTTGAAACTTTTAATGTTATTGCTCAATTCGTTGATGAAGAAGGAAATCAAATGGATTTATCAAATAGTTCAATTATTATAAAAGGATTTAATGGTGTCCTAAGTAACAATAGAAATATACTAAGAATTCCAGAGCAAAAAGCGTGTTTTATTTTTGCTGTTTACGACAAAAAAATTGCTTATTTAACTTTTGAACAATTTCGAGATTTAAAATTATCAAAAGAAACATCCGAATTTACTTTTAAACTGAAAACAGTACCTAAGGACAAAAACAATTATGCGTATTTGAAATCGTTAATTTCTGAAAATTGATCCTGTTGGAAAACTCAGCAATTTTATTTCCGAATGTTTCCAGAAGATTTCTGTTGAGTATATTCATACAAGTGTTGTTTTATTAGGCTTCAATTTCACTTTTTCATATACTTTTATAAAAAAAGAAAATGGAACAGTACAACATGATTAATAAGATTAGTGCATTTGTATTAAAAAGAGAATACTTACTTATTCTACTCACTACATTGGCTATTTCTGCAAAACCATTGAACCTTCAATATGCGAACTACATAACCGTTTTTCTTCTTTCATTTGTTTCAATTGCTTATGTATTGGCCGCTCAAAAAACATTTAAAGAACCTAAAGGAATGAGTTCCTTCTATTTTAAACTGGGAGGAATCGCATCTGGAGTTGCTATTATTGGTGTTTTGTTTAATATTTTAGCTTTTCCAAGTTATAAACCAATGCTGATTGTTGGTGGGTTGAGCCTTGTTATACTTCTTGGAATAATATCTATAGATAAAGACAAAACCATCGATAAACAACTTTTAAACCCGACACTGAAATTACGTTTTCTTTACATTTCTTTTATTACGCTTGTTTTCCTTCTTGAGGATTACGGATTGTTTAACTTTTAGGTTGGAGGCGATAAATTTGGTTGAATTTTTATTAATTTGGATATTAAATTGAAAACAAGCTAATCCGATAAACATGACTTTGAAGGGACAAATCATTGCAAGTATAATATGAACTCTTCTTATGTATCTTTTTATCGTCATCCTTTTTCCAATTTCACAAGATGAAGAAAGCACTCGAACTAATCTTTTACGTGGAACTCCAATTTGGTTGATTGGTGGCTTTCTTTATTTCTCCGCAATGCGTTTTTTCACTAAGCGGAAAAAGTAAAAGAATTCATTTTTTAAAAATGAATATCAGTCAACACTAAATAAGAAATCTAAAATCAATCAGCCTTTGTATTTATTCGTAATTTCGCAATTCAATTTATACAAATGAAAATCCCCACACTAGCAATTAAGCTCAACAAGGCTGGAGAAAGAGCTGTAAAACAAGGACATCCTTGGATATTTGAAAACAGCATTGAAAAAGGGCCAAAAGATACTGCTATAGCTGGTAGTTTGTGCGTAATTTTCGATCAACGCTATAATAAACCCATTGCTTTCGGATTGTGGGACCCTGAAGAAATTATTAGAATAAAGTTGATTCTATTGGGGAACAGATTACAACTCAACGGCGATTTCTGGAGCTCTCAATTAAGAAAGGCGCATTCGAAAAGACAAAACCTCATCAAAAAAGGTATAACAGGTTATAGGGGAATTCATGGAGAAAATGATCATTTCCCGGGATTAATTCTTGATGTATATCAGCAAGTTGGTGTTTTGAAAATCTACTCCAATGCTTGGAAGCCTCACCTCGATATTTTATCAGAAAAAATCAAAGAAGTTTATGGTCTGAAAACAATTGTAATTCGATTCAGTAGAAAAATTCAAATGAAAAACACCTTCCCTTATGAAGAAGGAGATTTTATTGGAGAGTCACTATCTAATGAAAAAATTGTATTCGAAGAATATGGCGTAAAATACTATGCTTATACACAATCCGGACATAAAACAGGTTTTTTCCTTGATCAACGTCCAAACAGACATTGGGTGCAAAAAAATGCCAAAGGAAAAAGGGTACTTGATGTTTTCAGTTATGTAGGAGGTTTTGGTATTCACGCCCTAAAAGGTGGTGCTGAATCTTTAACTTCTGTTGATATTAGTCAGCATGCTATGAATGTCGCTGAAGAGAATATACAGCTCAACAATTTTGATCAATCTAAATGGAATCCAATTACTGCAGACGCCTTTATTGCCTTGGAAGAGCTTATTGAAAAAGAGCAGCAATTTGATATTGTCATCATCGATCCTCCTTCTTTTGCAAAACAAGGGAAAGAAGTAGAGAGTGCCGCTCACCAGTATGAACGATTGGCAAGACTCGGAAGGTCACTTACGGACGATAAAGGAGTTTTAATATTAGGTTCATGCTCGAGTCGAATTTCACTTCAAATGTTCGAAGAAATACATCATGATGCTGGAATTACATCAAAAGACAATTGGAAATATTTACATTATACCTTACATGATGATGACCATCCAATTGAATTTGCTCAAAGTAATTACCTTAAAACTATTTTTTATCAGAAACAAGTTGATGCATAAATCGGCTTGAGAAAATTAATAAGAATGCATTTTAATTAACAAATAGGTAATTTACAAGCCTTTAGTTGTTTTATCAATAAAAATATAGCTAATTTTACTCCAAAAATAAGACTACCAAACCAAAATAAACACCGATGAAAAAGTTAATATTCCTATTCTTAATTTGTTCATTTATTTTTACGGTACAAAGCTGTAAGAAAGATAAGATTCCAGAACCTGAAGCTCCTTCAACACCAGAGGAAGTGAACGAAGATATTGTTGCATTCAATAGTTTTCTTGATACCGAATTCACACAGAAAAACCTAGTAGGATTATCTGTGCTTGTATTTAAAAAGGACCAGGTTTTACACCAAAAACAATTGGGAAAAGCAAATATTCAAAATGATGAGAATTTAACGGCAAATCATTTATTTTCTGCTGCATCATCTTCAAAAATTGTAACTGCCACTGCCCTTCTCCAACTTTTTGAGTATGGACATTTTGCTTTAGATGACAACATCAGCGATTTTCTTCCATTTAATATTGAACATCCAAATTCTACAACCCCAATAACCTTTGAAATGTTACTCACACATACCTCAGGAATTGCAGACGGAAGTATTTTAGATGACCATTATTATGATGGATATGATAGTCCATTACCTATAAAGTATTTTATTGAAGAATATCTTCTTCCAGGTGGAAGCTTCTATAATGAAACTGAGAACTTTACGAATTTCGAACCAGGAACTCAGTATGAATACACAAATGTAGGAACTACGCTGATGGCCTTATTGGTGGAAGAAATTTCGAGTCAAGATTTTCCAGCTTATTGTCAAGACAAAATTTTCTCGCCTATGGGAATGACCCAAACGTATTGGAAGTACAATCAAGCCAAAAACTCCTCCAATCCAATTGTCACACCTTACAATGATCAAGGAAGTCAACACAATGAAATTGATCAATATACTTTTACACATTATCCGAGTGGAGGTTTACGCACAACGGTTCAAGATATGATGAAGTTTTACGCTCCATTGGCAAATGATGGTAACTTCAACAACACAAACCTTTTGCATGAAACAACTACAGAATTGATGTTTGATAATCAGATTCCAAATTTGAATAATCAAATGGGATATCATGTTTACCTATTAGACGCTACAAACTATATTTGGGGTGACGACAAAGGAATTGAAGGTGCATCGGCAATAGTAGGGATTTCTCCTTTTTCAGATATAGGAGTTATTGTTTATGCAAATCAAAGCGATGTTGATTTATCGGAAATTCTTGATGAAGGTTTTGAATTAGCCCTTAAACTTTAATTCCAACGACTTTTATGAAAAGTGGCGATTTGTTCACTGGAAAGATTTGTATATTTCCATTTACAAATCAATATTATGCACAAAACGGCTTTAATCATTGCACTACTCTCGCTTTTGAGTGCTTTTTTCTTCAATGAAGTCAATATCTCTTATTTAAAAAAAGACGGTGTTCCACTGAGAGCGAACCAAACTGTGATTACAGCTGATGATGTTAGTTACCTAAGACCTGCCCAAAACTATCTAGAAACTGGTGAATTGAGAAATAATATGATAGGCAATGGAGCTTACTTTTTACGTCCACCAGGTTACTCTACATTTTACATTTGCTTAGGTAGTTTCCTCGGTCATCAACAAACCTTAATGACTTTAAAATATGTACAATTAATTTTATTTGGTCTTTCTGTGTATTGCTTATTTTTTATTGCCTTTGGATTTATAAAAGCTAAAAATATATCAATTCTTATTACCTCTATCTATGGTATTTCTGGAATAGCCTTCAACTTTATTTTCTACACGTTAACAGAAGCTGTTACACCCGCCCTGGTAATTTTCTTTGTCTACTTTTTGATTCAAGCCAAATCGGAGAAGCAGCAAAAAAAGAAATTGATTAATTATTACACAAGTGCTTTAATATTTTGTTTTCTATTTATCACGCGGCCTGTATTAGGAATCTTAGGTTTAGCTTTTCCATTTTTTATTTTTGCTGATTTCTGGAAAGTTCGTCAACAATTCATATTACACCTTTTTCTAATCGGAATAGTTGCTTCAAGTGGTATGATCCTTTGGCAAGTGAGAAATTATAACATCTCCAACACAATTGTAGGATTAAATCCAATTTATTATCCAGAGAATAATCAATCTAGTTTTAGACCAACTCACGAAGCTCTATGGGATTTATGCAAAGGATGGGGTGAGATTGGTGCAAACTTCCATTCTTATGTTGGACCTTTTTGGAGTTCAGCCATCAATGGGAAAACCGACAAAGAGGAAATTGAAAAAATAATTCAGCACATTCCTTTAGAAGTTGTCCAAGCCCTAGGTAGAGATAAATTTGAAAAAATGTTCAAAAGCTATCAGCAATCTATACTTTATCAAAAAGAGTTTAAAGAAAGAAAGTTAGCCATGCCAAAAGAAATTCCAGCAATAGAACAACAAACCATTCATCAAATTGAAGCTCTAACAGAAGAATTCAAACACGAGTTTTGGTTTCAATATTATATTTCTAGTCCACTAAAGGTTTTCAAGGAACTGGCTTTCCATTCAAATTTATCACTCTATATTTTTCAGAAAACTTTCCGAGGAAACTTCTTTATGGAGGCCTTAAGAATATTTACATTTAGTATACATGTTTTTGCTTTTATCGTCCTTTTCATTAGTCCATTTTATAAAAAAGAATGGGTTTTAAAATCTATTTTTTCCTTTGCTCCTTTACTCTATGTTTTGTTTTTAATCTTTGTACAAAGAGGCATTGAAGAGCGATATTCATTACCTATCCTTCCATTAGTTTTAGTTAGTTTCGGATATCTCCTTATGCTGCTAAATACGTTTATCAAACAAAAACTTAAAACACAACAAAATGCAATCACATAAACGCATTACAATTCTTACTTTCGATTACCCTCATGATGCGATATTTGCTAAAAGCAGATTAGAATCTGAAGGAATTGAAGTGTATTTAAAAGACGAGCACACCGTTCAAGCAAATCCTTTATACTCTGGTGCAATCGGTGGAGTTAAGTTACAAGTCTTTGAAAGTGATTTAGAAAACGCTAGGAAAATTTTAAACATGTCAGAAGAACTTCCTGATATTGAAGAAGGCACACCACCATCAAATTTTCTCCTCAAAATAAATGAAAAAACGACCGCTATTCCTTTTATTGGACATTTAAGGTTTGAATTGCGCATCATGATCATCATTGCGATAGTTGTTGGCTTACTCGCTACTTTAGTTCATTTCACCACCAAACCTTCTATATCAGAAAGACTTATCAATGCAAAATGGTGTGTCGAAAAGCTAGTTTACGATGCAAAAGATTTTACTCCAAAAACGATAGACAATTCTATTATTAAATATGTATATGAAGGAAAATGTGATGAAATCATTGAGTTTAATTCCTCAAACTATATTTTTCTACCAGGCTTTAATACTACTGCCGCAAAAGGTGAATACTACATTTTTGGTGATTCAATTGAAATCCTATCTACCAACAAATTCGAATATGTGTATGATGGATATTATGAATATGAACTTGACGGCAATTATTTAACTTTATACGCTGAAACCACAACAATTTATTGTAGAAAAGAACGAAACCCTTATTTTTAAAATTAAGAATATCACTTGGAGGGGAGGTTCATATTAAAATGGAACAAAAATTGCTTTATGAATTTTTATCTTAACCCATAAGAATATTTGAAAAAGTTCAATTTCAGGATAAATAAAAGTAGACATGAACATACATTTTAAAAACGTAATTCCAAACCCACTTCGTAATATCACTCATCATGAGCAAAGTATTTGGAACAACTCTTTTTCACTTCAAAAAGGTCAGAAAGTAATGTTAAATGCTACAAGTGGAAAAGGGAAAACTACTTTCACCCACACTCTTTCTGGGCTTCGAAAAGATTATAGTGGGAAGATATTATTTGATGAACAAGACCTCCAAGATTTTTCAGCTGAAGATTGGGCCGAATTAAGAAAAAACAAACTCAGTTTTGTATTTCAGGACCTGCAATTGTTCCCAAATTTAACCGTTCAAGAGAACTTACAAATCAAAAATGACTTGACAAAAAGCTTTACAGAAGATGAGTTGAAACAAATGTTGGAGAAATTAGAAATTGAAGATAAATGGTCAAACCAATGTGGATTATTATCTATGGGACAGCAACAAAGAGTTGCTATAATTCGTGCCTTATCACAACCTTATGAATGGCTTTTAATGGACGAACCATTTAGTCACCTTGATGAAAACAACACACAATTGGCCCTCTCATTAATCCACAAACGCACAGCTGAACAAGGTGCTGGATTTATTCTTACAAGCTTAGGAGATGATCACCAATTTACTTTTGACAAAGTATTAAATCTTTAAAAAATGCTCAAAAAAATACTTTTCAATGCTCAAAATAAGTCACAACTCATCATTGCGATGATAGGTGCATTTCTTGGTTTTACTTTTTTAGTGACTTCCATTCACTATCTTATTCGCGTTAATGAATTCGGTGAAGGAGAAGAGATATTAGGGAGTAACACCATGATTATTCAAAAAAAGGTAACGAACCTCAACACATTAAAACTCGCCTCATTAGATTTTTCAGCAAAAGATATTGATCATCTAAAAAAACAAGAATTTACTAAAAGTTTAGATCCTATCATCAGTAATAATTTTGATGTTACTTTACAAACAGACAGTGAACTGGTGCCTTATATGCGAACAGATGTTTTTGTTCAATCAATAAAAGGTGAATTTACAAAAATAGATTCTGATAAATGGAAATGGAAGCCAGGAGATCAGTTTGTACCTATTATTTTGCCAAGAGAATTTTTAGTGATGCTAAATACCTTTGCTACTGCGAAAGGAATTCCACCGGTTTCAGATGATTTAGCCAAATCTGTAAATTTCAAATTCACATTAAGTGCTAAGGGTAAGAAAGAAAAAGTTGATGTAAGAATTGTTGGATTTACAAATGAAGTTTCTGCGATATTAGTTCCTTCATCATTTATGGAATATGGAAATACAAATTATGCGAAAAACAAAGCTGCAGAAATCACACAACTCATGATAACCGTCAAAGAAGGATTGTTTGGCGAATATGAAAACTATATTAAACGACATTCTATTGAGTCAAAAGCAAATTCAATGGTTGTTGGAAAACTCAAAAGTGTTGCAGGTACATTATTCTCCATTCTAATTGCAATCAGTGTCATTACTGTTTTTCTGGCAGGTCTTGTTTTGCTTCAATATGCCCAACTACTCATTTCTAAAAACGAATATGAAATAAAAACATTATTGCATTTAGGCTATTCTCCAAGAAGAATAATACGTAGCATTTTATTCTACTTTATTAAAGTATTTGCTCTCATTTCGGCAGCAAGTTTATTAACCTTTTCATTAATCAAATTACTTATTGACCAAATGCTTATGACAGGTGGAATTCAAATCGATTCTGAGTATACATTGTTAAGCTTTTTAGCTGTATTTATCGCTTTTGGAGTCTATACAATAGTAAACTATTTCAATGCGAAACGGGGAGTTTTAAAGACATTATAAGTTCTTTCGTTAAAATACTGTTAAAAGGAAACACCAAATAAAATCTAACGCGTCTATTCTAACAAATACAAATTATATTTAGCATAAAACCAACAATAATATGAAAATACTCAGCTCAATACTGCTCATTGCATTTCTAGGAATCAATAGCTTTGCTCAAGACTTAACATTTAAGGTTACAGGGGTTCAAGATACCACTGTTCACCTTGTAAAATATGTAGGAAGTAAGTTATATTATGCAGATACTGCTCGTTTGGTGAATAGCAAAGTAACTTTCGATGGAAGTAAACAAGAACCTGGAATTTTAGCATTGTTAATGCCTGGACAACGATATTTTGAATTTGTCTACAACAATGAAAAAGTTCACTTAGAGACAAAATCACCAAATTATATCGAAAATATGGTGGTGAAGAAGTCGAAAGAGAATGAAATATTCCTTGATTACATGAATTTCATGAAAGATAACCGAGGTGAGGCAAAAAAGATTCAAGATAAACTAAACGCGATTGAAGATGATCAAGACAAAAAAGAGAAGTTAAAAAAGGAACTTACTGAAATTAATGAAAAGGTCATTGAGGAGCAAAGAAAATTTGTATCAGATCATCCCAATACTTTAGTCGCAAAAATCATTAAGATGTCAACTGATGTTCAAATTCCAGAGGCACCAAAAGACGAAGAAGGGAATCCAATTGACAAATCATTTGCTTATAAATATTTTAGAGATCACTATTTTGACAACATAGATTTGCAAGATGATCGTTTAGTCAACACTCCTGTTATCCAAAACAAATTAGAGTATTTTTACTCAAATAAAATGCTAACACAACATCCTGATTCCATCATTAAATATGTATTTCCAATTATAGATCAACTTGATGATAAATCTATGATGTATAGATTTTTTGTGAGTAATGTAACAACTCATTTTGAAAAATCTAAATTCATGGGAATGGATAAGGTTAAAACACGAATGATTCACAGATATTATTGTGCGCCAGACGATGAAGGGAAACCGAAGGCTCATTGGATGGATGAATCAAAACTTGAGGAGTTATGTGAAAACACCGCAATTAAAATGCATCTTGTGCATGGAGAGGTACCTCCAAATTTAATTTTACCTGATTCAACAAACAACAAGTGGTATAATCTACACGAAATAGAAGCTGATTACATCATACTGTACTTTTGGGACCCAGGTTGTGGACATTGTAAAAAGGTAACACCAAAGCTTCAAACCTTGTATGAAAAGAAATTCAAAGACAGAAATATTGAAATATTTTCAGTTGGAAAAGCTACTGGTGATGATTTTGAAGACTGGAAGAAGTTTATCAGAGAGAAGAACTTAACCTTCATTAATGTTGGTGTTACTAAAGCTATATATGAACAAGCTCAAGCCAATCCTAGATCTTTAATTCCTTCTAAGACAACCTTAAAATCATTGAATTATCAAGAAACATATGACATCTATTCTACGCCACGTGTATGGATTTTAAATAAGAATAAAGAAATCATTGGTAAGTCTTTGACTATTCCTCAAATTGAAATGATGTTGGATGATTTACAAGGTTTTAAAGATGAAGAGAAACTCTTTAAACTAGATGAAAACACTGAGACTATCAAATAGTTTTCTTAAAAGTAAAGCACAAAAAAATAGAGACACACAAAAGTGCGTCTCTATTTTTTTTTGATTTTTTAAATCCTTACTTGTTATTTTTACATTGCTCTTCTGGAGTGGCTCCACACATTCCACATGCAGCACCTTCTTCTTGTAAAACAGGATTGTTACTTGCGCATGTACCCGCAAATTCACCATCTTTTTTGGCCCAAATTTTAATGGCTATTCCTCCAAAAGCCAATGCCAATAATACGATTGCTATAATAATTAAATCCATTATTCTGTGTTCTAAAATTCAATGCAAAATTACAACAATTGTATCAATTATTCAAATTAATCAACTCTCCTGATCCATCCCCATTTAAAGTTATTGAAACTGGATTTCCAACATACTCAACATTTCCACTGTTTTCTATTGTTGTATATAGCTTTGTTTGGTCAGCATTGATTAACATTTTTCCTACGGTATAGGATTTTATATAGAGTTCTGAACTCACTGAAAAATCTCTTGTATCGCAATAGCTATTCCCTTTACAATGGAAATGTCCATAAATTGTTCTTCCTTTTATCGTAAAATCTGCATGACTTTGTGTTGCTGTTACACTTGTATATCCATTAACCAAAGTTAAATCCATGCTGCCTGCGCCTTCAAAAATGTCAATTCGCAATTCCGAAGATCGCAAAGTGTCTTGACTTACGACCTCTTTACTCCCCTGATAATGGATATAAGTAATCGTGTCGATATAAACTTTAGCTGAAATTTGTTGATCATAAGACCTTAAAAATTTACACTTATTTTCATTCGAAATGGTTAATTTTCCATTGCCAAATTCCACATTTACAAAATTCAAGAGATTTTCACCACCGGTTAAAACTATCTTATTTTCATTACTTCCTATCAAAGTGTAGGAAATATCATCTTGGAGATACAAAGTGTCTATATCATTTGAAACATAATGTGTGAGTTCACTTTCCTCTCCTGCAAATTTAAAACATGACCTATCTTCCGCTTTTTTACAGGAAAAGAGAAAACACAAAAAAAGAATATATATGACAATTTTCATTTCCACTTATAAATTACTCCATATTCAAAATAATCAGCCTTTGCCCAATGAGATTTGATGGCAAAATGTGCTAAAAAATGATCTGATATCTGATATCGTATACCAAGTTTATGAAACCAAATTCCTGCTGGATCTATAGGATTTAATACATAGCTCCCCATTGCAATCAACATTTTAAAATCATGAATTGGTAAGACGTAACCACCATAAAGCCCCAATTGAAAATTATATTTCGACCCATAATCTAACTTACTATAAGGTACAATTGAGGAGTTGTAAATTGTTTCGAAGGCAGCTTCAACAATTGCTTTTGTATTGAATCTATACTGTAAAAAATTTGTAAAGGCAGCAACTCCATACCTTTTCCCACCTGTTGGATAAATCTCTTTCAAAGAACCCGTAAATTGAGTGTAAAAGGCCCAAGTTTTCAAAGGGAAAATAATCTCATCTTCAATCTTCGCCTTACTTTCAAAATTGACTGGCTGAAGAAAATGACTGTAATTAAAACTCAAATATGGCATATTCAGGCCAAGATTGGGGAGTTTAAAAGCTCCATTAGATAAATGAGTCATACTCAACTCAAATCCTAAAGCGTTTTGTTGAAACTGTTTTTCTAAACGTAATCCTAAATTAACTAAGCAATTAAGGTGTGAACCTATCACATTGTTTTTCTTATTCGTAACAACATCATAAGTTTTTGAAACCCAACCCAAGCCAAAACCCAACGCACTTCCAACCCTCCAATTTGTACTTTTATGAAAAGGTAAAAACACATTTGTTGATACACCAAAACTATTTCCTAATACTTCCTTATTTCCTAAATCAAGAAAAAACACATTAATTTCGGCTTTAGGGAAATTAAAGTTTTGTTGCCATACTTTTGAACCATCAGATTGAAAAACGACCCCCAAACGCCCTCCGTAAGAATGTCCAGTATTGAGATGAGCCATTGTTGAACGATGTGGCATTAAATATCCTATTTGTCCTGTGCCGGTTAATCCAAAATTCTTGTACTGCGCAAGCGAAGGAACTTGAAAAAGTCCTAGAATACAAACTAATAATTGCAATACTTTAAACTTCATTAATTGGGAATGGATTCGTTAATCTGCTTAAATTAAAAACAATAAAAATACTATTAAGGCAAATTCAAAAATAGAGAAAATAAACCCAAACATAAGCTAATTGTAAAAAAAAGCTGATTTAATAAAACAGATCTAGAAATGAACATTTCAATTTAATGGAGGATTGAGAAAACCTTTTAATTTTGCTAAAAACGATAAAAATGGACAAAAGACTAGTTGCATTTGAACGCTTACTAAATATAATGGACGATTTGAGGGAAAAATGTCCTTGGGATAGAAAACAAACCCTTGAATCTTTAAGACACCTTACCATAGAGGAAACCTATGAACTTGCAGATGCAATCATGGATAATGACCTTGATGAATTGAAAGGGGAAATCGGTGATATTATGCTTCACATGGTATTTTATAGTAAGATTGCGAGTGAGCAAAAAGCTTTTGACATTACCGATGTCTTAAATGCAATTTGTGATAAATTAGTACACAGACACCCGCACATATACGGAGATGTTGTTGCTGAAGATGAAGCCACTGTGAAAGCAAATTGGGAAAAGCTCAAACTTAAGGAAGGAAAAAAATCAGTTTTACAAGGTGTACCAAGGTCATTACCATCATTAGTAAAAGCCGCAAGAATACAAGAAAAAGTAAAGGGAATAGGCTTTGATTGGGATGATTCAAAACAAGTATTAGCTAAGGTTCATGAAGAGCTAGGAGAATTAGAAAAAGAAGTAGAAAATGATACAGATCAAATTGAACAAGAATTTGGTGATGTACTTTTTTCAATGATCAATTATGCGCGTTTTATTGGGGTAAATCCAGAAACAGCTCTTGAACGAACCAATAAAAAGTTCATAAAAAGATTTCAATTTATGGAAAAAGAGATCAATGAAAAGGACAAAAAATTTGAAGACATGAACCTAGAGGAAATGGATGTCTATTGGGAAAAAGCTAAAAAATCAGTGGGTTAAACCTCTTTTTCCAAATCCATTTTAATCAAAAAATAACGAGTGATTAAAATTACATTAAAATAAATAGTCACTACTTTTTAAAATAATTGAGTTAAATAAGCTTAAAAAAATTCTTATCTATGCATAAATATCAAACTCAAAAAACAAATATTTTGAAGAATCTACTTTTTATGTTTTCATTTCTTCTTTCAGCAAGTGCCGTTTTTGCACAAACTGAATTTACAGTAAGGGGATTTGTTTATAATGCAGACAATGGTGAAGCCGCTGGTTTTGTAAAGGTTATCGCTAAACAAATTGATGAAAATTCAAGTGACAAACTCTTAGGAGCAACAACAGATATCGATGGATATTTCCAGTTTTCTTCTTTAAAAAGAGGAAGTTATGCAATTGAAGTGAGAAGTACTGAACATCAAAGAATTTATGATACAATTCAAATTGGTGACAAAAACATTACAACCTTGAGGTATGAGCTTACAAAAAGCGATGAAGTTAAAGAAATGGAAGAGGTTGCTATTTTTGGACAAGATCAATCAAAAAGAAACAATGTAGAAATGTCTGTAAACAAACTTGACCAGGAAGGTTTAGAGCGTTTACCTAGTTTTGGAGCTGAAAATGATATTATAGCTGCATTCTCTGTAACTCCAGGTGTTGTAAGCACAGGTGATCAAGGTGGACAACTCTATGTACGTGGAGGTACACCAATCCAAAATAAAATTACACTGGACGGAATGACCATATATAATCCATTTCACTCTATCGGGTTCTTCTCTGTTTTCGAAACAGAATTAATTAAAAGTGCGGATATTTATACAGGTGGATTCTCCTCTGAATATGGAGGACGAATTTCTTCAGTGATGGACATTACCTATAGAGATGGTGACTTGAATAAACATGGAGGATTAGTTTCTGTATCTCCTTTTTTAGGAAAGGCTGTTCTGGAAGGACCTGTTTTCAAAAACAAAGATGCTAAAGGAAGTGGAGGATCTTATATTTTCTCGGCAAAACACTCATTACTTGATTATACTTCAGAGTCTGTTTATCCATTCGTTAATGAAGGTCAAGGAATGCCTTATACATTTACTGATATTTATGGTAAATTTACTATTAAAAGCCCGGAAGGAAGTAAATTTTCAGCATTTGGATTCAGCAATAATGATGCAGTAAGATATGATAACATTGCAAACTTAAATTGGAAATCATACGGAGGTGGAATCAATTTTACTTTAGTACCTAGTTCCAACCCTGTAATTATTAAGGGGCATTTGAATGCTTCAAACTACGATATTTTCTTCCAAGAAGAAAGTGGGTCTAAACCAAGAACAAGTGGAATCACTGGTTTTGATGTTGGATTTGACTTTTTATACTTCTTAAAAAACCAATCACAAATTACTTACGGTTTCAACATTGGAGGATTCGCAACTTCTTTCACTACTTTTAATGAAGTAAATAGAGAAATCAATTTAGATAATTACAACACTGAATTAAGTGGTTATATCAACTATCGTTTAGTTAAAGGACGTTGGGTATTCAATCCTGGATTTAGAGTTCAAGCCTACCCTTCTATTCCTGCTGTTATTCCTGAGCCTCGTTTGGGAATCAAAGTTAACGCAACTGAGAATTTAAGATTCAAAATGTCTGGAGGTTATTACTCTCAGAACTTTACCTCAGTTGCTTCAGACAAAGATATCGTAACATTGTTTTACGGTTTTGTTGCTGCACCAACTGATGTTCAATCTACTTTTACTAAAGCAAATGGAGAAGAAACTGAACCAGATAATGGTTTACAAACTTCATGGCATGGGATTATCGGTACAGAATATGACTTTACTAAAAACTTCAGTTTAAATGTGGAAGGATATTATAAATACTATCCAAAATTGAGTAATATCAATGTAAACAAATTATACGATGACACCCAAGAATTCAGTGACATAGCCGATATATATAAGAAAGATTTCTTAATTGAATCTGGTGTTGCTTATGGTGTTGATGTATTGTTAGAATACAGTAAGAAAAGATTATTCTTATGGGGTGTATATTCTTTAGGTAAATCTGAACGTTGGGATGGTTTTGATTATTATACTCCATCTTTTGACCGTAGACATAACATCAATTTGGTTGCAACTTATGCTTTCTTAAAAGATAAAAGTTTAGAAGTAAGTTTAAGATGGAACTTTGGATCTGGACTGCCATTTACACCAACTTCTGGATATTATCAAGGAGAAGACTTCGTTGAAGGTGTAACTACAGATTACACCACTTCAAATCCATCTGAATTAAGTTTATTACTTGGAGACATGAATGCTGCACGTCTTCCAACATACCATAGATTTGATATTACAATTAAAAAGAAATTTGCCTTTAAAAACAAGACAGTTATGGAGCTTAAAGGTGGTGTAACTAATATTTATGATAGAGACAATATTTTCTACGTAAATCGTGTTACAAACGATAAAATCTACCAACTACCATTCTTACCAAGTATTGGTTTGAGTTACGATTTCTAACTCATTTGTTTAAAATTATACGTAACAAAAAAGAGGCAATCATTGATGATTGCCTCTTTTTTGTTATAATTTATTTGATTGTCTTACTGAACAGTCAAAGCATCTTTCACTTTTTGATTGGATAATGCGATATCAAGCACCTCTCTCATATTACTCACAAAATGGAAACTTAGGCCTTTAAGATACTCTTCATTAATTTCATCAATATCTTGTTTGTTCTTCTCACATAAGATCAATTCTTTAATATCTGCTCTCTTTGCAGCTAAAATCTTCTCTTTAATCCCTCCAACAGGCAAGACATCACCTCTTAAAGTAATCTCTCCAGTCATGGCGATGTTTTTCTTTACTTTACGCTGTGTAAATAGAGAAGCCAATGAAGTCAACATTGTAATACCAGCAGAAGGTCCATCTTTAGGAGTTGCTCCTTCAGGAACGTGCATATGAACATCATACTTATTGAAAACATTTGCATCTAAATCGAGCCAATCATGGTGTGCTTTTAAGAACTGTAAGGCAATTGTTGCCGATTCTTTCATCACATCTCCAAGATTTCCTGTTAAAGTCAATTTACCTTTTCCTTTTGCCATAGATGATTCAATGAAAAGAATATCGCCTCCCATTGATGTCCAAGCTAGACCTGTTACAACACCAGCAACATTGTTGTTTGCATATTTTGTTTTAGGTCTACCAGGCCCCATAATATCCACTAAATCTTTAGCGGCGATGGATTTCTTAAACTCCTCCTCCATTGCAATTTGTCTCGCACGATTTCTAACCAGTTTTGCAACTGCTTTGTCTAATCCACGAACTCCAGACTCATGTGTATACTCTTCAATTAGCTTTTCTAATGTCGCTTTTCCAATTGAAATATCTGACTTTTTAATACCATGTTCAGCAATCTGATTTGGAACTAAATGCCTTTTAGCAATTTCAATTTTCTCCTCAACGGTATAACCAGAAACTTCAATTAACTCCATACGGTCACGTAAAGGACCTTGGATTGTAGATAAGTCATTAGCTGTTGCAATAAACAAAACTTTAGATAAGTCATATTCCGTTTCAATATAATTATCATAAAACTCATCATTTTGTTCAGGATCTAAAACTTCAAGCATAGCACTTGATGGATCTCCATGATTTGAACGAGAAATTTTATCAATTTCGTCAAGTACAAAAACAGGATTAGATTTTCCAGCCTTCTTTAGGTTTTGCATGACACGTCCTGGCATCGCTCCGATGTAAGTTTTTCTGTGTCCACGTATTTCACTTTCATCATGAATTCCTCCTAACGACATTCTCACATACTTTCTTCCTAAAGCCTCAGCAATTGACTTACCTAATGAAGTTTTACCAACACCAGGAGGTCCATAAAAACAAAGAATTGGAGACTTCATGTCTTTCTTCAGTTTTAAAACGGCCAAGTATTCAAGGATTCTTTTCTTTACTTTCTCCAATCCATAATGGTCACGTTCTAAAATCTTCTTAGCTCTATTTAAATCTAAATTATCTTTTGTATAGTCATCCCAAGGTAAATCAAGTAACAAATCCAAATAGTTCAGCTGAACAGTATATTCAGCACCTTGCGGATTCATTCTTTGAAGTCTATTCAACTCTTTATGGAATATTTCATCAACTTTTGTGGTCCATTGCTTTTTCTTGGCACGTTCACGCATTTTCTCCACATCTTGCTCCTGTGGATTCCCACCTAATTCTTCTTGAATCGTTTTGATTTGTTGATTTAAAAAATATTCACGTTGCTGTTTATCTAAATCAACCTTAACGCGTGTTTGAATTTCATTACGCATCTCTAATTGCTGAGCCTCTAAGGTTAAATGCTCAAGAACAGACATTGCACGCTTCTTCAGATTCATTTCTTCCAACATCTTTTGCTTTGTAGCAACATCAGCATTCATATTCGCTGAAATAAAGTTGGTAAGAAAACTAGGACTATCAATATTTTTAATTGCAAACTGTGCCTCAGACGGAATATTAGGTGATTCTTTAATAATCTTTAAAGACAATTCTTTCATCGACTGAATAATAGCCGTAAATTCCTTATTTTCCTTAGGTGTTTTCGACTCCTCCAAAAGTTCTATCTTTCCTCTTAAGAAAGGTTTTTCTTGAGAAATCTCCTCTAATTTAAACCTTCTTTTTCCTTGGATTATTACTGTAGAGGATCCATCAGGCATTTTCAACAATCTTAAAATTGTTGCCACTGTACCAATCTCATGTAAATCATCCTTTAAGGGATTCTCAACTTCTGCGTTTTTTTGAGAAACAACACCTACAACTTTATCACTATTATTGGCATGTTTAATTAAATCAATAGATTTATCTCGTCCTACAGTAATTGGAATTACAACACCTGGAAATAAAACGTTATTTCTCAAAGGTAAAATTGGAATATCTTCAGGGAACTTTGCATTTTGCATATCATCTTCCTCTTCCTGTGTAATTAATGGAATAAATTCGGCATCAGAATCATCTGGTGATCCTACTCCTAAAATGCCTTTATCAAAAATGTCATTCATATCTTGTGTGCGCTTTTGCGTCAATCTGTCAGTTAATACTTCTATTTAAGTTAAGAAAATAAATTCTATCTCTATAACTATTTGGGGTTTCTATTTGTTCAATTGCTATGCCATAATAAAAAACTGTCATGGATGACAGTTTTTTACAGGGAGAGTGTGAGTTTTGAGTAAAGAGGTTATTATAGCTTCGCGTTTAACTGATGCGTTTTTCTATTCAAAGCCTCTATTTTTAAAACTTAAAATTAGTGCTGCTCACTAATTATATAGACTTGCTTTTAATCAGTTAATTAAATATTATCCTAACATATATTTTGAGTTGAAATTTTGTTTAAGAAATCATAAGAAGTACATCGTAAAATTAAAATATGGAATAAATCAGCTTACTTATTCCAAAAGGTGTTGTTTACAAGTGGTTTCAACTACTTACTTTTATGAACGTAAAGTCATACGCCATTAATAAAAAAACAGCAGTTTAAACTCTTGCCTAAACTGCTGTTTGAATGTTCTATTCTATCAATAAAATAGAATTCTATTTTGGAAACAAATGTTTTAAAATTTTCAAATCTCCATCTGTAATTGCCTTACCTCTTCTAATCATCATTTGATTGGCAGCATCAACTGCGCGATCAAAATCGTAAACGGGAGGATTTGGCTCACCTCCCCAAGAGAAGTCTGGGACAAATTTTGGAGGAAATCCTGCAGAAAAAAGATTGGCACAAACACCGATCACTGTTGCTGTGTTCAACATGGTGTTGATACTCGTTTTTGAATGATCTCCCATGGTTACTCCCATAAACATCAACTCTGTCAACTCCATTTTTCTGGTCAAATAACTATAGGTTTTAACGTTACCATAATTATTCTTCAAATTTGAACTATTAGTATCAGCTCCTAAATTACACCATTCTCCAATCAAAGAGTTTCCTAAAAAACCATCATGACCTTTATTTGAATATGCTTGAAATATAACATTATTCACTTCTCCTCCAACTTTACAATGAGGACCTAAAGAAGTGGCTCCATAAACTTTTGTAGAAAGCTTTAAGACACTACTTTCTGCCATTGCTAATCCACCACGAACAACAGACCCTTCCATGATTTCAGCGTTCTTCCCAATATAAATTGGTCCACTCTTCACATTTAAAATTGCACATTCTACAGTTGCTCCTTCTTCAATGAATAACTGCTGTGTATCTCCGATTAAAGTGTTTGAATTTGAAAGTGCAGCACTTGTTTTACCAGAAGTGTAAGCGGCAAAATCAGTACGTAAGATTTGATCATTCTTTTGATATAAATCCCAACGGTTTTCTAGAACAATCAATTCATCTAGTTCAATTGAAGCGCTTTCTTTCTCTTCGTATTCGGCACCTCTATAAGCAACAAAAACATTGTTTACCCATAAAGAATCTCCACTCCTGAGTGATTTAATTTTCTCAATCAATTTCGGCGATGGAACAACTGTGGCATTTACAAATACATTATCTTCTTCCTTAACCAAAGGAAACTTTTCAGAAATGTGTTCCTCGGTTTGAAAGGAAATATTTGCTTCTGGAAAGTAAAATTGCCAACGTTCGTCATTGGTCCATAATCCTGCTCTTAAGTTCCCTATTGGGCGTGTTAAACTAAGTGGAGCAAATTTTAAATGATTGGATAAATCGTGAAGAATAATATTCATAAGATAGGTGTTTTACATTCTATTTGGTACGTCGATTCCTAATAATCTCATTGCCGTTTCAATCACTTTTCCAGTATTTTGACTAATCAAAATTCTAGCATTTCTAAGGGCTACATTCTCTTCTTTCATCACACTGTGTGCTTGATAGAATGAATTGTAGTTCTTTACTAAGTCAAACGTATAATTAGCAATTAATGCTGGACTATAATTTAATCCGGCTTCTTTAATTATTTCAGGAAATTCATTCAGTTGCTTTACTATTTCTTTTTCTGGTTGAAGCAATGACATTTCTTCATGAACATTTTCCAATTGTACTTTCGTCATTAAAGAATTAATTCGTGCATATGCATATTGAATAAAAGGTCCTGTATTTCCATTCAATTCAATCGATTCATCTGGGTTAAATTTCATGCGTTTTTGAGGATCAACTTTTAACAAGTAATATTTCAAACCACCCATACCAATCATTTCATACAAGCTATTTCTTTCCTCTTCTGTCATTCCTTCAATGTGACCTCGCTCTTTTGTGCTTTCTTTGGCCATCGACACGACTTCTTCCATTAGGTCATCTGCATCAACAACCTTTCCTTCTCTTGATTTCATTTTACCATCAGGCAAATCAACCATTCCATAAGATAAATGATAACAGTTTTCAGCCCAGTCAAATCCAAGCTTTTTCAAAATCAAAAACAATACTTGGAAATGATAATCTTGCTCATTCCCTACAGTATAAATTACACCGTTTAAATTTGGGTAATCTTTAAAACGATCAATTGCTGTTCCGATATCCTGAGTCATGTAAACGGCTGTTCCGTCTGCACGTAAAACCAGTTTTTCGTCAAGTCCTTCTTCTGTTAAGTCTACCCAAACAGAACCGTCTTCTTTTTTAAAGAAAACCCCTTTATCAAGACCATCAGTAACCAAGTCTTTACCGATTAAGAAAGTATTGGATTCGTAATAAATTTTATCAAAGTCAACTCCCATTCGGTTGTAGGTCTTCTCAAAACCTGAATAAACCCAGCCATTCATTTTGGTCCAAAGTTCATTTGCTTCTGGGTCATTGGCCTCCCATTTCACTAACATTTCCTTCGCATCGCGTGTTAAATTAGTAAATGGAGTTGCAAATCCAGCTATTTTTCTACGAATGCTATTTTTCTTTTTATCGTCTTCTGCTTTTTCATAAGCTAGGAACAAACCAGGTAATTTTTCTTTTGCCTCTTCGGGAATAATATCTGAAGTATAACCAGCATTCTTCCATTCAGATGCCATTTCAAATCCTTGTGCTGAAACTTGCTTATCGAATTCGATGTAATATTTTCCAACAAAATGATCTCCTTTCATTTTCGTAGAAATAGGGGTTTCTCTCTCACCATTTTCATCTCTACTTGCAAATTGTTCCCAGGCCACCATACTTTTACAAATATGGATTCCTCTATCATTGATGATTTGCGTTTTGATCACCTCATGTCCGTTTGCTTTTAAAATCTCAGACACACTGTATCCTAAGAAAATATTACGCATATGTCCTAAATGCAACGGCTTATTGGTATTCGGTGAAGAATATTCCACCATAAATGTTTTTCCAGACAGAGAAGAAGCACAACCAAAGCTTTCATCTTTGGCCATATCTATAAGCTTATTTTCCCAATATTTACTTGTCAAATTAATATTTAGGAATCCACTTACGACGTTATAGCTTTCAACTTCCTCCAACTCTTCTGTTAAAAAACGACCAATATCCTGACCTACCACAGCTGGAGAAGACTTTAAAATTTTAACAAATGGAAAAACAACCAAGGTCATATCTCCTTCAACATCTTTTCTAGTCTTTTGAAACTGAATTAATTTCTCATCAATTTTAACTCCAAAAACTGACAGACTATTATCAAGCAATAATGCTTTTATTTTATTTTCCATTTTAATCTTTAAACCTATAAAAAGGAAGCTTAATTGACTTCTTTAACGCGCTTCCTAAACATAATTTACTCTTTAAGCTTTACGTTCTACAACGTCAATCACTTCTTTAATTAATCCATAGGCCACTTCAGCCATACGGTTAGTTTTTTCATCAAGGCAAGGGTTGATTTCAACAAATTCAATACATTTCACTTTTGGATGTCCAGCAAAATGTCTTAAAATAATTCCTGCCTCCTCAATAGAAATTCCATGATCAACTGGAGTTCCTGTTCCATGAGAAGTTAAATCAGGATCCATTGAATCTACATCAAAAGAAAGGTAAATTTCATCACATTCAGCATACTTTTCATCTAAACGACTCAAAATATTTCGAACTCCTTCACTTCGCAATTCATTAACTGAAATATTCTTAATCCCTTTACGCTCCATAAGCTCAACCTCTGGAGTTTCTAGGTCTCTTAATCCAATAAAACCTAGATCTTCTGCTTGAATTTTTGGAGCAATCTGCCCAGTATTTTTCATTTCATTCCAGAACTTAATTGTGTCCGGAAGAGGATCATTTATTTTAGATTCTAAATTATCTTCATTTAACGCAGTTGCTAAAGGCATACCGTGCATATTACCCGTTGGGGTTGTATAAGGTGTATGTAAATCACCATGTGCATCAACCCAAAGTACACCAATACGATTTTCTGGGTTTGCCATTTTCAATCCTGCAATAGTACCTCCAGCAGACCCATGGTCTCCTGCGATAACTAAAGTAAAGTCATTTTGTTTCCTTTGCTTCGACACAACTTCAGCAACATTTTTATATACTGTAGCTAATCCATCTGCCCTTTTCCCCCACTGAAACTCGGTTGGTTTATCCAATAAATGATTCATGGTTTTAACATAATGAATCGGATACCTTGAAAATAAGAAATTTTTAGAATTATCATCAACTACTCTTAAAGCTCCCGGACCAAGACTTGCGCCCCTAGTTCCTGCAGAAATTTCTGAATCATTGATAATATACGCTATTGAATTTGCCATAACACTACTTTTCTTTAGGGTTTATTTGATGCAAAGTTAAAAAAATCAAACTTATATAAGGCATAACAATTCCGCCTAATCGATGCTTTATTTTTAAACAACTAAAACACAGGTTTCCATGGAAAATTCAAAAGAGTTTATGGATTGCACAACTTACGAAATCTACACCTACAAACTTGACTAAAACTTGTAACCAAATGGAAAAAAATTGTTTTAATTTTGTATCAAAATTTATAACCCAAACGAATTACATGAAATTAATCTTCATATTTCTTACACTTTTTTTATTTGCATGTTCAACTCAAAAACATCAACCCTCAAACTTTGAAGGAAAGTTAATCTATTCAATCTCATCGAAGATGAATAACCCAAACGAGAATGATAGCATTAATCATCAAATAGTATACGCAAAGGATTCGATGCTAAGAATAGACAGCTACACACCAATTGGAAAGCAAATATACATCAAGCACATTCCAAAAAACAAAGCATATATTTTAATGGATTTAGGAACCGAAAAAGTAGCGATTCAAACAATACAAGATACAACAAGTAATTCTGACAGATATCTTTTTGAGAAAAAAATAGGAAAAGATAAATTTGCTGGAAGAAAGGCTAAACGCATAGAAGTAACAGACACTGCCTATGATACAACCATCATTATGAACTACCTTCCTGAAATTCCAGCTAAGTATTCTACAGCAATTGAAGGAATGCCTGGACTCCCAGTTAACTATAGTTTATATTCAAATGGTTTATGGCTGAAATACTCATTAAATACTATTGAAGAAAAAGAATTGAATATTGATCTTTTTGGCATCCCTTCAGACCATAGAATCATCACCTTAGATGAATTTATTGAAATCATTCAAAACTAACAGCCAATTGTGAATACCCTTTTTACAAATTACACATTTTTAAGGGTAGCAATGTTTATATTCGCAGATTAAACCCGCACAGAAGAATGGCAAAAGGAAATATTTTAAAACAGAAGGATAAGAAAAAGAAGAAAAAAGCGTCTGCCATTTCTGGTAAAAGCAAATCACTTTCTTCACTTTATGCCAAGGTAGATCGCCGCAAAGCAAAATCTATTAGCGGAGCAATTTTACTTTTACTCTCGATTTACTTATTTATTGCTTTCACATCTTATCTATTTAGTTGGACTGAAGATCAAGATCTAATCACCTCAAAAACATTTTTCAACTTCATTTTTGAAAGTCCAGATGTTGAGGTAACAAATTGGCTTGGGAAATTTGGAGCTTGGACTGCTCATTTATTCATGTTTAAATGGTTTGGACTCGCTTCCTTTGCTTTCAGCTTCTTACTTTTAATAACAGGGGTTCGCTTACTACTGAACATCCGTATGCTTCCTTTAAGAAGAACATATTTAATCACATTTATTGGAGTAATATGGTTTTCGGCATTCTTTGGGCTAATGACTTCGAGAGTCAATTATCTTGGCGGTTCTTTTGGCTTCGCAACTAAAGAATGGCTTAGTTCCGTACTTGGATTATTTGGAGCGATTCTATTGATTTTGGTATTGCTTTTTGTAGCCGTTGTGGCCTTATTCAACCCTGATTTTAAAGCGATATTCCAAAATTATTTCCCTAAAAAAAACTTGCAATCTCAGACTTTCAATGAAGATTCTGAAAATGCTTTTTCTAGCACCTCCAACCTAGATAATGATGAGTATAGAGCAGAAATGAATGAGCCTGAAATCGCTGACACCACACCTACATCTGCAAACAGTGACGAGGAAGTTTTTGAAGAAAATGAGGAAGATGAAGAATTTGAGGTAACATTTAGAGACGATAGTCAAGACAATGAAAAAGAAAGCACCATTTCAGACATTGAAATAGAAAACACAAGCACAGAAGAGGCAACAAGTGATAATGATTTTGAAGTAGTTTCTCCAAAAGAACAAGAACCTGAAATCATCAAACCAACTTCAACTTCTGAAGACACCTCTGACGATGAGTTTTCAGTTGAAGTCGCTCAAAGCGAAAAAGAACTTTCAGATAAAGACTTAAATAAGAAAGCTGAAGATTTTGGACCTTACGACCCAAAACTAGACTTAGCCAGTTACAAACTTCCAACGATTGATTTATTAAAAAAGTTTGAAAGCAATCAAAGTGGTGTATCCAAAGAAGAACTAGAGCAAAACAAAGACAACATTGTCAACACGTTAGCCAACTACAAAATTGATATTTCTAAAATCAAAGCGACAATTGGACCAACCGTAACACTTTATGAAATCATCCCTGCACCAGGGGTAAGAATTTCAAAAATCAAAAACTTAGAGGATGACATCGCCTTAAGTTTAGCTGCACTTGGTATTCGTATTATCGCTCCAATTCCAGGAAAAGGAACAATAGGTATTGAAGTTCCTAATAGCTCACCCGAGATAGTGAGTATGCGTTCATTAATTGCATCCGAGAAATTTCAGAACTCAAAATTCGAACTTCCAATTGTACTTGGTAAAACAATTACTAATGAAACATATGCATTTGACCTCGTAAAAATGCCACACCTTTTAGTTGCAGGAGCAACAGGTCAAGGTAAATCAGTTGGATTAAACGCTATTTTAGTTTCGATTCTATACAAGAAACATCCGTCTCAAGTTAAGTTTGTTTTAATCGATCCAAAGAAAGTAGAATTAACTTTATTCAATAAAATTGAACGCCACTTCTTGGCCAAACTACCCGATGAAGAAGAAGCAATTATTACTGACACTTCGAATGTTGTCAACACTCTAAACTCTTTATGTATAGAGATGGATGAGCGATACGACCTTTTAAAAGCCGCTCAAACAAGAAACATTAAAGAATACAATAACAAATTTGTGCAACGTAAATTAAATCCTGAAAAAGGACATCGTTACATGCCATATATTGTTGTATTAATTGATGAGTTTGCCGACCTTATCATGACCGCGGGTAAAGAAGTAGAACATCCAATTGCACGATTAGCTCAGCTTGCCAGAGCAATAGGTATTCACCTAATCGTTGCCACACAGCGTCCTTCGGTGAATGTAATTACAGGTATGATTAAAGCTAACTTCCCTGCGAGAATTGCCTTCCGTGTATTATCAAAAATTGACTCCAGAACAATTCTTGACACATCAGGAGCTGACCAATTAATAGGAAAAGGAGATATGCTTATTTCTACTGGAAATGATGTAATCAGATTACAATGTGGTTTTGTTGACACTCCCGAAGTCGAAGACATTTGTGATTATATCGGAGAACAACGTGGATACCCTGACGCAATGATGTTACCAGAATATGTTGGCGAAGGTTCAGAAGGCGGAGGTGTTGACGTAGATGACGAGCTAGATGACAAGTTTTTGGAAGCTGCACAAGTAATTGTTACGCATCAACAGGGTTCAGCTAGTTTATTACAAAGAAAATTAAAGCTTGGATACAATAGAGCTGGTCGAATAGTTGACCAACTCGAAGCACATGGAGTTATCGGACCATTCCAAGGCAGTAAAGCAAGAGACGTTTTGATTCCTACAGACGAAGCACTCAATGAACACCTAAGTGCTAAAGGATTAAAATAATAAAATTTGAGAATGGCACAGTTTATGATTAACTTTGCCTAAAATTAAAGAAACATGAAATATTTATTAATTACAGTTTTATTTTTTGCTAACATAGTATATTCTCAATCGGATCAGAAATCAGAAAAAATCTTAGATGAGATGTCTGCTGAGATTAAGAGCTTAAATTCTTTTTATATTGAATTTACAATGAATGTTGATAACCCAGCTACAGGTGAGAATTCTAGACAAGATGGTTTAGGATATGTAAAGGGAAATAAATACTTCGCTTCATTAGGACAAAACACATTGGTTTCAAACGGAATTAAAAACTGGACCATCGTAAAAGAAGAAAAGGTAACTTACCAAAGTGATGTCGATCTCGAAAGTGATGAAGCTATGAATCCTAAAAAACTAATGACAATTTGGGAAGATGGTTTCAAAAGCAAATATGTAAAAGGAAGTACAAAAATTCACGAAATCGCATTATATCCGGTTAATCCAAGCGAAGTAAACTACCATACCATCACACTTTTTGTTAAAACTTCAAATAATGAATTACACCAAGCAATAATGAAAACAAAAGATGGTAGCACAATGAAGTATACAATAACAAAGTTTGAAAAAAACAAGGAAGTTCCTGAAAGTAAGTTTGTATACAACCCGAAAAATCATCCTGGCTTCCAACTGATTAGAGACTAACACTTAAATTAGGCAAATTATTCACTTATATTCACAAAACGCTATTATATTTGAATCATTTTCAGTAAAATAGCGTACTTAAAACAAGTCAAATCAATTTGTTTATAATATTAATGTTTATATTTGCCCTCCTTAATTGACTTTTATGTTTAAAACAATCATACACTTATCACTTTTCTCAATCATCTTGGCTTTAAGTTCTTGTGGTTCACATTCCAAAATGGTTTACTTTCAAAATGACGAACAAGATTCTACAGATATTGACATTCCTGAATTTAGGCCAACATTAAAACCTGATGATTTTTTATCAGTCATTGTCACGGCAAACGACCCTCAAAGTGCTATCCCATTCAACTTTCCATTAACAGGTAGTAACACCTCAATCAACCAAGGATACACCAATGGAAATTCCGCAAAAACGGGTTATTTAATTGATCCAAATGGGTTTGTAAACCTTCCAGTTTTGGGAAAAATTAAATTAGGTGGTCTAAGCAGAACTGAAGCAACAGATTTACTTGAAAAGCAACTCAGTAATTATTTAAAAAATCCTGTAGTCAACATTCAAATACAGAATTTTAAAGTTACCGTACTTGGAGATGTTTCAAGACCAGGTACATTTAACATTCCAAATGAAAGGATTACACTTCTAGAAGCTATCGGAATTGCAGGAGACCTTTCAATAACAGGTGAAAGAAACAATGTACTAGTTATTAGAGAGCTCGAGGGTGAAAAAAAACAATATAGAATTGACTTAACAACAAACGAAGTACTCACTTCACCTGTATACTACCTTCAGCAGAATGATGTTGTATATGTAGAACCGAACTTAGCAAAACGATCACAAGGAACATTTTGGAGATCAACAGGTGGTATATTTATATCGTTAACTTCACTTGTTATTGCAACAATTACATTAATCGCTAAATAAATAAAATGCAACAGCAGTTATTTGATCAACAACCTGAAGACAATGTTAATATTCAGGAAATCATAGGAAAATATCTTCAACATTGGAAGTGGATTGTTCTTTTCACCTTATTGTTTTGTGGTGTTGCATACATCTACCTAAAAGGGCAACCATCTGTCTACAAGAGTACTTCCACTGTTTTGGTTAAAGATGACAAGAACGGTAGTTTAGGAAGTGATTTGGACGTTTTTGCTGATTTAGGATTATCAAAAGGTAATTCTAATCTTCACAACGAAATTGAAGTATTTAAATCAAGGGATTTAATAATGAAGGTGGTTAAATCATTGAAATTAAACACTCGCCTCACTCAAAAGAATAATACACTAGGTCCCGACATTCATTTTTACCATAACAATTCTCCTCTTGATTTCATTTTCATGGATACTTCAGAGGAACATTATCAATCGAGTTTTAACCTTGAAATTACAAATGTTTCTAATTCGAAATTCTCTATAACTGAAAAATACACCAAGGATGGGAATGAAAAACAAAAGGAAATTGAATCAGTCAAATATGGTCAAATATTTCAAACGGAAGGAGGACCACTCAAAATCACCAAAACAGACAACTTCAATCAATCACATATTAATGAAAAATTCATTTATACTTTTTCAAGTTTAGAAAATGCTACAAGTAAATGGAAATCCAAATTCGAAGTAAATACAGTCAATAAAGATGCATCTGTTTTAACCTTATCAGCAACTGGATTATTGAAAAAGGCAAATAATGACTTCATTAATCAATTGATCATAAAACATGAAGAAAATGCTATTTCAGACAAAAATGAAATCACTAAGAACACCAGTGCTTTTATTGCTGAAAGAATGGATGTAATTGAGGATGAACTTTCTGATGTCGAAGAAACTAATGAACAATTTAAGAAGGACAATAAATTAGTTGATGTTGAAAAAAATGCAGAGTTATTTTTAGAACAAGAAGGTGAAATTGAATCAACTATAATTGAAACAAACATTCAAGTTAGTCTTGCACAATATATGGTTGACTATCTTAAAAGGTATGATGATGTTAACACTTTGCTCCCTGCTAATTTAGGTTTTCAGGATCAAAGTATAAATATGATGACTCAAAAATATAACGAAGCAGTTATAGAAAGAAATAGACTTATTCAAAGTTCAAATGAAAACAATCCTTTAGCAGTTGAAATTGAAGGACAATTAGAGGAGCTTAAACGAAGCATTACAAAAAGTTTGAATAATGCTAAAGAGAGTTTATCGATGCGATTAAAGGAGCTGAATAAAGAATCTTCTAAATATCAGAAGAGGATTGAAAGCATCCCAAAATATGAAAGAAGGTACAGAGAAATTCAACGTCAACAGCAAATTAAAGAAACACTTTATTTGTACCTTTTACAAAAACGAGAGGAGAACGAAATTGCAATGGCGTCTACGATTGGTAATGTCAAAATTATTGATGCTGCGTATGCTTTAGATTCTCCGGTAGGACCAAAAAGGAACATCATATTTCTTGCGGCCTTTATTTTAGGAATAGCAATTCCTATTGCCTTCATCTATATCAAAGATTTATTGGACAATAAAATTAGAAGTGTAGAAGAATTAGAGGAAACAGATATAACAGTTGTTGGAGATATTCCTTTAGATAAATCTAAGGATAGCTTAGTTACAAGAAAGGGAGAAAGATCTATGATTTCTGAGGCATATAGAATGCTAAGAACAAATATGAAATTTTTACTTGAGAAAAAAGAAGATGAAGGACAAGTGATTTTCTTAAGTTCAACATTACCAGGAGAAGGAAAATCGTTTACCTCAATAAATTTAGCAAACTCACTAGCACTAACAGACAAAAAAGTGTGTTTAGTTGGATTGGATTTAAGAGCCCCTAAACTTTCAGAATATTTGAATCATGAAGAAAGTTTATTAGGAGCATCCAATTATCTTGCTAATCCAGATATTACTTTAGATTCTATTATTTACTCTTCGAATGATGAAATAAACTTTGACTATATTTTCTCAGGTGATATCCCTCCCAATCCTAGTGAATTATTGTCGAGACCAAGAATGAAAGATTTTTTTGAAGATCTTAAAAATAAATATGATTATATTATAGTAGATACTTCACCGATGGCACTAGTAGTTGATACGATATCGATATTAGAACATGCCGATTTATTACTTTACATTGTTAAAGCTAATTTTGCACATAAAAAATCTATTGACATTCCGAAGAAAATACAAAAGGAAAGGAAGACACATAAGATTGCGTTTATTTTGAATGGAAGTAATCGTAAAAAAGGTGGTTACGGATATGGTAAATACGGATATGGATTTGGTTATGGCGATACTTATGGTGAATCAAAAGAAACTAAGAAATGGTTCCAATTTTGGAAAAAGCAGAATTAAATGATGTTCATATATTGTTTTTTTAACAATCCCATTTTGAGTTAGTTATAAAAAACTCTATATTTGCAATAGTTATTCACCAAAGTCTAAATTATGTTGATAATAATATAGACATATTTAACCTAATTCGTTTGGAATACGGATATTAATATATACTTTTACATAATAATTAATTACATTTAAATTACAAAATCGAAAAGACCATGAAGAAAATCTTTACACTTATATTAATTACCTTAATAACTGTGACTGCTAGTGCTCAATATAGATCTGGTAGCTCAATAGGTAAATTAAAAATCAGATGGTATAAAACAGGATGGTTCTTGGATGCTAATGGAGGTGCAAGGATTCTTGGTACTACTTCGGCAAACACAGATATGAAATTAGGAGGTTCTGTTAACGCTGGAATAGGATATTTCTTTAATGATAAGATTGCCCTTAAAGGTAGAGTTGATGCAAATCAATTTAGAGCTCAATATTCTAACGGTAATATTGACCAATCATTAACAGTTGGAGTATCTGGTGAGGTTATGGTTAGATTATTACAGTTAATTCACCATAAAAGAGCGCGTAACTTTGCTTTAAACGTTCATGCTGGATCAGGTTTATCTGCATTGATTAACCCTTCATTTAGAAAACAAGTTGAAAATAATGGAGGTGAATTGGACGGAAAACTTTTAAATAATGCTGACAATATTGGACACGTGATATTTGGTATAACACCACAATACCACTTCAATTCTAGATGGTCAATTAATCTAGATGTTAGCTCTATTACACATTTTAAACAATTTAGAACTTTTGACACTCATGAGGCTGTAAGAGCTGACAATCCAACTGGATTCTTGAGTGGTTCTATTGGATTAACTTTTAGACCATAAAATAGTTCTCAACGAACTTTAATAATATTATTAAGCCGATATATAGGAGAAGGTAAACTTCAAATATATATCGGCTTTTTTATATACACTAGCCATTTCATCAAGACCATATAAGACCTCTACTGTCTTAATAGCCTCTTAGGACACAAATCAAGAAAACAAATGATTACTTTTATTAATTTCAATCATTGAATCCTAATAAATCAGTTTAATTAGAATTTCATTTACTACACTATTATAAAAAACTGTCTCTTAATAAACTTCAAATAATGCATACCTCTTAATCAAAGCTAAATAATTCAACGTATTTTAAACCATAAAAAAAAGGACCACTTAGGTCCTTCATAATAAAATAAGATTGTAATACTAAACTTTTAGCCAGTCTATATCTTTTTTTAAGTACTTTAAAGTTAATTCCTCATTGGAGGCCTCTTCTGGCTTAAAGTCATAAAACCAAGAGGCATTCTTTGGCAAACTCATTAATATAGATTCTATTCTACCACCAGTTTTTAATCCGAATTTTGTACCGCGATCATTAACCAGATTAAACTCTACATAACGACCTCTACGTAGATTTCTCCATTCTTCGTTAGCTTGATTATAACTTGGCTCACGATCTGCGTTAATTTGATCAGAATACACTTTAGGGAACAACTCTCCTAGGCTTATAGCGTAATCAAGAAGTTCTTCTTTACTTAGTCCATCCTTTTCTGTTAAATGATCATAGAAGATTCCTCCTACTCCGCGTGTTTCATTACGGTGAGGAATGAAGAAATAATCGTCAGCCCATTTTTTAAATCTTGGATAAAAATCAACATTATATTTATCACAGACTAATTTTAAGTCTTGATGAAACATTTTGGCTTTCTCCAAATCTATATAATGTGGTGTCATATCAATTCCACCTCCAAACCAATATGCTCCTGTATCCATTTCAAAATACCTAACATTCATGTGCATTATTGGATGAAATGGATTCTTTGGATGAATTACAATTGATACACCTGTCGCTAAGAATTGATTTCCATCTAGACCAAGTTGCTTTTTCATTACTTCAGAAACAGGTCCATGAACTGCAGAAAAATTAACACCACCTTTCTCTATAATATTTCCATCTGTTAGAACACGGGTTCTACCGCCACCTCCTTCTTCTCTATTCCAAATATCCTCATGGAAATTAGACTTACCATCGAGTGACTCTAATTGCTCACAGATATAGTCCTGAACAGATTTAAATCTTTTAATTACCTCCTCTTTGCTGAACATTAAATTGATTATGGTTTGAAATTATACCTAACATTAATATCTCAAAATCCTTTTGTTTTGAAATAAAAACACTCGAATTTTCCCTTCCGTGATTCATACCTAAAGGAGAGACACTAAAGTAATCCATTAGTCCATTATCTCTATCATATCCCAACAACAGTGAAGCACATTGAGAAAGAACAACATCAAAGCCATGAAAAGCATACTTTGATGGGTCTGAACCGTATTCAGCACGGAAATCTATAATGAAATTCTTGACATTAATGTCTTCATAATCTAGATGGTTGGTTCCAGCATAGTGAAACTCAAAACGATTTTTGTAATAACTATTTAAGGCTGAAATATCTAACCAAGATTGTAAACCAACCATAGTTACATCAGCTTTACCATAAGTCGGACTATAGTTTTTCGCTTCGTTTAATGTATTTACGAACTTCATCACCTGTTGTACCTCTTCAGATAAACAAATAATAAAATTGCGTTCATCGGGTTGAATTGCATTCATTAAACTTCTTCCTGAAGCTGTTCCAAGATCCGTTAAACGAATTGATCTAGCACTATCTCCTACTATATTTCGATTATAAACATCAACAAAATAACTAACACGCTCGTTAACTTGAGCATTCTCACCTTTAATCAGTACTATATTATCACTCGAATGGTGTTTTGCTAAATATCTTGCCATTCCACTCATCAAAGTAAGGTCCGAAGGTACCATAGAAAAGACATATGGATTTTGCTCTAATATTTGTGTTGGTATTTTTGTTACAGCAATTACAGGAACCTGGTTAGTTTTCCCCCAATCTGCTGCGTATTCAAAAAGATTTGGATACAAAGGACCGATAACTAAATCAATGTTATTGCCATTTTTGGAGTCTAACTTCTCCTTAAGTTTATTTAATCGTCCTTCTGAATCATAAAACTCAACATCAGCATTTAAGCCTAACTTCTCAAGTGAATCCAAAGCCATTTGTGCTCCCATTAAAAAGTCAACAGATAATTTTGTCAAACTACTTAAAGTCGTCTTTTCAGTATAAACACCCGAAAGAACTTCTGAGTTTTCATTTATTTTCATAGGTAAAACAACCAAGACCTTGTATTTATCTTTGACTTTTACAAGTTTATCATTTGAGCGTTTAGAAATATTGGACTCAGCTAGTTCACGTACTTCAACCTCCTCTATTCTCTCCTTTTTAAGACGAATTTTTAACATTTGTCCTGGCTTGATAGCACTTCCCTCCAGATTATTCTGTTCAACAAGTGTTTCAACAGGCACCATAAAACGACGTGAGATTGAATAAAGTGTTTCACCTTTTTGAACCTCGTAATTAACGATACTATCCTTAAAATCAACTTTGTAATCAACAACCGTTACAGAATCATTTTTAAAAGGGTTATGCGCTTTAAATTCATTTTCGTCCTTAGAGATCTCCTCTTTACTCGTTTCTGCTTGATTTGATTGATCAACAAGTTTTTGATTTTCTTGTTTATTCGAAACAACAGGTATTTTTAATTCTTGCTTAATATCAAGTCCTTGTTCAGCATCAGGATTATATTCGATAATATCTGCAACTGTCACACCATATTCACGTGAAATACCATATAAAGTTTCCTTTCTTTTCACTACATGAACTACAAATTCATCCACGGGATTACTTTTCACAGCATCCTCATTCGTTGGAATATATAGAATTTGACCTATTTGAAGACCATCTTTTGCAGTTGGATTTTCTTTAATTATATCCTCAATGCTTACAGCGTATTTTACATGTAAACCATATAAGGTATTACCTGCTTCCACAGCATGAACGACAAAAAGTTTACCGTCTCTCGTTTCTTTCTTTAGTTCTTGCGAAAAAACAGAACCAAAACTTCCTAAAAATATAATTAAAGCTATAAAAATCCTCATTACTCCCATTCAATTGTTGCAGGTGGTTTAGAACTAATATCGTAAGTTACACGGTTAATTCCTTTGACCTGATTAATAATTTTATTCGATATCTTACCTAAGACTTCATATGGAAGATGACACCAATCAGCTGTCATTCCATCTGTTGAAGTCACCGCTCTTAAGGCAACTGCATTTTCGTAGGTTCTTTCATCTCCCATAACCCCAACAGTGTTTACTGGTAAGAATATTGCTCCAGCTTGCCAAACATCATCATATAAACCGGCAGCTTTCAATTCACCTATAAATACAGCATCTACTTCTTGAAGAATCTCGACTTTATCTGGAGTAACCTCTCCTAATATTCTAATTCCTAAACCAGGTCCAGGGAAAGGATGTCTTCCTAATATAGTAGGAGAAATTCCCAATGACTTACCTACACGTCTTACTTCATCTTTAAATAAAGACTTTAAAGGTTCGACAACTTTTAATTTCATATAATCTGGAAGACCACCAACATTATGGTGTGACTTAATTGTTTGAGAAGGACCTCCTGTCACACTAACAGATTCTATAACGTCCGGATATATTGTTCCTTGCCCCAACCATTTTGCATTTTCAACCAATTTCGATTCTTCGTCAAAAACATCAACAAAAACCTTACCGATTGCTTTTCTTTTATCTTCTGGGTCTGTCAATCCTTTCAATGCTGAATAAAACTTTTCTGATGCATCTACACCTTTAACGTTCAATCCCATTCCTTTGTAACTCTCTAAAACCTCAGAGAATTCATTTTTACGTAACAATCCATTATTCACAAAAATACAGTGAAGGTTTGAACCAATTGCCTCATGTAATAAAGTCGCAGCAACTGATGAATCAACACCTCCTGACAATCCTAGAATAACACGATCATCTCCTAATTGTTCTTTCAATTCTGCCACTGTAGAATCTACAAAAGCATCTGGTGTCCAATCTTGAGCACAACCAGAGATATTTACCACGAAATTAAAAATCATGGTTGCTCCATCAGTTGAATGATAAACCTCAGGATGGAATTGAATTCCATAAGTTGTTTCTCCTTGAACAGCGTATGCTGCATTCTTTACATCACTAGTACTTGCAATAACATCAAAATCTGATGGCAAAGTTTTAATTGAATCTCCGTGCGACATCCAAACCTGTGATTGTTCACTTATCCCTTTCAACAAATCACTCTCTTTGTCGAATGACACAATATTTGCTCGACCATATTCTCGTGTATTAGAAGCAGCCACTTCTCCACCAAAATTATGAGCCATAAATTGCGCTCCAAAACATACACCTAAAAGCGGTACCTTTCCTTTAATTTTTGATAAATCAATCTTTGGTGACTTTTCATCTCTAACAGAAAAAGGGCTTCCTGATAGAATTACACCTTTGATGTTGTTTGTAATTTCAGGACATTTATCCCAAGGATGAATCTCACTGTATACGTTTAGTTCTCTCACTCTTCTCGCAATAAGCTGCGTATATTGAGAACCGAAATCCAGAATTAAAATTGTGTCTTGCATGCTGCAAAGATAACAATCCCATCAATCGACACCTAAGTAATTTTTATTTTTTAACGACTAATAGTAAAAAATGATATTCACTCCTTATCAAACATTATTAATTCCAAAAAAAATCACCTTTCTATTTGTTAGAAAGGTGATTAAATATTAACGCTAAAAAAATTAGTACTACTTACTAAAAATCGATTCAGTGTTCTTTTGAATACGGTTTTCTATATCTTCGATATCAGCTTTTTGAAATTGAGTTCCTGTAATTTTTTCAAATAACTCAATATATCGTTCAGTAACAAGTTGAATAAAATCTTCTGGAATCTCTGGCATCTTTTGACCTTCTAATCCTTGAAAGTCATTTTCAATTAACCATTGACGAACAAACTCTTTACTTAATTGACGTTGTTGTTTCTTTTCTTTTTGTCTCTCCTCATAACCTTCCGCATAAAAATAACGCGATGAGTCAGGTGTATGAATTTCATCCATCAACATGATTTCTCCGTCTTTCATTCCGAATTCATATTTGGTATCTACCAAAATCAGTCCTTGATCAGCAGCCATCTCTGTACCTCTTTGAAATAATTGACGAGTATACTTTTCAAGCTGAACATAAATCTCTTCTGAAACAATTCCTTGCTTTAATATCTCTTCACGAGAAATATCTTCATCATGACCTTCAACAGCTTTAGTTGATGGCGTAATAATTGGCTCAGGGAATTGATCATTTTCATTCATTCCATCTGGCATTTCAACACCACACAAAGTTCTTTTTCCTGACTTATATTCACGCCAAGCATGACCTGTTAAATATCCACGAATCACCATTTCTATACGAATTGGATCACATTTATAACCATAGGCTACATTTGGATCCGGAACTTCCAACAACCAATTAGGAACAATATCCTCAGTCGCTTTCAAGAAGTGTGTTGCCACTTGGTTTAGTACTTGACCTTTAAATGGAATACCTGCTGGTAATATATGGTCGAACGCGGAAATTCTATCAGACGCCACCATTAAAAGATAATCGTCTTCTATAAAGTAGACATCTCTTACTTTTCCCTTGTAAACATCTTTTTGTCCTGGGAAATTAAAATCAGTTTTTGTTAGACTTTTCATCATTTTGTTTTTCTTCGAAAGCTTCGATAATTTGTTTTACTAATTTATGTCGAATAACATCATTCCCATTCAAGCGAACAACATCTATATCATCTATTTTCCTTAATGAATCTAGCGCGTAGATTAGACCAGATTTTTGTTTTGGCGGCAAATCAATTTGAGAGGCATCACCAGCAATAACGTAACTTGCATTTGCCCCCATTCTCGTTAAAAACATTTTCATCTGATTCACCGTAGTATTTTGGGCTTCATCCAAAATTACAAATGCTTTATCTAGAGTTCTACCTCTCATGAAAGCCAACGGAGCAATTTCAATCACTCCCAACTCAATAAAATCAAGTAATTTTTCAGGTGGAATCATATCTCGTAATGCATCATATAACGGCATCATATAAGGATCCAGTTTATCTTTCAAGTCTCCAGGTAAGAACCCAAGATTTTCTCCTGCTTCCACCGCTGGTCTCGTCAAGATAATTCTTCGGACTTGTTTATTTTTCAATGCTCGAACAGCACAAGCGACAGCAGTATATGTTTTTCCTGTCCCAGCAGGTCCAACTGCAAAAACCATTGATTTTTGGTTGATCGATTCTACAAGTTTTCTTTGATTAAATGTTCTGGCTTTAATTTTATTTCCGCCAACTCCATGTATAATTATTTCGGAACCATCACCTGACAACATCTCAACAGGATCTTCCACCATGACATTGTCAATATTATTTTCCGTCAAACCTCCATATTTTTGAATATGTGTTATCAATTGATCCAATTTAGATTCAAAAGCATCTACAATGGCCTCATCTCCATTAACGGTGATTCTGTTTCCTCTCGCTACAATCTTTAATTTGGGAAAGTAGTTTCGAATAAGTTTAAGTTTAGAATTATTAATTCCTAGTAATTCCAAGGGATTAATACCTTCAATTTCAATCTTACGTTCTTGCAATATCTTATGGTTTTTAATCTGACTCCAAATTTAATGGAATTTTTAAGGTTTAAAAACAAAAACACTCCTTACCGATAAAAAAAACATCCAAACTTAATCCCTTCTTAAAACAGAATAGCAACACCATGATCAAACCACTGAAAAACAAGATCATTTATCGGTCTAAACTGCTTCACCAAGCTACTTTTGGAGGGAATTTAATAATCCCATAAAAGAAGAATAATACTGATTAATATAGAAGTCTTTTGAATTTACAAGTCAAACTCATTCCTATTCTCAAAATTAAAACTAATTTTGATTTTAAATCGTAAAAAAAATGAAGGGAATTGATGTAATATTTGCATCAAATCAATTTTTAAGAAACATTCAGTTGGTTTTAAAATGGGCATAATTACACTTACATCAGATATGGGATTGAGCGACTATTATGTAGCTTCAATCAAAGGTAAGATACTAAGTCTGTCACCGAAAACTCAAATCATTGACATTTCGCATTACATCAGTCCATTTAAAATAAGTCAAGCTGCACATGTATTAAAAAGCACCATCAATGATTTCCCTGAAAACACTGTTCACATTGTAGGTGTTGACGCAGAACCTTTAATTAATTTCCGTCAACCAGAAGAAAGCATATATCCTACAATCATTAAATACAAAGGTCAATATATCTTAAGTGCTGATAACGGATTTTTCAGTTTATTTTTAGGGAATAATAAGGCAGAAGGAATGTGGAGATTGGAAGATGTTTTATCTCGTCCGGAACTAATGAATTTCCCAACCAAGAATATATTGGTTCCTGCAGCATGCAAAATAGCCGATGGTTTGCCTCTCGAAACTTTTTGTAGTCCTATTGAAAGTATTAAAAAAGCCATTCCTCTTAGTCCTATTATTGAAGAAAATACGTTAAAAGGAGCTGTTAATTACATCGATCATTACGGAAATATCATAACGAATATATCTAAAACTGATTTCGAAAGGATAGGTAAAAACATACCATTTACCATTTATTTTAGACAAAAAGAATATTTCATTGATACTATCTCTCTAGGGTATAACGAAGTACCAGCGGGTGAAAAACTGGCTATTTTTAATGATAGTGGTTATTTAGAAATTGCTATTAACAAAGGTACACCTGAAAATGGTGGTGGTGCCAACTCCCTTTTTGGAATGCGATTGGGAGATATAATTCGTATTGAATTCACACCTAGAGGATCTCGTTCAACAATTGATTCACTTTTCTAAAAAAATATTATGACCAGATTAGTAAAATTAACACTTAAGCCAGAGCACTTAAATGATTTCATTGCACATTTTGACACTGTAAAAGAAAAAATCAATGCGTTTCCAGGCTGTAAAGGAATGCGATTAATACAGGACAAAAATAACATTGGTGTTATATTTACCTATAGTGAATGGGAAACTGATGATGATCTAGAAAATTATAGAAAATCTGAATTATTTGCTTCTATATGGCCTACAGTAAAATCGTGGTTCGATAAAAAAGCTGAAGCTTGGTCGACAGAAACCTACTTCGACGGATTTTCGCTTAAGAACGATTAAGCATAAAGGCCTTCAATTAACAGTTTAATTTTGATAAACTTTAACAGTTCAAAAATAAAACGAACAAGAGAAGCGTTATTTTTGAAAAAATTTCAATAAAATGAGAGTACTTTACCTAAAAGAAATACGAAGTTTTTTGAGCTCGATTATCGGCTATGTTTTTATCTTCATTTTCATTATTAGCTGCTGGCTTTTCTTATGGATTATTGATGATGATTACAATTTACTGAATGGTGGTGTTGCCGACTTAATTCCTTTTTACAATTTAGCACCATTAATTTTACTTGTTTTAATCCCCGCAATTACAATGCGTTCTTTTGCTGACGAAAGAAAAACAGGAACCATAGAGCTTTTATACACACGACCAATTTCAGACTTTTCAATTTTAATGGCGAAATACTTGGCAGGCGTTACTTTGGTGATTATTTCATTAATTCCAACCTTAACCTTCTATATTTCTATGCATTATTTGGGAGATCCTGTGGGAGTTATGGACCATGGAGCAGCAATCACCTCGTTTATTGGACTCATATTACTCGGAGCATCCTTTGTTTCTATAGGAATATTTGCTAGTTCAATTACCAGTAACCAAATTGTTGCATTTATTTTCGCAATGTTTTTGTGTTGGTTTATTTTTAGTGGCTTATCGCTTTTAGGATCTTATGCCACCTTTGCTGGATTTGACAGTATTATTCGATATGCAAGTTTAGACTACCATTACGATTCTATTAAAAAAGGAGTATTGATTTTAAGCGATTTAGTTTATTTCTTTAGTATCATCGTTTTCTTTTTGTTTGCTTCACACAATATTTTAACTGCAATACGTAAATAATTATGGCTAAAATAAAATTAAAAAAAGCATCAAACAAAGCCTATTACGGAATCATTACTGCTATTGCATTAGCTGTTTTGATTTTAGTTAATATCATCGTTTCATTTGTAGATTTCCGTGCAGATTTCACAAGTGATCAACGTTATTCACTAACAGACTCAAGCATTGATTTCTTAAGTTCAGATACTATCTTAACCGATAAAATATTATTTAAAATATACCTAGAAGGTGAGTTTCCAGCTGAAATTAAGAGATTACAAACAGCAGTGAGAGATAAATTAGATGAATTTAAGTATTATGCTGGAAACAAAATTCAATATGAATTTATCAATCCAAACAAAGGCTCTGTTGTTGACCAGGAAGCATTAAAAGAACAGCTGTTTAATAAAGGTCAAGGAATCCGTCCAATGGATATCACATACAGGAGTCAAGGTTCTTCTAATATAGTTGAAGTTTTTCCAGGAGCTGTTGTGGAATATAGAGGTACCACAGTTGATCACATTCGTTTTCTTGAAGGAGGTCAGTACAGATTAGATCAACGATTGAATAGTTTGGTTCAAAAAGGCATCAATAATTTAGAGTACAAATTTATGCGTGTATTGGCCAAAGCAACACGTCAAGAAAAAAAGAAATTGGCTTTTCTACATGGACATGGAGAATTAGGTATTCCTTTTACACAAGGTGCCAGACGAAACATTGAAGATTCCTACATTATTGAAGATGTTAAAATCAACGGTGCTTTAAATGCTTTAGACGAATATGATGGAGTTATAATCGCAGATCCAAAAGAAAAATTCAGTGGAAAAGATAAGTTTATATTAGACCAATACCTTATGCAAGGAGGTAATTTAATGGTTTTTAATAATCCACTTGAAATCAACAATGATACAATTCGAAGAACAGGTAAAACGCATAGTGTTAGAAAAAGAACAGGATTAAATAAGTTACTTTTCGATTATGGAATAAAACTGAATGAAGACCTTGTTGTTGATGAAAACTACGATGCTTTTGCCATGCCTGGAATTCCGAAAGGTTTCGTAAACTGGTATTTCTACGTACGTGCAAGTGGAACAGATCATCCAATATCAAGCATGGTCAACCCTGTAAAACTGCCATATGCTTCAAGCATGCAGTTTGTTGAAACCAACAATAAAGTTAGACCTTCAGTGATCTTGGCAAGTTCATCAAACTCTAAATCCTTTGGAAATGCTCCCCTATTGTCTATTGCAATGGAAAATCAATTTGGAGAAAATCCAGTTTTCCAAGACGATCCAAATAATGAACAAAATCGATTGATGCTAGGAGGAATTATGGAAGGTGAATTTGAATCCGCATTTAAAAATAGAATTGTTTCAACATACGCAGATAACCCTGATGCTAAAATTTTAAATGAATCAACTAAACCTGGAAAGTTAATGGTCATCGGAAACGGAACATTTTTCAAGAATACATATTATGATTCTGTTGCCGTACCTGAAGAAAACAGATACCGTTATATACCAAGACTTCCTAGAGGAAATGAAATTGATGAACTTTTCGCAGGAAGAGCCTTTGGTAACTTTGAGTTTTTTGAAAACTGTATTGATTATATGTTAGGAGAAAGTACATTATTAGCAATTAGAAGTCGTACGATTGACTTACACCCTACAGATAAATTAAAAATTGAAAAGGAAGGCGGATTTTATAAATTCATAAATATCGCCATCCCTCTGTTGTATATTTTCGTACTTGCAATTGTAGTCTTTGTAATTCGTAAATATAAGTACGTTAAAAAATAAAATTGATGAAGAAACTAATAATAATATTAATAGGATTAGGCTTAATTGCAGGATTGTCTTACATGGCCATGAACTTTAAAAAAAGTTCTAAAATTACTGACACTAGCTTAATCGCTTTTGCGGTAGAAGATACAGCTAGCGTTGATAAAATTGAAATTTACGACTCTTACACCGACCAGGAATATGTTGTTGAAAGAGATGAAAATGGAGTTTGGAAAGGTCCAAATGGTGAATGTGTTCAACAGAATATTATCCAGATGATGTTGGAAACAATGTATAAAATCACTTTGAAGGGATATGTACCAAAATCTGCAATGAAAAACATGAAAAAGGTCTTAATGGCCAACCATAAAACTGTGCGTATATTTCAAGATGGAGATTGGGCTAAAACTTGGTATGTAGGTCACTCTACTCAAGACCATATGGGAACTCACATGTTATTGGAAACTCCAGATTTAAAAAGTGACAACCCTGTCATTATGGGAATGAAAGGTTTTTACGGAATATTAGAGCCACGCTTCTTTTCAGACCCTAGAAGATTCCAATGTCTAGATTTGTTTTCTTATAAAAGGTCGGAACTCAATACAGTTGAACTTATTGACAGGGTTAATCCTCAAAGTAGTTTTAAAGTAAATGCTAAAAACCCTGATAACATTCAAGTAACTTCAAATGGTAGACCAGTACACAATATCAATAAAGATAATTTGATATTTTATTTAAATGGTTTTGAAAATATTAACTTCAATCAACCGAATTATACATTATCTGTAAAGGAAATTGATAGTATCAAAACTTCAAAACCAGACTATGAATTATTGATCGACGCTAAAAAATCATCTTATAAATTAGATTTATACCGTAGGTTTGACCCAAGTTATGAAGGTCAAGATACTTTGGCCTATGATGAAGATTTTCTGTGGGCTGTAAAAGCAGATGGAGAATTGGTTAGAATGCAATATTATACAGTAGGACCTCTAATTCGAGGAAAAATGATTTTCGCAAATGAATAAGAGTATTACAAGGAATAGAATTATCTATTTTTATACTTTTAAATCAAGTCGAAAAAACTATATTTGTCTAAATAAATTTTAAGAAAGAAAAAATGAATTTTGTAGTTTCAAGCTCTAGCTTATTAAAACACCTTCAAACCATCAGTGGCGTTTTAACAACAAGTAATACTTTGCCTATTTTGGATAACTTTTTATTCGAAATAAATGATAAAACGTTAAGGGTTTCTGCTTCAGATATCGAAACGACAATGAAGACTTCGTTTGAAGTTGATGCAAATGAGTCAGGAAAAGTTTGTATTCCAGCAAAATTACTTTTGGATGTTCTTAAAAATTTACCAGACCAACCTTTGACTTTCACTATCAATGAAGACAATTTTGGAATCGAAATTACCTATACAAATGGTAAGTCGAAAATGGTTGGATATAACGGAGATGACTTCCCAAAGGTTCGTGAAATTGAAAACACAGACAGTACAACTGTTAATGGAGAAGTTTTAGCTGATGCTATTAACAAAACAATCTTTGCGACAGGAACAGATGATTTAAGACCAGTAATGAGTGGTGTCTTTTGTCAATTTACAACTGAAGACATGACTTTTGTTGCAACAGACGCCCACAAATTAGTTAGATACAGTCGTACTGATTCTAAAGCTTCGGGAAATTCTTCATTTATTCTTCCTAAAAAAGCATTAAACATGCTTAAAAACAACCTGGGTAGTCAATCTGACACTGAGGTTAAAATCGAATTCAATGATTCAAATGCTGTATTTACATTTAAAGACATTGAATTAACATGTCGTTTAATTGATGGTAAATACCCAAATTATGAAGCTGTTATTCCTCAGGAAAACCCTAATGTTTTAACAGTAGATCGTGAATCTTTACTAAGATCTATTAAACGTGTTTCGATTTTTGCAAATAAAACGACACATCAAGTTCAATTAAAAATTTCTGGTTCTGAATTGGCTATTTCTGCTGAGGACATCGATTTTTCAAACGAAGCTAAAGAAAGACTTACATGTAACTATGATGGTGCTGATATTGAAATCGGATTTAATTCACGCTTTATTATTGAAATGTTAAGTAATATTTCTTCTGATGAAATCAAATTAATGATGAGTCAACCAAATAGAGCAGGATTAATCGTACCAGCTACTCAAGAAAATGAAAATGAAGACATATTAATGTTAGTGATGCCAGTAATGGTAAACTCATAAAAGTAGCATCTTCAGTTTTTCTTTTAATTGATTAAAGGTTTTAGTAACTTTATGTAACATTTAACAACTTTTGATCATGTATAAACATGTCTCGACAATACTTATTATAACGTTCATAATTTCTAGTTGTGGAAGTTTGGTAAATACACCAGTTAACACAATCCAGGAACAAACCTTAGGTTTTCATGAGGCGATCGAAGACTCTTTAAAGAAAAAACATTCTGAGGAAAAATACCAATCCTTGGCTTTTGGTAAAATGAAGGTTTTTAAACCTGATGCATTTTTAAGCTTAGATTCTCTCTATACAATAAAACAAAAATATCTTGAGAATGATGATCTAAGAGGCTTGAATGAATCAGGTGTTGAAGATTTAATTCCTAGATATCGAGCAGAAGCATTGAAAGAAATTGATGAAGTTAAATATGAGATTGAACATATTTACCAATTAGAAAAAACAGATTCTATTACCGTTCATCATGACTTCTTTGTTTTTAATTACAAAGACAGTATATCGATGATTTCTCCTTTCTATCAATTTAATGTTCTTAAAAAATATAAATCACTTTTTTACGATTATCAGTTTAATCAACATTTTGAAACCACTAAAAACTATTACTTATCTGATGAGGAATTAGAATTCTTAAACTTTTTCAAAGCCCGTGAAGCAGAATTAATAGGAACTGACCAGTTACAACCCTTTATGGATCATACTTTCCACTTAATGAGTTTGGTTAAAAAATCTGGAACGGTCGATTTTAGAAATGTGAGTCGAAAAATAGTTTTAGAATATTACAAGGAGCTTAATAAAGAAGTCATCATTGAAAGCATCGTTAATTTACTTGCATTGGAAAGAAATGATAAGGTGATTGGCTATGAATTGGCTATTAATTGGAGGTACGACCTTGAAAATTCTAAAGAAACAACTACAACATTCGAATTTAGTCCGTACTTAGAGCTTATTAAAGTCAAGGATTTAAATTAAGGGCTTTGTCATTTACTGAATAATCTGCATTTTTAAAATTAAAAGCATAATTCCACGGACCATCTACAATTAAAAGTTGTTCTGTTGAATCCTTTAAAGTCTCCGTATTGGTAAGAAATATTTTTTTATCATAATACCTAATATTCCAACCATCCGCTTGACTTTCTACCATAATATTGTTTTCTAAATCAAAAACGTCTCCTTTTCTTATTGGAATCTTCTTACAATTAACACCCACTGAATTTTGATAACCACTAATCAAGAAATTGATTGAGCTTTCACTTTGAGGCTTTGTAGCATCGTAGAGCAAAAACATCTGTCGATTCTCCTTAATTACAACAGATTTATTGTAGTGATTAAAAACAACTAACTCCCTTTTTGACTTATTCATTTCACGATCAAAAATCAAGAATAGGGCGATGATAAATAATCCAATTAAACTAAATCTAAAGTATAATTCCTTTGATTTATTCCAGAAGTAAAAAGTTAAAACCGTAAATAAGTAAAGTAATAATACATGAAAGTAATGAGGAGTAAAACCAATACTTACTTCACCAGGTAAAGTATTAATGAATTTGATAAATCCAGACAATACATCGAAAATAAAATCAACTACAAATGCTAACCAATCTACTACAACAGGAACCCAATGTAATAAAAGAAATACAACAACACTAATTAAAGAAACTGAAGCCAATACAAGTAATCCTATATTGGTTAAGAAAAAATAATTCGGAAATTGATTAAAATAATAAAGTGTAAGTGGTAAAGTTCCTATTTGTGCTGCTATTCCAATAACAGTACCTTGCCAAAAATAATTGAAAACCTTATATCGAAAGTTGAATACTTTATATATTGGTTTATAAAAGAAGGCAATTCCTAAAACCGCTAGATATGATAGTTGAAAACCAATATCAAAGAGAAAATGAGGGTTAAAAATCAAAAGAAAAAATGCTGAAGCAAAAATAGCATGCAAATTAAAAAACTTATACCCCATCAATTGTCCAATTGCTAGAATACTAAACATTGTAACAGCCCTTGAAACTGACGCTGACATTCCGGTCAAAAAGGCAAAAGCCCAAATAAAAATCAAAGCAAAATATAAATATAGACTTCGTTTTCTTAAAGGCTTAATCAAGAAAAAAATCCATTGTAGAAAAGCCAATAAAATACCAACATGCATCCCGGAAACAGCTAGAACATGCATTGCTCCAGCATTGGCAAACTGATTTCGTTTTTCAATAGATAATTTAGATTTATCACCTAGAGTTAACGCTATTACCAAACCTTGATTTTCCTTTGAAACATATGTTTGGATAACATTCACAAAATATTGACGAGAGGCAGACCAAAAATTTGAAAATGTATAATTATAGTCTAAAATCTGAATTGTTGTTCCATCTAAGAATGCCATTGAATTAATACCTTTTACATTCCAATATTTTTCAGCATCAAACTCTCCAGGATTACCTTTATTTTTAATTGGTGTTATAACGGGTTGAAATAATATCACATGTCCTTCTGAAATCGAAATAGAATCAGAGTTGATGTAACATAGCAATTCACCTTGGGCATATAAGTTAGAATGTGGTTTGACGATCTGTTGAACATTAATAATTACTTTATCAAAAGCTTTTTTTCCTTCCTGGTACTCTGTAATCTCACCAATGAAATAATCATTTTCAATGGCAATATCGTTAAAATTATATTTATAAGTAAAAGGTGAATTTAATTGATAACCTAAAAATCCTGACAAGAAAAGTAAAACTACAATATTCAGATTAATCCATCTTCTAAAGAAATAAACTTGTCTACCAAATTGTGATAGAAAAATAAAAGCAACTAAAGCTGTTGCCCAACTAGTAAAAATAAAAATCCAATGAACATCAAAATATGATGCCGCCAATATCCCACAAATTAGAGAAATTAAGGAGGAAAATATTGAACTTTTAATCAAATTATAGTTTATTAAGTAATTAAGTCAAACTAAAAATAATAAATTATCAGCTATTAACCAACAAGTTAATAACGATAAAAATTCTATTGAATAAAATGAAGTAACGATTAACCATATATTTTAAATGCAATTATTACACAAAAAGATATTATTAAGTATCTTTATAAGTAACTACAATATTTGCAAATGATATTTTTAGAATTACAAAAGGAAATAGAACGAATAATAAGTGATTTAGATCAAAAAGGAATACTCAACATTGATAATATTAACACAGAAAATTTCTTCGATTGTCTTAATTCATCTAAATACTATATTACAATCCATGATGTACAATTATATCGACCAATTTATATCAACAATCTCATGAAGGAATTTTATGGATTTAAAAACAATAAATTGTCAAGTCTCGATCATATCTATTATTTAAAAACAATGCATACCTCTACTTATGCAACATTATTAGAATCAGTATCTTTTTTTAAAAATCAAAAGGAAAAATATTTAAACTTAACTTACAAGCTTTCTTTTCAAAACAAAGAATGGCGTATCGTTAATGGATCTACTCGAACTTTATTCAAAAATAAAAAGGGAAAGGATAAATATGCCATTACAGTAGCCAAAGATAGTTTAGAAAATCAAATATACAAGACGGATACAAAAAGCTATAAACACCTAACCAAACAAGAAAAGAAAATAGCTAAACTACTTTCTGACGGACTGTCAAGGAAAGAAATTAGTGCTGAAATATTCATTTCTCAACATACTGTCAACTCACATATAAAAAATATATATAAGAAATTAGAGATAAATAAAGTTTCTGAATTAATCGAAATTGTTAAACGATATTCAGTCTAATTCATTTTCGTATCAAAATATACCCTAAAATGGCTATATAATGTTATGTGAATTTACTCTACTTTTGACATGCAAATAAAGTAGATAAAAAAACACCTTATATAACCTAAATTGATTGAGAGATGGATGAATGAATATTTGTCTCTCAATTTAATCATATTAAAACTTTACATTTACAAATTGATTTTATTATCATTTACGTGTAAAAATACAATTAGTTTTTGGCCACCTAATCCGTCTACATCCTTTAGTTTACTTGCTCTTTTATATAGAAATTATTTCTTGAGTGAGCTTCACAAGGTCGCTATCTCAAACACATATTCTAATTATAAAATAGCAGCATAAAGCTATAGGTCTGCGCCAGGGTGGAATACCCCAGGGTTAATTTTAAGAACATTGTAATTCTAGTATCAATAAAGCACAAATAAGAAGTTTATGGTATAGAAAATAATTATAGCAATAAGTATATATAAACAAAACTGAGAAACCTCACACAAATGAATGTATGAGTTAAAAGTGAAGTCGTTCCGATTTCTATCGCGTTCCCACCCCATCCGTCGGCTGACATAAAGTACCATCAGCACAAATAAAAAAGTGATATAAAACAAAAACCTCACACAAATAAATGTATGAGTTAAAAGTGAAGTCGTTCCGATCACTATTGGAATACAAGCCCATCCGTCGGCTGACGGACAGTATCATCAGCACAAATAAAAAAAGTATATAAAACAAAAAACCTCACACAAATGAATGTATGAGGTTTTTAAAAAGTGGCGTCGACTTACTCTCCCACCCTTAAAAGGGCAGTACCATCAGCGCAAGCAGTCTTAACTT
>NZ_QURB01000008.1 GCF_003402975.1 Brumimicrobium aurantiacum | reverse complement strand
TTTCTTGAACTAATTGAAGCTTAAAAGAAAGTGAATAATCTTTCTGGGTACGCTTCGAAACCCCTGTCTTTTTTGATGTTTTCATTACACTATGTTTTAGTGTATCGCTATATCAGGACGGGACAAAACATACAAAAAAAAAGACCTAGCGATAAAGTTCTTATTTTAAATTAAACAAAACACCCAAACCCGGTGCAATAAAGTTTCGGTTCTGCGTTACCATGTCTTCTGAAAAGCTATGTCCTAACCCAAGTTGACATTGTATGGACCAGCGCTTACCTAAATTAAAATTTACTCCAGCACCTAAACCTCCAGTGGCAAACACGGGTTCTGTACCAACATTTGAACCAAGAACAAGGCCTGTACCTCCACCTAAATAACCATACAAATTCACTTTTTCACGATTAAAGAAATAATACTGAAACGCCAATCCAACATAAATAACATTAAAGTCATTTAAACCAATTAAAGGGAGTGCACTTGCTTGAACACCGAAATTAGTTGATGGATTTCGAAAACGGTAAGATAATCCCAAACCACAATCTATACTTCCAAATAGGCCTATGGAATGAATGTTGTCATTATTTGCCATAGATTCTTCAGTTGACAAGGAATCTTGCGCTTTTAAACTTTCAAGTGCTAAAGTTACACTTAGGAGAAGAATAAATAAGTATTTGATTTTCTTGGGTGCCATCTATAGAATTTTAATAATAAAGTTTAATTGTATCAACCTCATTGGGTCTGTTATGAAATTTTAATTTAATCAATTCTGTATTATTATTTTTAATCACCTCTAGTTCGTAAACAATAGAGTCTGAAGGATTTACCAAAACATTAGACAAACTCTCGTAGCAACCTTCATAATATCCTGAAGTTAAGGTTGGACTTGGGGACCAATTAGAATATCCATCAAAAGGTCTTGTATAAAGCTGGTTAATTCTATATCGCATTTTGTCATTCGCATTTAAACAATTAGTGTTTTTTATATGAATTACAAACTCCCCATTAGGCACAATCTCATACCTTACAACATTCTCTTCATCTTTCAGTACATTTTCATCTGAAGGAGAAGGTTGTTTTATAACAGAGTAGTCTATTCCATTCACTCCTAGTGAACCTTCATTAATTTCTGGCCTATACCAAAATTTACCTGCTAAATTTGCCTTAAAACTAAACTCTGCCCTTCCACTTTGATCGGTTTTACCTTCATAAACAAGCGTGTGTTCAATTCCTTTATTGGTCTTTTTTGCCTCATATAAACGAACAAGCATATTCACATAAGGAGTTGCTGTCACAGGATTTACGACTTCCCATATAACTGTTGTATTTTCTTTCGATTTTTTCTTGCACCCTGCAAATAGCAGAGTTGCAAGAAAAAGAATCAATACATAATTAATTTTCGTGTGTGCCATTGGTTGTTCGTTTTAATTTTTACAATATATACCCCTTTTGGTAGTTCAAGTGTTGTTTTATTCCCTTTAACATTGTATTGGAGGATCTTCTTACCTCTTAAATCATATACCAAGTAACTGAATTCTTGAATATCTTCCTCATGCACCTCCAATTTAACACTACCTCTACCAGGATTGGGGTAAATACGTATATCAGTTAAATCAACAATTTTCCTACTATTGGGACTAAAAACCTCTTTTGATATGGCAGACTCGTCTCTAGTTCTCCCCCCCTCATTAACCCCCATATTCGAACCGAGACATCCACATACATCATTGCTTACACTAGCATGAAAATGAGCTCCATTTTGCACATGAAAACCAGGATTAAGAAGAATCTCCTTGCAAGCTGTAAAAGTAACATCTGAATTCTGTTGTATTTCAACAGGTTTGAAATCTGTTCGTTCCGTAACATCTTTACCTGCAAAAATTTTATTTCGTACAACTATATCAGCCTTATAAATATAATTGCTTCTTGCGTTCCATCCATACTTTTTGTTCTGAATAAACGCATTGAAAAAATCTGTTTCTTCAACAATAAAATTTTTTATTATACCTCTTATCGGTGAATATAACTGATTCCATTTTCCACGACCATTATTCCCATTAGGCTCAAAATCAACCTCTCCACTTTGGATATGAACTGTGTTTACTTTATCCCATGCAAAAACAGCATCAAAAGGCGTATAATTAGTATAGTGATCTTGTGGATGCGCGAGGTGTGGGTAACCATAGTAAGAAGAGGAAAATTGGATGTTTTGAGTATTCGCATCAGCCAAACTCTGATACATTAGACCTTGCTCCTTCATATCGTAATCCAGTCGACCCCCCGTCTGAGAGGGGTCAAAGTTTCTAATATCATGCGTGAAAATAGTAGGGGTAAAGGTGTAAAGGGCATCATAAGAAACATGATCTGCATCTGCAGTAAAGATATTTGTTGCTCTTTTTTCCATCCTTCTTAAAACTTGAAATGTTATATTAGGATCATCTTGTCCGACTTTAGATAAAAAAGTGGTACCGCCAGGTGCATTATCAAGAATCAATGGTTGATGAACCCTAGCTTCTTCTTCAATATCCCATTGACCCCATGATTTTTCTTCATACTTAAACACCCATGGAGTTGCAGAACTGTTCCCTAAAAACGAGGCCTCCCACCTTCTTTGCGATCTTGAATGATCAAAAATGAGTTTTCCTTCATAAGTAGGAAACGGATAATGATCATGCACAGGAAAGTTAATGTCACTTTGACTTGTTCCGTTCGAAATAGATATATTCCTAGTAAACGCAGGATAACCAGGGTTATGAGTATTTTTAGAGTGATTGTTCCAATCATGATATTGTAGATAAGCAGTTCTTTTTGGATGCGGACCTTGTCCCATAGTTTGAATAGAAGAAGTTCCCGTTTCTGCATGAAAGTACTTTAATAACTCTTTTGATAAAGGTGCATTTAATATATAATGAAGTGCATAGATTTTATAATACTCTTGAATCCAACCAGTATTTCCAATGTGCTGATAATCTTCTAAATGAGAAACAGAATGCTGCAATCCTAAAGGAACATTCGCCCCTCCATGCTCACCATCAAAGGAAACGAATAATTTCGAGTGATGGTGTTCATCTGAACCGTTAAGATGTTCCTTTTCCATTCGTTGTAAGGTCAACCTAACGCACATAGCTCCAGCACTGTAACCAGAAATAATATTTTCTTTAAAGGAACCGTTTGAGACTTTCTCATCGTTCACCATATTTATCAACCGTTCTAATAAAATAGAGTTATTTAAAACACTCTGATTTGGTGGGGTAAACTTTACAATTATCACATCAAAGCCCGCATCAACCAAGTTTTGTATGAATCCTTCCTGATTATAACTATCATGGACCTCTTGAATTGAAGATGGCCAACCTTGGTTATCATTGATGATTCCTTTATCTGTATATGGACCCCAACCAGAAACTATAATGTAAGGTTTATCCAATATTTCTGGTCCATCACACCCCCATAAAACACTAAATTTCATATATAAGTAGGGCATTTGAGTCAAATTCTGATGCAAAGTATCAACCCCCCATTTACACAACCCTCCAAGACTACTCCAAGGTCGACTAGAATCTGTGAAATCAAACTGTTGTCCACAACTACTTCTTTGACGCGCATTAGAAAGAAATACATGGTTTGTTTTATTCTCAATCGAATTGTCATCAAATTTTATTGAAAAATTCAAAGAATCTAAAGTACCAATATAATAATCACTTAACTTATACTCTTGACCTTTTTGAATTAATATTGAATCTCCTTCGATGACAATGTATAACTCATCAATAACCCGATTCTTATTACTTATATATGTGTCATCATTCCAATAGAAAATAATTTCATTATTAATAAGTGAATCTGCAAAAAATCCCATCATTATCTCTTCTTTAATCTCTATTTCACTTTTAGTAATTTCAGGGAACGGATTGGTACTGGACCAATTTGAAAATTCATTATATCTATTCTCATTAAGGTGATTGAACTTAATATCACAAATTAACAAGGGAAGTCTGACGGGATTAACTCCATCGTTCGCATATAACTGGTCCATAACAGGAAAGAGGAGACTATCAATCTCAAAATCATTTGAAACATTTGATTGTTCCATAACTTTTAAATAACCTAAAATTTTATTGATATCTACCTCAGACTGAATACTTGTAAAGAAACTATCCTGAAGTTCAGGTTTAAAGTCTTCATTTAATTCTAAAAAGAACCCATCAGTAACCCCTTCAAAGTCAGAATCTTGAAAAATATAGGTGTTTAACTCTTCTCTCGATCCAAAAGTTTGTTGACTATAGGCATTAAAACTAATAAACAAAAGTAAACTAATTAATAACTTCCTCATAGCCCTAGTTTTTATTTGATAATTTCTTCAACGCCTCAATCAGCTCTTGTTGCAAACGAATGGTTTCCTGCTGCTCTTCCAGTAATTTTGACTGTTCCTCTAAAGTTGCTTCTTGCTTTTCAACTTTATCATTGATTTCAATTAGATAAAGCGTCAATTCTTCAATTTTTTCCATTGAGGTTTTAGCAGCATCTCCTAAATTCACCCCATCAACTTCTATTTCTTGTGCAGAGGGAACATTTGGTAGGTGTCCATTTTCTTCAATAAATGTTTTAACTTCATTTAAAGACATAAGTTGATACTCTTTTTCAAAAACATAATCTGGCCATGCTTCTAGGTCAACTTTAATTTCTCTAGCTCTAAGTAAACCGTCGTTATTTAATTGTAATAATTTATCTCCATTTTCATCTTTCACCATGATTAAATAGTCGAAATAAGAATCACTATGAGCAAGAAAATTTTCAATATATAAACCTGCATTCACCGTATATTCTTCTCCAACATTAACGCCATGAAGAAAACGACCATCTCCCCTTACATCTAATTTTGTCATGGGTAAATTAGTCCCAATACCTACCCAAGCAGGACAATCTGAACCAGTATACAATATAGATTTTGATCCTTCAATTCTTTTCCCCCAATCAGAATAGGTTCCTGCTACAACAGTAACAGGCCCTGTTTGTCCGGGTAAAGTGACACCTACATTGATGTCAAAACAATCCTCCCACGAGGAATAAGCCTTAAAAAGACTTTTTGACATTTTTGTAGTTCTCCCTTCGCTATCAATCATTAATATGCGCAATGAAGAATTTTGAGAATCTTCATAATCTGTAAAAATAATATCTCCATGGAGTTGAAAATCTCCATCAACATCCAATCGTTCCTCTGGGTTATCTACTCCAATCCCCACGTTTCCATCATGACTAATGCGCATTCGCTCTATATTATTAGAACGAAATTGTAAACAAGATGGATTTGTTGTGCCGATAAAGGAACTTGAATCAGCTGTGTTTCCTTCGGTTTTCCAATCTGTTCCTGTTTGAGCTAAATTGGTTCGGCGCATAATAAGACCATCGCAATGAGCAATGTTTTTAATGTTTTGCGGCTTCTTTTATATCCGCCTGTGTGTGCGTGTTTACACAACCTTAATAGGTTATTTTTCATAATAGTAGGTTTTAATAATGTTCAACTAAAGTAAGAATATTTTCCTGTTTTCCAAAATAAACCTTTATTAATTGATCATTCAAACTCATATTTTGATTGATAGCAATGGCATTTTCATTTTTTCTTGCCATATTCCAAATTTAAGCATCTCCGGTCTTGTTTAATCTGTCACAACAATTGTAGACACTCCAAAGTTTACGGAGAGAAAATTTGGGAAGCCCAGAAGAAGGGAGAGGATTTTAGGGAGAAAAGAGGGAAATAAAAAGTGAAACGTGAAATCCTTTGTATGAATATTTCAGCTTACAGCATAAAGCCAAAAGCTTAAGGCTTAAAACAAAACAATTCACACTAATTTAGTATCTTTGCATTTTTTAATATTGAAAACATAACAACAAAGCGATGGATTTGAATACGCTCACTGCAATTACTCCTATTGATGGAAGATACCGAAGAAAAGTTGAAGAACTAAGCCCTTACTTTTCAGAATTTGGATTGATAAAATACAGGGTTTTGGTTGAAGTGGAATACTTCATTGCCATGGTAAATTCTGGTGTGGCTCCATTGGCTGATTTCCCAAAAGATAAATTTGATGACTTGCGTGCTATTTATAAAAACTTCACAGAAGAAGACGCACTCATCATTAAAAAGACGGAAAGAACAACAAACCACGATGTAAAAGCGGTTGAGTACTTTGTTAAAGAAAAATTTGAAGGACTTGGTTTAGAAAAATACTTGGAGTTTGTTCATTTTGGATTGACCTCACAGGATATTAATAATACAGCAGTTCCATTGTCAATGAAAATTGCAGTGGAGGAGGTTTATCTTCCAGCGTTGAACAATGTAATGGAAATGTTGGCAAAATATGCTGAAGAATGGGCAAATGTTTCAATGTTGGCAAAAACTCATGGTCAACCCGCTTCTCCTACACGTTTAGGAAAAGAGATTTTGGTATTCCATGAAAGGTTAAGTATTCAAATAAAACAATTGAAAGCGGTTCCTTTTTCTGCTAAATTTGGTGGAGCAACAGGAAATTTAAATGCGCATCACGTTGCTTTTCCAAACGACGACTGGAAATCATTTGCAAATCATTTTGTAAGTGAACACCTTGGATTAACAAGAAGTCAAACAACAACTCAAATTGAGCACTATGATAATTTAGCCGCTTTATTTGATGCCATGAAACGCATCAACAACATTTTGATTGATTTAGACAGAGATATGTGGACTTACATTTCTATGGATTATTTCAAGCAAAAATTGAAAGAAGGAGAAGTTGGATCAAGTGCAATGCCGCACAAAGTAAACCCAATTGATTTTGAAAATTCTGAAGGAAACTTAGGGATTTCAACTGCGATTTTGGAGCATTTGGCAAGTAAATTACCAATTTCCAGATTACAACGTGATTTAACAGATTCTACAGTATTGAGAAACGTTGGTGTTCCATTGAGTCATGCCTTAATTGGATTTAAATCAACTTTCGTTGGATTAGGAAAATTATTGATTAACGAAGCTGCAATTGATGCAGATTTAGAAAACAATTGGGCTGTTGTTGCAGAAGCAATCCAAACTATATTACGTAGAGAAGGTTTCCCAAAACCATACGAAGCGTTGAAAGGATTGACACGTAAGAATGAGAAGGTAACGAAAGACACAGTTCATGCTTTTGTTGATACATTGGATGTTTCGGAGGAGATTAAGGCAGAGTTGAAGGCAATTACACCTCAGAATTATACAGGGATTTAGTTTTTATAGGTGATTTCGACAAGCTAAATCACCGGAAATAAAACCCGTTGACTAAGCCTGTCGAAGCCAACAATTCAAAACAAAGAAAAAGAGTTAGGTTAGAAATTTGAGAGAGAGGGAGAGGAGATCGAATTTATTTTGGATTTCATCTCCCTCTTCTTATAACCTCTTTAACCCGAATTATTCATGAACACAAAGTCTCAGCGAAGCTAATTTAATTTTGAAACTATTTTAGGCACAAGACCTAAAGTAATATATGCATATTTCACGGGGCTTGTAACAACAAATAGATCAAAATTAATTCAAAATCTTGCCAAATTATCAACACCCAAAAATGGGTTTCTTAAAAGCTATGCAAAACGCTAACAAACACCTCAATATCTGGTAGTTATAAACTAAAAGATCAAGATTGATGAAAAAAGCGGGTTAAGCTCATCACCACACATTTCCTTACGATTATTAAGTTTGTTAAGATAAGATTCGTACATTTAAGTTTGTAACTAAAATGTGTACATGTTAAAATTCGTATTTCAATTTATTTTCATTTTCGGGGTAGTCTTTGGTTATCGAGGGCAGGTAATTGCAGAATTTGAAGATTTCACAATGTACTATGGTGATCAAACGCGATCAAATGCAAGTGTTGAAGATTTTATCATTTCAAAGTCAAATCAGTTACATTGCATTCAAAACCAACTAACATTCACTAATCTTTTCTCCAAAAACACTTCGAAATACAGTTTCGATTTTGTTTCAAACTATACACTTCCGGAATCTAAATCAATTACCTTTCACGGACAAGGGAACAAATCCAGTTTATTTCTATACACTCCACTAGGCGATCAATTATTGGGTATTTCATCTCAAGAAACGGTATTCAACAAGGAGCCTAAATTATTTTATCACATTATTAATCCAAAAGTTCAAGGAAGAAATAACTATGGTTTTGAATTGAATCCTAATATTATCGTGAACAAAAACAATGACCTTAGTCAAATCACTTTGGTGAGTAGCGATGATAAGGAAAATGCTGCAGTAATTTATGTTCCAAAAACAAGACCTAATGAATTTACGCAAGTTGGCTACCTTAACTTCAACTTTAAGAATCCAGTACCCAAGGGAGGAACATTCGTCTATCCATTTCCAACAAGCGAATACAAGTTACTTGATTTCTATATTCAAGATTCAAATCTCCAATTTATATTATCTGGACATTACTCAATTGATCACACCTCACAGTTTACAGGAAAGCAAAAAGATAATTTTGAATCAATAACCATAGGAAAGATTGAAAATAACAGCTTTGAATTTGAAACGATCCAATTTGAAGGAAAATTCTTTAATCAAATCGGAATATACAAAGACAATGAAGCTATGATATTGAGTGGTTTTTACACTAACTTTATTGATGGTGATGTGGAAGGGCTTTTTATTGCTAAAATAAATACTGAGGGAAAAGTGACCGATCACCATTTCGCTCCATTCTCCAAGGACATTACTATTGGAATAAGTGGTACGAACAACAGATTAACTCCAGACCACAATACCATTAGGAATGCCTACAAAGGATTTAGCATTTTGGAATTCATTGCGATCAATGATGGATATATAGGTATTGCTGAATTTAATGCACTAGAATATAAATATGGAAGTAATGACGTTCCAGGAGCAGCAAACGCAGTTGATTCGTATTTCTGGAGTAATGACATCGTAACTTTCAAAATCACGAAGAGTGGTGATTTTGCCTGGAACAAGATTATTCAAAAACATCAAAGATCAATTAATGATGGTGGGTATTATCTCTCTAATTCAAGTATAATTCATGAAGATCATCTACACCTTTTTTTCAACGACAGCAAGCTGAATTATAACGAAAACGGGGTGTATATTAGAAAAGGCAAACTTCCATTTTCTACTCATTTTAGCACAGCAAAAAATACAATTGCACATACAAAAATTGACATAAACACTGGTGAGGTTTCACGTAAATCCACCATAGGTAAGGAACAAAGCAATGTAATTTTTACCCCACTACTTTCGCGTGGGGCAAGCAAAGAAAATAAAATGTTCATTTACGGTCGTTCAGGAAAAAAACACAGATTGGGGAGCATACATTTTAAACAATAGTTTAAACGTGTAAAGCAATCCTAAATATTAATTTAAAATGAAGGTACTAAATTGTGTATCTTTATATTTTTGTAGAAACATTAATCATGAAAATGAAAAATAATCAGTTGTTCATCATTCCAGTATTTTTGATAAGTTTATTATGTAGCTTCACTATCCACGCTCAAAGGGATGTAGAAGAAGCCATCTCCACACCTTACATTAGTATTCAATATGGAGCAAACTGGACTGGAGGAGATTTAGCAGACCGTTATGGATTTACAAATTCATTGGGATCACATGCTGGATACAAAACCAAAAACAACTGGATTTATGGAATTGACGGAAATTTCTTTTTTGGGAATGATGTTAAAATTGATGGATTAGTTCAAAACTTAATGGATGAACAAAACCAAATCATGAACACCTCTGGAACACCTGCAAAAGTACTATTGTTCAACAGAGGCTTTAATATCAACTTTGCGGTAAGTAAAATATTTCCTGTTTTGAGTCCAAACAAAAATTCTGGAATAATGCTACAATTAAGTGCTGGTTATTTATGGCATAAATTGAGACTCGAAACGCAAGAAGATGAAGTTCCGCAATTAGAAAATGAATATTTAAAAGGTTACGATCGATTAACGACTGGAGTTAACACGAGTGAATTTATCGGATATAGTTTTATGGCTGATAGAGGGATTTATAACTTTTACGCAGGATTTTATTTCCAACAAGGGTTCACAAAAAACCAACGTGATATTTTTTGGGATCACCCTAACGAAAGAGCCAGCAAAGACTTGAGAATCGAGCACATGTATGGCTTTAAGGTAGGATGGTTAATTCCAATTTACAAAAGACAAGTTAAAGATTACTACTTTAATTAATCGCTGATGCTATACAATTTAGGAATTTTTCTATATGGTTTTATATTAAAGGTAGTATCCAATTTCCATCCAAAAGCAAAAAAATGGGTAGAGGGTAGAAAAGATTTTTGGAACCAACTTCCGAGTACCAGGCATAAAAATGTTGTATGGTTTCATTGTGCTTCATTAGGAGAATACGATCAAGGTTTACCTATTATGGAAGCATGGAAAAAGAATTTCCCGAACGATTATATCTTGGTAACCTTTTTCAGTCCCTCTGGATATGAGAATATAAAACATAAATCTATAGGAGATTATACTTGCTATATTCCACTCGACACCAAACAAAATGCGAGGAAATTTATCGCTCATTTCAAGCCTCAAAAGGTCTTTTTTATTAAATATGAAATTTGGATTAATCATTTAAAGGCTGCTAAGAATTCTGGCGCAGAGCTCTACTCTATTAGTGCTTCTTTTCGTAAAAACCAAAGGTTCTTTAAATGGTATGGAGCTAAGTTCAGAAATGCCCTTTCCCTTTTTAATCACCTATTTGTACAATATGAAAACAGTAAGGTGCTCCTAAAAGACATTGGGATTACGAATGTTACTGTTTCTGGAGACACACGTTATGACAGGGTACATCAAAGAGCTAGTAAAAACAAGGAAAACCCAACAATTGCGACTTGGTCAAAAGATGAGACTGTTTTTGTAATTGGGAGTTCTTGGTCTGCTGATGAGGAAATGATTATTCCATTGATCAATAAAGGTGACATTAGTGAAAAGGTTATTATTGCTCCACATGAGGTCAACAATAGTCACATCGAACAAATTGAACAACAGTTAAAGGTCAGTTACCAGAAATATACAGACCTTCAGAAAGGCATTGTGTTGGATTCAAAAACAAAGGTTTTACTCCTTGATTGTATTGGTGTTCTTGCAGATGCATATAGATATGGTAACATCGCCTATGTTGGTGGTGGATTTGGAACAGGCTTACACAATATTCTTGAACCTGCGTCATTTGGTTTACCAGTTATATTTGGTCCTATCCATGAGAAGTTTCCTGAAGCAAAAGAGTTTATTGAAGCTGGTATTGGAGCAAGTTGTAAGGATCGTTCTGATTTTTTCCATGCCTATTCTACCTTTCAACAAAAAAGCAACATCCAAGATGATGTTATCTCTTTTATTGATGAGAAGAAAGGCGCTACGGACATTGTAATGTCACATCTTACCTATTGAATATTTCTAAAATTCATTGATTTAGGAGAAAGTAAAATACTCTAAAAAACAAAACCCTCCATCAATTGAATTGCTTTCGCTTTCCAACTCATGGAGGGTGTTGATTAAAAGATACTCTTTCAGTTTCTTCTATTAGTCTCTTCCACCAAGTAGGTGAAGTAATGACATAAATAAGTTAATGAACAAGATGTAAAGTGTTAATCCACCCATTAAACTTGCTTTTTGTTTTTCGTCTTCTGGTATTGTTGTGTCTTCAGCAACCGCTTTAAGTCTTTGCATTTCCCAAGCTGTCAAACCTGTAAATACAAAAACACCTACGATAGAAATTAAGTAACCTAACCAATCGCTATTGAGAAACATATTTACGATTGCAGCGATAAAAATACCGATAAAAGCCATATACAACAGACTTCCCATTTTTGATAAATCTACTGAAGTTGTAAACCCTAGAATCGCCATTGCACTAAAGGCACCTGCTGTAACAAAGAATGTTGTTGCAATATCTCCCATACTATACACAAAAAAGATGGATGATAAACTCGCACCAATCAAAGATGAATAAAGTACAAACAGTCCTACCAATGCAGGAAGTGAGAAACTTCTATACTTTGCTTGAATTAAAAATACTAATGCAAGTGGAGAAAAAGCAACCACATAAAACAACGGACTAACTGCCCCTGTTTCAAGGTTAACAAACCATTTCATGAACAATCCTGACGAAGCTAGGTACCAAGATACGATTCCTGAAACCACTAACGCCATTGCCATGTAGGTATAAACTCCTGTAAAAAACTGCTTCACTTGTTGTTTAGTGGCAGTTTGACTTGTTGATGTGTGAATAAAATTTTCCATTTTTAAATCAATTTTATGAAATACAAATATACAATATTAAAGTAATATTTTTTTAAGTATAGTTTAAGGTTCAGTCAAATTTCAGGCAGAAATTATCTAAAGAATGTTAAACATAATACGACCAACTATACTTGAAAAAAAAGTGTAATGTCTTTCGATTGAGAAATGTTTAAAGATTCTCATCATTCCATTCCAAGAAGGACTCTAAAGCTCTACGTTCCTTTTTGGTTGGTTTTCCAGTTCCATGACCACGATAAGCACTTTGTGCAGCCTGATAAGTTTTAAATTTCTCTATTTCCTCTAACGGTGTAATATCAATGATATAATCTTCAACCAATTTTGCCCCTACTCTATTTTTTAAAAGTGATTTAACTTTATAAGTAAAAGTAGAAGTATGTTTAATGATTCCAATTTCATCACCTACTTTAACCTCTCTGGCAGGTTTTATTCCTTCGCCATTGAGTTTTACTTTTCCTTTTTTTACTTGTTCAGTCGCTATAGAGCGTGTTTTGCATAAGCGAGTAAACCAAATAAATTTATCTATTCGTACACTCATTTACTTAATTCTTTTTGAACTTTTTTTGAAAATGATTTAAAGATGAGATCGTAAGAATGGTCTATCAATTCATAAATTAAATGATCGTTTACATCCTCATTAAATGCAATGGTATTCCAATGTTTTTTTGACATGTGATAACCAGGTTCTACCGCCATGAATTGCTCACGCAACGCTATTGCCCTTTCTGGATCACATTTTAGATTACACGCATTTTTTCGTTCCTCTCTCATACTCACCAAAGCAAACATTTTGTTGTTGAGTTTAAAAACTAAGGTGTGTTCATCAAATGGCAAAGACTCTTCGACATGATCCTTTTGGATACAATAATTTCGAAAAGTCTCTAAATCCATAGATGTATTTAAATTATAATTGGTCTTGTCTACCGAGTTTTTTCAGCATTGAAGCGTGACTCTTAATTGCAGAAGCAAATGTTTTTTCAGAATTGTAAGGTAAATTAAACTCTTCAGCAGTTTCTCTTACAATTTTAGAAATCTTCTTGTAGTGAACATGACAAATATTTGGGAATAAATGATGCTCAACTTGGAAGTTTAATCCTCCGACATACCATGACAACAATTTACTGTCTGGCGCGAAGTTACAAGTGTTTACCAATTGACTCACTGCCCAGTCTGCTTTGATATTACCAGTTTCATCTGGCATAGGATAATCAGAAGTTGGCATAACATGTGCTGATTGGAAAATCAACCCTAAAATAACACCCGTTAAAAAATGCATTAATAAGAATCCTAAAACAATCCAATACCAAGAAATTGGTGAAAAGATCAATGGTAACACCAAGAAAATTGCATGGTAAAGTGCTTTGTGAATCACAATTTTGGACATGATTTTAGAGAAACTTGCACCTTGTGTTTTTGTCAAACCTAGTTTTTTATAACGAATGGCTTGCTTGAAGTCTTTTACTGTACACCACATAATCGTCATCATTCCGTATAAGAACCATGCATAATAATGTTGGTATTTATGGTAAACCTTACGTTCTTCGTGCGGACTAAATCTCAAGATTGATCCTGGGTCAATATCCTCATCCATTCCTGTTACGTTAGTGTAAGTATGGTGCAAAACATTGTGTTGAATTCTCCACATTGCATCACTTCCTCCTACGACAGAGATTAAATCTCCCATTAGGTTATTAACGAATTTACTTTTAGAATATGCTCCGTGATTTGCGTCGTGCATGATTGAAAGTCCAATTCCTGACATACCAAGTGCCATTAAAGTCCACATCACAAACGATAACCAAACCGTGTCAACTACAGTCAACAGAAGTACAAAAGGCGTTAAATACAAGGTAAGCATTACGATAGACTTCACAACCATGGAAGTATTACCGTATTTAGTAGAGTTTGTGTCTTTAAAGTGTTTTCTTACTTTTCTTTGTAAAGTCTTGTAGAAATCAACATTAATGCTGTTTCTATCATACTTTATTTTTGAATAATCCATATAAAATATTTAATTAAAGCTGAGCTTTATCATCTGCAAAGATAAACAAATTAATTCTTTTTAACACTAAAAAGATGTTCTCCTCAGCTATTCATTGAGTATACTGCAAGAATTCATCCAAACAAATACATTAGTGCATTACTTTTCTTAAAAAGTCATAATTTCTAACATAACGTAAAATTTCGATGATTATTATGAGTAACCCCAAACAATTCGAAGTGTTTAGTGGCTTTCCTCAAAAATTGACCAAATACTGCTTTTGATTTTTCTATAATATTGACTTTATTAACACCGATAAAACAGAATAAATCTCTAGATTTGGGGTACAAAAAAATGAGCTATGGAAATTACGAGAGATAAAGTTTTAGAAGCATTAGGAAATGTGATAGAACCCGACCTCAAAAAAGATATCGTTTCTCAGAACTTAGTTGAAGATTTAACAATAGAAGACAATAAAATTGAGCTTTCTGTAAAAGTTGTAAATCCTGCTATGCACGCGAGAAAAAGAATGCAAGAGGCAATTTCGTTTACCTTAAAAAGAATGTTAGGTGACGATGTTGAAATTGAAGCAAGCGTAAAAGGAATGTCGACTGAGCAAAAAGGGTCTCGTCGCAAGGTTTTACCTGAAGTTAAAAACATCATTGCTGTTGCCTCAGGAAAAGGAGGAGTTGGAAAATCTACAGTTACTGCAAATTTAGCTGGAGGATTGGCCAAAGCAGGATATAAAGTTGGTATTGTTGATGCCGATATTTACGGACCATCGATGCCTACAATGTTTGACGTAGTAGGAGAACGCCCAGCTTCTATTCAAGTAGAAGGAGAAACAAAAATGACTCCGGTTATTTCTTATGGAATTTCAATCATGTCGATTGGCTTTTTCACAGAACAAGATGATGCGGTAGTTTGGAGAGGTCCAATGGCTTCAAAAGCATTAACGCAAATGTTTACGGATACACATTGGGGAGAATTGGATTATTTGTTGATTGATTTACCTCCTGGAACTGGAGACATTCATTTATCCTTGGTTCAAAACATTCCTTTAGATGGAGCGATTATCGTTTCAACACCACAAGAAGTTGCCTTGGCTGATGCGAGAAAAGGAGTTAATATGTTTCAATTGGATACCATCAAGGTTCCAGTGCTTGGTTTAATTGAAAACATGGCTTGGTTTACACCTGAAGAATTACCAGAATATAAATACTATATTTTCGGAAGAGACGGAGTAAAAAACCTGGCAAATGGAATGAATCAAAGATTCTTAGGTCATATTCCTCTTGTACAAAGTGTGAGGGAATCAGGTGACATAGGACGTCCAGCTGTAATGCAAACAAATACAATTGTTTCTGAGGCTTTTGACGAATTAGTTCGTAAATTTGTAGAGATTTTAAAGTAAAAGTATAACATGTCAGAAGCAAATGAAACAATAGAAAAGGCAGTTATTGAAGCATTGGCCCAACTGCGTCCATTTTTAGAACAAGATGGCGGAGACATGGAGCTTGTTGAGATAACTGAAGACAAGGTGGTGCGATTAAAGCTCCTTGGTGCTTGTCGTGATTGCTCTATGAGTGCTATGACTATGAAGGCAGGAATTGAAGAAGCGGTAAAAAAAGCAGCACCTGAAGTATTAAGAGTTGAAGCTGTAGAACCCGTTTAAAAAATTTAATAGATGCTTGGATTTCGTCATGCGATTTGTGGACTTCAGCAAATGCTACGAACAGAACGAAATTTCAAAGTTCAAGTGGTCATATTTATAGCGGTAGTCATTTGCGGATTTTCTTTTGGAATCTCTGCTCAAGAATGGACAATACTTCTATTGGTAAGCGCACTTGTTCTCTCATTAGAAATCATCAACTCAGCGATAGAAAAGTTGTGTGATCTTTATTCAACTGATTACAACGAAAAAATAAAAATCATTAAAGATATCAGTGCAGGGGCAGTATTTATTACTGCCCTTTTTGCTGTGTTAATCGGTGTAATCATTTTTTATCCTTATTTGAAAGCGCTTTTTTAAAATCTTTTCTTCGAGATACCATTGAAAAAAAACTTAAGCTACTAATTTCCACAAAAAAATCTTTTTCAATAATCAATTGACTCATTGGGACTTGAGAAAAAAATTAAAAAAAAGTTGATTTTTTTTTAACTGAGACTTGTTTTAAAAGAAATAAAATCTGTATATTTGCACACGTAGTTGAGGAAATAACTTTTATAAACGAATAAGAGAACTCAACGATCAGAAAAACAAAGAATACTATTTTAATAAAAATATATTCCTCCTTAGCTCAGTTGGTTAGAGCATCTGACTGTTAATCAGAGGGTCCTAGGTTCGAGTCCTAGAGGAGGAGCAAAAAGCCAGAAAGCATTCGTTTTCTGGCTTTGTTGCTTTATAGCACTTTCATTCATCACCTTCCACCACCCCAATCCATTCTTTTTAAAGTTGAAATTCTCTATTTTTTTCATTATTTTAGCATAAACCCCTATGCTTATGCCAACTGAAAACACAAAACGTTTATGCAAAGAATGTGAGACTCCTTTGAATGGTCGAAGGGATCAAAAATTCTGTGGTGATTATTGTCGAAACACATTCAATAATCGCTTAAATGAAGACAGTAACAACTATATGCGTCGTATTAATAACATCTTGCGAAAAAATAGACGCATTTTAGTAAAGCTCAACCCTTCAGGAAAGAAAACTGTTGATGGAATTATTATGGCCGAAGAAGGTTTTAATTTTCATTACTACACCAATATTTATACGACTCAGAAAGGGAGTCAATATATCTTTTGTTATGATCAAGGTTATTTAAAGCTTGACGACAACCAATATATGCTGGTTCACAAGCAGGATTATGTGAAGTGATATAGATTAAAAAAATTATTTAGAATCAATCTATTTTTACCGTTAATTATATTCAATCAACAATTAAGTAGTAGATTTACATCGGATGAAGTCTTTAAACTATGTAATAATATTCATACTAATTATTAGCAACATTGTTGGGCTAACTAGAAATCTTATGCCGAGGTGTGTATCAGAACATGAACATCAGAAGCACATTATCTCAATGCATACCAGTCATTTTCACACATCAACAAAGACAGACCCTGAAAATGCACATATCGGTCACGAAGAGCATGACGACGAAACTTCATTAGTGAATATTTTACAACATATTTTTGATGATGTAGACCATCCAAAAGAAAAATGTGAATTTGGATTCTTCACGAATGTTCACCATCATTCAATTGAGATCAACTCACTAGCAATTATAGCTGTTTTAAAATTTCCTGAGTTTTTTATTCCCGCATTTAAAAAACCAACTGAATTTGTTGACTACTTAACTCCTAATTATTCTCCACCTGACCGACAGCGTCTCTCAAATCGTGGACCTCCATTTCTTCTTGTATAAAATAAGAATTGTCTAAATGACAGTTCATTTTGGGCTTTCCATAAAGTTCTCAATTGACAGAATTATACTTTTTTAATTCCATTATTTTTTAATTAAATACAAGAAAAAATGATCTATAGAATTATTTCATTTTCCATTCATAACAAGTTAATCATTGGATTAATGACCTTAGCCATCATCGGTTTTGGGATTTTCTCAATGCGCACAATCAACTTAGGATCCGTGCCTGACATTACAAACAATCAAGTTCAAGTAATGACAGTTTCACCCAATTTATCTACAGCAGATATCGAACAGTTCGTGTCTTATCCTGTCGAAGTGGAAATGGGGAATCTACCAGGAGTACAAGAAATTCGTTCGATTTCACGCTTTGGATTATCGGTGGTGACTATTGTTTTTGAAGAGGAAATAGGGACTTACCATGCCCGACAGTTGGTACAAGAAAAATTAATCGATGTTCGACAAAATATTCCCGCTAAGTTTGGTGTGCCCAGCATGGGACCAATCACTACAGGATTAGGGGAAATCTATCAATACAGTATTGAAGTTGAACCTGAATTTGATTCCATTTATTCTTTAACAGATTTGCGTTCGGTTCAAGATTGGATTATTGCTCGTCAACTTACGCTCATCGAAGGTGTCGTTGATGTAAATGCTTTTGGTGGATATATCAAACAATATGAAGTTAGTATTGACCCCGACAAATTAAAAGCGATGAATGTTACAATTAGTGATGTTTATACTGCTTTAGAAAAAAACAACACCAATACTGGTGGAGCTTACATCGAGCGAAATAAAATGGCCAACTTCATTCGTGGAGAGGGACTAATTCGTTCTCTGGATGACATTCGTAAAATCCCTGTTAAATCTGAAAACGGAATTCCTATAAGCATTGCAGACATCTCTGAAAATGTAGGTTACGGGAATCAAGTGCGCTATGGGGCTTTCACAAAAGAAGGAAAAGAAGCCGTTGGAGGAATGGTTTTGATGTTGAAAGATGCCAATCCAAATAAAGTCATCAATAAGGTAAAGCAACGAATCGATCAAATTCAATCTTCACTGCCAGAAGGATTGAAAATTGTGCCTTTTCTAGACAGAAGCCAATTAATTGCTAGAACAACAGATACAATTACTACCAACTTAATTGAAGGAGCGTTAATTGTAATTTTTGCTTTGGTGATTCTTCTCGGAAGTTTTAGAGGTGGATTAATCACCGCTACGACAATTCCTTTGGCTTTATTGTTTGCTTTTATTCTCATGAAACAATTCGGTGTTTGGGCAAATCTAATGAGCTTGGGTGCAATTGATTTTGGGATAATCATCGATGGAGCAGTAATTATCATTGAAGGAACCGTTTTTGAAATTCAGCGAAGAATCAAGAAAGGGACACTCAATTTCACAAGAAAAGAAATGGATAATGTTGCCATTGAAGCCAGTAACACCATGATGGAATCGGCATTTTTTGGTCAAATCATCATTCTAATCGTCTTTATGCCTATTTTATTCTTGACAGGAGTTGAAGGAATAATGTTTAAACCAATGGCTTATACTTTTGGATTTGCCATGATTGGAGCTATTATTTTGTGTCTGACTTATGTTCCAATGATGTCAGCACTATTTATGCGACCAATGCAAAACAAGAAAAGTTGGTACGCTAAATTTGAGATAAAACTCGATAGATTTAGCAATGCAATTATTGGAGGAATCAACAAGGTTTATCACCCAGTTTTAGAAGCTGCCTTAAAATTCAGATTAATTGTAATTGGAATTGCAGCTTTAATTTTAGGAATAACCATTTTCACTTTCTCTCGTATGGGAGGAGAATTTATTCCACAATTGAAAGAAGGAGATTTGGCGATTCAAGCATTGATTCGACCAGGAAGTAGCTTGGAAGAAATGATTGCCACTTCTACTAAAATTGAAACGACATTATTGGAAAATTTCCCTGAAGTTCTTTCTGCAGGTTCAAGAATTGGTGTTGCGGATATTCCTACAGACCCAATGCCGATGGACATTGCAGATATGTTTGTGATTCTAGAGAAAGACCACAGCAAATGGACAAGCGCTAAAAATGAAGAGGAACTCATCGAAAAAATGCAAGCCAAATTAGCTGAAGTTTTAGTGGGTGTTAACATTGTTTTTAGTCAACCCATTGAATTGAGATTTAATGAATTATTGACAGGAGTTCGTGAAGATGTAGCCATTAAAATTTATGGTGAAGATTTAGACGTTTTGAACGAAAAAGCGGCAGAACTAGCTGAAATAATAAAGAAGATCGATGGAGTTGGTGATGTAAATGCTGAAAGAACTTCTGGTTTACCACAAATCAACATCAAATTTAACAGAGATAAAGTAGCACAATATGGAGTTTCGATCGAACAATTGAACACTTATTTGAGCACCGCTTTGGCGGGAGGAGTTGCAGGAACAATCTACGAAGGTGAACGTCGCTTTGACTTGGTGGTGCGCTATGGAGAAAACTACCGTTCTTCGATTGATGACATAAGAAAGTTATTCGTGGATTTACCGAATGGTTCTCAAGTGATGTTGAAAGAATTTGCAGAAATCGAATACGAACCTGGTCCAATGCAAATTTCACGAGATGACACTTATCGCCAAACCTATATTGGTGTAAATACCAGAGGTCGAGATGTAAAATCTGTCGTAACGGATATTCAAGAAAAAGTAAAAAACGAACTCAACCTTCCTCCGGGATATAACATTTCGTATGGAGGTCAATTTGAAAATCTAGAAAGTGCAACAAATCGCTTGATGATTGTAGTTCCAATCGCCTTGGTTCTGATTTTCGTACTACTTTATTTCGCATTAAATTCATTTGCGCAATCCATCATGATTTACATCGCCATTCCTTTAGCTGCAATTGGTGGAGTTTATGCTTTATGGCTACGTGATATGCCCTTTAGTATTTCCGCTGGAGTAGGCTTTATCGTGCTTTTCGGAGTCGCCGTTTTGAATGGTTTGGTCCTCATAAATCGATTTAATTCTTTAAAAATGGAAGGTATGACGGATATTAAGGAAAGAATTTTCACAGGAACAAGAGAAAGAATTCGACCAATTATGTTGACCGCGTTAACAGATATTTTCGGATTCTTGCCTATGGCTTTTTCCGCTTCTGCAGGTGCTGAAGTTCAACGTCCACTGGCAACTGTTGTTATTGGAGGAATGATCAGCGCTACCCTACTCACCTTGATTATCTTGCCTATTTTATACATGTATTTAGAAAAAAGAAAGATGAAAACAAAACGAAATCCATCACTTGCCATGGGAATTGGAGTACTGTTTATTCTGATTTCTCCAATGTTTAATGCGCAGAATAAGCTTCAAGAAAATTGGCAAACAATTTCAATTGAAGAAGCGCAAGAACAAGCTTTAGAACGACTTCCATTGCTGAAAGCAAAACAATTTGAAATTGACCAACAGAACGTTTTAAAGAAAACAGCTTGGGATTTAGGAAACACTACCGTTTATACTGGAAAGGAAGAAGCCGGAAATGGCGAAACGGGAGTTTATACCAGAGTAGGAATCATACAAAACAACATCAATTTATTTGGAATTGGTTCAGCTGTACAACTTCAAAATGAGCGGGTTATTTTAGCCGAAAAAGCTTTAGAAATTTCTCAAGCTTCCATTCGCTATGAAGTAAAGAAGGCTTGGGCTGAAGTTTATACAAGTCAATCCACTTATCTAGTTTATCAAGCTTTGGATTCTGTATTTACGAAAATCAAAGCAACTGAAAAATTAAGGTATGAGGTAGAAGACATATCGAATTTATCTTATTTATCGACAGCCAACGAAGCCAATGCATTGAGAATAAAAAAAGAACAGAAATACCACGAATACATCAAAGCGATTCAAAAATTAAACCTTTGGTTGGTCAGTGATACCATTTTTACTGTTCCCGAAATTGATGAGAATAATTTTATTGACCTCATCGATTTGAATTCTGATTCTATTTCAAATCATCCGCTTCTCTCCTATTTTGAGCAAGAAATTAAGATTGCTGATGCAGAAATAAAAAATCAAAATTCACAGTATTTACCAACATTCAACGGACAAGTTGGAGAGCAGAAAATTGGAGCTCAAACTGGATTTTACACTTATCAAATTGGGGTGAATATCCCATTGATTTTCAACAAACAATTAGGGCGAGCTCAAGCGGCAAAAATTGACAGAAAAATTGCAGAGCAAAACTTTCAGCAACAAAAAATGGAATTGAAACAAGAATTCAATTCTGTTTATGAAGATTATCTAAAATGGAAGAAAACTTGGATCTATTATCAAGAAGAATCCTTGCCCATGGCTCAATTACAAAGAAAAAGTGCAATTGCAGCTTTTAAAGAAGGTGCGGTAGATTATTCAGACTTTTTACAAGCAGTCAGGTCTGCAATCAGCATTGAATTGGATGCTTGGAATGCACTTGACAATTATTTAAAACAGCGTTATTTACTTGAATATTACATTCAAGATTAGAGATTTAAAAGTAGTAATAACACAGTTTACTAAAACATAGAAAAATGAAAACATACATAAAATATATAGCGAGCTTAGTTCTTATTTTAGGACTATTTTCTTGCACAACAAGCGAGACAGCTCCTACCGAGGAAGAAAACGATCATGGACATGATCACATAACGAATGAAGTTCATCTTACTCCGCAAAAATTCAAAAGTCTGAAAATTGAATTAGACACCATGCAACATCACACTTTCGAGGGAATTGTTCAGACGAATGGAAGTTTGGAAGTTCCGCCACAACACGAAGCTACGATTACAGCAATCTTGGGCGGAAATGTGGTTTCAATTGAAGTTATAGAAGGAGAAAATGTCAAAAAAGGTCAAACTTTAGCTTATTTGAGTCACCCGAATTTCATCAATATTCAAACGGCATATTTAAAAGCCTTTCACAACGACGCTTATTTGTCAAAACAATTTGACAGACAAACAAAGCTTTCTGAAGCAGAAATTGGAGCAGGGAAAGACATGCAAAAATCGAAGTCAGAATACCTTTCAAACAAAGGCGAAATGAATGGTTATGCTGCTCAATTAAAACAATTAAATTTAAATTTAAATTACATTCAAGAAGGGAATTTATACGATAGAATTCCGGTTAAAAGCCCAATCAATGGGTCAATAGAAGCGGTTGACATTCAAATTGGGCAATATATGGAACAACAAACGACCATGTTTAAAATTGTAAACACAGAACATCTTCATGCCGATTTCATGGTATTCGAAAAAGACGTAATGTTTGTAAAAGAAGGTCAAAAAATTGAATTTACGGTAGCCACATCGAATCAACCATTAACGGCTGAAATTATTTCTGTTGGAAAACGTTTCGAAGAAGCTCCAAGAGCTGTTCATATTCATGCGGAAATCGAAGAAAAAGACATTAATCTTGTTGCTGGAATGTACATCAAAGGTAAAATATTTACACAAGCGAATGAAGTGATGGCATTACCTGAATCAGCAGTAATTACTGAAGATGGAAAAACCTATATTTTCATCACTACGCAATCTGAAGAAAAAAGAGAAAAGGAATTCGAATTTCAAATGATTGAAGTAAAAACAGGAAAACAAGAAGATGGTTGGATTGCTATTGATTTGCTATCGCCATTACCTGAAAATGCTAAGATTGTTCAGAATGATGCATATTATCTGATTGCTGAAATGTTAAAAGGCGAGACAGCGCATGAGCATTGAGGTCATAAAACAAGTCATATCCCTAACACTTAATCACTTTTCGGTGTTAGGGATAACTCACTCGAAATCTTTTAAAAACTAATTCTAGTAATAGGTTCTCTTATGCTAAAGAAAAAACATTCATACATCAATTGAATAAACCTAGGTATTTTAGACTTATACATACTCGTTTGTGTGGGTGAGGTTTTAAAATTGAGTTTATTTTTGTTTGCAAGTAGCGCTGCTCTTCTCATATGGAAAGGATCTGAAATCAGCAAGACTGTTTTAAACTCAAGGGAATCCATAATTTGCTTTGCTTCACTCAGGTTTTCCACTGTATATTTTGATTTTTTCTCAATAAAAATATCTCCTTCATTCACTCCTTTTTCAATGGCATATTTTTTAGCAACTACACTTTCAAATTGAGTTTGACCTTTTCCTTGTCCACCAGTATAAATGATCTTTGAAACAATTCCTTTTTTATACAAGTAAACACTGTGATTGATACGCTCACGAAAAACAGGCGATGGAATATCTCCATTTATTCCAGCACCAAGAACAATAGCAACATCAGATTTTTGCTCACTATATTCAAAAGAAAATTTATAGATGCGAATGGCATTTATAATGAAGTAAACGAGAACAGAAAAGACCAGTAGTGAAATAAACTTTTTAAGTTTCATTAATCCCAAATCTCATTAGCCTCCGTCAAGATTACTGGCTCTTTGTCTGTAACAAGTATAGTTTGCTCGTGTTGCGTCACAAATCCCCCTCTATTACCAACCAAAGTCCAACCATCACTCTGTTCAACTGCAACTGAAGAATTTGTTGAAATAAAAGTTTCTACAGCCACTGTTGTGTTTTTCTTAAAGCGTTCTCTATTTGTTCTCACCCTGTAGTTTAAAATATTTTCTGGTTCTTCGTGTAAACTTCTTCCGACCCCATGTCCAGCTAGATTTTTAATGACTTTATAGCCAGATTTTTTCGCTTCAGTTTCAATGATATGTCCAATATCTGATATTTTCACTCCGCCTTTTATACTGTTGATTGCCTTTTGTAAAATATGTTTTGACGCATCAACTAAAGGTTGGTGGTTATGAATATCTTTTCCCAAAACAAAAGAGCCTCCATTATCTGACCAAAACCCATCCAATTCTGCTGAAACATCAATATTTACTAAGTCTCCTTCTTTTAGAATCTTTTGATCAGAAGGTATTCCATGTGCCGCCTCTTCGTTTACACTAATACAAGTATAGCCTGGAAATCTATAGGTTTCGAAAGGAGCAGATTTTGCACCATAACTTTTCAAAATCTCACCACCGTATTCATCCAGTTCTTTGGTTGACATTCCTACTTTGGCGTATGCTCTCATTCGTTTTAGCGTAGTTCCAACGACTTGGCTAATTCTTTGCATTCCGATTAATTCTGACTCATTGGTTATTGACATATCCTTATTGTTTATTTGAATAACACACCAAATGAAGTTTTGATTAATTACTCAAGCTATATTCACTAGCTAAATTAATCATTCTATGCTGATTTTTTAAAGAACTAAACAAGGAAATTCTCTTCATGACACACTTTTACAACATGGCCAAACTAAAAGCTAGAAACGCTTACCCTTCTTTTTTTAAAGTTTGAATATCGCTGATCAGTTGTTTAACAGATGTTTTATTGAGTCCATTATAAATTCCTCTTATATGTCTGTTTTTATCAATCAACACAAAATTTTCGGTATGTAAAAACTCATCTTCATCTTTTTCCAAGCCTAAGTCATCTTCAACAAAGTAATCTTTTCTATCCAATTTGTAAATCTCTTTTTCAGAACCTGTAACCAAGTGCCACTTATTTGAAATAACTCCTTTATAGAGCGCATAATCTTTCAAAACCGCTACAGAATCATCGCTTGGCGTAACAGAATGAGAGAGCAATAAAACATCGTCATCATCTTTAAACGCCTCTTGAACAATATTCATGTTTGCAGTCATTTTAGGACAAATTCCAGGGCAAGATGTAAAGAAAAAATCGGCAACATAAATCTTATTTTCAAATGTTTTCTCATTCACTTTTTTTCCTTGCCTCACTCAACAAATTCAAGAAATCATTACTATTCCAAGTAAATTCTGGCCAATTGTCCTTTTGATGTATAAAAGCTTTCATTCAATGCATTATTTGCAATGAAAGTAACCTGTATTCGTCGCAAATCAAAATTATTCGTTGCTTATTTTGCATCAATTACCACCTATATTCGTTGCACTATCGTCTATTTTGATTGTTCATACCGTCCCACAGCTATACCTCTGCTGCTATCTTTTAGAATTAGGTAATAATTTTAAAGATGTACGATTGAGCTTGGTTGATTTCTTGGCCAACTTAGCGAGGCGATCTCACAACCGTAGGGCCTAAAAGGCACGCCGAAGACTTAGTTATTGGGTGAAGTTTTTATTATTCGGTTATTCTTTTTTTCAAATCCATTCGCTCGTGTAAAATTCTCGTTATTTCGATTGGATTTAATTCTGATTTTCGATAAAATATTACGTGTCGATTTGCTTTTAGTCCGAAAAGGTCAGATTTAATTCCGTCATAATTTTTTCCAAGTTCAGGATTGTTGGCAATGTCTTGGCAAATATCTAAGAGCATATCGTAATATCTGTCAGCTTGATTTTCAGACCAATTCTCGAGTGTATATTCCCAAATTCCGTTTAAGTCAGCTACAGCCTTATTGGTCAATTCGTATTTAGCCATTCTTTCTGCGTTTCGCTTTTAATTCTTCAAGATTTTTTTTGGGGTCGAAATCGTGAGCAATTCCGCTATCAATTCCTTCTTGAATAGCATTCCTTAACGCAATAACTTTACTTTCTTCATTTTCCAATAGTCGAAGTCCAGCTCTGATTACCTCGCTTACATTTTTGTAACGTCCAGCAGAAACCTGAGTTTGTACAAACTGGTCAAAATAATTTCCGAGCGATATTGATGTATTTTTCATTTCGTTTTAATTTTACTCAAATATACCAAATTTTGGTAAAATATTCAAATTTGCAGATTTTCGCTCAAATTACACCCAACGTCCAAGCTACGTATTGTCGCCATTCATTTTTAATTTAGTCTAAAGTAGTCATTTTATTTTAATCAAAATGTTCATTTTAAAAGTTTCGTTGGCGATAATACTTAGCGGGTGTTATCGGAAGTAAATTCATTTACGGAGTAGAACACCCGGAAATATACAAGACTAACCACACCATATTGTTCCTTTTTAGAATGGAGCTAAAGAGGTTCACCCAAGAACTGGAAAGAAACTATAAACACCATTAAATCAGAAATATAAAAGAAACGACATGTGCGTAATGGAGAAGTTATGGCTTAGAAGCTGTGAAATCGACATCAAACTGGTGAAAGTCCTTATAAATGCCTGGTTATTGTCATAGTGAATGGTAATCAACCAGTGTAAATGAGAAATGCACGCACACTTTCGAGTCTGCAAACCTCCAAAATCATCTTTCAAAAACAAAGTATAAAATCGCTTTCCCCATACGTTCGGCAAGCTTACTTCGGCTCGCTCAGTACATCGCAGTACAGATAGGGAAATCCGGATCTCCCGATTAAAATACGGGACAGGCTGTCAACATGGTGTTATTCATTTCTTGTTTATTTTCAAAGGTATTCATGAGAACTTCGTTGTTCAGCGGCCCCTATTGAGCCTGTCGAAATATTGGCCAACTTAGCGAAGCGATCTCACAACCGAAGGGCGTAATCCGTTGGTAAACGGAGACGCTCGGCACGCCGAAGACTTAGTTATTACCTGCTGGCTTTTTTCTTCAGTTTTAGTTTCATCATTATGTCTGTCTGTTTATCATTTCCCAATTGGAAAATATGTTTGTCAAATGCTACAAATCCATTTTTTTCATAAAATCTGATTGCTCTTGGGTTTTGCTCCCAAACGCCTAACCAAACATATTCTACGTTTTTTTCTTTCGCCAATTCAATCGCTTTGTTGCAAAGAATTTGTCCGACTTTTTTTCCGTGAAATTCCTTTAGCACGTAAATCCGTTCAATTTCGAGTGCGTTTTTATCTTTTATTTCTGTTTGTGATTGTCCGAAATTCACTTTTAAATACCCAATCACATTATCGTCAAGTTCCGCAAAATAGAATTCAGCGTTTTCGTCTGTCAGTTCAGTTTTCAGTTTTTCGGTCGAAAATCCTTCTTCCAAATATTTCTGCATATCTTCTTCGCTGTTATCGGAAGAAAATGTCTCGGCAAAAGTCAATTTCCCGATTTCCTTTAGGTTTTCAATGTCTTGGATATTTACTTTTCTAATTTTCACTTATTGTTTAGTTTAAAATTCTTTTTCATAATAGTCACATAAACTGGAAGCGATACATTCTTCGCATTTCGGTTTTCTTGATATGCAGATGTTCATTCCGTGCTGTATTAGCCACACGTGAGCGTGTTTTTTATATTTTTTTGGTGTAAGTCTGTTTATTTCGTCAGCGGTATCTTCATTGGATTTAGTTTCCACTATTCCAAGTCGGTTCAAAACTCTGTGTACGTGTGTGTCAACTGCAATGGTGTCTCCACCAAAATTAAAATTCATCATTATATCTGTACACTTCCGTCCCACACCTTGTAGTTCCAAAAGTTCTTTTTCCGTTCGTGGTACTTCTCCGTTGTGATTGTCAATTAACTGTTGGCACATTTCTTTTAAATGTTTTGTCTTTCGATTATAATGTGCCACAGGTTTAATCAACTCGGTAAGTTCGTCATCTGACAAATCCAACATTTCTTTTGGTGTTGTAGCTTTATCATATAGGCCATTGCACGCTCGGATTACCCGTTTTGTGTGTGTCATTGTTGAAAGCATTACAGAGACCAAACTTTTAAAATCCGTACTGTTAAGTCCGTTTTTTTCCCATTCATTATCGTTTTCGGCAAATATTTCGTACTCGTTGCTTAATTTCTCGTAAACTTTTTCAATTTTCTTTTTTGCCATTTTTTCGATTATGTTTTTGGTGTTTTTCAGCTTGCAGGTAACACTCTTGTATATGGCTCGTAGCGTGTAAATTAGTTATAACCATTCGATTAAGAACGAGCCGAATTTTTTAACTTTAGTCTAAAGTAGTTATTTTATTTTAATCAAAATGTTCATTTTAAAAGTTTCGTTGGCGATAATACTTAGCGGGTGTTATCGGAAGTAAATTCATTTACGGAGTAGAACACCCGGAAATATACAAGACTAACCACACCATATTGTTCCTTTTTAGAATGGAGCTTAGGTAGCCAGCTAGGCACTGTTCTAAAATGGTAGCTGCAGTTTTTTCTTCCCTTTTTACTCCAAACCTTAGAACGATCAAGTTAAGGCGATGTAAATTTTGGAATAAAGGCTTTTTACTTTAAATGTCTTTTGCCAATATCTTGACTTTTACATTTTTAAACCTTAACTTTTATCTAAAATCTGTTTGACGTGCCAACGTCACAAACACTCTGAAAAGAGATGTTTGCACGGTTTACCCGAAACAGATTTTAAAACCAAATCATTTTGCAAATTACCTGGTTATCGTTCTTAGTTTGGAGAAAAATCTTGAAAAAATAAAGCGTTCAATATGAGGGTGGGTTGTCCTATACGTGGTGGACTATTTACGATTAACGGTTCTGCGGTAGGAAAAGTGGCGCTTTCTCTCGAGTGTAATTGTGCGCCATTTTTTTTACCGCATGTTATGTACCTGTATTAATTTGAGTGAACTGGCAGCCTTTAATGCCAGAGTTGCAAATATCTTTCATTAGTTTTTCCGAAACACATACTACTGGTGTAGAATTTTCCATTAATAGTCGAACATTATTATTAATTCCATTGTCTCCCTGGTTGAATAGTAAATAGCTGTATTCATCATAAGTTTTTCTTTTCTTGATTAATGGCAAATCATATATGTAATATTCAGGTAATTTATAATTCTCTAAGAGTCTCAGCAACCTATTGCTAACTACGAGCCCCTGTTTTTCATTTATAAAGTTACCATGAATACAGTCTGTAGGTTCGTTCTTGCCTGTGAGAACAGCCTCACCCAAATAGGTTCCGCTTTCGGGGGGCTTTCCATCCTTAAACAGGTTTTGTAGTTGTGTTACTAGAGGGGTGAAATTTTTCTCCATGACTACAGAAAAAGTTCCATCAGGGTTTTTAATTATATCACCCTTCGGTTTGTTCTGCCAATATGTAAACTCCCAGTCATCGATATATGCAACTCGATCATCACTTAAGTCAGGTTCTATTTTATAAAATTTATCAATCATTCGTACTCTGGTCTATGGTACATAACGGCTGAGCCTTTGCGACGGCCTGTTTTTAAATGTTTTATCGAAGATACAAACATTTGATTTACATGAATGTAAAAATCGAAGGTTTTTACAGGCTGACCGTCAAAGGCTGTGTTAGCGGTGAGTAATTTTATACTTAGTCCATTTATTCCAATCTTCCCAAGTCATATAGCTCTCCAAAGTATAGCTTCCATCTTTATACTTGAAATTTCGAATCATAGGTGGTTCTTTTGGAAAACTTGAAATATTGAAATTTTCTATTAATATTGAATCCTTTAATACTTCAACCTTACGAATTATGGCGTCTTGATTTTTAGTTCGTATAATTTTCCAATTAGGAGAATCTGAGGTAATACCTGTCAAATAAAATTCATAAATAATTTTATCAGTAGGATCATTCTCATTACGGTAAACAATAGCTTCCGACATTTCTGGTGGAGTAAATATTGTGAAAATTGAAGAAATAATAATGGAAACCATACTAATAATCATCAAAAGGAATGATGACAAACCTGTTGTCTTTTTTTTATTTTCTCTTTTAATATTCCAAATTGTAAATAAAATCAGAATAGCACTTATTAACCAAAAGAAAAGAGAAAAAGTCAGAAGATTATAAAGTAAACCATTTTGAATTTCGATGCTATCCGAACTTAAATAGTCAGAAACAAAAACATTACAGATAAATAGAGTGCAAATTATTATTGCGGCTTTTCCAAGTCTAGTTAATTTTAAATTTGGTTTACTCATCTTAAATTACCGCTAACGTCCAAGCTACGTATTGTCGCTGTTCATTTTTAATTTAGTCTAAAGTAGTCATTTTATTTTAAACAAAATGTTCATTTTAAAAGTTTCGTTGGCGATAATACTTAGCGGATGTTATCGGAAGTAAATTCATTTACGGAGTAGAACACCCGGAAATATACAAGACTAACCACACACTATTGTTCCTTTTTAGAATGGAGCTTAGGTAGCCAGCTAGGCACTGTTCTAAAATGGTAGCTGCAGTTTTTTCTTCCCTTTTTACTCCAAACCTTAGAACGATCAAGTTAAGGCGATGTAAATTTTGGAATAAAGGCTTTTTACTTTAAATGTCTTTTGCCAATATCTTGACTTTTACATTTTTAAACCTTAACTTTTATCTAAAATCTGTTTGACGTGCCAACGTCACAAACACTCTGAAAAGAGATGTTTGCACGGTTTACCCGTAACAGATTTTAAAACCAAATCATTTTGCAAATTACCTGGTTATCGTTCTTGGTTTGGAGTAAAATCTTGAAAAAATAAAGCGTTCAATATAAGGGTGGGTTGTCCTATACGTGGTGGACTATTTATGATTAACGGTCTAGTATAAGAGCAGTAGCGGATATCAAGGCGAATACCTTTCCGCTATCACCAAAGTTTATTAGATGTAAAGACCTTATATTTAGTACTTTCCCCGCTATTGCTCTTATACATTGTTGGGGTGCGTTTTTTCTTTTCAAAAAGGTAAATCATCTTCTTCGTCAGAGTGCTCTCCTAAATCATACCAACCTGAAAGTTGTAACCAACATTTCGGTTTTTCTCCTTCATTGAACGAAACCCATCTTGCTAATGAAACCCTTATTAATGTGCCTGCTGGTATTATATCAACTGGCTTTTCTAATCCTTTAAATTTGATACTTCTCCAACCGCTTGTTGACGGATATTGGTATCTAATACCATTGTATTCTTTACGTTTCAAATCTTTATCACTTATCCAAAATCCTACGCTATGATTCGGAATTCCTCCATCACGGTCTATATAACCACTACCACTTTGAGTCCATTGAATTAGCTTGTCAAAAAGTTCGTCAGGATGTCCTCTCCAAATAGGAATATTTCTCTTCTCTATAACATCCTTAATTGTGATTTCGTCTTTAAGTTTTCCCTTAGATATTCTGTTATGAACTAAAATGTCTTCAACGTGAGGTGGGTTATTATTTGGTCGTTCTTCAAATTCAATTTCCCATCCTTGTTTAGGTGCCAAATCTGTATTTTCTGGTTGATTATTGCCTTGCTCGTCAAGTAGTCTTACATATCTACCCTTCAAAGTCAAACCACCAACACAAACTTGATTATTGTTCATTTTGGTTTTAGAGAGTATTATGACTATTTCTTTCATAAGTGTGTAATTTTATATCCAAGCTTTTCAAGCTTGTCAGTTACAATTGACCTATGACAAGCTTCTGGTTTTTCTTCAACACAAAACAAAACCACACGATTTGCACCAACTTCATCAAGCTTATCTATAAATGAATCGAAGTCAAAATTGCTTAATATTCTATCTTTATACGCAATTGTAAATACTTTACCGAGTTTATTTCTGTCTCTTTTTAATTCTCCCTGTTGAGCATCGGCTTCTTTCTGAAGGTCTCTAATGACGGAAGTAGGGGCAAGTTCAATTACGTGTCCATATTTAATATCAAGCTCGTTAAGTTTTTCTTGAAGCCTATTGCTATTTACAAAAGCATATTTTGCACCTCTTACACCTCTTCTTTGGCGTATATCGCAAAATGTGTCAATGTTGTTATCTAATAGCTTTTTAAAATATTCCTGCTCGGTTGAGTTATAAACTCCTATTGTAAAAAATTCCATTAATATGATTTTCTTGAAGTAAAGTCCATTTCGTTTCCAAATAGGTCAACTGTTCCTTTACCTTTTGTTAGTTCGTTCATTACTGCTACTTGCGATTTAACTCGCTTCTCTGATACAATGTGCTTCAGAGAAATATTTTTATTTAGAAGTTCTTGTCCAATTAGTTTGCTTCTATGGCACTCTTCAGGTTTAGATTCACTACACATTATGACAAGGTTGATTTTTTTTGCGTTTGCTGTTGTTAATCTTTCAAGCCCTTGTTTAAAAAAGTCTTTTTCTTTAATTAAATCATAAACAACCTTTCCATCATAATCATAGCAACTTCTGTCTTCAGGAAGACCTCCTAATGTGTCGCCAACAAAAACATAGGTAATTCCATTATTTTTCAATTCCAAGTCAAGTGCTGCTTGATTAAATTGGGGATTCCATTTTGAATAGGGTTTTGAACGTATGTCGAGAAGAAATTGAATTTTATACGACTTCAATTCGGCTATGAAGTCCTCAATCTTCTTATTTCCGTGTCCTATTGAATATATTGTCGTGTCTTTCATATTTGCAATTTACGAAATTCTTGTCATTTTTATGTGTTGTTTTTCAAATGCACCCCAACGTTGTTGTATATGGTTTGTTGCGTGGTTTAAGCACCTAATTTAGCAAATAAAAACCGAATAGAAAATCCGCGAGGATTTTCGTAAATAGGCTAGAACTAGCAATAAATTATATACGGTGTTGGCAGTAGTATTTATGATACCCAAAGCATATTTCTTTCCACTATTTTCCATTTACCATTTTCTTTAATACAAAATATTATTTCGCCTGAGCCACATAATTCCCCACATAAGAAATCAAAGTAAAAAATTGCTTTATCGTTGTTTTTATTTAATTTAAAATCAGAAAACCTAATTGACGCAATATATCTGTATTCTTTACTTTTCCAATATTCTTTATTTTGTTTTTCTAATTGCCCTAAATCCTTAATGCTATATTTTCCTGTTTGTTCTAATTTTTCCAATTCCAATTTACCTTTTTGAAATGATGTACTATCAACTAATTCAATTAAGAGTTGGTCAAAGTCTTTTGAATGTAGAGAGTCAGGATAGTATTTTCTAGGAAATGTTGATTCTTTGGTATTCCAATCTCTAAATTCCCTTTTAGGATTATTGAAATTAGAACTAATTCCTAATACTAGTTCTGACTTATCTAATTTAGGATTAGCAAAAGCTTCATCATACTTTTCTTTTTGAACATGGTGGCTTATTGAATCTTGTTTGTTCTCAGCATATTCCAATGGCATTGGTGGAATCGGAAGTCTTTCATAATAATATTCAGTTCCGACTAATTCAAGAAAGATATCGTTGAGTATATTTAGTTCAGAATCAATATTGTCTTTTTTAGATAAACAACTTACCAAAATAAAGAAAAAACTAATGTTGATAATGACTTTTTTCATATTACTGCCAACGTGTTTATATATCCAGTTAAACTGTATTTAGCCTTCCTGAAATAGAAATATTGTACAGTTTTATTGTTTTTTATTACCATAAAACTAATAAATATTACTTGATTTACAAGTCATCAAACGGACTTTTAATTCGTTGAATATCTCTATTGGTAACATGCGTGTAAATCTCAGTGGTTTTTGAACTTCCATGACCCAATAATTCTTGTATATAACGCAAATCTGTTCCGCTTTCCAATAAATGGGTAGCATAGCTATGCCTTAGCCAATGTAATGTGACTGGTTTCTTTATTCCTGCTTTTTTAACGGCCTTTTTTAAAACCTCTTGAATACTTGTAGGGCTATATTGTGTGCCTGGTGTCTGTCCCTCAAATAACCACGTTTTTGGTCGGTATGCTTTATAATAACTGCGTAATTCTTTAATTATCTTCTCACTAATGGGAACAACTCTATCTTTATTCCCCTTTGATTGATTTATTCGGAGTAAATAACGATCCGTGAGTATATCAGTAGGCTTTAGATTTAAAATTTCACCTCTACGTAAACCACAAGCATATGCCAAGATTACATAGTTCGGTGTTTCAAATTAAGTGGTGCATCTAAAATTTTCTTGATTTCTTCTTTACTCAATGCATTTGGTAATCGCTTTTCTTTCCTAGGTCGTTGAATTAACTCAGTCTCTAATTTCCTTTTCTCAACTGTTTTAAAAAATAATTTCAACGCGTTTATAAATTGATTCTGATAGGAATTGGATAGTTTGTTCTTTAAAATATACATATTATCAAATCGTATAATATCGTCATTTTCTATTTCGGAAATAGGTTTATCCTTATAAAACACTAAAAAGACACGCATAACATTTATGTAGGTGTTTTCCGTACTTTTAGAATAGCGATGAGCTGTGAGCCAATCTTTGAAATTCTTTAGTTGTTCAATTTTTTCCTCCGAAAGAGTGTCTTTATCGTAAATAGGCAGACCAAATTGCTTTCGATAGATCTTATTATCAGGTAAATGTCATGTTTTCTTAGAAGCGCTCCATTTTGCACCACGAAGTTTTTTAAATCGTTGGCGTAATTCTGGTTTGTTTTCGAAGCTTACAGCAATTCTAGACTGTCCTTTATGGGTGATAATCGTTGCTTTAAATTTAGACATGATTTAGGTTTTATTCAGTAACTCTTATTTAAGTTAATAAAAAACAATCATTAGTACGATGTTAAAAAGAATCATTTCTTCCCGGCCCTGACGGTAACGGAAATCCTGACGCAGTTGAATGTACAGCTGTTTGCGACAGAAGAGCGACCTTGGAAGCTCCTTTTGGGGCATTTTACAGCGTTACTTTTCAGCAAGACAGATTGGAGGTGTAGGCAGAACAGGACGCCAAATCAGCAAGAGTTTTGAGCAAAAGCATACAGGTAAAAATCAGCATGAGTATTGGGCAAGAGTATAGAAGTAACCAAACTATCCAACTTTAAAACTATCGAACTTGAAAACTAACCAACTTGACAACTAACCAACTTGAAAACTATGTAACTAACCACCTACTTCGTAAACTTAAACTGCAGGGTCACATACCCAGAAATCCCATCTGATGGTAAAATCCCTGGGCCAGGATATCCCGTTGCTCTTCGGGTGAAATAGCTAGCATTGGTGAAATTGTTTACCCCAAACTCTACTTGGAAGAACTTTTTGAAAGCATATTTTCCGCTAAAATCAAAGACAGCATAAGCCGGAACTAGTCCAATTACAGCGTCTCCTGATGCTTCTTCAGCATTCGAGGCATCCGAAAATTGAGAAGAATTGTAAGAATATTGTACTTTTAATGTCCAGTTTTTAAAGGAGCTACTGATCCCTGTTTTAATCATAAATTCACTCACATATTCAACTTTATTGCCTACATAATTTGGTTCTTTCGAGGTGATATAATTCGCATTGATATAAGAAGTATTCACGAAGGTTTTTAAAGTCCACTTTCTTTTCTTCGCACCTAGCTTTAACCAGTCAATTTCTGAGAACAATTCGAGTCCATAATTTTGTGCGTCTCCAATATTGGTACGTTCCTTTTTGATGGTTTTAGGTTTTGGTGCCAATCCAATTTTATCACCATAGAAAATGTAAAATGCAGATAAATCATAAATCAAAAGGTCGTTTAACAAGCCACGGAATCCGAGTTCAGAAGTAAAACCGTATTCATCTTTAATGTCAGGATCAACCACAACATTTGGATTGGTTACACGGATATCTGTAAAGTTAATGGCACGATAATTTTGTGTAATGTTTGTGTATAAATTCGATTTCTTTCCTGTTTTGTAAGAAACTCCGGCTCCAAAAAGAGGAACTGTTCTTTCTACAACATTCGAATCATTAATAGTAGAAATGGATAAGGTATCGAAATTCAAAGGGTGAACTACATATTGCTTGTAAAACCCACTGGATTGTGTTTCAATATTTTCAATTCGCACACCTAAATTAATCCTCAACTTTTTTCCTATAAAAAACATGTTTTCGGCAAAGACGGCTTGATTTAACGAAGGATAGGTAAACGATGAACCTTCGACATCATCTGGATTGACGAAAATAAAGTTGGCATCATCTCCATCGGCCGCTGTTCCTTGTTCTGTTTTTGTTTCTCCTTGATAAACCCTTGCTCCTATCAATAAGGCACCTTTAATTTTAGCTTCGTTTTGTTCGGATTTAAACCAACTGTATTTCTTCAAAAAACGCGCCTCTACTCCACCGTTCATAAAGTCAGAATAGATCATTTCACGATTTCCTCCTTGATCAGTTTGGGTGATTTTCCCTAAAAAGCCAATTGTTCTTCGGTTAGACACCATTCCGAAAGCACGTACGTTAAGTGTTGCGGTTTTACTTAATTCATAAGTCGAACGTAAGGCCAATAAATTCCAGTCAACAGCAAACCAATTTCGATCGCGCACACTTTGTCGTGGATCTTCTTCAAAATTAACATCGGTAAGACCTCCAGCTTGTTTGGTGAGGTAATTCATGTGGGTAAACTCTGCACTCACCTTCCAATTTTCATTTAAATAGTAGCCCAATTGTGCAAACGCTTGATGCTGGTAAAACGCACTATTATCACGGTAACCGTCTCCCCTTTTATATTGGTGATAAGCTTGATAAAACATACGGTTGTGCGTTCCTGAAACACGGTTAAAAGTACTGAAGTATCCATAACTTCCAACGGTATTTCGACTGGTAAATTCAAAAGGAGAATGTTCAACTGGATCTAAAATTTCAAAATTCAATAATCCACCAAACTGTGTTCCGAATTGCAAGGCGGCAGAACCTCGAATAATTTCAATGCTTTTTAAGGCTTCGATGGGTGGTGTATAATAGCTTTCGGGATATCCTAAGGCATCTGCACTAATGTCGTATCCATTTTGTCTGGTATTGAAATTCGCCGTTCTTTTTGGACTTAATCCTCTTCCTCCAATTCCTACTTGAATTCCTGCTCCATCATTTTCCCAAATGTTTAAACCCGGAACTTTAGCGTACATTTCACGTGCATTTCCTGTAGATTTTGCACCACTTAAATTTTCTAATTCTATAATTGAATTGGTTCCTGTGTTTAGTCTTACTCCTTTAATGGGTGGCATAAATCCGACGTTAAAATCAGCCATGCGTTTTTGAATGATCATGACCTCCTCAATATCTTGCGTTTGGTATTTCATGAACAATAGGTTTTTTCCGCCTAATTTCAATTCTTTTCCTACAACAACGAATAAACTATCATAGTAAGAAAAGCTAAAAACGAGGGTATCTTTAGGTTGTGCGGCTATCGCAAAATCTCCGTCAATTGAGGTACGTTTTAGCGCACCACTAGTAAGGTTGTGAATTTTCACTCCCGGAATAGCGTCATTTTCTTTATCTAGAACTTTTCCACGGTAAATTTCTTGACCAAATGAAAAAGTGACGAAGAATAACGCTATTGCAAATACAACTAATTTCATTTTTCAAATGGTTCTAACCAATTACGGTGTTTCAAATTATAATTTAAGGTAGACAAATCATGTTTTTTATCGACAAACAGTTGTGCTCGTCTACCGTTTAAAGCGACAAATACTTCTGCGTTTACTTCAGGATCGCGCAAAGTTATTGATTTAGTGGAATTAGAGAATGTCTTTCCATCAAATTCTGACTTTAAAAATTTAGCATACTGTAAAATCATATCGGGCTGGGTAGCCATTTGATCTTCTTGTCGAACGGTTAAATAGTCAGAATTGTCTACTTCAATGGTTCTTCCAGTTGCTTTATCCTTAATATAAAAAGTCGCTAAACCTTCTTTGTGCATCAACATTACACGCCATGAAAAACGGAACCCTTCTTCGTTCCAAAACAAATTTCCTGGATACAATACATAACGGAAAGGAATTACAATTTGGATAAAGATATAAATTACCAATGCTAATTTCACAAAACTATTGGCCTTTGGTTTGGCATCAATTTTATCTGGAACATAAGCTGGCCATTTGAAAATCGATTTCAATGCCAACAATAAAGTGCGGTGGAATTTGACACTAAAGAAAATAGTCGTAGAGAAAATCATGACCCAAGGAAAAACACCGATGGGAAACAACAACCATGTAACCAAATGGAAGAATATCACAACGATATAAGCGAAAGGTCTGGTTTTACGTTGCAAGAGGAAAAACACGATAAATAAGTCGTAAAAACATCCACCCCAACTCAATAAATAAGCCGTTGCTTCTTCTTGCAATAAATTTCCAATAAGCGGAATTTGATGATGCGCTTGCAGCCAAATTTTTAAAGGTTGTGCTTCCAAAAGCCAATCGGAGTTTAGTTTAGCGATTCCAGCGAAAATATAAACGACCGCCATTTGAAATTTCAAAATTCCTATGTGCCATGCCGAAACTAATTTTCTGCGTAAATGTGGTCTTCTTAAAACATCAATGGAAAAATCGCGATTGGCAGGTACAAAAATGAGTAAGAAAACCATTAAACTTACAAAATAGTAATGGTTTAAATAATTAGATTTATCAATCAGTTCTACGTAAGTAAAGCAAAGAAAATAAACAAAAGTACTGTAGCGATAAAAGAGTCCGATGACAATAAATAGAGCAGAAATCACCATGATAACAAAAGGCAAAAACATCCAGTTTCCGGGTAAAGGTTTCACCCATTCAAAGCCTAAATATCCGAAATAAAATTGCGGTTCGATATATTGTGTTGTTACCCAACCTTTATAAATAAACCGTACACTACTGAAAAGCAAAATAGCCCCAAAAATAATGCGAAACATTATTAGAGGAGCTATAGATTCTTGCTTAAAAAAATCAATTTTAAAAGGATTCCCTTTTGTCATATCTATCGATTAATCACCGTCATTGTCTTGGTATGTAATGAGCACACCAAAGGCACCCGTCATATCAGTCTTAATGTACACTACATGCTCTTGCAATTTGAGGTACAATTCATCCAACTGATCTGTTTTTGAAGGATCATTAATCGCCTCTTCTAAGGTCATTGAAAATCCTTGGGTTTTATCTAAAATAATTTCAAATCTATCTTTGATGGTTTGGTCTAAATCATCTTTACCAAGGTGAACTAGGTAATCGCTAAATCCAATTCCAGCAGCATCAGTTCTGTAACTATTTCCTTTATATGTTGTTGCCAAAGCTCTAATACTCTCTTCAAGTAATTCGAAAGAAATTCCACTGTAACGTGCTTCAACATAATCTGGATTAGCAAGACCTAAGTTCGCTTTTCCGATTGGAATACCTACTTTGGCTGTTTTCGCCAATTCAAAATCTCTATTGAACTCATTCACAAACTCTGAAAATGCAGAAGTTGATGAAGTTCCAGTAGATTCATTGAATTCACTTTCGTAAGTTGACCATCCATTCACTACATTTTGCGTTTCGTTGTATAATTTCTCAATCACTTCAGAAGCGTAATCTGCATAATCTGAATTGTTTTGAAACGATGTTAGCGAATTTGAGTTGTAGAACAAATAGTCTAAAGCGTTAAAACCAATAGCATCAAGGTTTACTACAGAAGACAAGTTATAACCACCGTTACTAATATTATCTTCTATTTTTGCTGTATCGACAGGATAAGTTGCTGTTGCACTTTTGAACCCGATATCTCTAATCGGTCCAAAGTCAAATATTTTAAGCCATTGCCAAATTATGTAACTCTCTTTCCAATGTAATTTTACTTCTTCAAGATTTGCACTATTTGGTGTCGCTTTGAAAGTTTCAAAACTTGACTTAAGATCTGATACTTCAGTACTAAAAGCGTTCAATGACGGCACAATGATGTTTGAAGAAACGTTTTCTAACATTTCTGCTTTATCAAAATCTGTCACATCATCGTCAACTCCTACCTTATCCTTACAAGAAAAGAGTAGTCCAGTACTTAATAAAACAACTAATCCTATCGATTTATATAGCATAACCTATTGTGTTAAATAATTTTGTGTCTATTTTCGACAAGCCACTAATTAATAGTTTGCTTCAATTGCAGCAATAATTCCATTTATGTCAGCAACAGTAATATCCCACATATTAGCAGGGAACATCGCCATAATTAATGCGTGATCAGTTTGAGAAACTCTTCTTGTTTCAAGCGGTGCATAACGGATGTTCCAAGCAAATGCATACGCTTCTGAAAGTGCATGGAAAGCTTTAGCATTGTCTGTTCCTAACTGTCCTTTTGCTGAATTCAAGTAAGTAACTGCTTGTCTAGCTGTAATTTCTTCCCACATCAAACGGATTTCTTCAATTGCTGCATCACGAGAAGTCATATCGTCATTCGAAATTGCAGCACGACCTTTCAAGAAGTTATCCATCATTACTGAATTCGAATTGATGTCAGCATCTTGTTTATCACAATATTTACCCCAGAAACTACCAGGAACTGTATTTGGGAAGTCTACATCTACACCGAAGTAACCAAACGCTTCGTCAAAGTGGTGCTCCATTGCTGTATAGTAATCTCCATTTGTTGGGTCTTCAGCTTCTGTATTATCAGCATTGATTTTCGAATCTCCAAAATAAACATTTACTGCTTGGTGCATGAAAGTCGCTCCCATCAATCCTTTTTCAATCAATTGAACTGGCTCATATCCATTTTCGTCAAACAAATAAGAACTAGTTCCTGATGTTAAAACACCTGCTTGACCACTTGCAGCAGTTTCCATATAATCGTTACTTGCTGTTGCTAAGTCAGACATCCAATCTTTAAACATTTGAACGTCGTTTGTAAAAGTTTTGTTTTCTAATTGTTTCGTTGAAGAAAATGAAAAGTTTCCACCACCATTATCTCCTGTATTTGCATACATATCTATTAAAGCTTGCTCAGAAACAGTAGCTCCTGTACCCGACTTCATCAAAACAACCATTTCTTCTAATTGATTCAAACGATCAGTTTGACCACTGTAACTCACTGTTGAATTACCGTTTTCATCTACAAAAGCATAAGTCGTAGGTACAGTATAACCGTCTTCACCTTGCTCATCGTATTTACAAGAACCATCATCTTTCTCAGCTTCAGAACTATAGTTTGTTGCCAATTCATCTATACAACCTTCTTTTTTACATGCAAACATCATTGTTGCTGCTAACGTAAAAACAAAAACTTTTTTATTCATATCAGTGTTTAATTATTTTTGTGCAAAAATATAGTTTGACCAAGGAAATCACAATACCACCAATTAGGTATTTAGAATGGTTTTAAATAAACTTTTTGAGGTTAACCGACGTTATATCAATAAATAAAAGTGAAAACAATGAGTTCAAAACGTAATAAATTATCACCGGAAGAAGAAAGAGTAATCCTTCACAAAGGAACTGAAAGACCATTTACAGGAGGTCTACTCAATGAAAAAGCAAAAGGTGTTTATACTTGTAAGCAATGTGACACGCCTTTATATACCTCTGAATCTAAATTCGACTCAATGTGTGGATGGCCATCTTTTGATGACGAAATAGACGGAGCTGTTGAGAGGGTTCCCGATGCGGATGGTAGAAGAACAGAAATTGTTTGTGCGAATTGTAAAGGACATTTGGGACACGTTTTTGAAGGAGAAGGATTTACAGCTAAGAATACGCGTCATTGTGTAAATTCTGTTTCTATGAATTTTAAGGGATTATAGTATCGAAGTTTTTTTTCGAAAATTTCATCTACGAAATTTCTCTGCGCATGGTATGGACGTTTTACAAAACGTCCATACAAATACACATCCTTTTTACGCTTGCGCAAAAGCATGGAAAAACAATTAAAATTTCTGACTTTATAATCGTTTGAATAGTATTTTTGTAGATACAGTGAAAAACACTCAAAACAATTGTTTTTTACAATCTTAAAATAGGTAAAAATGAAATACAGTAAGTGGTTTGTTCGGGTCAATTGGATAACATTGGTTTTAATATTTTTGGTTGTCATTGCGGGAAGCTTTGTTCGCATTACAGGAAGTGGAATGGGTTGTCCAGACTGGCCAAAATGTTTCGGACAATGGGTTCCACCAACAGACAGTTCTGCTTTACCTAGTGATTACAAACTCATTTACAGTGAAAAACGCGCTAAGAAAGTAGAAAAATTCGGCAACATTCTTACTTCTATCGGAATGGAAGAAACCGCCGAGAAAATTCGCAACGACAAATCCATTTTATATGAGCAGGATTTTAATGCACGTAAAACTTGGACAGAATATGCCAATCGTCTATTTGGCTTCTTGGCGGGAAATGGAGTTCTTCTCGTATTTCTATGGATCATGTTGAAATACCGAAAACGAAAATTGGTCATAACTGCAACGCTTAATTTAGTTCTACTTGTGTTTCAAGCATGGTTTGGATCTATTGTTGTGGCAACAAATCTAGTACCTTGGACCATTACCGTTCATTTATTCCTTGCGCTGGTCATAATTGGTTTGCAACTTTATCTTATTCGCTTAATTGCACCTTCTCAACAAAGAAACATCAAAGTAAGTAAGCAATTTTACGCCTTGGTCTTCTTCATCTTCGTGGTTACATTTTTTCAAATGTTTCTTGGAACACAGGTAAGAGAAGAGATTGATCATCTCACTAAGGCTGGAATTGGTCGTGAAGGTTGGTCCGAAAACTTGGGAATGATTTTCTTTATTCACAGAAGTTCTTCATGGTTGGTTTTAATTCTAATCACTGTGATGTTTTGGATTTCAAGAAAAAGTAAAGACTTACGCATCATTCATTGGGCGTTTGCCATGTTAGCCATTGAATTACTCAGTGGAGTGATCTTGAATCATTTCAATGTACCTGGACTAGTTCAAACAGCGCACTTACTCTTTGCTTGTGTGTTATTTGGAATTTTAATGATGGCTACGTTTAGATTAAAAACAAAGGAAATCGCTTAACTTTTATTATTTTACAACACAATACTTAAGGTAATCAAGATGGAAAAGATTCAGAATTATATCGATGGAGAATTTGTAGCACCAAAAGAAGGAAAGTATTTCGACAATATTGAGCCCGCTATAGGAAAAGCTTATTCATTAATTCCAGATTCTCAAGCGGAGGATGTTGAAAAAGCTGTTTCAGCAGCGAAAGAGGCTTTTCCAAAATGGTCTGGATTAAGTATTGAAGAGCGCGGAGACTGGATGATGAAGTTATCTGAAGGAATTGCAGCCAGAATGGATGAATTTGTTGAGGCAGAAAGTCGTGACAATGGAAAGCCAATCAAACTTGCTGAACATATAGATATTCCAAGAGCCATTTCCAATTTCAAATTCTTTGCAACAGGTATTCAACATTACGCTTCTGAATCGCATGAAATGGTTGGTGTAGGTGTAAATTATACATTGCGTAAACCACTTGGAGTTGTGGGTTGTATTTCTCCGTGGAATTTACCTTTGTATTTATTTTCTTGGAAAATTGCTCCTGCAATGGCCACTGGAAACTGCGTAGTTGCAAAACCTTCTGAAGTCACACCATACACTGCTTACTTGTTATGTAAAGTAATGGACGACATCAATTTTCCAAGAGGTGTTTTGAATATCGTTCATGGATTTGGTCATACCGCTGGAGACGCTATCGTTCGTCACGAAGTAACCAAGGCAATTTCATTTACGGGAGGAACAACAACTGGAAAAACAATTGCTAAAATTGCAGCACCAATGTTCAAGAAATTATCATTGGAATTGGGTGGAAAAAATCCAAACATCATTTTTGACGATTGTGATTTTGACGAAATGTTACGTACGACTATTCGTTCAAGTTTTGCCAATCAAGGTCAGATTTGCTTATGTGGATCAAGAATTTTTGTACAAAAAGGCATTTACGAGAAATTTAAAACAGCATTTGTTGAGAAAATCAAAAAATCAAAGGTTTCGTATCCATCAGATCCTAAAGCACAATTAGGCGCCGTGGTTTCTAAACCGCATATGGAAAAAGTATTGAACTATATTGAATTGGCGAAGGAAGAAGGTGGAACTGTTTTAGCTGGTGGACACCAAGTGAAATTAGACGCACCTTACGATCAAGGATTTTACATTGCACCAACTATAATTGAAGGACTAGACTATCAATGCAGAACAAATCAAGAAGAAATTTTTGGTCCGGTAGTAACACTTACCCCATTCGAATCAGAAGAGGAAGTACTTAAAATGGCCAATTCAACGCAGTACGGATTATCAGCAACTATTTGGACGAATGATTTAAAACGTGCGCATCGCATGGCCAATGATATCGAGGCGGGAATTGTTTGGATCAACGCTTGGTTGGTGAGAGATTTACGTACGCCATTTGGTGGAACAAAATCTTCTGGTGTTGGTCGTGAAGGAGGCTGGGAAGCAATGAAATTTTTTACTGAACCGAAGAATGTTTTTGTGAAATATTGATAGCTGTAGGCTTTAGGCGGTTTGCTTTAGGCATGTAATACTATTGAGATTTAGTTTTAACCCAAAGGGAAAGAAAGATACTCTTCGTTAGGTTTACGCAAAGTTCCTCGAAGATTCGCAGAGATACGCAGAGAGGAAAAGATTTTTTCTAACACAGAGATCATGGAGGAGTCACAAAGGTCTATAGGGTGTTTATTCATTATAACTTACGCTGAGTTTCGCAAAGATTCGCAGAGTTACGCAAAGGAAAGAAGGCAGAAGCACTTATATTGTAGACCACGACTTGGTCAACTAAAAAGAATTCCTTTTCTAATCACGATTTTCCTAAAACAGATTTCTCCATCGAGTAAAATCAAAGATTTCACACAATGATCGAAATGACAAGTCATATGAGTAGAACATCGAAAGAGGCTGTTTCAAGCAAAGCTTGAAACAGCCTCTTTCGCCACTAAATCAAAAAATGAATGTCATTTCGAAAATGCTTGCATTGAGAAATCTAATTCTAGTTGCGTTATAAAAAACCATTCAAAACCACATAATAAATCGTGAAATGCAGCGCTGCATTGACCAATAATAACAGAATAAAAGGAAAAGTTACTTGATCAGAAGTTAGCTTTTTATATTCTTTGTCAGGCCATTGTCTGGCTATTTTACGGATTTGAGTTCCGACAATAATCGTTAAAATCAAATAGAAAATAAAATATACAAAAGCATAAATGATGATTGAACTATCCTCCAAATTATTTACATAAATGAAAATTGGAACGAAAGGCAAGAAAAAGATCAATCCGTATTTTGCTCGTCCTTGATGTATTGAATTCCAAGAAAGACTACGCATTATATATTCCAAGGCCATTATTGGTGCTTTGAAGAATTCGAATTTTTTCTTATCTATTTTACCCATCACCGATTATATATACCTAAAAGGCGACTGCGATGAAGTATGATAACCTAATTCGTAATTCTCCATTCCCCATTCGTAATTACTCAATTAAAACTATCCAACAGAGTACTTCACTTTTTCTTCCGAGCTCAATGAAGCTTTCAATTCTGGCAACATAGACAACACTGTTTTGATAATGCCTTTAACATCGAAACCAACATCTGCATAAAGCTCTTGCTGTGTACCGTGGTGAATATATTCATCAGGAATTCCAAGCCTCTTCACTTTAGAAGTATATCCTTGATCAACCATAAATTCAAGAATTGCACTTCCCATTCCGCCCATCAAACAACCGTCTTCAAGCGTGATTACTTTATCGAATTTAGAGAATATTTCATGCAATAAACTTTCGTCTAGTGGTTTCACAAATCGCATATCGTAATGTGCCACTGAAGCACCCATTCCTTCAAGTTCTTTGATTGCTTCTTGGGCAAAATTTCCAGGGTGACCAATAGACAAAATGGCTACATCTTCACCATTGGTAACTTTTCGTCCAGTTCCAACTTTAATAGGTTTCATCACTGTTTTCCATTCTGTCATAACTCCTTTGCCTCTAGGATAACGAATACTGAATGGTCCCATATTGTCTTGCTGCGCTGTAAACATCATGTTTCTCAATTCCGCTTCATTCATAGGAGCGGCAACAATCATATTTGGAATACTACGCATATAAGCGATATCGTAAGCTCCATGATGCGTTGCTCCATCAGCACCAGCAAATCCTGCACGGTCTAAACAGAAAACAACATTTAGGTTTTGCAATGCCACATCATGAATCACTTGATCGTAGGCACGCTGCATGAAAGAAGAATAAATATTACAGAAAGGCACCAATCCTTGAGTAGCCAATCCAGCAGAAAATGTTACAGCATGTTGTTCTGCAATTCCCACATCGAAAGAACGATCTGGCATTGCTTTCATCATAATATTCAACGAAGAACCAGAAGGCATCGCAGGAGTAATTCCCATGATTTTCTCATTCTTTTCTGCTAATTCTACGATGGTATGACCAAAAACTTCTTGGTATTTTGGTGGTTGAGGAGAACTCGGTACAATTTTGACAATTTCACCCGTTTCTTTATTGAAAACTCCTGGTGCGTGCCACTGTGTTGGATTTCCTTCCTCAGAATATTTGAATCCTTTCCCTTTTTTGGTCAAACAATGTAAAATTTTAGGTCCAGGAATATCTTTTAAATCTTCTAACACTTTCGCTAATCCAATTACATCATGACCATCTACTGGTCCGAAATAACGAAAATTCAACGATTCGAACATGTTACTTTGTTTCAACAAACTTCCTTTTAAAGCGGTTGAAACTTTACTCACAACAGAACGTGCGTCAGGTCCAAATTTTGAAATCTTTTCCAACATGGTCCAGACTTCATCTTTCACTTTATTGTAGGTATGTGAAGTGGTAATATCAGTTAAATAGTCTCTTAAAGCTCCAACATTTGGATCGATGGACATACAGTTGTCATTGAGAATCACCAATAAGTTAGCGTCTTTTTCAAAACCGGCATGGTTCATTCCTTCGAAAGCCAAACCAGCTGTCATTGCACCATCACCTATTACAGCGATGTGTTGGCGCTCAGGAAGTCCTTTGTAACGATTCGCAACAGCCATTCCTAGAGCCCCAGAAATTGAAGTTGATGAATGTCCAACTCCAAAAGTATCATATTCGCTTTCACTTCTTTTTGGGAAACCACTTATTCCTCCTCGGGTACGATTCGTTGGAAAAGCATCTCTTCTCCCAGTCAATATCTTATGTCCGTAGGCTTGATGACCAACATCCCAAACCAATTGATCGTTTGGAGTATCAAAAACATAATGTAAAGCTACTGTCAATTCCACAACTCCAAGACTTGCGCCGAAGTGTGAATTTCCAATTTCAGATAAAACATCAATCATATATTGACGCACTTCCTCAGAAACTTGAGGCAATTGCTCCTCTGTTAACTTACGTAAGTCAGCAGGATTATTGATGTCTTTTAAGAGGGTACCCGGGTTAAATTTCGCCATGATCTAAAATGTGTTATTACAAAAGTACACTTACTTATGATATGTACAAAACACTTTAAACTTAAAATATGTTTAAACATTGTTTTTCGCTTCGTTAGAATTTTAAATTTAAATAAATTTCTTGATAAAACAGCTTTAAAACACAGGATTTCAAGGCGAAAGAAATAATCTTAGGAGATTGTATCAAATTCAAAAACCTCATCTTTAAAAATGTCGTGATTTTTTGAATCATATGTTCTTTCAACAAATCTCACTCTCCCATCTTTAGCAATAAAAAGCAAAGTAGAACATCGTGTTCCATAGTTTGGTGTATCAATAAAAATTGAAGACATGGCTTTTTCCAGTTCTTCGGATAATCCTGTTTCTGGAAGCTCATGAGTTTCGGCTTGATCTTGATTATTCAACATAGAAAACAGCACATTTTTATTGAGTTCATCATTTTGAACTTTCGTTGCGAATCGACTTTTAAGCGCTGTTAATTTTGGCCAAGGTGTATTAAGTACAGCATTACTCACTCCATGAAATCCAGCTTCTATTTTAGTAATTTCATTCGTATGATTAGAAAAATGATACACTCCCGTCGCATCGCCAAGTAACAAATTAAAGCCATTGTATTGACCTGCTTCCGCTTGAAGTTGTAACAAATACGCTTCACATGTATCACTGGAGTTTAAAAAATCAGGAATCAATTTCCCACGGGTAGGTGCGTCTTCTTTAATGTTTTCAAGATCCCGATAATTGGTTAACGCTGCCCATTTTCCTTTTTTACTAACGCCTAGCCAAGTTCCACCACCTTGTAAATCTTTACCGGCAAGAATATATGTTTCATTTTCTTCTTTCCAAAAATGTGCAGGTACAGTTGCGCGCTGATAAAACTCATCACGATTCGCAATAAGGATTAAAGGATACTCCTCCGAAACATTATACGCAAATGTGATTAGACACATAAAATTATATAGAATAAATTACAAACTTCAACAGCGATAATTAATTTCGCTTAATCCTCTTAAAATCTAAATGTCAATCCGGCCATAAATTGAAATGCATTTACTGGGTAACCATTCCAACGTTGATAATTTTGCGCTGCAATATTATTGAAGTTTGCAAAAATTGATAAACGTTTGGTGTATCTAAATTCAGCTCCCAAATTCACATCAGCAATTACTCCCAAATCACGGTAATAAACACCATCTTCAAGTTCAGCACCCTCTATTGTTGGATCAAAAACTTGTGCTTTTCTTCCTGTTTCTAAAGAGAAATCAAGGTTTGCAATTAATTTATCTGCAATATTGTATTTACCTCTTGTGATTAACTCCAATTGTGGCAAGTTCCACGCATAAGGATTATTATTGGCTGCATAAGTATTGAACTTACCAATTACATCAATCTTCAACTTTTCACTTTGTTGATAAGAAATACTTCCTGAAATTGTGGTTACAGAAACCGTATCGTACGCCACCCTAAACTGATTTCCTGACGAATGAATAGTATCATTGATAAATAGCGCATGATTTCTCCAATTTTCAAATGACACGTTTGCATTAAAACTAATTCTCGAAGTTAATGTTCCTTTAATTCCGAAATGAAATTTATAGACACTTTCGTTTAACAGTGGATTATTTGAACCGATAAATTCATTTTCTTCAGCCAACAAAGCAAATCGTTGTTGTTTTAACCCACCTTCTATACCTGCATAAGGGATAAACATATCATCGAATAAAGAGTATCTTGCTTCAGCAATTGGATATAAACTTGCATTGGTTTCATCGTGAATATCTAATGCGAACTCCCCTCCAATCTTGAACTGAACTTTTTCGTTTAATCCATAAAAACTCGTTAATGGACGTAATTGAATAACAGTATTGTTTGATGTGAATCCAGCATCATAAGGTGAAAGCGAATCGCCCGTTACACCATAACTAAATCCATTCCAACTTACATCTAAATCAGCACGAAGGTTTGACAACAAAACATTAGAACTGGTATTGTATTGCCAGCTTGTTTTTAAGCCAACATAATTTTCCATTCCTCTCCAGTCACTTAAACTGTCAGCTTCTGGTTTACGATCTGAGAAATTATCATATTCTAAACCTATTCTATAATTTAAAGTTGCAGAATCTTTTTTGTGCGAATCATAAAATGCATTGAAACCAAATGATTGGTAACGTTGTTTTATACTGTCGCGATCTGCTTCTGGATTTTGGAAACCATAATAATGTAAACCTTGATTTCTATAATGTGCTCCTCCACCATAAGAAAAACGGCTTTCTTCAATTTTACCAAAGGCTTTCACCTGAGTATTGTCATACATTGAGGGAGCATAGTCAGACAATTCTCCCCATTCAGAATGATGTAAAGCATGCACTCCCCAATTAAATCTTCTTGAACGTGTTGAATTATAATAAACCTCTCCCAATCCTCTCAACAAACTTCCAGCACCTAGTTTTGCATATCCATTGTACAACTGTGAAAGTTGTGCTCTATGACGAATATTCGCAGGCTCAATTCCTTCGACTTCAAAAGATGTTTCCTCTTTTAACACCAATAATGGATATTCAATCACAGAAGAAGTAATTGCTGTATCAATCATTTTTGGTCGCAAATAAATACGATATGCTGGAGCGATAGATCGATCCGAATCTGTAACGATATTCACATCACCTTCGTTTTGACCAAAAGCCAATGACAAAGTAGAAAATATACTTAAAAAGATAATTATATGTTTATTCATTGTCTTCATTATTAATGTCTATCATTCGGTTTGTATCGTCTTCAAAATCGTCTGGTGTATCTTTCAATTGCATCAGTTCAGCTTTTACTTTCTCCGCCTCTTGAATCACACCATCTTCCTTGTTTGGGTAATTGCTAATCACCAAATCAATTGTTTTTTCAGCTTGGAATAAATCATCTTTCATCATAAACACTCTCGACTGAAGGATTAATGATTTGGCAATCCAAAAGTCATAAGCTGGTTTACGCTGTAACAATTCATTGTGTAATTGCTCTGCCTTTTCGTAGTTCTCAAGTTGATAATTGGCGAAAGTTAAAGTATAAAGTGCTTCAGTTCCTCTCACCTTTCCTGTGTTGTCTGCCGTCCATCGAAGAAAAGTTAGAGACTTCTGGTATTCTTCTATTTCAAAATAAGACATTCCAGCAATGTAATTCCCTTCAATCTTGATGGTTTCATCATCCAACAATTCATCTTGAAGCACTTTATTTGCAGAATATGCTGCCTCATCATAATTTTCTAGAATGTAATTGGTTCTCATTAATCCAACACGCGTATTGAATACAATTTGCGGTTGTGAAGCTAAATTTTCTAACTTCTCATAATGCGGTAGTGCACGACTGTACTGTTCACTATTATACAATAGTTTTGAGGTTCTCACAAGTGCCTCTTCCGTATATGCAGAATTTGGTCGATTAATAATATTCTCATAATAAGTAATGGCCAATTCTTTCTCTCCACGTTGGTAATAAATATCCCCTAAATAACTCAACAATTGAACAGAAAAACGTCCATTTGGATAACGATTCAAATACTTTTTCAATTCTGGAATGGCTTCATCGTATTCTTCGTTGACATACAACTCACTTGCCGTTTCATAAAAGAAAATCTCTTCATCATCTTCAGAAATCTCAGCACATGCATATTCTTTTCCTAGACTCACAATCTCATCCTGACGACGTGTTGCACGGTAAACATCAACAATTCCTTGTGTTGCTCTTTTACAAGTTTCGTCATCTAATGTATATTCATTCAAGACTCTTCTAAAGAAACTTTCTGAATCTTGATACTGCTGTTGCTTAAACTTAATGTCAGCAATTTCTATCAAAGCATCCTTTACCAAGATGTTATTCGGATATTCTTTTGTAATATTCAAGAAGTTGGTTAATGATTCATTGTATTCTCCTTTGTTTTTATAACTCATTGCGATATCAAACTTCGCTGGAATAACATAGGATGATTTAGGGTAATCATTTAAAATTCTATTCAGTGTAGAAATTTGAGCATCTCTTTTTCCTGGGATTAACTTATATACCTTAGATAACGAATATAAGTATTGATCCTTTTTAGGGATATCATAGCTCAAGGCTTTTTCGTAATTCAATGCTGATTTTTGAAAATCTGGTACAGCTTTAGTATAATAACAATCCCCAATTCTAGCGTAAGCATCTGCCAATTTAGTCTCATTCTGAATGTCATTCAACTGTGTAAAAGTCCTAAAAGCTTGTATCGCTTGGGTCCAATCTTCTTGCATAAAATAAGCATAGGCTATATTGTAATAAGCAGCTTGTTTCAATTCAACATCATTCATTCCAGGAACATTCAAGAACTCCCTGAATTCAGTAATTGCTGTTGGAAATTGCTGTAACATGTAATGTGCATCAGCTTCCCAAAACTTAGCTTTACCAGTAATCATCGGGTCAATATCATAGCGAGAAACTCCTTGCAAGGCGTCTATACTTTCTTGGTAATTCCCTCTTTCATACTTCTCAATTCCCATATTATAAGAAACAACTTGATAAGCGGTTTTTAATTTGATATTCAATACAGGTATTCTGTCCAATGATTTCAAAGCTTCTTCATAATTCTTCGTACTTGAATAGACATTTACCAAGTAACTATACACATCATCTTTGCGTTCTGAATTTGGAAATTCTTTTAGAAACAATTCAAAAGCTTTGATGGCTTCATTGTAAGGATTGTAATCTAACTTATAAGATAAAACGGCATAGTTATATAAAGCATCTTCTTGAACAACTGGGTCAAAATCCAAGTTTGCAGCCGACTTAAAAGCAGTTCTTGCATAATTTAGTTCCTCCTTTTTAAGGTAAGATTCTGCAATATGGTAAAACGAAGTTTGTCCTAATTTATCTTCTGTTCTCGACACGCGGTCAAACATGCGAATGGCCTGATCATAACTTTTACTTCTAAAATAAGCATACGCCAAAGCATAACTTTGATCTCGGGTCATTTGCTTACGATTACTATAGTCTTCTAGGTAAGCAACCGCTTCATCAAACTTTCCAATTTTATAGTAAGCATCACCAATCAAAAGATTCATTTCTGCAGAATTATTTTCGATTCCATTTTCTTCTGCTGAGAAATCTGGCGCAAACTCTGTTACTTTGTCAAAATCTCCAAGTAGATAATATATTTGAGTTAGATAATATGAAACCTCATCCTTAAAAGTTGGGTTTTCTCTTAATTTCAAAAATCCATCCAAGGCTTCTTGATAGGTTTTATTCATGTAGGCAATGTGCGAATAATAGTACAAAGCAGGCGCACTGTAGTTTGAATTACCGTCTTTTATATCAAAAAATTCATTACGCGCGGCACTGTAATCCTCCAATTGAAAGTTTGAATATCCTAACTTGAATCTATAAGCTGTTAACAATGCTGTATCAATAGCAGTTGGGTCTGTTTTATCTAACCATTCGCGTGCATCTTTATATTTTTTACGCTGATAAAAGTGTTCTCCTATTTTGAAGAAAATATCGTTTTTATAAATACTTTCAGGATATTCATTGTTGAATTCCATTAAAATTTTCACTGCATCAGTATTATATAATTCCAATGCTGAAAGACCGACATAGTATTTTGCCTTGATGTACTGTGGATCTTGGGTGTCTTCAAAATCCTTTAGAAAAGTCGAAAAAACTTCCCTTGCAGCACTGTATTGTTCTTTTTCAAACAATTCTTCAGCCCTGTAAAAATCGGCATACTCTCCACTATATTCTTTGGTGGATTGACCCCAACCAAGAGTTGAGATTAAGGTAAAAACGAGAAAAATAAAACCACGTGTTGTAATCATCTTACGACTTTAATAAATACATTTACTTTAACTTATAAAAATAGGGAGTATTGGCATTGCAATTATGAGGGCCCTGAAAAGTTTTAAACGCAAATCTGTTAAGATTGTTATTTATATCAATATAATTCTTGTATTATTTTGTTGATATTTGTAAAAATTAACGACTGTGGAGAAGGTAATCGATATAAATCAAGGAAGGGTTGAACAGAAAAAAGTAACTGTTTTACAAGATATCAATGTAACTATTTCTTCGAAGGAATTTGTTTACTTAATTGGTAAAACAGGATCTGGAAAGAGTAGTTTCCTCAAAACGCTTTATGCCGATTTAGGTTTGGCTGACGGTCAAGGGGAAGTTGTAGGATACGATTTAAATAAACTTCGAAAAAGAGAAATTCCTTTATTGAGAAGAAAAATAGGCATCGTATTTCAAGATTTTCAATTGCTCACAGATCGTTCTGTAATGAAAAACTTATTTTTCGTAATGAAAGCCACTGGTTGGAAAAAGAAATCAGTGATGGAACAACGCGGATTAGAAGTGTTAAAAATGGTAGGAATTGAAGAGAAAGCCTACAAAATGCCACACGAGCTTTCAGGAGGTGAGCAACAAAGGGTTTCGATTGCCAGAGCGTTGCTCAATAATCCAAAGTTAATTCTTGCAGATGAGCCAACAGGAAATTTAGACCCTGAAACTTCTGGAGCCATTATGAATTTATTGCATGCTATTGCCAATGAAGGAACAGCAATGCTAATGGCCACTCACGATATGGGATTGGTGGAAAAATATCCTGGTCGTGTCTTACGTGTTGAGAAAAACACAATTAAAGAAGTAGAATCATTGGGGAATTTCAATCCCTTTGAAGTACAGGAATTTTAAAAAATAAAAAGCTTCAGAAACAAATAGAGATTAGAGTAACTCCAATACATTTTCTGGTGGTCTCCCTACAACAGCTTTATCGCCATTGACAAATATTGGCCTTTCGATTAATTTAGGGTATTGAATAAAAGCATCAATCCATTCATCATCAGAAAGAGACTTTCCTTTAAAGTTTTCCTTATAATCTTTTTCTCCTTTTCTAACAATCTCTTCCGCTTTCATTCCAAGCTTCCCTAGTAACGCTTTCAATTCAGTTTTACTTGGAGTATCATCAAGGTATTTTACAACCTCTACATCTGCACCTTTTTCTTCTAAGATTTGAAGTGCATTTCTACTTTTTGAACAACGTGGATTATGGTAAATTTTCATACGAATTATTTTAAAATAGAATGGGGTTAACCTAATTTCCCTTTAAGGGATTTCATAAATTTAGAGGCATAAACGAAATCAATGATCTCTTCATTCTCTGTTTTAATGATTTCTTCTTTCGTTCCTTGCCACCAGTTTCTTCCAGTATGGATAAAAACAATATGATCTCCGATTTCAATCACACTATTCATATCGTGTGTAATGACCACTGTAGTCATATTATACTCATAAGTAATTTCTTGAATCAAGTTATCAATCAACAAAGATGTACTTGGATCCAAGCCTGAATTTGGCTCATCACAAAACAAATATTTTGGCTTCATTGATATTGCTCTTGCGATGGCGACCCTTTTCATCATTCCTCCACTTAATTCAGCAGGCAATAATTTATTTCGGCCAGATAAGTTTACTCTTTCCAAACAAGTATTCGCCCTTTCGAGCATTTCTTTTTTGGACATATCAGTAAACATTTTCAATGGAAACATGATGTTTTCCTCAACGGTCATCGAATCAAACAAAGCAGAACCCTGAAACAACATACCGATTTCTTTACGGATGTTTTTTCTCTCTTTTCTTTTCATTTTAGAAAAGTCCCTGTCGTTGTACAAAACACTTCCTGAATCGACTTCCATCAATCCAACAATACATTTTGTTAGTACAGATTTTCCTTGACCTGATTGACCTATAATCAAATTCACCTTTCCCGCTTCAAAACGAGCTGAGAAGTCATGTAAAACATGATTTTCTCCAAAGGATTTATTTATGTTTTTCACTTCAATCATTACATGAGTATTAATTGAGTAAGAATAAAGTTTGCCAATAATATAGTAATACTACTCCATACCACTGCTTGGGTAGAAGATGTTCCTACATCAAGCGCTCCTCCTTTGGTATAATATCCGTAGTAAGAAGAAACAGAAACAATAATGAATGCAAAAACACAGGTTTTCACCAAGGCATAAATAATGTCTCCCATTTTAAAGAAGGCCCTCACACCGTAAGTAAATTCTTCATGAGAAGCTAATCCGGAAGCTGTAACTGAATAATAACCTCCTAGAATACTCAATCCCATTGAACAAATAATCAAAAATGGAAAGAAGAATACTGCTGCAATAATTTTAGGTAGTACCAAAAATGAAAGTGAATTTACACCCATTATTTCTAGGGCGTCAATTTGTTCTGTCACCTTCATTGTTCCAATCTCAGAGGCGATATTCGACCCTACTTTCCCTGCTAAAATCAAGGAGATAATTGTGGGTGAAAACTCTAAAATGGTACTCGATCGTGTGATATAACCAATCGTGTACTTGGGCAACAAAGGACTATCCATATTGGATGCTGTTTGCAAGGCAATAACCGCCCCCATAAAAACAGATAAAATGGCAACAATCCCTGCTGATTTTATCCCAATAGTTTCGATTTCTGTTATCGTTCTGGTATAATAGACTTTAAAGCGTTCTGGTTTAGAGAACACCTCTTTAATCATACCAACGTATTTTCCTATGCTTGTTATGTAACTCATTACTATTGCTAAATTAATAGCTTATTCTTAAACAAGCCCAATTATTCGATAAAATTTATTCTTATCGTTACTTTTACGACGTGAAAACAAAGAGAGAAAATATATCAAAAGCATTGGAAAGTTACATTCCAACATGTTACGTCCCGTATGTGGTAGACTTGATGTTTTCTCAAAAATTGAACTTTAGAATTAGTAAACCACGCAAAACGAAGGCAGGTGATTATCGACCTCCATTCAACGGAAAACCTCACAGAATTTCCGTCAATAGTGATCTAAATCCATACGCATTTCTAATTACAACTATCCATGAATTTGCACACATGACGACTTATATCAAATATGGCGGTTATGTTTCTCCTCATGGTAAAGAATGGAAAAGTGAATTTAAACGACTATTGATTCCCGTTTTAGAAAAAAAAGAATTGCCGGAGTCGATTGAACAAGCCTTATTGAAAAGTTTGAATAATTTAAAAGCATCAAGTTGTACAGACATTCACTTAACAAGAGCTTTGATGGCGTTCAACGAGAAGAAAGAAGGCACCGCTTTGGTTGAAGAATTAGAAAACAATTCATACTTTAAATTAGGTAAAATGGTGTTTCAACGTGGAATATTGCGCAGAAGAAAGTATCTTTGCACGGAAGTAAAAACTGGCAAAAAATATCTCGTCAATCGATTGGCGGAAGTTAAGCCATTAAATGAGGAGAAATGAAAGAAAATAATTACGCTGTAATTATGGCTGGTGGTGTTGGTAGTCGATTTTGGCCAATGTCTGTAAACGAATGCCCTAAACAATTTTTAGATGTTTTAGGAATTGGGAAAACGCTAATCCAATTAACTTATGAGCGACTTACTAAAATTGTTCCTGACGAAAACATTTACATCGTAACGAATGAAAGTTATGTTGAATTGGTAAAAACACAGTTACCTAAATTGAAGTCAAATCAAATTTTAACTGAGCCAGAACGTAAAAACACCGCTCCATGTATCACATTTGCTGCAGCCAAAATATACTCTCAAAATAAAGATGCCAACTTAATTGTTGCTCCTTCTGATCATTTAATATTAAAAGAAGAAAAATTTGAACGCATCATTAGTACTGCCTTAGAACGTTCAGATAGAGAAAATAGAATTTTAACACTTGGAATAAAACCAACTCGTCCTGACACAGGATATGGATACATTCAATTCCACATGGAAGGCGATATTATCGCAGGTCAAATCTCAAAAGTGCGTCAGTTTACGGAAAAGCCGAACAGAGAGATGGCTGAAATATTCCTAAAAAGTGGAGATTACTACTGGAATTCAGGAATTTTTGTTTGGAAAGCAGCTACGATTCTAAATGCCATTCAAAAGTTCAAACCAGATTTACATGAGTTATTCTGTGGTGAATTAGAGATTTACAACACACCTGGAGAATTTGAATTTGTCAACGAAGCCTTTAGAAAATGTGAAGATATTTCTATCGATTTTGCGGTTATGGAAAACGCAAAAAATGTTGATGTTATTTTAGCCGATTTTGACTGGAGTGACCTTGGAACTTGGGGAAGTTTATTCGACCACCTTGACAAAGATGTAAACGGAAACAGTATTAAAGGAGAGAATACGCATATTTTCAAGTCTTCAAACTGCTTAATTAATCTACCTGACGACAAATTAGCCATCATTCAAGGTTTAGATAATCATATTGTGGTGGAATCGGAGAATCGTTTACTTATTTTAGACAAAAAAGATGAACAAAGTTTAAAAACGTACTTGAAAGCAATTCAAGAATCATAGTATAACACAATTTTTGACCATTAAATTATGAGTTTAGAAATCCCCAACGATTTTAATTCCGATACCGACGACAAACCGTTTATTAGGTGTAAAGTTTGCGACCGCGATTTATCAGAAAGTCAAACACCTTACACCATTGAAAAAGCATACAAACGTGTTGACGAAGGTGAAGATGTAACCTTGTTTGAAGTAGCCATTTGTATTCCTTGTGCTGAAAAACAAGGAAAAAAAATGAGCAAAGAGTCAAGAGCATACATGATGAAAATGATGGGTAACGCCTCTTTTATCGAGAAACGTCAAAAAAGATGGGAAGAAGATTGGAGAGCCGATTGGAAATCCGCTTGTTTATTTTCTGACGAAGAAATTAAAATCAATGACGAATACCATATCGTAGGTCAATTTCAAAATGGAAAAATCATTCCATCGATGACTCCTTTTGTGATTGGACAAAGTTATATCGAGGAAATCCAAGAGAATCTATCTCTAGAAACGAAGGAAGAAATGGACCGATTTGGAGAACAGTTTCTGGGACCAGATCCAGCTTTGAGAGCCTTATTGAAGGACCATCAATTCGTTATCGTTTAAATAATTACGGATTATTCAATTACGAATTTAGGTTGGGTTCGCTTCGCTCAAGTTTTTTTTTCACACGGAATCACCTACAAAAGTCGGGATATAGAGTTTTTTCACTCTTGTGTTGAACTTTCCGATGTAGAGAGGTGCGCGGAGGTTTTATCTTTGGTGATTGGATAAAATTAAAGAAATAAGTAAAATAAATATTCGGAAATTCTCCTGAGGTAAGAGGAAACACTAACCCCAATGGAGAATGCTGAATTGATAAATTAATAGCAAAACAATAATCAACAAATTTTTATACTGATTTAAAAATCAATACAAAAAGTTATTATAAGGATATCTTACTTGGAAAATTGTTTTTACTTCTTCGTAAATCACGTGTTTCAATTCGTCAAAATTCGTTTTGTTTTCAGCGGAAATAAACACACACTTGTTGTTGTCAATTTTTGAAATCCATTGACTTTTCAACTCTTCAAGAGAATAGTTCTCTTGTGTTTTTGGTGACAAGTCATCTTCCTCTTGAGGGACGTATTTATACGCATCAATTTTATTGAAAACAACGATTGTTGGCTTGTCTTTCTTGTCAATTTCAGCCAAGGTTTCATTTACCACACGGTGGTGATCTTCGAAGTTTGGATGAGATACATCCACTACGTGAATCAATAAATCGGCTTCTCGAACTTCATCCAAAGTAGATTTAAACGACTCTACCAATTGATGTGGTAATTTCCGAATAAAACCAACCGTATCTGTCAATAAAAAAGGTAAATTCTCAATAACCACCTTTCGAACAGTAGTATCTAACGTTGCAAAAAGTTTATTCTCTGCAAACACCTCTGATTTACTCAAGGTATTCATGATGGTACTTTTCCCTACATTTGTATAACCAACTAACGCAGCACGCACCAATTGACCACGATTACCGCGTTGAACAGCTTTTTGTTTATCAATTTCCTTTAATTTTTTCTTTAAAAGTGAAATTCTGTCTTTAATAATTCGACGGTCAGTTTCAATTTGTCGCTCTCCTGGACCACGCATACCGATCCCTCCTTTTTGTTTATCAAGGTGAGTCCACATGTTTGTTAATCGTGGCAACAAGTATTGATATTGTGCCAATTCAACTTGCGTTCTTGCGTGAGAAGTTTGTGCTCTGGAAGCGAAAATATCTAAGATTAAATTACTTCGGTCGAGGACTTTAATTTCAAAAATTCGTTCGATGTTTCGGAGTTGGGCTGGAGATAGTTCCTCGTCAAAAATGACCATGTCAATCTTATTCTGAAGGACATATTTCTTAACTTCTTCAATTTTACCACTTCCCAAGAAAGTTTTAGGATTTATATTTTGCAATTTCTGCAAAAACTTTTTCTCTGTTATTGCACCCGCTGTTTTTGCTAAAAACTCAAGTTCTTCAATGTGGTCGATTGCTTCTTCTTCCGATTGATTTTGTACGATTGCACCAACCAATACGGCTCTTTCTCCTTTTAAATCCTCTTTTAACTTCCCTACTTCCATTCAGTTATTCTACGAATTAATTATTTTAATATTTGAAATTATACTTCCCTTAAGGCGTCTAGAAATAGCCAGCTCCTACATTGTAAATAAAAGGCCATGGAATAGCAACAAAAATGATTATCAAACCTAATCCATAATATCTTAAAATCATTTTATGCTTTAATGCTGGAATCGTTTGCTTTTCGGCTTTCTTTCTTCCTAAAGTAACAAAAATAATGGCTACAACCATTAATAAAATATGTTCAACTGTGAAAAATCTATACGTTGTTTCACTCATGGTCTGACTTGAAAAATTTACTTTATCACTGATGGCATAAAGCGCCAATCCAAGTAGCAATTGAATGTGTAAAAAGATCATCGAAAATAGATTGATCATTTTGTCTTTTTTCTCGTATTTATCTGATTTCAAATTCGCAATTGCATTCACAATAGCAATCACCAAAAACAACAATACGATATAACGTAAACCTGAGTGAGCAGCAACTAATCCTTTCATAATTATTTTTTTTCTCAAAAATACCAAAATAGACCGATTAAAGCGTATAAAAAGGAGAAATTAAGACGAAGGCTTCTCGGATGGAAATCAAGGTTGAATTCGAACCCTTATTACTGACCTACTTGCATTCACGAAATAATAGGATTTACCGCCTTCATCAACTTTTGCATATTGCATTGTCATTACCCTTAACGCAGATTCGTCTGCATATTTAAAATATCCAGACAACATAGATACAGGATTGGCTAAACCACTTTTTGTAATTCCAACAATAATTCCCGATTGCTCTTGAGAAACTCCTAATGAGGAAATTAAATAGATAAAGTAGTGCTGATCTCATGTGCTTTTCAATTAATAGACTTAAATATAGTCGATTACTTCAAATCTACAAAAGATAAAGCCTAAAACTATTGCTAAGGCGATTTTCCTAAATAAGCTATGAATTATCTATATTTCAAATACTTTAAATCTTAAAAACGAAATAATGAAGACACTTCATAATACCCTTCAGCAAGTCCTAAAATTCAACTTATGCGTTAAATAAAGTTATGTAACCAATTCATTACAACTTAAACACTAAAAAATATTAATTTCGCATCTTTTATATTAAATTATGGAAACTGTGCGAATATTCATTTGTATCTCTCTTTTCTCGTTGATTCAGCTTTTTGTTCATAGTCAAACCCCAATTCCAAACAATGGTGTTAAGGAATCGGAACCTTCAGCGCTTGTACTACGAAACGCTACAATTATTGTGAGTCCTGAAAAAACAATCAACAATGCTTCTATTGCGATTAAAGATGGTAAAATCACAGCCGTTGGAAAATTAATTCGATTTCCTGAAGGGGCTGTAATTGTTGATATGGATGGTAAAACAATCGTTCCTTCATTTATTGAAAGTTACACAAATGTCGGTCTACCAAACGTAAAAAGAAAAGAATGGAGTCCTCGACCTCAAATTGAAAGCAGTAAAGACGGGGCGTTTTATTGGAATGAAGCCATACACCCTGAGGTAGATGCAGCAAGACACTTTAAAGTGGACCCAAAAGCATCAAAAAAACTACAGGAAATGGGTTTCAATATTGCTGTTACACATATTAACGATGGTATTGCACGAGGAAACGGAGCCATTGTTGCTCTTGGAGAAGTTCCAGAGGAAAAAGCCATCATCAAAACAAAAGGTGCAGCTTTTTTCTCTTTGCAAAAAGGAGTTTCAAGACAAACCTATCCGTCTTCTCAAATGGGGGCAATTGCTTTATTAAGACAAGCCATTTATGATGCGCAATACTATGCAGTAAATAAAAAAGAGCTTCAAGAAAATTTATCATTAAATGCTTTAAGTGAACAATTAAATCACCCAATAATCTTTGTGGTTGAAGATAAATTAGAGGTTTTACGTGCCAATAAAATCGCACAAGAATTTGATTTGGATTTCGTTATTATTGGAGCAGGAAACGAATTTGAGCAAATTAACGACTTTAAAGAATGGGAGCAACCACTTGTTTTACCAATTGACTTCCCAGAAGCTTATGATGTAGGAGACCCATACATTTCTCAACAAATTCCACTAAGCGACCTAAAAGAATGGGAATTAGCTCCTTCAAATCCTTATGTTCTTCAGTCCAACAAAGTAGATATAGCCCTAACTTCAAAAGGACATCAAGACGCCAAAACATTTTGGAAGCATTTTCATAATGCATTAGAACGTGGATTATCAAGAGAAGATGCCATTGCTGCCCTGACTACAACCCCGGCAAAAATCTTCGGAATTAGTGAACAGGCAGGAACTTTAGAAAAAGGAAAGATTGCTAGTTTCTCCGTTTTTGATGCCGATCCATTTGTAATGAAAAACACAACCTTGCTAGAATCATGGTCAATGGGAGTAAAACACCATACCAAAGAGGTGGCTGATATTGACATTCGTGGGAAATACAGATTTAGCCTTCCAGAAACATCTTACATCATTGACATCAAAGGAAGTGCTGAGAAGCCAACTGGTACAGCCATGAGTTTCTTCAAATCGGTTGATCCTGAAACAAAATTATCCACTATAGACACTCTAAAATCAAAGGTAAATATTACTGTAGATTATAGAGATGCTGTTTTCTATTTTGATGTTAAAGACAATTACAATGAAGGCGTTGTAACGCTACACGGTAATTATAGTCAGAAAATCAATGCTTTTCTAGGTCAAGGTCAATTACCAGACGGAGAATGGGTTAAATGGTCAGGGATACAATTATCAAGCTTAGAGAATGACAAGGATGAAATTTCAAAAAACACAATAAGTGTTGACACCAGTGAAGTGGGTGACATTTGGTTCCCGAACATGGCATATGGATTCGACACTATTCCTGAGGAGGAGATTTATGTTTTAAGAAACGCAACCCTCTGGACGAACGAAAAAGAAGGAATTATTGAGAAAGGAACCATCATTTTAAAAGATGGAAAAATTGATTTTATAGGAACAGGAAACTTTAGCATTCCTTCACGTGCAATTGAAATTGATTGTAGCGGAATGCATGTCACTTCTGGAATTATTGACGAACATTCGCACATTGCAATTTCAAAAGGCGTTAATGAAAGTGGACAAGCTGTTTCTGCAGAGGTGAGCATAGCCGATGTTGTGCGTAATGATGACATCAACATCTACAGACAGTTAGCTGGTGGAGTAACAGTTTCACACCTACTGCATGGTTCTGCCAACCCAATTGGAGGACAATCAGCGATCATTAAATTAAAATGGGGATATTCTCCTCAGGAAATGTTGGTAAAAGATATGCCAAAATTCATCAAGTTTGCTTTAGGAGAAAATGTAAAACAAAGTAATTGGGGAGATTATCAAACGATTCGTTTTCCGCAAACAAGAATGGGAGTTGAACAAGTCTTCTACGATGCTTTTTTACGTGCAGAAACTTACAAGAAAAAATGGAAGAAGTACAATGAATTGTCTCCACGACAAAAAGAGAAGGGTAACATTTCTGCACCTGCTATAGATTTAGAATTAGAATCTATTTGGGAGGTTAAAAATAGCGAACGCTTCATCAGTTGCCACAGTTACGTCCAAAGTGAAATCAATATGCTAATGAATGTTGCAGATTCGATGGGCTTTACTGTTAATACATTTACCCATATTTTAGAAGGATACAAAGTGGCAGACAAGATGGCCAAACATGGTGCTGGAGGAAGTACTTTTTCAGATTGGTGGGCTTACAAATACGAAGTAAAAGATGCAATTCCTTTTAATGCGAACATTATGCAAGAACAAGGTGTATTGGTTGCCATTAATTCTGATGACGCTGAAATGGGGCGCCGCTTGAATCAAGAAGCTGCAAAATCGATAAAATACGGTGGAATGAGCGAGGAAGATGCTTGGAAAATGATTACTTTAAATCCCGCAAAAATGCTACATCTTGATGATAGAATGGGAAGTTTGAAAGAAGGTAAAGATGCAGATGTTGTGATATGGACGGACAATCCTTTGAGCATAAACGCACAAGTAAGTAAAACCTTCATTGATGGAGAACTCCTTTATGATGCATGGAAAAGTGTTGATGAATATTACAGAATTCAAGAAGAAAAAGCCCGCATCATTAGCAAGATGTTGACATCAAATAAAAAAGGAGAGCCGAAGAAAACTTTCGTTAAAAAGAAGGAAAGACACTGGCATTGCGACACTATTGGAGAATCAAAACACTAGAAAACTAGAAATATGAATACACAGAAATTAATTATATCGTTCTTTCTTTTTGTATGTTTTGGATTTTCTGGGACTGCACAAAAAACCATCTTATTTTCTAAAGCTACCGTACATATAGGAAATGGAAAAGTGATCAATCAAGGATTGGTTGGAGTTAAAGGAGATGAAATTATACTCGTTGAAAATGCACTAACGCACAATATAGACAAAGCAGTTTGGGATACTATAATCGACCTTAAAGGTTTAGATATTTATCCTGGCTTTATTGCACCAAATTCAAAATTAGGTCTAACAGAAATTGATGCGGTAAGGGCTACACGTGATTTCAAAGAAGTGGGAACTTTTAATCCTCATGTTCGTTCCTTAATCGCTTACAATGCGGAATCAGATGTCATTGGAACAGTTAAAACAAATGGTGTGTTTTACACCCAAGCAACGCCAGAAGGCGGTGTTATTTCGGGATCATCATCAATTATGAGTTTAAATGCATGGAATTGGGAAGATGCTGTTTTAAAAACCGATGATGGAATCCACCTCAATTGGCCAAACCCTATAAGCGGAGGAGGTTGGTCTGGGAAATCCAAATCACTTAATGAAAATTACAGTACAAAATTAAAAGAGATACGCTCATTTTTTGAGGCTGCTCACGCCTACAGTAAGTCAACCGATATTTTTGACCAACGATTTGAGGCAATGCGTGAACTATTCACAGGAGAAAAACGACTTTACATTCACGGAAATCAGATGCGTGCGATTTTAGATATCATCGATTTTCAAAGAGAGTTGAACATCAACTATCCTGTAATTGTTGGTGGTTATGATGCCCACAAAGTTACAAGTGAGTTAGTCACAGCCAATGTTCCAGTCATTATAAAAGGTGGACATACACTACCTTCAAATGAAGATGATCCGATTGATTTACCCTATCGACTTCCCTATTTACTGAACGAAGCAGGTGTTTTATTTTGCATTCAAAATTCAGGTAGAATGGAAACAATGAACACAAGAAACCTCCCTTTCTTAGCAGGAACTGCAATGGCCTATGGATTAAATCAAGGAGAAGCACTTTCTGCCATCACTCTGAATACTGCAAAAATCTTAGGAATAGGAGAAATTGTTGGGAGTATTGAAGTTGGTAAGAAAGCCACTTTGTTTGTCAATAATGGAAATGCATTAGATATGCGTACCAATAATATAATTACGGGAATGATTAATGGTGAATTTATAGATTTAACTAACATTCAAACCGATTTATACGACAAGTATCAAGAGAAGTATAAAAAAGATCAACAAAATTAAGACATAAAAAAAGCTTGTCGATGACAAGCTTTCTTAAATCATTAAGTGAGCCAATTCTCACTTTTGAAAAAAGGCAAAGTCATTATTTCTCTGACTTCATCAATCCTCCTTTAACATCTGAGTGAACTTCTTTTGCTGCTTCTTTAGTTTCCTCAACACCATCATTTACTGATGATTTTACATCTTCAGAAGTCTCTTCTATATTTTCTTTAACATCTTCAGAAGTTTCCTCAATGTTTTCCTTAACATCCTCTGAAGTTTCTTCTAAGCTCTTTTTAGCTTCTTCAGTAGACTCTTCTATATTTTGTTTTGCTTCTTCTGTTTCAACATTAATCTTGTCTCCTGCAGCTTCACCAGCTTCATTCATTTCTTCTTTCACATCATCCATTTCATCACCTACAGAATCATTGTTTTCACAAGATGTAAATGCAACTGATACAGCGAATGCACTGGCGTAAATAAATAATTTTTTCATGTAATTTGTTTTAGTTATTCATTAATAATAGTTATGTCAAATATATAATAATTTGACAAGGGGTTAAAACAAGTCTTTTAATTATTTGTAGACTCTTCTATATTCTCTTTAGTTTCTTCTGCTTTTTCTTCGATTTTATCTCCAGCAGCTTCACCAGCTTCATTCATTTCTTCTTTCACATCATTCATCTCATCTCCTACTGAATCATTGTCTTCACAAGATGCAAAAGCAAATGACATCGCAAGCGCGCTAGCATAAATAATTACCTTTTTCATATAATTAATTTTTAGTTAATAACATTTGAATAGTTGTAAATATAAAAATAATTATATAGGTAAATATGGAGGTTTTTATAAAAACGGTTAAAATCAAGGAATTTGTGTAATTATACCTAAACATATCAACTATCATAAAAAAGACAAGGAGGAAATCATCAATTGTTTCGCACTTTTTAACTTAAGACTCCACAATATCATTTAGAAAACGCTTAATTGTAAAGTTAGCTTTGTACCTTTGTAACAATCAAAATAAAAGGAATGAACATTCAAGAAATACGATCTCAATTTCCAATTTTGTCTGAAAAAATTCATGGGAAACCATTGGTTTACTTCGACAATGGGGCGACTACTCAAAAACCGAGTTCTGTAATTCAGCGTATTAATGATTATTACGCCAAAGAAAATGCAAACATTCACAGAGGAGTTCACACATTAAGTCAAGAAGCAACTTCTGCTTACGAAAATGCGAGAACAACAATACAGCAATATCTAGGCGCAAAGGAAAGTCATGAAATATTATTCACAAAGGGAACAACAGACAGTATAAACCTAGTTGCTTTCTCTTTTGGAGAATTGCTTACAGCAGAGGATGAAATCATAATTTCTGCGATGGAACATCATTCAAATATTGTTCCTTGGCAAATGCTTTGTGAACGCAAAGGATGTAAACTTCGCATCATTCCAATGAATGAAAATGGAGAGTTAGCTCTAGACCAGTTCGAGACAATTCTTTCAGCAAAGACAAAACTTGTTGCTGTTACTCACATTTCGAATGCATTAGGCACAGTTAACGATGTAAAACACATCATTGACAAAGCACATAAAGTAGGTGCAAAAGTATTAATTGATGGCGCTCAGAGTATTCAACACATCCAGGTTAATGTTCAAGAATTAGATTGTGATTTCTATGCTTTTTCTGGCCACAAATTATTCGGCCCAACAGGTATTGGCGTACTTTATGGAAAAGAAGAAATCCTAAACAGCATGCCGCCGTATCAAGGAGGTGGAGACATGATAAAAGAAGTCACACTGGAAAAAACGACATATAACGAACTTCCACATAAATTTGAAGCAGGAACACCTAATATTGCAGGAGGAATCGGACTCGGTGCAGCTTTCGAATTCCTGAACTCACTAGACATGGAAGCAGTACTTCAACACGAACAAGAGTTATTGGATTATGCCACCGAAGCATTATCGAAAATTGAAGGAATACAGTTTTATGGACGAGCCAAAAACAAAACGAGTGTAATTTCATTTTTAATTGAGGGTACACATCCTTATGATGTGGGTACGCTACTTGACAAAATGGGGATTGCTGTAAGGACAGGACATCATTGTACACAGCCCATCATGGATCAATTTTGTATTCCAGGAACCATTCGTGCATCATTCGCGTTTTACAATACCAAAGAGGAAATTGATATCTTTATCAAGGCTTTGGAGAGGATCATTCCAATGTTAAAAGATTAATTAAGATTGATTTAAAAATTTTAGAAATGAGTATAAAAGCTAAAGAACAAGAGATAATTGATGAATTTGCCATCTACGATGATTGGATGGACAAGTATGAATACATCATTGAACTAGGTAAAGATCTTCCTTTAATTCAAGATGATTTAAAAACTGAAGATAGATTAATTAAAGGTTGTCAATCACGTGTATGGCTAAATGCAGAAACAGAAGACAACAAAATGAACTTCACTGCTGATTCTGATGCTATTATCACTAAAGGAATCATTGCTTTATTGATTCGTGTAGTCAATGATGAAACACCTGCAGATGTAGCAAAATCTGACTTTGCATTCATTAAAGAAATTGGTTTACAGGAGCACTTATCACCTACCCGTTCAAACGGATTAGTGAGTATGGTTAAGGAAATGAAGTTGAACGCTTTGAAAGCCGTAAAATAAGTTATCCAATGCTCAATAGCGTAATCAAAAAAATTATAGGCATCACAATATTATCCTTTGTATTTACCAGTTGTGATGACCCAGAATTAGATGCATTAATGACTGACTATTGTGAGTGCATTAGTGCATCTCGCTATCAAACAGACAAGCATATTGAATGCATTGAAATCATGGATACTATTCAAGAGAAGTATAAAGACCAGCCTCGTAGACTGTTAGAAGTTATTGAGAAAACAGATGACTGTTACTAGTTATTGATTCCTTTCAAGAAATTTTCAAGATTACCATTTTTAGCAACTTTTTCATCTCCTAAAATCAAGATTGAATTTGGTCGGTTTCGGTCTAACCACATGTTAAAACTAGAGTTCGTTGCAGCTAAAGTTCCATTAATATCAACCTTATGAACTGAGGTATTTCTTTCACTTAGTTCAGATTGAATATCATCATCGTCTTTGGTAAAATTATGGTTCTCGTGAAACAAAACTACACCTTCAACGAGCTCACTTAAATCATCTTTCTTTTTGGTTGTATGAACCACTTGGATACGCTTATCCTCAGCCCATTCTGCAATGGCTTTTCCAAACTTATTGTTCTCGATAACGTATATGGTTTCTACTTTCATTCTTTTTACGATTAATTAACCAATTAGCGGTCTGTAAAATCAGGCACAAAAATAATGACTTCTTATTAATTTCAAACAATAAATTAAGAATAAAATTCACTGATTTATTCGAAGTATATTTATTTGGATGATTTTAGGTTCTACAAACAGTTTAAATTGACGTTTACTATAACTCCTTCTCTTATTTATCGTTAACAAATTTATACCCAACTCCTTTAACGGTCTGAATATAATGAGATCCAATCTTTTCTCTCAACTTTCTAACATGTACATCGATGGTTCGATCACCAACAACGATATCAACTCCCCAAACAGTGGACAATATTACATCTCTTTCAAATACTTTTCCAGGCTTGGAGGCCAATAAATCTAACAATTCGAATTCTTTTCTTGGAAGGTGAACATTTTCTCCTTTAAGGGTTACAGTGTATTTTTCACGATCCACATTCAAGATACTTGTCTCATCATCAGAAGCTCTAAAACTTCCTTTATTCCTTCTAAACAAAGCATTAATTCTACTAATAAGGACTTTAGGTTTTAAAGGTTTTGAAATATAATCATCCGCTCCAGCGTCTAATCCCGCAACTTGACTATAATCTTCATTTCTGGCAGTTAAAAAACAGATCAACTTATCGTCATATTGTGCGTTATTTCGGATGACTTCACAAACTTCAATTCCATCCATCACCGGCATCATTACATCCAATAAAATAAGATCAATTTTATCTTTGTTTTCAGCCAAAACCTCAAGGCCTTCCTTTCCATCTCCAGCGAGAAAACAAGAAAAACCTTCTTTGGATAAATTATAGTCTAATAATTCACGGATCTCCTCCTCATCATCTAAAATCAATATACCTTTCATTGATAGTTTTATTGGTTAGACAAATATAAAAATTCTCCGCAATTTAATATAACCTTAAAATTAAGTAGTAGATGTTTTTCAAAAATAGTAATTAGCATTTTTTACAATTTAAAGGAGTTTTACACGATTCTTACTCCTTTTAAAATGGTATATTTAATCACAACCAAAATTAATTTTATGAAAAAACTATTATTTATTACGGGTATTTTATTAATGTCGACATTCTCTTTTGCACAAACTTATCAGCACGCAATTGGTTTAAAAGGACTAAGCCCTCACAATCCGTTTAGTGGTGGTGGTATTAATTTTAAAACCTTTATTGGAGGAAGTAACGCTTTAGACATAACGCTTGGTGGTGGTAATAATCACCTTACAGGACAATTACTTTATGAATGGCAAAGACCTACAGGCTGGACTGATGGCTTTGACTGGTACCTAGGTGTAGGTGGAACCCTTGGTGCATGGAACAACGGTAACCATTGGCATGATCATGATTATGATGATGGATTTTTCTTAAATGCAGATGCAGTAATTGGGTTAGACTTCAATATTCTTCCCAATACGAATATACCGCTAGGCTTTGCTGTGGAAGCAGGACCAAGCATTGGAATCATAAACAGTAGGTCATTTGGTTTAAGTTCTGCCGTTGCTGTTAGATACATAATCAAGTAATTAGAATCAGAAAATAAAAAAGCCCAACTTGAAAAATTAAGTTGGGCTTTTTAATACATCAATTTTTTGTTATTGTTTTTGACTCGAAATTTCAGACTCGCTTGACATCGTCATTGGTATTTCTAATCCTTCAGGCATTTGAGGATTTCCTTTGACATACGCTACGCCCTCCATTTCTTGAATGATTTTTGCCTCTTTAATCCAACCTGATTTTGGGTCAACTTTATATTCCGCTGAAGCAGTCCCATTCATATCATATTTAATTTCTAAACCACCAATTAAAGCATATTCATCCTTATTAATCGTTGTTATATTGGATTCACTTATAATCAAGGCATAATCTTCATTTAACTTTGTTAGCTTTAAATCAGCTTCAGATTTTGCCTTCATTCCAGATGAAAGAATCGTTTCAACCATCCATTTATCCCCTAATTCAACAGGATTTTCAGGATAAATTGCTGTTACAGATTCTAAATTTCCTGTAAAAGCTTTCTCTCCATATGTTTTATTTAATTCGGCCTTAATTTGTTTCTTTTGTGCTCCAGACAGTCCCTGAACCTCATCAACCATCACATCCCAAATCCCATTCATTTCGTTTGCGTCTAATACTCGACCAAATTTGCTAAGTGTGATTTCAAAAGAAAAATCAGTCATTTTCTTAAGTAAATCAGAAAAAATATCATCTGATCCAGGGTTTTCAGAATCAAACTCCATCGTTCCTTGAGGACTGTTCATTTGCATCAACAGATCTACAAACCTTACATCCATCACATATCCTTTTCGTTTAACTTTTTTGACAAGAAAGGAAGTGGTACCAATTAAAGATATTGTTGTATGCAATTCCTGACCTTCAATATGTTGAAGAACTTTGGTTGTTGAGTTAGAATGTTGTAGGTATTCCTTTCCTTTTTCTAGATTCAAATACAATCCTTGTGCATAATTCGAGGAAATAAACAAAAGAGTAAATACAATTGTGTAGAGTGTTTTCATAATAATAAAGAATTAAATAATAGATTAGATTGTAGCTTATAGCAATATAGCTTATGCTTTGAATCTAATCAAGAATTTCAAAAATACTATTAAAATCAAACAACTGACATTTTACAATCCTTAATTTACGCTTCAAACAATCCATTTGGGTATGGATCAAAAAAAACCTCATCAAAAAGATTTTTCCAAGTGGAGTATTCAATTCGATGAGGTTTTAAAACAGTATTTTTAAAGCTTACTCAATGTAGCTCAATCTCAACATATTTGATTTCCCTTTAGACTCAATCGGCATTGATGCAACATTAATAACCAATTCTCCTTTGCTCAAGAAACCTTTATCTTTCAAAATGTATTTTATATCTGCAATTGTATGATCTGTACTTACCATTTTATCATAGTAAATTGCGCGAACACCCCAAACCAGATTCAATTGTGTTAAAATTTCTCTGTTACTTGTAAAAACAAAAATTTGCGATTTTGGTCGTTGTGATGCAATTTTATAAGCTGTATATCCAGAGAAAGTCATGGTAACAATTGCTTTAGCATCAACCCTATTCCCAAGTCTTGTTGCATTAAAACAAATTGAATCTGAAATAAAACGTTCTTGGTTTTTCTCAGGAACTTCTTCTTTGTAGTAAATCATGTCTGATTCTTCAATCTTACGAACAATTTTATCCATTGCTTGAATAACTGTAATCGGATGCTTACCGACAGAAGTTTCTCCAGACAACATAACTGCATCTGTTCCATCTAGTACAGCGTTTGCAACATCATTCACCTCAGCACGAGTTGGCGTATAATCTTCAATCATACTCTCCATCATTTGCGTTGCAACAATAATTGGTTTTGCGTGCAAGTAACATTTTTTAATCAGCATTTTTTGAACCAATGGCACATCTTCCATAGGAATCTCAACACCTAAATCACCTCTAGCAACCATGATAGCATCCGTTTCCTTGATGATTCCATCAATATCTTTAATGGCCTCTGGCTTCTCTATCTTAGCAACAATCTTCGCTTTATTTCTGTTCTTACTAATGATGTGTTTCAATTCAATGATATCTCTTGTAGAACGTACAAACGACAATCCTATCCAATCCACATCATGCTCCATTGCAAACTGTAAATCATTGGTATCTTTCTCAGTTAATGAAGGTAATGAAATCACAGTATTTGGAAGGTTCACTCCTTTGTTTGAAGATAGGATTCCACCGTGTGTTACAACAGCTTGAATTACTTTTCCATCTGTAGAAACAACTTTTAGTTCAAGCTTTCCATCATCCAATCGAATGTGCTCACCTGGTTTGATATCTGCAGCCAACTGAGTATAATTGATCGAAAAGCGAGCACTTGTTCCCACAACATCTTCATCTGTTACGATTTCAACATTTTCACCTGGAACGAGCTCCACTCCATTGTTTTCCATTTCACGGGTACGAATCTTTGGACCTTGTAAATCGGCAAGAATCGCAATATTCAACCCTGTTTCTTCATTTAACTCTCGAATATTTTGAATAACCTCTTCATGATTCTCATATGAACCATGAGAAAAATTGATTCTCGCAACATTCATTCCTGCTTCCATCATTCCTTTCAATACTTGCTTTGATGATGAAGCTGGTCCTATCGTAGCTACAATTTTAGTTCTTTTCATGTCTTTCTATATTTTCTAATGTTTCTTACATCCATATTAAAATATGAACTTATTTGCAGATTTCAATTCATAAGGATCAAAGTCAAAAGCTGTTAGAATACAAGGTATTTGCTTTAATTGAGAGAGAAGATTTTTTAAATCAACACTTCCAGCTTCTCTAATCACTAAAAAAAAATCAATTTGAGACTTCTCCGGAACTAAATATTTACCTTGACTTTTATTTTGAATAAAGTAATAGCTTATATTATCATTCTCATCTTCCCATTCATACAAAGAATGTGAAGAGTTTATAGTCCCTTTTTTTCCTGAAACCATGAAGGGCTCTATTGATTTTCGAAGTTTTAAATCAATTTTTTCATTAATCGCCCAGCAGACCCTATAATCTCCTTGATGACTACATAAACCTATTAAATCAAAATTAAAATCTTCGTCTAAACTTAAGGTATATTTCGCCATAAACTCATTAATCTACAAGAAGTCAAAATTACAAAATTTTGATGGATTGAGCGTATTAAATATTTATTAATTCGCCCTCTCCACTTGATACCAAAGCAATGGTGCTCCTTGCTGGTTTGGCACGAGTAATGGATGAGTCAATTTCAATTTTCCAAGTAAGGATGTACGTAAATCAGCTTGAATTAATAAAGAGTGATTGGCGTACCCAAAAAAGAAGATGCTATATTTGGTTAAAGGTTTTAAACCCTCAATTTTCATTCTGTTGGGACGCCACGATATTTCTGTTGGCGTAACATAGCCCTCAGGAAGTGTATTACATTTATTTTCTAATGATGGATCATTCGACGCTGAAGCGGTTTGCACATTAAAGGTTCGATTGTAAACATAACCTTCGACTTTGCTCTTCTCATCACCAATGATATATTGATGTTCTACAAGGTACTTATCAGAGCCTTTAAACTTAGCCCTTTCTCTACCTAACAGCTCCTTATCATTAATCAGAGAAATAAAACGATCACTATTAAAGTAATCTTTAGTTTCAATAATAACAGGCCAACTCTCGCTTTCATCCCTTGATTTCGGCAAAGGATCAACCTCATCAGATTTCATAAAAGCAGCCCAAATATAATGTCCAATACTCCCTGTAAAAGGATAGCGCATTACATCTATTTTATGTCCTTGATAGTCTGAACACATGTGGGTTCCATCTCCATGATCAGACTCTCCGAAGAGAACGGGTTTGCCATAAACTTCCTTCAATCGATTAATTGTTGCAGCAATAGAATTTTCATTTTGAAACTTATTATTTGAACTTTTCTTAGAGTGAATTGTTTTTTCGGGACTTCGAGAATAAAACGAGATTGAAATCACATCTATATCTTCTAAAAACCAAGTACTATCAACAAATTCAGGTTGCTCCTTTGTATAATGAGAGTAAATTGCACTTTTCCCAGATGGATTCCTTCCTACAGCAGCAAGTAAATGATTATTGTAATTTAAACTATCTTTGATATAACTTGAAATCTGCTTATGATATTCATACACTGCTTTTCTAGCCTTATCTCCTGTTTCCGAGATTTCATCATAAGGCCGATCATCAGCATAAGGGTTTTCATCTATGTGCCAAGGTTCACACAAAAGCTCAACCATAGAAATACTTGTTGAATAACCCCATCTTGCCATGATATACCTTGTTTTCTGCTTCAAATAACGCATTCCCAACTCTTCTAAAAACATATCCGAAGGCGTATCACTATTCAATATAATAGAATACCCTGATGGAGAACTTGGATCTTTATAAGGCCAAATATTTTCATCATACCAGTGATTTGCAAAATCATATCTAAACTGATGATAATCTCCTAACTTCATAAAGTAGGTATGATACATTAAATTCAATTGAATTAAGGCATTGTTCTCTTCACAAAAAGCGACGATATTATCCATTTCCCAAGCAAAATTTTGACGCCCTTGATAATAACCGACTTCTTCAAATTCTATATCGTTGGCACTAGGATGAAACAACATTCTAAAATACTCTCCACCTTTTCCAACATAGTCTTTTACCAAAGTTTCATACTCTTCCCATGCAGCAATATCAAGTGTTGAGGTTTTATCTAAGTCATACATTAAATTATTTTCGTTACTCGGAAAAGGAAGGTTTACCCCGGTTGGAATAATTGTGCGTCCATCTCTTTCTAAATATTGAGTACGCTCATTTAAAGACACAAAACCTTTATACTTCGAATCAAAAACATTGAATGATTTTCTTTTAGAAATATACACCTGCTCTCCTTGTAATTTAACAAAAACCTTAACACTCCATTCTCCAATGTGTTCAGGAGCAAAACGAATTCTAAACTGGTAATCTGTTTGAAGATAATTCCATCGGTTAGCGTTTTCATTTCTTTCCATTTCGTGGTACCAAAAACCCACAGATTCCGATTTTTCACCACTTTCCTTATGCATAAAAATCGCTTTAACATCTATGTCCCAACTCACAAATGGATTTAATCCACCACGCTGATTTGGCCTACCCGCCATGTAACGTCTAATCATTTGTAAAACTGAATCAGGTAATTCTACCCCTAATTCCAAACGAGAGTTTTGCGCAACCTTTGATTGATCTTGATTCATGAATTTAAAATCAATCGTTTTCAATTGATTGTCTTGACCAATCACTAAGGCGGTTAGAAAAAGAGAAAAGAATAAAAGGAAATATACTTTCATAAGTGAGTTTTTATAAAATAAAAGAATACAGAAAAGTTATCTCTAGAATAATCTAAAAATCACAGGTCTACTTGGTGATGCATCATTTTCGAATGGAGCCACTTGAAGGTTTAACAAATAGGTTCCATCTTCAACTTCATTAGGAACAAAAATCATTTCTGTAATTGTTCGATCGAATCGTGGATTTTCAGGAACTTGCCAAAAACCATGGTGAAATGCCAATTCACCACCATCTGACTCCTTATCTACACTCGGCAAGTCCAACAACAGATGCTTTATCTTTTTCTGATTGAACAACTCCAAACAATCTACATCTAAGTAAGGAGGATTGGTAGAGGAATAATTTTTTGACTTTTTGTCAGGCGTATTTGGCAATGTTCTAAGAATTACGGCCTCAACACTATCATATTCCTTCAGTTTTTCTAATTGAGCTAAAGTTACAACAGCATCTTCACCTTTATGAACAGGTGAAACGCTAATCACCACTGCCTTAAAGAAATATTGATTAAGATGCTTATTTATAGAATAAATTTCCGGCGTGATGTGACCTAAACACTCTGTATGTGTTCCGTGGCCATGCGGATTAAAAAAGATATTACGGAAATTTACAGCTCCACCTTGTTTAACTTCGCCAATCCACTCGTCTTCCATTACAGGTTCAAAACGCGGTGGTTTAACATACCATGCCAAGGGATTATCCGCATCATTTGATAAAGGAATAGATAAATCTATCCCTTTATTTAAATCAATCTTTTCCCCTTTTTCTGTTGTTACAATCATGGTATCCTTTGACTAAAACGTAATTTTCACTTGTTTTTAAACTCTATGGTAATGACCTCACCAATTGTTGATAACGACTTGTATAAGTTTCCTCACCCGTACAACCTTGTTGATTGGCTTGCTCATAGAAATATTCAATTCTATTGGCAGGACTTGGATGTGTACTTAACCATTCTGGAGTTGAAGCTCCACCTTCTGCTTCTATTTTCTCAAAGAATTTCGCTCCACCAGCAGCAGCATAATCTGTTGGACACAAGTAAGTAACTGAAGCTTTATCAGCCTCCGTTTCATGAGTTCTTGAAAATTTCAATCCTACAATACTAGAAGTCAAATCTTTAATCAAGGCTCTATCACCAGCAATGATATTCAACAAAACATCTACTCCATAAAGTTTTGTCATCTGACGTGTTGAATGACGTAAATCTGCATGACCAATTTCGTGAGCTAAAACACCAGCCAATTGTTCTTCAGAATCTAAATACTTAATTAAGCCTGTGTAAACATAAATATAACCACCAGGTGTACAGAATGCATTTTTGGTATTATCATCTTTAATGATACGTAATCTCCAAACAAAATCATCCTTATGAGTTACATTTCCAGAATTTAAAATCGTATTTCTGATGTCATATAAATACTTATAAGGTGTTGGATTTTGTGCACTGTCTAAAACAGGATACTCTTGTGGATTATTATCAATTTCAGCAGCTACCTCTTTTCCTAATTCTTTATCATTTTCTATGGTAAATAAATTAATATTCTGTACTCCACCATTAAAAAGGTTACATCCAGATAAAAGGAACATTGAACAGATTAAAACACTAAATACTTTTTTCATTTTTAATTGTTTTTTAAGGATAAAAATAAATACAAATCATTTGCGAAACGAACCCGAGTAAATAGCCAGTAGCCACTTCTCGAATAGAATGCGCTTTTAATATTAATCGAGCGGTTAAAACTAAACCACCCAAAAGTAAAATACCAATTAAAATAATAATTGGTGTTCGTTCTAAAGGTAAAGAAAACATATAAAGAAATCCAAACAAGGATCCCATCCCCATTCCATGTAAACTTATTTTAGATTTTTTCGTGATAAAATAAGAGGCAAAAGCTCCTACTGCACCTCCCAACACCATCGCCTTAATTATTGATGGAATAAGTGCATGTGCAGGCTGAAAAATTAAAAACAGATACAAAACCAAGCAATAAAAAGTCATGATTGCAATGGGAGTCAATCGCTCTTCCTTACTTGCCATTTGCAAGGAATTAATGGATTTATTGAGTTTTAGCACAATTAACGATAAGCCTGGTGCCATCACAATAAAAACGAGAAACAACAATAAGAATAACATCTTTATTGATGAATCTAACATATACAAGGAGGCCGAAGCTTCAAAAGACCCTGATTGAATTGGCAAATTTAAAGCAATGAGCAAACCATAGATTGGTGTAAACAATGGTAAGAAAATCCACGAAAGTAATTTTGCAAAATACTTCATCAAAGTTCTTTTCTTAAACGGGCAACAGGAATATTGAGTTGTTCCCTATATTTCGCCACTGTTCTTCTAGCAATATTATATCCTTTCCCTTTCAACAAGCTTGCTAATTTCTCATCTGTTAAAGGTTTTCTTTTAGACTCTTCTTCTACAGCCTCCAAGAGAATTTGTTTTACCTCTCTTGTAGAAACCTCTTCACCTGAATCTGTTGAAAGCGACTCTGAGAAAAAATGCTTTAATGAAAAGGTTCCGTATTGTGTTTGAACATATTTTGAATTCGCAACACGAGAAATAGTTGAGATATCCAAATCGACAATCTCTGCAATATCTTTCAAAATCATAGGACGTAGCTTTGTATCATCACCAGTAAGGAAATAATCTTTCTGATAATTCATAATGGCAGTCATCGTCGAAAACAAAGTATTTTGTCTTTGTTGAATGGCATCAATGAACCATTTTGCAGCGTCTAATTTACTCTTCACAAAAGTTAATGCCTCTTTGTCAGACTTCTTTAACTTTGCGCCTTCAGAGTAATTTTTCAGCATATTTTTATAACCTCGATTAATTTTTAAATCTGGTGCATTTCTGCCGTTTAGTGTTAAACTCAACTTTCCATCCTCCTCAATCACCTGAAAATCGGGAACTACCTGTTGCAATGATTTTGAAGCACTTTTTAAAGAACCACCTGGCTTAGGATTCAATCGGATAATTTCATGAACAGCATCTTTTAAATCCTCCTCCGAAATCTCCATTTTGGCGATAATCTTTTTGTAATGCTTTTTGGTAAATTCTTCAAAATAATCTTCTAAGATTTTTAAAGCTGTATATCTTGTAATGTCTCCATCTTGCCTTCTTTCCATTTGAAGAATGAGACATTCTTGTAAATCTCTTGCTCCAACTCCTGGAGGATCAAGCTCCTGAACATAATTCAGGACATTTTCGAGTTCCTTCTCAGTAGTCATAATATTTTGAGAAAATGCCAAATCATCGACGATAGATTCCAAATCACGTTCTAAATAACCTGCATCATCCAAACTACCGATAAGATACGTTGCAATTAACACCTCTTCTTCTGTAAGACGTTGCATATTAAGCTGACTCAACATTCGCTCTTGGAAAGTCTTCCCAGAAGAAAGCGGCATCGATTTATCTTCGTCGTCCTTTCCTTTATTTACAACATTTGTTTTATAAGCAGGCTCATCATCAGTAAGATACTCATCGATATCAAAATCACGTTCGTCTTCTCCAGCTTCCTCTTTGTATTCCTCTTGTTCGAACTCGTCCTCCACTTCTTCCTTTCCTTCTTCAAGTGCAGGATTCACTTCCAACTCTTGCTTAATACGTTGATCCAACTCCATTGTTGGCACCTGCAACAATTTCATCAATTGAATTTGTTGCGGTGAAAGCTTCTGTTCTAACTTTTGAGAAAACGACTGTTTAAGTGCCATAATTAATTTTTTCTAGGCTTAAGATAAAAATAATTATCCTAATTCAACCTACTTATCATTAAAATTCAGCGTTACCTGGTGTTCTTGGAAATGGAATTACGTCACGAATATTTGTCATTCCAGTAGCGAACATCACCATTCTTTCAAACCCTAACCCGAATCCAGCATGAGGAACAGTTCCAAATCTACGCGTATCCAAATACCAATACAATTCATCTTCGTGAATATCGAAGTCTGCACATTTCTTTTTCAGTACGTCCAAACGTTCCTCACGTTGTGAACCTCCAACGATTTCACCAATTCCAGGGAATAAAACATCCATTGCCGCAACGGTTTTATCATCATCATTCTGACGCATGTAAAACGCTTTAATTGTTGCAGGGTAATCTGTAATAATCACAGGGCACTTGAATTCTTTTTCTACTAAATAACGCTCGTGCTCAGAGTGCAAATCTACTCCCCATTCTACATCAAACTTGAATTTCTTCTTTTTGAATGGCTTAGAATTTCTAAGAATTTGAATTGCTTCAGTATATGTGATACGTTTAAATTCATTGTTGGCAACAAATTCTAAACGTTCAATTAAAGTTAATGGATTTCTGTCCTTCTCTGGTTTCGATTTTTGTTCTTGAGCATCACGGTCATTTAAGAATTTAACATCGTCTACATAATTCTCTAAAACATAGTTCGACAAATACTTCAAGAATTCTTCCGTCAAGTCCATGTTGTCTTTCAAGTCATTAAAAGCAACCTCTGGTTCAATCATCCAAAATTCGGCCAAGTGACGAGATGTGTTAGAGTTTTCAGCTCTAAATGTTGGTCCAAATGTATAAACCTGACCCAAAGCCAAAGCTCCAAGTTCTGCTTCCAACTGACCAGAAACAGTTAAGTTTACAGGCTTGTCGAAAAAGTCCTGACTAAAATCAACTTTTCCATCTTCTGTTTTAGGAACATTATTTAAATCGAAGTTTGTTACGCGGAACATTTCTCCTGCACCTTCTGCATCAGAAGAAGTTAAAATTGGGGTATGTAAGTTATAAAATCCTTTATCATTAAAGAATTTGTGAATCGCGAATGTTAATCCGTGACGAATTCTAAACACCGCCCCGAATGTATTCGTTCTGAAACGCAAGTGCGCTTGCTCACGTAAAAATTCTAATTTGTGCTTTTTAGGTTGCATTACCGTCTTTTGAACATCATCTGGATTTGCTTCTCCAAGAATCTCTACTTCTTCAACAGAAACTTCTACTGCTTGACCTTTACCTTGAGAGGCCACTAAAGTTCCACGAACTTCAACAGCAGCAGCAGTACTAATCTTTTTTAAGATGGCTTCATCAAAATTTTCATATTCAATTACTGCTTGGATATTATTGATTGTTGAACCATCATTAATTTGGATAAAACGATTGCTTCGAAAAGCCCTTACCCAACCTTTAACAATAACCTTTTCGCCTACTTCAGACGACTCCAATAACGCTTTAATTTTTGTATGTTTCATTGATATAATTTTGACTTCTGCAAAAATAGAAAATTACATGAAGATTCGCAGGAGTTTTGTAAAGGTTATTAAGAAGAATGATACTAAGCCATTATTAAATCCCTTAGCGATATTTATAAGTCTTCTAAAGTACAACATTGTGTTGTGACTGTGTCACTTATTTTTACACAGAGGAAGAAGAATCTTTTCACAGAGATGCACATAGGTGTAGCATAGATAAAAAATTGTTGAGGAGTTTTAAGAGCGAACACTCTTTATTCATAATTCACCAACATATTATCTAACACTTCCTCCCTTCCCCACCCAACTTAATACAAACTTAACATCCAAAAAACCAGCCTTTTCATTATATTCGTTAGCAATTCTTAAATTGAGAACAAAAAAAATATACAATATATGAATGAAACAAAGCGCACAAAAGCACAAGAAGCAACCCAAGCCATAGAACGTATTTATATTGCAATGCGTCATTTATTTAACCGCGGTTTCTATAAACCAATGGGAATTTCAGGAACCACTTTAAGAGAAGGACTTTTAGCTTTGCAACCAGAAATATATGGCTCTATTGGTGAAGACAAAGTTGAGTTGAGCGGACTTCTATATGTGCTGGATCGACTACCACACGGCATTGAAGAATGTCCAATTATCAATTTAACGGGAGATGAAGGTTATCAATTATCAAACATTCAACCCATTGTACCTCCCAAAAGAAGAAGAAACTGTTACCGAATTGATAAAGACCAAATGAATGTTGAAATTACCCGTGGTCGATCGGATATTTATGATATTCTTACCCATCTTACTTTCTTATTTATTGAATCACATAAAATTGCAAACCGTGCAGTAATCAATGATACCGGATCATTGACCAGCGAATGGTTAAAATTTGAAAAGGTGATACTACAAGAAGAAATTTCTAATGATGAATTGGAAGTTGCCATGTTCCATTGTGCAAATATTTTGGGAAGAACATTCCAAGAAGTTCTCGCAATACATAAAGCCCTAGCGACGAAGGAGAAGCCTAACCGCTTATTAAAAGTTATATATTGGCTTGGAAAATTAGCGATTGAAGAAGTATTAGAAATCAACAAACGCATCATTTTATTTAGTCCGGTTTTACGCGAAAGAACAGGCCATCACATGCATGGTGAACGCTGGGCAAATCGGATCAAAAAAGAACTTGAGGATCAAGATATTATTGACCGACCAATTCACATTATCAGTGCGAATATGCACAGTGTGATGAATTATTTATTCAGTAAACAAACCATTACGAATCAAAAGGAGAAACTCAATAAAATTGAAGTATTTGAACGTTTAAGTCAGCCACAAAATAGGGAGGACAGGAACCAAATTAGTGAACTAGCGGCTCAACAAGGAATGACCTACCTCAAAGATGTTTCTGGAACAAATATAGATGTTCAAATTTTTGACTTATCGAAAATGGACTTGAGTAAAAGCTACCTTTCCGACCTTGCTGAATCAAGTAACGACGTAATCATTGTGATGGATTACGCTTTTGGAGAACAAGCCTTTGAGACCATGGATGAGTTATTGAAACCCTATAAAAAAGGAAAAAACGGAACAGTTAAACTCGATGTTGATTCAGTTTCAATTATGGGAAAAGCTGGGATCTTAAAAGGAAACAAAGGAGATATAATGATTCCACAAGCCCATATTTTTGAAGGCACAACGGACAACTATCCATTTGAGAATGAATTGACTTTAGCTGATTTTGAAAAGGAAGAAATCGAAGCAAGTGATGGTCATATGATCACTGTTCTGGGAACGTCATTACAGAATAAAGAAATGTTGACTTATTTTAAAAAGTCAACTTGGAATGTGGTAGGCCTTGAGATGGAAGGGGCACATTATCAAAAAGCAATTCAAGCCGCTTCTTTAATTAGAAAAAGTGTGAGTCCTGATCTAAAAGTAAGGTATGCGTATTATGCATCAGACAATCCATTGGAAACGGGAAGTACTTTAGCCTCTGGTGGACTTGGGTTAACAGGGGTAAAACCAACCTACTTAATTACAGAGAAATTTTTAAATCAGATTATTCAAAAGAAGTAATTCAATCAAAAAATAGGTTAATACAATGCACTTAAAGACAAGTCTAAAGAAAATTCAACAATCAATTGACAAAGTTTTTGGTGATAACTTGACAATTAACATTAACTAACAGTTAGTTAAAAGTTTAAAAACCTATACGTTTTGATATTAACTTTTAATTTGCTTACTTTTGTAAACGATTTTAAGAAAACATTTAGAAAAATAAAATAAATGAGCGAAGCAAAAGAACAATTGAAATACAAGGTGAAAGATATTAGCCTTGCAGATTGGGGAAGGAAAGAAATTAGACTTGCTGAATCTGATATGCCAGGTTTAATGTCATTACGTGAAGAATTTGGTGCGCAAAAGCCACTTAAAGGAGCACGAATCGCAGGATGTTTGCACATGACTATTCAAACTGCAGTTTTAATCGAAACATTAGTTGAATTAGGTGCAGATGTTACTTGGTCATCTTGTAACATTTTCTCTACTCAAGACCATGCAGCAGCAGCAATCGCAGCAGCTGGAATTCCAGTTTTTGCTTGGAAAGGTATGAATGAGGAAGAATTTGACTGGTGTATTGAACAAACATTACACGCATTTGAAGATGGAAAACCATTAAACATGATTTTGGATGATGGAGGTGACTTAACGAACATGGTTTTTGACCGTTTTCCTGAGTTAACTAAAGACATCAAAGGACTTTCTGAAGAAACAACTACAGGAGTTCACCGTTTATACGAAAGAATGAAAAACGGAACATTGGTAATGCCAGCAATCAACGTTAATGATTCTGTTACTAAATCTAAATTTGACAACAAATACGGATGTAAAGAATCTCTAGTAGATGCTATCCGACGTGCTACAGATACAATGATGGCTGGAAAAGTTGCTGTTGTTTGTGGTTACGGAGATGTTGGTAAAGGTTCTGCTGCTTCATTAAGAGGAGCTGGAGCTCGTGTTATCGTTACTGAAATTGACCCAATTTGTGCTTTACAAGCTGCAATGGACGGTTTTGAAGTAAGAAAATTGGATAATGTTGTTGGTAACGTTGATATCGTTGTAACAACTACAGGAAACAAAGACATCGTTGTTGATCGTCACTTCAAAAAAATGAAGGACAAAACAATCGTTTGTAACATTGGACACTTCGACAACGAAATCGATGTGGCTTGGTTGAACGCAAACGCAACAACTAAAGATGAAATTAAACCACAGGTTGATCTTTATGACTTAGACGGAAAAGACATCATTCTTTTAGCTGAAGGTCGCTTAGTAAACTTAGGTTGTGCAACTGGTCACCCTTCATTTGTAATGTCTAACTCTTTTGCAAACCAAACATTGGCGCAAATGGAGCTTTGGAACAATTCTCATAAATACGAAAATGAAGTTTACATGTTGCCGAAACACCTTGATGAGAAAGTTGCTGAGTTACACCTTTCTAAAGTTGGTGCTGAGTTAGAAGAACTTTCTAAAGAGCAAGCTGATTATATCGGAGTAGATGTAAAAGGTCCATATAAACCAGAACATTACCGTTATTAATATACTTAGTGCATTTATTTTAAGTGCCTAAAAACTAAAAGAGCTATCTCGTTGAGATAGCTCTTTTTTTGTTTCAATTTTCTTGACTTTATATTTATTTCGAATTATCGCCGTATTAAATATCCATCCTTAAGTAGGCGAAGTAAAACTTAAAATCGTTTACTGTTTTACCACTCGAACAGTCTGTTCTTCAAATTGTGAAACAACTTTCACCAAGTAAACTCCAGTTTCATATCGTTCTAAATCAACAGCTATATCTTTCTTATTTACTTTTCTTCCTCCCACCCTTTGACCATAGATGTTATAAATCTCAATTTCTTCAATAATCTGATCTGAAGTGATGGTAACAATTTTATTCGTAGGATTTGGATAAACATTAATTTTAGCTGATTTTTCAAAATCATGAATCGAAAGTAACTCAACACCCAATAAGGCAATATTATTCATGATTACTTCATCGCTATTATCCGCAGTCATATCACTACCATCAAAACGCATTCTAATTTTAAAATTCGGATTATTGTTGGCCAAGGCTACGTTTGTAAAATCAAAAGTTAAGACTTCATAAGCTCCAGTAATTGCCATCACAGGATTTGTCATATCATCATCAATCCATTGTGAACCATCCCAGTAATCGACAAGAATACTTTCAGCGGCTCCATTAGACATTACAGCTAGTGATAATGCTATATCTTGCAAATCATTGGTTGGCACATTAAAAATCAGATGATTTTCTAAGCCATTTGATCTAAAAGGTTGTCTTACTTGAACCCCTTTAATATCAGCATTGGCGTAAGGAACATTATTGTTTGCTTCACTAAAATAATTCAGTGAAGTAGGCTCATTTTTTCTTTCAAATGATGCCTTTCTCCAACTTTGGTGCGTTGGTGTAAATGGATAACCTGCCAAACAAGAGTTATACTCAATTGATGCGGCAAGATTATTATCTGCATACGACACATTAACATTTTCAAATGGAGTATCATTTGGTGTTTCTCCATCAAACATCCAGAAGTAAACCATTTCTTGAGGGTTAGAAATAGGAATAAAGTTTGCTTGTATTTGTTGATCATTTGTTGCTGTAACAGTAATTACAGGATTCGTTCCTGTTTGATCACCTGACCAATGTGAAAACATATATCCTGGCAATGCTTTTGCTTCCAACCTAACTGGAATATTATGAAAGTATTGTCCTATCCAAGGGTAAGGGTTTTGCGGCACACCAGGTGTTGATTCCTCAATATCAATGGTATTGATTTTTATAAAACCTTCGGTATCACTCGATACATCCAATTCAAAATCTACAATACTATTGATGGAAAAGTAACTTTTAACTTCATCTCTTTGAATTCCTGGTCTATTTGTTCCCCAATCTAATAATTCTTGTTGTTCCGAGGATTTGTAAAAGTCTACACGTGGAAATCTGTTTTCATCTTCAAGTAAATAGGGATTAACCTCATTAAAAACATCATTTACAACATTGTTGAAATAAGTTGTTCCCAAAACTGTATTCATCACATCGGCAAATCGATTAATAAATTGATTTTTAAAACCCTGATTCTCTATTAAATTACCAAACATCTTTCTATAATCAGAGCCTGTTGTATCTAAATAATGTTCAAGCCAATTGATATTAGGCTGCATAGCGGCTTCAAAATCTTGCACTGTAATACGCCATTTTCCATCTCCATAACCACCGTTTTCAGGAACTCTCGCACGCCAAAACTTTCTTTCAAAACTATTATTTGCTGAAAATATTTCCATTATTTCATGATCAATAAAAGTTGTCATATCCAGAATATCTTCAACTTGATCATAAAGAGCTTGGTTTGACATATCATTATCGCGAATAAAGTCACGCATACTTATAAAATCAGTAAAATCTGAACTAATCCCTTCATCCAAACCACAATTAGCCCCTTTACAATCTATTATTGCAATATTGTCAACGTTTAAGTCATAATTAAACTCAAAATACCTGTCATCTATCCTATCGCGAAAAGCTGTTAATCCCCAGAACTCCCCATTAAAGAAATGAACAGCTGGTTGAATACGAGTCGCTCCGCTATATATCGGTTGCATTGCTGTATTAAAAACCACATCGTAAGCAATTGAACCACCCGAACCATCTCCTCTAAGCATTAATCGCTTAAACTCTGTGTTGGGAACCGGAGCATCAAAAATATCCTTTTTGAAAATATCATGCTGAAATGTACTATTTGTATCATATTCACTTCGCGCATACAACCTAAGGTTTTTAATTCCCAACGACCTTGAGTTATTACCGTGAATTCGCATTCCTGCATTAATATTAATCACAGGGTCTAATAAAGCCGCAGAAGATTCAAAGATTTCGATATTTGCAGGATACTCCCAGGCACTACCACTTCGCCAATAGTTATTCCATTGCGGACGGTAATACTGATTATTATTTGGATTATTTGCACGCCATGTATCAAAATCTACACCTGCATTATAGATTCCATCATCATAATCAAATAAATTTCGCTCATTGGTTTGTATTGAAATTAATGGAATATTATATGGATTCCCTCCTGACCAAACAAAAAATGTTTTAGATGTAACCGTGGATGCTATTCCGTTAACATAAGCACGTGCACGAACTACAAACCCTTTTCTCACCGGATTTATTGGAACATAAATATCATGTTGACGCGTATTTTTTGCAGCCATATCGTCTGGATCAACGGAACGATCGTAAACATTAATCACAGAAGAATATTGAATGGACTCATGTGAATCTGTCAGCATTGGTCCTGGTGTTCCATTTACTTGTGTAGGGTATTCATTTTTATATTCATAATTTACTCCACCAACATCACTTAGCTTTGGTTCTGAACCATCTGTTGTATACACTATTGTAGCATTTGGATTAGCATGAGTTAATGTAAGGTCAAAACCTGCTGTAAACAGTCCTGATTCATGTGAAAAAGTTGGTGGGAGAAGTAACTCATTTAGTCCTGTTCCTAAATTGGAAGATCCAGGAGTACTCGAATAAAAATACTTCCATGCTCCCGTTCCGTCTGGTTGTCTTCCGTAAGAGACATCTGCTTGTAGTGCCACACCAGTCGTTTGATCAATCATCATTCCTGAAGGCTCTGTCAATTGCAAGTCTTCTCCTCCAGAACTAATACTGAAGTTAGTGTGTAATTCTTGTCCAACAACACTTCTGTCTTTTCCTGAAGCGTACACAAGTAAAAAATCTCCTGGCTGAATAGTTTCTGCTGGAAACATCCATTTAAATGGAAGGGTGATATCATCTGAAAGACCATATCCGTTTAAATTAATGGCTGTCCCACCATAATTATAAATTTCTATCCAATCTGAGAAATCTCCGTCCTCATCATCAATAACCGTATTGTTAGAAGCCATGACTTCATTGATTGCGATATCTTGTGCTGATACTTGAGACACAACAAAAAGTGCAAATACAATTGATTTTAGGTGTGATTTGAAAAAGTTTATTCTTTTCATTTTGGGTGGTGATTTTATATTATAAAATGTAATGTAAAATACTATTTACATGGCAAATATAAAGAAAAATAATTCTTTGCCTAAAGTCAATATTTCTTAAAACTAACTCTGTAAACTAATTAACCTTAAAGAAAACTTAAAAGGGTTTAGCGATATTTAGATTCCGCGTGTTTTGAGGGCCTACTAGAAATAGAAAAGCAAATCCTTTTAGATCCAATTTTTAGAAAAAATCACAAAAAAATGAGTGCACTATAAGCACACTCATTTCAATATGTAAAAACTTATTATCTTACAATGACTTGGTACGTCCACCATCAACTGGAACATTAATTCCATTGATATAACTTGCCGCCGGACTTGCTAAAAAAGCCACTGCATTCGCTACTTCTTGAGGTTCTGCAATTCGTTTCATTGGAGACATTGATGCCATATTGTCCAGTATCTCTTTATAATCGATTCCATCAGATTGTGCCGCTTTATTCTCAGCAATAGATTGTAATCGAACCGTATTTGTTGCACCTGGCAATACGTTATTTACAGTAATATTAAATTGTCCCAACTCATTGGCCAATGTTTTACTCCAGTTTGCAACTGCTCCACGAATGGTATTTGAAACACCTAACCCATCTAATGGTTGTTTTACAGATGTAGAAATTACATTTACAATTCTTCCGTAACCTTCTTCTTTCATTCCAGGATAAAGCGCTTGAACAAGTACATGATTACATACCAAGTGATTATTAAAAGCAGAGATAAACTCCTCCACTTTTGCCTCTCTAATTAGCCCTCCTTTTGGCCCACCTGTATTGTTAAGTAAGATATGAGCTTTGTTTTCACTCGCCCAGTTTTTGATTTTCTTTTCTAAATCCTTTGGGTTAGAAAAATCAGCAACGATATAATCATTTTTAGCATTTTCATTCAATTCCGCAAGAACTGATTTTAATTTATCTTCATTTCTAGCAATCAAAGTAATTGACGCTCCCATTTTAGACAAAGTTAAAGCTGATTCTTTTCCAATACCTTGGGTACTACCACAAACAACTGCGTGTCTTCCTGTTAAATCAATGTTCATATCTACTTATTCTACAGTTACTGATTTCGCTAAATTTCTTGGCTGATCAACATTTGCCCCTCTCATTACGGCAACATAATATGAAATCAATTGAAGCGGAATGGTTGTCAATAAAGGTGTTAAATTCTCATCTGTATCTGGAATTTCAATACAATGATCTGCCATTTCCTTAACTTGCTCATCACCTTCAGTTATCACAGCGATGATCTTTCCTTTTCGTGCTTTAACCTCTTGAATATTACTTACCACCTTCTCATAAGAAGGACCTTGAGTTGCAATAACGAATACAGGCATTTCCTCATCAATCAATGCAATAGGACCATGTTTCATCTCTGCTGCTGGATAACCTTCTGCGTGAATGTAAGATATCTCTTTAAGTTTCAATGCCCCTTCTAATGCTACAGGGAAAGAGTTTCCTCTACCAAGATATAACGCGTTTGAAGCGTCTTTATATGCTGCTGCAATCTCCTCCAACTGATCAGCCTTTTCTAAAATTTTAGCAACTTTATTTGGTATTAAATCTAATTCTGTAATGATTTTACGGAATTCAGATTCAATGATTGTACCTTTTTTACGCGCTATTGTCAACGCCATTAAAGTTAAAACTGTCACCTGAGCAGTAAATGCCTTTGTAGAGGCAACACCAATCTCTGGTCCAGCATGAGTATATGATCCAGCATCTGTTACACGAGAGATCGAAGAACCAACAACATTACAAATCCCTAAAATAGTTGCTCCTTTAGATTTTGCTAAATCCAATGCAGCTAAGGTATCAGCCGTTTCACCTGATTGCGAAATTGCGATAACAATATCATCTTCATTAATGATTGGATTTCTATATCTGAATTCAGATGCATACTCTACTTCTACTGGAATTCTTGTTAAGTCTTCAAACAAATACTCACCAACCAATGCAGCGTGCCATGATGTTCCACATGCCACCATGATAATTCTTTTGGCTTTGGTCAATTGTTTTTCGTAATCTTTAATTCCTCCAAGACCTACCCAGCCTTCATCAAGGTTCAATCTTCCTCTAAAACAATCTTGAATAGATCGAGGTTGTTCGTGAATTTCTTTCAACATAAAGTGTTCATATCCACCTTTCTCAATAGCTTCAAGTTGCATTTCAAGCTTTTGAATATATGGTGTCTTTTCTTTATTTTGAATACTAAAAATTCTCAACCCTTCATTTCTATCTACTATGGCGATTTCTTCATCCTCCATGTAAACTACTTCATTGGTGTACTCAATGATTGGAGTAGCATCTGAGGCCAAATAAAAATCGCCTTGTTTACCAATTCCAACAACCAATGGACTAGACTTACGTGCAGCGATCAATTGATTTGGATTGTCTTTACTTACAACAACAATAGCATAAGCACCAATTACACTATTAAGCGCAATTCGAACCGCTTCTGCCGTTTTTACATTTTCTTTTTTCTTGATATCATCAATCAAATGAATCAATACTTCTGTATCTGTTTCACTTTTGAATTCATAACCTCTAGAAATTAATTCTTCCTTCAGAGAATCATAATTTTCAATAATTCCATTGTGAATCAAAGCCATTTCTCCATCGGAAGAAACATGTGGATGTGCATTTACGTTATTTGGCAAACCATGGGTAGCCCAACGCGTATGACCAATTCCAATTGTACCCGTCGTATCATGATCAGCAGCGAAATTTTCCAATTCCGAAACTTTCCCTTGACGTTTGTAATTATTTAGGTTGGTATCATCATTTAATACTGCAATTCCAGCACTATCATAACCTCTATACTCAAGCCTTTTAAGACCTTTTAAAATAATTGGAAAAGCCTGTTCTTTCCCAATATAAGCTACAATTCCACACATAATGTTAAAGTTTTTAAGTTAGTTTAAAGTACCGTATATACAATACTCAGTTTAGGTTTGTTCTTATTCATTGTATTTACACCGTTAAGAATAATTCTTTCGGCAGTTGTAATATAATTTCTTGGTGAGATAAAAATACCGGTATTTGGTACATCACCTTGTAAAACCAATTGGATATAATCTCTTAAATCTATCTGATATGATTTACTAGAACTATTATACTGAACTCCACTTGTTTTAATAAGGTATTTATCCCCGTCTGAAAGTGCATCGGCACTAACATTTATTGTTGTACTTGGGTAATAATTACTCCCTAAATAATAATTCACAGGAAGCTCCAATGTTGCCTCGTGAATAATAATATTATCTGGTAAAGAGTCTATAGAACTAAACTCGACTTTTGCCAATGTAGAAAAGGCTTGAACGTAATATTCTGTTTGTCCAAGTGTTGGATCATTGATAACTTGTTCAACTTTAGTCCCTGTAAAATCTGTATCTACATGATTATAATCAACAGCAGAACCATTGATAATAAAATCGTAAAAAGATGATTCTCCATTTTTAGTATAGTATACCGTTAATTTTGAGGCAGCTTCTGAGGAAGCCAAATAAACGATAGAACCTTCTCCAGGCGAATTCATTGAATTATTCACTTTAAAATGAAGCCCTTTAAAGCTTTGAAGAAAGTCTTCATCCGTTGAGGCATTCTGAGCATAACCAAGTAAATCACGGGCAAAATTGGTGTCCAATGGAATTCTTAACTGAGGATCTAAAGTGTCATCTCCAACCACTGTCATACTTTCGGTATCAGGGGTAATTAGACCTTCATTATTTAAAGTCGGAACTAAGTTTTGTGAAAAGACATTTGTAGTTGACGTTCTCAAATAACTTGAGTCTCTAGTCAATTCATCTTGAATTTCATAAACTTCGAACAATTGCTCATTTAAATCACCGTAATATCCTCCATATTCGAAAGCCATTACCGCAGAATCTATGGTAATTTGCGTTAAATCCCCGAAATCTGGAGAAAACCCAGACAAGGTTAATTGGGTATAAAAGTTGGCATCAACCGTTCCAAAAACCTCATCGTTATAACTCCCTATTAAGTTAAAGGCAGGATCCATTGAAAAAATAGAATCTTGTTCAACTGTTGAGGTTTTTAACTGAAAAGTATCTACACCTTTTGAATTCATTAAGGTTTCAGAAGACAATGCATCTGAACCTACAGCACTTCTCTTCTTTTTACAAGAAGTAAATGCGATACTCAAACAAAAAAAAGCAGCGAAAAATATAGATATTTCTCGCCACGTTCTTAATTTATTATTTTTTATCCTTGTCATCATTGAATCAATGCTTCTTCGTCTATCACTTTATCAAAGAATTCACTCATTACCTTTGGTTGAACTTCTTCTGATTCGTAATCTAACTTTAGCTTATCAGAATCTTCAAAGGCTTTTTGCAAATCTTCGTTGATAGAAGCACTACCCATAACTACTCCATCAGAATAGTCTATGGCAGCTTTGTTTAAACTGGTAAAATCACCTGCCTTTATCGACTCTACAATATCGTCGTTAAAGCCTTCAAATTTAAGTTTTTCATCAAACCTCCCCTCCCAATTTTTGTTAAACTCATTGTTATACAAAGAGTATACAACTTTTGTGTCAGAGAAGTGCGGATCATTCTTGTAGATATCTTTTACATACATTGGCATAAGCGACGTCATCCAACCATGACAGTGAATAATATCTGGTTTCCAACCTAACTTTTTCACTGTTTCAAGAACCCCTCTACAGAAGAACATTGATCTTTCATCATTATCTTCGAATTCCACCTCTTTATCATTTGAGAAGACTCCTTTACGCTTAAAGTACTCATCATTATCAATAAAATACACCTGCATACGTGCAGTTGGAATTGATGCTACTTTAATAATTAAGGGATGGTCCATGTCATCAACAATAAGATTCATTCCTGACAATCTAATTACTTCGTGTAATTGGTGACGTCTTTCATTAATAACCCCAAATCGAGGCATAAAAACTCTGATCTCTTTACCTCCCTCTTGAACTCCTTGCGGAAGTTTACGGGCAGCAACTGAAACCTCTGACTTTGGTAAAAACGGGTTAATCTCTTGCGAAACAAAAAGGATTTTCTTTTTCTCCATGAAATGTATTTTGGTAAAACGTGTACAAAAATATAAAAAAAAATTCGGATTTTCAGCATAAAAAGATAGTTTTGCTGTTTTGCTTTAAATTTAGTTTCAGAAACATTGATACAATTACACAGCATAGACGATCTTGACGCTCAACTTCATCAATTAAGGGAAACTGGTCACAAAATAGGTTTTGTCCCTACAATGGGCGCCCTTCATAACGGACACATCTCTTTAATTCACAAAGCTAAATCAGAATGCGAGGTGGTTATCGTGAGCATATTTGTTAATCCTACGCAATTCAACAACCCAACAGATCTTGAAAATTATCCAAGAACTGAACGTCAAGACATCCAGCTTTTAGAAGAAAATGATTGTGATTTCGTCTTTTTACCGACTGTTGAGGAAATGTACCCACCAAATTATGTCCCAAAAAAGATTGATCTGAGTCTTTTAGAAAACACCATGGAAGGTAAACACCGACCTGGACACTTCGATGGCGTGGTGAATATCGTGTCGAGATTCTTTGATCTTATCAAGCCTCACAAAGCATATTTCGGAAGAAAGGATTTTCAGCAGGTTGCAGTAATTAAAGCAATGGTCAAACAACTTAAGTTTGCTGTAGAAATAGAAGTTGTTGAAACGAAAAGAAGACCGAACGGACTTGCTATGAGCAGCAGAAACATGCGACTCAATGAAGAAGAATTAGAACAAGCACTAATCATTGCGCAGGTTTTAAACAAAGGAAAAACTTGGTCAGAATCTTATGCCCCAAGCACAACCTTAAGTAAGATGAAACAGTATTTTGAAGAAAGTAAGCTTGAGCTTGAATATCTTCAAATTGTACACCCAGAAACCCTCAATGATTTAAATCAATACTGGGTGCCCGGAGCAACAGCATGTATTGCTGCATTTTGCGGGAATGTTAGATTAATTGACAATATGGAATTGGTTCCAAATAATGAAAACGAATAATTATGTTTACTGGTATAGTTGAAGGTCTAGGAACAATAAAGAACATTGAAAAAGAAGGAACAAACATTCACTTCACTTTATCATGCCCTTTTACCGACGAATTGAAAATCGACCAAAGTTTAGCCCATAATGGAGTTTGTCTTACTGTTGTAAAAATTGAAGGAGACGAATACACAGTAACTGCAATTGATGAGACCCTTTTGAAAACAGATCTTGGTAGCTGGGAATTAGGCGACAAAGTAAACCTAGAACGTTGTATGCCAGCTCATGGACGATTTGACGGCCACATTGTTCAAGGCCATGTTGACACTACTGGAAAATGTATAAGCATCGAAGAAAAAGATGGTAGTTGGATATTTACATTTCAATACAACTCAAAAGACATCACTGTTGAAAAAGGATCGATTACTGTAAATGGCGCAAGTCTAACAGTTGTAAACTCACAAGAAAATCAATTTTCAGTTCACATTATTCCTTACACATACGAACATACACAGTTTCACAGCTTGAAAGAAGGTGATTTTGTAAATTTAGAATTTGACATTTTAGGAAAGTATATTGCGAAGATGTTTAAAGGGAGAGAATAAATAAAAATGATAAATGAAGAATGAAAAATTCAGTTGAATTGGGTGTTTTCATCACTTCATTTCTCATCCTGTTTCTCACTCTGAAATAAATGCGGGACAAATAATTACGAATTAGTTAACTTTCGAATTGGAATCAGATTTCTCAGTCACTACGTTCCATCGAAATGTTGGAGAAATCTTAAACAAAAATTAATTACGATTCGAAAGTTTTCAGATTGAATGCAAAACTAATTACAGATATTAAAAAGATTGTAAGTTTCATAAGATTTGATTTTTGGTTTAAGAACTATCGAACAATTACTTTCTGTCTGTAATGTTTCGTTTCACTGACTACTTCAACAGTATAAAACCCTTTTGATAAATTAGGTGTTGAAACTGTACAACTTTTTGTGTTTTCAATAATCGAATACATTACCTCTATTTCTTTACCCAGATTATCATAAAGTTTAACTTCATCAATTCTCGCAATTCCATCAGCTTGAATTGTAAAAGTATTTCCTGTTAGGGGGTTAGGATAAATTTTAATATTCGGATTTTTTTCATTTTTAATCAAACTTGCTGTTTGACAAAATTGAGAATTAGAATCTCCCCCAAAAACCATTGTGTCTCTTAAAATTAACGTATCTGTTTGACTAGTATATGTTGCTTCATATTCACAAGGACAAAGCCCGAAAAGACCGTAATATAAAATAGGAGTAAAAGGATGCAATCCACCTATTCCTTCTATTAGATAATCTATCCATTGGTCATCCATAGGATGAATCGAATACCTAACCTTGTCAACATTGTTAATTTGAATTGTATCAATTTCAGCAATTGAAAAGGTCACATTTTTTGATGAATTCGTAAAAGAGACAGTATCTCCAACAACAACCGTGTCAAGTACATCAAAATCATATAAAAGAAAGTATTCATCAAGTGGATAACCTGAAGGATTATTAAAATCAGGAAAGAAAACAAATTGAGAGGCTATTGTAAGATTATTTGAATTTACTCTCAACCAAGTTTTTCGACCATCTATCCATAAATTAGCGAAAACATTCCCTGCTACATCTTTTACTCTTAAAGTATCAGAGATAGGGTCATCCGAAAACACTGTTAAATGTTCAAATTGATTAAGGCCTTCAAAATCCCATGCATGAGTGCAAATTTCAGCTTTATAACTTGTGAGGTTAGTAAAAATACTATCACTTTGTGCACTGATTGAAAACGCATTAATAATAGCTAAAATCCAAATTAATATTTTGTTAGTATTCATAATAGTTGCGTTTTTTATTAAACATATAAAATTGTACTACCTGTAAAAATCAATCATTTATAATATAGGTCAAAATAAAATGACATGATTTTCACAATTAAGAATCATTCTCTTATACAAGTTCAAACATAATTGCATTGATTTCAGTACTTCATTCGGATACCTTCGGTTTTATTTTTGCATACTTAATATCTCAAAACTGTCGCTGTAATGGAACGCGGATTTAGAACTAAATGAAATGTTGGAGAAAGCTAAATAATTACGAATTAGTTAACTTTCGAATTGGAATCAGATTTCTCAGTCACTACGTTCCATCGAAATGTTGGAGAAATCTTAAACAAAAATTAATTACGATTCGAAAGTTTTCAGATTGAATGCAAAACTAAAAATGCAAAATTCAGTTCAAGCGAATTTTGCATTTTTCATTGATCATTTTTCATTAATCCCATTTAACCTACATCCAATCCTTCTTCAAGCGTTTCTCCACTTTCTTCAGTAGCTTCTTCATTACGGCATCTTTTGAACCTACGGTTCCTGTGCGGATCATTTCATAATGAACTGGCTTCATATCTCTGTAAAAAGTAAAAGTGAAAGTCACATTTGCAGCACTTTCTCTATATAAAGGATATAAATGCCCAGCACTTAACTCTTCTTTAATTGATTTAATATTCTCTGAAGGTCTAAATCGGTTATTATATCCACGAATAGAAACAAGTAAGTAAGTATCGAAACCTTCTTCTTCAAGTGCTTTTCGAATTGAATCTTGCACCAAAGTTGTATCAGAACCTCTTTGTTTCACAACATTTAAAGATGCTTTTGATTTTATACCATACTGATTAAATAATTGAAGCAAACCGACTTCTAAAGTATATTGATCAGACAATTCATCTTGCTGTCCAACCACCAAAACGTTCTTCAAGTTTAAATCTTCCACATTTTGAGCGAAAGAAAAACAAGAGATCAATAAAACAGAGCTAAGTGTTAAAAATAGATTTTTCATGTTGTTTAATATTTTAAAATAATTCTGAAGCAATTTGTTTCACCTCAGATGAATTAGTCATCGTATAATAATGGATACACGGTACGCCAGCTGCTTTCAACTCTTTTGATTGCTGAATTCCCCATTCAATCCCCACCTGTTTAACTTCTTCATTCGTTTTACATTTCAGCAATTCTGAAGACAATTCTGTCGGTAAATCAATATGGAAGAATTTCGGCAAGAAAGAAATATGTCTTAAATTAGAAATTGGTTTTAAACCTGGAATAATTGGAACATTAATACCAACCTCACGACATTTCTTTACAAAATCAAAGTACTTTTGGTTATCATAAAACAATTGAGTTACGATATAATCAGCACCCATATCTACTTTTTGTTTTAAGTATTGCAAATCTGTTGCCATATTCATTGCCTCGAAATGTTTTTCGGGATAACCGGCAGCGCCAACACAAAAATCAGTCGGTTCTAACTGAATTTCGTCCATTGTGTATTGCCCCTTATTCATGTTTTGAATTTGTTCAATCAACTCAACGGCATATTTATGTCCTTTTACTGCTGGCTTGAAAGTAACCTCAGTTTTGATAGGGTCTCCTCGAAGCGCCAAAACATTATCAATACCTAAAAATTGTAAATCAATTAATGCATTCTCAGTGTCTTCTTTACTAAATCCTCCACAAATTAAATGAGGAACCGCATCAACGTGGTATTTATTCATAATTGCAGCACAGATTCCAACTGTTCCTGGTCTTTTCCTAATGGACACCTTTTCGAGTAAACCTTTATCACGTTCTTTATAAACAAACTCCTCGCGGTGATATGTAACATTGATAAACTTTGGTTTAAACTCCATTAAAGGATCTATACCATTATAGATTGACTGAATACTCTTCCCTTTTAACGGAGGAAGAATTTCAAAGGAGAAGAGCGTATCCTTTGCTTCGTTTATATGATCTATTACCTTCATTGAATTTAGTTTTAGCAAGACAAAAGTAAGAATAGCCTTTAGATTTAAGATCTAAAAATCAATCAATCCTATTATTTTTTCATAAAAAACTCAACCAACTTCAAATCAAAAGGTGTCGTAATCTTAATGTTCTCTTCATTTCCTTCGGTTAGCTGTACTTTTTTTCCTGAAGCCTCTACTAAACTTGCATCATCAGTAACTTTCGAAGAGAATTCTATCAAATAGGCTTCTCGAAGGATTTCAGCACGAAAGGCTTGAGGTGTTTGAACTTCCCAATAATTTGCGCGATCAATATGTTTACTCTCATTTTTAGTTCCTTTTCTCAAGGTACTTTTAATGGGTAAAACAGGTACTGCTGCACCATCTTCAATCGCTTTATTAATTACATTTTCAATTGTGAAGTCATTAACTAAAGGTCGAACAGCATCATGTACTAAAACAATCTCTCCTGTTGCATTTTTCAAAGCATTTTGAATTGAATGATAGCGCTCTTTTCCTCCTTCAACAATTGAGTGTGGGATTTCAAAACCATGCTTTTGACAAAGTTCTTTCCAAAACCCAATGAATGAAGAAGGCAAGGATATAATTATTTCAAAAGTCTTATCGTAATCATAAAACCGATTAATGGTATGCATCAAAATGGGCAATCCACAGACTTCCAGATATTGTTTTGGCAAATCACTTCCCATTCGTTTTCCAATTCCACCGGCAGTTATAATTACAGATTTTTTCATAAAACGAAGTTAAAAGAAAAGTCGCTATTCAAAACTGAATAACGACTTAATATTTTTGTATAAGATTATCTTTCGATTAGAGGATCAACATCACGTCACCGTAAGAATAGAATCTGTACTTCTCTTTTATTGCTTCTTGATATGCTTTCAACATCAACTCGTGACCTAAAAATGCAGACACCATCATCAACAATGTAGAAGAAGGCGTGTGAAAGTTTGTAATCATTGAATCAGCGATACTAAAGTCATAAGGAGGAAAAATAAATTTATTTGTCCAACCTTCGTATGGTTTTAGCATACCGTCCGTAGAAACAGATGTTTCGATTGTACGCATCGAAGTTGTTCCAACAGCACAAACACGCTTTTTATTTTTCTTTGCTTTATTCACAATATCAGCTGCTTCCTGAGTGATTTCAGCTTGTTCTGAATCCATTTTATGCTTCGTTAAATCTTCAACCTCAACAGGTCTAAAAGTCCCTAACCCAACATGTAAAGTGATTTCTGAGAAACTAATACCTTTAAGCTCTAACCTTTTCAGTAGTTGCTTTGAGAAGTGCATCCCTGCAGTTGGCGCCGCTACAGCTCCCTCTTCTTTGGCGTAAATTGTTTGAAAACGCTCAGCATCTTCTGGTTCAACTTCACGATCAATATATTTTGGAAGTGGAGTCTCTCCTAATTCATCAATCTTGTTTTTGAATTCTTCGTAAGTTCCGTCGTATAAAAAACGTAAGGTACGTCCTCTTGAAGTTGTATTATCGATTACCTCAGCAACCAATGATTCATCTTCTCCAAAATACAATTTATTTCCGATACGAATTTTTCTAGCAGGATCTACCAAAACATCCCATAACAAAGATTCTCTGTTGAGTTCTCTCAGCAAGAATACTTCGATTTTGGCTCCAGTTTTTTCTTTATTACCGTATAAACGTGCAGGAAATACTTTAGTATTATTACGTACCATTACATCACCTTCATCAAAATAATTGATGACGTCTTTAAATAATCGATGTTCAATTTCACCTGTTTCACGATGAATAACCATCATGCGAGACTCGTCTCTATTTTCAACAGGGTGTTTAGCGATGAGCTCTTCGGGCAATTCGAAGTCAAACTCAGAAAGTTTCATTTTATTCAAATCGTACTCTTTTTTTTAAGGGTTACAAATGTAATAAATATAAATGTGAATATACATTAAAGTACCATCAAATGTAAAAAGGCAGACCAAGTGGAATGGTTTTAAATCAAAACGATGGCTATCTTTTTACTCTGACAGCAGCTTTCAACAGAACTTCTTCACCAATCATTTTCTCTATTTTATATTTTATCTTATCAATTTCCTCCTCCTCAGGCACATGATCTGAGACAACATCTAACGAAATAACCATCGGACTTCTGGTTTCCATTACAACTTTTTCAAGTACCATTCCATTAATTTCGGTTTCGTTCAGCGATCGAATAATTTTATTTTCTTCAACGACCTTAAAAAATCCATAACCCAATGGAATACTGATAGACAAAACAACAAATAATGATATCAAAATACCTTTTCTAGCCAATTGAAAAGGACTATACCCTGTGAGTAAAAACACGAGAGAAGCCGCCAAGACCATCCCAGTTAAATTGGTAATCAAAAGTAAAAAAGCTCCGAAAAACACATCAAAATTCAACCATGCAACACCTATTCCCGAAACAGCTAGTGGCGGCACTAACGCAACAGCAATCGCTACTCCGGCCAATGTTTTGGCTATTTCTTCTTTCGAATAGGCGTATGCTCCTGCAGCTCCAGAAATCACAGCTATACCTAAATCAATAATATTGGGTTTTATCCTTGAGGTGATTTCCCCATTAAGTTGTGTTAAAGGCGTAATTAAGGTAAAAATAATAGCAAACAAATATCCTACCCCAATTCCTACTAAAATTGTAATAAAACTATTTTTCATGAGTTCCCGATCCTGCCTTAAAACACCCATCGAAAATGAAATGATAGGTGACATAAGCGGCGCTAAAATCATCGCACCAATAATCACAGGAGAAGAATCTGCAAATACACCAAGAGTAGCTAATATGACCGACAAAATCATTAAAACAACATAGTTTTGAGAAGGTCTTGCATTTTCCCTAAGCTGTTTAAAAAGCTCTTTGTATTCATCTGCTGAAGCATGCGAAATAAAAGGTAGATGTTTACGCACCATTTCTTTTTTCAGTCCACCTTTAGGTAAATGTTTTGTTTGAAAACTTTTGGCGCCACTTTGGTCCTTTGTTTCCAAATCATAAACTATTGATTCGCTTGGAATATGATTAAAATCTTCAACAAAAGAGAAATTCAATTGTGATTGTCTTGAAATTCTTCCATCGATATGGCAACGAAATTTCTGATTAGATGAAATACATAAATCCTCTGTTTTCAATCGACTAAGAAAAGTAAAATCTCTGTTTTTCTGCCCTGTTCCTAGAAGCATTTTCATGACATAAGATTTCACTAATTGCAAAACACTTCTAGGTGAGAATATAAAAGTATGAAAGAGCTTTTCACTTGTAAACTCATTGGAAGCGAACACACGAGAAACGACGGAGTTGTGAGCAAATTGTACGATTAACACATCCGTTGCTGCGGTTTCAACCGGATCCTTATCTTCTGTTTGAAAAGTAAATGGCAGGGCTTTAATTTTTACTAACCTTTTTAGGTAACTGTAAAACCTACGTAAACGATGAATAATTCCTCTTTCTGTCGATTTTTTGGTTAAGAAAGTAACCATTTCACCAATCACCACATAGTTTAATACGACTTCGTTATTACAACAAAGGACTCCAGTTTGAATAACGCGCTCAGTTTCCACTAGTTCGTCAAAAGCATCTATTAAATTTTTCGGAACTTGATACCCAGATATGGTTTGTTTTCCATCAGGATGTGGCAAAAAACCAATTTTACAGTTGGTAGCAGCCAACTCAGGCATTATCTTTTTTACCTCATCATCACTAATAAATAAAAGCACACGCGTTTCTTTGTCAAAGATATTTAAGTCGAATGCTTTGATATCGACAACATGTGGACAGTTTTCATAAATATGCTCCTTAGCCTTGTCACTTTCTTTTTCCAGTGCTTCGAGATCAGCAAGGAGATAAACGTTCTTAATTGAGTCCATGTTTTCACTTTAAGTCGAAAAAATCATACAATGAAATGCGCAATACAACACAATTCGGTAATTGCAAAGAAAATTTTCGCATTAACTCAAACGAATATAAGAATAGATAAGGAAGGAATGAAGAAGAATGGATTAATATTCAAACTATTGACTTAACTCATCAGTCATTTCATTGGCGTCAATAATCTCTATCCATTCCTCTACGGATTTCGAATTTTGAATTAAAAACTCACCTGACTGAGTTCTTCTCAAAGCGATTAAAGTAGCTCCAGAATCAAGCGCTTTACCAAAATCATTTGCTATTGAGCGAATATATGTTCCTTTCGAACATTTAATTTCAAAATCTACCTCAGGAAAACGAATAGCTGTGATTTTAAAGGAATGAATATGGATATCATTTTCTTTTAACTTGACATCAATCCCTTTTCGCGCAGATTCATAGGCACGCTTACCATTCACCTTCTTAGCTGAGAAAATAGGCGGTGTTTGTTTTTGATCACCTTGAAAAGATTCCGCCGCTTCATTTATGGCCTCGGAAGTGATATGTTCTAGCGGATATTCCTGATCAAATTCTGTTTCAAGATCGTAGCTTGGCGTTGTTTTCCCCAACAAAAAAGTTCCAGTATATGTTTTATCTTCAGAAGTAAGCTCTTGACTTATTTTTGTACTCTTCCCTGTACAGATAATTAACAAACCAGTGGCTAAAGGATCTAAAGTTCCGGCATGACCAACTTTAAATCTTTTGATTCCGTATTTTTTACTGAGTCTCCAACGTAGTTTATTTACCACATCAAAAGAAGTCCAGTTCAGCGGCTTATCTACCAATAAGACTTCACCTTTTCGAAATTGATAGATTTTATCAGCCATAAAAAAATGTTACGATTACTCCTCGATTTTTTTAGTATCGTCACTGATTTTTGGTTTCTTCATGATACTATAAATAATTACAGCATATCCCAAAATAATTAAGATTGGAGCAACAGTAAGACGTACAGGAGAGAATAATTCTTCTTCATTAAATTCGTTTAGATCTTCCGCAGCACCGCCAATCATTAATAAGAATCCGATAACGTTAAGCAATACACCAGCTATAAGTAAGATATAGTTCGATTTATTGAATAAGAATGTTGTTTTTTCTTTTTCCATATTGAATATTTTCTAATATAAGTTATCTAATTTTTTCCTTAAATACTTATTAAGTGCAAACCAAGTTGAGAGCAGACTAATCAATACACCCAAGCAAATTAACACACCAAATAATAATAAGAATGTTTCAAAATTGTAAGTTGAACTTACGATTTCCATGTAACTTTTTAAGGCATAAAAAACACCTAAAAGAAGAGACATTCCGACAACGGCAGACAATAAGCCTTGAACAATTGAATTCCATAAAAATGGTCTTCTAATGAATCCTGATTTTGCACCTACCAGTTGCATTGTTTTTATTGTAAATCTTTTAGAATAAAGCGCAAGACGTATTGTATTATTGATCATTGCAAAGGCAATAATAGCCAACAAAATCCCAATAGCTACGAACAAATAAATCCATTGAAGGAATCCTAGGTTTACTTGCTCAACTCTGTTTTCATCGTAATTCACTTCTGCCACTTGATCAGGATAGGTAGACAGAATTTTCTGCTTAATTTCCAACAAGCCTTGTTTGTTTACGATATTTCCAATGGGATTAAATGAAACAGAAGGAGGAAATGGACTTTGGTCATTGAAAATTGCTTTAATTTCGTTGGCCTCCTCTTCATTCGATTGAAAAACCTCTAAAGCTCTTTCCGGAGATACAAACCAAACTGACTTGATATTCTCCCAACTTTTCAATTCTTGTTCGATAAGTTTGATATCAGAATCATTCAAATCAGGATTAAAGAACAAATCGATTTCAATATCTTCTTTAGCAGCATTTTGAGTATGCTCCAACCCGAAGTATGCACCCAGCACAAGACCGAGCATAAAAAGCACCAATGAAATCCCTACAACTACTGATAAATAGCCAGATTGCAAGCCTCTTCTACCGTATTTTTCAATATCCTTTCCCATTTAACGCACGAATTTAGAAAGATTTTTTTGATAATCTAATATTGCTATTGTATAAAACGAAATAACTTAAGGAATAAAACCTTTAAAACGAGAGAAAACAACGCAGAACCAAGTCCACTAATTGTCTGTTTTCACATATTTTACAATTCTTTAACTCCTTCAGCACAATCTGTTAATCGACTACATACCTTGGTACATATTTTTTTGCTATTTTAGCAAAAAATAAAAAATACTAAAATGAAAAAAGTAATTTACGGAATTTTCGCATTTGCAGCATTATCATTGACTTCTTGTGGAGGAACTGAAGAAGCTGAAACAGAAACAAACAATACGGAGGTGAACGCAGAGGAAACTGAAGAGGTTGTTAAGGCTGAATACCAATTAAAGAAAGACGATAGTAAAATCGCTTGGACTGGAACATGGGTTGGTGGTGAAAACGATGGAAAATCACACCACGGAACAATATCTTTCAATACTGGAGAAGTGAAGCAAAACGGAGATGATATCAAAGGTGGCTTTACGGTTGATATGACTTCTATCAGTGTAGAAGATTTGGATGAGACAAGTGGAAAAGGGAAACTAGAAGGTCACTTATCAAACGAAGACTTTTTCAATACATCAGAGTATGGAGAAGCAAAAGTAGAGTTATTAAACATCGTTGAAGACCAAGCAGAGATTGTTTTACATGTTGCTGGTGTTGAAATCAACAGAACTATTCCATTAAACATCGATACAGATGAGGATGTAATGACAATTAAAGGTGATTTCACTATTGACTTTACAAAAGCAGAAATGAAAGGAATGCAACCAAATCCTGAGAAACCAGAGGAAGGTTCAGTTTCTAACGAGATTCACTTTGATCTAGAAGCTGTTTTAGGAAAGGTATAATCCCTTTAAAACAATATTTACCAAAAGGCTATTTATCCGATAAAAGGAATTGAATAGCCTTTTTTTTATCCCATTAATAATGAAAATTAAAAACATCATTCTTGACCTTGGTGGAGTTTTACTCAACCTTAATTATCAACTGACAATTGATGCTTTTACCGCTTTAGGCATAAAAGATTTTCAAAGTTTATACACCCAAGCCAATCAAACAGATATATTTAATCAAATTGAAAAAGGAGAGATTAAAGATGGAGATTTCATTAAAGGCCTGATGTCTTTTTTACCTAAGAACACTTCTACAGAAGATGTGACCAATGCATGGAATGCCATGTTACTTAACTTTCCAGCTGAAAGATTAGCCTTTCTTAAAAAGTTAAAAACAAATTACAATGTTGTTTTACTAAGCAATACCAACACTATTCACCTTGATTATTTTCACAAAGATTTAAAGGAGAAGCATGGAATAGAATCCTTAGATGATTATTTTGATCATGTGTATTTTAGCTGTGACATGGGCATGAGAAAACCAGACTCAGAAATCTTTGAGGAAGTATGCAAAAAGGAAAACTTCACTCCAGAAGAAACCTTATTCATTGATGATTCAATTCAACATGTTGAAGGAGCAAAAGCAATAGGTATCAACGCCCACTTATTAGATGTTAAGAAAACAGACGTAATTCAACTAGTCCGTTCGCTCTTGGCAAAGTTCAACCAATAAACCAGCTGTTGATTTTGGATGTAAAAAGGCAATTTTCTTATTGTCTGCTCCGTTTTTTGGTGTTTTTTGAATCAATTGAAAGTCTTCGTTTAATAGACGTTCGATTTCTTCTTCAATATTTGTAACATCAAATGCAATGTGATGCATTCCTACTCCACGTTTTTCGATAAATTTAGCAATAGGACTTTCTGGATTTGTAGCTTCTAGAAGTTCAATTTTAGATTCTCCTACTTTAAAAAATGCGGTTTTAACTCCTTCAGACTTCACTTCTTCTACTTTGTAGCATTCAGTATTGAGCATTTTTTCATAAATGGAAATAGCGCTATCCATATCTTTTACTGCAATTCCTATATGTTCTATTTTATTCATCTTTATTCTCTATTTTTCAATCTCGAAATTAAGGATTAATCTGATTTTAGCGCGGAGTTTTTCAAAACATTTTATCCAAAAAAAGATATTCAAAAGTTGATTTTAATTACATCTCAAGAACATGAAATCAATTTATTGTTCTTAAATTAGAGGGAAACATCACTTCATCAGATTATTTTTACACATCGAAACATGGGGCACACAGCGTTAGGAAAATTACTTACTTTTTTACTGTTCAGCATTTTATTTGCATGTACAAGCGAAAACAAGGAAGAGTTTAAATTCGAAGGTGGAACACTAAATTACGCCATTGATAGAGCGCCATTTACTGATGATCTAAGATCTTCATACCGCCTAAATTCAGCTTTATTATACAGCCAAATTTTCGAAGGACTTGTAGCTCTTGATCCTAAAACCCTAAAAACAAAACCTGGATTAGCGGAAGAATGGCAGATTTCACCCGATGGTAAATTCATTACTTTCATCCTAAAAGACAGTGTTTACTTCCATCAAAACAATAAGCAAAAGGAAAAAATTCCTTTCACGGCAGAGGATGTTGTTTTTTCAATTGAACAATCGTGTACAAAAACAGATAAAAATCAAAATACAGCCTATTTTTTAATCTTTAAAGACAAGTTAAAAGGTGCGAATGATTTCTATAACAAGGTCAATGATCATATAACAGGGCTGAAAGCTAGCGGTAATTCTATTCAACTTGAATTACTTGAGCGAGATGTAAATTTCCTTCCAAAATTATCACTTCCCATGGCAAGTATTGTTTCAAAAGAAGCTTTTGAAGATCAAAAAGAACTTATAGGAACAGGACCATTTCAGTATAATTCACAAGAAAAAGACGATCAGGAAAAATATATTTTAGTTCGCAACGAAAACTACCATGAAGTTGATCAGGAAGGAAATACTCTTCCGTATTTGGATTCAATTGTTTTTCATTTAATACCAGACAAACTTGAACAATTGAAAATGTTTAAGTCAGGAAAACTACATTTAATTGAAAACATTCCTCCACATGAAATGTCAGCAATGTTGGGTGAAGAGAATATAGAAAAATTCAATGGTATTCCACCTAAGTACCTTCTCACAAGAGAACCATTGTATTCAACTCAATATTATTATTTCGACTTTAATGATTCGTTATTCCATGACATCAACCTCAGAAAAGCGATTAATCTGGCCATCAACCGCGATGAAATTATTTCAACGGTATTAAATAACCAAGCCATCGACATTGATGATTCAGGTTTAATTCCAAATGGTATATTTAATGGATACAATACTGAAATTGCCTCGAAAAACAATTATGTGTATGACGCTCAAAAAGCCAAACAATTTTTTAGAAGGGTGGAAAGCGTAAAAATTGATAAATTTCCAACAATCGTTATCTCACCAAGAAAAGGAAGTACCAACTTTATGGTGGCGCAGAAAATTGCGGAACAACTTGCACAAACCTTAAACATTGAGGTTGAAGTCAAAACTAATCCATCTGACACAAGTCATGTCATTGCACAAGCACCACAAATCATAAAAAACAAGAGTCCAGAGAGTTATCTTACAACTGCCAATAGTCATAAAATCCCTGAAGACTCTCGCGTTACTTCATTGATTAATTTTTCGAAATACAGCAATGAAAAATATGATATGTTACTTTCAAAAGGAAGGAAAAGTAAGGATATAGTTGCTCGCTATGATGCTTTTGAAGCTGCGGAATCTGAGTTAATGAAAAACCCTCCTTACATTATTTTATGGCATAATAAAAAGATTAAGATACAATCTTCAGCCCTACGTAACTTTGAAATAAATGAATTAGAAAGACCGAATTTCAAAAAGGTTTACATAAAAGAATGGACAGCTGAGGAATGGCAACAGCAGAAAAAAGATTAATCTAGGACACCTAAACTGTATTGTACTTTAATGAAGGCCTGTTGGTTTTTGGCAATCATCTTTATAAAATCTATTTGTGCTTTGATTAAACTCATTTCTCTTTGATTGACCAAGAACAATGAACTTTCACCCACATCAAAACGTTTTTGCTCTCCTTCAACAAGTTTTTCAACATTCACTACTGTTTGATTATAAATATTGATTTGAGTTTGGGTTGTTTCCCAAGTATTCACAGCAGAATTTACGCTTGATTTCAATTTTGCTTGCAAGTACTCTAATTCCAATTTTTGATCTTGAATTTTCACATCAGCTTTTTTTACCGCAGCTCGTCCTTTACGCAAAAACAAAGGCATTGAAAAAGTTAATCCCCATTTATAATTATTGATGGAATATGCGTTAAAAACATCTCCGTTTACTGGTTCGTTGATGGCATTGTATTTTAAATCAACTTGTGGCTTTATTTGTTCTAACTTCAATCTTCTCTCGATTTCCAACTGATTAATGTAAAGTTGATTTTTCTTCAAATACGGATGATTATGAATCAATGAATCCATTTTCCCCTCTTGTTGTAGCACATTAATTTTCGAAAACAACTCTTCATTTGAAGGTGGTTCTATTCGATCAGAAATTTCTAAAGGAACTTGATTTTCATCCCAGAGATAAACATTAAGTGCTTCTTTAGCATTTTCGTATTCTAAAACGGCATTTTGAAGAAGGATTTCTCTATTCTGCAATTGAATTAAAGCTTCTAAAGTATCGATAGTTGGTGATTCTCCCATCAGAGCACTACTTTTAATTCCTTTGAACCTAACTTTTGCCAATTCAATTGATTTTTCAACTACTTTTATTTTTTGGGCCGCTGCATACCAACTCCAATAAACATTTGAAGCGTCTAGTAAGAGATCATTTACTAACAATCTTCTTTCTTCCAATGTAAGTTCATTATAAATCTTTGCTTTTTTGAGCTGTGCCCTCCTCTCATCCATAAACAAGCCTTTCCCCAAGGAAACTGAAACACCAGCGTAAACCAAACCTTCATCTGGAGTATAGCGCTGCGGATTAATATTTACACCTTCTCCTTGTTCATATCCTGAATAAACTTCAACACCAAACCAAGTGGGTATTTTCAATCCAGCATCAATTAAACTATAATACTGTTTGTCATCAAAATATTTTTGGTTGATATCACCAAATGCTTTTGGATCGAATCCTCCTTTGGAATACATTAGTTCTGCAGCACCAAGTTCCGTTTGTAATTCTGCTTGTTTTGCCAAAGGGTGAAACTTTTTCACGATCGTCAAGTAATCATCAAAACCAAATGATTGAAGACTGTCTTGAGCAAACAAAAAAGGAAATGAACAACACAGTTTCATCAATAAGAGAAGTTTTAAAATTGCACTCATATTAATTCGCTTTTTGATTAGAAGTACCTGCTTTATTTTTTGTTGCTTGACTTTTGTAATAATCTGGTGGGAATCCGTTAAACTGACGCCACAGCTCATACCAAACAGGAACATCGTTCAGTAACAACATACTGTTTGCTCCACCACCAACTCTAATTTCATCTGGCCAAGGATATCCATCATCATCTGGAATGACTAAAACTCTGAAGAGTCCTTGATTGTTTGCAAAGTTATCGATAGCGAAAACTTCTCCAGCATAAGTTCCATAACTTGTATTTGGCCATCCAGAGAACACTAATGCAGGCCATCCATCAAATTGGATTCTTACAGGCTGACCTTTTTTGATTAAGGGCAAATCAAGTGGACGAACGAGCATTTCGACAGCCAATTGATAATCTGCTGGCATTATACTCACAATTTGCTGACCTTCTTTGATTAATTCTCCAATTCCAGAAGTTGTTGCTTGTGTCACATATCCATCTTGAGGTGCAGTCACGAAATACATTCCTTGACGAACAGAATAATTCATGTATTGGTTTTGAAGCTTGGCTACTTGACCTTCTGCGTCGAATTGATTTGATTGCGCTGTAGACTTGTCTGCATTTACTTTCGCAATAGTGTTTTCGTATTCTGTTCTAATGCTAGCCAATTCGATTTTAGCATTGATTAGTTCATTTCGACTCGTTAAAAGCTTATTTTCTACAGCTACTTTTTTAGCTAAAGCTTCTTGATATTTAAGATTTCTATTTTCTAAATCTGTTTTAGATTTCAATCCTTCATCATACAACTTTTCAAAACGATCCAATTGTTGTTTGGCTGTTTCCTGATTGATTTTAAATGCGACCAAATCTATACTGTCACTAGCCACTTTCAGTCGGGCTTGTTTTAATTTATTTTGTCCTTGCTCCAATCGCAATTGCAACATATTTTTTAAAGCATTGGCCTGATTATCCAAGGCTTCAACCTTTTCTTTATAGGCCTCCACAGCTCCCTCTTTTGCAGAAACCTGTTCTTTTGCACGATCTAACAACTCAGGGTCAAAGTAATTGCTTTTAACTTCTGAAATTTTTAAAATAGTATCACCTTTCTTAACGAATTCGCCTTCTTGAACATACCACTCTTCTACCCTTCCTGGAATTACAGAATTCAACATTTGCGGACGTTGAGCCGGATTAAGTGTATTTACTTTTCCAGTGGCTCTAATATTTTGTGTCCATGGAACGAATAAAAAGATGATGAATAAAATCAAAAGTGAGATTAATATTCGAGGTAAAATTTTATGCGCCAATCTCCCTTCAGTTTTCTTTAAAGATGAAAACTTAGCTTTATCAATTTTTCTAGAAATTGTTGTTTTAGAAATGTTCAGCATATTTGTTTATAATTTATTCAATTCTACCTCCAACTCGTCATAAGTTCCTTGAGCAGTAATTCTACCTTCATTCATAATAATTACATTGTCACTTTTTCTGGCTACTTCAAGGTCTTTCGAAATTGCTATAACCGTCCAATTGTTTGATTTATCATAAATGAAATCCATAATTTTCATTTTATCTGGAAAATTCAAATGTTCAAGTGAATATTCGAGTAACAGGAGCTTGGGTTTATCAACAATACTTCTTGCAATTAATAGTTTTTGAACGACACTTTTAGGTAAGGTCTTCCCATTTGGGAAAATAAGTGTATTGTAACCATTTGGTAATTGCTGTATAAAATCAGAAAGTCCAACCTTTTCTATGACCCATTCCACATTAGCAAAGCTTGCTTTACTTCTTCCCATTGTAATGTTCTCCTGAATGGTTCCATAAAACAAATCTTCACTGTTTAAACTTGCTCCAATAACATTTCTCAAGGAGTCTAGATTTAAATTTCCTAATGGTAAGTTATTATAGGATATGGTTCCACGTTCTAGGTCGTATAACCCAGCAATTAAATGTAACAAGGTACTTTTACCTGAACCGTTACTTCCTGTAATGACCACACTCTGATTTTCCTTAACATCCAAGGAAATGTTATTAATGGTAGTAAATTTACTATGCGGATATTTAAAAGTAACGTCATTCATCTTGACGATAAGTCCTTTACCATTACAGCTTTCATCCAAATCAAGTCCATCCGTATTTTCTAAATCTAGATCTGTAACTTCAGCCACCTTTTCAACTGCTGTGATCACATCATAAACGACATCTAAATTTCGAATCAATTTTTCAACTGAGTTTATAATCATCACAATTATGATTTCCGCTGCAACAAATTGGCCAATATTCATCTGCTGTTCCATCACCAACATTCCCCCGATAGCTAACAAACCTGTAGCAACTAGAATTTTAAAAATGACCAATAAACTGTATTGTGAAATCAATACCTTAAAGTGTTTTTCTCGTGCATTGATATAGTTATCGGCGTGAATATTTGTTCTGTCAAGGTTATAAATTGAATCCCCAGCCAATTTAAAAGAGATACTTGCTCTCCCTATTTCTTCCAACCAGTGTGCTAATTTATATTTATGATGAGACTCTTTAATACTTGTATCCAACCCCTTCTTTCCAGTAAATTTAAAAATCAGGAATAGTATAAGAATCAGGGCAAAACTAAAGATGATAAAAAAAGGATGGTATAAAGAAAGTAGTAAAAGCCCTAATATCACCTGAATACCAGCAGTAGAGATTGTAATAATCAATTTTGACAATCCTTTTTGAATGGTCATTACATCAAAGAAACGATTGATGAGTTCAGGTGCATAATTGTAAAACAGTTTTTCTAATTTCACCTTAGGAATTCGGTATGAAAATTCGAAAGCCGCTCGCGTAAAAATACGTTGCTGTATGTTCTCAGTCACCCGCAATTGAAGAATTTGTAACACACCACTAAATGCGACTCCAAGCACAACCACAACCACCATTACTACCCAAGCAGAGCTGATACGCCCACCTTGAATTAAATTGATAATCGCCTGGATCCCTAAAGGCAACGAAAGTCCGATAAGACCAACAAAAAAGGAGTAATAATAAACATTTCGAATTTCCTTTGCATCCGACTTAATCAGCCTCCAAAATCTCGCAGTCTTTGATAGTTTTTCACTCATTCTATACAGTTTATCTCTGCAACCTAGCCCTTTAAGTTACAGATTGCTTGATTTTAGTCACAAGCAAGTTGGTATTGTCAGTTTTTATTGTTGAATATTAGATGATTTCATAGGTGAGACCTTCTAATAACTTTAAAATATACAGTACTTTGGGCTATTTTGTTTTAAAAACACCAAAAATATTTTTAGAAATTTTAAGTAGAAAGAAATACGATAACTAAAATACAAAAAGTAGATTTTTTTAACATTTTGTAAACCTCATGTTCACCGTTTCTTAAAAAAACAGCGCCAAAAAGTTAAAAAACCATAATTCTATCTATTTTTGAACACGAAGTCTCAGCGAAGCGAATTTAAAATAAAGCTATGTATAAGTATTTAAGTCTAGTTTTTTGTTTAATCTCATTGCCCCTACTTAGTCAAATATCTCAAACAGTTAAAGGAACTGTTGTGGATTCTGAATCACAATATCCATTAATAGGATCCAAACTTTCTTTGGTTTCTTCAGACTCTACAGTTGTTTTGAGAAACATGACTGACCTTGATGGAAGATTTAGCTTTAAAGATGTGCCAATTGGAAAATATCAATTAACAGCAACTTATACTTCTTATAAAACAAGCAGTACGACTGTGACTGTAAACTCAGGACGTGAAAGCATTGTGAACATTAAGCTTCACGAGAATATTCAAACTACTGAAGAGGTCAATATTGTTGGAAACAAAGCCGGAAGAATCAACAATGAAATGGCCACTATTTCAGCACGTCAATTTAGCGTTGAAGAAACCAATCGATATGCAGGTTCTCGAGGTGATCCCGCGCGTATGGCGAGTAATTTTGCTGGAGTTCAAGGAGCAGATGATTCACGAAATGACATTGTTGTACGAGGAAACTCTCCGATTGGATTGTTATGGAAGGTGGAAGGAATAGATTTACCCAATCCAAATCACTTTGCTACATCGGGTTCAACAGGAGGTCCGGTGGCGATTCTAAACAATAAAATATTAGCCAATTCAGACTTTTTTATGTCGGCATTTCCAGCTGATTATGGTAATTCGATTTCAGGAGTTTTTGATTTAAAATTGAGAAATGGAAATACAGAAAAGCATGAATTTACAGGACAATTTGGGTTTTTAGGAACAGAAGTATTAGCAGAAGGTCCAATCAATAAAGACAAAAGGTCTAGTTACTTAGTAATGGGACGTTACAGTACCTTGAGTATTTTCCAAGCCATGAATATCACAATTGGAACAGATGCCGTTCCGACCTATGGAGATGGTGCATTTAAGTTTTCTTTTCCATTAAAAAATGGTGGAAACTTAGGCGTTTTTGGAATTGGCGGTGCTTCAGATATTGCCATTAAAATCTCCGAACAAACAGAGGTTTCCGAGGAAGCTTTTGGAGAAGGAGATAGAGACCAATATTTTGGAACAGCAATGGCAACTGTAGGTTTAACTTATAAAAAACCAATTTCGAAAAGCACATTTTTCAAAGCAACGCTAGCACAAAGTTTTGATCAGCAAAAATCAAGACATGACTACCTTGAAAGAAGCTTAGACACTAGTGTTGTAGATGGAGAGGAAACGTTTCAAATAAGAACTGATTCGATCTACCAATTGATGGGTTACAAATTTCAAACCTATAAAACAGCGCTTTTTGCGAGTTTAAATCATAAAATTAATACCCGTAACATTATTCGAGCGGGAATAAACCTTGATGGATATTATATTAAAAATAATGACTCTGCTTTGGATGTTTCGCACACAGCATTTCAAACCCGTCATGATTACGAAGGTTTTAGTATGCTTGTTCAACCTTTTGTTCAATATAAATGGAGGGTAAATGAGAAAATGGATTTCACGGCTGGTATTCACAGTCAATACTTCTCAATGAGCGACAGTTGGAGTTATGCTGAACCACGAATTGGTTGGCAATGGCGCATGAAAAACGGAAATCAAGTGAGCGCTGGAGCAGGAATGCACTCACAAATGCAACCTACCTACCAATATACTTATCAGCAAACCGATTTAACAGGAAACACGCAACGATTTAATGAAGACATGGACTTTACGCGTAGTTTCCATAGTGCGCTTGGATATCAGAAAAGCTTCAAGAATAACCTATCTATTAAATCAGAAGTATATTACCAGTATTTATACAACATTCCAGTTGACATTTATTCTTCTTCGTTCAGTTTGATTAATCAAGGATCAGGTTTCCAACGTTTTTTCCCAGACGAACTCGTTAATGAAGGAACAGGAGAAAACTACGGTGTGGAATTAACCGTGCAAAAATTCTTCAATAAGTCATTCTACTTTATGGCTACGGGTTCACTTTTCGAATCAAAGTATAAAGGAAGTGACGGAATTGAGCGAAATACTGACTTTAACGGAAATTACGCTGTAAATTTCTTAGCTGGTAAAGAGATTAAAATCAACGACAGAAACAAAATTTCGGCAGGATTTAAAGTTACTGCTGCTGGAGGAAGAAGATATGGATATGTTGATGTTGCACAAACACAAATCAACAACGAATTGGTGTTTAAAGATTCATTGTTCAACACCCGACAGTTTAAGGATTACTTCCGTTTAGATTTAAAAGTTACCTATGTATTGAATACGGATAAATTGACCCATGAAATAGGATTGGATTTGGTGAACATTTTAAATACAGAGAATATTTTGGCCTTGAGCTATGCACCAAGTTTAACAGATCCATCTGCTGAACCAATAGCGGAACGTTATCAACTCGGATTTTTACCTATATTCTATTATAAGGTTGATTTTAGTTTATCTAAAAGAAGGAAATAATGAATTTTTGTCATGTTTTGGGACCTGGAGAATGCGGACTCTCTTACGAAGATATAAATGAAAAACTAAAAATGAAAAGTGAAAAATTCGGTAAAATTCAATTTTTCACTTTTCACTTTCATTTTTTCATTAATAATCATTCCTTCACGAATTTTCTGATAACCACTTTTGTTCCGTTTGAAAACTTACAGAAGTAAATCCCTTTTCGCAATGTAGAAACATCTATTACATTTTGCAACTTACCTTCTCCGATATGATTATACTCCTGATTATAGATTCGCTTTCCACTTAAGTCATAAATTTCAACTTCCATTTTTGATGCATTTGTGCTTATTGTGAAGTTGAGCTGGTTTTGAATTGGGTTGGGGTAGAGATTTATATTTGAGAAAGAAGATTCTGTTTTTAAACTAAGGTCTTCATAAACAGTGAAGTCAACAAGGGTGGTATCAACTAATGTTTCAATATCAGAATAGGTTCTAGCGAATAGGTGCAAAGTATGATCCCCTTTATGAAACCCTATTAAAGGAATAGTATCCACTCTAAAACATTCTATTTCTATGTTTTCTGTTGAATAATTAGCGCGTAAATAAATATAATTTCCTGAATGTGAAAAAGTAAAATATATGCTATCTAATTCGCAATTAGTTCGTTTGTTTTTAGAATAGACCACTGCTTTTAACTGATCCACATATTCTGATGGAAATTCGGGTATTACTTTAACACTATCAACTAATGGATATTGAATATTTTGTGCAGTTACATTATTTTTAATCAAAATACACGTAAAAAGTATTAACCAAAATATTATTATCTGTTTTCCCATAATTACTGTTAAAAAATTATCTACTCCAAATTAATTTTAGTCTCTTCCAAAGTCTCTGTATTAATTAACCAAATTGTAGAGTTCTGAACAATTTTACCAGCCCCTGGCCAAGATTCCATTTCGACAAGTTTAGCTGCTGTTCTTTCTCCAATAAGGTACTTCCCATCAGCTGAACAAGAAATATTTGAATATTGCTTACTTTGACAAAAGTCCATTATTTTTTCCTCATGACCGCTTAAAGTTATTTTATACAAACCTCCATTTCCATTGTTTCCTTGATAGCCAGTTGTTGAGTAGAAGTACTCGCCTGATGGGTGCCATGCGAGTCCTGTTAGCGACTTTGAAAATTCTGTTATAACATTGAAACTATCTCTACTAAAGAAGTGAAGAATATCTAGGTCGTATATCCCATAGTAAGTTGATGGATTAGCACTAGATTCAATATTTGTTACAGTTAGGATCTTATTATTTATAACATCTGCAGTAAATATTGTTGTGCTAAAACCGACTGTATCATTAATAAGTTGGTTAATATTTTGTCTTAATTCAAATCCAGAACTTGATGACGGAGAATGGTCCCAATACAAATCGTCTCCAACCCAGAAAGGAAATGTGTTCTGGGTTGAAGTTGAAACCTGTCTATAATCACTACCATCCTCTTTTACCACATGGACATGATGCATATTGCTAAAAGCAATCCAACCATTTTCATTCCATTTTGGTTGATTATAAATACCCAAATTAGCAAGAACAAGCTTTTGCTTAGTTAGTATATTATATTTAATCAATTGTTGAATATTGTTTTCGTAATCATAAAAACTATAAATAAACTCATTTGAATTATTGGGATTAAAATAAGGTGTACGATATTGGTATCTTCCCCATCCATGAGAAATTATAGTCATACTATCCGAGGCATACTCTTCACACTTTAAGGTGTCCACCCATTCTACTTCAGCTTCGCCACATGATCCAGAATTTAGCTTTTCTTTTTTACAAGAGAAAAAAACAATTGCAATCATGGCAAAATAAAATATATAAATAGATAATTTCATAACTTTTATTGTTTAATAATTTTTTTGGTAACTTGTTCATTTCCATCAATAAAATTACAGAAATAGAGTCCATTCGTTAATTCTTAAATATCATCAATTGCCGTATCTGTTACAAAAACATTATTGTCATCATCAACAAACAAATCAGCAGCAAAATCATCCATATTAGCTGCACCATTAAAAGTTTGTTCCCAATGAAGATTTCCGTCTGGATCAAACTTTTGCAAAATAATATCGTGATTTCCACTTAAAATAATGGACGAACCTGCCATATAAACATGCCCCAACCCATCAGTTGCGGTAGTGTTTTTGTAAAATAGTGTAGCCTCGCCACCTTCTTCCATCCAATTTTCAGAAAAATAAATCTGATTTTGACCAAAAAGTTGGTTGACAGAAAACATAAAAATTAGGTTTAATGAAATTAACCAGAATAATAGCGACTTTCCATTAGCGCTGTGTGTGTGTGTGCGTAGTTCATAATTAATAGTGTTAAAATTATGTACTAAATTAGGAATAAATTAGCAATAGCCAAATTTTAAGTTGTTAAAAGTCATCCACTTGCATTAATACGTAGATTATATAGTCGAGGTAGGAATTTATTGGATCGCACTGCTTCTCGATACACCTTCATCCGATAACTACTGGTTAACGAATATTTAAGTTGCGATGGAACCTGGAGGGTACGGATTCTCTAACGAAGATATAAATGAAAAACTAAAATCCGTTAGGTATCGGATTTTAGTTTTTCATTAATCGAATTCAGCTATCTTCGGTATTCGAGGAGGCGAATTTAAATTTATTGAACAATTACTTTTTTGGTTACTACCTTTTCTTCAGAATGAATTTTCACGAAATAAACACCATTATTCAAATTCGAAATTTCGAGTGATTTTTGAATATTTTTGAATGTCGCAACTGTTTTTCCTTGTGTATTTACGACATCAATTTTATCAACTTTTTGATCTGTTTCAATTTGAATTGCGCCTGTTGAAGGATTTGGATATATCTTTAATGTATTATCTATTTTATTTTCATCAGCAATTGACAGTAAATCTGCCGAATTGTACTGACGAAAAAACCTCCATATTTCAATGCTCGCATCGAAATCGTGGTTAGTAACATCGACATCAACTAAAGCTCCAGGCCAAGAATGTCCACCCCCGATAATCTTGTAATGTTCTACTGTTGCACCATTGGTTCCATTGGCATAAAGATAATGTTCTGCGGTGCAGCCATCCGTGTTGTCAATATCCGGAACTGGCGTCATAATAGGAGTTTCATCAGCCCCAGCTATTCCAATCCAATGATTTAAAACATCATCTACCGGGAGGAAAATACCATTTCCGCCATATGGCACAACTGGATCGTTCGTACCATGAATTAACATCGTTGGAATTGGTTTTGTTGGATTACAGCCTGCCGCTTGATTTGCAATCATAGTTCCAGTAACAGAAGCTACGGCTGTAATTTTATCTTCTAATTCACAGGCCAAATGGTAACTCATAAAACCACCATTACTCATTCCAGTAGAATAAACACGGTCTTCATCAATAGCATATTGCCCAGCAATAGAATCGATTAATTTCGAAAGAAATCCTAAATCATCTTCCCCATTTGTAACGAAAAAATTCCAATGTCTTTGATTACTAGTGTTAAGTAAGCCATTCGGCGTAACCAAAATAAAATTGGCAGTATCAGCAATTTCACGGAATTCTCCGTAAATTATTTGTTCATTCATCGATGAACCTAATCCATGTAAGTTTAGCACTAACGGAACAGCTGTTTGTCCGTCATACATCTGCGGAACATATAAAATATATTCACGCGTTTTGCCATCATGTTGTATACTAGAGGTAGATTGTGTTCCCGTCTGTGCAATTGAAAACGCAGCAGTTAAAACGGAGAGAAAAAAAAGTATTTGTTTCATGATAATGGAATTTCATGATGAAATTACAAATTAAATATGAAAATGAAGAATACTCAATACTTTAGCTTCATGAAAACCTTTTTGAAAACCTCGATTTTATTCACATGTTTCTCCGATAGACTTTGACGCCACCAACTCATTGTAGTTCTCATCAACAAAGGCTTCCAAAGTTTTGAAAAAGGCAAGGATATCTTCATGTTTATTTTGACCATTGATGGTAACAAACCTTACAAAGTCATTTTCTTGAAAAGTACCGTGACTTACCATTAATTTTTCCTTTTCATAAAGCGCGGTACACAATTTTTGAGGCGAAACTTTTTTGTAATTGAAGCACACTGAAATAGAATCGTCAAAACTATAAAATGTATAATCGGGATGATTTTTAATATAGTCACGCGCTGTATCTGCTAATGCAAATTGATGATCTACAAGTTTTTCTAGACCTTTTGTTCCAACGCTTTTCCAAAATGTCCAGAACTTTAGGGCATCGTTTCTTCTACCACATTGGAGCGAGGTTTTACCTAAATTAAATTCATCCTCATCCGTTTGGAAAAGGTATTCGGCTTCATTGGCAAAAGAATCGCGTAAATGCTTTTTATCTTTTACAAAGATCATTGAACACGTCAATGGTGTTCCGATCATTTTGTGGGCATTGAAACTAAATGAATTCACGTGTTCTAAGCCTTTTAGGAAGTGTTTATATTTTTCACTAAAAATGACAGAACCACAATATGCTCCATCTACGTGCATCCAAACATTATATTTTTGACAAACAGCACTAATTTGCTCTACGTTATCAAATGCTCCAAGCACAGTTGTTCCAGCCGTTGCATTTACCAAAACTGGGGTAAATCCATCATTTATATCTTTTGCGATTGCTTTATCTAAATCTTCAGGGTTCATCTCCCCTACTTTATTCACTGGAATATACCGTACATTATCTCGACCTATTCCTGAAAAGGAAGCATTCTTTGGAATACTGTAATGTGATTCTATCGAAGTGTAAACAGTCATTTTTTGTTGAACGCCTTGAAATCTAATTTTGCCATTTGCAGCATCTCGCGCCATCAACATAGACATAAAATTTGTCATTGAGCCACCGGTAGCAAAGGCTCCTCCGGCATTCTCACCCCAACCAATAATGTCAACTACCTTTTGAATTACTGCCTTTTCCACACCTATTTGTGGTCCAGCAGCTTTATAAGTGTACATGCTGTTGTTTAAAAGTACAGCCAGCAATTCACCGAGAACAGCTTTTTCATTTCTTCCTCCATAGAGTTGGTTAAAAAAAGCATTCGTAGCTGTTCTAGGAGTAGCAATAATCAATTCCTTTAACTTTTCTAAATGCGTTTCATCATCTATTCCTTCCTCATTTAATGATAAGTCTAAACGATCAAACAATTCTTCAGCAGGAATAAATTCTGCCATTGGATTCACTTTTTCGTCGGCCAATAGTTGCTTTGCAAGAGATTGAAAATCGGCTAATGCTTTTTCCATAGTTTTAAACTGTATTAGAGAACATTGAAAATTTTAGTTAGCATGTTCCCTTAAAAATCAAAGCACAAAAATACGCTTTTTAGTTGGAAGTTGGATGAGTGAACTGAGGATAAGAACTTAAATTAACGTTAAGGACAAGTAGATCATTTTTGACAAAAGTTATCAATAAAAAAAGTTCTGTAGCCCCCTATTTTTTATCTTGTAAATATTCCCCCTATTGTTCTTTAATTATTGTCAACGCATATCAAACGCTCAGGCTCTTAAAATCACTTATTTTAATATCTTTGCGCACTTAACTTATGAGAATTGGCGTAAATACAAGGTTTTTGTTGAAAAACAAAATGGAGGGTTTTGGGTGGTATACCTACGAAACAATGTTGAGAATAACTCAGCAACACCCTGAACATGAATTTGTTTTCTTTTTCGACAGACCTTTTGATGACCGATTTGTCTTTGCAGACAATATTACTCCAGTTGTTGTTCCACCACCAGCTAGACACCCTATTTTACAACGAATTTGGTTTGATTACTCCATCACGAAAGCATTAAAAAAACACAAATGTGATCTTTTTGTCTCACCTGATGGTTATATTTCACTAAAAACGGAAATTCCACAATTGGCAGTAATTCACGATTTAAATTTTGAACATAATCCACAGGATGTTCCAAAATCGGTATTAAAATTTTTCAAAAAAAGATTTCCAATATTCGCAAAAAAAGCAGCAAGAATATGCACTGTTTCTGAGTTTTCAAAGAAGGATATTGTAAAAACTTACGGAATTCCAGAAGAAAAAATTGATGTTACCTACAACGGTGTTTCACCTGTTTTTAAACAGATAGAAGAAAGTCAAGGTCAAAAAATTCGAGATCAATATACAAAAGGAAAGCCATTTATTCTTTTCGTTGGAGCGATTCACAAGCGTAAAAATGTTCAACGATTGATTGAAGCATATTCCAGTTTAAAATCTAAAGGAAGAACTGACCATCAATTATTGATCGTTGGAGAACCGATGTGGAATAGTCAAGCCGTAAACGTTGATCAATCCTTAGAAAAGTTTGTCCATTTCACTGGACATGTGGCGTTAGTCGAATTGGCCAACATTATGGGAAGTGCTTCTTGTTTGGCATTTGTGAGTTATTTTGAAGGTTTTGGAATTCCATTGATTGAAGCAATGCAATCGGGTGTTCCAGTATTGGCAGGAAATAAAACCTCTCTTCCTGAAATTGGTGGCGATGCGGCACTTTATTGCGATCCATTTTCTGTTGACGACATTGCAGAAAAACTTGAAATGATTTTAACAGATGAAAACCTAAGGATTTCCTTAATCGAAAAAGGCTTAAGAAGATCAGAAGATTTCTCTTGGGATTATACTGCGAGGGATTTGTGGAAGGCGATTTTGAGAATGATGAATGAGGAACGAAAAATGAAAAACTAAAATCCGATAGGTATCGGATGAAAAATGAGGAACGAAGAATGAAGAATTCGGTATAATTTAATTATTCATTTATTCTTTTTTAAACCCATAAAAACCAATCAGGACGATAACGAGTTGAATTTAGACAAGCTCAACCACCTTTTCGCGGAAACATCCTAAAAAACAATCAAAAAAAAGCGGTACTCCTTATCGAAGCACCGCTTTTCCTAGTATAATTTATTTACAAATAAAAACTAGACATTGGTTTTCAACGTCCAATTAAGCTTTTTATACACCCAAACTTTGAATCTGTACAATGTTAAATACATTGCAGGAACAATTACTAAAGTTAGGAATGTTGCGAATGTTAATCCATAAATAATTGTCCAAGCCATCGGAGAGAAGAACATATTGTTGTCTCCACCAATGAAGATATTTGGCTTGTACTCTGTTAGCAATCCTACGAAATCGATATTCAAACCAATCGCTAAAGGAAGTAAACCAAGTACAGTTGTAATTGCTGTTAGCAATACCGGACGCAAACGTACTTCACCTCCTCGAATTGTAGCAGCCACAACTTCTTCATCTGGCTCTAACTCTGTTTCTTCAAGACCTGCTTTCTCACGATTTTCTCTTCGGATTAAGTTGGTATAATCTATCAGTACGATAGAGTTATTTACCACGACACCCGCAAGGGAAATAATACCAATCATCGTCATCATAATCACGAATGTTTGACCACTTAATGCCAATCCTAAGAATACTCCGATAAAAGAAAGTATAACTGAGAACAAAATAATTGCAGGTGTAGAGAAGGAGTTAAACTGCGCTACGATAATCAAGAGAATAAGGAACACTGCAATAAGTAATGCATTTGTTAGAAAGGCCATTTCTTCTGCTTGTTCATCTTGTTGACCAGAGAATTTATATTCTACATCATTTGGTAGTTCTCCACTACTCACATAATCCATCATTTTCTCTTTCAAAACCTCCACTACTTCATTGGCGTTGTAACCTTCTGAAACATCCGAGGAAATAATCACTTTTGAAGTTTGATCTTCACGAGAAACTCCTGTATAAGAAATATTCTCTTCTGGATCTTTTACTACACTTCGAATAGGAATATTTAAGAGTTGACCGGTGTTATTTCTAAACATCAGCTTTTGATCCAATAAAGCATCCAAATCATAACGAGAATTCTCTTTAAAACGTACAACCATATCGTAGTTTTCCTCATCTTTCGTATATGTTGCGATGTCTTGACCTAATAATGCTTTTCGAATCGCCATACCTACTTGCGTAGTGGAAGCGCTCAATTTTCTCACTTGGTCACGATCAACTTCAATTGGAATCTCTGGTCTTGTTGCCTCAACGCTCAACTTCAATTCGTCAACACCTTCTACCGATAAACGGTCTAAGTGATTTTTAACATCAGTAGCGACAAGAATCAATTCCTTATAATCGGCATTTTTCTTCGTGTTCACCAACTCAATGTTAATTGGAGCCTCTTGTGGTGGTCCCATTGAATTTTTCTTTACAGAAATCTGAACATCTGCTGGCAATACACCTTTCAATTCATCTTGTAATTTTGTCAAGATAAAACCAGTAGTGTTGATAGAATCTCTATATTGGAACTCGGTAAAGTCAATTGTGATTCTCGCCTTATGCGGCGTATCTCCCATATCCATTCCTTGCTCACTAGTCCCTTTACCAACCTGTGCAATAATAGACTGTACAAGATCTGCATCCTGAACATTACTACGATCTGCACCTTTGGTATAAGGCGCTAAAATCTCATTGATTTTCTCTTCAATAATCAAAGTAGACTTGTTTGTTTCCATAATGTCTGTCCCAATAGGATGGGTGATAAACACGTTCACATACTTCGCTTGATTTGAAGGGAAGAATTCGACTTTTGGTTGATTTACCGCAAATACTACGACTGATAAAATCAGCATCACAAAAGTTCCGATAATAAACCAAATTGGTCTTGAACCTTTCATGGCGAATGTCAAGAAATTTCTATACCAACGTTCTAAAACAGGCAACAACTTTTCTTGGAATACGATTGTTCCTGGATAGAAAACAAAAGTATTCAGAAGGTTTAACCCACCGATTAGAATTAAAATATTCCCAAACAATACTGCATCAATCATCACCAATAAGAATCCAGCACCAATAAATATAGCACCATAAGTGATCGATTTTCCTTTTTTAGGCTTCGCTTGCTCAACAGTCATGTATAATGCTGTTAATACAGGATTGATAACCAAAGCAACGAATAAAGATGATCCTAAAACGATAATTAAGGTAATTGGAAGGTATTTCATGAATTCACCAAAGATACCCGGCCAAATTGCCAACGGAACAAAGGCCGCTAAAGTAGTTGCAGTTGATGCGATAATCGGCCAAGCTACCTCACTTACACCATGAATTGCAGCTTTGAACGGAGGAAATTTCTCTTCATCCATAAAACGGTAGATATTCTCCACTACCACAATTCCGTTATCTACTAACATTCCCAATGCCAATACAAGTGCAAACAACACCATTGTATTCAGGGTAACTCCCATCGTTTGCAAAATCATAAATGACATTAACATAGAAAGTGGAATTGCCACCCCAACAAACATTGCGTTACGTCCACCTAAGAAAAATAACAAGACAAGCGTTACCAAGATTACCCCAAAAATAATTGAGTTTTCAAGGTTAGATACCATGTCACGTGTTTGGTCTGATTGGTCATTTGTTAATGAAACACTCACTCCTTTTGGAATAATATTTTCATCTCTAGCTTGTTGAATTAATGCTTCAATTTTATCGGCGGCATCCAATAGGTTTTCACCACCTTGTTTAATCACATCAAGCATTACAACTGGGGCGCCAAATTCTCTAGCGAAAGAAGTTGTATCTCCATTTCCAAAATAAACATCAGCGATATCCTTTAGCTTCACAGGCATATAATCCTGTTGTTTTACGATGATTTCACCTAATTCTTCGGCATTTTCAAATTCACCATCAATCATAATGGTTTTACGCATTCCGTTCATTAAGATTTCACCACCAGAAATTGTTGCGTGTTCTGCAGCTACAGCGTTTTCGATATCTGTTAAAGAAACTTGTACAGCTTCCGCTTTTAAACGGTCAACATCGATACGCATTTCTTCTTCTTGAATTCCTCGGATATTTACTTCATTGATTTCCGATAAGTCTTCCACCATATCTTTTAAATCCTCAGCAATATCCTTCAATACTTCTGGACTTTCACCACTTAAGTTAATGTTCAGAATAGGGAAATCACTCGGATTTATCTCAAAGATGTTTGGCTCTACTGGAAGTTCTGGGAAATCTGTTTCCGCACGGGCTTGATCAACAGCATCCTTTACTTTATTTAGTCCATCGTTGACATCAATCCCAAACTCGAAAGCTACACGAATTGTGGCATAACCATGTTGTGAATCTGAAGTAATTTCATCCACCTTTTTGATGGTTTTCACCTTTTTCTCAATGGCCTCAGCAATTTTCTCAGACATATATTCTGGAGATGAACCTGGTTTTGCAATCCCAATATAAATTTCAGGGATTTGTAACTCCGGAAAGTTTTCTTTTGGCATCGATTGGTAGGAAATCATCCCACCAATAAAAAGGACAGCAATAATTAAGAAAACTGTTTTGGAGTTGTTTACCGACCAGTTCGATATTCCAAAAAGTTTTGTTGTTTTTTTCTCTTCCATTACTCTATCTTTTCTCTATTCGAACAATATCACCATCTGTAATTCCACGCGCTCCAGCAGAAACTACACGATCTCCTTTTTTGATCACTTCGTTTTCAACATCAATAGCAGCTTTTCCTTCGAATTGACTCACGATGTTAACCATCACTTGTTTCGCTATATAGTTTTCTCCAGATTTCTCTAGGATGAAAATATAATCTTCGTTTTGTTGCGTTTTCAATAAAGCTACCGAAGGAACAATTAAGGCGCTATCAACAACCAAATCAGTAATGTTCATTTCAGCAAGCATATTTGGCAATAATTGTGTTTCATCCTTAATGTCTGCTTTCACTTTGAAAGTTCTATTTGTTGGGTGAATGTAATTACCGATAGAAGAAACTTGAAGAACAAAAGTATCTTCTAATGTTGGTACGTATACCTCAACATCAGTTCCTTCTTTAATTGTTTTATAGTAGTGTTCTGAAATGTTACCAGACACATACATATCTTTATTGTTTACCAATCTTAATATTGGAGATTGAGCACTAGCCATCTCTCCCTCGTGGGTTACAATTTCATCAACAACTCCAGCATAAGGAGCTCTTACTACGGATTTAGAAGATTGTGTTTTTATTGTATTCAATTGAGAACTCAACGACTGCTTTTGGTTTTTTGCTTGTTTTAATTCAAACTCTGTTCCTACTCCTCGGTCAAACAATTGTTGTTGCTTTTCCAAATTATATTCAGCAAATTCTAATTGAGTTTCCAACTCTTTAATGTTACTGGCTAATATTTCAGTATCAATTCTTGCTAAAATCTGACCTTTAGAAACTGATTGACCTTCAACAACGTTAATTGATTTTATCAAACCATTTGCTTCGGCAATAATCATTGCTTGTTTATCTGTTTCTATATCACCTTGAATAGTAATCTTATGTTTAAACTGTCCAAACTCAGCCTTTCCACTTTCCACATAAGGAAGCATCACTACTTTTGCAGTATCCATACTCTTAATTTGAGTATCTAACTCGGCTAACTCAACTTTAAGTTCTGCTCTTTTCTCTTTTAATTTATCCAACTTGGCGTTTGGACTACATGCAACTACTGATGTTATTATTCCTAATACGATCAGTGATTTAAAGTATTTTCTCATCGGTTCTGTTACTATTATTTTCTAATTAATTTATTGTATAATTTATCCAACTCTAATTTCTTGTTGAATACCTCAACCATCGCGTTAACATAGTTAGATTGAGCTTGTACAAGTTGATTGTACTTTTGTGTTACCACAATACTATTCTCTTTTCCAATTTCAGCTTTGATCATTGAGTTGTCATGTATTTTACTTGCCAATTCAACATTTTTCTTTTGTAATTGCAAGTTAATTCGAGCACTATTTAATTCATTTCTAAGTTGCGTTTCTTGCATTGAAAGCGAACGTTCAAATTCTTGAATATTCAATTCATCTTGTTTCACTTTAATTTTCGCTTTTTGAATTTTTGCCCATCTTTCTCCTCCAGCAAAAATTGGAATCGTTAATTTAATACCCCAAACTGTTTGATTGTACCATCTTTCATCTGGATTGAAAAAGTTAAATTCATTTCTGTAGGCTTGATATTGATGATTAAAGAAAGCAGACAATTGAGGGTAGTTACTCATTTTCACATTTTTCAAATCGTACTCTGAAATCTGTCTTTGTTTCTTCAAAATGTCTAGCTCCAAATTATTTTGATACGATCCTGAAATATCTTTTTCTTGGGTCAACAACATTTTGTCTAGGTCTTCAGTTAAAGTTATTTCCTTGTTTAAAGGATAAGCCATTGTCATTTTCAACATTAACAAAGCGTTTTCGTAGGCTGTTTCAGCAGCTGTAAGGTTTGCTTTTGTAGATAACAATGAAAACTCCGTTTGATCTACTTCTTCTTGTGTGATAAAACCTACTTCAAACAATTCCTTTTGCTTGTTGATTAAGTTCTCAGTCACTTCTACCAAGGTGTCAACAAATTGTTTGTTTCGTTTACTGATTAAAGCCATTTGATAAGCTTGCGTCACATTCGACAAAACATCTTGTTCAGACTTCTTAATGTTCGTTGCTACAAACTCAGTGTAAAACTTTGAGACTTGAAGTGCCACGATATAAGATCCATTAAAGATCAACTGGTTTGCAGAAATACCTGCATTTGTATTGAACTCTTGTCCTGCTGTAAACTCAACTGTTGTTCCAGGTTGCCCCATCAATGCACCATCTACAACTTGAGTTGGCAAATTAAGAAACTGTTGAAAAGTTGTTTCTGAGTTGATTTGTGGCAAACCTGTTGCTCTAGTTTCTACCACTTGTTTCTTCGCTGTTTCAAGATCCAATTCAGATCGTTGAATTTGCTCTGCATTTTCTAATGCAAAAGTTTGCGCCTCAAAAAGCGAAAACTCCTGTGATATTGCTGATTGTGTAATCAACAAAACCACTGCAATCATTAGTTTTTTTAACCTATTCATTACTTTACTTTGTTTTTCATGTGTTTATTTAAAATTTCTCTTCCTTTATCGTTTACTATTCCACGCAATTGGAACAGAATAATTTCTTCTAATACTTCCCCAAATTTGTTTATATCTGTATTAAAAATAGCCCCATTAGTTAATGCAGTAACCATTGACAAGTGAATTTCCGCCATAATTTTTGGATTCAATTCTTTGAGGTATACCCCTTCTTCTTGTCCACGGAGAATATTCTGAGATATTTTTCCATGTATTATTTCCTTTCTATAATTTTGGACAATTGCCCAGGCTTCAGGATAATACTTTTGCAAGTCAAAGAAAACGGATGAATGAATCTCAGTGAACAGTCTTGTGGCAAAATTACTGATACTCATTAAAGCCTCAATAGCATCAGCCGAGCGCTCTCTACTGCATTCACTTTCCTGTTGATTTTGATGAATTAAAGTGCTTACAATCCTCTGAATCAAGTCATCTTTGTCTTTAAAGTAATTGTAAATCGTCTTTTTAGACATACTTAATTCCCTAGCCAAATCGTCCATCGTCACAGAACGTATACCATGTCGTAAAAACACAGCTGCAGATTTTTCTATTATTTCTTTACGCTTATCTTCCATTTGGGCGCAAAAGTAGTGAATTAAAAACGATGGAAACTATTAACCCTCTAAAAGTTTCCATTTTTTAACACTTTTTTATCTACTCATTTTAGAAGAGCATCGACCAACAACCTTTAAGCTTGAACAACAACCATTTACAACCTTTTTTAAACAATTTAAAAATAATTATTTCAAAGATTAAAAAATAATACTTTGGAAACTTATGGGATTTTTAGGGTTAAAACTTAACTTTGTTTATATGGCAATTCTAATTTATACAGACGGATCGGCAAAAGGAAATCCAGGGAATGGAGGGTATGGAGTGATTCTCAAATTCATGGGTTTTGAAAAAGAGTTATCTGAAGGCTTTCGCTTAACCACCAATAACAGAATGGAACTACTTGCCATCATTGTGGCTTTAGAGGCCCTTAAAACAACAAAACATGAAGTGGTGATTTATTCAGACTCCAAATATGTTGTGGATTCAGTTGAAAAAGGTTGGGTTTTCAATTGGCAGAAAAAGGGTTTTAAAGGGAAAAAGAATGTCGATTTGTGGCAACGTTACCTAAAACTCCACCCTATCTACAATCCAAAATTTGTTTGGGTAAAAGGTCATGCTGGTCATCCAGAAAATGAAAGATGTGACCAATTGGCAGTGAATGCCGCAGAAGGGAAGAACTTGTTGGTGGATGAAGGGTACGAGGAGAGTATTAGAAAATGAAAAATTATCAATGAAAAGTGAAAAATTTCGTAGAACTCACATTTTTCATTTTTAGTTTTTAATTATTCATTTATTTTCACTACCTTAAATAAGACCACCAAAAAAATCTATACCGAATGAATTCAAAATGGTTGATTAAAGACGCTCCTAATTTACAACAAGTGGAGCAACTCAAAAAAGAAATGAATGTTTCCGAAGTTGTGGCTTATATGCTCGTCCAACGAGGTATTACAACTTTTGATAGTGCGAAATCCTTTTTCCGTGGAACACTTAAAGAATTACATGATCCTTTTTTAATGAAAGATATGGAACGCGCAGTAGAACGTGTGAATATTGCATTGGAAGAAGGTCAGAAGATATTAATATATGGAGATTATGATGTTGATGGAACAACCGCGATTTCGATAGTTTATGGCTATCTTTCTCAACTCACCGATACTATCGCATATTATATTCCAGACCGATATTCTGAAGGATATGGAGTGAGTGAAAAAGGAATTCGAGATGCACATGAAAATGGTTTTTCCTTGATTATTACTTTAGATTGTGGAATAAAAGCCAATGAAAAAGTTGAATTGGCAAATTCTTTGGGCATCGATATGATTATTTGTGATCACCACACGCCAGGAAAAGAATTACCTGATTGTATTGTTTTGGATCCTAAAAGAGAAGATTGTAATTATCCATACAAAGAATTATCTGGTGCTGGTGTGGGTTTTAAACTAATACAGGCACTTGCAACAACGAATGGTTGGGATGAAAAAATTCTGTTTGAAAATTTAGATTTATTGGCCATCAGTATCGCCGCAGATATCGTTCCAGCTACAGGTGAAAATAGATTATTGGCGCAATATGGACTGAAGCAACTGAACGAAAAAACCCGACCTGGAATTGATATAATGCTGAATCTGGCGAAGAAAGAAAAACCGCTTACTTTAACTGATGTTGTGTTTACCATTGCTCCAAGGATTAATGCTGCAGGTAGAATCGATGATGCTAAAAAAGCTGTAGTTCTTTTGACTTCACAAGATGAAAAAGAATTAAGAAGTATTGCTCAATCCATTCATGATTTCAATGAGGAAAGAAGAGGCTTGGATAAAGAGATTACTGAACACGCTTTATCCATCGTTGAAAATGATTCTGATTATGATCAAAAATGTACCACTGTTGTTTACCACGAAACATGGCACAAAGGAGTAATTGGAATTGTCGCTTCTCGATTAATTGAGAATTATTATCGTCCTACAATTGTGTTAACGCAATCTGAAGATGGAGAAACATTGACGGGTTCTGCTCGAAGCATTAAAGGCGTGAATATTTATGATATTCTTGAAAACTGTAGCGATACATTATTGCAGTTTGGTGGACATTATTTTGCTGCCGGAATGACCTTGAAAAATGAGCAGTTATCGAACTTTAAACTACGATTTGAAGAAGAGGTTCGTAAAGTAATTGGAGCAGAAAATTTAATTCCAGAGCAAATTATTGAAAAAGAGATTCACTTTAACCAAATCTTTAATTTAGGTGAGTCTATATACGAAGTTCCACGTTTGATGCGGGTATTAAAACAATTTGAACCACACGGACCACAAAACATGAAACCTTTATTCTTAGCAAAGAATGTTTATGCTCACGATGCAAAACTCTTGAAAGAAGAACATTTAAAAATGAAGGTTTTTCAACCCGATTTCCAAAAACATATTGATGCCATTTTCTTTAAATGCCCTGAAGCATTGGAAATTGTTAAAAATGGAGCTTTTGATATGGTTTTCACTTTAGATGAAAACAATTTTCGAGGTAGGACTACTCCGCAGTTTATGGTGAAAGATATAAGACCTCATCTTTAAACTTCAACTTAACATTTCAGCATAGCAATTGGATTAGTAAAGCAATTATTTATTTGAGTTAATCAAAGCAACTGTCTTGTGGTCAACTCATCCCTAATACGGGCTATCAAAAAACTTGATTTAGCACTTCTGCCATTCTATCACAAGCATTGACATTTCATCCCTAGCCCAGGTTATATTGGAGGTTTAAATGTGGTCTCAAATAATTTTGCAGCTCAAATCAAAAATTATAACATGAAAAAAAGAACACATTTTGTATTCATGCTTCTGGTCCTTTCCTTGAGCATAATCAGTTTAAACAGTTGTAAAAAAGACCTTAGTCTATCGCAAGAAGAATATTATGAATTTTCGATTCTTTCAGAAGAAACACATGACAGTTACGACATCAATGTATTATTTCCTGAAGACTATGATGAACAAAAGAAGTATCATTCAATTTATATGTTGGATGGAGACGAGTATTTCTATGAGGCAGCATCAATGATTAAAGAAAATAAATATCAAAACATTGTACTAATCGCCATTGGATACACCAATAAAAATGAACGTGGAAGGGACTTGTCTTACCCTGAAGACACAAATATTTCTGGAATGAGTGGTGGAGGTAAGAACTTTACAAAATTCTTGAACAATGAGCTAATCCCTTACATAGAAAACAGTTTACAATTAAACAGCATTGATATGACACTTTATGGTCATTCTTTAGGTGGGTTTTATGCACTGTATTACATGCTACAACAAGAAGAACCTAGAATGTTTGACAACTACATCTCGATAAGTGCAAACTTTATGTGGTCTGATGCATATATATTTGAACTAGAGCAATTATATTCTGATCAATTTAATGCATTACCAGCAAAGTTATTTCTATCCGTTGGGGATTTAGAAGGTGCTGCTATAAACACTCATTATCAAGCTTTTTTAGATCAGCTTCAAAAACATTCTTATTTTGATTTTGAGCTCTCCCACCAACGACTCAACAACACCTCTCATCGCAACAGTCCAATAGTTGGAATAGAAAAAGGAATATTAGAATTATTTTAAAATAAAGAACAATGAAAAACATAACACTCATACTCATCACTTGCTTGTCTTTTACAATTTCTGCCCAAAAAGAAGAAGTTAAATCAACAAATCTTGAAAAAACATGGCTTTTTGAATCTGCTCATAATTATGATCTTTTCAATCGAAGTTATGGAAGAAATTATGGTATTTCTCTGAAAGCAAAGCGAGAATTTTGGAGGCCAAAACATTTCACCTTTAGCTATGGAATTATGCTTCAAAGTCACAAGATTAAAGAAAACCAAAACGTCTATACTGAAAATTTGGATGGAAGTACGAAAGACAAAAGCTTTATGGCTATTGCCGAATTAAAGTATTATCCATTTAACCGAAGAAATCTATACATTTCAGCAGAACCATTTATTGGCGCTACTCAACTAAAAACAGAAGGTATTTTAAATCTCCCACAATACACCATGACACAGAGTTTTAACAACAGCTACATCTACTTTAATTATGGAGTCAGTCAAAACATTGGATATAAAATTGGCAGCTTCAATTTATTTGCAACATCTTGGTTGTCATTAAATGGATTGTGGGACAATGGAAGAAAAAGACCAGCTGATTTTGATTCTCGATTTTTTATAGGTTTAGGAATAGGATATACCTTATAATCCTTCCCTTTCATAAATATTAGAGGAATAGGCATTACGCTTATTCCTTTTCTACATTTAGAGCTTCTTTGAATGCCTGAAATCTACTGCGAGAAACAGGTACATCACCATCAACATTATCAAATTTGATTTTAAAGTTCCTAGCATTGCCAGAGGTCGATGTAATCTGATTTAAATTAACTACATAGGAGCGATGAGTTGAAACAATATGATCGTAATCTTCTAAATGATTCAATAGACTTTGAACAGTAAAACGGTATGTTGAGCACTCTATATCCTCCCCTCTTTTAATATAAACATCGAGGTAATTCCCTTCTGCCTTTGCATATAAAAACAACTTAACATCAAGATGAAGAATTTCATTTTTATTATTCGTTTGGATATGAAGCACTTCTCCAGACCCTTCTTCTTTAATGCGTTTTTCTAGTATATTATTATATTCTTCTACACGTTTTAAATTTCTCTTTAGAATAATGGTATAATTTACCCATACCACCATAATAGTTGGGGTAAATCCTATAATCAAAACATATAAAAATGCATTCAAAAAGAGATACAAATCATTGGTATAAAACGAAGATTTTGAAAGAAAAATGATCAGTAAATAATTTAGTATAGTAATTGTAAAGAGTAATAAAACAACCATCAGAAATTCTTTCCCAATAGTCCAAGAATCTTTTACATTAATATTAAAAAACAACCTTGGTATAAGTTCAATAGTTGAAAGTATACCTATAACAGTCGTTAAACCAGCAAACAAACTCAATGCATTCTTCCCAACAATAAAGTTTGTTTGAGCAAAATTTTCGTTTTTAGCCCACCAATTAACTGAGAAAACCATGACTCCCACTATAAATGCAATAAGAACATTTCGTTTAGTATTAAAAAGAAATGGGTATGGTTTATTTAGAATACTTAGCATATATAATATAAAGGAAACTGATTTATTTGATACTACTTCTCAACCTTCTTTTCCGTTTTCACATATCCAGGTCTTTCTTCATTGGCCATGTGAATGGTTCTTTGAGGGAATGGAATAATAATTCCGTGTTGTCTGAAAAGCCTGTCAATTTCAAATCTAATTTCAGACTTGTAGTATTCGGCAAACCATTTTTGTTGTGCCCAAAAAAGGATATCCAATTCTAAGGCGTATTCTCCAAAGTTTAAAATTCGTACGGTCACTGGTTTTTTACTACTCACTTCAGGATGACTTAAAGCGGCTTGTTTTAATAATTTTTTAACCAATTCTGTATCTGTCCCATAAGCCACACGTACCTCGATTTTAAAACGTGTATACTCAGCATTGAATGTCCAATTCTCGACTTGATCTTGGGTTAATAATGAATTTGGAATCACCATCGTGTTTCCATCTCTGGTTTCTACCTTAGCTGTACGAACGTTAATTTTCAAAACACGTCCAATGATTTCTTCACCAGTTACAGGACTATATAGTTTGATGATATCACCTACTTTGATGGTACCTTCGAAAAGCAAAACAATTCCAGAAACCATATCGCGGAACATGCCTTGCAAACCAAGGGCTAAAGCTGCGAATATTGCAGCAGAACCCGCCAAGAGAACGCTTAAATCTGTAAACAAGAATTGTAGGGAGAGAATAACAGCAAAAGTGTAAACGATATACTTGGCAAATTGAATGTAAACGAATCGTGTTCCTTCATCAAAATCATCGTTATCTTTAAATCTTCTATCAATATAAATCCTAAAAATATTGATTGCAAATCGAGAGAAAATAAATAGAATCGCAATGGTGATGACATCCATCATGCTTAAATGAAATTTTCCATCTCCCATTTTAGGAATAACGTCGTAACTAAGAAATTCGCCTATTGATATCTGTTCATTTTCCAATCTAAAAACCTGAAAGCAAATGTAGAACGCAAAAAGAAAAAGCATCTGATTCAATACTTTTAGCAAAGTGATTCTCGTTCCTTTAATTTTAATATTTGGTCGTTTAAGGTAACGCTTGAGTAAGCGTTTTATGAATCGATTTAAGACTACCGTTAAAATAACGATAAGTACCCAAATCATCACAATCCAAATACTTGCTTTATATGGGCCTATATCAAATGACAATAACGATGAAAACATAATACAAAATTAAACGATTATTCTGCCCAATTGACTTGAGAACACACTTTTAATTTTCTCAAGTGACATTTGTTCCTTTATTAACTCTGAGAGCCTTTCAGTGTTGTTATGATCAATATTTTTTAGTTCTTCTTGAATATCTTGAATCCTCATCATAATTACCGCATTTTTAAAAGCATATAATGATTCTTTTACTGCTTGGGCCAATCGATGAATCTCTTCTGTTGTTTCAATATTGAAAGTGTTCAACCATTGGCGACTTAGTTCATATCTAGGAGACAAAATATCGGAAACGAACTTAACTATTTCAGGATCTTCATGACGTAAAAACCTAGCAGGTTCATAGAATACATCTTCATCCAAACCTTGTCTACACAACTCGAAAATCTTCTGGAATAATTTATTTTTGAATCCTAACTCGTCTCTATTAAGCTCAAAAATGATTAGTTCAGCGACACTCACATCATTCGAGCCTTCTTGATTTTCTTCAGGTTTTTCGATTTCAATTGCCCTACTCCCATGTAAAACCAATATGCGTATTAAATCGAACTCTTGATCATAAAAATCCCGTTTATTGGGATCCACTTTTTCTACCTCCGGAGTTGGAAATTCACCAAAAGCTTCCAAAGGAATATCTCCTTCATCCTCATAATTTGGTGGAGCAGGAGAAGGTGAAGGAGCGGGTTGATTACTTACTTGAGGTTTTCGTTGACCTCCTTGTGGTTTACGTGGAGTTGTTTGTGATTTTCGTGGATTATTTAATGCCTTACGACGAATCACATTCATCTCATTCAGCAAAGTTTGCTCTTTGAAATCGAATTGAGAAGCCGTTTGTTTAATATAAACCGAACGCGTAATACTGTCGGGAATCAGTGCAATAGAACCAACAATTTCCTTGATTAACCCAGCACGCTTAATGGGATCATTTTCGGTTCCTTCAAGGAGGATATCCGTTTTAAAACCAACAAAATCTTTTTGATTATCTGCCAGGTATTTTTTGAGTTCATCTGTCCCAACACTCTTTGCAAAAGAATCAGGATCTTCTCCTTCAGGAAACAAGCAAACTTTAACAGTCATTCCTTCCTCTAGCAATAAATCTATCCCGCGAAACGAAGCTTTAATTCCTGCTGGATCACTATCATAAAGAACAGTGATATTTTGCGTATACCGCTGAATCAATTTGATTTGTCCTTTGGTTAATGACGTTCCTGAACTTGAAACAACATTTTCCACACCAGACTGTGACATACTGATAACATCAGTATATCCCTCCACCAAAAAACAATTGTCTTGTTTAATGATTTCATTTTTAGCGAAATTAATACCGTAAAGCACACTACTCTTATCATAGAGCACACTCTCCGGTGAGTTGAAATACTTCGCTACTTTCTTATCAGTTTGAAGGGTTCTTCCTCCAAAACCTAAAACTTTTCCTGAAACAGAATGAATAGGAAACATCACCCTCCCACTAAAAAAGTCGAATCTTCTATCGTTTTTAGTTTTAGTTAGTCCAAGTTGCTCAAGGTACTCTTGTTTATACCCTTTTTCGATCGCGGTTTCTGTAAAAGACTTTTCGCTTCTTGGACAATACCCCAATTGAAATTTATCAATTGTTGCTTCTGTAAACCCTCTTTCTTTAAAGTAGGATAGACCAATATTCTTCCCTTCCGTTGAATTCTTTATGCTATTAGCAAAAAAGTCTCTCGCAAAAGTGTTGATGATTTGTAAACTTTCGCGTTCAGATAACTTTTGCTGCTCCTCAGGCGTCAATGGTTTTTCCTCTGGAAGTTGAATATTATAACGATCCGCCAACCAACGCAACGCTTCCGGGTAGCTAAACTGCTCTAGCTCCATTAAAAAAGAAACCGCAGTTCCTCCTTTTCCTGTAGAAAAACATTTAAAAATCTGCTTGGCCGGACTCACCATAAAAGAAGGGGTCTTTTCTTCGGTGAACGGACTCATTCCTTTATAATTTGAGCCAGATTTTTTCAATTGCACATATTCACCAATGACCTCCTCTATTCGAGCGGTATTCATGATTTCATCAATGATATGCGAAGGTATTCTTGACATTATTTTTTTGAGTAATCTTTGGTTTGGGTCAGTTTTCCTTGTTCATCATAAAATTTCCAAATGCCAACAGGTTCATCGTTAACATACTCTCCTGAATAATGTAATGCTCCATTAGGATGTTTCACTACTGTATGTCCATTTTTCTTTCCATTACTGTAAACGGTAACCGATAGTTCAACTCCACGATCAGAGTAATACTTCCATATTCCAACACGTTCACCATCTTTATTTTTTCTTCCTGTGAGCTTTACTTGCTTGTGTCCAGGATACCATTCTGTATATTTCCCATTATTATCTTCTGAAATCAATGGACGATATTCTGTTTTTTGAGGTTTTGGCCTTTCAGGAGCTTTATCCTCCTCGCAAGCGATCATTATTAGTGTCAATAATCCAATGAAAAAGTATTTTACCATAATGTTTAAATTTCGAGTTTTAAAGAACAAAAATACGTTATTTATTAGAATCAAATAAATGAAAAAGCGTATTGCGTAAGAAACTAATTTTAATCAAAGAGTAAGGCTCTGATTTTCTTCTTCTCGGCTTGCAATTCTTTTAAAGTATCTTTCTGATCAACCATTAACAACATATAACGCCATTTATAACTAATGTGTTTGAGGTATTTAAAAAACCAATAGGTAAAAATCCCCGTTAAGGGCATTAAAATGAAATATCCTAAACTCATCAGAAACGAAAAATCAAGAAGCGTAATTGAAAAATAAATAAAAGCTGCGTAGGTTAAAGGATAGGTAACAAAACCAACTAAAATGGCCAATGGTGCATAGTATTCAATGTCTGTTGAAATTTTTGGCACCAACCAATCCGTAAACAAATACTGCAGGATATTATGAATTAAACCAAAAACAGCTAAGGGTAATGCCACCACAATAAAAATAAGAGAAGTTAAGATTTGACGAAAGAATAAAGTTGAACGGAATTTTCGATCCAAGAAATCTGCTCGAATATGCATTTTATCGAGTTTCCAATTCATTGTTATAATACTGTTTCTTATTTCATCAATACGCCAAGGTTGAACCAGTTTTAATTCATCCAATTTATTCTTAATGACTTTTTGCTCCTTTACCTGACGTTGAACTCCTTTTTCATCAGCTTGAATATACTTAGTGTTCATCACCTTAAAAATCTCATCTAGCAGCTCTTCTTCATCTTTTGTTTCTGTTGTAACGAGTACTTTTTCTAGTCTTTCTCTAAACTGGTTAGTTAATCGTTTTACTGCCTTCTTCTTTTCGGTGAGGTACATTTCATAATGATCCATCACATTTCTAGGCTGATCCACGTCGATCAAAATACTACTCCTAAACTTTTCAGGTTCTGAATAATTGATGCCAATTGCCACAACTTTCAAATCCAGTTCTCCCCCATTAATTTTCTCAGTTTCTAAAGCTATTCTGGCAGTCCCTGTTTTAAGTTCTCTTAAAACCTTTTCTTTATAAGAAGTTCCTTCAGGAAAAATAACCAGTGTTTTTCCTGCACTTAACACTTTGTAGCATTCACTTAAAGAGTCATTATTATCCACTCCAGAAGTAATTCCTTCTCCTTTTCTATTGATGGGAATCATTTTTAGACTGCGCAATAGTCTCAACTTAAGTTTGGAATCAAACAAAGTTGCTTTTGCCATAAAATGGATGGGTTGCTTGCAAATCATTCCGATGACCCAAGCATCCATTAAAGTATTTGGATGATTAGCAATGATAATTAGAGGGCCATTTTTCCCTTCTGACAAATGTGAACGATTAATTACTTTTATTTCTTTGTAATACAATCGTATACCAACGCCAATGATAAATTTCAATAGTCTGTAAAGCATAAATCAATGTTATGACCAGTGAAAGTTACGTGATTTTTGAAAACTTTTTCTCACATAATGATCAAAGCGAAGGTAAGCATATAGAATTAATTATTTAGGCTTATTGCTTTTTTTGAGCGAGAAAGTAAAGGTACTTCCTACTCCAAGTTCACTTTTAACATTAATATTTTCACCGTGAGCTTCAACGATATGCTTACAAATTGCAAGCCCCAAACCTGAACCTCCTTCATTTCTATTTCTACTTTGCTCCACCCTGTAGAATCTTTCAAAAAGACGTGGAATGTTTTTTTCCTCAATTCCAATTCCATCATCCGAAATTTCGGTCATAATCGTATCATTAATCGGGTAAAAACGAATTGTTGTTGAACCGTTTTCAACAGAATAATTTATTGAATTGGCAATTAGATTGGTAAGAACTTGTGCAATTTTCGACTTATCGGCATTGACATAAATAGGCTCATATTTCTTTGCCATTGAAACCTTAACCTTTTTCTCTATGCTTGACTCTTCTAGAGAAAGAATAATGTCTTTTGTTAACTCTACTATATTAAAAGATGTATTCTTAATAGTTACATTATTCACCTCCAAATTCATAATTTGATCGAGATCTTCTAAAATTTCCGCCATTCTTTCAGTAGAAAAAGCGGCACGTTCGAGAAACTTTCGATTCACTTTTTCATCCTCTAAACCGCCTTCCAATAAAGTTAAAATATACCCTTGAATACTAAAAACAGGCGTTTTCAATTCATGAGCAAGATTTCCTAAAAACTCTCTTCTGAAAGTTGCTTGTTCTTTCAGTTTAGCGATTTCACTTTTTCTTTCATTTGCCCAGCTAAGAGATGCTTTTACCGCAGATCCAATCACATCCTCCTTCAAATCTACCCTTTGCTGAGTTGCATTGAAATTAGAACCTTTAGATATCACACGAAAAATCAAATCGAGCCTTTCTTGAATAAACTTTTTAAACACAAAGTAAATGATGATAAAAGAAAACACTCCTCCAAGAAGCGTAATACTTAAAATCATTTCTAAGGATAAAAAATCAATAAAAAGTCGATATAATACGAGTAACAGCAAAAGCATACCAACATGCAATGCTGTACTAATAAATATAATATGAATTGGTTTTATGTTCTTCATGAAGCTTTAAAAGTATATCCAACTCCTTTAATTGTACGAATGTATTCATCTCCAATTTTCTCACGTAATTTTCGGATATGTACATCAACAGTTCTTTCACCTACAATGGTATCGTCACCCCAAACTTCCGCCAAAATCTGGTCTCTGTTTGAAACATTTCCAGGTTTTTTCATAAGAAATGAAAGCAATTCGAATTCTTTCTTTGGTAAATATAACTCTTCTCCTTTAAACAATAGTAAGTATCGGTTAACATCTAAGACTAAATCTTCATTCACCTCTTCTTTTACAATGTTAGACCCTGCTCTTCTCAACAAGGCTTCGATTCTACTAATTAACACTTTTGGACGAATTGGTTTATTGATATAATCATCTCCTCCAGCGTTAAATCCAGCAATTTGAGAATAATCTTCAGCTCTTGAAGTTAAGAACGCAATAATTGGCTGCACTTCTTTTCCATTTGAACGAATTGCTTCACAAACTTGAACACCATCCATTTTTGGCATCATTACATCCAAGAGAATTAGGTCTGGATTAACTTTTTCACTTAATTCAACAGCTTCCTCTCCGTTGACAGCAGTATGAATTGTATATCCTTCTCTCTCTAAATTATAAGAGATCATTTCAAGGATATCTGGATCATCATCTGCAAATAAAATTGTTGCTTTTTTATTCATTTTGTTTATCATTTCTGACAAAGTTATACAGCTTATTCAATTGAATTACCATTCCAACTTTACTCTTAGGTTAACAAAACATCACCAATATTAAGGCTATATTAATTTATTATTAACGGTATATTTATCCAAACTGCATCCACTATATTTGCACCAGCTAAAGAGCAAAAATTTAAACACAAAAAGCTCTGAAACACTGACAAATAAAGACTTTTAAATAATTAATAATCTTTTATTATATGGTTAACATTAAATATATTCTATTGCCCTTTTGCGCTCTTTTGATCACTTTTTCGAGTGTTGCACAATTTAAAGACTATACTTTTGGAGAAGGTTTAAGGTATACCGCAAAAGATTCTAGCTTTTATATTAAAGCCTCTGCTCGTTTTCAAACTTTGTTTGTTGGAGAATGGAATGTTAACAATGATGATCTTGCAAATATTGGAAATTACAACTCTAATTTCTTAACAAGAAGAGCCCGATTAAAATTTGATGGTTTTGCATACACCCCTAAGTTGAAGTACAAAGTAGAATTGGGTGTTTCAAACCGTGATCTTAACAATCAAGGTCCAGCATATTTCGGTACTGGTGGTAGCATGATTTTAGATGCGTTTTTAAAATGGAATTTCTACAAAGGTTTTTCCATAAAAGGTGGACAATATAAATTAGAAGGGAATAGAGAACGTTTAATTTCTTCTGCCAATATGCAATTTGTAGATCGATCATTGTTAAATAGTAGATTTACACTCGATCGTGGTTTAGGAACAAGTCTGCTCTATGATAAAACCATAGGAAAACAATTTGAATTAATGTTGTCTGCTACTGTTTCCAAGGGTGAAGGAAGAAATGTAATCGCGGATAACATTGGTGGATATCAAACTACATTCAAAGCCGAAATCATGCCTTTTGGTCAATTCAAGAGTAAAGGAGCATATAAAGGAGGAGATTTATCAAGAGAACAAAAACCTAAACTCGCTATTGCAGCAGCATATGATCTGAATAGTGGTGTAATCCGTTCGAGAAGTAACAAAGGAAGTTTTTTCCCAGAAAATGCAGAATTAAAAGATTTAACCACAATTTTTGCTGATTTCATGTTTAAATACAAAGGGTTATCAGTTATGGGAGAATATGTTCATCGTAAAACAAATGATGATTCTCCTAGTATTTTTGACGAACTTGGAAATCAGGTTGGGACTTATTATACAGGAGAAGCTTTTAATATTCAAGTAGGGTATTTACTCAAAAACAATGTTGAATTTGCTGGGAGGTACACTTACTTGTCTCCTCAAAACTTAAGCGTAGGAACTGAGACAAATAATTATGTCATTGCTGTTTCTAAATATATCCGCGAACATAGTTTAAAAGTTCAAACAGATTTAGGATATTATGAAAATCAATTTACTGATGATGCGCTAATGTGGAGAGTTCAAGTAGAGTTTGGGTTTTAATTGCTAAATTAAATCCTTACTACTCTTAAATGTTCAATCGGGTTTGCTATAGCGACTTTAACAACATAGCTTCTTTTTCAAAATGAATGCTTTGAGGAAATTGGATAGTGACCTCACTTAATTAAACCCTTGCATTGAGTCATGGGTTTTTTCTGTCCAAATAAAACCATTATCCAAAGTTAAATGTAGTACTTTTCTTTGATAGTCTGGAAAATTGGTTGTTGAATACACATTGATTTGTATGGCAAATCACAAGTTCCGCTCTTCAGCTACACAGGCATTATCTCGCTTCATAGATTGATTAAGAAATAAGGTTGAATCCCAAGATTGACCATAATCTACACTATTATATACCTTTACAACTGTTGTTGGATTTCCATCATATGGTCCTGAAACAATCATTAATTGACCGTTATCATTTGTTTCAAAAGCCTTAGTATCAAAACCACTGAAGTTACTCGGAATTTCAAAGACTGAATTGAATTGAGTCATACCCACATTTGATAACAAACAAAAAAAGGAGTTAATCGAATCATATCCCAACTAGTTTTGAATGTCCAATCGAATTTGGTGTAACTACTTCAACAACTTAGTTTCCTTTTGAAAATGAACGGAAGTAAACAGTTGCTGTTTTTAATTGAGCTTTTCTCATAAGTTTACATAATTAGTCATTGCCAAATCAAGAGTAAAATACTGTTTTTCAAAGCAATTGGTTTAAAATAGATTTGTGTGGCATCAAAAGCAAACCTTGAACTTTACCATTTATTTAATAATTGAAGATGTTTGGAAAAAATCACTGTGACAAAATCGTTTGAAGTAAGCACATATAAAGGGGATAAAGAAAAAGGCTGCTCCGAATAAATCGAAACAGCCTTTCAAAAAAGATGATGTAAATCAATTACACTTTACCAACAATTCCTTCAGAAACATTGATAATATGATCTCCAACTTTTTCTAGTGAAGCAAAGATATCATTGTAAATAATTCCTCCTTTCATGTGAACCTCTTCATCGTTAGAAAGTGCGTCAAGGTATTCACTTCTTATTTCATCACGCTTAGCGTTGATTTTCTCTTCAATTGCAATTGCTGCGTCTAAACTCACATCTGCAGAATGCATGTTAAGGTTTTCAATCATCACTACAAATGCTTCATCAACTAAATCAAACAACTCTGCTAAACGCTCTCTTTGTTGTGGTGTAAACCAAATTTTATCCTCTGCTTTTCTTTCCAAGCCTTTTGAAATTTGGTAGAAAACATCACCAATTCTTTCAAGGTCATTTACGATACTGTTCATTCCACGAATTCTCACAGCAGTATCTACACTCAATTCCCCTTCAGAAATTTTACCTAGATAATTTGCTACCTCGATTTCAACTCTATCCGTAATCTCTTCATATTTAGCAATACGATCGATTAATTTTTGTTGATTCTTTCTACTCTTCTCGAACAATAATTCACGAGAAAAACCTGACATTCTACTTGTTAATTCACCAAATTTAGCAATCTCCTTCTTCGCTTCCAGCATAGATAAATCAGGAGTAGACATATATCCTGCTCCAATGTAATCCAAGTGGAACTCTTCATCTTGACCTCCTTTAGACTTCACTGTTCTTTCTGCAACACGAACCAAGTTTGGCACAAACCAAATTAATACAAACACATTCAACAAGTTAAACGTAGTATGGAAAATTGCGATTCCAGTATTGGCATGCTCTTTAGGGTTAGTAAATGGATTTCCTGTCCCAATTGCAGTCATAAAATATTCAATACCATCCAATATAAAAGGGAATAATAATACAGCCCAAGTAACACCAATAATGTTAAATAAAGAGTGAATTCTTGCTGATCTTTTTGCGTGAACATTACCAATTGTTGAGGCTAACTCAGCAGTAATTGTTGTACCGATGTTTTCCCCTAAAATCATTGCTGCTGCAACTTCAAAAGGAATAATACCACCTGCAACTAAAGTCATTGTTAAAGCCATTGCAGCTGAAGAAGACTGTACGATTACTGTTACAAAAGTACCAAGTAAAACAAATAGCAATGTACTTAGGAAAGGTATATCTTTAAAATCTACAAAGAATTGAACCAACCAAGAGTCAGGCCCCAATTCAGGAACTGCATCTTTCAAGAATCCTAGTCCCATAAACAATAAAGAGAATCCGATAATAGCATTCGACCAAGCTTTAACTTTTTGTTTTCCAAAGAACATTAAAGGAGCACCGATAGCAATTAATACGAGAGCGTACGAACCGATACTTACTTTAAATCCAAAAATATTAATAATCCATCCTGTGATTGTAGTACCGATATTGGCTCCCATCATTACACCTGCAGATTGTACTAAAGTCATTAATCCTGCATTCACGAAAGAAACGGTCATTACAGTTGTTACAGAAGACGATTGAACAATCGAAGTAATTCCAAAACCAGTCAATACACCTTTCACTCGATTTGAAGTAATTGAACCAAGTAAATAACGTAGTCTAGATCCAGCAGCTTGCTGTAAACCTTCACTCATGATTTTCATTCCATAAATGAACATTCCCAAAGAACCGATCAATACTAAGAATTTAAAAATCCCCCAACCTCTCTTTGTTTTCGCTGATTTTTTCTCAGACCAAAAAGTATCTGTTCCATTAGAAACTCCTACTTTAAACACGTATGATTCTTCACCAGCTAGATTATTAATTGAGTACTTTGTTTCATGAATATCAATTCCTTTTAATTCAGTCCAATCAGAATTTGCATATCCTTTTTCATGGCGTTTAGCACCAATTTTGGTGTTGTATTTGATTAAAACTTTATATCCTTCTGATTTTAGCTTTTGAAAAACTTCATAATCTAGGTTCCAAGAAACTTTAAAACCTTCTACAGCTGAACTTGAAGAAACATTTTCTATTGTTTTTGAACTGATTGTTCCAATAGATTTTTTAGGGGCGTTTTCAACATTGTTGTCACTTTGAGCATTCGCATTGAATGCGAAAAAAGTGAAAAAGAAAACGGCAAACGATAAAACGAGTTTATTTTTCATTAAACATTATTAAATTCTGGGACAAAAATAATCCGCAAATCTTAAGCTTACTTCAGTTCAATGTTAAGGAAACATTAATAAAACAAAACCACAATGTTTTCAAGCAAGATTGAATTTGAGTTGGAAAACCGTTATCACTAGCATTTAGCTAGTTCTTCATAAGCTTTACATTGACAAAGTTCGGCACCAAAAGGACAAGTATCATAATCATAATCACAAAATTCTAACACGGTGACTTTAGCATTTGAATATGTTGTTTCTTCATCCATAATATCTAATAACATTACATATTTTGAACGAACATCTAAACCATTTGGAAAATCGAGGAAAAAATTAAAATTATCTAGTACACATAGTAATTGGGTGTATACAACTGTTAGTTGATCATCGGTTAACTTTTCATGAGGAGGAAAATAACATCGATCAAAACCTATAATTTTCGATAGTTTTTCTGTTCTCTCGCAACATATGATCCCTTCTTCTGATTCACACAATTCACTCTCGCCTAATATATCGAGATGACTTCTAACTGCATTTTGACTGGATATCACAACATCCATGTCCTCTATTAATTGTTCTAAATATCGGTTCATATTGGTAGGTGTTTATCTCCACAAGGTATATAAAAATAATCTAATTATCCAAGAAAAAAAAGATTTTTTCCGATGATTCTACTACCAAATGCAACATTACCAACCACTACTATATCTCGTGGACAATCAAAATTTAATTTTTATCATGTTATTCCGCTTTTAAGCTGCTATCGTCAATATCGAATAACAAAATGTTCTTTTTCTTGATGAAATCTTGGTACAATAATCCCCATTTTAAATAAATCAATACTTAAATGATACTTCTCACTTTGCAACAAGGAGTTCCACGTCGATAACATATCTTTCGACCAACGAATATCGTCAATTAAAATAATGGTTTCGTCGTGAATATGTGGCTTAAGCAAATCTAATTGTTCTACAAGTTTTTCGCCTTTATGATCTCCATCAATAAAAACCAAATCATAAACTTGGTCTTTTTTTAGCTGTTTTAGAAAGCTCAGAAAATCGCTATGAATAAAATCAACCTTGTGTTTTACAGATTCTGGAAAAGCCTTCATAGCAACTCCCATGGTTGATTGACACCCTTCAACGGTAGTTAGCACCACCTCATCAGTAGCCGAAGCCAACATATAACTCCCCAAACCTAAGGAAGTACCCAGTTCTAGCACTTTTTGAGGTTGATAATGGCGAACCAATCGATAAAGTAGTTTCGCATATTTAGAACGACTTCCAGAAATTTTAGCAATTTGAGCGACTTTTCTATCCTTTTCCATTTTTTTTGAACCCGCTCCTAAATCGGTAACTTGAATCGTAGATTGATCATTCAAAAGTGAATTTTTAAGTGCTTTAAATTGTCTTTGATGTTCTTTGGGAATTGAAGTAGACAGGCAACGGTCATTGAAATCATAAACATAAGGAGAATGAACTCCATGCCTATTTTTTGCAATTAAGCAATATTTTATATATTCACGAACTAAATAAATCATAAACCCTTAAATTCTGCGTTAAAAGTACGTAAACTTAACAATCAATTCTTATGGATATAAAAAACGACAAGACAATTATTGACAAACATAGAGCGCTTGTTTTTAAAAAGCAACCAGAATTAAATTTAGTAAGCCCATGTCGACTAAATGAGGGGATCATTCGTCATTCTGAATTTGAAAAGAATAAATTCAAAGTGAAATTTGACAATGGTAACCAAAATATCCATTTCTTTATTCCAGCCTCTGGAACAGGTTCAAGAATGTTTAAGTTTTTGTATGAGTTTTTAGCAGATCCTAGTGATGAAACAAGAAGTAAAACTGAACGCTTTTTGAACGCTATTGAATCTTTTGCGTTTTTTGAGTTACTGCCTTATGAACTCAAGAAAAAAGTGAGGGAATACGACATTAGTCTAGATGATTTTGTTTCATACTTACTTAAACAAGAAGGTTTAGGTTTAGGATTAATTCCAAAAGGATTGGTTCCATTTCATCGTTCGAGAAGTTTTATTTTAAATGCTTTTCAAGAACAACTCCTTCAAGGATTAAGATTAAAAGAAGAAGGTGTTAACTTTCATTTCACCATCAACAAGGCACATGAAGAAGCAATTAAAGAGGCTTTGAATTCTATTCGTCACCTAACAGGTAGAAAATGTAATATCGAATGGAGTGAACAAGATCCTTCTACAAATTCTATTGCTTTTGATAAAGATAAAAACGTCGTTCACGATGAAAATGGTGAGGTGCTAACACGTCCATCAGGTCACGGTGCTTTACTCAGTAATTTAAATCAAATTGATAGTGACATTATATTCATCAAAAACATTGATAATATACAGCATGAAGCACATTCAACTGACTCTATTGACAATTTAAAATACCTAGGAGGAATGCTTGATTTCATCAAAATGGAATTAAAAGAAGCTTATGCAAGTCCAAATCCTAGACAACAAATTGCAGCATTAAACCTTAAATATCACTTCATAAATCATGATTTTGATTTTGAAAAGTTGACCATTGAAGAATTGAAAACTCTCATTTACCGCCCTATTCGTATTTGTGGAATGGTACGCAACGAAGGTCAACCTGGAGGTGGTCCGTTTTGGGTTGAGGAGAATGGAATGCAATCGAAACAAATTGTCGAAAAATCACAGATCAGCAAGGATGGCAATCAATATCGATTGATGGTTCAAAGTCAATATTTCAATCCTGTTATTATGGCTGTTTCAACAAAAGACCTTGATGGAAACAAACTGGATCTTGAGGAGTTTGCCGATCCTGACAAGTACTTTATAGTTGAAAAAACATACCAGGAAAAGAACATTAAATTTATTGAACGTCCAGGATTATGGAATGGAAGTATGTCAGATTGGCTCAGTGTATTTGTGGAAGTTCCTACTGAAACATTTACACCTGTAAAAACAGTGTTGGATTTATTAAACAAATCCCATATTGAACAATCTTAGACTACTCAAGACTAAAGAAGTAGCAAATTCATTAATTTGAAAGCGATTGGAAATAATTTCAAAAAATACTTCACTTTTTGTACTTTAGAGGTGAAGTTTATGAAACGTAATTTAATCTATATCGCAAGTTCCCTATTTTTAATGGGCCTACTAAGCCTAGAAAAAGGTTCAAGTAAAAACGCGTATAGCTATGGACCAAATAGGGTTTCTTTTGGCGTTAAAATCGGTTTACTGCCTACTGGAGAGTTAACACAATATTCTTTGTTTTTTTTTAAAGATCAACAACTTGTAGGTAATCAACCAATAGATTTACCGAGTTTAATAAAAATAGGAACTGGAAAATGGCCAATTCCAAGAACGAATATTTTCACGAATATATTTGAAGAAAAAGGTTTTAAACTTGACACCTTACCCGACGGAAAAATTGTTGATTATAATTCTGCATTTGATTCCCTATGGAAAATCAGGTTCGAAGCACATCCATATAAGCATGAGTTAGGAGAAGGCTGGAGTCAAGGTGAAATCAGACCTTCAACAAAACAACAAGTTTACATCTATGATCGTTATGGTGTTCGTGGTTATGATCAAGATTATTTTGTAGACACCAGCTTCTTTAAACTACTTAAAGATGTGATTGACCCCACTTGGATTAACAATTACAAATCCTTACGTTAATTTAAACGTAAAATATCCGTCAACTTTCGCGTTATTTTTAATTTAGGAAAAACCAGTAATACGATTACAACAAGATATTCTATCGCGATTAAAGCCATCCCTATTTGTGTTGATCCTACAGCATAAAACCCATAAGACAACATGATTAAAAGAGACCATATGAGCACTCCTATATTTGCCGAAAAAATAGATAAACCGAGCGGTAATATCACATACCAAGGATGAACTGTAGTAGCCAACATCAAATAAATAACATAGCCCCACATCATTCTTGTCAACAATTCACGATTTGATTTTATAGGTTGGAAAAAGGCCAAGCATAGAATAGCAAGAAAGGATATAATAGATAAAATTGGACCTACAATAAGCGTTGGATTTCCTTCTATGAAGAAAGAGGTAATCCATTTAATTAAATAAAACACACCCGCATTAAATTCAAAATTATCAAAATACAATTCGATGCTTTGCATAAAGTTCCAAAACAGTGTTGGCCATAGATAAATGATCATTAAAAACACAGAACAAATCAAAGTAGAAAAATAGAATTTAAGGGTCCAACTGAACTTACGAAATCGTAAGACAAAAGGGAGTAATATGAGTGGAGTGAGTTTAATATTGATTGCAATCGCCCAAAACAAACTACTTTTTAACCAATTGGATCGAATAAGAAAATATATGCCAATTATCAGCCAAGAAAGCATTATCCCTTCAAAATGAAAATTCCCGATAACCTCTACAATGAGGATAGGATTGAGCAACAATAAAAGACTTCGATGATTTGAAATGGAGAGTAAATCTAAAGTTTTAAGCAGGAATTTATAGCCTAAAACCATGGTGAGCAACATCAACAATCTTAAAATAATGAAGGAAATGAGAAGGTGATCACTGAAGAATGCTGCGATTAAAAAGTAAAATTGATTAACCGATGGATAGATAGAATAATTGCGTTTGGAAAGATCTGTAATCTCTGCAAATAATTCATTCATGTATGTGGACTGACGAACACGAAGATTAGACTCCATTAACTCATTTGGCACACTTGCATAAGGATGAATACCCATCGTAACCAATTCCCCATCCCACAAAAAACGATATACATCTGGAGAGAGTGATGGATTGGAAAAAAAGGGAATAAGCATCAACAACAATGCGAACTTATTCCATGTTTTTAAATCAAAACTATTTTGAACACGAATGAAATAAAGGAACACCAAAAATGCAACTGCATAGGCGCTAAAACTAAGTAGAAAATCAGATTGATTTGCCACATAAGCAATAAGGAACAGGGCAATGGCATACACTAAAAACGCAAAACCAATTCTCCGTGAATCCGTTAGCATTTTAAGCGTTTACGTTACTCGTACTGAATTTTGGAACAAAAGAAAACAATGCTGGTCGCACTTCTGCAATACTATAAAAGAATACTGTTCCGTATCCAATGGAAAGCATTAAGTGGAAAGGCACCATTCCTAAATCTCCAAATGCTAATCTGTTAATTGCTGTAAATCCAAAAACTAAAAACAAGATTCCTTCACCAATCGTGATTAATGAAATTGATTTCTTATCGTATTTATTCTCAACTTTACCTTCAACTTTAGCCGCCACATTAAATTTTGGTGTTCTTACAAAAGATGTTTTGATTCCCATATATCCTTCAAGTACAGCAATCGCATTACTTAATGAAAGTCCCATCATTATTGTCAAAAACTGAACAAAACGCTTAATGAATTGAAATAAAGTTTTTGGTTTATCTTCAGTTTTATCACGGTAAGAAGTCCAATAATAGTACATCAAGAACAATGTTGACATAATAAAAATACTTCCGAACTTGATAAAGTAATTTAAGTCAGAGAAACTATCTTTAATATGTAAAACAGGCAGACTTAAAAGACTCATTAACAAAATGAATACAAAAACAGAAGAATTAAACAAATGAGACAAACCGTGAACACGATCAGCTGTTTTTACACCTTTTGCAGTCAATAATCTTTTGGCCATTTTGCGGAAACATTCTGCTCCACCTTTCATCCATCTGTGTTGTTGACCTTTAAGTGCACTCATTGTAATTGGCAACTCTGCTGGTGCAATAACATCTTCTAGGTAGCTAAACTTCCAACCTTTAATTTGAGCTCTATAACTCAAATCCAAGTCTTCTGTTAAAGTATCGTGTTCCCAACCTCCTGCTTCTTCAATACATTTGATTCTCCAAACACCTCCAGTACCGTTAAAATTAATAAAGTGACCAGCTGCATTTCTACCACCTTGCTCAATTGCAAAGTGACCATTCAAACCAAAGGCTTGCAATTCCGTCAGCATCGAATAATCTTTGTTAATATGCCCCCATCGTGTTTGAACAACACCAACTTCAGGATCTTCGAATTGAGGCATTGTTTTTTGTAAGAAATCTACATCTGGTAAAAAATCTACATCAAAAATAGCGACAAATTCACCTTTGGCATCTGGTAAAGCACTATCTAAAGCACCTGCTTTATATCCAATACGATTGGTTCTGTGAATATGTTTAATATCCACACCATATTTTTCCTTTACCTCTTTTACTTTACGGGCAATTACGTCTACAGTTTCATCTGTAGAATCATCCAAAACTTGGATTTCAAGTTTATCTTGAGGATAATCCATTTGAGCAACTCGTTCGATCACACGTTCAGCTACGTAGTATTCATTATACATCGGTAATTGAATCGTAACATACGGAGCCGTTTTAGGATCAAATTCTGGACGTTTCTTTTTTTCTATTGCTTTACTTCTTTTGTATTTCACCGCCAGAGACAATTGAAGAATACTATAAAAGAGGATTAAGACTAAACTCAATCCGTAAACGATAAGAATTAGTTTTGCTAACAAGTGAGCAAAGTAATGTTCGAAGCCTAAAGCATCTCCCCAATTAAACATCCAAGTTGGGTCGCCAAAGGCACTGTCTAAAATAAAAACCAAATTCATTGCGTAAATTTGTACTTAAAAACTGCAAATATAATTTTAATTCCTGCCATTACCGAACCTTTTACCGTTCCACTTACTTTTGACTGTCCAATTCTTGCTTTATAATCGACTGGAATTTCGCAATATTTTTGCTTTTTTTGCGCTGATTTAATTTGCATCTCGATTGTCCAACCATAGGTTTTATCGTTCATACAGAGACTTTTATAACTTTCAAGCCGAATTGCTCTGAAGGGACCTAAATCGGTGTAATTCACCCCATAAAAAATTTTCAACAATTTTGATGCGAGCCAATTTCCAAAGTGTTGTGGAATGGTCATTGAACCTTTTTCTCTTTTTCCTAGTGCACGAGACCCAATAACCAAATCAACACCGTCATTATAGATCGGAGCGACAACGTCAACAAGCTGTTCAGGGTAATCAGAATAATCACCATCTAGAAAAACAATGGTTTCTCCTTTTAACTCTTCCACCAATGCACAGCCCTTCAAACAAGCCCAACCATATCCTTTTCGTGATTCTAGTAAAACCGTTGCACCTGCAGCTTCAGCGACTTGTTGCGTTTGATCAGTTGATCCGTTATTGACAACAATAATATTTTTTGTTGGAACTTGTGGAATCTCATTTACCACTTTTGCTATTGAGTCTTCTTCATTAAATGCTGGAATTACAACAAAAATCTTTGTGTAATCAATCACTACTGTTTTATTCATTATTTGAAATTGTAAAGAAGGAGATATAGATATTGAATAAATCCCGAACCAGTTTAGTTTAAAAAAAGTAAAATTACGAAAATCTACTTTCTTAACGTTGGATGACCATCATGCCCTATTATTATTGGATTTTCATTTACGCGACCTTCCTCTGGACCATTTTCAAGTTTTAGCACTCCTCTTGGACAAACTGAAGAACAAACTCCACAACCAACACAAGAAGCACGTACAATATTTTGTCCACGTTGGGCATACCATCTCACATCGATTCCTTGTTCACAATAGGTTGAACAATTACCACAAGAAATACATTGACCTCCATTCGTTGTGATTCTAAAACGAGACTTAAATCTTTGGATAATCCCCATATATCCGGCCATTGGACAGCCAAATCTACACCAAACTCTATTTCCTAATAATGGATAAAAACCAACACCTACAATCCCAGAAAATATCGCTCCAACAAAGAAACCATATCCTTTTTTAATGCTATTACTATTAATTCCGAATGCTTGAGAATCGTTTCCAAGGTAGCTCAACATCATTGAAACGATCATCACTATTCCAATTACTGCAGCTACTAACATGAAGTTTCTTGACTTTCCTTTTCCTTTAAAATACAAAAACAAGAACAACAAAATTGCTAATCCTAGTAATCCAAAAAGCAAACTATATCCTACTTCAGCAGGAAAATACATCATGAGTTTAAATTCTGATTTTGCGAAATAAGAATACATCACTGCAATGGTCATAAACATTACAAAAACCATAATAGAATGCACCAACCAACGTTCAATTTTCCATGCCTTAACAGATTTATCTGACAAATGTCTAAAGTTATCCCCTGCTGTTTCAGCTAAACCTCCACACCCACAAAACCATGAGCAATACCAACGTTTCCCTACCAAATAAGTCACAAATGGTGTCACAACCAAAAAAAGAATAATTCCCCAAACCAAATATGCGACTCCCAAAGGTTGATTTTCGGGTGCAATTCTAGCGTCAATCCTATAGCCAGTCATAAAATCATAATTTAAAGGCCATGAGTTTACTGGATTTAAAGAATAATATCCTCCTGAAGTGGCATTCAATCCTTCCAATATATAAGGGAGCATATAAGCCAAAACCAATTGAGAAAACATCACTACAATTGTTCTGATTAAATGGTATTTACTGTGACGGTATTTTATCATGAATTTAACCCCAAGAAATACAATCGCTATGGTATAAAAAGTACCATATAAAAACCATTTATCTGCTGCTTTACCACGAATTAACTGACTTAAAGGGTCAAAAAGTGAAACCAAGCCTTCATTGGCTCCCTTTGCACCTGTTCCATCGCCAAACCAATCACCGTACCAATACAAACAAACGTAAAATAAAGTAAGTATAATTGCTCCTATCCAACCTAATGCACCACGATTCGTGAGCGAATTAAAATAAACTCCATTATTTTTTATTCCCGCAGGAATTCCTTTGTAAGTTCCAACTGCATACAAAACTGGCCCAACAGAAAAACCAAAAATTAGGATACTTAAATACAACCAATTCGGCGTTAAAGTAATTCCTGTCATCCAAGTAAGTAACACAATAAACAAAGAGATTGAAGCCAAGGTCAGCCCAATTTTTTGAGTCAAATTTAAATTCTGTGTTTTTTCTCCAGCGATGGAATAATTAATTGTTGTTCCCATAATTCTAATCTTTGATGTCAGTAAAATGCATTGTTAATCTGCTAAAAATCATTATTGATTGAGTAATTTTCTCCACCATTTTTTGGATGAAACTTCAATCGAATCGTCAAACTCTTGATTAAAAGCTTCAACGATTTCCTTTTCGAAAGAAGTATAAAACTCTGGATCGAAATTGGCTGATTTTAAATTCTGAAGCACATATTGAATCGACCTTTTTTCATTCAACCATTGGTCAAAAAGTTCATGGCGTAGCCTCAAACCAAAAGTATTTACGCCTATAAAAACATTGGTTTCTTTGTCAAATACAAAATGTAATAGCACTTCCTTTTCATCATTTTTCCAAACAAATCTACTTTCATGCTCTTTTGGTTTAGCCCAAACCCTACCATAAGTTTGATATTCTAGATCGAAAAATTTAGCCGAATTAAACCAATGACCAGGTTTGTATTCTAAATGATTTCCACAAATCGTTTGTGCTACTGTTTCTCCCATCATTCGTCCTGTATACCAAACTTGTTCCAATGGTCCACGATCATTAATTGTCTTCCTAAACTGGGCACAATCTCCAATGGCATAAACGTCTTTTTGATTGGTTGACAAGTCTTGTTCCACTAAAATTCCACGATCTAACTCTAGTGCAGATTTTTTTAAAAAGTCAACGTTTGGACTAACACCTGCAGCCAATCCAACAAATTGACAAGGAATAGTTTTTCCAGATTTTGTTTTAATTGCTTTAGCGCGTTTACTTTCGTCTGGAATAATTTCGTCTAACTCCTCCTCAAACATCAATGTTAATCCGTGGTGTTTTCTTAGGTGCTGTGTCACAAAATGACTATCTTCTTTCGGTAAAGCGTTTCCCCAAAATGTAGCCTCTCGAATCAGAAATTTCACGTCGATTCCTCTCGACAAAAGCATTTCAGCCATCTCTACGCCAATTAATCCACCACCAACAAGCACAGCCTCCTTGATACCACGGGTATTCATCTCCATAAGATCTAGGTCTTTTTTCGAGTAAAGTCCTTGCACACCATGATAGTCTTGACCTTTCCAGCCAAACTTATTGGGTTTGGATCCTGTCGCTAAAATCAATTTATCATAATGAATTGGTGGTGTTTGCGCTAATTTGAGTGTTTTAGATTCGAAATCAACATTTTCAACATAATCTTCTATTAAATCAATGCGGTTTTTTTGCCAAAAGTGATTTTCATAAGGCTGAATATCCTCAAATCGCATGTGTCCCATGTACACATACATTAAAGCAGTACGTGAAAAAAAGTACTTCGATTCTGACGAAATAATTGTAATGTTTTTATCTGATTTTTTACGTATATGACGTGCAGCAGTAACTCCTGCAATTCCATTCCCAATAATAACAATGTGTTGCATAGGCATATATTTATTACAATTAATCTCTATTCAATGAAAAATGCTTCACTTTTCGAAATGAGCATAGTACTCATGAAGAATATAATACACCTAAAGATAGAAAATTGTTTAACTAAGCTTGTCGTATTAACGCAAAACTATAAATGTCTGGTGGAATTAAAGTTTAGAAATTTCAATTAAGATATCAGTGACTGATGAGCTAATGTATTCGATTCCGATGGCAATAACAATAAAACCAATGATTCTGGAGACAGCATTAATTCCTGACGCCCCTAAATATTTCACAATGAATGTTGAAGATTTTAACATCAGCCATATCACCACACATACAGTTAATGTTGCCAATAAAATAATAAGATGATCTTCCCAAGCGGAATATTCTTCATGTAAACCAATCAATAATGAAATTGAACCAGGTCCAGCCAGCATGGGAATTGCCAAAGGCGTTAGCGAAATACTGTCACGTGAAGCAATATCTGATTTCACCCTTTCCCGGTCCATTCCTTTGTGTTTATTGAAACTCCCTGTAAGCAATGCAAATCCGGAAGAGACAATAATTAGACCTCCTGCAATGCGTAAAGAATTTAAACTTATTCCAAAAAACTCTAGAAGATAGCTTCCAATATAAAAGGAAACAATAAAAATGGTGAGGACATTAAAACTCGTAAGAAAAGCTGTTTTACTGCGTTCACTTTTCGAGTAATCAGTGGTTAAACCAACATAAATTGGCAACGTTCCAAGCGGATTTGCGATAGATACCATCGCCGCAAAAGAATAAAGATATAGCTCCATTTTTTTCTGCAAAAATGGAATTAACTTTTGCGAAGTAGATTAAATTAATTTTAAGCTTTGCTTTTTTATTCTTGATATTTATAGCCGTTCTTAAAGAAGATGAAGTTCCCTTTATTCACTTGAACTTTTACAGTATTTCCATTGACTTCAAATGCAGCACCAGAAAGATTGCTAATGATTTCTACTTTATTATTGTGAAAAACAGAGACACCTCCATTTAAATTACGAAAAGCGACAATTCCATTACGTATTTTGTATTCTTCAGGAACATAATTTGCGATTTCATAGCGCTGACCCTTATTATAAGTATAAAGTACTCCATTCTCACTCCACACCACCATATCTCTAAATACCTTATAAAAATCTGGATATGAACTCAAAGTAACCAGTTCTTGATCAATGTATGCCTTTAAATTGTTGTTTCTATCTCTGTAAACGAACATATCATAACCTGCTTGATAATCTTCTACTGTCATTGGTTCAACATCAACAACTTCGTCTTTAAATGCAACTGCAAAAGACTGATGAAAAGGGTCGTTAAATACAATTAGATTTGAACCGGCTGCATATTGAACAGGATCATTTAGTACTCCTATTTCTAACTTTTTTCCTTGAATAAATGCATAATGCACATTTCCATTTCCCATAAAAGCAAGAGAATTACTTCCTATATATTGAGGAAAAGAGAGACTAGAAACACTGTAGTATAAGTCATGGATTTCACCACGATAATAAACTCGAACGGCATTATCTCTAGTGTCATTGAACACGACTAAACTATCAGAAACAACATAATTAGATGAAAAACGAGAAAGCGTTTGTTTAACTCCATCTTCCCAAACATTTAAGACTGGCCCTGTATTCCAAGCAACAATATTAATTCCAATCTGGTAACCATTTGCTAAACCAGTTAATTTTTCTGTTTCCTCTCCATCAAAGACCATCAAATCATTTTTATTATCGATGTAAGCAATGAGCTTTTCAGAATATTTCATGTCATTTGGTGGTAAGAAGTCGAGTTGAGTTACAGTTCCTTCATGAAAACTTTTGAAATAATTAAGGTTGTTCAAAAAAGGAAAAACTTCTTGTGCCTTCATTTGAAATGAAGTAAGGATAAGGAGTAAAAAACTAATTTTTTTCATCATAATATAAAAGTAAAAAAGGGTGCTCTAAGAACACCCTTCTATTCAATATTTAAAGTAACTAAAAACCCATTAATTAACCAAATTATTTAAAAGAGATAATCTCTTCTTTTAGGTTTAACAGGTCAATTGTCAAATTTTATTTTGATTCTGTTCTTTCTTTTGCTAACAATACAGCTGCTTTTACATTCACAACTTTACCATATCTAGAAAGGTTATCAAACTTCACTAACTCTTTTGTACCAGGAACATATTGGTAAGTATCACCAAAGTAATCTCCCGAATCAAGAATGATTTGTCTTACTTCTTCCATTGATAAGCTTGGGAAGTATCCTTTCAATAACGCAGCAACACCAGCTACCATTGGAGAAGCCATAGACGTTCCGTTGATTGCTTCGTATTCGTTATCAGGGAAAGTATTGTAAATTTCATAACCAGGCGCGAAAATATCAACCTGATCCTTTCCATAATTAGAGAATCCAGCAGCTAATTTTTCTTCATGATTTCTTGTAGAAGCACCAATTGTCAATAAATGCGTAAATGGCAACTCTTGAAAATCATATTTTACTGCTGGGAAGTTACTATAGATAGCTAAATCTTCAGCTGAATTCCCTGCAGCATGAACAAATAACACATCGTTTTCTTGTGCATAGATAATAGCATCATAAACTGCCTTTGGCAAACTTGAATAAGATTTACCAAAAGATCCATTGATCACTTTTGCACCATTGTCAACTGCATAACGAATTGCCAAAGCGATATCTTTATCAAACTCATCTCCATCTGGAACAGCTCTTAAAGACATTAATAAAACATTGTCAGCAACACCGTCACCTCCTAAATCATTTCCTCTCGTCGCAGCAACAATACCACCTACGTGAGTTCCGTGTAAAGCATCAGGACCTTCAACATCGTTGTTTCCATAATCAGTATCTGTGATATCATAAATATCATCACCAATTAATGCTCTTTCGTTTAAATCTGGATTATAGTGTCCATCAATCATACCTTGAAGTTGCTCAATTTGTTCTTCTAGCACTTCTTCGTTTAATTCTCCTGACAATAAAGACAAACCTATTTGCTTCATTTGTTCTTGTTGAGGACCTTCAGCCTTCCACTTTTTCAATGATTTCTCGTCGTATTCTTCAACGTCCATCATATTTTTGATCATATCAGGTAGATTTGGAAGCATTTGATCTTTGAACTGAGTTGTTTGTTCAATAATCGCTTTATATCTTTCCCTGTTTTTTTCTACCTCACCTTTAGTTTCTAAATAAAGTGCGTAATCCTCAGAATCTTCAGCTTTAACATCTGCAGAATCAACACCTTCAAATCTTGGCTTTAATTCAGCATAAATTCTAGTCACATTTAAACGCGCTGTGTTGATGTTTTCACCCTCTTTATTTCCAAGAAAGTTCCATCCGTTTACATCATCGATGTAACCATTGTTATCATCATCAATTCCATTTCCAGGAATCTCATCTTTGTTCACCCAAATTTTACCTTGTAAATCTTCATGCTCAATATCAATTCCAGAATCGATAATTGCAACAACAACAGTATCTGGTGTAATCTTTTTTAGCTTCTTATAAGCCTTATCTGTTGACATTCCAGTTTTACTAGAGTTGTACCAGTTCAATACTTTTTTATCTACTTGTGCCGAAGCTGTAGAGAAATAAGCTCCAATAAGAGCAGGAAGCATAATCCTTAAAAATATTTTTCTCATATTCAATTTAATTTTACACGTTGAAATTAACGCAAAAGTTGAAATTATTCCACAATTTTACGATATTTATTGTTTGTATGACGATTTTCGTCCATTAATAGGTTAAATAGGTAAACAAATGGTATTCCAAAAATTGATAATTGTGTTTTCCCTCCTTTTTTCGACATGTTTTTCTCATGCCCAAAAACTAGGATTTAATGAAACTTTGAAAACAAATCCTGAGGTAAAAATCCCTTTAACGATTCAAAATAACGAACAGAATATCAGATTTTTAAACAACGAAGATATTCTCATCAAACGCCAAACAAAAAACTGGTTATACATTACGGCATCTCCGGCATGGATTGCTCAAAACCTTAAAGAAAAAAAACTATCTGATTTCTATTTTGAATATGCACCACCAAGCCTACTAGACGACTCTGTACGTGTAACACACAAAGTTAACCCTGTGCACAATGGCGACTTTCCATTGGTTGATGCCTATACAGGAAAAGACGTAATCATTGGCGTTGTAGATGCTGGACTCGATCATAATCACCCAGATTTTATTGATCAATTTGGAAACAAACGTGTTATTCGATATTGGGATCACTCAATCACCAATCCCACACAATCTCCGATGCCTTATAATTATGGTCAAATATGGTATGCCAACGAAATTCAAAACGGGACCATTACAAGTAACGAGGAATCAGTTGGTCATGGAAGTTCAGTAACTGGAATTTGCACAGGAAATGGCTTGGCCAATGGAAAAAATAAAGGAATGGCGCCCGAGGCTCAAATCGTATTTGTAGAAACAAATTTTAACTTGGCGAATTGGACATTAACTGTTGCAGATGCATGTGACTTTATTTTTAGTGTAGCAGATAGTTTAAACAAACCTGCAGTTATCAACTTAAGTGTGGGAAGTTATTTAGGAAGTCATGATGGAACTGATCCAGCAGCAGAATTAATGAATACTTTAGTCAATGAAAAAAATGGAAGAATCATTATTGCAGCAGCGGGAAATTCTGGAAATACAGAGGATTATCACGCCCAACAAACGATGAATGTTACAGACACCAACTTCATATGGTTTGAAAACAATCCTAATGGATCTTTAGGGAATAACACCGCGTTTTTTGATTTATGGTCAGATGTAAACGATGCGCAATTCTACTATTCTTTCGGCGCGAATCAACCTGGACCTTCCTATGCAAATGTGGCTCAAACAGCTTTTCGTTTTGCGCAACTCAATGTTGGAACCCCAATATATGACACCTTATTTAATGCAAATGGAGAAAGAATCGCCACACTCGAGATATATACAGAATATGTCAATGGAAATTATCATTTACAAGGTTTATTTTCAAAAATTGACTCCACTGATTACAGGATGAGATTTAGTACAACAGGTAATGGAAAGTATGATTTGTGGAGTGGTCAATGGATAGGTTTGAGTAAAATTGTTGATAACCCACCTACTCCAGCTGTATACCCTCCAATCGTTAACTATGTAATGCCAGATAATCAACAGAGTATTGTTTCGTCATGGAACTGTTCTCCAGACATCATATCAGTTGCCAACCTTAGAGGAAGAGAAGGTCATATTACTCATGCAGGTACACAATATTATCCATCTGGACCTGCAACAGCTAAAGGTGATATCGCTGCATCTTCAAGCAGAGGACCATCAAGAGCAGGAGTCACAAAACCAGACATTAGCGCATCAGGAGACGTTACATTTGGGAGTGCTCCACTATTTATGGTTGGAAATTCAAACTATGACAGTCAACTTAGCATTGGAGGTTACCACTTAAGAAACGGAGGAACCTCGATGGCTTCACCAGTTGTTGCTGGAATTGCTGCATTGTATTTAGAAAGATGTCCTAATAGTTCGTTTAACGAATTTAAAAATGACCTATTCAATTCTGCAGAAAGTGACAATTTCACAGGCACCACACCCAACAACAGATTTGGACATGGAAAAGTTAATGCTTTTGATTTATTGGTGAGTAGAAATGGAAACCTTTCAATACTTGGAGATACTGCTATTTGTCAAATGCCTATCACCTTAACCACCAATACGAGTTTAACAGAATATGAATGGTCAACCGGCGCATTATCGACAGATATTATTGTCTCTCAACCAGACACTATTTCAGTTTTTGGGCGTGATGTACAAGGCTGTAAAATTTATTCAGATACACTTATAATTGTGCAAGGAAGTCCTCTTGACAATCCAGTAATTCAAGCTTTAGGAAACACATTAGTTTCGAGTAACGCTCCAAACTATCAATGGTATCTTAACGATAGTCCAATCAATGGAGCCACACAGCAAACTTACACTCCACAGAACATTGGTTTTTATAGTGTAGCCATTCAAGGAGCAGATAATTGTAAAAGTTTTTCAAATGCCTATCACTGGACTTTATCTACTGTTGATGAAAAAGACTTAGCGATAAATCTTTATCCAAATCCTTCTCGTAGTTTATTTTATATTGAATCAGAAGGTGCTACAATTCAGCGATATGAAATTACATCTACAGCAGGTCAAGTTTTACGAAATCAGAAAACAAATTCTGAAAAAACACAAGTAAAAACATCTGATTTATCGGCTGGAGCATACTTTATTAAAATAGAAACCAGTCACGGAATTAAAGTCTTACCATTTTTTAAAGAATAGTGCAGTATAGTTTAGCAGATTCTTTCTATTTTTGACATTCTTAAAAAACAACACATTATATGGATTTATCAGGAGTAATTTCGATTTCAGGAAAACCTGGATTATTTAAAGTAGTCGCTCAATCAAAAAACAACATCATAGTTGAGTCACTTATCGATAACAAACGTATCCCAGCCTATTCAACTGACCGCATTTCTGCATTAGAAGATATTAGTATATATACTTATGAGGAAGATGTTCCTTTAAAAGAAGTCTACATCAGTTTGGCGAAAAAAGAAGACTGTGGTGCAGGACCTTCTCATAAAGACAGCTTAAACAAATTAACTTCATACCTTGAAGAGATCTTACCAAACTACGATCAAGATCGTGTTTATCCTTCAGACATTAAGAAGTTATTTCAATGGTACAACATTCTTCACAAAGCAGGTTTAATTACGCTTGAAGAAGAAAAAGAAGCGGAAACCGAAGAGGTTAAAGAAAAATAATTAAAAGTAGGGACGATTATCAAATCGTCCCTACTTTTTTATGATTCACCAAATCGCCCCTACAATCTCATATATTTTTGTAAACTGAACATCACAATGAAAGTTACACGTCCTAAAAGAAGCTTTTTACCAGACAATTTTAAAATTGATGCATGGTCTAGTTTAGAACCATTTTTCATGGATTTAAAAAATAGATCGATTTCAACAAAAGAAGAGTTTGAACAATGGTTAAAAGACCAAAGTGAATTAGAATCAGTAGTTTCAGAAGACTTAGCTTGGCGTTATATCAAAATGACGATTGACACCAAGGATAAAGAACTTGCAGACGCTTATTCATTTTTCGTAAAAGAAATTCAACCACAACTGGAACCTTATTCTTTCAGACTCAACAAGAAGTTATCTGCTTCTCCATTCAAGTCTGAATTTAAAGACGAAGCGTATAAAATCTATTTTAGAGGTGTTGATACTGCCATTAAATTATTTAGAGAGGAAAATATTCCATTAAACATGGAGTTGGCTGAGAAGAGTCAGATTCATGGTGCAGTGAGTGGAGCGCAATCTATCGAACACGAAGGTGAGCAAATCACAATGCAGAAAGCAAGTTCATTATTAAAGGAGAATGACGAATCATTAAGAAAGTCAATTTTCGAAAAAATGGCAGCGCGTAGAGCAGAAGATACCGAAAAATTGGACGATTTATTTACAGAATTGATTCAAACGCGTCATCAAGTTGCAACCAATGCTGGTTATGATAATTTCCGTGACTATATGTTTGATGAGTTAGGAAGATTCGACTATTCGAAAGAAGATTGTTTTGATTTTCATCAATCTGTAAAAGAAGAGATTGTTCCATTAGTAAAACAATTTAGTCAAAAGAAAGCTAAATTGATGGGTAAAGAAAAGCTAAAACCTTGGGATAGTCAGGTTGACCCATTGGGAAGAGCACCACTGAAACCATTTAAAGACGGTAAAGAATTATTAGCAAAAACCATTAGCATTTTCGATAAAATAGACACTTATTTTGGTGATTGTTTGAGAACTATGGAGGCGATGGGCTATTTAGATTTAGATTCGAAAGACGGAAAATCTCCTGGAGGATACAATTATCCTTTATATGAAATTGGTGTTCCTTTTATCTTTATGAATTCAGTGGGCTCTCAACGAGATTTAATCACGATGATTCATGAAGGAGGTCATGCCATTCAATCTTTCTTGACAAGAGATTTGGAATTGACATCTTTTAAAAGTTTCCCTTCAGAAATTGCTGAATTAGCTTCAATGAGCATGGAAATGTTAACCATGGATTATTGGGATGAGTTTTACGATAACCAAGAGAATTTAACACGCGCAAAAATCGAACAATTGGAAACGGTGCTTGAAGTATTGCCGTGGGTGGCAACGATAGATGAATTCCAACATTGGATTTATGAGAACCCAACACATTCGAAAGAAGAAAGAAAAGAAAAATGGATTTCATTGCTTGATGAATACGGAACAGGAACAACAGATTGGACAGGCTATGAAGAGGTAAGAGCATATTCATGGCAACGTCAATTACACCTTTTTGAAGTTCCTTTCTACTACATCGAATATGGAATGGCGCAATTGGGTGCTTTGGCCATTTGGAAAAACAGTAAAGACAATTTCCAAAAGACAATTAAAGCCTATAAAAAAGCGATGGCTTTAGGATATACAAAATCGATCCCTGGAGTTTATAAGGAAGCCAATATTACTTTTGACTTTTCTAAGCAAAACATTAAAGAATTGGCAGAGTTCGTAGGGCACGAACTAGAGGAAGTTTCAAACTAATAAAATTAATATTTGCGCAGCGTTTAAATGAACGTTGCGCCATTTTCTTCCCCTCCTTACCCTGAAATTATAGTCATTTCAAAATATTAGAGGGACATATCTCTTCTTATTTCTAATTGCTTAAAGAAGATTCTACATCGTCCAACTTTTCGAACGGCACTGTTTTTCTAATTGAAAATTCCTCTTCTCATTGTACGATTCTGATAAAGAATAAGCATCCAAAATTACCATAGGCGACCAACTCATTTAAAGCCATTTGTAGAATTAAACATATTATTCCTCAACTCCATAGCGACGATCAACTTCGTTCTCATCATAAATACCTCCCAAACCTATGGTTAAGGTAAAGTAATAATCATAATTCAAAACAGGTGTATTACCCAATTTATTTTGTCCATCATTCACTTCCCATCTAGATTCTCCCAACGGCAGCAAATATCCAGCTCTAAAATTTAATAGAAAAAACCATTGATATGAAAAGCCTACTCCTAAATCTAGATTCGCTCTTGATGTATTGATTTCACTGTACTCTAGATTCGAATTTAAATAACCGTTAAAATCTATTTCACCTTCTGTTTTTTGACGAGTTAAATAATTTAATCCATAGAATTTCAAACCTGCAAAGGGATATATTGAATAGCGATGGTTCTTTGTTAAATCATACCCCAAATTAAAAGATGTGGAACGGTATTCTACTTCAGTTAAAAAATCATTGAAATAACTGCTTTTGGTAGTCTTATTAAATGACAATGTCGTAATCCACCTTTTCAGATACAACTGCAAGCCAATTCCAAGATTGGCCACTGAATAATCACTTGAAGGAAAACCAGATTCATTTAAAACAGAATTAAATTCCTCGTTGTCAATTACAGGAAATTCGATAGGAAAGATTACAAAAGCTCCAAAAGCTTGGCTCTTTTTGGTTTCAGATTGCGCTGATAGTTGAGTTAAAAATCCAGCTAAGGAGAAAATCAGGAATATATATTTCATCGCGTATAGTTTTGTAAATAATAAAATACTAAGCTCACCTAAATTACGTATTATTGCCATAACCATGCCTATATTTTAACATCAACAATTACCTTATGGTATAGCTATAACGACTAAAAACATGTGAGTTTTCATACTTATTCTTTTCAGATTTATTAAAAATCTACTTCTCATCAAGTCTTTAGAACACTACAGTAAAGACAATAAACATCACCTTTACCCAATCTAATTTAACAAAATATTTATGGTATTCTATCAAAATCAATTCGCTTTTATTTGATCTAAATTTCTAAGTTGTATAGTGCGAGCAACCATTCCGTTCGTTATTTCTATAAATTTTCAGTATAATTAATAACGATTATTAATCGCATTATCTCAAAGAATAATTATACATTTAATCACATATTTTAAACTTAAAAACGAATTTAAATCTGGAGAATGAAAAAATATCATCTAATTACAGTTATCAGTTTGGCAATTTTGCTTTCTTCCTGTAAAGTAGGCCGTTTCTTTGTGTATAATTTTGCTGGAATTCAAGATCATAAGATTTTCCCCAATAGAACAATTGAAAAAGGAGATTCTTCATTCACTTTTATCGAAGGAATAGAGAAAAAACCAAAATCCATAACGCAGAATGATGAAAAAATGGAATTTGATGAATTTCTTAAAGCACAAAAATCTGTTGCGTTTATGATCATAAGAAACGATTCAATTCTCTATGAAAAGTATTTTAGAACCTACGATGAATCTTCAATTGTTCCGTCTTTTTCAATGGCAAAGTCTGTCACTTCAATTTTGGTAGGAATTGCCATCGATGAAGGTTTTATTCGCTCTGTTGATGAACCTGTTACCAATTACATTCCAGAACTAAAAGCCAATGGTTTTGATAAAGTGACCCTCAAACATTTGCTCCAAATGACTTCTGGTTTGGATTATAATGAAGGTTATTTTAATCCTTTTGGCGACGTTGCAACATTTTACTACGGTACGAAGTTGAGGCAAGAGATTCCCAAAATGCAACTAAAACATGAACCCGGTGAAAAGTTTGAATATTTAAGCGGTAATACACAAATTTTAGGTTTGGTTTTAGAACGTGCTTTAAATGGAACGACAATTTCTGACTATCTACAAGAAAAATTATGGATTCCGTTAGGAATGGAGTATGATGCAAGCTGGAGTACTGACCACAAAGAAAACGGAATCGAAAAAACATTTTGCTGTTTGAACGCACGCGCTCGAGACTTTGCAAAAATTGGGCGATTGTACCTCAACAAAGGAAATTGGAACGGTAAACAAATTGTTTCTGAAGAATGGGTAGAAACATCAACTAAAATTGACCGCACAGAAGGTAGTGAGCGTTTTTATCAATATCAATGGTGGCTGCCTTCAGACAATGGAGACTTTATGGCACAAGGAATTTTGGGACAATATATCTATGTATATCCAGAAAAAAACTTGATCATTGTGAGACTCGGGAAAAAACAAGGAAATACGAGTTGGTGGAGTGTGCTAACGAGTCTTGGAAAGGCTTATTAATTACATGCTACCACGAGATGGAATCTTAAGGTAGCATGGTTTAATCAGTTATTTGACCACGAGTAGATACTCGCGGCAGCAAATGACTGATTTAAACAAATTTCTACAACAATTCCATTTGCAAATAGATCCTTTTTGAATTAGTAGGATTATTTACAAGGCGCGGGTATTTTTTAAATTTAAGGAGTTGACATTAGTCAATGACTGATTTAAACAAATGCCTGCAACGCAGAAAATGAGCCTACTATTTCAAAAATACTAGGATTTTTTTACGTACTGGGTAAGAATAACAATCTGCTGACCATCAACCTTCCCTTCGATATGGTTTTCGTTATCGCGGTCCAAAGAAATACGTCTTACAGCAGTTCCACGCTTAGCCACCATGCTTGAACCTTTTACTGGTAAATCTTTAATCAAAACAACAGTATCACCGGCTTCTAGAACTACTCCGTTACTGTCTTTGTGGATTACTTTTTCCTCTTCCTCTTCAGCTCCTTCTTTAGCCCAAGCCAATGTTTCGTCTTCTAGGTACATCATGTCGATTAAATCAGTTGGCCAACCTTCACCACGCAATTGATTCAACATTCTCCAAGCTACAACTTTTACTGCAGGAACTTCACTCCACATACTGTCGTTTAGACATCTCCAGTGGTTTGGTTCTACTTTTTCTGCATCGTTGAGTTGGGTATTACAAGTATCACACACAAGGATAGAATTTTCTTCACTTTCTGAATCGCGTGGCGGAACAGTATAAACGGTTAATTCATTAGTATATGCACACAACTCACATTGGTTGTTGCTTCTTTCTTGTAATTTTTCTTGAATCATAGCTGAATTTATTAGAATGCAAAGATAGTGGAAAAAGGGAGTTTCAGTTTGATTCAATCTAATATAGAATCACTTTGAATTACGTTTAAAGACCTTTGAAATCCAATAAATAGGGATAAAACAAAGCGCTGCAGTTGTTCCTAATGCTCCACCAAAACCATTAAAGTAAGGTGCAGTATGTAAGAATATAAAAGAAAACAATAACCCAGAAATTCCTATCAAGAAATAAGAATCTACAATTTTATTAGAAGCCATACCGATAAATGCAGCGCCATAAAATAGTGCAGGAGCTTGTGTAGAAAATTCCATTGGTAAATAACTTTCCAAGGCAAATACAAGAAGAGCAAATACCAAAGATGGTAAAGCCGATCCAACGACAATTCCCAATTTCAAATTATTATTGAGCACAAATGCAATAACTGCACCTAGTAAACCGACGATATATAAGGTCAAAACTATCATCTTAAAAAGAACAATAAAACTGTAGCCAAAACTCCTGAAAATGCAACGGACCCAAGTTTACCTCCAAATCCAATCAACAATCCTCTGGTGTAAACATAGAATAGTCCAGAGATTGCACTGGCGATAAAAATATGATGAACTTCTGTGAACAATGAAGTGCTTGCCATTCCCACAAAGGAACCACAATAAACAGCTATGGCTATAGATGGTAAAATTGTAGATGAGCGTTTTAGATATGGCAACAAACCACCTGCTAATCCTACTGCTGCGGAAGAAATCACTGCACCCCAGCCTAAATAATTGTTTAGGTAGAAGGTGATTAAACTTCCCAAAACCAACACAGAAAACTCAATTACGTGTCCGATTGAATTAAATTTTTCACGAAATATTTTTGTGTAACCAAAACCGATGAGCACAATAATGAGTAAAAAAACAACTGCATTCAGATTAAATTCACTGATGTTTAGTAAACACACCACCAAAAAGAAAAGGTGTAAGAACAAAAACAGGGAATAACCAATTATAGATGAATTCTTCAACATAAGAATACAAAGATAGCGGGAATATTTACACCACAAGAAAAATAATTTCCAAGGTTAAATTGAGCTGTAATAAATTGGAACGTGGTTTTTATTACTAACCTAAAACCTACATTAACTTACTACAAAATTAAAGTAAACACCTTAAAATCTGCTCAAATCTGCGGTCGGAGATCCGTGTTATCTGCGTCCCATTACAGCGCAAACACCAACAAACCAACCAAGAACTAGAAAAAACATAAATTATAAGAAATCTACATAAAGTCAGGTGTGAATGAAGATTAACCTCAAAACTCCCTACTCACTCTCGCTACTGTAAATCATTTATGATTTATTTCCATTGCTTTTAGCGTATTCATCATCAAAGAAACAATTGTCATTGGTCCAACTCCACCTGGAACTGGCGTAATGTAAGAAGCTTTTTCTGCAACGCTTTCGAAATTTACATCACCAGTGATTTTATAACCGCTTTTTTTGCTGGCATCTTCAACACGCGTTATTCCAACATCCATTATCACTACTCCATCTTTCACCATGTCAGCAGTTAAAAAGTTTGGTTTACCAATTGCTGTGATAATAATATCCGCTTGAAGTGTTAATTCTTTAAGGTTTTGTGTTCTCGAATGTGTTAAAGTAACTGTAGCATTTCCAGGGTTAGCACTTCTTCCCATCAAGATACTCATTGGAGAACCAACGATGTGCGAACGTCCAATTACGACACAGTGTTTTCCTGAAGTTTCGATGTCATATCTTTTGAAAAGCTCTAACATTCCTGCAGGAGTCGCTGGTAAGAATCCAGGAAGATTCAAAACCATATTTCCTAAATTTGTTGGGTGGAAACCATCCACATCTTTTTTAGGATCAATTGCTAAAGTAATTTTCTTTTCGTCGATGTGTTTTGGAAGTGGCAACTGTACGATAAATCCATCAATTTCGTCATCGTTATTCAATTCGTGAACCTTTGCCAACAATTCGTCTTCTGTGATGCTATCTTCGAGGTGAAATAATGAACTTTCAAATCCAATTTCTTTACAAGCCCTCACTTTTGCCCCAACATAAGTTAGCGAACCACCGTCGTTTCCAACGAGTACAGCTGCCAAATGAGGAATCTTTTGTCCTTTTGCTTTTCTTGCCTCTACTGCTTCTGCTAATTCTTGTCGAATCGCTTTTGAAGTCTCCTTACCATCTAAAATTTGCATCACGAATATGTTTTTGCAAAAATAATGTTTTAAAATTCAATTGACAATTGATATAGGACAATTAAACGAGAAGATTCCGAATTCACTTAAATGCAGTCAACAGTAAAAATAAATAACACAAAAATAGAGTAAAGAATTTATTAACTTCTCCTCTACTCAGGCACTAAATAAATCGTTTTTTCATTTGGATTGGTAACATACATCGTTTCATATCCTTCCTTACTGAAAGATACTTTGCTGTCTGGACAGCCTTTCACTGCGCCCGTCATTCCACCATCAATTGCATAGCTTCCATCTTCTGCAGAATAAACTTCACCATCCATTCCTTCTTCTCCTCGAACGATAACACTATCGATGGGTTCATTTGTGTTTTTATCTAGGATAATTCCACTCGCTTCTTGTCGGCATTCGCAGGAAAGGAAAAGTACAGAAGCAATTGAAAAAGTGGCTAGTTTAATGGTGTAGTATTTGGCTAGTTTCATGTTCAATAATTTAAAGATATTAGATTTACCCTCTAAACGATTTAGAAACCCAAAAGGTTGGTATTCAACAAAAAAAAACGGCAAACTTTCGATAATCGTCATTTCCATTTCTAATTTTTCAAGCTTACTTTAACTTAAAACTATAACTAAACGATGGAAAAAAGCCAAAGAAACTTTGTTGGTATAATTTTAACTCTCCTTTTTCGTATGAAGTACTAAACTCAGTTTGAACTGGGATTAAATCATGTTGGTAAAAATAGTAATACGGATTTTTTCTACCATATAAATTGAAGATGCTAATTGTCCATGTTCTTTCACCCCACTTCGTCTCTTTAGTGTGGTTAAAAGCAATATCTAAACGATGATAGTCTCTCATCCTTTGACTATTAATCCCTTCAAAATGATAAATATCGTCACCGTCGTAAGTGTAAATTTCATTTGCCAAAGTTAGCGGATAACCTGAACCATAATTCCATGTTGCTGATAGGTCAATTTTCTTATTTAACTTGTAAATCCCAACTATATTCACACTCAAAGGACGATCATATTTAAAAGGGAACTCTCTTCCTCCATTCAAAGTCTCATATTTCAATAATGATCTCGAAACAGTTGTACTTATCCAACCCGTTAATTTTCCTTTCTTTTTTTGAGCTAGGAATTCTATTCCATAAGCTCTATTTTCACCATTCTTTTCTACTAAATCTTCCCATTCATCAACATAACCCATCAATGATTTGCCTGGTTTAAAACTAATCACGTTGTTTGCTGTTTTGTGATATCCTTCTAGACTTACAACATATTTATCCTTATTGATTGATTTGTATAAACCAACTGAATGTTGAACTCCTCTTGATGGTGGTATCTCATTATTTGTAGGCATCCAATAATCAGAAGGCAGACCTGTCCCAGAATAAGATAATAAATGAATGTATTGATGCATAACTGTATAAGAATACTTGAGAGACCAAGTTTTAAGAAAATTCAGACTGGAGACTACTCTTGGTTCAAGATTACTATAATTTGCACCCTCAACGGAGTAGTTAGAGTAACGCAGCCCTCCTTTTAGAGAAAACCAATTATAATCTAAATCCATATCGGCATATGCTCCACTTTCAAAGGTCAATAATTGACTAAGTTGATTACGCTCTAAATCTTCAATTTCACTTCCCTTTTGACTATATTCAATATCATTTGGATTAAAGTCGTGGTAAATTGCATTCACTCCAAAATGCAGATTCAACTTGTCATTAATAAAAAACGAATAATCATTTTTAAATCCATAATCTCGAACTCCTGTAGTGAGTTTATTGTTCATCTCTTGATGTGAATTCTCAGTTTCTTCTTCAAAACGAAACTCTTCATAATATTTATAATCGGTTAAGTAAACAGTTGTGTTACTAAACAATCTCGCTCCAAACTTATGATTCCACCTAAAAGCTAACATTGTGTTCCCCCATGAGAGCTTATTGTCTAATGTAGAAAGACCTTCATTATCCGAATTAATTTTCAAATTATCTCTTCCACGATAAAAACTAAGGTAAAACTTATTATTATCCGAAGAGTTGAAGTTTAATTTTGCATTCAAATCATTAAATCGATAATCTATACCCTCTCCTAAAATCTTAAAAATTGGCAGTGGATTTATTCTACCTGAGACAATAAATGATGCTTTATCTTTAATGATTGGTCCTTCTATTGAAAGTCTTGTAGATAATAAACCGACAGCACCTTGCACTTGAAATTCTTTGGAATTCCCTTCCTTCATCCTTACATCCAACACCGAAGATAACCTTCCAGAGTATTCAGCAGGAAAGCCACTTTTCATCAATTTCGTACTTTTTATTATGTCAGCATTAAAAACTGAGAAAAATCCTCCAAAATGAGAAACATTATATAATGGAACATCATCTAAAAGCATCAAGTTTTGTTCTGCACCCCCTCCTCTAACATAGTAATTACTAGAGTTTTCTCCTCCCGATTCAACACCTGGTGTTAATTGGTAGGTTTTTATTATATCAACCTCACCAAATAAATTGGGTAATCTTCTGACATCTTCCATAGGAATAGAGATTACTCCCATTTCATCGGCTTTTATATCACTCTTTTTGCCAATAACTTCTACCTCCTCAAAATTCGTGATTTTACTTTTTAAATAAACATTGAATGAATTAATGTTCTCAATGTTTGAAATTATAACTGTAGTATCTTTAAAACCAAAGGCTCTAACTTTCACTAAAGAATCATTTTCATCTAAGCTCAAACTGTAATATCCATACTCATTCGTTGTAGCTCCATTTTTTGATTCTAAGCTAAAAACAGCACCACCAATAATCGTCTCATTTGAAGATTTATCAAAAAGATATCCACTAAGCACTTTTTTTTGAGCAACAGAAAAACCAACAGAAAAAAGGATAGAAAGTGTAAGAAATAATCTAAGCATAACTAGAAATTTATAGTTCTCTCCGGAAAGAAAAAATTCTTTTGAGAATGAGAATAAAGACCCAAAACACCAAGCCCATTTTCTATATTACCTGTGACATTTTGTGGTTCAGAGGCACCAAACAATTGACTCATATCACTTGTTATTAAATGAATCCTTTTGCTTGTCTCAAATTCATAATACTCTTTAGAAACATTTCTAAGGTGATAATTCAATTTTATATGGTTAAAGTCAATAGGACCATTCCCCATATAAGTAGCCATTGGGAAATAAAAACTTACAGATTTTTCCTCACCATTAAATGTCTTATCCGTAAAAAGCAATGATTTTGTTGTAGAAGGGGTACTTCCATTAAAATTAGAAGGGTGATGACTTAACCCTGTAATAAATGCCTCATTAGTTCCTAAAGAATATTTAACTAATTCAGCATCTGGAGAACTTATTTGCGTAACCACTATTTCATAATAATTATCTACATCTGGGGGATCCTCAAAAGTTAATTTTGAAGAACCATACAACTGATTTTCATTAATAAATAAAGCATAAACAGAGCTAGTATCAACAGATTTAATCATCACTTTACCAGGTATTTTAGATCTACTCGACACAAATTTATCTCCATAGATCACTTTTACCTCTATTTCATCTCCAGATTCAGGAAACTCTTGTTCATCGACAAATAAAGGGTAATACTCCTTTTCAGAATCATAAAAAATGGTATCATAAACAGTACTATTCTTTTTGAGCACAACTTTACAATCCACTAAATTATCAATTGGCTCTTCATTAACAGAAGAACTCAAGCCCATAACCAAGAAACTTGGTACTTTTTGAGGATAAGCGGAGTCCCAATAAACAACTCCAGAACTTGTATCTAAAGAATCTGGCCAATTTGTAATTTCTGACCTCATTACTAATTTTGGTTCTGCGTTTGGCACTTCAATAGATACCTCCTTTTGACAGGAATAGCAAATTATACATATTAATATCGTAAAAATAAAAGTTATTGATTTCCCCATTTGAATGTAAATAGTTTTCAAATATAACGAAGGGTTCTATTTTTTATTTTGTACCGAAGATAAACAAACAAACTTTTCTACTCAAAAATATTAACCCCATTCGATTCATCGTAGATTTGGTTATTAATTATCAAAATTGGTGTTTGAAAAATGAGATTATTTTTTAACTCATCAATATTCCTTAATAATTGTTTATGTATACTAATCGAATGGTAATCCTGAGTTTTTACAAAAATTCATTTCCCTTTCTGACGGTACAAGACGAATTGAAGGAGTATTCAATGGTAAGCCTAAAACGTATGACTTGAGAAGTAAAAAGTTCAGTGTAATCATGGCCGGAAACCCATATACTGAAAGTGGTGAGCGATTTAGAATTCCTGATATGCTTGCCAATAGGGCAGACATTTACAATTTAGGTGACATTATTGGAGACACGAAAGACTTATTTGAACTGAGTTTAATTGAAAACTCATTAACAGCTAATTCAACTTTAAGTCAGTTGAGGAATAAATCAATGGATGACTTATACGCCTTAATTAGACAGGTACAAACTGATCAACAGGCAGAACTTAAAGCCTCTCATAGTCAACAAGACCTACAAGACTATTCTTCCGTTCTTGAAAAAGTAATTAAGGTAAGAGACACGGTATTGAAAGTTAACGAGGCATATATCAAAAGTGCTGCAATGGAAGATTCTTATAGAACTGAACCCGCATTTAAATTACAAGGTTCATATCGAGACATGAATAAATTGGTTGAAAAGATTGTTTCTATTATGAACAACGATGAACTAAAACGACTACTTCACACGCATTATGAAAGTGAATCACAAACATTAACTGGACAAGCAGAAGCCAATCTATTAAAATATAAAGAACTGAGTCAGACCTTAACGGATAATGAGGAAAAGCGCTGGGAATCGATCAAAACAACGTTTTTGAAAAACAATAAATTGAAAGGTCTATCCAATACGAATGAAATGGGACAAATCATTTCACAATTAATGGATTTTAATAATCATTTAAGTGGTATTCAAAATGCCCTTAAAAAACCAGAATAACAAAAGAACCTAAGTTCGATATATTAATAAAACCCAGATACTGAAGTCTTTGGAGATATCGATCTTAGGTAAAGAAATTAGCCTTTTATACTTAATTCGGCACTAAATAAATCGTTTTTTCATTTGGATTGGTAACATACATCGTTTCATATCCTTCCTTACTGAAAGATACTTTGCTGTCTGGACAGCCTTTCACTGCGCCCGTCATTCCACCATCAATTGCATAGCTTCCACCTTCTGCAGAATAAACTTCACCATCCATTCCTTCTTCTCCTCGAACGATAACACTATCGATGGGTTCATTTGTGTTTTTATCTAGGATAATACCACTCGCTTCTTGTCGGCATTCGCAAGAGAAGAAAGCGATTGAAAACAGTGAGATTGTTGCTAATTTAAGTGTTCGTTTCATATTATATACATTAACATTATTAGATTTAAAACTATACGAATATGCCTTCCAAAGGGTTGGTGATCAGACAAAAAAAACGGCAACCTTTCGATTGCCGTTCAATATATTCTATAGTCTTAAATTACTTCAAGGTCTATTTTTTTGCTCTTTTACGTGCATTTTCATCTAAAAGAATCTTACGGATTCTCAATGAACTTGGTGTTAGCTCAACATACTCATCAGATTGAATATATTCAAGACTTTCCTCCAATGACATTTTAAGCGCTGGTGCAATTCTTACTTTATCATCAGCTCCTGAAGAACGCATGTTAGACATTTTCTTAGTCTTCGTAACGTTAATTACCAAGTCACCTTGTCTAGTGTTTTCTCCAATTACCTGACCTCCGTAAATATCTTCATTAGGATCAACGAAGAATTTACCTCTGTCTTGTAAGTTATTCAAAGAATAAGGAATAGCAGCACCTTGCTCCATAGAGATCAAAGATCCATTAATACGTCCAGGGATTTCTCCTTTGTACTTTTGGAACTCAACAAATCTATGGTTCATGATTGCCTCACCAGCAGTTTGCGTTAATAAATAGTTACGCAATCCGATGATACCTCTTGAAGGAACAATAAAGTTAACAATCATACGGTCACCTTTCGCTTCCATATTTGTCATTTCACCTTTACGTTTCGTTACCGCTTCAACAGCAGTTCCAGAAAATTGCTCTGGTAAATCAATTGTCAATTCCTCAACTGGCTCACATTTTACACCATCAATTTCCTTGATGATTACTTGTGGCTGACCAACCTGCAATTCGTAACCTTCACGACGCATTGTTTCGATCAATACAGACAAGTGCATTACACCACGTCCGAATACCAACCATTTATCTGCTTTTTCAGTTTGCTCAACACGAAGTGCCAAGTTTTTCTCCAACTCTTTATTCAAACGTTCTTGAATGTGACGAGATGTTACAAACTTACCTTCTTTACCAAAGAAAGGCGAATCGTTAATTGAGAACATCATACTCATTGTAGGCTCATCAATTGTGATTGTCTCCAAAGGCTCTGGATTTTCAGCGTCACAAATAGAATCTCCGATTTCAAAACCTTCAATTCCTGTTACCGCACAAATATCACCTGGTTGAACGCTGTCTGCTTTGATACGCTCTGTACCTTCGTAAACAAACACATCTTTAATCTTGTGTTTCTCTTGTGCACCATCACGTTTCGTAAGTACGATTGGCATTCCTGGCTTAATTTCACCTCTTTGTAAACGACCAATAGCGATACGTCCAACGAAAGAAGAAAAGTCTAATGAAGTAATCAACATTTGTGTATTTCCTTCTTCAATTTTCACTGGCGGGAAATACTCCAAAATTGTGTCCAAAAGTGGTTCAATAGTATCTGTTGGCTTTTTCCAATCTTTAGACATCCATTTGTTCTTTGCAGAACCATAAACAGTTTCAAAATCTAATTGATCTTCATTCGCTTCAAGCTCAAACATCAAGTCAAAAACTTTTTCATGAACTTCATCAGGAGTACAGTTGTCTTTGTCTACTTTATTCACAACAACTAATGGTTTCAAACCAAGTTGCAATGCTTTTTGAAGAACGAAACGCGTTTGTGGCATTGGTCCTTCGAAGGCATCAACCAACAAACAAACACCATCAGCCATGTTCAATACACGTTCTACCTCACCACCAAAATCGGCGTGACCAGGAGTGTCAATGATGTTAATTTTTGTTCCTTTATAATTTACAGAAACGTTTTTTGATACGATAGTAATCCCTCTTTCTCTTTCTTGGTCATTACTGTCCATCATCAATTCACCTGCATTTTCACGATCTCTTTCGCTAAATGCTTCTCCTGCTTCGATTATACGGTCAACCAATGTTGTTTTTCCGTGGTCAACGTGCGCGATAATCGCAATATTTCTAATTTCCATTTTTAAATGTATCTAGTTATATAAGTGTTTAATTATCTTCTACGGCTTCTTCCACCACTGCGTCCACCTCTACGGTCTCCGCCACCACGTCTGTCTCCACCGCGACCACCGCCACGATTTCCGCCACGACCTCTTCCGCCGCCGCCTTTCGACTTCTCTTGTGTTTTTTCGATGTTCATGCTTTTCCCTTCGAAATCTGCACCATTTACTTGGGCTAAGATTTTATCAGCATCTGCTTTGTCTGCATCAAAAAATGAAAAGGCTGGCATAATATCAATTCTACCAATCGTGTTTGATTTTAATCCTGTAGCATCACATATTACACGTAACAATCCACCTGGATTTAAACCATCTTTATCACCAAGTGAAACAAAGAAACGTTGTTTGTTGGCATCAGTTTCTCTTCTTCTACCGCGGTCTTTTCTATCTCTTCCTCTATCATCACCTCTGTCAGATGCTTTAGCATTTAAGTCACCAGCTTTCTTATAATAATCTAAGAAACGGTTAAACTCAGCAGAAACGAATTTTTTAATCACTTCTTCTTTAGATAACTCTTCAAGGTCTTCTAAAATATGTGGGATAAATGGAGCAATCTCCTCTTCGTTAACTTTAGTTGCTTTTACTTTATCGATCATTGATTCCAACTGAATAGCACAAATTGCTTCAGGTCCAGGAATCTCAGCAGCTGTAAATTTCGAACCAATAATCTTTTCGATTTGGTTGATTTTATACTTTTCACGCGTGTTGATCAAAACTAAAGATTCACCAGTGTTTCCAGCACGAGCTGTACGTCCACTACGGTGTGTATAATTCTCTACCTCATCCGGTAGATTATAGTTAATTACGTGTGTAATATCGTCAACATCAATACCACGAGCAGCAACATCAGTTGCAACAAGCAATTGAATACTTCTGTTTCTGAACAAGTTCATAACGCGGTCACGTTGTGCTTGAGATAAATCTCCGTGCAATGCTTCAGCGCTATATCCTTCTTTCCCTAATTTCTCAGCAACCTGTTGTGTTTCTCTTCTTGTTCTACAAAAAACAAGTCCAAAAATTTTCGGGTTGAAATCAATTAAACGTTTCAGTCCAGCGTAACGATCTCTTTCTTTTACTGTGAAGTAAATGTGGTCAATGTTGGAATTTCCTTCATTTTTGTTACCTATGCTCACCTCAAGAGGGTCAGTCATATACGTTTTCCCAATTCTAGCCACTTCTTTTGGCATTGTTGCAGAAAACAACCACGTACTTTTCTCGTCAGGTGTAGCACTCAAAATGAAATCCAAATCTTCTTTGAATCCCATGTTTAGCATTTCATCTGCTTCATCGAGTATTACTACTTCAACTTCGTCAAGCTTAATGGCTTTACGTTTAATCAAATCACATAATCTTCCTGGAGTTGCTACGATAATAGACACTCCATTTCTGATGTTTTTAATTTGACGTTGAATATCTGCACCACCGTAAACGGCTTCTACTTTAACACTTTTCTCGTGTTTAGAATAGTTCGTTACATCTTTTGCAATCTGTAAACATAATTCCCTGGTTGGACAAATAATTAAGCCTGTTGGATATTTTCGGCTTTCTGTAATTCTGTTCACTAATGGTAATCCAAAAGCGGCAGTTTTCCCGGTTCCAGTCTGAGCTAATCCTACAAAATCACTCTTAGACTTGAGTAAATGTGGAATCGCTTCTTGCTGAATTGGCGTTGGCTGTTCAAACCCCATGTCTGTAACAGCTTTGACCACTTGGCTTCTCAGCCCTAATTCATTAAAGGTCATACTTTTATTTAAAATTTGGCTGCAAAGGTACGACAATAAATATGGAATAAAGATTTTAAGGTTTTTTTATTCCTTATTTTATTAGTTCAAATCACAAATTGACACGAACAAAAGGTTCAATATTAAGCTCAATATTTGAGCTTTTCATGTTTCAACAAAACAGAAAACACAAAATCCTTAACCTCATCAAAATGGAATCGGGTCGGCTCATATACTGAGGTTCGAACCCTTCTACCTTTTTCCAGAAGAATGAATCTTCAACTTTTAACGCGACAAAGTTTAACCACTGATTTTGAGGGAGATTATGAGTTATGAAATAATTGTTAAATTTGATGAATTGAAAATATGCAAAACACTATTGTCCGATTAAATAAACTTTATTCTAAAAATATAACTTTAGCTCTTTATACTTTGTCTTTTTATTTAGTCTTGTCATTTTTTAAAGGTCTTCATGAGCTCGCTTTGTTTATGTTCATTTTTTTCTTGATAAAAAAACGAAACAACCGACCAAAGGAAGCTCACGAACACAATTGATATAAACAATGGTGAGTAAAAAAATCAATGGAATTCCAAGGCGAATGCTGCGCACCATGAGATTTTCTTATGCTACATGCTATATTTCTCAAAGAGAAATGCAATTTCGCATGAAAACTCATTTTCGCTGTGGAATCCCAAACGCTCCGAATCCATCATTTATGATAAAACTAGCCATAAACGCGTAAAACTATTTGCTTTCCTTTAATAGCAACAAATTGATAATATGACAAAAACTTTTCCGTACAACAATGATTACCTTTTTTCATATCTTACAAAGTGAGCCAGAAATGCTTCTCGATCCCAAAATCATTGAGCTTCTAAAGAATGAAATTGAGATTGGCAATATGCCTAAAGACCTGCTTCTTGGAACACTTAAAAAATGGAAAAAATTCAATGACATTCCTGAAAATAATGGAGCTCAAGATTTATCAGCAGATATACTTAAGTTGTATCATCAAGCGATTAAAAAATTAGAGGATTTGTAGATTCAACTATTCAATGGAGTAAAAAACCTAAAAAAACTATATTCAAATGAATATAGAATAATTCTATTCTCCATCAACACATTAAATCAATAATAATGTACCCCTTAGAACCCTAATTTTACTCATTACTGAGAATAATGGTCTAATTTGGCGATACAAAAATCTACAATTCGTACCACAAACGCCCATCTACAAGTAGTAAGCTCCCCTACTAAATTTCAGTGAAAAATAATTTCAACAAAAGTGTCGAAATATATTTTTAGACTAATCTAAATTATTAGTTTTACAACCATAAATATATTTCAAACTTAAAAAATGAACACAAAACATATTCAAGATCTATTTTTTCTTATCATGATTATAGGGATAAGTATGGTTGGAAAAGCCCAAACAGGAAGTATTAAAGGAAAAATAACGGCAAATGGGGAACCGCTGCCTAAAGCAAGTCTTTATTTACCGGAATTAAGCAAAAGTGAAAGAACAAATGTGAATGGAGAATATACAATCACAGGCCTTAAAGAAGGTATCTACAAGATTAGAATCAGCTATAATGGACACATTGCTATTGATGAAACCTTTGAAATAAAATCAGGTGAAGTCAAAGTGATGGACTTTGAGATGACAGAAGATGTGCTTCAATTGGAAGGAGCAGTTATTTCAGGAACAAGAAAGCAAATTGAAAAATACAATACCCCAGTTATTGTCAATACAATTTCAAATAGAACTTTTGAAACCACGCAATCCTTAACAATTTCGGAAGGATTAAATTTTTCTCCAGGTTTAAGAATGGAAAACAATTGTCAAAATTGCGGATTCAATCAACTCAGAATGAATGGACTTGAAGGTCCATATTCTCAAATCCTGGTCAATAGTCGACCAATATTTTCAGCTTTGGCGGGTGTTTATGGCTTAGAAATGCTACCCGCAAATATGGTAGATAAAATTGAAGTTGTACGAGGTGGTGGTTCTGTTTTATATGGAGGAAATGCCATTGGAGGATCAGTAAATATCATTACCAAAGACCCCATAGTTAATTCGTTTGAAGTGGGAATAAACCAATCTTTTATAGATTTTGACACACCAGACAGAACAATTACATTAAATGGTTCAATTGTAAGTGATGATTTCAAGAAGGGAATAACAATATTCGGATACAATAGAAGTCGAGATCCTTGGGATGCCAACGGAGATGGTTTTTCAGAAATGACAAAGCAAGAAAACAATACATTTGGTTTTGACGCTTTTTGGAATACTTCAGAAAGAAGTAAATTGAAACTTGGATTGTATTCAATAAGCGAATTCAGAAGAGGAGGAAATAAATTTGATTTAGAACCTCACCAAAGTGACATCACAGAGCAACTGGACCATAAAATATTAAGTACAAACATATCATACGAGCAGTTTTCAAAGAATAAAAAACACAAATTATCCGTTTATGGCTCTGCTCAATTTGTAAATAGAGATAGTTATTATGGCGCTGGAGGAAGCGTTTTAACCGAAAACGACACGATAATTTCTCTTGATGATATTATTGCAATCAATGCCTATGGAAAATCTAAGGACATATCAACAGTTGGAGGATTACAATATAATTATGAAATCAACAAAATGTTTAATTTAACTACTGGAGCAGAATATCAATACAATGATGTAATGGATGAAATGCCTGGATACGAAAGAACGGTTGATCAAGAAGTCAAAACGATCGGTTCTTATGCACAATTAGAGTTTCGTCCAATTGAAAAATTAACCTTCTTACTTGGAGGAAGATATGACCATATTGATATTCTAGGGAATTACCAATTAGGATCTGAGGATTTCAATGATGACAAAAGCTTTGATGTATTCGTTCCTCGATTATCGGCAATGTATGAAATCAATAAAGATTTAAAATTCAGAGCTTCTTATGCTCAAGGATATCGAGCACCACAAGCATTTGACGAAGACTTACATATAGAATCTGTAGGTGGTGATGTTCGTTTTATTAGTCTTTCACCAGATCTAGAAATGGAAAGATCTAACAGTATTACAGCCTCTCTAAATTACAGTAAAACATTAAAGAAAACTCAAATGAATTTTGTTTTGGAAGGATTTTATAATCAATTGAACAACCCTTTCATTTTATCAGGACAAACAGCCTTACCGACAGGAACTTCAGTAATTGTGAAAAGAAACGGTGATGGAGCAAGTGTACAAGGAATCAATTTAGAAGCTAATTTTGCAATTGGAAGTAAATTCATTTTTCAATCTGGAGCTACAATTCAATCGGCAACTTATTCAAAAACTGAAGAAATTTGGGCTCCTGAAGACTCTTCAGACCCAACTCCTGCAACAACGACAGACCGTCTTTTGAGAACACCTGATGCGTATGGATACTTTACCATTTCATACAAACCTACAAGGTCATTAAGTTTATCGTACTCAGGAGTGTATACAGGAACCATGGAAGTTCCGCACGTTATAGATATAGATTCCGAAAGAACTATCATTGAAGAAGCACCTTCATTCTTCGAACACAACATAAAAGTTGCATATAATTTCAAAATTGAGAAAACTTACAAAATTGAACTTTTTGCAGGCATTCAAAACATCTTCAACAGCTATCAAACTGATTTTGATATTGGAGCAGAAAGAGATGCTGGATATGTCTACGGACCTTCACGTCCAAGAACACTTTTCATGGGATTAAAAATGGGGTTAAATTAAATTGCTTTTTTAATCATTCAAATGCCATCAAAGCAATTTAGCGCTGGTCAATGAGTAATCATTTACCGGCGCTTTTTTTATTTTGAAACTCATCGCTCAACGATATTTCACCTTATTTATCACTATTCACCACGCTTTCCAAAAAACAAAACCCTACTTTTGCATTCTTGAAGCGAAATATGGAAGAACTGGATGAAAATGGACTGAGTAAGTCTACTCGAATTTTACTATTGGTTGGAGTTTTAATTATCTCTCTAAATCTTAGACCTGCCCTCGCAGCGATTGGTCCGTTGATTGAACTCATAAGTGCAGATTATCAATTAACTGAAGCCTTATTGGGATTATTGACCACACTTCCTCTTATCGCATTTGGAGTAGTCTCTACCATCACCCCAGTTTTCACTAAAAAATTCGGCATAGGAAATACTCTATTGGGTTCATTAATATTGCTTACCTTAGGAATAATCATCCGATCTCTTGGAGGAATATTCCCGCTATATTTCGGTACTATATTACTGGGAATTGCCATTGCGTTTGGAAATGTACTTATTCCAGCACTAATTAAGCGTAATTTCCCACATATTGCAGGATTGGTCACAAGTCTTTATACAGGAGTAATGTCGTTAGGTGCGGCATTAGCTGCAGGCTTGAGTTTCCCTTTAGCAACAGAATTCAATCTTGGATGGAAAGGTTCTTTGGCAATCTGGTCTGCGTTTTCAATTCTGGCAATAATTATTTGGACACCAAACATAAAACGTATCAAAAGAGTACCACCTAGAAGAAGTTTCAAAGTTGCCATTAAAAAATTAAGTGGTTCATTATTGGTTTGGAAACTGGCGCTTTATATGGGGCTACAATCTTTCGCCTTTTATACAGTATTGGCATGGCTTCCTTCAATATTGATTGGTAAAGGCATGGATGCAAATTACGCTGGATGGATGTTATCACTTTCGCAAGTTACTGGAATTATTGGAGCAATGGTTATCCCTATCTGGGCAGGAAGAAGAAAAGACCAGCGTTTGGTTATTCTCGTTTTGTCTATTATTGAAATCGTTGCTTTGACTTGCTTAATGATTCCTGAAATTGGAATTGTTGAACTTTGGGTAAGTATGATAGGAATTGTTTTAGGAGGTACTTTTGGATTGGCGTTATTGCTAATCGTTTTACGTTCCAATGATTCTGAAACAGCTGCCGAACTTTCTGGAATTGTTCAGTCAATTGGTTACTTTATTGCCGCAACAGGTCCTTTTGCTGTTGGTGTAATTTATGATCTTACACATATATGGAATTATGCAATTCTCCTCTTAATTGTTGTTGGAATCCTAAAATTAATTTTGGGGATTGGTGTAGGAAAAGACCAAAAAGTATAAATTCTCCTCAACAATAAGTAATTTTATCCCTATGCGAAATAAAATTACATTGCTGCTCTTTGGTCTCATTTTCAGTTCAACATTATTTGGACAAAAATTCTCAATGAAAATACTGGGCGGACTAACTTCTAGCCAGATCAGTGGAGATGGGATATATGGCTTTGCACAATTTGGAGGAATACTTGGTGCAGAAACAAGTTACAAAATCAAAGATCACCTATCAGCCAGTATAGGATTACAATTTAATCAAAAAGGCGCAAGGAATTACCAATCTTCTTCTGTATATAGCGCCTACCGGTTGCGAGTAAATTACCTCGAAGTTCCATTCACACTAAATTATCAAATTGATCGCTTTACAATCAATCCAGGGCTTTATTTCGGTGTAAAAATTAACCAAAAAGAACGTAACACTTTTGGAGCAATTGAACCTTATCACGAATTCAAACCATTCGATTTTGGTTTGCAACTCGGGGTCGCTTATACAATCAATGACAATTGGGATGTAGAAGGACGATTTCAAAATTCAATACTTCCAGTTCGCAATCACGCCAACGAACAAGCCTATCCACCAGCACTTTTTGTATTCGGAACTTGGCATCAAAAAATGTTGAGTCAAGGTCAGTTTTTCACCAGCCTCAGTCTCGTCTTAAAATACAGGATCTAAATTCCTCTCCTTAAAACTCTCCTTATCCCTATTATTCTTTCTAAAACCTTCTCTCAAGAATCATCTTCCTTTAACTCTTTCCCACAATTCTAAAAGTAATTTTTTTCCATCTGCCATATCCTTTTCAGTTTCGAGGAAATTTAATGTACCATCAGCATTTTCAATGATTTTATATTGGAAAACAAAATTTTCGGCATTATCATGGGTACTTAGCAAACCGAATCTCAAGTCATTAAAAAACAATTCTCCATGATCTTCTGTAATGGTGTACCAACCTTTAGAAATATGGATCATTCGTTTCATTTTATCTTTTTCCATCAAATGACTGGCCAAGTGATGATTTTTTGGATAGTGTGAAAAACGAATAGCACTATTATCAAAAAAGGAATAGCTCCCAATTAAAAATTCATTTTCCCTTTTCACATTAGCTGACCAAAGTATGGTATTCATTGGCGCAGGCTTCGTATCAATTTCTTGGTAAGTAATATTTTGTTGATCCAAAGCTTCTGTAAATTGATAATAAGAAAGTCCTTTAAACAAGAAAGTCAGTGCTAAATAAGAAGTACTAATAACAAGACCAGTTCGATTATAAAATTGACGTTTCGGGGCATCCTTTTTTTGAAACATTGCCAAGATTAAAAAGGTTAAGAATGGCAATGTATAGATTGGATCGATTACAAAGATTGTCTTAAACGCCAATCGAATGTCGAGCGGCCAAAAAAGTTGAGTTCCCCAAGTGGTATGCGCATCCAAGATAGGGTGCGTAAACAATGCCCAGAAAAATAATTTAGTCCAATCTTTATAGGATTTATAGGCATCAATTTTAGCAATTAAAAATCCGAAAATGGGTGCGAATATGATGGAGAAAAGTAAGGAGTGGGTAAAGCCTCTGTGTATTTCCAATGCCGTAACAGAATCCACAAAAAAGGATGAAATCACATCTAAATCTGGAATAGTTCCCGCTAAGGCTCCATAAAACATGGCACGATTTCCTACTTTTTTACCGAGAACCGCTTCTCCAACTGCTGCTCCTAAAACGATTTGTGTCAATGAATCCATAAACTCTTATTCCTAAAATTTTGATTGCTAAACTAAGCAATAAAACAACGAGAAGTACAATTGGTTTAGAATGAATTATGATGGAAATAAAAAAACTCAAAAAAGACTGGGTCCTTCGTATAACACGTGACATTAGTCTTTTCTGAGTTAACTCTGCAAGAGAACATTTGTTCGTTAAAATTGAACCCCTTCAATAAAAACCCAAACAAACTAATATTATGACGATAAAAGAAATCAATAGGTTGTTCCTAATTTAAAAAAAATGAAAAAAATCATTTAACAGTACTTTGCAATTCTCATTTTTCATTCCATTATATTAACCCTAGCTTTGAAACTTAATCAAATTATTATTTTATGAAAATTACAACATTAATTTTAGCAATCGCATTATCAACAGGAGCTACAACTGCTTTGAGTCAAAATACGGGAACACCAATGCCTCAACCACAACAGCAAACAACAACTGTTTCAGATAGTGAATTGGAAAAATTTGCAACAATCTATGTTGATGTTCAAGAAAAAAGTCAGGAAATGCAACAAAACGCAGCTAAAATCATTCAAGAAGAAGGTATGGAATTGGAGCGTTTTAATGAATTAGCTCAGGCCAATAAAAATCCAAATAAAGAAGCTGATGCCACAGAAAAAGAATCAAAACAATTAACGAAAATCAATACAAAAATTCAGAAAATTCAAACGGAATTTCAAGCGAAGGTTGCTGAAATGATTCAAGAAGAGGGATTAACGGTTAAACGATACCAAGAAGTTTTCGCTGCATTGCAACAAGACAAAAGTTTACAAGAAAAATTTGGTGCAATGATTCAAGGCTAGATTTATAAAAAATGAAGAGACAGAGATAGATTTCAATTTATCTCTGTTTTTTTTATCTTAATGTTGAAGATTTAGTACGGAATAACTATATTTAATAAAAATTAGAAATCATGAATGCACCTTTTAACTTATTCAAATGGATTGAAGACAATAGAGATTTGTTGAAACCACCAGTCGGGAACAAAAATCTTTACGTTAAAGCAGGTGATTTTATTGTAATGGTTGTTGGAGGACCAAATTCAAGAAAAGATTATCATTACAACGAATCGGAAGAGTTATTTTTTCAATTAGAAGGAAACATCACTGTTAAGATTCAAGAAAACGGAAAATCAAAAGACATCGAAATTAAGGAAGGTGAGATGTTTCTACTACCAGCAAGAATTCCACACTCTCCAATACGTGGTGAAAACACTGTTGGTTTGGTCATTGAAAGAGTTCGAAAAGGCACGAATCTGATTGATGGATTAATGTGGTTTTGTGAATCTTGCAACCACCCTTTAAAAACATACAAATTCAAACTTGAGAATATAGAAAAAGACTTTCTACCTCGATTTAAGGAGTTTTATAGTTCAGAAGAGCATAGAACATGTGATAATTGTGGAAAGATCATGGAAGTTGATGAACGATTTATTTAGGATTCATTAAATAATTTACTGCCTTGAATACCGAGTTAATTGGTTTTTTCGACATCATAGTTGGCTTTAGTTGGCTTGTGATTCTATTGTCTTCATTTTGGGTCGTACGACTGTTTAAAAACGACATTTCACATTACAAACTCTTCTTTCCTGCTATGGCGTTCAAGTTAGGTTTTGCAGTGATATTTGCATTAACTTACGTATTGGTTCTTGGAGGTGGAGACACAACAGCTTATTGGGGAGGTGCTGTAAAGCTCAATCAACTTTTTTACGATAGTCCAAGCGCATACTTTGCTGAAATGTGGCAAGTACCATCTTCAGAAACCATTCGCATCAACTTTAATTCACGTACTGGTTATCCTCCATCATGGATATATAGTGAACCAGAAAGTTTCTTTGTTTGTAAAATACTTTCTTTTTTCAGTTTTGCTTCTTTCAACAGTTACCTTGCAATGTCAGTAATGTCGGCCTCTGTAGTTGGGATAACTTCATGGAAGCTTTATGAACTCGTCAAAGATTTCACATTTTGTAAACATTGGATACTAGCCACAGCAACCTTATTTATTCCAACAGTAGCTTTTTGGTGTTCTGGTGTTTCAAAAGACACTTTTGTTTTAGCGGCTTTTCAAACCATAGTTTACATCTCTTTTGCCATGATTATCAAAGGGAAATCCTTTAGTTTCAAATACTTTATCCTTTTGGCCATTTCAATTTTGTTTTTGTTTAAAATGCGTGACTTTATGTTGGTAGCCATTGGTGTTCCTTTAGCCACGGTATTAATGCAAAGATTCATTAAGAAAATTAAAGATAATACTGTGCTTTTATGGTCAATGAGATTCTTCTTTGGAATCGTTATTATCGGATTTTCTGCAGTTTACTTGCAAGTAATGGCCGCTCAACTCGCAGAAAATGCCTACCTCGAAGAACTCGCAGTTATACAACAGGATTTTGCTAATAATAAACTTTATACCGGACCTCGTTATGACCTTGGAGTGACAGACTATACTCCATTTGGCATTATAAAAGCGATACCTATCTCCATTTTCACGGCATTTTACAGGCCTTTTCCCTGGGAAGCCAGCAGTGCTTTTCTTATGCTAAGTGCTTTTGAAGGATTGCTGCTTATCGCTTTAACATATGGTTTCTTTTTCAGGTCTGGAGGATTCCGCAAACACCTAAAATTCGTAAGGTCTCAAGAGTTCTTGATTTTTGCACTTCTATTTTCACTGATCTTAGGATTCTTTGCAGGATTTACATCTGGACTATTCAATGTATTGATAAGATTTAAAGCGCCCTTTATGGCATTTATTATCATCTTTTTTGCTTCTAGACCCGCAAAATCAAATGAAATCACGGAAGCAAATAAACATTAACGGTAATAACAAATATCTGGATTTCCTAAAGAGAAAGTAAGCATCACCCCAAACATGGAATACCAATCTTTGGTTTCTGCATTACCACGCTGTCCAGTCATCTGAATATCTGAAGGCGAACGATCAGATAGAACTGCTGCAATATTTCCATTTTGCTCTGCCAATTCTGTTCTGTTCAAATAAACTCCTTTACCTACATCATCTAAATAATCTGTAAATGTTTTTCTAATTCCATATTCTAATGAAAATGCAGCCCTTTCACCTAAGTTAATTTTAAAACCAACTCCAAAAGGAACGACAAGTTGCGTTAATGAATAGGAATTTTTCTCTGTTAAATCACTGTTCTGACCTTCGGTTCCAATTGTTTGCAACTCTACCATTTCACCATTATATTCTGTTTGAGGATTCATTTTAAATAATCCAATGTCAATAAACATATATGGTGTAAAAAAGTAGTCTTTATTCCCTAGTTTATAATTTAAATAATTGAATTCTAACCCTCCAGTAACTTCATAAAGTGGTGACTCAAAAGAAAGGTTTCTTGCTATTTGATCTGGTCTTTCAGATTCAGAATCGTAGGCCTCAACTCTACCATATCTTAGAGAAGTTCGCAACTCTAATCTGGAATTAACATGGTACCTGTAGATTAATCCAAAAGAAAGATTCGTATTTTTAAAGTGATCATATTTATTTAAATCTCCAATATAGTAGCTACCACCAACGATGACACCGATAGACGATTTCGAACGAAAGTTTTCGAGTTGGGCATTCACTTGATTTGCTCCAAACAAAATCAAGCCAATAAGAATTACTAATTTAAATTTAGTCATCACAGGGAACAAATAAACGTCAAAAATAAGGAATTATTGCGTATAATAAATACGCATGGTACATACTCTTCTCTCTTCTAGTGCAAAGAAAAAGACAAACGATTTGAAAGAAAAGAATAAAAGCTTAGATATTTAAATAGAAGTAAGCGGTTACTCACTATTCATTACGTTGATCAATTCCCCACATCATTTTCTCACGTATTGTTTTAAAGAATCCATTTTCTTTAAATTTCACCACATTAATTGTGAAGTTAGCTTTAAAGAGTTTTATTTCTGTTCCATTCTTCACCGGCTTCGAATGAGAATCTAAGGTTAATAAAAAGTTTCTATCTCTACCTACCGCTTTTAATGTAATTGGAATATGATCTGGAACAACCACAGGACGAACATTTAAATTGTGTGCTGCAATTGGCGTTAAGAAATGTACAGCACATCCAGGACTCATAATTGGTCCACCACAACTTAAACTATACGCGGTTGATCCTGTAGGTGTCCCTACCAATAATCCATCCGCCCAGTAAGAGTTCAGGTATTCACCTCCTAAATAGGCCTCAACAGTAATCATTGAAGCGGTATCTTTTTTATGAACAGCCAATTCATTTAAAGCTAAGTTTCTATCGCCAAAGATATTCTCTTCAGTTTCCACTTGAATTAATGAACGTTCTTGAAAAATATAATCCTTCTTCGTTATTTTATCCAGTGTTTTTTCAAAATCAGCTGTATTTGTATCAGCTAAAAAACCCAATCGACCAGTATTAATCCCTAAGATAGGTACACCACTCGATCTCACATAACTCACACATTTCAAGAATGTACCATCTCCACCGATACTAATGGCCATATCAATTCCTGAGATAAAATCTTTATGACTATTAAAAGTATCGAACCCATCTTTCAAACCAATTTGGCTTTTCAATTGAAGGTAGAATTCTTCTTCAATAATTGGGTTCCAATTTAAGTCATCCATTTGCTTGAAGAATTTATTAAAAAATAAAACTTCATGCTTCAATATTTTACGAGAATATACGGCTACATTCATAAATCAGATGTTCAAATAATTCATTAATTCATCATAACGATCTTTTAAATCATCATGATAACTATCACGCTGGAAACTTGCTTTCACATGAAAATCATAGCGTTCTAATGCTCTTATCACGCGTCCCAATTCCAACTGATTAATTTTTAGCGTGAGCTCCAGCTTTTTGGACGTTGGCTTAGAAGTGATGAAAGAACTTAAAATTTTAGCATTCTCACTTTCTATAATTTGAGAAATATGCGTTAATGAATAATCAGTATCACTCATTTCAAGAACAATAATTCCTCCCGCTTCTTTAATACTTCCTGTAGCAGCAATATTTTGCATCAATTTGGCTACACTAATGTTTCCAAGATAATTTTCTTCTACATCTAAAACTGGAATAACAGAAAGTCGGTCAATTGAAGCGATACTTAAAACCTCATAAATATGCGAACTGTCCTTAGCATAAGAACGCGGTAAATGAATGAATAATTCGTCCAAGGTTTGGGTTAAATCAGATTTATCTAACAAATCATCTTCAGAAACTAAACCTACAAAACAGTCTCCTTTAAGCACCGAAAGATGATTCACCTTGAATTCTTCCATCCAAAGTAAAGCAGTTTCCCCAGTATCCGTGTGTTTCAACGGTGGAATTTCTTCTGTTATTAAATCTATTGCTATCATTATAAAGACCAAAGTAGTAATTCTGCGTTAATGTATATAACTTTGTTGTAAAAATTAATGGTATTATGACAAAACTAAGCGTTAATATTAATAAAATAGCAACCATTCGAAATGCTAGAGGTGGGAATATTCCAAATGTAACTCAAGTAGCAATTGACTGTGAAAAATTTGGGGCTCAAGGCATTACTATTCACCCACGTCCTGACGAACGTCATATTACAACTCAAGATGTGTACGATTTACATAAAGTTGTCACAACAGAATATAATATCGAAGGGTATCCAAATGAGCGTTTCATGAAACTTATTGAGGAAACACGACCAACCCAAGCCACTTTAGTCCCTGATGGGCCAGATGTTTTAACTTCAAATGCTGGGTGGGACACCATTAAACACAAAGAATTCTTAACAGATACCTGTAGACAGTTGAATGAATGGGGAGTTCGATCTTCGATATTTATTGATACCGATTTGAATAACATGAAAGGTGCAAAAGAAGTAGGTACTGATCGTATTGAATTTTATACTGGACCATACGCTGATCATTTTGATGAAAACAAAGAAAATGCAGTAAAAGAATACACCGAAGCAGCACAACTTGCGAATGAATTAGGAATTGGAATTAATGCTGGACATGATTTAAATCTTGATAACTTAAAATTCTTTAAAGATGCTGTTCCAAATCTTGCTGAGGTAAGTATCGGACATGCACTAATTGCTGATGCATTGTATTTTGGACTAGAAAAAACGATTGAAAAATATTTAGAATTACTTAAATAGATGGAATTACATTATAAACAATTTGGTGAAGGAAAGGCATTTGTAATCTTGCACGGACTTTTTGGTTCGTCGGATAATTGGCAAACACATGGAAAGAAAATTGCTGAATATTTTGATGTTTACCTCGTAGATCAAAGAAATCATGGTGAATCTGGTTGGAGTGACGATTTCAACTATGATATTATGGCAGACGATTTATATAATTTTTTAAACGAACACCAACTCGATGAAATTGTATTGATGGGACACTCAATGGGTGGAAAAACAGCATTACGTTTTGCGCAAAAACACCCTGAAATGATCGATAAATTAATTATTGTAGATATGGGAGTAAAAGAATATCCCATTACGCACGACACGATAATTGAAGGGCTAAAATCAATCGATTTATCTGTAATCGACTCAAGAAGTGGCGCCGCCAAACAATTAGAAAAATACATTGACAATAAATCTATTCGCCAGTTTTTATTGAAGAACTTATATTGGAAAGAAAAAGGTCAGCTGGCATGGAGTATAAACCTCAAGGTTTTAGAAGAGAAATTACCTGAGGTTGTGAAAGCGCTTCCTAAAAAAGAAACAATGTTGGATACTTTATTTATTTCTGGTGGACAATCGGACTACGTTTTAGCCGAGGACCAAGATTCCATTAGAGAATTGTTTCCATTGGCTGATTTTCACACCATTGAAAGAGCTGGCCACTGGATACATGCCGAAGCACCTGAAGAGTTTATAGAAGAGGTTTTAGGATTTGCTTTAAGATAAAATATTAAAAAAATATTGAACATAAAAAAAACCCGCTTTCAAAATGAGAGCGGGCTTTTTTAATATCTAATTCATCAGTTATTCTTCACTTGCTGTATAATCCATTCTTACAACTTCACCTTCCGTACGACGGTTATATTGGTGTAGTTTCTCGAATGTTTCTTTATCAGATGTTTTAAATTGATTGATGTAAGTTTCAGTCAACTCAACAGCTTCAAATTCACCTTCAGGTTTTTTAGCATAATATTTACCATCTTGCAAGAAAACAATTCTAGGTGCACTTTCACCTTTTCCTTCTGGGATTAATCTTTCTGGATCAACACCTTTTTCATTCACTAGGTAATTGATACAAGATTGAGCTCTTCTTTTTGCCAAGCTTGCATTTGAACTTGCTCTACCTCTCGCATCTGTATGAGATACAAGTTTAAGCACCATTCCTGGATACTCCTCAAGCATTTCATAAACATAGTTCAACGAATCTTTTGAATTAATCTCTCCTTCTATTACTTGAAGTTTAGCAGATCCTAAAGCGTAACGTACCTCTGGAAGTACAATTGGTCTTTTTGGTAGCATACTCATCTCAAGGATAAAGTTTTGGTCATAAGACAATCCAATTGTTGAGAATTCCTCAACAACATCACTTGGATGGAATCCTTCTAATGGAAGAATCTTTACCATATAATCTTTATCTTCATTAATGAAACGGTCTCCATCAGGCTTTCTATCCCAGAAGATTTCACCATATTCATTAGTAGTTCCTTCGTAGAATACAGTATCACCAGGCTCTTCACCTTCTTCAACCTCACTAGGAAGTTCAATAATTTGAACAGTTGCTCCATCTACTCTTTCAGCACCACCAACTTCTGTTACAATAACCTTCAAGTCAAATACGTTTGGTGGCAATAAGTAAGACCAGATGTCTGGTAAACCTTTTGTTCCTTTAGAACCTTTTCTGTTTGATGTGAAGTAACCATTTTTTTCATCAACTTCAACTAACTGGTAATCGTTAGCATCAGAGTTAATTGGTGTACCCATATTTTCTGGTTCACCAAATTTCATTTTACCTTCTAATTTTGGAGATTGAAAAATATCTAAACCACCTAATCCAATGTGACCGTTTGAGGCGAATAATAAATCACCTTCTAATGAAAATGTTGGGAAAAGCTCATCACCTGGTGAGTTAACTTCTGGACCTAGGTTAACTGGAGTTGACCAAGAATCCTCTCTTCTTTGATATTCAGAATACCATAAGTCTTTTCCTCCTTCACCTCCTGGCATATCTGAAGAAAAAATCAAAATTGAACCATCTTCGTTTGGTAATGGGTGACCAACACTAATTGAATCCGCAACACCTAAAATAACACGAGTAGGAACTCCAAAGCTTCTACCTTTTTTCTCAGCTTTCCAAATTTGACAAGCCAAATGCTTTTTAAACTCTGAAGGACATCTTGTGATGTATACCGTTCTGAATCGACCATCCATTGCGATTGTACCTTCATTGAATTCACTATTTAAGCTATCGCCTTCAAATAGTTTTGGCTCTGTCCAGTTTCCTGAACGATCAATTTCTGCTTCCCAAATATTGAAAAACCCTTCTCCTGTAATTGGATCTTTTCCTGAAGATGTTTCAGATGGTCTTGTAGAACCGAAAGCAACAACATTTCCACGACGACTCGAGATGATTGGCGCCATATCTAAACCTTCTGTGTTAATTTTCAACTCAGATTTAACAGTGTATCTTGTTCTGTTATCTTTCATTACAACTGCATCCTCTAATGATTCAAGTGCATTCAAAACCTGTTTATCATTAGGAACTAAAGCTAAAAACTCTTCATAATTTTCTCTTGCTTTGTCGTATTCACCTTTAACTTTATAATTGTTTCCAATTCTAAAATACACATAAGGATTTTGCTCATAGTGTTTTAAATCAATAGCACGCTGATACCAATCTACTGATTTATCTAAGTCATACGCCATATCAAATGAATACCCCGCTTTATAAGCCAATTCAGACTTCAAAGCCAATGCTTTTGCATTTTTAGGAGAAATTCGTTCATACGCTTTAACAGTAAGTTTTGCGGCTTCGTAATACTTTCCGCTTTTAAAAGCAGCATCCGCCTTGTACACTGCAGCTGGCTGTGCAAACACCAAAGCTGAAATGAATAATGAAATTAATAGTAAACAGTTTTTCATAAAAGCAATATTTAACATGTTATTTTCTCGAAAGAAAGTAATTTAAAAATTTAAACACAAGTATTCATTCAAAATTCACACTTGATTTCATAATAATCTTCTAAAATTAATATTTTTTGTCTAAAAATCGGTCGGAACGCTCTTTTTTTAGCAGAACAAATAATTACACACCTCATTTACAGACACTTATTCTCATACAAATAAAAATCAATTCTAAACCTGAACAACATCTAAGCTTTATCACGAGCTGAAAGATAAACTTCCCATTTCTCTAAAACAGCTGAAAAATCATCCGGTAAGTCTGATTCGAATCGCATAAATTCTTTTGTTTTAGGATGTACAAACCCCAAAGTCTTTGCATGTAAAGCTTGACCAGTAAGTAAAGCAAAATTGTTCATCACAAATTGTTTATACTTCGTAAAAGTTGTTCCTTTTAGCACTTTATTTCCGCCATACTCTAAATCATTAAATAAAGTATGTCCTATATATTTCATGTGCGCACGAATTTGATGAGTTCTTCCAGTTTCTAATTTACACTCAATTAATGTAACATAACCATAACGTCGCAACACTTTGTAATTGGTAACTGCGTGTTTTCCATAATCTCCATCAGGAAAGACAGTCATCAACTTCCTATCTTTTAAGGAGCGCCCAAGATTACCAGTAATCGTTCCTTCATCTTCTTTTACATCACCCCAAACCAACGCATGATACCTCCTTTCCGTAGTACGGTCGAAAAATTGCTTTGATAAGTTTGTTAAAGCATCTTCTGTTTTTGCTATTACCATCAATCCTGTGGTGTGCTTATCTAATCGATGAACAAGTCCTGGACGACCATAATAATCATCTGGCTTGGTTGGCAATTGATCAATATGATGAATTAAAGCATTTACCAATGTTCCAGAATAGTTACCATAACCAGGATGAACAACCATATTTGCAGGTTTATTTACCACAATTACGGTATCATCTTCATAGTGAATATCCAATGGAATATCCTCAGGAATTAATTCTATTTCTCGCACAGGGTAAGGCATCACAATAGAAACCTCATCTTCTGGCTTAATCTTATAATTTTGTTTTACCGCTTTATTATTCACCAAAATGTTTCCATTTTTGGCTGCGTTTTGAATCTTATTTCTTGATGTATTTGCCAAACGATCCATCAGAAACTTATCTACACGAAGTACTTCTTGACCTTTGTCTGCAATAAACTTGTGGTGTTCGTATAACTCCTCGTTTTGCGTTTCTTCGATATTCTCGTTTTGTTCTTCTTCTTTCATCCTTAATGAACTACCAGTTTCTTTGTTTTTATCACCTGACCTTTTTCTAAGCGATTGATTAAATAAATTCCATTTTCGACATTTGAAATATCAATTTGTGTCGTCGATGAAAATTGTTTGAGTAATCGACCATTTAGATCTCTCATCTCAAAAGTTGTAGATTGAGTAATATTTTCTCCTTCAATATTTAATATTTCATGGGCTGGATTAGGGTACAATAAAAACGCTTGATCAACTTTTTCTATTTCATTGGTTTTTATTCCTAATTGATAATCCATTTTACTCGTCACTACAGGACGCATCATCACAGCACCTGCAAAACTAGAATTATTCCAACTTCCTCCTCCATCGATGCTCCAAAAAATCTTATCTGAATGATCATTATTTACATCAAAGCCAATATTCAATCTTTCTGTCTCAATTTGACGCATACCAATATAAAATGTCTCTCCTACTCCAATTTTCGAAGAATCTGGAAAGAAATAAGACTTAAATCTATTTCTACCACTTTTATAAACTGGTGTACGAGGATAGAAGAACTCATCTTCAAAAAGTAAATCTCCTGGTTCTCCATTATTATCGTCCCACACAGAAAGTAAAAACAAGTTATTCGAAACATCTACGACAGAAGGAACAAAGTGAATTTGAATTGCGACTAATGAATCTTCTTGATAAGCATTAAATTTATAAGCCAATAATCCTTGCTCCCCTGTCACTCCATAAGCCTTCTCCGCTGTACCGTCATCATAAGCATAGTAGTTTTCAAAGACTTGCCTACCAAAAGTAGTATCATTAATTGGGTCATTTGGAAACTGTGCACTCGCAATTCCCTCATAGTCAAAGTGAGCTAAGGTATCATTTGACAATGTAGGATCGTATTCATATCCAGTAGAGAAATCATGTAAACTGGAGTATGTTGTTCGCGGCTCATAGTTAATATTCCCCCCTGACAAAGTCGATGCATTTAAAGTAAATGATCCTTCTAAACTACCATCATAGTAAACATTTACTTGTCCATTTTGATTGTTTTCTGTTAACTCACTCCCATTTCGCACCGTCACTTCAACTTCACCCCCCATTTTTCCTGAAGGATTGTTACGGTAATGCTTCCATGGAACACTGATGTATTCATCAAGTAAAGAGGATATAGGATAAACGATGGCAAAATCCTTAAACAAAGTATCTTGGTATCCAGATAGCGGTCTTAGATTTACATAATCAATATGAAAATGATCTAAAGCCCCAGCCATTGAACCATAATTCATGAATCTAAATTGAAATCCGTTTTGAAAATAATCTGGATTCGTCAATGCAACATGTCCAACTTTAAAATCAGTGTTTGGTGCTCCTTCAGCACGCCAAACACGTTGCCACAATTCAGTAACCGGTGAATAAAACTCTAAATACAGTGAATCATCACTTTCTGGAGCATCACCAAATCCTTCAGTTTGATATAAAAAACTAAAATACACAGAATCAGCTGGACTATTTGTAGACAAATCCAACGGTTTACTGTAAAGCGTATCTGCTGTTCCGTTTGTGGAAGTACTAAAATTGTATGGATATCCATATTCATCCAATCCATCAAAAGTCACGACTCCAAGTGACCAAGGATTTACTGCCATTCTGTAATTATGATAGGCTTGGTCATTTAACCACAGTTTTTCAGGATCATTGATGGCAGCAATAAAAATTCTTGCAGAATCTTGCACATATTCAGGATTGTTTCCCCAAACAGTATCTTGAGCATTTGGAGCACCTCCAATTGTATCATAAATGAAATAATTAGGATAAGCATAAGTTTGAATATGATTCGGCTCATAAACAGACAGGTCATCATATAGGAATCTTACTGAATCGAAGTAATAATATATCGTAGTATCTAGAGCAATATCATATTCCGAACGATAAGTCCTTGTATTTGTAAGTTTTGTTTCTGGATCTAAAGGAAGACTTGTTAGCTCATCTAACATTCTATAGAAAAGTTCTTCCGTCACATTGGCATCACCAAAATCAGCGTCATAGTTTTGGAATTTATTTCTCGAGAAATCATCGAAAAAAGGCAACGCAATCGTATCAGAAACATAATGAAAGGTACTGTCGAAACTATTGACCAAAGCTTTAGTTGGGATTTCTTTTACTTTATTAAACAAATCTGGATTTGCTGTTAAAGGTCCAACACCGTCTTGTGCAAATGTAAAAGAAGCGAAAAGGGTAAATAAAAGTATCTTAATGTGTTTCATGTTTGCTATTTTCCTAATTATTCTCCGTTTGCACCAGGAGATAAAAATATGGTAATTGTTGACCCTTCAGGTATCTGGCTGCTATCTGATGCAACAGGCGTTTGACGGGTAACTCTAGCTTGAAGACTATCACTTTTCGTTTCACAATTATTAAAAACAGCATACAATCTTAAACTAGAACTACTTGGAAAACGTTTTTCCGCTTCATTTATTGTAAGTCCATTAAGATTAGGGATAGACACCATTTCTCCTTGTGTTCTTTTTCCAACGGTTAATTCAATAACAGAGTTTATTGGCACTTGTTGGTTACTTTCGATACTTTTTCCTTTATACTTTTGAGAAATAACACTTCCTTGATCTTCGTTACTAGGAACAAAATTCACACGTGTTCTTAATCCTTTGGTCATTAAAATGGCTTCTGCGAAGCGGTGACTTTTACTCACAACAATTGGAACATTAACCAATCGAGAGCGTTTTGAAACCCTTACTTTCACGACGCGATTAGATTTAACTGAAAGTCCAGAAGAATCAGTTGGCATCGGATTTTGATAAATAACAGTTCCTTCAACTAGATTAGGATTGTAAATGGAATCCAATATTTCATATTCAATTTCTCTATCTCCAATTAAAGTTGAAATATCTTTAACATTATTTCCTAGAAGATTAGGCACTTCAATCTCCTCACCATGACGTGTATAACTATCAAAATAGCTAGTTGCTCCCCAAATAATTAAAAACCAAACCAACCCAAACATCAAAAAATTTAAAATGAATTTTCGACTAATAATAAAATTTCCTAGTTTCTTAATGAAGCCCATAATTACAATTGGAATAAATAATTAAACAAAACTAACTAAATTGTTTAAACTCTATTTAGTAATTAGCCAGGGAATGTCAAAAAATATCAAAAATTCACGTTTTTTAAACGTCTTTATATCATTGATTCAAGATGAAGGCAAATGATAACATTATGTTTTAGAATATGAAAAAAACTATTTCACAACGACTTTTACCACTTGCTCATTAAAATGGATGAAGTAAAGTCCACTTTTGAGTTCAATTTGATTTGAATTCCCAGAAAACACTATTTCACCAAGTACTGAAATTACTTTAAAGTTCTCCTTACCTTGGTATTGTATATTCAACATACCGTCTTCTGATGGATTAGGATAAACATTAATTGATTGTATTTTTTCGTCCAAAAGATTTAAAGTATTGATGACTACTTGCTGCGTTGAACTATCGCTTTGGCACCTCGCTTTGGTAAACATTTTCAGCTCATATGTTCCATTATCGAGATAGGTATGTGTTGCATTTTCTTGTGTCGATATTTGTCCATCTCCAAAATCCCAGTAATCAAAAGTGCCTTCTACAACATTTGGAGTCAAGCTAACCGTTTCTTCCACCAAAGTAAAATTGAAATCATTGTTATTTAAATTGGGTTTAAAATCCACTTGAACACTATCTACATCATAAACTACGTGATCGGCAACACCTTGGAGGTAATTTGCTTCAGCTGTATTCATCCCATTCGGCAAGTAATTATTTCCTGTAGAAACTGTTTCGAAAATCAAGTTGTTAAAAATACATGCCGCTAAATATGAACCTTTTATTGTGGGATGACTCCCATCACCCGTATACAAATCCCCAAACGAAACTACACCTGATGGATCTTGGTATACATGAGCAAATCCAATTCCGACGGGAGAAAGCATACCTTCTGCTTCACTCGCCATATGAGAATAGGCGTTAAACAAACGTGTGTTCATTTTTTGAAAGGTACTGATACTGTCCCACTGAGGATCACCATTTTGCCTTCCCCAAGTACCATAAAAAAGAGGTGTCGAACATTCATCATTTGAATAAATACTATCAACAAGAATTTCAGCAAAAGGATACACATTATTTTGAACATAATCGTATTCAAAAGATGGTTTCTGACTTTGGTCCTGAAGCACTACAAAATCCCATTTTTCTGATGCAATTTTATTTAATACAGTGGAATTTACGGCATGTTGACTCAATTGCGAACCTCCTGGTATATGCTGGTCTGTTGAAATCCCATTTCCTGCATCATTTGCCAATTCCGAAATCAATAGCGGAAGATTGTTGGCGCCTGTATAGCTGTTCCCAATAAAAAGCACTTTTTTATCACTTTGACTAAAACCATAAGAAAGACAAAGTACCATTATAAAACACAATATTTTTTTCATATCTATTCAATTTTTGGACATGAACGATTGAGCTTTACAACAAGTTGCTATTCTATGAAAAAGAGGAAGAAAATTCTGACCAATTGTCAATTTTCTTCCTCTTATAATATTTAATATAAGGCGAGTTAAGCCTTAAAATGTGATCTATAATTAATCTAGCTTACTGATGCGTTTTCTATAAACATCACCATTATCTGTTTTTACTTCAATCGAGTAAATACCATTTTCACCTTTTAGGTTAAATGAAAATTCTGATGAGTTTTGAATCTCCATTTCTTGAACAACTTTACCTGTCATTTCAACCACACGAATCGTTGCATGATTTACTTTATTTGGTAGGTTCACCATCACTTTTCCTTCAGTAGGATTTGGGTACACACTGATGTCTTCAAAATCATTTGTTTCAAGACCAACACTGTTCAAAGTGAAACAATCCGATGTATCTGCACAAGTTCCGTTACCGATAATCACTGCGTAAGATCCATTATTAGAAGGTTCAAAGGTTGAATTGTTTTCTCCTGCGATTTCAACATTACCTTCACCACAATCAATCCATTGATATGATTGATAACCTGTTGGTGCTTCTAAAGTACCTCCAAAATCAGCAATGGTAACATTCGTATTGATCTCTTGAATTGTAAGGTCAAGTGACATTAACGCATCACAAACCCCTGCACTTCCTTCCAAATGTGTATAATTTCCAGAACCTGTATATGTTTGTCCATTCACTGGCCATGTATAAGAATTACATGCTGTGACTACCGCATAATTTGGTGATGGAACAAGGTTTGGAGGTAAATCAAAGGCTTCCACCTGATCAGTTCTATCGTCTGTATTTCCTTGTTGTGCAGAAAAACCTAGACCTCTATCTGCAAACACCTTCCAAATCAGACATTCATTTGCACCATTATTGTTCAATTGATCTGCCAATAAAATTGCATCACGACCATCTACAAAACCTGGAGAACAAGGTTGAAGTTTCAGTCCATCAATCACCAATTGCATAGCAATATTATTTCCACCTGTTCCATAATAAACATCAGAATCAAAACCATATTTATCAATCAAAGCCCAATTTAGATCCCACAACATAGTAGCCCAAACAAATCCAATTCCATGTGGTTGTGAAATACCATTCACATTATTTGTTGCGGCAAACGTAATGTTATTTACCGACAAGTCTGTACTGTATGGCATAGGACGAATTCCTCCTCCAGTTACTGGCTCAGCAGTAGCATAAGTTCCAATTCCTCGAACATCCTCTGCTTGATCTCCCGGTTCAATTGTTAGCATTAATGCGAACCAATCTGACCAACCTTCACCCATTTGATCTTCATTGTATAAACAATTTGAAACTGAAGCTCCACCCGTCAAACGAGTAGAAATTCCATGACCATATTCGTGAGCAACAATTCCATTATCAAAATCTCCATCTTTATAGAAAGATCCTGTTGGGGATTGAAGTGTAACATTAACCGCTAAACCACTCTGAATTTGCATTATCAGGGTATTTCCATCAGTTGCAGAAATCATCACTGAAGGAATTCCAATATTCGGATTTGTCCCTCCCATCGAGATAACATTCCCTCCATTATTTACTACAATTACAGCAATAGCTCCTGCATTTTCAGCATTTTCTACCTTATCAGTAAAATTACAATTTCCTCTTTTAACCACTACAATTTTACCATTCAACATAGCTGCATTCACCGCCGGGCTACAAGCATCATTTATATCTGGGGTAGCGTCCTCAAAAAGTGCTAAGTTGGCAGTAATTGGGGTTGTTGTAATAGGAGGACCAAAACTAGCTGGTTCGGCATCATAAGTACCGCTCAAAATAGAAGGAGAATTTACGGTCATAATATCTGGTGATGACGAAGACCACAAATACATTTGCATTCTTGGATTATACCCATCTGGACCTGTCGCCATATTCGCATTATTCATTCCACCACCGTCTTGAGCTTGTGCATTTACGTAATCATCATCAAAACCTCCATTTGCATAATTGTTCTCTTGAAAATTTCCGCTCTCTTCGTTAAATCCATAGTGATACCAAACGTCATGCATTATATTATTCATATAAAACAAATTCGTTATGGCAGCATCTTGATAATCGATTGGAGACAGATTAAAGTCAAGTGGAAAATCGAAGTCAAGCGTACTTCCTCCTTCTGGAGTATGTCCAAAAGCATCAGTATCCGCTCTATCTTCGCTTGCATAAACATTGTTACCCTGTGCTGTTGTATATTCAGAACCAGTTAAACCGTCTGTATCGTGCCATCCAAAAGGAGAGGCTATTGAATCTGAAGGGTCAATTAATAATTGACGTGGGCCATGATTCGGACTTTCTAAAGGGATTGGAAAAACGTTATACCCTGCACCATTTCCAAACGATTGTTGTGGTGGCATTGGAAACATAAATTCCGATTTTGTATGTTGATGTCCCGCGTGAGAATGGTTATGAGTATTATCTTTCTCAAAATCACAACTCACCACCCAATCAGTTTGATCTAAGATCTCGCCTGTTTGAGCATCAACTCTTAAACTCCACCAATGTTTTTGATCCAATTGATAGATGTGTAAATCCCACGCGGCACGCATTGAGTTTTCATTTACTTTAAACAATTTCAACTGAACATCAATGGTTTCTACGGAAAGATCATTTGCTTCAAAAACAAAAGTATTGTTTTCTTTTTCTGATAACAATTTAAGGTCCCCAACATTATCGAGACCTAAATGATTTGCCGCCGCATGAATCGCTGCTGTTGGAGTAATCGTTGCTGTTGAGGTTTGTACTTTTGAAGCAAGATCTGAGACAAAGCCATTTGAAGCGAGAATTCCAAGATCCTCTTTGACAGCAACGACACTTATCGCATTATAAATTAAAACATCATTAAATGTTTGATGCAAATAATTAAATTCAATTCCAGTTTTTTCGTTGGTGTGATGATTAATTAACTTCCAACTAGAAACATCTGATTCAGAAAGTTGATGTTGTTTGGTGTTTTCTTGAAGTGTTTGTTGTAATAATTCGGATTTATCTTGACTTAAAGCTACAAAAGGCAAAGTCAAAACAAAAACGAAAATTTTAAAAAAATTTAATCGCATTTTAATGGGTTTTATAAGCATGGATTCCAAAAGTAACTTAAATAAGTGAATTTGGCAAATGTGTTGATTTATAGACTTTAGGCTTTAAGCAGTAAGCGATAGACAGTAGGCTTAAAGCAAATAGCCAACTACATAAAACTTTAAGCTACTTCCCAAACGAAAACACATACCGTAATCCCAACTCCGCATTTACATAATGTAACATTCTTGTTTCCATTGGAATATCTTTTAACATTTCACGATAATCCTCATCATTTTTCCACTCCAAGTATTTATACCTCATAAGTTGCATGCCATAACCCAAGGAAAAACTAAGATGCAAATCTTTGATTAAACGAAGATCAAAACCGAAAGACGCTGTTCCGAAAAAAGGCGTGGAATAGTAAAAACCAGAGCTGTTAAAAGTATAAGGATAGCCATTATTATACTCAGAATACTTTACATGGCTGTCTACAGGAAGGAAATAGGTTCCTTCCAATGACCCCGATAAAAAACCTTCTTTATAATTCGAAGTAACTTCACTCATTAACGACAGTCCAATAAAGGGGCTAAATCGTTTTTGATCATTTACAAAGTGATGCTCAAAGGTGAGTCCAAAATAGTGACCGTTATACAATCCATACCCATTATCAAGTCTCATATTAAAGGAGTTTGTATTATATAAGTATGCTAAGCTAAGATATGATACAGCTCTTTCAGATTGCTTAACGAGACCAATATCAATATCAGTTGAGTTAAGAATAATCCCGTAATTAGAGAAAATAGTAGTATAGAATCCATAATTTGCTTTTAAGGATAATTTAATGTCATTAATCTGTGTAAGTCCATTGGGAAGTATAAACAAAAATACTGTAAATATTAATATTCTCATCGCTTAACTACTTTAAAAGTTTTATTTTGATTGACAAAGGTGAGAATGTATATACCACTTGATAAGTTCGCAGTGTTCACTCTTGAATATCCCTTCTCAATCTCATAATTATCAATAATTTTTCCTTCAATAGACTTTAAAATCAACTCGTCTTTTTGAGGACTTTGTATAGAGATATGATTTTGAAATGGGTTAGGATGAACATTTAAAATAGTTTCATTATTTTCCTGATTATTCAATAATTGTTTTCTGTTCATACCTTCCTCAACTTCTTCTATATCATCTTGCTGAACCATTCCGGAGCTACAACTTTGTTGTTGTATCACATACCAAACAACAGGCAAATCATTACTTCCTGTATGGCTTACCGTAAGTTCAGGATATTCTAAAGTTATGCCCCAGACTCCATCTTTTTTATTGGTCTCAATACAGTCAGTTTTTATATACTGATTATTACTGTACCAATTAATTTGATACTCTGTATGTGTTTTAAGGTTTTTTACCCGTAAACGATCGCTATTTTTCACATCATTCCATTCAGTATCTCTTGGAGAATTGTTTACTACTCCGAAATCTTCATTATAACACAATGAACTGTAACTACTCCTCGTTTTCACATTAAAACTCCTGTTTTTTACATACCCTACTGCATTCTTTCTATCTGACGAAGTGTAGTATTGATGCTCTACTGAATATCTTTCGAACAACGAAGACTTTCTTTCAGCTATCCCCATCCCATGCTTCCAATCGCCCCAGCCATCACTCAAGGTACTAATCACATCATCCCCATTCATGTGGTTTTGGGCTCTAAAAGTGTTCTTCCAAAGTTCAATATAATTTGCAGTATGTTCCGCTCTACCATTCCATAAGTGAAACCCAGCAACTCCAGTGAAACCGAGGGTCATTTGCCTCTTCAAAAGTATTTTCATATTTTTATTCTCAGGTTTCATTTTTTCAATTTATGAAAATTATTTGGTTTTTTTGGCGTTAGGCTTTGAGCATTATGTTGTTTTCATTGATTATCATTCCTTTTTAGATTTTTTTCCAAATGAAAAATCATAGCGTAGGCTCAATTGCGCATTAGTATATAACAGGTTTCTAGATTGAATCGGCATACCTTCTAAAATTTCTCTATAATCTTCGTTTTCGTACCATTCTAAATACTTATATCGCATTACTTTTATGCCAAGGCCAAAATCCATGCTTAAATACAAGGTACTAATCAAACGAAAATCAAATCCAATTGACAATCCACCAAAAAAAGGAGTTCCATAATAGAATCCAGAAGCATTATAGTAATTAGGATAGAACCCATTGCCTTTAGAATAATTATTTCCGACAATAAAAGAAGAATCCGCAATAAACCCATTTTCATGATTGGAACTTATTTCACTCATAATAGTCACACCATAATAGGGTTTAAT
>NZ_QURB01000007.1 GCF_003402975.1 Brumimicrobium aurantiacum | reverse complement strand
TTTCTTGAACTAATTGAAGCTTAAAAGAAAGTGAATAATCTTTCTGGGTACGCTTCGAAACCCCTGTCTTTTTTGATGTTTTCATTACACTATGTTTTAGTGTATCGCTATATCAGGACGGGACAAATATATTTAAGAAAAAGAGATCATCGATAAGATGGTCTCTTTTTTTTTTGCTTTAAAGTAATACATGCGTTTATAAAGGAAAAAGACACATCTTCTTCTCAATAGCTTTCTCAATACTCGAACTAAAGCACATCACCACTTATTTAACTAAGATATACTTCACAAAAAAAAGATAGCAAAAACACAGAAAACTCTGTAAATAAAATGCGCTATCCAAAACTAGAATTCATATTCTATAATCTTTTCACTTAAATTAGTTTTAATGTTTTTTAAGAATTAAAACTTTGAATACCTCTAATAAATTGGTATTTTGAGGTATACATTATTAACAAATAAAAAAACAAAATATTATGGACGACAAATCAAAGATTATAGTATCAGCATTAGCAGGAGCAGCAGTTGGAGCAGGAATAGCATTATTACTTGCACCAGCAAGTGGAAAAGAAACACGTGAAGCATTAGCTTCAAAAATTAATGAAGCTAAAGATGCAACAGTTGATGCTTTGGGTAACGCTAAGGACGCAGTATTAGATAAAAGTGATGAGCTTTTAAAACAAGCGAATATCAAATCGTAAATAATCGCCACAAGCTAAAGCATAAAAACAATGAAAGAGAATAATACTACTAAAGAAGGCATAGATGAGTTAAAAAAACTGGTTACTACTTACATTGCTTTGTTCAGAATAAGATCAATGAAGAAAGCAACTGAAGTCACAACTAGAGTAGCTTACAGTCTTTTAGTAACAATACTTACAATGATTGGAATATCGTTTCTAGGATTGGCATTGGCCATATATTTGGGAACTTTACTTTCATCTTATGCATTAGGCTTCTTAATTGTTGGAATGATACCTATTATTGCCATCATCTTAATGAGAGTTTTTAAAATTTCAACATTTCGTTATTTACTTAATTTTTTCACTCGATTAATCACGAACAAATATGAATAATATAAATAGTTATAAAGATTTATTAGAAGAGGAAGAACGGTTAATTAATCAAATCGAACTTTCAAAACGTCTTCTGGAAATCAATATAAAATCATACTTAGAACCTGAGAACCTTTTTGGTTTTTTCGAGAAAAAAATTGGTCATCAAATAAGACCAGGAATGGCTGATGATTTCGACTTAAAAGAATATCTAGTTGGATTATCATTAGATTTCTTATACGATAAAATAACAACGACTTTAGTTGCGAAGAATGGCAGTAAAACCAAAGGTATTAACATTAAAAAGATAGTAAAATCATACGTTGATCGTTACTATCTAAACAATAGAGATAAATTCACAGAAATAATTTCAGCGTTTATTGACGAAAAAATTGATCAGTTGATCAAAAAATAACATATAAAAAAAGCCGCAATTTTTTGCGGCTTTTTCATTTAGTATAACTTTTTACTCTTCAGCTAATTTACCATACAAATCATAATGATCAGCAGAGGTAATATAAATCGGAGCAAAATCTCCAATTCTTACATAATTATCTGCAGCTTTAATCAATACTTCATTATCTACTTCTGGTGAATCAAATTCAGTTCTTCCAATAAAGTAATCTCCCTCTGCCCTATCAAATAATACTTTTCTTACTTGACCTATATGCTTTTGATTAAGATCATAACTAATCCCTGATTGAAGTTCCATGATTGCATCTGCACGTTCGCGTTTAACTGCTGCAGGAACATCATCTTCAAAATTATAAGCATGTGTATTTTCCTCATGAGAATAAGTGAAGATTCCTAAACGTTCAAATCTAGATTTTTCTACCCAGTCATACATTTCTTGAAAATCTTCCTCTGTTTCTCCAGGGTAACCAGAAATCAAAGTTGTACGAATTGCAATTTCAGGTACTTTATTTCTAATTTCTTCAATTAGTTTCTCCGTTTTCTGACGTGTTGTTCCACGACGCATTGCTTTCAACATTCTTGTTGAACCGTGTTGTAATGGCATATCAAGGTAATTACAAACATTACTACGATTTTTCATTACATCTAAAACATCCATTGGAAAACCTGTTGGAAATGCATAGTGCAATTTAATCCACTCTATTCCTTCTACATCTGCCAAACGATCTACTAATTCTGCAAGCGCTCGCTTTTTATATAAATCTAATCCATAATATGTTAAATCTTGAGCAATTAACATCAATTCTTTAACTCCTTTAGCAGCTAAACCTTCTGCTTGCTTTACCAAATCTTCAATTGGTGTAGACTTATGTCCACCTCTCATAATTGGAATAGCACAGAATGAACATGGTCGATCACAACCTTCAGCAATTTTAAAATACGCATAGTGCGAAGGTGTTGTCAATAAACGTTCCCCTACTAATTCATGTTTATAATCTGCTTTTAACGTTTTCAGCATACGTGGTAATTCACGTGTACCAAAATAGGCATCAACCTCTGGAATTTCTTGCTCAAGATCATCTTTGTATCGTTGAGATAAACATCCAGTAACATATACTTTGTCTACTTGACCTTCTTTTTTGGCCTCAGCATAACGTAAAATAGTATCGATTGATTCTTGCTTTGCATTATCAATGAAACCACATGTATTGATAATTACAATATCCGAATCGTCTTGTTTTGCCTCATGTTCTACGTCAAATTTATTTGCCTTCAGTTGTGCCATCAGCACTTCCGAATCAAAAATATTTTTCGAACATCCTAAAGTGACAACATTCACTTTATTTTTTTTCAGCGTTTTTGTCTTCATGCTGCAAAAATACAGCTAATTAAACACAATATTGCACATCATTTAAAAAAGAATGGTATCTCTTTTAAAATCTCGAAATAATTGGTTTAGTTCTAATCAATTTTGATCCGAAAATCAAACAATTTTCTATATTTGCTTTAATGCCCGCAATACTTTATAGATAAGAACAATATATGACAAAAATAAAAGCATTTAAAGCAATTCGTCCAACTAGAAGCATGGCACACCTAGTTGCCTCACGAGCTGTTTCAACTTATAAGAACTCAATTCTAGAAGCAAAGCTTGAGTCAAATCCTTATTCTTTCATTCACATCATTCACCCAGAATTTTTTGAAAATGAAGACAACAGAACAGTTCCCAACTCTGTTGAACGATTTATGAAAGTAAAACATAAATATGAAGAATTTACTGAGCGTAAGATTTTTCAACAAGATGAGGAAGCAACATTATATATCTATAAACAATCAACACCTCATCACAGTTATTTAGGGGTTATTGGTGGGGCTAGTGTTCAAGAATACAAGAACAATAAAATAAAAAAACACGAAGCAACCTTAACCTCAAGAGAATCACTGTTTACCAATTACTTGGACATTGTAGGATTCAATGCTGAACCCGTTTTATTAAGTCATAAGAAAAGTGAGAAATTGGATGAAATTTTGGCGAAAATCACTAAAAATCGCCCAGAATATGAATTTGCAACTACAGACGAAACAATTCACGAACTCTGGTTGGCAACAAGTCAGGAAGTTGAAGAAATACAAGCTGCATATTCAGAAATTGAAAATTGTTACATAGCTGATGGTCATCATAGATCGGCTTCATCAGTAAGGTTACATGACTTAATCAATTCACGAGGTGAAAGAGATTTAGATAAAAACTACAATGCATTTTTGAGTTTCTTCATTGATGAGGAACGACTGAATATCATGCCTTTCAATAGGCTTTGCAAAACCTTAAACGGTCATTCGGAAGAAGAACTCGTTAAACAAATTGAAGAAAAATTTACTGTAACAAAATTAGAACGTCCAAAAAATCCAGAACAATTACATGATATTCACATGTTTGTGGATAGACATTGGTATCAATTAAGGCTAAAACCTGAAGCTCATACTAAAACAGACGCTGTAAGTAGTATCGACGCAGAAATTCTAACACGATATATTCTCTCTCCTATTTTAGGCATACATGACCTAACCACGGATGAAAATATCAGCTTCCAAAGTGGTGAAGACGAAATTTTAGCCATTGAACATTCAGTAAATTCCGGAGAATATCAAGTTGGATTTCTATTGTACCCTGTAACGATGGAACAACTAAAGGCTGTTGCCGATGAAAATGCAATTATGCCCCCAAAATCAACCTTCATTGAACCTAAAATGCGAAGTGGTTTAACAATTTATAAAATAAACGAATGATTGCAGAAAAGTTATCAGAAGTAAAATCAAATTTACCTCAAGGCGTTACACTTGTAGCAGTTTCTAAAACTAAGCCGAATGAAGATATTTTAGCAGCTTATGAGGCTGGTCAGCGCATATTTGGGGAAAATAGAGTTCAAGAATTAGTTGATAAATACGAGGCTCTACCTAAAGATATTGAGTGGCACATGATTGGTCATTTACAAACAAAAAAAGTAAAGTATATTGCTCCTTTTGTTAGCCTAATTCATGGTGTAGACAGTTTTAAACTACTTGAAGAAATAAATAAACGTGCTAAAAAAGAAGAACGTACAATTGATGTACTTCTCCAATTTCATATCGCCCAAGAACAAAGTAAATATGGTTTTGACTTTGATGAAGCCAAAACAATGTTAGAAAGCCAAGAATTTACTCAACTTGAAAACATCAATGTTCGAGGCGTAATGGGAATGGCAACATTTACAGAGAATGAAGAAAAAATTCAAGATGAGTTTAGAACACTCAATAATTATTTTGAAATATTCAGAAGCCATTTCTTTAAATTCAATAAATCATTTGAAATTATCTCAATGGGCATGAGCGGCGACTACAAAATTGCAATTGAAGAAGGTAGTAATATGGTAAGAATTGGGAGTACAATTTTTGGTTCTCGAAATTAATAAATTAATACTACACTTATGAAACTACATTTGATCTTTTTGTTCTTTTTACTACAATGCTCACTGGTTCACGCCCAAGATACTTATATAGACTCTGTTCAGAACCTAAGAGATTCATTTGAACAAGAACTTTTGCATTCGAATGAAGTACTCAATGACCAAGAAAAAGAGAAGATTTTAAACCTAAACTATTTTCCAATTGACAAAAGTTGGGTAATAACAGCGCAATTTAAGAAAAAGAAAAGTAGACCTTTTAAAATGCCGACCACTTCTTCAAGAAAGGTAAAGTATCAAAGAATTGGTATTTTGATTTTTGAGATTGATGGAAAAGAACAAAACCTTGAAGTGTATAAGAATTTGACTTTAAAAGGTGAAAAATATAAAGATTATGTTTTTATTCCATTTAAAGATGCTAACGTACCTGAAGAAACATATGGAGGAGGAAGATATTTAGACCTAAACATGACAGGTGATGAAGAAACTATTGCTGTGGATTTTAATTTAGCTTACAATCCTTACTGTGTATACTCTTATCGCTATTCTTGCCCTTTAACTCCGGAAGTCAACCATTTAGAGGTAAAAATCAATGCAGGTGTTAAGAATCCAACAAAAAAAGAGTAACGCTATTATTACATGGAAGGGATAGAATACGCAGAATTAATAGATAGGATTAAAGCTTCTTATACCGACCTCATGGTTTACATATTTTTAATTTATTTTGCAACCAACCTACTATCTTCTTTTGATGAAGTTCCATCCTATTTAAGAATTTTGGTTGTTATTGCCATTTTCGGATTGTATGAACCTCTATCAAGCTCTATATTTGGCGCAACCATTGGTCATTATATTGTTGGAATAAGAATAAAAAAAGGAAAGTAACACAAAAAAAAATATATCTTTTCCTGCAGCAGAAATCCGATATATAGCAAAGTTGTTTCTTGGTGTATTTTCATTATTTGCTGTATCAATTAGTTCCAAAAATAAAGCTTTGCATGATTCCATCGTAAAATCTGTAGTCTTAAAGACGAAGAAACAGCGATCTTAATTCTGACTATTGATCCAACTATTCACACTCTAACTTTTCTTTCCAATCAAAATCTTTGAAAGTAATACGCGATTCAAACCAAATCGTTTTTGCATTCACCTCTAAAGTATCATTTTGATAAAATTGAATCTGCTGAACAGCTTTAGTCAACATTAAATCACTTTCTGAAAAGTTTACACGCCCTGTATGCTTCATTTGCTGAATAATTTCTTGCTGATCGGTAGTTGCCAATCTTCTAGCCTTACATTGTGTATAATTTGATTTATCGATAAAAACTAATGCTGAGTCTTTAGGTAGCCTTACCATTTCTCCCCAACCTTCTAGCTGTTCATATCGTTGTGGTTTCTCTTCCTCTTTTAAGGTATGAACCACTGTTAAATAACTATCTTCATACAATGAAAATTGTAAACGCTGAGCGATGGAATCATGATTTTCTACGATGTAAACTTTTGGATAGCTATCTTTTAAACTATTTGAAAAATCAACATCTGCATTGACTAAAAATCTATAGATATTAGTTTGATTAAGTCCCATTGCATTGATCGTAGGAATTTCATCTTCGGGAAAAACAATAATTTTATCTTGAATTGAATTTTTCACTCTATTGGTTGGTGTCCAAGAACAACCACGATCTCCAAATAAGATACTAACGAAGATTGTACCAATTAAAAAACCGATAAGATAATAACGAAGTCTTTTCCAAATTCCTTTCATAATCTATAAAATTAGACTACAAAAATAGGAGTAAACTTACATCCCCATTAATAAAAGTTCGATTTCTTTATGATTAAGGTCAAATATTTTCCCAAGCACCTCACTAGTTAAGGTTCCTTTATACATGTAAACACCACATCTAAAACCATGATCTCGTTTAATCAACTCCTTATCACCTCCTTTCTCCCCCATTTTAATAAGAACAGGAGCAAAAATATTTGAGATGGCAAATGAGGCAGTTCTTGAAACCCTTGAAGCGATATTAGGTACACAATAATGTGTTACGCCATATTTATCAAAAGTGGGCTGCTCATGATTAGTTAATTCAGATGTTTCGAAACATCCACCTTGATCAATACTTACATCTATCACTATAGATCCTGATTTCATATTACTCACCATTTCCTCAGAAACGATACAAGGTGTTTTACCAAAAGGTGAACGCACTGCTCCAATGACAACATCGGCACGCATTAAGGCTTTACTTAAAACTTTAGGTTGAATTATAGAGGTGTAAATACGTTGACCAACTTTGGATTGTAGACGACGTAATTTTCCAAGCGCATTATCAAAAACCTTAACAGAACATCCTAGTCCAATTGCAGATTTTGCTGCAAATTCGCCAACCGTTCCTGCACCGAGAATCACAACTTCAGTTGGTTGAACTCCGGCAATTCCTCCCAGCATAACTCCCTTCCCATTTTTAAAGGCATTGAGTAATTCTGCTGCAATGTGAATTGATGTATTTCCTGCAATTTCCCCCATCGCACTTACAACAGGAAAATGACCTTCTTCATCACGCATATAATCCCAAGCAATAGCAGTAATTTTCTTTTTCATCATTTTCTGCAACACTTGGCGTGGTTGCATACTAATTTGAAGTGCAGAAATTAAAGTTAAGCCCATTTCCATCATTTCAACTTCTTCCTCTACAGGCGGAGAAACTTTAAAAACAATGTCACATTGGAATACATCCTTTCGATCATATACTATTTCAGCCCCAGCTTCAGAATAGGCCCTATCAGAAAAATTTGCATTTTCACCAGCTTTGGTTTCAACTTTTATTTCATGTCCATTGGCTACTAATAAAGAAACGGCCTCTGGCACCAAAGCCACACGCCTTTCTTGAAAAGTATTTTCACAAGGAACTCCAATTTTTAATCTGCCTTTTTTTCGGGCTATTTCCAACATTTCCTCTTGTGGAAGTAACCGACCCTCTTTCATTAAGCTTTTAATTATATCTGGATCTGTCTTCATATTTCAGTTTCAATGGTCCGACCACCAAGGTCATCTTTTGTAATATTTATCCATACGCAATCTTCGGGTAAAAGGTTCTCTATTTTTTCGGCCCATTCGATAAAAACTACATTATCACGGTAAATATATTCCTCTATTCCTATATCATAAGCTTCGCTTTCATCTTCAATTCTATATAAATCAAAATGATAAACCGTCCCAAAAAAAGGACTTTCATATTCGTTCACATAACCATAAGTAGGTGAACTCACTTGATCAACGATCCCCATTGCTTTTACAAGGTATGAAATAAAAGTGGTTTTTCCCACTCCCATTTCTCCATTAAATGCAAAACATTTATATTCTTTCATCAGTTCGAGAAAGTCAGAACTAATATTGATCAGGTCTTTCTCGTTTCTTGCGTAAAATTTCATATACTTTTGTATCCTACAAATTTAAGCTAAAATTTAATTTCTCTTTTTCCCTCTCATTTCAACGTATGGAATCAATATTTCCTCAAGGGAAATACCTCCATGTTGAAAGGTGTCATTATAATATTTCGAATAATGATTAAAGTTGTTCGGATAGACAAAAAAGTCATTATTTCGGCTAAAAACATAAGCGTCCGATATATTATCTTTAGGTAAATAGGCTTCATCTGGGTTCTTCACTTCGAAAACCTCCTTTCCTTTATAATTCAAGTTTTTTCCAATTTTGTACCTTAAATTAGTATTTGTTTCTTTTGGACCTACAATTTTCACAGCATTATTCACTTTGACCGTACCGTGATCAGTTGTCAAAATTAATTTCGCTCCAGATTTCGCTATTTCTTTCATGATATCTTGAAGAGGAGAATGATCAAACCAACTTGTCGTTAAAGAACGGTACGCAGCCTCATCATCAGCTAATTCACGAATTACTTTCATATCTGTTCTTGCATGTGAAAGCATGTCTACAAAATTATAGACAATAACATTCAGGTCATTATTCTTTAACTGATTCAAATTTTCAGCTAACTTCTTCCCTGCTTCTATATTGGTTATTTTTCGATAACCTACTTTCACATCCGTTCCAAGTCGTTTTAATTGTTTTAGCAACAACTCCTCCTCATGAGCATTCTTACTTCCTTCTTGATCTTCACTAATCCATAATTCTGGATATTTCTTTTTAATTTCACTCGGCATTAAGCCTGCAAAAAAGGCATTCCTCGCATATTGCGTTGCGGTTGGCAAAATAGAATACACAATATCTTCTCTATCAAATGTAAAATATTTACTTAATGTTGGGCGCAAAGCTTGATATTGGTCATATCTTAAATTATCCACCACCAATAAATAAACAGGCTCGTCTAAATGTGGTGCTATTTTGTCTTTAAACAAAGTATGCAACATTTGAGGAGCTTCCTCAACGCTATTCAACCAATCTAAATAATTTTCTTCGATAAACTTTGAAAATGAAGAATTGGCTTCTTTCAGCTGCATATCAAAAACTTCCTGCATTCCTTGATCTTCCAATTTCGAAAATTCGATATCCCAATTCACAAGCTTTTTATACATCGCTGCCCACTCTTCAGCATCAAGGCGATCACTCAAATCCATTCCAATTTGTCTAAACTCACGTTGATAATTAGTGTTCACTTTATCAGATACCAACTTTCCTTGATCAAGGTTTTTCTTTAAACTCAATAAAATCTGATTCGGATTCACTGGTTTAATTAAATAATCAGCTATTTTTCCACCAATGGCTTCTTCCATGATACTTTCTTCTTCACTTTTAGTGATCATAACCACTGGAACCATCGGACGAATCTCTTTGATTTTTGCCAAGGCATCTAAACCAGAAATACCTGGCATATTTTCATCTAAAAAGACAATATCAAATGCTTCCTCTTCACATTTTTCTATGGCTTCACCACCACTATGAACCGCTTCTACATCATATCCTTTCTGCTCTAAAAACATGATATGTGGTTTTAATAAGTCGATTTCATCATCTGCCCAAAGGATTTTTACTTGCATTATCTGATTATTTTTAATTTTACATGAATTATAAAAGTAAAGATTTGCGTCCAAACCTCAACATAAATAATAAAAAGAAAATTCTAAACGATCCTGTATATGGATTTATTTCATTGCCAAAGGATATAATTTTCGATTTAATAGAGCATCCTTTCTACCAAAGATTAAGGAGAATTAAACAATTAGGAATGTCACATCTGGTTTATCCAGGTGCACTTCACACACGTTTTCATCATGCAATTGGTGCCACACACCTAATGACCAAAGCCATTCAGGCCTTGCGTTATAAAGGTATTGAAATTACAGAGGAGGAAGAAACTGCAACTTTGATTGCCATTCTTTTGCACGACATTGGTCATGGACCATTTAGTCATACTTTAGAAAGAGATATTGTAAAAAATGTAAGTCACGAAGAAATTTCTTTGCTCTTCATGAAAAAACTTTCGCAGGAGTTTGATGGGAAATTAGATTTATCAATTGAAATTTTCGAAAATAAATACCATAAGGAGTTTCTTCATCAATTAGTATCTAGCCAATTAGATATGGATAGAATGGACTACCTTAATAGAGACAGTTTTTACACAGGTGTTTCTGAAGGTGTCATAGGAAGTGATCGAATTATCGCGATGCTAGACGTTGTAGACAATCAACTTGTGGTTGAACAGAAAGGAGTTTATTCTATTGAGAAGTTTTTGGTTGCACGAAGACTGATGTATTGGCAAGTTTACATGCATAAAACTGTTGTTTCATCAGAAGTTATGCTCACTTTTTTGTTACGACGAGCTAAAAACTTAGTACAAAACGGGCATGATTTATTTGCCAGTCCAGCATTTAAACTCTTTCTTTCTAGAGATATAGAAATGGAAGATTTTGCAAATGATGAAAACCTTCTCAATCAATTTGCATTGTTAGATGATTTCGATATTATGGGAGCTGTAAAAGTTTGGCAGTTTTGCGATGATAAGGTCCTATCACTTTTAGCAAGTCAACTAATTAACAGAAAACTATTTAAAATTGAAATTTCTACCGAACCGTTTTCAAAAGAGCGCATTCAGTTTGAGATTGATGAAGTTAAAACACAATTTGGACTAAATCAAGAAGAAGCAAAAAACTTTGTTCAAACCGCAATTTTGAGGAATAATGCCTATAACGAAATGCATGAGAAAATCAATTTATTGATGAAAGACGGTAGTGTAAAGGATGTGAGTCAAGCCGCCGATAATTTAAATATCCATGCTTTATCTGAGCCTGTGGAAAAATACTTTATCTGCTATCCTTCGCACCAATCAAAGTAGAATTTGTCACTTTTTACAATAACCCATGTTATTTTGTGGAAAAATAAAGTAAATCAAAGGAGTTTGAATAAACTCTTTTTATATTTTTGAAGAATGGAATTTTCAGCAGAACAAATCGCCGGCATTTTAGAAGGTGAGGTACAAGGAGATGAAAACGTTAAAGTTTCTGGATTATCAAAGATCGAAGAAGGTCAGCCAGGGACGCTAACTTTTCTATCAAACATGAAATATGAACCACATATTTACAACACAAATGCTTCGATAGCGATTGTAGCAAAAACTTTCGAACCAACAAAATCATTGCCTTCTACCCTAACCTTGGTTAAGGTTGAAGACCCATACAGTTGTTTTGCCAAGTTGTTAGAGGTTTACGATCAAATGCATCAAAAGCAACCAAAAATAGAGAAAAACGCAACTATAGCGGAGTCTGCTTCAATTGGCGAAGAAGTTTATATTGGTGCCAATGTATACATCGGTGAAAATGCGGTAATCGGAAATAAGACAAAGATTTATCCGAATACATTTATTGGTGACAATGTACAAGTTGGTGATGAAACAGTGATTCATCCTAATGCATCGATTTACCATGACTGTGTTATTGGAAAATCATGTTTAATTCATGCTGGAGCTGTTATTGGTTCTGATGGATTTGGATTTGCGCCAAATGAAAAAGGTGAATTTCAAAAGGTTCCACAAATAGGAAATGTTATTCTAGAGGACTTTGTTGATATTGGAGCCAATGCAACAATTGACAGAGCAACACTTGGTTCAACAATATTGCGACGTGGAGTAAAAATTGACAATTTAGTTCAAATTGCCCACAACGTTGATGTTGGTAAAAACTCAGCAATGGCTGCACAAGCAGGAGTTGCAGGATCTACTAAGATTGGCGAAAACGTGCTAGTTGGTGGACAAGTAGGAATTAGTGGACACATAAAAATTGCCAACGGAACACAAATCGTTGCTCAATCAGGAATTCCAGGAAGTGTTAAAAAGCCAAATACAAGATTAATGGGCTCTCCTGCAATTCCAATGAACGATTACAAAAAATCATTTATTGGATTCCGTCGTCTTCCACTAATATTGCAAAGACTTCAGGATATTGAAGAAAAATTAAAATAAAAACATCCATTTTTAGGTTATTATAGATATGATTGAAAATCAAAGAACATTAAAATCTTCTGTTAAACTTGTAGGAATAGGTTTACATACTGGTGAAAAGGTAACAATTGAACTTTGTCCAGCACCAGATAATCACGGTTATAAATTCCAACGTACGGATCTTGATGGGGAACCAATTATAGAAGCAGATGCTGATTTAGTTGTTTCTACTGAACGAGGTACAACATTGGAGAAAAATGGTGCAAAGGTGTATACCACAGAACATGTTTTGGCTGCACTTTATGGAATGCAGGTTGACAATGCATTAATTAAAATTTCTGGACCAGAAATTCCTATTATGGATGGAAGTTCTTACCCATTTGTTCAGGCTATTGAGTCTGTTGGATATGAAGAACAAAAAGCAGTTAGAGAATATTTAGAACTTGACGAAGTAATTCCTTGGGAAGACACTGAGAAAGAAATTGAATTTTTAGCTGTTCCTGATAGTGTTTATCGTTTAACGGTAATGGTTGATTATAATTCACCAGTACTCGGAACTCAACATGCTACAATTTATAAAATCGATGAGTTTAAAGATGAAATTTCTACTTGTAAAACATTTGTATTCTTACGTGAACTAGAGTTTTTAGCGAAGAATGGCCTAATTAAAGGAGGAGACATCGATAATGCAATTATTTTAGTTGAACGCGAAGAGGTAAGTCAAGAAGAATTAGATCACCTAGCTAAAACATTAGGTAAAGAAGGATTAGAAGTAAGTGTTCAAGGAATTGGAACATTGAATAATTACCAAATGAAATTCCAAAATGAGCCAGCTCGTCATAAGTTATTAGACATTGTTGGAGATTTGGCTTTGGTGGGTAAACCAATTAAAGCTCATATTTTAGCTGCAAGACCAGGTCACTCAGGAAATACAAGATTTGCAAAAGTATTAAAAGATCAAATTAAGAAGCAGAAAAATGCTCCACGTAAATTTGATTTAACGAAGGATCCATTATACGATATTAATGATATCGAGAAAATGCTTCCTCACCGCTATCCATTTTTATTGGTAGATAAAGTTTTGGAAATTACAGAGGATACAATTTTAGGTGTAAAGAACATCACCATGAATGAACCTCAATTTACAGGACATTTCCCAGGAAATCCAATTTTTCCAGGTGTATTCCAAATTGAAGCAATGGCACAGTGTGGTGGTATTTTCGCTTTAAGTAAAGTGGATGAACCTCACCTCTACTCTACATATTTCATGAAAATTGATAATGTAAAGTTCAAACAAAAAGTTGTGCCAGGTGACACTGTAGTTTTTGAGTTAAAATTAATTTCTCCTATGCGACGTGGTTTAGTAAATATGGCCGGAAAAGGTTATGTAAACGGTAAATTAGTAGTTGAGGCAGAAATGTTGGCTCAAGTAATCAAAGATAAAGTTGATAATGATAAGTAATCTAGCGTCTGTTTCTTCTGATGCCAAAATCGGTGATGGAGTTACCATTGAAGCATTTACATCTATTTACGAAGATGTTACAATTGGTGATGGTTGCCATATTGGTCCAAACGTAACGATTTTTCCAGGTACAAGAATTGGAGAAAATTGTAAAATTTACCCTGGCGCTGTAATAGGTGCTGTTCCTCAAGATTTAAAATTTGGAGGTGAATACACAACTGTCGAAATTGGAAACAATACAACAATTAGAGAATGTGTAACCATTCATAGAGGAACTTCCGATAAATTAAAAACATCAGTTGGTGACAACTGTTTATTAATGGGATATGTGCATGTTGCTCATGATTGTACTTTAGGAAACAATGTAATTCTTGCTAATTATGTTGGACTATCAGGACATGTCACAATTGATGATTATGCAATTATAGAAGGAAAAGCAGCTGCTCAACAATTTGTTCATATTGGAGCTCATTCTTTCATCGGTGGAGCTAGTTTAATTCGTAAAGACATTCCACCATTTGTAAGAGCAGCAAGAGAACCATTAAGCTATGCTGGTGTAAATTCAGTTGGATTACGACGACGAAATTTCACAGATAATGATGTGAAAACTATTGAAGATATTTACAGAATATTATTTGTGCAAAACAACAACATTTCAAACGGATTACAAAGTTTAGAATCTGAAATGCCAGATAGCGAACTAAAATCTACCGTAGTTGATTTTGTTAAAAACAGTGATAAAGGAATTATTCGCGGATTAATGTAATCCGAAAAGGATTTTGATGTAGTCTTTATATATTTATAAAGAAGCTCAACCAATATATTCATTTCAAATTATACATACAATTGATTAAACGAGGTCAAACAATAGAACTTACAATTGAAGATTTAGCTTTTGGAGGAAAAGGAATTGCAAGAATAAAAGACGAAAACGGTGCATTTGTGCTTTTCGTTAACAATACATTTCCTGGCCAAAAGGTTTTGGCAAGAATCACCAAAAAAAGAAAGAAGCATGCTGAATGTAGCTTACTAAAAGTTTTGGAAAGATCTCCACAAGAAATCAAATCCGAATATCAAGAAATAAGTGGAGCTCCTTATATTCACGTCCCTCCTACTTTACAGGAAGAATCTAAGAAGAAGGTAACTTTAGAAGTCTACCGTAGATTGGCGGACCTACAAAACATTGATGATTTATTTGATGAATTTATTCCTTCTCCAGAGCACTATCATTACAGAAATAAGATGGAATATTCTTTTTCATGTATTGAACACGACATCGAAAATGATGAAGAAATTGACGATGCATTTGCCTTAGGCTTTAAGCACCGTGGAACTTGGTGGAAAGTGGAAAGTTTGAACAAAGCATCTGGATTATTTGATCCACAATGGGAAAACTTCTTGAAAGATTTCAGAACATTTCTAGAACAAACTAATCTACCGGCTTGGCACCCACCGAAAAAAGAAGGTTTCTATAGACATATTGTGGTTAGAAAATCTTTTTATGAAGATAAACTACTTATCAATTTAGTAACTTCATCTCAAGGAATTGAAAACTTCGATTTAGAAGCTATTGCCCAATTCTTAAAGGATAACATGGGAGATAGGATTGCAGGTTTCCAACACACAATTAACGACAATGTTGCTGATAGAGCAAAAATTGAAAATGGTGACTGTGTCCTTGCCTTTGGAAAAGACAATGTAATTGAAGAGTTAAATGGACTGTACTTTGAAATTAGTATGGAAAGTTTCTTCCAAACCAACCCAAAAAGTGCAGAACGATTATACAATAAGGCACTTGATTATGTTTTTGAAGGTGAACGTTCACTTGAAGATAAAGTCGTGATGGACTTATTCTGTGGAACAGGAACAATTGGTCAATTATTGACACAAAGAACTAAGGATACGAAAATCATTGGTGTTGACATTGTTCAAGAAGCGATTGCCGATGCTAAAAGAAATGCTAAACGTAATAATATTAAAGGAATTGATTTTTATGCTGCTGATGTAGGTAAATTTCTGAAAGCATATCCAGATTATGAAGGTAAGATTGACACGATTGTTCTTGATCCTCCTCGTGCTGGAATTGCTCCGAAAACCTTGAAAAAAGTTATTCAACTAGGTGCTGAAAGAATTGTATATATTTCATGTAATCCTTCAACACAAGCAAGAGACATTAAAACACTGGAAGAATACGGTTATAAAACAAAGAAAATTAGTTTAGTTGATCAATTTCCTCACACGAGTCATATAGAAGCGGTTGGACTATTCGAAAAATAAACTTTTTTTAAATAAATGATATTGAGGCTGTTTCATTAATGAATTCAGCCTCTTTTTTTTGTTGACGATTTATGAATATTGTTTCCAGTTGGCAATCACACTATCAAACAACACCTTGTTATGCTCAATAAATGTCTTTCCATCGGCAATTAATGCATCGATATTCTCAGGACTAGCATTATCCATTTCTGGAGCAGCAGTTATAATTTCTGGTTGAAATCGGTAATAAATTAAATTATCATTGATTTCTGCTTTTTCAGATAGTAAATCATCCACCTCATTCACTTTGCGTTCGATTTCATCAAAGTTCTCATTCGTCAAATCACCAGTCCCAAAACTCAGCAATAGATAGGCTTGATTGGGGTAATATATTTGAGTATGTTCCAAGGCTATTAAAGCAGGATTTTTGGCTGATACAACGCCATCTATCAATTCTGAATCGGCAACTTTTACGGAAGGAAAATAGCCAGGCACAGCACTACATGCCGCAAGTGCAGTACTTAATTCTACTCTTGACAATGAATGATTGTATCTTCCAAAAACATAAGGAAGATGAGTTATGACATCATGACTTACAAAAGCATACTGGGTATCTAAGTCTGAAAGTAATAAATTTTTAAACTTTCTTTTCAACACCAATTTTAGTCCTTCAGAACCAGGATTAGAGGGGTTTGCTAAATTAAATAGCTGTGGACCTCTTTGAATGTAAAGATTTAATAAATCTTGAATTGAATAAATATGTTTTTGATTATCATTTTTTACGATTAATCCAGCTGAAATAATTGCCCCTGTAGATGTACCAGCAATAAGGTCTACTTTTTCACTAAGACAATCACCTAAATCATTGGCTTTCATCAACTGTTCAAGATGATTGAGAATCATTAAAGGTAAAATACCTCTAATTCCTCCACCGTCAATTGACACAATAATCTTGAGCTTTCTTTTATTCATACCCTTAAAATAAATAAAAGAAGATGATTTTCTGTCAGTTTTAGGATTTTTTATCTTACACGAATCCTACGACCTATCCTTAACGTTGTCGAAGTACTGATGTTATTCAATTTACATAACTGACTAACAGAAGTATTGTTCCTGCGGGCTATAGCACCAAGTGTATCTCCACTTTTAATATGGTAATAAGATTCCTTTTCCATAGCAGCCATTAGTGACGCTGGACTTCCATTCGTTTTATACTTCTCCATTAACTTATGAGTTGGAGCAATACCTGGAATAAATAAACCACGATGAACAAATAGGTTTTCATTGCGAATCGTTTTATTTTCGAAATCAATAAATTCTTCAGGATTTATTGGGGCATCATAAAAACGGGTTTCAAAATGCAAATGCGCTCCATAAGAACGCCCTGTATTTCCACCTAACCCAATCATTTCTCCTGCTTTTACATATTGATTTGGTACTACACTTCGTTTAGATAAATGTGCATAGTAAGTTTCTAATCCGTTAAAATGACGTATGATCACTAAGTTTCCAAAACCTGCACGATTCATTTTTGAGTATCTAACTTTCCCGTCAAAAGCAGCAACAACAGTATCACCAGTATTCAAACTAATGTCAATTCCATTATGGTAGCGACCTCTTCTGTAACCATAACGTGAAGTGATTTTTCCATCAAATGGAATCACGAAGTCTGAGTTTACTGAATCAGTCACACATAACCATAGCGTGTCTTTCATCATGGTCATATCATTTGATCGATTCGAAGAGTAACAAATATTGCTATTCCAAGGCCAAGTGAAATTTGAAAGCGTATCCTTTGAAAAATATTCTTCAACAGCTTCATTGAGCACACCATCAAAATTTTGGTCATGAAGATATTCCCATGTTTGGTTGGTGTACATTAGAATTTTTCCATTAGGAGAATCTATTGTATCCTTAACTATTTGGGAGAAAGTAAATCCTGTTGAAATATATAAACAACAAAAAACGAAAAGAAACTTCATTAATTTTTATTTAATGTGAGTGGCAAAATTAAAGGAAATATAAAAGTTGTAATTTAATAATTGTTAAAGTTGTAAACAGGATATTTAGGATAACTGCGAAGCATACTCTTCTATAGCGTATTGTAGTTTTATTTGAGCACCATCTTGTGACCCAAAAAAAGAGTAAAGAATCTCTTGTTGATCATTCATTAAAATCCAATGAGGAGTTCCTTCACATTCAAAAAAATCATATAGCTCATGATTCAATTCACTATAAATAGGAATTGGACTTTTTTGATCTGTGAAAACCGACAATATCTCATCTTTTGTAAACGGTTTTTTCATAAAATTGGAATGAATCACAGTTAAAGCAATATTCGAATGTTTCTGATGAAGTTTGTATGCCAAAGGTATTGCTCTACCTGTACAACCAAGACAGTTGGTATTGTAAAACAAAATCAAATTGAGTTTATTCTTTTGAATTAAAGAAGAAAGCGTAAATGATTCATCATTAAGGTCTGTTAACGGTACTGAAGGTAAAGTCATTGCTTGTAATTTTATTTCACTTGAACAGTAATCTTTGATGATGCAGCGGCTGATAAGTTTAATTTCTCACCATTAAGCAAAACCTCAGTTGAATTATCAAATTCAAATCGATCAAGTACAGTTAATGAAACACCTAACTTAATTCCATGTTTATCAAGATATTTTAGGAAGGACGCTGAATTATCATCTACACCAATTACGATAGATGGAGTATTCAATTTAAAATCGATCAATTTATAAGTTTCCTCTCTTTGGGAGAATTGACCATCTTTATCTGGAATAGGGTCTCCATGTGGATCAAATTTTGGGAAATCTAAAAATGCATCTAACTTATCAGTTAATTTTATTGATTGGATATGTTCCAACTGTTCTGCAATTTCATGAACCTCTTCCCAACCAAAATTTAATTTTTCTACTAAAAAAGTTTCCCAAAGTCTATGCTTACGAATTGTTTTTAATGCAACACTTTCTCCCGTATTGGTAAGTTTACAGCCTTTGTACTTTTCATATACAATCAAAGACTTTTCAGATAATCTGCGTACCATATCAGTTACCGAACTGGCCTTAGTATCCATTTTTTCAGCAAGGCTGTTCGTTCCAACGGACTTCTTCAGAACCTTTTGTAGGTAATATATAGCCTTTATATAGTTTTCTTCACTTTGTGTTAAATGATCCATTTAGCATATTTCCATGAAATACAAATATAAATACTTATTTATTGACACATTAAATAAAGGGAAGAATAATGAAAAAGCAAAAATCACTATTCCATAAAAAAAGGCTGCCTTTATAAAAAGACAGCCTCTAGAATACTAGAAAATAAGTTCTTATTCTATAACATTGATAGAACCATTAAATTCATATTTGTTATCATTTTCATAATCATTAGCGGTAATTGTCCAAATATATGTTCCTTCTTTTACAATTTTATCACCATAAGTTCCGTCCCATTCTGCATTTGGGTCAAGTGATTCGAAAACTTTTTCACCCCATCTATTGAAGATTTGCAATCTGAAATTTTGAACATCAATACCTAAAATTTCAACTTTCCATCTATCGTTTAATCCATCTCCATCTGGAGTGAATGTATTCGGAGCAAAGATCAGCACCTCATTTTCTATTCTTACAAGTTTTTCTAAAGTATCTGTACATCCAAAGCCATTCTCTACAACCAAAATTAAAGGGTAGTTTTGTACTTCTGAAGGATAAACAAAAGTTGGGTTTTGTGATGTTGCAAACTCTGGATCTGCTCCTTCTGCCAACCAATTGTAAGAAACAATATTACTTCCTGATTGACTAAATGCATTTACCTCAGGTTCAAAAATGGATGCTGGATTTGGATTGGTGTAGAAGTTCGCTTCTGGGTATGAATAACCTTCGACTAAACTTGGGAACGTATCCACATATCTACATCCTCTATCAATAACTACTTCCATAGTCACATCCCACGTTCCTTCATCAAATTCATGATAAGCTGGATTTTGACCATAAATTGTGTCTTGTTCACCATCACTGTAGCCCCAAATTGTATAATCGATTGTTTCACCTGTCACGGTTACATTATCAAAATTGACTTCAACTGGGAAACATGCTCCAGTAACATCAGGAGATAAACCAACATTTACATCTAATGGGTGCTTCACAACTACATAAGAAGTATCTGCTGGAGAACCACATTGCTCGGTAAGGATTACTCGATACTGAGTAGAATCAGAAGACGGTGTTACAAAGATAGAACCTCCCATACCTACATTTTGACCATTGTCAGTCCATGTAAAGTTATACTGGCTGCTACCTCCCGTTCCAGTTGCGAAAAGATTTACAGAATCTCCAATACAAATTACAGTATCCTGAGATTTTTGTGCAATTAATAAACGGTCAGGCTCACCAAGAGTTACATCTTGAGATACAACACAGCCGTTTGCATCAGTAATGGTTACTGTTGATGTTCCAACGAATAAATCTGTTGCTTCTTCGGTAGTTGAACTTGAACCATTCCAACTATAAGTATATGGAGCCGTTCCATCTGTAACACTTACCTCAGCAATACCATCATTTCCACTATTACAAGTAACATCTACTTGATTTACAATATTTACAACCATACCTGGTATTTCAGTTACTGTAACAGAAACAGTATCAGCACAACCAACGCTTGAAGTCACTATACATTCATAAGTACCCGCTTCTAATCCTGTAGCCGTACTTGTTGTTTGGGCATTAGGGTCATTCCATTGATAAGTCACAGTACCTTGAATAGGTTGCATTGAAGCAGTTGCGGTCCCATCAGAACCTCCTGGACAGGAAACTTGAGTAAAACTCGTTGGGAAAGTTGCCGGTGTATCTCCAACCGTAACATTTGTAGTACTTAGACAACCATTAGCATCTGTCATTTCAACTGTATAAGTCCCTGCTCCAACATTATTTACCGTTTGGGTAGTTGCATTATTTAAACCTGGCCACAAATAAGTGTATGGCGCGGCACCTGTTACCGGGGTAGCAGTTACACTTCCAACATTTGCACTACAAATATCATCAACCGCAGTAGCATTAACGCTAGAAGTCAAACCTGTAACAAAAGTTGTATCAGATAATGCTCCTACACCTGTACCACAAGTTGAACTAGCAATAAAGTATCCAACCGTTCCATTTTGAACCGTTGTATTTAATACACCATTATTGTAAGGAAATGATGCTCCATTTGTCGAGTTCCAAACAATACCATTATTTGTAGAAGTTGTTACTAAACTAAAAGGAATTGGGTTTAAATTATATCCTCCTGATCCATCAGGAGTAAACCTATATCCATCATTTTGAATACTAAATACTGAGTTATTTCTTCCAGGTACAGCATGAGCAACAGTTCCATTGATATTATTCAATCCGTGTGTTGCTAAACCACTCCCCCAAGCATTACAAGTTGTTTTATTTGAAATATGTGTTTCTATAACATTTGTTCCTTCAAAAAGTAAAACTGAGCCTGTATAACAAAGGTTTGGCGTTTGACATGAAGGTGAGAACATTGACAAACCATCCCAATAAATTACACCTATTCTATTTGGTGCTGTACCTATAGTCTCATAATAAATACTTCCACCAGCCGGCTGGTATAAATCCTGCCAAACTGCCATAATAGAATTCATTGCAGATGGAGTTGTTGAAGGAATATTGTCAACAACCCATGAAGAATAACCATTGGCATTGGCAGTATTAAAACTTACGTGACCATTGTCACTCACTGTAATTTGAGAATATGTATTTCCGTAAAATTCAAAGTTAAATCCTAGATTAATCAATTGCGTAAAATCATCATCTCCTAAAGAATAGGAAGATGGATTTGTAAGCGTATATATTGAGGAATTTAAACCTCCTCCTGGACATGTCTCGATTGTAACGGGTGATCCGACACAAGCACTAACATCAGTTCCTAGACAAACTGTGGTTTGAGAGAACACTGTTGCAGTCACAAATAGTGATGAGATACCTAAAATTATTTTATTCAACATTTTTGTAGATATTATTGGTTTATATAGTTAACGATATTGGTTTGGTCATAGTTGTCTTTTTTATAATTTGATTTAATTATTTTATAATAAATGAGAGCAAACTTTCGGAATAAACATCTAAGCCCATGAATATTGGAACATCATTATGCCCTGCGACAGATACCTCATTTTTTTGCTTCCAACTTGAAGTATGATTATTATAGACCACTCTTCCATGAGTTTCCATAGCTAAAAAATCATCGTTAACGCCATGTAACCAATATAAAGGTACTTCACACTTTTTGATTTGTTCTGCGTTGTCAATTTTTGTATTTACAAAGTAACTTCCAGGCATATTTAATACTGATGCATCTTGAACCATTACTTCACTACTGGCAAAAGGAGCCTCTAGAATTACTTTACTAGGTTTCATCACAAATGGCTTATCCCCAACTGATTTTGATGCTGGTGCACTCCCCAAAGAATAACCATAAATCACTAATCGATCATTGGTTAAGCCTTGGTCTTTCAACCAATTTAAAGCACCATTGGTTGCTTCATACATATTTGACTCAGTTGGTTCTCCTTCCGACAAACCATAACCAGGATAATCAAACATTAAGACGCCAAAACGACCTTGATTTCCAAGGTGACTCAATATTTTTTGCCTTGGCCAATAGTGATCCATATGGTCTTTGTTTCCATGACAATACAAAATCACCGTATCACTTGATATTTTATTCAAATCACCTACGAAAATTGCTTGAATTTCTAGTTCTTGGTCATTATCTTCAATTGAATAACTAAAAAGATGAATATCATCATCTGGCACTAAATAATCTATTGGAAGTTCCAAAGACAATTCACCTCCATAGCTATCTAATTTATATTCAGTAATACTGTTATCATTATTGAAAAGAAAGCTATCGAGTCTTTTTCTACAACTCATCAAGCTAACAATCAAAAAGATGAATAATATATATTTGAAAGTATTTTTCATTTTAAAACTTTTTAAGTACACCTAGATAAACGCCAACAGCACCAGATTCACCAGTTAAACTTTTGTAGTCTAGAACAACATTCTTATTTGAATTGAAAGGGGCTAATAATTTGATCTCTGTTTTTAATGTCCAATTCTTCCAATTTAAATCATGTCCAACATTAATCATTGGTAACACAAAATCTTCTTGTTTTTCATTATGTGCTTTAACACGATCTAATTCATACCATGTTCCAACTCCAAAATAGAGCATATTCGCTACAGATCTACCATTGGTCAATAAATCATCTTGCTTTAATTTTTTTAAATCATATTTCAAGAAATAATGAGCGTCGAGTTGTGGCCAAAACTTAAAATTATTTTCAAAAACATCAAATGCTGAGGTAAAACCTAACATTGAAGTAAAACCATGTTTTTCATTTTCACTTTTCCATAAACCATAGGTTGCTCCACCACCAATTTGAGCAACACCAAAAACGGCTGCTGTTGTATACCAACTTCCATGCAAGGTTAAACGATGCGACAAGCCTCTTCCATAGGTAATTAAGGAAAAAGGTAATGGTGTTGTTGCTACTCCAGGCACCTCTACAACTGGACCTCCCAAATCAACGGATACCGCATTTTGTTTTCTTTCTAAAGGCTCAACGAATCTAGCAGGTCCACATGAGGCCATTAAAACAGCTATCAAAATTGTTAAAGTGTATAATTTATAAACGTACATGTTATCAAAAATAGTGAAATAATTAAATTAATGATAATTATTTAACAGACAGTATAAAAGGACAACTCCATCTAATTAAGGACTTAAAAAAATAATGAAACTACTTGATGATCATATCTATCCTCAATCTTATTAAGAATATTAGAATAAACATCAATTGTGTACTTATCGAATGTCTATTTATTATTTTTTTTGGTATTTTGTCAACTTATAATAGAACAAAGTATTAACCAACGTAAGAATAAAAAACAAAATAGAACTATGCTAAAAATCGATATGCACACCCACATTATTCCTAAAACCTTACCAGACTGGACTAAGAAATTTGGTTATGGTGATTTTATTTTTTTAAAGGAAAGGGATGATGGAAAAGCAGATATGATTCAAGGAGGTAAGTTCTTTAGAACCATTAAAGAAAATTGTTGGGAGGAAGACTTGAGAATTAAAGAATATAAAGATTTCAATACTTCAGTTCAAGTAGTATGTACCATTCCTGTATTATTTTCGTATTGGGCAAAGCCTAAAGATGGATTAGAGGTAAGTCAATTTTTAAACGATCATATCATTGATTTAGTTGATAGATATCCCAAATATTACATTGGATTAGGAACTATTCCTATGCAAGATACGGATTTAGCCATTCAGGAGTTAGAGAGAATTGCAAAATTAGGTATGAAAGGAATTCAAATTGGTTCTAATATCAACGGATTAAATCTAAGTGAAGAAAGATTTTTCCCGATTTTTGAGGCATGTGAGCGATTAGGATTGGCAGTAATGATTCACCCATGGGATATGATGGGATTTGATGAAATGCGAAAATATTGGTTACCGTGGTTGGTAGGTATGCCAGCAGAAACTTCAAGAGCTGCATGTTCATTAATTTTTAGTGGTACACTTGAAAAACTTCCTGACCTTAGGGTTTGCTTCTCTCATGCAGGTGGATCATTTTTATCCACAATAGGAAGGGTTGAACACGGTTTCAATTCTCGACCAGATTTGGTAGCTATAGATAATCAAGTAAATCCAAGAGAATATATTGGTAAGTTTTGGATAGATTGTATCACACATGATATAGATATGTTAAAATATCTTATCAAAATGCAAGGAAGTGAAAAAATTTGTTTAGGTTCAGATTACCCGTTTCCACTAGGAGATTTAGAAATAGGTAAATTTATTGAAGATAGTGATTTATCAAAACAAGTAAAAGAAGATATTTTTGCTAACTCAACTGCTGATTGGCTAAAAATCGATAAAAACAATTACATATAAATGAAAATGAAAAAATTAACATACGCACTTTTCGCATGTGTCTTAATGACGCTTAGCTCATGTGGCAACACAAAGGAGACTGAAGTTATAAAAGCAGATCATCAAAATATTAGTAGTGTAGATTTCTATGCAGAGAACAGTGATGAAAACTGGAAACTCTCTGTAACGTTTGATGGAAAAATAGTTTTCACAGATACACAAAACAAGATAAGTTTTGTGGCAGATAGTAATACCCGTCAAATTGCTCAAGGAGCTGATATCGTGAATATTTTTGCACAAAACGCTACACAAATTTTTCGTGCGAGCATAGATATAGCGGACTGTGAAAAAAATGGAAAACGCGTAAACATCATGTTAAGAAAATCAGACCAAAAAGAAGGTTATGATTATTCTGGATGCGGATTTTATAGAGGAAAGCCACAACTGCACGATATATGGGCATTAGAGCAATTGAATGGTGAAAAGGTGACAACAGATCATTTTCCGAAAGAAAGACCTCACTTCGAATTCAATTTGTCAACTAATAAAATGAGTGGTTTTGCTGGCTGTAATCAAGTTAATGGAAGTTTAGCTTTTGAATACAATAGAATGATTATTGAGCCATTAGCATCAACACGTATGTTTTGTGGAGAGGCCACTGAACTCGAAAATACAATTTTAGAAATTTTCAAAAGTAAACCTATCTATTCTCATGAAGGGTTATATTTAACAATTGAATCACCTAAAGGAAGTATTAAACTTAAAAAAATAGATTAATGAAAGAAGACAATAAAAATCAAGCTAGCATAAATGCCGAAAAGAAGAAACCATTCTGGAAGAAACACTTCCTTAGCCTATTCTTACTTTTATTACTAATTGTCAGTGTAGCATGGGGATACTTTCAAAATCGCGCAACAGTTTCTAAATACGAGAAGGACATTACTGAAATCAATGTAAGTCATGAAAAACAACTAAAAAGCCTTGAAGCAAAACATCTACAACAACTTGTGAGTACACTGGCTTTAGCGGTTAGAAGTGAAATGATTAATGAAAATATGAATCAAGTAAATCAATATTTCATTCAGTCACTGAAAAATGTTGATGTTTCTCGATTAATTTTAGTAGATCACACCACTGGAAAGGCTATTTTAAGTACCAACAAAAAAGATGAAGAGGCAGTTTTTAGTAAGACTGAATTAGTAAATGCTAAGAATCCAATGACAAAAGTATATGATAATTCAACTTATGCGGCAACACCTATTATGGGGTTAAATGCTCAATTAGGAGTTTTGATTATGCAAGTTAATTAGGTTAATCTATAACAGACATACTAAAAAGCATCCTTTTATTAAGGATGCTTTTTTTATATGCTCATTTCTCATTTACTTCCCATTTAACACCTTTAAATAGACAAATTGTACACAAGGTATCTTCTCTAAAAATATGGAATCATTCTTGCTTATTATTGTATAAAAAGAAGATATGAAACTACACGAAACAAGGATACCCAAATGGAGAAGGAAAAAAGACCGATTACTTGATCAAGGATTTGATTTTGCGTTTAAAGCCTTAGGAAAAAACGGAGAATTTATTAATATAAGCACAAATCCTCCCTCTAAGCCCCTTTTAAAATCTAAAAAATGTGTAGGTTAAACTGTAATGGCCTACACAATTCCTTATTTACTTAATAAAGGTTCATCCAATAAATAGTGATCTATAAATTCACGAACACAACCTCTTCCGCCATCTTTAGATAAAACCAAATCAACATATTCCTTTACTGCAGGAACTGCGTCAGCTGGTGCAGCTGAAAATCCAACACTTTTCATTACAGGGAGATCATTAATATCGTCACCAATGATACCAACTTCAGAAAGCTGAATGTTTAATTTTTGACACCAAGCATTAAGGATGTCTAGTTTGGGATCTCGTCCAACATACAAATGTTCAATCATCAATAGCTCTGCCCTAGCCTTAACCATTTCTAATTTAAAACCTGAGGAAATAATTCCTACATCAACCCCTGACTTTTTTAAAGCCATAATTGCCATACCATCCTTGGCGTTATATTTTTTGATTTGATCGCCGTTTTCTGAGAAGAACATTCCAGCATCAGTCATCACACCATCAACGTCTAAAATTAAAAGCTTTATTTGCTTCGCTTTTGCTTTATCAACTGTTAAGTTATATGAAAGTAAATTAGTTAAGTTTATTCCTTCACGATGACAAAAAAGCTCCACTGTTCCCAAAGTTAAATCTTCCACTTTGGCCACATCATTTTCTTTTAAGAAATCACTTAAGGAAGAGTTTCTTTTTTGTAATTCAGCTTCTAAATTTGATTTCAATAATTTCATTATACAATTTTATAACCTACACTATTTGCAACTGGTTCTATTGCTGATTTTAAAGCCTTAAATTGATCATGTGACAATTGTTGAGCGGCATCAGATTTCGCTACAGAAGGATCTGGATGAGCTTCTATCAATAACCCGTCAATCCCCATTGCAACACATGCTTTGGCTAATTTTTCAATTCCATAGCGGTAACCTAAAGCATGACTTGGATCAAGTATAATAGGCAAATTTGTATGCTCTTGTAGGTAAGCTACACCACATAAATCAAGTGTAAATCTTGTTTTCGTTTCAAAAGTACGAATACCTCTTTCACATAAAATTACTTGATCATTTCCACCTGAGAGAATAAATTCAGCAGCTTGAACAAACTCTTGAAGTGTAGTTCCAAATCCACGTTTTAAAAGTACAGGCTTTTTGATTTTTGCACAAGCACGTAAAATCCCTTGATCATACATTGCCTTAGCACCAATCTGAATAATATCACTATGTTCAATAACATCTTGCACATGCGTTGCATCGCGAACCTCAGTAATCACACTTAAACCATGTTCTTCACGCATTTTGGCTAACAATTTCAAACCTTCTAATCCTAAGCCTTGAAAACTATATGGCGAGGTTCTAGGTTTATAACAACCACCACGTAATGTGGTTAAGCCTAAAGATTTAATTAAACCAGCACTTTCTTGAATCTGTTCTAGAGATTCAACAGAACATGGTCCACCGATTAAAATGGTATTATTTGTATCACCTCCAATTGTTAAGTCACCAATCTTAATTTCTCTTGTTTTCGCTTGAAACTCGCGAGAAGCCAATTGCATATCGTTTTGGAACACCCAGTTTTGATCTACCTTACTTTTTAATTCTTCCGGCACTTCTTTTAAAGAAGATGAAGTAATTAAATGTTCACTTCCTTGATATGAAATGTGAAAAGCTTTAATTTCTTCAGCTATTTTTGCTGCTTCTGCTTGACTAATTGATGTATTTAATTTTAATATCATATTTCTCCTTTTATTAAATTGATAAAACTAACGATTCCTTCAGCTTTATTGTTTTTATTGATCACAGGTAGGTACATTACTGGAAAACTTTGAGCCCTAACTAAAATGAGCATTTCGTCCACATTTGCTTCTGCATCAATTGTAATTGGGTTATTATTAATCATTTCCTTGACCTCAAGTCCGGGAATATCTTGAAAATTATTGATTAAAGCCTTTCTGACATCAGCATTGGAAATTATTCCTTCAAAACTACCGTTCTTCACTATCAAGGTAAATCCTTGCTTCCCTTTTTCTATGGCTTCCAAAACTTGTTTAAAAGTCATTTCATCAATATCTACAACAGGACATTCTTCTATAGGAATCATAAAATCCTTTACCTTAAAACGAGATTCTATCGCTCTTTTTGTAAGATCCATTAGCGCGTGACCGACACTTGCACCTTTAAACAAAAAGCTTCCAGAAACTGACGAATGAACTCCCATATTTCTCAATATAAAAGAAACCTCTCCATTTACTCCACCATCAACATGAACGTTTTTATCTGGATATTTCTTTTTAAAAGTTCTGATTTTTCTAAAGTTCTCTGGATCAAAAACACCTCCACTTTGACCTGGAATTGTAGCCATAAACAATACAAAATCAAACGATTCATATTCATCGAAAGCAGAAACTGGCGTTGGAGTAATCAGCGCCAAACCTTTTTCTCCTTTGATATCTGAAGGAATCTCTAATTTCTTTGGTAATTGTTCGTATTGAAAAGTTACATACTCTACTGGATGTTCTCGGAGTAGATCAAAATACTTCTCTGGATTTTCAGTAATGATATGTAGATCAATCGGCATATCGCACCAAGTTCTTATCTTAGCTATATCATCAAAAACAGCTACATCGTCATTACAATCTACATGAAGCAAATCAACTTGGTGAGCTTCAAGATCTAGTATAGTATCTCGAAGACTTCTATTTTTATCAGAATATATTGAGCCTGAAATTTTCATTTTATTGTCTTTTAATTATTGGTCGAAAGGTGTTGTCAGTGATCATAATTTCTACATCTTCATCAAACACTTCCTTTTTTAAATCTCTTTCAAGATTTTGCAACATTGCTTCCTCTTCTATGGTGAAGGGATCAGCATGGTAAATTTCGCGTTCGATTAACTTGATGACTATTATACCATCAATTCTTTCGAGTTGAATTACTTGTTTTTGCTCTCCTACTAAGTCATTATTTTTCCAATACCTTGAAAATTTAATTGCGTTGTTTTTACCAACGTCTTCAAGAAAATAAACACTTAGGTTTCCATTATCCACTCTATCTCCCATCGAAATTCCACAGGCTTGAATAAAGAAAGAGAGTATTAATACAACAATCCAATTTTTCATGATGTTCAAAAATATAAAGATAATCGAAAAGGAAGGAGAATTATTCATTGAAAACAATAAAACAAAGGTTAAAGAAACGAAACAGATCTATTCTCGAATTGAAATAATAAGAAGAATTGATAAAATCTCTTAGATTTACAAAAAAAACAGATCGAAGATGAAGCTTACAAATATGAAATATATTGGTGCAAAAGGTCGTGAATCACAAATTGATTTTGAATCACCAGAAGGATTCGAATATTTCGATATTGTTGTTTTCATTCATGGTTACAAAGGTTTTAAAGACTGGGGAGCGTGGAATCTAGTTCAAGATTTTTTCGTTTCCAATGGAATCGGCTTTTGTAAATTCAATATGAGTCACAACGGAGGAACTGCTGAAGAGGGTATTGATTTTCCCGATCTAGAGGCATTTGCTCAAAATAGATACACCTATGAAGTTGAAGATGTAAAACATGTTTTAGACTGGCTAGAGAAAAAAGTGGATTTAAGTAACAAAAAGGTTCATTTAATCGGACATAGTCGTGGTGGCGGAATTTCTATCTTATCAAGTGATGATGAAAGAGTAACTTCTGTAACAACTTGGGGGAGTATTTCGAATATTGCTAGTCGATTCCCAGAAGGGGAAATTTTACAGAAATGGAAAGAAAAAGGTTTTTATACTGTAAAAAATGGACGTACAAAGCAAGATATGCCTCATAACTATTCGCTTTATGAAGACTATATTGAAAATAAAGAAACTTTAGATATCGAAAAGAAAGCACGTAATATCAAAGTACCTACTTTACATCTTCATGGTGATATTGATGACTCAGTGTCTTTAACAGAATCTGAAGCTTTGAGCTTATGGACAGAAGGAAAATTAATTGTGATCAAAAATGCCAATCATACATTTTGTACACATCACCCTTTCGAAGAAGAGGAATTGCCAAACAAACTTCATGAAGCATGTGTCTTAAGCCTACAATTTATTGAATGTCAAAAATCTAAATAACAACTATCTCCATGCTTGAAAATTTACGTAGAAAAGTGAGTCAGCTTTCAATTGGTGCAAAGTTTATTGTTCGCATTCTTTATCCAATTATGATATATCTGATTTTTTATATCATTCTTCATGCGAATGTAGGTGTCGAATTACAAACTGTGCAACTAATTTTCATTTTGTTGTGGTTAGTAATCGAATGGCAAATCTTTTTCAAGAAACCAAATAACTCTCAATAAAGCATCTTTTGAATTCAATGTAATTATTTGATGATTGTGAAAACCTCTTCATTGATATGTAAAAAATAACTTCCTTTTGGAAGCTTCGCTCCATTGATATACATTTTTCCTCCGTCGTAACTTGATGAAAATGGCAATGCTTTACCATCCAGTGAATATAATTTTACCTGTGTTGTCTCCTCCTCTACTCCTTCTATTATAAATACATTTTCGAAAGGATTTGGATATATTCTGATATTTGATTCTTCTTGATTTAAATATTCAGTATACAAAGGACTTTCATTGGTAATATAGAAATTATCAAAACCAGCATTGGTGATATTATTTGTCGCATCATAATTTGATGTTTGAATAAAGATTTGCATTGTTGAAGTTGGGGTAATATGATCAGAAACTCTGAATGACTTTGGTGTCCAAACTCCCAGCTCAGAAAAAACTGAACCTTGCTTATCTATTTCAACAATTTCAGTTCCGTTTGAGATGGCTACTCTCAACGTATCGTTAAATATTTCATACCCGTGATAACAAAAGAACCATCTTTCATAATTCAAAAAAGGATCTGAATAGGATGTCAGGTCGAAAACAGGGGAAATCAAAGTTACTTCACCTTCGTAAACTACATTTTCCAATTCATTTCCTGTAACATAACTAGATTCTCCACAATCATTTGGACTATCACCATCTGGAGAAGTTTGAAAACCGGGTTCTATATTATTAAAAGGAACTGCTCGTTCCCAATCTCCCATTTGAGCTGTTGAGGTAGTTGACCATTCAAAATCAAAAGTGAAATCGTCCATATAACCTTCTTTCAAGGTCAATGTCAAACTGTTGTTGGTTTCACTAAAGACAGCCTCCCTACACTCTGTAATTTTACCCCATTGACCAACAGCTACAAAAAATGTATCTTCATAGCTTACATTTTGGTTAACTTCACCCAATCCATTTGTAAGCATTTCAAAAACAACACCTTCATGTTTTATTTTTACATTTGCACCTAAAACTGGATTATTCAACTCGTCCACAACATTTATCGTAATATTATATTGTGGTAAAGGAACCAACTGAACGTCTTGTTGTACACTTACTCCAGAAGTTAGATTTAAGCTGATTTCTTGAGGAACATAGCCATACTTTTCATAACGCACAGTATAACTTCCAGCAATACCAATTCCTGTTTTATAGCTACCATCAATTTTGGAGAATTCATTTTGAACATCTCCTAAAATCGTCACTTCTGCTCCTTGAATTGGATTTCCGGTATTGGCATCAGTAATTGTTCCATTTACCTTTGAGGCATAATCAAAGTTAGGCCCTAAAATAAAAAGACCATTGTCGATATCTGTGGCGATAATCGTCCCGGAATTAAAAAAAGGAAAAGCTCCCCAATTTCCAATCGTATTATCAGCAGTACCTGGATAGGTGTCATATCGTCCAACTTCCACCATGTTTTCAGGATCTGAAATATCATGAATTACAATTCCATCAGCATAATAAGAAGTATAGAGGAAATCTCCATTAACATGTGCATTATGAGGAACAACTTCACTACCTGGACTTGATTGAATTCTGTCTACTTCAACAATATTACTAGGATCTGAAACATCATAAGCTGCAAGGAAAGCGCGGCTTACTTCATCTGTTGTAAAAACATATTTTCTATCCTCCGTAGGCCAGATATTATGGGCAAAACTTGAAGGCGTTACTTTACTTCCCAATACCACTGGATTCATTTTATCTGTCACATCAATGATAGTAAAGAAACCATCATTTACATGTGCTGCGTATAATGTATCCTCAACCACATAACCATCATGTATATACCAATCATCAAAACTTCCAACTTCAATTGGAGCCATAGGATTGGTAAAAACGTCTAAGATAATAGCACCACCATTTCCTCGATTTGCTCCAAAAATATAAGCATATCCATTTTCATCTATGTAAAGATTATGTGCTGAAGTCCAGTAACTGGTACTACTATAATAATTTGTTACATCAACAATAGGATTATTGGGCAATGGACTCATATCAATAATTAAAAGCCCATCATTCTCTTCTGTTGTAACATACGCGTAATCACCGTAAGTTTTGATATCACGCCATACACTTGTGGATCCTTGGTGCCAATATACTTCAACAGGATTTGCTGGATCACTAATATCTACAATCCCCACACCTTTTCTTGCACCAACTAAAGCATATTCATTTCCATTTTCATCGGTATAACCCCAAACATCATTCAATTTGGTTGAGTGTAGGGCATCATAATCGACATGTGAAAGTGAGTCTAAATTATAATCTTGTGCAAAAACATTAAAAGTAATGAAGAGAAAGAGTAGTGATAATATTTTCATGATGTGAATTTAGTTCATTTTTTTTAACTCACTAAATTTTTCGAATTGTAAAGCTATCTCCTTTTTTTGAAGTGTATCAAAGGCTGATTTACCAGTATTTTTCTTCGGCGTGGGATAAACAACTTTAACTTGATAATCGGGTAAAGCATTAGCAATCAACTCTAATTCATAAAGCTTTCTATTTAAGCTTGTTTCACTTAAATCAAAGTCAATTCCTTTTATGACTTCTTTCTTAGATAAATTCACCAAGTCAATTTTTATATTGAGTGGTGAGGAATCTATCAAATTAGAAATCGCAATATCTCTCTCCCAGTCTAAAAACTTAGTAGAATTGTAGAATGCTTTCCATTTTAAATGAAAAACCTTTTTCTTTTTGGATTTACTTTTGATATTCTCCCCGAAAAATGCGTTTGATAGATTTTTAAAAAACTTTTCATCTAGCCATTCATTAATTGTTGTGGGTTGACTATACACCATGGCTCCTTTGGTTTTCTTAGCAAGAGACTCCATTTGTTCCACAGAAAATATAGGATCAAAAAGTAAAATCCCCCCTTCTTCATTACGGTGTTTATTTACCTTTTCAAGCAAAAATTTAAGGTGTCGACGAACAGACAAAAATGTATTGGGATGTAAAGTTTTCTTAAGCAAGTCAAGTCTTGCATCAGAAACAAACATAAATGGACCTTCTCCTCCACCAGCTAAAATTCCAATACTCACTAATTCATCCGTTAATGGATTGGTTTTATAATAGATAATTGAATAAAATGATTCCATAGTTACAGTTTCAATAGATAATTTTCGACTTCTGCAAATGCAAAAGTTTTAAAATCAGGTTCAAAGCATTTCTTCAGTTCATTCCAATATTTATTTCTTATAGAAGGATATAAACTTACTTGATATTTTAAGTCTTTATAAAGATTATCATGATGTAAAACAGAGAAATCATCAAGGATTTGTGGTAAATCATCACGAAGATAGGCAAATAGGCTTTTAAATTCAAATTGCGTAATACCCAACTGATTCAAATCAATTGTCTTGAAATAAATTCCTTCTTTATTGGTCAATATTGGATAAGCATCCACTACAAATCTATCTTTTTTACCAGGCAATAGCAGTTTTTTTGTTTCACCAAAAACAGGAAAAAACAGATTAACTAAATACATCACAAACAATTTATCGGGATTCAATAAATGATTGAATTTTCGTTTTGAGGTCCATAAGCAATCGATCCAATTATCCACATTTACGATGCCTTCATGTTCTTTTGCTAACAAATAATTCACCTGATTCAATTTAAACTTTCCTGCTTCAAGAGTTTCAATTTTAAAGTGTTTATGTAATAAAGAATAAATTGTTTGGGCTAGAATAAAATCTGAGTTTAAGGGTTGTATAAAAGTAAACTTTTCAAATTCGGGCGTTAACAATACCGAAGGCTTAGCTGAAATGCTACTGGAAATAGTTAACGGTAATAACTCCCTCATTATTTAGCTGTTTTTTTCAACATTGGAACAAAACTAAAGTCTCCAAAAGTTTCTGTTTTCCATTCATCCTCACCTAGTTTAATCAGTCGTGTCATAATCTGCTTACCATCTCCACCAATTGGAATCACAAGCTTACCACCTACTTTCAATTGGTCTTTTAACTCTTGCGGAATAAATGGAGCTCCACAGGTTACCAAAATAGAATCGTACGGAGCATAAGAAACCTTGCCTTTATAACCATCACCATAAAATAGATTAGGCGAATACCCTAAATGAGTAATAATCGGTTTTGCTTTTATGAAAAGTTCTTTTTGACGTTCTATCGAGACCACTCGGGCACCGATGGCACATAAGATTGCCGTTTGAAAACCTGATCCTGTTCCAATTTCAAGTACACGATGACCACGTTCCAACCCAAGTAATGTCGTTTGGAAAGCAACAGTATAAGGATGACTAATGGTTTGTCCGGCACCAATTTGAAAAGCAATATTTGTATAGGCTTGATTCATAAAAGATGAATCCAAAAAAAAGTGTCTCGGCACTTTATCAAATGCATCAAGCACTTTTTGATTGTTAATCCCTTTTAACTGTAACTCTTCGATCAGCTGCCTGCGCATGCCTTTATGTCTATAACTGTCTATCATCGTAGCAAAAATAAAGAAACAATTAACATAAGTTTAAACCTATTCTAAAAGTTTTAATAAGATTGTAGAATTTCAAAAAAAGGATACTAAAATGAAGTCACAGAACACCAATAAAGGTGTGTTTACAAATATGTTTTCTATTTTTGGACAAAAATAGATTCTTGGGCATTATTCTAATAGCATTTTATACCCTACTTTTTTTATGGTTGACTTATTCAATCAACAAAAAGCATATTCTTGATTTGCCTGTATACACTTTACCTGGTTTATTTCTAGTCAAGATAGGATTCGCACTGTTTTTCTTATATGTCTACACCTATCATTATGGAGGAGGTGAATTAACCGCTGATGCGGGAATGTTCTTTAATGAAAGTAGAATTCTACACGATGTCTTTTACGCTTCACCAAAGGCATTTTTTCAATTCTTATTCGGATTAAATAATGACCCTGAGTTGATCAATAAATACCTAGAGGCGACAAGTCATTGGAATGGAGGTGATCGTTTTTTACCCAATGATTCTAGACATATTTTACGCATTAACGCATTACTCTATTTCATTTCAAATGGAGAGGTTTTTATTCATTTCCTCTTTTTTAGTTTTGCTTCTTTTATGGGTGGCGTTGATGTTTTTCAATGGCTTAAAAAGAAGTCTAATATTCCCCAATGGATATTACTTGTAGCATTAACACTAGCCCCAAGTTTAGCATTTTGGAGTAGCAGCATTATCAAAGAACCGCTTATGATTTTTGGATTATTTATCTTAATCAGAGCTTTGTTTGATAATCTCTCACCTTCTAGAAGGTTATGGAGAATCATCATAGGATTACTTTTAACAGTAAGCATAAAACCCTATGCATTGATTTGTCTGCTTGCAGCCTTAATTTATCACTTTATTTTCAGTAGGTTATTTAAAAATCTTTGGCTTTCATTATCTTTTTATTTGGCACTGGGAATTTCAATTTTAGCCGTAAGTGGATATGGTGACAAGATTGCATATATCATTGCAAATCAACAAGAAGATTTTATCAATTTACGTGATGGAGGTTTGTATTTGAATGGAGATGATAAACATTATTACTACATCTATCATTCCAATAGGGATCATTTTGAATTCAAGAATAATACTGCTACATTAATCGAGCCGGTTGGAGCATATTATATGAAGAAAAATGAAAATTTTGAACGCTTTCCGATGCAACTAAATGAAGTTGGTAAAACATATTCCATTTACCTTTCTCTTGCTAAAACGGGTAGTAAAGTTGATGTTACATTGATCAAAGATGATTATTGGCAAATGATTAAAAATATTCCTGAAGCCATTTACAACTCCTTCGTACAACCTATTCCTAATCGCAAAAGCACATGGTTGCAATATCCTGCATTTATTGAAAACATTCTTTTTATCATACTTTTTATAATGTCCTTTGTTATTTATCCAAGATCCTTAAATCAGAGCGATAAAAGAATTTTGATTACACTTTCACTTTTTGGGGCATTTGTGGCTATGATTGTGGGCTGGACAACACCAGTATCAGGAGCAATAGTTAGATATATCATTCCTGCTCACATTGCTATACTAATATTGCTTGCAATGAAATTAGACTACAAAAAATTAAAGCAAAAGTGGATTAAAGGGTCACTTTAAATTTCGTCCCGTGTCCTTCTGTAGAATTTACAACAACTTTTCCTTTATGCATGTTGATAATGTTCAATGTAGCAGTCATTCCTAAACCAAGACCATCTTTTCTTTTGGTAAAAAATGGATCAAATAAATTTGTTTGGGTTTCTTCATCCATACCTTTCCCATTATCTTTAATTAAAATCACTGGTCGGTTTCCTTCTTTAGTTAAGGTTATTAAAAGTTCTGGATTTTCTTTATCGGCCATTGCTTCAATAGCATTGATGATGATATTCACCAAGGCAATCTTAAGTTTTTCTGGATCCCAATAACCTTCAAAAACATCATCGCAATAATCAAGTGTCAATTGAACATTTAATAATTTCACCCTATCATCACAAAATTGAATTGCTGCATCCAACACCTTTCTCAATTCAGTATTGACCAATTCTAACTCAGGAGGACGCGCAGACTTGAGTAGATCATCAATCAAATCGGATATACGAATGGTATTTCGGTCTATCATCTGTTCCAAAAGCTTTTTATCAGATTTTTCATCTTCGTCAGAGGAAATTACAGACAATTCACTAACAGCCAATCGAATATTGGTCAATGGATTACGTACCTCATGCGCAATCATTCGTGCCATACGACCAGACATACTCATTTTCTCTACCTTTTTTAACTCTGCCTCTTGTTCCATCAACTTTGTTAAGTCACTAATGGCCACGTGATAAGCTTTATCTCCATCCGTTCCATAAGGGATGTGGGCAATTGATAAAACAACTACCACATCAACACCTTTATTGACTAAAGTTGTTTTAAAACCTTTCACAAAGCCATCCTTGTTCAATTGATTTTTTAAAGAATTGAAATCAAATTCGTATTTAAAAAGTTGACTAAAACAAGTATTTTGAAGTAATTGTGTTGGCGTATTAGCATCGTGGAAAACATCTAAAAAAGCTGCATTATATTCTGTAACACACATATTTGAATTAAGGACCAAAAAAGGTTCTAGACTTAATTCAAAAAGGCTTCTGTACTTTTTTTCTTGAGCTCTTATGTTCTTTTCCTGATTATATCTTTCCAAAGCATAACGCATGGCCCGCTCTAAAGTATCAACACGTACTTCTTTTTTGATTAAAAAATCAGAGGCTCCTTTTGACATTGCTTCTTCATCAACGGCATAGTTTGAAGAACCTGTCAATAAAATCATTGGTTTAAGAATACCACGTTCACGTATTCTTTCTATAATTTGAATACCTTCACCTTTACCTAGAAAATGATCAATTAAATAAATATGATGTTCATCTTTCAAAATTTCTTGTTCCGCAAGGTCAAAATCATTACACCAAAAAACATCATATTCTTCGGTTTTAATTTTAGACAAATAATGACTCATAATCACATAGTCATCTTCATCATCGTCGATAATCAATACTTTTAAACTCATAGCATCATGTTACGGGTAAATAAATTTCAAAAGTTGCTCCTTCTCCAATCTTTGAAATTACTGAAATTGAACCATTGTGATTTTCAGCTATCTTTTTACAGATCGACAAACCAATCCCTGTACCTTCATAAGCAGATCGTCCATGTAGTCGTTGAAAAACAGCAAATACCTTTTCTGAATATTGTTCTTCAAAACCAATACCGTTATCATTAACCGAAATCTTCCAATATTCTTTATTGTCATAAGCCTGAAGCTCTTCAATTCCAGTTTGACGAGCAATAACTCTTTCGCTGTCTATTTTTACAATCGGGTCTTGGTCGGCTTTCTTAAATTTAATTGCATTACTGATTAAATTCTGAAATAATTGACGCATTTGTACTTCGTCAGCTAAAATTTCATGTGGTAATCGATTAATTATGATTTCGGCATTATTTTCTTTTATACTAATTTCTAAATCACTTAAAACCGTTAAAACTTCTTTATTTAAGTCGATTTTCTTATTGATTTCATAATCTCTAGAAATTCGAGAATAGGAAAGTAGATCTTCTATCAAATCTTGCATTCTCGTTGATGCAGATTGCATACGATTAACATGTTGAACAATTGTTTCTCTGCTTATTTCTTCATTACTCAGTTCAATTTCGATTAAATCTCCAAAAGTTTTGATTTTTCGTAGTGGTTCATTTAAATCATGTGAAGCCACGTATGCGAAATTCTCAAGATTTTCGTTCATGGAACTCAATTCAAAATTAATTTGATTAATTTCTTTAAGGTAACGCTCACTTCTCATGATTTCTTTTCTCATTTTAAAGAAGCTAATGAATACGATCAAAATCATAATCGCACCAAAAATTGCCAGTAAAACCATCGCATTTCGATTTGCAATTTTAGCATCTCTTTGGTTACTTTCACGCATCTGTCCATTCACAGATCGAATCTTTTTCAAGGTGTTTAAGATTTGTAATGTTGTTTCATTACCGAAAGCCATATGTTCAATTTGATGATCAGAAGACATATTTTCTTCGCTCATTAAATATTCTAGCGTCTTAATACGTTGAATAATCAGCTTATTTAATTTTTCTGTTTCATGAAAAGGTAATTCTAATTTTAGACAGTGGTTGATCAGTTTATCAACATCTTTAAGAAGACCTTCTTTTTTATGCAAGTAAATCGCTTTACTTCTTTTCCCTTTTGTTAGAATAAAACTGTAAGCAGAAGTTTCTAATTGGGTAACTTGTTGAATCACTTTATTGGTTTTTTCTACAGTATAACCAAACATCTCAGCCTGCTTACCAGAACGAGACGAGCGATTCATCAAATAAAGAGAAGTAATAAAATATCCCGCGATTAAAAATAATGAGAGGAATAAAAAATAATTATAATAGCTATATCCTTTGTCTTTAATCATGTATCCAATAAATCATAGTTATTTAGCTTATTGTAAAGCGTTTTTCTATCTATACCAAGTATTTCAGCAGCTTGAGTCTTATTATTATTTGCTATCTCTAAAGCATTCAGTATGGCTTTAATTTCTGCATTTGCGGTAATATCCTTTAAAAGTAGGGACTCTTCTTGCCCTTCTTTAACACCTCTAAATGAGTTTTTGTTTTGCAAATTTTTCAAAGCTTTTAAAATATCAACTGGAAGATTTTGTTTTTCAATAATTGAACCTTCAGACATCAAAACAGCATACTTAATTACATTTTTAAGTTCTCGTAAATTTCCTGGCCAGTCATATAAAGAGAATAATTTAAGCACCTCTTCGTTTAGTGAGCTCACCTTCATTCCTAGTTCATCACTTGCTTTGTCAATGAAAAACTGAATATAATCGTTTAATGCTTCATGATTATTTCTCAATGGTGGCAATTCAATTTTAAATTCATTGATTCGATAATAAATATCTTCTCTAAAATCTCCTTTTTCCATAGCAACAGATAAATCTTCATTGGTTGCAACAATGATTCTTACATCAATTGATTTATCTTTTTCACTTCCTACTTTTCTGATCACTCTTTCTTGTAGAACGCGAAGTAACTTCACTTGATTTTCATATGACAAGTTTCCTATTTCATCTAAAAAAAGTGTTCCATTATGTGCCAACTCAAAACTTCCTTTTTTATCAGATGTTGCTCCAGTAAAGGCTCCTTTTACATGTCCAAACAATTCACTGGAAGCTAATTCCTGAGGCAATGCCCCACAATCAACGGGAATAAAAGCTTGTCCTTTCCTTTCACTTGCATCATGAATCATTCTTGCAGCAACCTCCTTACCTGTCCCACTTTCTCCAATTATAACTACTGTCATATTGGTTGGAGCAACTAAATTAATGAGCTGCTGTATTTTTTTTGAAGACTCACTGTTTGGAATGATATAAGTATCCGAACTTACCTGAGAAGGGTTCCTTTTATCGTTTTCTTGCTCAACTGGTTTCTGTTCAGAAAACGTGGATTCTTTTTCAAATTCCACATTAGTTGTTGAATCACTTAAAGCATCTTGAATTAGTAAAAGTATTTCTTCAGGGTAAATTGGTTTGGTCACATATTCATGCGCTCCTAGTCGAATTGCTTTAATCGCTTGGTTGACTTCAGAATATCCCGTAATAATGATTACTGGTATTTCTTCATTAATTGATTTAATGGCTTCAAGCATTTCGAAACCATTTTTATCTGGAAGTCTAAAATCAGTAAGTACAAGATCCACTTTGTTGTCCTTCAAAAGATCGATTCCTTCTTTTCCTTTGAAAGCTATTTCAACATCGTAATTATTGCGTTCAAAAAATCTTTTTAAAAGCATACAGATGTCAACATCATCATCAATGATTAGAATTTTCTTTTTCACCATTTAATCAGGATAATGCATTGTTTTTAAATGGTCAATCAGTTGATTTTGATCAAATGGTTTTGCCAATAATCCAACAGCTCCCATTTCAACAGCTTTTCTTTTTTCTTTACAATGATTAAAGGCTGTGATAATCAAAATTTTAACCTCTGGATTCACTTTTTTCAAAGCAGGAATAACATCAAATCCACTACCATCTTTTAGACAAAGATCGAGTAATACAAAATCTGGAACTGTATGAGGAAGAAGATTTTTAACAGCCTCTAAAGATTCCGCCTCAATAATTCCAAAATCAAAATTTCGATTCACAATTGAGTGGTAGAGCGCTCTGATGTCTTTTTCATCATCTACGATAAGTAAAACTGGTTGCTTCATTTTAATAATATTAATCCTATCTCTAGAACAATACAAGTTGAACTTAGTTCAAAATTAACATAATAAAGATGAAATTTTATATAATTCAATAATAGATTGTAGAAAGACAACTACATAATGACGATAATTAGCACAACAAATTAATAATCAATATTTTTAATGCTACAAACGAATGTTTTGTTTCTTTCAGACCCCCTAAAGATTAAACACAAAGAATAACTATTGATCAGTTTGCATGAACGATCTCATTTCATTGACTTGTTTTTGTATAGATTTTACAGATTTCAGCAAATCATCTTCTGAAATAGTAACTTCAGGTAGGTCATGGGAAATATAATTCACAAATTTCCAAATCTCTATCACCTCATTAATATCCAACAAATAAGGTTCGTATAATGGATTTGTAGAGGAAAGTTGGATCACATTTTCTTTACCAGGAATTTTATTTACGATTTTAAAAACAATTCCTTCTTCTTTAGTAATGATGATATATGGATGATTGTTTTTAAGTGATTCCCAGTTTTGTATATATTCTGCAACAACATATGAACCAGGAGAAACAGGTGGCATACTATCTCCTTGAATAGGAAAAGAACGGTATTTTTTGTCTTTCTTTAAAAATGGAAGTTGGAAAGTTGGCAAAACCTTTAGATAATCTGGATCAGAATAACCTAAGGTATACCCCGCACTGGCTTTTTGTGGAATCATTTCAATGACATCATCATTTTGCTCAGAGACCATTGAAGTCAAAACACGAAGTCTTCTACCTTTAACATCTGCATAAACTCCTTTCTGGATAGCTTCCCAGTCATTTTCCGTAAGTTTAGAAAAATCACGTTTCAATAAATCATCTAAAGGGATTCGATAGAACTTACTCATTTTCAATAAATTCTCTACACCAGGTTCAGCGACACCATTTTCATAACCTGAATAAGATGAACGGGTTAAATTTAACTTTCCGGCTACTTCCTCTTGGGAAAGCTTTCTATTTTTTCTGAGCAACTTTAAATTTGATGATAAATAGATCTCCATGGTGCTTATAATTGTTTAAATATTAATCAAATATACGAAAATTATTTAATCAACAAATAGAATATCCTGGCGTAAATCAATTTAAATTAATGATTCACTTCGCATATCGTATTTACGTAGTCCCTTTTGTCATTAAATATCTTTCTCAACTCACGTTTAGCAAAAATGTCATCAATAGATCTAAATTAAATTCTGTAAGTATTAATCTGAAAAAATTACTTTTATTCCATCTATATTTTTACTTTTATGTGCATGATGATTGTTTTCATCAGAGTTTATGCTTTAAAACTAATTATCAGAATATGGCAATCGATTTATCATTTAAAAACAATAGAAAACCACGAAAAGGTCGTGTATTAATCTCTGATCCTTTTTCAAAAGATGACTATTTCGGTCGTTCGGTTGTTTATTTATGTGATTACAATAGTCAAGGAACGTTTGGATTCGTGCTAACAAATTATTTAGATATCAACTTAGCAGATGTGGCTAAAAACTTTCCAGATATTGGCGCCAACATTAGTATCGGCGGTCCAGTTCAAACAGAAAACATCTTTTTTATTCATACCTTAGGAAATAGACTTCCAGGGAGTGTTGAAGTAGATGACGGAATTTTTATCGGCGGCGACTACGATTTATTAATTGAACAATTAAAAGACGGTTTAATTGACAATTCAAAAGTTAGATTCTTTTTAGGATACTCTGGCTGGGATGGTGGTCAACTTGAAGAAGAAATAAATCGCAATAACTGGATTGTTGCACCTGTACTCAATCCTTTAGAAATAATGGATACTTCAATATCGGATATTTGGCAGCGTTTTATGAAAAGGGAAGGAAAGAAATATGATATCTTATCACGTGCTCCATTAGATATTCACAATAATTAATCGTCGCTTAATTTAATATAAAGCGATTAACAAATCTAAAGTTTCAGAAGTCTCAACCTTTTTATTTGATTTTTGAATTTCTGCATGTTCTACACGTGTATCTCCTGACAAATTAGAGACCCTCCTTTCAGTTGAGATCGTAGTCTCATTTTGTGGTGAGAGCATATAATCCTCCAGGACATATTCCTCCTCAATGACTACATCTTCTTCCCCTAAATCTAGAGTGTTCTCTTCTATTACAGCAACAGGCGGTGGCGGAGAAACAACATCTTGAGTACTTTTAGGCACTTCTTTTAAATGTTGAACATTATTTTCTGTTGATACTCTATCAGACTCTGGAGTTGTATTTTCAAATTCAACTTTATTAATTTCTATGGAATTTCCTGTTGTGTTTATTGCATATTGAGGCGTTTTTTCCTTCCATAAAAAAGGAATTGTAAGGAATACCATCAAGGCAATTGCAGCTATTTGAAATGCAGGCTTTTGGTAAAATTGCCTATCTTGAGGAAAAAAGAAATACAATAATTGATTCCACTGAATATTTTTTTCAGCACTATGTTTTGTTTTAAATCTCTCATTTAACTTCTCCTTTACCCCAGGTGATAATTTAGCGTTTAATTCTTCATTAAAATTATAAACAGAACCAAATGTGATTTTTAAGGCTTCAAACTCCTCCTCATTCTTTGCATATTTTTTCACCAACATCTTCTCTTCTGAATTCAATTCAAAATAGCGTTTGTTGATGATAATATTTTTTATTAAATCTTCCATTTTAATCTTTGTTTACGGGATTATACATTTGTAGAACGCCTGCAATTTTTTTGGTAGCATAAAAGAGTCTTGATTTAACCGTTCCTTCATTAATGTTCATGACTTCAGCAACTTCCTTTACTGATAATCCATCAATATGTCTCATTACAAATACTTCACGGTGTTTTTCATCTAATTTTGACATTGCTTTTTCCAAATCACTACTAAAGTTTTTCTCATTGAGCTGATCCTCCAAAGGTTGATTATCAGAAGAGACTTGTATTTCTGGAGATAATCCATTAATTGTATTTGAACGCACTGCCATCTTCTTATACTCATTAATACACATATTATTGGCCACAGAATAAATCCATGTTTTAAAGCTTCTACTTGAATCAAAAAGCTCTGGTCTATCGATTAACTTTGCAAACAAATCATGCATAAAATCCTCCCCTTTCTCTTTGTCATGCTTCAATTTACGCGTAAAGAAATAAGCCAATTTAGCACCGTATCTTTGATAAATCATATCAAAAGCACGCTCATCACCTTTAGCCATGAGTCGAACTAACTGCTCATCACTTTGCTTATTATAATTTACACGAAATAATCCCATATTGTTATTTCATAATCTTTTTGATTTTACCCAAAGTGTTTGAAGCTCTACCTATTTGATAAATTAATAATTCAATTTCACGGACTGAGTTTTGGTCTTCAATTTCCATCATTTGGTTTCGAACTGAAAACAAATATGGCAAGTAATTTACCAAAATCTTCTGGTCTTTAGCTGTATCAATATGTGTCTGAATAGCCTGCTTCATTAATTGATGATAGATGTTCAAATTGTATTCTTCCTTAACTGATGATTCATAAGCGAATCCTAATCCTGCATTAGCAATCCCTTCTACTTTCATTAAGTAAGGTTTAGGCAGAGTTGAAGCCACAACAATATTGTGATTTTTATTTAACGCTAAAAATTGATCAAAAAAATGTGTGTCAATAATTTCTGTGTTGGGCATCTTCATTCCTTGTTTTTTGAGTTTTTTACGATAGTCTTCACTTTGTAGATGCTCTAAACTGATGATTTCCACATCTGATCGAATATTTTTTATTTTTTGTTGAATCAACAAGGGATAAGTATCTTGTTCTCCGTGACTTACTAAAACAGATTTTTTAGGTAGTGATAACAATGTATTTGTTGCAAAAGCAATTAAATCTGAAGAAAAATAACCCTGTTGATCTATTTTAATTAGGTGATTCGATAAATCTTTTTGATCGTCAATTATATAATAATAGGCAGATAACTCTTTTAAAACTGTAAAATCTAACGGTTTGATTTTAGCTGCTGTTTTAAGACTTTTGATCCTAGAAAAATCATAGTTTCCAACCTGATAATTTAGCAAATGATAATCGAATGATTTATGATCTAAGGATTTGATATATTTCAATTGCGCTTCAAACTGCTTTTGCTGCTTTGGAGTAGGTGTTTTACGTGTAGATGACAAAGCAAGATTATTCAATTCTGATTTCAAATAACGCACATTTAAGGTAAAAGCTTCATAATTTGAAACAACAGCATTTGTGGCTTCTACTGGCTCTCTTTCCAATACCTTTTTAGATTGTTTTTTCTCCAATTCAATTGAATTTGAATTTTGATTTCGAATGGGCGTATTGATTTGCGCCATTGAACTCAAAGATAAAAAGACAAAAAATATTAGTAATTTATACATAAGGATGCTTATTTTTATAACTGTACATCTGTGTTCTAAAATCGTTCAAAATTTACGAAATTAATGCATAAATACACAAAAAAAGAATTTACACGATCAAGCCTACAGCAACGATATCTTATTTTAAAAGAACAAGGGGAATACATTGCTGCAAGACAAATTGGAGACCATAGGGTGTACCTCTATGCCGTTTCTAATTTTTATGTGGAAATGTGGATACTATTTTGCATCAATGAAATCAGATGGATTGAAATCCAAGAAAATCAGAACATCATCAATGAATATGCGGATAATGTTAAGTTAAACGACCTCAAAGATTAAAGATAAACAAATTAGTTTTCTACGATAATCTTACTGCGAGAAACACCTTGATCAGTTTTAACTAATGTAAAGTAAATTCCCTTGTCAAGGTGATTGACATCAATACTTAATTGAGAAGATGAAGTATTTTTATCCAACACTTTTTGGCCAAAAGAATTGAAAATTTGAATGCTTTCAATTTTTGCATTACCAGCAGACAAATTTAAAACATCAGTTGTTGGATTAGGGTAAATAGCTACCTCAATTTTCTCATCGGCAACTGACAACGGATCTTGTTCTCTAACATATAGACTATCCATATATAATTTAAAACCGTTGTAGGTAGTATTTACAAATGCCAAATAAATGGTTTCGTTTGCATATTCTTCCAAAGATTCAGTATGTGACGACCAATATGGAGTTTCATTACTCACAACAGTTAATGTATCGGTAAAATCAGAAAGACTATTTCCAGTTGTTGAAACCATCACTTTATACGAATCAGGAAAGGAAGGGTCGTGAGACATAGTATTCCAAGAAACAAAATTTCCTGAAGCACCTAAGGTCATTTGAGAAGTAATCAACCAACGATCAGCTCTATCTACAGGACTAAAATAAGAAGTACTTGAAGCCGTACCGTTTGAAGAATCCATTGGGTCTTCTTTTGGGATCCATGCTTCAGTATATTCCTGCACATCATTTGCGACAGTATTTCCATCATTATCGATAAGTGTAAACGTAGATGGTAAGGTTGGCGCATCAAAGTTTTCTTCTAAGATTGTTACTTGTCCTATTACAGAAAGACCAAAAACTAATGCAAACGATGTTAAGATATACTTCATTTATTTATAAATTTCATTAAAGTCATGTGCTATAAACAACACAAGACAAATGTAATAAATTCATAGACAAAATTGACATTGAAAAAATAAAGAAAGCGTTAAAGTATGTGTATTTTCTATAGATTAAAGTTTAAAAATGAGAGATTAAAAAAAATAGGGCTACAGCGGTAGTTCCCACTGTGCCCCAAAAAGTTATTTTTTTCCAATTTTTATACGGATCCTTTTTCAAACCGTTAAGAATTGCGTCAAAGTTTTGATGTTTTTTAATATCATCGGAAGATAATTTCCACCGATTATAGACTAGTTTTCGTTTCATAAGCAGTTATTTTTATTAAATGATTTTTTCAATTTCTCCAATGCCCTAAAGGTTTTAACTTTCGCATTATTTTCTTTAGCAGAGATAATTTCACCAATCTCTCTATATGGTCTTCCTTCAAAATAACGCAATTCAATCAATTGTAAATCTGTTGAGTTTAGCTCTTTCAAGGCATTAAACAAACGTTTTTTATTGATGTTATTGGTTTCTTCTTCAAAAACCTCCATAAATGTAGCGACTTGAGTATTGTCAATATTAATGGTTCGTTTCGCTTTGTTATCTCGAAATGACTGATTTAATTCACTCTTCGCAATTCGGTATAACCAAGAAGACAATGGCAGTCCACGAAATTCAAATCTTTTAAGGTTTTTAATTGCCTTTAGAAAGACTTGTGATGTGACATCACTAGCCGCTTGCTTATCATCCATACGTTGATAAATATAACGAAAAATTTGCTCATGGTATTTTTTGTACAACGGGGCAAATTCCTTGGGGTCTTTCTTGGCCATCTCAATCCAGTTTCGCTCTTGTAGGAGCATCTGGTCTGAGTGATGGTAAATGGGGTTTACAGTTCTCATAGTTTTAATATTTGGGTTTTTGGGGAATTAAACATTGCTTGCAGACAATATTTAAGTTGCTATGAAATTCAGAAAAATAAACTTTTCAAACTTCACTTCACATTTATTAACGTAAAATTCTGAGAAATATTATAAACTTAAGTCCAAAAAAAATGATGCTACTCTCAGGAGCAGCATCATTTCAATATGATTAACTATGAACTAAAACCTAGTTACATGCAAATGATGTAGTATTATCACCAGGTATTGGACTACAAAACTTTAATGTATTTGTGAATTGTCCATTACATAATTCTCTAGTTGAATTTTGATTTAAAGCTCTTGTGAAAGGCGGTGTATAAGACGCCTTATATTGTGTAAAAGTTAACCTCGATGAAAAAATTCCTAGCGCACCATCAACATTAGAATATGTTGGCTGATTCTGTGCTAAAGAAGATGTTGGTTCGTTGGTTAACATATAAGTATATAAATCGTCTGACCCTGCTGTTAATATAAGCTCAAAACCATCAACTTCTCTTTTTACTACATCTTCATTTGAAGTAATATTGGCCGAAACAAATTCATAAAACTGTTGACCAGAAGCTGATATTGTAGCACTTGTAGATGTTGCAGAGGCATTATCTGATTCACCGATATTCCATAAAATAGATTTTACTTCGTTGGAAGAAGAAGTGTACTCTCTATAATCAAAACGCATTTGTAATTTATAAATCGGCGCTGAATTAGATTTTGAAAATGTAATTGGTGTACTACGGTAACCATTGTTTGCAACATCGTTCTCAGCAAAATTCAAAGATTGATTTGTTTGTGGGTAGCTAATAGAAACTCCTTTCACCAATGATGTTTCACCAGTAACAGTATGCACACCATTATCTATATTTACATTCAATTGATAAACGGCATCTTCATTTAACTTTTCAGCAGAATTAGATGCGTCAACCTTGAAAAAATACAACTTTTGTTCTGGACCATAAAAGACACCATCCTTTTTATTTTGAATCACAGTATCTTGAAGCGTCCACTCTCTTGTCTCTATATTATCAACATACTCTGTCACTGTAGCCTCAACGTTATCAAAATAAGAGTATTCTGCATCCTTGGCAAATTCATTTGCATTCCCTTCTTCTAAGAATGTCTTATTCAGTTTCATAAATTGGTAATCTTTACCTTGATCTAAAAGAAAATGAACCACAGGAGTTTCCTCGTATTCCCCATTCACACTGAATTTTGTATTACATGAAACAGCAAGAGCAGCAATCACACCAAAGAAGAAATATTTTTTTAACATACTTTAAATTTTGATTTTATAAAATTAATAAAAATATATTCCCTTCAGGTACTGATTAATCATTAATCAATACAATTCAGGATTTACAATTTACTTAACACGATTCATTCCCATCGCTTTAAGCATCCATTTCGGCAAAGATTTCTTCGGGGCTCTATTTTTCAAATTGATATACCAGCCAATTTTTTTCATTACTGGAACTTTATGTGTTTCTACAAATTCTATCCATGCTCCATCTGGATCTTCAATGTATGAAAATCTTCCTCCTGCTTCTCCCATGTCAAATGTTGCTCCACTATCAACGGTAAAAGGAAAACCAGCTGCTTCACATTCTTTCTGTAATTGATCCATATTTCTTACGTCAAAACATAAATGAATGAAGCCCCAATCTCCCCAAAAACGATCTTGGAATATTCTTTTACAGTCTGTTCTTTCAATAGCTTGAACTAATTCAATTTTTGTAGGACCTAACAAAGGAGCAAAAGGACCTTGTCTCGTTTCAGGATGAGCTAACAATACACGACGTAATTTTTTATCTCCCATTGGTAAATCAGAAAAACAATCAAATACTTCAGTTTCGTCATATTCAACTTTAGAGTATCCTAAAATATCAGCATAAAGTTTCATTGCCTTATCTATATCGCTCACTCCAATCATAACTCCGGCTGCTCCACCAGTTTTTCCTTCAAACTTTGTCTTTTGAAAAACGGTTTCTTCTTTGACAACATTAAAGATATTTCCATTAGGATCTTCCACAAAAAAATGTGGCTCGCCATGTGGAGTTTGCTTCAATTCACCAAGAACTTTGGCTCCGTTTGACTTCATATAGTTGAAAGAAGCTTGAACGTCTCTTGATTTAATACGACAGATATATAATCCAAAATCACCTAACTGTATATCAAACTTAGGCTTTTCTGTATCACGACTTGTAAATTGCCAGATTTCAAATCCACCTCCACCTTCCATGGAAAGTGCAAGTGTTGCTGTTCTAGAATGTACTTTATCACCAGTATACCTTGTCATTAAAGGTGCTTCTGCTGCTTCTTCAAAAATTCTAACATCTACTCCAAAGAACTTACGGTACCATTTCCAGATTTCCTGAACATTTGGAACTCCAATTCCAATTTGTTGAATACCACTGATGATTTTTTCCATTTTTTAACTGTATTAATTTGATATCACAAATTTAAAATTCTTTTACAATTACCTGCTAGGTGTGGCAAGAGTTAATCTTAATTTATACTTTTACAAAAAAGTCAAAATGTTTAGTGCTTTCGCATATTATGTATTGGTTTATCCGCTTTCATTACTTCCACTTCGTGTGTTGTACCTTTTTACGGATTTCTTTTTTCTTTTATTGATTACTGTTGTTCCTTACCGAAGAAAAGTAGTCCGCGGAAATATAGAACGTTCTTTTCCTGAGTTATCAACTCAAGAACATCGTAAAATTGAACGTAAGTTTTATCATCACTTTACAGATTTATTGGCTGAAGCAACAAAAAATCTCAGCATTTCTAAAACACAGTTGCTGAAACGTTTTAAGGTGGAGAACCCTGAAGTTATGGATGAACTTTACCGTAAAAACAAGAATGTGCTTTTAGTTTCTGGACACTACAACAATTGGGAATGGTTAATTACTGGCCAAAACCTATTATTCAAGCACAAAGCTGTTGGAATAGGTATGCCGCTCAGTAATGGATTTTGGGATAAAAAACTCAATGGAAGACGATCTAGATTTGGAATGAAAGTCATTCATTCAAAGATTGTGCATGAATTTTTCAGTAATAATAAAGAAACAATCTCAACTCTCGTTTTGGCTGATCAATCTCCTGGCGATGCAAAGAAATGTTATTGGATGGAATTTTTAAATCAGCCTTCAGGTATTCTATTTGGACCAGAAATGTTAGCCAATCAATATGATCAAGCGGTTGTTTACTTTAGCATACACAAACAAAAGCGTGGACATTATACAATGCGCTTAAAGGAAATTACTTCAACGCCACGCGCATTAGCATATGGTGAAATAACGGAGGAATTTGCTAAATTATTAGAAGAAACAATAAAAGAAGCACCAGAGTATTGGATTTGGTCACACAAAAGATGGAAGAGAAAAGTTCCTAAAGATTTATCCGCTTTAAAAGAAGAGCAAATCAAGAAATTCAACGACCGATTTAGGTCCAAATAAAAAAGACCACCTAAAGGCAGTCTTTCTCAATTTTAAAAAATTTTATTTGCTATTTAGCTGGCTCAAACATACTCATATCACCTGCTTTCATTTGATGATAAGCTTTGGTTAAATAGGCCAAAACGATTCTCATTGTATCAAATGCCGCTTCGCTTTCTGCACTAACCTCCTTACCTTGAAGCTTCAATAGTAACTTCATGTATAATGCTTGAAAACAAACCTCAACGATATTAAGTGCACCTAAGTCACTTTTCTTTTGAAAAGCTTCTACATTTTCTTCTGCTGCAGTCAACAAGTCCAAATATTTTTGGTCTTTTACAACATCTTTTAATGTATTGTGCAAGTAAATCATCTCCGTGATCACCTCTCCTAATCGGTGTAAATGTCCTTTCGTTTCTAATCCACGAGACTTCATTTCTTGAATGATATCCTCATACCATTTCACAGCTTCAAGCTCAAGTGATTCACTTTTTACTTGTGGTCGAATGACATTGGCTCTTATTTTTTCAATATTAAAGTTATAAGCACGTATCATGTCCTCTACTTGATACATGTATATTACATACTCCGCAATATTACTTTGTAATTTTTCTTGTGATATAAACATAACTTCAATTTATTTTAAAATAAGGTCTATTATTGGTCAGACTCTTCGTTTTGCATTGCTTCAACCTCTTCTTCAAATCCTGACATCAATTCTTCTTCTCTTTTATTAAGATACTTGATGAAATCATCAGTCACATCATAAGCATCATTGATAAAAGTGATTTGACCTCCTTTTTGATAAAAGAATAATAAATCGATATCGTTTTTATTCGCGAATTCTTTTCCAGCCTGAGCAATTTTATTCATCAAATTTGTTTGATAATCCATTGACTCCCTTTGGAGTGCTGCACCACGTTGCTGCTCGAATTGTTGGATAGACTGCTGTTTTTCCATTGCAGTTTGTTGAATTCCATCAATTTGATAACCTGTGATTTCGTTATTCTCCATTTTCTTCTGGATGTCTGCTTCATACGCTTGATATGCACGGTATTTCGCTTCTAATTCACGTTGAAAATTCATTTCTTTCACCTTTAAGATCGAATCAATTTCTTTATAGAAACCAAATTGTGTAGCGATAGAATCTTGGTAGTAAAACGCCATAGCTAAACCATTATTCTCTTTTTTACTTTCGGTTTGCTCAACTGGTTTTGAGGTGTTTTCAGAGTTGGTATCATTTGAAGATGTCTCTGCACATGATGCCATTAATAATGTTGCACTTAATCCTAAAATTGTTTTAGAAATATATTTTTTCATCGCTTATGAATTTGTTATGTTAGTATTTTTATTTTTAAATGACTCTTCCCAGTCGGCACGCATATCAATGAATCTCTTCAAACATTTAGACAAAAACTCATTTGTAATCATCGCCTTAACATCTGCTAATCCCATGACGTCAAGTTCTCCAATTTTATAACTTTGTTCAAATTGACCTAACTCAATTTTCACCGTATATTTCCCATTATAAGAGAAAATCTGAATCTTGAAACGTTCATGCGGTATTGTATCTACTACTCTCATATTATTCTATTTATTTTTGAATAATTTCAGCACAAAAATATCAATTCAAATAGGATTGGCAAAGGATTTGAATTTTTTAAATGTGTTTCCAGAAATGTTATTGCATACACACGTTTATTAATTCCAAAATATACTATCTTTAAAAATATGAATGATTCGGTTTTTAGAGCAATAAAGAACAACACAGTTAGAGACTTATACTGGTTGGTATTTTCTGATTCCCCCTTAAAAGACGAATATGATTTAAAGCCCTTTGATCAGTTTCCGAAATCTATTTTAAAAGAATGGAAACAACAATGTGCCGACTATTTTAATCATTTGGATGATCGACCCAATGATTTAATTCTTTTTACAAATCGAAAGAAAAATAAGCGATTGGGGTTTTATGCTGAATCACTCCTCTCCTACTTTTTTCAGACTTTTGAACCAATAGAATTACTCCTTCAGAATTATCAAATTATAGAAAATAAAAGAACAGTTGGAGAATTAGATTTTATCATTCGATACAAAGGTAAGGTGATTCATTTAGAGTGTGCAGTCAAATATTATCTTTTACGGCATTCTACACAAATTAACTCGGCTAAGTACTGGGTCGGACCGCGATTACGTGACAATTTAGACTTAAAACTAAACAAAATTATCCATCAGCAACTTCCTCTAGGACGGAGAAAGGAAGTCTTCGAAAAAATCAATGTAGAGATTGATGATTCTTACCTTTTTTTGAAAGGAATATTTTTTATCGAAGATGTAAGTTTGGGTGGTGGAGAAATCGCAAGATCGCCCAATACATATATTCGACAATCAGATTTACATAATATAAATACAACACCTATTCAGCTTTTACAAAAACCTTTTTGGTTATCTTCAACAGTTACTGAAATACGTGATCCTTCTGATTCGCTTCAATTGAAAGAACCATTATCGGAACCTAAGCTATTTTTATTTGATGATGGAATATCGAGATTTATTGTTCCCAATGATTGGAAAGAATAGTTTAAGCATATTGTTCCAGTTTTTCAGTTACAATCATTTCAAATTGGAAAGGCACATTCACGACACATGAAAAATCGAGTCCAGCTTCTTTCATTTCAAAATCATCATTAGAAAACTTCCAAATTACTTCAGTTTCTAATCCAGATTCATGAATTTCATTTAACTTATAGAGAAGAAATAAAATTTGTTTTGAAGAGGAAATATTAAAATAGTCGAGGTTAAAGGTAATTTGAGTCATTGAATAAGGGGTGGTCGCATAGGCATAGAACCACTTGAGTACAGGTTCCCAAAAACCATCTTCAGGTTCAGAAATTGCTCTTCCTTCTATCAACATCTTCCCTGTTTGGGCATTAAAATTGATTTTAGGTGTTTTTGCCGATGCTTCTAATTCAAATTCCTTCATTTGCTAATTAAAAATTGGAAGCCGCAATATCTTAATTTTTTTAATTAAAAAAAATATTTTACCTGCTTATTCTATTTATTTTATGGTAGCATTAATTGATTTTAGAAATGTTCATCTTTTATTCAAAAATTCAAATACACCTTCAACAGCTTCCTTTTCCACACCTCCCATTTCGTAACCCATTGAAGACAAGGTAGATTTCAATTCTTCTTGAAAATAATATGCTACACTACCGATAAAATGTATTGGATGATTCTCTTGAATAGGCAATAAAGCAGTTTTACAGAAGTCAGAAAAAGCTTCTTTTAAAATTTTAAAAATAACTGGATCATCAGAATATTTACGGACAATTTTTGTGAGGCCTGCAATTTTCATTCTCCCATCAGACTCTTGAACACGATGAACAATCGATCTATATTCAAAATAGGTATCGATTTCTTTTGTAATTTCTGAGGGTAATTGATGATTTAAATGTTGAACTATCAGACGTTTTCCTATATCAAAACCACTACCTTCATCTCCTAGCATATATCCTAAACCAGAGCTTTGCTGAATAACTTTTTCTCCATTAAAAAGCGCCGCAACAGCACCAGTACCTATAATACCTACCATACCTCTTTTTTGTCCTAAATGAGCAACACAAGCAGCATGAAGATCAGTTTGAACTTGTTGTACATCCAAACCAAAAGCTTCTAGGAATTTCTTGATTTTAACTTTAGCCTCTTCACTTTCACAGCCTGCACCAAAAAAATGAACTTCCTGATTTTGAAGCTGATGTTCTTGAACTAAAGCTTTGATTGTTTCAGCTTTGGTCGAATTAAGTTCTTGCGGATGTAATCCAATTGTACGAAAGGAATCTTTACCCCTCAAATCATTAGGTAGATTAAAAACCCAAGTGGATTTTGTTCCACCACTTTCAATAACAATCATACAGCGGTAAAAATTAATACCAATCGAAACGGTATCCCAAGTTAAAGCTAAAAGATAAAGGAGATATTTCACGACCCAAAATAGTGTATGGATCATATAGTCCTGTGATTAATTCTACGCCCATATCAAACATTAAAGCACCTCTGTATGGCAATTGGTATTTTACACCAGCAGTCCCTCCAAAAGCAAACAATAGTGAGTATTGAGGTTCTAATCCTGTTAGTGGTTGTTGTGGATTTGATGATGTTTGATAATCATCTGGATTAATACCTGATGGTAATTTATAATCAACTCTTACAGAAGATAAAATACCTTTGATGTGTGGTCCTGCAAACAATGAAAAGCCAACATCATAATCATTGATAAAATAATACCTTGTTCCTCCATCTACTGCAAAATAAGATGTTGAAGTTACTACATCTGCAGTTAATTTTGATGGCGTCGTATTAAAATCGATAGCTTCAATATCTGCTGTTTGACTCGCACTTTCGGGAAACATATATGAAGCACGAACTAATAGTGTTGCATCACTAAATTTTGGTACCTCGGCAAAGGCATTCAAACCGAAGCGGTTAACATCAGTATTTAATCCATGAAAAGAACTTAGACCTCCACCAATTGAATATTGCGTTAAACCGACATTAGTCAGTAGCATAAAAATTAAACTTGTTGCTGCAACGATTATTTTATTTCCCATTTCGGCTTACTTTTTATTACTTTATTATAAATTTCACATTCTTGATCATGAGCACCTTGTAAATAACTTGTACTCATTAGGAACTCCTCAACAATTTTTTCTCCCGTAAATTTAAAGTTTTTTCTAAACAACTTGGTCCACTCTTTTAATGAATACCCTATATGTTTATCTAACCACAATTTAAAACTACCATTTTTATTTTGAATATTCATAATTTGTTTGGCATTATAAATTACAGCTTCAATTTTTCTACGGTTCCGAATTATTCCTGAATTATTCATCAATTCTTCTATTTTCTCCTCATCATACTTTGCGACTACATTAATTTTAAAACCATCAAAAGCTTTAAAAAAGTGCTCTTCTTTTTTGAGAATCATAGCCCAATTCAAACCAGCTTGATTTATTTCTAGAATCAATCGCCCAAATAATTCATCGTCATCATCAACCCGAAAACCATACCTAAAATCATGATATTTCTTGTCGAGATGTTTTTCATCTAAATCTTTTGTAAATTCGCAATAACTCATCTTTTATAAAACGTATAATTGTATAATATAGTTTAAGAAAAACGTTAAAAAATGGCAAATATATTTGAATTTAATGGTTTCAAACCAGTTATTCACCCTTCAAGTTTTATTCATCCAAATGCAACTGTTACTGGAAATGTGATTATAGGAAAGGATGTTTATATTGGTCCAGGTGCTGCAATCCGCGGTGATTGGGGTAAAATCATTATTAAAGATGGTTGTAATGTTCAAGAAAATTGTACTATTCACATGTTTCCTGGAACAACAGTTACCCTAAACGAAGGTGCGCACATAGGACACGGCGCAATTATCCACGGAGGTACGATTGGCGCTAACTGTTTAATCGGGATGAACACCGTTGTGATGGACGATGCTATCATTGGAGAAGAATGTATTATTGGTGCTTTGAGTTTTGTTGCAGCTAAAGCTCAAATTCCAAGAAGAAGTTTAGCTGTCGGAAACCCTGCGAAGGTGATCAAAGAAGTGAGTCAGCAAATGATTGATTGGAAATCGAAAGGAACAGCGCTTTATCAGCAACTTCCGCAAGAATGTTACGACACCTTGAAACCTTGTGAGCCATTGACAGAGGAAGAGGAAGATCGACCAAGTCAAGAATCAATGTTTAGTACTTGGGAGAAAATAAAATCCGAATAAATTCGAATTTCATTAGTTTGAAGTTTGAGTCTTGAGTAAAGAGATGATAGTGACTAGTAATTAAATAAATTTTACATGTAATTAATTATTTTCTTCCAGCATTTTAAATGCTTTCTCGGCTGGGTAAGCGTTAAAAGTTCCACTCGCTTTTGCCACTAAAACATTATCCTGATTAGTTACGGCAGCTTCAACATAAAGTAATCTTTTTCCTGCAGAAACAACTTTACCTACAGAAGTTAGTACATCACCCAAACGAACAGGTTTTAAATAATTGACATGCAATTCAACAGTACTCACAACATTATCATTCTGTCCGGCCACTGTAAGTGCAGCTACGCCTAAGGTTCCGTCAATTACTGCAGCAACAACACCTCCATGAGCTGCGATTGGTGTTGCTAAATGTTTTTCCTTGATTTCGATAATGTACTTTGCTTCTCCTTCCTTTAAAACTTCCAAATCCATTTCTAGATAAGTACCAAACTTATTAGAAGCTTTATACATTTTCAATATCTTTTCGTCAATCATTGCCTTTAATTTTTCACAAAAGTAATGGATTTATCAAAGCTTAAGGAAATTAAAAAGATAAAAGCCTTAACTTTGAAATAGAGAGCATCAAATCAAATTAAAATATGGGCTTATTTAAACGCAATAAAAATGAAAATTCAAAACCAGCCGAAAAGAAAGCATCTAAAGTAAAGTTGAGACCTTTTGAATATCATCCAAAGATCATTTTGGCGTGGGCGAAGGGAATTGAAGGACACAGCAAGCTTCTAGACTATTTACATGAACAAGGGTTCAATGAATTAGTAATGGCTACACATGCTATTCGTTTGAAAGATGAGGCCAGAGAATGGTTGATGCAAAACGGGTATCCTCATGTAATGGCGATGATTAACGCCGCAGAAGGAAATGCTCAGGCTAAAAAATGGTTAATGCAAAATAACTTCTTACTTTTTTACAACATGGCCATTGCGATTGATGGTGACCCGGACGGATTTAAATGGATCAATAAGAACAGTAGTCAAGAATATTTTCTGTTGACAAAAGTCATCAAAGATGTAAAGGATGAAATTGAGGAAGGTCATAACGATATTCACAAGCGAGGAACTGATTAATATAGATTCGTTTACAATACAAAAAATGAGTTATAACAACATAAGCTCATGTTAAATCGGGATAATACAATTGAAGGTTGTATTTTTGTCAAAAATTAAATTGCATTGGAAAAAAAGGTTAACATTCACGAAGCAGCAGAAGGTTTAAAAAATGGAAAAACGATCCTTTACCCGACAGATACTGTATGGGGAATTGGCTGTGATGCGAGTAATGAAGAAGCAATTCAAAAAGTCAATGAGATAAAAAACCGTGATGGTGAAAAATCATTTATCGTTTTGGTGGACAGTGTGGCGATGTTAGAACGATACGTTACTGATTTTCCAGATGTTTGTTATGACTTAATTGACTTTACTGAGGAGCCATTAACGATTATCTACGATCAACCTAGAAATTTACCAAAAGCACTATTAGCCAAGGATGGTTCGATTGGAATTCGTGTTACCAATGACATGAATTGCAAAAAGTTAATCCAAAAAATAAGAAAACCACTTGTTTCTACAAGTGCAAATATTTCCGGTAAACCAACAGCAACGCAATTTGATGAAATTGATGAGTCCATTATTTCATCAGTAGATTTAATTTTAAACGAAAGAACAAAAGAAGTGATGCGAAAGCCTTCTTCCATTATTAAGGTTGGAAGTAATCACAACGTAAAAGTAATACGATAAGCATGAAATTTGAAGAAATAAAATTAACCAAGCAACTCTTGAATGCCCTGAATGATCAGAACATTACAGAAATGACACCAATTCAAGAGAAGGCCATACCGAAGGTTTTGGCAGGAACCGACGTTATCGGGATCGCTCAAACAGGTACAGGTAAAACCTTGGCATATTTACTTCCAATTTTACGTGATTTAAAGTTTACAGAATCAACACATCCAAGGGTTTTAATTCTTGTTCCTACACGTGAATTAGCAGTTCAGGTAGCTACAGAGGTTGAGAAATTAACTGAATACATGTCTACAAGAACAATTGCAGTTTATGGAGGAACAAACATCAATACGCAAAAGAAAGCTGTTTATGAAGGTTGTGATGTGATTATCGGAACTCCAGGTAGACTTTATGATATTGCAATGACTGGACTTTTAAGATTGAAAGAAATCAAGAAAGTGGTGATTGACGAATGTGATGAAATGTTGAGTTTAGGATTCAGACCTCAAATTCAAAGAATTTTTGATTTATTGCCGAATAAAAGACAAAACCTTTTGTTCTCTGCAACCATTTCTAATGACGTTGATGAAATCGTTTCTACGTTTTTTAGAAAGACTGAGAAAATTATTGCGGCACCATCTGGAACACCGTTACAGAAAATTAATCAGTCTGCCTTTGCCACAAATAACTTTAATACTAAGTACAATTTATTAAAGTATTTATTGGAAAAAGATGAGCGCATTGAAAGGGTATTCATATTTACAAAATCCAGAGCCTATGCCGATTTACTTTTCGAAAGAATAGAGGCTGATTACCCAGAACAGTTTGGTGTAATACACAGTAATAAATCTCAGAACTTCCGTTTAAGAATGGTGGATGAATTTAAAACGCAGGCCATTAAAGGAATTGTAGCAACAGATCTTGTTTCTCGTGGTATTGACATTGAAGATGTGAGTCACGTAATTAATTTTGATTTACCTGAAGACAAAGAGCAATACATGCACAGGATTGGTAGAACTGGTCGTGCAGAAGCGGAAGGAAACACAATTTCATTCATCAAAGAGGAGGACAAAGTAATGTTTGATGAAATCCAATCTTTCATGAATTTACAGATTTCAATTGAATCGCTTCCAGAGGATGTTGAAGTTTCTACAGAGCCTATCCCAATGGAGTTTGAGCCAGATATTCACGATGCTCCAACAATGTTAAACCCAAAGCACTCAATTGGAGAAGGAGAACGAAATCAAGCCTCTCCAAAAGCGGAAAAAAGAAATATTCGTCCAATCGAAAAGAAGATTGAACGTAAGAAAGCAAGGAAAAATAAACGTAGGAAATAAACTGTTTTTATATCGAAAGGAGCAGGATGAACTCATCTAAAAACATGCTCGTTGTTGAATGTTAAATAATATATTAAAAAGAATAAATTTAAAGTTTGATTTAATTCTCACGTGGAAGTCCTCTTCTAAAATGAGAAATGGAATTCGAATACTTTTTATTTTATTCATTTTGTTTATTACTCAGAAAACGTTTGCATCAGCAAATGCCTTAACAAGGAATAATCTATTAATATTTTCTATCATTTTAGGACTAGTGCTAATTCAAATATTCATGCACAGGTTAATCAAACGCTTAGATCAATCAAAATATGATTTGTACCTTAGTCAATTCTCCTATCAAACATATATATATTTGACATTTCGATTTTACCTCATTTTTGCTTCAAGCATTTTAGGAATAATCTATTGGTTAAGATAAAAAGCATAACATCATGGAGTGTATCTTAAAACTATTATACCACTTTCCTATCTAAGCTAACTTCGATAGGAAAGTGATCAAAAATATATTGAGGAAAAATAATGTGAAATATTATTTCAAATTCTTTACTTCTTCTTTACTATTAACGCCACAATTGCACTTGTAAATACGCCCATTCCAAAAGCACCAAATACACTTTGTTGCACGTAATTTTGGAAATTAAAATAGGCTTTCGCATCGGCTTCATTGGCGTAATGTCCTTCTTCAATAGAATAAGCGATTACATTTGTAAAATATTCTGGTGAAATCACTTCGTGCGTGAGCCATTGAGACAAAGGAGCTAATAAAGTTACGATTACAGTTATTTTCAATCCAGAAACAAAACCTTGGACAAAAGACATTTTTCCTTTGAGAGATTTTCTTTTATCTAGCAAGGCTAAAACGTATACAGCAATCGCAATAAAGGCAAATAAATTAGTCCATAAATAATGCTTATCGATATGCGTACTGTGCAGACCTGTAATTTTCTCAATGAACATCCACACAAGGGATGAAATCGTGAAAATAATTGCCCATTTAATTTCTAGTTTAAAATTATTCATAAGTTCTTTTTAAGAATTCAATCGTGTGATTCATAATTTTTTTCAATTCTTCCAAGTCGATATCAGCATTATTCTTTACATAAATACATGCTTTTCCTTTTCGGAATTTCCCTAAATTCTCAAGTATATCTTCATGTTCGTCTAAACCTGTAAAAACATATAAAGATATTGCTGTTTTTCTTGGTGAAAAGCCTACAAGTGGCGCGTCTCCTTCATGTCCGCTTGCATATTTATAATGATACGAACCAAAACCAATTATGGACGGACCCCACATTTTAGGCTCAAATCCCGTGACCTCACGCATAACTTCGATCAACTCATAACTGTCCTTTTTCTTCTGTTCTGTATTTGCAAATGATTCTATAAAGTCATTAACACTTGCTGCCGTCTCTTTTGTTTTGTTTTCAGCCATAATTATCTGTGTTGGTCAATAAGAATTACATTTCCATCTGGATCTTTCAACGAAATATGTTCTGGTCCTTCTGTTGATGCATCAGCCTCCTTGATTAAATCTACATTTTGATTTTTCAAATGTTCTTGAATTTTTCTCACATCATCAAAATCCTCAATATTTTGTGCATCACCATCCCATCCAGGATTGAAGGTCAATATGTTTTCTTCAAACATCCCTTGAAATAGTCCGATAACGGCATCTCCATTTTTGAGTACTATCCAATTTTGATCAATATTTCCTCCTTTCTCTTTGAAGCCTAATTTTTCATAAAACGCTTTCGACTTATGAATATCTTTTACTGTCAGACTTACAGAAAATGCGCCTAGTTTCATTCCTTTATCCATTACTTTTTTTTTTCTAAAATAACCTTTAAATTTTTAAGTCCTTCTTGAAAGTCCTCTCCAATCATTTCTTCAAAATCCATGAATAATAACATAAAATTCATTGGATAATACATTTTACCACTAAATCCCCATTTTACTTCTGTCTGATTTTCATTAAGATCATCTGTTGACATATACGCTTCTTGTGTTGATTCAAAAGGTTCTAAAAAACGAAGTTCGAAAGTAATCTTCTCATTTTCTTTAATACTTAAGATTTCTTGTTCACCAACCCCAACATTTTCGATATCGCTTTTCCATGCAGAAACAAAACCAACTGTTCCATCTGTACCAGTGTAGGTTTTCTCCATATCTGGATCCATTTTTGCCCATTTGGTAAAATTATCTTGATTCTTTAAGTGCTTAATGTAAGCAAACACCACCTCTTCTGGTTGATTAATGATAATCGATTCTTCAACTGTGTATTCGCCTTTTATAAAAGCAGCTACAATCAACGGAATGGTTAAAATAATAGCCAATACAATCAAAATTCTTTTTAATGCTTTCATCTTCAAACTTATTTAGTTCTTCCTTCTACTAATTTTTCATATTCTTTATCAACAGGCTCCCAAAGTTCGATTTTATTACCTTCTTCATCTAATATATGAACAAACTTACCGTATTCAAAAGTTTCAATTTCATCTAAAATGGTAACCTTATTGGCTTTTAATTGTTCGACTAATTTTTCAATATGAACCACGCGATAATTTATCATAAATTCTTTCTTAGAAGGTTCCATATAGTTAGAATCTTCTTTGAAAAGGCTCCATTGCGTAAATCCTTTTTCGGTTGGTTTACTTCCTTGGTACCATTCAAAATTGGTTCCCCATTGGTCTGTTTCTAAGCCTAAATTTTGCTTATACCAATTTTTCATCTTATCAGGATTGGTTGATTTCAAGAAAATCCCTCCAACTCCTGTCACTCTTGGTTTATCACTCATACGAATCTACATTAATTCTTTTTAATATCCAATTTTCCAAACTTTATCTGACGCTTCTAAATAAAGCGGCAAAGCTGCAGAGCCATACCATTCAAATAACTCTGAGCTTAGTAAATCTTCCTTTATTGCAGGATCAGATTTTAAGATTTCAATTGCTTTCTCTTTTGTATCAACATTGAGAATAAAAAGTCCTCGATAATCTTTTTCATTTTCAAAAAATGGTCCAGCAACAATCAGTTTTTGCTCTTCCACCAAACGTTTAATATTACTTAAATGTCCAGCAAAACACGAATCAATAAAAGCTTTATCTTCCGTTTTATTGGTTCCCGTTTTTAAAATAACGAAAATATATTTTTTCATGCCATAATCATCGGCACCAAGTTCCTTAGCTAACTCTTCATCATAATTCGAATTAGGCGTTTGTCCAAAAACACATAATGATAAAAATCCAAAAAGCACTAAAAGAAATAGTCTATTCATAACTCTTTATTTTACAACTTAACTCCTATACTGTCTTGCGTAAGATTTTTTCCATTTTTCGCCCTTTAGCCAACTCATCGACTAATTTATCGAGATACCTCACTTTTTTAGTCAAGGGGTTTTTCAACTCTTCAATTCTATATCCACAAATCATCCCTGTAATTAATGGTGCATTTGGATTGAGTTTTGCAGCATCAAAAAAAGCTTTAAAAGTGGCTTTATTCTCCATAAATCGTTCGATATCATTCTCATTGAAACCTGTGAGCCACTCTATGACTTCGTGCAGTTCTTCAACTGTTCTACCTTTCTTTTCCACTTTTGTAACATAGTGTGGATAAACCGATGCAAAAGTCATTTTTGCCATGCGTTCATTATGTTCGGGAGTTGTATTCATATACCAGTTTTTAAATTATACACCAAATTGCGTTAAATGGTGATTAAGGTGTTTGTAAAACATATTATTCCATTCTTGAGATGTCAATTTTCCAAAAGAATGACTTTCTTTTCCATCAAAATGGTTTTCACCTAATTCTTGCGTTTTCTTGATATAAGCAATTAAACGATTCTTTTCTTGATCAAAAACTTTTTGATCTGCTATCAAAAATTCAGGAGCTGTCATACCATTTTTCTTATATGGCTTCTCATTGACCACCACTTTTTTCACTAAAGTTTTAAGCATCCATTTTTTAATTCCTTTAGGTTTTGGATGCTTATTTTCATACACTAATTCGTAGCTTACACTACAATGAGCTAGCATCTGGTCTACAGACATCTTCCCCCATTGCGGAATTGACTGAGCATCTAAAGCGTTGATTCTAGCAACAACTTCTTCTGTAACTTCTTTTTCAAAAATATTTTTCATTTCTAATGGATGTATTTTTTGTTCGATAAATGTAAATATATTAAACACACAGCGCCAATCGAGACAGTAATCTTTTCGAAATTTAATTGCTTTTCCTTGTTGGGTAAGGCACAAACTCATCTTCCTCTCCTTTGATTTTATCAAAATTTTGAGCTTCCCAGTCCGCCTTAGCTTGTTCGATTACTTCACGTTCTGAAGAAACAAAATTCCAATCGATATATCTTTTTTCGGGAAATGCTTCTCCACCAAAAATGTAAATTGTGGTATCTTCCTCCATTGTAAAGGAACATAAACTGCAATTATCTGAAACCAAAATTTGTTTTGGAGAAAATGTATTTTCTGATGTTGAGAGACTTCCTTCTAAAATATAAATTCCAGATTCACCAAAAAGCTGATCACCAAGATTCACTTCTTGTTTAGCGGTACTTTTAATTTCAATCATGTATAAATTACTAAATACATCCACAGGTGATTTTCTTCCTAAAACTTCACCAGCGATAAGTTTAAACTCAAGGTTTTCTTCTTTCCATGAAGGAATATCCTTAGCTTCAACATGAGAAAATTGTGGTTCCATCTGTTCCAAATGTTTGGGCAAGGCCACCCAAATTTGCAACCCATGCATTAACACCTCTTTATTTCTTAAATATTCGGGTGTTCTTTCAGAGTGAACAATTCCTTTTCCAGCAGTCATCCAATTCACAGCCCCTGGTTTTATTTCTACTTCACTGCCTATGGAGTCTCGGTGCATAATGTTACCTTCAAATAAAAAAGTTAAGGTAGAAATTCCAATATGTGGATGCGGAAGAACATCGAAATTTTGTCGCTCGTTTAACATTACCGGTCCCATATGATCAATAAAAATAAAAGGACCAACCATTCTTTTTTTTCTAAAAGGCAATAACCTTCCGACTAAGAAATCGCCAATTTTGGCGGCACGTTCTTCTATAATTAAGTTTACATTTGACATAATACAATCTATTTTGACTATGAAAATAGAATAAATTGTAAGATAAAATTAAAAGATGATCCTTTAATTTGTATAATCGAAAATTTTCTGTCCAATGGAATCTTCTGATAAACTTTGTCCTTCTTGATGAACTTCGAAATCTAAAACATTGGTGTACCCACCTAAAACCATTGCTTCTTTCAAATCAATGGTGATGTCATCCTTTGTTTCTGTTTTCCCCTGTGGTTTAGTCATTCGATTTTCTGCAATATGATTGTTTTGATCCTTCACATAAATGGTTTTATAAACCGTGTCCGCTGGAACGAAAATTTGAAGGGTGTCACGAATAATCTTATCTACAAATACAGTGTCAATGGAAGCAATTACTCCAGTTTTACTTGGTTTAATATCCTTATCGATAAATACAGGAGTTGACAATATAAACACCAGAAAAACGGCCGCAACGGCTGACCATAAAGGTATTTTTGATTGAACGAGAAAGAATATTTTTGATTGTTTTTCCTCTTGTTGTTTCTCTTTTTGATTCTTTAAAGCAGCCATTAAATTAGGAGGAATAGCTGAATCCACTTTTATAGTTGAAGCTTCTGATTTCATTTCCTCCTTCATCATTTGTAAGCTTTCAAATTGGGTTCTATATTCCGCTTCAGATATTTGCTGTAACACAAAGTCCTTTTCTGTTTTAGAAAGTTGTTCAAACTCCTTTGTTTCTAGAAGCTTTCTTAATTGATCTTCCATAATTTCTAGTTTTCTTTCAATTTAAAATTATCACTCAACGACTTAAAGACTTGCAATTTTTCACCCAGGTGATTTATGGTATGATTTAAACGTGACTTTACTGTTCCTATTGGACAATCCATAATTTCAGCGATTTCTTTAATTTTTAATTCTTCATGATAACGCAACACAAAAGTTTGTCGGTAATGCAATGCCAGTTTATCTACTTCAATGCTTAACCTCTTTTGAAATAACTTTTGATCCATCGATTTTCCATGGTCAACAGCATAAGTTAAAGCACCTGCCTCACGGTCTATATCCGCAAAATGTTTGACACTCCGAAAATGATTTTTACAATGATTTGCTGCGATGGTAAAAATCCAAGTCTTAAATGATTTATTCGTTTTGAATTGATGAGCAGATTCAATCACCTTAATGAAGATGTCTTGGGTGAAATCCTGTGCTTTCGCTTCATCATTGCGCAACATTTTAAACATGAAGAATAAAATCCGATTACTATAGCGTTCATAGAGTATTGAAAACGCCGAATCGCTCCCCTTTTGAAGGAACGACATCAGCTGTTCATCAGAACTATTTGTATTTATCTTTTTATTCGTCAAGTCCCAATCCTGATTTAATTTGAGCTCTATTTGGAAGGCCTTCACTAAGTTTTAGCGTTAAAGCCTTTGTTTCCTCGGCTTTCTGTTTGTTTCCAATCAACTCATAATGTTGAAAAAGCGAAACCAGTCCAGGTAAATAAGAATAGGCTCTTCTTTTATCCATTTCAGGATATTCACTTTGAAAGTAATCATATTTTAGGTAATCAAGAATAAATTTATTTTCAAAAAAGTTTACAATCAAGGCAGAATTATTAAATGATTCTTCTGCGTATTTATAGATTAAGCCAACATTGTATAGTTTTTCGAAAGTTGCTGTATCACTGGCTACAATTCCTTTACTATAGAAAAACAAATCCTTATTCCCTTTGTGTTTAATAATGTGGTCTAGCACAATATTTTTGTCATAACCTTGAAATTCTAATGAAGGTATTCCTGCTTCTTTAAATAAACGATTGCGGTATTCAGGAATACCAAGCAAATAGATATTCCACACATTAACATCAGCACGGAAATCATCTGCTAATTGGGCTATCCACAAAGGGTAAGTATCATTATCTCCTCCGGTAATCAATATTGAATTTTCACTTGTATTCATCAATGCATTATAGGTCACAGCCATCAAAGCAGGCGTATGATAACCTGAAGCTTTCCATAATTCAGCGATTTCTTGTTTTTTATCAGCATCATTTTGATAGATCTCATAAATATTCATCAAATCAGGATAAATCCCTGGATTTTCAGGTTTTAATTGATGGGCTTTTTCAGCATAACTAATGATTTTATCTTGTTCTGCTTTACTTTTTGAACTCCAAATATCATTATGCCATGAGTGAATTCTGTAATAAGAAAATGAATTTTTGTTTTTAGATTTCACATCTGCTACTGTAGCTTTTTCTTTTTCCAGCCAAGCATTTTTTGTTTCTAAATCTTTGGCCATAATTTTCGCCATTCTGGCTGCTGTGAATAAATTGATCCAAGCATCATCATCTTTAGGATTATTCTCTAATTCTTTTTCCCAGAGTTCATATTGGGTTGTATACCAATCAAAATCATGCATAACTTTCACTACGGATTCTACTTTTTGTGGTTTTACTTGCGCGACTCCTTGGAAGGCAAGTAAGAGTACTAAAACTGTTTTTATCATCTTCATATCATTTGGTTTTTTCCGTAATACACAGTTTTTAAAAAAAGGTTCGAATTATTTTTATGTCAATGCAAATTTTTATGAAAAATACTGAAACAAAAAAAAGGCTGGAAACAGAATTCCCAGCCTTCAACTAAAAAATTTTATTGAAGATTATTTTAAACCTCTTGCTTTAATCATTGGTTCAATTTTAGGATCTCTTCCACTCCAATCTCTGTACAATTCATCGTATTGCAAAGTGTTTCCTACAGAAAGAACCATATCTCTGTATCGTTGACCGTTTTCTCGTGTTAAACCTCCATTGTTTTCAAACCAAACGTAAGCATCGTGATGCAACATTTCTGTCCATAGGTATGAATAATAACCTGCTCCATAACCTCCTGCAAAAATATGTGCAAAATAAGTAGATCTATAACGTGGTTTTACCGCACGAACCTTATCTACGCCATATTTACTAAGCGCATCTTTTTCAAATTGATTCGCATCTTCGATTGTTTTATCAGCAGAAATTGTATGCCAAGCATAATCCAAATTTGAAGCCGCTAAGTTTTCCGTAATACTGTATCCTTGGTTAAATGTTGCTGCCTCTTGAATTTTAGCCAATAATTCAGCTGGAATAACCTCACCTGTTTCGTAATGTTTTGCATAATTATTCAATACGTCTGGGTGCGTTGCCCAATTCTCATTAAACTGCGAAGGAAATTCTACAAAATCTCTTGCTACAGCTGTACCAGATAAACTTGGATATTCTTGATTGGCAAAGAAACCGTGTAAGGCATGACCAAATTCATGGAACATTGTAATGGCATTGTCAAAGCTCAACAATGTCGGCTCTCCTTCTGCTGGTTTTGGATAATTACAAACATTGTAAATTACTGGCTTTTTACCTAACAAATGAGATTGATCAACAAAATTCCCCATCCATGCACCACCTCTTTTACTTTCTCGAGAGTAAAAGTCAGCATAAAACAATCCTAATTTAGAACCATCTTCTTCAAATAATTCATACACTAAAACATCTTCATGATAAACTGGTATATCTGTTCTTTCTTTAAAAGTGATTCCATATAATTTTTCTGCTGCATAAAAAACACCGTTTTCCAAAACGGACATCATTTCGAAATATGGTTTGATTTCATTTTCATCCAGATCATATTTCTCTTTTCTTACTTTCTCTGCATAAAAATTCCAATCCCATGGTTCCAACTGACCTTCTTGACCCTCTCTATGCATCATTTCTTCAATCAATTGAGATTCTGCAGAAGCCTTTTCGATTGCCGCTGGAATCAATCCATCAAAAAATTCTCTTAAGTTAGATTTACTTTGAATCATTGTGTTTTGCAAGCTCCAATCAGCATAAGAATCATAGCCTAATAACGCTGCTTTTTCGGCTCTTTTTTGGGCAATTTTCACAATTATATCTTTCGTATCATGTGCCGAACCATCTGTTCTGTACCAAGCATTTTCAAATTCTTTTTGGCGCATTTTACGATTTTCCAAAGCAACTAATGTTGGTTGCTGTGTTGTATTTTGAATCGCAATTTTATAATTTCCGTCTTCTGTTTCAATTGATTTTAATTTAGACTCGCTTAAACCTTTTAATTCCTCAGCGTTTTCAACGATTAACGCGCCTTCATTTGTTGCTGCTAAAAGTGTTTCACCAAATTCTGCCACTAAAGAAGCCATCTCAGAATTTACAGCTTTTAATTTCTCTTTTGCCTCTCCTTCAAGCTCTGCTCCAGCTAACACAAAATCATTGTAATATTCATCTAGTAATTTAGCTGATTCAGCATCTAAAGACAAATCTTCTTTTTGATCATACAATGTTTTAATACGGTCAAAAAGTGCCGAATTCAAATATACCTCATCATTTAATTCAGAAAATATTGGAGCAAACTCTTGCTTCAAAGCTTGTAATGTATCGTTGGTATGTGCACTCGTTAATGCTCCAAAAACACTTCTTACACGTTTTAAATCTCCACCGCTTCGTTCTAATGCAACTAAGGTGTTTTCGAATGTTGGTTCTTCGGATTGATTGGCTATCTCCTCAATTTCAGCACGTTTTAATCGAATTCCTTCTTCGAGTGCTGAACGATAGTGACTGTCCTTAATTTTTGAAAAATCTGGGGCATAATAATCCAATGTACTTTCCATCAACAATGGATTTGTCGACTCCGACTTCATTTCTTGTTCTTTTGAATCATTTGTTTTTGCTTGCTCTTCACAACTTGAAAGCCCTACTGCAAAAGCAAATAGTAATAAACTCGTTTTCTTCATTTGTATAGATCTTTTAATAGATTGTAACTTTTCCTTAAAGATAATAGAAATTCTGGTGTTGATTTGAATGCCTATTTCTTTTCGTGTTGTCAAAAATGAGATGAATGAATATTCTTGGTTTAGGTTGTTAAGATAAAGGGTGTTCTTAAGCTGTTCCTTTAGGGAAATAATACGCTCAATACCAGAAGAAAACTTTGCATCCTGCTGATTTATCCTGGAACTTCAGTCCGTTTCTCAAACAATTGAATTGATTTTCACATTGAACAAACTTTTGAAATAAGAATCCTAATGAAGCAAATAATACTCAGCAGTTTGTGGTAGTTCTAAGTACTGAAGGTGAATCTTAAAATTATACTCAAGGCTAATTTACCTCATCAAATTCACATGCCCTGTATGTGTATGTTTGGCCTCAGACATTGTTTCCTTAAATGTGATTTTCCATGTATAAATTCCTGGTTGGGCTTGTCTATTACTTCCAACACCATAAGTTCCATCCCAACCTTTAGTAGCATCATTCGATTCAAAAATCAATTCTCCCCAGCGATTATAAATAGTCAAAGTAAAATACTGCGGATCAAATCCAGAGGTGAAAACAGGTTGAAAAACTTGATTAACTAAATCATTATCAGGTGTAAAAGTATTCGGGATATAAAATACAATTTCATCAAGTAAATCAATGAGTTTAACAATTGTATCCATACAGTCCTCATGTGTTTTAGCTACTAAAATCACAAAATGTTGATCAGTAACAGGAGGAAATTCAAACATTGGATGGACTTCTGTTGAATTACCATGACTACCAAAAGTCCATTCATAAGTATCAGCATATTGTGAAGTATTAAAAAACTCAATTTCACTTTGTATAACTGTAGGCGCCTCAGGTTCATATTCAAAATCAGCAATTGGATTATGATGAACCGTGATAAAGTCATTTTCTGTATGTTCTGCCACACATCCTTGATTTGAAATAGCAGTTAATATAACATCATAGTAATTAGATCCATTATTTAAACTTTCAAAACAAGTTGTGAATTCATTTCCAGTATAAATTGAACCATTAGATAAAGTCCATGTTAAACTGTTTATACTTGACGACGAATTAATAATTGTCGTTGAAGAAATGTCTGGACAAATAGGAGAACACCCTTCGATATCAAATCCAATAAAACTGACCTCAGGCAATGGATGAATGATTACTGTTTTAGTTGTATCAATTTCACATCCATGATTTGACACTACCATTAAGTTCACATTGTACACACCATCTGAATCAAATACATGATTTGGATTTTGCACAGAGCTTGTTGTACCATCTCCAAAATCCCATGACCAATCGACAATTGAATTGATTGTATTTAAATTAGAAATCGTAGATAAATCAATAAAATCACTTTGCTCCTCTAAACAGACATCAGATGTTTCAAAATCTACATTGGGAATAGGATAAACGATTACCTCTTTAACAATAGTATCGCGACATCCTTGAGTCGTTTCGACGATTAATTGAACATTATAAATACTGTCCAAAACAAAAGTATTTATAGGATGCTCGATACTTGAAGTGTTTCCATCATCAAAATTCCAATTCCATGAATCTATAACTCCTGAAGAAACAGTACTTAAATTCGTAAAATCACTTATGATTTGATTACATAATGTATCAAACTCAAAATCCGCAATAGGACTTGGATGTACAACAACTGATTGCGTTATTGAATCTTTACATGAATTATTTCCTTCAACAAAAAGTTGAATATCGTAGGTTCCAGGATCAGTAAAGTGATAAGAAGTATCCTGCGAAATAGAATTATCTAATGTATCAATGCTCCATCTCCAAGAATCAATAAAAACTCCTCCAGATGTGTCGATCTCTGAAGAATCAGAAAATACCATGGTTTCACCTAAACAAACATCTGAAAAATGAAAGTCAGGAATTGGCATTTGCGGTGGATCAAGAATAATATACTCTGTTTCACAATCTGTTCCTTTGGTATATTTAGCTGTATATTTTCCTGGTCCATTCCCAAGTGCAGTCACATCCAATGTTGAAGATGTTTCTCCAAGTAAAGCAATACCATCATAATACCATTGCCATGTTCCACCAGTACTATCTGCAGTAGCGCTTAACGATAAATCACCTGTACAAAAAGATCCACTCCTACTCAACTCCAATGAATTAAAATCATTAATCGTTGCTAGAGTTAAATCATCATAAAAAAAATAGGGTACACAAACTCCACCAGTATATCCAGAAGGCAAATTACAAGGAGGTCCAATAATAATTTCATGAACATCAAAAGTTGGTGTAAATTCAATGGTTAAGACCTCCCAATTAATAGAGTTTGTATAAGTTTCTGATCCTAGTGCAACCCAATTGGTAGAAACTGAAGTTGGGCAATCATATGTTGATAACGGCAATGAACCACAGTTTGCAGAACCATAAATTGTTATATCAAGATCTCCATAACTGGTATTACATGCTCCAGTAAAAAACGCCCTAGATCCGAAGGCTATATATAGTGATAATAGATAAGTTTCACCTGCTTGTAATGGACTTATAAGACAAGTTCCAACACATTCCTTCCAGGTATCGCGAACTATAGTTCCTACGAATCCTGTTCCATCTGCAGCGACTACCACTCCACCTGTTAATGGTGGTGCTACAAAACTGCAATTGAAATAATCACTAGTTGCATTTGTTGCTTGCACCCAGTTATCTGCACGATTCATTTGTGAAATACCCGTTGGACAGGTGCTATAATCTTCAAAGGAAGGATTAGGTATTAACGAAGGAACAGTTTGCGGGTAATTAAACCCATTACAATTACATACTTGATCGTTAAGGTCAATCAAACCATTTCCATCATCATCTATTCCGTTATCACAAATTTCTTGCGCATTTAAAAATGAAAATGTAAAACTTATAAAAAATAGTAATGTCTTTTTAAGCATAATAAATTGAAAAAGTCCTTTCAAATATTAATATACAAAATTAACACATTTTTAAACACAAAAACAAATAGCAAAAAAATCACTTCAATTTCAAACAGTTAAAAACACGAATGCAAATTTTACACCATCTTAATTTCTTTACCTTATCAAATTCACATGACCAGAATGTGTATGTTTTTTATCCGACATTGTTTCTTTAAACACTATTTTCCAGATGTAAGTTCCGTCTTTCACTAGTTCTCCTGAATTTAAACCGTAGGTTCCATCCCAACCTTGATCGGCATCATTAGACTCAAAGATAACTTCTCCCCATCGATTAAATATCAGCATTCTAAATTGCTGTGGATCAAATCCTGAAGTAAAAACAGGTTGAAACGTTTCATTGAATTTATCATTGTCAGGGGTAAATGTATTCGGAATATAAAACACGACTTTATCTAAAATATCAATCACTTTTACGATAGTATCGGTACAATTTTCCATGGTCTTAGCAATCAATGTAACACTATGTTGATCGGCAACTGGAGGGAATTCAAACTCTGGATTAACATCAGTTGAATTGCCTAAATAACTAAATGACCATTCATAGTTATCTGCATAAAGCGAAGTATTTAAAAATTCAACCGTATTCTGGATAACGCTTGGTTCTTCTGGTTCATATTCAAAATCTGCAATTGGATTGTGATGAACTGCAATATAATCTAATTCGGTATGTTCTGCTACACAACCCTCATTTGAAGTAGCCGACAAAGTAACATCATAGTAATCAGAACTTCCTGATAAATTCTCGAAACAATCAGAAAAACTATTCCCTGTATACGTTGTACCATCAGAAAGTGTCCAAATATAATCTGAAATTATAGAAGGAGAATTGATCGTGGATGTTGTAGATACTTGCGGACAAATTGGGGAACATCCTTCTAGATTAACTCCAATAAATGTAACATTTGGAAGTGGATGAACGATGACTGATTTCGTTGTATCATTTGAGCAACCATGATTAGAGGTTACCGTTAAGGTTGCCGAAAAAGTTCCATCTGTTGCATATCCATTTGAAGGATTAGGTAGATTACTCGTAGTTCCATCTCCAAAATCCCAATCCCAATTAGTGATTGAATTTGATGTATAAATATTTGATATTGTTGATTGATCTGTAAACTCACTATCGTCTTGTAAACATACACTCGTCGGAGTAAAGTCAACTTGAGGGAGTGGCCAAACTACCGCATTACTTTGAATAGAATCCTTACATCCAAAATTTGAAGTTGCAATTAAATCAACAGTATATATGTTTTCTCCTGCATAGTTATGGTTTGGATGCTCTTGATTTGAAGTATTTCCGTCACCAAAATCCCAATTCCAGGTTTGCACAAAATCACCATCTATATTTGAAATGGTTGTGTTGTTTGCAAAAACTGTCGTCTCTTCAAAACAAACAGAATCTATTTGAATTGCTGGATTGGGTTGAGCATAGGCAAAAACAGTTTTCACCACAGTGTCATGACAATATCCTTCGTAAGATACGATTAACTGAACATCATAAGCACCTTCAGAAGCATACAAATGAAGTGGGTCTGGATTGTTTGACATTGCTCCATCATCAAAGTTCCATTCAAAGCCATTCGCTATAGCAGAACTTGTATTTGTAAAGGATAAAGAATCATAAAAACATGCATTAGTAAAAGAAAAATCAGCAGTTGGGATATCATAGACTATTACATCCTGAGTTTTGTTATCTGTACATCCAAAAACAGAATTTACCGTGAGATTAACAGCATAAATTCCATCTGATGTATATAAATGAGAAGGATTTTGAACATTTGAGGAATTTCCATCGTCAAAATCCCATGTCCAGGTATCCAATGCAGTACCGCCATTGGCAATAGAAAGATCTGTAAAATTACTATTGTTACCTATACACACTGTATCAAAGTTAAAATCTGCAATTGGTAAAGGCCAGATATCTGCATTCATTTCAATGGAATCAGTACAACCATAATTTGATGTTGCAACTAATTTTATGGTATAAATACCGTCTGATCCGTAAGCATGTGAAGGACTCTGTTGAGCCGATGTATTTCCGTCTCCGAAGTCCCAGTCCCAAGTTTGAATGAAATCTCCATCAACATTAGTTAAGCTTGTATTATTTGTAAATACAGAAGCATCTCCTAAACAAGCTGAAGGATCATCGAAATCTGGTATTGGTTGTGCATAGGCTGCAACAGTTTTCGTTACAGAACTGTTACACATCCCTTGATACGAAACATTTAAAGTTACATTATAAGCACCTTCACTTGCATATTCATGATTTGGATCAGCAATAGCTGAACTATTTCCATCATCAAAGTCCCATGAATAATTATCAGCAAAACTTGAGCTCGTATTCACAAAGGACAAGCTATCATAGAAGCAAGCATTTGTAAAAGTAAAATCGGCTGTAGGAACATCATAAACCAATACACTTTGAATACTTTCGCTTGTACAACCAAAACTAGATGTCACATTTAAACTTACATTATATGTTCCTCCTGCAGTGTATGTGTTGGTCGGGTTCTGTGTATTTGCCAAATTTCCATCGTCAAAATCCCAACTCCAGGTATCGATGGCTGTTCCACCATTATTTGAAGATAAATCAATGAAGTTAGTAGCATTTCCAACACACAGAGTATCAAATGTAAAATCTGCAATCGGGAGTTCATGAACGACAACCGACTGTGTAATAGAATCAGCACAACCGTTATTCCCGGTTACAAATAATTGAACATCGTAGCTTCCTGTACTGGAGTAATTTTGTGAAGGATTCTGGGCGTTGGAGCTATTTGCATTATCGAAATCCCATGACCAAGAATCAATGACGACGCCCCCTGTTGTATCGATGGTAGTTTGGTCTGTAAAATTCATGTTCTCTCCTAAACAAACATCTAAATAATCAAAGTCAGCTGTAGGATATTGTGGTGGTTCAACAGTATAATCTGTAACCTCACACCTATTTCCGATGGTATAACGCACATTGTACACGCCTGGACCTTGTCCATTTGTCACAACATCAAGCGTTGAACTGGTTTCACCAACCAAAGCTGCCCCATCATAATACCATTGCCATGAACCACCAACACTATCAGCAGTGGCTTCTAATTGTAAATCATCTGTACAAAAACCACCTTGTTCAGTGATTTCAAGTGAATTAAAGAAATTCGTGGAGGCCAGTATCAAATTATCATATACAAAATAAGGATAACAAGCTCCACCATTATAATTTGCAGGCAAATTACAAGGAGGTCCAATCATTATAGCATTTATATCTGAAGTTGGTGTAAAATCAATATTAATGACTCCCCAATTAGAACTTGGTGAATAGTTTTGAGTCCCTATTAATTCCCAAGAAGCAGAAGCATTTGAGGGACATCCTGTTGTGTTTAAAGGCATGTTTGCACACGTTGTAGATCCGTAAATTGAAATATCAACATTACCATAATTCAAATTACATTGACCTCCTCCACCAGTGATTGCGACAGATGCAATATCGAAAGACAAAGTATAAGTTTGCCCTGCTAACATTGGACTTAATAAGCAAGAACCAATATATTCTTTCCAATTATCTGAATATATCGCGCCAACATATCCTGTACCTTGAGAGGCAGAAATACCAGCTGCGTTCATTGCACCAAAATTATAGCCACAGTTAAAATAATCAGAAGTTGCAGTCGTTGCTTGAATCCATGTATCTGCACAATTTAATTGTGAAAAACTATTTGGACAACAATTTGTAACCTCAAAAGAAGGATTAGGAACCAATGAAGGTATCGTTTGCGGCACTCCAAAACCATCACATTCACAAGTAGGGTCATTTAAATCAATAAGTCCATTCCCGTCATCATCAATCCCATTGTCACAAATTTCCTGTGCGATTGAATAAACGAAGCTTATTGAAAGAAAAATTAGTAGTAGTAATATTCTTTTCATAGTCAATTAATGTTAAATATCTAAATAACTGTATATCAACAAGAGAATAAGATTAGAATTATCTTTTTTAAGTTTAATCTTATCCTATTGTTCACCTAACAATTCACAAAAATATGGAAAACCAATTAGGCATACATAGTATTCTCAATAGAATTATGTTAAGACTTTATAAAACGTTGAAAAGCAACTACTTGATGACAAGCATTTTCCTTAGCTGAAAAACACTCTAAAACAGTTGGTTGAAACTAATTCTGGATTTCTTTAAAATTCAAAAAGTGAGGACTGACAAGTCTAAATTAGGTATTGTGATGAACGTGTAATAAAATAATGACAGGCCCCTTTTAAAACTCAACTACCTTCCACCACCATCTTCTTACCTTGCATCAGTTTGTTATCCTTATACAATTGAACGGAATAAGCTCCCGAAGCAAAATTATGTTCAATAAAATAAACGCTCTTCTTCTGTGGTAGCGGAACTGATTTTAGAAATTTACCTAGCATGTCATAAAACCTTAATTCTCCGTCTTCAATGTTTCCTGTCTCAATGGTGATTACATCACCTTGCGATACAGGATTGGGATAAAGATTAAAATAGTTGTCCCCAATGTTTCCATAGGTGTTTTCTTGTTTTACGGCAAGATTAAAACTTAGGGTGTCTGCCACGCCATTGCAACCATGTGCTATAAGCGTAACGGTATAACTCCCATTATTTTCATAAGTATGCAAAACAGAATCTACATGCTCTGTGGTGTGCAGTGAATCTCCATCTCCGAAATAATAGGTATAACGACCTGCATACATGCTTGCGTTGGTAAAATGCACCTGCCGCCCTTCGTTTTCATAACTCAAGGCTGCACTTGGTGGACTTAAATAACCCAAACAATTGGTGCGCAGTAAATATGCAAACTGATAAGGAACGTTATCGTTGAAACGTTGATAATTTAACACCTCACCTCCCAAATTAAAACCACCATTAGGCATTACTTCTAAATCTGCAATGCGGTATTCTGGATCATTAAGTGAATCTAGCTCATAATAGTGATAATCTCTGTGCCAATTCACCTCTCCATCCGTTGAAAAGTTTAAGACTCTAACTGTACTTAAGTACTTCTCATAATATACAATTTCTTCATGGTGGTTATATGCAGCAACAAAAGTGCTGTCATTCAGTTTTCTGAATTTATGTATGCTTTGGTATATGCCTACCCCTTCAAACCAAAAATTGGCCAAAGGCATACGCCACACCGTGTCCATATTCTCGTCTATTCGTGCAAGCATAGGCTTGTGCTTAAAGCGATCACTATTGGGCGAATTGCCAAATAATTTGGAGTCATAATAATGTAAATAAATTGTATCCTCTTCAAAGTAAGAGCCCCTTATAGCATAGCAGTATTGCCCGTCTTGAAACTCCTTTTCTGAGAGGGTGTTGCCATCTGCATCAATCCGTAAAAACTTTTGTACCGCCCAATCCAGCTCTCCTAATGAGCCTCCATAATGCCTAACATCCATATAATGCAACATAAAAGTACCGTCCTTCATGTCTACAAGGTTTCTTGCTCCACTTACTATCTTCTCTGGATTTATATCATTGTAAATTTCTTTTGTCCATCGATTCGTTCCATCAAAATCAACACGTAACAATATTACACCTTGTAAACTATATCTTGGATCTGACTCTTTTTTACTTACATAATTGAGACTTATTAAATAACTTGAATCGGGTAAATGAAGTAACTTAGAATGATCAAAAAATTTCACACTATCTACTGTCCAGAAATCGCTATACACCGTATCTAAATAGATTTGCCCATTAAGATCGTACTCTATGAGGCGAAAACTGTATGCTATATTGGAAAAATCATTATAGCAATTCACTAAATTTCCACGAAAGTTGGTATCTAGTTCCACAAAACTGTACATACTGCGTTGTAGATGCCCTACATCATAATATTCCAAAATGTTTTCATAATCGCCTTGTGCATTCACTTTACCAAAACGAAAGTTGATGCGGTAGGGATTTCCACCACCAGACCCTAAAGTGAGGTAGGGAACCGAATCTTGGAGGTAAATTTCACTGATTATTGAAACCGTATCTATTACATGATGGTCATACACCTTTTGAAATCCAATTTGAGCATTTCCATTAATGCTGCAAAACAAGAAGCAAAACAAATAAAATATGTGTTCTTTTAAGGACATTATTGTATTACACTTATTTTCTTCGAACCACTATTTCCTTGCTCATCTGTAAAATTCAAATAATATATTCCATTGGCCATTTGATTGAGGGTGAGTTTATTTTGTCCGATATTTAATTGTTTTCTCAAAATTGATCGTCCAACAGTATTAACCACTTCAACAGAAATAGCGCTATCGGTATCTATCGTAAAACTTCCATTATTCGGATTCGGATAAATGCTCAAATTACTTGCTGCAAAAAAGTCATTAACAGAGGCGTTGGTAATGTTTATACAATTAGAAGTATCAACACAGTTCGTTGCGTTTGATGTTACAATCACGGCATAGTTCCCATCTTGTGTAACAGTGAAAACCTGGGAAGTTTCATTAGGTACAGGCGCATAATTGTTATCACAATCTACCCATTGGTAAGTGGCGTTTGAATTAGTAGCAGTTAATACCGACCAGTCAGTATCTACAGATGCATCTACACAACCTGTTAATATTCTAGCAATTCTATTTCTACCTATTCCGTTATAAGAAATAAATTTCCCTCCAACAATTAACTCGTCATCTTCTTGAAAGACCAATGAGTAAACAGGCTGATCAAATCCAGATCCAATTTCATAGGACTCATCAATGCTTCCATCCGCATGTAAACGTACAATGTTATTTCTATTTTCACCATCATAAGTATCAAAATTACCACCAGCAATTATTTTTCCATTATTTTGAATGACAATTGAATGAGCATTATTTAAACCTGTACCTGAATCAAAAGAAGTATCATGGGTTCCATCACTATTTAAGCGAATAATGCCATTTACTGGACTTCCATTAAAGTTTGAAAAATAACCTCCTACTAAAATTTTCCCATCATTTTGCACTCTAATTGTATTAACACCTTCATCAAATCCTGAGCCACTATTAAAGGAATTGTCAAATGAACCGTCTGTATTTAACCTAACGATATTGTTGCATGGTATTCCGTCGAACGAAGTGAATACACCTCCTAGTATTATTTTACCATTATCTTGTATAACAATTGAAAAAACATTGCCGGAATACCCCTCAATACCTGACCCAATGTTGAAAGAAGCATCATGTGAACCGTCAGCATTTAATCTTATAATTTTGTTGCTTGAGAACCCATTAAATGAACTAAAATAACCTCCAACAAGGATTTTCCCATCCTCTTGGACTGCAATTGATTTTACATATTTATCAAAACCTATTCCTATATCAAACGTCGGATCAATTGAACCATCATAATTTAAACGTGAAATTTGGTTTTGCGTAACTCCGTTAAATGAAACCAGTTTTCCTCCCACAATTATCTTTCCATCACTTTGAATAGCAAGTGTGTTAACTACCGATTGAAATCCAGTACCTATGTCAAAAGTAGTATCAAGACCACCATCAGGATTTAAGCGAGCAATGCGACTTGAAGAAACATTTTTTATTGTTGTAAACCATCCTGCGACAACAACCTTCTTATCAGGCTGAACTACAATCGAGTTGACGATTCCATTGATTCCTGTTGCTATATTAAATTGATTATCAATCATACCATTTTCATGAACCCTAACTAACATCCCCTTAACAGTATCATTATAGGAATTAAAAGGACCGCCCAGTAGAATTTTGTGGTCATCTTGAATTTCAATAGTATAAACAGGACCAGTGACATTCACACCTGTTCCAGTATCCAAAGTATTGTCTATTGATCCGTCAGAATTTAAACGTATTAACCTTTTTGAAGCTATTCCATTATATGAAGTAAATTCACCTCCGACCAAAATCTTATTGTCATTTTGTAATTTAATAGTTTTAACCAAATAATTAAATGCGGATCCAAGATTAAAAGAGGCGTCCTTAGTTCCATCAGGATTAAGCCGCACCAGTCTATTGTTTGTGGTTCCATTAAATGTTGTGAAATGCCCACCAACTAATATTTTTCCATCCACCTGTATATCAAGAGTCAAAACAGTTTCATTAAAACCCGTACCAGGGTCAAAACTAGAATCTAAGGTACCGTCTGAATTTAACCTAGCTATTCTGTTTCTTGGAACTCCATCGAAAGAAGTAAACCATCCCCCAACAAGGATTTTACCATCGTCTTGAATATGGACTGTAGACACAGAACCTGAACCTAGATTAAGATATCTAAAGCCTATACCTAGATTAGATGCAAAAGCAGTATCTAAAGATCCATCAGTATTAATTCTTGCCAAACTAGAAACCGAACTATATATCCCATAGCTATTAAAATCACCACCAATAAGGATTTTTCCATCGCTTTGAATGGCTACAATTCTCACCTTCTCTAAACCTCCTCCTATTCCCCCTTGGGTATTAAATGTGTGGTCTACAGAACCGTCGCTGTTTAAACGCATAATGCCTTTTGAAACTATAGTGTCTAAGTTATGACTTATGAAATCTCCACCGGCTATTATTTTCCCATCATCTTGAACAGCAATGGAATTAACGGCATTATCAAAACCGACATCAGAATTAAAACTAGTATCTGTATACCCATCAGGGTTTAATTTTACAATATGTCGAACTTGTTGATCATTGTATCTAAAAAATTCTCCAACAACTATTATTTTCCCATCTTCAAGAACTTCAATATCTCTTGGAATATCACCAGAAAGTCCTATACCACTCCCAAACCCAATATCACCTGGATTAAAAGTAGAATCATTCTCACCGTTTTGAGCAAAACTTAATATCGATATAAAAAACATTAAGGAAAGTAGTATTCGTTGTTTCATCTTTTTATTTTTTTTCTGCTACTCCTTTCACAGAAAACATTCAAGTTCAAATTGTAAAGCTATTGAAAAAACAAAAAACAAAGTCATCTTTCATTTTAACAACCTCTAAATTAAACAAATATTTACGAACACAGAAGAATTCAAAAAGATATTCAATTCAAGTACAATCAAATAATTTATCTTCGTCAAAAAAAAACAACAAAATTTCAATGTTAAAACAAAAGGTCTTTTTCTTACTGCTTCTATTGCTTTTCGCTTGTCAAACTTCAGAGGAGGTGAAAGAAAGTGAAACGTACACCTATTTGGAAGTATGCTTCGAGGATTATTACCTCAATTACGATGTAGAAATAACACCTCTTTTAAATGAATTTGAACTTTTATTGCTGAATGAAGGACATATTGCAGATACTACAGGGGCGGCTTACAAAATGCTAATCGATACTTTGGCTGAAAATGATTATTTTAAAACGCCATTAAAAAAAGAAGACTTTAACAATGTGGCACTTTACAAAAATCCAGCTTCTATCATTCAATGTGCTACGCAAGTATTTGGTATTGATTCTACAAAAGTTACGCAACTCAATTTCTCAAAAATAGGTCAACAAATCAATGCGAAAATTGAAAAGAACAAAGACATTTCTATCCATTACATTCTCAATCTTTACAAAACGAAATTGAGCGATGAGGAAATACGTATACCTTATGTGAAACAATCTTTACTTATTTTGCTCTACCGATGGTATTTTAAAAGTAAATACGACAGAGAAATAGATATTGAAAAAAATATCAGTCCGAAAAGTAAATCCAAATAAAATTAACCTACACTCTTTTCATTCTAAAATGTATCTTTGTCCAAAATAACACAATATGAGACTCGCTCAAATTTCTAGAAAACTAAAGATTAAATCTTCTGAAGTTGTCGCTTTTATTGAACAACAATTTGAAACGCAAATTGAAAATGCTCCAAATACAAAAATTCCTGATGAATTTGTAAGTAAAATAATTGAGCAGTTTTCTGAGAAAGAGGCTCCAGTGGTAATAGAAGAATCAAAGGAAGAGGAAAAAGAAAGCGCTAAAGCATCTGAAATTAAAGCACCAGAGACCGAAAAGAAGGAAGAGGTAAAATCCGAAGAGGCTTTAGAAGAAGAAACTGTTGAAATTGAGGTTGAAAAAGAAGATGTTTCTAAACATGAAAATGAGGAAGAAATTGAAGCGTTAAATATTGAAGACGGTGTAATTAAAGCGCCAAAAGTAGAGGTTAAAGGAATAAAAGTCGTTGGTAAAATTGATTTACCAGAAGTTAAAAGCGACAAAGAAGTAGAAACCACAACGGAAGAAACTGAGTCAAGTGAACAAGAACCAATGGTTTCAAAAACAAGACCTGCAGCGAAGAAAAAACCGAATAAAAAGAAACAAAGAAAGAACAAGAATACTTTAACATACGAAGAGAAACGTGCGATAGAAGAAAAGAAATGTCAAGCTGAACTCGAGGAGAAAAAGCGTATTGCCAAAGCCAAGAAAAAGGCCAATTACGAGGCGAAAATGAAAGAAAACTCCGCTGTTAAAGCATCTAAAAAATCAAAACAAAAAAAGAGCAAAAAATCAAATAATACAGCCCAAAAGAAAAAGCGTATTCAAGCAAAGAAACCAACAACTTTATGGGGGAAATTTATTTATTGGCTCAATCATTAATACATGTTTTCAAAAGAAGAAGAAAAAGCAATAAAAACCGCGTTCTGGACAAGGTTCAAAGAACAAGCGGGAGTTAATAAAGGTGTAAATGGTAAACGAATCAATTGGGTGAATTACCCTACCAGAATTAAACAACTCTATGTTCGTTTACATGCCGATACAAAAATAGCGAGATTCTCTATAGATGTCCAAACCAAAGATGCAGATGTTCGCGCCATAATTTGGGAACAACTGACAGAACTAAAAAAAGTGATGGAAGAAGAAATGTCTACTCCTGGAACATGGGAGGAATCTGCAGAGAACATGGCTGGTCAAGAGATTTCAAGAATTTCTTGGACCTTAGAAGACGTCAACATGTTTGTTAAAGAAGATCAACAGAAGATTTTTAATTTCTTCATTCCATTATTACGTAGTTTTGATCGCTTCTACAGCACTTATGATGAAATTTTAATTGGATTGGTTAGATAGATAATTACGAATGGAATAATTAAGAATTACGAATTTTATAAAAATTGTAAGACCATTAGATAGAATTTCTCGGTAGCTACATTTTTTTTGTTTAGAACCGATTCAAAATTGAATTTTTCCTTCAAAAATTCATCTAAATCATCTAATCTAACTATTTTTAACCCACAATAATTTCAATATATGGCAATTTCAAAAGAAGAACTAGATTTTAATAAAAATGAAGATGCAATGCGTCTTAAGATCTCAAACCTTGAACGTGAATTGAATAAAATTTACGAAGGTGGAGGAAAAGCTAAAATAGAAAAACATCATAAAAAAGGAAAGTTAACTGCACGTGAGCGTATTGACTTACTTTTAGACAAAGACACTTATAGTTTTGAAGTAGCAGCATTTGCTGGAAAAGGAATGTATGAAGAACACGGTGGATGCCCATCAGGAGGTGTAGTCATTAAAATTGGTTATGTTTCGGGCAAACAATGTATCGTTGTAGCCAATGACGCTACCGTAAAAGCTGGAGCTTGGTTTCCAATTACAGGAAAGAAAAACTTAAGAGCACAAGAAATAGCGATGGAAAACAACCTTCCTATTATTTACCTTGTGGATTCAGCTGGGGTTTATTTACCAATGCAAGATGAGATTTTCCCAGACAAAGAACATTTCGGTCGTATTTTCAGAAATAACGCTGTAATGAGTTCAATGGGAATTACCCAAATTGCTGCTGTTATGGGAAGTTGTGTTGCTGGTGGAGCTTATCTTCCAATTATGTCTGATGAAAGTTTAATTGTCAACAAAACAGGAACAATTTTCTTAGCAGGGTCTTACCTTGTAAAAGCTGCTATTGGAGAAAGTATCGACAATGAAACTTTAGGTGGAGCAACAACGCATACTGAAATTTCAGGAGTTTGTGATTACAAATCAGAAAACGACGAAGAGTGTTTAAAAACGATTCGTGAATTAATGGATCAAATTGGTGCACCTGAATCTGCTGGATTTGACAGAAAAGAAGCTACTCTTCCAAAGAAAAATCTTAACGATATCTACGGTATTCTACCAAAAGATAGAACAAAACCTTACGATGTAAGAAATATTATTGAGTGCATCGTTGATGATTCAAAATATACTGAATACAAAGAGGACTATGGTCAAACAATCGTTACTGCCTATGCACGAATTGATGGTTGGAGCGTAGGTATTGTGGCTAATCAACGTTTGATTTCTAAAAACGGGAAAGGAGAAATGCAATTTGGTGGAGTTATTTATTCTGACTCTGCAGATAAAGCAGCCCGTTTCATTATGAATTGTAACCAGAAGAACATTCCATTGGTATTCTTACAAGACGTTTCAGGGTTTATGGTTGGTTCAAAAAGTGAACACGGAGGAATCATAAAAGATGGTGCTAAAATGGTGAGCGCAATGGCCAATTCGGTTGTACCTAAATTTACCGTTGTTTTGGGGAATTCATACGGAGCTGGAAACTATGCGATGTGTGGGAAAGCTTATGACCCAAGATTAATGTTGGCTTGGCCAACTGCAGAATTGGCTGTAATGAGTGGAGCATCAGCAGCGAAAACATTAATGCAAATTGAAGTAGCTTCTTTAAAAGCAAAAGGTGAAAAAATCACTGAAAAGAAGGAAAAAGAAATGTATGACAAAATTAAAAATCGTTACGACGAGCAAATTAGTCCATACTACGCTGCCTCAAGAATTTGGGTTGACGCTATTATTGACCCTGCGGAAACAAGAAATGTTATTGCTTTAGGAATCGAAGCTGCAAATTTAAAACCAGCAGAGAAACCATATAATGTTGGAGTAATTCAAACGTAAAAAGCTTAAAATGATCAATTGGGAATGTCTTCCTTTTTCCGAATTAACCATAGATGAGTTCCATGACTTGCTGGCTTTAAGGATTAAAGTTTTTGTGGTAGAGCAAAACTGTCCATATCAAGAAGTGGATGGAAAAGACAAATGTTCTTTTCATCTTATTGGTAGAGATTCTAGCGGAAAAATTGTTGGTACACTAAGAATTTTACCAAAAGGCATTTCCTACGATGAAGTAAGTATTGGAAGAGTGGTTTTAGATGAAACGGTAAGAGGAAATGGCTGCGGTCATCAAATGATGAAGGAAGCACTTTCGTTCTGTAAAATAAAGTTCGGCCCTTCCCCTATTGTTTTATCGGCTCAGAAGCATTTAGAAAAATATTACAATCATCACCAATTTGTTTCTACTGGAAAAGAATATTTAGAAGATGGAATTCCGCATGTTGAAATGCGATTTATTCCAAAATAAAATTTAATAAATTATGAAAATACTGAATAAAACATTGATTATTGCAGCTGGAGCATCAGTTCTAGCCGCTTGTGGTACCTCAAAAAAAGATACCACAGATATTAAACCTGGAGAAAAATACACCATTCAAACAAGCTATATTGATAAATCAACTTCTCCAAAAGATGATTTTTTCCAATTTGCAAATGGGACGTGGATAGCAAACAATCCTGTTCCTGCGTCAGAATCTCGCTGGGGTAGTTTTAATGAACTTGATAAAAGAAACAAGGAAAAACTTACCGCCATTTTAAATGACGCTTTAGCCCAAGCTGATTCTGTAGAGGAAGGAAGTGACCTACAAATTATTGGAGATTATTATGCTGCAATGAAGGACATGAATCGCAGAAATGATCATGCACAAAAAAAGAAAGAGTTAATCAAGAAAGAACTTGAAAGATATAAAGATCACTCTCACTTACCGAAGGCAACATTCCTCATGAATGAAAAAGGAATGCATCCATTCGTTAGTCTATATGTAGGTCAAGATTTGAAGGACGTTGATAAAAATGTACTTAATTTGTCACAAGGTGGAATTGGTTTACCAAATAGAGACTACTACTTTGACGAGTCTAAGGAACTCATTAGAGACATGTATCTTAATTATATGATTAAGGCCTTTGAAGTTTATGGTTATGAAGATCCGTCAAAGACAGCTGAGGATGTAATGAAGTTTGAAACAAAACTTGCTAAAAGTATGATGGGACCTGCAGAATTAAGAGTTCCTGAAAACACATACAATCCATTAGACATTAATGATGTAAATGAATCTACAAAATTTATTGATTTAGATCTATACCTTGCTAGATTTGCAAGAAATACAACTGTAAAAGAAATCATTGTAGGTCAACCAGAACACATCAAAATCATCAATTCTATCATAGAAGACACTGACTTTAAAATCATTAAAAAATATCTGACATGGCAATACATTAATCATTACGCACCTTATATGGATGAAAAAATGGTTGCTATTAACTTTGAATTTTACGGTACAGCGCTTTCAGGAATCAATGAAATGAAACCTATGAATGAGAGAGCTATCAATCAAATGACTGGAATGCCTGTTAAAACTGCTTTAGCCAAGGAATTTGTAGCACGTCACTTTTCAGAAGAAGCTAAAATTAAGGTCAATAATTTAGTTGATAACCTACTTGCGGTCTACGAAGAAAGAATCAACAACTTAGAGTGGATGACTGAAGAAACGAAAAAAGAAGCTTTGAAAAAACTTCAAGCAATTGGTCGTAAACTTGGTTACCCAGATGAGTGGAAAAAGCTAGATGAACTAAAAATTGTAGACGATAATTATATTGCAAATATCGATGCTTGTAATAAATTCTCGTTTTATAGAAACATGTCTAAATTAGGCGAGCCAGTAGACAAAAAAGAATGGGGAATGCCTGCTCACATGGTGAATGCGTATTACCACCCATTGTTAAATGAAATTGCATTTCCAGCTGGAATCATGCAAGCACCATTTTTCGATATTAATGCCGAAGATGCTGTAAACTATGGAAGTATTGGAATGGTGATTGGACATGAGTTTACGCACGGATTTGATGATATGGGGAGTAAATTTGCTGCCGACGGTTCGTTTACAAATTGGTGGTCAGAAAAAGACAGAGAAAATTTTGAGGAAAGAACAGAGCGTCTTGGAAAAACTTTTAGCGGATTTTGTCCTATAGACGGTCACTGTGTAAACCCAGATCTAACAATGGGAGAAAACATTGCTGACTTAGGTGGAATCACAATGGCTTATCACGCTTATAAATTAACGGATGAATATAAAAGTGGAGAAAAGAAAGAAGGGTTTACACCATCACAACGTTTCTTCATTGCTTATGCTCAACTCTGGAAAATCAATTATACTGATGCTGAATTGAAAAAGCGTTTGGCTACAGACCCACATAGTCCTGGTAAATACAGAGTTAATGGACCTTTAATGAATTCTCCTGAATTCTTCAAAGCTTTTGATGTTGAAGAAGGAGATCCAATGCGCAAAAGTGAGGAAGAAATCTCTAAAATTTGGTAATCCCAAATTATTGTTTGCATAACATTCAGAATTTTGAAGGAAATAATTGTTATAGCTGGACCAACGGCAAGCGGAAAAACATCGCTTGCCGTTGCTTTGGCAAAAAAGTTAGATTGTCCAGTAATTTCAGCAGATAGCAGACAATTTTACAAAGAACTTTCCATTGGAACAGCCAAACCAACTCGTGATGAAATGGATGGAGTTCCTCATTATTTTGTTGATTCACATAGTATACACAATCCCCTTTCAGCCGGACAATACGAAAAAGAAGCACTTGCTTTAGTGAATTCACTTTTTGAAAAACATTCACAATTGATTGTCGTAGGAGGATCTGGAATGTTTATCGATGCTTTAATTTACGGTACTGACCAATTACCACACGATGCTAAAGTGCGTGAATTTTGGAATGAAAAATTAGAAACACATGGCATTGAATACCTCCAGGATAAGGTAAAGAAAGTCGACCCAGTTTATTTTCAAGAAGTAGACATCAAAAATCCTGTTAGATTAATCAGGGCTTTAGAGATTTTTGAAATCACAGGACAGCCTTTTTCTGAACTTCGTAAACAAAAAGTAAAAGAACCACGTTTCAAAACACATTATTTTGTAATCAACCATCCAAGAGATGTTTTATACGATAGAATTAATCACCGTGTTGATTTGATGATTGAAGCGGGTTTAATGGAAGAAGTAAAAAACAACAAAGCGCATGAAGGACTTCAATCTTTAAACACTGTTGGTTACAAAGAAATATTCGATTATTTGAATGACAACATTTCTTATGAGCGTGCAATTGAATTGGTGAAGCAAAACACGAGAAGATACGCCAAGCGTCAATTGACATGGTTTCGAAAAACAAAAAATGCTATTTGGTTAACACCTAATCATACCGAAGACATGGTTCAAACAATTATTTCAACCATTCAGTAAACCAACTCCCTTCACTTTTGACAATTTCTATTAATTCTCTATATTTGGTAGAAATTTGAATCATGAAATACCTATTTTACATCATTTCCCTACTCCTCCTCATCTTTACATCATGTAATAAAGACGAAATTGGGTTTGAATTTTCAGGGAATATTAAATCCTCTGTAAATGCTTCAAATCTTGACAATGTTGAAGTTAAAATATACACTTATTCCCTAGGAAATGGTGTTGAAAAATTGGCAGCATCTACAACAACTGATGCTTCAGGAAATTACGAAGCTTCGATAGAAAGAGATAAGTTTGAAAAGGTTGTAATGACATTTGAAAAGAACAATTATTTTAAAGTGTCCCAAAATATTCCGTTTGATGATTTATCAACCGAGAATACAAATGAGTACAACAAAACGATTGACGCTAAGTCATGGACAAAATTCATCATTAAAAACAACTCACCTTCTGACGGTGGAGATGAATTAAAACTACAAAAAGCATCAGGAAAAAATGATTGTGACAACTGTTGGTCGAATGGAAATAAGTTTTTTAATGGAGTTGTAGATACATCTTTTTACGTTCCTAATAGTGGCGGGAGTTATATGAAGTTTTACTGGTGGTCGTATGGAAATACGACCCTTCATGCTGAAGACAGTGTTTACAATGAAGCATTTGATACTACAAGTTATACGATTAACTATTAAACGTTAACATTTAGAAATTAATTCCATAAAAAAAGTGATTGATAAGGTTTAATCCATTAAATCTAAATTAAATCACACTTTTCCCCTTTTCATTTTGTCTTTCAATTAAATATACTTTATCTTTGCACTCCAATTTAAAGCAAATTGGGATATCGTTAATCTTATATCGACGATTTAATATAAACATCTTTCAAGTTAATAAGATTGCTTGAAATACAATTAAAAACGCCAAAATGGCTGAAAACAAAATTATTGAACAGGGTAACGCTGACTTTGACTGGGAAGGACTAGCAAACGAAGGGTATACTCAAGCACAACACGCTGAATACGCAGATACGTATGAAGCAACATTAACTTCTATTACTGAGAAAGAAGTAATTCTTGGAAAAGTTGTAGCAATTACAGACCGTGAGGTTGTTGTAAACATTGGTTACAAATCAGAAGGAGTTATTGCAATTAACGAATTTCGTTACAACCCAGACCTAGCAGTAGGTGATGAAGTTGTTGTTTTTGTTGAGTCACAAGAAGACCGTAATGGTCAACTTGTTGTTTCTCACAAGACTGCACGTATGCACCACGCTTGGGATAGAGTTAACGAAGTGTTGAAAACTGGTGAAGTTATCACTGGTCACGTTAAATGTAGAACAAAAGGTGGACTTATCGTTGACGTATTTGGAATCGAGGCATTCTTGCCAGGATCTCAAATTGATGTTAAGCCTATCCGTGACTACGACATGTACGTAGGTAAAGACATGGAGTTCCGTGTTGTTAAGATCAACCAAGAATTTAGAAACGTTGTTGTTTCTCACAAAGCGCTTATTGAAGCAGAGCTTGAAGAGCAGAAAAAACAAATTATCTCTGGTCTTGAAAAAGGACAGGTTCTTGAAGGTACAGTTAAAAACATTACTTCTTACGGTGTATTCATCGACTTAGGTGGTGTTGACGGTCTTGTTCACATTACAGATCTTTCTTGGGGACGTGTAAACCACCCAGAGGAGATTGTAGAGCTTGATCAAAAATTAAACGTTGTAATCCTTGACTTCGATGACGATAAGAAACGTATCGCACTTGGATTGAAACAACTTCAAGCACATCCTTGGGATGCATTGGATGAAGGTATGAACGTAGGTGATAAAGTAAAAGGTAAAGTTGTAGTACTTGCTGATTACGGAGCATTCGTTGAAATCGCACCAGGTGTTGAAGGATTAATTCACGTATCTGAAATGAGCTGGTCTCAACACTTGAGAACTGCACAAGATTTCCTTAAAGTAGGAGATGAAGTTGAAGCTGTTGTTTTAACTTTAGACCGCGAAGAGCGTAAAATGTCTCTAGGTATCAAACAATTGATGCCAGATCCATGGGAGCAAATTGAAAACCGTTACCCAGTACAATCTAAGCACAAAGCTAAAGTTCGTAACTTCACTAACTTCGGTGTATTCGTTGAATTAGAAGAAGGTGTTGACGGATTAATTCATATCTCTGACCTTTCTTGGCAAAAGAAAATCAAACATCCATCTGAATTCTGCAAAGTAGGAGAAGAAATGGAAGTTGTTGTTCTTGAAATCGACCAAGAAAACAGAAGAATCTCTCTAGGTCACAAACAACTTGAAGAGAATCCATGGGATGTATTTGAAACTATCTTCGGAGAAGGTTCAGTACACCAAGGAACAATCGTTGAACAAAAAGATAAGTCTGGTATCGTTTCTTTACCTTACGGTGTAGAAGGAATTTGTCCTGCTAAGCACATGCGTAAAGAAGATGGTTCTAATGCGAAAGTAGAAGAGCAACTTGACTTTAAAGTTATTGAGTTCAACAAAGATGCTAAGAAAATCGTTGTTTCTCACTTGAGAACTTTTGAAGAAGGAGAAGACAAACCAACAACTAAGAAGTCTGGTAAGTCTGGCGGTAATTCTAAAGCAATTAAGGATGTAAACAAAGGAGCTGAAAAATCAACATTAGGTGATTTAGACGCACTTGCTGCACTTAAAGACAAAATGGACGGAAAATAATTTTCCAAACATGATAAATCTTAAATCCCGTTTCTTTTTAGAAACGGGATTTTTTTTTAGAGAAAATTCAGTTCTTATCCTATGTTAAGATAGAATTACAAATTTTCATGTAATTTTATACAAAAGATATAAAAATGGAAACAATTTCAGCAACGATTGCCCTTATCACAGGAAGTTTTACCGTTATCGGTTTAATCAAAAATAAGAGTACAGCAATCCTAATGGTCAGTGCTTTTATACTTGGACTACTTTCTTTAATCCTTTCGAGAGATTTTATGCTCGATGGATCCAATGCGAATCATTTACTTGCCTACCTTTTAATTTCAGTACTCACAATTAGTTTTGCTGTGGGCATATTTGCAAAACAAAGTTCAAAAAAACTTTTTGCCCTTATTCCAATTGCATTAAGTGGCGTCTTTTACATTTACCCTCAAATCGCAGAACATTCATTTCTCAATCAAAAAATAGATGATGTTTTGGTTCTTTCAGGAATTGCCTTCGTGAGTGCCTTGGCTCCAGTAATAATATTCACATGTGATAAAGTAGTTACCCTTGGAATCACAAAAATTACCACACTTGAATGGAACGATGAAAACAAACACAGTTTTCACAATGCACTCACTTTAGTTTTTATTGGTATAATCGCCGTTATTGGAAATTTCTTGGTTGGAAAGATAAGTTTACTCGTTGCAGCAACATTTATGCTATCTTCCGCTTTCGTAACACGTAATAAATTCAATCTAAAAAGCAGTACATTACTCACTTCAGGATCAACTTTATTCTTGATTTCAAGTGCTTATATTTTACTTGAAAAATATGGGTTTCAAAGCTTAGACCTTAAAAATGGTGAAGTCCTCGAAGGTTTATTCATGGCTGGATTTTTAGCGGTAATCTATTCACTATTCATTAATCTAGGACAAAAGTCAAAAGGGAATTGGCAATTCCTTCCGGTGCTCAAAAGTATTCTCGCGCCTATTATTATCTTATTCCTTATCGGATTTGCATATACACAGTTAGAAAGATTAGGCGGAATGTTAACACTTACGAGCTATATGATAGGATTAGGATTAATTACAATGATTTTTAGTGCATTGAAAAACAATGATAATTTAGTGGGCTTACATTTAATATCATTGGGTGCCATCCTCCTATTTTCACCTTATCTAAAACCGGTTCAGCAAAGTTCTGGAATTGATTTAAATGCCTTAGGAATTGAAGCTTCTGGAGAAGAAAATAATCAAAGTGAGCAACAAAACTTAAGCTATCATGAAAAATTAGACGAGCCCAATGGAAAAGTCTTTCCAAAAGAAAAAAGTACCTGGAAAATAGATGAAAAAAGCTCAAAAGTATTTTTTGAATTAGGGCCTGAAGATGGAAGAACAAAAGGTGAATTTACAAACATTAAAGGAGAGCTTGCAATTAATGAAACACATGAAAATGCGAATATCAAAGTAACAATACCGGTTAAACATATTTCTACTTATAATTCAATGCGAGATGAATCATTAATGGACAAAGAGTATTTCCATGAAGAGAAATTTCCTGAAATCACTTTCGAATCGGATCAATTTACGAAAAAGGATGACGCATATCTACTAGAAGGAACTTTCAATATGTTAGGATATTCAAATCCTTTGGAAGTAACTTTGAAATTAGTAGGTATTGGTACAAACAACGGAAAAGAAGTCATGGTACTTTGGGGGAAATCTTCAGTGGACAAAACACAATATGGAATGCCTTCTTCTGCTAAGGTTGGTGATATTGTTGATTTTCATTTTGAGGTTCAATTGAATAAATAGATTTTTTGAGGAGAATTGGTGTAGGTGCGTATTGCATTACGCCCCTACACAACCCAACAACAAAATTTTCATTTGATATTCAAAATTCCTTACTTTTAACACGTGAAAAAACTGTTCCTAATTTTCATCTTATTATTGAAATTAAATTGTCATGCTCAGTCATTTTTTGAAAAGGACACAAGCTTTAACGCGTCAAGAACTGCATGGACAAGTGGAGCTATCGCTGGTGGATGGACTGGAAGTATCCTAGCTTTGAAGAATGTATGGTACAAAGACAGTTGGACCAATGAATTTCACACCTTCGATGATAGTAAGCAATGGTTAGGAATGGATAAAATAGGTCATTTTTACACTGGGAACCTCATTACAAAAAACATAACTTCAACATATAAGTGGTCGGGTTTAAACCGCAATCAAAGTTTATTAATTGGTTCTTCTGTTGCCTTCGGTTATTTGACTAGTTTAGAAGTGTTGGATGGTTATTCGAAAGACTGGGGATTTTCTTGGAGCGATATTAGTGCCAATACAGCAGGTATATTTTGGTATGTCTGGCAGGATTTACTTTGGCAAGAACAACGAATGAAAATTAAGTTTAGCGCACATCTTTCTCCTTATGCGAAATACAGACCGAATGTGCTTGGAGGAACTGTTGCTGAACGGTTATTAAAGGATTACAATGGTCAAAGCTACTGGTTATCTATAACTCCTAGTCAGTTTTTATCAAATAGTTCGAATTTCCCGAAATGGTTGAGTTTTAGTTTTGGATATAGTATAGATGAGAAAATTTATGGAAATTTTAACCAGTTTTTCTTTGCCCCAAATCAAAAACCATTGAATGCTAAAAGTCAATATTTATTTTCTTTAGATATCGACTTCGAGCAATTTAACCCGAAAAGAAAATGGGTAAAAACACTATTTAAGGTCATCAATCATGTAAAAGTTCCGTTTCCTGCGGTTATTTTTAATGGGGAAAGATTTGAGGTGAGTCCGCTTTATTTCTAAGAATAAAACTAACGCAAAGTTTCGCGGAGTTTTCGCAAAGAAGCCGCAGAGAAAAAATGAATGCCTAAAAAATAGGGAATAGCAGATTTACTTCTAGAACAGAAAATGACGCTGAGATTCGCTATGTTTTCGCAAAGAAGGCGCACAGAGAAGAAAAAAGGTTTCGAAAAGCGAGGGGTTTTACCCAATAGAATCAATCACCTACAATAGAAAAAAGAGGATAAGCAGGAGGTTTGACCTCTCTTTTTATCCTCTTTTTTCTTTACGAATCTATGCGAGTACCTTTGCGGAACTCAGCGTAATCTTTCTTTCCTTCCGCCGCGAATCTATGGGTGTAACTCTGCGTGACTCCGCGTAATTTTTCCTTATTCCTCGTAGCGTTTCAGTAATACCGCCGCAATATGTCCACCAAAACCGAATGTATTACTTAAAGCATAATCAACTTTGGCTGGAACTCCTTTTCCTACAGGGAAGTTATAACTGTCTTTACAAGCTTCTTCAAAATCTTCAACATTAATTGTTGGTGGCACCATTTGGTGTTTAATTGCTTGTGCAGAAAGAATAGTTTCCACTGCTCCAGCAGCACCTAGTAAATGTCCCGTCATAGACTTTGTTCCACTTACCAACATAGAACTACGTTTTTCAAAAACAGCGTCTAAAGCTTTAATTTCACTCACATCTCCATTTGGTGTTGAAGTTGCGTGCATGTTTACATAATCTACTTGATCTGGCGTAATCTCTGCTTCTTCAAGGGCTAATTTCATTCCTTTGATTGCACCTTCTCCTTCAGGATGTGTTCCAGTTAAGTGATAAGCATCAGCAGCCATTCCACCACCAACGATTTCAGCGATAATGTTTGCTCCACGTTGCTTAGCATGTTCTAATTCTTCAACAACAAGTGCTCCTGCACCTTCTCCCATCACAAATCCATCACGATTCACATCAAAAGGACGTGAAGCTGTTTCAGGTGTATCATTTTTAGTTGATAACGCTTTTAACGATCCGAATCCACCAATTGTAGCTGGTCCAATAGGAGATTCTGAACCTCCAGTAACAATCATATCTGCTTTATTCCAACGGATATAGTTGAATGCTTCAATAATCGCTGTTGTGGATGTTGCACAAGCAGAAACGGGTGCAAAATTGACTCCTTTCAATCCATATTTCATTGATATCACACCTGCGGCGATATCAACTAACATTCTTGGGATAAAGAAAGGATTAAAACGCGGTGTTCCGTCTCCTTCATTGTATTCTTTCAGCTGCTGTTCGAAGGTTTGGATTCCTCCATTTCCAGAACCCCAAATGACTCCTACTCTATCTAAATCTAAAGATTCAAAATCTATTGTTGCTTGTTTCACTGCTTCATCAACCGCTACTAAAGCGTATTGCGTGAACATATCATATTTCTTTCTTTCTTTTCTATCGAGGTGATCCTCGGCTTTAAAGTCTTTTAATTCACAAGCAAATTGTGTCTTAAACTTTGAAGCATCAAAAGTTTTAATTGGACCTGCACCACTTTTACCTGCGATTGCATTTTCCCAAAAAGTTTCGACTGAATTTCCTATTGGAGTTAAGGCTCCCATTCCAGTAATTACAACTCTACGCATAATTTATTTGTTATTAATTGCGCGGTAAATATAACAAAATAAACATAGGGGGATTTTTAACCAGAAATTTTCGTGGTTTAAAGTGCTATTACCAATTAAATTCTGGCAATAGCACTAATTCTTTTGTATTTAATTAAACAAGTTCGCTTAGCCCCAATTCCTTCGTTGCCATTTCTCTCATTTCAACTTTTCTAATCTTACCAGTGACTGTAGTTGGGAAATCATTGACAAACTTCCAATAGTACGGAATTTTGTAAGTTGCAATCTGACCTTGACAATACGCTTTCAATGCATCAGTAGAAACTTGAGCATTTTCTTTTAAGACGATCCATGCCATTACTTGTTCTCCATATTTTTCATCAGGAACACCGTATAAAGAAGTTGCTTTTTCTGCTTCAACGATTTCCAAAACACGTGTTGCTTCAAAAGCTTCACCTGTTAAAATCATACAAGCTCCGTGTGTAGTGCACGCAATGTTTCCTAATACCATTCCAAAACAATGATAAAGAGGAACCGGAATACATACTTTTTCTCGTCCTGTATAGCCGAGACGTTCACCTACAAAAAATCCATTGTTTAATATATTATGATGTGACAAAGTAGCTCCTTTTGGGAATCCCGTAGTTCCACTTGTATATTGAATATTGATTGGATCATCAAACTCTAATCTACTTTCACGTGAATTGAGTTCGTCATCACTGATTGAGTTACCATCATTAATCAGTTGTTCCCAGTCTTCTTCAAGGACAATCACTTCTCTTAAAAAGTCAAACTCACTCTTTACTTTATTTAAAATTTCAATGTAACTTGTTTTGCGAAATCCTTTAGACATTACCAATACACTAATTTCGGATTGTTTCATGGCAAAAGAAAGCTCTTGTGCTTTATAAGCGGGATTAACATTCACCAAAATAGCGCCTATTCTTGCCGTTGCAAATTGAATTAAAACCCATTCGAAACGATTTGGAGACCATATTCCAACGCGGTCTCCTTTTTCGACACCTATTGCCATTAGTCCTTTTGCAACCTCTTCTATATCCTTCCAAAAGGTAGCATAATCAACACGATAATTTTGATGTGGAACAACTAAAGCTTCTTTATTAGGATATTTTTGAACTGCTTTAAATAAGTTATCGGAGATCGTTTCTCCTAACAACGGTGTATTGCATGTTCCATTTGCGTACGATTTACTAGACATAAAATTATTTTATTTTTATTAATATTCACTTTTACGTAAGGAAGAAATGACACAAAATATCGTATCAAATGTAGTGAACGTCTAAAAACAACCTTATGAGTGACAAATAGTTACAAATTTGGGAGGGGGGGGGGGGGGATAACTAATCAACTTCTAACGATGTGATTAATTTGTGACAGTTGACTCTTGTAGTAGTCTGACTTCCTTTTCCGATACTTAAAATTAAAAAATAAAATATCAATTCAAAACCGAATTGAAGGAGAAATCAATCTTAGAAACATTTTTAATTTGGAGTTAAACCTGAATACTGTTTTACGACTTTTGTAACCAAATCTTTGCGGATTTAACAATCATAGTCCAAGGATAATTGGTGAGTAGTTTTTTAAGTCCAATCACTTGAATTAATTCAATAACGTCGTCTTCTGAAAGTTCGGAAAACCCACTTTCAGAATAGGCTTCAAAATGAGATTCTTGCCAAAGTTCCTCATGTTTTTTCGCAGGTTGTTTTGGATGCTTAATTAGAATTGAAATAAGATTTTCTTTTAAGGTTTGACGCACATTATTGTAGAAATCAAAGACATAATCATCTAAATCATTTTCTTGCTCATATTCAAAATATAAATCATGAACTTCTTGAGCTGAAATCAACCAACTACAATCATAATTAGGATTTAGACTCGAAATATGATGGGCCAAATCCTTATAAAAACTGTGGTTATCATACTTTATTAAGTCTTTATTGAGTTCAATTTTATGCGTCCTTTCTGAAGATAAATCTTTCGTTTGAACTATATGATCGGAGGATGAATCAAATGATTGAGATTTTAACTTATTAATAAACTCACGAATTGAAATTTTCTGACTTTTTGTGTCGATGAAGAACTTTGAATTATCTTTCATAGGTTTTCGTTGTGGTTCTTTTATGATTCCAAATTCCGATATCATAACCATAAGTTAAAGTCACATTAACTTCATCTACATCATTTGCTTCCGGCACTTCCTGCTGAACAACAGAATAAATTTGATCTGACAGATCATTGCTATATTCCTCAAAGTCTAAATAAGATTCGTCATTTACTTTTACGCTAACTAAGATCAACGATAAATTAAATGGACTTTCATCATTGATAATCCTAGTTGAATTTGTAATCGAAAGTCCATTCACATAACTCACCTCTTCAATTTTTTCTATTTCCGTTCTTGCTTCTCTCAAATCAGTAAAACCATTATAAAAACTATTAAAGAATACAGAAGTAACAACCAAGACACCTGTTAACACAGTAATTCCTATGGTTTTCTTTTTGGATTTATCATTTTCTTCATCTATTGTAATTTCAGAAATATCGGCATTCACAACAGTCGTTTTCATCAAAATATCATGTAAGCCTCTTCGAGAAATATTGATCAACATAAAATAAATAATGGCTAGACCAGCCAAATTTAAGAGAAGTGAAAAATAAAATCCAACTTCAGAAATTAAGAAAACACTATCAAGATAGAACGGAATGAACAAAATTGTAGCCCTTAAGAAAGCTTGTTTGAACGTGAGTAAATTTCCATTAATATCCGTTACTTTTGCTTCAATGGCTCTTTTACCTATTGATTGACCTTTACCTATTTCACTTTGAAATATTGAAAAATATAAAACCATGAAAATAAGACCAACAAGAGGCCCCAAATTACCTAAGGAAACATAGAAATCCTCAAATAAAAAACTAGTAGCGAAACCTATCAAACTGATGATGATGGTATCAACGATTAAAGCTAAGAGCCGTTTAAAAAGAGAAGGACGTGTAGCTTTGTTACTAATAGAGAGGCTTTCTTCATTCATAAGTTAAATGTTACATGATTGTCGTAAAAATAAGAAATCAAATAATGATTAGGCGCTTTTTGAATCTTATTTAAATCAACTTATCGCTTTCTAACTTTCTATTTAATTGAGATAGTGAATTTTTGCCAATAAAAAACGCAACAGAAAATCTGTTGCGTTATATAATCAGTGAATTAATCTAATTTTATTTCTTCTTACAACAAGGATCTAAGCTATTATATGCTTCTTCTGTAGGCTCTACTTGATTAGCTTTAAAACCAGAAAGAACTATTGCTTTTTCAATTTCCTCTAAGTTTGTTCTTTTTGAGTTGTATTTCACCTTAATAATATTTTTCTCAGCGTCTATTTCTACTTTTCGGACACCTTTAGTATTGTCTTTAACTTTGATGTAAATATTCTGGTCACAAGATGAACATACGGCACAATGATCACAAGCAATATCTGTTTTAATCTCAGCTGTTCTTATTTTTCCTTCTTGGCTATAAGCAAAGTTTAATGAGAGACTAAAAAATAGAATGAATAATACGTTTTTCATAAATGTCATTTAAATTTAATGGTTCAACAGTCCGTAATAACAATGCGAATATAGTAAAACTGAGCGGAATTAAAGTGAAAGCGTGACACTTTGACCGACATAATAATAAGGAATGAAATTTGACAAACAATCATTATGAAAATGACACAATTAGAACGCGGAAGAACACTAGAAGCAATTATTTACCCTTTACTATTATTGGTGATCATGTGGTCGGTTTTTCTAATTGATCGTTTTTTTCATTTGGATTTATATAGGTTCGGAGTAAAACCACAAACGCTTGAAGGAATAAAAGGAATTTTCCTTATGCCTTTTATTCATGGACAACGTGATTTTTCTCATATCATCAATAATTCCATTCCTACATTTGTTTTACTCAGTGCATTGATTTATTTCTATAGAGAAATAGCCTTATATGTAGTCCTATTTATTTGGATTGGTGGTGGATTCTTACTTTGGTACATCGCTCAAAACACCCTTTCCTATCACATAGGAATGTCTGGAGTAATCTATGGATTATTTGGTTTTTTATTTATGAGTGGTTTCTTTAAGAAATACCTACCACTGCAAGCAATTTCCTTATTTGTGGCTTTTGTTTACGGATCAATGATTTGGGGGATTTTTCCAATGGAAGAAGGAATTTCATGGGAAGGTCACTTATCTGGACTTTTAGTCGGCGCATTACTTGCTTACGCTTTTCGTAAAAAAGGTCCAGTTCCTCCAAAATATGCCTATGAAATTGAAAAAGAAATGGGTATTGAACCACCAGATTTAGAAGGAGAATGGAAAGAAAGACGAAGAATTTGGGAAGAACAACAAATCAAAAAGCAAGAAGAATTACAACGTAGGATTGATATTTTAGAAGGTCAAAGAAATGAAAACCCTTCTCTAAAAGAAGATAAGTCAGAAAACAAATCTACAGATTCAACGAACAGTTCGTCCACAAAAGGTCACCAGATTACCTACCATTTTGTACCGAAGAAGAAAGAGTGAGGAAAAGGTTCATTTTAATATCCGTAAAGACACACGAACTTGCGACTTTACGAATATTTTAAAAAAACTACAGTCAAAATTACATTTCTAAAACTGGAATGTTTTTCACTTTGGTTTTCTCAAGATAATCTCTTAAAACTTGTCCACTTTCATTTCCATCAGTGTGAATTTCCATTACTGCTGGGCGATCATTATTTTGAATTTCGTAGAATTTATCAAGCTGTTGATCAATCTCTTCCATTGTACTGGCAGTGTAATAATTTACATTAAAAGCCTCACAAATTGATTTTGCTGAAAAATCATGTTTAGCCACAAAAAACTCATCTCCTTGTGCCGTCGTTTGTGGACCAGGAATAATATTGAAGATTCCTCCTCCTCCATTATTGATCATAAAGACACGGAAGTTTGAAGGTACATGATGATTCCAAAAAGCATTACTATCATAGAAAAAACTAATGTCCCCAGTTATGAAAGTATGCAATTTGTTTTCATCTGCAATTGCATGGCCGATGGCTGTACTCGTCGAACCGTCTATTCCACTTGTTCCGCGATTACAGTAATAATTGATACTTTTAATCGGGTCGAAAAGTTGGGCATAGCGAATCACAGAACTATTGGATAAATGTAAGTGACTACCATCTGGAACAGCATCCAAAATCAAGTTAAACACAGACAAATCAGAATAAGGAATGGTCTCCAAGTGCATCATGTGATTTCCTTGTGTCAAGTAATCCAATTGTTTCCATTGTTCACCATATCTTGATAAATCACGGGTAAATCCATCTTCTAATAAAAAATCGAAAAATGTATTGGCTTGCATTGGAATCGATTTCGTCAAAGACTGATAAGTATCCATGAAAGGAAACTCTTGACCTATTTTCCAATGCGTTTTGGCCTTAAATTTACGTAAGTAAGCCTTAATCTTTTTCGAAATAACAGCTCCACCTATCGTAATCAATAAATCTGGTTGATACAACTCAGGATCATCTTCTATAAAACTTGAAATGGTACGATCTATACAGTGAATAAAGCTTCTATCTTGTAGATTACTTGTATTTTCAACTACCACAGCAACACTTTTATCTGTTGCGATATTTTTCAATTGTTCATTCAAATAACCATTTTTAGGCATCTGACCACAAAGAATCAATTTTCGTGGAGCATTATTCCAAACTTCCTTTAATTCCTCTTTTTGTGCACTTGACAATTGAGGGTTTAAATTCATAACTGAAGTTAAAGCTTGAGAATTTTTCTCTGAAACTGCTTTCTCAATGGTATTATACAAAGGTTCTGTGAATGGAATATTAAAATGAACAGGTCCTCCATTATCTGATTTTGCAATGCTAATTACCTCATCAATCGTTCTTTTATTGAACCAACTTTGATCTTGAGAATTTGGTGTTTCATACAAGCTTGTGGAAGCACAAATATGATTTTGGAAAACATTTTCTTGTCGAATCGTTTGACCATCACCATGATCCGTCCATTCACTTGGTCGATCTGCGGAAACCACCATCAAAGGAATATTTCTATAAAATGCTTCACTAACCGCAGGATAATAATTGAGCAGGGCTGAACCGGAAGTACACATGACAGGCACAGGAGATTTTGATTGCTCTGCCATTCCTAAAGCATAAAAAGCCGCACTTCTTTCATCTGGAATAACGATACATTTGAAACGTTCATCATTTGCAAAACTCACCACCAATGGAGCATTCCTCGATCCAGGAGAAAAAACAATATATCTCACTCCATGCTGATAAAAGGACTCCACCAATTGTTGTACCCCTGCTTTTTCACTTACTTTTCCCATTACTCTTTTATTTTATACCTTTCATAATTATTGGTGATTATACTTTACAGTCTAAAACAACTTCTCCATATAATTTTCGGCCTCTTGCTCCGTGATTAATTTTAACTTGAGTAAATATTGAATTACCTTTTCAAAATCTTCATCGAATTTCGCACCTTCATAGTTCCATTCAGTTTCACTCAACCATTTGGTAACATCGTTGATTTTCAATCCGTATCTCCAAGATAATATTTCAGGAGTAAATTCATTTTCTTTCACTGATTTAGCCCTTTTATTGACTACATCTAGCATTAATTGTAATTCTTCTTCATATTGTTCTGCAATTTCGGTACGAACAGCAACAACAAAACAAGGCCAAGGCGTAACCACCTCATCGATATAGCGACATTTTCTTTGCTCAGTATAAGGACGTGTTGTATATTTTTCCCATAAAAAAGCTTGTGCTTCATTATGTTTTAAGGCCCAAAGACCACCATAAATATCACCAACACTATTGAATTTCAATTTATCAATGTTCCAATCTTTTTGATCAGCCAATACATAGGACATTAAATGAGAACCTGAACCTTCTCTTGAAATGGCAAATGTTTTTCCTTCTAGTTCATCCGTTTCTTGAATTGATTTATCATCAAAAGGAACATGAATACCCCAATGTAAAGGCGATTTTACATAAACCTGTAGAATTTTAGCATCTAAGCCTTGTAAAATAGCTCTTGAAATTCCTTCGGTTAACAAAACAGCTACATCTATGGATTTATTTTGTAAACCTTTGATCATTTGACCTGTTCCACCTCCCATATCTTCCCAGTGTAACATAATATCTTTGTCACGTAAATCTCCTTCTGAAATGGCAAGTTTCCAAGGTAAGTTAAAGTGTTCTGGTACACCTCCAATTTTTAATTTCATTTTATTCTTCATCTCCTAAAAATTGTTTTTCGTATAAATTCTTATAAAATCCGTCTTTTGACAATAACTCTTGATGATTACCCGCCTCCATTACTCGACCTTGGTCCAACACAACAATTTTATCTGCACTTTGAATGGTCGATAAACGGTGAGCAATCACAATTGAAGTTCTTCCTACGGTTAATTTTTCAGTTGCTTTCTGAATCATCTCCTCACTTTCATTATCAACACTAGAAGTTGCTTCATCTAAAATTAATATATGAGGATTAAAAACATACGCACGAATGAAGGCCAATAATTGCTGTTGACCTGTCGAAAGAACTCCTCCTCTTTCTCCTATTTCGTAATCGTAATTATTGGGTAACTTCATGATAAAATCATGCGCACCAACAGCTTTTGCTGCTTCAACTACTTGTTCCTTGGTAATATTTTCATCTCCAAGCGTAATGTTATTTAAAATCGTATTGGAGAACAAGAAAACATCCTGTAAAACAATTGATATATTTTGTCGCAAATAATTCAAATCTACTGATCTGATATCTGACTCTCCAATCTGAATTGTTCCTTTTTGATATTCATAAAATCGTGAAAGTAAATTAACGATTGAAGATTTCCCTGCTCCTGTAGCACCTACAAAAGCAACAGTTTGATTTGGTTTGATGTCTAAATTAATGTCTTTCAACACCCAATCTTCATCTTGGTAGGCAAACCAAACATTCTTGAATTGTATATTCTGTTGAAAGTCAACCTCCTTAACATCTCCTTCATCTTGAATTACTTCGTCCGTATCTAAAGTTTTAAATACACGTTCAGCCCTAACAACTCCTCTTTGAAGAACATTAAATTTATCTGCCAACTGTCGAATTGGTCGGTAAAGCATGTTTACCCATAAAGTAAATTTAACAATCACTCCCGTGGCTTCTTCTGTTATACTCACTTCATTCGATAAAGACCACGCGCTAAAAACAATAAGGAATGCGATGGATAAAGAACTCAAAAATTCAACAACAGGAAAGAAAATTGAATTGGCCCATATGGTATCAATATGAGCTTGTTTGTGACGTTCATTAATTGCTGAAAAACGTTCCTTTTCTACTTTTTCTCTATTGAATAGTTGAAGAATAGACATTCCAGTTAATCGCTCTTGCACAAAAGTATTTAAGCGGTTTACCTCAACACTTTCTTTTTGATAGGCTTTTTTCATTGCCTTAGCAAAAATTCGGGTGGCGATCAATAATAAAGGGATAGGCAGCAACACATAAAGGGTAAGTAAGGAATCTGTAACAAACATCCAAACAATTATCGTTACCAAAATAATCACATCCTTAAACATGTTGATGAGTCCTTGAGAGAATATTTCCGAAATGGCTTCCAAATCAGAAATTACACGAGTAACCACAGAACCAATTGGTGTTTGATCAAAATATTTCATTTTGAAAGACATCATGTGTCTGTAGAGCTTTATACGAATGTCTTTAATGAGTGATTGTGCAAGTAAATTGGCAAAAAATGTAGTGAAGAATTGAAAAACGGCTTCGAGCACCAACATTCCAATAATAACCATGGTCCAAAGCCAAAGCGCATCAGGATTCTGATCTTTCTCAATGTATTCATCTACCATATTACCAATAATACTCGGACGAAGAGGAGATAATATAGCCAATCCGATGGTAAAAATGAACGCAAGAATTAAGTATTTCCTGTAAGGCCTAACGTATTCGAATAATCGTTTTAAAATATAAAAATCGAATATTGTTTTTTTTGATTCGCTCATATTGCAAAAATAGCTTGAAGGATGAGATTTCCACGTAAAATGCAGGATAATTTATCCTATTAAAGCATAAAAATCCTAACATTTTCAAAATTGTTCTTCAAAAACGATGAAAGTAAAATGCTAAAAAGAATTTATTCTATTCGTCGAGAAGCAACAATTTAAAAAACAAGCGTTAACTTTGCAGTTCAATTAAGAAGTTATGTCAAATAGAAAAGGTGAAATAGAAGATTTAATTTTTGGAGTACGTGCTGTAATCGAAGCCATAGATGCCCGAAAAGAAATCAATAAAATAATGATTCAACGTGGAATGGATAAAGCTTTATTCAAAGAGTTGAAAGAAGCTTTGGCCAACAAAAAGTACACATTACAATTTGTTCCAGGAGAAAAATTAAACCGTTTAACAAACAAGAATCACCAAGGAGTTATTGCATTTATTTCTCCAGTAATTTATCATGATTTAACGGATGTTTTAACAGATGTTTTTGAAAGAGGAGATATTCCAAACATCTTGGTATTGGATAGAATTACCGATGTAAGAAATTTTGGAGCTATTGCTAGAACTGCTGAATGTTCAGGAGTACATGCCATTGTAATTCCAGACAAAAACTCTGCTTTAATTACTAGTGATTCGATTAAAACATCATCTGGGGCATTACATAAAATTCCAGTTTGTAAAACAAGAGATCTAGAAGGATCTGTTGCATACATGAAGGAATCAGGATTAAGAATCGTAGCATGTACAGAAAAGACACATGATTTTGTTTTCGATGTAACTTTGTCTGGACCAACTGCCATTATTATGGGGTCTGAGGAAGATGGAATCTCTCAAGAATTATTGAAATTAGCTCACCAACGTGCAAAAATTCCACTTTTAGGAACAATTTCGTCTTACAATGTTGGTGTTTCTGCTGGTGTTGTTTTATATGAGAAAATGAGACAAATGATTTTAAGCTAAAGCGTTTTAAATACCTAAGATTAAGGGTGGAATTTCTTCAAGATGTTCTACCCTATCTACATTCATTTTCGATTTGTGTTTTCTTTCTGGATCGAATAAAACACCTCTAATCCCAACGTTTTCTGCTCCAATTACATCCGCTGTAAAATCATCTCCTATCATTATTGAATGTTTTGCTTTTGCTTTTGTTCTTTTTAAAGCACATTCAAAAACCAAAGGATGGGGTTTTGACTTTCCTACTTCTTCACTGCACAATATATCCTCGAAAAACTCAATGATTCCACTATTTTTTAGTTTGATAAACTGTACCTCTTTAAATCCATTGGTTATGATATGCAAACGGTAATTGTTATTCTTTAATTCCGTGAGGACCTCCTTGGTTGAAGGGAAAAGTTGTGTTTGAAATGGAGATATTTCAAGATAACGATTGTTCAATTGACCTCCTAATTTTTCGTTGACAATTTTAAACTCTTTCAAAGTATCAGTAAATCGTCCATTTCTCAAACTTAATTTATCAATTTTTCCTTCTGAGTAATTTTTCCAATAGCGCGCATTAATCACTTTATAAGTCTCTAAAAAATGCTCAAATGATGCAGCATGATTTCCAATTTTTGCTTCATCATAAATAACCCTCAAAGCGTTTTCAGAATTACGCTCAAAATCCCATAGGGTCCTGTCTAGATCGAAAAATACATCTTTGATAATATTCATGAGATAAAATCAGTAAAGTAAAAGGCTATACTAGAAATCAAAAAGCAGTCAGCCATTAGAAAAAAGAGAATTAAAGGGAATGTTTTTCGATGGTGTTTGTAAAATTTAGCAGTAATAACTGTTCCAACCGGTATTGACAAAAACAATGGAAACGCCCATAAAGCTGCGTACATACCAATTTTTTGCTTGATAAAGATAATTCTACGATTGGTTTTCGTGAATTTTCTTCTCACCGGAATTTTCTTTCCTTTTTCTGCGGCTCTTTTAACTTTATTGGCGTGTCTTCTAACTGTAAGTTGCATAAAGTAACTACTTCCAAAATAGAATATTGCAGCCGATAGAAATCCACCAGCAAGACAAGAAAAAAATGTTTCCATAAAGGACAAACCTGCTGCAGGTCCGGTAAGGGGAGCAAACATAAACTTCCAGGTGCTAAAAATGGCTAAACCAATATACTTCCACATAAATGCAAAAGTAACTAAACTTTTTCACCAAACGCCAAATCTCCAGCATCACCTAGGCCCGGAACAATATATGATTGTGCAGTCATTTCATCATCAATGGCTCCAACCCATATTTTTGTAGATTTAGGTAATTTTTTCTCTAATAAGTTTAACCCTTGTTCTGTTGCAATTCCAAATACCAAATGAACTTGTTTCGGATTACCATATTTCTGTAGTACTTTATAAACACTCGCCAATGAGTTTCCAGTGGCCAACATCGGATCACTGATTACAAGTATTTTTCCATCTAATGTTGGTGATGCACAATACTCAACTTCGATATCAAATTCTTCATCAGAAGTATGATTTCTAAAAGCACTAACAAATGCAGAGTCAGCTTTATCAAAATAGTTAAGTAATCCTTGATGCATTGGAATTCCAGCACGTAAAATTGTCGCCAAAACAATTTCATCATCAATTGTATTCATCATTGCTTCTCCCAAAGGCGTTGTAATTTCCTTCTCTGAATATTTTAATGTTTTAGAAATTTCATAGGCCATTATTTCTGCAACACGCTCTAAATTTCTTCGAAATCGCATTCTGTCCTTTTGAATTTTCGCATCACGAATTTCTGATAAAAATTGATTGAAAATGGAGTTTGTTTTTGAAAAGTCAGTTATCATAGTTTCAAATTTATCTCTAAAATAAAAGCTTATTCTAAAATGTACATGTTTTATATGATTTTTTTATCAATTCAAGGGGGGAATGATATACAAACTAAATGATTCAAACAACGGAAGAAAGTGCAGACCTTTTATTTTTGATTCATTTACATAAATTGGGTTTGTTTTATCACAATATTAGAAATAACATGAAGTTTAATTATATTATTCAACTTTATTATAATTGTTAATTAGAAAGTAGATCTCTCATCGTTCCGATTTTGAGATGACGCTAATTCTCTCCACCTTTTTTCTTTTACTTCCCCTTTAAAGAGGTCATTTCGAACGACTTTGTCGGAGAAATCTTTTTCAAATTAAAATAACGCATATAGAACACTGGTAAAGTACCCAAAATGATTTTTTCATTGATTCAAAGAGTCAAACAACGGAACAACATGCGTGTCCAACCTCCTTCATCTATCAAAAATACATCAAATAGACGACATATAAGATTGTAAAATAATCGTTGCACTTACCTCATCGATGAGCTCTTTCTGTCTTCTTTTTTTCTTTGATACTCCTCCGTCAATCAAGGATTGCATCGCCATCTTTGAAGTAAAACGTTCGTCCATCATCACTATTTCGAGTCCAAGAAATTGCTTTTCTAAAGCTTCTTTAAATAAGCGCACGTTTTGCGAACTATGAGAATCTTCCATATTCAATCTTTTGGGTTCTCCCAACACCAAAGTTCCTACGTTTTTCTCTTTCACAGTTTTAATTAAAAACTGCATCACCTCCTTTGTTGGAACAGTTGTTAAACCTGATGCTATAATATTATTTTCGTCTGTGATTGCAATTCCGGTACGTTTCATCCCGAAATCAATGCCTAAAATTCTTTTCATTTATTCTTTAATCATTTTCTGTTTTCCAAGCAATTGCTTTTTATCATATACTGCAATAAAATACACTCCTTTTGATAAATCATCAACTGAAATCGTCAATGCTTTGTTTTTCATTTTGTGTTTCGATATTGACTTTCCGTTGCTATCAGTGATTTCAACTACTGTAGAATTCCCAGCATCTTCCCATTCGATTTGAATGTTATGCTTAACAGGATTTGGATATATTTTAAAATCATTTGGAAGCTTTTCACTACTTGTATTTAATGCACTTTTACGAAACCCAAATGCATATTCACCTTTTCTAATATTTGTAATTTCAATTCTACCATAGCCATCTGTTAGGTTTCCTTGTGTATACAACTCATAATCATCATACTCTGACCATAATGCTCCTTGACTTGGTCTAAACAAAAGTACAAGACTATCTTCATGGAAAGCTACTCCACCATGATCTTGCATTAACCCTACATCTAAATTTCCACCAGCAGTATTTCTAGCATCATAAAAAATTCGCCCTTCAGCTTCAAAACTCTCTGAAAAAATCCCGTCAACTTTCCAATATCGATCTGGAGAAAGCACATATTCGTGATCACCATCCAATTGATTGAGGTCATCTGCAGCAACACGATAATGTTCTACCCTCACAAATGAAGAATCATTTTCTTCTAGTACTCTTAAATAGAAATACGAGTAATTTCCTTGTTCGGTAGTCGGTTCTGTAATGGTATAATCTTGTCCAGTAACAGCATTCAATAGTTTACTGTTCTTATTTAAATAAACCATAACAGGAGCAAAAGGAAGTGAATTTACGTCAACATATTGTTGAGCACCAGATACAAGTTCCGTTACCGTGTAAGTATTCCAATTGTCATCTACAAATGTAATTTCAACAGGAACATTATCAAAGTAATCAGGAGCCTCAAACAATTTTTGTTGTATTGAAACACGCGCATCTATATTTGTATTGTGGGTGTCATATACCACACCATTAATTTCAAAAGCATTAAATCCAGGATTAAAAACATAGTTATCAAAAAAAGAAGTAGCATCATAGCCAGTAGAAGCAGTTAGTTTATCTCTAAATTCTTCAGCATTGATATTTCCAAAGGCATAATCCGTTTGAATGGCTTTTAATCCTGAAAAGAAATCTGCATCTCCCATATGCGTTCGTAAATTATGCATTAAAGTCGCTCCTTTACTGTAGGTATGCATTCCATAAGTTGCATTATGCGGCACACCCGAAATTGATAAAAAGCCTCCATCTCGGAAATGCGCTGATTGAATAACATCTCTATGAACACTTTTTAATTCTTCAATATACCTATCGTAATCATAAACATGTTCAAGGAAAATTGATTCACTATATGATGCTAACCCTTCATTGATCCACATATCTTCAGCAGTTCGACATGTGACTAAATTCCCCCACCAATGATGAGACAATTCATGAGCCATTAAAGTCTCATAATTTAGACTTCCATCAACAGCAAAATCTGGATACATAACACAGGTTGAATGTTCCATGGCACCACCATTAAATGGTACCAAAGCAAATGCGATTTTATTCCATTCGTAGGGACCATAATTCGATTCGTAGGCATCCATTGCTCCAAATAAATTGACAAAAGAATTTTTTAAACTAGTGGTATCTTGAGGTTTTGCGATCAGCATCACCGGTGTTTGAGCATTGGTTAAGCTACTTGTGAAAGTTTGATCAACGTGCGTATAAGGAGCTGCTCCAATACAGGCTAGATAAGTCGGAATACCTTCATCCATCTTCCATCTTCGGATATTTTCATTGTTGGTTCCAATACTTTCACTTTCAATATAACCGTTGCTATAAGCTGTAATATTTTGAGGTGTTGTAATTTCAATATCATAAGTCGCCCTTTCCACAAAGTTATCAAAACAAGGGTGCCACGTACGACCGTAATTATGTGGTTCACCATCAAAAGCGACACCTAAATTATAGGCGAAATTTCCTGTGAAATAAAAACCACCAAAACCAGAAGGGTCTAATTGAGGAGTTCCATGATAATATACTGTTACCTCTTCTTGGTCTCCAGCGTTGAGGACATTTGGTAAATCTACACGAATTAAGGTGTCATTATAATGGTAGTTTAAGGTATTTGAACCAGAGCGAATAGAGTCAATCGTTAACTCTAGTAGGTCCAAAGAAATCCCATCTACATTATCCATTTTACTTTCAAAACTTACTTTACAAGAAGCTTTAAAAATACTGTTTGACATTTGCAATAAATCGACATTCATTTGATAATTTAATACATCAATTGTATCGCTTCTCATATTATCAATTTGTCCATTGGTTTGACCATTAAGGTTAAAAACTGCTGCAACAGTGATTCCTAATGCACAAAAAAAAGAGCTAAACTTCATCATATTAGAGATTTAAATAAAAACTTATGAGAATCGTTCACGAAATTAAGCTTTAATCATTGAAAAATGAAAGTAACCCAAAATATTCATGAAATTAAAATATTCGAATTTATAGATTTTAAAAGATAAGATTGATGAACTGTGCTTGTGAACACATAAATACCTTCAATAATTATTGAATAATGAATAATAAATCGGGATAAGTCACTAATTTTGTTTCCATGACTGAAGAGCAAGCACATCTTTTTTTCCCACATGAACCACATGAAGACCTGGAAGATTTATGGGAGCATCGATTATTTGAGCAAAAGCAATTTTTTCTAACGCGACCACCACTTGCAAAAGTTTGGAACGCCAAGATTAAGAAATTAGACAAGCAATATGAAGCATACTTGGTCTTAACAGAGCAAAATCGTCCACTTTCTAAAATTGATCATAGTTTAGAAGGTGTTTACAATTTTTCAGATCAATACATTGAAGCTTTCCATCAGTTTCACAAATTGAGAAATGATTTTAAGTCAGAACTATTGCAAGCCCAGACTTTTTTGGATTTATCAGAGGTCATTGAAGAATGGTTAAAAGTAGAAAATAAATTTGCACAATACTGGAGTTTACCTTCAACAGCAGAAAATGATATTGAGATTTTACAAGGGAAAGAACCTGATCCAATGGAGTTTCTAAAAGCTCTAAAGGAGGGGCATGAAATCATACAATCACCACTCACAAAGGATCTAAAAACCAATTACAATATCTTACCAGAAATCGTTCAAAAAGAAGTAAAAAGATTAACTTTGCTATCGAAAATATAACTATGGAAGGACAATTTGACAAATTAAGAGAACAACTAGAGCAACAATCATGGCCTAGACTATATTTATTTAAGTTTATTGCACCGAGTGATAATCATAAAATTGCGCTGATTACTGAAATGTTCAATGAAGTATCTGACATCAATATAAGACCTTCAAGCAAAGGTAAATATACGAGTCTCAGCATTAAGGAAGTAATGACAAGTGCTGATAAAGTGATTGAAATTTATGAAGAAGCGGCCAAAATTAAAGGCGTAATAATCTTATAGTATGTTATTAGTAATTGACATCCAACAAACGATTGTAAATATTGCATGGATAACATTATTTGTGCTCATCGTTTTAATCATTTACCGTTTGGTAATGAAACGCTTGAAAAAGGGACGCATCGAAAAAGAATTATATTTAATCCTTCACCCGATAGAAAAAGATCCAGCGAGTGGAACCGTTCCGATTTTTATGGAAATGAATTCACCAAAAGAAGTTGAAGTATCTATTTTCCCGATTGACAATTCATTCGAAAAGGTTTTAGAAAAGAAGGAATACAAGAAAGGAGGAAATATAATTCAGTTTGATACCACGCAATTTGAAAATGGTTTTTACTTTTATCAGGCTAAGTCTGAAAATCAAAAGACCAAAAAAAGAATTGAAATTAGAAACTAAGGACATTATATAATGTAAGATCTATTTTTACGTTAATAAGGTTCTAAATTGTAAAAAATATGAAAAAACTAATCTTACTATTCACGGTACTCAATATTGCAATTGTAGCTAATGCACAAATTGATTTCTCACCAAAGAATTCTTTTAAAGTTGAAATTGGATTACCGAATAATGCAAGTAATTACGCCTTTCGTCAATTAATGCAAGGATTAGTGGTTATCACACCTTCCTACCAACATACGTTTGATAACACCTTAACAATAGGAGCTGGACTGAGGTATAGTTTTTTCAATGTAAATGAATTCAAAAACAACATTGATATGACAGGCGGTGTTCATATTGCAGGGGCTTTTGCTAAAATTGGTCAAGAAAAATTTTATGGTAACTTCGGAGTAGATTACGGCGTTCGTGTAGGTTATGCAAGTAATGTCTTTGCTACAAACACCAATGATGAAGCCAATGGTGGTCCAAGAACAAGTGAAGGTGTTTTTGTAGAACCAACATTAGGTTTATCACTCATGGCTAACGAGAAAACATCATTTAGATTAGCCTTAGGATTTGCGGTTCATGACTTCAAATTCACTCCAGAAGATGTAAGCGTTGAAAGCTTTAGTGGAATCAGTAACGATCAATTAAAGAACAACACCAGTTACTTCACAATAGGATTTGGATATTCTTACTATTTCGGTAAAAACTAGACTTCCTTTTTTCTTTCTAGAATACGTTGAACCCATTTTTCTTCCCGCTCCAAAAAGCGCTGGAATTTATTGGGTGCTGGAATATTTAAATCAATTATTTCTCCCGATTTGGGATGCTGGAATTGAATTCCTACAGCTGCTAAAAACAAACCTTTATGCTTTAAAGTATTCCCTTTTTCACCATATCGTTGATCTCCAATAATTGGAAAACCTAAGCGTGACAAATGAATCCTTAATTGATGCTTACGTCCAGACACAGGAGAAAGCTCAATTAGTGAAATCCACTTATTTTTCACAGAAGGATAAACACCCAACGAATGGAAATAAGTTTTTGCTTGTTTACCTTCAATTGAAGTATTCAAACTCCCCTTACCCTGCAATCGACCCTGAACGATAGCATGGTATTTTTTTGAAACTTCTCGTTTTTCAAATTGTTTACCTAAGTTGATCCGAGTACTGTGAGTTTTTGCAACAACCACTAATCCATGAGTCAAAAGATCTAAACGGTGAACAGGAAGTGGAGCCGGCAAATAATCAAAGGCTTGACTCAACTTCAAATGTTGCGGCAAAGCATTTTGTAAAGTTTTGAATGTATTTCCAGAAACAGGTATTCCAGAAGGTTTCTCCACGACAGCTAACTCATCATCTTCATAAACCACATTCAATTCAATATCAAAATCTTTATGTTGGACAATTTCATTTTCACAAATTACTATTGCATCACCTTGACGAACAAAGTCTCCAGATTTTGCTAAATCACCATTTAAATAAACTTGATTTCTTGATAATGCTTTTTTAATTCCTTTCCGAGAAGAAATTGTTGTTAGTTTGCCAACCAAATAATCGTAAATCCTAACTTTTGTAGGATGATCTTCAACTATAAGTTTTTCAATTTGAACCCTATGATTAAAATCGGTTGTTTTCATAACTTCAAATTAAAAATTAACAGCCAATTTACAAATTTGAGGCTTCAAAAAAGACTTTTACACTATTCAAATTTACCCTTGATTTCATCCAGTCTTTAACTCGTTGCTCATCTTCTGCCTTAAAGTTTGTTGTGTCCACAGTAAATAAAACCAAGGCTGACTCCATTGCAGTTTCGGATGAATCTTGGTACTTAAACGAATTTGCATAGGTACACGTTTCCAATTGGGGGTAAATCGTACGAATTTCATTCAATAATACTCTTCCCATTTGTTGATTTTTGGCAATACTGTCCAATTGAACATCCCTCCTTTTCACTTCACTTAACATGTGAGAAAGTTCTTCACGCAAGCGTAATGTCTCCTCATTTTTATCAGAATAATTTGAAAATGACAAACCTTGTTTAATGATAATATTTGCATTTTTAATGTCAAAATTATGCATCTTCTCTCTGATATTTCGTTTTTGCAAATCACTGAGCTCTGTTCCACCATAAACCAAAATAATTTCACGCTTATTTTGATTGATTTCACTATTTAACAAGTAATTCCCTTCGTATAAACTGACATTTGATATATAACTCGTTGCTTTTTCATAGAATTTCTCGTTCTGAACCAATCCATAACCGAAATAGATACTTGGTAATATAACAGCAGCAATCACTACTGTGATCCATCTGTTCACCTTTTTCTTTTGCTTATCATCAACAATTGTACGGATAGGTAGTTTCAATAATTGAGTTACGATAATCGAAGCAATAGCTATAAAAACGGTGTTAATTGTAAACAAATACATCGCACCAAAAAAGAATTCAAATTGTCCTGTTGCAATTCCATAACCTGCCGTACACAAAGGAGGCATTAAAGCAGTTGCTATAGCCACACCTGGAATCACATTTCCTTTATTTTTACTTGTAATGGCAATAATTCCAGCAACACCTCCAAAAAAGGCAATCAAAACATCGTAAATTGTTGGACTAGTTCTGGCCAATAATTCAGAATGAGCCGTTGACAACGGACTCAAGGCAAAATAAATAGAAGAAGCTGCCAAACTTGCTCCAACTGCAAAAGCTAGATTTTTTAGTGCCAATCGAAACAAATCAAAGTCATAGGTTGCAACACTATATCCCATCACATTAATTGGCCCCATTAAAGGAGAAATTAACATGGCCCCAATTATTACAGCAGTAGAGTTCACATTCAAACCAACTGATGCCACTACAATGGCAAAAACCAAAATCCAAAGATTCGTTCCTTTAAATCTTAAACCTTTTAGGATTTCATTATGAATAAAGTCATGCGATTCAACTTCTGAATCAAGACTAAAGTATTCGGTGATTTTTCTAAACGCTTGAGCGGGTGTCATTTTGCTATAAAATTTGGCTCAAATATACTGTAAGCTTTAATATGTTGCATTAATTACTAAAAATAAATTGATGAAAGGCTTACTTTTAAAAGTCAAATAACTTTTCAACAAATTCACACTTTCATTTTTATTGAATGAGAATAGCGTTACCTTTGTAGGCTTGCAAAAAAAGATTTGAATATGTTAACATTAGAACCAAAAGAATTACCCGTACCGCAATTGCACCGCTATTTACTTGGCGCTGTAGGCCCACGTCCGATTGCATTTGCGTCAACAATTGACGAAAACGGCGTACCGAATTTAGCCCCATTTAGTTTTTTCAATGTTTTTAGTGCGAATCCTCCAATTTTGATTTTTTCACCAGCACGTAGTGGAAGAACGAATACAACAAAGGACACTTATGAGAACGTTAAAAAGGTTGCGGAATGTGTAATCAACATTGTTAACTTTGAAATCGTTGAGCAAATGAGCTTGGCTTCTTCACCTTATGGAGATGACATTGACGAATTCGTTAAAAGTGGCCTTACTCCTATTGAATCAGAAAAAGTAAAACCTTTCCGAGTAAAAGAATCACCAGTTCAATTTGAATGTAAAGTTCTTGAAGTAAATGAACTTGGAACCGAAGGAGGCGCTGGAAACCTAGTCATTTGCGAAGTTGTAAAAATCCATATCAACGAGGCTGTTCTAGATGACGACAAGATGATTGATCAACACAAGATTGATTTAGTTTCTAGAATGGGTGGTAATTGGTATTGCCGTGCCAACGAATCATCAATGTTTGAAGTAAAAAAACCTGTTACCACAATTGGTGTAGGGTTTGACAATATACCAGAAGATATAAAGACAAGTTCTATTTTAACAGGAAATGACTTAGGTAAACTCGGCAGTATTGTTGAGTTACCAAATGAAACGGATGTCAATGAGTATAAACTTATTGAATTATCAGAACTTTTTGTAACTTTAGAAGACGAGCCAGCAAAATTAGAATTAGAACTCCATAAACTTGCCAAGGAACATTTAAGTAAAAATGAAGTTGAGCAAGCTTGGATGACACTATTAGCATTTAATAATCAATAAAATAAAACAACAATATTATGTTTAGCATTTCAGGAATTGTAAAAGTGAAAAAGGATACAGAACAAATCACTGAGAAATTCAAAAAAAGAGAATTTGTAGTTACAGACCAATCAGGGAATTACCCACAAGATATTTTATTTCAATTGACACAAGATCGTACAGACTTATTGGAAGGAATTAACGTAAATGATGTTGTTAACGTTACTTTCAATATTCGTGGTCGTGAATGGACAAACCCACAAGGTGAAGTAAAATATTTCAACTCACTTGATGTATGGAGATTAGAGAAAAACCAAGGTGGTGGAGCTCCTACTCCAGCGGATATTGCTCCTGCTAGTTCTGATAGTGCGGAGACATTAGTAGACGAAGGAGATGACGATCTACCTTTTTAATTAGAAGACTCAATAACAGCGTTGGAGTAAATTTTAAAATCGGTTATTGACAATTGTCAACGCCCTGAATTTAAAAATTAACTCCGCCTTGTTCTAGTGCCTTCTATTTTAAAAAAATTAGCTCTCAAAGCAATAGAGATTCGGTATTAGTAATAATAATTTAAAAATCCCTTCGTGAATTTTCATGAAGGGATTTTTCTTGAAGGTCTTTTACCAACTGCGTACTAGGTTGGCAAGTGTGCACTGCTAATTTGTAGTCTAGAACTTTTCATATTCTCTCTTTATAACAAGGTTATATTTTCTATACAGGAGAGGCTTAGAGGTCGTGGGGTGATATTTTAATTATTGTTTTCATAGTTACTAAATTTTTACTCTGGTATAACAACATACTCTTCCGAATTATCATTTAAATCTAAAATAGACATATACGTTCCTTCATATACCGTACAGGGATAATAGGTGGTGTCTCCAATAAATCTTTGTAATAATATTTTCTGATCTGTTAATTTTTGAATATACCCACAGGAATAAGTAGCATAATTTGTATCTAAAAGCTCAACATTACCTGACTGATTAATCCGAAGCATTCCCGCATCAGAAGTTGTATAAATATTCTGATTTTCATCTATTGTAATACGATCTCCAGAAGGAGCGATACCAGTTTCTACAGCAATTGTAGATATAGCTTCTGTTTCAAGATTATATTTACGTAATTCGGTATTTCCTTGATTAGCATAAATTATTTCACTCTCATTTAACCACACCCATGAAGCCATACTAAAACCCGTATACTCAATAAATTCTCCGTTCTCATCACATATTTTGAAATTAGAAGAAGCATCAAGGTATAAGTATCTAGTGCCTTTAGGACTCCAACGTGCATAATTGTTGTGATTGCCTGTGTTAGTCAATTGTATAAGACTATCACCATTGGATTTTATTTTATATAACTGAAAATCTTTTCCTGTAAAAATGATCCAGTCCTTCACGCTCCAGTCAATGCCATAGCCAACTAAATCCGTAAGTACTTTTGTTTCATTACTACAGAAGTTATATACACACAATTCAGCATTCCAGCCCAATTCATCCGTATCTCGAATGAAAGCAAATTCAAAAGGATTGTTGGGATTTAGAATAGGTTCATTATAGTAATATTCTTCGAGCATATAAAACTCTGGTGTAACCATGCAATAGGTCACAGGATTCACTTTGTGAAAAGAATCAGCATAAGCTGTTGTACGCTGATTGTACATCTCAGGACAGTAATCTCCACAATTTCCAACAGTAAGTAAATCCTCTATGGGAGAAACTTTGTCTTTTTTGCAGCTGAATACAATGACAGCCAAAAAAAGAATAAAAAATAAGGGTGATATTTTAATTAATGTTTTCATAATTATCTGTTTTTATTGTTTTATAAATCGAATACTTTTGTGAATTCCTTCTGATTTAACTGAATAAAAATACATTCCGGAATTGAGGTGTGATACGTTTATTTCAAATGTTTGTTTTTTATCCGCAACTCCATTGTAAATCGTCTCTAATCTTCGCCCTTGGAGATCAAATAGTTCAACAATGAGCTTTTTTTGCTCAAACCCATTAACGACTAAAATATGTGCATTACTCGCTGGATTTGGATAACAAATGCCAGAAGAAGTAATGAGCTAGTTAATGATTTCATAAAATTAGATTTTAATGTTAGTTTTATAAAATTATAAAAAAAATATAAGAAATTAGAATAAATTATTTTTTAACATATTAGTCATAAGGGTTTTATTAAACAATTAATGATAATCACATTCTTTCATTGAGATACACTAGATTGCCAACTAAAAAAAGAGGAATCAAAAAAAGATCTTGACATCTACAAACTATTAACGATTTACATATCAACACCTTACATATATATCTTGAGTGTTTTACTGATATTTTTGTTAAAATCCTAATTTAACAAATTTAAAACCGGTAAGAGATGATTATTTTAAAACCTCACCAGAATCCTCAAATATTCGTTAAAAATCATATTTCCCTCAACAAAGTGTTTCAAAAATTGTAATATACACACATAACAAAAAAACAATGAAAAATATTAAATACTCTATCCTCGAGCTCGCAATGGTTAATGAAAACACCTCACATGCTACTGTATTTAAAAACAGTGTTGAAGTTGCTCAAAAAGCAGAAGAAATGGGTTACCATAGATTTTGGCTTGCAGAACACCACAACATGGTGAGTATTGCGAGTTCTGCAACTGTTGTATTGATGGGATATATTGCATCTCAAACGAAGAAAATCAGGGTTGGTTCTGGTGGAATAATGTTACCAAATCACTCTCCTTTGATTGTAGCGGAACAATTGGGAACACTTGGAAACTTATATCCAAATAGAATAGATTTAGGATTGGGACGTGCTCCTGGAACAGATCAAATAACAGCTCAAGCGATTCGTAGTGACAGAATGCAATCAGTACATCAATTCCCAAATGAAGTTCGTGAAATTCAAGGTTATTTTGAAAACACATCTCCAACAAAACAAGTTAGAGCAACTGCTGCAGAAGGAGTCGATGTTCCAATTTTTATTTTAGGATCGAGTACAGACAGTGCTAAATTAGCTGCGGCACAAGGTTTACCTTATGTTTTTGCAAGTCACTTTGCTCCTGCTCAATTGCATCAAGCCTTGTCTATTTATCACAATCAATTTAAACCTTCAAAATACCTCGACAAACCCTATACGATTGCTGGGGTAAATGTAATTGCCGCAGAAAATTCAAAAGAAGCAGAAAGAAGATCGACAAGTATGTATCGCATGATGTTGGGTGTTTTGACACGTGAATTAGATTACATGCAACCACCAGTTGATATGAATGATGGTATTAGAGAGTTAAGTCAACACCCAGCTTTACAAAACATGTTGAATTATACATTTATTGGAAACAAAGAGGAAGTAAAAGAAAAGACAGCAAAATTCATCAATGACACAGGAGTAGATGAAATCATTACAACCTCTTATTTATATCATCAAGAAGATAGATTAGAATCATTAAGGATATTTTCGGAGATAATGGAGGAAATGGAAAAATAAAAATTACGAAGTTAGAATTAAAGAAATTACGAATGGATTTAGAATAATGCTATCGGACGATTGTTGCATTCGACAGTCTTTGTCAACAAGGACCTTCTTCAATGATTGAGCTTATCGAAAGCACCAAAATTCAACCGATTATTCTTCGGTGATTGAGCCTGCCCAAAATAACGGAATCCAATTAAATTACGCAATGGTGTTTGAGCTTGTTGAAAAACACCAGAAACGATTCCAATTTTGTAACTTCCCGATTCGAAATTCTTTTTAACAAACCAAAGGATATTTTAGATTTATCTCCCTTAAAATTCAAATGATTCTCGTATTTTTGCATAACTAAAAAAAGGTAGAGCATAGAACTATGAGTATTAAAGTTACGCTTCCAGACGGAACAGTCAAGGAAGTTGAAAAAGGAACAACTTCATTAGACATTGCGAAAAGCATCAGTGAAGGATTAGCAAGAAATGTACTTGCTGCAGAAGTAAACAACGAAGTAATCGACGCAATGCGTCCGATTGAAACCGATAGTACTCTAAAGTTACTCACCTGGAAAGATAAAGACGGTAAAACAACAATGTGGCATTCTTCAGCCCACCTTATGGCTGAAGCTTTAGAGATCTTATACCCTGGAGTAAAATTAGCCATTGGTCCACCGATAAAAAACGGATTTTATTACGACATCGACTTTTTAGATTATCATTTTACTGAAAAAGATTTAGAGAAAGTTGAGCAAAAGATGAAACAATTGGCCAAACAAAAGAGTCAGTATATTCGTCAAGAAATATCAAAAGAAGATGCCATCGCTTACTTTAAGGAAAAACAAGATCCTTATAAGTTAGAATTATTGGAGGACCTTGAAGATGGAGGAATAACTTTCTATACACAAGGTGAATTTACTGATTTATGTAGAGGGCCACACATCCCACATACAGGATTTATCAAGTCGATTAAATTAACATCAATTGCTGGAGCATACTGGCGTGGTGATGAAAATAATAAACAATTAACGAGAATTTACGGAATCACATTCCCAAAAAATTCAGAGTTAAATGAATATCTTGAAAAATTAGAATTGGCACGTCAGCGTGACCATAGAAAATTAGGAAAGGAATTAGAATTATTTACTTTTTCACAAGCTGTTGGGCAAGGTTTACCACTTTGGTTGCCAAAAGGAGCTGAATTACGTCAACGTTTGGAAGACTTCTTAAAGAAAGTACAAAAGGACTCTGGTTATCAACAAGTAATTACGCCACACATTGGGCATAAGAAGTTGTATGAAACATCTGGACATTATGCAAAATATGGAGCAGATTCATTTCAACCTATTCATACCCCAGATGAAAATGAGGAGTTTTTACTAAAACCTATGAATTGTCCACATCACTGTGAAGTTTATAAAGCAAAACCACATTCATACCGTGAATTACCAATTCGATACGCAGAGTTTGGAACAGTTTACCGTTACGAGCAAAGTGGTGAGTTACATGGATTAACACGTGTACGTGGATTTACACAAGATGATGCACATATCTTCTGTACACCTGAACAAGTAAAAGAGGAGTTTCAAAATGTAATTGACATTGTTCTTTACATCTTCAAAACATTGGACTTCAAGAATTTTACTGCTCAAATTTCGTTGAGAGATCCAGAGGACGATACAAAATACATTGGTAGTAGTGAGAACTGGGAAAAAGCAGAAAGTGCAATCCAAGAGGCTGTTGCTGAAAAAGGACTAAAAACGGTAATTGAATATGGTGAAGCTGCATTTTACGGTCCTAAATTAGACTTCATGGTGGAGGATGCTTTAGGAAGAGAATGGCAGTTGGGTACAATTCAGGTAGATTACAACTTACCAGAGCGATTTGAGTTAGAATACATCGGAGCAGACAATCAAAAACACCGACCAGTGATGATTCACAGAGCGCCATTTGGATCGATGGAAAGATTTGTTGCTGTATTACTTGAGCACTGTGCCGGAGACTTCCCATTATGGTTGTCTTCTGAGCAATATGCGATTCTTCCGATTAGTGAAAATTACAATGAATACGCACAAAAAGTTTCTAAAGTTTTAAATAATTCCGATATTCGCGGATTCATAGATGATAGAAACGAAAAAGTAGGTAAGAAAATTCGTGAAGCAGAGATGGGTAAAATACCATTTATGCTTATCATAGGTGAAAAAGAGATGGAAACAAACACTATTTCAGTTCGTCAACGTGGCGAAGGAGATTTAGGGTCGATGTCCATTGATGACTTTACAAAAATTATAAATAAATTAATTGAAGAAGAGTTAAGTAACTAGAAATTTATAACTTAACTTATAAAAGAAATAAATGAGAAGACCAAGAAGAAACTTTAAACCAAGGCAAGAAGACCCGAACAGAATCAATGATCGTATTCGCGTTCCACAGATTCGTCTGGTTGGTGATGGCCAGGAGCCTCAAATTATGGATACTAAGGACGCGCTTAAATTAGCGGATGAACAAGACTTAGATTTAGTTGAGATTTCTCCAAAAGCCAAGCCTCCAGTTTGTAAAATCATGGACTATAAAAAGTTCCTTTACAATCAGAAGAAGAGGGAAAAAGAGCTTAAAGCAAAACAGTCTAAGGTAACAATTAAGGAAATTCGTTTTGGACCAAATACAGAGGAGCATGATTTCAACTTCAAGTTAGATCACGCAAAGAAATTCTTACAAGAAGGAGCGAAAGTAAAAGCTTTTGTATTCTTTAGAGGGAGAACCATTGTATTTAAGGACAGAGGTGAAATTTTGTTATTGCGTTTTGCACAAGAGCTTTCTGAATATGGAACTTTGGAGTTAATGCCTAAGTTAGAAGGTAAAAGAATGACAATTATGATTAACCCTAAGAAGGACTAATCACAACATACTAGTGAGTAAATAAAAAGTGAGAATATGCCAAAAATGAAAACAAAATCTAGTGCGAAGAAGAGATTCCAAGTAACTGGTACAGGGAAGTTGAAGAGAAAGCACGCTTTCAAAAGTCACATCCTTACAAAGAAAACAAAAAAGCAAAAGCGTAATTTGACAAAAACTGGATATGTTACAAAAGCAGACCAGAAAAACATCAAGTTACAACTTTGTATGAAGTAAAATTCTGTCATGGTGACAGAGGTTAGTATTTAAACCCGGTGATGAGTAACTAAGTTTTCTGAAATAATGAAGCACTTTGCACCAAAAAACATTATAATATGCCAAGATCAGTAAATCACGTAGCAGCCCGAGCAAGAAGAAAGAAAGTAATGAAACTTGCTAAAGGTTACTTCGGTAGAAGAAAAAACGTTTGGACAGTAGCGAAAAATGCTGTTGAAAAAGGATTAGTTTACGCTTATAGAGATCGTAAACAAAAGAAAAGAAAATTCCGTTCATTGTGGATTATGCGTATCAACGCAGGTGTTAGACAACACGGAATGAGCTATTCTCAATTTATGGGATTATACAACAAAAGTGAACTTGAATTAAACAGAAAAGTTCTTGCAGATTTAGCAATGAACCACCCTGATGCATTCAAATCAGTTGTAGAGGCTGTAAAAAAATAAATTATTAATCACTCACTAGGAAACCGAGTTAATCTTATGATTGACTCGGTTTTTTTATTGAATAAACTCACTTAATGAGTTCAAAATAGAATCAATTTTGTATCTTTGCGCACCTACAATATAATGCCCAGGTGCTGAAATTGGTAGACAGGCATGGTTGAGGGCCATGTGTCCATTAGGACGTGAGGGTTCGACTCCCTCTCTGGGCACTTTTTAACAGTCACAATAGAAATGTTGTGACTGTTTTGCTTTTATGTAAATCGTATTATGAACGGGGTCGTTCCGAAAGCTATCGGCCCCCTCTCTGGGCACTACCTACAACCGTAATCGACTACTTATGAATTGATTACGTTTTTTTTTACGCTTTATTTTGTATGATTTGTGTACGGTTATGATTGAAAAAAATCAAAAAGTAGATTACATATCCAGATTGCTCTATAATTTCTACCCTTTAGTGTCAGTTAACACTTGCGAAATCACTTAATTGTTATTTTTGCAGATATGAAAACAATCAAATTTATTATTCTTTCATTCCTCCTTGCAATAGGAGTAATAATTACGGCCCAAGAAATCGATTATTCGAAATTTGACTTGCATCCACCAATGGACATTCCGATGGTACTTGCAGCAAATTTTGGAGAGTTAAGAAGCAACCATTTTCATACTGGAATTGACGTAAAAACATACCGTAAAACAGGATATAACATTTTGAGTATTGCCGATGGTTATGTTTCTAGAATCAAAGTTTCTCCATGGGGTTATGGCCATGTGGTATACATTGACCACTATGATGGTTTAACTTCAGTTTATGCGCATTGTGAAGCTTTCGTAGGTGAATTAGCAACATTGGCCTATATGCAACAGGAAGACAATGAAGGTTTTGAAATTGATTATTATCCTGCAAAGGATTCTCTACGTGTAAAAAAAGGTCAAATCATTGCTAAATCAGGAAATACTGGAGGAAGTACAGCTCCTCACTTACACTTTGAAATTCGTGAAACCAAAAGTGAAAATGCCTTAAACCCTTTACTTTTTGGTTTTGATATTGCAGATACACAAGCCCCAACTATACGTGGATTAAAAGTTTATGCATTAACAGAAGAAGGCTACCGTGTTCCAAACAAATCTAAACTATATAATGTGTATGGAAGCAATGGAAATTATTCTATTTCAGGTGGTAAAGTTAGTCTGGATGCTTCCTATACCTCTAAAGAAGGAGGAGTTGGTTTTTCGGTGGATGTAATTGACAGATTAGATGGAGCAAATAACAAATGTGGAATTCATGAAGCTTTTTTTAAGTCAGAAAAGGACACTATGTTTAGTCAAAATATGGAACATATTTCTTTTTACTCTAATCGTCATATCAATACACACAAAGATTACGAAGAATACCATAACAGAAGAAAGCATTTCCAGAAAACTTTTAAAACCACTCATAATCCTTTGCCGATTTATAGAGAAATGAAAAACAACGGAATCTTAAACGTTGAACCTGGAAAAAGCTATCCAATCGAATATATTGCTAAAGATGCATACGGTAACGAAAGTCAACTCAAATTTCAATTAGATATTTCTGACGGGAAAATGATAGAAGCGCATCAGTTATTCCCTAATCAAAAGTTACTTTATCCTGATAGTGCATTTCTAAGTTATAAGAAAACACATTATATACTTTTCCCACCAGGTTTACTTTACGAACCAACACCATTAAAGTTAAGTTCGAGTAATAATCTCCTCAAATTTGGTTCTGACCTGGTTCCATTACAAGAGACTTTCAAACTAATGTTGCCAATATTAAAAGGTGTTGCTCCAGATAAACAATACATCCAGAGAATTTCTAGGTACGGAACAAAGTATGCTGAAGGAGGAACTGTAAAAGATGGTTGGATTACTTCTAGGATCAAATCATTTGGTGAATTTTCAGTAGCAGTTGATACCATTGCACCAACGATTATTGCAAGAAACTTTAGAGATAATAGTCAAGTCGATGGACAAATTTATTGGAATATCAAAGAAGACGAATCTGGTTTAATGGATTATGACATTTATATTAATAAAGAATGGCATCTATTAGAGTATGAACCGAAAAGAAGCAAATACTTCTTCAACCCACCGAAAGATTTTAAAGGCAAAAAGGAGGTTATAATACGAGCTATTGATGCTTGTGGAAATGTTAAAACAGAAGAATACACCTTAACTTTTTAAAAATATAGTGAAAAAGACTGCTGTAAAGGTCTACCTTACTTTGATGATCTTGGTATCGATTACAATAAATGGATTCATTAGGAAATTATCATTAATTTCGCTCATATGACACAAAAGGAAATAGATCAGAAGTTTATGCGTCGGGCGCTTCAACTGGCCAAATTAGCTGGTGTGAATGCAGCACCCAATCCAATGGTTGGAGCAGTAATTGTGCATGATGGAAAAATTATTGGCGAGGGATACCACAAACTTTGTGGAGAAGCTCATGCTGAGGTGAACGCAATTAATTCGGTAAAAGACACCCAACTATGTGCTTCATCAACGATATACGTAACTCTAGAACCTTGTGCTCATTTTGGGAAAACACCTCCTTGTGCAGATCTAATTACCCAAAATAATTTTAAACGTGTCGTAATCGCATGTCAAGACTCTTTTTCTGCTGTTTCTGGAAAAGGAATTCAAAAAATAAAGGATGCAGGAATTGAGGTTGAGGTTGGTGTTTTAGAACAAGAAGCAAGACATTTAAACCGACGTTTCTTCACTTATCACGAAGAAAAAAGGCCTTATGTCATTTTAAAATGGGCGGAAACTCGAGATGGGTTTATGGACAGACTTCCTGAGGAACGAGAAGAAGGAATCAATTGGATTACACAGCCAAAAATGAAAGTTTATGTGCACCAATGGAGAAGCCTAGAACAAGCTATTATGGTAGGTTGGAAAACAATAAACAACGACAATCCACAACTTAACGTGAGGAAGATATCTGCACCTTCACCTCATCGATTTATTATTGATCCTCATGGCAAGGTGAATGTTGATGCTAAAGTTTTCAAAAACGGTGAAGCTACAACGATCATATCCCTTAAAACGGGAATCCAAGATTTACCTGAACATGTCGAAGTCATTACACTTGAAAAAATAGATTCAAGCGCTGTCCTGGAAGTCATTTACAACAAAAATTTCTTATCCGTTTTTATTGAAGGAGGAGCACAAACACTTCAGCATTTTATTACTGATGAATTATGGGATGAAGCTTTTCAACTCATAGGGAGTTCTACTTTTGATTCTGGAATCCCTGCACCAACTTTAAGCAGCAAAATACTAAAATCCAACGAAAAGATCGGAGTTGACACTTTACTTCATTATTCTAAAAAATGATTTATTTAAGCCTGAGTATAATAAGCTCAACATTAATTCTGATAATTTTCAGGATGTTTGAACGATATAACATCAATGTTTTTCAAGGAATCGTTTTCAATTACATTACAGCATGTGGTGTTGGTTTTTTACTCTTCAATGATGAATGGAAACAAGCGGATTTGGCTACAGGTTCTTGGATACCATTTGCGTTTTTGGTGGGTTCATTATTTATCAGTTTATTCTTTATGATGGGAAAAAGTGCTCAAGAGAATGGAATTGGAATTACTTCAGTTATGGTAAAAATGAGTTTAGCCATTCCCGTATTTACAGCCATATTTCTATACAATGAGGCTATTTATTTAACCAAAATAATAGGAATTATCGCAGCCTTAATTGGTGTTTTTATGATCACCTATCAGAAGAAAAATAAGACTGTAAAATCTGGAAATAGACAAGTTGCCTTTTTACTCATCCTTTTTGTTGGTAGTGGTTTACTTGATACTGTTGTAAATTATGTTGAAAAAGTAGCATTAGGAGAATTATCGGTGGCTATTTTTTCGGCATTTAGTTTTGGAGTTGCTGCTTGTATTGGAATTTCCATTTTATTGATTCGACTTTCACAAGGAAAAATACAATTCCAAAGACAAGCTATTTTAGGAGGATTTTTATTGGGTATTCCAAATTTCTTTTCTATTTATTTCTTAATGATGGCAATACGATTTTCTGAGTTATCAGATTCTGTAACTTATGCTGTTAATAATACAGGAGTGGTCATTGCTTCTTTTATTGTAGGAATATTAATGTTTAGAGAATCCGCTACTCTACTGAAATTCATAGGTGGTTTAATTTCGATTATAGCAATTCTTCTTTTGACATTATAAAAAATTGGTAGAAGAATCAGAATAGCGTATTTTTGTAGATATAAACAATCAGAATATTAATATGAGTACTGAAACTTTAGAAATAGAAGAAGTTGCCGAGCAACAAGTCGCCGAACACAGTTTGGTCGTCTATAATGATGACGTAAATACATTTGATCATGTCATTGAATCTTTGGTGAAAATCTGCAAGCATGACACTGTACAAGCAGAACAATGTACAATGTTAATACATTATAAAGGTAAATGTGATGTGAAATCTGGGGAATTCGAAAAATTAGCGAGTATGTGTACTGGATTACTCGATAGAGGAATTTCTGCAGAAGTTCAATAATTTTTTCAATCCTTAAATACTGATTTACAAGGATATTAAAAATTGACATAAATTTAATTGCATTTTTTTTCAAAAAACACTTGCAAATCGTAAATAAAGCATTAATTTTGCACTCGCTATGAACGAATAGCAAAACAAAACATACTGGCTCCGTAGCTCAACTGAATAGAGCACTACATTACGGCTGTAGAGGTTTCAAGTTTGAATCTTGACGGGGTCACTAAGAATGAAAAGCTCAACGATTATCGTTGGGCTTTTTTTTATGAGCTTAATTTCGGAATCTGAAAATTCATTTTCAAGTAAAGAAATGAAGAACATAAAAAACAACAATTGAGGAACGAGAATGTGTGGTTTTCATTCGGAATTTGGAATACTAAAAGATCTGGACTCTTGACGGGGTCACTAAGAATGAAAAGCTCAACGATTATCGTTGGGCTTTTTTTTATGAGCTTAATTTCGGAATCTGAAAATTCATTTTCAAGTGAAGAAATGAAGAACATAAAAAACAACAATTGAGGAACGAGAATGTGTGGTTTTCATTCGGAATTTGGAATACTAAAAGATCTGGACTCTTGACGGGGTCACTAAGAATGGAAAGCTCAACGATAAAAAAAGCCCCACTGAAACAGTAGGACTTTCTCTTAATATTCTCGATACAGAATTTATCTTTATTAAAGGAGACTATCTATCTAGTCTGATTCCTTTTTCATTGAAATGTAATGTTGCATTTTCTCCGTCTTTCTTTACAGCTATTTCGTAAGTTGTTACTCCATCCTGCTCTAATTTAAAAGCCCTTTCTACTTTCCAATCAATATATTCTTGGCTTCCTAATTTTTCAGTTACAGCTGGCGGTAATAAAGCCAATTTCACCTCTTCTCTTTCAACTACTGGACTAGTTTCATGTGGAATATTAGAAGTATCCTCATCCATTCTTTTACCATCTTTATGACGGTGTTTTCCATGGTCTCCTTCTCCATGAGGATGCTTATGTCCATCTTTTGAATGCTCATGTCTATCTCCATCATGCATGTGAGTAGACTCTCCATTGTGATCCATGTCTTTTGAATCATCAGATTTAGAGTCACAAGAAGTACTCATTAATGCTACTGCTAATAATCCGGTAAATGCTACTTTCGATAATTTCATAATATTTATTATTTTTAATTCATAAGTGTTAACTATTTGTTAAAGATAAAAATAGTTACATGGTTTCCAACGTATAAAATCATAAAACCTGTTAAACCATTAAAGCTCACTTTTAGGAAATTCCATATTTTTTGATTTTAGCATACAGTGTACTCCGATCAATATTGAGTAGGTTTGCCGCTTGAGATTTGTTGTATTTCGTTTTTATCAAAGTCTCTATTATCAACTGCTTTTCTTTATTCTCTTGAATCATTTTTAAATTTGTTCCTTCTTGAGATTGTTGATTTTGAAGATTCATTTGCGTTAGTTCAGCAGGTAAACACTCTAAACCAGGAACTTCTGATTTAGAAAGCAAAACAATTCGCTTAACAACATTCTTTAATTCACGAACATTTCCAGGCCAATCATATGCCTTAAAAACAGAAATAATTTCATCTGAGAAAGATTTAACGTGCTTATTAAGTTCTACATTTGATTTTTCAATGAAGTAATCTGTAAAAAGTAAAAGATCTTCCCCCCTATCTCGTAAAGCTGGAACTTCAATTTTAAACTCGTTTAATCTAAAATACAAATCCTCTCGGAAGGTTTTATTAGAAGAGTTAAGCCTCAAATCTTCATTGGTCGCAGCAATTACCCTCACATCAATTGGTGTAACTTGGTTACTTCCGATTGCTTGAACAACACGTTCTTGTAACACTCTTAATAATTTAACCTGAACTTCATAAGACAAGTTACCAATTTCATCCAAAAATATTGTTCCTGAATGTGCTGCCTCGAACTTCCCTTTTTTATCTGATAAAGCTCCTGTAAAAGCTCCTTTTAAATGACCAAACAATTCACTACCTGCTAATTCCTTTGACAAGGTTCCACAATCGATGGCTACAAATGGTGCGTCTTTACGACTACTTAGTTGGTGGATTCGTTGCGCTATATGCTCCTTTCCTGTTCCGCTTTCACCTTCAATAATCACTGACATTTCTGTTGGTGCAACCAATCCTATTTGCTCTGTAACATTTTTAGAAAGTTGATTTTTTCCAATTAAGAAGTCTTGACCTTCATTTAAAGTAATTTTTGAGGCATTAGCATTCCTTACTTCTTCCTCCTTGTTTTTTGAAGTTTTAGCTCCAGCATTCTGTTTTTCAAAAACATGTTCAATTACAGCCAACAATTCTTCTTGATTAATTGGCTTTGTGATATAATCAAATGCTCCATCTTTCATAGACTTAACAGCTAATCTTACATCATCAAAACGAGTCATAATAATAAATGAAGGAGCTTGTTTATGAGATTTGGTTTCTGAAATAATGTCCAATCCAGTACCATCACTTAACTTATAATCCAATAATAACAAATCAAATGATTTTTCACGAATCAAGCTGATCGCATCAACTACATTTGACTTACATACTACTTCATAGCCTTTCTTGATTAGATATCTCTCGAGGATCTTTAAGAAGGTAAGGTCATCATCGACGACTAAAATTGTTTTCATAGGAATTGTTAATGTGATATCAATCAAATATAGGAAAGACCATAGAAATTACTGTCGATTTTAGAAATTTTGTGAATTCAACTTTCTGTTTGTATGATATTTATTTTCAGGATCAAAACAAAAAAGTCAGGGCTTTCACCCTGACTCTGAATTGAGATATTAACACTATTACTTCTCAATCACTGTTCCGTCCTCATTAAAGAATAGAGACATTTCTTCTCCACCTTTTGAGACTAGCACTTCGTAGTAGGCTGCTTCTTTTGTTTTAATTTCGTATGCCTTTTGAGCCTTCCATTCGACATACGGTTTCTTCTTCAACTCTTTAACAATAGCTTCCGGAAGAGCAGATAAATCAATCTCTTCTTTCGCTTGTTCTTCTTCAATTAACTTCGATTCTACCTGTGTTGAATCTTCAATACTTGTTGTTGCAAATGAACTACCCATCATAGCTGTTGCAAATACTCCTGTTAATATAATTCTTGATAATTTCATGATTTTGTCCTTATTTATGAGAATAACTTATTACTAATTTTCCTTATTTTTCAATGGCTCTACCGTCTTCGTTAAAGAAAAGCGACATTTTCTCTTCACCATTTGAAACCAGAACTTCGTAATGTTTTCCTTCCTTTGTTTTAACAACATACGCTTTCTTGGCTTTCCATCCAGCATAAGCATCAGTCTTCAATTCATCTGTAATAGCTGACGGAAGTGATGTTAATGCAATTTCTTCTTTTGTTTGCTCTTGGCTGATTGTCTTATAATCGATTGTAAATGAACTTTCATTTAGAACACCAGAATAAGCAGTAGTTATCATTGCTGTTGCAAATAGTCCTGTTAATATAGTTTTAGTCAATTTCATGTGATATTTTTTACTTGTTAATTTGACTAGAACTATACGAAGACCATTCCAAAAAGCACAAAACACTGATTTACAAAACAATAACAAATAACACACAAATTAAAACTGTTGGATTTTCCTACACTTTGTTTAAACAAACTACACAACAACTACAACATAATTCAGAGATTAAACTCTAAATTTCAAGCTTTAACCTTTTAGTAGGCTCATCTCTTTTCTGATTTGTTCTTGTGCCTTTTTCCAAAATTCATAGAGTTCTTCAACTTCTCGCATATTCACTTTTGACGCATCATTTTTAAGTTGATGCTCAAGTGCACGAGTGTCTACAATCAATGACTGATCTGTTTGACCAAAACGAGAAGATAATTGGTGAATTACAAATGTGATGCTTTCAAAATCGGAGGAATCTATAGCCATTTTAAATTCAGTTAACGATTGTTCATTTTCTTCAACGATAACTTCTAAAATTGAAATTAATTCATCCTTCTCGTCTCCAACAAAATTTTTAATCACATCAAAGTTTAACTGTGTTTCTTCAGCGTCATCAAAGGAATCTGTTTTAGATGGCGAAACTTGAAACTCTGAATTTCCATCTTGATCAAGCTCAAAATGTTTAGCAATTAACTGAAGAAAAGGTATTCTTCTTAAAGGTTTAAAAATAATTGCATCAAAGCTATTCAGCTTTGAACGCTCTTCGTCTTTCAACATCGTATTTGCCGTTGCCACTAAAACAATAGGAAGTTTAGTTTTATTGCTTTTCAACTGTTTCAAAAACTCGAAACCTGTCATTTCAGGCATTTTATAATCTATAATAATCAAATCGTAATCTGTGCATAAGGCTTTTTCCAAGGCAATTTCCGGATTATTAAAAACAGTGAGATTCGCCTTAGTTGGCCGAAGTATCTTTTCAAAAAGTGCTGTAATTAAAAGATCATCATCTACAATTAAAATATTTTTCCCTTCGAAATGTGCATTAAAACTCACATCCTCTTCTTTAGATTCTTTTAAACTTTCAATTTCATCAGATCCCAATTTTTTAAAATCAAAGGCTAAAACAAATGAAGTTCCTTTATTCTTCTCGCTATTTAACTGAATATCTCCATTCAGTATATGCACCAGTTTTTCGACAATTCCTAGACCTAAACCAGTGCCTTTCAGTTTACTTTTGTGCGTACCCGCTTGATGGAAGTCTTTAAACACATGACTTTGCTCCTCTTCATCCATTCCTATTCCAGTATCTATCACCCTAAAAACGATATGAATATGATGGTCAAACTCCTTGATTTCCAATTTCAATTTTACTTCTCCTTCATTTGTAAACTTAATCGCATTGTGCAATAGATTATATAAAATCTGTTGGATGCGTTGTCCATCTGTTTGAATAAAAAATGATCTTTGTGGAATATCAAATTCAAAGTTTAACCCTTTACTTTTGAGTTGTGGAATGAAATTATCTTTAACTTCTTGAAGCAGATTCGTCAAATCAATTGGCGTTTCGTTCACTTCAATCACACCCAAATCAATTTTAGCAATATCTAAAATTTCATTGGTCATTTGAAACAAATAATTTGCAGAAGATTTAATTGCACGACTATTCTCATCTTGATTCTCGAGTAAATCTGCATATCCAACAATAGAAGTCAATGGTGTTCGTAATTCATGGCTCATCATATTTAAGAACCTTTGTTTTTCTTCTGTCGCACGAATGGCCTCCTCCTCTTTTTTCTTTAGAGTATTTTGATAATCTAGTCCACGATTTATATCCTTAAAAAATCGATAAACCAGTATGATAGAGAAAAGAGTAAATCCAATTATCGCGAAAAACAGAATATTAGATTGCTTTTGCGTGTCCTCATTTAATTCAGCTAAATATCGCTCATAAGTAACATATTGCTGTAAAATAAATGCATTGATAATATTTTCAATTTTCTTATTGATTCTATAATTCAACTCGTAAATATCCTTTTCTACAGACTGAACATTATTGACATATCTCAATCTTCTATTTTGAATTTCATCAAATAAGCTCACTAAATCGACAGGTGATTTTAAACTATCTCCTTGATTGAGCGTATCTATTAATTTTTGAGTAGTAGTATCAATTTCTACGGGTCCTTTCTGAATAATCTCTTCGGCACTTGTAGTAGAATCTAATTCTTTAGGTTTAAAAAGTTTTTGAAAAAAATTCCGTTCATCTACTTCAGGTGTCCTTTCAATTTTTTTAGTGATGATTTTGTTCTCCTTGATATAGGAAGTAATTTGATGAGTGACGACAATTGAGTCTTTTTCCGTCAATAATTTATCCTTAATCTCATCTTGAATTACGTTTTCTAGAGAATAGATGAAATTATTCTCTCCATTTTCACGTAACTCTTTTAGCTTAAAATTACGTTCTTTTAAAGCATATAACATCTTTGGAATGGTATCCAAGTTATTACTTTCTTCAAAATTAATTTTCCTACTTTCTAGTTTTATATTCTCAATATTTACCTCAACCCTCTTAATAATAGAGTCGATATATTGACTGGTCAATTGAAGACTATCGTTTAAATACTGATTATTAAGGTTATTGACATCTACAGTTAGACTTTTAAGTAAACTGGTTTGTTTTTGTGGTTCAAAACGTTCTTCAACTTTCTCAATCAGTCCATGAAAACTCACAATAAAATATGTACCAATTGCTGAGAGTAAGACTGTGGTAATCACAAAATATAAGAGCGTTTTCCCTTTCAGACCAAACATAAAATAGTTTATAGTGAATGATAAATAAAACACTTAAAATTTAAATCTCACAACCAAAATGAACTTTTTCTACTTTTTTAGCTTTTAATGGTAAACATAAATAGAGGATAAATGTTAAAATCTCTATTACCAACTTCAGTTAAATTTCAAAGTTTAATTTTGACCTGAAATTGAAAATGATGAACATGATAATGAAAGTATTATTTTTAACAAAACTCTTGTTTTTTAGCATGTTTTTAAGTGCTCAAAATTCCACCATCATTTCTAAATTCTCATGGGACAATGATACTCTAGACCCAATAATATCTGACGTTGGACCTAATGCATCAAGTATTTCTGCCAGTGCAACAATTAGTCCCAATGGTCACAATTCAACTTCGGGACTAAATGCGGGTAATCCGAAAGCCAACCTTGAAATGATTATCGATAACAATGCAATTTTCGACATTGATGGAATGGTCTTATCGGTTGAATATCAAAGGGATGAATCTGTCGGTACATTCTTTACAAGAGGAGGGTTTTCATTTTTATCGGCAAACCAATTGAATGTAACTTTTCGATTAACTGACCCTTCCTCAAGTTCTGGATACATTATTGTAAACTCTGGAAATGTTTATAACATTCCTGATGACGATGTTTTTAGAAACTACCGCTTTATCTACGATCATAATATTGGCAAAGCACAACTATTTGTGGATGGTGTTGAGCAGTGGAGTTACCAAGGAACTTCAGGTCAAGTAATGAATTGGACAGGAGCTTCTGATATAATAATAGGAAGGAATATGGATGGAACAGGTAGAAATAAACCTTTTTATGATGAATATATTCTTAAGGAAATCTCTACTTCGACTTTACCTATAGAGCTTATAAGTTTTACTGCGAAGTATAGTGATATAAATGAAAACACTATTATTGAATGGAGTACCAAAACTGAAACCAATAATGACTATTTCGAAATTGAACGTAGTCAAAATGGCAAAAATTGGGAGCTTATTCATAAACGTGATGGAGCAGGAAATAGTAATTCAGAAATTACCTACCAGTTTACAGATGTTCATCCATTAAACGGAATTTCATATTATCGATTAAAACAAACAGATTTTGATGGGAAAAATAGTTATTCGGAAATTCGAAGTATTGAGCGGAATTCAGGCGTTAATTTTTATCCAAATCCTCTTAAAACTGGAACTACACTCTTCATAGAGTCAAAAAATGAAAATACTAAATTCAAATTATTTTCTTCTCAAGGAAAACTTATCCAAACGTTAGATTCAGGAAAAAACCAATTAAATCTTCAACCTGGAATGTATTTTATTTATGGAAATGGCATTAAGGAAAAGCTTATAATTAGATCTTAAATTTTATCTATTAAATGATTTTTAAGAAATTATTGATCATTTCTTTTCCGAATTCAGATAAAATAGATTCTGGGTGAAACTGAACTCCATACAAATTTAACGATCGATGTTTTAAAGACATAATCTGTTTATTTTCATCTACAGAAGTAATTTCCAAATCCTTAGGAAAATTTTCATTCTTGATAACCCAACTGTGATAGCGACCTATTTGAAATTTTGATGGAATATTTTGAAACAATAAATCATCAGCTTTCAAAACATTAACTTTTGTAGCTACCCCATGATAAACTTGGTTTAAATTTATCAATTCACCACCAAACACCTCACCGATGGCTTGCATTCCCAAACAAACACCAAGAATATTTTTCGTAGCTGCATACTTTTCAATCACTAATTTTAAAATCCCAGCGTTTTCAGGCAATCCAGGACCAGGAGACAAGATAATCGTTTCATATTGATCTACTTCCTGAAGTGATATTTCATCATTTCTGAAGACATCAACATCATATTTACCACTTGATTCTATATAATGAACCAAATTATAGGTAAAAGAATCATAATTATCTAGAACAAGTATCTTATTCATTTTAAAATTAATTTTAGACAAAACTAATCTACTTTTGAAAACATCTATTCACATGTAGTGATAAAATAATATCTAATTCCAGTATCACTGAATCTCCCCTAATTATCATAAAAAAAATGCTATTTTAGACTAAAATACTTGATTTACTTAATTATAATAAATGAACTTATACCACGATAAGTTAAAATCTAGAAGGATATTTAAAAATATTCTTGCACCATTGATGGCTGTTATTTTATTTACTGCATGTCGTTCAACCAACATGACATTTAATGGATATCATTCGAATACATCGATCAAAAAAAGAGATGATAGTATTTCAAAGGTAAATAAAATACAATCAAAGGTTTCAACTGATATCAAACATAAATTAACATCAAAAAATACCTACATTGAGGAAAAAACTGTTTTAACAACACAAAGTATCAATGGGAGAATCTCCACTAAGATTAAAACAAATAAACCTATTATTTTAGAGGTAAAGAACTCCGCACGTATCAAGGAAGATTTTAAAATAAAAGCACCGAAACCCAATATTCAAATCAATGACAAAAATGAAGACCTCTTGCAGAAGAGAAAAGTTAATAAGGCTGCACTGATAGGATTTTTATTGTCAATGGGGCAAATAGTAATTTTCTATCCACTATTAATTTTAGGCAGTGTGAATCTTGCCGGATTATTAATCACCTCAGTTGCAGTTTCAATTATTGGATTAATTCTGGGTATAATTGGTATCATAAAGGTAAATAAGTACCCCGAAAAATATAAAGGTTTAGGTTATGGTATTTGGGCTGTAATTGTCAGTGGTGTTATTTTTTCTTTTTGGTTATTGGTCTTTATTGCATTCCTTAATTTCTAAAAGAATACAAACCAACAACATAGACTAATTATATTAAACCCATATCCCATTCTAGCAGTTTGTTATCCATTTAGAGATGATTACCAGTGCTTTTACAATATGTTTAAAACTATTCATTTTTCAAAATGAAAAACGAAAGGGAAAACCCCATCTTATTTGTAACTTTGAAGTGTAAAAATTCCACTCCATGTATATAGTTTTTGATACTGAAACAACAGGTCTACCAAAGAATTGGAACCTTCCATACACTGACACAGATAACTGGCCAAGGTGTATTCAAATTGCTTGGCAATTACACGACGACAAAGGTCAGTTAATTGAAGCCAAAGACTATTTGATTCGTCCCGATGGTTTTGATATACCTTATGATTCGGAGCGTATTCATGGTATTTCAACTCTTTTAGCTGAAACAGAAGGTGTTCCTTTACAGGAAATGCTTGAGGAATTTAATCAAGATTTAAACCGAGCTCAATTTATTGTTGGACAAAATGTTGGGTTTGACATCAACGTCATGGGATCTGAATTTGTGCGTTTAAACATGGAAACGCCAATGCACGACATGTCAATTTTGGATACATGTACAGAAACAACGGCACAACTGTGTAGAATTCCCGGTGGAAGAGGTGGTAAATTTAAACTGCCTACCTTAACGGAGTTACACGAGCATTTATTCAATGTTCCTTTTGGTGAAGCTCATAACGCTACTGCCGATGTTGAAGCAACTGCCCGTTCATTTTTCGAATTGGTTAGAAGAAGAATTTTTACTGCCGAAGAATTACAAACTGAAGAAAGTTATTTCGAAGACTTTTTAGAGGTCAATGATGATGTTATTCAACCTGTTGGACTTACTCATGACAATTTAAAGCAAAAAAGTGAGGCTTTAAAAGCTCAACATGAGACTCAAGAGAAAGTTTCTCAAGAAGCAATAAATGAAGGACTTGAAAAATTAGCCGAAACGTCATTCGTACACCTTCACAATCACTCCCAATTTTCTGTACTTCAGTCTACAAGTAACATTAAAGACTTGATTAATAAAGCGGCTGAATTCAATATGCCAGCGGTTGCTTTAACAGATACAGGGAATATGATGGCTGCCTTTCATTTTGAAAAGTATTTAGGTGCTCATAACAGTAACATTCGAAAAGAAAGAGAACAAGCTGAAAAGGAAGGAAAACCTTATCATAAAAAGGAAATCACCCCAATTATTGGTTGTGAATTCAACATTTGTGAAGATCACACCAATAAAACGGTCAAAGATAATGGGTATCAAGTTGTTTTATTAGCTAAAAACAAAAAAGGATACCACAATTTAGCAAAAATGTCTTCCATTGCTTTTACGGAAGGTAAATACTATGTTCCACGAATCGATAAAAAAGTTGTAGAAAAATACAAGGAAGATATTATTGTATTGTCTGGTAATATGTATGGAGAAATTCCATCGAAAATTCTTAATGTCGGTGAAAAACAAGCTGAAGAGGCAACAATTTGGTGGAAAGAACAATTTGGCGATGACTTTTATCTTGAAATTATGCGTCACGACCAAGAAGATGAGCGTCGTGTAAATGAAGTGTTATTGCGATTTTCGAAAACCCATGATATTAAAATTGTAGCTTCAAACAATACATATTATATAAATAAGGATGATGCCTCTGTACATGATATTCTATTATGTATTAAAGACGGTGAAATGGTGGAGACACCAAAAGGTCGTGGACGAGGATTTAGATATGGTTTACCAAACGATAATTACTATTTCAAATCTCCTGATGAGATGAAAGAATTGTTTGCGGATCTTCCACAAGCGATTGAAAACACGATTGAAATTGCAAATAAATGTGAGCCATACACCTTAGCGAGTGATATATTATTACCTGCTTTCGACATTCCAGAAAAGTTTACAGATCCAAAGGATTTGGAAGATGGTGGAAAGCGAGGAGAAAACAACTATTTACGTCATTTAACATACGAAGGGGCTAAGGAACGATATCCCGAAATTACCGATGAAATACGTGAACGATTAGATTTCGAGTTAGAAATTATTGCTAAAACAGGTTATCCAGGTTACTTTCTTATTGTTCAAGATTTCTGTCATGCGGCAAGAGAAATGGGGGTTATTGTTGGTCCTGGGAGGGGTTCCGCTGCTGGGTCTGCAGTAGCATATTGTAACGGAATTACAAATGTTGATCCTATTGCTTATGATCTACTTTTCGAGCGTTTCTTAAATCCAGATCGTGTATCGATGCCCGATATTGATATTGACTTTGATGACGAAGGTCGTGGTAGAATTATACAGTGGGTAATCGACAAATATGGAGCTAATCAAGTTGCTCAAATCATTACCTATGGTACAATGGCAGCGAAATCTTCAGTGAGAGATACTTCTCGTGTATTGAACCTACCACTTTTTGAGGCAGATCGATTGGCGAAGTTAATTCCTGATATTTCACTTGCCAAATTATTTGGGTTAGATGCTGCTGATTTATCTGAAAAATTAAAAGGTAATCAGGAAAGCATCACCATGGCCAATCAATTGATTGAGATTTCACAAGGAAATGATTTACCAGCCAAAGTATTGAGTAATGCAAGAAGACTAGAAGGAAATGTTAGAAATACAGGTATTCACGCCTGTGGGGTAATTATCACTCCAAGTGATATTACAGAATATGTTCCTGTTGCCTTAGCGAAAGACTCAGACATGTATTGTACACAGTACGATAACTCTGTAGTTGAGGAAGCCGGACTATTGAAAATGGACTTTCTTGGACTAAAAACATTGACCTTAATTAAGGATGCAGTGGCTTTTGTTAAAGAAATACATGGTATTGACTTAGTACCAGATGATTTCCCTTTGGATGATGGTCCAACCTACGAGCTTTTCCAGCGTGGTGAAACAATTGGAGTTTTCCAATATGAATCTCCTGGGATGCAGAAATACATGAGGGAATTGAAACCTACAGCATTTGCCGACTTAATTGCGATGAATGCCTTGTATCGTCCGGGACCACTTGAATATATTCCAGATTTTATTAAGCGTAAAAATGGAGAGCAAGAAATCATCTATGATATTGAAGCTTCCAAAGAATACCTTGAAGAAACCTATGGAATTACAGTCTACCAAGAGCAGGTAATGCTTTTATCACAAAAACTTGGTGGATTTACGAAAGGTGAAGCCGATACATTGCGTAAAGCAATGGGTAAGAAAAAGTTTGACCTTCTTGAACAATTAAAGCCAAAGTTCCTTAACCAAGGTGCTGAAAGAGGACATAACAAAGCCAAGTTAGAAAAGATCTGGCATGACTGGGAAGCCTTTGCATCTTATGCCTTTAACAAATCTCACTCGACTTGTTATGCTTGGATTGCTTATCAAACCGCATATTTGAAAGCAAATTATCCTGCTGAATATATGGCGTCTGTACTAAGTAACAACATGAATGACATCAAGCAGGTTACATTCTTTATGGAAGAATGTAAACGAATGGGACTTGAGGTTCTTGGTCCAGATGTAAATGAATCTAACTTTAAGTTTACGGTAAATAAAGAAGGCGCAATTCGCTTTGGTTTAGGAGCAATAAAAGGTGTTGGTGCAGGTCCTGTTGATGCAATTGTAGAAGAGCGTAAGGAAAACGGTATGTTTAAGGATATTTTTGACATCACTAAACGCGTAAACCTTAGGAAATGTAATAAAAAAGCTTTTGAAGGTTTAGCTTTATCAGGAGCTTTGGATTCATTTTCAAACATACATAGAGCACAATATTTTGTTGAAGAAAACAATCGTACATTCTTAGCAAATGCAATTAAATTTGGAAGTAATCACCAGGAAAGTGCAAATTCAAATCAAGTAAGTTTGTTCGGTGAAGGTACAGGAGTTGAAACACCAGCGCCAAAAATCCCACAAGTTCAGGAATGGTCTTCTCTACAAAAATTAAACAAGGAAAAAGAAGTTGTTGGTATTTATATTTCTGGTCATCCACTTGATGATTATAAAATAGACATAGACTCTTTCTGTAATGGAAGTGTTGAATTTATTAACAATCTTGAAGAGTATAAAAACCTCGAGTTTACGGTTGCAGCTATTATTACTGAAGTTGAACATCGCCATACCAGAAAAGGAGATCCATTCGGAACCATTTTGATTGAAGACTACAATGATTCAACTAAACTGTTCTTGTTTAGAGAGGATTATGGAAAGTTTAGAGACTATATGGTAGAAGGTTCCTTTATTTTTATGACTGGTAAAGTAATGTCAAAGAGATGGAATCAAAATGAATTTGAATTTAAGATTCAGAAGATTGATTTCCTTTCTAGTTTAAGAGATCAAAAAGCAAGTGCCTTAGAATTATCTGTTCCTTTAAGCGAAGTGAACCACACTTTCATTGAAGATATTGACAGTATTTTTAAAGAAAATGAAGGTAAATTTCAAGTGAAGTTTAAAGTATATGATACGGTAAATAAACTAGAGGTTGAAATGCCATCACGTGCATTAAAAGTTGACATCAACGATCAAGTATTAAAGACATTGCAATCAAAAAATATTGATTATAAGTTAATTTAAGGAAACCATAATGGGAAAGTGTATTTGGTCGTAGGTGAATTACCTCATTAAATACATTTTCCCCCAATCTTTTGTAAAATGCTGATCGGCACCTGAAGCACGATGTTTAATATCTTCACCATTTATCTTGGCCTTTAATCTGTAAAGATAAACACCATTAGCTAAAGGATCTCCAAATTCATCTCTTCCATCCCAGGCATACTCAGAGATATTTCTTCCGATTCGAATGTAACCTAGCTCCTCCTCTGTTATTTCTCTTACAATTCTACCAGTTACAGTCATAATTTGAATGATTATTTCCTCTGGCACTTCAGTTCCTGTTAAAGTAAAGACAAATCGTGTACTCGTTGAGAAAGGATTTGGATAATTCATCATGTGTGTAATCGTAGATTCTAAAATAACTTCAAATGATATGCGGTATTCTGAATCACCAGATAAATTTCCAGAATTGTCTGAACCTTGAACCATCAATTCATAAGTTCCACTTTCTTCGAATTCAGCATTGTAAATAATTTGAAAACGTAAATCACCTCCATCTGCAGGAATCCAATTTAAAACTTGATTTCCTTCTCCATCCATAAAAGGAATACGTTTTTGTTCTCCTTTTGGATTTGTTAAAAAGATTCCAAAATTAGTCGTATCAGCATCTTCATCCATAATTAAAAATGGATTTTCATCTTTTAAACTGATTACAATTTCCGATTTAGGATTCACAATGTCTCCATTCAAAATATGTTCGCCATCGAATGTCACATCCAAAATAGGATTAATATCATCACCCTTCAAGGTAAATGGTATTTGCAATAAATTATTGAAATGCGCCAACTCTGGTTGATCTTTAATCTCATTATTTAAACCTTTATTATATGGATTAACTTCCATCCAAAGTGTATTGTTCCCTGCCAAACCTTGTGTTGAGAACCTTACAGTATCTCTTAAAATATCTCCCACACGAAGGGAATCTTGACGATTATAATCAATCTCATGTTTGACTTGATTTTCATCTGTCACCCAATAGTTGATCAACAAAGAGTCCATTGAAAAAGCACTAATATTTTTCACATCAATGGCAAAAGCCATATCAATTCCTTCTTGTAAGGAATCTTGATTAGGTAAAAACACATAGCCATTCGAACCATCTAAAGCTGCCTCAGGTAATGGTTGATACAACACATGCCATCGATCAACTTGCGCTGGAGTTAAGGTTATTTCATCTTTATATTGCGCTTGCAATTGCAAATAAGGGTAATCATTGGCTGGAAAAATTGTATTAAAGTTTAAAATTGAATCATTGGCATTAAAAACTGTATCTAACTCCGTTTGAAATTGCTTATTATGATCAAATGCTCTAATGACTAATCGAGTAGTATCATTTGTAGCCGTTTCTTCTGCATCTTGTTTCCAGTATACAGTTTCCCATTCTGCGGCCGGACCTATTAAGGTTGACGATTCAATTCCACTACCAACAGAACCCGCAAAAGTTTGTGCTAGGGAAATATATTCACCCGAATTTTGCGCATGTACCACAACTGCCGTACTAGGATCACCTTTTTCAAATAACAAGATAAATGCTCTTTCTGGCGCACCTGCATTCATTCCAGTTGCACCAATATTTTGAAATGTAGTAAAAAGACTTGGGTGTAAACTCTGCCATTGACTATACAGAGCTCTCATGGTGGTGTACACAGCTACGAAATGTCCGTCAGGAATTTCATTAGTAATCATATTCTCTAGTGCTTGAAGCTGTGAAGTTGAATTTTGTCTAAATATAAAATAATTCTCCACCCTATTTCTACAACCACCATTATTGTTAACATTACCATATTGATGATCAGTGTTTGTACCATTATAAAAAGTCCCCCAAGGTGCTTGTGTCGCTGGATCTATCACCCCAACATGAATTGAAGGTGTGGTAAAACACAATCCATACTCTGCATTTTGCCCATTTACACCCCATAAAGTAGAATTATAAGTGTAGGTTGAACTTGAGTTATCGTGAACATTTGCAAATAACTCAATATATTGAGGTGAAAATTCTCTTTTGAAATCGTTTCTTTCATAAGATACTCCGTTGAAATCTCCATTTTTAAATTGGAAGAAATGATCTTGTCCCCAACCAGATTTACCTTCAATGTACTGAAAGGAATGTTCTGTCCAATTCATAACTGTAGAATCAATTGAAACACGCCAGAAGTAGACAATACTATCTTCTAAAACTAAGGCATCATTAGCATTTGAATTTACATTTTTCCATTCATTAGGGAACACCTCTTTCACTCCTCCTAAGCCATGTTTTAAAGCATATTTTCTAAAAGGACTATTGAATAAATCAGTAGTATCTACCTCAAAACGATAACTATTAAAACTAGCAAGAGGATTTATTGTCGATGCTTTCAACACAACAGAATCATTTGGAACTACTGCATAATCATATGGTAAAACGGGCATTATTCCATCGATATTTACAAAATAATCAATAACAACAGCATTATTGGACGATTCATCATATTGCTCTGGAATAAATGAAGGAATATCTGCTGACACACTAAACTGGTTAATTCCCGAACCAATATCCGCTTGCAAAGGCATATTGAAAACAATCGTATCTCTATAATCCAGATTTGGAATAGACAATTTATAGATTGAATCTACACTTGAATTAGGAAAACTACGTGTGATATCCAACCCAAAGGTGTCGACAATACTTCTTCCAAGGTTCGTTAAAACGATATTAATCGCAATGGAGTCTGTTGATAAATCGACCACTGAAGGCGTAAAGTAAACATCTTGGATTGTAAGATCAATTTCTGGTTTAGCATGCCAATTCAACTTTATAGCAGGATCAGCATGCAGGGTCATTTGCATTGTAGTTACTTCTGTTAAAAAACTTGGATTATTATTTTCAAGATTTCCAATGGTTAACTTAACTTGTTCTCCTATATTAGCGCCATAATTCTGTGGACTCATTTGTGCATATAATTCGTTAGAATACAAGTTCAAATAAGAAGCATATCCTAGTTTTGTAGAAGATAAAAAACCTATCGCCCCTAAATTCTCTACAAATACAAAATGTTCCGAAGTTGAATTGTTCGAAGTGGTAAAAATATTACCCGTATAACATCCATTTCCGATTACCATAGGATATTTCCCTGTGTTGTTCCAATTTTCTGGGTCATCAATATTTTGATCAAATCCATCGGCGGAGGCATGACCGAAAAAGGTCATCATCGAAACTCCATTTTCCAATAAAGCATTCACCTCTGTATTTTGAACGGGATTAAATGGGTTTGAAGTTTCTTTAAAATAAGAAATCACATTCCCTCCATAATCTGGCCCCTCAATGGTTGTTTTCATTGAATTCAAGTAGGATTGCAATAAACTTTGCTCTGAAGCTGTAGAACCTCCTCCAAAATGAATGATTTGTTTTTGCCATTCTTTTTCGCTTTTATTATAAACCGAATTTTGATTTTGTGCAGTCTCATATATTTTAACTTTCTCCAAATATAAATCGAGTTCATCATTATTTTTGGCGGCTATCCTTCCTGTCGGAATCATTGGTTCTATACTAGAAGAATTATTCCAACCAGCGGTTATACATTGATCACTAGACGGAGAACCATAACTTGGTACTAAATTTAAGTTATTCGAGTTGGCATTTTTTCTTGGCACACCACTTGAACCTGAATTGGGCTCACTAGCTTCTGTAATTCCTTTTCCCGCAATAAATAATGCAACAGGTTTTACCGTAGCTAAATTGTAAATATGATTCAATGCTCTTCTACTTCCTTGAATGTGTTTTGGAATTCCTCCACCGTATTGCATCCAGGCATCATTGACTTCACACAAAACAACATTATAACTCCCTCCAGCTGCTGAAGAACGATATGAAGCGTATTCGTTCACTGAAGCTTGCAACTGTTTATTGTATAAAATTATATAGGCCTCTTCCGGATTAATCTGACTATAATTCGTAAAAAAACCATTCGAATTAACAGGTGAAAGTATATTGATTTGTTTGATATCCGTCTCTGAAGTAATCACTAATTTTTGATTCCCTCCATTAATTGAGTTTGGAATTAAAGTTTGCCAAACACCTCCATTATTTACTAAGGGAACTCTTCTAGAAATTATGTTATCCATAACATAAGCCACAGGATTAGTGATATTGTTTGCACTAATGTCTAATCTAACCTTTGCTTGAGTAGCATTATTCACGATTTCCCATTCAAATGATGAGGATGAACTGGTGATTTGTCTAGGATATTTCAATGACAAATAACTCACCGATTGATAATCTGTTGCCGCCCCTTGGTCACCGATAATCTTAAAATATACATTGGTTGTTCCATTCGAGAGTATTGAAGTAGAAACTTCTTGGTTGACCACTGTTTGTCGATAACCATTAAAAACCTCATCATAAACCAAATCATTAGAAGCTCCTATCTCCCATCTTAAATGATGATTTCCTGACCCAGTATAAGAAGCGTTCGAATTAGCATTAGATTTGGCATGAAATAAAGCGTTTGGAGCACCTCCCCCAGCGTAAACATCCGAAGTTTCTATCGGAATTGTCAAACTATAGTTTGAAGCACCATTGTAATTTGGTCCACCCCATCCTTCACCTGGGGAATAAAAAGAACTATAAGAGGAATAAGCTGAATATCCACCATAATAAAAAGCGTCATAGCTTACAATTGATTTGTCTAAAACATAGTTTGCCGGTGAATAAACAGAAAAATTAGCATCTGTTTCTTCGATAAAACGTTTAGCATTTCCAGTTGTCCAGGTTAAAAAATAATAAAGTGTATCGCTATAAAGTGAATAAGCAGGATTCCCTATATCTGTTGGATTATCATATAAAGTAGAATCTAACCATCCATCATTTCCTTCAGCATAAAACTCAATGTAATCACCTACGTTTATAAGGTTATCTCCATTATCGTGAATACTCAGGGCGATTTCTTTCTCCTTTCCAAAAATTTGAAATTTATTCGCGGCTACGGTATTAACAGGAACACCTGCATTTACCAGTGCCTGGTAGTTTAAACGATAAACACCGTTTTCAGCTACTCCAAACTTATAATATTGTTGATTATAATTAATCCATTCATTTCCAAAAGGCTGAGCCAATAAGGAAGAGAGACTTACAAAAACAAAAATATAGGCTATAAGTTTGTGCATTAGAAAATAAAACAAAGTTAATCAATTACTTATCGAAACCGAATTTAAGAGAAATTACGTGAGAAAACAAGGCTTCGGATTGATTTCCTATATTTGTAAATGCATAATCTAGGGTAATTCCTTTAAAGGTAACACCTAAACCGATATTAGGTTGAAAAACCAATGTTTCAGTATCATCAAAATCTTTAACATACTGAAAGTTATTTACTCCGGTCCTAATGGCCACCATATTATTCCACCCAATTTCAAGTCCCATCATTGGATCAATACTCAAAACACCAGATTTGACTAAAGTATTTCGTTGACCATCTGTTGTAAATGCAGCATTGATTTCAGGCGAAATCGATATATTCTGCCAACCAATATCAAAAGTTCTTTTAGCAGCCAATATTAATCTTGGTAAAGTTAACTCTAGTCCGTTCTCTGGAATCTCATTCCCTGTTTCTAGAAACACTTCCTGCATATCTGAATCAAGGTTAAATATCCAAGCATTAAATGTAGAAGTAACATCTCTTGCCATTGCCCCGAAGAACCATTTATCATTGACGTTGTATTGTAAACCAGCATCAATTCCAAAACCCCAACTACGTGCAAAATCACCAGCTCTACGATGTACAACTTTTATAGTTCCACCTGCACTTAATCCCTCAACACCTAATTCTCTTCCATATGAAAACAGAAATCCATAATCTGCCGCGGTAAAAAATGTTATTCTATCATAATCTATATTACCTTCGTTATTAATCAATTGAGTGGTATTTGGAATATCATCAACTCCAAAACGAATAGCTGCAAAACCAACTGCACTTTTATCATCAATTTTATGTGCTAATCCAACATAATCATACTTTGCAATTCCAGCAAAATACTCTGAGTGCATTAATCCAACATCAAATTTGGTCTTAACTTTTGTCAACCCAGCGGGGTTCCAATAAACCGAAGTTACATCGTCAACTCCTGCCACAAGTGCGTTCCCCATTCCTAATGATCGGGCACCTACACCAATTTGAAGGAATTCATTTGAATATTTAGGTGCAACTGTTTCTTCTTGTCCAAAAATGGAAAATTGGAATGCCACAAAAATCAATAAAAGCCAAAAAGTATTTTTCATAGTCAATTCAATAGCGCAAAATTGCATAAAATATTGTGTAACTTAATAACTTTTATTAACAAAATCACGTATTCACTCCCTTAGTTTTTAATTTTAAACGCATGAAATGACATATAAAATTTAAAATCACTCAATTTATTTAACTGAGAGTTATAAACTTAGATGGATTAATTTTCTCATTTATTTTTTAATAGATTTTATAAACTAAAAAAAAACACATAGATTCGTACTTAAATTAAAGTTATAATAAATGAAACTAATTAATACTTTTTCAATAATTGTTGCTCTTTTGCTTTTGACAGCACCTATAAAAGCAAATGCACAAGAAGATGAAGGCACAGAGAACTCTTCGGAATTAATAACCGGAAAAATATTGTTGCAAGCATCTATTGGTGGTCCAAACATGAAAAAATGGTCCTATGATGCTAATAATTATAACAATCAAGAAACCAGAGGATCGTTTCATTATGGACTTTCTGGAGAAATTAGGGTTTCAAGAACAATAGGTATTGGTTTTGATGCTATTTACAGTCCGTTTGAAAGAACAATACAGTCTGACTACTATTATGACCCTGAAACAGGTACATCAGTAATGCAGAACAGTGAGACTGTGGTTACCGAAAATAAATTCCGTTTTATTCCTAAAGTTTACATTCATTTTAATGTTAATGATCCTAGTTGGGATTTATACATTTCAGGTGGAATTGGAATAAACTACATCGATAAAGAAGTAAGAGTAGATGGAGAAAAAACAGATGATTACTATAATGACTATTATGGTGATTTTCCAATCATGGAAACACCGTTTCCTTATGCAGGACGTTTTTGCTTCGGAACTCGTTATTACTTAAATGATATTTTTGGGTTTAGTTTCGAAACTGGAATAGGCGGACCTGCTTTATCATTTGGAATAAATGCACGTTTCCTTTAATCCTGGTTAAGTGTTTATAATAAAAACTAAAGCCTAAAGAGAGCTTCTCTTTAGGCTTTTCTATTTAGTCAAAAACATTTTATTTCTGCGAAAGTCAGATATCATTAAAACTTTATTTGTTTCTTTGTTGTCATGTTTACAATAGCAAATATCATCACTGGTTTCAATCTTATATTTGGTGTTTCCAGTATCATTTTTACATTTTCAGGAAGATTGGACCTTGCAGTACTAGCAATAATTGCTGGTGCTTTATGTGATTTCTTAGACGGCTTCGTTGCTCGATTATTAAAACAACCGAGTGAATTAGGTAAACAACTAGATTCTTTGGCTGATTTGGTTACATTTGGAGTTGCTCCAGGATTAATCGTTTTCGTATTGCTTATCCTTTCTGGGGCTTGGGACATTATTCTTGCCAACGGAGGAAATCTTAATGAACTTTGGTTGGAAGGCACAATGGGCTTCAGTGTTCAACTATGGATTTCCGTTTTCTTTAATGATTTAGTTGGAAATAATTCACCACTTCTCCCTACTCATTTTTATGGATGGTATAAAGTAATGCCCTTTTTTGCTTTATTCATACCATTTATGAGTATGTTCAGATTAGCAAAATTTAATTTAGACGAAAGACAAGCCACAGGATTTATCGGACTTCCCACTCCAGCAAACAGTCTATTCTTTGCTTCTTTTGCATTATTCTTATGGAGTGGATTTGGCAAGGATAATTGGGAAACAGCTTTTTCAATGACACTTATTAAAGATCAAGTATTATTGACATTGGTTATTGTATTTTCTGTCTTATTGGTTTCAGAACTTCCTTTATTTGCTTTAAAGTTTAAAAGCTTCAAATGGAAAGGAAACGAAATCAGATTTATATTTCTTGGAATTGCACTAATCTTAATTATAACTCTATGGGTTTGGTCAATTCCCGTTATTATCCTCACATATTTGATACTCTCTATTATCAATAATCAAACGAATAAATAAAAAGAGAAAAGTCAGGATAAGAAATCAGAGGATTAGTAATTTATTTAGAAAAATCTTATTTAGAGATATCAAGATGATTCTTGATAAGAAAATTAAGTAATACTACTTAATCAGTTTTTCTATTTCAACATGTAAACCGATACCACGTAAATCATCACCTTGGGCTACGATTTTACCGTTTCCATCGATAAGAAAAGAATGAGGAATTGAGCGGACATTATACTTTCTAGTAACATCTTTAGATTTATCCCAAACATGACCATCCCATTTCAAATTATCTTTCTCGATTGCTTTGACCCAAGCTTCTTTATCTCTATCTAAAGAAACACTTAAAATTACAAAGCCTTTACCATTGATAAAATTAGATTTCCTATACTTTTCGTATGCTTCAACAATATTCGGGTTTTCTTTTCTACAAGGCTTACACCAAGAAGCCCAAAAATCAATCAAAACAACTTTACCTTCATAATCTGATAAAGAAACCATTTCTTCATCGGGATTCAACAAAGTAAATCCGATGGCACGCATTCCATCTTTAGGTTGGGCGAAAATTGCAAATGGTAAAAAGCCTAAAAAGAGTAAAGCAAAGGTTTTCATGTGGATGATTATTTTGTTTTCTATTAAATTCTACGAATATCAGCACCTAGATTATTCAAACGAATATCTATATCTTGATAACCTCTATCAATTTGTTCAATATTATGAATAACACTTTTCCCTTCAGCAGAAAGAGCGGCAATTAACAATGAAACACCTGCACGTATATCTGGAGAAGTCATTTGAATTCCACGCAGATTGGTTTTTCTATCCATTCCAATTACTGTCGCGCGGTGTGGATCACAAAGAATAATTTGCGCTCCCATATCAATCAATTTATCAACAAAGAACAAACGTGATTCAAACATACGTTGATGAACAAGCACACTTCCTTTGGCTTGTGTAGCCACAACAAGAATAATACTCAATAAATCTGGTGTAAATCCAGGCCAAGGTGCATCAGAAACAGTTAAGATAGATCCATCAATAAAGGTATCGATTTCGTAAGATTCTTGTGCTGGAACAAAAATATCGTCACCTCTTAGTTCAAGCTTAATTCCTAATCTTTTAAAAATTGTTGGAATTATACCTAAATGTTCAAACCCTACATCTTTAATTGTAATTTCTGATTGTGTCATCGCTGCCAAACCAATAAAACTACCTATTTCAATCATATCAGGTAAAACTCGATGATAACATCCTTTCAGTTCTTTTACACCTTCGATGTGCAATAAGTTACTTCCTACCCCTGTGATTTTTGCTCCCATATTGTTCAGCATTTTACACAATTGCTGTAAATAGGGTTCACAAGCAGCGTTATAAATTGTTGTTTTACCTTTCGCCAAAGCTGCGGCCATCACAATGTTTGCTGTACCCGTTACAGAAGCCTCATCCATGTGAATGTAAAGTCCTTCTAACTTAGAAGCCTCTACAGTATAAAAATGTTCTTTTGAATCAAAGTTGAAATTAGCACCTAATTTAATTAAACCATCAAAATGCGTATCTAATCTTCTACGTCCAATTTTGTCACCACCTGGTTTCGGCATAAAAGCTTTTCCAAAACGGGCCAACAAAGGTCCAATTATCATTACAGATCCTCTTAAACCACTTGCGCGATCTTTAAAATCTTCTGATTTCAGATAATCTAAATCTAAATCTTTTGCTTGGAAAATATAAGTTCCTTTTTCAACTTTTTCAATCTTCACTCCCATTGCTTGGAGCAAACTAATTAATTTATTGACATCAATTATATCGGGAAGGTTGGATATTGTAACCTTTTCGGGCGTTAACAATACACCACACAAAATCTGTAATGCCTCGTTTTTAGCTCCTTGAGGAACAACTTCTCCTTTTAACTTTTTACCTCCGTGTATCTCGAATGATGCCATATTCTTTTATTTTCTTCGTTTCTTAGATTTGTGTTTCTTAAATGTTTTCTTTGGTACTACTCCAACAGATTTTAAAATCGTATTGGTTGATTTCAGTTGATTCACATCATCTAGTTGTAATTCCCCTTTCGACAGCTCTCTCAAATGAGAAGTAATCGCACTATTTTCGACATTTTTTGTATGGAATACCAAATAGTTCTTCTTCAACAAGTTGGCTAGCAATTCCGTCATATAGGTCTTCTCCTCTTCATCCTTAATCGTAGCTGCTTCTTTAATCATTTTCTCAGCATAGTGACCAAAGTGACCATAACGACTCGTATTACGTGGATAATTCATAGATTGAGGACGTTCACGTAAAGTTTCAGGTTCTGGAATATCGTATGGAGAGTCAACATCTATTTCAAAATTACTCATGATGTACAAATGCGTCCATAATTTATGCGTGTAATCTTCCACGTCTCGCAAATGCGGATTCAATTGTCCCATAACGTCAATTATAGCTCTTGCAGCCAAATTGCGTTCATCACGGTCCTCAATCTGCTTTGCATAATTGATCATGTTTTGAACATTCCTTCCGTATTCAGGGATGTGTAATTGCGCCCGTTCGGTATTGTACGAAAGGGCGTTCATTGAATATTCTTCCAAAATAAGTTTGTTTTTGTGATGGATTAACCATTAATTATATGGTGACTATCCAAAAAAGACAATCGTCATAATAACACCTATCAAAAATACTGTATAAAGTGTTCCTAATGCTACTGTTGAATCGTCAAAATAATTTCTCTTAGACATAATATATTTGTTTTAGCTGTAAAAATAATAATTCTTATTCAAAACCAATTGATGAAATCTCTACATGTTTCAAATTTTTTGAAAATGTTTTTCAACTACTTTCAAATCTTCAATTTATTCAGCAACAAAAATAACGTCTGGCTGCGGTGCAATGCTTTTACGAATGAGTTTTTCACCTTTTTTCCAAAGCTGCCATTCCTCAATTACTCCCGACTCTATTTCCACCAACAACGCATAATACATATCTGTTTCAGCTTTTAATTCATAGCTAGCTTCAATCTTTTGACGCGGGGTAGTCATCCATAAAGTATGGTAATCCAACAATAATTCATATTGGGTTTCTGGCACAGTTACAGGCTCTCCATTCATACTTAGCTCATATGACTCTTGAACACCTTGATACTCTCCAAGATACTTCTTTGGAAATAAATTACCAGAGGTTCCGCATGAAACTAATATCAACAATAAAGCTCCAGTGATAATGATATTTTTCATTCTTGACGATTTATACATTCGAAAGTTAAGAAAATAAAATGAACCTGAGATTTAGAACTTGTACTTTTAAACTAAAAAAAATATAAGTCATTTTTTTTTCCGCTCTTTAGCTTTTCAACTAGGATGTTAGACACCCCAATTATTTTACCAAGCAACATTGTCATCCACATCGTTGAATTCAATCAAAAAATAAATTATTTTTACCTTTTTAATAATACATCTCATGGAGCAATATCATCATCTTTTAAAACATATTTTAGACAACGGTAGTGACCGTGGAGACAGAACAGGAACCGGAACGAGATCAGTTTTTGGACATCAAATGCGCTTTGATTTATCTGAAGGCTTCCCTGTAATTACAACTAAAAAACTTCATTTAAGATCTATCATTCATGAATTATTATGGTTCATCGCTGGAGATACAAACATAAAGTATTTAAAAGAAAACAAAGTTTCAATTTGGGACGAATGGGCTGATGAAAATGGAGATTTAGGTCCAGTTTATGGACATCAATGGCGCTCTTGGCCAGATGGAAATGGCGGAACAATTGATCAAATTAAAAACTTGGTTAACCAATTAAAAAACAATCCAAATTCGAGAAGGCATATTGTAAGTGCTTGGAATGTTGCTGATGTTGAAAAAATGGCGCTTCCTCCTTGTCACTGCCTCTTTCAATTTTATGTTGCTGATGGTAAATTAAGCTGTCAGCTTTACCAAAGATCTGCAGACACTTTTTTAGGTGTTCCTTTTAATATTGCAAGTTACGCCTTATTTACAATGATGTTGGCGCAAGTTTGTGGACTTGAAGCAGGTGAATTTATTCATACTTTTGGAGATGCTCACTTATACTCAAATCATTTTGAACAAGCAAAATTGCAACTTTCAAGAGTGATTAGACCACTTCCAACAATGAAAATTAATCCGGAAATAAAAGATATTTTCGATTTCAAGTTTGAGGACTTTACATTAGAAGGATATGATCCTCACCCACACATTAAGGCTAAAGTAGCTGTTTAAATTAAGGACCGATGAAATGTACTTTAATAGTTGCAATGGGAGAACACCGAGAAATCGGTAAAGACAATGATTTATTGTGGAGATTACCTAGAGATATGAAGTTTTTCAAAGAAACGACTCAAGGTCACACAGTAGTAATGGGAAGAAAGAATTGGGAATCTATTCCTGAAAAATTTAGACCTTTACCCAATAGAAAAAACATTGTACTTTCTAGAAACAAAGACTATGTTGCCAATGGAGCAATAGTAGTTTCTAGTTTAGACGAAATTGAAGAGCACTATTATTCCAACTCTAATAAGAAGTGTTTCATCATCGGTGGAGCTGAAATATACAAACTAGCATTAGAAGCGAACCTTATTGATGAAATGTACATAACATACGTAAAAAGTACATTTGAAGCAGATACGTATTTCCCTTTTGTTAATTGGGAAAATTGGGAAGAAGAGGATATTTTGGACTTCGAAAAAGATGAAAAAAACCCTTATTCATTCACTGTAAAAAAATATACCCGCTAAACAATGAAAGTTTGCATCGCCGAGAAGCCAAGTGTGGCTAAAGATATTGCTAATTCTTTGGGAGCAAACCAGAGAAAAGACGGATATTATGAAGGCAATGGATATCAAGTTACATGGACATTTGGTCACCTTTGTACTTTAAAGGAACCAAGAGACTATGTAGAAGAGTGGAAATATTGGAATTTAAGACACCTTCCAATGGTGCCCTCAAAATTCGGTGTAAAAGTAATTGATGATGAAGGAATTCAACGTCAATTTCAAATCGTCAAACGTTTACTCATTAATGCAACAGAAATAATAAACTGTGGTGATGCCGGCCAAGAAGGGGAAGTAATCCAGCGATGGGTATTTCTTAAATCAGGATCTAAAGCACCTATCAAACGTTTATGGATTAGTTCACTCACCGAAGAAGCCATTAAAGAAGGTTTTGAAAACTTAAAAGATGGTGAAAAATTCAACAATCTATATGCTGCCGGGAGTGCTAGAGCAATTGGTGATTGGTTATTAGGAATCAATGCAACGCGTTTATTCACTAAAAAATTTGCACTTCAACGCCAAGTCCTTTCCATTGGACGTGTTCAAACTCCTACCTTAGCAATGATTGTCAATAGACAATTGGAGATTGAAAACTTTAAACCACAGGATTATTGGGAATTGAGAACCGTTTATCGGGATACAGAATTCAATAGTGTATTAGGGAAAATAAAAAAGAAGGAAAAAGCTGAATATGCTTTAAGTAAAATAAAGGATGAACCTTTCGAAATCACTTCATTTGAGCAAAAAGAAGGAAAAGAAAAACCACCAAGACTTTTTGACTTAACAGCATTACAGGTAGAAACGAATAAAAAGCAAGGCTATTCTGCAGATAAAACATTAAAGTTAATTCAAAGTTTATATGAGAAGAAGTTAGTGACTTACCCGCGTGTTGACACTACATATCTCCCTGATGATGTCTATCCAAAAATTCCGGGCATCTTGAAAAACTTGGAATACTATAAGGAGCTTACATCACCTTTGTTAAACACGAAACTTCCCAAAAGCAAGCAAGTTTTTAACAACAAAAAAGTAACTGATCACCATGCAATTATTCCTACAGGAGTAAAATTAAGTGGTGTCACTCCTGAAGAGCAGAAAGTTTACGATACGATTACAAAACGATTCATTGCGGTCTTTTACCCAGACTGTAAAGTCAGTAATACAACAGTTTTAGGAGAGGTTTTAAAGCTAGAGTTTAAAGCCACAGGGAAACAAATTTTATCTCCAGGTTGGCGTGTGGTTTATCAAAAGGACAAATCAAAATCAAAAAACAAGGATGAGAACTTAATGCCTGTTTTTGAAAAAGGAGAAAAAGGTCCACATGAAGCCCGTTTAGACCAAAAACAAACTTCACCTCCAAAACCATATACCGAAGCGACTTTATTGCGAGCAATGGAAACTGCTGGTAAACATGTTGAGGACGAAGAAGCACGTGAGTTAATGAAAGACAATGGAATTGGTCGACCATCTACACGTGCCAATATAATTGAGACATTATTTAGACGCCGATATATTGATCGTTCCGGAAAATCGATTGTAGCTACACACACAGGTGTTGATTTAATCCAGGTCATAGACAATGAAACCCTTAAATCTCCTGAATTAACTGGGGACTGGGAACGTAAATTAAGACTCATTGAAAAAGGGGAATATCAACCTGCTCAATTTAAAAAAGAACTTATAGAACTCGTAGTGAATTTAACCAATGAAGTATTATTCAATACAGAGCAAAAAGCTATACGTATCTTAGGTGACGAAGAGAAAGAAAAAGAAAAAAAACCTAAAAAGAAAAGAGCTAAAACTGTAAAAGTCAACATCACTGAATTGACTTGCCCAAGTTGTAAAAAAGAGGGTTTCTTAGAAGGAAAAAAAGCGTATGGATGTGCGCATTATAAAGAAGGATGTAAATTTGTTATTCCTTTTGAGTTTATGGGTAAAAAACTGAGTAACAAACAACTCAGCGACCTTATAACTAAAGGTAAAACAACTAAAATAAAAGGATTCAAAAAGTTGGGAAGTGAGGAGAAAATTGATGGTAAACTCGAATTAACTTCTGATTTCAACGTCACATTAAATAGTAATTAAATTATAAAACATAAATCATGATCAGAGTATTGCTTTCAATAATATCCTTAGCGGTATTGATAATTTTTCATAATACGATTAATTCAATGGGATTAAACCTTGGATTATCATTTACCTTTTCAAAAATTCTTCCATATATGTTGGAGTTTTTTGCAGTATGCTTACTATTATTCAATGTTTATCGTCAATATTTGACCGGAGTTTCATTGACAATAAGAAGATTAGTTAGCATGCTCATATTGTTTGGTGGATGTGGAGCTGCATTTGCTGCAAACCCAATCTATGAAGGCGATTTTAGTCATCAGTATAGAGAGGTTTTTCTTACAGGTGAAAATGCAAAAACATTTGAACAAGGACTTACCATGGTTGCACTTCCAGGATGTCCTTTTTGTTTTCAAAAATTAGACGAAATGAAAAAAATTAGTGCGCTCTACCCTTCGATTCCAATGCATGTATTTGTGATTAATAACGATCAAGCTGCATTAGAAGCTTACCGTGAACGTGCTGAAGGAATTATCGAAGTTGAGATGTTCCCAGATTCAAGACTTTTAAAGAGTGTGATTATAGGCGGATATCCAAATTTAATTTATAATCATGACGTCCAAGATTCAAAATTAATCAGTTGGTCAAACAGTGGTTTTGGAAGCACGTCATGGGACTACATCTTAGATTCAGAAGGATTATAAATCAAGAATTTAAATATATAAATCCCTATAAAATTTCAGTATTTTAAAGAATGATTCTTTAATAATTAATGCTATTTTTGTTTAAAACAAACATATTATGAGTAATCCACAAGGTATTCCATCTGTTGATTTATCTGAGTTCGTATCAGGTAATGAAGAACAGCAAAAACAATTTATCAATAAACTAGGTAAGGCATATGAAGACATAGGATTTGTAGCCGTAAAAAATCACGGTGTTCCGTCAGAACTAATCGATAAGCTCTACGCTCAAATGGAAGAGTTTTTTGGTCAAGATGAGAAAGTGAAAAATCAATACAACATTGAAGGAATTGGTGGTCAACGTGGTTACACTCCTTTTGGAAAAGAACACGCCAAAGGAAAAACAGCTGGAGATTTAAAAGAATTCTGGCATTTTGGTCAATTTGTTGAAGACAATGATCCAATTGGAAAAGAATATCCAGATAATGTTGATGTAAAAGAACAGCCAGAATTTTTAAAAGTAGGTAAAGAATCATATAAAGCTCTAGAAAATACAGGGAGACATATGTTGCGCGCAATTGCTTTGCATTTAGGTCTTGAGGAAACGTATTTTAATGAGCATATCCATAATGGTAACAGTATTTTAAGACCTATTCATTATCCACCTATTACAGGGGAAATCGAAGAAGGTGCCGTAAGAGCTGGAGAACACGAGGATATCAATTTAATTACCCTATTGGTTGGTGCATCAGCAGACGGACTTCAAGTTTTAAACAAACAAAACGAATGGGTTTCAGTTACGGCAATTGAAGATCATATTGTGGTCAATGTTGGTGACATGCTACAAAGATTGACCAATAACAAGTTGAAATCAACAACACACCGTGTAATTAATCCGCCAAAAGAAAAATTAGGAACAAGTAGATATTCAGTGCCATTTTTCTTGCACCCAAGATCTGACATGCGTTTAGATTGTTTAGAATCTTGTATCGACGAAAACAATCCAAAAGCTTTTGAGGACATCACTGCAGGTGAATATTTAATGGAAAGACTAAGAGAAATAGGATTGGTTAAATAAATTGCATTCGCAGAAAAAACATCATAATTAAAAAACGTAGAGACACTTGATTGGGTGCCTCTACGTTTTTTTTATGAATAATTTTTAAACTTAAGATTAAAAAAGAGATTCCTCCATTAATTTGAAACGACGAGAATATAAAAGTACTTGGGTCTCATTTTTATACCTTTAACCTTATCTCAATCAATCATCATTTTTCTTTTGTTCAATATAAGCTTTCGCTGATTCAAACTGATTATCAAACTCTTCAGCTGTGCTCATTTGGTACATATCAATTTCTGCTACAAGCATATCTTGGATTTGTAATTGCTCGAAGTACTTTTTTGCGTGAACATCATGAAATAAAAAACGTTTACCTACCATTTGAACTTCTTCAAATGTTGTAAATGATGTAACTTTGTAAAAAGACTTATTGTCAAATCGTTTTCTATATTGCGGAAAGTCCATAAGTTTGTATCATTAATTTTTAGAACACAAATGTATATTAATTCGGAACATAAAAAAGCACAAGCACTTTTAGATCAACAAAAATTTGAAAAAGCCTTGATTGCATTTAATAAAGCATTAAAAATAGATCCAAATCATCCCGATATTCTTTCTCATCGTGGTGTTCTACACCTTCACATGAATCAAAAGAAAAAATGCTTTGACGATTTGGAACTTTCTTTACGTTTGGACAAAAACTACAGTTACAGATATGCAGCTTTAGCCTACGCAAAAGATTTCTTTGGAGATACTGATACTGCCATTGAACTTTATGAAAAAGCTGTCCAAGTTGATCCAGAAGATTCAATTTCGCATAACAACCTTGGCCTTTTAATGGAGAAAAAAGGATATCAGCAAAAAGCTAAAGACAATTTTGAAAAGGCAGATAAATTGGCTAAGATTCAAGATGAGATGCTTGATAAGCTTGATGAGTTAGAGCAAAAAGAAGATCAATTTCACCAAGAAAATGAATCTAAAAAAACAAAAAGCAACCCATTGCCTAAACCTGGAGAAGGTTTAAAACCAAAGGGAGAACCGCTACAACCAAAAAAATTGCAGCCAGAAGTTCCAAAAACATTCAAACAGGTTTCAAAGGATTTAATCACAAAAAAATCAGTTTTTAAAGAATTTATTGGTTTTGTGAAAAATGGATTTAAATTAAAACAATGACAAGAAAAGAGAAAGCCGAATTTATTATGGAAGAATTGGATAAAGTTTATCCGACCACTCCTGTCCCACTCGACCATAAAGATCCATATACTTTATTGATCGCTGTGCTTTTGTCTGCTCAATGTACTGATGTTAGGGTAAATAAAATTACACCTTACTTGTTTGCAAAAGCGGATAACCCATACGATATGGTTAAATTATCTGTAGAAGAAATTCGTGAGATCATTAAACCCTGTGGACTTTCTCCTAGAAAATCAAAAGCTATTCATGAGTTATCTCAAATTTTAATCGACAAACACAATGGAATAGTTCCTGATAATTATAAAGATTTAGAATTCTTACCTGGAGTTGGTCATAAAACAGCAGCCGTTGTAATGTCACAGGCTTTTGGCGTTCCAGCTTTCCCAGTTGACACACATATTCATAGGTTACTTTACCGTTGGGGAATGACCAATGGAAAAAACGTTGAGCAGACTGAAAAAGATGCAAAAAAGTACTTTCCTAAAGAACATTGGAACAAGTTGCACCTTCAAATTATTTTTTACGGAAGAAGTCATTCACCAGCTAGAAGTCCCAAATTAAGTGTTGATTACATCACTGAGGCAATAGGATCCAAAAAGGTGTTGAAAGATTATAAACCTTAATTCTTATTGAGAAATGAAAACGAAAAGTGAAAAATTCAATTCAACCAAATTTTTCATTATTCATTAAATCCTTATCTTTCGCATATGGCAGAACAAATTCAACGTGAATATTTAGAACAGTTTGGAAACCTTGAAGTTTTAGCAAAACAAGTTGTTGAAGGTTTTATCACAGGATTACATAAAAGTCCTTTTCATGGATTCTCTGTTGAATTTGCCGAACATAGATTGTATAATACTGGTGAATCAACTAAACATGTTGATTGGAAACTCTATGCACGTACAGAAAAGTTATTTACAAAAAAGTACGAAGAAGAAACCAATTTACGCTGTCAGTTTGTACTTGACACCTCTAGTTCTATGCAATTTCAACATGAGGACAATTGGTCAAAATTGAAATACAGCATTTATGGTATTGCTACTTTAATGGAGTTACTCAAACGACAACGTGATGCAGTTGGATTATCTACATTTACCGACAAGCTTAATTTACACACCGAAAATAAATCTTCAAACTCACATCATCGATTTATCTTCTCAGAATTAGAAAAACTATTAAAGTCATACAGTGAAAAAGAATCCAAATCAACCGAAGCTGTTCAGGTTTTGCATGACATTGCAGAATTATGTAAACGCCGAAGTTTAGTCGTTATTTTTTCAGACATGTTAAATAATCCTGAGCATAAAGACAGCTTATTTGAAGCATTACAACATTTAAAACACAATAAGCATGAGGTAATTTTATTTCATGTTGTTGATAAACAAAAGGAATTAGATTTTCAGTTTGACAATAGACCATATACTTTGGTAGATATGGAAACTGGAGAACAAATGAAGTTAGTTCCTGGTGAAGTAAAAGATCATTACACACAACAAATAAATCAATATTTTAAAGATTTGGAACAAAAATGTGGTGCGTATGGCATCGATTTTTTCGAATTAGACACCAATCAACCATTGAATGAATTACTTGTTCAGTATTTAAATAAACGTCAAAAAACAAGATAAGATCTTAATTCACAATCTTTTACAGCTTACAGCATACATATTTATTGTATTTTTACTTATTTTTGCATCATATTAATATTTTAAACATGATAAAATCTTACCCTAATTACATTTACTTAGTTGCTTTAATATTTTCATTCAACTTTAGTATTGCAATAGCTCAAAGCCCAACAGATCCCGCAGAAGGATTTAATGTCTTTATAGAAAACGACATGACTTTAACGACCAACGAAACAGATGGTCCCGCGGCATGTGGTGAAGATCTAACGCTTAAAGGCAACTATCAAGTTGCGACAAATAACCCAGGAAACTTTACCGTTAATGGTGTAAAAATTGGACTTCTCGTCAATGGTAGAGTAAACTACACCTCAGGAAACGCTTTACAAGTAAATCAAAATGCTTACATAAAAATAGGAAACAGTCAAGGTTCTCACGTTTGGTATTACGACCAAAACAATGCCGCTTCACCTATTAGAATTACACCAAGTTCGAACTACAACTCTTCGCCAAGAATTATGCTTCAAGCCAATTCAAACCAATTGAATGTCGGTGTAAATAACAATCCAGTTTTTGAGTCGAATTTAATTGATTTCTCAACTGCTTTTCAAACAATGAGAGCTTCTTCTGAAAGTATTTCTCAATGTACAGGAAATGCTCAATTGACGAATCCAAATGGACAATCGATTCCAACAACAAATCTTCCAAATCAAGTAAAAATAAATCTTCAAAATGGTATAAACTATTTAAATGTTACAGGTGCTGACATGAATAATGTTCAAGTTTTCACCTACAACAATCAACCAAGTGCTTCAAAAGTATTGGTAATTAATGTTGATGCTCCAGGTACATTCAATTGGGAGGTATGGAATCAAGCGGGAATTGGCTTACAAAATTGTCCTTATATCATTTACAACTTCTACAATACAACGACTTTAAATATCAAGGGTAACTCTACAATTGAGGGAACTGTATTTGCTCCTTTTGCTGACATTAACAAAACCATTAATCAATCAAATATTGAAGGGCAAATCATTGGTAAATCTTTAATTCATAAAGGTGGAGAAATGCATTATGCTATTTTCACGCCATCACTAACAGGATGTGCTCCAGTTCCAGGGGTTGAACCAACAGCTGAATTTTCAACATCTACTGTAGACTGTTTAGATGGAAATCAATTTACGATGAATAATACTTCAAATACTGGTTCTACTTCACAGCCATCAGCTCCAATTACTTATGAATGGGATTATGGTGACGGAACGACAAGTACTTCAATGAACCCTACTCATTCTTATACTAATGCTGGAAACTATACCATAACTTTAATCGCGACCAATACTTATGGCGCAGATACAACAACGCAACAGGTAACAGTTCTTCAAGCGGAAGTTGCTGATGTAACAGTTACGACTGCAGGAGTTGGAACAAATACAGTAACAAAAACATTTACTTTAAACAACAGTGGTGATTTCACCAATTATTCTTGGGCCGCGACTGGACAAGGTAATGGTCTTTTCCCAAATCAAAATACTGTAAGTTTCGACTACACACAAGATGGTTATTATGAAGTGAGTATCACAACTACGGACAATAATGGATGTACAAAAACTTTAATTATTCCTGTTACTATCGCATCAGGTGAAGTTGGATCAGGAAGTGGTGGAGGACTAGAAAGTGAGAGTCTAGGTGATGCTGTTTCTAAACAATATGTTCAACGTAAAAAGAATGGAATTCCAACGAATTTCGATAAAGCAAAAGCTGAAATTTTCGACAAGCAAAAGTTTAAACCTACACCAACAACAAAGGGAAGTAATGCACAAACGATGCTCGATATGTTTCCAACTCAATTAACTCCTGGAGATGTAGCTCACGTATCTTCTCCTACTGATATATTGGATTACACAGTAGCTGAAGAAGTATTGAGTGTTGATTTTTCTGTTGACGGTTCTACAAAAGCAGTTGTTTTAGGTGTAAAAACTGAAAACAAAATTTACAATCACACGAAAGCTTCTTGTGATCGATTGAAAGGTGCCGAAATATTGAATGTTAAAGCAATTGAAATCGGTGGTTATAATTTCCTTACACAAGCCATTCGTCAAAAAAATGGAAATACTGAATATGCTATTTCATTTGTTGTTGGGTTTAATGAAAACGATTCTGACTATACATTACAATCAAATTGGTATGTAAATACATTTACACCTGCTGAAGAGGTGTACAACTTCCAGGTATGGTCAACTACTCCTGAAGCAACACAGAAGCTTGTACAAGATATATTAAACAACCTAATTAGTTACCAAACAATTGTACAAACGGAAATACAAGAAGTACCTAAAACTTATGCTTCAAAAATAACTAGAGAAGGAGTAAGCATGATTGTTGATCTTAAAAGTTTAAGAGCTAATCAAAACATTGAGGTTATCCTTGATGAAGTATATAGTGAAACTGGAGGATATGCTCAACGTTATAACCCTCTAAAATCAGAGCTTGAACAAACTTTGGTTTTCGAAATCAAAGATGGATACGAATATGATGGATTAATCAAAGTAAATGGTGAAGTTCAGGATGCGTTTTATCATGCTGATGGAAACTGGGGATTAGATTATGACCCTACATACACAAGTGTTGAAGAGTATGAAGTTTACAATGATTTCAATAGAGTATACAATGATGATGAATTAGCGATTCACCGAAATGTTAGAATTAAAGCACACAGTGAGTATGATTATCTAACAATGTATAAATCTTTACTTCCAGGAAGTGAAGCTGATGATTACACAGATTATAATTATATTTCATTCACAGCGAAAGGAAGCGGACTATTGGAATTAGGTTTAGTAAAATCTTCAATTGACGATTGGAAAGAACAGTACAAAGCGATGATTGATGTAAAGGAAGAAGAACAAACATATTACATTCCTTTTGAATACTTTGCTTCAACTGCATCTTTGAATTCAATCACAGCAGATGACTTAACATTATTGACTTTTACATTTTTACCTGTTGAAGCACAAACCAACGATTTAGATTTAACATTGGAAGATGTGAAATTTACTAAGACTGCTCCAGACGGATATGAAAATATGTTGATGGGACTTGAAAACGAAATGTTAGCTTACCCTAATCCATCTATTGGAAATGTCAACTGTGTTATTTACAGTGAAGATGAAGAGCACAATGCTGAAGTAACTGTACACGATCTTTCAGGAAAGCTTGTTTACACTAAAAATGTAGACATCAACAAAGGCCGAAATGAAATAGAACTAGACCTCAATAAAGTTTCTGGATTAGTTTTATTAAATGTTAGAAGTGAAAAAACAAACTTCGGAACGATTAACCTTGTGGTACAATAATCGATCTTCGAAAATATCAAATATTAAATCCGCCTTTTGGGCGGATTTTTTTTGCTTTAATATTCGCTAAAGTATTAATTTTTAATAATTGCAGCAAGACACTTAATCTACAAGTAACAATGAATTCTGTTTCCTAGTTTAAAGCGATCGATACAATGTTTAGAAAAAAGAAACGAACAATATTTAAAAACATTTAGCCACAAAAAAATCCAAGCCTTTTGAGCTTGGATTTCAATATATAATATAATTCTATTTAGTTTTTATACATTGTTGCTTTCACCGCTTTAATGATTCTGTTCACGTTTGGCAAACCTTCTTCCATTAATGTTGGAGAGAATGGGAATGGAGTATCAGATTGCGTTACTCTCATTACAGGAGCATCTAAGTAATCAAATGCGTAGCGTTGTAAGTGATATGCAATTTCAGAAGAAATAGAAGCCAATGGCCAAGATTCTTCGACTACTACACAACGATTTGTTTTCTTGATTGATTCAACAACAGTTCCATAATCAATTGGACGAACAGTACGTAAATCAATTACCTCACATTCGATTCCTTCTTTCTTCAATTCATCAGCTGCCTTGTGGGCTTCTTTGATGATTTTACCAAAAGAAACAATAGTTACATCTTTTCCTTTACGTTTAACATCTGCTAAGCCAATTGGAATTAAATATTCACCTTCAGGAATTTCTCCTTTATCTCCGTACATCTTTTCAGATTCTAAAAAGACAATAGGATCTTCATCACGAATGGCTGACTTCAATAAACCTTTTGCATCTGCAGGATTAGATGGAGTTACCACTTTTAATCCTGGAACATGTGCATAGAATGATTCAAATGCTTGTGAGTGTGTTGCTGCCAATTGACCTGCTTGACCATTTCCTCCTCTGAAAACGATTGGACAATGATATTGACCACCTGACATTTGTAGCATTTTTGCCGCACTGTTAATAATCTGGTCAGCAGCAAGAATAGCAAAATTCCAAGTCATGAACTCAACAATTGGTCTCAATCCATTCATTGAAGCTCCAACAGCGATTCCTGTAAAACCTAACTCAGCAATTGGTGTATCGATTACACGTTTGTCACCAAACTCATCTAACATTCCTTGCGAAACTTTATACGCACCGTTATATTCGGCAACCTCTTCCCCCATTAAAAACACGTTTTCATCACGACGCATCTCTTCTGACATCGCTTCTCGTAGGGCCTCTCTAAATTGAACTGTCTTCATTATTAAAGTCTTATATTTTCCTTTAGTTAAAAAGTAAATTAACGAAGGGTAAAACTAAGAATTTTTGACTTGAACACTTAAAAATCTAGATCTTTTTTATCGATTATTATTAACGCATAGACATTATCTTGTATTTTTAAGCAACAAATATTAATTCAAGAAGCTTTGAACATGAAAAAAATCGGGATTCTAACATCAGGAGGAGATGCTCCAGGAATGAATGCAGCAATTCGTGCAATTACAAAAACAGCAATACATTATGGTATTCAACCTATCGGGGTTTTAGATGGATTTGAAGGACTTATGAATGGATGGTTCAAAAACATGAATTATGAAGATGTTGACAATATTATACAGCGTGGAGGAACGGTTTTAGGTTCGGCAAGAGCACCTAAATTCAAAGAAAAAGAAGCACGAAAAGAAGCGATTGAACATCTTGAAAAAGCGGAAATTGAAGGATTAATAGTGATCGGTGGTGACGGTTCCTTTACAGGAGCTCATGTCCTTTCCTCTGAAATGAATATTCCTGTGATTGGTATCCCTGGAACGATTGACAACGATTTATATGGTACTGAAACAACCATTGGCTATGACACAGCTTTAAATACAATTGTAGAGGCCATTGATAAAATTAGAGACACAGCCACTTCTCACAAACGAATTTTCTTCGTTGAAGTTATGGGTCGAAATTCAGGCTTCCTTGCATTAAATTCGGCTATCGCTTCTGGAGCAGAATCTGTTTTAATACCAGAAACTATTTCAGATATTGAAGCCATTGCACTTCAAATTAAAAATCAAAATAAAGGACGAAGAAGTAGTATTATCATTGTTGCTGAAGGAGATGAAGAAGGTGGTGCAATGGACATCATGAGAAAGGTAAAACCTCATCTTAAAGATTATGAATTGAGAACGACAATTTTAGGTCATATCCAAAGAGGTGGTTCTCCTTCATTTTATGATCGTTCTTTGGCCACTCGCTCTGGAATAAAGGCTGTAGAGCTTTTGATGGAAGGAAATACAAAGAAAATGATTGGAATAAAATCAGATGAATTGGTGACCATTGATTTGAAAGATGCCATCGATAAAAATGCCTTTCCTAAAATCGAAAAAGAAGAGTTATTGGCTAAATTACTTACGAAGTAATGAGATTGTTTTAATTTGGTATAATTTATTTTTATTGAATTTATGGGTGTATTAAAATGAATATATAGGATGATTTTTGTATCTTAAATTGGAAACGTATTTAAATTAAGATTTAACCTAAATCAAAAATCACCTAAATCATGAAAGCCAAAAAATTCAGGAACGGTTCCTTTCGTCTACAATCATGGGATTATAGAAATGATGGAGCATATTTTATTACAATAAACACCAAAAATCACAATCATTTTTTTGGTGAAATTGATAATGGAGTTATGCAAAAGAATGAAATTGGGAAATTTGCTAAAAAGTTTTGGATGGAAATACCTAATCACTTCTCAAATGTTCAATTAGGGAACTTTGTAGTTATGCCAAATCACATGCATGGTATTTTAATACTTGAAGGCTGTCCCGGATTATCCAATACTTTAGAAAGCAATAAACACACAAAAGCTAAATCAATAACAAAAAATAAATTTGGAGAAAAAAATAATAGATGGAATTCTGGAAGTGTTGGTGTAATTGTTAATCAATATAAAAGAATCGTAACAATTAATGCCCGAAAATTAAATCCAATATTTGGTTGGCAGTCATTATTTAATGATCATATTATTCGAAACTCAATCTCGTATGAAAGGATTCAAAAATATATAGAAAACAACCCTAAAAAATGGCAGGATGATGTTGATAACGGGAAAAGGTGACAAATTCAAATGGATATAAAAAATGTAGGCATGTCCTAATAGGGCAAGCCTACATTTTTTATATCCATTTGAATTTATAATTGTTTTTACCTATGGTGTCGTTGAACTCACCGGTAAAATTTTACCGTTGAAATATTGAGGTGCATTAAATGTAAAATCCACAATATATTCTGCCATTTCGGCTGGTGAAACAGGCGCTTTTAATCCTGGGAATGCTTCTTCTAACATTTCTGTTTGAACAGCGCCCAAACATAAGCAATTCATCTTGATTTTTGTATCCTTATATTCTTCTGCAAATAATTCTGTAAAACTAGTGATTCCAGCTTTTGAAGTAGAATATGCCGATAATCCTGGGAATTTCACACTGCCTTGAAATGCTCCTATGGTAGAAATATTTACGATATGCCCACCATTTTCTAACATTCTAGGCACTACATATTGTGTAGCATGCATCACCCCTATTGCATTGGTTTGATAGCAAGCATCGATATCATCTCTTGTTAATTCAAGGAAAGCTTTGTTAACCAATCTTCCAGCATTATTAATAACCACATCAATTTTCGGGAATGCATTTAAAACAGCATCCATTTCTTCATGCAATTTTTTTGAAGTCAAATCAATATACCCAAAGTGGATGTTTTCTGCTTTAAAAGCAAGGTCCATTGCATCGATGTTACGCGACAAAGCAATAACAGTATTTGATTTTTCTTGGGCAAATTGAAGTACAAGTTCTCTACCGATTCCTCGACTTGATCCAACAACTACGATTACTTTATTCGTCATAACTCAATACTACCTCTTCACTATTTGGATGTGCTTGACAAGTTAAAACATATCCATCTTTAATTTCTTGATCTGTTAAACTGAAGTTTTTATCCATCGTAGCTGAACCTTTGATGATTTTCGCTCTACATGTACAACAAACTCCACCTCTACAAGAGTATGGTGCATCAATACCATAGCTTTCAGCTTCTTCTAAAATTGTGTCGCCGTCAGATTCTAATTCAAACTTCTCCTCTTCATCATCTAAGATTAAGGTCACTTTTGATAATCCATTAAAATCAGAAACAACTTCTTCTTTTGTAGATTCCATTAAAACGGGAGTTGTAAATAACTCATAGAACATTTTATCTTCAGAAACACCAAAAGTTTTAAGGACATTTTGAGCGTTAATGATGACTTGCTCTGGTCCACAAAGGTAGAATCCTTTTGCTTTAAGTAATGATAGGTCACTTTTAATGATTTGAGTAATCACTTCTTCTGTCATCATTCCATATAAGAAACCTTCTTTTTCCTGTTCTGAAAAAATGTGAGTTGTCGTTACTTTATCAGGAGTCAATAAATTCAATTCATCTTCAAACATGATAGATTGATCATTTCTATTGGCATAGAATAAATTCAATTTACCACCTTCTGTATTGTTGATTAATTTAGCGATAGATAATACTGGTGTAATCCCACTACCCGCTGCAAAAGCAACATATTCTCCATCAACTTCTGACATCTTAAAGTTACCAATTGGAAAACCTACCTCGATTTCATCATCGACTTTGGCTTGGTCATTAAAAAATGTTGAAACAATTCCTTTTTCTACTTTCTTAATACCAATGGCTAAAGGTTCATTAACATCACTACAAATAGAATACGAGCGACGTTCTGATTTACCATCAATGTCCAAGGTAACATTTACATATTGTCCTGGAACATAAGTGTACTTGGATTTTAAATCCTGAGGAACATCAAACACAATCTTAACCGCATCTGCAGTTAGTCGATCAATTTGTTTGATTTTTAGCAAAGCGCTTGATTGCTCTTTATTTCCTTTTTTTGCTGATTGACCAGCATCTTTTTTACCTCCAAATAATTTTTTGAACAAACTCATTCTATTTATTTAATACCTAAAATTTTATTAATCATCAAAAGATACAACCAATTGATCACTTGTTGGGTGAGCTTGACAAGTCAATATATAACCCGCGTCAACCTCGTCTTTTTCTAATGCATAATTCACATCCATTCTCGCTGTACCTTCGAGTACTTTTGCTTTACACGTACAACAAACACCACCTTTACAAGCATAAGGAACATCTGCCCCCATTTTTGAAGCGGCATCTAAAATACTTTCACCTTCACTATCTAAGTTAAGTAAAATCTCTTCCCCATCCAAAATAACCTTTATGTTAGCCTCAACTTTATCAGCAGCAGCAACTTTTGGTAAAGGTTTTTTATCTTTTTGAGTTGGAGAAGTAAACAATTCAAAATGTACATTTTCCGGTGCAAATCCAGCCTCTTCAAAGACATCTTTTACAGCGTAAATTGTTGGTTCAGGACCACAAACAAAAACTTCATCAATTGATTGACCTTCAAGAATCGCCTTGTATATTTTCTCAATTTGATTTTTATCAAGTAAGCCTTCTTGTAATGGATTTCCAAGTTTTTCTACACTGAAAACGTGCATCAAACTGAATTTATCCATGTGAAGATTTTTTAATTCTTCTAATTCGTCACGGAAAATAACGTGATCTATTCCACGGTTACCATAAATCAAAGTTACATTACTTTTCTTAGCTGTATGTAAAATTGTTTTGATCAATGACATCACTGGAGTGATTCCACTACCACCAGCAAAAAACACAAAAGATTTCTCTGTATTTTCATCAATTTCAGTGGTAAAAGTTCCCATTGGTGTCATTACTTCCATCTCCTCACCAACTTTTAATACGTCATTAGCGAAAGTAGAAAACTTTCCTTGGATCATTTTTTTCACAGCAACACGCAATTCATTCTCCTGTAAACCAGTACAAATAGAATAAGAACGGCGCACATCCTCACCATCAATTGTTGTTCTAAAAGTCAAATATTGACCTGGTGTATATTTATAATTTTCTTTAAGATCGTCTGGAACGCTCAATGCAATAGAAACAGCATCACTGGTTTCTTGACGAATATCTTTAACTTTTAAGGCGTGAAATCTTGGATTCATAATTTATAAATTCTGTGATTACAAAATTAACAACTAAAGCCATATTTCTTGGATATCGTATCAAAAAGTTCTATTTTAAACCTTAAAACTTATACACATGGAACATTAAGACATTGAAATGACAATGATTTCAACTTTGAATCTTAGCGTTGAAATTGATAGAACATCTTAGAAATTCAAATTAAAACAAAGTACAACGATTAATCAACGCATCAAATCATATTTATTTTATAAATTTGTAAAGGTCAATTTCTTTAGGAGAATGTACCAAAAAACTTAGAATCATGGAGAAAAATAAAATAGACGCATTAAATAAAGCCTTTCAGGACAAAATTGATAACGAAATCAAAATTGAGCCTAAAGACTATATGCCTGATGCTTATAGAAAAACATTAATTCGCCAAATCTCTCAACATGCCCACTCAGAAATAGTTGGTCAATTACCAGAAGCAAACTGGGTAACAAGAGCACCTAACTTGAGAAGAAAAGCTGTTTTATTGGCTAAAATTCAAGATGAAGCTGGACATGGATTGTATTTATACAGTGCTGTTGAAACATTAGGAGCTGACAGAGAGCAAACAATTGATGATTTACACGAAGGAATTGCAAAATATTCGAGCATTTTCAACTACCCTACTCTAACTTGGGCTGATATGGGAACCGTTGGCTGGCTTGTAGATGGAGCAGCAATTATGAATCAAGTTCCGTTGTGTCGTTGTTCTTATGGACCATACGCTCGTGCCATGGTTCGTGTTTGTAAAGAAGAATCTTTCCACCAGAGACAAGGATTTGAAGTGGTCACTCAATTGGCAAAAGGTACACCTGAACAAAAAGCAATGGCACAAGACTCATTAAACAGATGGTGGTGGCCTGCATTGATGATGTTTGGACCAAACGATGCCGATTCAACACACACAGCACAATCAATGGAGTGGAAAATCAAAAGACACACCAATGATGAACTAAGACAAATGTTTGTTGACGCAACAGTTCCACAAGCGGAATTGATTGGTTTAACTATTCCAGACAAAGATTTGAAGTTTAACGAAGAAACAGGTCATTATGATTTCGGTGAAATTGACTGGGATGAATTTTGGCAAGTTGTTAAAGGTTACGGTCCTTGTAATGAAGAAAGAGTTGCTGCAAGAAAGAAAGCAAAAGAAGATGGATTATGGGTTAGAGAAGCTGCAAATGCTTATGCTGAAAAAAGAGCTGCTCGCAACAAGAAAGCATCGTAATCATAGATAGAAAAATTAGACAATAAAGTATTATGAATAAGAAAGAATGGCCACTTTGGGAGGTTTTTATCAGAAGTAAACAAGGATTAAGTCATAAACATGTAGGAAGTTTACGAGCTCCTGACGCAGAAATGGCTGTGAACAATGCACGTGACGTATATACAAGAAGAAGCGAAGGTATTAGTATTTGGGTTGTAGAATCTGCAAATGTTGTTGCTTCAGATCCATCTGAAGCTGGACCACTATACGAACCAGCAAACTCAAAAGCATATCGTCACCCAACATTTTATGAAGTTCCAGAAGGAATCAAACACATGTAATCCATCGCAATGACAAAACAAGAAGCATTATTTGAATATTTATTAAGAAAAGCTGATGACAGTTTAATTCTTGGTCACCGTTTGTCTGAATGGTGTGGACATGGGCCAATTTTAGAGGAAGATATTGCCATCACTAATATCGCATTGGATTTAATTGGACAAGCCACTGAGTTGTATAAATATGCAGCAGAAGTTGAGGACAAAGGAAGAGATGAAGATGACTTAGCTTTCTTAAGAATTGAAAGAGAATACAAAAACGTTTTATTGGTTGAACAAACCAATGGAGACTTTGGTAAAACTATGATTCGTCAATTGTTCTTTGATCATTTTGAGCACCTTCTTTATGAAGAGCTAATGAACAGTAAGGATGAAAGAATTGCAGCCATTGCCACAAAAACGATAAAAGAGATTAAATACCATATCAAACACTCAAGTGAATGGACAATTCGTTTAGGTGATGGTACTGAAGAATCTCATAACCGTGTTCAAAAATCTGTTAGAGATTTATCTCGCTTTACAAAAGAATTGTTCTATCAAGATGAAGTAGATCAAATCTTAATCGCTGAAGGAATTATTCCAGATGTGAGTAAATTCAAAGTAGAATACGATAAAAATATAAAAGCTATTTTAGACGAAGCTACATTAGAACTACCTAATGAAAAATGGCAATTGGATGGTGGACGAAAAGGTGTTCACTCTGAACATTTAGGTTACTTGCTAACTGAATTACAGTATATGCAAAGAACTTATCCAGGAATGAAATGGTAGAGTCAATTACGAATTATTAATTAAATATGACTAAGGAAATAACAATTGATGATATTTGGGAAATGCTTGAGGATGTTACAGATCCTGAAGTACCTGTATTGACTGTTGTAGACCTTGGTGTTGTTCGAGAGGTTATCGCAAAAAGCCCTTCTCACTTCAAAATCGTCATTACTCCGACGTATACTGGATGTCCAGCTATGCAAGTTATTGAAGAAGACATTAAAGAACGATTGGGAAAGGAAGGAATCACTGTTGATGTGGACCTAGTATTATCGCCTGCTTGGACAACAGATTGGCTAAGCGAAAATGGGCGTAAAAAACTGGAAGAATACGGTATTACTCCACCTCAAAACGAAGGAGATAAATCTGTTCTTTTTGGTGATAAACCAGAAATCCCATGTCCCCTTTGTAAATCAAAAAACACAAGATTGGTTTCTCAATTTGGATCAACTGCTTGTAAAGCATTATACCAATGTAATGATTGTGAAGAGCCTTTTGACTATTTTAAATGTTTGAAATAAATATTTTTGAACGAAAACCTTTTGACAAACCTGTTACTTAATAAACAATTTATATTAAAAACATTACAATGAAAAAAGCAAGAATTTTAATAGCAGCAAGTTTATTCGCTCTTTCTGGAGCAGTACTAACTTCATGTGGAGCAGAAAGTGAAAACACACAATCTGAACAATCCGCAGATGCTGTTTACCAATGTCCAATGGACTGTGAAGATGGTAAAACTTACAACGAAAATGGTCAATGTCCACTTTGTGAGATGGATCTTGAAGAAATTGATGCTTAGGAATTGATTTGCAGTAGGGACGATTTGCAAATCGTCCTTACTGCAAATCGTCCTTACAGCAAATCGTTCCTACTGTAAATCTACACTTTGAATTTCTATTTTTCTTTCGATCGCCGCAGCTCTAGAATATACTGAATTCTTTTGATCGTTTGGATTATCACTTACAATTTGGTCAGCTTTATTTTCCCCAAAAGGAATTTGAGTGATAATTAATCTTCCGCCATCTTCTGAAGTACCATCGATATACTTTCTAAAGACACCATTTTCATAAGCATATAAATAATTTACCAAAGAAGCTATTCTTCTTTTGGTTAGGTTTTCGTTGTAATCTGTTTTGGCCAATGGACTTGCAAATCCTTTAACAATTAGCTCTATCTTTCGCCCTTTTTCCAATTCTACAATGAGTAAATCTACAAAGTGATTTAAATCCTTTAATCCTTGTTCCACATACTCCAAAAAGAAGTCCTCAATATCATCTTTTGCGTCATCAACAGCCTTCCCTTTCAATCCTTGAGCATATTTTGATTTGTACTTATCTTTCATAGCAACATAATCTTGATAACTATCCAGATAATTTACATTTGAAACAGTATCCCAAGAACGTGGATTCGGGATATCATTATGAAAATATAAAGTCACAGGCAATCTTCGATTTAAATCTTCTAGCGTTTCTTCAATAGTTGGTGGAAGATCAATCAAAGGTTGACGCACAAGAAAAACATCGCTACAACAAGTAGGATTCTTACTAAAATTACTTCCTATTCGATTTGAACTAAAAAAAGCAGTATCTCCGGTCATTGTCTCAAAATAATAAAGATCATTGGCTGGGGAATTAATAGGCTCCATCATATTTATTGGATCTGAAAAATCTGTATTGTAATTAGATTTAAACACATCTTGACCTCCAAACCCTTCATACCATGAACTACTGAAATAAAGGGTATTGGTTTTTCCATCCCAAAACGGAGACAATTCATTATCCAATGTATTTATACTTCGCAGATTTCTTGGTCTATCGAATTGATTCCCGTTTTCAATAAAGCTATACCAGATATCCATTCCACCTCTTCCTCCTTCTTTATTTGAAACATAAAATAAGACTTCTTTCTCGTCCCATTCTCCAATAAAAGGCATTGTTGTGCTTGCATTTTCTTGATTGATGATTGATCCAAGTGTGTCTACATCAACGAATTTATCTTTCTCTATATAGGCTACTAAAATTTTACAATTGAAACTTCCTGAATCTTCATCACAATAACTAAAATAAAAACGATTTCCATCCAAACTAAAAGTTCCATTTCCAGTATGAGCATTTTTAAAGGCCAATTCATCAATCCGTTTTTCTGAAGAAAACACACTATCCTTTAATGTTGAAACGAATAAGTGTGTACGATAAGATGGATCATACACCTCTTCTGTAGCACTAATTGAATCGGCACGTAAGGAAGAGAAAATGAATTTATCTTTAAATTGTCGATGACCAAACTCTGCATTCTTTGAATTGATTTGCTGTGGAAGTGCTTCAAATACGAGGTTTAAAGAATCACCTTGATTTGCTTTTGCCCAAATGCATGACCTAATTTCAGCACGACATTTTTGATATAAATACCCTCTTCGGTCTCCTCTATATTTCTTTTTTCCAAGTTTAAATTGCTCCAATGCTTGCTCATATTTTCCAGATTGTTTAAGCATCAATCCATATTTCATCAGGCTCGAAGGGTATAATTCTGCTCCTTCCCTACCATAAACTTTTCCATAATAAAAGGCCGCTTTTGCATAATCTTTATACGCTTTTAAAGTTTCTGCATAGTTCCACAATATATCAATGGTGTTTGAATCTATTTGCATTGCCTTTTCATAGTAATTTAAAGCATAGACATAGTCTCCTTCAGCTTGTTTTTTATTGGCAAACTCAAGATATTTTTTCAACTCTTGTTGTCCAAAGGAGACAACAGTGAGGAATTGTAGAAGAAGAACTAAATAAAATCTGGACATACTCTGTGTATTATATTCTTCGGTTTAAATGAATGAAGGATGTATCGAAAACTCAATTCCAACCCTCCTCTAGATCGACTTGCAGGTGTTAAATCTGAAGTATTGATATCATAGGATATTCCTCCCCAATAATTTTGGTATTCCATTCCCGCTGAAATATAAAATGCATCATTACTTCGCATATAAAGTCCAGCCATCACTGCTTTATATTCACCCAACCTATCTTCTAAAATGTAACGCACTTGGGAACCCAAAATCAACTCTCTGTATTTTCCTTGTAAATTAAGTTGAATAGAAGGTAAAATATCCCAATCAAAACCAATTGCATATTCTGCCTGTGTAAATAAATTAAAACGCATATCTCTTTTCACCTCTTCTCCTAGGAAACTTTGGTTAGGACGATTAATATTGAACAATCCTATACCTGTAACGATTCGTTCTCGCTTACTTTTTTGAAATTCGTAGGCCATTCCAATACCAAAACTAAAATTGGTCTTTTTCTGACTTTGAAATGTTTCTTTAGTATCAAGTGATCCGTCAAATTGATAACCATTCCATTGATTATCGAAAGTAAAAGCACTTGCATTTATCGAACGAAAATTTACTCCAAGTTGTAATCCCGGACGTAGTAAATGAGTAGAATCTGCCGTTAATTTATAAGTATAAGAAATAGAGGGTTGAAATTCTATGGTACGAAATGATCCATCACCCGCCACATCGTTCAAAATATAACCTCCAAGATTAAATCCTTTATAAATCTGTTTTGCTTCAGCTGAGATCGACAAGGTTTGAAACGGAACAGTAACATTCCTCCATTGATCCTTATAATTAGCATGAAAACGATAATCACCATCAAAACGACCAACATTTGCAGGATTTTGAAATACAGGATTATGATCAAATTGTGACCAGTGTACATCTTGGCCAAACGCCTCTGCATTCCATATCAAAAAGAGCAATATGTAGATTAATATTCTCAATTAGCGAATCAATGTAATATTTCCTTTGATTAAAAATTCTTGTCCATCAATACAATGTCCTTTCAAATAATAATCATATACATCAGGATCGAGTAGTTTACCTTTATAAGTTCCGTCCCAACCTGGACCATGTGTGGTGTTCGATTCATAAACGAGTTCTCCCCATCGATTAAATATTTTAAAATTAACATCAGAGACAATTAAACTTCTTACATAAAGTACATCGTTTTCCCCATCTCCATTTGGTGAAAACGCATTGGGAACAAAAATATAAGGTTCATCACAGACATAAGGAAAGGCAGTTACTGTAATCATCGCGTTTTTAGTACAAATTCCGTCAGAAACCGAAACAGTATAGTTGGTGGTACCATAAACGATAGCATTTGTTTCTTGTGCATTTGGATTTTCAACACCATCTGTAGGAGACCAACTATATGAATAGCCATCCGGTTCGGCATTTAAGACTACCACAGTTCCATTGGGTACGATTGAATCTGAAGCATAAGCCTCTACAATTGAAGGATCAATATTACTAACTGAAACTAAAATAGAATCGAAAATGATACAGCCATTACTTGTTTCAGCATTCAAATAAACATATTGAGTTACGCTAGGATTTACCGTTACAGTACTCGATCCATCACCTGAAACTATAATTGAATCTGAAGACCAATCTATACTTGTGAAACCTACTGAAGGATCTCCTGTTGATGCTGAAATTTGTGTATCTTCTCCTAAACACAGCAGAGTATCACCTTCTAAAAGAATATTTCCACTTGTAAAAATAACCTCAACACTATCTACTAACTCACATACTCCATTAGAAGCATTGATGTAAATCCAACCTCCAGTGGGATGGTTAATTTGCAAAGTTGAATCCAAAGTATTTGTATTCAACGTATCGGTAAATGATGGATTAGATGACCATACAAATTGATTTGCTGTTCCATTCGTTAATGCTGTCAATGTAATAGTATCAGGCTGGCATAGACTAATGGTTTGCAATTCTTCCAATTCTATTTCTGGAAGAACAGTAATGGTTACTACTGCTGAATCAGTGATTAAACACACAGAGTCGGTTACTGTGAGCATTACTTCATAAGTACCTGGCTGAGTGTAAGTCACTGTAGGTTCTAGCGTTGTAGAATCGACATTTCCATTTCCAAAATCCCACAAAAAACGATCTCCATCTGAAGATTGATTGGTGAATTCAACATCGAAAGGCGCACAACCCATTTCTGATTCAACAGTAAACTCAGCGGTAGGAATAAGGTTAAAATCAAACTTAAAAGTCAAAGCATTACAATTATTGGCTAAGTTTTGATCTGACCAAGCTCCAGCAGTTGTTGGAAAATCACTATTTCCTCCGCAACCTCCACAAACACCTTGATAAACAACACCGTTTTTATCAAATCGACTGGTTCCACCATCAACATGTTCTTGAGAAGAGTTACTTCCCAAATAGGTTCCATACAACAAACTATTAAATTCTCGTTCGATAACCATTAAATGAAAATCAAAACCACTAGGAGGTGTTCCTTGAAATGCATCTGGAGTTACTGGCATATTATTCATTGCCGAGGAACCAGCCAAAACACTCCCTCCCCATCCTGAGACATACATGTTTCCACAAATATCTACGAGAAATGCTGCTGGAGAAATATCAAAAATAGTACTACCACTTCCAAAGACCGTTGAGCCATCTATAAATGATAAATCAGGATTCATTTTTGCGATAAACTGACTCGAATTTGGCACTTCATAATTTGCGTTAATCACAGGAAATGTTCCACCGTTACTCTGACCAAGAACAAATACATTGTCCAATCGGTCTATTTCCACAAAGAAAGTTTGGTCGTAATTAGACGTTCCGATATAAGTAGAGTGTGTTAGATTCAAACCATTTGGTGAGAGCTTTCCAATAAAACCATCTGCCTCTCCTCCACCATAAACATCTTGATAAACTCCAGGAGTACTTTGCAAATCGGAAGAAGTTGTTCCTCCTGCAAAAACAATATTTTCACTAGAGTCTATTTTCACCGAATAAATAGCGTCTGCTTCTGTACCTCCAAAATAACTTGAAAAAAGCAAACTTGTGAAATCATTTTTCACTTTAAATACGACCCCGTCTTGTTGACCTGCCAAATTAGGCTGGAAAGCATTCGTCGTTGGAAAATCACTTGATCTGGCACAAGAACCTATCAAAATATTGTTATCGGAATCCAGCATAATTTCGCCACGGAATTGATCTCCATAATTCATTGTTAAACTGTCATAAGCTGCGGCCGAGTTATAGTTTCCTGCACTCACGATATAATTTACACCGTCATTTAAACTTCCTCCAACATAAGTTGAGCCAAGTAGATTATGTCCATTCGTACTAAATTTCGCAACATAAATATCTGTCCCTACAATTCCAAAATTGGTTCCATTGTAATTAATTGAGAAAGGTGTTCCTCCGCCATGCGTGGTTTGAAATCCATTCACAATTGGAAAATCTAATGAGGAAGTTGAACCAAAAACATATATATTGTCATCTTGATCACAGATTAATGAATGTGGTACATCCGTCCCTTCCGTATTGCTACCTCCTCCATAAAAAGTGGCCCATAACATTTGAGTTCCATCATCTGAATATTTGGCAATAAAGGCATCTGTAGTAACCGTTCCAATATTGACTGAGGTGATATTTGAATTTACATCATAAGCATTAGGATCTGGCATCGGATGAGAATTTCCATAGATTGTACCACCTGTAAAGGCAGAACCGTCATAACCATATGTGGCAGTCATTCCAAAGTTATCTGACACAGCGCCATTAAAGGTGGCAAAAACTAAAGTTGGATCGATCACTAATTCGGCTCTTTTGTTGTACTCTCCCAATTCAAACAAGACATTTTCACCATCTATGCTGTATTGACAGGTAATTTCAATAATCTTTCCATTGACAATTTGGTAGGCATATGGTTTCTCCTCTATAATATTACCCAATTCCGTTTCAATCACCAGATTTCCTTTCTTGTCGATTTTCAATGCATCTTGATAAGAATAATCTAGCTTTATTTGATTTGGAGATTTCCCAGGCCCAACAATAAACTCATATTTAATTTGTTTTTCTTGTTCTATAAAACGAAGATCAATACCATCATAAATTTCATTTAAAGTAAACTCTTCATATCCGTGCACATCAGAAGCCCATTTCGATTCATCGTTACCTAAAAAATAATTGTAATAATGTTCAGTTGCTCCTTTTTTGTCTACCCTGGATATTTCATTTGCATCAACAAATTTCAATTCCACAAGTTTTTCGCGGAAGCTCACTTCTTCTTTGACCTTCTTTTTAGAAAAATGTGCTTCTTGTAATTTTGAAAAATCTTGAAGCTGAAACAAGACTCTACCTTGTTCCACCCACATGTTTCCGCCTTCTATTTTATTTTTGAAAAACACATGGTCTTCCCACTGACCTTTATTCTCAAGAAAAGCATGGTGAACTGAATGGGCATGAGTAATTTCTTGGCTCAACAGACCAAAAGGAAACAAGAATATAAATAGTAAGTGTAGATACCTTATCATATTGCTAAAATAAGGAAATCTCTGAAACAAACCGAACACCAAATAAAACAAGTCCTACTAAGAGAACAACTTAGATTTCTAAGTTTAAAATCAGAAATACTTTTAGCAGGCTATAATTAACCTAACAGATTGATTGTTATGACGAAGCATGCTTAAAAGGATCAATTCCTGTCAGTTTTAGGACAAGATGTCAGTCAAAAATCGATGATTGACTAAAAAAGATGTCAAAATGAAAGAAAATCCTACTAAAACTCTAGTGGCATCATGATTGATAAAAGGAGGGTGAGTTAAAAATTAAACTAGAAAAAAAAACAAAAATTGATATGGGAAAAATAATTGGAATTGACTTAGGTACTACCAACTCTTGTGTTTCAGTAATGGAAGGTAACGAGCCAGTAGTAATTACAAACGCAGAAGGAAAACGTACGACACCTTCAATTGTTGCATTTGTAGAAGGAGGAGAACGTAAAGTTGGAGATCCAGCAAAACGTCAAGCCATTACAAATCCAACAAAAACTATTTCATCTATTAAAAGATTCATGGGGGTAACTTATGATGAAGTTAATAACGAGGATGGAAGAATGTCTTACGAAATCGTAAAAGGAGACAACAATACACCACGTGTAAAAATAGACGACAGAACATTTACACCACAGGAGATCTCTGCAATGGTTCTTCAAAAAATGAAGAAAACTGCTGAGGATTACCTTGGACAAGAAGTAACAGAAGCTGTAGTAACAGTTCCTGCATACTTCAACGATTCACAACGTCAAGCAACGAAAGAAGCTGGTGAAATCGCAGGTTTAACAATTAAAAGAATCATCAACGAGCCAACAGCAGCAGCATTGGCATACGGATTAGACAAGAAAAATGTTGATCAAAAAGTTGCAGTATTTGACTTTGGTGGAGGAACGCATGATGTTTCTATCTTAGAGCTAGGTGACGGAGTATTCGAAGTATTGGCTACAGATGGTGACACGCACTTAGGAGGTGACGATGTTGATGAAAGAATCATTGAGTGGTTGGCTGAAGAATTCAAAAAAGATGAAGGAATTGACTTGAGAAAAGATCCAATGGCACTTCAACGTTTGAAAGAAGCAGCTGAAAAAGCAAAAATTGAGCTTTCTTCTACAACTTCAACTGAAATCAACTTGCCTTACATCATGCCAGTTGATGGAGTTCCTAAGCACTTAGTAAGAACTTTACCAAGATCTAAATTTGAGCAATTGATCTCTGACATCGTTGAAAAAACAATTGAGCCATGTCGTTCAGCATTGAAGAGCGGTGGATTATCTATTGACGATATCGACGAAGTAATCTTAGTTGGTGGATCAACAAGAATTCCAGTAATTCAAGATGCTGTGAAGAACTTCTTCAAAAAAGATCCTTCAAAAGGAGTTAACCCAGACGAGGTTGTTGCAATTGGTGCTGCAATTCAAGGTGGTGTTTTAACAGGAGAAGTTAAAGACGTATTGTTACTAGATGTTATTCCACTTTCATTAGGTATTGAAACTATGGGAGGAGTAATGACTAAATTAATTGATGCAAATACAACGATTCCTACGAAGAAATCACAAGTATTCTCAACAGCGGCAGACAACCAACCATCAGTTGACATTCACGTACTTCAAGGAGAGCGTTCAATGGCAACAGATAACAAAACGTTAGGTAGATTCCAATTGACGGATATTCCACCAGCGCGTAGAGGTGAGCCACAAATTGAGGTGATCTTTGATATTGATGCGAATGGTATCATGAACATTTCTGCAAAAGACAAAGGAACAGGAAAAGAGCAATCAATTAAGATTGAAGCATCTTCAGGATTGAGCGAAGAGGAAATCGAAAGAATGAAAAACGAAGCTCAAGCAAACGAAGAAGCAGATAAGAAGAAAATGGAAGAAGTTGAGACGATCAACAAAGCAGATTCTCAAATTTTCCAAACAGAGCGTCAATTGAAAGAATATGGAGATAAAATTCCAGCAGAGAAGAAACAACCAATCGAAGATGCTTTAGCTGAATTAAAAACAGCATTTGAAGCTAAAGATTTGGAGAAAATCAATACTGCATCAGATAAATTGAACACTGTATTCCAAGCAGCTTCACAAGAGATGTACCAACAAGAAGGAGCAGGAACTCAAGGAGGTGCTGAACAAGGAGCTAGCGAAGAAAACGCAGGTGACGATGAAGTAACTGATGTTGACTTCGAAGAAGTAGAAGACGAGAAAAAATAAATTTAAGTTTTCATAGAGAGAGAGGCTACTCACAAGGTAGCCTCTTTTTTTTGGGTGTATCCTAAGAACTATGGAAGTTATTTGGAAAGGGGATTAACAATAATATGTTAATCCCCTTTTTTATTTTAGTCTCTAATAAAAACACAACAATATTTCTTCTAATTCTATCAATTTTTAAATTTTTCTCTCTCTTATTTGAAGTTAAAAAATAAACAACAGCATAAAACAACATTCCAAACTCCTTTATTTACGGGAAGATTATGAAATAAACCTAAGAAACTTAGGTGTTAAATTTGTTTACCTAAGATTCTTATGTATATTTGTCCTATGTATACATCAGAATTAATAAAAGGAACATTAAAGACAATTATCTTAAACCTATTAAAGAATAGAGATAAAATGTACGGTTATGAAATTACTCAAACAGTAAAAGAAATGACTAATGGCAAAATCAAAATCACAGAAGGAGCCTTGTACCCTACTCTGCATTCACTAGAGAAAAAGGGAGATATAGGGTTTGAAAAGGAGTACATTGGAAAACGCGTGAGAAAATATTATTCCCTCACCGAGCAAGGACAAAATACGGCTCAAGAAAAGGTTAACGAATTTGCGGACTTCATAGAAACAATGAAGTACTTATTAGACATTGATATAAAACCGAGTAATGCATAAATTTACAGAAGTTGAAATAGATTTCATTTTAGCGGATATAAAAGCCAATGGAGTTGATATTGAAGATCTGCAATACAACTTACTTGATCACATTTGCTGTATCATCGAGAATGAGAAATCTGATAATGAAGACTTTTATGAATTCTATAAAAAAATCATGCCTCGGTTTTTCAAAAAGGATTTAAAGGAAATCCAGGAGGAAACCGAGATTTTATTAAAATTCAAAAATTATTACGCCATGAAAAATACATTAAAAATAACAGGTTTTACAATTACAGTTTTCACCATTCTAGGAGCTTTTTTAAAATCATTCCACCTCCCTGGTGCTGGAGTGGTAATAATTTTAGCAGGAGGTCTATTTAGTCTCGTCTTCTTACCACTTCTAATTATTCTAAAGTTTAGAGATGAAGAAAGTAAAACGGATAAATGGGTATTCAGTTTAGGGTTTTTACTCGCTATAATTATGACTGTTGGAATACTATTTAAACTAATGCATTGGCCTTATGCAAACATTCTCATGTTTTCTGGAGTTATTGCTTTTACCTTCACCTATGTCCCGCTATATTACGTTACAAGAATAAAGCGCCCCGAACTTAAATTTAACACGATAGTTAACTCAGTGCTAATGTTTGCTTGCGGAGGAATGTTGTTTGCGCTACAGAATTTAGGTTACAGTTCAAAAACAAATAATCAGCAAGAGATTTATGAAGAATATTATGATCAAAAAATCGAGACATTAGAAAATACAAATCAAGAATTGTACAATATCATCGACACAAACAAAATCGAAATTTCTGTATTGAGAAAGTATTCAAGAGCCATTATTCAATCAATTGAAGAAATAAAACAGGAATTAAATACTAAAGGGGACGACTCCTTCAAGGATTTACAAGCAAACCTGACTACATACAATGATTATATGGATAAACATTCTTTAGCAGAAAAAAAGATTGGACTCAGTGAATTATTAAAAAAAGAAACTCAAAGAAAAATTTTAGATGACATTTTGGATCACATTCAACTTCAAGTTCTAAACAATGAGAATTCTCTTTTGAATAAGTGGAGTTAAAAAATAAACTTTAATTATTTGAATTGAGGTCGTTTGGAAGGACGGCCTTTTTTCATTTCAAGTTTAAGGAGGTAGAAAGGTTACCCACAAAGGCATGCAAAGGTTTTCGCTAAAGGCTCAAAGGCTATATTTAACTTTGGCAAATTGAGAACGCAAAGAAGAGTTCTCCTGTGGTGAGGTGTTTTAACACGGAGGAAAAAGGAGTGTTTTCACGAAGGTATACGGAGGTTTGTTGTGGTTGAGGTAATTTGAAGAGAAAGAAAAGTGAGACACATGAGAAGTGCTGGATGGTGTAGAAAAAGAAACCGCAAAGGTACACTGAGGTTTTACACAAAGAAACGCAGAGGTTATTTGCCTACGGCAAATTGAGAACGCAAAGAAGAGTTCACCTGTGGTGAGGTGTTTTAACACGGAGGAAAAAGGAGTGTTTTCACGAAGGTACACGGAGGTTTGTTGTGGTTGAGGTAATTTGAAGAGAAAGAAAAGTGAGACACATGAGAAGTGCTGGATGGTGTAGAAAAAGAAACCGCAAAGGTACACTGAGGTTTTACACATAGAAACGCAGAGGTTATTTACCTACGGCAAATTGAGAACGCTAAGAAGAGTTCTCCTGTGGTGAGGTGTTTTAACACGGAGGAAAAAGGAGTGTTTTCACGGAGGGACACGGAGGTGTTTATCTGCTTCGGTGAAGGATGCTTGAGCGAAGGATTCAGCCTTAACAATAAGTCCTTAATTAATGTAATCGTTTCCGCAGAATAAATTCATGACAGGCTAAAACATGGGGACCGACGGACACAATTTAGCTTGTCTAAATATTGGCCAACTTAGCACAGCGATTTCACAACCATAGGGCGTAATCAGTTGGCAAACGGAGACACTCGGCACGCCGAAGACTTAGTTATTTCCTGCTGTACTTTTCTAGTCATAATGAAATCGGCATTTTGCAATTAAAATTTCTCCGTCTTTATATTGATAAATCAATCTATGTTCACTGTCAATTCTTCTTGACCAAAATCCGGCGTATTTATGTTTTAAAGGTTCTGGTTTTCCGATCCCGTCAAATGGATTTCTTGATATATCCTTTAAAAGTTCGTTTATTTTTTTAAGTTTTTTCTTATCTGTTTTTTGCCAATATAAATAATCTTCCCAAGATTCGTCAACAAATGTATATTTCATATTAGTCTTCGATTAAGTCTCTTGAAAATGATCTTCCATTTTTTAGTTTGTCAATAGCAGAGTCTAAACGTAATTCATTTTTTCGGGAAGATAATTCGTGACTGGTAGCCATTAGAGAATTATATTCTTCTAAGGACATAACAACAATTCCAGAATCTTTTCCGCGATTAATTATTAAGGTTTCAAAGTTTTTAATAACTCTGTCCAAATATGTTTTAATGTCCTTTCTAAACTCAGAAACAGTTGTGATTTGCATAATTTAATACTTATTTAAGTACAAATATATGTACAAAATATGGTATTTGCAATTTTCCCGTATTGTTGGCAACAGGAAGTCTGCGCACAAACCCCATTTTTACTCAAATATTAGTCTTACAAAGCAAATAGACTTCATTTAAGGTGCTTTTATTTTTAGGTTCTAACAAATATGAAAATGGCTTCCTTTATAAAAAACCATTAAAAACAATAATGAGGTTAGCTCTTGTTTATTTTGGCATTTATTTAGCAAATTTAACTTACCCACTTATCAAAGTAATATTTTAAAAACCAACCTAATGTAATTGATAACACTATATAAATTACTTTCTCAAAATGTTTACTTTTAAAGATTTTTTTAATTTTATACTCAATAGAAACATACCATTCAGCTTTTTCAAATTTATGGCTTTCGGTTCTGTTTTCAGTAGATTTTATAATTTTTTCAGCAGTTTCTTTATCACGATAGAGATAGTCATAAGTTCCTTTTTCAAAAAATATTCTTTTCACAAGAACTTGTTTAGATTTTTTTCTTCGTTTCATTTTCAGAGTTTGAGTGAGTAAATGGTTGCCAACAATTGGCTATAACATTGCGCATATCCAACCTGTGTGGTTACTCCAAATTTAATAATTCAATTTGACTTTTTATATTTTTCAACTGATTTGTTATTACTCGCCTATTTACTTCTATCCTTCTACTTTGAGGCCGATTAAAAATTGAATAGATCTTAAATCTGTTCCAAATTCTAAATGATAAGTTACAAAGCTATGTCTTAAAATGTAAAGGGATGGATTTTGAAATTAAGGAGTTAATTCTGGGGTTAAGAGGTCCACTATCAAAATTGAAAGCTAACAATGAATTTTAAACAACTTGTAGTCTGCTCTTTAAAATCTGTAACTCATACGGACAGCTATTTCCATGCTTTAAATGAATTCTTTTGTCAAAATCAATACTTAATACCGCATTATCTCAGCAAATCAGAAGATAAAAAGTGTTCCTGTTTGACAAAACAGCATATTTCTAAAAATAGAAAGTCCAATTTATAGAAATACAATCACAAGTTTTCTTATTGAATCCCCATAGTTTTTCTAGACTTCGAACCCGCCACCAAAGGCAGAGTTCAACACCAAGCACAATGAACTCAAGCCTTACTTGACTTCATTGATGCTTAATTGTTATGCGGTATTGTTGTTTTAAACATATTTTCGTTCCTGTATCTTTTCCTTTAATTCTGGAAGGTTATCAATTATTAATTGAATCGATTTTGAAGGTTTATCCATTATGTCATGTATAAAAAATTGTGGCTTTTCAATGAAGTGAATAATTCTATTATCTGAAAGAGTTATTGTGACTAACTTAAAATCCCACCTGATTCTATTGTCAGTTATAGGAGTAATACTAAGTATGTCATTTGAATCAATTACTTCGTTGTTAACCAATAATTGCTTTTCAATTTTTACTTGTACAGGTTTATTATATTTTTTATACAGGATTATAGTATCTAATAACCAAATTAATAAAGCTATTATTATGCCTACTAATAGTGTATAAATCTCTCTTGTTGTTATAATTAGAATTACAGAAACTAGTAAAACTATCGGTAAAATAATTGATATAAACCTATCCAGATATGTTCCACTAATAGTCATTTCAACGTTGAGTTATAGTTACCGCTAACGGTCTCGGGTATGCGTAGTGCGGGATTTTAAGGCACTTATCTTTCCGTTTTCCATTGATTTTGTTTTATGTTAATAATTTCCTTTTAGCACTTCAGCCCGCATTACGTATACCCATTGTTAGCAGCTGACTTTTAATTCAAATTTGCCATTGGAACAGCACATATTTTATTTGTCATAAATCCAGCAATTAAGTACAGGAATTGCTTCGGTGAACTTGTCAGCACCTCTGATATTAAGGATTTGTATTGTCCTTCTAAAATTTCTTCGTTCAATGTCGGTCGATAACGAGCAACTGAGCCGATGTAAAACATAAGACTGAAATAATAAATTAAAGGCGAATAGTTATCTGGTTGTAAGTCTAAGTAATATTTGTAGCCTACTCTTGTCAACATAATTCTAATATTACACCCCGTTATTTCTTTGCACAATTCATTATAATTTGATTTCCAACTGCTTTCTGATGTGTGAGTTAAATTTCTTACCTGCTTGGATAGATAGCAAACTCTTTCTTTAGAATCTTCGCTTTCTTCTAAAATTTTTGAGAGAATACCTTTTTTAAATTTTTCTATACGATAATCATGTTTGTGTTTTTTCTCAAAACATATTCTATATGTAAGCTTATTCCACCTTCTATTATTTGATAAAAATTCAATATCTATGGGTAGAAATTTTCGTTTACTAGTTTTTGTTAAGTTAAGATTATATGCTAGTTCATGAATCTCAGGAAGATTTGATATCATTTCTTCTAAAGATATTTTAGTGCCCGGTTTGACTGTATAACCTAGTTCTTTAGCGAACTCATGGAAAATATTAATACCTCCATTTTTTGCGTTGGATGAAATTGTTAAATCCATCGTATCGTTTGGATTTAAACTTAAGCCATGATATTCCTGATTAGTTTCTAAATCATGTCCTCGAACTAGTAAAAAAGCCTTTACAATATTCAAAACTGAATAATATGTTAAGGTTGCCTTGGTTGGCATTTGTACATTTTCAGCGCTTCTTTGAAAACTTTCAGCTAATTCAGTAAAATATAGTGCTTTACTTAGTTTATCTTTTTTTGGACCTAGCTTTTCAGTTTTCTTTTTAATGCTGTCATGTTCATTTTTCAGAAATGCTTTGAGATAATTCCATGGGTCAGAGGTTAATACATATGATTCTCCAGGTACGTTTCCAAAGGGGAAGTATTTTACAGAAGTAAATTTCTTTTTAGCTTCTACGAATTCAATTTTCTTTCTTCCCATTATTGGTTTTATTGTTTGCTGCTAACAATCGGCTAATCGTATTACGTTTAGCCATACTGTATCTTTTACTCCAAATTTAATAATTCAATCGGACTTTTGATATTTTTCAACTGATTAGTTATTACTCGCCTATTTACTTCTATCCTCTTACTACTGCTGAGTCCCTATAAAAATTGAATAGATCTTAAAACTGTTCCAAATCCTAAAAATTGTGTCGCAAAGCTATGTCATAAAATGTAAAGGGAAGGCTTTTGAAATTAAGGAGTTAATTCTGGGTTTAAGAGGTCCACCATCAAAATTGAAAGTAAACAAAGAACTTTAAACAACTAGTAATCTGATCTTTAAAATCTATAACGCATACGGACAGCTATTTCTATGCTTTAAATGAAAGCTTTTGTCAAAATCAATACTTAATACCGCATTATCTCAGCAAATCAGAAGATAAAAAGTGTTCCTGTTTGACAAAACAGCATATTTCTAAAAACAGAAAGTCCAATTTTTAGAAATACAATCACAAGTTTTCTTATTGAATCCCCATAGTTTTTTCAGGCTTCGAACCTGCCACCTAGGGTAAGCATTCAAGATCAAGTAAATGAAGTCGAACTTTACTTAACCTCATTGATTCTTAATTGTTGGCAGTAGTTATTTTATTTCCGAGACATATAAATTCTTTACTTTATCTACAAAGTCAAATTTAGTGTGTTCAAATGGTGAATAGATAAAAAACTGTTTAATTACTTCGGTCGCAAAATCAATTCTCAATGCAGCAACAAATCCTTTGTCTTTGTAATTCTCTACCATAATTCCAACTAGGTAAAATTTTGGAACTCCTTTTTTTCTGTCATTCCAATCAGGCACATACCAAAGTCCGCTACCACTTATTCCTCTCAATTCTTTCGTTATTTGTTTCTTTTTAGAACCAAAAGGCGCAACTTTTCTTTGATATTTTACTAAAATAAAATGGTCAGGATTAAATCTATATTTTTCATATTTGTTTTCACTTAATGGATAAGTCAAAAATTTAACAGGAATAGGATTAAATTCCGCTTTACCACTTGTCTTTTTCACACCTGAAATTGGATAGCCAGCAATCACATAATAACCACCTTGTTGAACTTTATGATTAACGATAATATTCGAAGGGTTGCAAAATCCAAAACTTCCATTAATGAAATGTTTGTTTTGTCTTGTTGAGAATTTCAGCAGACCAAAATCGATTGGATTGTCAGTTTCAGAATCTTTGTAAGAAGTGATTACAGTTCCGTTTAACCAAACCATTTTTTTGTCAGCTCCAGGAACCATTAAATTCGGCCAGTCCTTCAAGTTCAATAAGTGTCCTGCACTTATCAAATATCTATCTTCGTTTATTTTCAAGAAAATTCCGCAACCCATCGGAATTGCAGATGGTGGATTTGGAATACTAATTATTGGCGTAACCTGTAATGCAGTATTTGCTACATTTTGTGTTAATATGTTTAATTTTTTATCCAATTTCTCAAATTACAGCCAACAGGTAGCTAAACGCAATTGCTTTTATTCACCATGTATCTTTTAACCCAAATTTAATAATTCAATCGGACTTTTAATATTTTTAAGATGATTTATTGCTACTTGCGTATATATTTCTGTCGTTTTACTACTGCTGTGTCCCTTTAAAAATTGAATAAATCTTAAATCTGTTCCAAATACTAATTGATAAGTTGCAAAGCTATGTCTTAAAATGCGTGAACTCCCTTTATTCTTAATTTCTGCTTACCTTGCTGAAAATGGTATTCTGAGGCAATGATATTTCCCCCGGCCCTGACGGAAACGGAAATCCTGTTGTACTGTTTTACTCAGCTGTATTCACAAAAAGAGCGACCAACGGAATGCTCCTTTTTGGGGATTTTACAGCGTGGTAAAAACAGGAGACAGATTGGAGGTGTAGGCAGAAAAGGACGCTAAATCAGCAAGAGTTTTGAGCAAGAGCATACAAGTAAGAATCAGCAAGAGTTTTGAGGCAACCAAACTTGAGAACTAAATAACTTGAAAACTACCCAACTTGATAACTAACTTATAAAACTAACCAACTTAAAAACTCAACGGAACTCTGCGAAAACTTTGCGAAACTCTGCACTAACTTTTTTTTATCTATCCAATTAAAAAACCTTCCCCCCTCTCTTAAATTTTAATTATCTTTGCGTTTTCATAATCGTAAAAGAATCATGGCAGATAATCGTTATAATCAAAGAGGGGTTTCCGCAGGGAAAGAAGATGTGCACAATGCAATTGCAAATATTGATAAGGGACTTTTTCCTAAGGCATTTTGTAAAATCGTACCTGATTTATTAACTGGAAGTGAAGACCACTGTGTGGTAATGCATGCTGATGGTGCAGGAACTAAATCTGCCTTGGCCTACATGTACTGGAAAGAAACCGGAGATATTTCGGTTTGGAAAGGTATTGCTCAAGATGCTTTGATTATGAATGTTGACGATTTATTGTGTGTTGGAGCGACAGACAATATTTTGGTTTCATCGACAATTGGTCGAAATAAAAACTTAATTACTGGTGAGGTACTTTCGGCATTGATTAATGGTTCTGAGGAATTATTGGCCGACCTTCGAGAAATGGGAATTGGAATCGATTCTACTGGTGGTGAAACGGCTGATGTTGGTGATTTGGTGCGTACTATTATCGTTGATTCAACTGTGGTTTGTAGAATGAAACGTGAAGACGTAATTTCTAATCACAACATTAAACCTGGAAACGTTATTGTTGGACTTTCTTCTTCTGGTCAAGCGACTTACGAAAAAGAATATAACGGAGGAATGGGTTCAAACGGATTAACTTCTGCTCGTCATGATGTTTTCCACAAATATTTGGCAGAGAAATTCCCTGAAAGTTTTGATCCTAGTGTTCCAGATGACCTCGTTTACAGTGGAAATTATAAATTAACAGATGAAGTGGATGGAAGTCCTCTTGACGCTGGAAAACTTGTATTATCTCCTACTAGAACTTACGCTCCAATTATTAAGAAAATTTTAGATACTCACCGTGCAGACATCAATGGAATGGTTCATTGTAGTGGTGGTGCACAAACAAAAGTACTGCATTTTGTAGACGACGTACACATTATCAAAGACAATCTCTTCCCTATTCCTCCGCTATTTAAAGCGATTCACGAAGAATCAGGAACAGATTGGAAAGAAATGTACAAGGTTTTCAATATGGGTCACAGAATGGAGCTTTATGTTCCTGAAGAAATTGCACAAGACATCATTAAGATTTCAGAATCATTTAATGTTGATGCACAAATCATAGGTCGTGTTGAAGAAAGCGATGCTAAGAAATTGACCATCACTTCTGAATTCGGTACATTTGAATATTAAACACATTTATGGATAATACATTATTAGGCAAATTAGAAGCCATTCATTATAGATTTAAGGAGGTTGGACAACTTATTGTTGACCCGGATATAATTGCTGATATGAAGCGTTATGTTAAACTCAACAAAGAGTACAAAGATCTTGAAGAGTTAGATAAAGTTTACGAGGAATATAAAAACGTACTTGAAAACATAGCATCTTCAAAAGAGCTACTTGCGGAGGAAAGTGATCCTGAAATGCGAGAAATGGCGAAAATGGAATTGGATGAATTAGAGAACAAGCGTCCAGCAATGGAAGAAGAAATCAAATTCATGTTGATTCCTAAAGATCCAGAAGATGACAAGAACGTTATTATTGAGCTGAGAGCTGGTACAGGTGGAGATGAAGCGTGTATTTTCGTGGAAGACATTTACAGAATGTACACGATGTTCTTCAAGGAAAAAGGATGGAAAGTTGAAATCATTAACTCTAACGAAGGAAGTACTTCTGGATACAAGGAGGTTTCAATGAATATTGAAGGTGAAGGTGTTTATGGAACAATGAAATTTGAATCGGGAGTTCACCGTGTTCAGCGTGTTCCTGAAACAGAATCTCAAGGACGTGTACATACATCTGCAATTACAGTTGCGGTTTTACCCGAGGCTGAAGAAGTGGATGTGGAATTAAACATGGCTGATGTTCGTCGTGATACTTTCCGTGCTTCTGGAGCTGGAGGTCAGCACGTAAACAAAACGGATTCTGCCATTCGTTTAACGCACGCGCCATCAGGAATTGTGGTTGAATGTCAAGATGGTCGTTCACAGCACAAAAACTACGATAAAGCGCTTTCTGTTCTACGTTCACGTCTATACCAAGTAGAATTGGATAAAATCATGAGTGAAAGAGCTGAAAAGCGTAAGTCATTGGTTTCTTCGGGTGACCGTTCGGCAAAAATTAGAACTTACAATTATCCACAAGGAAGAATTACCGATCACAGAATTAATAAAACAATGTACAATCTTTCTTCTTTCATTAATGGAGATATTCAAGAAATGATTGATGCTTTGAAGATGGCTGAGAATGCTGAGAAGTTGAAAGGTGAGGAAGGGCTTTAGTAGTTACGAATTATTTAATTATGATCCGATAGCTATCGGATTACGAATTTTGGTTAACTCTAAATAATTGAAATGCGTTGCGCTTATGGTGTAACGCATTTTTTGTTTGTGAACACCTTTTATTCAGCTCGAAATTCAAATTGAAAAAAGTTCCTTCATTAAGGAAGAATGTCAGTTCCAAAGAAAAGACAATCAGCCCCGTTAGTGCCTACTATCTAACAAAATTTCATTATCTTTGCCTTTCTTATTTTTTTAAGTAGAAAGCAATGACAAGAGAAAAACTTATCCAAGAAATAAAATCCACGAAATCTTTCCTTTGTGTTGGATTAGATACAGATATGGACCGAATTCCAAAGCATTTATTGGATACAGAAGATCCGATTTTTGAATTCAATAAAGCCATTATTGATGCAACTAAGGATCATTGTGTTGCTTATAAGCCAAACATTGCTTTTTACGAATGTCTTGGACCTAAAGGATGGGAATCTTTAAAGAAAACGATTGATTACATTCCAAAGAATAAGTTTACGATTGCAGATGCAAAACGCGGAGATATAGGAAATACATCGCGCTATTATGCAAAAACATTCTTCGAATACATGGATTTCGATGCTGTAACTATTGCACCATATATGGGAGAAGATTCAATTACACCATTTTTAGAATACAAAGACAAATGGGTTATAGTTTTGGCATTGACATCAAATAAAGGAGCATTAGACTTTCAATTCATGACAGATCTAAGTGGTGAGAAACTCTACGAAAACGTTTTGAAAAAAACCTCAAAATGGGGAAGCGCAGAACAGCTAATGTATGTTGTGGGTGCCACACGTTCTGAAGGAATTCAATCGGTGAGAAATATTGTACCTAACTATTTCTTTTTAGTCCCAGGAATTGGAGCTCAAGGTGGAAGTTTAAATGATACAGCACAATATGGATGGAATGACGATTGTGGTTTATTGGTAAACTCATCAAGAGGAATCCTTTATGCTTCAGAAGGAGAAGATTTCGCGAGTAAGGCCCAAGAAAAAGCCATCGAAGTTCAACAAGAGATGGAAGTTATTTTAAAAGACAAAGGTCTGATTTAAGTATCTTAAAATATAGAGATCAAAAATGAAAGAGGAAAATAAGATTAACTTATTTTCCTCTTTTTATATTAGGGTGTTTTTGCACACCTCACACGGAAGATTATTTGGTCTATTTAATTAAATTCACATGTCCTGAAAGTTCCACTCTTTCCTTTTCTTTTTCCCTTTTAAATTCAATTTCCCAGATGTAGGTGCCTTGCTGAACAGTTTCATTACTCGAAGCTCCATAAGTTCCATCCCAACCTATAGATGCGTCATTAGATTCAAAAATGACTTCTCCCCATCGGTTAAATATTTTCATATTAAAATCTTGAGGATCAAACCCTGAATAGAAAACAGGTTTAAACACTTCATTATTGGTATTCCCATCTGGTGTAAATGTATTAGGTATGTAATAGATTAAATCCGCAATAAATGGCATTGCTTTAGAGATAGTATCAGGACATCCATAATCACTGTAAGCTATCAATTCTACAGAGTATGCTTCAACTTCTTCAGCTTCGATTCCATAAGTGTATTCTGGATTTGTTAAATTGCTTCTTCCTACTCCATCTCCAAAATCCCAGTCATATGTTACTGAACCTGTTGAAGTATTTGTAAATTCCACTGTTTTATCAAAACTTGAAAGATTATCAGGACTAAATGTAAAGTCTGCATCAGGATATTCTCCAATACAAATATAATCCGTTAATGTAGCTTGATTTACACATCCATATTGAGACTCTACTTGTAAAGTTACATCATGACATCCTACAATATCGAAAGAGTAAGTTACATCACATCCAATAAGGTCATTTCCATTTATCGTAAATACACATTGGTCACTTGGAGTTTGTAAAAGATTTGTGAAATCTACTTCTAATGGATAACAGCCTGTCAATGTATCCGCTTCAAAAGAAATAACTGGTAAATCGTGAATTGTTACATCAACTTGATCTGTATTTACACAACCAAATGACGAAGTACCTGTTACGGTATAAGTTTCAATTCCAATCCCCTGACTAAATGGAACACCATCAACCACACCTTTATCCCAAGTGTAGCTCACTGCTCCACTTCCGTTTAAAGTCACTTGTTCTCCAATACATGCATCTACATCTAATCCTGCATCTACAGGAGGCAATGGATGAATTAATACTGAAACAACATCTGAAGAGTAACAATTCGCAAGTTCAGCAGTAACAGTATAATTGGATACACCAACTGGTGGAACAAAACCAACACCATCAGTTACACCATTATCCCATGAGATATTTGCACCTTCAGGATTTATTGCATTTAAGGTAACCACAGTTCCTTCACAATGTTCTTGGTCTGGACCAGCATCAATGACAGGCGCATTTGGATCTGATAAATTAATCGTTGCGATTACGGTTGAGAAACATGTTATACAATCTTCATCATAAACTGTAAAATCAATATAAGAACCTGCAGTTAAACCGATAATTGTATATTCACCCGCTGCATCAGAAGTAATTGGAAACGGAGCGCCTCCATCATAACTCAATTGGTAATTAGTAGAAGGAGTTAAACCAGCTAATGTTATTGTACCTTCTGTCCCTGAACATGTTGTTGGATCTGTACTTGAAAGCGTAAATCCTGCAGGTGGTGTGTAGGAATCAACTGTTATCGTATGTGAAACATTAATCGAATTTCCACAATCATCTGTAACACTATAAACACGAGTAATTACCTCTCCGTTACAGGTATTTCCATCTGAAGTTTCAGAAACAAATGCCACTATTGGGTTTACTGTACAATTGTCTGCTTCGTCTGTGACCACCGTTGTATTAACAGGTGGAACATCACTTAAACATTGAACTGTTATATCCACAGGATTACTAGCTGTTGGATTTGTTACATCGTTTACTGTAATCGTTTGAACCACATCAATATTGTTTCCACAATCATCTGCAATATTGTAGGTTCTTGTAATCACTTCAGGACATGTGTTTCCATCCGAGACATCACTTACATGTGTTACCGTAGGAGTTGTTGTACAATTGTCATTTACATTTTGTACAGTTGTTCCGTCTATGGCTGGCACATCTGCCAAACACTCAACATTTACATCTGCTGGTGCTGCTCCAGTAGGATCTATGGTATCGTTAATCGTAAACACTTGTGTTACATTGATTGAATTTCCACATTCATCAGCAATATTATATGTTCTTGTAACGAGTTCTGGACAAGTGTTACCATCGGAAACATCACTTACATGAGTTACAATTGGATTTACGGTACAATTATCTGCCTCGTCGGTAATTTCTGTCACATCCGGTGCCGGAATATCAGTAATACATTGAAAAGCTAAATCTGCTGGCGCCGTCCCTGTAGGATTCACCAAGTCATTTATTGTAATCAATTGAGTAACATTTAAAGTATTTCCACAATCGTCCGTAATGGCATAAGTTCTTGTAATCGTTTCTGGGCAAGTATTTCCATCGGAAACATCACTTACATGAGTGACTACGGGACTTACCGTACAATTATCTGCTTCGTCTGTAATTAATGTAACATCAACTGCAGGAACATCATCTGGACATGTCACTGTGGTATCATTTGGTGCTGTTCCAGTAGGTAATATTAAATCGTTAATTACAATATCTTGAGTACAAGTAACAGCAACTCCACAAGTGTCCGAAATTTGATAAGTTCTTGTCACTGTTTCTGGACAAGAATTTCCGTCAGAAACTTCACTCAGCAATTGGAATGATGTTGAATCAATTATACCTCCAGAAGGAATCAATGCAGAACCTCCTGCAGCAATAAATGCGTTAAAATCGGCATAAGGTGCCTGCTCAGAAATATCACAATTGGCGGTTAAATCACCTGGACACGAAATCGATGTAATTTCTGGTGAAACCGTAACTTTAATTTGATCTGATGAAAAACAATTTACCAATTCAGCAGTCACAGTATAAAAGGTTACACCCGGTGGTGGAACGAATCCTGCACCTCCTTCAACAGCTCCATTATCCCATGATAAATTTGCATTATCTGGATTTACTGTATTCAAGACTAAAGTTGAACCTTCACACAATACATGATCTGGCCCTGCATCAATTACAGCAGAACTAGGATCGTTAACATTAACCGAAACATTTTCTGTATTTGTACATCCAATACAACTCGCATCCGTAACTGTAAAATTAGTATAACTATCAGAAGGTAAACCAAGGATTGTATACTCCCCTGCTCCATTTGTGGTCACTAAAAAAGGTGCTCCTCCATCATAGCTGATTTCATAATCCTTATTCGGAATTAATCCTGAAATTGTAATTAAACCATCAGTTCCTCCACACGATGTTGTGTTATTTGGAGTCACTACAAAATTGGGAGTGTAAGCATCGATTGTTATAACATGATTTACATTTATACTATTTCCACAATCGTCAGTCACACTGTAAACTCTCGTAATCTGCTCTCCGTTACAAACGTTGTTATCTGAACTTTCAGATACAAAAGCTACTACTGGATTTGTAGTACAATTATCTGCTTCATCAGTGATCACTGCAATATTTACTGGTGGTAAGTTATCAATACAATCTACCGTAGAAAAAACATTACTCGCTGTTGGATTCGTATCATCGTTAATTGTAATGATTTGATTTAAATCTGTAAAGTTCCCACAATCATCTTGAATTCGATAGGTTCTTGTAATGATTTCCGGACATGTATTTCCATCAGAAACATCACTTACATGAGAAACTGATGGCGTAGTTGTACAATTATCAGCTTCATCAGTAATTAATGTCACATCAACTGCTGGAACATCACCTATACATTGCACAGTAACATCTGCTGGAGCAGTTCCTGTTGGATTAGTATCATCATTAATCGTAATGGTTTGAATAACATCGATATTGTTTCCACAATCATCTGCAATATTATATGTCCTTGTGATGATCTCTGGACAAGTATTCCCATCAGAAACATCACTTACATGCGTCACTATTGGATTCACTGTACAGTTATCGGCTTCATCTGTTATTGCAGTTACATCCACCGCTGGGACATCTCCTATACATTGCACTGTTACATCAGCTGGAGCAGTTCCTGTTGGATTGGTATCATCACTAATGGTAATGGTTTGTACAACATTAATATTGTTTCCACAGTCATCGGCAATGTTATATGTTCTTGTAATGATTTCAGGACAAGAACTTCCATCTGATACATCACTCACATGGGTCACAGTTGGATTAACAGTACAATTATCTGCTTCATCAGTAATTGCATTTACATCCACCGTTGGAACATCACCAATACATTGCACTGTAACATCAGCTGGAGCGCTTCCTGTTGGATTGATGTCATCATTGATGGTTATCGTTTGAACAACATTTATTGAATTACCACAAGTATCGGTAATGCTATAAGTTCTCGTGATAACTTCAGGACAAGTGTTTCCATCCGACACATCACTAACATGTGCAACTACTGGATTCACAGTACAATTATCTGCTTCATCTGTAATCGCTGTAATATCTACTGCCGGAACATCACCAATACATTGTACTGTAACATCTGCAGGTGCAGTTCCTGTTGGATTGATGTCATCATAGATTATAAAATTCTGTGTCACATTAATACTATTTCCACAGTCATCTGCAATATTATAAGTTCTCGTGATGATCTCTGGACAAGTGTTCCCATCAGAAACATCACTAACATGAGTTACAGTTGGATTTACTGTACAATTATCTGCTTCATCTGTAATTAGGCTAACATCTGGTGCAGGAATATCTGTAACACATTGAAATGTTAGGTCTGCAGGAGCGGTTCCTGTTGGATTCGTATCATCGTTAATTGTAATGGTTTGATTTAAATCTGTAAAGTTCCCACAATCATCTTGAATTCGATAGGTTCTTGTAATGATTTCCGGACATGTATTCCCATCAGAAACATCACTTACATGAGAAACTGTTGGCGTAGTTGTACAGTTATCAGCTTCATCAGTAATTAACGTCACATCAACTGCTGGAACATCACCTATACATTGCACAGTAACATCAGCTGGAGCAGTTCCTGTTGGATTGGTATCATCATTAATCGTAATGGTTTGAATAACATCGATATTGTTTCCACAATCATCTGCAATATTATATGTCCTTGTGATGATCTCTGGACAAGTATTCCCATCAGAAACATCACTAACATGCGTCACTATTGGATTCACTGTACAGTTATCGACTTCATCTGTTATTGCAGTTACATCCACCGCTGGGACATCACCTATACATTGCACTGTTACATCAGCTGGAGCAGTTCCTGTTGGATTGGTATCATCACTAATGGTAATGGTTTGTACAACATTAATATTGTTTCCACAGTCATCGGAAATGTTATATGTTCTTGTAATGATTTCAGGACAAGACTTTCCATCCGATACATCACTCACATGGGTCACAGTAGGATTAACAGTACAATTATCTGCTTCATCAGTAATTGCATTTACATCCACCGTTGGAACATCACCAATACATTGCACTGTAACATCAGCTGGAGCTGTCCCTGTTGGATTGATGTCATCATTGATGGTTATTGTTTGAACAACATTTATTGAATTACCACAAGTATCGGTAATGCTATAAGTTCTCGTGATAACTTCAGGACAAGTGTTTCCATCCGACACATCACTAACATGTGCAACTACTGGATTCACAGTACAGTTATCTGCTTCATCTGTAATAGCTGTAATATCTACTGACGGAACATCACCAATACATTGTACTGTAACATCTGCAGGTGCAGTTCCTGTTGGATTTATTTGATCATGAATAATCACAAGTTGTGTTGCTGTTGCTACATTTCCACAATCATCTTTAACAGAATAAGTTCTCGTTACTGTTTCTGGACAGTACATTCCATCTGAAATTTCACTCACTAATGTGAAAGTACCGGGAACAATATTCATATTTGACGATGAACTTGCAGACCCTCCATCGTTTTCAAAATCTGTAAGTGAGGCATATGGCGGCACCTCTAAAATTGAGCAATTGGCCGATAAATTGTTAGGTGCAGTTAGCGTGGTATTATTTGCGAACAGACCAATATTAAAACTTGTTTCATCTTCACACATTGCTGGTGCTCCTGTATTATCATAAATATATAAGCTTATCGGAACAGTTACTACATCTCCAGCATTATATTGAGTTCCAGTTCCTGATGGTCCTGTATAAAAAGATTCATTTCCAGATAAATTTGTCCCAGTGATTACCGGCAATGTATATGCTGCACATGTATCGAAATCAGCTACCGGGTCTAAACTAGGAACAGCTATTGCATTCACACAAATTGTTGTATCATAAGTACAACTAAAGTTATCGGTTACTTCATAAGTATAACATTCGTTTCCTAAAGTTGTTGGTTCCACAGTAATTGGATTAGTGCCACTTACAATTGTTGGATTAGCTAACCAATTTTCCGAATTAATTGTCGGAGTGAAAGTAATTCCTGGAGGAATAATCGCGGGATTAAAGTTTAGACTCCAATCAAAAATAAATCCATTATCAGATCCTAAATGGTCAGTAACAGTAAGTGTCCAGTTTCCATTTAAATCACATCCAACCAAATTAGATAACGGACCCAAAGACTCGTAATCTCCTGCAGGTAATGTTGAATTAGAAGCTGAATTAGCCCCCCATGTACCATTGGTTGCAAATGGTGTCCAACAATATAAGTAACCAATTCCTTGTGCCAAAGGTAAATTGTCATTATCTACCGGTACACCTAAATAAGTTGAACCACCTCCGTTACTATGTAAAGTAACAGATTGACCATTCGGGCATTCGATTTCGATGGTTAAATCTCCCATATAGGAATGTTCCATATTAACACAAATCGATTGCAGATTATTGATATTAGTCAAGGTCTGATTATCATTAAAACAATCTAAATTAACAGAAGTATTATATGATACTCCTGAGCCATCAGGGAGTGCTACTGGAGGAAAGGATGGCTGTACACAAGTTTTATTGAACGTAACGGGAGTAGCATCCCCTGTTAATACAGATTGTTCACCCAAACAAATGGAATCAGGTGAGGCCAAGGTTCCGCTAAAATCGGGGGTGGTGGAAACATGAATTTCTTGACTAATTGGTATCGAATTATAACAATTGTTTACATCCTGTATATCTAATTGAACTACATAAGCACCTTCATTATTAAAGGTAGATGAAATGTTTTGACCGAACTGATTTGGACCATTCTCAGTATTCCATTCAAACACTGAAGTGGCATTAGATTGAGGATAATTCTGATTATTCTGCGGGTAAGTTGCTGTTCCAAACATGTCTACAGTTTCACCTTGACAAATTCGAATCACACCGTCTGCATCAGGTGCAGGTGAGAATGTTGCACTACCAATTATATCTTGACAAGGCAATAAACAACTAATATTAGCAATCCACCCACCATCTGTAAAAATAGGTGATGAAGTAAATACAAAAGTTAAACAACCAGAAGTATTACTTGAGGAAGCAATTACTGTTCCTGGTCCTGGAGCTTGAGAATAACTACCAATTAAAGGATCCAATACACTAGCCCCATCATAAATCGTTAGGTAATCATTATTTCTTAAATTGAAGTAAACGAAATCTACAACTAAGGTATTATTTGAATTAGGACAAATGGTATAGGTTATATTTTCATTATTAGAATAATCACCACTTGGTCCACCAGTATCATAAAATGTACCTGTACAAGTAGTATCAGCAACTCCATTGGTAATAATATAACTTTGTCCAAATGATTTCTGAATGGAGAAAAGTATGGTACAAATGAATATAAAAATAGTATATCTTCTCATAATTAGTTGTCTTTATTCACCAGTTGATTTATAATGCGATCAGAATAAATCGTTATCATTCTATTTTCTGATTTACTTAACAAGAATGTTCCATTATCAATATCAGGAAAAGAATATTGTAAAAAGTTAAAGTCATTAGATTTTGTAGCTTCATAAAAAGCTTCCAATGAAATTTCTTTTTCTTGATATAAGACTTTACCCAATTTTGGTAGTACATTGGATTTTGTTTCTGAAACATCTTCAATTAAAAAACCATGTGTAGATTTCTTTTTTAAAAATTGAATAAGTCCTGGGTTACTTGTCTGAAAAAGTTCAAATTTTTCCTTCCCTAAGTATTCCTCTACTTTAGTTTCAACATTATCTAATTGAGTATAAGCATTATGCCCAAAAAATAGAATACACAATATCATTATAGATATTGGTTTTAGTCTCATAAGTTTCTTCATAGTGCTATATAAACGCTAAAAAGTTTTTAAAGGTTGTTAAAGAATAGTGTTTAATATGATTTTATTAATTAGTAGTAGGATGTAAGTTCATAAGTTTATAAAGAAAATATGGATGTGTAGAATAAAAAAAAGCCAAAACGAAATGTTCTGGCTTTTGAATTAAAATCTATTGTATTATGTTATCGAAGTAAATTCACTGTACCCATAATTTCAACTTCTTCATCATTTCGTAACTTATTAAAATTAATACGATAAACATAAGTTCCTGAAGGCATAACTTCATAATTACTAGCCTTGTATGTTCCATCCCATCCGTAATTAGCGTCATTACTTTCAAAGACAATGTCTCCCCAACGGTTATATACTTTAAAATTATAATTCTGTGGATCAAACCCCGTTGTAAAAATCGGTTTAAAGGTCTCATTTGATTTATTTCCGTCTGGAGTAAATGTATTGGGAACAAAGTAAATCAACTCCTCATAAAAAGGTAAATCCAAAGAGAAAGTATCACGACATCCTAAATTACTTATCGCTATTAAATCTACAATAAAAGTATATTCTTCATTAATTGATTCAACCATGTAAGTATGTGTAGGATCGGTGGCGTTACTGAATTCTCCATCTCCAAAATTCCATTCATAAGAAAAGGCTCCTGTGGATTTATTGGTAAATTCTGCTTCGTTGTAGATATTAGATAGTTCCTCTGGTTCAACAGTAAAATTAGCCACTGGATAATCATCCATACAAATGTAATCGACCATTGTAAGATCATCCACACAACCATTGGTCAATTCAACTTCTAAATTGATATCATAACAACCTGCATTAAGAAAAGTTGGAGCGATATTACAATCGTAATATTGGTGGCCACCATCAATCGTATACTTACACTCTTGAATTGATCCAGGTGTTGTATTCAAAATATTTATCTCATCAGGAGCACAACCAACAGTTCTATTGGCTGCAAATGAAACATCTGGCGACACCATCACTTCAACTTCTACAGTATCCTTATTTTCACAACCATCTACTGAAGTGGCAGTCACAATATAATTTGTAATTCCTAAGGTTGGTGTAAATGCAATTCCATCTACTACTCCATTATTCCATGTATAATTAACTGCATTTCCTGTTGCAGTTAGCGTAACTTGATCTCCATCACAAATCTGAATATCATTTCCTGCTGATACATTCGGAAGTGGGTTAACCATAACTTCTAATGAATCTTTTGCAAAACAATTTGCCAATTCTGCAGTCACAATATATTTTGTAGTTCCTAAAGGTGAAACAAATCCAACTCCATCGGTTACTCCATTATTCCAACTTAAATTTGCATTATCAGGATTAATTGCATTGATCGTGATCACCTCATCATCACAAGCAACTAGATCTGGTCCAGCATCAATGGTTGGTGGTAAAGGATCATTCAGGGTAATCGTAACATTCTCAGTTGTCGAACAAACATTACATGAAGTTTCATCAAGTGTAAAATCTGTATAACTCCCTTCTGTTAAACCTGTAATTTCATACGCTCCATTTACATCTGTCGTAATAAGATTTGATGTACCTCCATCATAAGTCAACCAATAATCTGTAGAAGGGTTTAGTCCTGTTAAGCTAATCGAACCATCTACTCCACCACAAGTCGTTGGATCATTTCCAACAATATTAAAGTTTGGATCATAATTTTCAATTAAAATCATGTGTTCTATTGAAGTTACATTTCCACAGTCATCGGTAACACTATAAGTTCTTGTAATGAGCTCACCTGCACATGTATTTCCGTCTGACACGTCCGAAACGAAAGCCACCATTGGCGAGGAAGTACAATTATCAGAAACACCCGAAATTACGGTAACATCAGCTGCAGGAACATCTGTTAAACAATCTACTTTTAGCGTATCTGGAGTATTTGCCGTTGGCGCAATATTGTCTCCAACAGTAATGATTTGCACAAGGTCCACATTGTTTCCACAATCATCAGCGATATTATAAGTTCTTGTGATAATTTCTGGACAAGTATTTCCATCTGAAACATCACTTATAAAAGTAACAGTTGGTGTAACAGTACAATTATCTGAAACATTAGTCACTAAATTGATATCTTGTGCAGGAACATCTCCAATACATTGAACAGCAATATCTGAAGGAGCATCACCTGTTGGTGGAGTATCATCATTTATCGTGATTGTTTGCACCAAATCAATTGAATTTCCACAATCATCAGTTACACGATAAGTTCTTGTAATAACTTCAGGACATGTATTTCCATCAGACACTTCACTTATAAAACTCACAATTGGATTTACCGTACAATTATCAGCTTCATCGGTAACCAATAATGGATCCGCAGTAGGTAAATCCCCAATACATTGAAGACTAAGATCTGCTGGGGCAGTTCCTGTAGGATCGACAAGATCATGAATTGTTATAGATTGAGATGTTGAAACTGAATTTCCACAAACATCAGTTATTTCATAAACTCTTGTGACTATTTCAGGGCAAGTGTTACCATCTGAATTTTCACTTATTAGTGTAAATGAAGCTGAATCAACTAATCCATCAACAGGCAAGTTTATTGTTCCTCCTGCATTTAAGAAAGCATCAAAATCAGCATATACAGGTTGTTCAGATATATCACAATTTGCCGTTAAGTTTCCTGGAGAAGTCATACTTATAATTGGTGTTGGAACTGTGACAGTTACTTGGTCTGTTGAAATACATGCATTTAAACTTCCTGTTACGGTATAAGTTGTAATTCCTTGAGGAGGTGTAAAACTCATATTATCCGTTATACCATTACTCCAAGAAATGGTTGCACCATCTGGATTATGCGCACTTAAAATTGTTGTTTGACCTTGACAAACGACTTGATCCAATCCAGCATTAATTGTTGGCAATGGAGGATCGTTTAAAACAATTGTTGAATTATTAATCCCAGAACATGTTTTATACACCACATCAAAATCGGTGTATGAACCTTCACCCAATCCTGTTATCACAGCATTTCCAGCACCATTAGCAGTAATTGTAATTGGTCCAACAATATTAGAATTGTTAAATAAATAAGATACATCATACATTTCACCTGCATCTAAACCACCAATTGTGATTGTTCCATCAGTTCCATTACAAGTTGTAGGTTCTGTTGAACTCAAAGTAAATAATATATTCGTTGTAACATTAATATTTGTGGTTGCTGTCCCCATACAACCATTTCCATCAGTATATTCATAAGTAATTGTATGAACACCAGAACCTGCTACAGTAGGATCAAATGTACTTCCTGTAACTCCTGCACCAGAGAAAACACCTCCATTAGGTGTTCCTACTAATGTAACTGGCACAGCCTGTTCACACATATCTGCCAATGAATCTATTGTTGGAGTTGGCACAGGATTCACTGAAATATTAAAATCAATTTCATTCGCACATGCTGAATTTATCGGTGTAAAAGTATAGGTTGAATTTCCAACATTATTTGAAACTACTGAAGGATTCCAAGTTCCTGTAATTCCATTATCTGAAACACTTCCCAATACTGGAGCAGTTTCATTTTCACAGAAATCAACAACAGAAGCAAAAGTAGGATCAACTTTCATATCCACCGTTACTATTACATCGTCAGTAGCTATACAATTATTTAAGGTTCCTGTTACAGTATAAGTTGTGGTAGTTGTTGGCGTAAAAGCAACTCCATCTGTAACTCCATTATCCCAAGAAATTGTTGCTCCATCAGGATTTAATGCTGTAAGTGTTATTTGTGAATCTTCACATATTGTATAATCACCAGGCGTCGTAATGTTTGGTGCATTGGGGTCAGACAAGGTAATTGTTGTGTTATTAGATCCTGAACAACTAATCCAATCAACAATAAAATCTGAATATGCACCAGCACTCAATCCTGTAATCGTAATCTCTCCATTTGCATTAGAAATCAATGTCAATGGTCCAACAAGGTTACCATTTTTGTTGTATGAAACTTGATGTGATGTATTCATTTCTAATCCTGAAATGGTAATTTCACCATCACTTCCTCCACATACTGTTGGAGAATTTGAGCTCAAAGAAAAATCGAGTAAAAAGTCAACTACTATATCTATCGTACCAACACCTGTACATCCATTTCCATCAGTGTAGGTATAAGCAATTGTATGCACTCCAATTCCTGCTACCGACGGCGTGAAAACATTACCAACAACTCCATTTCCAGAAAATGTTCCCCCAGCTGGAGAAGCGTTTAGTGTTACTGGAGAAGCATTTAAACATTGATTTGCAACAGGGTTTATCGTTGGACTAGGAGTCGCATATACTAAGATATCCATCGTTTCAACTGAAGCACATTCACTCGCATCGGGCGTAAAAGTATAGGTCGTAGTTCCGGGTGTATTACTTACAATTGCCGGACTCCAGGTTCCAGCGATATTTTCATTTGAACTTGTAGGCAAAGTTGGAATTGCATCATTTTCACAAAAACTTGCAATGGCTGTAAAAGTTGGTGTATCTTGAGGAGTCACAGTAATTGTTACATTATCCGTTCCAATACAACCATTCAAATCTGCTGTCACAGTATATGTTGATGTCGAATTTGGAGAAAAAGCCATACCATCAACAACGCCATTGTCCCATGAAAAGACTGCGCCAGGTGGAGTACTTGTTGCGTTCAATGTAATTGAAGTTCCCTCACAAATCGTTTGATCTAACCCTGCATCAACAGTTGGAGCGCTTGGATCAGTCAAATTAATATTGCTTAAATCACTAGTAGAACAACCATTAAGATCTACTAAAAAGTTATCATAGCTACCAGCACTTAAACCTGTGATTTGAATTTCTCCAGAAGTATTTGAAGTAAAATTAGCTGGACCAACTGTTGTTCCATTATCATCATAAGTCACACTATATGTAACTGAATTGTCTAATCCTGAGAGTAGAATGTAACCATCACTCCCACTACAAACGGTAGGATTTACTGAACTCACTGAGTAGGAAGGTACTGGATTTCCTGGGTCGATGGTAAAGTTACTTGAGCTTGAACAGCTTCCATTATTGGCTTCAATAGAATAATTTCCTGCAACACCACTTATGATCCCTGCCGCATTAATCGTAGGTCCTGTAGGTACAAAAGTATAGCTTAAAGCATTATCATAATTTGTAACTTCTAAAGTACTTGGTAAATTACAATCAGCAGCTGAAGCTAAGACCAAAGCTGGCTGATCAGGAGTACAGTTCACATGAGGAATTATCGTATCATTTGTACATGGCAAACCTGTACCTATCGAATCTATGAATTCAACATCTAATGAAGCTGTTATATCTGCTGTCCATTCCATTGGATTTAAACTTCCACAAACAGCATTGGGTGAATAAGTTGTATTGACTCCACCATTAGACAATAGTATCGGTGAAACATAAATATCCACTACACTATTTTGATCATACCAAGGTATATTTGAAAGATTATACCCTAAGGTGATGATAGGGTTATAATGTTTAGAATTCACTACCACAATACCATCCACAAAAATATTAATCAAATAGTCAATATTTGGGGCATTGAAACAATAATTGTTTATGGATACAGACAGATTCAAGGCATTTGCTGAACCTCCTAAATTATTTGGTGGAATAGTGATATAGCCAGCGTTATTTGTACCTCCAAATAGGGAGTTTTCCACTGTTGTATTTCCTACCGAGGTTGCCGTATTAAATTCTACGGGTACTTTAGGCCCAGCATTTGAACAACAGTTTGGGCTACCACTTACTCCTAAATATTCTATTGTAAATGTTTCATTTCCGTCAACACAAGTATTTGTAGGACCCGAAGTAGGATCTGGAGAAATGGTGAAAATATTTCCAATGTCAGAATTATCACAATCAAAATTGGCAGAAACATCCCATTCACATGTTGTTTGATTCCATACAATATCAACCAAATCGTTGGTATTTGAAGGCACAGAAGGATAAACAGTTACATTGTGATTTCCGGAGCCTAATAAAGTATTCGTTTGGTCACATCTTAATTCCCATGGTAAAGCAACATTCAAAGTATTACAGTAATCAGTGTTTTCAAGTTCTAATCCAACATTAAAATCCTTACAATACTGAACCGATCTTGTCACAACACCAGATGGAGTAGTTATGCTTAAGGTAGCAGAACTAATGATTGGCTTTAAGTTAAAATATATTTCTTCACTGATTGCCTGACCTGTAGTTATTCCGTTTTGAGAAATAGTATATGTGGCGTTTGTCGTTGACAATTTAAAAGCTGTACCTTCTAATGTAGGATCAATTGGCCCTATGCTCGCTGAATGGCCACCAACCGAACTTTCACTGTAAATTGTATTTCCAGTCAAAATACTTTCCATCAATACACTTCCTCCAACATTGATATTACCACTGTAATCAAAATTTATTTCACTAGGACAAGATGTATTTGCAAAGTGCATTGTGTAAGTCTGGCCTGCACAAGCCTCTCCTGTGGCTGTTAATGTCGAATATGATGGACAGTTTTGAGTATTTCCAGTAAAGAATATACAAAACAGTACTATTGTGGTTAGTATCAATCGATTCATATGATAAGTTAATTTAGGTTTTTCTTTAAATAATAATATTGATAAATCGCTTTTATAAACTCACCTTTTCTTTTCTAAAGTTTTAAAGCGGACTAAATATGAAAATACAATTTTACTCACAATCGGAAGCAATAAGACAACCGCAAGAAAATCAAATAATTAAATATTTAAATTCGATGATAAAATTATAAAAAAAACAGATACAACTTCATCGCTCTTGATAAATTACATTCAATTGTGGATAAAATTCAAAAATGTTCAAAATTAGAAACGCTATTCTTCCTCAATTTCAATATCAATTGTCGAACATTTCAAATGATGAGGCTTAAGTATTTCTTTTACCTGACTTTTTACAATGGAAACTTGCTCTATGTTTTTAATGGCATAAACTGTAACATGTGCAGAAAAAATATTTTGCTCTCCATCCAACGACCAAACATGTGCATGATTAACGTCGCTAACATTTGGAAGGGCTAAAATTTTAGTTCGAATTTCTGATAATTGCACCTCTTTCGGCACTCCTTGTAAAAAGAAATATAAGGTTTCTTTTAGGCGCCCAAAAACACCGTATAAAATGTAGCCTGTTATGGCCAAAGATAAAATAGGATCAATATAAGGAGTCGGATAGAAATACATAACAATTGCAGCAATCAATACAGCGGTCCAACCCAACACATCTTCCAACATATGCCAAAACACCACTTTTTCATTGAGTTTTTTTGATGACCTCATCCGTAAAACCACAAAACCATTTACCGCAATTCCGACAATGGCAAAAACAATCATTCCTAGCGCATCTGAACTTTCTGGATGAATCAAACGATCGATTGCTGCATAAATGACAAAACCTGAACCCAATAACAAAACCATACTATTGATTAACGCCCCGAGCAAAGAATATCGTCCATAACCATAAGAATATTGATCATCAGCTTTTTGCTTGGATTTCTTTTCACAATACCACGCTGTTCCCAATGATAAACTATCTCCAAGATCATGTATCGCATCAGACACAACAGCTACACTATTGACATAAATTCCTCCAATAATTTCAAAAATGGAAAAACCAAGATTCATCCAAAACGCAAGTTTTAAATTACTTGTTGAACGGTCGGTATGATGATGATTTTGACTCATATCTCGGTTTTTAAGTTTTGTTTATATTGTAAATTTAAGATTTACGTTTGAAGGATATTTTATAATTTCTAACTTTTTTTCGACTTAAATGATTCCTTCGAAACTGCAATACATTCATCGTTAGCACACAATGTGGTGCTATATTATTAACCTTTCTTTGAATTCACTCAAAGAATGTCGCTACGCTGTGGTTACCCTTAATCGCCTATCCGGATATAGAATTAGGCTCAATAAAAAAACATAACTAGTGCAATCAAAGCTACGGCATAGTAACAACTACTTGTAAAGCGAGACAAACTCAAACTTCCTCCCATCAAAGAGTCCTTTATCACTTAGTTTTAATTGTGGAATAACCAATAATGCACAAAAGGAAAGTGTCATGTAAGGTGAAGTTAAAGTAGAACCTAAATCTTTTGCTTTTTGATCTAATTGCTCATATTTTTCAGCAACTTCTTCTCCACTTTTATCCGTCATGATTCCCGCAACTGGTAAACCTAAAACTTCAGATTCTTCTCCATTTGCTAAAGACACACCTCCCTTTTCACCTACTATTAAATTAATGGCCTTTTGAATATCTTCGTCATTGGTTCCCACACATATAATATTGTGACTATCATGTGCAACACATGAAGCAATAGCTCCAGATTTTAATCCAAAGTTTTTAATCAAAGCGACGGAAGGTTTGGCATCATGATAGCGATTCACTACCACTACTTTCAATACATCCTTTTCGAGATCGGGTGTTAATTCTTCATCTTTAGATTGAAGTTTAATACTTTCTTCTTTGGTGACCAACTGACCGTCTTCCACTACAATTACACGTACATTTTCACTTTCCGCGTTTAACTTTAATTGCGCTAATGCAATCGGAGAACAATGAAAATTATTAGGTAATTCTGCAGCAACACTAGGGAAATTTACTTTTCCATTTTCAAAGACAATATTTCCATCAATTATAGTTTGTTTGACCTCAAAGTTTTCGAGGTCATCAACGATACAAAAATCAGCTTGGTCTCCAACACGCATCTGTCCGACATCCATGTTGTAATGTTCAATAGGATTCAAACAAGCTGCACTTAAGACATTATATAAATCACACCCCTTCGCTACAGCACGTGCAACGAGTTTATTGATATGTCCACGTACAAAATCATTAGGATGTTTATCGTCTGAACACAGCATAATTTCATTTGGAAATTCATCAATCAATGTATAAAGTGCTTCAAAGTTTTTGGCTGCACTTCCTTCACGAATCAATATTTTCATACCATGTTTTAGCTTATCAAAAGCCTCTTCCTTGGTAAAACATTCGTGGTCTGTTTCAATTCCTGCTGCAATATACTTTTTAGCATCCTCTCCACGTAAACCAGGTGCATGGCCATCCACGCGCTTATTTAAACTTTTGGCCAATTCGATTTTAGCCATGACTTCTTTATCCTCAAATAACACCCCTGGATAATTCATCATTTCCGCCAAATAATTGACTCGCGGCAACTTAAATAAAGCACGAATATCTTCAAGGTCTATGGTCGCACCTGCAGTCTCAAAAACTGTTGCTGGAACACAGGATGGCGCTCCAAAGAAAAACTTAAAAGGCGTTTGATTTCCATTAGCAATCATATACTCTACTCCTGCCCTTCCTAAAACATTTCCTATTTCATGAGGATCTGAAATAGTTGCAACGGTTCCTTGTTTAACAGCCAATCGCGCAAATTCTGAAGGAATCAACATTGAACTTTCGACATGAACATGCGCATCAATAAAGCCTGGTAAAATAAATTGATTGGGAACATCTTCGTTCGGCGTAATAGAATGAATCTTTCCATTTTCCACATTAATTACTCCTTTGAAAATTTTTCTATTGTTAATGTCGACAATTTGACCTTTGAATTCTTGCATATTCTTGTGTTTTAGGTAAAAATAGGAATTATCAAAAACCTACAGTAATTCTTTCATCGAAAACAATAAAGAAAAGAGTTTTTAAGATTTTAAATTAAGGAAGTCTAACGCAACTTGAAACATAGAGACCAGTGTTTATTTAGATCTCAATCTAATTAATCACGAAGCTCGAGGATTTTATTACAATAAGTCATTATTTTTACAAAGCGAATAATTTTAAACTTGTATAACCTTATGCCTCCAATGAAAGCCTTTAAAGTTAAGAAGTATGGAAGTCCACTTGATGCACTTCAGCAAGTTGAATTGGATAGACCTCAACCAAAGGACAACGATATCTTGATTCAAGTTTGTGCAACCACTGTAAATGATTATGATTGGTCAGTAACTTCTGGAAATCCCCTCACTTATCGACTTTTATTTGGATTGTCAAAACCACGCAAGAAATACGCAATTCCTGGCATGGAACTTTCTGGCATCGTTACTGGACTTGGTAAAAATGTTACGCGGTTTAAAATCGGTGATGAAGTGTATGGAGATACTTCTGACTTTGGTTTTGGAAGCTTTGCAGAATACATTTCACTCAATGAAAAAGCGGTTGAATTAAAACCAAAGGAAATCAGTTTTGAAGAAGCGGCAAGTATTCCACATGCAGCAATGCTGGCTTTACAAGGTTTGCGTGATTTAGGTCAGCTAAAGGACAATCAAAAAATCCTCGTCAACGGCGGTGGCGGAGGTGTAGGAACTTTTGCCATTCAAATTGCTAAAACCTTTAACACACATGTTACAGGAGTGGATACTGGAGAAAAATTATCTACCATGAAAACCCTAGGATTTGATGAAGTTGTCGATTATAAAAAGGTTGATTTCACCAAAGAGAAGCAAAAATATGATCTCATTTTAGATTGTAAAACCAACAGAAATATTTGGCGATTTTTACCTGTACTTAATCCAAAAGGAAAATACATATCAATAGGCGGAAAATCAGGTAAACTTCTTCAAATGATTTACATGAAACCACTGTTAAAAATATTGAGCACGAAAAGAGTTCAAGTACTCATGTTAAAAGGCAATCACGATTTGGAATTCATCAACCAATTATATGCTGAAAAGAAATTAAAATGTATCATCGACGGACCTCATAGCTTCGATAAAATTCCATGGGCTGTACAACGTTTTGGAGAAGGTTTACACACTGGAAAAATCGTGATTTCATTGAATCAAAAAGATTAAACTATTTTTACAAAATGTCAGCTTTGGAAACGTTTTACCCTGCAAATAAAGCAGAATGGAGAAATTGGTTAGCCCAAAATCATGCTACCCAACAATCGATTTGGGTCATTTTTTATCGTAAAAAGACAGGAATACCCAGCTTATCGTGGAGTGAAGCCGTAGATGAAGCCATTTGTTTTGGTTGGATTGACAGTACCAAGAAATCGATTGATGAAGAAAAGTACCGACAACTATACAGTAAACGCAACCCGAAAAGTACATGGTCAAAGGTGAACAAAGACAAGGTGAAGGTGTTGATGGAGCAAGATTTAATACAAGAAGCAGGATATAAAACGATAGAGATTGCGAAAGAGAACGGTAATTGGTCTTTACTCGACGATGTTGAAAACCTCATCATTCCAAAGGATTTAGACCAAGCCTTAAAAAGTAATCCTAAGGCTGAAGCCTACTTTTTATCGTTAAGTAAATCGAATCGTAAATCCATATTACAATGGGTTGTGACCGCCAAAAGAAGTGACACAAGAATTAAACGCATAAACGAAACGGTTGAACTTTCCGCACAAGGATTAAAGCCAAAACAATTTAGATAATTTTAAAGCAAATACAATGGATCATAATGAATTAATCAATAAATTTTACACTGCATTTTCTAACGGAGACAGCAAAGTAATGACAGCATGTTATCATGAAAATGTTCGCTTCACTGATCCTGCTTTTGGAACATTAGAAGGAAAAAGAGCCTGTAAAATGTGGGAAATGTTGCTTTCACGCGGTGCTCAATCGAAAATCACCTTCAGCAACATAAATATCGATGGTGACACAGGTTCAGCAAATTGGAGAGCAGAATATAACTTCGGTCCAAAAAAGAGAAAAGTGATCAATTTGGTTTCTGCTCATTTCAAATTTAAAGACGGGAAAATCATTGAGCATATAGACACTTTCGACGTATGGAAATGGTCAAAACAAGCCATGGGACCTGTTGGACACTTGATGGGTTGGTCTTCCTTCCTAAAAAACAAAATCCAAAAAACCACAGGAGAACAATTGGACAAATACATGGCGAAGAATTAGAAAGGTAGTGATGCTAAATTTCAAACTATTCAGAAAATTATTATTTTAGAGGAGAATAACTTTATCTGACGGTGCACAAAGCCAACAAATGGTTGTTGGCTTAGTAGTCTGATGGTAAGGGGATAAATGAGTTAGCGGTCAGGCAATAATACGACCCGAGAAACAAATCGGGTTATTTTTAAAATATTGTATTTTAGCATTTGCTTAAATAAACAAGTTGACTATTTTTGTGTTTATGGAAAACAATTCTTGCATAAGACAACAAGCGGACATTAAACAAATCAACCGTTGTAAAGACCGAGTTGCAGAACTCAACGGCTCGTTTGACTACTTATCGAACGGACTTGAATTGG
>NZ_QURB01000006.1 GCF_003402975.1 Brumimicrobium aurantiacum | reverse complement strand
GCACAAGCAAAATATTTTAAAAAGAATGCAATACAAATCAAAAAAGCTGAGTAATGACGTCATTACTCAGCTTTAATTTATAATTTTAATCCTTTAATAATCTGTATCGGTTATTTAGGACTTGACATTATCATAAGCTTTCTGTTCATTTTCGGCAATTAATTCAATTTTCATTTCATTAACTCTCTTTATATATTTCCCTCGTGAATATTTAGTTGAATACTCATTAAGTAAACTAAAGGATCTTCTATTTTTAATGTCAATCCACAACAACTCCTCTTCTATACTATTTAGCTTCCTAAAAGCTTTGGTAGTTTCTATAGCATCAGGATGTTTTCTTTCCAATAGTAGAATTTTTTCTTTTGCCTTTGCATACTCCTGAAGGCTGATTAATTCTTCAAGTTCTGAGAACAACACTGCTCTACCATACTTCAAGTCGTCAACTTCAGATTCCAGGTCACCAATATTTTGATCTAATTCGTTATTAACTGAAGTTAATTGAGAAATTTCTGATTTAAGGTGGATAATCTCTATTTCAGAAGCGTTTTTAATTTTATAGTAATACATAAGTGTTGTCACTAAAGCCACCGCTAAAACTCCGCTTATTATTTTAAATTTATTCATTATTTAGATTTGTAGATTATTTTTTAATGAAAATTAAACAGGTTATTCGCTATGATTTAATCATATTTGAAGGGTCATTTTTAACTTTCTCCAATTGTTCCTTTTTCCATTCCTCAATTGCTACTTGAGCAATTTCAGCTTGAGCTTTTGAAATGGATAGAAGCAGGTCTTTATTGGCGACAAGTTCAGCATTTAATTTTTGTTCATTTTTATTAGCATGAACTTTAACAGCTGTATTAATCTCTTCGTTTATATTTGATTGAAGTAAAAGTTGCTTCACTTTAGCCTCGTGTTTTATTCTATCCAGTATATCATCATATGTTCCTCTTTCTGTCATCATCTTAAATAGAATAGGAGAAATTTCAATAAAAATAAATAATATGGTAATTAGCCACTTGGCAAATAAAAGTGTCGAACTTCTAGATGTGATTTGACTCAAGGCCTCTAACCTTACTAATAGCCCTGTATTTTGCTCTATTACTCTTTTTGATAGTTCAGAAGCCTCTAAATTTTGCTTTGTTTGTTTATTGATTTGTTCATTTAAAAGATGAATGCTTTTATTGTTATCACTTATTTTGGTAGTGTATTCTGACTCATATTTTTGATAATCAGCCAGTGCTCTATCAGCCTTAGCTTTTAGTTCATCCCAAAGTTCTCCTTTACCAGGTTTTCCGCTAAACTTTCCAGTATTCCACTCGTCTTGTTGGTCTTTATCTGCTAAATTATATGTATTTAATTTTGAGTCAATAACTTTTTGATAGTTATTATTATCTTTTTCTAATTTCGCTATTTTAGCTACCCAGTTTACAATTAAAGGATCATTTTTAGCAGAGGCTTCATTTTTCAAATTTTGTCTTTCAACTCTAACATTTTGACCTATTTGCTCATTTATAGAGTCTTCGAAGAGTTTTAATTCTAAAGGAGTTGCTATTACAAATCCTAAGACAACAGCCATCAACAATCTAGGAGCGCCCTCTAACAATTCTTGTTTTGAAATGGTTTTCTTCCCATCACCCACCCCGAATGTAGAAACAATGTATCGGTCAAGATTAAAAATTAAAGCACCCCAAAAAAGTCCAAAAAAGACAGCAACTAAAGCAGAATTAAAGGTGATAAAAATCGCATAACCACCAGCAAAACTCGCCATTAGTGCAGTGAATATTATAGTACCTCCAATTCCAAAATATTTATTAGCATCTGTAGGAGCTTGTTTCAAAATTTCTAAATCAGCTCCTGAGGCCCATAAAAAAAAATCACGCAATTTTTGGAAAGGATATTTTATTAGTTTTTTCATTTTTTCAGTGTATTATATATTTTTTTCATAATAATATGGTAGATATCAGAAATACCTATTCTTTTTTCAACCAGTTTGTCCATTAATAAATTTTCATCTTCAAACTTTGGAAACTCCAATGATGATCCAAGCTCCGTCGAATTTATATCAAGATTATTAAATTGTACATTATTTGTAAATTGTATACTGCTAGCTGTGAATAAATTTTCAGGAAAATTTAATGCTGTATTATTGATATTTATTTTTAGCTCTAATTTTGGTGCGTTAGCAAATATCTGCTTTACTATAGGGACAGGAAACGGATGTGCTGTGATTTCATTTTCAATATCTGCAAATAATCCTTTTGCTATAAGTTTAAACTCCGTTCTCTCAGATATAGAAATATGCTCTAGACCATTAACATTTTGGCTTTTAACATGTGGTGATATTTTTACACTAGTTGCATTTTCTACTTCCCAAGAAATATCAACATTTGTTATCCCTTTGTTTAAATTAACCTCCCAATTAAAAAACTTTATATTCGGCTTTATAATATCTACCTCGATTTCTTGAGATAAAACTTCATCAAAATATCCTTTAACAGTAAGTAAGTATTGCGTCTTCTCTATTGGAGTTACTTCAGTCATTCCTGATATTTCCAATTCTTTATCAATTAAGTTAATTGAAACTGAGTTTGCGTTTTCTGTCTCCCATGAAAGAATTATTGGATCCTCAGAATCCCTTAAGAGCTTTGAAGCTGTAAATAATAATATTTTAGGTTCCACTTTTACAGCTTGTATCTCAACAAAATCTTCTATTGTTTGAAAATCATTTATCGCCCTAATATTAACTTTCGTGCTATCTGCAATATTTAGTATTATGGATTTTTGATTAAGTGGAACTAGCTTATTATTCACATAAATAGAGTCATATTTATTTACCTCGAAATAAAATTCAACTTCTTCATTCTTGCGTTTTATTTTTGTTTTATCAGCAGTAAAACTTTTCAATATTGGATTACCTAATGACTGATTAAGATTGAAAAGTAGTTCCTTCCATTCCTTTGAAGTTAGTCTCTTTCTTTCATTTTTATATCCTGAATTAAAAACCTTCTTAAAAGCATCAATCAACTCCTTTGCTCCACCTTCTTCGAGTTGTTTCAAAAATAAAATGATCGCTTGATGTTGCTGAGAGTTGGCTTTATTGAAAAGTGGAGAAGAGTAATCAATATTTGGCCATTCATTTTCTTTTAAATAGGATTGTTTTGAATTGTCATCTGTATCTGACAAAAAGAAAAAAGGCATCGCACCGAACACAACTTCAAAAGTAGCATTTGCAAGAACCCAATATTCCTCATAAAGTCTATCGAGTGTATTTAGCTCTGAAGAATCCTTAGGCTGCCCTATTATATTTCTGAATCGACTTCCTATCCAATGTCCTACTTTACCAATGGTTGTTGGCTTGTCTTGTGTGTCAAAATGATATCCACTATCATAGTCAATAATTGATAATTGTATTCTTTTAGGATTAAACCATAATGAATTTTCGCTTAAATCGGCATGAATAAATTTAATTTCATGTAAAAAATCAATTGTTTTAGCCAATTGATAAGCTAGATACAACTTATCAGGAATATTTAACAGTGTGTATTCATCAAGTTTAGCCATATCACTTCCATAATCCTCATAATTTAACTTTTCAAGATTGTACATCAGAAAAGCAACACAATGTTTTTCTGATATATTGTCGTATCCTTTAAAAACTAAAAATGGGAGCCCCAACAACTCTGGTTTATCATGATATGTCGGAGTCTTTGTAAGGTGTTGTCGTTTTTTTAATTTATCATGTAAAATTCTCACAACATCGTATGCATGCTGTTTACTATCTTCATCTGTAAATATCTTAATTACAAACTCTGATTTTAAAACACCATCAATAGACTGTACATTGTGGACTGATCCAAAACCTCCTGACCCTAGAGCCTTATCATCGAATTCAATTTCTGAGAAGGATAAAATATCATTTTCTCCATTTTGATCGATAACAGAAACTTCAGAAATATTGGTGAGCGACTTAATCATTAGTAATTTTTTTGGTAATGAGTTAAAACACTATCAGTGATAATAAAGCCCAATGAAGCATCATCTTCTAAATAGTGTTCTGCTTTCAGTTTATTCAATACTGTTTGATTGAATTCTACTAAGTTGTCTTGAAATAAATCAGCTTCATTATTTGAAATTAGAAATGAGTTTAATTCATTTAAAATTGTTTGTATTGCTGGATTTTCATTTCTCCAAAATCTGTTCTCATTATCTTTTAGTATCACTTTATCTTCTAGTGAGGAAATCCCATCACTAAACAAGATTATTATATCTCCTTCAAAATAATTGAGATTGATATTTATCTTTGAAAATAAAAACTTGTCATCCCCATTATTGTGTGATATATGTCTTGTCAATGCTCCGTTGGGAGAAACATGCGGAATCATAATTTCTCCATAACGATAAGGCTCCTCCGAATTCACATTCTTTGAAAAATCACCATGTAAATGGATTATTCCCCCATTCCCCAAATACTCCACCTCTACCTTATCTGAATTATTTACATTCCTTGCACTTATAAAAGTAGTTCCTCCAATCACACCTTCTTTTTTAAGCTTTTGTAATTCATTATCATGGATTAGCTCCGATACTGATTTATATTGTTTCCTTATAAATTGCTCTACAACTAACTTTGCTACTTTTCCAGAATCTGTAAACTCTCCAATTCCATCGCATAAGATTAACGATTTCCACTCCTCATGAATAGAAAAATCAGCATAATCCTGTTTTAACTTAATGTCTATATGTTTGACTGAAAAATACATTAATCTATTTTAAATTGATTTCCATTTTGAACTTTTGAAACTGTTGATATACTTTTAATCATGTGTTTTCTTATTTCTTCAGGATCAACAGTTGAAGTGAAAAATGATGAATTAGAAGCAAGGTTTTTCATATCATTTTTTAACACATCAGTTTCTGAGACAACATAGTTTTTTTGCCATACATCACTTTCGTAGAAAATAGATGCAACTGTTACATTGTCAATCTCTTTTAAACTCTCACAAACAGATCTTGAATTCTCATATTCGTCCAATGCTCCATCACTTAAAATAATAACCAAAGCCTGAGTGTTTTTATCCTTGTGGAATAATAAATACTTCTCACATTCCTTTCTAACATCATTTAAGGTCGGTGTTAATTTTGTTCCGTCATATCTTTTGATATAGTCACATGGATTAATACTTTGATTTAGATTAAAAGAATCAACAGAAGTAGTTTGAATAATTTCTATGTTCTCATTAGCGTACGCCCATACATTTATATCAAATGAATTCTTGTTTTTACTATCCTGTAATCTTTTAACAACCTTTTTAACAGCATCCTCAACCTCCTCACCCTTATCAGCTCCTGTCGTCCCCCTATATGTCATAGAACCTGATCCATCAAGAACAAATACAACAAGCTGATAAAACAATCTAGGTATTTCTAATCCACTTAAACTTTCATTGAGAGCAGATGTATTTATATTTAACAAATCCAATTTACCTGTTTTTGGTTTTTGAATTTCAGTTTTATTTACTTTTTGAATTTCATTACTCATGGCTTACATATTTTTCTGTTAAACTTTCATATTCTTGTATTAGAAGAGCCTTCTGCGTTTCAAAATATTCTTCCCAATCAGATACCTTCAAAATCAACTGATGAATTTTAGATGATTTAAGGTTAGTCAAATCGATAATAAGGTAATTGTATTTTACATTTAAAGACTCCAGCTTTGCTCTAAGCTGCTCTAATTCGTCATGCTTATCAAGATCATCAATTGAGTTTCCAAGTTTTAATTCTCCATAAATAAATTTCACTTTTTCAATATCATTACTTTTATAAGCCTTTGTCAGTTCATCAAAAACTTTTGAAGCTTGTTTCTCGTCTTCAATTACTCTTCTATGTGAATTTGGAGAACAAAGCCAAGACGCTTTTCTATATAAGGATTTAATACCTGCTGAATCTTCATCATTTAATTCTGGAATATCAATTTTAATCTCTTCTTGATATTCTTTATTTTTCTGATTAAACTCATCTTCCAATTTCTCGAATTCATCATTTACAACACCATGCTTCTTTAGCTTTTCATAAATCTTCTTTTTCAGTGCTATGATTTTAGAAATAAGAGGATTAAGTTCAATAATGTACTTGTGATTAAATTGTTCTATTAAAGTTTCAATTTCAGTTTTTTCAATCTCAAGAGATTCAATTTGATATGAAATCAATCGAATTTGAGATAGGATTTGCGCTTTTTCAATCGCAGTAACATCAACAAGTTGAGTATGGCTTCTCTCAAATTTCTCGATTTCATCAAATGCCAAATCATACTTACCTTCAAGAAGTAAATTAGTAACAGTGTTAAGCTCTTTTATGTGTTTTATCTGATGAACATACGCTTGAATACTGGCAGTTTCACCAAGATCAATAAAAGCTTTTATAAGTTTGAAGTATTTAAATGCTTTTGATAAGTCTAACTCTTCTTCATATTTTTGAATTTTACCAGAGATGTCTTTCAATCGATCAAACTCTTCTACAAATTCATTTGTCCGTTGAAGATTTCCTGAAACTATGGTTACCTCTTCATTATTTACAGTAAATGCCCGATTTGACCAATTTGCAGAACCACTTATGACAATATCATAATCAATGATACAAAACTTCATGTGCATCAACTGGTTATCACTTCCTATTTCAGCAAAAAATCCATTCTCTTCTAATTGTTGATAATTGTTTCGGCTTTGAGTATTAAATTCATGCTTCGTTATTACTAGCTCTATAGAAACACCTCTATCTTGTAACTCAATTAGTTTCTTAAATAAAATTGTATCGGTAAACCAAGCTACAGCTACAAACACTTTTTTATTCGCATTATCAAGGTGTTCAAGAATTATTTTCCTGACATCGATTTGTTTTGTAAAATAGGTGTTAATGTTCATGAATAATAAGTATCATTTTAGGCTTAAGCAAAAAGAAATGGACCTTTGTTTAATGTCAACCATGACAACCTATAATTTTTCAGGTAGGCTTCAGTCATCAAGTTTAGGCTTATAAATTTTCAATAATATAGTCTGATATATTTCAAAATTAACATATTTTTACAAACTATCATTATATTACTTAGATTTCTAATTTATTTAATAACATAATTTAAAAGTAGAACAACCTATGTCAAAAATAAACACCCCATACTCCAAAATAAAAATAGTCCTTGCAATCTTATTTTTTCTATGTCTTCTTGACATGCCTTACGGATTCTTCATGTTCGTTCGTTTTGCTGCTTTAGTTGGTTTTGGAATCCTTGCCTACAAAGCAAGTGAAAAAGACGATAAAACTGAAATGATTATTTTCGGAGCCCTTGCCCTACTCTTTCAGCCCTTTTTCAAAATTACCCTAGGAAGAGAAATGTGGAATATTGTGGATGTAATTGTTAGTGGGTGGTTGATTTATTCTGTATTGAAAAATAGAAGCTTCGTAACCGGCAAGTTTAAATAGTTAAAAAAATAATTAAGCATACCTGATTTAAACATTGATATTTCATTTTTAGTCACATTATTTTACATCGATTTTAACACCCCAACCGCTCCAAAATCTCAAAGTATATTTTACTCACCTTTTCATCTTCATTATACAAAGCTTCCTAAAAGGCATCATGAATTAGTTTCAAACCTACTTCTGATAAAGCTGATATTTCAATTATAGTCTCATCATCCGCATTCGTTATTTGATGATAAGTTTCTGGTAATTGATCAAAATCTATTTCAAACAATTCCATTGGAACAAATCCTGATGGTCGAAAGTCATTAATTGGATCTGCGTAAATAACCATCATTGAATGATTGCCTTCTTTGATCTCCGATTTAATTGTTAAGATGTCATACTCCTTTTCGATTTCAACATTCCAATTTCTATCCTCCTCACCAAAGTAGTCTAGCGCATTTGTTTTGACACAAATTGCTTTGATTGTTTTTAATTTCTCCATTTTGCAGCTAATGTTACTTTAAATTCATAAATAAACCTATAATTTTCATATTGTTTAAAATAGTTTGAAAAGCGAGTATAAGTTCCGATTCACTCAACAAAACGTTTTAACGAATAAAGAGTATATTCCTTATAGAATCTATCTATGGGGTAGTATAATTCATGACCCAAAAACAATACTATAAATAGTCTCTAGAAATAAAGGGTAAATCAAAATTGATTCCAATCAACTTCGAATCAACAACTCAAATACTCCCCTCACCTTATTTTCAATACTTATCTCTCCTGCCGTTTTCATTAACAAACCTAGGTTTTTATCTTTTCTTTTAAGGTATTCTCTTGCCACTTCTTTCACCAAATCTACATCTGATTCCCGGAAAGTACGCACAATATCACAAACCGTTCGTTCCAGAGAGTAAACATTCACTCCATCAATATTTACGATATGTTGTTTGTAATATACATCAGGCCAATAGTAAAGTTGTACTGGAGGATAATCTTCTATTTTCATTTTAGCTTTACGACTTATAGCCAAATGTGTTTCATGCGGCATATAAGTAGACAAATTATAATAAGAACTCGCCGAAGTCAAACAAATTATAGCTTTAGGATAGATCAGTGAAATCTCCTGCCAATGGTTAAGTGTAGCTAGTTCAGGTATTTTATACAATCCTGCTTTGAGTTTTTCAACTACACCTTCTTCCATAAGCTGCTTGAGTTTGTTAAACAAATTCCGTTTACCTCTAGCATCTTTGGTTAAAATATACCCATTTTTATGTGGCAACGTTTCTATCATATTGCACAAATCTACGGCAAATATTTAAAACTGCCGTACTTTTGTGCAATAAAAATGGAGAACAGGTACTAAATTCAATAAACAGTTAATATTCATTGAAATAGTAAAAAACACTTTCATTCCAGACAAACTATCCGTAAGTTTCCATACTTATGGTTTTCTCAGTTGATTTAGTAACTTTCAACAAATTGATACGGATTTAGTCCTGAACTTTGGAATTCTGCATCTAAAGGCATAAAGAAGTCTTCAGATTAGGAAGAGGACTATATTCTCAAGGAGGATTTCGGGATAACTTCGGGAAAGCTTCGGGAAAGAAACTTCCTTATCAAATACTATTCTTAGAGCTCATAATAATTTATACTGAAATTACATCAGAAGAAACAGGCTATGGTTACCCCTGAAATAAAACCTTCCTCCTTGCCCAGATACCGCAAGTTTCCAATCTTGTGGTTACTGCCTCTGATAAATGCCCCCTACCCTCCGTAACCAACACCTGACGATTTTTATTTCTCAAATTTATTGTTTAAAATTACAACTTTATATGTTGTCCTATAAATGGGGAGTACTATATAACTTGGTATCATGAAATAATCACCAACCTTTCCTTACTTTCTAGCGTTGTATATATGGTTACCTAAATAATCACTTTATAAAACAAGAAATGAATATGTCTTTATCGTATTTTAAAACAATTGTGTTTAGAACGTTCCTGATGTTTATTTTTTCTTCATCCTTCACATATGGACAAAACTTATTTCCTAATCCTGATTTTGAAGAACATACAGCAGTTTCTGGAGTTAATGGAATTATTTACGGAGATTGCACCGGGTGGGATTGTATTGCAGGCCCAGCAGACTATCTAAATACAGAAGACTATGGGCCAGGTGATCCTGGTTTTGGTAATTATGCTGAAGGCGTTCCTTCAAGCGGCACAGGTCTTGTCGGGATGGACTTCCTCCCTAACGATGCATACTGTAACGGTTCTTTACAACGTGAATCTATAAAAGGAGATTTAATAGCATCTCTGGAGAAATGTACTAAATATACAGTAACGTTTGATGTCAGAATAGACAACGGAGGATCAATACTTTCTACTGGGTTCGGATCAGAATGCATAGATTTTGGCTTCTACTTTTATAATGGCTCGGATCCAACTGGTTGTGGTTATACTCATACTTGTGGTGAATGGGGAGTAAAACCTCAAGTTTCAATCCCAACTAGTTTAATTCCTTTCAAAGAATACGCCTCTTTTTCAATTGATTTTACAGCATCAGATAATTATGATAAAGTAGCATTTGGAGCCTTCTACAATGCCCTAACAAATACTCAGAAGTGTATAGAGCCAATGTCAAATCAAGGTTCAAATGCAATTTATCTCAACTTGGATAATATCTCGCTAACAAAATCAATTGAACCTAATGTTATCATAGATAATGAATCCATTTGTGAGGGGGATTGTATTGAATTAATTGAAAAAAAGAAAGATTCCGTTAATAGTTGGGAGTGGAATATACCTGGAGCAAGTACAACAGGCAATTCAGAAGATAGTGTGATATATTGTTTTGACAAGGAAGGGGTTTATGATATCGAATTAATTACCAATGGAAATTGTGGGTCTGACACTTTAACACTAAAAAATTCAATTTTTGTTCATCCTAAATATGATGCCTTTAAATTAGATTCGTCAATAGTTCTTTGTAGTGAAAAGTTATTCGAACTGGACGAAAGTAACTCAAATTTAAATTATGAATGGTCAGATAATGTAGTCGGCCATTATCGTAAATTTAATGAAGAAGGAAATTACGTTTTAACCATTTCAGATAACTTTGGTTGTTATAAGGAGAATACCCATACTAATATAAAGTTTTTGGAAAATTTATCATTATACCCTAATCCCACTATTGATAGTTGGAATTTTGGAGATCCCTTATTTTTGCCAAATAAAATAGAGTTATTTGATCAGGCTGGTAAGATTATATATTCTGAATTGAATGTCGATAAGGTTAGTATTTCTGGTAAAGAATTACAACTTTCCACTGGAAATTACTTACTACGAGTATCCAATTCGATTTGTGAACAAACATATAAACTAGTCTTTATCTCTCAATAAATTTTTAATTTCATGTTAAATTTATTTTACCATTGTTTTTAATTGGTACTTCATGTTTAAAATAGCAAGGATTTATCAAACTTCATGACAGTGGGAAAACATTTTTACCCGTGAAAACTATTGGTCAATTGTTTTCTTGATTAACCAATCAAAAATGGATAAATCAGAGCTTAACGAAAAAGAGTTACATGAAATTGAAGGTTTAATCCAACACATCATTAAATCCTTCGCTACCGTAAACTTCCAAACTTGTAGTTCTTCTCCTGTAAATAACCTCTACCCTCCGCACCCAACAACTGACGATTTTTTTGTTTCTTAGCTTCGCATAAATTAGTTCCAACTATAGATTGTTTGGCACAGGAAATATGGTCTTCAGTCCTCAACACCTCCCTGCTCAAAAAATATAAAAACAAGCCTATACAAAGCTCCGTTTCACTACGGGCTTGTTTTTACCGCTCCATTGTGTCGTGCTCGGAAACTCCGCGCGCCACATTCCACTTATTTTTCTCACGTGTGGTGTTTTCCTCCTTCAGTTGCTGCTACTTTGCCACCCCAAACCCCTATTCGGTTTTCGCTAAAGCGAAGTTTAAAAATGGGGTGTCACCGCAGCGTCGTGTTTGGCTCGCCTGCTAGTCTCTCAGGCTTCGGTGCGATTCCAGTTTTTTGGCATTACCCTAAGATCTGCTAGCTGCCCGAAAAAGGTCAGCAAGCACTTAAACTCTACGTTCCATTTTAACATTAAAGAAGTCAAGCGTGGGTATTTTTTGATTACCTATCTCGATAATACTATATATTTAATTGGTCGTTGAGCCTTTGGTTCCTGAGCCTGTCAAAGGAAAAAAACAACCACACTTGTAAAGCATTATACCTTCGAAATCCAAAAAACTGGAAACGCCCCTCGTGTGCCAAAAAGCACAGAGGTTGCAACTTGTCTGCTTCCCAGCCATCTGTTGCGCCCCCCTTCGTTCCACTCGCAGACGGCTCGCGCCCTTCGTGTTTAGCTTTATCCTAAAATAAACCATTAACCCTTCGTTCTTGAATTGATAGAGGCTCAAGGCTGTTATTTCCTGTGCAATTATCAATATTAATTGGCTCTAAATGAATATTTCAACTTATCCCTTCGATTAACAGTTATCTATTCTGAATTAAACTTTTAAAGAATTCCCTCTTCGTTTGACCAAATCACCAGATTCTAGCATTATCAAAAAAGTTACCAGGTCCTTAAACAAACATAAAGATTCGTTTTAAATCTAATCTTTGAAATAACGTTTCTCATAGAATATACCAGCTTCCTAAAAAGTCAGCAGGTGTTTCTAACACTCCTTTCCAATTAAGCATTATCGAAGTCAAGAGTATGTGTTTACATTTTTAAATAACTTGACTTTAGCACTAACATTTCCATTCAAGAAAACACATTTCCCAAAATCCAAAAACACATACACTTGTAAAACCATTTTCCTCCGATAAAAAAGAACTCCTCCCTTCGCTGATTTACACTCCCCTCCGATTAAAACATTAGTTCCCTTTTCGATTAGCATTATTCCTGAAATGCACCAGCTTCCCAAAAGGTCAGCAGGTACTTAGCCTTTCCCCTCTAGTTAAACATTAAAGGAGTCAAGAGTATGTGTTTTCTTTTACATTTAACTTTTGCTTTTCTAAATCGTTTCTCCTTTCGAATAACCACTCCTTACAATCAAAAGAACACATACACTTGAATAAAAAGTAATACCTCCGTTCAATCATTTACCACTTTGAATAAGTTTAAAGCTTCGATTTAAAAAAGCATCTACCTTATCCCTGGGAGAATAAAATAAAAAAATAAAAGCAAAGATAGGGCTAACCACAGCTTTGTAAAGTTCAAGCCCTCCGGGTTTTGCAATAATAATTTTGTGATTACATTCTAACTTGATTTTACTTTTCTCAATAGTAACTCATTCATTTTTGGGCTTAGCTGCAGGAGTCAAATTTTTTATTGTCAAAAATCTTGACAAACCTGCTTTTTAGCCCTGAAAAATGAGCTTTCTTTTTTCCTTTTTTTTTGGCCTTTTGGTCATTTTTTTTGGCTTTTTCTTTTGGAAATACCCGCGGAGCGAAGCGACCGAAGAGAGACTTAATTTTTAAAACCAGAATTATGTCTAATTTCAAAATGATTACCTATCGACCAGAAATCGAGTATAAAGGACCGCATTTCTTCATCCTAAACAAAGGATTGAATAGCGGAAAACCACTCAAAAAACCATGTCCAAATTGCTTTGTGATAAGCTGTGAAACGGAAAAGGAAAAAGAAAGTTTGTACTGGATTGTGTATTCTCTCCATCAAGGAAAACAATTTCAGATTGCTTTAGTCGGATCTGTGATTCCTTTCATTCGCAAAAATGACCTCATCAATATCATTAAGGATGCTCAAAAAATCACTTCTAACAACCCCGAAGCGATTCAAAAGACAGTTTCATCACTTTTAGAATTGGAGAAGAAGGAAGAGAATTACAAGCGAATCCAGAACACCTTAAAGCAATTGCGCCAAGTTCTAGTTCACCAATTAATAAAACAGTAATAATAAATCAGTTCGGTCCATCTCAAAATGATGAGGTGGAATGAACACAAATTCAAATATCATGTATCATATTAATCCAGCAGTTACAAAAAGTATTTTAAGATCAATGCCCAGGAAGGAAATTCCTGCAGAAATGGAAAAACTAAAACAAAAGATTATTGAAACGGAACCAGGAACTGAGAGAAGTAAGTTTGTAAGCATTTATCGGTTTTGTGAAAAGTTGATTTCTTAATAATAATGAAAACAAAATACCACAACGGAGCATGTTAATTTTCCGTTGTGATTAATTTTAAACCTGATTTCATCATAAAATTTGTTTTAAATCCAAAAACCATTACTCCACCAAAATTGGCCTCTTCTCCATTGTATATGGATTCAATAAATATTTGATTGAATATCAATACTACCCGACTCATTTAATTTTGTAATTTCCTCCTCTTCAAACAGAATATTACCTGAAATTTGAGAAACACTGATATTGAGAATCTTCTTAGAATTACACATTTCCTGCAACAAGGTTTTTACTCCAGTTATTTCATTATCAGTATTTACTTATCCATTTTTTTCCCTTTAAAAATCAAAACTAGAGTTTCTTCACTCTAGTTCATTATACGCAAAAAATTAAATTAAGGTTTTCAACACCCTCAGATATATTAATAAGCTGATTTACTTCTTTCATTACTCATTATAATACTTGTGTAATATCCCATTATGAGTTACTTTCCTTGTAACAGTCAAATCTGATAGATCTACTTCAATAATAACCTCAGCGTAATTACTTGCCCTACAGACAAATTTGTACAAACTACTATTTGAGTTATCGATGGATTTTATTGTATAGGTTGATTCTTTTGGTGGATTTGAATAATAAGTTACGATTTTTATTGTGTTAAATTCAAAGTCGATATTTACATAAGTACTTATTTTTCTCACCTTACTTATTGTTGGTGAAAGTTGGCTTTCTGGTGCAAAATAATAAACACGATTAAACTTTATACTCACAGGCTCCATAACTGATTGAGAATATAAACTAATCGATGAAGTACAAAATATTAAAAACAGAAGTATTTTCATAAAGGTTTCTTTTAAAAGGTTTTTAAACTAAGTAATATCAAAATAATCTTCTCCACATTGTTAACAGCTTACTTTAGATGATTTTGATACACGTTTGACAATAACAAAACTAAAAGTCAGATACAAGCCAAGTATTTGAAAATCTATACTATCCGCTCAACTTTTCACATACTTTTTTAAGCACTGGCTTCTATTAAGTGTCTTTCCATTAAGTTTTTTTTCAATGATTCGTACTTTTCTTTCAGTTCCTTCGGTGGTTCTGATCCACAGCAATATTTCATCATTTCTTGTTTTGTCTTATTAAATTCAACTTTTAAATCACTTCTTTCCGTAATGAATTGCTCTTGAAGATGGATTAATGATTCTGCAAGCTCTTGAGAGGAATAATAGACTACAACATGAGCCATGTCATATTCCTTTTTTTCGTTTAATTCTTGGAGTTGAATTTTCAGCTCCCCAATTGAATTATAAAACTCATATATTTTGTTAATGCTGGAGGATGAAAGGTATAGCATATTATTGGATATTTCTTCATGGTATTTTTGGATTGAAGAATCAAACCGTTTTATAGAGTCATTAATACAATTATTATCAACGCAAGTACCTGACAAAGAAACGTGAAGTTGCTGGACATCAAATAATATTTTTGAGAGAGAGCCGTATACCTTTTTCTCTTGTTCTCGTATATCTTCTTTGGAACGAAACCTAACATCAAGTTCTTTTTCAATTTCTTTTAATTTCCTACTATTACGATTGGTAAGATAAAGAATACCAAGAGGTAAGATAACGCCTGTGAGAATAATATTGATTAAACCCGGGTTATTTTCAATTATAGATGTCCAAAATTCCATTAGGTTATTTTATTTAACATGTCTTTAGCAATTCTATCTAAGTTTGCCTACATAATACCCTTGGTTGTCATAAAAGCATGGTTAATCCCGAAGGAAACCTTCTAATGTAATTAATAGATCTTCTGTGATATTATCCATTGTCGTCTATTTTTACTTGTACCTAACTTATTATACATCCAATAAAACCATATATTCTTCTAATTTAGCGGTATATGTAAAGTTCTATAGTTAATTCCAACTGCACAATATATAAATTTTCTCTAAACTTTCAACTATTTCTTCCATTTCTCCCAAACCCACTCCCCCCCCTACTCACCAAAAAACTCACTGTAGCTCCAACCGTAGCGAGAATAATTGTTTTAATGATATCTTGAATATCGAATGTGGCTAGAATGCTTAATATCGTTCCAGATACCGTTCCTATTACTGTTGTATTGTCATTTGAATGTTCCATTTATTTTATTTTTAAAATGAGAAAAGTCACCAGGCAAAATTGCTTGGTGCCCTTCACTCAGAAATTTATTTTCCTAAAGTTTACTCGCCATCTGATTCAGATTCAATACCGTGTATATTATTAATCCAGCAGTTACAAAAAGCATTTTAAGATCAATGCCCAAGAAAGAAATTCCTGCAGAAATGGAAAAGCTAAAACAAAAGATTCATGAAACGGAACCAGGAACTGAAAGAAGTAAGTATTTAAGGCTTTACAGATGGTGTCAAAAACTTATCTCCTAGCAATAGCTGAGAATTAATAAACCAAACTGGTTGATTTGTGGCCCGTTGTGGTTTATATATAACTATCATCAGCTCGCTTCGGCGGGCTGCTTTTGTTTAACGAAAATAGGTAAAGTAGTGTAAACCTTGAAATTATCGGCCCTTTTGCTTAGTTGTTGTTAACTTGATTATATGCAAGTTTATCATATTCTTCTGCATGAGCAGGATCACCAAGAAGATCAATTGGTAAGTTTTTAAAAATAGAATATCTTTCAATGTATGGCTTAAACTTATCTACACCATTTGAACTCAGACAATTATAAAAAAGCCATAACAACTCATAATCAGATAGTTGAGACCTAATTATAGAAGTGTATTTATATTTCATTTTAAATATCTCTTTTTCAGAGGCTTTAGATTCATCATAGAAAAAATTTGTATAATCAACGTGTTTAATCATTCTATATAGGTTTCTGAAGTAATGTCCAAAATCCGTTTGAGCTGATTTGTAATGTTCTTGATAAAACTCTAGAAACTTTTCGGGATTATCTATAATTGACCTTCTTAGAAGATCATATCGATGTTTGAACACATCTCTACCTTCTAATCTTACCGCTTCCAAATATTCAGGTGTTTGATCAAAAACCTGTTCAGTTGTTTTACGGAAAGTTGGAATTTTAGGTATTTTTTTCTTCTTCTTATAATCTGTAAAGTCAATGTTTTCAACTATCTGATGATGTTGATTTAACAAATTAAAAAAAGTATTTTCAAATCTTTGAATTTTTAAAGTTTCATTTTGAATTTTGAACTCCATACGAGTTTCTCTTAATTCGTCCCTTTGAAGTTTTAACTCATTTCTTTGTAAAAGAATGGTGTAAATAATTCCAGCTAATGCTAATCCAGAAAAAAGTGCATTAACACCTCCGAACATATCACCAAATGTTCCCCTAATTTCTGGTTTAACATCTATTAAAGAAAAATAGGCGTAAAACCAAGCCGTAACTATGAGTATTATTACTCCTAAGGCAATCCAATTCAGTTTATTATCAGAGTCATTATTTTTCTTCGACATAGTATATCTTTCTTATTTGTAGTTAACTTAATTATCACCCAACCATCAGACTAAAAGTCCAACAACCATTAGTTGGTATAATTTGACTCACAATATATAAACTTTCTCCAAATTTCCTTTTACCTCCTCCACTTCTCCCACAACCACTTCAATCCCTTCGTCACTATAAAACTAACCGTAGCACCTATCGCAGCGAGAATAATTGTTTTAATGATATCTTGAATATCAAAAGTGGCTAGTATACTTAATATTGTACCTGATACCGTTCCTATCACTGTTGTATTGTCATTTGAATGTTCCATTTATTTTATTTTTAAAATGAGAAAAGCCACCAGGCATAATTGCTTGGTGGCCTTCACTCAGAAATTTATTTTCCTATAGTCTACTCGCCATCTGAACTAGATCCGATCTTAACTGATACGGTCAATATTCCTGAATCTTCTTCAGTTTGGTTGTCCCAGTCAATATCAATTTTGTTCACTGTACTTGCTAGTTCTGAACCAGCTTTAAACTTTGGTCCTGATTTCTTTACGTTTACCACCATTTCAGGTGTTGCGTTTTCATTTTCTGCCATGATTTCTCAATTTGTGTTCTCCTTTTTAAATTTATTGGAGAACTGATTAATACTATTCTTCTTCCTCACAATCCATTTCGCCAACTGCTGTTTGACTTACTGCCGTGATCACTGTTCCACCTAGTAGAACATATCCGCCAATTGTAACTGCCATTGCTGGCAATGCAATTGGTGCCGAAACTATCGTTGTACCGATAGCTGCCAACACCAACCCTGCAGTTCTTAGCTTCTTGAAAAATGGAGGTGTTTCACTTGTGCATCGTTTTGCAACGGATGCTAACTTGTCTTGTTCCTTACTTTCCATAATGCTTAAAGTTTTAAATTCTACACTAAATCAATACCTATGCTACGTCAACAATATTCATGGCATTGTAGCCACCATTGTTTAAACTGTATTGCGTACCATTGATTTCTTGAAAAAACTCTAAGAGTAAGATATACACCGCTGTTCCAGTTGCAGTCGGCGCAGATGCTGGTGCAACTGCTACTGTTGACTGCGTGCTGTCCAGTGGTAAATTCGAAGGAGCTGAAAGTGCTAATTCATAAGTTCCATTCACAAAATCAACATTTGCCCATGCAGATGTAAAAGATACATGCGTTGAATTTGCTGGTGCAACAATATGATTCGTTGGCACTAAATCTACAATTTGGATTTCTCCTGTTCCAGGATCTAGACTTAAGGGTCTATACAAAATTGTATTTAGTTTCGAACGTACATTGAAATTGAATCCTTTCAATATGTCTTTGGCTCCTTGATTTTGAATTGCGACTCCAACTGAACGGTTTCCACGATCACTTGTCGTATCTAATTTTCGAATAGAAGACATCACTTTCGTGAGTCTTGAAGTCACTCGATTATCAGCTGCGCGCATCATCATTGGACGGAAAGCATCTCTCAATGTCTTTCCGGCATTTGCTGCCAACCCAAACTCACTTCCGTTCTCTCGGGTTCTTGCAAAAGCAGGATCATTTTTGATTCTTTCTCCATCAACGCCACCTTTCTCACGTGCCAAATAACCATCCTTAGACTTGTAAAAAGACAAATCTCCAATCTTACCTGTCAGCTTGATTATTCCTTTTTGCTTTGCCATGATTACTCAATTTTAATTTGACAATATCCTGCTGAGACTTTCTCAGCGTTCCTCATATTTCGTCGCGACATGAAATTGATACGTCAAATCTAAATCAAGCAAAAGCGTTTTAATACAATTCACTTCCGTTCCATAATCTTTGTGCTGTTTTGCAGTGTTTTTGCTCTTTTTATATCCTCATTTTTCCTATAATTTTGTAAAACAGAGGAAAAAGTTAATTCTTTTAACTACCTCAAAGGCATATCAGATGTATACATAAAGTATGGATAAAGTATGCGAAAAGTCAAAAAGCACTAAAAAACAACAAGAAAAATGAAACGAATCGTTCTACATACCAAAGACGTGATGATCATCACCGGGAAGTCTGAACGATATTCACGTGAGCTCATCAAAAAAATGAAGGAACATTACCTTAAAAAAACACACCAGTATGTTTCCATAAAAGAATGCGCTGAGTATTTAGGTTTGGATTTCGATGAGGTGGAGGAAGTGTTGTTTTGAACATCATAATTCAAACTTTATACCTGACTAATCTCCGTATTTATAATTACAAAAAAAGCCTCTCGAACGAGAGGCTTTAATATTTAAAATCAAATTTTATTACTTCACCACTTTCATCATCCGTACACCCTTCTCCGACCTCAAAACCAACACATAAACACCTGGTTTTAATGCCGAAGTGTTTAATTTAATTTCTTTAGAATCAATTTGTGAAGCCACAACTACACTTCCCTTAGCATCAATCATCTCAACAGAAATCAACGCTCCGTTTTTGTTGTTGATATTGAGCTCATCTGTAATTGGATTCGGATAAACGGAAATTCCACCCAACTCATTGTTTTCAATTCCTAGCACATCCACAAACACACATGCAGAAGTGTCCACACATGGCCCTTGGGTGATGATTACCGCATAATCTCCATTGGCTGTTGGAGTGAATGTTTCTCCTGTTTCTCCTGTAATTACTGAACTATCTGCACAATTTATCCATTGATAAGCAAGGCCTGTATCAACAACCGAAATTGTTTCATTACTTAAAGTCGTTGAAATATCTATATCACAATAAGGATCAACTCCGCATGGATAAATTTGATAGCCTTCATCATAAGGACTTGATGTATCGTATTGTTTTCCTAATCCGGTTAAATGAAAATAAGTTCCTGGTGTTGGTGTACCTGCTAGTGCTGATGAGGCTGTAACGCGAACTGTAAAAGTATCAACTGTATTAGTGACTTCGATGTTTCCATCCGATGGCCACATTGCTTCTCCATTTACGAGTTCTAGGTTTTCTAATCTCACCAACTGGCTCTCTGTTGTTTCATCTAGAACAGAAGTAAGCATTGGACTTTGCAGCGTTGCTCCTTGTTGTAGTACATTAATGTTATCAGGTTTTATTTGGATTAACCCATTTACTTGTGCTATCACTCCTTCTACTTCAATTTCATCTCCTTCTGTGGGGATGTAGCCGTTTATATCCGTTAGACTAAAAAGTGCTATTCCATCGTTATTGGAATCAATTAGTATAATGTCATAACCAGAATTACTGAAGTTTTGGCAATGCACAACACCTGAAATTGCAACGCTATCTCCGACAGATGTTCCTACACCGCTTGCATCATTTCCAGTAACTCCGCCGATTGTTGAAGTTGTATAAGTAGGTCCAGTGCTAGTAGGTGTAACGCAGATACCTTGGGTTTGGGTGGGTGAAAGAATATAAGTATTTCCATAACTTAAACCGTTGCCATATTCTCCATAGTAGTTTCTACCTCCCCAGTACCAAACTGTTCCGTCTGTTTTGGTAGCCATAACAACATTAGAGCCTCTAGCTTGGACAGTACTCCAATTCGTATCAGTCCCTATTTGTATTGGTATCAAACGATTGGTTGTCGTCCCATCCCCCAGTTGTCCAAAAGTATTAACTCCCCATGCCCATAATGTTCCATCTGATTTAATACCATATGAAGAAGCTGAACCTGTTGAAAAACTAATCCATTTATCAGTAGAAATCTGTTGAGGGGTATTTGTAACAGTGGGGCTACCACCAAGTCCCAAACCATTTCCTCCTCCCCATGACCACAAAGTACTATCTTGTTTTTGAGCCAGTATATGTGCTCCTCCTATACTCATAGTAACCCAATCGGTATCCGTTCCTACTTGAGTTGGGGTAGCTACTGTATAGGTACTTGAGCCCATGACAATAATTGAGGAAGGATTTGAACCCCAACCCCATATCGTACCGTCTGATTTAATTCCAAAAGAGGTATCATTTGTTCCTGTAGCAATTTCTACCCAATCGGTATCCGTTCCTACTTGGATAGGAAATATTTGTTCAGGTGTAGCGGGAGAATTTCCCAATTGATAATTATTGTTTTGACCCCAAGCCCAAATAGTTCCATCTGCTTTTAAGGCTAAAGTAAAATAATGTGAGGGGGCAATTTTAACCCAATTGCTTGATGTAGTAATTTGTTGGAATGAGGTGAAGTTTACGTTAGTTGAATTTACCCCTAATGATCCAAACTGATTACTTCCGCATCCCCAAAGCGTCCCGTCATCTTTTATAGAAAAAGTATTCGCTACGCCATTTCTAACAATATTCCAATCCGTTTGTGTACCCACTTGTATTGGACTGGGTTCTGTTATGTTTGTGGTTAATAAATTACCATATGAAGCCGCTCCCCAACCCCACAGCGTCCCATCAGGTTTTTGACCAACAGTATGAGCACCACCAAAAGTTAAGGTCTCAAAACACTGGGCTGAAACGATTAAAGAGGAGAGTAAAAAGAATTTTAAGAGTAGTATTTTTTTCATGGTTTTATATTTTAAAACGGGGTAGGTAAACCCTACCCCGTTATGGTTATTAATATTTCAAATTAGTTTTTTATTCTATCACTAACTTTTGTTGCATTGTATATCCATTACTTTGTCGCAGGACAACAATATAAACTCCAGCTTGATACTTACCAGTATTCAACGGAACTTCGCCTTTCGCTGAATTTACCTTTTGCTTGGCTACGCTTCTACCTGACAAGTCATAAACTTCTAAGTCTCCTCCTTCAGACGATATTTCATAGTAAACGGTTGCCGTTTCTTTGGCAGGATTTGGATAAACGTTAAGGATTTCCTCAACATCTAGTTCCGAACTATCACCTACATTTATTTTCTTAGAGTAATAAGTAGAGTTATCACATTTTGGAACTTCAACTCTTAACCCATAAGTACAAAGCATATAATGATTGTCATTGAATATTGACCCTTGTATAGTCCAGTCGGTAACTCCAAACGTAAATGGATTTTGTGGAATCACTGTAAATGTTAGGTAATTTGGACCTGGATTAAGCGTAAATGTTGAGGGAATGATTGAGACATTATTGAAATCATCAAAGATTGTCGCTGAAAAAGGTACACTCGCCGAACTATAGATCATAACATGATATGTAAATGAGCAATACGGAGTGTTGTTTTGATATACTTTCTCGATCTTTACATCTTCTATCTCACATTTCTCACATCTTTCCAGAGCAAAGTCTAAAGGATCAGACCCCATCTCACAATGTCCAGTATTTATGGTTGATGAGTAAGAACCATTTCCTAACAAATAAAATGGTGTTTGATAAGAACCAAATCCTGTCTGAATTGGATTACCACTTTCATTCCAACTCCAAGAAGGTAAAGGTAATGTTGGTCCTATCAAATAACCATATTGCTCATCTTTTTCTGCATAACAATCTGTATAACATCCCGAAGGATAAATCCATAAATAATCTTCAGGATTTTTAGGGATATCTACTTGTTTTGAAATACTACAACCTCCCAAAGATGCAGTTACTCGATAAGGCCCTCCATCAGGTACTGAAATAGATTGAGTTGATGCTCCATTGCTCCAGTTGTAGGTAATGTTTGGGTTGGATGGAGATGGGATGGCGTCGAGAACCACGTTATATGGAGAACAGTTGTATGTTTCATTAATTGAAATCGCACTTAAAGGCGAAACAACACTAAAATTCATCGATGCAGTATTCGTGCAACCATTAGCTGCTGTAACGGTAACACTAACATCATGATTACCAGTTGAAAGCCCTGTGAGATCAACATCTGTAAGGCCATCTAATGACGGGTTGTAAACATTATTTAACTCCCATTTAATGTCAGTTGCATTCGTGGATACAGAAAACAGAATGTCTTCGTTTAAACAGAAATTACTTTCTCCAATTAGCTTTACATTAGGCAAAGTTTGAAACAAAGGCTTTATTTGCGTAGGCGATGAATACTCACAATTATTGGCACTGATTACTTTTACCCAATAAAAACCAGTAGAGCTGACAGTTAATGAATTATTTGATTGTGGCACACCAATAGGCGTATTTCCATCCATCCATTGGTAAGTAGCACCTTGAGTACAATTATCACCATCTGGAACATAAGTCAAAACAACGGTTTCGTTTTGACAAACCGTGGCCGGACTAGGTGCGGATTCTATATCACCAAAGAAACATTCTTTTGGAATAATTACAGGTTTTGTAAACTCTTCACTACATCCAAGTTCATTAGTGACTATTACAGAAACAGTATAAGTGGTGTCTGCAGTGTTAAAAACCCTTGACGGTGAAGATAATGTGTTTTGAGCGTCATCATCATTAAAATCCCATAAAAAACTTGTTCCCAATGGTTGTGGGGGATTTAAACTAAATTTAACTGCTGTATTGTGACAATCAATTTGATTACCATTATTAACCAAAATACTTAATCCAGGGTCTACTCCTTGCAAACTAACAGTATCTAACATCGTACATGTATCTTGATACATAGAGTTCATACTACTATAAACCTGTTGTCTAAACACATAATTTCCAGCAGGTAGATTTGACATTTCAAAATTACCTAAAATTGGATCGTAAGTAACCGTAGTAAAAGCACCTGAGCCAACTGGTTTATAAGAAAAAAGGAAATTTTGTGGTGTTACTGGTGCATAGAAAATGCTATTGTCCACAAAATCTACATTAAATGTATTGTTCGCTGTGCATTCTACCACATAAGAGAAGTTTGGTTCGTAAGGAATCACAACATCTTTAACTCTTCTGATTGTTCCAGTTGTTCCTCCCCCCTCTAGACAATCATATTCTACATCATAGATAATTTTGTAGTTTCCAGGTTTTCCTGTTAATACATTACCGTTAATTGAGTAATCACTTGGTGAAGGTCCTAAAACTGACCAAGAATCGTTGTTTATATTACCTGTATATGATCCTGAAAAAGTTATTTCACCACAACCCGTTAAAGAAGAAGTGTTGGCAACTGTTTCGTTAATAGTACAATCTACAGTATCACAAGGCTTAACGTAAAGTCGAACCGGATTAGATAAAGCAACACATCCATTTGGATTTGTAGCTTCAAAAGTATAAGTACCAGCACCTAAAGAGGGATAAGTTACATGTAAGAAATCTCCTGTTTCAAATGGAATAACACCATTATCGTCAAACCATTCAAAGGTTACGCCTGTTGTATTTGATGAAACTGTGATTGTGGCATCAACATCAGCAGAATCACAAAACAAATTTGCTGCACTTGTTAAGGTCGCAATTGCTGGCGGATTTGGCAATAGTGTAACAGTAGTATTAGCCGTATTTGTTTGTCCACAGCTAGCATTGCCAATAAAAGCGCTAACTGACTGTCCTATATTAGCCGCCGTTGCATTATTAGGAAAAACGTGAGTTGTCGTAAACACTCCTGGGCCAGTCGTAACGGGGCCACTTCCAAAGTTCCAAGTAACTTGATCCGTATTGGATAATAATCCATTATTTATAGTTTGTACAGTGAAAGTTACAGGATAGAGAGCGCCTGAACAAACTGGATCCGGTGTAGCAACGATTTCAATTTCAGTTTGAGGATACAATGTTATTTGTCTAATAAATTGTGTATTGGTATTACATTTGAATACATTCAAAACTAAATCTAGCGTTGTAGTCGTAGTGACATTATTCCAAGTGACATCAATCGAATTAGTTCCTTGTCCGTTGGTTACACTTCCTAAAGATGAAGCTCCAACCGAACCCGAAGCATTTGCAAAACTCCATTGATAGTCATCACCTTCTGTGTATAGATTTTGTGTTCCAAAATCATAAGCACTATATGAAGCCAATGAATTACCACAAACCGCTGTATCAACATCAGACAACTCAACATCAATTGGAATTTGATTTATAATAACCGTTAAAGGGTCTGAAGTACATTCAACCGGTGTAATCGATTGTTTATAAACTTTGATTTCTGCGGGAAAAGAAGTAAAAGTGATATTTACTTGGTCTCCTTCATCTGAACCTACGATTGCTCCATACATTGGGTCGATTTCCCATAAATAATTACTTGATGCATCTGGATTTTGCACACTGTAAGAGTAAGGAGAATTAGGACAAACCATTAAATCCCCATCGACTCCTGTTGGTGCATCAGGAGTTCCAACTACAGTAATTGTTTTTTCTTCACCCTCGCAAAAACCATTACCATTGGCGGTTAAGGTAAAATTGCCTGCTTGATTAAAAGTATAATTGAAATTAACAGAGTTGTTTTGTGTTGTTACTGTCGTTCCTGTATTGGTTTTTAATATCCAGTTTACTGGTCCACCTGAGGAATTAGAATATGTTTCAGTTCCATTTTCACAAACATTACTTGCACCAATAACAGATAATGGCTCTTCAATTTTGAATTCAAATTCAGCTTCTCCACTACATTTTAAAAGTGTATTGGTATAGGTTGCTCTTAATGTAAATGTTCCAGTACCATTGGCAACAGGATCAATTATAACTTCATTTCGTTGATCAGATTGGAGAATGACTGGATTATTAGGTGAATTGCCCACAATTTCCCAATCAATTTCTGTCGTTGGCCATTGAGGTAATTTAAACCTTCCTTGTTCATCTAAGCAAATACTAGTAATTCCTTGAATAGTACCCTGTGTTTGAATAACCGGTACTTTAACAGTTGTAGGTTGAGCACATTCTAAATGACATTGTGACGGATCAAATGTTACATAACCAAAACCACTTGGATCAATATTATCCCATAAAACCTCAACGTTTCCATTATTTTGAGATATAATTTGCCCACCAATTACAGACCAATTAAAGTTACCATTACAACTTTGCGTAACAAAATCAGGCAAAGAGTAAATACCTGTCTGACCTTCACAAATTACTGTTGGACAAGAAATTTCAAAACCTTTTTCTCCTACCTCAATCTCAATTGCATAAGTATCAGTACAATTACATTCATTTCGAACTCTTAGTTTCACAACATAGGATCCTGGGTTTGTATAAGTATGTGAAGGTTCAAAAGCTGTAGAAGTGTTCCCATCACCAAAATTCCACTCATAACTAATCAGATTGGTACCATTGTTCGTTGTTGAGAGATTTGTAAAGTCAATTTGTTGAAAAGAACAGATTGATATAGGTTGGGGTTGATTAAATGGAGCTATATCAAACTCTGCCTTAGGTGTGATAACTTTTTCAATACAAATTGTTTTACTAATAATGTTGTTACCATCGGTCACTGTGTAAGAGAGTGAACCGTTTCCAGTTGCCCCCCAATTTACAATACATGGATTTGCTGTATTGTTATTTGTAGTTCCTCCAATAGGATTCCACACAACAGTTGCACCAGATGGCAGATTATTAAGGGTGTAGGTTACTTGACTATTTTCACAAAAACGGATGCAATCTGAAGAATCTATATCCTCAGAAAATACTCCATCCTTTTCATTCCTTATTATTTCATAAGTTTGGCAACCTACTTCTTTATCCCAATTAATTGATATTCCAGGAGGAGATTGAGCACTGACATTAAACGTGTTAAAAATTAATAGATTTGAGATTAAAAAACAAGCAAAAAGGATTTTTCGCCAGTCTAAATGGACTTTCTTCTTCATAGTAATAGTGTTAATAAAATTTGTTAATTATTTGCTAATTTAAGTAATAAAATTTTAGAATTCCAAACAAACAAGACAATCATTTTTCTAAAAATGAGTACATTATGTAATATCTAATGCTATTTATCATGAATAAATACAACCTAACAATAGTTTAATAATCTCAACTATATTAAGGCATCAACCTAACTTTTATGAAAACAAAAAGGTTTTCCAAATCACATCAAAACATCATCATAATATTTAGCTTCAAATATTCTTACTTGAATACGAAATTGTTTATCTTTATAAAAGATTCGTTCATTCAAATAAAAACATTTACCACGAGATTTCACGTGGCCTATGTGGTGGCCTTCATATTGAATACCTCTCAAAACATAGGATATACAAGGGGTTTAACAAGTCATTTCGGTTCTCAGCGGGATCACAAAAAGCCTCTCATTCGAGAGGCTTTTTTTGTTTTAACCTATAAATTTTATGGGAAGAATATCACAAAAACAAGTTACCGCAACCTTTATCCATTTCATCTGATTCCATATTAGATAAGCTCAAACTCTTCTCCATCACTTAAAATCTTATATTGATTTATAAGGCCATGATCTTCGATAAAAAGACTCTAAAAAGATGCCAACGGAACACCTTAGTCAACTCGTAAACGAAGAATTAGTTTTAAGACGTGAAATTCATGCCTATCCTACAGAGGTTTATTACAAGCTCTCAAGAAAAGGAGAACAATTAGGACCTATTCTATCTGCTTTAGATGAATTTGGAAAAGAATTATAAATCGAATTGATGTTATCAGTACAATAAAAAGGTGAAGGTCACGCAAAAATCAGCACTAATTTACCAAACTATTATCTAACCCTCTTATACAACACAAACTCTATCAAATTTTATGATTTTTGGAATTATTCATGTAAAACAATAGTAAATAAAGACAAAAATAATTCGCATAAGCACTTTCTTATTTTTTTAACTTCTATTTGTATATAATTATATAAATAATTATGAATATATCAGTAGTTACACGTGAAGAAATGCAAGAAATTGTAGAATCTATTGAAGCATCTTTCGAGAAAATAATAAGCAAGTATCTTAACGATGAACATCAAAAACAAGAGATTGTTCTTTTGAAATCACATCAAGTACAACGTATGTTAGGAATTTCTCCTGGTACATTACAAAACATGCGTGTAAACGGAACTCTTCCTTTTTCAAAAGTTGGAGGTGTAATTTTCTATGACAAACAAGATATTCTTGATCTAATTGAAGAAAACAAACATAATGTTTAGTCTTAAAATATATTTATATTTGTTGTTGATAGTCGATACTTTAGTAGCTCGTATTAAAGAGCATTGACAAGATTAAAATTTACTTATGAAAAATACAATAACACTACTCCTTTGTTTGTCAGCATCATTTGTCTTTGGTCAAAACTACAACCAAATGCTAGATCATAAGAGTGAATGGCATCTAACCAATTGTTTTTCTGGATGTACTACAGATATGTACTACACTGATGGAGATACGCTACACAATGGAAAAAACTATAAAATTCTTAATGGCTATCATTTCATTTCGAGAACTTTCTGGTTGAGAGAAGATATTCAACAGAAGCAAGTATTCCTATCTATTCCTGATGGAAATAAAAGAGAAGAACATTTACTTTATGATTTCTCACTTAACGTAGGCGACTCAATCAATATTAAAAATCCCATCAGTCCATTTCCAGATAGTCCTGGATATTTTACCGTTGATTCTATTATCAATAGACAAATTATTGATGGTTCTGATCGTCGTTTCTTCTATTTGTCGCCAAGTTCAACAACATCAAATATAGAATACCCCGTTTGGATTGAAGGAATTGGGTCCTTGAGTTTAGTCAATGCACCAGGTGGAACTCCAGATGTTAATGATGCAGGAAAAATCAGCTGCTATTTTAATAACGGAAATTTGTCCTATTCACAGATGGATTCTATTGAAACATGTGATCCTGTTTATAATTCCACCATCAAGGAAGATATCATAACAAACGGCGTTCAGGTTTACCCTACCCATTGTAACGAGGATTTATACGTCTCCTCTACTCCTGAACCAATCGAAGGCATTGAAATCATCAACCTTAATGGTGCAAAAGTATTGGAAAAATCTAAACTCAACAATCATTTCAATACGCTTGACGTTAGTCAACTTAATGCTGGAATTTTTATTGTAAAAGTGTTTTTACCAGGCGAATTCAGAAGTTTTAAAATTGTGAAAAGGTGAGATTTGGCGACAATTTGAGGGAGAGATTTATACTTCATTTTAAATGGAAGCTTTCAATTCAATAATTTCTCATCAAGGAAAAAACAATAATTCTTTGGACTCCTTCCTAACAACTATAAGACAACAAAATATAATGGAAAAGTGATAAAATAATTGATTGAAAAGTTATTTTTACATGTATTATTTAAAAAATTAAAATGAATAATTTACACTTGATTATTGCTTTAGTGTTTTTTAATTTGACCTTAATAGCACAAGATACCATCCCGAAATCGTCTAATCAAATTGTTGAAATCTATGATGTAGTGGCTGTTTATAAAGATCATGTTGATGGACGTGGTAGAGTAAGACAATTCACCTCTGAAATTAAAGGAGAAATTATCAAATACGATGAAAGTACAGGTATTCTAACCTTTAAAGACAAGGAAGGTAAAATGTATTCATTCAGTAACTCGGAATATAAATACTTTGAATACAATAAAGAATTCGTCAAAAAAATTAAAAACATTGTTATCCATCCACGTAAATCCGAAGGTTTCATGTTTAGTGCAGGTTTGAGTGCTAGCTACATGAATATTCAACATAATTTTACACCTGACGATTATTTCATCAATGGAATTGATTCTGACGCTGATTTACCAATTAGTCTAAAATTAGGTGTTAGTAAGCTAATTGATGAAAATCATTTAGTTGGAATTAGTTCTGAATTAGCATTAAACTCCAGTGTAAGTAGTTATTTCAACTTTGGCGCACGGTATCGCTACCTTTACGATGCAAGTAAAAACACTGCCTTTTACTTTCCAGTCGAGTTAAAATTTAGCCATAACACGCATAGTTATCAATACCAAGTAAATGACACCACTTTTACAGATAATATGGATTGGAGCTATCCAACAGACTTACAAACTGATATTACACTTAATGCAATTGAATTAAACCTGGGGCAAGGAATTTCTTTCGCGATGAAAAATGAAAAATCGTTTTCGTTAGAACTCATGCTGATAAAACAATTAATGCTCAATGAAAGATTTCAAAATTCTAAAAATATAGATCCAAAAAGTGAATTTGGTATCACAGGATTGAAACTTTCTGCCGTTATGAATTTTTAATTGAGACGGTTTCGAAGAACAATAAGTCAAAGAAATTTATCATTTGAGATTGTATCTTCTTTATAATTATACCTCACAAATCAACAACTTACATGTATTAACCTGAAAAAATAGAATGAACTCGAACTTTATTAAAAAGTATGAAATAATGTTTACAACATCTATAATCAAGTTAATTCGTATTCTCTCTCTCCTATTACAGCTCCCCCAACAAGCGTAAACATGACTTTCTAATTCCGCCAGATAAAGCATCAATATATTCATCACTTGCAAGGGCTTTGATTTCATGTTGGAGTTCAGGATAAGTTTTAGCAAGGGAAACCATGACTTCAAAAGCCTTAATACGAACTGATGATTGCTTTTCGATTTGCATCCATAAATTGACACATATATCAAAAAGTTGACCTTCGTAATCTTCTGGAATATCCATTTTTAGAAGAATGTTGATTAAGTTACGTTGGTGACCATCTTTGAAAGAATCAAGGCCTTTAATTAATCTACCGATATGTGGCGCTACCATTTCGTCATTTTTCTTCATGCAAGACCACAACAGCCAAGCTGCACGCCATGAATAAGGTTGTTTATTTGTGATGGCTAATTCCACTAATTCATTAAAATCTTGAGGATTTGCTTCCATATAATCAAGCATTTCCTGTTTATAGGATTTTGTGAGAATAGATTCTAATGGAGTTGTTTTCATCTTAAGTGAAAAAGCTAAATAATTTAAATTCTAAAAACTGTTTAAAGTTAAAAATGTAAAGGATATTTTCAAGAAAGAGAATAGCGGAAAAGAAAAAAACTAAATATATAAAGAAACTATGTAAAAAATTAAAGTCACAAGCGCTTCATAGTTTTCTTCCTAAAATCAACTCTTCAATCTTAAGGTTATCACTTTTCGATTGCACATGTTTTGAATTTTTAAGTAGACTACCCTGTTTCAAAGAGGGAAAAATTTTCTTTGCACGTTTAAGCATTTTTTCACCGGGAAACATAACATCATTTTTTGCAGCAATTAATGTAATTGGTGTTTGTATGGCGAGTGCTTTTTGCGAAGAAATAACTGGTACAGGGGTGAAATCCATTTTAAAATGCAAGAAAACTTTTGATAAGAATTGAATGGCAAATTCATCTCGATCTGTAAACACTTCTTTGAGGAATTTCTCCACATATTTCTCCTTCTTCGTTTTCATAAAGCGTTTCATCGGAATGAAGAATTTAAAAATCGCTTTGATTGGATTTCCATTTACAATATAAGCCGGAGCAGATAAATAGACTTCCTTTATTTTACTTTCGTTAAATTCTAATGTCTTCAAAATAATCAATCCTCCAAAGGAAAATCCTGCCAGTATCACGTTTTCGAGTTTCAATTGATCAATAAGTTCATTGACCCATTCACCATACGATTCGTCCTTCATGCTTAATCTCGTTTCTGCACTTTTATTGGGTTGCGCTAAAACATCCATGGCATACACTCTGAATTCTTTACTCAAATTTGGGTAGGTTTCAAGGGCAATTGGCGCACATCCATTCGAACCGTGAAGCAATAGAATAGGTGGATTTCCTGGATTCCCAGTCACAATAACATTCGTTTCTCCGAATTTAGTGTTAACAGTTTGGTAAGTATAATCAATATTTAATTCTTCTAATTTTTGATCATAAAGACCTAAAATTTCACTTTTTCCTTCGAGAGATTTATATAATGAATCCATTTTTATTAATTTTAGGACAAGTTTACTAATTAAATAAATTTAGGACAAGTTTACTAATGAATAAAACCAAAATAAAAATATTAAATGCTGCGAGAAAATTATTCAACGCTTCAGGTTACAGCAACGTAACAATTAGAATGATAGCGCAAGAATTAGGCATGAGTTCTGGTAATTTAAATTATCATTTTAAGAAACGAGAAGATATTCTTGAGGCTTTGTATTTTGAAATGGTTTCAGTATTTGATGCAAGAGTTGAGCAACTCGGAGAAAGAGAAATAAACTTTAAAAACATCAAATCCGATATTCTGACAAGCATGGAAAGAATGATTGAATATCGTTTTTTCTGGACAGATTTATACCACATTTTACAGCTCAACGATAACATTAAACATCATTTCGAGAAGGTATATCACGATAGAAGCAAAGGTTATGAATTTCTACTCAAAGCATTAAGTAAACTCGATTATTTAAACTCTTTTGAATCCGAAAAAGAACAAGAATTAATCATAGAAAGAATGCTAGGATTGAGCAATACATGGATTTATAATTCCATTTTATATGATAAAGAAATCACCTCATCATATATAGAATTACAAACTGAAAGTTTAATGTTTATGCTTTACCCTTATCTCACTGAAATCGGAAAAACTGAGTTTAAGAAGGTGGTTTTATTAGTCTAAATCATTCAATATATTCGTCCTCTTCGTCATAACGAAACTTCCAACTTGCATAGATAAAGAGACCAAACAACCCGATTACAATGAATGTAAGAGGAATTCCCCAATATAAATTACTGTTCTTCCTTGTTCGTTCTATTTCGTTGTAGTATGATATTCATAAGATTAAGAAAAAATTCTTCCAATTGAAAGTCCAATATATGAAATGAATTTTCAAATCATTCTTTTTGATCAAAAATAATAAGAGGAGTTAGCTATTACCTTATCATTTCCCACCTCCTTTCAATAATTGGTGTCGCTTCAAATCTTCAACTTTATATATACCTATGGAATCCAAGGGGTATGATATCAATCCACTTATCCCATCATCTGCTCGAAAAACATTGAAATGTAGATGTTCTTCTGAAGTATGTCCCGTTTTTCCGCTCAATCCAATTGCTTCACCTACTTTTACATATTGACCAACTTCAACCAAACTTCCATTTTCTTTCAAGTGTCCATACATTGTGAACACATGTGATAAAGTGTCATATATCATTATTTGATTTGCATAGGGTTTCCATTTATCACTATACCCCCAACCTTTGTAACCGTCAACAGCTACAATAACAAATCCGTCTTGCGTAGAAGTTATGGTATCTCCTATTTTCATTTTAAAATCAAAGGCGTAAAGTGATGTTTTATGATTGTGTGTTGGGTTAGATTTGTTTCCTTGTAATAAGTTATAGCTTTTATCAGCAGGAAAAGGCAGACTTTTAAGTGAAGTTGTCTCAATTGGTAAGCTTGAATCTCCCCATTTAAATTTAAAATCTATCTTCTCTTTTAGATCTCCTTTATCTTTAATAATTATTGTTGTGTCAGTATTTGCTTTGAGAACTAATGGTGAAACCTCTTTTAAAATTGTATACACCTCTTCATCTTCACTACTTAAAAACAAACGAATTGGACATTCCAACAAGTTTTTAATTGATAATACGTATTCATTATTTTCATAACTTCCTTCGATTTCTATTTTTTTTGAGTTGCAAGTATTTCGTCGGGAATGGTATGAAACGAACATCTTGTAGTTACTATAAATAGCACCAAGGTTGATGCACACAACGAAAGCATTTTCAAAACAGTTCTTTTATTCATAGCATGAAAGTAAATCGATAAGTTTTAGTACTGAAAGTAGTAATAATGGTCTCTAATTATACGATTTATTAATAAATAGGTTTATTTACAATCCCTCCAAAACCTTCTCTACCAAACTCAAACTATAATCGTTTACTTTATCATGGCTTGGCATCCAGCCCAATAAAAAGCGTGTAAAATCGGCTACTGCAATAGGATATAACAGTCTCCACTCCTGCTCTAGTTCTATATATTCCGAAGGATTTAATTTTACTTCGCATGCCTTTTTAAGTATTTTAAAATAAAAATCTAACAATTCTTTCTCTTGATTTTCACATTCTTCTGCTGTAAGACAACTTCCCAATAAATAGGCTACATCTTTCATTCCACAGCCTCCTCCAACATACTGAAAATCGACAGCTGCTACAGATTTTCCATCTGTTGAAAAACAGAAATTAGCCACTTTCGCATCACCATGCACGAAGGTTTGGAATTGACAATGATTTAAGATTTCATCAATCGCTTTGGCTTTACTTTTCAATTCCGAAGCTTGCATTTTCTCATATTCATCTGGTCGGGTTTCTAAATGCCAGTAGGTTCCAATTTCCCATAATCCTTTCGGTTGTTCATGTAAAAAAGTAGCGTGGAAAATCGCCAACCATTTTAAGCAAATCTTTACCTCGGGAAGAGTTAAATGTTGTTTTCGCAATGGAAAATGTAGATCTAAATCTTCTAAGACTATCCATTGTTCTTTACCCTGTGAAAATGATGCTAAGAATTGAGGCGTACGAGAATTTATAGAACAGCGTTCATTATATTTTTCATACCAATTCGTTTCCACTTGATATGATTTCACTTTTCTAATGTGAGAATTGTTCGTGTTCCAACCTCTCGGATGTGCATTGGCTTTGGTGAGTGAAATATGTTTCACCACGACACTTTCAACGTTTCCTCGTAAAATTTGTATCCTTGAAATCTTTCCGTATCCACTCCATAAGGACTGAATTGTTTCAATTTCTTTACACTCCTTGGCTTGAGTAGTTTTAATTATGAAATCTTTAAAATCTGGATGCATGAATTGACTTTAAATTGTGAAGAAAACAAATTTATCATTATTTTCAACCAATTTGTTCCACAGCTTATATCAATACACGAAACGACGAATATAAAACTCTATTTATTTCTTCTCGTTATGGTCTATATCAAAAGATTCATCCTTTTCATCTTTAGGGTGCGTCAAAACATTACTTCTTTTACGTTCTCCAGCAGCAGTTTTATCTTTTGACTCTCCTTGATTTTTCTTTACCTCATCAAGATTTTCCTCCTTGCGTTGTGTATTACTTTTATCTCCATAATACTTTTCTGCTTCTTCTTGGTCTTTTGGAATTTGGTCTTTTTCTGAATTATTCATGTTGTTGTTTATTTAATAATTGTTTGTAATAAAATTCGTTCTACACGTAAAATAAGGTTTATAAATCATTCAGAGGGATTATAATTCATATTTAAATAATTTTCACATTTTCATAGTTACATACATTGTTACCTAAAATGCCAGCAAAAAAACTTCAAGTTTTACATGAATTCAACTTAAAAATGGTGCGTAACCGTGGAAATGTTACTCAAGAAGATTTAAACAAATTTTAGGCTGTAGGATATGGAGAACAACAAGTATTAAACGTGATTTTAGGATTATCTCAAAAAGTAATCAGTAAATATACCAGTCACATTGCCAATACTCCTGTCGATGAACCATGCGAAAATTTCGCTTGGAACGTTGAAAAAGTGTAATTAAAAATTAAGTACTTTCAAAATAAGTTCAGACCATTGGTTTGGACTTATTTTTTTGAATAAACAGCTCTTCATTCAAAAGTCAATTTATACCTTATTATATGGTAAAATTAAAAAACACCTACTCGAATTAAATTTACTTAATTTTATATAAAATTCATACGGAAAGTCACAATTTAATTAAACAAAAACCGCGGTTATTCGTATATTACCCGGCGAAGAGAAGGTAATAGTTTTATTGGAGTGTTTTTATGCTCAATCAACTTAACTTTCAGTTTTATATTAAGTGATCTATTTTAAATTATGACTATTTTTTTATTTGTGATACTTTCTTCATTCTTATTTGCACTAATCTTATTTGGATTGGGTCAGCAAAAGTTTCAGAGAATGACTTGGGTGGCTTCACTTTTACCGATTTCATTATTCCTTTACTTTTCATCTTTTGTAAGTCCGATCATCAATGGTGAAGTATTTACATTTTTTACAAAATGGGTTCCCTCCCTGGGCATAAATCTCGATTTCAGACTCGATAATTTAGCCATACTCTTTACTCTGTTGATTACTGGAGTGGGAAGTATTGTTTTCTTATATACCACTCAATACCTCAAAGGTCACCCGAAAATATTACGTTTTTATACTTTCCTTACCATATTTATGGGCGCGATGATCGGTTTGGTGACTTCAAACAACATCATTACCCTATTCATCTTTTGGGAGTTAACCAGTATAAGTTCTTTTTATTTAATCAGTTTCAACAACACCCAAGCTGAATCTAGGAAGTCGGCCATAATTGCCTTGAGTATCACAGGACTTGGAGGATTAGCTTTGTTGGCATTTGCTGTTTTGGCAGGACAAATCACGGGTACGCTTTCTATTTCAGAGATGTTACAATCATCTGAAGTATTTGAAAATCATGAAGTTTCAGCATTGTTAATGGTCTTTATTTTCCTTGCAGCATTTACAAAATCAGCACAATTTCCTTTCCATTTCTGGTTACCTGGAGCAATGAAAGCACCAACACCAGTATCGACATATTTGCACTCTGCAACTATGGTAAAAGCAGGGATTTACTTATTACTTCGATTCACTCCACATTTTCAAAACAACAGTTATTTCTTCACAGTATTACTAATAGTCGGTGGAATTACAATGCTATATGCCGCTTTTCAAACGCTGTTTAAAACTGATTTAAAAGGGATTTTAGCCTATTCTACTATAGGAGCACTTGGAATAATGGTGTTTTTAATTGGTATTGGCACAACAGCTTCAATTACAGCAGCGATTGTATTTATTGTTGTTCATGCCTTATACAAAGCCTGTCTATTCTTGGTTACCGGAACCATTGACCATCAAGCAGGCACCAGAGACATTACAAAATTAGGTGGTCTAAGAAAAGTATTACTTCCTCTCTCCATTGCAGGATTTATCGCTGCATTTTCAAGTGGTGGCTTTCCCCCTACCATTGGATTTATAGGAAAAGACTTAATATATGAAGCTACACTGCACGGCGGAATGAATCCTGTTTTCTTAACAACGATTGCAGTTTTGACCAATATTCTAATGGTTTTTGCGGGTCTTGTAGTTGGAGTAAAACCATTTACAGGAAAACAACCTGAGGAGCTGGGACGTGTTAAAAAGCCTCATTTTTTATTATGGTTAATGCCGATGTTGCTCGCCACATTAAGTTTATTGTTCGGAATCTTCCCAGGAATGATAGAAAGCTTATTTACACACAATATTACTCCAGACCTCACAGGAGAAGAAAGTCCACACTTGGCCATCTGGCATGGTTTCAATCTTATTATCTTATTGAGTTCAATTACCATAATTGCTGGACTTGCCGTTTATTTCCTATGGAAACCAAGTTACAAAAAGGAAAGTTCTATGATTAAATTTAATGCATTCTCTCCTAAGCGATTGGCCCTTGTTTTCGCCAATCAATTTGAGCGCATTTCATATTTCTTGACAAGATTCTTCCAAAATGGATATTTGAGAAGATACGTCATGATCATCTTGGTTTTATTGACTTTGGTTTTTGGTATTCACATCTTTATCAATCCAAGGATTTTCTTATCCCTAAAAGAAATCAAAGCATTGAATTGGAATGAAATAGTAGTATTGGCAATGATGCTTGTTTCCGTATTATTTACTGTATTTACAAAATCTAGACTTTCTGCCATTGCAGGAATGGGAGTTTTAGGGTATACGATGTGTTTTATCTTTGTTTTTTATGGTGCACCAGATTTAGCCATGACTCAATTTTCAATTGATACCTTAACCGTGATTCTATTTGTTCTGGTCCTTTACCGATTACCGAAATATTTAAAATTATCCAATAGAACGAATCGCATCAGAGATGGAATCATTGCCACTTCATTTGGAACATTCTTGGCTTTTACGATTATTGAAATCATGAATGAAAATCCAGTGAAAGCAACATCTGAATTCTACGCAGAATATGCTTACAAATTGGCCAAAGGGAAAAATGTTGTGAATGTCATCTTGGTTGACTTTAGAGGATTTGACACCATGATTGAAATTGTGGTACTTTCCATTGCTGCCATCGGAGTATTTGCATTATTGAAATTATATTTAAAGAAACACGAGAAATAATATGAAAAGTTTAATCTTAAAAACCGTTTCGACAACACTTTTACCTTTACTGATCCTGTTTTCAGTATTTGTGTTGCTACGTGGCCACTATCTTCCTGGAGGAGGATTTATTGGAGGTTTAATTGCCGCGATTGCATTTATCCTTCATGCTTTTGCGAATGGACTAGACCAAACAAGAAAATTAATTCGAATTCACCCTGGATTTTTAATTCCTGTAGGGTTAGCCATCGCCATTTTAAGTGCATTAGCTCCCGTAATATTCACTGGAGATCCAGCCATGACAGGATTATGGTATGAGAAAGACATCGCAATTCTAGGTAAAATAGGGAGTGCCTTATTTTTCGACACTGGAGTTTACTTAGTTGTTATTGGCGTTTGTTTAACCATCATATTCACCATTTCAGAAAGCGTATAATTATATGGAAATACTATTAGCTATTATGACAGGAATACTATATGCGGCAGGAATTTATCTGATTCTTCGACGTAGTTTAGTAAAGTTAATCATCGGAATTGTGATTTTAGGAAATGGAGTTAACCTCCTCATTTTCCTCATGGGAGGATTGGTTAAAGGTAATCCACCTCTAATTCCTGCCGATGGAAAAATGTTGGAAGGTGTATTTGCTGATCCCGTTCCACAAGCTTTAATTTTGACAGCGATTGTAATTAGTTTTGGACTGCAATCATTTGCTATTGTACTGATTAAACGTGCCTATAAAGTACTAAAAACAGATGATATTGATACAATGAATAAAACAGACGACATCAAATGAATGAACATTTAACAATATATCCGATCATTGTCCACTTGATTACAGCAGTGTTGTTGTTGTTCTTTTGGAAAAAACCTAAAATTCAGCGTTACATCAGTATTTTGGGAAGTACCGTAGGTATTGTAATTGCTGGTATGTTATTTCACCGCGTTTGGGAAAACGGAATACTAAGTATCCAACTAGGAAACTGGGAAGCTCCCTTTGGTATCAGCATGGTAGCGGACACACTTGCTGTAACATTAATTGTACTGACCAATATCGTGTCATTTGCGCTTTCTATATACTCTACAGAAAATATGGTTTCATCAAGAATAAAATTTGGTTATTACGCCATTTTCCACTTCTTGATTATGGGATTGAGCGGCGCTTTCTTGACAGGAGATTTATTCAATTTATACGTTTGGTTTGAGGTAATCATTATCTCATCATTTGTACTGTTGACGATTGGTGGAAGGAAAATTCAGATTGAAGGAGCTGTAAAATACTTCACCTTAAACATGATATCATCAATCATTTTCCTTACAGGAATTGCGATGGTTTACGGAGCTACAGGTTCACTGAATATGGCTGAATTGTCGCGTATAATTCCGGAAATTGAAAATAAAGGACTGATGCAGACCATTTCCTTAATTTTCTTTATTGGATTTGGTGTAAAGTCAGGAGTATTTCCATTGTATTTTTGGCTTCCCGCCTCTTATCATACTCCGCCAGCTGCTGTATCTGCTTTATTCGCTGGATTACTTACAAAAGTTGGAATTTACGCCATGTTGCGCGTCTTTACCTTGATTTTTCCATTGGGTGAAACCAACCAAATTATCTTGATGATCATTGCAGGATTAACAATGTTTTTTGGGGGAATCGGTGCCCTGGTTCAAAAGAATATTTTGCGTGTATTCTCCTATTTAATCATTTGTCACATCGGATTCATGGTTGGAGGTTTGAGTATATTTACGCAAGTTGCAATCGTTGGTGCCGTAATGTATATGTTCCACGACATCATTGTTAAGGCTACCTTGTATATGATGGGCGGAATTATGTTTCGTATTTTCGGAAACACCAAAATGGAAAAAATGGGTGGTTTGATGGATAATTACCCTAAGCTTTCATTCCTATTTGCGATTCCCCTCTTTGCCTTAGTTGGAATTCCACCATTGTCAGGATTCTGGCCTAAAATTTCATTATTTAGTGCGAGTTACACCGCCAATGAAATTGCGATGTTGGTCATGTTTATCTTTGCCAGCTTAATTACATTAATCATCATTGCTAAAGTTTGGAATAACGTTTTTTCACAGAATCCGGAATCGATTGAAACCAAGTCTTCATTTAAATATTTCAAGGATTTTAATTTTGCTGAAAAAGCAGCTTATGTTGTTCCTGTAGTACTATTGGTAGGCGTAACCTTATATTACAGCTTTTTTGCAGAGCACTTCCAATTAATTGCCACAAGGATTGGCGAAGAATTAATGAATACTGAGCATTACTACAATGCAGTATTTAATATCAATGAAAAAACAAAACTATGAGAGTACAGTTTTTACTAAACATATTATTGGCCATTGTTTGGGTTTTCTTGACTGGAACAGTGAATGCCGGAAACTTTGCTTTTGGTATTGTATTAAGTTTCTTAGTACTGTGGATCATCAGTCCGAGGGAAAAAACAGGGAAATACTTTGTTATTATTCCAAGGATTATCAGTTTTATGTTCTACTTTTTATATGAATTAATCAAAGCAAATCTACAAGTTGCAGCTGATGTGGTGACTCCAAAATTCTATATGGAACCAGGAATCATCAAATACCCTTTAGAAGCCAAAACAGATTTAGAAATAACATTATTGGCAAATATTATCACCTTAACGCCAGGAACATTGAGTTTAGATGTTTCAAATGATAGAAAAGTATTGTATATCCATGCGATGTATGTTCACGATAAAGACAAATTTATTAACAGCATCAAGAATGGATTTGAAAAACGAATTTTAGATATTGTACGATGAACATAGACGATTTTTTAGCTTACATTATAATGCCCATTTTAAGTACGTCTTCACTTTTGGTGTTTATTCGTTTCTTAATGGGACCTTCCCTATCAGATAGGGTTGTAGCCTTGGATTTATTAATCACCATTGGAATTGCCATCATAGCCGTTTACAGTATTATCTCACATCGTCCATCCTTTTTGGACATCGCCATGATATTTGCACTTATCGCATTTTTAAGTACTGTTGCATTTTCATATTACCTCGAAAAACGAAAAAGAAATGAATGATATTTTAATAATGATAATTATCTCCCTTGGAACTTTGTTTATTCTTTTAGCATCCATCGGATTATTGAGAATGCCAGACCTTTTCCTACGCATGTCGGTTACCACAAAAGCGGCCACGCTTGGTGTTGGATTAATTCTTATGGGATTAGCTTTCTATTACACTGAAACTTCAATAACCACAAGAGTAATCGCAATTATTGTGTTCTTACTTTTAACAGCACCTATTAGTGCTCATGTCATTGGAAGAGCCTCTTATTTCGTTGGCGTGAAAATGTGGGACAAAACCCATATCGACGATTTAAAAGGAATGTACAACACCAAAACGCATGATTTAATGAGTGGTTTTGAAGAGGAAGAGAAAGAGGAAGAGAAAAAGGAAAGTAATGAGAATTTAAATAATGAGTCATGAATCACTAATTTTGATTGAAGAACAAAAAAATTGTGAGGTACAGTTTTCAAACTGAACAATTCATCTTTCTTCAATCAAAATTATTCTTTTTGCATTTTCAATTCAAAATTTACCATTCATTACCTGTACCAGCTCTTTTATTTTCTTCCTCAATGAGTTTTCTCCAATTGTCTGTTCCATCTTCAGAATCATCAATAATAGCGCTATAATCTTGCTTTGAAAGATCAAAAACAGCTATTTCAGTTCCATTGTAGGCTTCAATTGCCTTCAACAAGATTTTTTCACTTTCACTACAAAAAGAGATAGCCACACCTTTTTCTTTTCCACGACCAGTACGACCAACACGGTGCGTATAGTTTTCTGGTTCTTCTGGAAGATCATAATTAATAACAGCTCCAATTCCAGGAATATCAATTCCTCTCGCTGCAACATCAGTAGCAACTAGAATTGAAACTTCATTATTTTTAAACTTTTCCAAGACTTTGAAACGGTCTTTTTGCTCCACATCCCCATGAATAGTGATGGCTTCGATATTTACACGTTCCATTGCTTTCACCACACGCTCTGCCCTAACCTTCGTACGAACAAAAACCATAATTTTAAGGTCCTTATTTTCTTTAATGATATTCTCCAAAAAGAAGCGTTTGTCATCCATTTCAACGAATGTCACTGCGTGTTCAATATTTTTTGCCACTGGATCTTTTGGAGAAATTTGAATACGAATGGCATTTCTCACCAAATTGTAAGCAATTTTCTTAATCTTCTTATCTATTGTTGCTGAGAAAAATAAAGTTTGTCGTTTTTGAGGAATATGACGCATCAAATCTTCAATATCCTTGATAAAACCTAAATCCAACATGTGGTCGGCCTCATCTAAAACTAAAGTTTGTAAACGGTCAACTTTCAATACTCCTTGAGAAATTAAGTCAAACATTCTACCAGGAGTAGAGATCACAACATCCACACCATTGTCTAAATCTGTTATTTGATCATCTTGAGAAACTCCTCCCATCAATGAACGTGAGCGAACATCAACTCCTTTACCTACCTGAGCAAATACTTTTTCAACTTGCTCGGCCAATTCTCTAGTCGGCACCATCACTAATGCACGAACATAGTGTGATGGATTTTTCTCCAACTGATTATGAATCGCATTTAAAATTGGAATCACAAAACTTGCTGTTTTTCCAGTACCTGTTTGTGCAATTGCAAGCACATCTTCTCCATTTAAAATTGGCTGAATAGCCTTAAACTGTATATCGGTAGGACGTTTCCAACCTAAATTTTGGATTTCCTTCTTTATAACTTTTGCAATTTTATAATCATCAAACTTCATAGCACAAATTTACGGTTTAAAATTGGTTTAAATACATTAAAAATTCAAGTTCCAGATTGATTTGATAATGCTTAAAGGGAACTTTAACTATATTAAACAAAAAAGAATAAGCACTTCGAAAGGAATATTCTATTTCAAGTCTAAATATTAAATCAAAATCATTAAACTTGTGGAAAGTAAAAAAGAATGAAGAAAGTAATTACAATTCCTAACGCTCCAGCACCGATTGGACCATATAGTCAAGCGATTTTAAAAAACGATACGCTTTATGTTAGTGGCCAAATTCCGTTGGATCCAAAATCAGGGGAATTGCGAATTGATAATATTCAGCAGGCCACAAAACAAGTTCTGGAAAACATTAAGGCCTTAGTGGAAACAGCAGGTTTTGAAATGACCGACGTTGTTAAATGTTCAATTTTCTTAAAATCACTTGATGATTTTAGTGAAGTAAATGATGTTTATGCAACTTATTTCACTACTGAAGCTCCTGCTAGAGAAACAGTTGAAGTGTCAAAACTTCCAATGGATGTACCTGTTGAAATATCTTGTATTGCGATACGTTAATTAAGAAACTTTTTACGTAATTATACTTTGGAACACAACAATATCCGCATATCAGTAGTCATTGTCAATTATAATGTTGAGTACTTTTTAGAGCAATGTTTAAACTCTGTTTATGATGCATTAAAAAATGTAGAAGGGGAAGTATTTGTGGTAGATAATAATTCCATTGACAGTTCTGTAGACATGGTGCGTGAGAAATTCCCTCAAGCTCAATTAATTGCCAACAAAGACAATGTTGGATTTTCTAAAGCCAATAACCAGGCTATGAGAATCGCTAAAGGAGATTACATTGTTTTATTGAATCCCGATACGGTTGTTGAAGAAGACACTTTTCAAAAGTGCGTTGATTTTATGGACCAGCATCCTGATGGAGGCGGTTTAGGAGTCCGTATGATTGATGGAAAAGGTCAGTTTCTTCCAGAAAGTAAGCGTGGTTTACCAACTCCTTCGGTGGCCTTCTATAAGATATTTGGGTTTTCAAGTTTATTTCCAAAAAACAAAACATTTGGTCAGTATCATTTAGGTTACCTAGACGAACATGAAACCAACGAAGTTGAAATCTTAAGTGGAGCTTTTATGCTGATGAGGAAGGAAGCATTAGATAAAGTTGGACTCTTAGATGAAGCGTTTTTCATGTATGGGGAAGACATCGATTTATCCTATAGAATAATTAAAGGAGGATACAAAAACTATTATTTTCCAAAAACACAAATTATTCATTACAAAGGAGAAAGTACTAAGAAAAGTAGCATCAACTACGTTTTTGTTTTTTACCGTGCCATGGTCATTTTTGCTGAGAAGCATTTCTCACAAAAAAATGCTAAGACATTCTCTTTCTTCATCAATATGGCCATTTACTTCAGGGCAGGTTTAGCTTTACTGAATAGATTTATAAAACGTATATTTCTACCAGTATTTGACTTAACAGTAATCATCTGTGGACTTTTTGCACTTACAAAGTTATGGTCACTCGAAAGTATAAATTTCCCAGTTCATGTTTTAAAGTATGCCTTACCTGGTTATGCCTTAACATGGTTTATCGCAAATGTTTACTCGAGTTCATATGACAGTCCGATCAAATTAAAATCTTTCGTTTCTGGAACACTTTTAGGAACGGGAGTAATCTTGATTGCCTATGCCCTATTACCTAAAGATCTACAGTTTTCTAGATTGTTCATTCTTTTAGGAGCTCTTTTTGTTTTGTTGTACTACATCATTTCAAGGGTTTTATTGCATTTTGCATTAGGAAAGAAATTTGACCTTCGTGGAGTTAGAAATAAGAATTTCGCCATTGTAGGGGAGCCAGATGAAGTTGAAAGAGTCAAACAAATACTTAAAAACACAGCCCATAAAGTAAGTGATATTCATAGTGTTTCACCGTCTGAGGAAAAGTCGGAAAATGACAGTGGAGTAATCAATCAGCTGGATCAAATCATTGATATTTATGAAATTGATGAAGTGATTTTTTGTGCCAAAAACACAAGTGCAGAATCCATTATCAATTGGATGTCAATCACAGCAATCAATAAAGTTGAATTTAAAATTGCGCAACCAAACAGCATGTATTTGATTGGCAGTAATTCAATTGATACAGCAGGAGATTTATATTTAATGGAGATTGATAAAATTTCCACAACCTCAAACAAGAGAAATAAGCGCACTTTTGACTTTGTGGTTGCTTTACTCTTTTTCTTATTCCTTCCAATCACTATATGGTTTTTCAAATTTAAAGGTCGCTTCATCCAAAATTGTTGGTCTGTTTTAATTGGTCGTAAATCATGGGTTGGTTATTCCAATGATGATGCTACAAAGCGAAAAAACCTGCCTCAAATTAGAAAAGGGGTACTTACACCTGCGGAAGAAAAAGACAGTCTAATTCATAGCTCAATGCGTTCAAAGCTGAATTTAATTTACGCAAGAGACTACTCTATCCTTACTGACATCCTGATTTTAAGGAAACATTGGCGAAGTTTAGACCGATAAATCAGGCTTTTTGGTTTGATATAACCGAAATTTCGATTATTTTTGTGCATCTTAAATTGAATATAATCCTATAAAATAAAATATGTCACAAGTAGAAATTCGACTTCCAAAAATGGGAGAAAGTGTTACCGAAGCCACCATTACTAACTGGTTAAAAGGTGTAGGAGACACGATTGAAATGGACGAACCACTTGTAGAAGTGGCAACTGACAAGGTTGACAATGAATTACCATCAGAGGTTTCAGGTACTGTAGCAAAGATATTTTTTGAAGTTGATGACGTTGCTCAAGTTGGTGATGTTATTGCATTGATTTCAACAGATGGCGAAGTTGCTGAAACAGAAGATAAAAAAGAAGTTGAAGTAGCTGCAGAGAAAGTTGAACAAGACATTCAAGAAGTAGTTGAAACTGTAAATGGTGGAGAATTAGATAAAAATGGACCAAGTGGAAAATTTTACTCTCCATTAGTAAGAAGCATTGCTGACAAAGAAGGTGTTTCAATGGATGAATTAGAAAGTATTTCTGGTACAGGACAAGGAGGTCGTGTTACTAAGAAAGACATTTTAGATTACATTGAAAACGGTGGAAGCAAAAATACATCAGCACCACAAGCAGCGCCAGCTAAGGCTCCTTCTGCACCTCAAGCAGCTGCACCACAAGCTCCAAAACCAGCAAGTGTTCCAGCAATGGAAGGTGATGAAATTATTGAAATGGACCGTATGAGAAAATTAATCTCAGAACACATGGTTCGTTCTAAACAAACATCTCCTCACGTAACTTCGTTTGTTGAAGCGGATGTAACAAACATTTGGAACTGGAGAAATAAAATTAAAGGAGACTTTAAAGCAAGAGAAGGTGAAAACTTCACATTTACTCCTGTATTTATTGAAGCCGTTGCCAAAGCGATTAAAGACTTCCCATTGATTAACATCAGTGTTGAAGGAGATAAAATCATCAAAAGAAAAGACATTAACATTGGAATGGCTGCAGCACTTCCTTCAGGAAACTTAATTGTGCCTGTAATTAAGCAAGCTGACAGATTAAACCTTTATGGTTTAGCCAAAAAAGTTAATGAATTGGCAAACAAAGCAAGAGCAAACAAATTGTCATCTGATGATATTCAAGGTGGAACATACACATTGACAAATGTTGGTACATTCGGAAACGTAATGGGAACACCAATTATAAATCAACCACAAGTTGCAATTTTGGCTACTGGTGCAATTAGAAAAATTCCAGCTGTAATTGAAACTCCAGATGGTGACTTTATCGGAATTCGTTACAAAATGTTCCTTTCTCACTCATACGACCACAGAGTTGTTGATGGAGCTCTAGGAGGAATGTTTGTGAAAAGAGTTGCCGAATATTTAGAATCTTTTGATCCTGAAACTCAGTTGTAATTAAAAACTGATTGTTAATATTAAATAGCCCACTTAATTTTTATTAAGTGGGCTATTTGTATCTTTATACTCTAAACTACCCCCTTTAATTACCCTTACTACTCATGATTTTTAATTAATTTTTTAAATTAAATTTATGAATTTAGTATATACAAAATCAATTCTAACGGCCATCTTATTGTCTTTTTCAATTGTGTCATTCACGCAAGACTTAACTCCACGACAATTAGAAGATGTACTCAAAACAGGTACAGAAAAAGAATTGGTTCAGGTCAATACCAGCTTAATGATTAACAACAGTTATTATCATGGATTTTTAACTGCCGAGAAACTACTTGAGTTTGACGCAGAAAATCCAAATTACAATTACCGATATGGTTTTGCATTACTAAATATTTCTGACAATTTTGATAAAGCTATTCCACACCTAAAAATTGCAGTTTCGAATGTAACGAAAAATTTCGATATGACTTCAAAAAACGAAAATGACGCTCCATTAGAAGCATTGTATTTTATGGGTGAAGCATACCACCTTTCAAATCAATTGGACAAAGCTCTTGAAAATTATCAAACTTTTCTGAAGCTTTCTAAAAATGAAAATCCGCTCAATGAAAAAGCGGAATTAAAAATACTACAATGTAAGGTTGCGAAAAGACTTATTGCAAACCCTTCAGACTTTGAGGTTAAAAATGTCGGAGAGAAAATCAATACCGTAAATCCTGAGTATAGTCCTATCGTTTCATTAGACGGATCTGCACTATACTTCACCTCCCGTAGATTATATCCTGACTCTAGTAATATCATGATTAAGGAACCTGGAACAAATTTGTTTTTAGAAGATATTTATGTTAGTTATAAAGACAATAATGATATATGGAGTGAACCTCAATTATTACCTTTTTGCGAACCTAATTACAACGAAGCCACAGTTTCGATTAGTGCTGATGAAAGAAGTATTTACGTTTTTAAAGATCAAACTGGAAATGGTGATTTATACTACTCTAAATTAGAATCTAACATATTTAAAAACTTAAATCCGATAAAAGATAAAGCGATCAATACTAAACACTGGGAAACACACATTACAGTTTCTCCTGATGGACGTAGAAAATATTTTGTTTCCGATAGAGAAGGCGGTTTCGGAGGACGAGATATATATGTAATTGAGAAGCTTTCCGATGGAACTTGGACTGATCCTAAAAATCTTGGACCAACCATTAATACAAAATATGATGAGGATTCACCTTTTATAGCCATAGACAACAGAACAATGTTCTTTTCGAGTAACGGAGAAGAAAGTATGGGAGGTTTTGATATTTTCTCCTCTAAATTAGATGAAGACTATAATTGGTCGAAACCCGTTAATCTTGGACATCCATTAAACACCACGAATGACGACATCTATTATACTACAAATATTGATGGTACTACCGGATATTATACTTCATATCGTAAAGGAGGCTATGGTGAAAAAGACATCTATGAGGTTACAAAAGGAAATATTTCTATCAGTAATGTTAAGGTGTATCTGGCGGAGATCATTACCAATGAATTATCAAATATGCCAGAAGATATTGTCCTAAAGGTTAAATGCCTAGACTGCGATGAAGCCTATGAATATATTATGTATTCAAAAATAACGGATGGAACATTCTACGCTTCATTAGAGCCATGTAAAACTTATGAAATAAGTTTACGTAAAGCCAACTCTGGACCGATGTTAACCACTGAAAAGATCACTACACATTGTTCCCCTGAATACGAAGAAATCTATCGTCAATTTCATTTGAATAAGGCGATGACCGAAGTGGTAAAACCACAAGAACAAATCACGACTTATGCTCCTTTAATTATGAAACATTACTTTGGTTATAATAAGAATAAACTTGATCCCAATGAGGGAGTATTAAAAATTTTCTTAGACTCTATAAATTCACAGTTTGAGAGAGGAAGAACAAATTTCGACATCAATATTAATGCTTCAGCATCAAAAGTCCCTACAGGTTCATTTGATAGTAATCAAGATTTGGCCAATAAAAGGGCTGAAAATGTAAAAGACTTTCTAACTGATTATTTCAACAGTCTAGATCAAGAATATTCTGTTAACATTCAAGTAAATAAGACGTTTGTATCAGGTCCTGACTATTCTGCCGACTTTAAAAACAATGACAAATATATTCCATATCAATATGTGGAGATTTTCACAAACGGAGTCAACAACATTTCATCAGAAGATGTTATTGAAATGATTGAATCTACAAACGTTGAGGTGATTAAAGATAAAAACGGAGGTGAATTTACAAATCGTAAATTTATGTATGCCGATTACAACTTCCATATTGTTATTGGTTCTTTTTTCAATCTTGAGTTTGCCAAAAGATTAAATAATTCTTTAATAGAAAAAGGATATGATTCTGAAATTATCACCTTACCAAATGATTTAAAGCTTGTTACAACAGGAAAATCAGATAAAATCAAAGAGGCTAACAACTTACTTAAACAAGCTAAGGAGGAAGTTGAGCAATCTGCTTGGATTTTAAATTTAAAGAAATGATATTTGTCCAACAATAACTCAAAAGTGGGTTTGTCGCCCACTTTTTTATTTTTAATTATATGAGCTTAAATTTAAAAAATGCCCTTTGTGTTTTTGATATCGAATCTACAGGATTAGATGTTTCACAAGACCGAATTGTAGAAATATCTATGCTTAAAATAGACCCTACAGGAAAGGAAGAAACTTTAACATTGAAAATTAATCCTGAGATGCAAATTTCTGCTGAAAGTACAGAAATTCATGGAATTACACAGGAGGACATTAAAGATCAACCAACTTTTAAAGAAGTGTCAGATCAAGTTGCTGAATTTATCGGAGATGCAGATTTAGCTGGATTTAACTCAAATAAATTTGACATTCCAATGTTAGCTGAAGAGTTCTTACGAGTAGGACATTCATTTGATATGAGTGCTCGTAAATTCATCGATGTTCAAAACATTTTCCATAAAATGGAACAAAGAACACTCGTTGCTGCCTACCGTTTTTACTGTGATAAAAATCTTGAAAATGCACATAGCGCTGAGGCGGATGTTATTGCAACATACGAAGTTTTGAAAGCACAGGTAGAGAAATACGAGGAACTTGAAAACGACATGGAGTTTTTAGCAAAGTTCTCTGTACATAACAAGTTTAAAATCATTGATTTTGCTGGGCGTTTAGCTGAAAACGACAAAGGTAAAGCTATATACAACTTTGGGAAACACAAAGGGAAAACCATTGAAGAAGTGGATAAAAATGAACCTGGTTATTATGGTTGGATGATGAATAGTAATTTCCCTCGCTATACGAAAGCGGTTTTAAAGAAGGAAATTGATAAAATCAAAGCCAAAAGACAAGAAAACAAAAAAATCCGTAAGGAAAAAGAAGAAAAGCGCATGGAAAATAAAATTGAAGCGCTAAAAAGTAAATTCGGTAAATAATCTTCTATGAAAATAATTTGTATTGGTCGAAATTTTGCAAATCATGCAAAAGAAATGAACTCTCCCCTACCGGAAGTTCCAATGTTTTTTATGAAGCCAGATACGGCTATTCTACCCAAGAAAAATCCATTTTATTATCCAAATTTTACAGAAGACTTGCACTTCGAATGTGAATTGGTGATTAAAATCAATAAACTAGGGAAGAATATTGCTGAAAAATATGCCCATGAATACTATGATCATGTTGGTATTGGAATTGACTTTACCGCAAGAGATTTGCAACGTAAATGCAAGGAAAAAGGTCACCCATGGGAAATTGCCAAAGGATTTGAACACAGTGCTCCTATGGGCGAAAAATGGATTCCATTAGAAGGAAAAAACATCCAAGATCTTGATTTTAAATTAGAGAAAAATGGAGAAACTGTTCAAATTGGAAACAGTAAGGATATGATTTTTACAGTGGATCAAATTATCGCATATGTTTCTCAATTCATGACCTTAAAAATTGGTGACTTAATCTTTACAGGAACGCCAGAAGGTGTTGGACCTGTACAAATAGGAGATGTTTTAGAAGGTTATATCGGTGATGAAAAATTAATGAAACTGAAAATAAAATAATATTGATTTTTAAATAAAGTAATCAATCGTAATTAAGATTCCTCTACATTGTTTTTCAAAAGAGGAATCTTTTTTTTGCCTCCTCATCTTCTTAATATTGAAAAGAAAAACAATGGAACATAAAATTAAGATAGAAAAAACAGCACGGTATTTTACATACGGAAATCCAGAAACTGCAAAGAATATATGGTTTGTTCTCCATGGTTACTCTCAACTTCCAGCCTATTTTATCAGAAAGTTTCATCAACTTGACCCTGATCAAAACTTTATTGTGGTTCCCGAAGGAATTCATAGATTTTACAGAAAAGGTTCTAGTGGACGTGTTGGCGCCTCATGGATGACCAAAGAAGCGCGATTAGACGATATTGAGGACAATCATAACTTTCTCAATCAACTCGCTGACACAATTTTAAAAGAGCACAGTTTTAAACAACGTTTTCTACTCGGTTTTTCTCAAGGAGGAGCTACAGCCTCAAGATGGCACAATAGTGGAAATTACAATGCAGACCACTTTATTTTATGGGCAAGTGTTTTCCCGGAAGATATTTCGATTGAAGATGGAAAATCAGGTATGTTAACCTCTAACAATTTCTTTGTTTTAGGAAATGAAGACCAGTTTTTCCAAGGAAAGATGGATGCCATTAAGCAATATTTTGAAGAACAAGTTTTTGAAACAAAAATGAGGTATTTTGAAGGAGATCACGACATTCATGTCCCTACTTTACTTTCAATAGCAGAAGAATGTAATGCTTAAGTATTAATTACGTTCAAATCTATTTTGTCCTTCTAAACTACGGTTTACATCGTTAAAACCTTCGACATACAAGTACTTTTTCTGTAAACTCTCAAATGGTCTATACACATAAAACACTTGATCATTCTGAATTTGAATTTCCTCAACATAGCGATAAAACAAAGTGAATTTCTCTTTGCGCTGTCCTGTTTCTTGATTGATTTCATAGAGGTCCATATATCCTCCATCATCATATAAAGTATAGATTTTTTGTGTGATTGGGTCTTTTATCATTTTCCTTTTCCAGCCTGTCTTTCTCGCATCTTTATGAAATGAAATCGCTGTACTATCTATGGCCTCTCCTGTATTGGCATCATATTTAAACAATTGATCACGATAAAAATCAAACACCAAAACCTCATTATCAATAATGAAAAACTCACTATATGGCGCTTCATAATAAATTGAATTGGTAAAGACATTTGCTCCCACCCAAACTTCTCTATCTACTCCTGTTTGATCTTCCATATCCCACGCCCATAATTTCGTGCGAACATCAGCCCACTTATATTCCGCTCGATATTGCTCCATCATTTCTGTATCTTCAATATGGTGCAATAAATTATGACTACTATCTTTCATTTGAACTTTATAAAAATCAAAAGCTGGATAATGTGACTTGTAGGTCGTAAAATATAATTGTTCATCTAAAACTGTATCTAAAATTGGCTTTATAAAATTATCAAGTTGTTTTCTAGGCACTTGAACAAGATCTAGAGCTTCATCATTTTTCAATAAATAATCTTTGTATTCACACCTTAAAAAGATTCTATTTCGATAATCCGTTTCCAATCGAATGGCTTTTCCTGGTACCTTTTTCGTAGAAACGATACTATCATTGGCATACCAAAGTAATTCACTAGCTGTACTCAGCTTTTTACTGTAGGCTAAAATCACCATTGTATTTTCATCAAGGACCACAAAATCACTTACGCTAATGCGTTCAGAAGCAAATGCAATCTCAGGTTTATAAAGTGCTGTAACGTCATATTCCACAGTGATTTGACCATCATATTTAAGATTCAAATCAATTTGAATAACTCTTTCTTTACGGATTTCTCGATCGTATGAACTAAGATTTACAATAGTTTCTATTGGATGGTAGCCCTTTTTAAAAGCATTTACACGAATAATGTTATTCGCAGGAGCTTTAAAAGCGATTTCATCTTTAGTACCAACACGGCCTTTAAAAAGTTGTTTTCCCGAAGTTTCATTCACTTGAATAAGCACAGAATCTAGAATAGTTTCCGTCATTTCATCATTTACCACAAATTGTATTCGCAATTCTTGAGAGAATCCCTTAAAAACAAGTAAAACAAAAAGTAAAGTCAAGTATTTCATAGTTGTTTACCTTTGAGATGCAAAAACATTCCAATTCCATAAAATATGATAAGAAAAATAATTTTCATTGAATTAAAAAGCTAGTATTTACACTACCAACCTCCGCCTCCACCGCCTCCAGCTCCACCACCAGAGAAACCACCTCCACCTGAAAATCCTCCCGTACTTGAAGAAGGTTGAACCGAAGCAAATGAAGAAACTGCTGCTAATCCTGAGATATGAAAAGCACTTAAACCTCTATAAGTATTGAATGAGTATCCATCCATAGAGTTAGTGCGTAGTTGATATACTTTAAACGCTTCTTGCCATTCATCTGCCTTTCCTAAAGCCACTGCATAAGGTAAATTTCTTTCAAAGTAATTGAATTTTAACTCAGGTGTATTTAGACTTTTAATGCGATCTAAATCCGCAGCTGCGATAAACTTCTCAAAACCATAAATGTGATCGAGTATTTTACGTCCTTTTGTTGTTGGTTGATAAAAAAGTGATTTAAAAACTATATTCATAATTATACTTATCACCCCAAAACCAACTACCCAAAACATATGACCTTCAAAAAGATTAAAGCAAATAAGCATACCAAAAATAGTAATTACAGGTAAGATATATTGAGGTATGACTAGGTTTGCGTTTTTATTAAAATATACACCTGAAAAATCTTCATCCATTTCTTTGATTAAATAACTCTGTGCAATAGCAACCAAAGGATTATATTTCTTTGTAATGATTAAAAAATCCTTTTTTGAAAAAAGAATATTAAAGAAGCCTAATTCTAATTTAGTCAATTTTTCTTGGCTACTATTTTCAGCTATCAATTGTACCTTGTATATAAATTTGCTTTTTGATTTACTCAAATTATCTATCGTTATATGACCTTTTACCAAGAGCTGTAACAACTGACTCACAAAAACATTATCAATATCTTTTCCTTCGTGATACAAATATGAAACTTCAGCGGGTGACCATCCTTCAGGAGCATAAAACTGGGGAATTATTGTTCCTTTCTTGGGATCGATTCCATACTTATACCATAAAATGAAATTCACAAGAAAAGTCAAGATTAATCCTAAAACACCACATAATAAAACTGCATAATCACGAAGAAAATAGGTGAATCTTGTCCAAGCTGAAGTTTCTAATAGAATTGCAGGATCAAAGGTCACATCAACTGTTAAGTTCTGTTCTGGATAGAGCATCTCCGATTGGAAAATAATTTCATTATTACCATTTAAATGTATACTTTGTTCATCATCTACTCCACTACTATATAACTTCCCAACATGACCTTGAATATTAAATAAATCCGTATTTGGCGGAAAACTTACTTTGGCAGATAAAGTATCAATTTGAAAATCCCAATAGTTCCCGTTTACATTCCACCTAAACCTTGCGATATCATGATCAAGATAACTTACCCTATCCATTGTATAACTTATTTTGTAGGTATGATTACCCACCTTTAAATTCTTTTTTTCATTCCCGATTTTAATGCGTGTTCCTCCTTCAATCATTGTAACCTTATAAGGTTCTTGCTCACCATTTCGCGTTACTGAAATCACCTTTAAATCTTGACGAATCATGTTTGAGCTTCCATCTTCTCTGGTCACCTTGTAATTCAAAGGAAGGTCACGGTATATCCCTTTTCTAATCATTCGAGAAAGACACCTCACCTTAATTTCTTCTGTTACAAGCACGCTTTTATCAGGTTGAACTTCTATATCACTATGAAAATGAAGGATTTTTTCATACTGTTGTCCGAAAATGGAAATACTTGTTAAAAAGAAGCTTAGTAATAATAGTAGTGATCGCATTATTCAAAAATTTTATGTGGTTCTCGTTCGAAAGGTTCAATTTCATAGAAAGAACGTTCTTTAAATCCTAGCCAACCAGAGAAAATCACATTAGGAAATATCTCAATCTTTGTGTTATAATCACGAATTGTTCCGTTCAAATATCTTCTAGACATCGCTAATTCATCCTCAACGGTAGAAAGCTCTTTCATTAATTTGAGAAAGGAAGTATTCGCTTTTAACTCTGGATAATCTTCAACCGTTAAACGTAGGGAGCGACTCACGAGATTTAAGCCTGCGTCTTTCTTCTCTGTTTGTACAATATTACTTGATTCTTTTGATCGCAAGGCGGTTACTTTTGTTAAAGTTTTTTCTTCAAAAGTTGAATATCCTTTCACAATTTCTACGAGTGAAGGAATCAGTTCAAAGCGTTTTTTCAATTGAACATCAATACCTGCCAAGGCTTCCTCCACAGTTTCACGTGCCAAAACTAAGCGATTGTAGATGACCCAAAACAAGATCAAAGAAAGAACAATCAAGAGGATAATAATATAAGGAATCATAAGTAATCATGTAATTTTTATAAAAATAAATTTATTTGGATGAAAACAATATAATATCAAGAAAATACCTTAATCTGAATAATTATCGCCGATGATCTCATAAACTTAATAATATAAGTTAAAGCAGGAAGAACTAATCATCAGATCAAAATTAATCCTTAATTTACAAGGAAGAGATCATATTCACTACTAAAACAAAAACTATATGTGTTTTTCCCCAGAAGCTAGTTTTATCGCCGGAAGTGCTCTAACCGCAATTGGAGTGGCAACAGTTAAAAAAACCAACCAAAAATCTCAATTGTGGTTTGGGAGTATTCCATTAGTTTTTGGAGTTCAACAAATTTCAGAAGGAATACTATGGTTAAGCTTACCTAATCCTGATCTAATCTTATGGCAAAGCATTGCTACCATCACATTTATATTCTTTGCACAAGTTATATGGCCCTTTATTGTTCCTTTCGGAATATTAATGCTAGATAAAAAAGAGGATAGAAAACTGATCCAAAAAGTTTTTGTAGGTATCGGAGCATTGGTCAGTTCAACACTCCTCTATTTTCTTATTGCTTACAATATCGAAGCTAAGATTTTAGGTCAACACATTGCATACGATCAGGATTATCCGGAAACAATTTACAAATACGGAGCTATTTTATATGCTGCAGCTACAATTGTCCCATTATTTTTTTCAAGTGTGAAACGCATGTGGATCCTTGGCGCCATCATCGCTATTTCTTATGCAGTAACATTGTATTTCTTTGAAAACCATGTATTGTCTGTTTGGTGTTTCTTTTCTTCTATAATCAGTATTTATATTTATCTCATTATTAAATGGGAAAATGAGAAAAGTAAACAAAAGGAAATAATGAATTAACCGAAATATTCATATTTACTTAAAGTCATCCTTTAAAGATAAATAAGACATCTGAAATCTTCTACTTTTACATTTCAAATGAACAACATGATTAAAAAAGTAATTTTATTTTTCTTTATTCACCCTCAATCTCTTCTGACAAACAATATCCGATTGCAGGTGTATTGAATATTACGAAGAATCAAAGAAGTTGAATATCCGATTCAATTGGTTTTAGTTCAATAAAGCGATCGTAAAATAAAGTAAGGTTTTCATCACTCGAACTCCTAGACGAAGTGATATGGAAAACTTTACCATTGTGTAATTTTAACATGATGTAATGATGACCTCGTAAATTTTTCAATTTAAATGACTTAATATCCCCCCATTCAATCAAATCATTTTTAAAACCATGAACCCCCCTTTTAGAAATTTGAAGTTCACCTATAAAGCTAAAAGGTTTTATCCATATTAAAATCATTAGAATCGGGTAAAAAATCAAAGCTGATATTAATATCATAGGAGACAAATTAGAAATATAACTATGATTACCTGTCAATAAAAGCCCCCAAATGAAAAGTGGCAAAACAAATATAATGACCAGCACCTTTAAAAGAAATTGGTAAAAATTATAAAAAGCTAATTTGAATTGGTACCTCTGCATATTTCATTTATTATTTCATTCTGGTCACTTTTCTCGTGTTAAGTAAAGCAGATTTTCAATCAAAGAAAGCTGTCAACAAGCCATTATTCATTTTTGAATAATAAAATACTCATAATTTCTGAATAATTAAGCAGTCCTATTCAAAAAAACTCATTTCCATAATTCAATGGAGTTTAACCATCCAGTGACTGAAATCATTGGCTAAAATAAGCAATTCTTATTTTTCACGGTTAAATATAATTTTGGGATGGAAGGAATTGTTTACCAACATGTGATTGGATAAAATGGAATACAATAAAATAAAAAAAGCCCCATAAAATGGGGCTTCTTCGTTTCTTTGCTCTTCATTTAAAGAGGCTTTGCGGTCTGGACGAGACTCGAACTCGCGACCCCCTGCGTGACAGGCAGGTATTCTAACCAACTGAACTACCAGACCAAAATAAATTCTATATCCTGACAACAGTCAGAGACAACCGAAGTTGCTTTATTTTGTATTGTTCAAACTAAAATGAGAAAATCAAAACCCCTAGAGAAATGATACTCTCTAGGGGCCTCTAAGTCTACAGCCATATAGACGTCTTTTAATTGCGGTCTGGACGAGACTCGAACTCGCGACCCCCTGCGTGACAGGCAGGTATTCTAACCAACTGAACTACCAGACCAAAACTTAAAATCTTTCTTAAAAGACACTGACTACAGTCAGCTATAACCAATTTTACTTAGCTATTAAATTTTGTATTGTTCTTTGCTTTCGCAATTAAAATATTCAAATTTTCAACCTTTTCTCTCACCGTTGTGATCACCGTAACTTATTGCGTTAGGCGTGTGCAAATATAAGTAACTTTTTTCCTTCTACAATGCTTTTTAGAAAAAAAAATAAACTTTTTTTAATCTTTGTTTAAAGTCCATTGAACACCAACACTTTAAGATTTTACTTTTTTAATGTTTTATTTTTGATCTTCCTTCACTTCTTCAAAATCCACATCCTCGGCTTCACGGTATCCGCCTTCAACAATATGAACTTTTCCACGTTCCCTCTCACTTTTCTCTTTTGCACGACGGTACTCCTCATTGTTTTGATTGTAACGTTTAGTATTTTCAGCACTACTCTTTGCATTCATCACGCGACTAATAAAGCGAATGATTACAATTACAGCAATGATGATTAATATCATCCTAAATGTTCCTGGAATGCTTAATAAAATCATTGTATCTTTTTTAAATAATTGTTTTTCTTTCCGGTCTCTAAAATAAACGAATTTAAACTAAAAAGTCCAGATTTTTCAACCTGGACTTTTCTATACTTTAAAATTGCCTCGAAAATTCTATTTCGATAAATATAAATTTCGTTCAGCAAATATCTTTCTAAAGAAAGGATCCTTTAAATCTTTGATGAATTGTATTGCTTCACCTGTAGATTTCATCTCAGGTCCTAGTTCCTTATTTACATTAGGGAACTTGTTAAATGAGAATACAGGAATCTTAATTGCATATCCTTCTTTCTTAGGCTGGAAATTAAAGTCTGTTACTTTTTTATCCCCTAACATTACTTTTGTTGCATAGTTTACATATGGTTCGTCATACGCTTTTGCGATAAATGGAACCGTACGAGATGCTCTTGGATTTGCTTCAATAACATAAACCTTGTCATCTTTAATTGCAAATTGAATATTAATCAATCCAACAGTGTCTAATGCTACAGCAACTTTTTTCGTGATATCCTCAATTTGTTGCATTACCAAGTCTCCCAAATTATATGGTGGTAATACTCCGTAAGAATCTCCTGAGTGAATTCCAGCAGGCTCAATGTGCTGCATTACACCAATAATGTATACATTCTCTCCGTCACAAATTGCATCAGCCTCTGCCTCGATTGCTCCACCTAAGAAGTGATCCAACAAAATTTGATTGTCTGGCATGTCACGTAAAATATCTACAACATGGTGCTCAAGTTCTTCCTTATTGATGACAATTTTCATTTTTTGTCCACCCAATACATAAGAAGGACGAACAAGTAATGGGAAACCTAAATCATCAGATAATTCTAAAGCTTGCTCTGCACTTTCAACCACACCAAATTCTGGATAAGGCACATTGTTGTCTTTCAATAATTTTGAGAAACGACCTCTATCTTCAGCTAAATCTAAAGCATCGTAGCTCGTTCCCATAATTTTGATACCGTAACGCTCTAATTTTTCAGCCAATTTCAATGCTGTTTGTCCTCCTAACTGAACAATTACACCTTCTGGTTTTTCATGACGAATAATGTCATAAATGTGTTCCCAGAAAACTGGTTCGAAGTATAATTTATCAGCGGTATCAAAATCTGTCGAAACTGTTTCAGGATTACAGTTGATCATGATAGTTTCATATCCTGCTTCTTTTGCAGCTAAAACTCCATGAACACAAGAGTAATCGAATTCAATTCCTTGACCAATTCTGTTTGGTCCAGAACCTAAAACAACAATTTTCTTCTTATCAGAAACTTCACTTTCGTTTTCTAATTCAAAAGAAGAGTAATAATATGGTGTTTGCGCTGGGAATTCTCCTGCACAAGTATCAACTAATTTATAAACACGTTGAATTCCTAATTCGTCACGTTTTGAGTAGACTTCTGACTCTAAACATTTCAATAAATGAGCAATTTGTCGATCGGCATATCCTTTTTGCTTCGCTTCAAACAACACTTCTTTTGGAATTGTGTCTAAAGATAATTTCTCGATTTTACGCTCTAATTTAATTAGCTCTTCAATTTGACGTAAGAACCAAATATCAATTTTTGTTTTCTCTTGAATACGGTTAAACGGAATTCCCAATTTAATCGCATCGTATATATGGAATAGTCTATCCCAACTAGGGAATTCTAAACTTTCTAAAATCTGGTTTTGATCTGTAATTTCTTTCCCATCAGCTCCTAAACCATTACGGCCAATTTCAAGTGACTGACAAGCTTTTTGTAATGCTTCTTGGAATGAACGTCCAATTCCCATAACTTCCCCAACCGATTTCATTTGAAGACCTAATTTACGATCTGCTCCTGGGAATTTGTTAAAGTTCCAACGTGGTATCTTTACAATTACATAATCCAATGTTGGCTCAAATAACGCCGAAGTTGTTTTTGTAATTTGGTTGTCTAATTCATCCAAAGTATAGCCAATCGCTAATTTTGCAGCGATCTTTGCAATAGGATATCCAGTTGCTTTAGAAGCCAAAGCTGATGAACGAGATACACGTGGATTAATCTCAATTGCAATGATTTTCTCTTCATCGTCTGGAGAAACTGCAAATTGAACATTACAACCTCCTGAGAAATTACCAACTGAACGCATCATTTTGATGGCCATATTACGCATTTCCTGGAAAGTTGTATCTGCTAAAGTCATTGCAGGTGCAACAGTTATTGAGTCTCCTGTATGTACTCCCATTGGATCAAAGTTCTCAATAGAACAAATAATCACAACGTTGTCATTTTTGTCTCTCAACAATTCCAACTCATACTCTTTCCAACCCAATAATGCTTTGTCAATCATCACCTCGTGAATTGGTGAAGCGTGTAATCCTGCATCTAATAGATTGTCAAACTCTTTTTCGTCATATACTACACCTGCTCCTGCACCACCTAAAGTGTATGAAGAACGAATACATAACGGTAAACCAAACTCTTGAGCTACACTTTTACCTTCTAAAAATGACTTTGCTGTTTTTTGAGGCGCCATAGGCACATCGATTTCCTCCATCAAATTACGAAATGCCTCACGGTTCTCTGTAATTTCAATTGCGTCGATGTCAACTCCAATAATATCAATATTGTTGTCTTCCCAAATTCCTAACTCATCACATTTAATCGCTAGATTTAAAGCTGTTTGACCACCCATTGTAGGTAAAACTGCATCAATATCATGCTTAGCAATAATCTCACGAATGCTATCCGGTTCTAGTGACTTCAAATAAATGTTGTCTGCGACTACTTCATCTGTCATTATGGTCGCTGGATTCGAATTGATTAACGTTACTTCAATCCCTTCCTCTCTCAATGATCTTGAAGCTTGTGACCCTGAATAGTCAAATTCACATGCTTGACCAATTACGATAGGTCCACTACCAATAATTAAAACTGACTTAATTTTCTCGTTCTTAGGCATTCCAATTTTTCTTTATGCTTATGATGTAAAAGCGTTATACAAATCGGACACAAATTTAATTCATTTTTACTACTTTTATAAGCATGCATAGGTTTAATCTTGATATTTTTTACTGAATTATAGGAATGCAAAAATTATACACCTCAGAATATAAAAATTTAACTGTTTATTCTTGACTCAATATGAATCAAAAGATCAAAAATGTTACCCACCAAGACATGAAACTTGCCTACGAAGTTTATGGAGAAGGTGAACATATAATCCTCTGTTTTCATGGCAATGGCAGGACGGCTAGCGATTTTGAGTTTCTTGCTACAAAAGGCAGAAAAGTAATTTCAGTTCATCTTTTTCTGCATGGTTTCTCCACATTTGATTCGGAAAGAATTCACAAAAATTTGATCACAGATAAAGATGTTAAAAAATTGTTAGAAAAATTATTAAAAAAAGAAAAAGTAGAAACTTTTCATTGGGTAGCCTATTCGCAAGGTGGAAGATTTACGCTAAGTACTTTCCATCATTTTGCTGATCGGGTTCAAAGTTTAAATTTAATAGCACCTGACGGACTCAACAATTCAAACTTCTATAGCTGGTCGCAACACAGATGGTGGGCTAGAATGTTATTTAGAAGATGGATAAAAAAGCCTAAAGAACTAATGTTAATTGCCAAGGCTTTGGCTAAAGTAAAAATCATTCATCCCAAAATCGTGAGTTTCTTGGAATTCTACACTAGTGATCCTGAAAAGTTTAAAATGTCCTATAAAACATGGAGCGCATTTCGTCAACTTCGACCAAATTCAACATTGATTAAACAAAGTTTAAACAACAATAAAATCCCATTTAAAATTATCATTGGAGAATATGACAAAATCATCACAGCTAAAAGTGCTATTCAGTTTTTAAAGAAGGTTGAACAACCAAAAGCATTGCATAAAATACCCTATGGACATGATATTTTCAAACCACATATTTTAGAGAAACTATTTACAATAATGACTTTTGAAGATTATGAGAAATAACTAAATACATTCAACTCGAAGAACCGTTCTTGTGCTTTCCTCAATTTTGAAGTTTTCCCCTACTCCAAATCCAAAAACACCTAAAATTATGTTCTTCTCATTTACTAATACAAGGATATCCTCTTTCAAATGCGCAGCTACTTTTCTATCTCGTAAAAATTTACCTAAAGATTTCTCCCCTTTCATACCTAAAGGACGAAAACGATCTCCTTTTTTCCACTTACGTACAGAAAGATTCCCCTCTACTTTTTTGACATCTAGAAATAAATCTCGATCATTCAATACAATTTCATCTTTTGCTGACCTTGTAATTTTAATAGTGTCAAACTTTTCTTTATGCTCTTTATGATTAAAAACTAAAGATTGACCTTCATTCCAAACTTTGACTTTGTCGTTACCGATATACTTTCCTTTTGAAGATTTGGCCAATCGATCAATTTCTACAGCACTATACTCCCCTATCTCATGGATAAACAATAAATGGTCTTTAACCCAAATGGGTAATTTTAACCACTCAGAAATTTGAATTTCTCGTTCAACTTTAACCCCATCAATAAATGTCATCACTTTCTGAAATAGATGCATTAAAGGAACAACTTCATGCAGTGGAAAATCATTGTTTTTCAGCTGAAATAATACTTGGTTACGGTACCAGTTTCTAGTATAATCATTCTTTGTATTAGAAACATCTTCTCGCCATTTCCATTGATTTTTTTGCGCCAATTCAATTAAATCAGATTTTCGGTGATTCAATAATGGTCTTAAGTAGCCATTTCTAAATCTCGGCATTCCCGATAAACCTTTCACTTTTCCTCCTCGACGCAATTGCAAAAAGAAAGTCTCTAGCTGATCATCATAATGGTGTGCTAAAAGCACAGTTCCATTTTCTTTTTGAATGACTTGCTCAAACCAAGTATAACGCAATTCTCTAGCGGCCAATTGAGTATTCATTCTCTTGTCTTGACCATATTGAAGTGTATCAAACAACTTCACCCTAATTGGAACATTCAATTGCTGAGCTAAATTCCGAACAAATGCTTCATCTCCATCCGAATCATTACTTCTCAATCCGAAATTACAATGCAAAATTCCTAATTCTTGAGGATATAGTTTATGCATTAAATGTAGAAGCACAACCGAATCTACTCCACCACTACACGCCACCCAATATTTAATAGCATTAGTCATTTGTATTCAATACTTCTTTTAGGGCTTTTACTTTGATCATGCATTCTTCATACTCTGCTTCTGGAGTAGATTTTAGCGTTATCGCTCCTCCAACAGGACAACTAATACTACCTTCACTTTCATTGTACAATATACTTCTGATTATCACATTAAAATCAAAATCGCCATTTGGTTTAAAATAGCCTACACTCCCAGAATATAAACCTCTTTTGAAGGTCTCATGTTTTTCAATTAACTGCATAGCGCTAATTTTTGGTGCACCTGTCATACTTCCCATAGGGAAAAGTGCTTTCAGGATCTCTAAAAGTGAAGTTTCTTTATCAATTTCAGCGGAAACTGTAGAAATTAATTGATGAACCGTTTCAAAAGTGTAAACACCAAATAGCTCATCTACATTTACAGAATTACGTTTTGCAATTCTTGACAAATCATTTCGCACTAAATCAACAATCATTACATTTTCGGCACGTTCTTTTTCGCTTGCCAATAAATCTTTTTTCAACTGTTCATCTTCTACTGCATTCATTCCTCTTTTAGCTGTTCCTTTGATGGGCTGAGAAATGAGTTTATTCCCTTCGCGTTTTAGGAATCGCTCAGGACTTGCAGACAATAGATATTTATCTTTCCATGCCAAGAAACAAGAAAATGAAGCTTTCGTTTTTTTATTTAAAGCAAAATAAGTTGCAATTGGATCAATATGGCTGTTTTCGGCATAAAATTCTTGACAAAAAGTAACCTCATAAATATTTCCAAACTGAATTTCATCTTGTAAAGCTGCAATTGTTGAAATGTAATCACGCTGACTTAAGCCCGCTGTGAGTTTAACATTGTTTACAGGTGTTTTATTCTCTTTGGTAAAAAATTCAGTAATGAAAGATTCAGTATCTTCATTGGCTTCTCCTTTCAAAAAATGTTGATTTCCATTAGCATCAAATTCTACGACATATTTAGGAACAAAAAAACCAACTTTTGGAAAAGCTATTCGGTCAGGATTATGAGAAGATAAATCTTCAATTTCATTTTTTAAATCATAAGTAAAATAACCAAAACAATAATCACCTTTATGATTTTCTAAAAAAGAAACAATTTTTTCTAAACAAGTAAAATTCTCCTGACACTCAAACAAATAAGTAGGTTCAAAGGCCAATACAGACCGATTCTTGTTATCATTTATGTACGAATAAACACTTTTCATTTGAATTTTATTCTTAATATTACAAAGTAACTGCTAATTTAATTAAATATACTATGAAGCGCTTAACTTGGTCTGCACTTGTCGTGCTGTTTTTATCATTTCATACTTTTTCATGGGCTCAAGAAGCAAAAAAAGTGAAGGTAAAAACAGATTTGGGCAAAATCTATGGAAGCTTATTAACCACTGAAAAGAAGAAAGAATCTCCAATTGTAATTATTATACCAGGTTCTGGTCCTACAGATCGTGATGGGAACAGTGTTTTGGTTCAAACAAATAACTACAAACTCCTCGCTGAGGGACTTTTAAAAGAAGGAATTTCAAGTTTGAGATATGACAAGTTAATGGTCGGTAAAAGTGAAGCCACTATTGAAGAAAAAGATTTAAAATTTGAAGACAATGTAACCATTGTAAATGCTTGGATTGATTACCTTAATGCTAAAAAATTCGAAAACATAATTTTAATTGGTCATTCTGAAGGTTCATTAATAGGAATGTTGGCTGCCCAAACAGGTAAAGTAAACAAATACATATCTATTGCTGGAACAGGAAGAACAATTGACAAAGTATTAATTGAGCAATTAAACGATCAAACGCCTTCTATCATTTCGGAGGTGAGGGAAATTTTCAAAAAATTAAAAAAAGGAAAAAAGGCAACGAATGTTTCTCCTGAATTAGCAGGCTTATTTCGTCCAAGCGTTCAACCCTATTTAATTTCTTGGTTAAAATTCGATCCAAAGGAAGAAATTGGAAAAGTTAGAATCCCGACTTTAATCGTACATGGTTCAACAGATATCCAAGTAACAGAAGAAGACGCTCACCTACAATATGGAGGTAGTAAGTCTGCTGAACTTGTAATCATTGATGGAATGAATCATATATTTAAAGAAGCACCTATGAACAAGGAGAAAAACACAGAAACATATTACAAACCAGGATTACCTTTGCATCCTGAGCTACTTCCAACACTTGTAACATTCATTAAAAAAAGTGAAGCATCTAAGGATTAAAAATTTATTCTTCATTTTAACCACAATACATTTATTCAAGGAATAATAAGTTTCTCATTCCTTCTCTACTTCTAGTAGTTCATACAAGTTAAAACAAGACACAAAAAAACCGTCCCAATTGCTCGGGACGGTTTTATATTTTGAAAATCGTTTAAATTAACTTTCTTTTTTCTCTTCTTTTGGAAGTAAAACTTTACGAGAAAGTTTCCATTTCTTAGATTTTGGATCACGACCAACCACTTTAAATTTCAATAAATCACCTTCTTTGGCAACATCTTCCATTTTAGCGATACGCTCGTTAGCAAATTCTGAAACGTGAATCAACCCATCAACACCTGGTAATATTTCAACAAATACTCCATAGGCTTGAACTGATTTTACTTTTCCTTCGTATGTTGCACCTTCCTCTACAGTTGGAGGGAATGCTATTGAACGAATAGATTTAGTTGCAGCATCCATTGGCTCTGCACCTTCAGCTAAGATTTGAACAATTCCTTCTCCTGTGTTTTCATCCTCTTCAATCATTACAGTTGCTCCTGTATCTTTTTGAATTTGTTGAATGATTTTTCCACCAGGCCCGATAATTGCACCGATTGCTTCATTAGGAACGCGAATTGTTTCTACTCTTGGAGCAGATGGTTTTAATTCTGTTCTTGGCTCAGAAATCGTTTTGTTCAATTCACCTAAAATATGGATACGCCCTGCTTTTGCTTGTTCTAAAGCTTCCGTCAATACTTCGTATGGTAATCCATCAACTTTAATATCCATCTGACATGCTGTAATTCCCTCAGCTGTACCCGTAATTTTAAAGTCCATGTCTCCTAAGTGATCTTCATCTCCTAAGATATCAGACAATACTGCGTATTTTCCTTCTTTATTCATGATTAATCCCATTGCGATACCAGAAACTGGTGCTTTAATTGGAATCCCACCATCCATTAATGCAAGAGTACCTGCACAAACAGTAGCCATAGAAGAAGAACCGTTTGATTCTAAAATCTCAGAAACCAAACGAATTGTGTAAGGATTATCCTCTGGCAATACATATTTTAATGCACGCAATGCCAAGTTACCGTGTCCTACTTCACGACGAGAAACCCCTCTAATTGGGTAAGCTTCACCCGTACTAAATGGCGGGAAGTTATAGTGAAGCATGAACTTCTCAGTTCCTTGATACGTTGCCGCATCAATCATTTGCTCTTGCATTTTACCACCTAAAGTTAAAGTAGTCAATGATTGAGTTTCACCTCTTGTAAACACAGCAGAACCGTGAACCATTGGTAAATAATCTACTTCACTCCAAATTGGACGAATTTCATCGAATTTTCTTCCATCTAAACGAACACGTTCGTTCAAAATAACGTCACGAACAGCTTCTTTCATTGTTTTAGAGAAATATCCTCCAATCAACTTTTCGTTTTCAGCCAATTCCTCTTCAGTAAACAATGCTTTTACTTCCTCCTTGATTGCTTTGAATCCTTCAGAACGCTTGTTTTTATCAGCAGAACCTTGACGTGCAACTTCTTGACATTTTGCGTAAGCAAAGTCATTTATTTTTTGCTTAATTTCTTCATTATTATTTTCGTGACAGTACTCACGTTTTGGTGAAGAACCAGGAACTTCTGCAGCCAAATCTAATTGGAACTGACATTGTTCTTTAATAGCATCATGCGCTACTTTAATTGCTTCGATTAAATCAGATTCTTGCACTTCGTGCATTTCTCCCTCAATCATTACCACATCTTTCATGGTTCCTGCAATCATTAATTCCATATCTGCTTTGTCCAATTCTGAACGCAATGGATTAACAACAAATTCACCATCAATACGTGCAACACGTACTTCTGACATTGGTCCATTAAATGGAATATCAGAAACTGCAATTGCCGCTGACGCAGCAAATCCAGCCAAAGTATCAGGCATGTGTTCACCGTCATACGACATCATTTGAATCATTACCTGCGTATCTGCATGGTAATCATCTGGAAATAACGGACGTAATGCTCTGTCGACTAAACGCATGATTAAGATCTCCAAATCTGATGGACGACCTTCTCGACGTAAAAATCCACCTGGAATACGACCGGCACCAGCAAATTTTTCACGATAATCTACTGTTAAAGGTAGAAAATCAATTCCTTCTTTAGCTTCTTTTGATGACACAGCAGTAGCTAATAAAACTGTGTTGCCCATTTGTAACACTACTGAACCGTCTGCCTGCTTAGCAAGCTTTCCAGTCTCTACAGAGATATCTTTACCTCCGATAGTGATGGACTTTTTTATTCCTATATTCATATTTATTTATTTACTTTTTATCAAAAAATTAAAGAAATTAGATTCTTTAATTTCATTTTAACAAAAAAGGGGAACTTCGAATAATATCGATCGCCCCCCTTTTTCTTACATAATTTTGATTGATAGATTATCTTCTCAATCCTAATTCTTTAACAATCGCACGGTAACGAACGATGTCTTTATTCTTCAAATAGTCAAGTAAACTTCTTCTCTTACCAACTAATAACTGAAGTGCACGTTGTGTATTGTAATCTTTACGATTATTTTTCAAGTGACCAGTCAAGTGACTAATTCTGTAAGTGAATAAAGCAATTTGTCCCTCTGCAGAACCAGTGTCTTTTTCTGATTTTCCGTGCTTTTTGAAAATCTCTTCTTTTTTCTCTTGTGATAAATACATTCCAATATTATTTTTAATGATTTTTATGTACGTGCTTTTTCAAACACAGCCGCAAAGATAGACTTTTTATTTTGTAATACTATTTATTAAGCAATTAATTTCAATATTTCACACTATAGCAGTAATGAATCCTTTGCTACTCTCCATTTAAAATTAAAATTCCAGATATTATTGTATTTTTAGGTGATTATTAGATCACTATACTTTAATGTAATACTACAATTATGAATAAAATTTTAATGCTTTTTGCTTCTATTTTGATTTCTTTTTCAAATTCTAAGGCTCAAAATTGTACCAATGGAAGATATGATACTGAAATATTTTCAAACTTCAGCATCACCCAAGATATACAGTATGGTTCAAATGTAAACTTTGATGGAAGTAACCAGAATTTACTCCTCGATATTTATAGTCCATCTGGAGATACAGAAACCGAGCGACCTTTAATCATTTTTATACACGGTGGTTCTTTTGTTTTTGGTTCGAAAGAAGGAACTGGAGTTGTACCACTTGCAGAATCATTCGCAAAAAAAGGATATGTAACCTCCTCAATCAATTACAGATTAGGTATGAACAATTTGGTTACGGTTACAGGACCAAGTGAAGCTGATGCTTCAGAAGCTGTGATGCGCGCAACACAAGACGCCAGAGCTGCAGTGAGGTTTTTCAAGAAATCAGTAGCAGATGATAACAATCCATATGGTATTGATACAACAAATATATACTTGGTCGGAAGTTCTGCCGGAGGATTCACTGCAATAAATCTTAGTTTTCTTGACCAAACTTCTGAAATCCCGTCTTATATAGACATGACCGATCCTTCCTTACTCGGTGGATTAGAAGGTAATTCAGGAAATCCTGGCCATACTTCTAATGTAAAAGCAATTGTGAGTCTCGCAGGTGCAATTGGAGACACCACTTGGATGGACAATAACTCTACTCCTATCCTAAGTTTACATGGTGACCAAGATGGAACAGTACCATTTGGAACAGGACAAATTTCAATTGCAATTTTTGACATCATGGAAGTAGATGGCAGTGAAAGTGTACACCTGAAAGCAGATAATCTTGGGATTAAAAACTGTTTTAAAGCTCATTACGGCGCTGACCATGTTCCACACCAATCCAGTGCTGCATATCTTGACACTACAGAACAATATATCACTCAATTTTTATTGAGCGAAGTCTGTGGAGAAACAGAGTTTTGTATTTGTAATACACCACTAGATCCAACACCATGTCATAATGGAAATGGTACAAATAGTTTAAGCTTTGAGGGCTTAAGCGATAAATTATTGATGTATCCAAACCCAGCCAACAATGAAGTTCATCTTATATTAGAAGATTATGCTATAGATAAAATCACTCTATTGAATGTAAATGGTCAAATGATATACAAGAAAGAGTTTCTTCAATCAAATGTAGTTATAGATGTGAGTAGCTTTCAAAAAGGTATTTACTTTCTTTACATAGAATCAGAAGGAAATAGCATAACCAAGAAACTAATAATAGAATAAAATACACAATATGACACAAGACTTAATTAAAGCACTTTAAGTCTTGTGTTTATTTTATGGTTTTAACAATGTTTTAAAATTTCTTCAGCAATAAACTCAGCGGCTTTTCCATCTCCATACAAAAGTGGAAATTCAACGTCTCTTTTGGACATCATTTCTTTCACCCCTTCAACAATTCGATCTTTATCAGCATCTACAATTTTAGCCACTCCTTGTTCAACGATTTCTACCCATTCTGTTTCTGGACGTAAAATAACACATGGTTTTTTAAAAAAGTAAGCCTCTTTTTGTAGACCTCCGCTATCCGTAATCACCAATTCACAGTGTTTTTCTAAAGTGATAATCGTTAAAAAAGAAACCGGTGGAATAATTTTAAGTTGAGGTGATGATTGAATAGATTTCAAATAACCTTCCTCAAAATGTTGCTCCATACATTTCTGTGTTCGCGGGTGAAGTGGCAATACTATTGAATGTTCAGGATGTTGCTCCATCACTTCAAAAAAGGCATCAAAAATTGCTTTCAATTTCTTTGGATGGTCTGTATTCGCCCCTCGATGAACAGTCGCTAAAAAGTAAGGACTTTGGTCTAAATTGAATTCCTTAAGTATTTCCCTATTCTCCTCTGATTTTTCTGAAAAGTAAAGGCTATTGTCATACATAATATCTCCACTATGGTAAACTTTAGGATTATCTGCGTTAAAAGGTGCTTCATTATCCAACTTAAATCCTTCATTTTTCAAATGCTCAACTCCAGTTTTGGTTGGTGAGAAAAGCAAAGTTGAAACATGGTCGCACATAATACGATTAATTTCTTCGGGCATAGATTTATTAAAACTTCTTAAACCTGCTTCAATATGAACAATCGGAATTCCCATTTTTGAACCCGCTATTGCTCCTGCCAATGTCGAATTTGTATCTCCATAAACAACAATTGCATCAGGCTTTTCATCTATAAACAACTGTTCTAGTCCTGAAATCATTTCAGCAGTTTGAACACCATGTGAACCCGAGCCGATATTTAAATTGTAATCTGGCTTTGACAAGCCTAGTTCTGTAAAAAAAACTTCAGACATTTTCTCATCGTAATGCTGCCCTGTATGCACCAATACTTCCGATAATTCATCTTTAAACTTAGTTTGTATCGCACGCGATAAAGCTGCGGATTTGATAATTTGAGGTCTTGCACCAATGATGGTGATGATCTTTTTCATGGAGTTCAATTTAGAATTCAAAAATAATTAAAATAAGGAAGTTCAACGGAATACATCACAAATAATGAGAATATCATTATTTCAACTCAAAAGCTTATTTAAAACAATTATAAATACCATTAAATTGGTATTAAATATCCAATTTATTTTTGGCACTTTTGCAGTGAAATGGGAAAGAATAAAAAAATCGCGTTAGTTGGAAATCCAAATTCTGGAAAAACATCATTGTTTAACCAATTAACTGGCTTAAATCAAAAAGTTGGAAATTATCCAGGAGTCACTGTTGACAAACGTTCAGGAACGATTAAACTTCCAAATGAACAAGTTTGCGAATTGATAGACCTTCCTGGTACTTATAGTTTATCTTCAAAAAATGATGACGAAAAAGTAGTTCAAGATATTTTATTGAATCCTGATTCTAAAGATCTTCCTGACTTGCTCATTATTGTTGCTGATGGAACAAATTTGGCAAGGAACTTATTCTTGGCTTCTCAGGTTATTGAAATGGGGATCCCTTCTATTTTAGCCATTAACATGGTTGACATCATTGAAAAAAGTGGTGACCAATTAAAAATCGATGAAGTTTCTCGCTATTTTGACATACCTGTAACCGCCATTTCAGCGCGTAAAAAGAAAGGTATTCATGAGTTATTAGAAATTGCCACTCAACAACTAAAACCAACAGAACAGTCACTTTTCAAGGCTGGTCAATATACTTCATTACTTGAAGATTCGAAACATTTATTCAATTCGAGGACGCCTTATATGTTGTTCAAGCAAATTAACAATGCGAAAACACTACTTGAGGAAAAGGAACTGCAAGAATTAAATGCGATTACGAAGAAGAATAATTATGAATCTTTAAAAGAAGAAATATTAGAAATCAGTGATCGTGTATCGACGGTAAACAAAGCGACAGAAAAGTTTTACATTAAAAAATCAAAAGATAAGCAAAAAAACATCACTGATAAAATTGATCAATATGTTACACATCCAGTTTGGGGACTCTTTATCTTTTTGGCGGTTTTCTTTGTGATTTTTCAAGCCATATTCACTTTTGCATCCTATCCAATGGACTTAATCAATGATGGAATTGTCGATTTAGGGATTTGGGTTGGAAATTTCCTTCCTGATTCTTGGTTTACAGATTTCATTGTAGATGGAATTTTCGCTGGATTAGCCGGCGTATTTGTTTTCGTACCACAGATAATGATCCTCTTTGCGTTAATTGCCATTCTTGAAGATACTGGCTATTTATCACGGGTAAGCTTTATGGCTGATGGATTACTCAAAAGATTTGGGATGAATGGAAAATCTGTCGTACCATTAGTAGGTGGTTTCGCTTGTGCGATCCCTGCAATTATGGCTGCGCGTGCCATTGAAAACAGAAAAGAAAGGTTCATAACTATCTTCATCACTCCGTTAATGGCTTGTTCTGCCCGACTACCAGTTTATGTTTTCCTGGTTTCATTTATCGCTCCAGACGAATATATATGGGGATTTGTAAGTGTTCAAGGTTTATACATGATGGGACTTTATCTACTTGGATTTGTTGTTGGACTATTAGTGGCTATTGTAATCAATATTTTTTCCTCTAAAAATAGCGACAATAGTTTTATACTTGAATTACCTAACTACAAAGTTCCAAGCTTCAGAAATGCGTTGAACACTATGATCAACAAAGGTAAAATATTCGTAGTTCAAGCCGGTAAAGTTATCCTTGTTGCCTCAATTATTCTTTGGGTACTTTCCTACTTTGGTCCTGGCGATCGATTTGAAAAAATTGAAACGAAATACGAAACATTAATTACAGAAAATGAAACCAAAGTAGATTCACTTTACGCTAAGATGAACAGCGAAAAAATTGAAAACTCTTACCTTGGAATTATGGGAAAAACCATCGAACCAGCCATTCAACCATTAGGATTTGACTGGAAAATTGGAATTGCCCTTGTTGCTTCATTTGCCGCTAGAGAAGTCTTTGTTGGTACGATGTCTACCATTTACAGTGTAGAAGGCGGTGAGGAAAACGAAAAAGGTTTAAAAGCTATTAAATTCTCTTATGCAACTGCATTCTCACTTTTAATCTTCTACGTTTTTGCACTTCAATGTATGAGTACTATTGCGGTTGTTCGTCAAGAAACTGGTAGCTGGATAGTGACAATTGTTCAGTTTATTAGCTTTACAGCAATTGCATATGTGGCTTCATGGCTAACCTTTAACGTTTTAGGATAACTCAAAGACAGAGTGAGAGACAGAGTGAGCATGAAATCTTAAAGTTCAGGACAAGTTTAATCAGTATAGAGTTTAAAGAAAGGGAAAACAATGTTTCAGAGTGAAAATTAAGTTTTAAAGCTCAAGACTAGTTTAATCAGTATAGAGTTTATAGAAAGAGTAAACAATGTTTTAGAGTGAGAAACAGAGTGAGAATGAAGTCTTAAAACCTACCTCGTTAGTAGACAAACGACATAAGCCTTCAAAGCTTTCTGTGTACCAAAAGAATCAACTTTTTCGTGAGTTGTAGCTTTAATTGAAACATTATCAATTTCTGTTTCCAAAATTCTAGCAATCGTTTCCTGCATTTGAGGAATATGTGGATTCAATTTTGGTTTTTCAAGAATTACTGTCGCATCTAAATTTCCTAAATGAAAACCTTTTTCTTTTATCAATTTAAAAGTATCGCGTAACAGGATTTGAGAATCGATATTCTTATATTTTGGATCTTGATCAGAAAAATGAAAACCTATATCTCTTAGATTTAAAGCACCCAACATAGCATCACAAATAGCGTGTAAAAGCACATCTGCATCAGAATGTCCTAGCGCTCCAATTTCAGAAGGAACATTCACTCCTCCAACCACCAAATCACGTCCTTCAACCAATTGATGGACATCTACTCCAAAACCAATTTTGATATTCATTACTCTGGCTTTATATCACCATTACTCCCACCTTTGTTACTTTCTAGATTTAATCTTAAAGTAAAACGGATTGTATTTTGAAGTGGGTTATTCGTCTTCAAAGAAGTTAAGTAAGAAAAGTCAATTCCAAACACATTATACTTCAATCCAACTCCAAACGTTAGGTGTTGACGATTTCCTTTAGTCATATGCTCATAAAAGTAACCTGCTCTCGCAGCAAATAAATCATTGTACCAGTATTCTAAACCTGTACCAATCATTATTTCATTAAGTTCTTCTTTTAGGCGCGATCCTTTCTCAACTTGGTAAGTTCCATCTGCATTTTGAATCGGTTCACCATTTTCGTCTTCAACATAAATTCCTGGTGCGTCATAAAATGATTGCAACATCCCTGCTACTACACCAACATTTGGATCGTAACCAGAAATAATATCTCCCGAACTTGAACTTCTTAAAGGTTGAGTTGGAACCAATAACTTTGAAACATCTGCAGCCCACGTCAAACTATTATAACTATCTAATTCGAAAGTTAAAGCTGTTCCTAACTTTAAATTTGTTGGTAAGAAGTCACGATCCGTATCATCTGCTGAATATGTCATTTTGTTACCTACATTATTCAAAGTAATACCAAAAGCCAAAGAACCTGGAGTACTTCCATAACGAACATCATCACTAAAGTAAGAAAACGAAACATCAGCCGCACCAGCAATACCAGGTTTACTTGTACCACCTTCTGTATTTACACCAGCCGTTAAATCAGAGTAAATAAATTTACCATTTAATCCAAGTGAGAATTTTTCATTCAATTGAAATGAATAACCTCCCAACAACTCTAATTCAGAAGGATTATGCTGAAGGGTTTTAACACCATTATTGTCCGTAAAAACGATTTCACCCAATGTAAAATAACGTAATGAACCACCGATTACATTTCTTTCGTTCAAACGTACAAATCCTGCAAGGTGAGATAAATTAATATCACTTGCAATATTCTGTAACCATGGAGAGTAAGACAATGAAATTTCAGAATCTTCTTCTGAGAACGCCAACATAGATGTGTTCCAAAAGAAAGAATTTGAAGATGGACTCAAGGCCGTTCCAATATCTCCTAACGCACCTGATCTAGAATCTGGGGTAATTTGTAAGAAAGGAACCGCAGTGGTAATTGCGTTCAATTGCAATTCTGAGGCATCCTTTGCATCTGAGGACTGCCCTATCGCAGCAGTTGTCAATAAAGTAGTTAAACCGGCTAAAAAATATTTTTTAATCATCTATGTGTTATTAATCGACTTTAAAAATTCAGGTGCTTAAAAATGCCCCCAAATGGATTCAAACATTTTCGAATCAACAAATATACGTATTCTAACAAAATTTATTGTGTTAAAACACTAAAGTTACTTTAAAAGATAAAGTTTTTGCATTTCTTGAGTTTTCTCTCCGTCAGGATTTTCAATTGTAACACGGTAAACATACACTCCTTTTGCCAATTGATCTCCAAAATCATCTCGACCATCCCATGCAACACCTTCAGTTCTAAACCCTCTTGTTTCCACCAACTTATTAATTGTTCTCACCAATCTTCCCGTTACAGTAAATATTTCAATTTGCGTTTCTAAGGCAGAACAAACTTGATTATGCTCAAAGAAAAACTCCGTATGCGTAGTAAATGGATTTGGATAATTTAAAACATGTTCAAGAGCAATATCCTCTTCTTCATGAACTGTAAATTCAATTACCTTTTCACTAGAATTATTGTTGACATCCCAAGCTTTAAAAGTTAAAGTGTGTAAACCTGGAGTAAGCTTATCCATTTGATAAGTTAAACTCCCACTTTGGTAGGTATCTAAATCTGATTCATAGTAAGAATTCAACACGGTGGCATCACTCGTATTGTCATCCAAAATCATTGTAATATCGTGACCTATTCCATTTCCTACAGTATTAATTCCACTTTCATCGTATAAATGGGCAATTAAAATAGGGAAATCATTTGAAATCCCTCCATTTACGAAGCTTTCATCATTCAAATACAACTCTATTTCAGGCCCCAATTGATCATTTAATCCCGACGTATCAATCCCACCAATCAAAAAGTTTTTGGAATAACCTCCAGCGTTAATCTCTGTGTTACTTGTATTCCAGGAGTAAAATGTTGCCTTTCCATTTCCATATGCATAATTAATGTCTTTTGGAACAATAAAATCAAAGTCAAAATAACCGTTCGAGACTGTAGCCTTACCTTTAAAAAGAATATTTTCTTGTTGATCGAAGGTTCTAACAGGGGAATCAGCATCTTGTCCTAATGTAGTACGTTCTGAAGCTTTATCGTAAATTGTTGGCTGAACGATTCCATTATAACTACTTAAAAGATTCCCAAATTGATCTTCGATATGACCTGACATACTTGACTTAGAAAGCGCTTTTAAAGTATCAGCTGCAGAAAGTACAGAAATTGAATTAACACTATCAACCACAACTTTCTCATAAGGCAATGCAATTGTTAAAGCAGGATCTCCAATCAACATAAAACTTCTCTTATCAGATCCACCCGAAGATTGATTTTTGGTGTTTATTATAATGTCTCCAAAAGTTAATGGCTCATTATCGGCATTTCTTTCAAAAACATTTTGGAAAAACTCTTCCGTCACTGCAGTATTTGTATAAATATATACGGCTCTCGAAGTAGTCATCAAAGCAATTGCTCCTCCTTCATCATTCAAAGCCATATATTCCCCTATTGAAACTTGACGGTTGTCATCAATTCTTGAAAATTCACAAGTTGCAGAAACAAATAATGTTAACTCATCAATATTTGTTTGGTCTAACACCTCGCCTACTGTAATAATACGTTCCTGAGCCGCTCCTGCAGAACCGCCATGTCCAACATAACACGTAACCAAAGATCCTGCATCAATACTTCTCTGGATTGCATCGTTGACATCAGGGAATCTTTCTCCTCCAGCAGTTGTAGTTTGCTCAAAAGCATCGGAATAAATTTTAATCGCATTCATTTCCTGATGGTTGTTTTCAAAATAATTATAACCGAACTCTAAATCATCTATGAATTGAGATTGATTTTCATCATCTGCAATCAAAGTATACCTTTGTCTCCAATTTCCATGAGTTGAATTTTTGTCACCTTCATCACACTCACCACAAGACATATCACCTGAAGAAAACAAATCAGAACCATTTTTCATATAGTGTTCTACTTTATCGACTAGAATCTGGGCATGAATTGTTGTAGTTGCGGTAAATCTACCGACGGCAATATCCATTTTATCTGAAATATTAAAAGATTCGTTGTCGTCTAACAATCCAAAATAATCATCAGAAACCAAAGAAGAAACATAGTTTTCTGAGTTCTCTGTTTCATAGACAGGAACCATATAATTATTATTCTCTACCCTATCTAATGGATCATAAGTTCCATCACCAAACAACAACATATATTTTGGTTGTTTAGAAACATCTCCTTCCGCACGGTCATAAAACATTTTTGCAAAATACTTTATTGCAGTTGGATCCTGCGTTCCTCCTGAAAACTCATTGTAAACCTGTTCAGTTGATACAACATGCACTGATAAACCATTATTTTCATGTAATGAAGCTAATCTATTTGCCTGAGAGACAAAAAGTGGATGGGTAACGATTAAATAATCTGCATAACCTAAGGCATGTAGATTTTGAGACTGAACTCTTTCAACAAAACTTGGAGTATTATATTGTGAACCATCAAAAGTGATAAATTGTCTCAAACTATCGGTAGCTACGTTAAAGCTAAAAGTACCATTCGAATTAGAACCTTGAACTATTTTAGGTTGGGTACGTTCAGTAATCTCCCAAACCTTAGCATTTGATGGAGTATTGGTCATTCGCATTTCAGCAACATTACCTGCACCAACAGATTCTAAATCTCTAAATTCACGACCATTACTAAATCGTAGAAAGCTACGTGCATTCACCTCTATAAAATCCAAATAACCTTTTGCATCTGGAGTGTTACGATCAAACTCTATGTTAATTGTAAAATTACTAGATGTTGGTGTGAAAATACCAGGAGCCAAATTAAATCCAGTTCGATTATAACTTGCTTCAGCTGGACTTCCTACTGTATCTGTTCCTATTAAATTACCATTGTATCGAAAATTAAATACTGAACCTCCGACATTTCCTGCCATAAAGGCTCTTAGTTCTACATCTTCAGAACTGTTTAAATCCGCTATGTTCATTGAAATACTTTGATTCAATTCAGCATCAAACTCCTCTCCATACCAACGCTGACCTCCAAACATAAGACTTCTGAGTTCTTTTTCATGAACAGCATAAGAACTATAATTAGTTACAACGTGTGTTGCAGGCTTTTGCGAAATATCGGCATTTTGGATTCGAGCTGGACTATTTCCAGAATCAATATTTATGTAATAGGTACTTAGACTAGAATAAATATTTCTGATAAATCTAAATCTGCCTGTACTTTCTTCCCATTTATGAGGACCTCTTCCATAAAAAAGAATGTAATCACCTTCATCAAAAGAACCATCTCCTTCCCCAACAATTTGGATGTCATTTTTCAACAAATCATCAGGACGGTATTCACTATTTAATTCTGGTAAAATTCCAAAAGCGTTACCATAAATATTTATATCGGCAGGATCTAGGCTACTAACATTAACTCCAATACTGTTTAAAAAATTATAATCTATTTTATAAATACCATCTTTATCTACTGAGATCTTATACCATTCTCCACTTCCACTTTTTAATACAGACTCTAGAGCAAATTCTGGGTCTTTATTTGAAAAATTATTTTGAGAAGTTTGTTTAAATACAATAGTTTCTACTTTTCGAACCTGACCATTGACTTTCACAAAAGGATTTAGCTCTAAAACGGCGATTGGTCTACCTCTATCCTTTATATTTTTAATCTGAAATTTTGGAGCAGTACCAACTTCAATTCCGTTATCTTCAATAAATGAACTCATCACTTTATCCACAGGAGAGGATTGGTAAGATAAAAGGTCAAAACTCCAATCTAATGAAGAAGAAAGTCTTTTATATTGTGCTATATATATAAAGTCTTCACCATCAAATACAGCACCTTCTAAATTAGGTATCTCAATTTTTCCTGATGGCACAACTATATAATCAGATTCTTCCTCCCATTTCAAATCAACAGTTACTTCATTCTGAGCGTAGCTGTATTGACCTAAAAAAACAACAAGAAAAAATAAAATTAACAGAGAAAATACTTTATTCATTTTAAATAATTTTGAAAGTCGCCAAGTTCTAAAAAAGATTTAATAATAGCGCTATTGTTGCATAATAAACGACAACATTTTAAACATATTTTAAAAGAACTTTATTTTATTTGTAACTATGCGCTTTTTTTTTCGTAAAATTGACGGATGTTTATCAAATCTGAAAAGATTAACTATGCTAAGAAAAACTATATCTCCGTTACTTGCATTATTAACAATACTGGTTATCAATGCATTTAACAACAAAACATACGCACAAGACCCACAATTTTCGCAATTTTATGCGAATCCAATCTATTTAAACCCTGCATTTGCGGGTAGTCATGGTTGTCCACGATTTGCTGTAAACTACAGAAATCAATGGCCAGCACTTTCGGGATCTTATGTTACATATTCAGCTTCCTATGATCAATACATCAAAGGAATGAATGGCGGAATTGGTGTTATAATGACGCATGACCAGCAAGGAAAAGGAACAATTAACCACACCACTTTAAGTTTGATTTACAACTATCACTTAAAGGTAAACCGTAAATTCACTATGATGTTTGCCGGGAAAGCAACTTGGAATCAAAAATCATTGGATTGGGATCGTTTAACTTTTGGAGATATGATTGACCCACGTAGAGGTTTTATATATGCTACTGGAGATGTGCCAAGAGGTGGTTCGAGAGGATTTTTTGATGTGTCAGCAGGAATGGTTGGATTTACTGAGCAGTTTTTCTTTGGAGTATCTGCACATCACTTAAACATGCCTGATGAATCAATGATAATTGGTCAAAGTAGAATGCCTATCCGTTTTACTGGACATGCAGGAGCTAAAATCCCTCTAGGTTCAAGTTCAAAATACAACAACAATGTATCTATTATGCCAAATATGATTTTCCAATATCAACAAGGATTTATGGAAACATTATTGGGTACTTATGTACAATATGGCGCATTAACAGCTGGTGCATGGTTCCGTTCTAGAGATGCATTCATTTTATCAGCTGGAGTAAATACAGGGAAATTTAAGGTAGGATACAGTTATGATGTTACAGTATCTGCATTGAACAACGGTGTATCTGGAGGTTCACATGAAATATCATTAGGATTAGACTTATCTTGTAAGGTTAAAAAACCAAGCTTTAGAACAATTTCTTGTCCTTCTTTTTAAGAAATTTTGTAACTAAAGATAAAAAACACGTTATTTGTATATTAGACGAAGAATTGAATTATGAAAATAAATACCAATAATATGAAAAGACTAACGCAGTGGGTTATGGCAATTGGAGCCATAGCAATCGTTTCTTCTTGTTCAAGGGAGACATCTAACACCACAGGTTGGGACTATAACAATCCAGGAATGGGTGGTTTTCAAAAAGTTCCTTTTGTTGATCAAGAAACTGGACCTGGATTAATACTCGTTCAAGGGGGTACTTTTACGATGGGTCGTGTTGAGGACGATGTTATGTACGATTGGAACAATAGACCAAGACGTGTAACAGTTTCTAGCTTCTACATGGATCAAACGGAGGTTACTAATTTTCATTGGAATGAATATTTATACTGGTTGCATAGAGCCTATAATGGAACTTATCCAATGGTTTATAAAAATGCATTACCTGATACATTGGTATGGCGTTCAAAGCTTGGATTTAATGAGAAATATGTAGATTACTACCTTCGTCATCCAGCATACAGAGACTATCCTGTTGTTGGTGTTTCTTGGTTACAAGCTAATGATTACTGTAAGTGGAGAACCGACCGAGTAAATGAATATTTGTTGATTCGTGAGGGAATTTTAGATTTCAACATTAATCAAACAGATGAAACGACATTTAATACTGAAGCTTACTTAAATGGAAAAGGTGACGAGAGTATTCGTCAAAACCTTACAGATTTAAATCCTTCTAAATTGACAGGTAAGAGAGGTAACGAATTAGGAGAAAGACGTGTAAGAATGTCTGACGGTATTCTACTACCACGTTACAGACTGCCAACAGAAGCTGAGTGGGAGTTTGCATACTACGGATTAATTGGAAACTTAAAAGGTGAAGACACTGAAGTAATTTCAAGTCGTAGAATTTATCCATGGGATGGACACTATGTTCGTCAAGACAACGAAGAATTCCAAGGTGAGATTCGCGCTAACTTTAGAAGAAGTCGAGGTGATTATATGGGAGTTGCTGGAAACTTAAATGACGGTGCTGATGTAACTGCTCCAGTTGATCACTATTGGCCAAATGACAATGGATTGTATAATATGGCAGGTAATGTTGCTGAATGGGTACTTGATGTTTACAGACCTCTATCTTCAGAAGATGTTGATGACTTTAGACCATTTAGAGGAAATGTTTTCCAAACTAAAGTATTGAACTATGAGGGAGCCATTGATGAAAAGAACTTCCAAACAGAATATGATGTTCATGGAATGAAAGAATACTTAAACGAATTTGAAAGAATCCGTTTCCAAAGAGTTTCTGCTGCAAAACATGATCCAGATGACGATGTTATTACTGATGGAATCATGAAAACAAATGAATCTAAAAACCCTGTTGCTAGAGGATATGCTCCAGACCCATACTATGTTTCTCATAATAGTGAAAAAGATAAAGAGGAATTGAGAATCCTTAAAGAGATCAATGCTATTCTTGACAAAGCCGTTGAATATAAAAATGATAAATTAGACGCAGAGGCTTCTATGTATGTTCAAGAAAATCTATTTGAAGGAATCTTTATCGATGAATTTAGAGAAGGTGATTTAGGAGGTGAGTATGCTTATGAAATTATCTCAATTTTAAGAGATGGTTTTGCTGATTACATGGTTGAAACACCAGGTAAATTAAAATATAGAGATGTTACTGAAGAAGAAAATATTGGACGTCTTAACTACAGAAGAGCAGATTATATCGATTATTTAGATGGTGATATTGAGTCTTCAATTCACTACGACAATACTGAACGTATGAATGACATTAACCAAGCAAGACGTGATCCAGAATTAGTAATGTATCAAAGTGAACATGAAGAGTATGACCTAAAAGGTTCTGGAATTAAACCAGGAGGTCCTGATGATCGTACAGCTTGGCCAACGACTTTGGTATCAAACAAATCTAGAGTTTATAAAGGTGGATCTTGGAAAGACAGAGCTTACTGGATGGTAGGTGGAAACAGAAGATTCCTTGATGAAGATCAAGCCACTGATTATATTGGATTCAGATGTGCTATGGACAGAATTGGTAGTCCAGGTGGAATGAATCAGAAAACAAAAAGAAAATAAAAAGAAGTTTTCACTATATTTGAGTCCCGACAGTTATGTCGGGACTTTTTTATTTTATACTATGGAAGATAAATTCAAACTTTTAGAAGAATGTACTGGTGTTTCTACTGATACCAGAAAAATTGAAAAAGATAACTTATTCATTGCTTTAAAAGGTGATAATTTTGATGGAAACAAATATGCCCTAAAAGCGATTGAACAAGGTGCTAAATATGCTGTTGTTGACGATGTAAATTTAAAAGATCACCAAAATCTTGTTTACGTCGAAGACGCTTTAGTTTTTCTTCAACAATTAGCCAATTACCATAGAAAAAAGTTTGATATCCCTGTTATAGGAATCACAGGAACAAATGGAAAAACAACAACGAAAGAATTAACCGCTGCCGTTCTACAACAGAAATATAATATTCATTTTACACAAGGAAACTTGAACAATCATATTGGAGTTCCCCTTACCCTACTCCAACTGAACAAAGAACATGATATTGCAATCATTGAAATGGGGGCTAGTAAAATTGGAGATATAAAAGAACTAACGGATATCGCAGCACCAACACATGGAATCATTACCAATATTGGATATGCCCATATCGAAGGATTTGGTAGTCCTGAAAATATACTTATAACTAAAACAGAATTATACAGAGCTATTGAAGAAGTTGAAGGGCATCTTTTTTATAATGGAAATGATGAAGTCCTAGAAAAACAATTGCCTCAAGCTTGTTCTACATCAACTTATGGAGTCAATGGTGATTATAATGTACAAGGAAGTCAAGTTGAACTTACTCCTTTATTAAGCTTTAAATGGTCAAATAAGGAGTACTCCTCTCCTACCGTATCAACACAAATAATTGGAAAGTATAATTTCTACAATATGCTCGCTGCAATTTGTATCGGACAATATTTTGAAGTGAATCAAGAAGATATCAATAATGCTTTAGAAGCATACAAACCTAATAATAATCGTTCTCAACTTGAAACCACAGATTACAATACTGTGATTTTGGATGCCTACAATGCAAATCCTACGAGTGTGAAATCGGCTTTAGAAAACTTCTCTGAAATTACTAAAGAAAATAAAATGTTTGTTCTTGGTGACATGCTCGAATTAGGAGAAAACACATTACATTTTCATACTGAAATCATCGAATTGAGTAAAGCATTAAATTTACAAGGAATGTTTGTCGGTAAAATATTCTCAAGCTTGAAAGAAAAACATGATATTCTCGCATTTGAAGATACACAAGCTGCAAAAGATTTCATTTCAATCGCTACTCCAGAAGACAATCTTATTTTGTTGAAAGGATCGCGTGGAATTGGATTAGAAAAGTTAATGGAGGTTATTTAGCCAAAGTTATTCTACCAAAAAGTAAGTTGTTGAACTTCTGTATCTGTTTCTTCTATTTCAAATCCACTAATTGAAACACCAATTAATCGAATAGGAACACCCGCAACTATAGATTCTCTCATAAGGTCAGTTAACTTTTGGCGAACATCTGATTTATTGGTAATGTACTCTGTTTCTGTGATGGATCTGGTGATGGTTTCAAATTCAAAATTGCGAATCTTTAAGGTAACAGTTCGTCCTTTTAATTTGTGATTCTCGTATCTTTCCCACCACTTTTCAAATACTTGGGTGAACTTTTCATTGATACTGATTTCGTCATTTATGTTTTCAGAGAAAGTTTGTTCCGCACCAACGCTTTTTCTAATGCGGGTAGCTTTTACTTTTCTATGGTCAATTCCTCTGGCAATTCCGTAAAGGAAACTCCCTGTTTTACCAAACATTTGCTGTAATTCAATTTTTGAATAAGCTAATAAATCCTCACCTACGAAAATATTATTGGCTTTCATTTTTTCAGCGGTGACTTTTCCCACACCAAAAAAGTCTTCAATTGGAAGTTGTTTGATGAATGTTGGACCTTCTTCAGGAGGAATAACAAACAAACCATCCGGCTTGTCCTGATCAGAAGCAATTTTCGCCAAGAACTTGTTGTATGAAACACCCGCTGAAGCAATTAAACTCAATTCATTGCGAATATCATTCTTAATCTCTTGCGCAATTAAAGTAGCTGATTGCATTTCATATTTCGAATAGGTAACGTCTAAAAAGGCTTCATCTAGAGACAAAGGTTCTACAATTGAAGTATAACGGTGAAATATGGCATTAATTTCGTTAGAAACGGCTTTGTATTTCTCAAATGTCGGTTTGACAAATAACAAGGTTGGACATTTGCGCAAAGCAACTCGGGAAGGCATTGCAGAACGCACACCAAATTTTCGTGCTTCGTAACTTGCAGCAGCAATCACTCCTCTTCCTCCCAGTCCACCAACAGCAATTGGTTTTCCTCGTAAATCAGGATTATCACGCTGTTCAACAGAAGCGTAAAATGCATCCATATCCACATGGATAATTTTTTGTATAACTTCTTCCTTATTCAACTTCGTCGTCTGGAGCAATGATACGTTTAATGTCTTCTTCTGTTTTGTCTAATTTTGTACGACAAAAGTCAACCAATTCCTTTGCTTCGATTACTGTTCCTGATAAATCATCAATTTTTACTTCTTTCGCTTCCAAGGCACCAACAATTTCCTTCAATCGTTGAAGTGCTTCTTCATAAGTTGTTTTTTCTGTTACTTTCATTGCTCTTAATGCTGATTTATTCTTTGTGTTCTTGAATTTCTTTCTTCGAAATCACTTTACTTTTAATTAAATAATTGGACGCTAAAGTACTCATTTCATCTCCCACTTCTATATCTCTATCTTTCACATCCTCATTATCGATGGTTGAAATAGTATATCCAGATGACAAAATTTTCAATGGATTTAATAATCCCAATAACTCTTCTTGATTTCTAAAAATTAATCTTTCTCTTTCAATGATTTGTTGACTAAACAGTTCCACTGAATTTAAAACTTGATTCAAATTCACAGCGCTTTCTCTTTCTAGCTTTTGTTGTGTTAGGTCGACTATGCGCTCAAATGTTCTATCCAGCTGACTTCCCTCCTGTTGCACCATACGTTGTAATTGAGAAGATGTTCGGTGACTTAAACTGGCCATATCATCTTTGGCTTTATACAAAAGGGTTCTACTTTTTTGTAGAATTTCATATTCGTTTTCTTGAAAAGAACTGCGCCAATAATGAATCAATTCGCGGCTATAATGAGATAAATAATTGTTGTAATGCAAAAATTCTTCACGGTGTTCAGCCAACAATTGTTGAGAAATTTGAATGGTTTTATCATGTAATTCTCTCATGATTTCTTTAAAGGAACTGATCGCATAATGAATGTGTCTAGCCACAGCGGTTGGCGTTATAAAGGTTACACGGGCCACCAAATCTGAAACAACCTCATCGCTTTCGTGTCCAATTCCTGTCATCACGGGAATTTTCGATAAACAAATCGCTTTAGAAATTTCATAATCATCAAACAAAGCCAAGTCCATTTTACTTCCTCCACCACGCAAAATGACAATCACATCCACATCATAAAGATTGGCTTCTTGAAGTGCAGCAACAATTTCATTTACCGCCATATCTCCTTGTACTCGCACAGGAAATTCCTTGATTACAAATTTATTGAAATCATGATTGACCAATAGTTCATTTTGAAAATCACGATATCCCGAAGTATTTGGCGAACCGATCAAAGCGATGCGTTTAATAATCGTTGGCAATCGGAGTTGTTTTTGCAAATCAAACAATTCTTCCTTCTTCAATCTTTTAATCACCTCTTGTCGCTTGCGTTCAATTTCACCATAAGAATAGGCAGGATCAATGGCACGGATTTTCAATTTCAAACCGTAAATCGTATGAAATTCAATTTTCACATTAATCAAAACCTTATTTCCCGCTTGCAAAATTCCTTGTGCTTCCTTCAATCCGATTTCGTCCACAATTGTACGATAGGTCGATGCCCAAATCGTGGCAAAACTTCGTGCGGTGGTATTGTTATTCACGCTATCCGCCAATTCAATATAGTGGTGACCACTTTTTACATTGATTTTAATCAATTCAGCCGTAATCCAAAAATCACGTTTAGAAAACTGTTCCCAAATGTGTTTTTCGAAGGACTGATTGAGCTGCGTTAAGGAATATATTTTTCTCTCTTCGGACATTAGAATAAAGGTAGTGTAAAATAATTACGAATAATCAATTATCATTTACGAATTTTTAAAAAAGATGAAAAATTTGGCGTTGGGATGGTTAGGATATTGGCAGGAATGGATAGGTGAAAAAGATTGGTGTTTGGTTATTTTTAAGTTTCATGAGTAGGCTAAATGTCATCCCTTCGGGATTTGAAGTGGCTTTGTTTTCTCAGTCACCATTCGGGATAAAGACCAGAACTTATATTTTAAGATTACGAAGCCTGAAAGGCTGAAATGAATATAAAAATACATGAGTTAAGAACAAAAACCTCGAAGAGGTGATATTATTCAAGTCCATATTTTATTATGTCATCCCTTCGGGATTTATTGAAACCTTGTTTCTCTGGAGTTATAATAATTTCATCCCTTCGGGATTTATAGGTCATTTGGTTTGCTAGCTAGAATTCTGTCATCCCTTCGGGATTTGAAGTGGCTTTGTTTTTTTTAGTCACAATTCAGGATAAAGACTAGAACTTATATTTTAAGAGTACGAAACCTGAAAGGCTGAAATGAATATAAAAATACATGAGTTAAGAACAAAAACCTCGGAGAGGTGATATTATTCAAGTCGTTTTTTTTAATGCCATCCCTTCGGGATTTGTTGAATCCATCTTTGTTTGAGGTGATAATAATAACATCCCTTCGGGATTTGTAGGTCTTTTGGTTTGACGCTTAGAATTCTGTCATCCCTTCGGGATTTGTAACTCATATGGTTTGCTAGTTAAAACTCTATCATCCCTTCGGGATTCGTGTGTCGTGCGATTTGGGGTTAGACTAATTTCATCCCTTCGGGATTTGTGGTTCAAGTGATTTGGAGCCAAGTTTAACTTTATTACTTAGATATTAAAGCTAGAACACATATTTTTAGAATATTAAGCCTGAAAGGCTGGTATAATTCTAAAATAGTACATGAGCACAAGACAAAATCTCGAAGAGGTGATATTATTCCAGTCGTTTTTTTAATGCCATCCCTTCGGGATTTATTGAAACCTTGTTTCTCTGGAGTTATAATAATTTGATCCCTTTGGGATTTATAGGTCATTTGGTTTGACGCTTAGAATTCTGTCATCCCTTCGGGATTTGTGGTTCAAGTGATTTGGAGCCAAGTTTAACTTTATTACTTAGATATTAAAGCTAGAACACATATTTTTAGAATATTAAGCCTGAAAGGCTGGTATAATTCTAAAATAGTACATGAGCACAAGACAAAATCTCGAAGAGGTGATATTATTCCAGTCGTTTTTTTAATGCCATCCCTTCGGGATTTGTAGGTCTTTTGGTTTGCTAGCTAGAACTCTATCATTCCTTCGGGATTCGTGTGCCGTGTGGTTTGACACTCAAAATTATTTCATTCCTTCGGGATTTGTGGTTCAAGTGATTTATAGCCAAGTTTAACTTTATTACTTAGATATTAAAGCTAGAACATATATTTTTAGAATATTAAGCCTGAAAGGCTGGTATAATTCTAAAATAGTACATGAGCACAAGACAAAACCTCGAAGAGGTGATATTACTCCAGCCAGTCGAAAAGATATCGTTCATCATATTCTACTTCAAATTTATCTAGAAATTCTAAATACTCTTCTTTAAAAGTTTTCTTACGATGATGCTCTTCTTGGTTTAAAATGTAATTATAAACATTATCTATTTGAGATTGAGCATAAGAGAAAGCGCCATATCCTACTTGCCAAGAAAATTTACTTTTGAGCCAATTTTGCTCATTGATGAATTTTGAGGTATTGTTTTTTATATCTCTGGCTAAATCTGAAATTCTCATTGATGGTTTTAACCCTACAAAAATATGAACGTGATTAACCACTCCATTTACAATGATGGGTTTTTGATTTTTTACTTTAATTACTCCTGAAATATATTTAAAAACTTCTGCTCGCCACTCTTTTTTTAATAGGTGTTCTCGACCTTTTACCACAATAACGAATTGAATATAGATTTGTGAATACGTTCCTGCCATATCGTTTAATGTTTTAATAAAGTTCTTTCAAGATGATTCCCCCCTTTTAAGACCCATTGGTTAATAGTGATATAGCAATTTAAAAAAAATAATTATTAATCTAAAAAAAACTTATCACCTGATTATCAAACTCTTGAGATATTGACTTGATTTGTTTCCCAATAACTCTTTTAGTTCTTCTGTAATTACTACAAAAGGATTGTTTTCAAAATCATTCTCTAGTAAAAATTATACTTAACGAGGATTTATTGGTTAGAAAAGTACTCGATTTTGGTTGTGGATTTGGAAGTGATGTCAAATTGCTGAAAGAAAAAGGTGTCATTATAGAAGGTTATGACAAGCACTATTTCCCAGACTATCCAACCGAAAAATTCGATACTATCATTTGTTTCTATGTACTCAATGTATTGCTTCCTCTAGATCAAGCTACTGTTTTAATGAAACTCTCACAATTAGTCAAGCCTATTGGTAAAGTTTATATTGCTGTTAGAAGAGATTTAAGAAATGAAGGCTACCGTATGCATAGAATCCACAAAAAGGAGACTTATCAATGTAATGTTGTTCTCAACTCAAAATCTATTTTTAGAAATAAGAATTGTGAGATTTATGAAATGGAACATTTCACCATTAAAAACAAATCCAATTATGACTTAAATCCATTTTTATCTGGAAATGATTATCGTATCCCATTCACAGAAAGTAAACATTTTTTTGCCTTTCACTCTAAATATCCACAAGCAGAATATCATATCATTTTATCTCATAAAAACATTGTAAAAGACACTTCAGGTTTTTCTATAGACGAAAATATTGAATTAGAATTTTTCAATTCATTTTGTATCGATTTGATGAAAACGAGATTTAAATTAGATGCAATTGAAGTGAAAGAATCTACTGTAAACAATCGTTTAATAAAAAATAATCAGTGGCATCTTCAACTCTTAGGCTAATTCCTTATATTAATTATGTGGAGCGCCCCTCTTTTCTTATTCTTATCTCTTCTCATTTTTTTAAGTTGAGACAAGTATTCTGCTATAAGATTTTCGTTTTCCAATGATGAAAGAGTATTTAAATAAATAATTATTCACAAGATAACAATTTCAATTTGTTCTTTAGTCTCCACTTCTCTATCTGCCCCGACGAAACCAAAAAGCTTAGCGAACACAAAATATAATTTGAACACGCAAATAAAGATCGACTTTAGAAGCTCCTTTGTTTGGGTTGTTTCAAAATAATTTGTGGAGATCACTTGGAGGTGTAGGCGGAAAAAGGCCCAGAAAATTAATTTTATAATATGAAAATATGTGTTCCATTACAGCGCAAGCTCAACTGTCCATTGTTCATTATCCATTGGTAATTAAAAATCGCTCTACTTCTTTTTCCAATACTGTGTACGATAAATCAATCCAATATATCCACGGACTGCGAGTTCGTTGTTTTTAGTGATCCATAATTTAGCATCGTAAACCTTTCCGTTATTTGGATCGAGCAGTACTTCATCGCCTTCCCAGTATTTACCGTCTTTGGTGAGTCCAGAAATGATTTCCATTCCCAGAACTGGTTGATTTTTGCGGTAGTCTTTACAATCGTAGCATTTGGCGTCTTTTAAATCGATTTTAAGATTGTGTAGTTTGATGATTTTACCGTAGAGTTTTCCATTTTTGAGGTAGATTTTAACTTCGGATTTTAACTCTCCACTTTCATCATTATAGGTTTCCCAGACTCCTTCTAAGGATTGAGAATATGAAGTCAATGTGAGTAGAATTGTGAGTATGATAAGAAGATTTTTCATTATGTGAATTTTGTCGGTAATTTAAGCTTTTTGTAGGTTTTTTCCTTGGTATAAGGAGGGGAAATAATTAAAAATTGATAATTATCAATAGATAATTTGTAGAGTGGTGAATTTCCACGGGGGTGTTCTTGGGGTGGTTTTAACGTGGAGATTCGTAAAGTTATACAGAGGTTTAATTATATCATCCCTTTGGGATTTGGTTGGTTCTCTTGAGGTTTAGTTGATAATAGTATCATCCCTTCGGGATTTAATGGGTTTTGACACAGTGATTCATAGAGTTTACACAGAGGAACACAGAGGAACACGGAGGTTAAATTAGATCATTCTTTAGGATTTGGTTGGTTCTCTTGAGGTTTAGTTGATAATAGTATCATCCCTTCGGGATTTAATGGGTTTTGACACAGTGATTCATAGAGTTTACACAGAGGAACACGGAGGTTAATTTAGACCATTCTTTAGGATTCGATTGATTCTCTTGAAGTTTAGTTGATAATAGTATCATCCCTTCGGGATTTAATGGGTTCTAACACAGAGATTCATAGAGTTTACACAGAGGTTAAATTAGATCATTCTTTAGGATTTGATTGGTTCACTTGAAGTTTAGTTGATAATAGTATCATCCCTTCGGGATTTAATAGGTTTTGACAAATAGATTACACAGGGTTTCGTAAAGTTTTGTGAAAAAAACGTGATTTCAATTACGAATTCGTAATTGAATATTCGTAATTAACACATTGATTTAAACTACTTTCTCTTCCAATAATTTGTCTCATACAGCCATCCTAAATAACCTCTAACGGCAAGTTTATTATCATCGACCAACCATATCAAACCATCGTAAACTTTTCCTGTTTCCGGGTGAAGAATTGCATTATCACCTTCCCACTCTCCATCAGATTCCGTTAATCCCATTATGAACACCATTCCTTTTATTGGTTGATTTTTCTTATCTCCTTTACATTCGGTACATTTTACATTCCTTTCAGCCTCTGTATTTCCGTAAATTTTGACAATTTTGCCGTATAACTTCCCATTCTTGATATAAATTTGAACATCTGATTCAACTTTATTGGTTTCGTCATCAAATGTTTGCCAAATACCTTCCACGCTTTGAGAATATCCGAATGTACTGATTGTGATTAGTCCGAGTAATAAGACGAGTTTCATAATTTCTTTTTTCACAAAACTAACGATATACTCATTCAAATGGAGAAAATCATATTTAAAATTATATAAAATAAATGACTGGCTTTTTTTGGCAGATCCTATTAAATACGCTCTTTCCTAAATCGGCATAATGTAGAGCATAGATTCAAATATAAAATTCATGGTTAATGCACCGTAATCCCTATTTTTGTAAAAAAACAATAGTTCATGTCACAAACTCCTTCAACACCATTAGCAGAAAGAATGCGACCAAAAAATTTGGATGAATATGTTGGTCAGGAACATTTATTAAAAAAAGGTGCTAGTCTAAGAAAATCCTTAGACGCTGGAGTTTTGCCATCTTTAATTTTGTGGGGACCTCCTGGTGTTGGAAAAACAACTTTGGCTACGCTATTGGCCAATCAATTGAATCGACCTTTTTATACCTTATCTGCGATTTCATCTGGTGTGAAAGAGGTGCGTGAGGTCATCAAAAAAGCAGAAAATCAAGGGATGTTTGACCGTGCTGGAGCGATTTTGTTTATTGATGAGATTCACCGATTCTCAAAAGCACAACAGGATTCTCTATTGGGTGCTGTGGAAAAAGGTATTGTCACTTTGATTGGCGCAACCACTGAAAATCCATCTTTCGAGGTGATTTCGGCCTTACTATCTAGATGTCAAGTTTATACGCTGGAATCATTACCTAAAGATAAATTAGAGGATTTATTGCATAACGCACTGGAACGTGATGAACATTTGTCTCAACTCAAAATCAATTTAATAGAAACGAATGCCTTAATTCGTATTTCGGGTGGTGATGCTCGAAAATTACTGACTTTATTGGAAATTGTAATCAGTACATTTGCTCAAACTGAGGAAATTGAAATTACAGATGATATCGTCTTTTCTATTGCTCAACAGAATATTGCGCGTTATGATAAAGATGGAGAACAGCATTACGATATTATTTCGGCCTTCATTAAATCGATTCGAGGAAGTGACCCAAATGCCGCAGTTTATTGGTTAGCACGAATGATTGAAGGTGGTGAAGATGCAAAATTCATAGCCAGAAGATTAATTATTTCAGCGAGCGAGGACATTGGTTTGGCCAATCCTACAGCCTTAATTATGGCCAACAATTGTTTTCAGGCGATCAACACCATTGGATTTCCAGAGGCTAGAATTATACTTTCTCAATGTACGATTTACTTGGCGACTTCTCCAAAAGGAAATGCAGCTTATATGGCGATCAATCAAGCACAAGAATTGGTGAAAAAGACGGGTAATCTTCCTGTTCCTTTGTCTTTAAGAAATGCTCCAACACGATTAATGAAGGAACTAGATTATGGAAAAGGTTATAAATATTCTCATGACCACCCTGGAAATTTTGTGAGACAAGAGTTTATGCCAGATGATGTAAAAGGAGCGAATTTTTATCGTGCTGGAAGTTCCAAACGAGAACAGGACATTGAAGCTGAAATCAAGCAAAAATGGCAAGGGAAATATTAGTATCTCCTCTTTTCAAAAACTAATTCCTTAATGGTTTAGTCTATTTTCTCGAATGATAATTTCGCATTTGGTTCAGGATGTATAGACTCAAGAATTAGCTTATCTTCAGTCAATTCCTTAATTAAAAGAATGTTCGTTCCTTTCTCATAAAGGAAGTTCGGTTCATATCTATAATCGATAATTCTCAATGTATCAGCGCTAAGGGTATAAATACGTTCATGAGGTGAAGCAACATAACCTCCTTGAGAGTCGATACTAAAAACTTGGTTGTCTTTAGAAAATTTCAATCCACTTTGAAAGTTTTTGAATACCTTATCAGATTCAATCAATTTCCATCTTCCTGTTTCCAGGATTTCTTCTGTTTCAATTTCATTGGATCCTCCAGCTTCAAAATCACATGAAGCAAACAATAAAATACTTCCTGAAAATAACCATGTTTTTAATTTATTCATCCTTGTACCTTTTACTTTAATGACTTCATTATTCAATTCCTCAATTGCGCACTTTCTGTCAAATAATCAATTATAGAATCCCATTATATTATTGGTGCGCCAAATTATTAAATCCAACGTAAATAAGAGTGTTTAAGTATAAAAAAAAGAAAAGAATTTTTTTAGAGGTGATTTCTGGTGAAAATAAACAGTATTTTCGTTGCAATAATTATTAATGCAAAGAAGTCTTAAATTTTGGGAGGAACAAATGGATTTGTTGGCCCAGCAGGATTATGTTGTGATCGATCAGTTTTTAAATACTGAGCATCTAAAAACGACACATGATTTTTTTAATCAGAAACAAGCAGAAGACGTATTCAAAAAAGCCGCAATTGGTGCTTCTGGTTCAGAAAAAATTATTCGTGAAATTCGAGGAGATTATACTTTTTGGTTGGACAAGCAAAGAGACCAAGAAATACGACCATTTTTCGAGGAAATGGATGAAGTAAAGGAGAAATTGAACCAATTGATGTATTTGAGTTTATCAGATTATGAGTTTCATTTGGCGCACTACCCTTCAGATTCGTTTTATAAAAAACACCTAGATCAATTTGATGGACGAAGAAACCGTATGATTTCTGTAATAATTTACCTTAATCAAGATTGGAAAACTGGTGATGGTGGTGAACTGAGGGTTTATCCTGAAGGACAGAACACTTTTGACATTCCACCATTAGAAAACCGAATGGTGATGTTTAGAAGTGATGTTTTACATCATGAAGTGTTAAAATCAAACACCTCTCGAAAAAGCATAACAGGCTGGATGTTGTATCAACCTGCTGTTTTGCCTTATCTTGCTTTGTAGGGTTTCTATCTATATCGTTCTCATTCTCCAACTCATTCTTTTTAAGTCTCAAAAGGAGAAGTATTAGGAAAAAGTAGTTTTCCTTAGAAGGATTTAATTTTTTGTGTAGCTTGGTTTGCGCTGTAATGGAACGCGGTTCCGAAAACTTTCGGTAACGCGGATCTCCGAACGCGGATAAAAGCGGATTTTATTGGTATTTGTTATGTCTGAGGGACAAACAGTAGGAAAAAGTAAATAAAAGATTTCTCAGTCACTACATTCCATCGAAATGACAGCGTTATTAGGTTTATATCGTCGCGCTTCGCGCGACGACTCTCCACCCCAAAATCTAAGTCATTTCGACAGCATAAAATGCTGGAGAAATCTGAGAAAACAGCTAGATTGTAATTGGTGAAACGTTAAAAAGGATGCGGAATTTTACCTTTGCGGTGATGAGAAACAGTACGAAATCCGAAAGTGTTCGGATGAGGAATCAAAAAAGGTGATAAAAAACCACGTTTCTCATCACCTATTTATATAAAAATCTATATTTGATTCAAGGACATTTTAAGTTTGAAAATATCTTTCTATCCCAAAACAGTCTCTTTTTAATAAATCTCAGATTTATTAAACGTTAAATCTAAAGTGCATGATGTCTCCATCTTGAACGATGTATTCTTTTCCTTCAACACCAAATTTACCCGCTTCTTTACAAGCAGCTTCAGAACCGTATTTTACAAAGTCTTCGTATTTCATTACTTCAGCACGGATAAAGCCTTTTTCGAAGTCTGTATGAATAACTCCAGCAGCCTGAGGAGCAGTTGAACCGTTTAAAACCGTCCAAGCACGCACTTCTTTTTCACCAGCCGTAAAGTATGTATCTAAATTCAATAATTTATATGCTGAACGAATCAAACGATTTACACCAGGTTCTGTTAAACCTAATTCATCCATAAACATTTCACGTTCTTCGTATGTTTCCAATTCGGCGATATCTGCTTCAATTTGCGCTCCAATGATCAACACTTGCGCATCTTCATCTTTCACAGCTTCTTTTACAGCTTCAACATGCTTGTTACCGTCTTTTACAGAACTTTCATCTACGTTACACAAGTACATTACAGGTTTAATTGTAATCAGTTGTAACTCCTGTACGTGTGGTAATTCTGATTCATCAAGTTCTAAAGATCGAGCAGATTGTCCAGACTCTAAATGTTCTTTGATTCTTTCTGCTAGTGCATAAATTCTTTTCGCTTCTTTATCTCCTGACTTTGCGGTTCTTGCTAAACTGTTCAATTTTTTCTCGATTGTTTCAAGATCTTTCAATTGCAATTCAAAGTCAATAACTTCTTTATCTCGAATTGGATCTACAGAACCATCAACGTGAACAATATTATCGTCTTCAAAACAACGCAATACGTGAATAATTGCATCTGTTTCTCTAATGTTAGCCAAAAACTGATTTCCTAAACCTTCCCCTTTTGAGGCTCCTTTTACCAAACCAGCGATATCAACGATTTCCATTGTTGTAGGAACAACGCGCTCCGGATTTACAAGTGACTCTAATTTCTCTAATCGAGGATCTGGAACTGAAATCGTTCCAACATTAGGTTCTATTGTACAGAATGGATAGTTTGCTGATTGTGCTTTCGCATTTGATAAACAGTTAAATAAAGTAGATTTACCTACATTCGGTAATCCAACAATTCCACATTTTAATGCCATTTGAAAATATTTTGATGCAAAGATAATGCTTGCTTTCGATTATTACCAATTTGAATTTTATATTATTGGTTTTAGTTGTTCTTTAGGCGGTAAGCTTTAAGCGGTGGGCAGTTCGCTTTAGGCTGTATGCTTACCCTTAAGTTCCATAGTTTGGCTGTTTGTAGGTTGATGGTCTATAAAGTAAGAGACACTATAGCCAAAAAACATCACTCTTTAGCCAATTGCTTTACTTTTAAATAGCCATTAATAGTGATAAAGACATAATTCCTCTCTCCAGCCATAATCAAAAAATCCCCACAAAAAAAAGCGGCTTCCAAATGAAACCGCTTTTCAATAAGTTTTTTGACGATATATTGGCTTAAGCCGCCTTCATCTTCGCCATTTTTGAATTTGAAAATTGTTTTTTCGCATATTCTAAAGTAACACGGTATTCTTTTGCGTGCTCTTTACTTGCTGGAATTTCGTACATTGCTTCTGTAAGAATTGCCTCACAAATTGAACGTAATCCACGTGCTCCCAATTGGAATTCAACCGCTTTGTCCACAATGTAATCCAAGACTTCACTGTCAAACTTTAATTCGATATCATCCATTTCAAACAACTTTACATATTGTTTAAATAAAGAGTTTTTAGGCTCTGTAAGGATTCTTCTTAAAGCTGTTTTTTCCAATGGTTCAAGGTAAGTCAACACTGGGAAACGACCAATTAATTCAGGAATTAAACCAAAAGACTTCAAATCGGTTGGATTTACAAATTCAAGTAAATTATCTTTGTCAATACGCTCTTCTTCCTCGTTCGCAAAACCAATAGTTTGACGATTTACACGACGCGCAATTAATTTTTCGATTCCGTCGAAAGCTCCACCACAAATAAACAAGATATTCTTCGTGTTTACTTTAACCATTTTTTGCTCTGGGTGTTTTCTACCTCCTTGTGGCGGCACACTCACCTCTGCTCCTTCCAATAATTTCAAAAGTGCTTGCTGAACTCCTTCACCAGAAACATCTCTCGTAATGGATGGATTATCACTTTTACGTGCAATCTTATCGATTTCATCAATAAAAATAATTCCTCTTTCTGCTGCTTGAACATTGTAATCTGCTGCTTGCAATAAGCGAGACAGAATACTCTCTACATCCTCACCAACATAACCTGCTTCCGTAAGTACTGTGGCATCAGCAATACAAAATGGAACATTCAACATTTTAGCAATTGTTTTTGCCAAAAGCGTTTTTCCAGTTCCTGTTCTACCAACCATTACAACATTAGACTTGTCAATTTCGACATCGTCTTCTCCTACAGTTTGGTTTAAACGTTTATAGTGATTATAAACCGCAACAGAAAGAGTTTTTTTCGCTGACAATTGTCCGATGACATATTCATCGAGCTTGGCTTTGATTTCAGTTGGTTTATATAAACTCATCGGAGCATTCTCATCGTGACCTTCAATACCTAAATCACCATTTGGAATTTCCTCCTTTACTATTGATTGTGCCTGAACAATACAATGGTCACAAATATGTCCCGAGATTCCTGCAATAAGCAATCTCACTTGACTCTTTGGTCGACCACAAAATGAACAAGTTGTTTCTTTTTTACTCATAAATAATGACATAAAAAGGTCAATATCACTATCGACCTTTAAATTAATTTTACAAAAGTAAGCAATTCCATTTGGCTACACAAAAAGCAGCGGCAAGAACTACTTACATTTAATTTTACAGATTTAAAGCTTTTGAGAATAATTCGACAAAAAAAGCATATCACATTATTTGTCGCTTTCTTGTAAAACTTATTATTTCTTGCGCAACAACACTTCGTCCACCATTCCGTAAGCTTTCGCTTCTTCTGAAGTCATCCAGTAATCACGGTCTGAATCTTCTTCTACTTTTTCGAAAGGTTTTCCAGTGTGTGTAGAAATAATGTCATACAATTCTTTCTTCAACTTAATGATTTCTCTTGCAGTAATCTCAATGTCAGAAGCTTGACCTTGTGCTCCACCTAATGGCTGGTGAATCATCACACGTGAGTGCTTTAAGGCAGTTCTTTTTCCTTCCGCTCCGGCACACAATAAAACAGCACCCATTGAAGCAGCTAAACCTGTACAGATTGTCGCAACATCAGGACTGATGTATTGCATTGTATCATAAATACCCAATCCGGCATAAACACTTCCACCTGGAGAGTTTAAGTAAATCTGAATGTCTTTCTTAGGATCAACAGACTCTAAGAACAACAATTGTGCGTTTATGATATTAGCAACTTGGTCATCGATTCCAGTTCCTAAAAATATAATTCGATCCATCATCAATCGAGAAAACACATCCATTTGAGACATATTCAATTGACGTTCTTCAATAATGTAAGGCGTCATTGAAGATTCAATATATTGTCCAACATGCATACTGTTAATTCCTAAATGTTTGGTTGCGTATTTTTTAAACTCTTCTTTATTATACATAGTTGTTTTATTTTCTAAATTCTGGTTAAATATACAATTCCCTATTAAAATTGTTCCTGATTTTGGAATTTGATTTATCAAATATCATGCTTGATTCGTCAGTCGGTCAAAAATGGAATGAATCACGCCAAAAATAGAGATTTAGCTGAAAAATGTAGCGAATCAACGTCAGAATGGCAGATTTAAAATAATTATGAATTACGAATTGTTCAATTACGAATATTTATTAAACTCTGGAAATTCGTAATTCCCTTCCATTATTTCCTTCGACAGGTTATTAGATGTTGCCTTCGTCCGGCTCAGTCAAAGGTTTGATCTTCGGTGATTGAGCATTCTGAAACGACCGAATTTCATCAAATCACTTAATATTGACGGATTTTCATTCTTTATATACCATTATTCACTTTTCATTTAATTAAATTTGTCCAACTATGAAATTAAAAATAAAAGACATTACATCATTTCTTGAAGGAATGGCTCCACTGAGCAGTCAGGAAAGTTATGATAATTCGGGACTGATTGTAGGAAATCATGACATGGAAGTCACTCAAGTGCTACTTTCATTGGACTGTATTGAAGAGACTGTTGAAGAAGCCATTTCAATCGGTGCGAACTTAATTATTGCACATCATCCTATTGTTTTCGGAGGATTAAAACAATTGAATGGAAAAAACTATGTCGAAAGAACTGTAATTAAAGCCATTAAAAATGATATTGCGATTTATTCAATTCACACCAATTTGGACAATTACAAACTGGGAGTTAATTATGAAATTGCCAAAAGAATTGGGATAGAAAATCCAAAAGTTCTTGCTCCTAAGAAGAATGTGCTTAAGAAATTGGTTTTCTTTTGCCCTGAAGATCATGTCGATGCTGTAACCGATGCAGTTTTTAATGCTGGAGGAGGAAATATTGGAGAATATTCAGAATGTAGTTTTACAAGTTCGGGAGAAGGAACGTTTTTACCGAGCGAAAATGCAAACCCAACAGTTGGAACAAAAGGTAATCGTGAAACTGCGAAAGAAAAACGTATTGAAGTTTTGATTTCATCACATAAGGAAAGTCAGATTGTTCGTGCAATGATGGCTGCACATCCTTATGAAGAAGTGGCACATGATATTTATACACTTTCAAATTACAATCAAGACGAAGGGGCTGGGATGATTGGAGAATTGTCTTCAGCAATGGAAACAACTCAGTTTTTAAGTCATCTTAAAAAAGAATTCAATTGTGGCGCAATTAGACACACAGCACTAATTAAAGATAAAATTAAGACCGTTGCATTTTGTGGAGGATCTGGTAGTTTTTTATTGGGCAATGCAAAAAGTCAGCAAGCAGACATTTACATCACGGGAGATTTTAAATATCATGAATTTTTTGATGCTGAAAAGGCAATAATTATTGCAGATATTGGACATTTTGAAAGCGAGCAATACACTCCACACTTAATTCTTGCATTATTGAAGAAAAATTTTATTAACTTTGCATTCCATTTAAGTAAGGTGAATACAAACCCTATTAATTATTTTTAGCATATATGGCAACAAAAGCAAAAGCTAAGTCAAGCACAACTGTCGCTGAGCGCTTAGACGCATTAGCGAATTTACAGAAAATTGATTCAGAAATTGATCGCATTTTAACGATTCGAGGAGAATTGCCTTTAGAGGTTGAAGATCTTGAAGCTGACATCGAAGGTCTTGAAAAAAGAGTTGAGAAGTTAACTGGCGAATTAAAAGATATAGAAGTAGAGATTACCGACCGTAAAAATGAGCAAAAAGACGCTCAAGCGGCAATTCTACAATATAAAGAAAAACAAAACAACGTACGTAATAACCGTGAGTTCGAATCTTTAAGCAAAGAAATTGAATACCAAGAATTGGAAATTCAATTACACGAGAAAAAAGTGAAAGAAGCGAAAGCACAAATTGCGCACAAGAAAGAAGTGATTGATGAAGTTCAAGAAAAACTAGCGGGTCGTAAGACTGACTTAAAGGCTAAGAAAGCGGAACTTGAAAACATCATTGCTGAAACAGAAAAAGACGAGGAAAAGCTTAGAAAGAAATCTGAAAAAGCGAAAAAACAATTAGACGATCATTTACAAACAGCATACAATAGACTACGCTCAAGCGCAAAGAATGGTTTAGCTGTTGTACCTGTTGATCGTGATTCATGTGGAGGATGTTTCAACAGAATCCCACCTCAACGTCAATTAGACATTATCCAAAAGAAGAAAATTATCATCTGTGAGCACTGTGGAAGAGTTTTAATTCCATCTGAAGAAGCAGAAGATTAATAATCAATCTTAGATTTTAATATTGAAAGCTCTAGCAAATGCTAGGGCTTTTTTTATTCTTAAATCAAACTCATTCCTTCCTAATAGCTCATTCCTATCTAATACTTGGTTTATTTTAAAGCACAAATAAATCTTGATTAAAGACTATTTAAAGCACATTTCATCAAGACAATACTTGATTACAGAGAAATCTATTTGGCTTTATTTCAATAAGTTTAAAACAAAAAAAAGCGAACTTAATAATCTAAGTTCGCTATTAAAATGATTCTTTCTTCTATCCTATTGCTTTGGATAATAATCTTTAAAAAGTATTTTTCGATAGATCACGGTAACAAAAATGGCATAGGTTAAAGCCATCACCATCAGTCCTAGCAAAGAAAAAATAAACAATGTTTTCGCAGACAAAGCACTTTCTGTGTCGGTCTTAATTTCTCTCATAATTTCATCTGAAGTCATCACACGAAATTCAGGATTGTGTACTTTTAAAGTATCTAAATAAGCTTCATCTTGAGCTTCTTCATAAATCACATCCATTCTTTCCGCGATTCTATTCTCTACAAATGATGGATTAATCGTGTCATAGTACAGAAACATGAAAGCAGATACGATCAATACATAAGGCGCTCCTGCTGTTAGTCCATTTTTAATATCAGACAATGGTGTTCCAACCCCATAACCTTCCTTCTTTTTTTCAAAATACAAACCTAAGCTAACGGCCAATAAAAGAAATAAGTTATTGATTAATCCTGGTTGAACAACGTTTTCTTGAAAAACACCAATTCCTAGAAAAATAAGCTTAATCGCTATCCAAGCACCTGAAAATAAAAGTGCATATTTTATTGCTGGTCGCATATCTACCTATCCGTTCATTGAAGATAAAAACTCTTCGTTATTTTTTGTATCCTTCATATGGCTTTTCATAAACTCCATAGCTTCAATTGGGTTCATATCTGCAATGTGCTTACGCAATAACCATACACGTTGAAGTGAATCTTTATCCATCAATAGATCTTCTCTTCTTGTTCCTGAAGTTAAAATATCAATGGCTGGGTAAATTCTTCTATTGGCAATTTTTCTATCCAATTGAAGCTCCATATTTCCAGTTCCTTTAAATTCTTCGAAAATTACCTCATCCATTTTAGATCCAGTATCAGTCAATGCTGTTGCTAATATAGAAAGCGAACCTCCGTTTTCTATTTTACGTGCAGCCCCGAAGAAACGTTTTGGTCTCTGTAATGCATTTGCATCCACACCACCTGAAAGTACTTTTCCTGAAGCAGGAGAAACAGTATTGTAAGCTCTAGCCAATCTTGTAATCGAATCCAATAAAATACAAACATCATGTCCACATTCTACCATACGCTTTGCTTTTTCAAGCACCATATTAGCAACTTTCACATGCTGGTCTGCTGGCTCATCAAATGTAGAAGCAATAACTTCCGCATTTACACTTCTTGCCATATCTGTTACCTCCTCAGGACGTTCGTCAATCAATAATATAATTAAATATGTCTCAGGATGATTGGCTGCAATTGCATTAGCAACATCTTTCAATAAAACAGTTTTACCTGTCTTTGGTTGAGCGACAATCATACCACGTTGTCCTTTTCCTATTGGAGCAAATAAATCCATAATTCGCGTAGACATTGACTCTTTTCTATGTCCAGTAATTTTGAATTTCTCATCTGGAAAAAGTGGGGTCAAATATTGGAAAGGAACTCGGTCACGAATAAATGCAGGGTCACGTCCATTAATTGAGTCCACACGTACTAATGGGAAATACTTCTCTCCTTCTTTTGGTGGTCGAATTGTTCCATAAACTGTATCTCCAGTTTTCAATCCGAACAATTTAATTTGACTATGACTTACATAAATATCATCAGGAGAAGAAAGGTAATTATAATCTGAAGAGCGTAAGAATCCAAATCCATCTTGCATTACTTCTAATACACCTTCCGCTGCAACAATTCCAGAAAGATCATATTTCTTTTCCCTCTGTTTTTGTTGATCGTTTTTTCTGTTCTGATTTTGATTATCGTTGCGACCTCCTTTCTGGTTATTGTCCTTTTTGGCAGGTCGGTGATTGTTATTCGTTTTGTTATTCTCTTTTGGCTTAGCCTTTACAAAGCCTTTGTTATTCTGCTGATTAGATTCTTGCGACTTTTGAGATGGCTTTTCTTTGGCGCCATTCGATTCAGTCGTTTTATTATTCGTATTGCGTTCTTGGCGTTCATTTCTTTTGCCCTTAGCGGCATCAGAATTTTCGTTATCAACAACAGCTTCTGTATTTTTAGATTTGACAACCCTTTTTCTAACTGGTTTTTTCGCTTCCTCATCACTATTGGTAGTTTCTTTAGGCGCGGATTCAGTTTTTGGGGTAGTTTCTTCAGAACCTGCGATTAAATCAACTAATTCTTGTTTTCGATATGATTCTACCTTTTTAATACCAATTGCTTTGGCAATTACGCGTAATTCAGGGAGTTTCTTCCCAGCTAATTCGTCTTTCTTCATCTAATTGTATGAAATAATAATGTAAAAGATAACTATTATGTTGTTGTTTTCTTTATATTGAGAATGCCGCAGAAAAGCGACGGTACAATAATACTAATTATCTTTAGTAAAAGCCAAATAATTGATAAAAAAAGTATTTATACTGATATATAGCGCAAATAAAAGGCTGAAATTGGATATTTAATTCTTATTTACGTTAAAAAACAATAGAATTACACACATTTTAATGCAAAATTTGATTCTTTTAATTAACAGAGAACTCTTTTAAATAAAACTCAAAAGCGAAGCATTTTCACTGTACAATTGATTGTATTCGAAAATCCTAAGAAGAGTATGTTTTTGGCTATTTTTTTGACACAAAAAAAAGGTCACACCTAAGTATGACCTTTTCATCTGGGTGGAAGATCGGTTTCGAACCGACGACCTCCTGAACCACAATCAGGCGCTCTAACCAGCTGAGCTACAACCACCATCTACTTTCAAAGTGCTTAAGTATCAACTTAATTACTCAAAGCGGTTGCAAATATAATGAAAATAAAACATCACAAAACTATTAACATTGCTTTTTTTTCAAAAAAATTACTGATTTCGAACAAACCCTTTAATAATCACCTACTTGACAAAAAACATTTTACTAATAAATTATCTTATTATGTATAATGTGTTAATAACATCCTTTGAATGGTAAATAAATTAAGCTTTCAAGCAGTATATTTGTAAAAAATCGCAAGAATGATAAAAATAGGATTAATTGGAACTGGACATTTAGGAAAAATTCATTTACGTTTAATTAAAGAATTATCAAATACTTTTGAATTGATTGGAATTTATGACAGTAATCCTGAACAAGCTCAAAGCGTAAGTAAAGAATACGATTGTAAAGCCTTCGATAGTGCTGAATCCCTAATTGACGAGGTAGATTGTGTTGACATTGTAACTCCAACAACAACACATTTCGAAACAGCATCTTTGGCCATCAAACGATCTACACATGTTTTTATTGAGAAACCTGTAACGCAAACAACTTATGAAGCTCGAGCGCTATTAGCTTTAGCTGAAGAAGCAAATGTTAAGGTACAAGTAGGACACGTAGAAAGGTTCAATCCTGCATTTAGAGCAGCTCTACCCTATTTTGATCAACCAATGTTTATTGAAACTCACCGTTTGGCACAGTTCAACCCTCGAGGTACGGATGTCCCGGTGATTCTAGACTTAATGATTCACGATATTGATGCAATTTTAAGCGTAGTCAATTCTTCTGTTAGAAAAATATCTGCTTCTGGAGTTGCTGTAGTTTCTGACACTCCCGATATCGCTAATGCAAGAATAGAATTCGACAATGGCTGTGTTGCCAACCTTACTTCTTCAAGAATATCACTTAAAAACATGCGTAAATCTCGATTTTTTCAAAAAAACGCTTACATCAGTGTAGATTTCCTAGAAAAAGAAATGGAAGTTGTACAAATGGAAGATTTAGAAGGTGAAGCTGGGCCTTACGACATGGTAATGGAAATGGGAAATGGAAAACCTTCAAAAAAAATCATCTTTGATAAACCAGAAATTACAGAATTAAATGCAATCAAAGAAGAGTTAAGAACATTTGCCGAATCAATTGAAAATGATACAACTCCGATCGTTCCTTTGGAAGATGGAATGATGGCATTGAGTGTTGCTGAGCAAATTCTAGACAAATTAAAAATGAACGGTTCAATACTTGAAAAGTAATAAACCCCGATATTCTTCGTTCTCAAATTAAATTAATATTTATGAAGCGCATAACCCTATTTATAGCATCACTTTTGATTCTATTATCTTGTGTGAAAGACCAACCAGAAGTGGCCTGGTTAAAAATTGACAAATGGATTTTAAATACAAACTTTGATGCTCAAAATCCACAAGGTGAAATGTCACACGATTTTTCTCAGGTCTTTGTTAACATGGACGGACAAAGCTTGGGGATGTATGAACTTCCTGCCAAAATCCCAGTGATTGGAGAAGGAGTTCATGAATTTGTATTATTACCTGGAATCATTAACAATGGGATTAGTGCAACGAAGAAAAGATATCCTTTCGTAGAAACCTTTACAAGTAATATTGAACTCATTAAAAATGACACAGTTTCAATTACGCCAACAACAAAATATTATTCGTCAATAAATTTTTTAATTGAAGATTTTGAAAGTCCAAGTATGCAACTTGAAGTATCAACAGAGTCAAACGCTACTTTAGGAAGAAATAACGATCCTGAATTCTTAAAGTGGGGTAACAACTATGGTGAAGTGATTTTAATGGATTCAAGCAACCTACTTTCAATGATTACAACTTTTAACACTGTACTTCCTAAATTAGGTTCTGAGGTTTATTTAGAGTTTGATTACCTTAATACCAATTCAATGCTCACAAGCGTTATTTCTTTTGGAAATGGAAATTATTATGAAGATCCTTACATTCTAATTAATCCGCAAGACGAAAACGAAGCCGTATGGAAACACGTATATCTAGACTTAAAAGAAATAGTTTCTTACAGACAAACAACCCCTATAAATGAGGCATCGTTTCAATTTGTTCTAGATGAAGATTTAAATTCAAGCTTCTTTTATATAGATAATATCAAACTCGTTTATCCATAGAGCAATTAACGATGAATCAAAACCGACTTAAATACACTTTCATCCTAAGTGACTTGTTGACAGCTGCAATTGCATGGGCTACATTCTACTATTTTCGTAAGGTTTATGTCGAAGTTGTTCCATTTGAAATTTCGGAACGATTTTATCTAGGAATGCTTTTCGTACCCTTATTTTGGATAAGTTTTTACTTCTTTTTCGGAACATACAACAATCTAAAAAGAATGTATTTCATGAAAATACTGCTGTATTCAATGCGTGCATTTCTGCTTGGAACAATCATCATCTTCCTTTTTTTAATTTTAGATGACAAAATCCCAAATCCGAGTTTTTACTATAATTTACTAATTGCCCTCTTCCTTATTCATTCTTTAATAACGATTATTCCAAGATTAATTCTAACCAATTACATCGTTGGGCGCATCAGAAAAAAACAAGATGGATTTAAAACCCTACTGATTGGTGGTAGTAAAAAAGCTGTTGACATCTACAAAGAAGTTGAGGAGCTCCCTAAAGGAATAGGATCAAACTTTATTGGATTTATTAATCTTAATGGCATTGATAACGATATTGCAAACCAATTACCTCACTTAGGTCATCTCAATGACTTAGAAAGTATTATTGACAATGAAAATATAGAAGAAGTCATTATCGCTTTAGATTCTTCAGAACAAGAGCGTTTAAAAAACATTATTGCTAGAATACAAGGAAGAGATATCAAAATCAAAATCAGCGCAAACATGTTTGATTTACTGAGTGGAAGTGTAAAGATGACCAACATTTTTGGAGCACTTTTAATTGAAGTAAACGATGAAATTATGCCGTATTGGCAATTTGTAGTTAAGCGATTCATGGATATTATCGCCTCTACAATTGCGATGCTTATTTTGCTACCTGTATATATAGTACTTTCCATCTTGGTAAAAAGCTCTTCGAAAGGTCCAGTTTTCTTTTTACAAGAGCGCATAGGTAAAAACGGAGTACCTTTTAAAATCATTAAGTTTAGGACAATGGTTGTTGATGCAGAAAAAACGGGGCCTCAACTTTCCTCAACCAATGATAGTCGTATAACTAAAATAGGGAAGTTTATGCGAAAAGTGAGATTGGATGAAATTCCACAATTTTGGAATGTAATTAAAGGTGAAATGTCTTTGGTTGGCCCTCGTCCAGAACGACAATTTTTTATTGATAAAATAGCAGAAAGAGAACCACAATTTTTACAATTAACGAAAGTTAAGCCAGGAATCACCTCATGGGGACAAGTGAAATTCGGTTATGCAGAAAACGTTGATGAAATGTTACAACGCATGAAATTTGACTTACTTTACCTCAAAAACATGTCCATTTCACTGGACTTAAAAATCTTACTTTATACTGTTGTCATTGTTTTTAAAGGTTCTGGAAAGTAATTTATCGATTGCAAATTTGGATTTAAACTAAATCCATCATGAATTCGTTTCACTTCTTTTCCGATAAAAATTTAGAATAATCCTTAACTCAATTCATAGTTTAATCTTATCTTTGGCAACGATGGAAACCCAAGTAATTCTCAACGCCAAGCAGTTTGATTTCACTCTGCAAAGGCTCTGTCGACAACTTATTGAAAATCATGATGATTTTTCAGATACAGTATTAATTGGACTACAACCCCGAGGAATCCGTGTCTTGAACCGTTTAAAAACTTTAATTGAATCTATTTTAGACAAGGAAATTCAATGTGGAAGTTTAGACATTACATTTCACAGAGACGATTTTAGACGTAGAGAAACTCCTCTTATCCCAAGTGTAACCAATATCGATTTTTCACTAGAAAACAGAAAAATAGTACTTGTAGATGACGTTCTCTACACCGGACGTACTATTCGTGCAGGACTCGACGCTATGCTGGCTTACGGTCGACCAAATAACGTTGAGTTACTAACTTTTGTTGACCGAAGGTTTAAACGCCACCTTCCTATTCAAGCAGACTATATTGGTAAAACAGTTGACTCACTAATTTCTGAGAGAGTTTCTGTTGAATGGAATGAAATTGAAGGAGAAGATAAAGTGATATTATATACCCCAGAGCAAAATGGATAATTTAAGTGTTGATCATCTAATAGGAATTGAACATCTCACTCCAAGAGATATTGAAATAATATTTGAAACTGCCGACCGATTTAAAGAGGTAATCAACAGACCCATTAAAAAAGTTCCGTCTTTACGTGACACAACAATTGCCAATGTATTTTTCGAAAATTCTACAAGAACAAAACTATCGTTTGAACTTGCCGAAAAAAGATTAAGTGCTGATGTTGTTAACTTTAGCGCCTCTGGTAGTTCTGTTAAGAAAGGAGAAACTTTAGTGGATACTGTAAATAATATTTTGTCTATGAAAGTAGACATGGTTGTTATGCGTCATCCCAATCCTGGTGCAGCAAAATTCCTTTCTGAAAGAGTGGATGCAAAAGTCATCAATGCAGGTGATGGAACACACGAACATCCAACACAAGCTTTACTTGACTCCTACTCTATTCGAGAAAAATTGGGAGAAGTAAAAGGAAAGAAAGTCGTTATTGTAGGAGATATTTTACACTCACGTGTTGCGCTTTCAAATATTTACGCATTACAGAAACAAGGGGCTGAAGTGATGGTTTGTGGACCAACAACCCTAATCCCGAAATACATTCACGAATTAGGTGTAAAAGTAGAACACAATCTAAGAAAAGCTCTTGAATGGTGTGATGTTGCCAATATGTTAAGAATCCAATTGGAAAGACAAGACATTCAATACTTTCCTTCTCTGAGAGAATACACAATGCTGTATGGATTGGATAAAAAACTACTGGATAGCTTATCTAAAAAAATTGTGGTGATGCATCCTGGACCAATTAACCGAGGAGTTGAAATTACGAGCGATGTGGCCGACAGTAAGCAATCCATCATCTTAAATCAAGTTGAAAATGGAGTTGCAATCCGTATGGCGGTGATTTACTTATTCGCCTCAAAGATTAACCGTTGATATATTTTATTATTTTTGAAGAAACGAACCTGAAATGAATTTCGAAACATTAAACAAAGAAAACTATAGCATTATCTCTTCAACAGTTGATAAAATAAACATGTCGAATGCCTCTGAATTAAAATCTATTATTTCAGGCATCAATAAAAACAACGTGAGTAACATCATCATTGATTTAACTAAATCTAGTTATTGTGACTCATCGGGTTTAAGCGCATTATTATCTGCCAATCGTCTTTGTAAAAACTCAAATGGTAAATTTATTCTTACAGGACTTCAACCCAATGTAAAAAAGATGATAGAAATTGCTCAACTTCACCGTGTTTTAACCATCACAGAAAATTTAGAAGAAGCGGAGCAAGCAATAGTTTAATTCAATGAGTTTTAATGTTACAATATTAGGTTCTGGCGCTGCTGTTCCTACGTTAAAAAGAGGTACCACTTCCCAACTTGTTACATGTAATCAGCGAACAATTTTAATCGATTGTGGAGAAGGAACGCAAATCCAAATGCGTAAATTCAAGGTGAAGTTTCAAAATATTCAGGTTATTTTAATTTCACATCTTCATGGAGACCATGTTTTTGGTTTACCAGGACTCATCAGTACTATGCAACTTTTAGGTCGTCAAGATCCACTTAAAATTATTGGTCCAAAAGGCATCAAGGAATTCTTATTGAATCAATTCAAATTGTCTGGACTATACAATGGTTTTCCGCTTGAATTTACTGAACTAGAAACTAACGCAAAGCAAATCGTTTTTGAAGACAAGTGCCTCGAAATTCACACTTTCCCATTGAAACATCGTATTCAAACGCAAGGCTACCGCATCAATGAAAAACCTGGTAAACGAAGATTAGACGTAGAAGCATTTGAAGCTTCTGGAGCAAGTAGGTCTTATATTCAAAAATTGATTGCAGGAGATGACATCATGGACAACGAAGGACGAATAGTTAAATCTGAAGATGTTACCTTTCCACCAAAACCAATAAAATCATATGCTTTTTGTTCGGACACTGCTTATTTACCCGAACTAATTGATTCCTTAAAAGACGTTGACTTACTTTATCACGAAGCCACATTTTTAGACAAAGAAAGTGAACGCGCTGTAGAAACATTTCATTCAACAGCTAAACAAGCGGCAACAATTGCGTTAAAATCAAATGCCAAACGATTAATTCTCGGTCATTTTTCAGCAAGATATAAATCAATGGAAAATCACCAGCTTGAAGCGGAAAGCATTTTTGAAAGAGTTTACATCCCTACAGATGGGGAAATTTTCCATGTTTAGTCTTTCTGGAAATAAAACGGGGTGAGAACTTGAATAAATAAATTACTCTATTGCTTCAAACATTTCATCGGCTTTTTTTCTTGAAAAAGCATTAAAATGCCACCATTCAGTTTCGATGACCCAAAAACCTCCTTTACGCATGACATCCCTCAATAATTTTCTATTTTGAACTTGTAAAATTGTCAATTCTCCAGAGGCCAGAAACTTCTCTTCATGGCGCGGATAGGCAATTTTTCTTAAATCATCATAACCTGCTCCCATATCCAAAACTCCTTTAGAATATTTATTCATGATGGTTAAATCTACAGCACAACCATAGTTATGAATTGAACCGTTTTTTGGATTACTCACAAATTTCACTCTTTCCTTAAAAGGAATGGTATCTAAGGCATCCCACATTTCTTGTTGAACAGAGCGTGGACGTGTTCCATCAAAAACCAATAAAGTAAGCGTAGAATCTATAGCTTGTAATGCTTTTTGAGCTTTGGATAATCTTTCCGCAACAACAGGTTGAAGATAAACTTTGTCATAGCCAGGATATAAAACACGATTCATAAAATTATCATCAGTGGCATACTTTACATCTACATGAATAGTGGGATCTACCGCTTGGATATCGACTAAACCTGCTGCCTCCATTTTCAATTGTAAATCACTCACGACCTCTGGCTCCTTTTCTACTACAACTGTATCTTTTTCTAAATTATCACTGTTATCAACCTGAACAGAATCTTCACTCCAAACATCGGATTTCACCTTATTATTAGACTTTTCATCATTTGAACATCCAACAAACAAAAGTACAGAAAACAACATTCCAAAAGCATTCAATTTCATATCAATCAATTATTAGATTCAAACAATAAAGTTATAATAATTCTAAGATTTTAAAAGATTCTATCCAAAAAATAGGTCATTAGATAAAGGTCAAAACTAAAGTTATTAACAACTTCAAAATTAAGTTGGATTATAGAAATAAAAGCGAAATATTTGCACTTGGTCTATCATTCTAAAGTAGAATATTTAAACCATAACAGAATAGTTTTTTTGAGAAAATCTGTTTAAAATAGGCAGATAAATAAGCTAACTATTGAGATACTAAGCGATTGATCAAAAGGATAAAAATTAGTTCAGTACTGATTAAATATTTCTAACATTATTCTGTTATTATTTAAATGAAACAATAAGCTATTCGGTTAAAATTTATTCCGTATCTTGTTTTTTCAATAGAGTTATACTGTTTAAAATTATATAAATCATGGGTAAGATAATTGCCATTGCAAATCAGAAGGGAGGAGTTGGTAAAACAACCACAGCAGTCAATTTAGGCGGTAGTTTTGGTGTTTTAGAATACAAGACATTAATTGTTGATGCTGATCCACAAGCAAACGCAACATCCGGAGTAGGATTTGATCCAAAACAAACACGTAATATTTATGATTGTTTGATTAATGATGTGCATCCTTCAGAGGTGATTTTAACAACTGAAAACCCTAATTTGGATGTTCTTCCATCTCACATAGATTTGGTAGGTGCCGAGTTAGAAATGATCAATATGCCCAATCGAGAACACCTAATGAAAAAGGTGCTTGACAAAGTAAAAGATCGCTATGATTTCATCCTTATTGACTGTTCTCCATCATTGGGATTAATAACCGTAAACGCTTTAACAGCTGCTAATTCAGTAATTGTTCCTGTTCAGTCAGAATACTATTCTTTGGAAGGATTAGGAAAACTATTGAACACTATTAAAATTATTCAAGGTCGATTGAACACAGAATTGGATATTGAAGGAATCTTAATTACGCTTTATGATACACGTTTAAGATTGGCCAATCATGTCGTGGAAGAATTAAAAACACATTTCCAGGATTTGGTATTTGACACTGTAATTCATCGAAACACCAACTTGGCAGAAGCACCATCTCATGGTTCTACGATCATTATGCATGATGCTACAAGTAAAGGTGCCGTAAACTACCTTAATCTTGCAAGAGAGATAATTCAAAAAGAAGAAGCCGTTAAATTAACTGACAACAACAATAAAATTTCATTAGAAGATGAGCTCTAATTCAAAGAAAAGACCAGCACTAGGAAAAGGATTAAGTGCATTATTAGAAAGTTCAAAAACTGACATCACTTCTGAGGATTTATCAGATTCTTCAGTATTGGGGTCCGTTGCCTTATTACCTATTTCTTCAATAGAAGCGAACCCATTCAATCCGAGAACACATTTTGAGGAAACAGCACTGAATGAATTGAAGGAATCTATTGCTACTCATGGAATTATTCAGCCAATTACGGTTAGAAAATTAGGCAGAAGCAATTACCAATTAATTTCTGGTGAGCGTAGATTTAAAGCTTCTCAATTGGCAGGATTAAAAGAAATTCCAGCATATATTCGTGTGGCCAATGACCAAACAATGTTGGAAATGGCATTGGTTGAAAACATTCAACGTCAAGACTTAAACGCCATAGAAGTTGCTTTGTCTTACCACCGTTTAATTGAAGAATGTAATTTAACACAGGAAAAACTAGCGCAGCAAATTTCAAAAAGTAGAACATCAATTACCAATCATTTGCGTTTATTGAAGTTGCCTGCAAAAATTCAATTGTCTGTTCGTGAAAATGAAATCTCGATGGGACACGCAAGGGCATTAGTTGGTATTGAAGATGAATCAAAACAATTAAACCTTTTTGAAAGGGTAATTGAAGAGAAACTTTCAGTTCGAGATTTAGAAAACATTTTACGTGAGGATAAAAACAAAACTGAAGAGCCTAAAAAGAAAGAAGCAAAACCAGTTGTAACCAACCGTCAAGTTGACTTTACTCAGGAGTTTTCTGATAGAGTAGCTGCAAAGGTTCAAATAAAAAAGCAACCTACAGGAAATGGTAAGTTAATCATCAACTTTAACTCTGAGGTAGACTTGAATCGTATTATTGAAATCTTGAACGAATAATAAAAATGCGTTTCACAATAGTCCTTTTTCTTTGTATTTCATTTGTTTCTTCCGCACAAGAGGAAATTGACACAAACTCCTATCCGCTTGATTCTACTCAGGTTTTTGAGGAAGAAAAGGACACCTTACATTCTCCTAAAAAAGCGGCGTTATATTCTTTAATACCCGGTGGAGGTCAAATTTACAATCATTTGGCCATGCCTAAAGGAAAGAAAAAGGCTTTTTGGAAAATTCCTATTATCTATGCTGGACTTGGATATACAGGATATAAATTTTTACAAAATCACGCTTTACAAAAAGATTTAAAAGAAGAGTATTTATACAGATCTGAAAATGAATCACCTAATCTTGAGGCATACGCTTCGTATGATGATCAAGGAATCTTGACTTTATTTGAAGATGCTAGAAGGTCAAGAGATTTAATGATTTTTGCGTTTATCGCTGTCTATGGACTAAACATTTTAGACGCCCATGTTGAAGCACATTTTGTCAATTTTGATATATCAAAAGACCTATCTTTAAACATAAGACCTTCGTTGCAAGGTTTTCGTACTCCAGGACTCTCTTTTAACCTTAATTTTCGCTAAAAAAACGAAAGAATCAGTGATTATTTTAAATTTGTAGCACTCTAAAAACAAGTATATGAAAATCGTATTGGTGGGTTACGGAAAGATGGGAAAAGAAATTGAAAAAATTTTAGTTTCTCGTGGTCATGAAGTAATTGGAAAGGCAACAAAAGACAATCCACTTTCTTCAGAAATGGTAAAAAATGTAGATGCTGCAATTGATTTCTCAACACCTGATTCTGTTTTAGATAACATCAATTTTCTAATAACTCACAAGATTCCAAGTATTATTGGAACTACAGGTTGGAATGAATCATATGATGAAGTTAAGCATCGAATTGATACTGAAGACGGAGCAATGGTTCATGCATCAAACTTTAGTGTAGGTGTTAATTTATTTTTCAAATTAAATGAACAACTCGCTAAATTAATGGAGCCATACAAAGAATATACTCCAGAAATGACAGAAATTCACCATACAGAGAAATTAGATGCTCCAAGTGGTACGGCGATCTCATTGGCCACTGATCTTCTTCAGAACCACACTCAATTCAATGATTGGTATTGTCCACAAAATGATAAAAAATCAAAAAGTGGCAATAAATTAAAGATTGAAGCCGTTAGAGAGCATGATGTTAAAGGAACCCATACAATTTCGTACCAATCAAAAATTGACACTATTTCCATTACGCATGAAGCTCACAACCGTGAAGGATTTGCCTTAGGAGCAGTGATTTCCGCTGAATGGATTCAAAATAAAAAAGGAATATTTACAATGAAAGACGTTTTAGCACTTTCTTAAAAAATAAAAACACATGTCTGCTTTATACTTTTATCTATTTTTTATCATCTATCCAATATTGGCTTTATGGCCAAAAAGTTTCCAAAAATCAGGACATAAATCTTGGGAAGCATTTATTCCTGGATATAATTATGCAATTGCATCAAAAATTGCAGGTCAACCAGCATGGTGGGCCTTTTTAATGGTAATCCCTGGGATCCATATTATCATGTGGATGGTATTTAATGTTAGTTATATCAGAAAACATGGATTTTTCTCATTAACAGACACGCTACAGGGAATATTCTTCCCATTTTTAATCATGGCTAAAATCGCCAATGATGAAACAGTTCAACCCAATTATACTACAGATTGGGAAAACCAAAAAGATATTGAACGACGTAAAAATGGAGATCATCTTGTACTCTTCTTAACCCTTCCAATAATTGGACATGTTGTTGCATATGCTTTAAGTTTTATGCAAAAAAAGAAGAAAGGGAAAAAGACAGTTATTAAAGAATGGGGAGACAGTATTTTATTTGCATTAGTTGCTGCAAGCGCGATTAGAACTTATGTTTTCGAACCATTTCAGATTCCGACCGGTTCGATGGAGAAAACATTATTGGTTGGTGATTTCTTAGTTGTAAATAAAATGGCCTATGGATCAAAAGTTCCTGTTACTCCATTATCGTTTCCTTTGGTTCACAACACAATTCCATGGATTAATGTAAAGTCTTACACAACTCTTGAAAAACTAGAATACACAAGACTTCCTGGATGGGATAATATCAATAATTATGACGTTGTGGTTTTCAATTACCCTTCAGGTGACACTGCAGTTTATGACCCAAGAATGCCAAACGGTTTAATGGGACATGACTATCATGGTATTGTAAATAACGAAGCTAAGAGACTATTTGAGGAATCGATTGACAAAAGTAAAATTCCAAACAGTAACGCATTATTACAAAAACGCAGACAAGATTTATCAAAGATATATCAAGGTGAAGCCTTAGATAGTGCAATGCAAATTGAGGCCCAGAAACTAGATAAAAACTTATCAAAAATCATTGATGGAATTTATCAAGACTATATCGATAACATTGAGGAATGGAAGGATAAAGCCAGACATGAAATTGCTGTAAATAAAAGAACTTTTTCCGGAAGTGAAGGAAGAATGATTAATCATTATGGTGTTGTTTACCGTCCTGTTGACAAAAGGGAAAACTATATCAAAAGATGTATTGGTATTCCAGGAGATTCACTGAGAATTGAAGATGCGCAAGTATATGTTAACGGTGAAAAAGCACCAATTTTTGAACATCAAAACTTACAGTATCAAGTTTCAAACATAACAATACCTTCTCCGCGAGTCATGAAATCTAAATATGGTTTAGAAATTGACCGTGATTATTACAACAACGGAAGAATTATGAACTTGACTGCGACTGAATTGGAAGCATTGAAAGAAAACTATCCAGATGCACAGTTTGAGTTGATCAACCCAAAGCGTCAAAACGTGGCAGAACAAACTGCTTCACAGAAAATCAATAATTTAAATTATTATCCAAAATCTTTGGCACATAGTAATACTGTTTCAAACTTTGAATCATTTTGGGTACCAAAAAAAGGAGAAACAATTGAATTGAATGCACATAATGTGGCTTGGTATGAACGTGTGATTACGGCCTACGAATTGCACACATTTGAAGAAAAAGATGGTGAATACTTCATTGATGGAAAGGAAGCTACAGACTATACTTTTGAGCTAGATTACTATTGGATGATGGGAGACAATCGATACAACTCTGCAGACTCTAGGGTTTGGGGATTCGTGCCTGAAGATCACATTGTAGGTAGAGCATCAATGGTTTGGTATTCTAGCGATCCTAATGGTGGTGTAAGAACTGAAAGATTATTTACGAAAATTAAATAATGATCTATTCGACAAATTACTTTGGGAGCATTCCATATTTTCAATCAATTGTAAAAGGAAGTAAAATTGTAATTGATCTCCACGAACATTACAAAAAACAGACTTGGAGAAATCGTACTCAAATACTTGAAAGTAATGGTCCGATGTATCTTAGCGTGCCTGTCATTCGTCCTAACGGAAGTAAAACTCCTGTGAAAGATGTAAAAATCAGCAACGAAACAAATTGGAGAAAAGACCATTGGAAGGCAATTCAAAGTAGTTACCAACATGCCCCCTATTTCTTTTACTACGGTCCACAAATAAAAGCATTGATATTTCACGAAGAAGAATTACTTTATAAATTCAATCGGTACATCATGGAACAACTCTTTTCGTGGTTAGATTTAGATATTGAAGTTAGTTACTCTGAAGAATATATCATTCCAAAAGATGAGGAAGATTACAGAATTGCATTGGACCATAAAAAGTTTGCCATTGAACAAAAAGAATACATCCAAGTATTTTCAGATAAATACCCGTTTTTTCCGAATCTTTCAATTTTAGATTTACTCATGAATGAAGGTCCTTTGGCAAGAAACTATATTTTACCACGGTAATTTATACTACTTAACAATATATTCATCTAAAATTATTAAGGTTTAATCTAATTATTAGAAATTTTAACACCTTTTTCTCAAAATAATTTTGATATAACGAACCTTTGAACTACTTTTACATCGATTTAGGTGGTTAGGTTAGGTTGATTAGTAAGAGGGAATTAGGACGCTCGTCCAGTTCCCTCTTACGTTTTTATAGACTTTTTTCACCGCAATTACATTCAATATTCCTTTATCCATAGACTTGGAAATAAAGCCAATCATTTACATTAACACCACATGCAGCTGCAAACTCTATTATTGAAATAAGTAAAAAAGAAAATTGTCTGAAAATGACTTTGATTAATGGATCCTGATAGGTTCACCTAAAAATTTTGGTTCAACACCAAAAACCACATCTAAAATTGCTTTACTTCGGGCGAAGTATTCTCTAATCTTAGTTTTTAAACCATAATTATGACCAACATCTTTAGCATTGAATCCAATAGCGTTAATTCCATTTTTACTGGCCAAATAAATCGCTCTTTCATTATGAAATTTTTGAGAAATGATGGTTATTTTATTTTGACCAAATACCTTTAATGCGCGAACAACAGAATCTAAAGTGCGAAACCCTGCATAATCAAGAAATATTTTAGCTGCAGGAACTCCGTTTTTAATCAGCTCTTCTTTAAAAGATGCAGGTTCATTATAATATTTTGTGCTGTTGTCTCCACTTACTAATATAAAATCGATTTTCCCATTTTTATATAATTGTACAGCAGCATCAATCCTAAATTTAAAGTATAAGTTAATTCCACCTGCAGCACGATATTTTGCAGTTCCCAACACTACCCCTACTCTATTTTGACTTATTTTATTTACATCATCGAAAGTTTTGTTTTCTGCTGAATTTTCAACGATAACATTCGAAAAATAACCAAATAGTCCAGCAAAAAGTAAGCTAGCAAAAATGACGATTAAAATTAACCGTCCTTTTCTTTTAAATATATTTCTATTCTTCGTTCTCAATTCTTTTAAAATATTACAAAATTGTGTTTTTAAGGCCTTCAAGGATAAAATACCAAGAATACCTCCACATTGATCTTGTTGGATCTCTTTCAAAACCAACAACCTCACTATGTTTTTCTATTGGTGGATTCAATAATTTACTGGCAAGAAATGAAACGACCTTTCTTTCTTTTCCTTTTTTATTATATACATCTAAAGCTACATCTTGGGATTTAAGCATAAAGCTTCCATCCGCATCTCCTTTCGAAACCATGTGAGACTTTAATTCAGTGATAAAACCTGTTAATTCCACGTTTACCGCAGGTTTCAACATACTATTTAATGAACTTGTTTCAATATTTTGAGCATGAACATTTAATTGAAAAGTTTCAACTTTGGCGTATTGATTATAAGAAATATCCACATTTACATCAGATGTTTCACCAAGAGAAAAACCACCAATTAATAAAATATTTTGTTCCAATTCAGGCTTATTATTGATGTGTTTAACGTTAGCATGAACATTTTTCAATTCTATTTGACTAATTTTTCCATCTTCCCCTTTCATAGCATAGGAAATACTTGAATGATCAACCTTCAATAAATTTCCATCGATTTTAAATCCTAAATTTTGAAATATTTGACCATAAGTGGGTTTAATTTGAGTAGTTTGTGGAATGGTTTTATCTCTATAAACGTCCAAATCAAAAGAGTCAATTTGTATTTCATTTACTGCTATTTGATTTAATTTATTTTGATTGATGTCCAAGGTTAAACTATCCAAGGACAAAGCATGTGCAACCAATTGAACGTGTTCCTTTTGTTCTGGAATATAATTGATGTAATCTTCTTTAGAATAACGTGTAAACACCTTAAAGGTATTCAATTTTAACTGTTGATCTCCATACGTTAATCCACTACATCCAATATCGTGTAATACTCCTGCGTTATGTCTTAAGTAATCAACTTTCAAATCCTTAAGATTACTCAACTGAATATCCTTTAAATCATCAAAATGCGCGTTCAATGTTACTCCATTCACATACGTCATTGTATCTATTTTCCCAAGGGAATCTTCCTTCAAAGCATAAAAATCAAGATTACTCACACTTAAATCTTCTAATGCGAATGGCTTTCTATCTTTCTTTTTCTTGGAGTAGTGCTTTTTTGATTTTGTTGAATCAGCTTTAATCAAATCAACATGAACGTCATTCAAATCTGCATTCGTAATTAAAATCGTGTCTGAGAATAAAATTTTAGATAAGCCAAAAGTAAGTTGAATATCCTTAACTTTTACACTTAGCCTATCATTTGTGAATCTTAAACCTTTGAATTGAATATCGCCTTTATAATTCAATTCAAATTCATCATACTCAACTGACTCTTCTTTCGAAATTTGTTTTTCAATATAAGACTCTAACGCATACAGTCCTGCAAATAGCAAAACAGCTATTACCACAATTCCAATGAGTATTCCTTTGAGTGCTTTCATGAATTAATTTGAATTACTAAAGATAAAATAATATGATGTAACCCAAGCTATATTTGTGTTAAAAGCTCATATTTATTAAATCTATTAAAAGAAAAATATCGACTAAACTAAAGAGTTGTAATTATAATTTGGAGGTATAATCTACAGCTTTAAATGATGGTAAGATACTAAGTAAAAAGGCATAAGGTATTATTCCTGCTTGTGTTTCCAACATTGATTCTGGTAATAAAGCAAAAAACAACATCAAAATTATTCCACATCTCCAACTCCAAAAAGGATCTTCTGCTTTTTTGATAAAACTAGTGAGCAGGGTCAACAATAAGAACAAACTTCCCAAAACCCCTAAAGCAATATGCGAATTAAAAAATTGATTATGGCTATTGAGTTTTTTGTCTGCAACTGCAATATATCCATTATCGTAATTCTTTTGAATCAATTGATCCTTAACGTCTCCTGTACCAAACCCAAGCCAAAACCTTTCTTTGATTAGGTCAATAGATGAGTCCCAAACCATAATTCTAGCTGCAGTACTACTTGGATTATTAACATCATAATTTTCTATGGGTTGCAATACTGTTTTAAAAGAATCAGAAACCCTATCGAATATACGAGGAACAAATAATTGGAGTACAAGAAATACTGAAAGCACTAAAATTGAAATAGTTTTAATCGTTTTCTTTCTATCAAAGGTCTTCATCAAAATGGAGCTTCCCCAAAGGGTCAACACAAAAACGAAAATCATTCCAACTTTTGACCCTGACAAAACAATAGCCAGAGCAATCAACACAGAAGCGATGATATATTTTTTAAGATATTTTTCTTCAACACCAGACTTAAGAATTTTCAATAAGAAAAAATAGGCTATCGAAAGGTAAACAGCCCAATATCCACGATGCATAAAGTGAGAAAGATTCTCATTTGTAAAAAGATAAATGAATCGATCACCTAAAATATATGAATATAAGGAAAGAATCAAGTTGATGAAAAAAGAGATTAATGCCCCGATTATAAAGCAATGTATAAAATAATTCCAATCAATTTTAGCTTTATAAAATAGATAGAAAACAGGTAAAATACCTAATGTTGCTTTCATCCCCAAATCAAGATTTGCAAAGCCCATATTTTCAGTTTGCCACAATCCAACAACATGCATTAAGTAAAAGAGTAAGAGCCATATTCCTGGATTCTTAAAACTAAGTTGAGCAAGAAAATGGTTTTTATCGATTTTCGGATTTCTAATCAATTGCTCTACTATAATAACAGCTATACAAATCCCCAACATATCTGAAAGAAAAGGAATAACAAAGGCCATTAAATAGATTCCTATACTTCTCGATTTGACGATATTATTGAATCCTGTTATTATTTGATTTTTCATTGGGTACAATTATCTAAATACAAATCTATAGGTTATAGTTCCCTCTTGTTTTCGAGGAGCTTCACCAGCATAATTAAACCTAGATTTCATTGCATATTCTTTGGCTTTTTCTAACATACACGCTGTTGCATTCTGACTTTTTGATTCATCGACTTCAGCATCTGTAACATTTCCTCCTACATCTACAGTGATCTTCACTCGAACAACTCCATTAACATTTCCACATGTATAACCAGGATTTCTTACATACCAATCATTATGATTCAATGGATGACGATCGTGTAAAGAATAAGAAACCATTGTTTTTCCTGCAATCGCTTCACCACTGGTTTGCTTATTACTTTTATCCTCTGAGGATTTTGAATTTTGTTTGTTTTGTTGTTCTGAGCTTTGTTCTGTAGTAGGTGATTTTTTGCCATTTTTTTCTTCTCTACGGCGTCTTATTTCATCTTTCAAGCTCTGCTCATAATCATCTTCCAATTGCTCTGGATTAGAACTTGATTGAGATGATGTATAGTTTATGTTATGTTTATTTGTTCGATTTCGCTTGTCGTTCTCATTTCTTACAAAAGAAGAAACCTTTTCGTTAGGCTGCAGAAGTTGTTGTTCTTCTGGTGTCTGAATTTGGTCGGGAGTAATTTCAATATTATCTTTTTCTTCATGAGCGGTATTAAACTCCCAAGGATGAAAAATCACTGCCTCTTTGTAAGTTTCAACTTGGAAATAAATAAATATAGCAATGTGAACAGCTATGGTGATTAAAATCCCATATTTATGTCGTTCAATAAAATCAATAATCTTACTCATTACTCCTTTAAACTTATAATTTCCTTTTTGACTTTATCAAAGTATGAGACCTCATGATCTTTAACAAGTTGATAAAGATTTGGAGAGTATTCTGAAATTCGATGATAAGATACCTCAACCATCAAACTATTGTCAATTCCTATTAATCCATAAAGTCCTTGTTTCTTAACCAATAGAATAGAATCAGAAAGCCTTTTAATCGATTCAAATTCTAAAGGAACGATCAACTCATTTTCAATATCAATTAGGCCAACTTTACCTTCTTTCTCAACAATTGCCTTTCCGTTAACAAACTCAAAGGCATAGTCGTATTGATAATCAATTTTAAGTCTAACATTTGAATTGGCATACCCCCAGCCATCACCTTTACTAACTGGAATCAAATCTCCATAAGTTCCAATTCCTTTAAAAATGGCGGGTAAAACTGAATTTCCAACACTGTCGATCATTGCATATTTATTCATTCTTTTCAAAATCACATGTCCATTTTTAAACTGTGAAAATTGAAGATAATTTGGATAGACATGATGCTTTATTGGAATAACAATTTCTCCTTTCCCATTTACAAAACCAAACTTTCCATCCCTTTCTACAATTGCACGATTGTTGACTAATGTTCCTATTTGATCAAATCCGTTCTCAAACAAATATGTTCCATTTGCATACATCAAATTCATGCTATCTCTTAAAATATGAACATAAATAGAATCTTTAAAATGAGTTAGCGTTCCATTTGTTGTCGAAACAATAAAAGACCCATCTAATCCGATATAACCAGACTCATTTCCTTTTCTAACCTTTGCTTTTCCATCTTGATGAGCAAATGCTTCATCGAAAATAGTTGAAAAAGCTAGTGAACCATCCAAAGTATAATATTGGAATCCGCTATCGCTCTGAACATAGGCAATACCATCATTAAAAGAACCAATATCTTCAAATTCAGGATTTAAAACATAAGTACCTGAAACATCAATCATACCATATTTATCCTTTTCTACCACTACTGCCCTTCCTTGATCAAAATCCATAGCTTCCTCATATTGATAATCGATTAAGAGTTCACCATCTTTATTGATGTATCCATGATTTCCTTCTTTAATAACAACAGCCAAACCGTTTTTAAATTGTCCAGCATATTCGAAATTAGCTTTTATTACCACATTTCCTCTTTCATCCATAAATCCATATTTATTATTTTGGATAAATTGATAAAGCTTCTTCCCTACTAATTTTAAGTCTTGTTCAATTAATTCTGGAAAAGGAAAATCTGGGTAAGCGTTAGAAAAACTCAAGATGGTTTCTTTCTGATAATCTGCAATTGACAAGCGGTATAAACTTGTCCAAGCATCATCAATAAAAACATTGTCAGGATAGCGACGAATAAAACTATTAAAGGCTGAAATGGTCTTCTCCTTCGTCTCAAGCATATAAACCTGATAATGAGCATCTCTTACCAAAGGATTATTGGGGAATTTTTCAATGAATTCTAAAAACGAAGCTGTTTTTCCTCCTTTTATCGTTTCATTGTATTGCGCTCTAAATAGCAATGATTGCGCTTTGTGCCTCCATTCACTATCCTCAAACTTTCTAATATACTCAGATAAAGCATAACTGGAGCCATCTTCTTTAGCAATGTAAAAGGCAAGTGAATCCCTTCTTCGTTCTGCTATTTCCTTTTTAGCAGACCATGGATTTTTTGCAATAAAATATTGATAAGCAACAACAGAATTCTCTTTTTCTGCTTCTAAAAAAGCATAATCACTCACAGCTTTTCGGTGTTGTTTAGCTTTCTCAATACTGAAATCAAGTTTTTCCAACCATTTATCTCTTGTTTTTTGAGTAGCCTCTTTATAAGATTCAATGGACAATAAACTATAGTGATAAGCTGAATCCTGATGATGAAATGGATTATCATTTCTAAAATAAATTAGACTCAGTCCATATGCAGCAGGAGATTCATCCTTTTTCAAGGATTTTTCAAAATATTGTTTCGCATCAAAATAATTATAATTATTAAGCGCTTCAAATCCTTTATTTATTTTACATGATCCTAAAACCAATGATAACAAAGTGATAAAAACAATTATGATTTGCTGTGTTCGATTCATTCTCTTTTATATATGTATCACAAAGATAAAAAATACCTTCCATCCATTCGCATTATTTATACTTTCATTAATCCTTAACTAGAATTATATTTTCTGATTTAATTTACAAAAAAAAATCCATATCGCATTCCATAACAATTAAAAGCAGTTCTTTTCTTCTTATTTTTACAGATTAAAATTATAAGTCTATGAAGTACTTCTCTTTACTCTGCCTATTATTCTTGATTACATCTTGTTACAAAGGAAAAGATGTTGACCTAATTATTCATAATGCAAATGTGAACATCATGAATGATCAATTAGAAAAAGCAGAAGCTATTGCCATTAAAGATGGAAAAATTGTTGAGGTCGGTCCTGAACGACAAATCCTGAACAAATATGCATCAGATCAAATCATAAACGCTCAAAAAAAAGATGTATTTCCAGGATTTCATGATGCACATGGGCACCTAACGAGCTTGGCTAAACAGCGATTAAGCGTTGACTTAAGAAACACCAGTTCTTACTATGAAGTCATCGGTCGTCTGGAAAAACATCAAAGCAAAAAGCAACAAGAAATCATTATTGGTCGAGGCTGGGATCAAAGCCTATGGAATGAAAAAGAATTACCAAACAATGATTTATTGAATAAAGCTTTTCCAACAGTTCCTGTAGCTTTAACTAGAATTGATGGACATGCAATGTTGATTAATAATGCAATGATGGAACATGTTGGTATTACCGATACCACAACCATTGATGGAGGTGTCATTTTAAAAAAAGACGGTAAATTGACTGGTATCCTTTTAGACCATGCCATTGACATCGTTAATTTTAATATTCCTGACCCAAGTAAAGCTGAAATTAAAGCTTCAATTTTAGACATACAAAGTGATTTACTTGCAGCGGGAATTACACATATTCACGAAGCAGGACTTTACAAAAGAGATCTTGACATTTTAATTGAATTGGCCGAAGAAAATGCATTGGAAATCAATATTTATGCGATGCTACTTCCAACAGAGAACAATATTCAATTTGCAAAAGAAAATGGGCATTATCAAAACAATCATCTTAGTGTGCAAAGCTTTAAGGTAATTGCAGATGGAGCATTAGGATCTCACGGAGCATGTATGATTAATCCATATTCAGACGACTCAACAAATCATGGAATATTATTAAAAAGTCCAGAAAGAATTAAGGAAATCTTTAACCTTGCTAAAAAGCTAAACTTTCAAGTGAACAGTCATTGCATTGGCGACTCTGCAAATCGTTTGGTGTTAAACATTATAGACACACTCATGAAAGATAGACCTGATCACAGATGGAGGATTGAACACGCACAAATAGTAAATCCTCAAGACCTAAAGCTTTTTGCTTCTTCAGGCGTTTTACCCTCGGTTCAGCCAACACATGCAACTTCAGATCAACGATGGGCTGAAAATCATATTGGAAAAGAGCGACTAAACAATGGTGCTTATGCTTACAATTCACTATACAAACAGTCAGGAATGATTATTTTTGGTACAGACTTCCCAATTGAACACTACGACCCATTTGCAACAATTCATGCTGCAGTTCAACGAAAAAGTTCCAATAATGAACCCATCGACGGATTTGTACCAAAAGAAGCTGTTGATCTTTCAACAACTTTAAAAGCAATGACCCTTTGGGCTGCCTACGGATGTTTTGGAGAATCGAAATATGGTTCACTAGAAAAAGGAAAACAAGCCAACATTTCAATTTTCGATCAAAAAGTACAAAGTACATCTTCATTTTTACCTAATTATGCATGGCTTACAATTGTAGAAGGAGAAATTGTTTTCGATATGCGATAAATACAAATTAGGTCATTCTCCTAAAAAGCAATAAATTTAAAGATGATTAAAAACATTCTCCCATTGAAATTCAAACTTATTCTTACCCAAGTCATTGCGCTTTTACTTAGTTTTAATCATGTATTTGGTCAATTTGGATTTCAATATAGCGACAGCATTATTGTTAAAAAAGGCGCTGATACACTTAATTATGCTTGGACAGGAGGATTAAATCATGCCCAATTCTCAACTATAGATTATAATTTTGATGGTCTTGAAGATTTATTCATTTTCGACAGAAGCTCGAATCAAATAATTCTCTTCAAAACAGTTGAGCTTAATGGAGTGAAAAGCTATGAATATGTTTATAATGAAAGAGATAAATTCCCTTCAGATTTAAGGTATAGAACCTCCATGGTTGACTATAATAATGATGGGTTGAAGGATATTTTTACTTATGGAATTGGAGGTGTCAAAGTGTACAAAAACATCGGAAGTCAAGCTAATGGGTTAAAATGGGAATTGGCCGATGATTTACTGTCAACTTTCGATACGAATGGAGGAATTTCAAATTTATATGTAAGTTCTATTGACATTCCAGCTTATGTTGACATTGACCAAGATGGAGATATAGATATATTGACATTTCATATTGGTGGACAAAGGGTAGAATACCATAAAAACATTTCAATGGAAACTTATGGCATTCCAGATTCACTAATTTTTGAAATTAAAGATCCATGTTGGGGTAAGTTTATCGAAAGTGATACCGATAACAATATTCAATTGAATTCAATTATTGGTCCTTGTGATCGTTCTAACTTTTCAGGAACAAGTAATGTTGTACGCCATGCAGGCTCCAGCTTATTGATTCTTGATTTAAATGGAGACAATGCTATGGACATCATTTTGGGTGATGTAGCACATAATAATTTAACCGCACTAACAAATGGAGCTGCACCAAATGACACAGCACTAATGACCAGCATGGACGCAAATTATCCAAGCAATACAACTCCTTTGGACTTACCGATTTTTCCAGCACCTTACTTCATTGATGTAAATCATGACGGAATAAAAGATTTAATTGTTGGTACAAATGCCAGTGGAGGCTCTGAAAACCTTGAAAGTGTTTGGTATTATCAAAATTTAGGTAACAATTCCAACCCTAATTTTTCTTTGGTGAAACGTAATTTTTTACAAGATCAAATGATAGAAAATGGAAAAGGCGCTATTCCTGTTTTGGTAGATTTAAATGAAGATGGATTACTTGACTTATTAATTTCTTCAAATTTCCGCTATTTAGATCCATCAGATAAAATTTCTAAGGTTCAATATTTCCAAAATACTGGTACAACCTCAAATCCAGAATTCACTTTTATATCTGACGATTGGTTAAACCTATCTACTGCCGGATATGGATTGAGAATGCATCCTGCTTTTGGTGATTTGTATGGAGATGGAAAAGTGGAAATGATTTTAGGAACTTCTAATGGTCGACTTCACCTCTACTCGAAATCTGGAACTGGACCTGAAGACTTTGTTCTTCAACAATTGAACATGACAGACAATTTAGGCACTCCAATTGAAGTTAATGCATTTGCTTCACCACAGATATTCGACCTTAACAATGATGGATTATTAGATATAATAATAGGGAGAAAATCTGCTGGATTAAGTTATTACCAAAATATAGGAACGCCGACCCTACCTTCATTTGAACTCGTCACGGACAATCTTGGAAACATTGATATGGGAGAGGTTTTTTCTCCAGATAACTATGCTGTTCCAGCTTTTGTAAGACACAACGATACAACACATTTGTTTGTCGGAAATCAACAAGGAAGTATTTATTATTATACTGATATTGATGAAAACCTCAATGATGGTGACAACTTTATGATGTTATCAGACAATTATTCATATATCCAAACGAGTGCTTATTCAGCCCCTTTTATTTCAAATTTAAGAATTGATGGAAGATATGAAATGCTAGTGGGAACAGATTTAGGTGGAGTATGGTCGTACATTGCTGAAACTACGAGCGATTTAATATTAAGTCATCAAGAATTAGAGCAGATAGAACAATCTTTAAATATTTATCCAAATCCGAGTAAAACAGGAAATTTCACCTTGGAAATCGGGCCTTCTGAACAAACTGTAGAATATGTGATCTATGATAATTTGGGAAGAGTTATTGCGCAACAGAAAGGGATTTCCAATTCATCAAAAATAGATTTATCAAAAGCTGATCAAGGCGTTTATACTTTAATTTTAAAAACGAGTCATCAAATTATTTCAAGTCGTAAAATGGTTATTCAATAGTCATTAAAGCTCAATCAATTTTACAAATCCATTTTTAAAATCAAAAGTATTCTCCATTTCTGGAGGTTTAGAAAATAGGCCAAACATCGTTGATCCAGACCCTGTCATTGCAGCATATTCTGCACCTAAAATATAAAGTTCATTTTTAATTCCCTTCAACTGTTGATATTTTTCCAACATAGGATATTCAAAATCATTGATTAAATCATCCTTCCATGTTCTGATTGGCTGACTTAGCACATTTTCAAGATTATGCTTAGGTGTTGTAGGGCTAATTCCTTGATATGCCTCAGCCGTACTGATATGCGTTCCATCGTTTACAAGCAACAGAAATTTACCCGATAAATCCAAATTAAAATCACAAAGCAACTCTCCTCTTCCTTTTGAAATTTGAGGTGTAGACTTAATAAAGAAAGCACAATCAGAACCTAATATTGCTGCTCTTTTCTGTAAATCATCAGTAGAAAGATTTAAAACAAAAATTTTATTCAACAACAATAAAGCCTCTGCTCCATTTGCAGAACCTCCTCCAAGTCCACCACCCATTGGAATGTTTTTATAGAGGTATATAGATACCGGATCCAAATTGAATTCTTTTTTAAGTAATTCATAAGCTTGAACAACAATATTGGTAGAATGATCCCCAGGAATAGGAAGTCCAGCAGATCTAAAATTAAATTTTTCTGCAGGAACGATCTCTAAAACATCTTTTACAGGAACAGGATACATCAAAGAGTTTATCTCATGGAAACCATCCTTTCGTTTAGCCAAAATATTTAATCCGAGATTTATTTTACAAATTGGAAATGATATCATAGCCCCAAATTTAGAAATAGATAAGTATTTTTTGTAACTTTCGCCCCTCAAAAAGAAATTAATTAATATGTCAATATACTTAGATTTCGAAGAACCAATCAATGCATTAGAGCAACAAATTGCTAAAGCACAAGACATTGGAAAAGATGCAGAATTAGATATGACGGATAAAATCAAAGAATTGGAAGACAAATTAGAGTCTAAAACCAAAGAGATTTTTTCAAATTTGACACCTTGGCAAAGAGTGCAATTATCACGTCATCCAGAAAGACCATATACCTTAGCATATATAGAAGCAATCACGCAAGGAGACTTCCAAGAGCTTCACGGTGATAGAAATGTTTCTGATGATAAAGCTATGGTAGGTGGCTGGGGATCAATAGATGGAAAAACAGTGATGTTTGTTGGTCAGCAAAAAGGAATGAACACAAAGATGCGTCAATACCGTAACTTTGGTATGGCAAATCCTGAAGGATATAGAAAAGCCTTACGTTTGATGAAATTAGCTGAAAAATTCAACAAGCCTATCGTAACCTTCATTGATACGCCTGGAGCATTTCCTGGATTAGAAGCAGAAGAACGTGGACAAGGTGAAGCCATTGCACGTAACATTTATGAAATGATGAACATCAAAGTGCCGATCATTTGTATTATTATTGGTGAAGGAGCTTCTGGAGGAGCATTAGGAATTGGTGTTGGAGACAAAGTAATTATGTTGGAAAATACATGGTACTCTGTTATCTCTCCTGAATCTTGTTCTTCTATTTTATGGAGATCTTGGGACTACAAAGAGAAAGCTGCCGAAGCATTAAAGCTGACTTCTGAAGATATGAAAAGATTGAAGCTTGTTGATGGAATCATTAAAGAACCTATCAATGGAGCTCACAGAAATCCAGAAGAGATGTTCGCTACAGTTAAAAGAGAGGTTAAAAGACACATCACTTTATTGTCTAAAATTGACCCTGCAGAACGTTGTGAAAAAAGAATGAATAAGTTTACCGAAATGGGAGTTTTTAAATAATGCTCTAAACAAAAAATATAAATATTAAGCCTCGATATATGTATCGAGGCTTTTTTTATGTCAAATAACTTATCCCTTAATTCATTCTAATTCCATCAACATTTTCCTATCTTTGTAGGTAAAAATTAGAAGAATATGTTCGGAAAAGATATGATGGCAAAGTTGCAACAAATGCAAGAGCAAGCGCAACTTTCAAAAGATAAGTTAGATACAATTACGGTACATGGTGAAGCAGGTGGAAACCTAATTAACGTAGAAATGAACGGAAATAGAAAACTGACCAAACTTTCTATCAATGCCGATTTAAGCCAAATGGACAAAGAAGATTTAGAAGACCTATTAAGTGTCGCTTTAAATCGTGCTATTCAGGCTGCCGATGCTGCAAATGAAAAAGAAATGGCCAAATCTGCAAAAGGACTTATCCCAGGAATGTAATGACGAGAGACGAAATTAGAAATCACTACCGTAAATTGAGAAAGGAGTTTACTCCAGAACAATGTATTTATTATTCTCAACAAATTACCAATAACTTCTTGAGAAATTGGATGTTCAACCACAAATTAATCCACTGCTTCCTTCCTATTCATAGATTGAGGGAGGTTGATACAATTCCTTTGGTGAAAAGATTGAGACAAAATAATAGGGTTTGTATTCCGGTTTCTAATTTCGATTCGAATAACATGACCCACAAAATTTTGGATGATCATACACAGTTTCAAGACAATGCTTATGGAATTCCAGAACCAGTGACAGGAAAAGATGTTGATGTAAAGGATATACAGGTGGTAATTGTTCCACTTTTAGCTGTTGATCAACATGGAAATCGCCTGGGTTATGGAAAAGGTTTTTACGATAGATTTCTAGCAAAATGTTCACCTGAAACCATATTCATTGGCTTAACTATGTTTGATATCCACGATGACTTTGAAGAAGTCGATGAATATGACGTTCCTTTACATTTTGTTGTAACACCAAAAGGGATTTTACAAACGACAGCAGATCAACCAGAGCCATTAAGATAGATGTTTTTTGGCTTCAGCTTGATAAAAAAATGAAGTTACTTTCAATAGCTTGTTTTCTCGGTTAATTCAAAAATATCTTAGAGAATTCATTCTAACAAATACTTAAAATCGATTGCTTCATATTGTTTAAATTAATTTCATCGCCTACGTTTTTATGCAATAACAACTTCCCTAAAGGAGATGCGGTAGAAATCGCATAAATAATTTGATTATCAACTTCGATTTTTCCTAAACTAAGTCCCAAGAAATAAAGGCCTTTATCTGTCTCAACAAGACTACCAGAAATCACGATATCAGACTCTTCCTCAACAGGCAAACGTTGCAATTCATTTTTAAACATTTTTACTTGATGAATACTTACTTCAGCATTGTCCATCTCTTGTTGCATCATTGCTCTACTCGTTTCATATTTATCACCAGCACTACTTTTTGTATCATTGTTTCGTGATTCTTTAGCATCATTGTAGGCTTGAGTAGATACTTCCAATCTTTCATTTAATTCTTCACGAATTGCTTCTATAACCTTTGTTTTAATGGCGTTCATAACTCTATTATCTTAAAATTTTGTTTTGTCGTTTATCCTAATGGAATTTAAATTGTTAAAAAGTCATTATAAAAATCAGGATAAGACTTTTCAATCGCTAAAGGATTTTCAATGTAAAGGTCATTCTTATTTCCAATAGAAAACAAACTCATCGCCATGGCTATTCGGTGATCATTGTATGACGAAAAAACTAATTCTTCTTGAATTTCTGGACGTCCCTTTCCATGAATAATCATTTCATCGTCATTCAAATCTATGACTACACCAACTTTGGCCAATTCCTTTTGCAATGTAATTCCACGATTACTTTCTTTATGTTCCAATCGGCGAACTCCTTTCATTGTTGACTTACCATTTGCAAAGGCTGCCAAAACAACTAATGGTGGGAATAAATCAGGACATTCTGTTGCATCGAAGGTAAAAGGAAGGATTTCATTTTGTTCAATATTTAAACGATCTTCTTTCCAAAACACATTAGCTCCAGCTGTTTTCACAGCATCTAAAATAGCGCGATCGCCTTGTAGGGAGTTTTGCATTAATCCTGTCAACTCCATTTTACCACCAATCGCAGCTGCAACAATATGAAACGAAGCTGCACTCCAATCTCCTTCAACAGTGTACTCAATTTGATTTGCTATACTTTGATTACCTTTAATGTAAAAGTTCTCATAATTATTGTGGGCTACTTTTAACCCAAAACTTTCCATTAATTCTATGGTCATATCAACATATGGAATGCTCTTTAAATTGTGGACTTTAATATGAGTATCTTGTACAAGGAATGGAGAAGTAATTAGTAATCCAGTTAAAAATTGAGAGCTAATGCTTCCATCTATTTCGACCATTTGGTTTTGAATTTCACCTGAAATATCAAGGGGTAATTTCGAATTTTTACTGGACACTTTTTTACCAAATTCCTCCAAACCTGAAATTACCATTTCCATTGTTCTTTGTTGAATTGACCCACTTCCATACACCTGAAAGTTTTGTGGAAATAATAGTGAAAAGGCACTAAACAAGCGTGTACTTAAACCAGATTCATGACAATTGATGCTTAATTCATTATTTTGATTAAAATCAATGCCTTTACTTAGAATAATTTCATTTTCAGAACTAACAAACTTGGCACCTAATTCTTCAATAACTGCTTTGGCGGCAATTACATCACTACTTGATGTGAGATGTTTAATACGCGTAGAATTTTTATTCAATCCTGCTAAAGCAATAGCACGTTGAGCATAACTTTTTGATGAAGGAACAGCGATTTCTCCATCCACCTTTGATTTTGGTTGAATTCTTTGAGTATTCATAGTACGAAGATAATCAAGACTAGGTAGTAAAATTCAAAATTGGAATGAAGATTTTCAAAAAGCTTACTATTCTTTATTGAATTTCATAAATATTGAAACAAAAAAAGCTCCAACTTAAAAGTTGAAGCTTTAATAAACATCTATGAAAAGTTTTATTTCTCTTCTTTAAAATTTGCCATTCTGTATGCAATACCTAAACCAATTACTTGTTTAAACTGCGTACGTGGACCAACATTACCATTTCTATCTTCAATATCAATATCATCATCATAAATCATGTTCAACTGAAGATTTGCAGAAAACCATTCGTTAACTTTGAAATCCAATATTAGTTCTCCGTTAACATCTAAATTTTGAGGATTTTCCATGTAATTAGAAAAGAATTCAAGACGTGATCTCATTCCAATATTCTCCATCAATTGCTTTTTATAAATAACACGGAAGTACGCACCGAGTTCAGCTCTAAAGTTTTCTCCAGGATTTACCAAGTCTCCTAAAGAATTATATTCAGCAGGTTCTACGCCAAAAGCTCCAGCATTTGCCAAAACTTGATCTTGAACAAAAGTAAACTTACCTGATAAAGGTGAAAGTAAAAGCTTCAAATTGTCATTAGGAATATATTCAATACCTAGTGAAATATTTACATAACCAGGCGCCATAAAAGTTGAAGAACGTAAAGAATCTTCAGGTGAGGCATATCCATTAAGGTATTGAGTTCTAAATCCTCCTAACAAAGAAATAAACCATGGATCTTTCAATCCATATGAAATCGTAGATTGTAAATCAAGAACATCATCCGTTTTTTCGATTTCTTCATCAAAATATTGAACACCACCCAAACCAGTAGATAAGGTACTGGCCCATCTAATTCTTCCACTTTTATATTCCGCGAAAGCATTGATAAACCCTAGACCAGAAATATTATTTCTACCACCACTAGCCCAATTTGTAAATGTAGACTGAGTTAAGTTCAAGGCATATTTGCTTTCTAATTTCCATTTTGAAATTTCATCTGGAGAGACTTCTGAATCATCTTGTGCGTTCAGGGTTGAAAATGAAAATATACTTAATAGTCCAATTAAAGTAATTTGTTTAAAATTCATTCCGTAATTGTTTAAAGTTAAAATCGATGCAAAATTGCTGTTTTTTTTAAGATTAAACAAGAAGTTTTATAACTATACTCTTTAAACGTCAAATAATTCTGAAAAAGCTTAAGAATTTTGTACTTTCGTGGCAATCAAAAAGTAAAGAAACATGAAAGAAGTTTATATTATTTCAGCTGTTAGAACACCAATGGGGAGTTTTATGGGAAGTTTATCAACTGTTCCAGCAACTCAATTAGGTGCAACTGCAATAAAAGGTGCAATATCAAAAGCAAACATCAAACCTGAAAACATTAATGAAGTTTTTATGGGGAATGTTTTACAAGCAAATTTAGGTCAAGCTCCTGCACGTCAAGCGGCAATGTTTGCAGGTATTTCTGATCAAGTTCCAGCGACAACAATTAATAAAGTATGTGCATCAGGAATGAAATCTTTATCATTGGCTGCACAATCTATAATGACAGGTGACAACGATATCGTAGTTGCTGGTGGTATGGAAAATATGAGTAGTGTTCCTCACTATGTAAATGGAAGAAAAGGTCAAAAACTTGGTGATATCAAGATGGTTGACGGAATGGTGAAAGATGGTTTAACGGATGTTTACGACCGTGTTCACATGGGATCATGTGCTGATGCATGTGCTACAGAATATGAGTTCTCAAGAGAAGACCAAGATAATTTCGCTGTAAAATCTTATGAAAAAGCAGCCAAAGCTTGGGAAGCTGGTAAATTTAACGACGAGGTGGTTCCTGTTGAGGTACCTCAAAGAAGAGGTGAGACAGTTATTGTAAGTGAAGATGAAGAATACAAAAATGTAAAATTGGATAAAATTCCAGGATTGCGTCCAGCATTTAATAAAGAAGGAACAGTAACTGCTGCAAATGCATCAACACTTAATGATGGTGCCTCTGCATTAATTTTGGCCTCAAAAGAAGCTGTTGAAAAACACGGTTTGAAACCAATTGCGAAAATTATTGGTTATGCTGATGCTTCTCAAGAGCCAAAATGGTTTACAACTGCTCCGGCAAAAGCTTTACCTATCGCATTGGATAAAGCAGGTGTATCTAAAGAAAATGTTGATTTCTGGGAGTTAAATGAAGCATTCTCTGTTGTAGGTTTAGCAAACACTAAAATTTTAGGACTTGATCCAGATAAGGTTGATGTAAACGGTGGAGCTGTTGCTTTAGGTCACCCTCTTGGAAGTTCAGGTTCAAGAATTGTTGTTACATTAATTAATGTACTTAAACAAAACGGTGGTAAAATAGGTGCTGCTGGTATTTGTAATGGTGGTGGAGGTGCCTCTGCTATGGTTATCGAAAATATCGACTAGTCACAAAACACACTATAAAAAAATAGACTGCTCTTTTTAGAACAGTCTATTTTTTTTGATAATATTTTCATTTCAAATAAGAAACTAAGCAAGCATTTGTGCTAAACTACTTTTAGCTATTGGTCTTGGCCAATTATTTCTCAATTCTCCTAATGTAGAAATTAATGGATCATACAACAAGCTTTCTTTATGGTCTGATAATTCTGAAAAATGAATCATCTTTGGCTCGTTATCAGAAGAGATCACAACATTCATTCTATTAAAGAAATCAATATTCAATAATCGACCTAAGTCTTTCATTTTATGAACAGAAGCGTCTATTGAGCATCCACTAGGTGGTACCATTGTATCATTTACAGCTACCAAGATGAAATATGGATTCAAGACTTTAGCACTTGCAAACAATTGGTTACCATGAGCTGCCCATCCATAAACAAATTCCACAAGTTCAGTTTCTATTTTTTGAATTTCTTCCTTGTTTAACGCCTTATTACTTTGATACAACCAAATTCTTGATTCATCTGGAAAGTCTTGCAATAAATTTTCTAAAGTTTGTCCCATAGTCTACAAATCTGCTGCAGTAGCAATTAATTCAGCAACATCAATTACATCAACATTTTCCTCTTCGTTTTTATTTTTCACACCATCTGTCATCATGGTATTACAGAACGGACACCCAGTTGCAATAATGTTTGGTTTTGTTTCCAAAGCCTCTTCTGTACGCAAAACATTTACTTCTTTGTCTCCATTTTCAGCCTCTTTAAACATTTGAGCACCACCGGCACCACAACATGTTCCTTTCGCTTTACACTTGCGCATTTCAACAAGTTCAGCATCTAATTTCTGCAACATTTCTCTTGGAGCTTCATAAACATTGTTTCCTCGACCTAAATAACATGGGTCATGAAAAGTAATTCGTTTACCTTTAAATGTTTCTCCTTCTTTCATTTGCAACTTTCCGTCAGCAATTAAAGATTGAATCAATTGTGTATGATGTATAACTTCATAGTTTCCACCTAATTCTGGATATTCATTTTTCATGATATTGAAACAATGAGGACAACCAGTTACAATTTTCTTTATTTCATATCCATTGAGCACCTCGATATTTTGCATTGCCTGCATTTGATATAAAAATTCGTTTCCAGCACGTTTTGCAGGATCTCCTGTACAAGATTCTTCAGCGCCTAAAACAGCAAATTTTACATCACATTTATTAAGGATTTTAACGATAGCTTTCGTTATTTTTTTTGCTCTATCATCGAAACTACCAGAACAGCCTACCCAGAATAAAATTTCAGGAACTTCTCCATTCGCTGTCATTTCAGCCATAGTCGGCACTTTCATTGTATTGCTCATAAAAAATTCTTTGTAATCAATTTATAATTTAATCTTCATCCTTCCAATTCAATCTATCATCTGGACTAAATTGCCAAGGCGCACCATTATTCTCAATGTTAGAAGTCATTCCTGCCAACTCTGTAGGAACTTTTGATTCTTCCATTACCAAATAACGTCTCATATCCATAATAATTGATAGAGGATCGATGTTTACCGGACAAGCTTCAACACATGCATTACATGTTGTACATGCCCATAATTCTTCTTCCGTAATATAGTCATTCAATAGACTTTTACCATCGTCATAATCTTTTCCGTTTTTACGTATACCTTTACCTTTTTCTTCAAGACGGTCACGCGTATCCATCATAATTTTTCTAGGTGAAAGCAACTTTCCAGTTCTGTTGGCTGGACAATTAGAAGTACAACGCCCACATTCAGTACAAGTATATGAATCTAAGAGATTCTTCCAAGTTAGATCTTCAACGTCTTTTGCTCCAAATCTTTGTGGTTCTCCTTCTGGTTCTTCAGGTTCAGCATATGGATCAGCATCAGGGTCCATCATCAATTTAACCTCCTTCATTACAGCATCCATATTCGTAAACTGTCCTTGTGGATTTAAGTTTGAAAAATAAGTATTTGGAAAAGCCAGAATAATGTGAAAATGCTTTGAGAACGGCAAATAATTAAGGAAAGTAAATACCATTACAATGTGACCCCACCACCCTATTCTTTCGATAAGATGCAATGAAGATTCTGACATTCCACCAAATAATGCTGGACCTACAAATTGAGAAACGGCAAAACCGAATGACTCATCATTTAATTGTTCGGCATGAGACAATCCACGGTTATACAGAACTTCATCAGCTCCATTCATCATAAAAATGAAAGTCACCAAAATCAACTCCATGAAAAGAATCATATTACCATCAAGTTTTGGCCATCCTTTCATTTCTTTCATATTTAAACGCGGTACTTTGATCATATTTCTTCTTAACAAGAAAATGAATGTTGCGACAAACGCCAAAACAGAAAGAATTTCAATAAATGAAATCATAAAAGTATAAAAAGCTCCTAAAGAGGAACGAAAAACACGGTGCTCTCCAGAAAGACCATCTGCAATAATTTCAATCAACTCAATTTGCGTGATGATAAAAGCAACATACAAACAAAGGTGTAAAACTGCAGGAATAGGACGTTTGAACATCTTTTTTTGTCCCAAAGCAATTAAAGACATCACTTTAAAACGTTCGCCTTTGTTATCAGAGCGATCAACATCACGCCCCATAAGGATATTTGTACGGATTTTATTCGCATTAACTGCGAAATAACCAAAACCAATAATTAATAAAATTGAAAAAATAATAATTGATATCATAAATAAATATTTAACGTTTTAAGGGATTGAATCTAGAAGATCTTTAAGTTTTCTTTCATCATCTTTAGAAATTGGAACTCCTTTTGTTTTTGCTCCAAAAACAGAAACATGAATATACCTTTCTGGATGTGCTTTGATGTCATCAACTAAAATCTGTAATCGTTCATTCGTTTCATTTAGCTCATTATACAATTGTTCATCTTTAAGCAGCTTCCCTAAGGTACCATTTCCTTCTGATGCATCTTCTAGCATTGAATTTAAACTTTTCATTGTTACAGTTGCTTGACCAATAGCAGACTTAAAATCAGCCGTTAGTAAAGTATCTGTTAACTCTCCCATATTCCCAACAACTTTCTGAATTTCTGTATTGGTTTCTTTAAAGTTATGTGTGATGTTTTCAACGTTATCGAAAATTCGTCCCAATTTAGCTTTTTCAGACAAAATCATATTGTCAATGTTGTAAGCTACACGTCCAAATCTTGAAATTGCAATCTTCACCTCATTTAATCCCTGATCTAAGGTATGTGCTGCAGAAGTATCCCAAAAAACAGTAATTGAGTTCACAATGTTGTCAATGGACGTAATTAAATTTTCCATCTTCCTTTTAATCGGTAACAATTCAGATTCTATTTGCTCAGTGATTTCTTGACTTACAGAACCGTCCATTGTATCTCCAACTTCATAATATCCTTCTTCCGCAATAAAATTTTGTTCAATTTGAACTCCAGTACTTAAAACTCCAGGAACAATTTTAATTCCAGAACCTTTGGCAAGACTCAACCCTTCATTATGTACATTAAACTTCACCAAAACCCTCTTGTTTGGATCTGTATAATTATTAGGATTAACCAAATCCACAGTCATTACCTTCCCTATTTCAACTCCATTTAAAGTAACAGAAGATGAAGGAGTTAACGCCCCTGAAGTTGGGAAATACGCGTAATAAACATCATCTCCTCCAAAAAAACTATTCCCTTTAAGATAGTTTACTCCAAAAATAAGGAGTGCAGTAGATAATATTACAGCTAGACCTATTTTAAATTCCTTTGATACTTTCAATGCTCTTGTTTTTGTGCTAAAATAAAGTTTAAATTATAAAATTCACGAATAAATACAGGAAATTCGACTAATTAGCCAATTTTATTGCATCTGCAATCGGTATTCTTTCACCATTTACAAAACCAACAACAAAAGCATATTCAAAACCTTGTTCTTTCAATTCACGCTTATATTTATTCGCAGCGTCGAAATCTCCTTCAAACAAACCTGCTGTATATTTATACAAGCCATCTTGCCTATATTCTTTTACAGCAACACCTAAAAATCTTTTATCATTCAGCGGCAACGGTGTACGTGAAGTTTCAACTTGTACCTTAAAATAAACCTTATCTTTTTCTTCTTTATAAACGACCTCCTCGTTATCCTTCTTCTCTTCTATCTTATTAATCGAAGATTCAAAACCTTCACCATTCTCCACCAAAGTATTTACCCCTTCAATTTCGGCAACATATTCTTGAAAAGCTTTAAAAATTACATTCGCCATTTTAATTTGATTCACAGGATCATTCAAAAACTTTTCTTCTTTATGATTGGTTAAAAACCCTGTTTCAATCAAAACACTTGGCATAGTTGTTTTATACAACACTAAAAATCCAGCTTGTTTAACACCTCTATCTCTACGACCAATAATTTTAAACTGTCCTTGAATTTTGGACGCCAGATTTATACTCTGATTTAGAAAAACACTTAATTGCAATTGTCGTGCGATAATTGCATCTGGAGTCAATTCAAAATCCTTGTATTTTTCTTCGCTATTTTCTTCAAAAAGAATTGTACTATTTTCACGTTCAGCAACTTGTTGTTGACTTTCTGTTCTATGAAGTCCTAACACATAAGTTTCTGTTCCGTAAGCAGCAGCACCAGCTGCATTGGCATGGATTGAAATAAAAACATCTGCATCATTTTCATTGGCAATCTTTGCTCTCTCATCAAGTTCTACAAAATGATCATCATCTCTGGTAAAAATCACTTCAATGTGTGGATACTTACTCTTAATGTATTCACCAAGCTTCAAACCAATAGCTAGAACAACTGTTTTTTCGTTTGTAATTCCACCGTGACAACCAGGATCTTTTCCTCCGTGTCCAGGATCGATCACAACGGTTTTTATTCCATTCGAAAGCACTTCATCTATATTTTCCTGAGCAATTATAGCTGAATTCAAGATAAGTAGAATAAATAATACTATTGTTTTATATTTTTTTGACCACACAACAATGTAATTTTTTAGATTTGCATCCGTTTAATATTTCTATGATATACAAATTTACAAGTTCCTTTTGAGCAAAAAATATTCCATAACGCATTTTTTCGTCGTTGGATTGTTAATAATTCTATTAACTCCTTCCATTTACGCTCAAGATTCACTTAAAGTTATCAAAAAAGATAGGATTTATAAAAGTGAGGATATTTTAGACTCAAGGGTCTACTACTCTTGTACAGACTCTATCGTAGCCAATTTAAAGACCAATAAAATTTCGATTTTTGGGGAGGCTGAAGTAAAATATGACGGCATTAGGATGACGGCAGATTTAATCGAGTTAGACCTTGAAAAAAATGAAGTCTATGCTATTTACACCCTTGACGAAGAAGGAAATCGTGTGGGAATTCCAAAATTTGAAGAAGGAGCTCAATCATTCACAGCTGCAAGTATTCGCTATAATTTTGATTCAGAAAAAGGATTTATTGAAGAATTAAAGACCAAACAAGATGAAATGTACCTTCATATGGGAGTTGCAAAACGCCAAAAAAATGAAGAAATTCACTTTACAGAAGGGAAATTCACTACGTGTGAATTAGATGAACCGCATTTTCATTTCCAACTTTCTAAAGCAGTAATGGTTCCCAACAAAAGAATTGCAACAGGCCCTATGAATTTATGGGTCAAAGGAATTCCTACTCCCCTTGGGCTTCCTTTTAGTGTGATACCAACCAAAGATCAAGAAGCAGAAAATGGTTTTATTTTTCCTATGATTACACCTGTTTCTAATTACGGTTTTGGATTTCAAGATTTAGGATATTATTTTCCAATTAAAAAATCAGAGAATATTCAAACAACATTCTATGGTAGTTTATACTCAAGAGGAACATTTGAAATCAAAAATCAAACAGATTATAAATTAAGATATAAATACACTGGAAACTTAAATCTGGAGTACAGTTCTTTTAGACAAGCATTTCCGCTTGATTCGATTCGAGAATCGAAATATGTCATTCGTTGGCAACATGCGCAAGCATCAAACGCAAATCCATATTGGAGATTTAACTCAAATGTAAATTTCATTTCTGATAATAATGGAAAAACAGATTTAGATCCTTTAAATGGACAGTATTTTCAAAACAACTTTAATTCAGATATTAATTTAATCCGCTCCTTTCCTGGTAAACCAATAACGATAGGTTTAAAAGCAGGTGTAATTCAAAATTCCACCTCTCAAAACATAGATGCCAACCTACCAACTTTAAATGTAAATGTAAATAGATTTTACCCTTTTAAAGGTTTACGAAAAAACACAATTGGAGAAGAGCGATTTTATGAAAAAATTGGTTTAACCTATGCGATGGAAGCCAAAAACAGAGCATTTTTTGGAGATTCTTTATTAGACCAAAAAGAGTATGATTTAATCAGAGATCAAATTCAAAACGGAATAAAACACAACGCTGTATTAAGCTACCCCCTACAATTATTCAAAAAAGTGGTAACATTAAACACCACAGCCAGTTATAATTTACGCATGAATTTCCAAAGCATCGATAAGCAATACGATACATTAACGGGAACCATTAGAAATGATACATTACAAGGATTAGGTTTTTCACAAGACGCCTCATTTCAAACAGAATTATCGACAAATCTATATGCCTATTATGACTTTGTAGGAAAAAGTGAAATGAAAATGAGACATGTGATTACTCCACGAATATCTGCACGTTTTTCACCAGACATAAGTTCTTTTGTTAATGACACCTTGGGTCCAGAACTCGAACCAGTATATTATTCTCCATATGAAAACAGTATTTACAGAGAAAGCGCAGGAAGGAAAATTGGATTAATCAGCTACTCCTTAAACAACACATTTGAATTAAAACACAAAACAAAGAATGATACTTTAGCCGAAGAATTCACAAAAACAAGAATTATAGATGCCTTTACCATCAACGGAAATTATGACATTTTTAAAGACTCTATGAGATTTTCTGATGTAAATGTAAATTTACGTTTTTCACCATTAAATGGATTAAGTGTGGTATCAGGTGCTACGCTATCTCCTTATGCATGGGATGAAGATGGACTTTCCTATGATAAATATGCATTTAAAAACAACCAAGGTTGGGGACGTGTTAGTAGTGCTAATATTTCAACTACTTATACATTTACAGCAAGTGAATCTAGAGACAAAATTGATAAAACTCAAGAAAAGATGGGCGATTATTGGGGAGCCGATTTCCAATATTATTCAATGAACCCACATGAAGTTATCAATTTTGACATTCCTTGGAAAATAAACCTAACACACACTTATTTTTTAAGTTTAAACAATAGTGATATTGATGAAAGGTATAACAATAACCATAACTTAGTTTTATCTGGTGATGTGAGTTTTACTCAACGTTGGAAATTAGGATTGAACTCAAGTTATGATCTCAAGAATAAAAATTTAACACAAACCAGAATGACATTAACAAGAGACATGCACTGTTGGCAATTGTCATTTTATTGGACGCCAATTGGTGGACAGCAGAGTTTCATGCTAAGATTCAATGCAACCTCGGCACTATTCCAAAGTGCTAAATTGGAGTTAAGAAAACCACCAGAGTTTTTATAAAATTAGACTTTATCATTTTCAAACCATACTAACAACGTAAAATAATTACGTTCTAGAGATATACATTTGTATCATAATCACTAAAACTATTGGAGATGATACTCATATTAAATAAATCAAAAGAAAGAAGAAACATTACCTTGAATAAAAAGGAAATTGAAAATCAAATAGAAGCTTTAGAAAAAGAAAGATTAGAAGCCATAAAACATCAAAACTATTCTCTTGTTGCAAAGAACAGAGATAAGCTTAGAGAAATGATGTATCAACTCAGGGCTGTAGATTAAGCCAAAATTAACTTTTTTACAGGAGTTAACTGCTCTATCAGATTTAATCAAAAATTAATGTTAAATTCTTTTCATTTTTTTTAACAAATACAGCTAGCTCAATAATAGCGTGAATTCAACTAGATTTATTTAGACTCAATCTAAAAGAACAAGAAAATAAACTTTTATTTTAATAAAGTTTTATTACCTTAGCACTGATTTAGGTGGTTAGGTTAGGTTGATTAGTAAGAGGGAATACGGACGCCTGTTCGATTCCCTCTTACGTTTTTTATATACCTATGTTCCTTAAAAAAAAGGTTTTTAACCTTCATCAATAGGAAAACATTTTACCACTTCCTCCCCTGTTCCTAGTCCCACTTCACTTAAGTCTTTAGCTTCCGGAAAATCGATTACCAACAATCCACTGGTTGGAATTGTATAGCGTTGATCTAACAAATAAGAGGCTAAATCAGAGATTCCATTATTATGTCCTATCAACAAAACATCCGACGTTGGATGATTTACATTCCATAAAAAGTTAAGTAAATGATTATTGTCTGCTAAATATAAATCATCTAAAAACTCCAACTCTTGCTCTTCAATCACAGGAGATAAAACCTTCCATGTTTCTTTCGTTCGAAGAGCAGATGAACAGAAAACAGTGAATTCTACATTCGGTGCCACTTTTTCCATTCTTTTCTTGACGCGATCAACTTGTTTCTTCCCAAGTTCTGAAAGACCTCTGTCAAAATCCTTTCCTGTAGAAGAGTTAATTTCTGCATCACCGTGACGAAGTAAATATAATTTCATTGAGTTTATGTATAATATTAAAAGCAGCTAAGTTTCAAAATTTTATTGAATTATTCCAACCCTATCAATAAAAATTACGTTTGGTGTATTAAATGCGTCAGAATAGATCTTGATGCAGATTGAAATTTACTTTTTGAAATAGGTCAGAATTAATATTCTTAGTAATTTGCAGAATAAAGAAAAAATAAGAAGAGTCAATAACTACATGCATATCGATGTCAAACTACTCAAGGCTTGTGCTAAAAACAAGCGCAAAGCTCAAGAAAAACTGTATGAAGCATGTTTTCTTTTTTTGATGCCGATATGTAAGCGTTATCATAACAATGAGCAAGACGCTCGTGCTGCATACAACGTGGCCTTTCTTAAAATCATTGACAATCTTAATAAATTAGATTTAGAAGAAGTTCCCTTTGCTGCTTGGGCAAAGCGAGTAATGACAAATTCATTAATTGATGAATATCGAAAAAACAAAAAATACCGAGAGAAAATAAGTAAAAGAGATCAAGAAAGAGAATTAGAATATCATTCTACAGGAGTTAAAAATGAAGCCGAGAGTAATTTTGGAGAATCGAGCATCATGGACTTACTTGAATACTTGAATCCATCAACAAAACGTGTTTTTATACTATATGTAATAGAAGGCTATACACACAAAGAAATAGGTGAAATAATGGAAATGTCTAATGGAACTTCAAAATGGCATTTATCTAAAGCACGGAAAGAACTTAAAGTGCTCTTGGAAAAGTTAGAAAAAATTAAATTGCAGAATTTAGCAATATGAGTATAGAAGATAAAAATTTAGACCAATTATTTAGTGACGCCGCACAATCACAGTCAGCACCACAATATAATTCGGATTATTGGAAAGAAATGAACGGTATGCTTAATGCAAGAGACCGTAAAAAAAGAGTCTTATTATTTTGGACTTTAGGAGGATCTGCTGCATTTGCTATTCTCTTCCTGTCATTGTTTGCCATCAACTCTGATTTGATGATCAAAGAAAGGTATACTTTAGAGCAAACCAATATCAAATTAGAAAAAATTAATTCAATCAAAGAGAATACCCTTGTCACTGCTAAGGCCAAAAAACATAATGCGAGTCTTTCAACCATAAACATTGAAAGTAATTTTACAAAAAATGCAAGTCATGAAAACAAAAATCGCTTGACTTCACCAATTACCCATGTAAAATCTGGAGGGCAGAAAAATAATACAAATTTCAATACGCTAAAGAGGAAAAAAGCAACTACTCCTCACCTCTCCAAAAACAATAATACAATTAAAAATGAAGCTAATGCAACACTGATAGAAAATAATAAAGTTCATTCAAACCAAAAGAACACAAGTAGTTCAATTGTTGATAAAGCATCATCAACACACATTTTAAACCTACCATATATAGAGGTAAATCGATTAGCTCAAAATAACCCAACAAATATGTCGCTTGCAGACATTAATACTAACAATACTCTAAGGATTATATATTACGCAAAGTTAAGTGGAGGATTAATGGAGAACTATAAAACAAGTAAACCGTTTGAATCTGGTTTATTCAACCTCTCATTGAATTCCGAGTTAAATCTAAAAAATGTTCTTATTCGATTGGGAGTAGGAACACAATTCACTGGAAATGCTGATTTAATTGTCTCTAAGAGGGCTACCGTTTATGGTTTCGGTGTTACAAATCACCAAACAGACCTGTCATATCAAAATTTATTCGATATTTATGTCCCACTTGAATTTGGTTATAAATTGAATAAAAGTTCATTTGGGATTGGAGCACAAATTAATTACCTTTTAACAACAAGTATGAATTTCAACCATTATGAAAATAACTTTCTTTCAGAAACTGAAAAGTTCTATGGATATAAAAATGGTTTAAATACCTTCTCTTCACAGGGTTATATTTGGTATGAATATCAATTTACAAATGCGATTGCCTTAGGATTGAAAGCTGGAACAAATATCTCTGGTAGAATTGAAGACAATGCTTACTTTAATCAATCTATGGCAACAAACCCTATTTATGGCCAAGTAACTTTACGATATAATCTATTTAAATGAATTTAAATTTTAATCAAAATATTGCTTTACTGGTATTTTTCGGAATAATTATTTCGGCTTGTAGTAAACAAGATATTCCAGATGTGCCCATTGAAAACGATCCTGTATTTACTGTACAAGGAACAATTGACAATAAGGAAATCAATCTTCAAGCGGGAGTTAATAACGCTTACATGGAAACGAAAATCCAAACCTTAAATAATATTGATTATTCGTATTCTACACTAGGTAATTCAACAAATTCATTTGCAACCTCCTTTTATAGTTCAGCGCCTGACATTCCAAATTTGGCTAACGAATTCAATGAATTGACGCAATATCTTATTGCAGAAAATCTTACAGGAAATGCCTTATTGACAATAGCACCAACAGACTTTCAAAATTCACAATATATTCAATCCATACAATGGCAAGTTGATGGAATAGATCAAAATGGTAACACTTTAGAAATTTTTGAACCTGGTAAGTATAATATCTGTGCATCTGTACTATTTACAAATGATTCAACAATCACAACAGTCTGCAATCAAGTTATTGTGGGCTATGAAAGAAATGCACAATTTAATATTAAATGGACCAATAATAGCAATAGTGTTAATTGTTATATAGACCAGAGTAATCAAAACATTTCAAGTATTGATTGGTATGTTAATGGTACATTTGCCACAAACTCCTTAAGTCTAGACTACAATGGCACCGATGATAGAATAAAAGTAAAGGCATTAATTAATTTTGATAATGGAGCACAGTATGAAAGAACTGTATTCATAAACAGAAATGATCCTAATAAAAGTATTGAGGATTGGACGAACACTTCTTCTTCTAGTCAAATTGTTTGGAACAATACAGTTAAAATTAGCCTCGACATTGATGGTGTCACTTATGAATCAATGCAAAACTCAATGAACAATGCGGAATTAACCGTTCAAAGTATTGAAGACTATAGTAATACTCCCAAAGTTGTTAAAAAACTCATTGGGCAATTACAAATTCCTTTTCAAAATAAATCAACAGGACAAACAGTTCTTAGTGATTTACATCTTCAAATTGCTGTTCAAAAATAATCAATAAGTATTTGTTTTTAGGCTGGCGTTATAATTATTTCAATTGACATATTTTTTGTAATTTTCAGAAAACAAAATTAAGACTTATGAAAGTTCAATTAATTTTTCTTCTGATATTGATTACCCCAGTTGTTTTTGGTCAAATTACAATTGACCAAAACGACATTTTACAAAGTGGAGATAGTGTTGGTGTATCAGTTGCTTCAGATTTAAATATCAACTATAGTACAACTGGACAAAACATGAATTGGGATTTTTCTGGATTAACTGAAAGTGATCAATATTTTGAAAAAGCACAAAGCATTTCAAGTGGTGGAATAATTATCAACGTTCAATTTGGTCCTTTTGCTCCTTCAGAATATAGAGCTTCATATTTTCAGTCATTTGATGGATTACCGATAGACGACTTAACTAGCTTTTTACCTGTTCAAATTAGTTCTGTAAATCGAATGATCAAAGTTGAAAGTAACCAGTTCACCATTCCAGGATATAGTCTAGATGTTGATGGACAAATTGTTGGATTTAAAAGTGACAGCATTGAAAAAGCATATAGTTTCCCTTTAAACTTTGGAGATAGTTACAGTTCATCAGGTTATACAGACATAAACTTTGCTCCGATTTATGACGCGAGGGTCATCATGAATAGACAAAGACAAAGTGAAGTTGATGGATTTGGACAATTAACCACTCCTTTTGAAACCTATGAAGTAATAAGGGTAAAACATAGCATTTATGAAATGGACTCTCTTTATATTGAATTTGGTCCAATTCAGCAATGGATTCCTATAGAAAGAACAACCAATGAATACGAATGGTGGGCGAAGGACAAGAAAAGACCTGTTCTAAAAGTAGAAACAGAAACCGTTTTCGGAAATGAATCACCAACACGCATTACATATTTAAACAATGAAACAACTCACCTAGTTCAATATCAATTCAATTCAGAATTATATCCTAACCCAACAACAGGAGAAGTTTCAATTACAACAAAAGAAGATTTGCAGCGTATTGTTGTATACTCAACAGATGGTCGTGAGGTTTATCATAAAGAAGTTTCTGGAACAACCGCTAGTCTTAATTTAGCACACTTATCACCAGGAATGTACCGAATTCAATTGATTTCATCAAAAGGACAAAGTTTTAACCCTATTGTTATTAAATAAACCGTAATTTTGCACAAAAGGCAAATCAGTTTGTCGCTGTTTCGCTTGCGAAAGAGAGGAAAGTCTGGGCAGTACAGAGCACCGTACTTCCTAACGGGAAGGGTTCATCGAAAGATGGATACAGAAAGTGCCACAGAAATAAGTAGCCTTGAGGTCAAACTTAAGGTCATAGTGAAAAGGCGAGGTAAGAGCTCACCGCATCAATGGTGACATTGTTGGCTAGGTAAACCTTACGGACTGAAAGACCATGTAAACCAAGGCTTAAGAGCTGCTCGCTCAACTTGGAGGGTAGGTCGATTGATCCCGATTGTGAAGTCGGGACTAGATAAATGACAAACAGCCATTTTTTCTTAAAATGGTGTACAGGACCCGGCTTATGATTTGCCTTTTTGTTTTTTTTCTTAATTTTGGTAGCATGGAATTTTTAGATGAAAAACTAGAGGAATATGTTAACCAACACACCTCACCAGAATCAAAATTATTAAATAAACTTAACCGCCAAACCCACATTAGCGTTCTTCAACCAAGAATGTTATCTGGACATTTACAAGGAAGAACTTTAAGCTTGTTCAGCAAGATGCTTCAACCGAAAAGAATTCTTGAAATCGGAACATATACTGGATATTCTGCCATTTGTTTAGCAGAAGGATTAAAAGAAAATGGAAAGCTAATCACCATTGATGTCAATTATGAATTGGAAGAAATGGTGAATAGTTATATCAAGGAAGCAGATTTATCAGATAAAATTGAAATGAAAGTCGGGAATGCTTTAGAGATTATTCCAGATTTAAATAAGAATTTCGATTTGGTATTTATTGATGCTGATAAATCAAATTACGCAAAATATTACGATTTATTGATTGAAGATCTTCCTAGTGGTGCAATCTTAATTGCAGACAACGTACTTTGGTCTGGAAAAGTTTTAGAAGAAACAAAAAAGAACGATGTGGATACTGAAGCATTAAAAATATTCAATAAAAAAATTCAGGAAGACGATAGAGTTGAAAATGTTTTAATGCCAATCCGTGATGGCTTAATGGTCATTCGTAAAAAATAGATAATGTACACAGATTTACGCTCAGATACTGTAACTAAGCCGAGTAAAGAAATGAAGGCTTTTATGTTGGACGCTCCAGTGGGAGATGATGTTTTCCAGGAAGACCCAACTGTTAATGAATTAGAACAATATGCAGCCGACTATTTTGGAATGGAAGCTGCCTTGTATTGCTCTTCAGGAACACAAACCAATCAAATCGCAATCAATGTACACTGCCGACCTGGAGACGAAGTCATTTGTTCAAAGGATGCACATATCTACTTCTATGAAGGAGGTGGAATAGCCAAAAATAGCGGGAGTTCAGTACTTTTACTTCCAGGTGACCGTGGAAGAATTACAGCAAAAGATGTTGCATCAGGCATCAAAGATCCAAACAATCCACACTATCCTTTAACCACTTTGGTTTCATTGGAAGACACGATGAATCGTGGTGGTGGAGCAATTTATGACTTTGAAGAGATTAAAGCAATTCGTAATGTGTGCAAATCGTACAATCTTCCACTCCACTTAGATGGCGCAAGAGTTTTTAATGCCTTGATTGAGAACAACATTCCTCCGAAAGAATATGCCACTCAATTTGACTCAATATCCATCTGTTTATCAAAAGGATTAGGAGCTCCAGTAGGTTCTGTATTAATTGGAACTAAAGATTTTATTCACCGCGCTAGACGCGCTAGAAAAGTAATGGGAGGAGGAATGAGACAAGCTGGTATTATTGCTGCAGGAGGACTTTACGCACTAAAAAACAATATAACAAGACTTAAGGAGGATCATCAAAATGCTCAAAAATTAGGAACTGCTTTACTCAATATTGATTGGGTTGAAGAAGTACTTCCTGTTCAAACAAATATTGTAGTTGCCAAATTAAAAACTCATGTCTCTGTTGAAGAATTAATTGCGAAATGTGCTAAAAAAGACATTCATTTTATGGCTTTTGGAGAACAAACCATTCGAATGGTTACACATTTGGATGTTAATGATGATCATATTGAGTACACCATAGACATTTTAAAAAATCTTTAATAACATTTCCAATATTTGGCAAAAAATGAAAAAGCATATTTCTTTTTTATTTCTAGGATTAGCCTTAGCTTCTTGTCAACATGAGCAAGAGGTTGAAACAATCAGTACTGAAGAGTTTTTACCCAAAGCGCAAAGAGAATATGATTATTCGGAAGATACTATTCAAGAAGTTCAGAAGGAATTGAGCGCAACTCAAAAAGTAATCAAATCAAATTTCAACGCAGTAGGTTTTGAAATCAATAAAACTTCAGGCATGAACGCATTAATCTTTATGCCTGACCGTTTGGGTCATATTAAGAATGAAAAACTCATTTTTAGTGCCGACAGCGTTGTTTATCATTACAGACATTGGCAATTTAAGGATAGTCTTCAAACTATGAACGCTTTTTACAACTGGTTGGATTGCTTCATGGAGCAATGTAAATCAATTCGCATTAATGAAAATATCAATGGAAGTTATGATGCCTTTGCTGTTTGGGTTTCCAATTCATCGATCTACTATTTATCAAGCGATCAAAAAAATATAAATAAATCCCAGTGGGAAAGCATTCTAATACCTGAAGAAGCAATTGAATGGAATTATATAATGCATCAAGCTAAACAAGGGAGAATCGAATGGTTTATGAAAAAACCAGAAAATGAATTACAAAAAAATCCAGAATCTTAAATTCTAAGATTCTGGATTAATTTTATTTAAAGATAAATTCTAGAACGATTCCATAGTCTCTTCATTAGACTCTACCTCTACTTCACATTCCGTTATTGCTGTTTCAAACTTTTTATGAAGTTCAGAATCTTCTTGATTATATTCATCTGGATTCTTAAAAGTAGAAGTCGCTTTATCTAAATAACAATCACAATCGTAAGTTCCCATTGTAATGCATTCATTTTTTACTGTTGTCTTTTGGTCTTCAGACCATCCTCCTCCACAAGAAGAAAATAACAAAATAGAAGAACCGAGTATTAGATTAAATAGTTTATTCATAAGATTTTTTTGTAAATTTGGTATAACAATTGTTTAAAAGTACATATTATTCATTAAAAACAAAACTATGAAATCAAAATTCCTATTATCAATCTTAACTGTATTATTTCTTTCTGTGAATTCATCAGCGCAAGAAGTTACAGTTGCTGGAGCTACATTTCCAACTAAATTTAAAATCAGTAATCAAGTTGTAGAATACAATGGTGCTGGTTTACGTCAAAAATACTTTTTTGATTTGTATGTTGCAGCACTATATGTTCCAGCGAGAACCAACAATGCCCAAACGATAATCGATCAAAACAAAGAATCAGCGATTAGACTTAAGATTTTATCTAATAAGGTGACACGTGAAAAGTTTGTTGAAACTGTAAAAGATGGATTTGCAACTTCTTCAGAAGGGAAAGCAACTCCAAGTGAAATTGAAGCTTTCATGAAATTATTCAATGTTGAGTTTAGCGAAGGAGACGAAGTCATTTTATTGTATAAGCCAGAAAGTGGTGTTGAGGTTTACTTCAACGGAAAACATCTAGGTGGAACAAAAGGTTTAGAGTTTAAAAAAGCACTTTACGGAATTTGGTTAGGAAAAACACCTGCAGATGAAGCTGTCAAAAAAGCCATGTTAGGTAAAGTTTAATTTGCTTGGGTAGAAAAAAACACAATCTTAGATACAACTTTAAAAAGTCTCTGTTTTAGTAAGCAGAGGCTTTTTTTATTCATTATTCCCTATTCATTTCGTTTATTTGTAATTATGAAAATTGGATTACTCTCAGACACACATAGTGTATTAGACAAAAGTATTTTTGATTACTGTAAAGATGTCGATGAAATTTGGCACGCCGGAGATGTTGGTGATCCAGACATTATTCATCAATTGGCAGACTTTAAACCACTAGTTGGTGTTTACGGCAATATTGATACGATTGAGGTTCAAGAACATTTTCCAGAATTCCAAAGATTTGAACGAGAAGGTGTTTCTATTTTAATGACTCATATTGCTGGAAAACCAGGGAAATACTCAAAACCCTTATTGAAGGAACTCAAAGAAAATGGTGCTCCTCAACTATTTATTTGCGGCCATTCACATATTCTATTGGTCAAATTTGACGCTCGATTTAAAATGTTGTGGGTAAATCCTGGTGCCTGTGGAAACCATGGCTTCCATCAAAAGAAAACGATAATAAGGTTTGACTTATTGAAAGGAGAAATTAAAAATATGGAAATAATAGAATTAGCTTCTCGGGGAAAGTCATCCTGAGCCTATAATTTTCAATGCTTGTTTTTTTTCAACTTTAAACACAAAACACATTCATCATTTACAATTTTTTATAAATTCGAGCGTTGATTGAATCAGATGGTAAGAATAATAACAATACTCACTTTAATTCCTTTTACTTTGTTTGGACAAACGGGAGGTAAAAACGCTTTTCCCTTTTTGGATTTGCCAGATAATGCTCGATCAGCAGCCTTAGGAAGAAAATTCATCACTGCTTTTGATAACGATGTTACGACAGGAATTCAGAATCCTGCTTCGTTTAATTCAGAAATGGATAATTCCATTGGATTTAGTCAAGCCTTATTAGGCGGAGGAATCAATCATGGTTCTGTAGCCTATGCCAAAAACCTTAAAGATGCAGGTACCGCAGCATTACATTTAAGATATGTTGCCTATGGAAACATGGACAGAACAAATGTGAATGGTGAAAAAATTGGTACTTTTTCTGCGGGCGACTTTGCATTAGGTGGAAGTATTGGAAGAACTCTAAATAAAAACCTTTCCATCGGTGCAACATTTAATATCATTTGGTCACAACTAGAATCCTATAGTTCAATGGGATTATCTGTAGATATTGCAGGAATGTATCGTTCTTTAAATGGTAGAACAACTGTTTCAGCAATTGTAAGAAATGCCGGTGTACAAATAACAACATATACTACAGACACACGATCTCCTCTACCTATTCAAGCAATGCTTGGAATGTCTCACAAATTAGAACATGCGCCATTTCGATTTTCAGTTGTAGCACATCATCTAAATCAATGGGACCTATCATATAACGACCCTTCTGCAGTACCTACAATAGATCCATTAACAGGAGAAACTATTCCTGTGGAGAAAGCTGGATTTGGTGAAAAACTAGGGCGTCACTTCATTTTTCAAGTAGAAGCTTTAATAGGTGATGCATTAAGAATAAGAGGAGCATTTGACTACAATCAACGTCAAGAGATGCTGGTTCAAAACAGACCAGGCATGGGAGGTTTTTCTTTTGGAGCTGGATTAAACTTCAAAAGATTTACAGTAGATTACGGAATCTTCATATTTTCTAGTGCTGGATTCAACAATATGATTACTTTACGAACTGACTTTGATAAATGGAGAAAATAAAACACCATTTACTGAAAAGATTTTAAACAAAGTAAAAATGATTGATTCCAAAACTTGCGTTTTAATTGATGATGATAAAGATGATCAATTGATCTTTAAAACTGTCTTAAAGCAACATTTTCCACAATATTCATTGCAAACCTACTCAAGCTTCGAACAAGCAAAACCGAACATCCTTGCTCAGGAAGCTGCCATTGACACTTTGTTTATTGATTTGAATATGCCTAAATATAATGGAATTGATTGTTTAAACTATCTACGAAATCAAGAGCAATATAAAGATACACCCATCATCATTTACACCACATCCAACAATCCTGATGATAAAAAAAGAAGCTTGCAAAATGGAGCTACTTCATTTTTAACTAAGCCTTCACGAATTCATTCCTTGGTAGAAGAATTGGGAAAGTATCTAAGCGAATAAATAGTTAAAACTATTTTTCTCTCATTGGAGTAACATACTTCATTTTCTTGTCATCGAAGATAAAGTAAACATATAATTCATCATCATTCGTTATTTCTTCAGGTGTATATTCATTTATATTTTCGATTTCTTCAGGCTTATATCCTACAATTTCACCATGATACAATGCTATATCTTTTGCGATTCTCGTTTCACTTTCGGGAAATTGAATATCATAAACACGTGGTTTCTCAGCACCAATACTGTCAAAAACAGGACAGCTAAAAGTGAGGAATAAACGATCATTACGAACCGTGTAAAAGCTTTTGTACATACTGTTTCGAACGCGGTAAGACAAAGCAAAATCTTGATGTGCCTTCGATGTCAATTCCATAAATTCAAAATCTAAAGGATAGTCGGCATTTGACCCTACTGGATTTGTTGTAATCAGTTTATCTTTGCCTCCTAATTGAACGAAAACATAATTGTATAAACCCGTGTGTCCTGTAGATTCGAAGAAGCGTTCAGTATTCGTATTCTTTGCCTTCGTGTAGGCGTAATCCTTACGGTTAACTAAAATTAATGCATCCATTAAAGTATCTGGATTAATATACTTATACTCTATTTGTATATCATATTTTTCTGATGCAGAAATTGAAAGGCGATTTTCCACTTGACGAATAATTGCTTCCTCGTTCGTTAAATTTGAAGTTTCTGTATCATCTTTTAACTTATTGCCGAACCCTGTTTCTTTTCGGTTTTCAGAACAAGATGAAAGAATAAACAATGCTAGAATTAGATTGAGTAGTTTAAATTTTATCCAATACATATTCAATAAGTTCTATTATTTTAGATTCATAGTTTTTAGTAAATTCCTTTTTTCTCCTATTGGCAAGTCCTAAACAAATTGCCGTTGTTTTGTGACCTAGGGATGAACCCAATGAAAATAAAGCTGAACATTCCATCTCTAAATTTGAAAAGTAATGTCCATTATATTCAAAGTCACTAAAAGAATCCAGCATCTCATTTTCAACAAGAGGCAATCTTAGTCTTCTACCTTGAGGACCATAAAAACCAGAACTCGTTACAGTAATTCCTTTTTTAATTTCAGCTGAATCTAATTTATTGTTCAGTTCTTCGGAAGCCTTTGTCAAGTAAGGTTTGATGTATTTTGGAAGTTTTACACCTTCATCAATGGCTTTTTCAAGCTTTTGGGTTTCAATGTCAACATTCCTTTCATAAAAATGACCAACATTATCAATTCCTAAGGCATGTGTTGAAAGTATAAAACTATCAATTGGAATTTCATTTTGAAGAATTCCACATGTACCTAATCGAATGATTTCCAAAGATACCTTCTCCTTCTTTTCGTTTCTTGTTTCTAAATCTATATTAACTAATGCATCCAATTCGTTAATAACAATATCTATATTATCAGTTCCAATACCAGTCGAAACAACAGAGATTTCTTTTCCTTGATACAATCCCGTATGACAAGCAAATTCTCTATGTTGATTTTTGTGAGTAATCTCGTCAAAATAATTGGAGACAACTTCAACTCGGTCTTGATCACCAACAATGATAATTTTATGTGCTAATTCATCTGGACAAATATCAAGATGATACACACCTCCTTTTGGTGTTACAACTAGTTCTGAAGGCAAAAAGTCTGGCATAAATGCGAATATTAATTTAATATTGAATACAACTGAAATTTCAGTTTATTTAGAACCGAACACGCGTGAAAGTAAATCTGTTACACGGGCTGCAGGGTCTTGTCTTATTTCATTTTCTTCTTTAGCAACCATTGTAAATAATCCATCGATTGCTTGTTCTGTAACATATCTATTAAGATCAGTGTCAACTTTTTCACCACCAGTAAAAATCATGGCTTGATTATAACGTTTGGCCACTGGCTCCCAATATTGTGTTAGCTTTACTTTTTCAATTGAATTTTGAACTTTTGGAGCAAATACAACAATCAGCTCCTCAGAGGTATTCTTTCTTAAGAATTCTGTTGCGGCACCTTCACCTCCATTTAAAATTGCAAAACCATCTTGAACAGTCATGTTCTTAATTGCTTCGATAAAAATTGGAGTAGCTTCCTTTGCTGCATCCTCAGCTGCTCTATTTAAAGTAGTAACCACCTTATCAACCTGAGATTCTAATCCCCAATCAATGGCTTTTTGTTTCATTGCTTCAGCACTTTCAGGAAATGGGATTTTGATTTCGCTATTTTCTAAAAAACCATTTGTTACTGATGTAACATCTACTGCATTTTGAATACCAATAGTCAACGCCTCTTTCAATCCTGAAATAACCTCTTGATTCGTTAAGCTTTTAGTCCCTTCACCTGTAGAACTTGTTTCTAGATAAGTTTCTGCTGCACTATTTAATACATCGCAGGAAGAAAACGATAAAAGTAGGACGCTTAATGCAAATGATTTAATAACTTTATTCATTTCAATTTGTTTTTTTCAAACATACGAATAAATTTACTTTTTTATTTCAAAAAATACAGACGAAGTTTATGAAAGTTGGTGTGATATGCATTGGAGATGAACTCCTCATCGGTCAAACGGTAAATACAAATGCAGCTTGGTTAGGACAAGCATTTAGAAAACTAGGAATATCAGTATATAAAGCAACAACTATACGAGATGTAAAGCAAGATATTATTGATACCGTGGATGCTTTTTTTCAAGAAACTGATCTTGTTATTGTAACAGGTGGACTTGGACCAACAAACGATGACATCACTAAAGCAACATTGACTGAGTATTTTGGAACTTCCCTTGAATTAAACAAGACTGTTTTAGCGCATGTTGAACGCTTTTTTAAGCGAAGAAACAAAGAGATGTTGGATTCGAATATTCAACAAGCCATGTTACCAAAAGGCGCGACAATTTTACACAATGAAAATGGAACAGCCCCTGGAATGTGGTTTGAGCAAAACAACAAGACTTTAATATCCTTACCTGGAGTCCCTTATGAAATGAAATCCTTGATGAAGGATGAAGTGCTTCCTTTATTAAAAAGTAAATTCCACGTTATAGGAAGCTTCCATCAAACGGTAATGTTACAAGGAATTGGAGAATCGTTTTTAGCAGAAAAAATAAATCGTTGGGAGAAGCGACTTTATCAAGACAAATTACATTTAGCCTATCTACCTTCTCCTGGAATCATTAAATTGAGGATTACTTCTGACAAAGGAATTGAAGATGCGGGATTAATTCAGTCTTACATAGAAGAAATTAAAACAGATTACCCTCAATATGTTTATGGCTTAAATGGAGAGGATATTTTTGAAGTTGTTGGTCATTTACTAAAGCAAAATAATGCAACCGTTGGAACTGTAGAAAGCTGTACAGGTGGAGGAATTTCAAATTCATTTGTAGCCAACAGTGGTTCATCAGAGTATTTTCAAGGTGGACTGATTACTTATTCAAATGAACTAAAGCACAAACTTGCAAACGTACCAGAAGATATATTGAACAATTATGGAGCAGTATCAGAGGAGGTGGCAAAAGCCATGGCCTTAGGAGGTCAAAAGGTACTCAATACAGATTATGTAATTGCTGTTACTGGAATTGCTGGACCTAATGGAGGAACTGAGGATAAACCTGTTGGATTGGTTTGGATGGCAGTAGCTACACCAGAAGGCGTTTATACACAACATCATCATTTTGGTAATCATCGTGGTAGAAACATAGAAAAAACCCAATTATACGCTGCAAACTTTTTAAGAAAGTTATTACTCAAAATCAAAAGTTAGAGCTTGTTGAATAAATAAATATGGAGTTTTAAGGGAGTAAATCGGCTCTCATTTCAAAATAGTATTTATCACCTTCAAAGTTGATAAACTGATATAGGATTTCTGATTTTGCTTTCAAAGCGATGGTGGTAAAACCAAGTCCTGCACCTCCTTTATCAGTTCTTATCCCATTACCTAAAACATCTAAATAGTAGGCCTTCTTTTCTGAAAGATTCATAGCGTTTAGTTTTTCCATATATTGGGTTAAGGTTTTTTTACCTTTTTCATCAACAATATTTCCAAAAGAAAAGGCATAATTTTGATGTTCTTCCAAAATCATAACATGCCCACATTGCCTATTATTATTGTTTCTCACTCCGTGTAAACGAATATTTTGGAGACCTTCAATCATTATTGAAAAAAGGCGTTTAATTAAATTACGTTTAACATTGTTGAGATTCAAGATATTTTCCAATCCTTCGGATAAACTATTTACTAAATCTTGTGAAAACTCACCAAAATGAGACATTATTAACACATCCTTACGATGACTTGTGAAATCATCGTTTAATGTCTGATAGATGGATTTAGCATCTAATTTTATCTCATTAGGTTTAGCCATTAATTATTATTTATCCTTTTAAAAAACTAAATGCACTTAATACAAAGAAAATAAATTCTTTACAAAGGCGTAGTGTTTCAACTAATATAAGTATACAATTTAACATTTCTTACTAAACGAAGGGAATAAATTCAACTTTCAAAAAACACCAAACATATATCATTGAATATCAATAAGTTTTAAATCAATATAAAAAATATTTCTTCATTTCCAAACGATGATATCATTCATGCTGTGATAAAGTTCACATACTTCTATTCCTTAGACGTTGATAACATAAAAAGCGTTGAAACAAACAGCAAAAATGGTTAAGCTTAAGGACTATTCGTTAAATTGTATTAAATTTCAAATAAATCTTATAATTTTACTTACTTTAAAAATAGATGAAATTAAAAAACAAGACCAAAAACAAGAGTAGCCATTTAAAGAAAACTGGAATGGCTCCGGGGCAGTTCTTGTTTACTGGAGAGCGTAAGGTTGACAACACTAAGATTCAACTCATTAACTATGACAAAGAAAACATTGAAGAAATTCAATTTAAAAATATTGCAACCGCATTAAAAAAAATTGAAAAATCAGAAAAGACATCATGGCTAAATATTATTGGTTTACATGATACTCAGGTTATACGAAGTATTGTTGAACATTTTAATTTCCATAATCTTTCAGGAGAGGACATTTTGAGTGTCGGACAACGTACAAAGCTTGATGATTACGACCATTACATCCATATTGTTTCTAAGATGTTTAAAGAACATAATAAAGATATAGAGGAAGAACAAGTTACAATTATTTTTACTCAAAATGTCCTGATTACTTTTCAAGAAAAAGAGGGAGATGTTTTCAATAATGTTCGAGAAAGATTAAAGGAAGGTAAAGGTCAAATCAGATCAAGGAAAAGTGATTATTTGGCGTATGCCCTACTCGATTCTATTGTGGATCATTATTTCTTAGCGATAGAACACTTTGGAAATTATATAGAAGAGCTAGAAGAGGAAGTTCTCATTAATCCATCTGAAAGTTTACTCCCAACTTTACACGAAATGCGCCGGGAGGCTGCATATATCCGCAGGTCTATTTTCCCAATGAGAGAAACTGTTAATCGATTTGAAAAGCTCGAAATTGATTACATGAATATCGAAACTAAAATTTTTATTCGAGATTTATACGATCATACTTTACAAGTTATAGAAACCGTAACCGTATTTAAAGATGCTGTTAATGGACTCTTGGATTTATACATGTCAAGCGTATCAAACAGGATGAACAACGTGATGAAAGTACTCACAATTGTATCAACAATATTTATTCCCCTCACCTTTATTGCTGGGATTTACGGAATGAATTTTACAAATATGCATGAATTAGAATATAAATATGGATATTTAATCACTATGATATCCATGGGAGTATTAACTTTACTCATGATAATCTATTTTAAACGAAAAAAATGGCTTTAATGAACAGTAAGGCATTCAATCAAAATAACAAACACACCATTGGAAAAGTTGACATTGCTGAAATGCCAGCTTTCGAATTAGAAGAAGTTAGCGTTAAAATAGATTCAGGCGCTTATACTTCTACAATTCATTGTTCGGTAATAGAAGAAAGCGAAAAAGGATTAAAAGTTGTTTTTTTGGATAAAAATGAAAAGGGATATACTGGAAAAACACATTACTTTGAATCATACAAGACAAAGAGAGTTCGCTCATCGAGTGGGGAAATGCAACAGCGATATATCATCCAAGGTGACATTGTGTTGTTCGGTGAAAAATACGACACAGAATTTACATTATCTAAACGTGACTTAATGCGTTTTCCTGTACTTTTGGGTCGTAAACTACTTTCAAATCACTTTATCATTGATACAGCATTAAAAAATGAATCTTACAAAATAAAAAATAAAATCACGAAATGAAAATTGGAATCTTAAGTAGAAATGCAAATTTATACTCCACTAGAAGATTAGTAGAGTCATGTTTAAAACATGGCCATCAAGTTGAAGTCATAGATCATCTTAAATGCAATATTGTAATTGAGGAAGAAAAACCAAGGGTTTATTACATGGATCATTTTCTAGAGGGCTTTGACGCCATTATCCCAAGAATTGGAGCTTCGGTTACATTTTACGGAACAGCTGTAGTACGTCAATTTGAAATGATGGGCGTTTTCACAACCGTAAAGTCAAGGGGTTTAGCGGATTCTCGAGATAAATTACGCTCATTACAATTATTGACAAAATCTGGAATTGGTTTACCTAAAACGGTGTTTACAAACTACTCAAAAAATGTAGAAAGCGTGATTGATTCTGTAGGAGGAGTACCAATTGTTATAAAGTTACTTGAAGGAACTCAAGGATTAGGAGTGGTATTGGCAGATACAAAAAAGGCTGCAACTTCAGTTTTGGAAGCATTCAATGGATTAAAAGCGCGTGTTATTGTTCAAGAATTCATTAAAGAATCTGATGGTGCAGACATCAGAGCATTTGTAGTAGATGGGAAAGTTGTTGGTGCTATGAAGCGTCAAGGAAAAAAAGGTGAATTTAGATCAAATCTTCACAGAGGAGGCTCCTCACAAGTAATTGAACTCTCAGAAGCAGAAGAAAAAGCTGCTATTCGATCAGCAAGTGCATTGAATTTAGGGATTGCCGGAGTAGACATGCTTCAGTCTAGCCGTGGACCATTAGTATTAGAAGTAAACTCTTCACCTGGTTTAGAAGGAATTGAATCTGCTACTCACTTAAATATTGCTGACGAAATCATTAAATACATTGAAAGAAATCCAAAATAAAAAATGAAGAAACGTAAGCCTTTCGAACTTCTTGGGAATTCAATTGCGCCAGGAAAAACCACAAGATTAACGCTTGAGGTTGCAAAGCTACATACCAACACTCCAATTCAAATTCCTGTAATTGTAAGTCACGCCAATAAAACAGGCCCTACTCTATTATTATTAGCTGGATTACATGGAGATGAAATCAATGGTATTGAAACGGTACGTCAAATCATTAAAAAAGGATGGCATAAACCCAATTATGGTACTGTAATATGTATTCCTGTTTTTAACATTTTTGGATTTTTAAACTTATCGAGAGAATTCCCTGATGGTAGAGATTTAAATCGTGTTTTCCCAGGAACTAAAAACGGTTCGTTAGCCAGTCAGTTTGCCTATATTTTCATGAAGGAAATTGCACCACTTACTGATGTTATTATTGACTTTCATACTGGTGCTTCGCAAAGAAACAATTTTCCACAAACGAGATGTGACTTCAGAGATGAAGCCTCAAGAGAACTATGTGATGTTTTTGCTGCTCCTTTTACCATTGATTCAACGGTCTTGGCCAAATCAATAAGAAACTCTGTTACAAAACTTGGTAAACAATACATCTTATATGAAGGAGGAAAAGCCAATCGTATCGACAAAATACAAGTTGAAACAGCTGTAAATGGAACTAAAAGGGTAATGAAACATTTAGGCATGCGTTATTTCGACATAGAAGAACCAGAATATGAACGCTACACTATACGAAAATCTAAATGGATTAGAGCCAGTAATTCTGGGATGCTAAACCTAAATGTACAAAATGGTGAATACGTTGAAAAAGGTACGATTTTAGGTACAATATCTGATCCTTACGGAAAATTCGAAAGGTCTGTTAAGTCTCCAATAAATGGCTTTATATTTAATGTAAATGAAATTCCACTTGTCAACAAAGGTGATGCTTTATTCAACATAGGAAGACACGAAAATCCTAACATCTCAGAGCACGAACAATGATTGATCAATTAGAAATCATTTACGAAGATGACTATATTTTGGCCATCAATAAACCTGCTGGATTACTCGTTCATCGTACTAAAATAGCAAGAGACGTCCATGAATTTGCAATGCAGATTTTAAGGGATCAAGTGGGTTATCAAGTTACTCCAATTCATCGTTTGGATAGAAAAACTTCAGGTGTTCTATTATTTGCCAAGAAACAAGAATTCGTACATGAGTTTCAAAGTACCTTACAGCAGGATTCAACTCAAAAACATTATTTAGCGGTCACAAGAGGATATTTTCCTGCCCAAATTTCAGTTGACCATCCTTTAACTAATGATGCTGGTAAAAAGCAGGAAGCCCGCACATCTTTTAAGTTAATTCAAAAAGTCGAGATTGATTTACCTTTTGGAAAGTTTGATACTTCTCGCTACTCATTGATAGAAGCTTTTCCACAATCAGGAAGAATGCATCAAATTCGTAAACATTTAAACCATTTGCGTCACCCAATCATTGGAGATAGACCTCATGGGTGCAATAAGCAAAACGCTTTATTCTTAAATAAATTTGGACTAGAAAAAATGCTACTTCACGCAGTTTCTTTAAAATTAAAACATCCTTACACTAAGGAAGAACTAATCATAAATGCAAAAGTTCCTGAACATTTTAAAGAAATTTCAAACCACTTAGGACTGAAGTTACCTCTTTAATTAAAAGACCGATAATGACCTGTAATTTCGTATCTAAATAAACAATCTTCAACCACTTGACCTGCGCCAATATTATGCACAATGAGTGGACGTTTACCATCTTCTGATTTCACATCAACAACAATTCCTATGTGCGTCATGCCGTTCTGTAATTTCCAACTCACAACATCACCAGGCAGGTAATCGCGTGGATCATTCGTAACGGTTAACGCATCTCCTTTTCTTTTAAAATAGGTTCTTAAATTAGGAACGCGCCGATGATCAATATTTCTATCCGTTGAGGTCAATCCCCAATGATTCGGATAAGATGAAAAGTTCTGACGCATATCCTCATGAACTTCTTTTTGTAAATCTATATCTAATTTTCTGTAAGCACGAATAATCACATCAGTACAAACACCTTTGCCCTTTGGTACATCTCCATTCGGATAATCTATAGAAAAATAACTCGGATCGTAAATGACTTGTTCTTTTGTCAAATCCAAAGCAGCGTGAGACAAATCCCTTCCATTTTGAGCGAAAATTGCTGTGGTTAACAATATACAAAATCCTAAATTGAGAAATAATTTAAACATTTTAAAGAAAGAATATTAAATAGATTTTACTTTAACGAAAGTACCTTTTTCATTCAATAATAAACATTCTTCAGAAGTTAATTTAATTAAATGTCCTTCTTCCTTATCAGTCCATTCTGAAATCTTTTCATTTGGATATTCTTTCTTTACATAAAGTTCAATGTATGGTGGAATGACATTATCTGGAATATCTTTTTCGGATTTAATTTCGATTAATCTTTCCTCCTCGTTAAAGTCTAATTCAACACCATCTTCCAATTGCACTTGATAATTTACTCCATTTGGAACAAACTTTCTATCCACTGCTTTAATGGAAAAATCATTAAAGTGAGTGTCAATATATTCTAAAATTCTTTTTGGGAGAATAATATTTTTCCGATCGAACATCAAAAAGGCAAATTGACTATTTCTTTGAGTAGTTGTAGAGTTAATGGATGTTTGCGCTTGAATTCCTGAATTTAAAGTAAAAAATCCTACTAAGGCAAGCAACCAAATTCTTTTAAGTTTTGAACTTTTCATTTGATTACAATTTTAGATTCAGATTAAAATTGCAACTATTAGTAACGAAGAAGAAATTTAAACTTTAAAGAAAAGTTAAGTTAGGAAATATTAACGCCAGAAAACACTAAACCCTGTGTAATCTGGCGCTTATGTTAAATTATTTAACAGTATCAAGTGCTTGAGAAACATCATGAATAATGTCTTCAGCATCTTCAACTCCAATAGAAACACGAACAAGGTTTGCTGTTACTCCCATTCTTTCTCTTGCTTTTGGTTCAATCGCACAATGTGTCATTGTTTGAGGATGTTGTGCTAAACTTTCAGTACTCCCTAAACTCACTGCCAACTGAATTAAATTCAAGCTATTTAAGAACTGGAACGCTTCTTTTTCTCCACCTTTTATCAAGAAAGAAATCATTGCTCCTGGAGCATTATACTGGCGCTTGTACAATTCATAGTAAGGTGATTCTTCATCAATTAAACCTAGATAATGTACTTTTTCTACTTTCTCATGACCATTTAGGAAGTTCGCAACTTTCTGTGCGTTTTGAGATTGTTTTTCCATACGGATTTTTAGTGTCTCCAAACTACGTAACATCAACCAAGCAGTGTGAGGACTCACCATATTTCCAAGGAAAGTTCTTAATGTTTTTACACGAATCATCAATTCAGCATTCCCCATTACTGCTCCAGCGATTAAATCACTGTGTCCACCGATAAATTTAGTTGCTGAGTAAACTACTAAATCAGCACCAATCTCTAACGGTTTTGACCAAACCGGTCCCATATATGTATTATCAACACAAACATAAGTTCTATGGTCTTCGCTTGAATATTTCTTTGCCAAACGATTACACATTTCAATATCGATAATTGAATTGGTTGGATTAGCAGGAGTTTCTATATAAATCAATCCTAATTTATCCGCTTTTCCAGTTTCTGCTAAGATTTTTTCGATGTCTTCCTGAGAATCTTCAGGGTGAAAAGCCACAGCATCTACTCCAATTTTCGGCAAAAAATCATGAATAAAATGATCAGTTCCTCCATAAGTTGGCGAACTATATAATAAAAGATCACCTGGTTTTAAAAACTCTAAAAGAACTGTACTGATAGCAGACATTCCACTTTCGAAAACTGCACTATCATCAGCCTTATCCCACAAAGTCAATCTATTTTCTAATATTTCAAGATTTGGATTATTGATACGACTGTAAATCAACCCTAATTCTTCATCTTGATTTTTCTCACGTAAACCGTAAGCTAATTCAAAATATGCTTTCCCTTCTTCTGCTGTTTTAAACACAAAAGTTGAGGTTTGAAAAATTGGACATTTTATCGATCCTTCAGACAATTCAGGCTTATAACCGTGACTCATCATCAAACTTTCTGGCTTATAATTCTTTTTCATATCACATTTATTTATTCCTTACAAAGTTAATATTTTACAACATCACTTCTAAATTTATGCGTATTTCAGGAATTTTATCTTTAAATTTATAAAATGAAGTTCAAATAAACTTTTCACGGTTTAAATCATCCTATAAAAAGAATATTTTCCCATGGAAACTATAGATGCAATAGACAGAAAGATCATTTCTCGTTTACAGAAAGATGCAAAACAGAGCATAAAAGAATTAGCGCATTCAATTGGAATGACGAAAACCCCGGTTTATGAGCGGATTAAAAAACTAGAAAAAGCAGGAATCATAGAGAAATATATTGCCGTTGTAGATCAAAGGAAATTAATCAATGGTATGTTTGTTTTTTGTTCGGTTTCATTGGAGGTACAAAAATTAAAGGAAATCGAAATTTTTAAAGAAGAAGTCCGTAAATTACCAGAAGTATTGGAATGCTATTTAATGGGAGGAGTCAATGATTTCCTTTTAAAAGTTATGGTAAAAGACCTTGAAGCCTACCATCAATTTTCATCGGGAAAATTAGCAGCACTTGACAATGTAAGTCAAATTAAAAGCACATTTGTACTTGATGAGGTCAAAAAACAATAATGACGGATTATAACATTCCTATTAAATCTATCATTCAATTATATTTGAACAAATATGAAACTCAATAGTTTGTGAATACATAGAAATTAAAAAAACATAGAAAATGAAAAATACAGTTACTTGGGAAGAATACTTAAGAAAGTTTGAAGACATCGAAAATCAAGCAAATCCTGAAGCACCTTACGATAATCCTGACTATTATAATTATTTCAAATTAAATAAGAGTAGACAGAAGAGATGGTTGAAAACAGGAACTATCAATGCAGAACTAACTAAAGTTATTGCAGAGATTAAAGATCCACAAACTTGGTATTTAATCACAGAGCCTTGGTGTGGAGATGCTGCACACAATGTTCCTTTCATATATTTAATGTCGAAAATAAATCCTAATATCACCTTGAAAATGGTTTGGAGAGATACTGCTCCATATATGATTGAAAATTATTTAACCAATGGCGGGAAATCAATTCCAAAACTTGTAATTCGTGATGAAGCAGAAAACGACCTTCACGTTTGGGGACCTCGTCCTGCTGAATGTCAATCTTTATTTCAAAAGCTAAAAGACGAAAACGCTGATTTCGAAAAACAGAAGATCGAACTACAAAACTGGTACAACAAAGACAAAGGAGAAAGTATTCAAAGTGAATTTTTGTCAATGCTAAAGTGATAAAACCGCTTAACACAAGACATTTTGACACTAAAGACAAAGTACAACTGTCATTTTGTCGTGATATTTACTTTAAATTGAATTGGAGCAAGATTTGATATTAGCATTTCCAAAAAAGAAACAAAAATTATGGATACAAATAAATGGACAACAAAAACGCAGATGGCCGTTCATGAAGGGCAAAAAATTGCTCAAGAAGCAGGTCAACAAGCGATAGAGACAGGACATGTGCTACGCGGCATGATTCAAGTTGATGACAATGTTCTCCCATTCATATTTAAAGAAATAAATAGCGATTTACCTTTATTCACAAGTGCATTAGATAGCATTATAAAATCTTATCCTAAAGTGGAAGGAGGACAACCCTATTTAAGTAACACCTTACAACGTGTTCTCAACTATGGGATGAACGAAATGCGTAATTTTAAGGATGAATTCCTTTCATTAGAAATACTACTTTATTCACTTCTTGATGGAAATGATCAGGTAGCGAGACTGATGAAAGACAACAAGTTCAAGAAATCAACATTAAAAAATGCAATTATGAAATTAAGAGATGGCGAGTCTGTTGATTCTCAAGGAAAAGACGGCACCTATAAATCACTCGATAAATTTGCGAACAATCTCAATGAGATGGCAAAAACGGGTAAGTTGGATCCAATCATCGGACGTGATGAAGAAATTAGACGTGTATTACAAATATTAACGCGAAGAACCAAAAACAATCCAATTATGATTGGTGAGGCGGGTGTTGGTAAAACCGCAATTGCTGAAGGAATAGCCCAAAGAATCGTTTCGGAGGACGTTCCAGAAAACCTAAAATCAAAGATTGTTTACTCCCTAGACATGGGCGCCTTAGTTGCTGGAGCGAAATACAAAGGTGAATTCGAAGAACGATTAAAAGCTGTTGTAAACGAAGTAATTAAATCGGACGGTGAAATCATCTTATTCATTGATGAAATCCACACCCTAGTTGGTGCCGGAGGTGGTGAAGGAGCTATGGATGCTGCAAACATTTTAAAACCAGCATTAGCAAGAGGTGAATTGAGAGCTGTGGGTGCAACAACACTTGACGAGTATCAGAAACATTTCGAGAAAGACAAAGCACTTGTACGTCGATTCCAAACGGTTTTAATTGATGAGCCAACTTCTGAGGATGCGATTTCAATCTTACGTGGAATTAAAGAAAAATACGAGAATCACCACAAAGTATTGATTAAAGACGACGCCATCATTCAAGCGGTAGAGTTATCACAACGATACATTACCGACAGACAATTGCCAGATAAAGCGATTGACTTGATTGATGAAGCAGCTTCTAAATTGAGAATGGAGATCAACTCTAAACCAGAAGAATTAGATGAGATCGAAAGAAAAATAATGCAACTCGAGATTGAAAGAGAAGCAATTAAACGAGAAAATGACAAACAAAAGTTATCGAGTTTAAAAGCTGAATTAGCCAATCTTTCGGAGCAAAAAGATGAATTCCTCGCAAAGTGGAAAGCAGAAAAAGATGTAATTGATGCCGTTCAAAATGCGAAGAAAGATATTGAACAAGTAAAACTTGAAGCAGATCAAGCTGAAAGAGCTGGAGATTATGGAAAAGTTGCTGAATTGCGCTATGGAAGAATAAAAGAGTTAGAAGCTGAGGTTTCCAATGGAAAAGCTAAGCTTGCTGAATTGCAAGCCAATTCTAAAATGATAAAGGAAGAAGTCGATGCAGAAGAAATAGCTGATGTTGTTTCTAAATGGACCGGAATTCCTGTCAACAAAATGTTGGAAAGTGAACGTGCGAAATTACTAAGATTAGAAGACGAGCTTAGATTAAGAGTTGTTGGTCAAGAAGAAGCCATAGAAGCCGTTTCAGATGCAGTTCGAAGAAATAAAGCTGGACTTCAAAATCCGGACAGACCAATTGGATCATTTTTATTTATGGGTACAACTGGTGTTGGTAAAACAGAATTGGCCAAAACATTGGCAGATTACTTGTTCAATGACGAACACGCCATGACGAGAATTGACATGAGTGAATACCAAGAAAAACACAGTGTGAGTCGTTTGGTTGGAGCACCTCCTGGTTATGTTGGTTACGATGAAGGCGGTCAATTAACTGAAGCTGTGCGAAGAAGACCTTACTCAATTGTTTTACTTGACGAGATTGAAAAAGCACATCCAGATGTATTCAACATCTTGCTTCAAGTGTTAGATGATGGTCGATTGACAGATAACAAAGGTCGATTGGTAAACTTCAAAAACACTTTAATTATCATGACGACTAACATGGGTGCTGATATTATACAAACGAATTTTGATGGCATTACTGACGTTGAAATTCCAAGAGTGAAAGAAAAAACCAAAATGGAAATGGCTGAACATTTGAAGCAGCACATACGCCCAGAGTTTTTAAACAGAATTGATGAGCAAATCTTATTCACACCATTAACGAAAGAAAACGTACGTGGAATTGTGGAGATTCAGTTGAACAGTTTGAAAAAACGCTTAGTTGCTAACGACATCAACTTGGTCATTAAAGAGGACGCCATTGATTGGATTGCAGAAACTGGTTATGACCCTCACTTTGGTGCAAGACCTGTGAAACGAGTAATTCAAAAAAGCATTTTAAATGAATTATCAAAAGACCTGTTAGCACAGAGAATTGACACTTCTAAAAATGTAATTGTAGACCTTTTCGATGGAAAAATTGTGTTCAGAAAACCAATAACTGAAGAAGAGGAAGCTATCGTTTAACATAAATAGACTTAAGAGTAGTTATATAAACTGCCTGTTTTTAGAACCATCATTCAATTGATTACTAAACACAGGCAGTTTTTTTTATTCTTTGATGAATTTCTGGCGAAACAATTTACCTTGACTTCTGATAGAAATTACATAAACACCTTTTGGCAACTGCTCTATCAACAATGTATTTCCTTGACGATTAAAAGCACAGTTTTTTCCTTGAAGATCACCAACTCTTACCTCATCAATACGATTAACTCCTTGAATTTCTAGTTGTGAACTTGCTGGATTCGGAACAAGAGATAACTTTATAATTGACTCATCATTAACATTTAAAATGTAATCACACTCTTCTCCGTAACGAGGTTTATAAGTCGGGAAATTCTGGTCACTATAACAGCGGAATGCTCCACCTTCATTAACATCTAGAGCTCCATCACAATCATCATAAGGAAACATGTAGCTATTGATAAAGCCAACTTTTTCTAAAATTGTATCAGCTACTCCATTATAATTTTCAAGTTCGACAACTACATAATTTAATGATATTGCATTAACAGTTTTAGTTCCTGTTGCAATTACAAGTAATCTACTATTTGAATCACAAACACTTGTTTGAGGTTGCTTTGCTGCTCTCCAACTATCACCAACCCCAGCATTAAAATGATAAAGGGTATCCCACGAATTATTGTGACGTAAATAAACTACACCGTTGTTTTCGTAAGTATATTCCGAACCTAAATCATACTCAACATCTTCTGAAGAGACTTGATCATAACCATATAAATGTTTATCAAGAATCTGTGCATTTTGTCCGCCAATCACAGTATCTCCAACATATTTAATCTGAGTATACCCTTCTAAACCGAATCCGTTTGAATAATTATATTTCCAATTTGCACCTTGATCAGCCCAAGATTGTGCAAATAACAAAATCGAAAAATTAAAGATAAAGAGTGTTGCAAGTAGTGTTTTCATAATCTTTTTTTTTATAAAGCGTAGAGTAAATATAAGTAATAATAATACCAACATTTTTCCCTGTTGATATAGAAATCTATTCTAAACAAACGATTTAATCAGTAGTAACTGTAACTAATTTATCCGATTCAAACATTGCAACAGGAGAAATCACTTTTTCATTGAGTGGCACCTCATTTCCATATCTTTTGTTCATGATTGTTTTCACCTCATCGCTTGACAAATCAAAATCAGAAAGCTTTTCCAATTCGCCAATTTCAATTCCTGTTACTTCACGATAAATTTTCCAAACCAATTCGGAACAGTAAATTTTATCATCTGTCCATTCAAAATGAATATCATAAGGCTTTCCGATGAATTGTTCTCCAAATCTCTTCATTTTATCTAAAACCGAATCTGTCAGAATTTCATTAGCATTTTTGAGTCTTTTTAATACAAAATCACCATTTTCACCTCGCTTTATCCACTTTGAAAGGGGAGTTATTTTCACTGGCTGAACGGCTTCAAATACAAACAGATTCCCTTCCTCTTCGTAAATCATTCCCATGTGACTATATTTTGAATCAGTTGCCAATTGAATGGCTTTACTTTGTCTACTTTTCGAACTTTGAAAAATAAGATCACCTTCTTGAAAACTTGACTTTTGTTGATATTGATCAAGTGCTAAGGAATTACTTTTTACTTCAGAGGTAGCATTTGTTGATTCACAACCATATTGAATTAAAGCAAGTATAAAAACAAGTTTTAGAAATTTATAATTCATTTATCCAGTATTTAAAGATTTTAATTCAAAAACCGCTAAATCGAGCTAAGGGATACAATTACAATAAAGCCAATGATCAAAACATAGACTAGAAATTGAGTTAAAGTATGAAGTCTATTCCTCCTCTTTAGTCTTTTTTTAATCTTCTTCGCTTCTAAACCTGATTCAAAATGAAAATGTAAAGGCGTTTTCTTTTTATTCACTGAAACTTCACGGTTGTTTCCTTTAAACTTGGAACGTTTTGAACTCCGTTGCGCCCGATTTTGCTTTAATCGATTATTCATATCTTGCATATGCCCTGCTCCAAACCCCATTTCAACAACTGTTTATAAAGTATACATTTCCAAAGATAAAAAAAAGGCCACCTTCAATAGGTAGCCTTTTCAACTAATAATATAAATTCAGTTTATTTTTTAATCAATTTCTTGGTTACGGTTGATCCATCTTCAAACTCGAATTGTGCAAAATATACTCCTTGCGCCCATTCTGAAACATTAAGTTTCGCTGTCTTTCCAGAAGGGGAAATTACTCCAACTTCTTGACCAGTAATTGAAATAAATTTCACTTGAGATGGAATACTTTCAAAAGTAAAATTTAATGCATCTTTCATTGGATTTGGATAAACTTTGATATGCGCCATTTCACTTTCCGTAAGTCCAGCGGTTCCTACAGCCTCTACTGTTTGACAGGTAGAATCTGTGCTACAAGAATCAGTAACAGTTAAACAAACTGTATATTCACCACCATCAATATAAGTATGCGTTGGATTTTGTTGTGTTGAAGTATTTCCATCACCAAAGTCCCACAACCATGAATTCACACCGCTGTAGGAAGTAGAAGTATCTGTAAAAGCAACATCTGCACCATTATCTACCGCTTCAAAGCCAGATACCGGATCAATACAAGTAACAGTTACACTATCGCAAATCGTTGCATCACCACATTCTGCGGTAACCGTTAAACATACATTATAATTACCTGCAGCAACATAAGTGTGAGACGGATTTTGTTGGGTTGAAGTATTTCCATCTCCAAAATTCCAAACCCAGTCAGTAACACTACTTAAGGTTGTCGACATATCTGTAAAATCGATTTGACTGTTATTATCTACGGCAGAAAAATCTGGATTCAAGCCACCTATTGTTACCATTGTATCAGTAAAACAATCTCTTGTCCAACCAAATAAAGTATCTGTAAGTGTTACATCATAAGGACCAGCAGCTGCATAAGGATGGTTTGCATCTACAGCATTCTCTGTTGGTGTACCATCACCATAATCATAAGTGAAGTTTAAATGAGCATTTCCTGAAGCCGCATTCATACTAAACATCTTATTTTCTACAACAGGAGAAGATGTATTGAAGAAATTAACTGATCTCGCATTGGGTAAACAACCTGCGTTACTTATAAAGCCTGCTGTAATATCTGTCGAGACATGAGGCTCAAATAAAAAATCTGCATCATAAGCAATACCGCCTACATTGATATTATATGAACGATACCAAAGTCCACCAATATTTACAACGCCTAGCCATTCTTGATTTCCATCACCTACATTATAGTCATTCGTTACTACTACCATATCGGTCGCAGTATTGTTTTCAACTACCACCAAATAAGAACTCGTCACTGTTACAGGTGTTGAAAAAACGGCTGTTTTTCTTAAGGTATCTAAAGAACCTCCTCCGAAACTTGTATCAACAGTAACTGTTGTACTCGCAATAGGTCCTCCAGAAGGCAATGAATCACTTGACGATGCATTGTAGAGATTTACCGTTACTGACATTGTTACTCCATTAACATCATCAGCTTTATATCCATAAAAATCAATACCATGAATATCCATTGATTGAGGTGCATCAAAATATTGTCCCATGGCATAACCAGAGGTTACATTATTGACACTGATCAATTGTGAGGATGTAGCTTTAGACATGGTATATTGCAAAGTATCAACTCCACAACTGACTGTTCTTGTTAAAGCCTCACTTTTTGTTCTAAGTTTAGGGTTTTCTACATGTTTGTTAACTGCTTGTAATTGCCCGAAAGCAACCGACGACAATATTAACGCCGTAATCATAAGATAGATAATTTTCATAGTATAAGTGTTTAAATGTTAAATCAAAGTTAAAAAAATCAATGACAAATCAACACAAATTGGCGATAAATTACACCTCTAAACACAATTTAAACCAATAAAAGCTAAATAATTATATCGATCCACATTCAAAAACACTCACTATTACTAACATCTATAAGAAGTATTTTTTATTTCAGCAGCATCATTAATCAGTTTTTATTTACTTTTCAAAAATTCATTTTCTTCAGTTGTTAACAACCTAGAATGTATCAAAAAACGAAGTCCTAACGGAATTTCTAATGAAAAACTGGCACCTCTACCTTCTGTAACATCAACAGTTAAATGTGTATGTTTCCAATATTCAAATTGATCTTGATTCATATAAAAGTTCACCCCATTTAATGTTCCTAATAAAACATCACTGTCATCAAGGTACATGTCGTCTTTTTCAAAAAGCATAGGAGCAGAACCATCACAACACCCTCCACTTTGGTGAAAGATTAATTCACCATGCTTTTCTTTTAACTGTTCCAAAACTTTGGCAGCTTTATCTGTAATTGCAACTCTTTCCATAATTTCAAATAGTTTTTAAAAAAAAGCTTGAACTATTAAATAATTCAAGCTTTTAAATTTTATAATTCCGGTTTATATTTCACCAAATCAGCTGATTTACTCCCTAAAAGAAACCTAATTTATTTTTGTCATAAGAAATCAACATGTTCTTCGTCTGACGGTAATAATTCAACATCATTACATGATTTTCTCTACCGAAACCAGACTTTTTATATCCTCCAAATGGTGCATGAGCAGGATAAGCATGATAGTTATTCACCCACACTCTACCTGCTTTTATTGCTCTTGGTATTTGATATAATTGATGCGCATCTCTTGTCCATACTCCAGCTCCTAATCCATATAAGGTATCATTTGCAATTTCGATAGCCTCTGCCTCATCTTTAAACTTCGTTACACAGGCTACAGGACCAAAAATCTCTTCTTGGAAAACCCTCATTTTATTGTGTCCTTCCAAAATAGTTGGTTTAATATAGAATCCATTCGCAAGGTCTCCTTCAAGTTTGTTTGCTGAACCTCCTGTCAATACTTTAGCTCCTTCATCTTCTCCTATCTTGAAATACGACTGAATCTTTTCATATTGATCATTAGAGGCTTGAGCACCGACTTGTGTGTTTACATCATACGGACTCTCTTGAATAATTGCATTAGTACGCTCAATTACACGTTCCATAAATGCATCGTAAATATCTTCTTGAACTAGTATTCTCGAAGGACATGTACACACCTCACCTTGATTGAACGCAAACAATACTGCACCTTCAATCGCTTTATCTAAAAACGCATCATCTTCATCCATTACTGAATTAAAGAATATATTTGGGGACTTCCCTCCTAACTCCATAGTTACAGGATTCAAGTTTTTGGAAGCATATTGCATAATTAATTGTCCTGTTGTGGTTTCCCCTGTAAACGCAACTTTATCTACTCGTGGACTAGAAGCAATTGGCTTACCAGCTTCAGGACCAAAGCCATGAATAATATTAATTACCCCTGGAGGGAAAACATCAGCAATTTTTTCCATCAACAAAGTTGCAGATGAAGGCGTTTGTTCTGCAGGTTTTAACACCACACAGTTCCCTGTCACCAATGCTGGTGGTAACTTCCAAGACAACATTAATAATGGAAAGTTCCAAGGAATAATTTGTCCAACAACTCCTAAAGGTTCTTTAATATTCATTGATAAGGTATGTTGATCTAATTCTGTAGCACTACCTTCTTCTGACCGAATACACGCTGCAAAGTAGCGCCAATGATCTGCTGCTAAAGGAATATCTGCATTTAATGTTTCACGAATTGGCTTCCCATTATCACAGGTTTCAACAACTGCAAACTCCTCCAAATTCTCTTCAATAATATCTGCTACTTTGTTGAGCATATTTGCTCTTTCTGTTGCGGAAGTATTTCCCCATGCCTCTTTGGCATTATTTGCTGCATCTAAAGCAAGTTCCACATCCTCTTTTTGGGATCGTGGGTATTTAGCAATTAACGTATTGTCTATTGGTGAAGTATTCTCAAAATACTGTCCTCCTATTGGTTCAATAAATTTTCCATTTATGAAATTTCCATACTTTTCTTTAAACGTTGGTTTTGAATAACTCATTTTGTAAGGTTTTAAAATTAATAGCTTGATAATTTACTTTTTCAAAAAATAGACTATCTTTAGTTGTGATAAAGTTATTTTTTAAGATTCAGACTAAATTGAACATACTTATCATTTTCTTGAACAAATCTACTATTCAACTACTTATGTATTACTATTATCAGTATTATTGAATATGAAACCATTATTGAGACAGCATAGAAAACACAGAAAACTAACAACTTTAGTAGAAAACAGAACAACTTATAATGCAGAATATGCAGAGTTAAACATCTATGAAACACATGCTTTTGCCGAAAAAGTCTCTTTAACTTTTAACTTTCCAATTATAGCCAGCATGCTTACTGGCAAAAAGATTATGCACCTAGACGGATTTGAACCATTTGATTTTACACCAGGTGAATCTGTTGTAATGCCCTCAAACAAGGAAATGGTTATTGATTTTCCAATTGCTACAAAAGATAGTCCAACACAATGTCTCGCACTTGGAATTGATGCTTTTAAAATCAATGAGGTGGTTGAGAAGTTTAATCAGCATGTGGCTATAGATAATGAAAACAACAAATGGAATTTAGATGAAACTACATCTCACCTATTAAATAATAAAGATGTCAATCATTTAATTCAGAGACTCACCTACACCTTCACGAATAATAATAAATCTAAAGATGTTTTACTTGACTTAATGATACAAGAATTAATCGTTAGGTTATTACAAACGAAGGCAAAAACTTTAATAATAAATGATCCTCACCAATTATTTAGTGATACACGCATAGGAACAGTTATTCAATACATTAAAAAGAACCTTACAAATAAGGATATTAGTGTTGAATTATTGGCCAAACAAGCTTATATGAGTACTTCGCATTTCCACAAGTTATTTAAAAACACATTAGGTATTTCACCTATAGATTATATCAATGCTGAAAAAATTAAATTTGCAAAAAAACTTATCAAAGAATATAAAAATTTAAGAATCTCTGAAATAGCCTTTAAATCGGGGTTTAACAACACTAGTTATTTCAATAGACAGTTTAAGAAAATGGAAATGATGACACCACAGCAGTTTAAGAAGTCAATTATGACTTAATCCAATAAACCTAACTATTCATTCCCTCTCTAATATTCTCCATCACTCTACTCACGGCCGGACATACCAAAGTGTTTTTCTGAGTTAAAGGCAAAATCTGATACATTTTCTTGCGGTCTGTATGTGGATAATCGCGGCAAGCTCGAGGTCTATCCTCATAAACAAAACATTTATTGTCATCCATTAAAAATGGACATGGAGAACTTTTTAAGACATAATCATCGTCTTCATCCACACGCAAATACTCATCAATAAACTGAACTGGTTTTACGCGTAATCGCTTCGAAAGTCTTTTAATATCAATATCTCTAAAAATAGGACTTGTGGTACTACAACAATTAGCACATTCTAAACAATCGATATTTTCAAAAACTTTATCGTGTTCATTATGGAAAATCTCGTCTAACTTACGTTCTTGAAAACGTTTCAATTTTTTCACCAATTGCTTATTCTCAGCCTTATTCGCTTTTGCTATTTCTAAATCTTCTTGATACTTCATTGGTGCAAAGATACGTTAAATTCTAGGCACATGATTTTTCATGCATTAAAATACAAGGGAATAAAATTTATGATTTTTCAAAAAGAGTAAGCATACATTTTTAATTATTTCTAATTTCGGAATGTATTTTGAGCAAATAAATTTTTAAAATTAATTTCTACTGTCGATGTATTTTCTAAAAGCCTTTTTACAACTCACTCTATTTATTTTAATTTCTACAACAGTTAATGCTCAAATCATTAGCGACTTAAAGAAAATTGAATTTTTCTACAAAGATGATTTCATCAAAAGATCTGCAGAAGATTATTATCATAAAGCGAATTACAAAACCGGAACTCCCGATCTGTCAGCGGTAATTCTCGGTGACACAACCGGTCTGGTTAAAAATGGAGAATACATCATGTATAGAAGTCCACTTTTACATTTCAAGCAAAAGGAGGCTTTTAAATATGTGAAGAAATCACCTGTATCGGTAAATGAATATCAAGAATTCATGACTTGGGTGCGTGATTCGATGGCAAGACACAGCATATTTTTCAATTTAGAAGAGGACTCAGAAAGTAATAAATACCTTAATTATGAAAAAGAGTTCTATCATGCTGAAAAGGAGAAAATGGTGAAATACAATGGCGCCGATAGACTTCAAAACAAGGACCTTTTCAATTTAAATTGGAATAAGAATTTTTCTTGGGAAGATCCTATGCTCGTTCCTTTATTAAACACTTTCTACCTACGTAGAAATGAAAGATTTTATCGTAAAAGTATCTTAGACCAAAGAAAACTCAACTATAGATTTGATCATCATTATTATGAATTTCCCTATTTTCTAAAGGACAATGATCAATACAAGGCACTCAAAGTAACGGGAGATTACAAAGTGATCAACAAATCTAATATTTCTGAAAAAAGGAGAAGAATAGTTTTTGAATCAAAGAAAGCGGCTATTATCTATTCAAATGCAGTGGGAAAAGAAAAGGTTTTTTACATTCGAGATTTACAAAATGTAGCTCCATATTATATTGATTGGGCAATCAATGCAAACCATCCTTTTGATGAAAAAAGCATCCTATCAAAAGTATATCCAACACATTTCAAAGAACAGCCAATTGTTGGGATATTAGGAACTCAAGCCCAAGCTTTTTGTCATTGGAAAGAACAACAAATCAACAATTACTTATCAAAGTTTAACGTCAACTATACTGCAAAAGTAACGCTACCTAGCAATCAAGACCTTTCTGCAGTAGATCAAATTGATACAAAAATTGAAACTGAAGTGAATTTTAGAGATCAATGGAGAATAACACCTAAAGAATATCAGTCGTTTATCGACTATGTGATTGACTCTACCGCCATTCGAATTGTTTATGAAGAAATGGAGAATGATGAAGCGGCAGCAAAGTTAATTCAAAATAAACAAGAGTATTTTGGAGAAGGAATTTTGGAATGGATAGAATTTGATCCAGCAGATCGATTAACAAATATTTCACTTTTCAATTTGAACTACAACAAAAACATTAATCGTTACATCAAAAAATATTGTAAAAATTGTGATTACAAATCAAAGTCGGACCTCATTAACAAACGTATTTTAAATAACAATCAATTGATTTACGACTGGTATTACATAGATCACCCTTTAAAAGCTATTACAGGAAAAGCCTATGATTGGACACCTTCTATTTCTAAATGGCCATTTAATTATAGCGACACCACAATAACACGATTTGAAGGAAAAGAGAAAACTTTTAAGTTGGGGAAAGACTTATTATTGAGTTATACCAATCCTTTAGGAGTAACTGATGGCTTAAGAGGACACGAAAACTTAAATCGATTTATTGTTCAACAGCAAACGAATATCCTACCTAAAAACTACAAAAAAGGTGGTGAAATTGATGTTTCAAGCCTATCTTACGAACAAGCTATAGCTTTTTACCGTTGGAAGAATAAAATTCAGAATATCACTGAAAAAGATGAGTGGACAAACTTCATTCTACCTTCAAAAGAAGAATACGAAGCCATGAAACTAGGTCAGTTGAGATTCAAAAACAAAATTGAAATGGAACTCCCTACTCCTACTTTCAGATATGTAATTCATTTTTATCCTAAATAAATTATAGAAATATAAATTTTATTGACTTTTTTGAGATTTCCAAATCGGGTTAAGATTTTACGATTAAAAACCGAAGCTTATGGGTATTCTTTAATTATTCCGTTGCGGGCTGAAGGGGCCGCTAAAGGAAATTAAAGTGATGATATTTTATTGTTTTTTAATTTTACTCATAATTCGAGGAATTATTTGGGTGTTGCGTAAAGATGGGAGTTGTGCGTGAATTTTGAGCTGCCCCTTCAGGGCGCGGTTTCACACTTAGCATACTAGGCTGAGGATAGTCCTCAGCCTAGTATAAATTGCCCTTTTAGGACGTGTAAATAATGTAAGATAGCTATTTAATAGCTGAGGGTTTGGTATTATTTTCGGTTTGTTCTTCTTCTTTCATCCTTAATAAACTTCTATATTTTTAGCTTTCTAGGTTGGGATAATAATTATGTAAGAATTAAAATATCTAGGAATAACAACTCATATTGTCGGTTCTCGGAGAAATTAGAATAATCTATAAAAGTCATCACAGAAACAATTAAATAATAGTAATTTGCAAATAAAAATACTTGTATCATGAAAACAATCTTCTTTTCTTTGGTTTTACTTTTTTGTTTTGGGAATGTCAAAGCACAAACTACACTCCATAAAGGAAATTCAAATAATCATTTTGACATTTTATATACTGTAGATGACAATAAAGTCTATCGCGGAAGTAACACTAGTTTCACAGAACTTGAGTTAACTATTTCAAATGACAAAATCTACAGAGGAGATTCTCAAAGTTTTACTGATATCTTATATACAATTAAAGGAAATCAAATTTATAAAGGCAATTCAACGAGCTTTACTGATGTGTTATATACTGTTGATAAGGGAAAAATATTCAAAGGAGACTCACAAAGTTTTACAGATATACTTTTCACTGTTTCAAAAGACAAGGTTTATTACGGTAATTCAACGAGTTTTACTGATTGTTTGATTACAATAGATGGAGAAATTGATCCTTTTTTCATTGCCATAATCATTGGACCGTATTAAATTTACCTTCACGGAAAAACGAAGCACAAAACATATTATCTTTACATAACATATTTGAATTTGTAGAGGAGATAAAAGAGCTCATTTCACAACTTAATGCTTTTTAACAAATCATATTTACTGTACACCCTTGAATAGCGCTAGAAACCGTATTTTTAAAGGGTAACTTTTACACTACCTGTTTGGGAAATAAAGAAACGAAAGAAAACAAAGTAAAACGTCCATTTTGGAAAAAGAGTTTAAGGATTTTGGCATGGTTTGCCGCTATCCTTATTGTTTTGTTTATGGCTATTGTTTTAATCGTTCGGAGTGAATGGGGACAAAACCTCATCGTGGGTGAAGTTACTTCATTTGTTTCCAAAAAAACAGACACCAAATTCTCCATCAATAAACTTTACATTACATTTTCTGGAGATATTTTATTGGATGGACTTTATGTTGAAGATGAAAAGTCAGATACACTTGTTTACTCAAAATCATTACAAGCAGATATTCCTATTTGGCCTATTATTACAGGTAATCCAATTGCCATTGACGGAGTTGAATGGGATGGACTAACAGCAAATGTTTACAGAAAAGACACCATCAATGGATTCAACTATCAATTCTTGATAGACGCTTTTACTTCAGACACAACATCGACTTCTGCTTCAACAGACACCACAAGTAGTGAATCTATGGAAATTCAAGTAGGTGATATTGACTTTTCAAATTTTGAAGTAAAATATAAAGACGAAGTTACCGGAATGGATGCCGAATTAAAGTTAGGAAAACTTCATTTTGAAGGAGACAATATTGATTTGGCTGAAATAAAATTTGAAGTGGAAGAAATTCAAATTGCAAACACAGAAATTCGTTATGTTCAAAACAAAGCATTCCCGCCAAGTGAAGAAGATACCACTTCGTCACAACTCCCCTATTTGAGTTTAGGGAACCTAAGTCTTGAAAATGTTAAGGCAGAATATAATTCTATCCCCGATGGTATTGAGGCTAATATTGATTTATCAAAACTTGAACTTGCTGTACCCATGGTCGATTTAGAAAATCAAGCGATTGAAGTTGAACAGTTCACTTTGAACAATTCTGATTTAGCATTGATGATGTCGTCAGTAAATAAAAAGTCAGTTGATACAACAAAAACTGAGCGCCAAAGTGATACAACAAATCTTGAAAACGCACCATTTGTGTGGCCAGATTGGAATGTTCAAGTTGCTGAAATTTCATTAGAAAACAATCACATTAAATATCAAAATGGAAATCCTGTTGCCACACCAAATCAATTCAATCCAGATGACATAGAACTCAAAGATTTTAATTTTAAATCAAGTGACATTCAACTTTCGAAAGAAAATGCTGCTACTCTAAATCTCAATACATTATCCTTTAAGGAAGTCAGTGGATTTACTTTGAACAACTTTGGATTTGAAGTAAGTTTAGCCGATCAGCAAATTGAAATACAAAATTTTAATGTTGCAACACCCAATAGTAAAATCAATGCTGAGTTAGGAACGCAATTTTCCTCACTTCAAGATTTCATGGATGCTCCAGAACAAGCATACTTAACATTACAACTTTCTGATTTTTCACTCGACTTAAAAGACGCTTATTACTTTTCTCCTGCATTAGAAGATGATGAATATATCAAGAAATTAAGTGCTAAAAAATTTGATGGAGCGATTGATGCCGAAGGGAAATTATCAAAATTAGACCTAAACAACTTTATCGTCAATTGGGGAAATCAAACTTCAATTGAAACGAAAGGTCAATTTTTAAACCTCACGGATCCAGATGCTTTATATGCAGATGTTCAAAATTTCGAATTCAAATCAAACAAAAAAGACATTAATCAAATCATTGCTGAAGAAGAATTAGGAATTCAGCTTCCTCAAAGTATTGTTTTACGTAGTCAGTTGAAAGGTAGCCTAGAAGATATTACCACACAAACAGATCTTATTTTACCTGAAGGAAAAGTGAGCTTAAATGGTGGATTTAAAAACAAAAATGAAATATCTTTTGATGCCACACTTGAAGTAATAGATTTGGCTGTTGGTAATATCCTCAAAAATCCTGAAATAGGAAACATAGCTTTCAATATGGATGTCAAAGGAAAAGGAAGTACCATCAATACTATGAATGCGGAATTAAATTCAACATTTTCAAAATTAGAATTATCGGGATATGATTTTTCTGCTTTAGAATTGGATGGTAATCTCAACAGTGGAAAAGGAACAGTTAACATTAATTATTTAGACGATAATTTAGATTTAGCTATTGACTCAAAAATAGAATTGGATTCTATTTCACCTGAAGTAGCACTTGATTTAAACCTTAATGGAGCCGATTTAATGGCATTAGGTGTGACCAATAAAGATATAAAGGCAAAGTTAATGATGCAGGCCAATTTTAAAGGAAATGCGGAAAGATTCAAGTTTGACACTCAGTTAACCGAAGGAGTCGCAGTCTATGAGAAGGAGAATTTGTACTTAGGTAAAGTTGACATTGCGGCAAACATCAGAAAGGACAGTACTTCATTTGATATCAATAGTAATTTCTTAAATGGAAACTTACGTTCAAACTCAGGTCCAGAGCAAATTGCAACAGCTATTCAAAATCAATTGCAGGCTTACTTTACAGATTCAATAATTGCACAAGATTCTATTCAAGACCCTGTAAAGTTAAAGATGGATATGAATTTTGCCAATACGAAGCTCATTTCTCGCCTTTTCATTCCTGAGATTAAAACAATGGACACTTTAGATTTTAATTTAAAATTCAATGAAGAAGAAAAAGATTTAAAAGCCAATTTAAACTTACCATTCATAAATTATTCTGAAAACACAATTGACAGTCTAGATTTCTCACTTGTTTCAGGAGCAAAAGATGCCAAATTCAAATTTGGGTTTATTGAATTGAGCGCTGGTCCAATTCAAATGAAACGTTCCTATTTCGATGGTGATTTAAAAAACAGCTTATTGAACTTAAACTTTAAATCCTTTGATGGCGAGGAAGAAGTTTATGTTGTAAAAACAGAATTATCGGACTTGAGACAAGATTTAAAAATACATTTCGATTCAGAAAAACTCATTTTCCAAGGTCAAAACTGGTCTATTCCTGAAGACAACCAACTTAAATTTTTAGACCAAGAAATAGTTGCTCAAAACTTTGTATTTAGTCAAGGAAATCAAAAAGTACGTATTGCCAATGATTTAATCCAAACAGAAAAGAACAATATCGGTTTAGGATTTGAAAACTTTAAATTAGAAAACATCATGGCTTTATTGAATGAAGAAGAGTTAATCGCAACAGGTCAGCTACAAGGAAAAATTGTTGTAATCGATCCATTTGACCAACTTGGACTCAATACAGATTTCAAAATTGAGGATTTAGCAGCTTTACAAACTGAATTAGGAAATTTAGAACTCCAAGCAAAGTCGGTTCAAAGCAACACTTACAATATAGATTTAAGCTTAAAAGGAAAAGATGTCAATTTAGAAGTATTGGGTGATTATGCCTTAAACGATTCCCTTAATCCTTTAGATTTTAAAATTAATCTCAATAAAATTGGAATGAAGACCATTGCAGGTCTAGCTGGTGAAAGTTTAGACGATGCTAGCGGTAATATTAATGGAAATATTTCTTTGAAAGGAAGTCCTAGCGAGCCAAAATACAAAGGAGACATTCAGTTTAATGATGCAACATTTAACGTAACGCAATTAGATTCTAAATTTAAATTGAGTAAGGATAAAATTGAATTAGATCAAACAAAAATTGCTTTTAGCCAATTCACAATTGAAGATGAGGAAAACAATAAATTTACACTAGACGGTTCTATTTTAACGGAAGATTTAGCCAATCCTGAATTTGATTTAGGATTAAAAGCGAATAATTTCCAAGCCATTAGTTCAACAAAGAAAGACAATGAAGAGTTTTATGGAGACTTAAACTTTGACATTGATGGAACGATTAAAGGAAATTTAAATAAGCCAATAGTTGATGTGAATTTAGGTATTAATGAAAACACTAACTTCACTTATGTTTTACTTGATGCACAAGCACAACTTGAAAGTAGAGATGGAATTGTTGAATTTGTAAATAAGGAAAATCCAGATAATATTTTAACACGAACAGATGATTCTACTGAAGTTGTTGCATTTGGCGGTATGGATTTAAATGCGAAATTAAAAATCGATAAAGGCGCTACATTTAATGTAATTGTTGATCCTCAAACAGGTGACAATCTAAAGGTTGCAGGAAATGGAGAATTAATTTTCAAAATGGAAGACAACGGTCGAACAACATTAAGTGGACGTTATAACATTAATGATGGGCATTACAATTTGAGTTTATACAACCTTGTAAAACGAGAATTTGAGCTTGAAAGAGGTAGTTATATTGCATGGTCTGGAGGCGGTCCAATGGATGCTGAAATGAATGTTACCGCTAAATATTCAGTTGAAACTTCTGCAACATCATTAATGGCCACGCAAACTGCAGGTTCAAGTGAGGAGGTTAAAAACAAATACCGTCAGCAATTGCCTTTCTTGGTTTATTTAAATGTGAATGGAGAAATAGATCAACCAAGGTTAAATTTCAATTTAGGAATGCCTGAAGATTATCAAGGTGCTATTGATGGAACTGTTTACAGTAGAATTAAACAATTAAATAATGAAGAAGACGCTTTAAATAAGCAAGTTTTCTCGTTATTAGTACTTAAAAAATTCTATCCAAATCCTGGATCAGATGGTTCTTCTGGTGGTACTGCTAGTATTGTACGTAAAAATATTAATCAAGCAATTTCCGATCAATTGAATACATATTCTGATAAATTGATGGGGAACACTGGAGTTGAGCTTAATTTTGGATTAAATAGTTATACCGATTACCAAGGAGAAACAGCTGAACAACGTACCGATTTAAATGTTACTGCTCAAAAGAAATTATTGGATGACAGATTAATTGTAAGTGTCGGAAGTACTGTTAATGTTGAAGGAGAAGCCGGACAAGAGAATTCAGTGGTTGGAAATGCAAGTATTCAATATTTATTAACCGAAGATGGAAGATGGAGGCTAAAAGGATATAGAGATAGTGAATATGAAAATGTAATTGATGGTCAGGTATTTGTTAACGGAATCGCATTGATTTTCCAAAGACAGTTTAATCATTTCAATGAATTGTTTGGTTCAAAACCTAGAAAGGAAGAAGAACCTAAAAATGAAGATAATAATAAAGCTACAAATAGAGAAGAAAAATCGGATTCAAATTAATGCAAACTAATTCTAAAACATATTATATCATTTTCGCTTTAATTGCTCTTCTCTTGAGCGGTTGTAGCGTGAAGAAATTCATTCCTGAAGGAGAGTATCTTTATCGCGGTGGAACTGTGAGTGTGAAAGACACTGTTGAACTTGAGAATACTTCAGGATTGGAAGGAGAACTCCAGAGTTTACTATATCCAGAGCCCAACACACGCGTATTGGGAATGTACCCTAAACTTTATTTTCACTATAAAGCTCAGAAAGAAGACCCTAATTTCATTGTTCGTTTCTTAAATAGAAAGATTGGTGAAGAACCAGCGTATTTTTCGGATGTAAGAATTGAAAACACTACAGAATTAATTGAAAACAGATTAGAAAACAGTGGCTTTTTCTACAGTACTATTTCATCCAACATCAAAAAGGACAGTAATAAAAGAACAGCTATTACAGATTTCTCAGCCACTGTTGGTAGACCATATCGATTGGTAAATTATTCAATTATTGTAGATTCATTAAAGGACTCGAGAAACTATCCAATTTATGAGGAACTTGAAAACGCATTATCAGAAACCATATTAAAAGACAGTAGTCGATACGATTTGAGTGCATTCAAGGCTGAACGAGATCGAATAGATCAATACCTTAAAAACAAGGGATATTACAATTTCAACTCAAACTTCATTCTCTTTCAAGCCGATACCAACTTAAATCAAAACAAAACTTATAATTTATATTTAAAACTAAAAGAGGGTGTTCCTCAAAAGTCTAAAGTTCCATATACAATTAAAAAAGTTGAAGTATACCCAAATGCTGCTGCAGGCACTTCAAAACCTGGAATAGATACAGTAACTATTGAGGAAGTAAAATTTATTCAAGGACATATCTTTTTTAAACCCGAAAAATTGCATTCTTTTATTTTAATCAATCCTGATGAACGCTACGATCCTGTGAAATCAAGATATACAAGTCAGCGAATCTCTTCTATTGGAACATATAAATTTGTAAATATAGATTACAATGAAGTTAAGCCTACAACAAAAGACAGTTTGTGGCATCGGGAATTAAATGCTAAAATATCACTTTCTCCTTTGAACAAACGATCCTTAAGAGCAGAATTACAAGGTGTTACAAAGTCGAACAACTTTACAGGACCCAATTTAGGATTAACGTACATCAACAGAAATGTTTTTAGAGGTGGAGAAAACTTCTCTATAACTGGAAGTTTCGGATATGAAAAGCAGCTGGGAAGAGACACTGACAACTCGAGTAGTTTACAAACGGGGTTAAAAACTTCATTAAGCTTTCCCCGATTAATATTTCCAGGAGATTTAGATAAATACTTCAGATATTCGATTCCAAAAACGAAAGTTAGTTTAGGTTTTGACTATTTCAGCAGAAGTAATTTATATACCTTGAACTCCTACTCTGCCTCATTTGGATATGTATGGAACGCCAACAAATATGTTACTCACCAATTAAACCCATTTCAAATTGATTATGTAAGATTAGGAAATACGAGTGAGCAATTTGAATCTATTTTAGATGACAATCCATTTCTTAGAAGAAGTTTCGAACAACAATTTATTGCTGGACTCACCTATTCTTTTACTTATAATGAATTAAACGTTTCACAGAAAAAAGGGAAAATCAATTTTAAAATGAATTTTGATCTCGCGGGAAATACCGTAAATCTAATTGGTAAAATGCAGGATGATGGAATTAAAACATTTATGGGATTGAAATACGCACAATATGTTAAAGGTGATGTTGATTTTAGTTACCACTACGATATAGACAGAAAAGGAAATACAATTATTGGTCGTGTTTTTGGAGGAATTGGAGTTCCTTATGGAAACTCAACAGCCTTACCATTTGTAAAGCAATATTTTTCTGGAGGTTCTTACAGCGTTCGTGCTTTTCAAATTAGATCTCTTGGTCCCGGATCATATCAGCCAGAAAACGATGAAAATGGATATTTTGATCAGGCGGGAGACATTCGTTTGGAGGCCAATTTAGAATACCGTTTCCCATTAATTTCAGTCTTAAAAGGAGCTGTATTTGTTGATGCAGGAAATGTTTGGCTAAAAAATGAAAACGAAGCTCTGCCAGGAGGAAAATTCACTTCAGATTTTATGAATAAAATAGGAATTGGACCAGGAGTTGGACTAAGAGTAGATGTTCAAGGATTCGTAATTCGTTTTGATTTTGCTGCACCAATAAAGAGACCTTACGCAGATTGGGAATTCGAATACGATGCTCCTGTTTTTAATTTTGCGATTGGTTATCCTTTTTAGATTGAAGCTTTATTTCCGAGATTTCATATTATATTTGGGCTACACTATTACCGCAGAAAATGAAACGTAGGGAAATTAGACGAGAAGCATATAAATTTATTAATTCTGGAGAATCCAAGCAAACTACTTTTGAGTTGATGAAGCAAATGAGCAATCTTGATGATGAAACCATTGCTGATACCATTAAGAACATTCCAACACTTGAGCAACGAAAAGAACTAAAAACTCAAATGACTTTCTATCTAATTTTAACTTTTCTGTTCATACTTTCCACAATATTCTTGTCAATTCAATCACTTATTCAAAATGGAATACTAAGTTTCATCTCATTTTTATTGATACCTATTATAGTTTCTGTCCTCTCCTACGGAGCAATTAAGTTTTATCCAAGAGCCATTGACGCGATCAATTTTTGTGGAATCATTTTCATAATGATTGTAATTCCGAGAGATTCTTTTGACTTCATCCAAATTCATCCATTATTATTGCTTTTACCATTTATAGCCTACCTTATTTTTGGCTCCTTTCTCAGTAATAAACTGACTCAAGATTATGTCAAAAAATCGAAAGTCTATTACAATAAACAAGGACAAAAAAGATTGAAATATGAAATTGAATTTGTTCCAAGAAAAAAGAAAATGTTCAATTTTTAGTTCATCATCATGACATTGAAAAACACCATCTCCTATTTAGAGTTGAAACTTTCGAAAGTGACAGGCACTCGAATTGACATAAATATTGCTGAGCAAGAAGGGAAAGAGTATTGGGCACATCAAGCCTTGTATAATCAGAAGAAAGCCATTTTCAGAAAGGCTAAGTCTACACCAACCAAGAAAGGTCAATTTGTAACAGTTTGGAAACGCAATACTGAAGGAATCACTGCACCTTATCATGACAAAGACGACATTGCGTATTTTATTATTCTCTCCATAACGGAGAATGCTCAAGGTGTTTTCACCTTTCCAAAAGAGGCGCTGCTAAAAAATAAAATCATGGCTTCTAAGCTCCATGATGGAAAAAGAGGATTTCGTGTTTATCCGCCATGGGAAAAGGATTTATCTAGTAAACAAGCCATTAAAACTCAAGAATGGCAAGTTCAATATTTTAGTCAATTCGATGAATTGATTAAGTAAATGCGCTTGAAGTCGAAAAGGAATTTTATAAGATTCTATTGATGTGGGATTCATCCCGCATTCAATAGATATTTGAGTATCATCCAAAGTGGTTTCAACCACTTACTTCAAAAACTTATATCCATCAACTTCTAATTTATTCCTCTGATTCTTCAGTGTGGTAATATTGAGACTTATAAGTATCGTAATCCACTTGTTTAATTTCGATTTTTTGAGCTTGATTTGCGGGTCGAATTGGACGACCTTTATAAATCATAATGGCACGTGTAATTTCCGCTCCCAATAAAATTACAACGGTTGAATAATAAACCCAAATTAACAAAACAACAATTGATCCAGCGGCTTGATATGTTTCTGAAAAGGAACTATTTGAAAGATAAACTTGAATTGCATACTTACCTAGTACAAATAGACCAGCAGTAATTAAAGCAGCCATTCCTACATCTTTCCAACGTAATTTCACATCAGGTAAGAACTTAAAGATCATGGCTATTATCAGAAAAATAATGGCAAATGAAAGACCTGTTGAAACAATATCTAGAAGAAAACTTGTTTCCGCTCCGATTAATTTTTGAATTTGATTGAAGAAAATCTCCAAAATAGTATCACTAATTAAAGAAACAATAAAAATGAAACCCATTCCTACGATCATCCCCAGAGATAAAACACGATTAATTAAAAACTTAACAATCCCTCTTTTGGGTTTCGCGACAACATCCCAAATTCTATTGAGTCCTTCCTGTAAACTCATAAAAACAGTTGTTGCTGAAAAAACAAGTGTTCCCACACCAATAATGGTTTGAAGTGTTCCATCTCCTCCAACCTCAACTTGAACAATAATGTCAGAAATGGATTGTGCAATATCTGTTCCGATAAATTCTCCTAATTGTGATGTTAATTGACCAGATGCAGCATCTTTTCCAAGAAAAAAACCTGCAACAACTATAATCGTAACCAACAAACCTGGTAACGAGAAAATGGTATAAAATCCAATGGCTGCAGCGAAGGTCATTACTCCGTGAGTTCCGAAACCATCTATCATCGTTTTTACTACTTCAATGAAAGGTTTTAGAAAGTCTTTTATTTTGTTTATCATTTGGCGTATTATTGATTAGAAAATTTATTCCTTTTAAAGATAAAAGATTTCACCAGTCAAATTTTATAGCTTTTTATAAAAACCATAAAATTTCCTAAACTATCTTTATCAATGGTCATCAATCCCCTATTGCATTACCTAGGTTTCTTGTAAAAGCATTAAATTATAAAACTACTCAAGGATTTAAATTAACTAATTAATAATTAATTTTAGAATGATAATTAAACGGTATCACATGATTCACTTTCCATATTTCATTCGTTTGCTTCTAATTTTGCAAATCACTTTATTTTGTTTTACTCTAAATGCCCAGATTGTAAAACGAAACACCAGTTCAACTGTTCCACATTATATTCCGGATTTAGAAATACAATTGAGTGTAATTTTTGAAGGTAAAATCAAAGTAAATGGTGAACAAATCAATTCCTATTCTTTATCATGGAAAGATACAATAGGAACATTCAATGATTTCCCCGATCAAAATCGTCCCTATGAATTACAAGTAGTAGTGAGGGATAAAGATACCATTGTAGGGCGCTACACTGGTCTCAGTACGCAAATGAGACATTGTGCTATACTCACAAACGCTGAAAAAGTAGAGGTGTTTTTCATGATAAGACGAAATCTATTTTTCCAGAATAAACCTGTTGTAACCTCCAATTCAGAGGGTAACAGACAAGGAGTTACTATTCCTAAAGTAAACCTTGGAGGCCATTTTTCAACCAGTTTATCAAATCAAGAATACACACCCATTGAAATTCAATTAGAAAAAGATAGTCAGAACATTGTAAGTCATTATGACAAAAAGAATATCATCCTCAAGGGAAATGAATCTATAGTAGATTTATATTATCAAAATAAAGGGGCTTTGAATCCCGATCCTATGCCTAGATTTGGTCCTAGCTATAAAAATGTGATGCCATTAAATAGGTATTTACTTCATCCTAAAATCGGTAAAATTAAGAAAGGAAAGAGGTGGCTTTTCTTTAAAGGCGTTAAAAAATGTGCCTATGTTGATTTCAAAGTAGTTGATCCACATTTAAATTACCTCCTCAAAAACGGTCAAAAAATCACGGGTAAACAATTGATTAAAAACAAAAAATTAGATCCTGATTTTATTGACTTCAATCAGTTTCAACGTTTATACAATAGCTTACCTTATTAATTAAAAATCAGCACTTTCAACTATATTTAATTTGTGTTGTAAAAACTATTTCATTAAACGAGAATGTTAATCACATGCTATATTTTCTTAACTTTAAAATTCGAAATATAAACAGCTTTGATTTTAATTTATTATTAACTCAATCAAGATGAACAAATCCCTTATTTTCATTCCGCTTTTATTCCTTGCAGCATGTGGTGATCAAAAGTCTTCTCAAGAAGAAACAGAAAGCACTGGATATATGAAAACGGTTTACGCTCAATGTAATAATCCTGACATACTTGAAGTTGAAACCACGATTGATGGCTACATTGAAGTTGAGTATTTATGTGAAGGTAAAAGATATGAAGTTGGAATTCTTGATGATGAAATGTTATTTTTAGAAAGTAATGCGAGTCAAACAGAAGTACCTTTTGGAAAAATAAAAGAGAAATTATCAAAAAAATACGAAGGTTGGAAATTGGAAGAGTTTTCGAAAGTAAAAACCAATGACACATCATACATCAAAGTTGAGATTTTTAAAGAAGGCATTGAACAAAATATTTACTTCACCAATGATGGAGAAAAGTATAAGGTAAAAACACCAAACAAAGACCATCACATCGATTATGCTGCCATAGAAGAAAGTGAATCCTTTCAAGTGGAAAATTATAACTTTTATCAGCCTGACAGTATATATGAAATGCCCGATATCTTGAGAGAAATTTCTGGAATTACACGCTCAGATCACAATAGTGTTTATGCGATTCAAGATGAGTTGGGTGTTATTTTTGAATATAATTTTGATCAACGAAAAATCACTCAAACCATTAGATTTACTGATGTTGGAGATTTCGAGGATATTGCAAGAATGGATGATTTACTTTATGTTTTAAGAAGTGATGGGAATATTTTTGTGAATAATCTAAAAACCAAAACTTTAGCATTTGAACGCATGATTCAAACCAATTCTTTAGATATTGAAGGATTATTCTATCAAAATGACTCTTTGTATTTGGTTTGCAAAGGGCCATCTTTCGACAAGCCAGAATCTTCGAGGATGATTTACAAAACGAGCGCAAATCGTTTTATCAAACCAACACCCTATTTGGAAATAAAAATCCCAGAATTGCGAAAATATATTTCGGAACATTATCCTGAAATCAACAGCGTGAATTTACAATTTAATCCTTCCGCAATTGCCAGACATCCAATTACAGGAAGTTTGTTTATTCTTTCTGCTGAAGACCAAATGATTTCAATTTATCAGAATAAGAAGTTAATCAATGTTATCCCACTTTCGCCAGAAGTTTACTATAAACCAGAAGGATTAGAGTTTCATGAAAATGGCGATTTATTGATTTCCACAGAAGGTGATAAAAAAGGAATCAACATGGCTTCAATATTCTATCTAAAATATAGATAAATATTATAAAATCAGAGATAGAAATAACAATCAACACCTTAAGAAGATTCAAATAAAGAATTCTGAAACTCAACTTTTCCATCAACAAAATAAAGAAATGTCAAATTTAAAAATAGAAATCGCTCAATGGTTTGAAAATTCTAAAAAGGCATTACATAACACAGACCGTTTCTCTAATGAGGAAATTCAAACTATTCAAAAGGAAATACTAAAAAGAGAAGCAATAGTTGATCAATTCAAATTTAAAACAAACAATACTTCTAAAATCATCTCAGATTTTGAAGGCTCTTACAACATTATTGGGTTTAATCAAGATGAAGAACATGGTCGATATTTTGGATTCTTACATATTGCTAAAATAAGTGATATAAGAGTACATGCAGAATGGGTGATCAATGGCGAACAAATACAAAAAGGAAGTGGGTTTTATCATGGTGACACACTCGTTGTCAACTTCTTTTATGAAGGAGAAGCTGAATTTAAAGGAGAACTTTTCAAAGGCGTTGTCGTTTATAAACTTTTAAATAACGAAATCCTTCATGGTTTTTGGTCAGAAAAACACGGTAATGATCAATTCCTCGGTTTTGAAGAGGGAAGAAAGTTAGATAAGACAGAAACAATTTGGCATCAAGCTACAATGAATTAATTAAGTTTTAAAAATTACCATTTAAAGAATCATATTTGAAGGTTTTTTATTTCTTGTCAACTATAATTACATTTTAATGAATTCCATTTCAATGCTTTCTTTCAATTTCCGTACTTTTGCAAAATGCTTTATGCAATTACAGATTTAGAAACAACGGGAGGAAGTATCAAGAATTCTAAAATTACAGAAATCTCCATTTTCCTAACAGACGGTTATGAGATTATTGATGAATTTACTTCTCTTGTAAATCCTGAAAGACCTATTCCCTACTTCATTTCTCAGCTTACCGGAATTAATGATGAAATGGTGGATTCAGCGCCTAAGTTTTATGAAATCGCGAAGGAAATTATTGAATTTATTGGTGACGCTATTTTTGTGGCACACAACGTTGGATTTGATTACAATGTTTTACGCAGTGAATACCGCTCATTAGGCTACGAATTCAGAAAGGAATATTTATGTACCGTTAAATCTTCTCGTCAAATTATTCCTGGGCATGCCTCCTACAGTTTGGGGAAACTTACAAACGAGTTAGGGATTAGTTTGGTGGGAAGACACCGAGCGCGTGGCGATGCTTTGGCTACAGTGGAACTCTTTCATTTATTGGTAGAAACGGATAATAATAAATTAGAGACAAACATTCAGTCTGATTTAATTCCAAAACACTTGCATCCTGGACTAGATTACCATGTAATTGAAGATTTACCCAAAGACATCGGAATTTATCGTTTTTATGACGAACACAATAAGTTAATCTACATTGGAAAAAGTAAGAACATTCGGAGTCGGGTTCAACAACATTTAAAAAACACAAAATCTAAAAAGGCCATCAACATGTCTAAAGAAATTGTACGTGTTGAATATGAATTAACAGGTTCTGAAACAATTGCCCTTATTCATGAATCAAACCTTATAAAAAAATACAAACCACCCTTCAACCGTCAATTGAGAAAGGATAAGTTCCCTTATGGATTATTTACTTTTGAGGATGGAAATGCTTATATCAATTTGCATTTAGATTTAATTAAAAATAGAAATACACCGCCAATCACAACTTTTTTCAATAAAAAAGAAGGTGTCAATTTTCTAGAGAATGCTGTTATCAATCATCAATTATGTAAAAAGCTTGTTGGTCTTTACCCTACAAAAACAGCATGTTTTCAATACCACACGAAAGAATGTAAAGGGGCGTGTATTGGAGAAGAAAGTCCAGCCGAATACAATCTTCGAGTCGAAGAATTATTGAATAGAATGAATTTCGAATTGGATAACTTTTTCATTGTAGATCGCGGAAGAAATCAAATGGAATTGGGATTAATCCTCATAGAAAAAGGAACCTTCATTGGATTTGGCTATTTATCAAAACAAAATGATGATGGAAGTATTAAAAATTGGAAGGAATGCATTGACCACTATCCGGAAGACAGAGACATTCGAATGATCATCAGTCGCATGGTAAGGATTGGTAAAGGAATTGAGATTCGGAAATTTTAAGAATCAAATACGGAATAGTTAATTACGAAATAGTCAATTACGAATAGTTTACTTCCCTAAAAAGGGTTGATCTTTTTGGTTTTTATAATGAATGTAAAATTAAAAATTGCGTTAACACCGTTTTTAATTTTACATTATTCATTTTTCATTTTATACCTTTCATTCCCGGGATAAATTTTCAAATGAAACGCTCCATTTTCCAAAACACCGTAAGTATAGTATTTTAACCAATCTCCTAAATTGTAATACTTGCTTTTTTCACCAACCTCCATCGCGATAGGTAAGTGTCTGTGACCAAATATAAAATAGTCGTAATGTTCTTTTTCTAGAATTTCTTTGGCGTAAATTGCAAGCCATTCGTTTTCTTCACCAAGGAATTTCTCATCAGAGTCTCCTGCTTTTGCCCTACTTGAACGTGAAAAATAATCAGCGACTCCAATTCCAAAGTTTGGATGTAAACGTGCAAAACACCATTGAAAGAATTTATTCGCGAAAACTTTCTTGATAAATTTATATCCATGATCTCCTGGACCTAATCCATCCCCATGACCAATATAAATTTTCTTTCCTTGTGCTTCAAATGAAATAGGTTCGCGATGCATTTTAATTCCCAATTCTTTTTCATGGTAACCAAACATCCACATGTCGTGATTTCCTGTAAAAAAATGAACCTCTATTCCATTATCGGTAAGTTCTGCGATTTTTCCTTGCAAGCGAACAAATCCTTTTGGAACAGCATGCTTATATTCAAACCAGAAATCAAAAATATCTCCTACAAGATATATAGCTTCCGCGTCTTTGCTTACCTCATCGAGCCATCGAACAATCAATTTCTCTCTTTTCAGACTAGCTTCGTATGTTGGAACACCCAAATGAAAATCTGAGGCGAAGTATATTTTTTTACCCGATGTTGGCATGCTTAGATGACTTAATTCTCAAAAATTTCTTTTAACTTTTCTCCTAGTGCCTCACCTCTAAAGTTTGTACCAATCACCTTTCCTTCACGGTCAATGAGCACTGTAAATGGAATTGAAGAAACTTTATAGTCTTTTCCTGCTGATGATCTCCATCCTTGTAAATCAGAAACGTGACCATCCCAAATTAGATTATCTTGGGCAATAGCTGCTTCCCATTTATCGATGTCTTTATCTAAAGAAACAGAAAACACTTCAAATCCTTGCTCATTATATTGCTTATATAATTTCACAACATTTGGGTTCTCACGACGACAAGGTCCACACCATGCAGCCCAAAAGTCGAGTAAAACAACTTTTCCTTTGTAATCTGATAATCTTAAAGTATCGCCTTCTGGATTAGGTAAAGCAATTTCTTTAGCTTGATCTCCAGGAGCTATTGGCATGTTTTTAATTCTCTTTTGTTTGTTCACCTCAAATTCTGCTTGAATTCTTTTGATGGTTGGACTTTCTCCAAAACTATTTCCCAATTGCTTTACAATAGATTCATACAACTCGAATTCTTGATCAGTATTTACGGAAGGAATTACCCCTATCAGTGCTGGTGAATCTCCATTCTGACGAATAAATAATTCTCTCTGCCCCATAAAGGCTTGGTAAACCGGTTGAAAATCTTGTTGAATTTGTTTCTGTTGAGATTTATTGGCCTGCAAATATTTATTAGCCGAATCAAGCTTAGCTTTATATGCTGTGTTGATACGCACAAAATCTAACAAGGCTGTACTCGATGGCGAGCCTATAATATTTGTGTGTTGCAGTAAGTTTGAACCATCTCCATATATTTTCAACGTGTCTTCCCCCTGGTAAATAAAGTTTACTCCTTGGTTATCCTCTAAGCTTAAAACGTAAAAATCATGACTTGGAAGTTCTACAGATTTCTCAAAGAAGCCTTTTTCATCCAAAGAGATATGTTCAACAACGGTGTTTTGTTTTCCGTCATTTTGTACCAATTTAAGGGTATCACTTTCTGTATTAAAAATCTGACCTTTCAATAAAAGCGTCTCTTTCTCTTGTGTAAATCCTAATGTCGTAAGTAGTGTAAATACCAGTAATGTGAATGTACGTATCATATTATTGTGTTGTTTATTTTCCGAATAATTCTTGCAATTTTCTTTCCAAACCTGGACCTCTTAGTTTTTCTGCGATAACTTTACCATCAGGATCTATGAGTACAGTATGAGGTATACCATTGAATTGATATTTTTGAATTAAGTCTGTATCCCAACCTGTCAATTCACTCACGTGATAATCCCAAATTAAGCCATCAGCATCAATTGCTTTTTTCCATTTCTCCTTGTCTTTATCTAAAGAAACGCTGAAAATTTCAAATTTATCTCCTTTGTATTTATTGTAAAGTCTAACCACATTAGGATTCTCAACGCGACAAGGTCCACACCATGAAGCCCAAAAATCAATCAAAACATATTTTCCTCTTAAATCAGAAAGATTCATTGTTTCTCCTTCAGGATTTGGTAATGAAATTTCTGGAGCAATATTATTCTCCTTAAAGTCCTTATAATCTTTATACCCTTGTTCCAATTGTGCTACCTGACTTCCTATATTGGCTGTCATTGGGTGTCCTGGATAACTTTCTTCATATGCCTTGTGAACCTCTTTCAACATTTTAAGATTCTCAATATCATAATTATCGTATCCCATCATTGGCATTAGGTTGGTCATCAACAAAATATGTGCTGGATTATCTGGATCATTTTTAATTTCCTCAACAATATAAGCATCCATTGGTGCTTTTTTCTCCATCACCATTTTCATCAAATCTTCTTGCTTGTATTGCTGTGGATTTACAATTGACATTTGCCAATCGATATACTTATTCATCTCAGTCATATACCCATTTAATGGCTCAGCCCATTCCGTTCCACTGTACTCAACTGATCTATTAAAATCATTGAAATTGAGTGTTAACGAAAGCTCATCATCAGGAGTTAAGGTCAGTGGAATAACCTTAGGTTCTTGATTTTCCTTCAATCTTTCAGCAAGACGAAGTTGATACAAGCCCATTCCTTCGATAGCTCCTTTTAGAGTAAAATTACCATCAGCATCTGTAGTCACTTTATTAATCACAATTGTACCTCTGTCAGTATTGGCTTCTAGAACTAAAGTAGCTTTAGCTCCATTTTTCAACACTCCATTAATCGTTACATTTGGTACTTCATTAGGGTCTTTCATTAAGTTCCCTGATGTATTTTCTTGTGAGGTTGAAGTTTCAACTGCCGAATCGTCATTGGTTTTCACTTCATTTTCTTCTGAGCTACATGCCATAAAGCTTGCACTCAATAAAAGGACATAAATACTTTTTTTAATCATACTAATTTTCTTCTAAAAGTTGACGCATCAGTTTATTTGCTGATTTTGGGTCGGCTTTTCCACCTGATGCTTTCATTACTTGACCCATAAAGAATCCTACCAATTGCTTCTCTCCGTTTTTATAACGTTCAGCTTCGGCAGGGTGTTGTTTTATTACCTCTTTAATTACCGCAGAAATTGAATCTTCATCACTATCTTGAATTAAATTTAACTCTTCAGCAATTTTCTTTGGTGATTCATTTGGCTGCTCCAATAAAACAGGAAACAACTTTTGACCAGCTACAGAGTTTGAAACAAGTCCATTGTCGATAAGTTCTATCAATTCTGCTAATTTCCCTGGTTGAATAGGAAATTCTTCGATCGTCGCACCACGCTGGTTAAGGTAAGAACGAACTTCTCCGTTCATCCAGTTGGAAGCAGATTTATAGTTTTTTGTATATTTAATTAATTCTTCAAAGTACTCCGCAAATGGTTTTGTTGAAATAATATTGTTTGCATCATATTCTGAAAGTTTTAATTCTTTCGTGTATTTTTCAAAAAGTGCTTTAGGTAAAACTGGCATTTCAGCTCTTATGGCATCAATCTGATCTTGCGAAACATGTAAAGGTTGTAAATCTGGCTCCGGGAAGAAACGGTAATCATTTGCATCTTCTTTCGTACGCATAGAAATTGTTCTTAAATTCACGGCGTCAAAAGAGCGTGTTTCTTGTGCAATTTCTTCTCCATTTTCAATCGCTTCAATGTGACGATCAATTTCAAAATTAATGGCGCGTTGAACATTTCGCATAGAGTTCATGTTTTTCACCTCTACTCTACGACCAAATTCTTTTGAACCTTTCTTACGCACCGAAACATTGGCATCACAACGTAAGTTACCTTCTTCCATGTTACCGTCACAAATTTCTAGGTAACGCACCAATTGACGAATTTCTGTTAGGTAAACATAAGCTTCGTCACCACTGCGCATATCTGGTTCTGTTACGATTTCCAACAAAGGAGTTCCTGCACGATTTAAATCAACAAGAGAATCATAAACATCCACATCGTGAATACTTTTCCCTGTATCTTCCTCCATATGGATACGCGTGATTCCAACGTGCTTAACCGTACCATCTTCCATTTTAAGGTCGATAAAACCATTTGCACATATTGGCGTTTTATCTTGTGTAATCTGATATCCTTTCGGTAAATCAGGGTAATAATAATTCTTACGATCGAAATGCTGGTTCTCTGCAATTTCACAATTCAATGCTAAACCAAGTTTAATTGCATATTCAATCGTTTTCTTATTCATTTTTGGCAAAGTACCTGGGTGCCCCAATGTAATTGCACTAATATTTGTATTTGGTCGCGCACCATACTCATTTGCATCACTTGAATACGCTTTGGTTTTTGTTAACATTTGGGCATGGACCTCTAGCCCAATTACCGCTTCATACGTTGCTTTTACCTCCTCTGATACCATCTTTTCTAAAAAATGTGTTTAAACTCTAGCAATTAATTCTTTAATAATTTTTGTCATTTTTGGCTCTTGACGCTTTGCAACATCAATTACATCTTGGGCTGTTACTTTTACAATTTTACCCTCAACACCTAAGTCTGTTACGATCGAAACCGCAAAACAAGGAATATCCATATGGCGTGCCACAATAATTTCAGGAACTGTTGACATTCCCACTGCGTCTGCACCTAGAATATTAATCATCTTATATTCTGCTGGCGTTTCCAAAGTCGGTCCAGTTAATCCTGCATAAACTCCTTTTGCAATACGAATATCCAATTCACCAGCAATTTTCTCAGCCAATTCAATCATTTCAACATCGTAAGCATCACTCATATCAGGAAAACGAGGTCCTAACTCATCGTGATTTTTTCCAATTAATGGATTCCCAGGGAACAAATTAATGTGGTCGTTAATCAACATAATTTCTCCTATTTCGAAATCTGGATTTACTCCTCCTGATGCATTACTTACCATCAAACGCTCAATGCCCAATGCTTTCATGACACGAACAGGGAATGTACATTGTTGTAAAGTATAACCTTCATAAAAATGAAAACGACCTTGCATGGCCATTACATTCTTTCCTCCCAATTGACCAAAAATCAATCGTCCGCTATGTCCCTCAACTGTTGAAACAGGAAAATGTGGAATGTCTTCGTAAGAAATCTTATTTGTAATTTCTATTTCATCGACCAATCCTCCTAATCCAGTTCCTAGTATTACACCAATTTGTGGTTTAACTTCAGTTTGAGATTGAAGATATTTTACTGCTTCATTGATTTGATTTAACATAGCTATATATTTTCTTTAATAATTTTGATTCATCATCTATCTTCACTGTCATTTCTTGGAAGTACCAAGGATAATCAGCAAGTTTTGTTTTCAAAGCTGAATTCAATAATCTCACCGCATCTTTTTCTGTGGTTACAATCATTTTTTCAGCAGAGACAAAGGTATCAAATAATTTGTGAATTTTCTCAATATCCTTAATTGTGTAATCGTGGTGATCTCCAAACTTTAAATGCGTCACTTTTGAAGTTAATTCTAAATGCTCAATTAAGGGTTGTGGATTTCCAATTCCAGTGACCAACAACACTTCTTCTGACGCCTTTTTAACAGCCTTTGTTTGTAAGGAAATCATAGCCCCATAGGCAATTTCAGAAAAGAAAACCGGAACACTATTCGGCATACCTAAACCTTTAATGAAGCTATCTTTTTGGCGTTGTTCAAGCGACTGAGGAGATTTGGTGACAATTACAACATCAGCACGTTTTTTTCCTGACCTAAACTCTCTTAATCGTCCAGCAGGCAACACAAAATCCCTAAAAAAAGGCTTGTTGTATTCTGTCAGTAAAATATTACAATCTCTATGGATGTATCGGTGTTGATAGGCATCGTCGAGAACTACAACCTCTGTTTCTGGATGATTTTGCAATAATTGTTGTGCTCCTTCAACGCGTTTTTCACAGACTGCTACATTGATTTTTCCATCAAATTTTTGAGCATAATTCAAGGCTTCATCCCCTACTTGAGTCACCTCTGCGCTTGACAAAACTTCAACAAATCCTTTGGATTTCCTTCCATAACCTCTCGATAAAGCAGCAGTTTTAAATTGTTGTGATAAGCTTCTCAATAAGTATTCAACGTGTGGAGTTTTCCCTGTCCCTCCTACAGATAAATTTCCAACTGAAATCACAGCAGAATCAACCTTCATTACTGGCTTGATATTTCGATCAAAAAGCCAATTTCGAATAGCCATGATTAAGCCATAAATTAAAGAAAATGGAAATAAAATTATGCGGAGTAAAAACATTGTGATAAAAATAGGAAATTTGAAGGTTTCAAGAAGTAATATTCGATGTTTTTAAGAATTAAGAAAAAAAACTTAGTAAGCTCATTAATTCACCTTAAATGGAAAATCATACAACATATTCCCTACAGATCAATACTAAACAAACCTGGCCTGCCAATATTTATATGTATTCACTTCTCCTGATTCCATTTTCACATCAAAAGTGAGTTGATAAACCTCTTCTATTTCGAAATCTACTTTTTTTCGAAAAATTGGTCCATCATAAACGAAAGTATGAAATTCTCCATTCTCTCCGCAAACATCAACCTCTTTTGGTAAATCCGCTATCAATGTTTGATTAATATCTCTTCCTACAAAAGACTTTCCTAATTTATCTCCTTGTATTGTTACAATCTTGGCTTTTAAACCAGATGCTAAAAATGCTTGAATTGTTTCTTCTGGTGATTGTCCCCAAATTGGTTCTACCACTTCAATTCCGTGTGGATTTAATTTACTTTCTCTGTACGTTTTGATTTCGTCAAGATACAAGTCTCCGAAAATAAAATGTTGAACATCTTTTGTTTTAAAATGCCTAACTACTTCCATCATTTTACGTTCATAATCTCCCGGAGATTTATCGATCATCACAGGATACAGGGGAATTCCAATACTTTCTGCTTGCTTTTTTATAAATGAAATTGGAACAGAATGACCAGATGAACTTTCATCAATTTCATTAAAAGTTGTCAGTAAAGCAATGACATCAAATTGATTTTCTTCAAGCACTTTATGAAGAGCTAATGCAGAATCTTTTCCTCCACTCCAATTAAAAACAGCATTTGGTTTGTGTTGCATAATTTTCTATTTGAGGTAAAATTAGAATTTAAATAAATACAAACCAATAATGAGGATTCGAAACAAATTTGTCAAAATTATGTCAAAAAATAAGCAACGTTTTAAAAACCAGGATCGTTAGTATTTTTAAACACTACAACTTTAATTTATGGAAACTACAACTATAAAATCTCTTTTATTTTTTTTAATCTTTGGAGTAAATGCAATAGCGCAATCTTATTGTACTCCATCCACAGTAAATTCCGGAAGCCAATTCTATTATTTCAAGTCCATAAATGCTGAAACAGATCTCCTTTACACCTCAAGTACAACTCCTCCCGGAGGTCATGAAGATGCCACTACACTTCTTTTTGAATCTTATGAAACTCAGACCATTGATTTCAAATATTATTTTTATGGACTTAATCCCACTGTAAACATTTGGATAGACTGGAATAATGATTATACATTTGACGCATCTGAGCACATTGTTTCGTTGACAGGTTATTCTATTTATACTTATAGCTACACAATACCACAAGGAACCTTACCAGGTAATTATCGCGTAAGAGTTCGAGGAGAAGCAAATGGAAATCCTCCGTCGTGTGGATCTATCAACACAGGTGCATCAGCTGATTTTAATCTAACTATTTTATCACCACCAAGCTGTATACCTCCTAACTTTTTAACTGTAAATAACGCCACTACAGGTTTTGCGGATTTTAGTTGGACAGATTTTAACAATGCATCTGAATGGCAAATTGAATATGTAGATTTAGGGATGCCACTAGGATCAGGAAATAGAATTTCTAATATAACAAATAATAATTACTTAGTCCCTGTTACTCCCGGAGAAGAATATGACTTTTATGTTCGTTCAATTTGTAATATTGGAGATACAAGCATTTGGGTAGGTCCGATTAGTTATCAATACTGTATTGGTTATGGTTATTCTACCTCACGATACTTAAGTATTATAAATTCTGAAGGCGCGTTCAGTGATATTAATTACAATACAAGCACAAATCCAACTGATGGATATGCGAATGAAACAAGTCAAACTTTTGAAGCTTACGAAGGGCAAAGTTTCGAAATTTTGACAGCCTTTAATAATTCACCTAGTGATGTAAAAATATGGATAGATTGGAATGGGAACCTCACTTTTGACCAATCAGAATTAATAAGCGACGAATCTAACAGTGCGCTGATAACACATGACATCACAGTCCCCAATGGAACACCAATAGGTGACTATAGAGTAAGAATTCGTGGTAAAGAATCTTCAACAACCAGTCTCACAACATGTGGAGATTTTACATATGGCTCGACAGTCGATTTTAATCTATCAGTAATCCCTCAACCAAATTGTTTAAGACCAACTGATATTGTTGCAAGTTCAGCAAGTCCAAATAGTGTGGACATTGGATGGACTGATCCAAACGGGGCAAGTGAATGGGAGATTCGATATGGTGACCATGGATTTGTTCCATCCCCATTTTACACGTTTACTCAATCAGTGGTCAACACTAATCCATTTACTTTAAACATAACGCCTGGTGAAGAATATGACTTTTATGTTCGTTCAATTTGTGGACCTGGTGATACAAGCAGTTGGTCTGGACCATTTGAATACAGATATTGTGATCCATATTCCTTGTCTAATTCAAGATTCATTTCTTCTGTTAATTCAATGGGGGCTTTGGACAATATATCATTTTCAACATTTACTCCACCACAAAATGGCTATTCAGATGAAACTTCACAAAACTTCACTTCTTTCGAAGATCAATCATTCTTTATATCCACTGATTTTTTCGGAGGATTTTGTGCCGTTAATCTATGGGTAGATTGGAACAAAAATAGAGCCTTTGAACCTTCTGAACTTATGGGAACTGATAATGGACCATCATCCAATAAAACCTTCTTGATCACAGTGCCAAATGGTGTAAACATTGATGATTACAGAATGAGAATACGTGGGGAGAAATCACAAGGTACACCTCCTCCTAGTTGTGGTCTTATTAGCTCAGGATCAAGTATTGATTTTCAACTTTCAATTGTCCAAGAACCAACATGTGCAACTTCAACAAATTTAATGTCCAATCATATAGAACAAACAGCAATTGAGATTGGTTGGACGAGTACTGGAGCGGCCAACTATTGGAACATTGAGTATGGACCAACTGGATTTACCCAAGGTTCTGGAGTTACAATGCTTGATTCAGTCAATTCAAATCCATATTTGATTACAGGATTAACGCCAAATGAAAGCTACGACTTTTATATTCAATCTGAGTGCGGAATTAATCAAAGTACATGGACCGGTCCATTTACCTTTTCAACATTGGCGTGTCCAACAATTATAGAACCAGATGTACACGAAGCTTGTGAAAGTTTTACATGGATTGATGGAAATACTTATACTAGTTCAAACAATTCAGCAACTTATACTTTTATTGAAGGCGCTTCAAACGGATGTGATTCAACTTTGATATTGGATTTGACAATTCATCATGAAAACGATGCTGGAAGTAATAATTCAATTTATGCTTGTATCAATGAACCTATAGACTTAGATACCTTAACCAATGCTTCATCACCTGGTGAATGGTTTGATGAATCTTTTAATCCACTCGGACAATCAGTAATTACAACACCATCAATTGATGACGTCATTAAATATTATCGAATTATTTCTGAAGGATCATGTGAAGCTGACACCGCTCATGTTTACATTGAAGTAGAAGGAAACTGTGATTATTTATCTAACACTCAAGATAAATTGATAGAACTCTCTGTGTTTCCAAATCCAGCGAAAGATCAAATTACAATTTTAAATCCTTCTCAAATTGCAGAGTTAAAGATAGAAATGATAGACATGAATGGTCGTGTAATTCTAGTTGAAAATCAAATATTGAATAATGTTGAAAAAGCGACTATTAACATTCATAAATTCGAAAATGGTATTTACACACTGAATATCTACAACACTGAAAATCAAAAAACATTCAAGATTGTAAAATTATAATGAAAAGAAGGTTTCAGGAAAGGTAAAAGTGAATAATTCAACAACCACTTTTAGCTTTCCATTCAGTTTTAACATTGAATATTTATTAATTTTGCAAAGAATCTAAAATAAAATTCAATTCGATGAAAGAAACCGCGTTATCAGCAGTACATACAGAGTTAGGAGCAAAGATGGTTCCTTTTGCAGGTTATAATATGCCTGTTTCTTATGCAGGATTAAAACATGAACATGAAGTAGTGAGAACGAAAGTGGGTGTTTTTGATGTTTCTCACATGGGTGAGTTCTTCGTAAAAGGTGAACATGCAGAAGCTTTACTTCAAAAAGTAACAAGCAATGATGTGAGTAAATTGGTTCCTGGAAAGGCACAATATTCTTACCTTCCAAACGATACTGGTGGTGTTGTTGATGATTTAATTATTTACAAAATAGCGGATGACAACTTCCTTTTGGTTGTGAATGCTTCAAATATTGAAAAAGATTGGAACTGGATTTCATCTAAAAACGATGTTGGTGCTGAAATGGTTGACGAATCTGACGATTGGAGTTTGTTGGCTATTCAAGGTCCAAAAGCTTCTGAAGCAATGCAATCATTGACTTCGGTTGATTTAAAAACGATTAAATTCTACACTTTTGAAATCAATGAGTTTGCAGGTGTAAATGATGTTATTATTTCTGCAACGGGTTATACAGGAAGTGGTGGATTTGAGATCTATGTAAAAAACAAGGATGTCAAAAAAGTATGGGAAAAAGTACTAGAAGCTGGAGCTGATTTTGGAATTGAACCTATTGGTTTAGGAGCGCGTGATACTTTGCGTTTAGAAATGGGATTCTGTTTATACGGAAACGACATCGATGAAACAACTTCTCCTTTAGAAGCTGGATTAGGTTGGATTACAAAATTCACCAAAGACTTTACAAATAGTGAAGCTTTAAAGGCAGAAAAAGAAGCTGGAATTAAAAATAAATTGGTTGGATTTGAATTGATTGACAAAGGTATTCCACGTCAAGGTTACCCAATTCAAAATGCAGAAGGTGAAGAAATTGGCCGTGTAACTTCAGGTACAATGTCACCATCTTTAAACAAAGCCATCGGAATGGGATATGTTCCAATTGATGTAGCGAAAGAAACAGGAGAAATTTATATCGGAGTTCGAAAAAAGTCGCTTAAAGCACAAATCGTTAAGCCTCCTTTTTATAAAGGATAGACACTTATTTAAATAAAAATACGAAAGAGGATTTCAGAAATGGAATCCTCTTTTTTGTTACTATTTTATTGAAAATTCTTTGGTGAATGAACCTGCCTCAGTGAATAAATTTACCCTTATCAATGAGCCTGTTGTGGTGACTGAGCTTGTTGTGGTGACTGAGCTTGCCGAAATCACAAAAAAGGTCAAGCTAATGCTCGACCTTCAATTAATGTTATATAATTTGATTTCTTACTGAAAACTTAATTCATTTTTTGAGATTACACAGTCCTCACAGTCCTTCACTTCTCCACCATAAGTCTGACGGTATTTGTGAACTGTTTTATAAGGAATACCTAAAAAATGTTTACGAATACGTGTAACCTGCACACAAATTCGCCCCATATTTCTATGATATCTATTTTCTAATTTACTTTTTCTATTTACGCTTACTAACTTGATAACTCTATATATTGTGATTCAATACAAATATAAGGCATAATAGGGTTAAAACAAAAAATGTATCATTTTTCTCAAAAATTCAATAGTTTTTCACATTTTTTTGGTGAAAAAGTAATGTAAATTTAATTTTCGAGGCTAATTTTTATAAAAATCGTCTTTTTTCTCTAAAAAGAGAGAAGTATAGTAAATAGATCAAAAGTGAATATTGAACTTATATTCCATAAATTTCAGCGTCAACAAAAAAGGTTGAATTTACCTTAATCTTGTGATCAGTTGTGATGGATTGATCTGTGATTGTATTAAATCTCAATTTGTAGGTATCCTCTTTAACGTATTTCTTCAAGTCCTCACCTGAAGTTTCTAAAACAAGAGTACTACTAGAGTTTTCAGGAATATTCTCCTTCCATGCAATCAACGTTTCAGTATGATTATCTGATGAAATATAAATTTTAATCTCATTTAAGAAGTTAAAATCCCCCTCTTCAGGAGTAGTGATTTCCATTGTTAAGGACCTTAATTCAATTGTCTCTATTAGATTTTTTCTGGTATCGTTACTTTCAAATGTTGATTCAGCATCTGTTTCAACCTCGGGTGAAACTATATCGAATGGAACATTGATGACCGCATTGGATTTGATTTCAATGGTTTGCTCATTATTGATTTCAAATTGTGTATACTCATCCACTTTCTTGCAAGAAAATATTGCAAGAATAAAACTCAAACACATCAACGATTTTATACACTTCATTTTAAATGGATTATATATAGCTTAAAAATTAAGGAACATCATTATATTGATTTGATCTCGCCCAGATGACTGAAAGAATTGGTTCATATATCCCAATTCAAACTTTATTTTACTATTAGGCTTATACCCTACTCCAGCATAAAGTCGGTTTCGATCAAAGTAATCTTTTTCTCCGTTTAAAAACAGCTCATTATAAATTGATCCATAGAAGGTTTTCTCCACAATTGAGGTATTGTTAATTGGAATCGTTAAACCTAAAAAGTAACGTAATCTTAATTGTAAATCTTGGTCTTCAAAAAATCGTTCTTCTAATCTAAAACGATGTTGTAGATTCACTCTCCCGATGGCGTGACGATTAATAAATTGCTGATAAATTCTGTGTTCATTAATTTCAACTTTATCCACATGCGCATTACTATAAACCTGTCCATTGATAAAACCATATCCTAATAAAAGATTATTGTTATTTTCAGTGAGATTGTATCCTATTCCTGTTCTCAACAACAATTGTTCAAGATCTCCAATAAAGTTGTAGTTTCTATATTGTACTTCATGATGCCAGTTCCAACCATTTTTAAGATTTTTATTTCCGAAATACATCATCCAATTCCCTAGATCAGAAGATTGGGAAATTCCTGAAAAAGAGATTAAACAAATCAATAATACTGAGGCAACTTTTTTCATCATTTTCACACATTTATAGTCCAATAAATTCACGTTTTTAAACTAGATTTAATTTTTTGCAAAAATAGAAATGTAGTAAGCTTAACCCAATCAAAATGATAATATTCTTCTGATTTTATGGTCAAAATAGTATCTAAAGTACTTTTTAATTACTTATTCGTTCTCGACATTTTAATAGAAATGGATATTGAGTGTCATGATAGGTATAATTCAAACCAAAAAAAGAGACCATTAATAAAAATGATCTCTTTTATAAATTGATAAACTTTTAAAATCCGCTTAACCTAAAGTTAAGTATCAATTGAACCCGTAACACGTTTCATGAACTTATTGGCTGCTTCTTTTTGAGAAATATCTTCTTCTCTCATCATTTTACTGACTTCAATTGCGCCATACATATTAGAGAGTAATTCTCCGATTACATCAAGTTCTTCATCTTTCATTGAAGACAATTCTGTTAGGTTTTCCAATGTTTCGATTGTTTCATTTACGAAATCCTCGTCATTTTCTTCAATAAAATTTGAAATGTGTTTAATTACTGGTAGTCTCATCGATAAAAGATTTTAAAACTTCTGTTTTGTTTGTTTGCGTTTGCTGAACAAGCTCCCCGTTTCTAAAAGCTGCGAAAGTTGGTAAGTTATCCACCTTAGCTAACTTTCTAGATTCTGGGTTTTTTTCAGCATCAATTACAATAAACTTTGCATTTTCATGTTCCTGAGCAAATTTCTTAAACTTAGGCTTCATGATTCGGCAATTACCGCACCATCCGGCAGCGTATTGCACAATTACAGTTTCGTTATTAGAAACCTCATCTTGCAAAGTATCTGTAGTTAACTCTTCAAAAGCCATGATTAATTATTTTTAAGGTATTCTGCTGTCCCTTTTGCATCTGCGCTCATTGCTGAACTTCCTTCTTCCCAGTTGGCAGGACAAACTTCACCATGAGATTGTACGTGTGAATATGCATCGATCAAACGAAGGTACTCGTTTACGTTACGTCCAACAGGCATGTGATTTACACCCTCATGGAATACTGTTCCTTCTTCATCGATAAGGTAAGTCGCACGGTAAGTTACGTTGTCACCTTCTAAAATGAAAGAATCTGTTTCTTCGTTGTATTTTTCTGATTGGATATCCAAAATACCTAACATGTTTGCTAAGTTACGGTTAGAATCCGCCAAAAGTGAGTAAGTAACACCTTCGATTCCTCCGTTGTCTTTTGCAGTGCTTAACCATGCAAAGTGTACTTCAGGAGTATCACAAGAAGCTCCAATAACGATAGTATTCTTGTCTTCAAATTCTTTCAATTTCGATTGAAATGCGTGTAACTCAGTTGGACATACATAAGTAAAATCTTTTGGGTACCAGAACAAACAAACTTTCTTGTTATTTTTCTTTGCTTCTTCAAGTACATTAATTTTAAAAGTATCTCCCATTTCGTTCATTGCATCCACTTGGATATCTGGGAACTTTTTTCCTACTATTGACATATTATTTTGTTTTTATTTAATTACTAATTTGTGCTATGAAGTTAAGAATTTTCATTCTTTTTCCTTCCATTTATTAGAGATTTTTCACTCTTTTAAAACTCTTTTAATCTTTTCATAATTCCATAAATGAATAAGTACTTATATATCAGATTAAAATTATTTTTCATACCAATTTCATCCATGATTATTTTAAAGCTTTATAATTTATGACTAACCTAAGTTTAAATCGTCAGGATTTAATCCCAATGCTTTTGCCACACCAATTCCATATTCAGGATCTGCTTTGTAACAATTTTTAATGTGACGTTCTTGAATAAATTGTTCGGCTCCACCAACCTGTCTTGCAGTGTTTTCAAAAAGCACTTGTTGTTGTTCTGGAGACATTATTCTAAACAAATTACCAGGTTGAGTATAATAGTCATCATCTTCTCTATGGTCATAATGGTATGCATCTCCTTCCAATCCTAAAGCAGGTTCTTTGTGCTCCTTACTTTCCTCCCATTGACCATAACTATTCGGTTCGTAATGTAAGGTTGAACCTTCATTTCCATCTACTCTCATCGCACCATCCCTATGTGGATTATGAAATGGACATTGTGGTTTATTTACAGGAATTTGATAATGGTTTACACCTAATCTATAACGTTGAGCATCTCCATAAGAAAACAATCTTGCCTGTAACATTCTGTCAGGGGAATAACCTATCCCCGGTACTACATTTGCTGGATTAAAAGCAGCTTGTTCAACATCAGCAAAATAATTCTCTGGATTTCTATTTAACTCCATCACTCCTACATCTATTAGTGGATAGTCTTCATGAGGCCAAACTTTAGTTAAGTCAAAAGGATCAAATCTATAGTCTTTTGCTTCAGCCTCAGGCATGATTTGAACTTTCAACTTCCATTTTGGGAAATCTTCTTTTTCAATCGCATCAAACAAATCTCTTTGATGACTTTCACGGTCCTTTCCGACTAATTCTTGAGCCTCTTGGTCTGTTAATGTTTCAATTCCTTGCTCTGTTTTAAAGTGAAATTTCACCCAAAATCTTTCTTGCTCGTCATTTATAAAACTAAAAGTATGGCTTCCATATCCGTTCATATGACGATATGATTTTGGAATCCCTCTTTCACTCATAGTAATCGTTACTTGATGCAAAGCCTCTGGCAACAAAGTCCAGAAATCCCAGTTGTGATTTGCATTTCGAAGATTAGTTTTTGGATCTCTCTTTACTGCTTTGTTTAAGTCTGGAAACTTGTAAGGGTCTTTTAAGAAAAATACTGGCGTATTGTTTCCTGCTAAATCCCAATTCCCTTCTTCAGTATAGAACTTTAAAGCAAATCCACGAATATCTCTTTCAGCATCTGCTGCTCCTCGTTCTCCAGCTACAGTAGAAAAACGTGCAAACAATTCTGTTTTCTTTCCAACTTCAGAAAATATCTTCGCTTTTGTATATTTAGAAATATCATGTGTCACTGTAAAGGTTCCAAAAGCACCAGAACCTTTCGCATGCATTCTTCGTTCAGGAATTACCTCACGATCGAAGTGTGCGAGTTTTTCCAAGAACCAAAAATCCTCTAATAACATTGGACCTCTTCGTCCAGCTGTTTTTACATTTTGATTCTCAGCTATCGGTCTTCCTGATACTGATGTTAATTTTTTCTTTTTGTTTTCCATGATATTAAGTTTTAAATAAGCCGTTTTAATTACATTACAAAGATACTGAATAAGGAGTAATTGTTTTTATCAATTATTATTATATTTACATAAACTTTTTCTATATGATTTCTCCTGTTCAGCTCTCATACATTTTTTCTTTGTTAAAATACAAAAATTTTCAACGTGCAGCAGAAGCTTGTCACGTAACTCAGCCAACACTTTCAATGCAATTGAAAAAAGCAGAAGACATTTTGGGTTATTCTATTATTAATAGAGATACGAATCCAATTTCATTAACAGAAGTCGGTAAAAAGCTTCTACCGTACCTTTCCTCTATACAAACGGCTTATGATGAATTAGAGATTCAGGTACAGAAATTAAAAGGAACATATAAATCAGAAATTCGAATTGGAATTATACCGACCATTTCTAATTACTTAATTCCTGAGTTATATGCAAAGTGGCAAACTCAAATTGGTGATGTACATTTAGATATAAGTGAATTAACCTCAGAAAAATTAATTGATGCTTTAAAAAACAAAACCATTGATTTTGGAATAATGGCAGGGCCTATCCTTGATAAGACAATTGAGCAACAAGTGCTATACAATGAAGAGATTTTAATCTATTCTACTCAAATCAAAGAAAAAGAAATTGACTTAGATGTTTTACAAAACGAACATCCTTGGTTATTAAGTCAAGGAAACTGTTTACGCACACAAATGATCAGTTTTTGTAATCTTGATCAAAATAACAAAACTGAATGGAATTATGAAGGGGGAAATTTACATTTACTTACAAAAATGGTGGAACAAGAAGGTGGCTACACTTTAATTCCTAAATATTATGTTCCGCAGTTGAATATTGAAGAAAAGCATATTAAGAAAATTTCAAACCATACTCCGATTCGACAAATCGTTGGTTTACATTTAAGCCGAAACACTAAAAAAGAGGATATAAAAAAAATCATGTGCATTATCCAACACAATAAAAATGAAGGAATCCCCAATAAAAAAAATATAGAGATTTTGCCTTGGAAGGCATAATTATTAATCATCTATAATTCAAATCGCGAATATAAATTTAGAGTTTTTTATAATTAGGCATATTCGACCAAGTCATTTTTTTATTATTTTAAATGCAAATTCAAAATCACTGTATGGAAATCACAAAATACTACAACATTATAATAGAAAAATTAGTAGACTGGTCAGAAAATTTAGTCGAAATGTTACCAAATTTCATTCTGGCAATTTTAGTTTTGATAGCCTTCGTATTTATTGCTAAAGTAGCAAAAAACTTCTCATTAAAATTAATAGGTAAAGCTATTCACAATAATTCTCTTTCATCGATTATTTCAAAGCTTATTTATATTGCGATTTTAACAATCGGTACATTTGCTGCTCTTAGCCTACTCAATCTCGACAAAACAGTTTCCTCATTATTAGCAGGTGCAGGAATCATTGGTTTAGCTCTTGGTTTTGCTTTTCAGGATATCGCAACAAATTTTATTGCTGGTTTCTTCATGGCGGTTAAAAGGCCATTTAAAATAGGTCAAGTAATTCACTGTGAAGGACATAGTGGTGTTATTAAACATATTGGAATTCGTACAACTGAAATTTCATCCTTTCAAGGACAAGAAATTATAATTCCTAATAAACTATTATTCCAAAATCCATTGGTTAACGATTCTGAAAATATTTACAAAAGAATAGATTTGGATGTTGGAGTTTCCTATGGAGAGGACTTGGAACGAGTAAGAGAAATAACTATCGATGCCGTAAAAAATGTTCCCAACATTAATAAGCAGAAAGATATTGATTTAGTATATCTTGCCTTTGGAGGAAGTTCAATAGATTTTAGAGTTATGATATGGGTTGAGTTTAAAAGTCAACTCGAATTCTTAAAGAGTCAAAGTGAAGCTATCATTTCAATTAAGAAAGCCTTCGACAATAACGACATTATGATTCCTTTCCCTATTCGAACTTTGGACTTTGGAATTAAAGGCGGAGAAAAATTGAATGAAGTTCTTGATCAACAACAAGCTTCTGACCAATCAAGTCAAGGAAAACGAAACAACGAACAAGGCGAGGCTTAATTATTAAGTCCACTGTTCTTCTTAATACAGAAGCGAAAACCAGTGAGTTTTCGCTTCTTTTTTATTTGCTTGAATAAATTATAATGGATAAACCCTAAAAAGTAAGACACAAAAAAAAACGACCCGATAAGATCGAGTCGTTTTTCAAATATCGAAACTTTATTTTAAAGTATTCTTTTTAATGTTGTCGGTTGAATTATTTGATTTTCTTCACCCATCCAAATCGATCTTCGATTTTTCCGTATTTCATACCATCTAATTCTTCAACAACTTTCTTAGAGAAAGTACGCTTTTCTTCACCTGGAAGTTCGTATTTCTTTCCTTTATAACCAATCATTTTAACTGGTGCGATCGTTGCTGCAGTTCCTGCTCCAAATGCTTCTGTTAATGATCCATCTTCGATAGACTCGATAATTTCTTTAACAGAGATTTTACGCTCTTCAACAGTCATTCCCCAATCTTGAGCAACTTCAATTACACTTCTCTTTGTAATTCCTGCTAAAATAGTATCAGATTCTTTTGGTGTAACCAATTTACCATCGATTACAAACAAAATATTCATTGTACCTGCTTCTTCAACGTACTCGTGCGTTTGAGCATCTGTCCAAATCAATTGGTGGAATCCTTCATCTTGTGCTAGTTTTGCTGGGTACAAAGATGCTGCGTAGTTACCTGCTGCTTTTGCTGCTCCAACTCCTCCGTATGCTGCACGTGTATAATTTTCTTCAATTTTCAAGTTAATTGCTTCTGTATAGTAAGAACCTACAGGGCAAGTAAAAATCATGAAACGGTATGTATCTGAAGGTTTAATTCCAGTATATCCGTCAGTAGCAAACATAAATGGACGAATGTACATTGAGTTTGTATCCTTTTTAGGCACCCACTCGTCATCAAATTTTAACAACTCTTCCAAACAGTAGATAAACAAATCTTCTGGAATATCTGCCATACACATTCTGTGAGCAGATTTTCTAAAACGTTGTGCATTTTTCTCTGGACGAAAAACAACTGGTTCACCATCCACAGTTCTGTAGGCTTTCATTCCTTCGAAGATAGATTGTCCGTAGTGAATTGCAGAAGTTGCTGGATGCAATGATAAATTTTCGAAAGGAACGATTTCTGGTTCCTGCCATTTTCCATCTTTGTAGTCCATAATTAACATGTGGTCAGAAAATAACTTTCCGAAAGGGATATTGTCCCAATCCACTTGGTCAATTTTACTATTTTTTGTTCTTGTTTTTTTGATTGTATATTGTGATGTTTCCATATTATTTTTGATATGCTGCGAATATACTCAATTTTCAATAGACAAACCACTTGAGCTTTAAAAATGACTGAAATTTAACTACATTTGTTTACTAAACTTTTATACCATTGACTGCAGTCGAAATATTAAAAAAATATTGGGGCTTTGATAGCTTTAGGAAACAACAAGAGGAAATCGTCCAAAGTGCAATTAACGGTCACGATACTTTTGCCCTCCTACCTACTGGAGGTGGAAAGTCGATATGCTTTCAAGTTCCAGGAATTGCCAGAGAAGGAATTTGTTTGGTTATTTCTCCATTGATTGCCCTTATGCAAGACCAAGTTAAAAACTTAAGGTCAAGAGGACTCAAAGCTGCTGCAATAACTTCGGGAATGTCAAGAAGGGAAATCGACATCATTCTCGACAATGCAAAATTTGGTGGATTAGATTTTCTTTATGTATCTCCCGAACGATTAAAAACCGATATTTTCATTGCGAGATTCAAACAAATGAAGATTTCATTAATTGCTATTGATGAAGCACATTGTATTTCACAATGGGGACACGATTTTCGACCTCCATATTTGGAAATATACAAGTTACGTGAAATTCATTCAGATGTTCCAATCATTGCCGTAACTGCCACTGCAACCAAAGAAGTCCGACAAGATATTATCGAACATCTTGAAATGAAAAATCCTAATTATTTTGAAGGGGATTTTACCAGAGATAATATCTCATACGAGGTTTATGCCGTTGAAAACAAACGGAATGCAATCCTCAAAGCTTGTAAGCGTTTTTCTGGAAACACAGGAATTGTATACTGCCAGACACGACGAGAAACAAAAGAGATAGCGCGACTTTTAATTGCCCATAATTTTTCTGCAGGAGTCTATCATGGAGGAATGAATGGAGAAGAAAGAGATAAAAAATTGAATGCTTGGTTAAACAACGAAATTAGAATTGTTGTTGCTACAAATGCTTTCGGGATGGGAATAGACAAACCAGATGTACGCTTTGTGTTACATTATGAAATTCCTAATAATTTAGAAGCCTACTTCCAAGAAGCTGGACGTTCTGGGAGAGATGGAAAAGCCTCTCGTAACATGGCCTTTTATACGCAAGTTGACCTCGTTAAAATGCGTCAGCGAATTGAGAAACAATTCCCTCCTATTGATTTTATCAAAACCGTTTATCGTGCGCTATGTAATCACTTTGGGATTGCCATTGGTTCAGGTGCAAATGAAAGCTATGGTTTGTCCATAAGAGATTTGGTAAAAAAGTATGATTTTGATCCAGTTCAAACATACAATGCCTTAAAAATACTCGAATTAAATGGTTCAATTTTATTTAACGAGGCCGTCTTCCATCCAACTAAATTGAAGTTTATTGTAAGTAATAAAACACTCTACAACTTTCAATTAAAAAACAAAGATTATGATCCTATAATTTCTTATTTATCAAGAAGTCATCCTGGAATTTTTGAAAACTATTTCCAAGTAGATGAAGCACGTTTGTCTACGAAATTAAAAAAGTCAAGATCGCTCATTCATAAACAATTGCAGTATATCGAAAAACAAGGTTTGGCTGATATTTCTTGGCAAAGTGAACTTCCACAAGTTACATTATTGCATGAACGTTTACCAGACGATTACATGCAAATCGACAAAAAAGTTTATCAAATAAGAAAGGACGTTGCGAATAAAAAACTTGAAAGTTTAATAGGATTTATTCAACAACCGATTTGTCGCTCAATTTTATTACTCAAGTACTTTGGACAAGAAGGTAAAGCATGTGGAAAATGTGATGTTTGTTTAGCAGAAGAACGCTCTAATTATAGTGGTGAAGAACTACAAGAAATTATTCAACAATTATTGAGGACTAAAAGCTATTCAATGGAGGAGTTAATTTTTGAATTGAAAGGTGTTGAAAAACACTATCTGAATGGAATTCTTAATTGGATGATGGATGAAAATCTAGTCCATTACGAAGCTGGTGTTTTCAGCCAAGTGGATTAAATCATCTAAAACATTCCAATTCTATAAGGACCTTGATTGAAAAACATTTTTTCAAAGTAATGTTTAAATCTTATTCCTTCAAAATAGAAAGAAAGGATCTGTTGAAAATCTAAACCATTATTGGCCATTCCCATTGCTCCTTCTTGGCAAAAACCGACACCATGCCCGTAGCCTCTTCCTTTTAATAAAACATATTGTCCTTCAGGTTCACAAGAAAAGTAGGTTGAACGCAATTTAAAATGATAACGAATATCACGTAAGGGGATTCCTAAATGGGGACTAATGAAAAATGCTTTTCTATCTTCTTGTTTAAAGTTGTAAATTAACGATCGGTAAACGCTATCTTCAATTGGATAGAAATAATTATTCACTAAAAATCTTCGCCATTCAACTTTAGAAATCCGTTTTTCCCAAGTAGCTTGTCTTGTATAAATACAAAAAGTATCTTTAAAGGGTTGTAAATATGGGATTTCTTCTTTCCAAACATAATCAGAACTACTGGTTTGCCCACCACAATTGGCATGAAAAAAACCTTCGACATACTCATTTGTGGTTGAATCAACGATGTACAATCCATCCGTGGCATCTACTGCTTTGCGTATATTATCTGTATAAATTAATTTATTGTGATAGGCCTGACAATGTACTCGATCGCACAAATTGAAACCTTCCTTTTCATGTCTCTGCATGTATTTTAAGGCATAGGTTCGTGAAATTACAGCTTGTGCTTTATAATATTCGATATGCTTTCCTCCTCCCCCTTCAGATTCCACAACACCTCCCAAATAGTTTTTAAAGGAAACATCATTAACAATCGTTAATCCTTTACGGTTAGAGAAAACGATAAAACCATCATTGTACTTACGTTCTTTAAGCAAGGGTTGTCGAGGTCTCAAACGCAAAACATTGTTTGGAGAAGTTGGTTTTAAGGTCACTTCTTTGAAAAAGCCCAAAATACGAACACCTTTTTTCAATTCTACTTTGCTTCCTTTTCTTGTTATTGATACAAATTCATTGGGTAATAATGCACCAAATTGAGTAGAATCTCCATAAATCAAGTAACTACCTTCATTATAAGAAAAGTCAATCCTTTGTATGGTATGGTCACGGTAAACACCAATTTTCATATCATTTCCGAATACAGAATATGACCATGAAAAAATAAATAAAAGAAGGAAAATCCACTTCATCTTGTAAAATTAGAATAGATTCTTTTCCCTTTTACAAATCAGTGATATAATTATTAATTATTGATTGTTAATTTTAAATACTTCGTATATTCAGTTGAGCCTAAACATCTAATCATGAAAGAGGATATCATGGAAGATAAGAGTTTTACTTTCCATAATGGTAACGACAAGCTGCAATCCATAATTGCTTATTTTCATATTTATAAACCAATCTATGTTCTGATGTTATTCGTCTTGACCAACATCCTTGCAAATCTCCTTTCAGCGCTTCGGGTTTTCCAATACCTTCAAAAGGAGTTCGCATACAACTTTTTAAGAGTTGATTAATTCGTTTTAAAATCTTCTTATCAACTTTTTGCCAATACAAATAATCTTCCCAAGAAGAAGTAGACCAAATTAATTTCATCTATTCAATTAAGTCTTTTTCAATTCCATTTCCTGTTTCAAGTTCTTTGATAGATTTTAATAAAACATCTCTATTCTTTCCTGTTAACAAATAGGCCGTTTCCTTTAAAGAATTGTACTCGTCCAATGAAATTAAAACAAGATCTTTACCACTTTTACGTCTGATAATAACATCACTTACATCATTAACTACTTTATCGAACCAATGCTTTAGATTTGAACGAAATTCTGTATAATTTACCGTTTCCATATCGTAAAGATAATCAAAAAAGTACTTAATAAAGTACTTAAAGATACAATATGTATAAAACCTTCAACCTACGCGAGATTATTTTCGTGATTATCTGAAACCAATTTAATACAAAGTTGAATAGACAGTGAGCAATTTCGATTTATCAACTATTAATTATTTCAAGCGCTGCTGTTTCACTAGCTCCGCCCTTCCCTAAAATCGAAATCAATTCAGCGTAGTCTTTTTCCATTTGGGCTTGCTTGGCTCCTCCAGGAAGGATCAACTTTAATTCTTTTTCAATTAGTTTCGCATTGCATTCGTGCTGAATCAATTCTTTTACCGCTTCTTTTTGAAGAATCAGATTGACCAAACTAATATAATCTACTTTGATCAATCGTTTGGCGATGTGATAAGATATAGAAGAGCCTTTATAACAAACTACTTCTGGTACTTCGAACAATGCTGTTTCTAAAGTTGCCGTTCCTGAGGTTACCAAAGCCGCTGTAGAAATAGAAAGTAAATCATATGTTTCACCATGAATTAAACGAACGTTCTTCGAGTGTTTTAAAAATGGCTCATAAAAAGAATCGGGTAAAGCGGGAGCTCCTGCAATCACAAATTGATAATCATCGAAGCTTGACAAACTATCCAACATTATTGGCAGTTTTGTATTGATCTCCTGCTTTCTACTACCAGGCAAAAGTGCAATTACTGGGCGTTCATCTAAATTGTGTTTTTGATATAAATCGACTTTATCTGTTTTCGCTCTAAACTGTTCAATCGCATCTAATAAGGGATGACCAACATAGGTAACCTCCATATCAAATTTGGCATAAAACTCCTTTTCAAATGGAAGAATCACCAACATTTTATCTACCACCTTTTTAATGGTATGTACACGGTTTTGTTTCCACGCCCATATTTGAGGTGAAATGTAGTAAATCACTTTAATTCCTTGCGATTTTGCCCATTTGGCAATACGTAAATTAAACCCCGGATAATCAACCAAAATTAATGCATCAGGCTTGTAATCAAGAATATCTTTCTTACAGAACTTAATGTTTGACAAAATAGTACCAAGATTGGCAACAACCTCAACAAAACCCATAAAAGCAAGTTCTGAAATATGCTTTACTGGTTTCCCGTAAACATTCGCCATATTGTCGCCTCCCCAATAACGAAAGTCAACGTTTTGATCCTCCTTCAAAATTCCGCGCATCAAATTTGCGGCGTGAAGATCTCCAGATGCTTCTCCTGTTATGATGTAATACTTTTTCACAATAAAATTAATGATGCTACAACTACACTTAAAATGATGGTTACTCCAACTAAACCTGTTGTAAATTTATCCCATCTCCAACGGAAGTTTGTGAGGTAAAACAGCAATAAATTTGGAATCACTGAAAAAACCAATAAATCATTTCGATTATTGGGACTTGCTGCTAAAAAGTGATACAATTCATCAAATGAACGTGCACCATGTTTCCATTGCCAAAAAATAACAAATCCGAATACTGGCAAGACCAAACCAAATACAATCCCCATTGGACGGCTATCAAGTTTCTTTCCTAAATTATCAATTACTCCCATATCAATTTCACTAATTTTTTCTTAAAATTCCCATTCGTTGATTTCACTTATCGCATGGTAAGCGGTCATATCAAATTGTGTTGGTACAATGCTAACATAGCCATTATCAAGTGCCCAAATATCAGTATCTTCATTCCAATCATCTCGATTAAATTCTCCTTTCAACCAATAATAAGGTTTCCCGAAATTATCATAACGTTTATCAAAACTATCTTTCCAATAAGCTTTCGCTTGACGACACACGCGAATTCCTTTGATTTCTTCTTCTTTTAATTGTGGAATATTGACATTCAAACACGTTTTCTTTGGAAACTCTCCATTTAAAGCACGTTTTACCACTTCTTGAACAGCCCACTTTGAACCTGAAAAATCAGCATCTTTATCAAAATCTAAAAGTGAAAAACCAATTGATGGAATATCTTCCATTGCGCCTTCTACAGCTGCTGACATTGTTCCAGAATATAGTACATTAGAAGCACTATTTTCTCCGTGATTAATTCCTGAAACCAATAAATCTGGTTTTCCTTTGATGACTTCTGCTATGGCCAACTTCACACAATCCACTGGTGTACCTGAACACGTATATGCATCATACTGATCATAAAGCGGTGACGGATTCAATCGCAAAACATCGTTTACGGTAATCGCATGTCCCATTCCCGATTGTGGTTTATCTGGCGCAACGATAACAACATCTCCAAAAGGCTCAACTGCTTCAATTAAACTTCTGATTCCTTTGGCTTGAATTCCATCGTCATTAGTGACTAAAATTAATGGGCGTTTTTCAGACATTTCTCATCATTTTGATTGAATGCGAAAATAATCATATCTTTTGTGTTTATCCTTATTGCACAGTAGAAATTGAAATTCTTGGGAAAAAACCAGTAAATGAACTAAGCAATTAATATAACAAATGCATATCGGGAACTTTACAAGTGTTTTATGGTTGTTATCATAATTAGAATAAGATTTCTCCGATAAAGTTGTTCGAAATGGCCTCGATAAAAGTGAAATCAATGAAAAAAGGAGAAGAACACCAAACGAATTTATAAAAGTTAATTTCACCTAAAAACACTCAAAAAGTCAGTGTGACCAACAGTTTTATACTTTGTTCTTGCCATTTTGACAGTTTAACTCTACTGGCATAAAGATTGACCATAGGAAAACGTCAACAAAAAAATTAAAAACAATGAAAAAAGGACATATTAATGTAGAGACGGAAAACATATTTCCGATCATCAAAAAGTTTTTGTATTCAGATCATGAGATTTTCCTTCGTGAGTTGGTATCTAACGCGGTTGATGCTTCTCAAAAATTGAAAGTATTATCAAAAAATGGTGAATACAACAAAGAAGTTGGAGATTTAAAAGTTGAAGTTTTATTAGATAAAGAAGCAAAAACACTTACCATTCGTGACAACGGTATTGGTATGACAGCTGAAGAAATCGACAAATATATTAATCAAATTGCATTTTCTGGAGCTGAAGAATTCGTTCAAAAATACAAGGATTCAGACAACAAAGAATCAATTATCGGTCACTTTGGTTTAGGTTTCTACTCAGCATTTATGGTTGCTGAAAAAGTTGAAATCAAAACTTTAGGTCGTTATGACGATGCTAAACCTGTAAGATGGGAAAGTAATGGTACAACTGAATATACAATAGAAGAAACGGAAAAAGAAAGCCGTGGAACTGACATCATTTTACATATCAATGAAGAATCTGCTGAGTTCTTAGAAGAAGCACGTATCAGTGGAATTTTGAATAAATACTGTAAATTCTTACCGATTCCTGTAATTTTTGGAACAAGAACAGAAAAAATCGACGATCCTTCAGGAGAAAAAGACGATGATGGAAACGTTAAGAAAATTGACAATGTAGTTCCAGATCAAATCAATAATCCTTCTCCAGCATGGACGAAAATGCCGGCGGATTTAAATCAAGAAGATTATACAAACTTCTACAGAGAGCTTTACCCAATGTCAATGGAAGATCCATTGTTCCACATTCACTTAAATGTTGATTATCCATTTAACTTGACTGGAATTTTGTATTTCCCAAGAATTAAGGAAAATGTAGAGATCCAGAAAAACAAAATTCAATTATACTCAAACCAAGTATTTATTACTGACAACGTTGAGGAAATTGTACCTGAATTCCTTACACTTCTGCACGGAGTTATCGATTCTCCAGATATTCCATTGAACGTTTCTCGTTCTTACTTACAAAGTGATAGCAACGTAAAGAAAATTAGTTCACACATCACTAAAAAAGTTGCGGATAAATTGAAGCAAATGTTCAATAAGGACCGTAAAGATTTTGAAGAGAAATGGCCAGATTTACGTATCTTCTCTGAATACGGAATGTTGTCTGACGATAAATTCGCTGACAAATCGAAAGCTTTCCACTTAATTGAATCTACAGATGGTAAGTTTTACACTGCTGAAGAATTCAAAGAAGAAGTTAAAGCAACGCAAACAGACAAAGACGGAAAAACAGTTTTCTTATACACAAACAGTAAAGAAGAGCAGTTTAACTTTGTAAAAGCTGCAAACGACAGAGGATATAAAGTTCTTGAATTACAAGGTCCTCTTGCTTCACACTGGATTCAAAAAATGGAAACAACTTTAGAAAACGTTTCTTTTGCTCGAGTTGATGCTGACACTTTAGATAAATTGATTCAAAAAGACGAAGAGATTCCATCTAAATTAAGCGAAAAAGAACAAGAAGAATTGAAGCCTGTTTTTGAAGGAACAGTAAACAAAGATATGTTTAAGATTCAATTCGAAAGTATGTCTGAAAGTGAAGCACCAATCGTTGTAACGCAGCCAGAGTTTATTCGTAGAATGAAAGAGCAACAAGCTGTAGGAGGTGCTGGATTTATGGGAGCCTTCCCAGAAACATACAACATGATTGTGAACAGTAATCATCCAAAAATTTCTAGTATTCTAGAAGCTTCAGGTGACGAAAGATCACAAAAAGCAAAACAATTAACTGATTTAGCAATGCTTGCACAAGGGATGTTAAAAGGTGAAGAATTGACCAACTTTGTGAATAGAAGTATTGAATTAGTATAAAAAAATCACAGAGGAGCAGGTTTAAAGCCTGCTCCTTTTATTTATTGTTATGACAGGATATTTTAAGTGGATTGGAGCAGGATTAGCGTTTTATTTAACTGATTTTAGTTTATTTGCTGCGTTTTTCGGATTTTTAATTGGTTCTTTTATTGATAATTTCTCTAGAGCAGCAGAATTTGTCAATGAAGCACAAGGTGGACAAGGAAGACAGCAGAATTTCCGTTCTTCACAAGATATCTTCGATTTTTATCAACGTCAAACCCAACGTTATGATTTCCCTACGATGCTATTGGCCTTATCTGCAGCAGTAATGAAAGCTGATGGTAAAGCGATGAAATCAGAATTGGAATATGTAAAAGCTTTTTTACAACAACAATTTGGAAATCAATTCACAAAAAATCACCTTAAAACCCTAAAGACCTTTCTTGATCAACCACAAGACATTCCATTGCAAGAAATCTGTAATGATGTACGTACACGCACACGTCCAGAAGTTCGGGTTCAACTTTTGCATTACATGTTTGGAATTGCGAAAGCTGATGGTTCTGTTTCTCCAGAAGAAATGCAAATTCTTCAGCGTATTGCAACAATGATGGGGGTTCCAAATATGGACTTTACAAGTGTTCAAAACATGTTCCATAGAGACACGGAAAGTGATTACAAGGTTTTAGGAACAACTAAAGACGCTACAGATGCGGAGGTTAAAAAAGCATACCGAAAAATGGCTGTACGTTACCATCCAGACAAAGTTGCTCAAATGGGTGAAGAGTATCAAAAAGGAGCCAAAGAAAAATTCCAACGTATTCAAGAAGCCTATGAAAATATCAAAAAGGAACGTGGAATGGCATAAATTACTGATTTAGACATCTATATATTTATTTAATAGTAACTTTTATTTGTTACTTTAGCACTGAATCAACTCAGTAATGAACTCAAATCTAATATTAATATTCTTCCTTTTCCCTGTTTTAACAGGCTGTGTAAACGTGCATCATGAAGATCATATTTTTGAATCTAAAAGTAGTACAACTATAATTCAACCAACCTCTAATTCGTCTAATGAATTCGAAATAAACTGCGATACAATATACAGGAATAAATTTCTGAAGATAAAGCTTTCTCCTTTAAACAAAGGAAACAATCATGAACTGAATTACACTTTTATATTTCAATTATTAAAAGAGCAAAACAAACAAAAAGTTGAAATATACCGGGACACTATTGTAAGTCTAGTCCAAAAAGTTGAATTTATAGATTTCAACAACGATAACATTAAGGATATTCTTATTCAAAACTCTTCAGATGTTAGAAGTAATTGGACTTACAACTTATATCTCGTTGATAAAACCAAAACTAAAGTTCAAAAGATTAGAGGTTTTGAAAAAATAAAAAATCCAAACTACCTTCCAAAATATGACCTTATTGATAATAAGGTTATGTCGGGACGAAATTGGACTAGTTTTTATAAAATTCAAGGAGATTCCATTATTGATTATCAAATTATTGTCTATGAGGAGGGAAATAAGAATGAAGAAAGTACATATGGAAGCGAATATAAAAAAGCAATAAAGAGAATAATTGGAGATTAGAAATAGATTTACCAACTTAATTTTACTTTACTCTTTAATTCTTACCTAATTATTTTAACTTGGTAAACAATCGAAACCAATTAATTAAATAACTACTAAAAATGAGAAAGACAATCATTTCTATCATACTTCTTATTGTTGGAATCGGTTTGTTAGCTTTTAACAGAAGGTACCTTTTTGTTTTTGAGAGTGATGCTTTAATAATGTACATTCAGCTTTTATTGTTGGCGGTATTACTCTTTTCTATCCTTCTTAGCTTCATTCCAAGACTAAGAAAACCTTTATTTTTAAAAACCTTGTTCATTTTTGCTCTTGCTTTAATTTTCTCTGAGTTAATCTTAGCCTACAGATCAGTAGCAGTATATAATAGAATTCGCTTTACAAACAACTATCACCAAAATAATTGTGACCAATTATTGGAACGTTTTGAATATGACAAAACGCAAAATAAATTCGCTTACTTTTCTTGCGGAATCGCTATTGATTCAGAAGAGATTAAACAAGAGTTTAAGGAAAAATATAATGTAGAGGTTGTCGCCATCGGATTAGGCTGTACAGTAGATTGCTCAGAACATTGTTATAACTTGGCATTAATGGAATACCTTAACCCTATAGATTCAAGTAATTAACTTCATTTATTGAATAAAGCAATTCTCATTACATTTTACATCATTAAATAACATGCTCAAAACAAACGGTTAAAAACCTATTCCCTTATCACTGGGCTTGTTCTTATCTCATTTTTCATACTTATACTCTTTTCCGTTTTAGGGTCGATACTAAGGTATTAAGCAGAACCATGTTTTGTTATCCTTAATCAATTAAAAAAAAACAACAATTTTTAATTAACATTCGTTAGCAATATGGAACCGAAGGTTTTCTAAAAAATGAATGTCTAAACAAGTAGATAACAAATAAATTATAACAACATGAAAAAAGCATTTATAATTAGCCTTGGATTATCATTAGGTATTGTTTCAGCTTACGGTCAGGAAAGAACTCCTCCAACAAGTGCAGAATTAATTGAAAAATGGATACTGACAAAGATGGAAAACTAAGTGAATCAGAAGTAAAAGGTCCACTTGCGAAAGAGTTTGCAACAATAGACACAGATGAAAATGGATTTTTAACCCTTGAAGAGCTTGATGCTTTCACTCCTACTAGAATCTAGAAAAGAAAGAAAGAGATAAGCGTAACATAAGTAAAGTATAAAACTGGAACAGAATCTATCGAGAAGCAATTCTTGATGGATTTTTTTGTTTTAAAAGGAAGTTAAGCTTTAACCTGATAATATATCCATCATAAAAAGCAAGAATTAATTCTTGGTATAACTTTTGATAATTTTAAATAAATTGTTTTGTATATTTTTACATTCAAATTAAAGTATTAACCAAGTTGTTATGATTAAATCAAGTATTCGTCAATTGATGGCGCCAATTATTATACTGTGTATCTTCAGTTTACACGCAAAAAAAGCAAATGGACAAGCTATTTTTGTTAATCCATTTAACGTAAGTTATTTTCAACCAACATTTGGAATTAATATGGGAACAATCTTTAATCATGAAGATTTTCTACTTGATTTTGGACTTGGATTAGAAGAGTTGGGATATGATTTCAGTGCAACTTTCAATGGAAGTTTTAGACCATATTACAAAACTGTAAGATTCGAAGAAGGTGATGGTATCATTTTTCAAGCACAAGAAAGAGTATTACAGTTTTCAATTGACCTAGAAAAAAGATTCTACTTTACTCAGTTTCTAAATGATACGAAATTAGGTGTTTATGGAGGTTTAAAACTTGGATACTTTTATGGAAAGTATAAAGGATTTAAAGAAGAACGTAATAATTTATATACCATTACACCTGGTGCTGGATTGTCGTGGCAGTTTTCTAAGATATCAAGATTAAACTTAGGTTACCTCAATCTCCACCAAAATCCTTATTCTAACCCACATACAATAAATATCAAATTCAGTATGTTCATCAATAACAACTAGAAAAAATGAAAAAGCGATTTATAATTTTACCAGTACTCTTAGGATCTATTTTTCTTATTAACGCTTGTAGCAAAGGAAAAGAGGATATTTGCGATTATAATCAAATATGTTATACAGAGGAACCTGATGAGCTATATGTCAAACTTGAATTATCTACAAGTCCAAATAATGCTGCCGACGTCACCTTTTATAGAGGCTACTATGAAGAGGGCAATATAATCGATGAATTCTCAACAATTGAAGGTGCAATTTACTATTTAATGCCAGTAGATCAAAGGTACACCGCGACAGCAAAATACGAAGATAATGGAGAAGAAATCACAGTAATTGACAGTGAAAAATTAAGCGCGATTTCTTATAAAAATTGTGAGGAAACGTGTTACGATTGGGAAGACGAAATCGTATTAGACCTTAAACTAGTTGAGTAAAATTTAACCATTATTAGATAACTAAAAAGCTCCTTTACATTTAGCAAAGGAGCTTTTTTTATAATTAAAATTTTCGTCCGATATTTTTATTTATCAACCATTACAATTAAATCTTCTTCGGAAGGTTCTATTAGATTATAAACCATTTCAACAAATTCCTCAACGCCATATTTTCCAAGAAAAGGAACCATAGTTTCATACCTTTCTTGCAAGCCATTATTTGGAAATAAACGCTTATAAATTCCATCAATTTGCTTCATCGCATCATCACTTTTCTTCTTTTGATGACGAATTAGCTTTTGTTGTAATTGATCAATCTGCTTTTGAATTTTTGTGGCTTCACTTTTCGAATATCCTTCCAGACCTTTGTCTAAATCGGTAACTGTTTTAATTAATTCTGTAACCAAGGCTTCAGATTTCTCTTGCAATGTGGTGAAATCCAATTCTACTTCTGCATTATCTAGTACATACTGCTTTTTCACCGCATGAATGGATTCAAAAACATCTAAGTAATTCAATCCTAACTTATCAAACTTTTTGGTTGTACTTTTATCAAACCATTGAACAGAATTACGTACTTTTAATAAAGGAAATGGAATTTTCACCTCTTCAAACATTGCCTTAAATTGCAACCAATAGGACATCTCTCCTCCTCCACCAATGTAACATAGATTTGGCAAAATGAATTCTTGATATAAAGGTCGCAAAATTACATTTGGAGAAAAACACTCAGGATTTTGTTCCAAGTCTTTCAGTAAATCTACTTTTGACACTGTTTCTTCTCCAATCTGGAAAGTCTCATTTTCCAATGGAATTATACGCTCTCTAAATTGATCTTTGATGTAAAACAAGTTAATAGGTCTGGCCATTGCTTGACCGTGAAAACCAATATTTTCAAGTTTATTTGTGGTTTTTAGAACTTCTCGTTCAGAAAAATGTGTTTCAATCTCTTTTTTAACAATTGGACTAAATGTTGATTTTAACTTGGTGTTATCGGCATCAAGAACGATTAAACCATAATCACCAAAAAGAGACATCATCAATTCAATAGTCGCTTCTGCTAGATTACCTTTTTTATAAAATTGATCTAAGAACTTAGCATATTCTGGGTTATTATCAAATTTATCTAGTATTTCAGATTTAAAAGTATCTATATCATCCAAAGAAAATCTTCCAACAGGACCTTTTTGATCAGTATTCCAAGTCATTTTATCATGAAATAAATGAAGGTGATTAATTTCCTCAAAATCATGATCTTCAGTAGCCAACCAAAATACAGGTACAAAGTTATTTGTAGGATAAGCTTCTTTTAATTCCTCAGCCATTTTAATGGCATCCATAATTTTATAAATCACATACAATGGTCCTCCATAAAGGTTTAATTGATGTCCCGCTGTTACCGTAAAGGTATTCTCCTCAGCAAGTAAATCAATATTACTTTTCACTTTAGAATAGTCTTTATAATCCGCTAATTGTTGATTGACCACTTCTGATAAAGCCTGACGCTGAGCTCTAGTGAAATCTTGTTTTTTGGTTTGAATGATTTCCCCAAAATTTTCAATACTAAACGGTGCTTGCACAAATTCTTTTAAATCCTTCTGTTGATCATTAATTTGATTTGCTAATTCACTAAAAAATGAGGTTTTTCTACGGTTAATCTTTAGTTTCTCCATATTTACTTAATCGTCTAACTTTGTATAATGACAAAGATAAAAGGATATTGTTTTAAATTTCAATGAAATATTGATATGGAAAAAATGGTATTCAAAATGTGAACTATTCACCACCCAACTCAAGTTAAAATGGACATCAATTTTATGATAGTTTCATCACTCAACTCCCTTAAAATATGTCAAGTAATCAATTGATGGTTGATAAATTTAGAATATAGTATATCATTCATTATCTTTGCAGCAAAATTGAAGATTATGAAAGGAATAATAAAAACGAATAAAGGTGAAATGAAGGTGGACTTTTATGATAAAGACGCACCAAAAACTGTAGAGAATTTCACAAAATTGGCAAAGGATGGATTTTACAATGGATTAACTTGGCACCGTGTACTTCCTGATTTCGTAATTCAAGGTGGATGTCCAAAAGGAACAGGTACAGGAGGACCTGGATACACAATTGACTGTGAGCTAGATGGAGATAAACAACACCACGAAAGAGGAGTTCTATCAATGGCACATGCAGGAAGAAATACAGGAGGTTCTCAGTTTTTCGTTTGTCACAGTAGAAACAATACAGCTCACCTTGATGGAAACCACACATGTTTTGGTATCGTAACTGAAGGTTTAGATGTAATTGATCAAATTAAAGTTGGTGATAAAATTGAAGAAGTAGTTATTTTAGAAGATTAAATTCTGAATACACATCATTATTGAAGGCTGTCTTTAAATAGACGGCCTTTTTTTATGCTAAGATTTTCAAATAAAATATTTTATGAGATGAATAATTTATATTTTGAGCATTAACTTCAAAATAAAATAATATGTCAGACTCAATAGAAGAACAAGAATTACAAGAAATCCCTCAAGGACAAAGGATCAATCAATCTGTGATTGAAAAATTAGAGAAATCATCAATATGGTTAAAACTAGTTGGTATATTAGGTGTTTTATTCGGTGTAATAGGTATACTCATTTCACTATTTGCCTTATTCGCTTTGCCTGTTCAAACAATCATTAACATACTTAGTTTTGGAATATTAATCTATGTATCCACCCTACTTCTTAATATGTCCATCAACGTAAAATCAGACAGTTTTGATATAGCGAACTTTGCTAAAAACTTTGTTACATACTGGAAAATCATAGGGATTGTTACAGCCATAGGGATTGCTTTAACAGTACTTTCATTTTTGTATTTTGCCACAAACGCCCCTGAAATAATGACTTCTATTGAGGAATTACAACAAGGACAATAGAAAAATTGAATGAATCTATGATAATAATGTCATTCAAGGCTGTAAAACATCATTTCACAGGTTAAAACACGTCACTCGATAAGAACACCACTAGTTTCAAGCATTTTAGCTACATTTTGACAAAAAATAACTTACATTTGTAGAAGAGTGAGCAACAAAATGATTTTAAGATACAACTCACCTAAATCAGTTTATCGCTATAATTCTGATATGTTTTTGATACTTGAAGGATATTGGAACAAAAGTTTTATGGTATTTTAGCAGAAAAGAGATTAACGGCGTTAATCTCTTTTTTTTTATCACATTACCTTCATTAAAAAAGGAGTTTCACTTCTCACCTTAGGATTACAAAAAATCGATTTTACTCGACCATGGTTCTGCCCCTTGTAAACCACCTGTATGAATAAATATCACCTTTTCGCCATTTAATATTAAACCTGAGTTATAATCCTCCTCCATTTTATAAAAAGCTTTTGAGGTATAAATAGGATCGAGTTTTAAAGCGCTTCGATGATATACACTATTAATATAATCTGTTAATTCTAAAGGGACTTTTGCATAACCTCCAAAATGACTATCATTATGTACAAGCAGCCTGTCCATGTACAACTCAACCATTTCTGAGTCATTCAATACTAAATACAACAATTGTTTAGTTTCATTCCTTAAAAAGTCTCCCTTTAGTGCAGAAACAACATGAATTTTTGTATTTGGTTTCGAACCCAATAACAAACCAGCACCTGTTGTACCTGTTCCTCCTGCCAAATAAACATGGTCATAATCATTATTGGTTTCTGTCAATATCTCCTGACATCCGATTACACCATAATAATTCCTACCTCCTTCTGGAACAATGAAAAAATTAGGGTATTGTGAATGAAGATTTTTAAGATATGCAGGTTCATCTTTTGATCGATACTCTGATCGAGAAATAAAAACCAATTGCATTCCTAATTCTGCACAATGTCTAAGAGTTGCATTACTTTCATTATTAAGCTCATCACCTCTTACAATTCCAATTGATTTTAAACCAGCGATATTTGTAGCTTTAGCAGTAGCAATCAAATGATTTGAATAAGGTCCACCAAAAGTAAGTACCCCTTGATTTTTACGGTGTTCTACTTGAAGAATATTGTATTTTAATTTCCTCCATTTATTCCCTGAAATCACAGAATGAATCAAGTCATCTCTTTTGACTTCAAAAGAAAAAGGTTCGCCTTTTCCAATTGGAAGACGAACCTTTTCAAGTATAGAATTAGAAGTTCTTATCACTTCAATATATTATTTCTGTTGTTGTTTTTTAAACTCTTCTTGAAGTTGCTTTAATTGCTCTTCTGAAAATTGTTGTTGTCTTGGTTTAACCAATGTACCCGGATCCCCAGCCTTCAATACCTCAATCTCAAATGAAAGCGTTTCATAAGGTTGAATCGTTTGGTTTCCTTGTGCTCCATAAGCTAAATCGTATGGAAGAGTTAATCTATAACGCCCTCCTTCTTTCATTTTCGGAATAGCTAATTGCCATCCTTTCACAACACCATTCAATGAAAAAGAAGGTGCTGGTTGATTATTTTGAGAAGAAGACATATAACTATTTTCAATCACTTGTCCTTTAGAGTTAGACAAAATGTAATGTGCTTGAACATCATCACCAGGATTCACTTGATTTCCCTTTCCTTCTTCCAAAGTCGTTAAAACAAATCCTGAAGGATCAACCACTGTGTTTGGTTGATTTTTGGCTTCTTCAAGCATTTGGGCACCACTTTCTTTAACAGAGCTAAAACGCTCTCCTTGAGACAACACCTTAGAATAAATAGTTAAAGCAGAATATGGTTGAATCACATAACTTTGAGAGTTTGGAGCTTGTAGCCCATCTTCACCATATGCTAAATCATAAGAAGTATGAATCGTATATTCTCCACCTACTTCCATATTTTTTGCTGCTAATTTCCAAGCTTCTGGAAAAACGATATCATCAACATTAACGATTTGAGCGTTTTCTTGATCTGAAAGCTTTTGACTTTGAAGTGTTGAAATAATAGTATCACCTGAAATATTTGTCATTGTATAAACAATATTATATTCTCCTGACAAATCAATTGCTTCACCGTTTCCAGCTTTATTTTCAATTAATATATACCCTTCGTCTTGAACATCTGATTCATGCTTTTTAGATAATTCCACCATATAGTCTTCACCAGCAATGTTATTCAAATCATTGTTAAAGTCCATAATCATTTGGTGACGTTCTTCAAGAGGAATTATAGTATCAGTTTGAACCAAAGAATTTGCAAAACCGATTCGTGCAATATCAAAATTCACTTCGTCCATTGCATTTTTAGACTCAAGTGACTTTCTCAACATTTCTCCGAAAATAGCGCCATAACAGTGTGATACTCTAGCTCTACTATAATCAGTTGTATCAATTCCAGATGGATTACCAAGTGCTGTACTTAGTACTTCTCTACAATCATCAGTAGACATTTCTACATCTTTCAAAAAAGTATAGAATCCTTCTTCTAATTCACTTTTATCTAATTCAGAGAAAATATTTTCTGGTATATTTGAAAAGTTCGTTCCCATATCCGCACCTAACGAATAAGAAATCTTTTGTTTGAAATCATCTAAATTAATTTCTGAAGCATTTTTTGGATTTGATCCACAACCCACGAAAAGTGCTGCCAATGGGATAAACAATAATTTTTTCATGTATAAATTTCTATTTACTGTATTTATAAATTCAATGCAAAGGTAAAAAAGTAAGGTGGATAAGAAATAAATCTACTCTCCAAATAGGGAATCAACGAAAGCCCTTCTATTAAATGATTGAAGATCATTCATTTGTTCACCAACACCTATATATTTAACCGGTATTTTCATTTGGTCAGAAATTCCAATAACAACTCCTCCTTTGGCAGTACCATCAAGTTTAGTAATTGCTAATGCGTTAATTTCTGTAGCTAGAGAGAATTGTTTAGCTTGTTCGAAAGCATTCTGCCCTGTTGAACCATCCAATACCAATAAAATTTCATGAGGTGCACCAGGTACTACTTTTTGCATTACTCGTTTAATCTTCGTCAACTCATTCATCAAGTTCACCTTATTGTGTAACCTTCCTGCTGTATCAATTATGGCAACATCCGCTCCTTTTGCTTTAGCAACTTCTAGCGTTTCAAAAGCTACAGATGCAGGGTCTGCTTCCATACCTTGTTGTACAATTGGTACGCCAACACGTTCAGACCAGATTATTAATTGGTCAACGGCGGCAGCACGGAATGTATCTGCAGCACCAAGTACCACTTGTTTTCCCATTCCTTTGAATTGATGTGCTAACTTTCCAATAGTTGTGGTTTTACCAACACCATTTACACCCACCACCATTATTACATGTGGATTATTATCGGGATGTTTAGGAATATCATATTCAACGTCACTGGTGTTATTCTCTTCCAACAAAGAAGCTATTTCACTACGCAAGACGTTTTGCAACTCTGAAGTACTTACGTACTTTTCTCTTCCAACACGTTCTTCAATACGTTCGATAATTTTCAAAGTTGTTTTTACCCCAACATCTGATGTAATTAGCACTTCTTCCAAATCATCTAAAACCTCATCATCAACCTTAGATTTACCAACAACGGTACGCGTTAATTTAGATAAAAAGCTTTCCTTAGTTTTTTCCAAACCTTGGTCTAACTTCTTCTTTTTATCCTTCCCAAACAGTCCAAATAATGCCATAATATAAAAAAAGAAAAGCTCCCTACCGAAAGGCAAGAAGCTAATAATTAGTATTTATTTAATTGAAAATGCGAATACTATTTGGTTTTTGCGAACCATTCTTTAACATCTCCATTTAGAACCATTTCCTCACGGAATGAGTAAGATCCTCTTTCGTTTTTCACCATCTTAATTACTTTAGTGTGGGCTTTACCACCACCTGTCTGTAAAGATGCTACTGATTTCTTTGCCATAACTCAACTATTTAATTTCTTTATGAATTGTCATCTTCTTAAGAATAGGATTGAATTTTTTCAATTCTAAACGCTCTGGCGTATTTTTTCTATTCTTTGTACTAATATATCTTGATGTACCAGGCTTTCCTGATTCTTTGTGCTCAGTACACTCTAGTATAACCTGAACTCTATTTCCTTTTTTTGCCATTTTATTTCTTTTTCCTAGTGTATAACTTTTCGGCTATCTACTATTTTAAATATCCTTTCGCTCTTGCCTCTTTAACACATGCTGTAATACCATTCTTATTGATAGTACGCAACGCTGAAGTTGAAACTCGAAGGGTTATAAACTCTTTCTCTTCTGGAAGATAAAATTTCTTCTTTACTAAATTAGGGTAAAACTTACGTTTTGTTTTTTGGTTGGAGTGAGAAACATTGTTCCCAACCATTACTCTTTTCCCTGTTAACTGACAAACTCGTGACATATTTTAAAATAGTTTATGCTAATTACAAAAGCGGCTGCAAAGAAAGAAAACTTTTCTTTAATAGCCAATGTTTTAAAAGATTTTTTTTCGCTTTTAAACAGAAATCCAAATCCCTTTTTCTTAATGGATTGCAAATATAAGTCAATCATATATAAAATGCAAGCATAAATTCATTTAACATACTAACTTTTTATTATTGAAATGTGATTTTAACATTTTCCAAACTAAAAAGACTACTCTACACCATAATTAATCAACTCATAATGAAGCTCTGTTCCTTTTTGAATTGCAGTGGTATCAAAGTTTTCTATCGTAAAATCCTTGAAGCTTTTCTTCACTAGACCAACTCCCTTGGCATACACCTCATATTGCTTTCGATAATCTACCAATGAGAAAAAATCTTCATAATTTACAGTTACCGTCTGTTCAAATTCATTATTGTTAAATGTCATTTCTTCATTAACACCACTATAATAAACCTCCTTAGACTCAAATTCGTTAAATGCATTTACATCCCAAACCTTATCTGCTTTCACTGCAAAAACCAATTTGATTTTACGTTGATTTTCTTCTACGAGTTCTCCCCTTCCATCATCAATCACGGAAGTCCAAACGCGCTGATCAAACAACTCCCCACTTTGAAGATCATATTTATACCTAAAGAATTTTCGAACAGCCCTACCTGTATTATCAATCATTTCTTCTCCAACAACTGTTTTTAATCGGTATTGCATCGTATCGTGTTGTGGATTTACGTTAACGTCATGAAAAACCTCTAGTACATCATATTCTACGAAGTTCCCTTCAGTTTGAGGAAAATAGTCATATCCGAAATCTACAGTTTCAGATTCTTTACATCCAATGAGCAAAAGGATGAATAAGGAAGAACAAAGTTTTTTCAACATCTTATTTTAATCTACGAGCAAATAAAATTAAACTATTTATTTGGGCTAACACCTTCTTTTTTCAATTTTTCAAGATATTCATCCTTTTGCTTTCCTTCCATTAAAGTTCCATTCCTGTATAAAATACGGCCATCTTCTTTACCACTTTCATCATAAGAAACCCACCAACCATGTTTCACATTATTTTTCCATCGTTCTTTAATCATAATGTTACCATTCGCATGATTCTTAATAATTACACCGTTCAATTTGCCATGAACATATTGACCTTTCCCTTTAATTAACCCATCAGCAAAGTATTCTACATATTCACCATGTGGCTTTCCATTTTCATAATTTGCTTTTCGTAAAACCAATTTAACTTCTGGATCTTCTACCGCTTCTTGACCATAATAAGTTATGCGCTCACCATGAAGCACTCCATTTTTGTATGTTTCAGTATAACTATAATGACCAGTAGTTAAAAAATGAGACCAAACACTGTCCTTTTCTTTACCTCTATAAATACCGTGCGCAATTAACTCTTTGGATGGATGGTAGAAATAAGCTTCACTTCGATCACTATTTGGGTCGTGCTTTATAATTGATCGAATACTATTATCAGGATAATAATACACAAACTTACCTACTGGTTTATCATCTTTAAATTCGCCTTCATAACGAATATCATCAGAATCTGCATAAGTTTTTACCCACTTACCTTGCTTCCTCCCTTGAGAATCGACTTGATTAATTTGTGAAAATAAAATAGTAAAAGAACTCGTTAAAAACATTAAGCTTAAAACAATATTCAACTTGATAAAATTCATAGGTTAACTCTTTTTTTTTGATTTCATAATTCGATTTATTCACTGCTATTTAAAACAAGGATTATTCCAAATGAATACAGCGAAAAATTACAAGGTTAATTTCATAACGTCGCTTCTTAAAATAAATTGTCAATGAAGTTCTAAATTTTGGACCAACCAAAACAATGGCCTAGATTTCAGTTTCTATCAAATACATATTTCTTGAAGAAGAATTTCTTCCGATTAACTCCGCAATGAACCCTGCAAGAAAAAATTGACTTCCAATAATCATCGATGTTAACGCAATATAAAATTCAGTTCGCTGCGCAATTAAAGGAGACAAGCTATCTGAGAAAAAGCTTACAATTTTGTCGATCCCCAAATAAAGTGCAAAAACAAAACCAATAAAGAAAAGCAATGTACCAATCGCACCAAAAAAGTGCATCGGTTTTTTACCAAACTTTCCAATAAAGACAACTGATAGTAAATCTAAAGGTCCATTCATAAATCGATTCAAACCAAATTTTGTCACACCAAACTTTCTGGCCTGATGTTGTACAACTTTTTCACCAATCTTATTGAAACCTGCATATTTTGCCAAGGCTGGTATATATCGGTGCATATCTCCATAAATCTCAATACTTTTTACAACGATAGAACGATAAGCCTTTAATCCACAATTGAAATCATGAAGATAAATCCCTGTAAGCTTTCTTGCTGTCCAGTTATATAATTTTGTTGGTATTGTCTTAGATAAAGGGTCGTATCTTTTCTTTTTCCATCCAGAAATCATGTCAAAACCATCCTCTTTAATCATGCGTACCATTTCAGGTATTTCCTCTGGTGAATCTTGAAGATCTGCATCCATAGTGATAACATACTCCCCTTTTACCGCTTCAAAACCTTTTTGGAGCGCTGCTGACTTCCCATAATTACGTTGAAACTTAATTCCACGAACATTGCCATCTTGCGCCTTAAGGTTTTCAACTACCTCCCAAGAGCCATCCTTACTTCCATCATCTACGAAGATAATCTCGTAAGAAAAATTATGCTTTTGCATTACAGAAATAATCCATTTATGCAATTCTGGTAAAGATTCCACTTCATTATAGAGTGGAACAACAATAGATATTTCAGTTTTTTTGTCCATGAGCGAACAAATATATAAATTTCTTCTTGTTGTTTCGATAATCAATTATTCAATAAAAGGATTTTTTAGCATTTTCAACATTATCTATACAAACAATATCATTCAAAATGATAGCTTTTTCTAATTCATTATTTTAAAGTATATTGCACAAAGATTAAATAACTCATGAAAACAATTTTACGATTTATAACTTTCTTTCTTTTAATTACGCATTCCGTTTTTGGCCAACTGAATCAAAGCAATAAAGATCAAGTCATAATCAAAATGCAAAAGGACAACTCACCTGAAGAATTACTTCTTAATGTCCATGAAAGTTTTGAATTAAAAATAGAACAGTGTTTATCCAAACATGCAGACATCTATTTATTGAATTTTAATGGTTTGACTACCAATAAAGATGAAGTAATTTCATCACTTATTAAACACCCAGAGATTTTATTTGCACAACCAAACAGACCTGTCAAATTGCGTGCTACGCCGAACGATCCACAATTCAACAACCAATGGCATCATAACTTGATTCAATCTGAATTAGCTTGGGATATTACCACTGGTGGAACAACAGATAATGGAAAAGAAATTGTGGTGGCTTTAATAGAAAGCGCTGACCTATTAAATCACGATGATCTTTCAGGAAATCATTGGAAAAATTTAGATGAAATCCCAAACAACGGCATAGATGATGACGGTAACGGTTATATCGATGATTATAATGGATGGAATGTAGCTTCAAACGACGACAATATTGGAACGGGCTCGCACGGAACTAACTGTGCAGGAATGATTGGAGCAATAGGTAATAATGATAATGGTGTCACAGGAGCCAATTGGAATATAAAAATTATGGATATTGCTGGTTATGGAAATCCATTTACAGAGGCAAATATCATTGCATCCTACGATTATGCATTAAATGCAAGACTATTATACAACCAAAGCAATGGAAATAAAGGGGCTTTTGTTGTAGCAACAAGTTCTTCATGGGGTGTTGATGGTGGAGATCCTGCTAACTATCCAATATGGTGTAGTTTCTATGATGATTTAGGAGAAGCGGGAATTTTAAATGTAGGTGCAACAACGAATCAAGATCAAGATGTTGACACATTCGGTGATGTCCCAACAACTTGTGCAAGTGAATACATGATTAGCGTTACTGCGACTAATAATCAAGACATTGTTGACTTTGCAGGATATGGAGATCAAACCATTGATGTGGCTGCTCCGGGTTCTGGAATTTACACTACAGCAGCTAATAACGGATACACATATACTTCAGGAACATCTTTTGCTTGTCCTCTAACAGCTGGCGTAATCGGATTAATGTACAGTATACCTTGTTTTAAATTAGAATCTCTATCCAGAACCAACCCTCAAGAAGCAGCAAAACGCGTTAAAAAAGCGCTCTTCGACGGTGTTGATCAAACAGCATATTTGCAAACAAAAACAATTACTGGAGGAAGAATCAATTCAAAAAATGCACTTGATAACATTATGGATGCAACTTGTACTTTATGTATTCCTCCAGATTCAATAATTACAGCAACTACAAGTGATTATTCAAGCGAAATAAGATTCAATCCTAACAGCAATGCCAGCAGCTATCAAATCAATATTCAAGTTGAAGGATCAGGAATTTGGTCTAGTTACAATACAACTGACACAAATTATGTTTTCTCGGGACTCACCAATTGTACCACTTATGAATATACTGTTTCTTCGATTTGTAATGGACAAATAGGAGTTCCTTCAAGAAGCTACAAATTTAAAACAGATGGCTGTGGAAACTGCATCAATTTGAACTATTGTGATCATCAAGCGACAAACAATACCAATGCCCAATTTCAGGTTTATAGTCCTAGTTCAATAGCGGGTAATTACACCTTTCAAGCCACATCATACTTCGGCGGAAACCCTTCTAATGGTTATGTCACAGGTGAATTGATTTTGGTTAATGACGGAACAGCATCTCCTAATGAAGGCTGCAACACTTTGTTAAACGCTACTGAACTCAATGGAAACATTGCAATTGTAGACAGAGGTAATTGTAACTTCACAACAAAAGTATTGAATGCCCAAAATGCTGGTGCGGTTGCGGTAATTGTCGTGAATAATGTCGCAGGAACAATAGAAATGGGAGGAAACAACAATTCAATAACCATTCCTGCGGTAATGATTTCACAATCAGATGGCTTAACTTTAAAAACAAGTATCAATAACGGTGACCAACCAGAAGCTATTTTAGGAATTCAAAATGAATGGATTGAGGAGTTCCAAATCAATGGCAATACATTTACAAGTGGAGATGATAATGGCTATCGTTTTAATGAAAACGCATTTAGTTTAGAGCTCAATCAAAATATTCCTTTTGTTGCCACCTTAGGTTTCGATGGTCAAGTTTTGGAGGAAAAGTTAAACATCTGGATTGACTATAATCAGGATGGAACATTTGACAATAGCGAACTTGTATTTAACCAAACAAGTGCTGGACTTAGTGTTATTGGTGGTAATTTCACAATTCCAGGAGGAGCAACACTGGGTAAAACTAGAATGAGGGTCCAAATGGCTTACAATGGAACAACTGCGACAGGAACTTCAGGGGCATGTGGAATATTCGATCAAGGTGAAGTTGAAGATTATTGTATTGAAATAAAATCAAATTTGAATTGTAACATCAATATTTCAGAAAGTATAAATCAACCTGTCTGTAACGAATTACAAAATGGTTCCATCACATTAAATGTAACTGGAGGAACTCCTGGATATACTTTCACTTGGAATAACGGAATGACGGGACCAACTGTTACGAATCTATTTCCAAATAATTATCAAGTAACCATTACCGATGCAACTGGGTGCGATACAACACTACATTTCCCTATAACTTATGTCACTCAATTAAGTTTAAGTAAAACCATCACATCACCTACTTGTGTTAATAGTAATGATGCAGAGATCTCTGTAAGCGCTTCAGGAAGTACTGGCTTTACTTATCAATGGGCAAACGGACCAAATTCAAATACATGGTCTAATCTTACATCAGGAACTTATCAAATCACTGCAGAAGATGTTCAAGGTTGTAAAATCACTGAGAACTTCACTATCGAAAACCCATCAGTTATTCGACCAATTGCGGATTTCACCAATGATAATTACAATTTAACGATTGAATTCAACAATAGCTCTCAAAATGCCATCGCATATTTATGGGATTTTGACGACGGGAACTCTTCTATTGATTTTGAACCTACCCATACCTATACAAATGAGGGAATTTATAACGTATGTTTAACTGCGATGAGTTCATGTGACACAACAGTAACATGTAAAGCTGTTACGGTTGAAGACTTGAATCTTAGTACAACGAATGAGGCAATGGAGAACCAATTGGTGATTTATCCTAATCCTAGTAAGGATATCGTTACAATCGAAAAGTCAAATAAAGAAATTACGCATGCGATTATTTACACTACGAACGGGAAGAAAATGATGGAAGTAAGTTTAGATAGTCAAAAGACTCAATTAAAAGTTTCAAATTGGGCAAGTGGAATTTACATTATTCATTTTAGAAATAATCAACAAAGAATGATGGCTACTAATCGAGTAAGTGTCATTCATTAGGTGTAAATAAAAATAGCTATAAATTAAAAAGAGGAATAAATGCGTTACATTTATTCCTCTTTTTGCTAAACCATGCTAAAACTATAAAACCTGATTACTTTTTACATTATGTAATCTCGTGACAAATCTAAGGATATAATTCTAATATCAAGCAAGAAAAACAATTTATTTTCATTTTTTTTATTTCATAAAGTATAGATGATGCTTTTATTCAATTTTTAATCCTACTTCAAGACGGTTTTTATACACAATTGGGTTATGAATTAAACTTCTCGCCTTTTAATAGTTCTAAAGAAAATAACTCAATTTATAAATGAATCCAATATCCATATATATAAAAGGAGGAAATAAAGAATTCATTCAATTTTCTGTCCTTATTGACAAACATTTTATTCAATTTACTTGCCATTAACCAATCTAAATTCTATTTTTGACGGCATTAACCAAATGTAGAAAACTCGCGAACATGAGCGTATTAGTAAATAAAGATTCAAAAGTAATTGTCCAAGGTTTCACAGGAAGCGAAGGAACATTCCATGCAGGTCAAATGATTGAGTTTGGAACCAACGTTGTTGGAGGTGTAACTCCAGGAAAAGGTGGACAAACTCACTTAGACAAGCCAGTATTTAACACAGTTCAAGAGGCAGTTGATAAAGCAGCTGCTGATGTATCTATCATTTTTGTTCCACCGGCATTTGCTGGAGATGCAATCATGGAGGCTGCAAATGCGGGAATTAAAGTGATAATCTGTATTACAGAAGGTATTCCAGTAAATGACATGATTAAAGCAAAAGAATATATCTCTGCTTATGAATGTACATTAATTGGACCTAACTGTCCAGGTGTAATTACTGCAGGTGAAGCAAAAGTTGGTATTATGCCAGGTTTCGTATTCGAAAAAGGTTCAATCGGTATTGTATCTAAATCAGGTACTTTAACGTATGAAGCTGCTGATCAAGTTGTAAAAGCTGGATTAGGTATTACAACTGCAATTGGTATCGGTGGTGATCCAATTATTGGAACTACAACAAAAGAAGCTGTTGAATTACTAATGAACGACCCTGAAACAAAAGGAATCGTTATGATTGGTGAAATTGGAGGTAACTTAGAAGCTAACGCTGCAAAATGGATCAAAGAAAATGGTACTAAGCCAGTTGTTGGATTTATCGCAGGTGAAACTGCTCCAGCTGGAAGAACAATGGGTCACGCAGGTGCAATTGTTGGTGGTGCAGACGATACAGCTCAAGCAAAGAAAGCAATTATGAGAGACTGTGGTATTCACGTTGTTGATTCTCCTGCAAAAATTGGAGAAAAAATGGCTGAACTATTGTAAGTCTTTTCTGTTATAAATATTGAAGGGAGTCTTTTTTAGACTCCCTTTTTTGTTACCTTAATATTTTTAAACGCATAAAAACAGATAATATGGACTTAAAAGATAAAGTGATACTTATAACTGGAGGAAATTCAGGATTAGGAAAAGCTACAGCAATTGCCTGCATTGAAAAAGGAGCTAAGGTGATTATTACTGGGCGAGATCACGAAAAAACAGAAACTGTAGCGAAAGAAATTGGTGCGGTGCCTTTCAAATGTGATGTTACCAAAGACGAAGAAATTGATGCTTTGTATAAATACATAAAAACAGAAATAGGTGAATTGGATGTTTTGGTGAACAATGCGGGAATTGGCTTAAGAAATGAATTGGTAGACTTAACAAGAGAAGAATTGAGAAAAGTCTACGAAGTCAATGTTTTCGGTGCGGCAATGGTTGCACAAGGCGCTGCCAAAATATTCGTTGATCAAAACTATGGTGATATCATTAACATTGCTTCAACTGCATCTCTCAAAGGTTATCCAACAGGATCAATTTATTCTTCTTCAAAATTTGCATTAAGAGGAATGACTCAAGCATGGCAAGGAGAATTACGAAAAAATAACATTAGAGTAATACAAGTGAATCCTAGTGAAGTACCCACAGCATTTGGAGATGAAGAAAACCGTGAGGAACGTCCATTGGAAAGTAACAAGTTAACTCCAAGTGACATTGCAGAAACAATTATTAATACTTTACAAATGGACAGAAGAGCTTACATTCCAGAAGTCACGGTACATGCAACAAATCCATTCTAAACAATATATTTAAATTTAACATTGAAAAAGTCAGGTCTTTATTGAGATTTCTGGCTTTTTTTTGGCCTCCTAATCCGTCTACATCCTTTAGTTTCTTCACTCTTTTATGTGGAATTTATTTCTTGAGTTAGCTTCACAAGGTCGCTCGCTCAAGTAAATGTTCCTACAATAAAAGAGTTTCAAAAAGCTACCGGTTTCCGCCGGGGTGGAAAATAACTTAACAATGAGTTTTTCTAAATAGAGTTGTTAAACAAATAAAAATAAATTGGATTTAGAGTTACTTTGTTATAGTTTTAAAGAAATCATATAATACATGCCCTTATGAAAAACATAGCAACTTTTATTATCTCTTTAATTATACTATTAGGTCTAACACTTTCTTGTAACAAAAACGATGAAGGTAAAATAAAGGTTTTACTTACAGATGATCCTGCAGATTTTACCGAAGTTAATGTTAACATTATCGAAGTTTGGGCTCACTATGATGGAGACTGGGTTCAGTTAGATGCAAATACAGGAATTTACGATTTACTTGAATTACAAAATGGTGTTACAGATGTTTTGGCAGATCCAACTGCAATACCAGCGGGGAAAGTGAATCAGGTTAGACTTATCCTTGGAGAAGGAAATTATGCAGTTGAAGAAGACAGTATTACGTCTACCACAACGCAACATCCTTTGGAATTATCTAGTCAAGATAAAACAGGTATTAAAATTAACTTAAACTCAGAGGTTGTTTCAAATCAAACAATGGTTGTAACATTAGATTTTGACGCAGGGAGTTCAATCGTAGAAACTGGAAATGGTCAATACAAGTTAAAGCCTGTGATTAAGGTGGAAGAAGTTATTTATATTTAAGGATACAGTTAGTTATTTTTGGTACATATAATATATTTTGTAGCATATAATTGTGATACTAAATCATAAAAAATTATGACTTTTATTGAAGGGGTTTGTTAAGATTCAATTGACAAATCCTTTTTTGTATTTAAAAAATCCTGTAAGGAACCAGCTCAATTCTTCACAAATCTTTTCATTATAAAATCTTCACCAATTAACAATTCAATCATATAGATTCCTTTCACTAAATCAATAATCGGAATCGTGTTATCATAAACATCTTCTGCCTCCATTACAACTTTTCCTGTCGCATCATATATCGTAAAACTGAATTTTAAATTCAAAGTATTGATTTTGATTTTGGAAGTTGCAGGATTAGGCGTCAAGGATATTTCATTTTTATTTACATCCGTTAAACCTACCTTATAATAATGATAATTATCTGTAGTATATGAACAAATTCCATTTGTTACCACGAGTGAATAAACTCCATTAACAACTGGAGTATAAACTTGACCAACAGCCCCAGGAATTATAGCGCCATCCAAGTACCATTGAAAAGTACTACCCGAAGGGATATTATCACAATATATGTTTGGTCCACCACTCCATATATTGGTATAGGGCACCTGAACAGTCGTTAGCTGAATTGTATCGTATTGTAAACAACCATTCGGGTCTTCAATTGTGAGAATTACTTCGGCCATCTTCATCCACAGTAATACTTGTTGGATTTCCTCCAGGCCAGTTCCTGTTCCAAGTATGCGTGTTACCTGAAAGGATGGGATCAGCTGTTAAGGTTGCAAATTCATCACTACAAAAAACAGTATCCGAGGCTAAAATTGAAACAGGTGTTGGTGCTGGAAATATTGTAATAACAACGGTGTCATTCTCAACACAGCCAAAAGTATCAATGGTTTCTAACCAATAAGTTCCACCTACATTTGCAATTATTGAATCATTTGTTGAGCCTCCCGACCATGAATAGCTATAAGTAGCATCGGAGAATGATGACTTTAAAACAAGTGCATCTCCATCACAAATAAAGTTCTGATCTAATTCAATAGAAGGTTTTACATAGCATAAAAAAGGTACACTTAAATCATTGTTTGCAAAATAAGCGTCTTCAATCCCGTCTGGTTCAGAAATAGTGATATCTATGATATAATTAGTATTTGGAATAAAGTTTCCAAAGCCCAGAAATACGGCATCACTAAGTCCAGGAGCAAGCACATTATTCCAATTATATAAATTTGATGTACCTCCATTTATACTCCATTCTATTATAGCGCTCGTAATCGTATCCGTATAATTATTTGAGAAAATAAACAAAATAGAATCGTTATCACTACAACTTAAATTATTCGGATTAATAATACTGTCCGTAGAAAGGTCAAAAATTATAGACCAATCAGTATCAAATTCATCAGCGCCTATATCAGAATATGTAAGATTTCTAAACTCGTTATCTATATTGGAATACTAGCCCATCCGTCTGCTGACGGACAGTATCATCAACGCAAATAAAAAAAGTATATAAAACAAAAAACCTCACACAAATGAATGTATGAGGTTTTTAAAAAGTGGCGTCGACTTACTCTCCCACCCTTAAAAGGGCAGTACCAT
>NZ_QURB01000005.1 GCF_003402975.1 Brumimicrobium aurantiacum | reverse complement strand
GCACAAGCAAAATATTTTAAAAAGAATGCAATACAAATCAAAAAAGCTGAGTAATGACGTCATTACTCAGCTTTAATTTATAATTTTAATCCTTTAATAATCTGTATCGGTTATTTAGGACTTGACAGAATTAGTATTACTCTAGAATAACCTTCTTCGTATATATGTTTCCTTTTTCATCATTAATGTTAATAAAGTAAATTCCATTTTCAATTTGTGTTAAATTGAGGTTTGTCAATTGTGCGTCTTTCAATGCACTATTGTAAATTTGTTTACCTGAAATATTTGTAATGTTAATTAAACCAGTGAATGGAGTGTTGAATTCAACTTTGAAACTTCCGTTTGATGGATTCGGATAAATTGCAAAATCTTCAATTTTAAAAGTGTTCACGCTAACATTGTTGATGGATAAACAAATGCTTGTGTCTGTACAGTCTCCGTTGTCAAGCACTACTTTAAAACTTCCATTGTAAGTTGGTTCAAATTCTTGATTTGTAGCTCCAGGAATTTCCATTTCTGTGTCACAATCAATCCATTGGTAACTAATGTTTGATCTGTCCGCTTTTAAAACACCATGTTCATTCATCGATACTGTATTTGTTAGTGGGACAATACTTAAATCAAGGGTGATCGTAGAATCACAACCACTAGCAGTTTGTAAAACCTCAGTGTGGTTTCCTGAAGAAGTGTAAGTTTCACCATTAACATCCCAATAATATTCATTACATCCGATTGCAGTAACTGTTTCGTCGTATGGCATTCCGATGGTTAAATCTAAGGTTTTAATAGAGTCACAACCACCAATATTTGAATAATTTTCTGAATATACTCCGCTTGTGGTATAGGTTGTTCCATTTTCATTCCATATATATTCTTCACAAGCCGTCATGGTTATTGTGTCATAAGTAGGTTGTACAATTGTTAAGTTTAAAGTTACAATGGAATCGCAGTTGTTTGAAGACGTAAGACTTTCTATATAGGTACCACTTGTGGTGTAATTGGTGTTGTTTACAGGCCACGTATAGCTATTACACTGCACAATTTCTTCAGCAGAAATTGACATCCCGCTAGTGAGCCCAGGACCTGATATGAAGTTTGAGCTGCTTCCCGTTAATGCAAAAGAGGATAGGTTTCCATATCCTAGGTTAGATGATAAGTCTAAAACGCTTGAGAGATTTGTATTACTACCACCTGGAGTTCCTTCATTAAAATTAAAATATGCAATTAAACTATTTGTTTGATTACATAATTCGGTATTCATATTCGCACTGATTTCAGACGCTGTTCGCGCATAGTTCCATATACGAACTTCATCTATACTACCAGCAAAGTTGTTATTGTTGTCAAGTCGTTGGCCAATTCTGATATTGTTAGTTGTACCAGAATTCACAGTTGTAATACGGCCTTTTCCATCTGCTACACCATCGACATAGAACCTTACAGTATCATTGTCAGAAGGGTCATAAGTATACGCAACATGATGCCAAGTATCGTCATTCAATAAAGTCATTCCGTTTTGTCCTGCACCACCAACTTCAAAACGAAGTCTGTTGTTTAAGACATTAAAAGTTGAACGTTGACTGATAGCAAATACTCCCCAATCTACAATAACGTTTTGACTTGTGGTGTTGGCATTAGGAATTTTAACCCATGCTTCAACTGTTCTTGCATTGTCGCCTGAAATACCGCTTAAATTTGTATTGATATGATCATCAAAACCATCTAGATTTAATGCGTTTTGCCCTTGAACACTTCCTATAGATATTGTTGCAAAGGCAAGGTAGATTAATTTTTTCTTCATATAATAGTGTTATGAAGATATAAATATATCTCTTTTTGTAGTAAAAAGAGCACTATTTTAATGTACTGGCTTGATAAATCTTTAATTCTTCCCATGAAATATCATCTCCGACCTTTTCTTTAGCTGAAGAAAGTGTTCCTTCAAATTCTTTTCCTATTGTCTCCTTTAAAAAGGATAGTTTTTCTTGGTCAAGGACTTCATCTACTTCAATCTTTTCATCCTTTACAAGACGACTCATGTGAGCGTATATGGTTTTTTCTGTTAAAACTCGCTCATCAGCAATTTCTTTAATTGTTCGTCCTTTTTGAAATAACTTATAGGTCTTATCAAAAGTGCTTTCCTTTGGTTTCTTTGAAGCACTGCGCTCTTTTGCGGTTTTCTTTTCTGTATCGAAATCCTCTAAATCCCCGATGGTCGGATTTTCTCTACGAATTTCATCTTTGACCACTTGAACCTTCGCAATTTTAAAATTACGGATTTGATCGTCCCATATATTTTCTTTAGATAGTGCTTTACCATTGTAAAGGTTTTGAACCAATTTTCTTGATTTCTTAAGCTCAAGAATTACTTCGGTTAAGTGTTCATCTAATTCGGTTAAATCTTCAGAGTATTGCTTAACATTCGATTTTTTACCTAAAAGCAAAAGCTTTTTAATATTTCCTCTAAAAACAGGCTCTAAACGCTTGATAAAATAATTATAAGCAGCTTCGTATCGTTCGTAAAGTAAATCGATATCTAATTGATCTGGCTGACATATCTTAATGATTTGAGACCTGAATTTTCGAGCAGGATCAAGTGTGCCCATTAAAGTATTGATTTGTTCTTCAAACCAAACTTTGTTTTTGGCCATTTCACTTCTTGGTCCTGCTGTTTTGTGAGAAGCTTCAAGTGCTAACCAACGACTAACCATTGCATCCCAGTTAAATGTTTTTTGTAATCTGTTTTGTAAATAAGTTACTGTCCCTAGCTCTAGTTTTCGAGATAATAACTTTCTATCTGCTTTGTTCTTAGCGTAGTTAACAACGTGTTGATCGTTGCGGAGTCCATTCAATTGAATTGGACTTGTCAAAACTAAACCTTTTAGTGAAACCAAACGCGACAATCCAACATAAGCCTGACCAGGAGCAAAGACTTTAGATAAATCCAAAACAGCTTTTTCAAAAGTTAATCCTTGACTTTTGTGAACTGTGATTGCCCAGGCCAATTTCAAAGGGAAATGTACAAATGTTCCGATGACTTCCTCTTTAATTTCACCAGATTTCTCGTCCAAAGAAAATTTTACGTTTTCCCATTCATACGGTTCAACAGTTATCGTTAAATTTTCTTCTGGAAAAGTTACCCGAATTTCATCAGAAGATAGCTCTGTAACTCGTCCAATTTTACCATTGTAATAACGTTTTTCATGGGCCAGATCATTTTTGATGAACATCACCTGTGCGCCGACTTTCAATTCCATTCTGTGAGGAATAGGGTAGATGTGCTCAGGAAATTTCTTCGTGATTTGTGCATCGTATTTTTTAGTCCTTCCTTTTAAAGAGTCTAAGGCTTTTTCATTTATTTCATCTGCTTTGGCGTTGTGCGTTGTAAGGGTAATGAAACCTTCGTGCTCAGTAGCGTCAAAATCAGGTTTTACATAATTATTAAGGAGTTGAACGTTTTCATCAGAAATGTGATTATTTCTCAAATTATTCAATAAACTGATGAATTCCGGGTCATTTTGTCGATAAATCTTCTCTAATTCGATATAAAGTGGTGGATATTCTTGAACAACTTTAGAATGAAAAAAGAAGCTTCCACTATAATATTTATCAAGCACACCTTTTTCCTCTCTTTTTACAATTGGAGGCAGCTGCATTAAATCACCAATGAATAATACCTGAACTCCACCGTAGGGCGTGTCGTTTCTTCTGATTTTACGCAGCATAAAGTCCATGGCATCAAGTAAATCTGCACGCAACATACTCACTTCATCTACAATCAATAGCTCTAGTTTAAGAAATATTGATTTACGTTGTTTATTGAGGTTGAAATGTTGTTGAAGTGTGTTTTTGGTGTTGAATTGGGTACGTTGACCAACAAAAGGTGGTTGACCAAAATCTGGAATAAATGCTGCAAATGGCATTTGGAAAAATGAGTGAATGGTAACACCACCTGCATTAAGCGCTGCAATTCCTGTTGGCGCAACAACGACAGTGTTTTTGTGTGTTGAATCAATAATTTTCTTTAGTAAAGTTGTCTTACCAGTTCCAGCCTTACCAGTAAGAAACACTGGATGATTGGTTTGATTGATAAACTTTTCAGTGAAATCAGCAGGAGACTCAATGTCGGCTGTAATTTGCTTCATGATGTTAATTTTTTCTTCCATATTTGGTGGTTGCTAAGTTAGTGGCTTGGCTGAAATAACATTGTTATTCGGGCTTCTTTTCTGAAATAATTATCCCTCAATTTTTCATGTATTTTCAACTTCGCCTTAATTTAAGATAATGAAAAAGTTGATTAGAAAACAAATGATTTTGAAAATAAATTAATTTGTCATTGGTTTTGAGGGAACACCTTCGGCACTTTATTTTCACAGAGAATTGATTAAAAAAAGCAAGATTCTTGCTATCTTCCGAAACCATGAGTCAAACAATTCATAATTTGTAATTCAACATATTAATAATTGATTACTACCTTTGCGCCATGACCAAAATTCTTGTCATTCGCTTTTCATCCATTGGAGACATTGTTCTTACAAGTCCAGTTATTCGCTGCATAAAGGAGCAATTAGATAATGTGGAATTACATGTGCTAACCAAAAAGCAATATGCGAGTCTCTATGCCACGAATCCACATGTAGATTTCCTTCACGAATGGGGAGAAGAGAATGATATTGTGTTGTCAGATTTGAAAATTGCGAATTTTGATTACGTGATAGATCTACATAAAAATCTGCGTACATCAAAAATTAAAAGTCACCTTCGTAAAGAGAGTTTTACTTTTCCTAAACTTAACATCCAAAAGTGGTTGTATGTGAATTTCAAGTGGAATAATATGCCTGACATTCATATTGTTGATCGTTATTTTGAAGCTGTAAAACCATTGGGCGTTGTAAATGATCAAAAAGGAATCGACTTTAGAATCAAGATCGACTTTATGTCTTTTACTAAACGATTCCCTGGAAAGGAAAAATATATTGCTGTGGCTATTGGAGCTCAGTTTGCAACAAAACGCGTTCCTGCTGAAGTTATGGCCGATATTTTACGTGATTTGCCTATTAACATTGCTTTGGTTGGTGGTCCTGATGATAGAGAAGTTGGTGAGGAAATCAGTAAGTTATTACCCAATCAAAAGGTCAATAATACTTGCGGAGCTTTGTCAATTCACGAATCAGCACAGGTGGTAAAAGATGCCCAAGTATTAATTACGAATGATACTGGAATGATGCACATTGGATCAGCTTTTGAAACACCAATTGTGAGTATTTGGGGAAATACTGTTCCTGATTTTGGTATGTATCCTTACCGACCACAAGCACCTAAATCTTATTCAATTCACGAAGTAAAAGGATTGAAATGTCGACCTTGCTCTAAAATTGGTTTTGCTAAATGTCCGAAAAAACATTTCAAATGTATGATGGATCACGATGTTGTAGATATCAAAGGGCAAATTACATCGTTTTTGGAGTTCTAACTATTTTAAGAAGTTGCTTGAGTAATTGAATTTTTATGTTAAATAATTAGTGGATATTCGGATTGTTTGCGACTTTCGTGTTAAAATATGACGTAATGGAGTTGGTGTATAGAAAAATGAATCTCAATTCTCTCGTTCTCTTCTTCCAACCCCTTTAAATTTTTTCCTACCAATTTTTTCATAAATCCCAAAATACTTCTCCACTCCGTTTTTCAAACTGTACCATTTTTCGGCACCAGCTCTAATTTCAGCTTTGTCATATTCTTCAGGAATCAGATTGCAGGCTTGATAACTTTCCGTATCTAATTTCTCTAATACAATTCCAGCGTTGGCATCTTTAATAATCATGTCGGTATCGCCAACTCCAGCGGTACAAATAATTGGAATTCCAAGGGCCATTAATTCGCCTTGCTTGGTAGGCGAAGATGCTTTTTTAGAAAAGGTCGGACGAATGAAAAAGATAGAGAAGTCAAATAATGAAACGTAAGTTGGAACTTCGTTATGGGGTGTTCCAGTAACGATAATTTCACTTTCAGGAATGCCTTTTTCTTTAGCCAGATTTACGATATTTTCTTTTGACTCTCTCGAGATAAATAAAAACTTGCTTTCGGATTTTTGTTCACGTAAAACAGCATAGTAATCTAACATTTCTGGCAGCATGTACCATGTTCCGATTGATCCAACATAGCCCAATACAAAATCATTTTTGTTTATTCCAAGTTCATTTCTTTTTGTTTCAACGCTTTTTGAATTGACTTTGTTCGCTTGGAAATGATCTAAATCAACACAACAAGGAATAACTTCAATTGGTGGGTGATTAGGAATATTATTCCACGATTCAATCTCTTCTTTCCCGTTATGTGTTAATGAAACAATTGCATCACTAGAATTGAAAAAATCCAGTTCTTTTTGCTTGAAAAAGTTATACGCTTTTTTAAAAACAGGGTTTGTTTTACTCCAAATTCCACCTTCAATACGCTCGTCAGCCCAAAATCCGCGCATATCAAATACCAATTTCACACCATGCGACTTTTGTAAACTTCGTCCGATTAATGCAGGAATATAACTGCGACAATGTACAATGTCGAAATTCACTTTTTGGTGTAGCTGATAGGCAACCTTTTTCATTTTTCGGATATCTCTCACCGTTGAAATTAAAGGTGGCTTCTTCGTGTAGGATTGTGGATGCCAGGTAATACCATTTTCTTGACAGAGTTGCTTAATCCTATGGATGTCTTTAGAAAATTCTTGCTTTTCAAAACTCAGAAGGTGAATTTCCACTCCTTTATTAGCTAATCCAAAAAGATAAGGGAGCACTTGAGATTGACCAAGTGAGTCTGTCATTCCATCATAGGAAATGTAAAGTACTTTATGATTCAAGATGAATATTTTAAAAGCTTAAAGTTAAATATTAATTTCTAGATGAGCGATTCAGGTTTAAACTATTATTATAGAATTAATGGAGGATTATTTTTTTATGATGATTTGTAAATTTGCTACTTTAATAGTGAGTGATTTTTTGTTTTATTTTCTTAATATTGTTTTTTCTAAAACAGTCAAATGCGAAAAGAGTTATTAGCCATCCGAAAGTTATTATTAATAATTGTAGTTCCATTAATATTATACTTACTAAATGTACTTTCAGTAATATTTATTCCTTTTACTTTTGCCTTATTTGCGGCGCTTTTATTTTCTCCTTTAATGCGTTGGTTTAAAAGGAAACGAATTCCAAATATTTTGGGGGTAATAACTGTTCTCATCATTATTTCCATTGCGTTTAAAGGGACTTACGAAGTGGTTCAACTCACAGGAAAAGAACTTGCCAATGCAGATGAAGAATTTGTCAATAAGTTTCAAGACCGATTAAACGATGTTGTTTCGCCAATTGCTGATATGATGGGTATTGTGCCTAAATCTGATGAGACAAAATTGGAAGCTGTAATGAGTGACGAAAAAGTGAGTTCTAATATTTTCGGAAGTGTTGGGAGTGGATTAAACATTGCTAAAAACTTTGTAAGTATGCTCTTGATGACGCTTTTCTTTACGGTTTTGTTATTGGCAGGATCAATGAATATGCAAAAGGTCATGCAGCTTTTGATTTTTAAACAGAAACACGCATCTGTCAAGACCTTCAGGCAAATTGAAAAAGATATTTTTAAATTCATCGTGGTTAAATTTCTCTTGAGTTTCTTCACAGGACTTGGCTTTAGTTTAGCCTGTTATGCATTTGATGTGAGTTTCCCAATATTCTGGGGATTATTTGCGTTCTTGATAAACTTCATACAAATGATTGGATCTGTGATTTCAGTAGTGGTTCTTACCACTTTCGCTTTGGTAGAATTGAATTTAACGGGTTCATTATTGTTCTTTATTATCGTGATCTCTGGAGTTCAAGTATTGTTTGGTGGAATCTTAGAACCGATTTTAATGGGGAAATCTTTCTCAATAAATACAGTTACAGTTTTGATCATGTTAGCACTTTGGGGCTTTATTTGGGGAATTCCAGGTTTGATTCTTTCAATTCCACTTACAGCATTAATTAAGAAAATACTAGAGAAATTCCCTGGCACCGCCGTCTATGCGCGAATAATGTCTTAAGAATTCTGATTTTATAAATAGAACATTGTTTTTACATTAATCTCCACATTCTTCACAGTATATTTTTTTGACATCAGGAATTCATTTTAAATCTTGAATGATTTCAGTCATTTTTTTTACTTTGTGTTGGGAAACGGTGCGCATATAAGGTCTAAAAACAAAATACATGAACACCGAAAAAAGTATAATTCCTAGATAGCTTAAACACATTTCTATGAAACTATCTTTAATTCCTTCATATATAAATAATGCATAACCAACTGCAAATAAAAGAATTGTAAATATTTGTAACCAGTTTGTTTTAGTGAATTGAGCAGAATCGACCATCTGTTCAAGAAACTCTTTGTTTGATTTTAATTCAGTTTTGGTTATGCTTTTTAATGATTTAAGCTTTTGGAATATTCCCAGAATAAAAGCAATTAAAATTGAAATTACCCCAATAATAGTTGTCCATTCCATAGGTCTGAGTAGAATTAAAACAACAATAAAAGCCAATGCACATAAAATAAAGGAAGCTGTTACCCAAAAAGCATTGCGTTTTTTCTTTTGCTTAAATTTTTTGATTGCAGAATGTATTTGTGTAGGAGTTGAAACATCCGAATTGCTGTTTGAATTCCATACTTTTTTCATAACATCAAAATCATCCATTTTCTTTAAATTTTTTGGTAAGTTTTGCTTTTATTCTATGAAATTTCACCCGAGCATTACTGTGAGAAATACCGATAATTTCGGCAATTTCTTCTTGTGGAACGTTTTCTAAAGAAAGGGTGATAATAATTCTTTCTAACTCTGGGAGTTCAGAAATATATTGGTTTAACCTAGAAAGTTTTTCTTCTTTTTCAAGGCTTGGTTCCATGACGGTTAAATCTGAAGGTAGCCCTGTTCTTGGTTGAGATTTTTCTTTCTGTATTTCTCGTAAACATTTGTTTGTAGCGATTCGGTATATCCAAGTTCCAATAGAAGAACGATTTTGAAACTTTGAAAGATTTGTCCAAACTGCAATAAAGGTCTCTTGTGTTATGTCTTTGGCCAATTCATAATCATTAAAATAACCCAAACAAATTCGGAAAATCTTTGTTGAATAGCTTTTATATATTTGGTCAAAATCCATATATGAAATACCGTTGAAAGCCTTTTTGATAATACTTATCGCGTAAATTAATGTTTTTTTGTTTGCATTCTATATTTACGAATTAAAATCAATCCAACGATTTCTACACCTATCCCAGCTCCCATAAAAATTCCTCTCGTTAATTCCGTAAGTTCCCAATTTCCTGAATGCTCAATTAAATTTGGAAGGCAGAGGATCAATAGCCCAATAGAGATAAGAAGGAAGTATTTTGATTTTCGTTTTGTGTACATTGCTATTAATTTGTGTTTTTCTATTCTTTAGATACATGACAATGCAAAATGTTACAGTTTTTCAAGCGTTTTTTTAATCCATATAAAATTTGATGTATGAGTTTGGAACATAAAGGAGTACAGTTCTAATAAAAATATAATATTGTCTGATATAACTAAACAAATTTCATAGAATAAGTATATCTCAATCAGGAGAGTTGATTCACCCCACAAAAAAAGAGACCGTACAAATTGTACAGTCTCTTTATATATTTCGTTGTAGTTAGTCAAGAAAGAAGTCATCTCTCCCTCTCCCTAACGATTTTTATCGTTCTAATTCTGGTCTTTCTTTTTCACCATTGTTAAAATCGTTGCAAATCCTACTAATGGTTCTTCTGCATCTTCATCCAACATTTCAACAAACCACTTTACGATTCCTCGCTTGATTTTCGTTTTTGGATCGTCTTCTTTCTCTGTTACGTCGTTTGGAATGATCTCTTTACACGTAAAACGAACATGCATTTTTGCACCTGCATAAACCGGCTTCGTGAATCGTAGGTTGTCAATTCCATAGTTTAATAAAACAGGGTTCATGTCATAACTGTCCACAAATAAACCTGCTGTTGCACTCATTAAGAAATAACCGTGTGCAACTTGCTCGTCGAACATTGTTCCTTCGAAATTAGTATCTCTTTTATGCGCGTAAAAATTATCTCCAGATAGAGCCGCAAATTGGTCAATATCATCCGCAGTAATTTCACGTGCTTCTGTGATTAATTGATCTCCAACATTCAACTCTTCAAAATACTTTTTGAATGGATGCTCGTCAGTGATGTTTCCTTGCGCTCCTTGCTGATATACTTGCGTAATCGCTGTGATTGTTGTTGGGTGTCCTTGAATAGCAGTACGTTGTAAATAATGCATAATTCCTCGTTTTCCACCCATTTCTTCACCGCCTCCAGCACGTCCTGGACCACCGTGAGTTAATAATGGAAGTGGAGAACCGTGACCTGTACTTTCTCTAGCACATTCTTCATTTAAGACCAAAATACGACCATTCATAGAAGCCGCTCCAAGTACATACTGTGTTGCTTCGTCATTGTCTGGTGTAACGATGGAAGAAACCAATGAACCTTGACCCATTTTCGTCAATTCAATTGCTTCTTCAATTGTTTTGTAGGGCATAAGTGTAGAAACAGGTCCAAATGCTTCAATAGAATGCACATCAATTTGCTCGAATGGCGCATCATTTCTAAATAGAATTGGAGGGAAAAATGCTCCAACATGCTTTTCAGCACCTGTAACATCAAACTCATCCATATCTCCGTAAACGATTTTTTGTGACTTAGAAAGTTCTTCTACTTTCTCACGTACCTCCTTCACCTGATCTGCTGAGGCCAAAGCTCCCATTCTTACACCTTCTGCTGAAGGATCTCCAATAATTGTTGTTGACAATCTTTCTGAAATTGCAGCTTGTGCAGCATCCATCAATTCTTCAGGAACAAATGCACGACGAATTGCAGTACATTTCTGTCCAGCTTTTGTGGTCATTTCTCGAACCACCTCTTTTACGAAGATTTTAAATTCGGCAGTGTCTGGAGTTGCTTTCTTTCCTAAAACAATTGCATTTAATGAATCTGCTTCTAAGTTAAATGGAACGTTATTTTCTGTAATAACAGGATTTGATTTTAACTTCAATCCTGTACTCGCACTACCTGTAAATGAAACTACATCTGAAGAAGTAACGTGATTGATTAACTCTCTTGCAGAACCAAGTATCAATTGTAAAGAACCTTCTGGAAGGATTTTAGAAGCAATAATATCTTCTACCATTGCTTGCGTTAAATAACTTGTAACACTTGATGGTTTTACAACAGCTGGAACTCCGGCCATTAAATTCACTGCAATTTTCTCAAGCATACCCCAAATAGGGAAGTTAAATGCATTGATGTGAACTGCAACACCTTCTTTTGGTACCATAATGTGATGACCAATGAAAGTTCCTTTTTTTGATAAAGGCGCAGCGTCTCCGTCAACGTAATAAGGAAGATCTGGGAATTGTCTTCTTAAAGATGCATTGGCAAATAAATTTCCAATTCCACCTTCAATATCTACCCAAGAATCACCTTTAGTTGCACCTGTCCAAGCACTAATTTTATAATATTTCTTTTTGTTGTCTAATAAATAGAGTGCAAGTGCTTTCAACATTCTTCCACGCTCATGAAAAGTCATTTTTCTTAACTTTTCTCCTCCAGTAGTTCGACCGTATTTTAATATTTCATTGAAATCGAATCCTTTACTGGAAACACCTCCAATTTTTTCTCCTGTGATGGCGTTAAACAGTTCAGTTTCTACACCTTCACCGCTTCTCCATTCACCTTGGATATAACTTTTTATTTCTTGCATAACATTCTTTTTCTTTTGAGCTTTAAATATAAGTTTCTTTTGTTGATTTTAGGGTTGATTGAGGGGAAATCACCCTTACTAATGCGCTTCCAACCAATTTGTCGCAAATTCCATTTCAATATCCAATGGAACTTCCAATTGAACAGCACCTTCCATTTCTTCTTTGACGATGTTTGCAACAATATCTTTCTCCGATTTTAATACATCAAAAACCAATTCATCATGCACCTGAAGTAGCATTCTTGAAGTGAGCTTCTTTTCACGCATTTTATTGTAAATGTTAATCATCGCTACTTTGATAATGTCGGCAGCGCTTCCTTGTATAGGAGCATTAATTGCATTTCGCTCGGCAAATCCTCTTACAATGGCGTTCTTTGAATGTATGTCTGGCAAATAACGACGACGTTTCATAATCGTTTCAACATATCCCTTTTCTTTGGCTTCTTCTTTCACCTTTTCCATGTATGCTTTGATGGTTGGATATTGTTCAAAATAACTGTCAATAATTGATTTTGCTTCTCGTCTTGAAATACCTAAATTTTGAGATAATCCAAAAGCAGATTGACCGTAAATAATTCCAAAGTTGACCGCTTTTGCATTGCTTCTTTGCTCTCGACTCACTTCGTTGATGTCAACACCAAATACTTTAGCAGCAGTAGCCGCGTGAATATCTTGCCCGTTTTGGAAAGCTTCAATCATATTAGCATCTTCACTCAATGCAGCAATAATACGTAATTCAATTTGCGAATAATCGGCAGCCATTAAGTAATAATCATCATTTTTGGCTACAAATGCCTTTCTAATTTCACGACCTTTTGGTGTTCTAATCGGAATGTTTTGCAAGTTCGGATTAGTAGAACTTAATCGACCCGTTGCAGCCACTGTTTGCATGTAATGGGTATGTAATCTTCCGTCATTTTCATCCACCAATTCAGGTAAAGGATCAACGTAAGTATTCTTGAGTTTTCGTAACGAACGATAATCTAAAATCAATGGAATGATTTCGTGATCATTGATGTGTTTTTGAAGTGTATCTTCAGAAGTAGAATATTGTCCCGATTTTGTTTTCTTCGGTTTTTTGGCAATTTCCAATTTTTCAAATAAGATCTCTCCCAATTGTTTTGGTGAAGCCAAGTTGAATTCTTCTCCCGCCAATTCAATTACTTTCTCTTCTATATCAGTCAAAGAAACAGTTAATTCTTCAGAGAATTTCTTTAAGCTTTCAATGTCCAATTGAATTCCTTCTTGTTCCATCGCCTTAAGCACTGTAGTTAAAGGCATCTCCATATTGTAGAACAAATCTTTTAAGTGATCTTTCTGAATTTGTGGTTCAAAAAGTTCCTTCAACTGCCATGTAATATCAGCATCTTCACAAGCGTAATCAACAATTTCTTTTTGTTCGATATCACGCATTGTTTTTTGATTCTTGCCTTTTTTACCAATTAGATTTTCAATCGGAACGGGCGTATATTTTAGATAATATTCCGCCAAATGATCCATGCCATGCTTACTGTCTGGCGTTAGTAAATAATGGGCAATCATCGTGTCGAACTTTGGACCACGCAGTTTGATGCCGTAACGATTAATTACTTGTTCATCGTATTTAATATTATGCGCTACTTTTTCAATTTCTGTTGAATTAAAGAAAGGAGCGAATTTTTCTAAGCGTGTTTTTGCTTCTTCAAAATCTTCAGGGAAAGGAACATAAAAAGCCTCTTTAGCTTTGAAAGAAAACGCGATTCCAACTAAATCCGCATTTCTTGCTTCTAAGGTATTGGTTTCGGTATCAAAACACACTGATTTTTGCTTTAGTAATTGCGCTATCAGTTCCTTTTGCGCTTCTTCTGTCTCAAAAAAGTTGTATTCAACCGTTTCAGTTTCTAAGGATTTCATTTCTTCCACTGGAACTTCAGCCGGACTTTCTTGGGATGAATTAGACGCTGTTCCAAACAAATCCAATTGACCGTTATCAGCATCTGTTCCGCTATTCGTTGCAGTAATTACAAGTTCTTCACCTAAAATTCTTTTGGCTAAACTTCTAAATTCAAGTTCGGTGAAAATCTCACGAATTTTTTCATCATCGTGTGGACAAATTTCAAGATCGTCAACATCAAAAGGAACATCAACATCAGTAATAATTGTCGCTAGTTTTTTAGATAACAAACCTTGTTCTTGGAAGTTGGTAACATTTTCTTTTTGCTTTCCTTTAAGTTGGTCAATATTCTCAAACAGTCCTTCCATCGAACCGTAAGCCTTCACAAGTTTTTTGGCTGTTTTTTCACCAATTCCTGGAATTCCTGGAATGTTATCAGAGGCATCACCCCACAATCCTAAAATATCAATAACCTGTAATGGATTTTCAACTTCAAATTTTTCCAATACTTCTGGAACACCCCAAACTTCTGCTGGTTTTTTACCACGACCCGGTTTATACATGAATATGTTTTCTGAAACCAACTGACCAAAATCCTTATCTGGGGTCATCATAAAGGTTTGGAATCCTTCTTTTTCTGCCATTTTTGCCAAGGTTCCAATCACGTCATCGGCTTCATATCCTTCCTTCATCAAAATAGGGATTTTAAAAGCCTCAATAATACGTTTGATGGGTTCAATCATGTTGCGAATATCTTCAGGCATTTTTTCTCTTTGTGCCTTATATTCTGAATATTCATCAATTCTATTTGTTGCACCACCTGGAGGATCAAAAACCACTGCGATGTGAGTTGGTTCTTCTTTTTTGATGACATCGAGCATTGCATTTGTGAATCCAAAAGCAGCAGAGGTGTTTTCCCCTTTGGAATTCATCCGAGGATTTTTGAAAAATGCAAAATAAGACCTGTAGATTAAGGCAAATGCATCAAGTAAGAAAAGTTTTTTGTCCGTTTTTGGCGTCAACATAAAGAATGAGTTTTATTAGAAATCAAAGATAAGTAAATAATTAATTCTCCCATTCGTAATTCAAAAACTACAATTCCTAACGAATTGAAGTTTTTAAAATTTCCCCAAAACGATAAACATCTTCATAAGAATTATACAAAGGAACCGGTGCTACACGAATCACATTTGGTTCACGCCAGTCAGCAACAACGCCTTCTTTGGTCATTGCGTCGAATAAATCTTTACCTTGTCCATGCGCTAGAATACTCAATTGAGAACCTCTTTCTTTTGGATTACTTGGTGTAATGATTTCGAAATTTGCATTTTCAGCTCCTTTAGAAACTTCCTCAATTACAAACTCTAAATATGCTGTTAAATCTTCTCTCTTTTTACTAATTGCAGTCATTCCTACTTCATCAAAAATATCCAATGAAGCCATGTGAGCAGCCATTCCTAAAACTGGAGCGTTACTCAATTGCCAAGATTCTGCACTTTGAATCGGTTGAAATTCAGGTTCCATTTTAAATCTAGATTCTTTATCGTGTCCCCACCAACCCGCAAAGCGAATTATCTCATCATTAGTAACGTGTTTTTCATGTACAAATAATCCAGAAACTCCACCCGGACTAGAATTCAGATATTTATATGAACACCACGCTGCAAAGTCAACTCCCCAATCGTGTAGTGAAAGTTCAACGTTTCCTGCTGCATGGGCCAAATCAAAACCAACTTTAGCGCCTACTTTATGTCCCGCTTCGGTGATTGATTTCATATCGAGTAATTGACCAGTGTAATAATTCATTCCACCAATCATTACTATTGCTAATTCGTCACCTATTTCATTGATTTTTGCAATGATGTCCTCATGTCTCAACAAGTGTTCACCTTCCCTTGGAAAAATCTCAACAATGGCTTCATCAATATTGTAACCATGGAATTTCGCTTGCGATTGCAATGCATATTGATCTGATGGAAAAGCTTTTCCTTCACATAAAATTTTAAAACGTTTTCCTTCTGGTTTATAGAATGAAACCATCAATAAATGTAGATTCGTAGTTAACGAATGTGTGATTACAACTTCTTTATTTGTTGCTCCTACAATTTTAGCGGCTTTTTCTGTCAACAATTCATGGTAAGAAAACCACGGATTTTTAGCATCAAAATGACCTTCAACACCCCATTTTGCCCAATCATTTAATTCTTGTTGAATATATTGCTGTGTTCTTTTAGGCTGTAATCCCAAAGAGTTTCCAGTAAAATATACCACAGGCTTTTCATGAAAATCAGGAATAAAAAAATCATCACGCCATTTTCTCAATGGGTCGTTTTGGTCTTTTTCTTGTGCAAAAGCAAGTGTGTTTTTATATGCTGACATTTTGGATGTGTTTTAGTTTTAGAATCCGAAAAATATAAAATTAAACAGTAGGGCTCAATAAAAAAAGGAGAAAATGTTGGTAAGTAAGGCTGGTTCTTACCGATCTAAAAACAGAGATAATTACAATTATAAAAATCTATTTCTTTACTTATCTTAAACTCATCATTCCAATATTATTCTAAAAGAATACTCAAAAATCTACTGAGGAATCATTAAGTTTGCAATAAATCAAAATTGATCTAAATGAAACGTTCAAATTCTGAAAAACTATACGAAAAAGCACTCGAATTTTTTCCTGGCGGAGTAAACTCACCAGTTAGAGCTTTTAAAGCTGTTGAAGGTGCGCCGCTATTCATCAAAAAGGGTAAAGGTCCTTACATTTGGGACGAAGATGAAAATCAATTCATTGACTTTTGCTGTAGTTTTGGACCACATATTCTTGGGCATAATTATCCTGATGTTCACCAAAATATTGTAGATACTTTATCCAACGGAACAAGTTTTGGAGCTCCAACAAAATTAGAGAGTGAGCTTGCTGAGTTAATTATTTCTCGTAATCCGTACATTGATAAGATGCGTTTTGTGAGTTCTGGTACAGAAGCGGTAATGTCTGCAATTCGTTTGGCACGTGGATATACAGGAAGAAACAAGATTTTAAAATTTGAAGGTTGTTACCATGGTCACGCCGATTCTTTGCTTGTAAATGCAGGTTCCGGTTTGGCAACATTTGGTGAAAGTTCAAGCGCAGGAGTTCCCGAAAATGTTGTGCAAGACACAATTGTAATTCCTTTGAACGACATTGAAGCATTAGAGCTTGCTTTTGAAAAACATGCTGATGATTTAGCGTGTGTAATTATTGAGCCAATTCCAGCAAACAACGGATTATTATTGCAAGAGCGTTCTTTCTTATTGAAATTACGTGAGATTTGTACAGCAAACAATGTTTTATTGTTCTTTGATGAGGTCATTTCTGGATTCAGAGTTGCATTTTCAGGAGCAGCAGAATATTATGATATTGAACCAGACATCGTTTCTTACGGGAAAATTATCGGTGGTGGTTTGCCTGTTGGGGCTTACGGAGCGAAAAAGCATATTATGCAGAGCGTTTCACCAGATGGTCCAGTTTATCAAGCGGGAACTTTAAGTGGGAATCCAGTAGCAATGGCTGCAGGAATAGCTCAATTGACTGTTTGTAGTCAACCTGGGTTTTACGAAGATCAAGAAGAGCGAACACAAACATTTGTAAATAGTGTTAATGCTCATGCAAAAGAAAAAGGATATGACTTTTCATTGGTGACAATTGGTTCTATTTTCTGGTTGGCTTTTTCTGATAGTACTACGATCAGAAGTGCATCACAAATTGATGCCGATATGACACCATTTAAGAAGTTGCATAAAGCACTTTTAGAACGTAATGTTTATGTAGGACCAAGCGGTTATGAAGTAGGATTTGTATCTTATGTTCATACAAAAGAGATTTTAGAAAATGCAGCGCAGCAATTTAAAAATGCGATGGATGAGGTATTTTCTTGATGAATCAAGAATAGAGGGAGAGAATTTCCCTCGATAAATCGAGAAAAATAGTTTAGCGGCAGAGGTTTGAAACTATTTTGATCGTTTTTGGACATCGATAATTTTCATACCGAATTTATTTTCATTTTTTATTTTGTAGAGATGCACGGCCGTGCATCTCTACAAAATAAAAATAATAAACGAAACAATAAAACGGGAATTAGAAAACATATTTATTCTGTTTTTAAAAGCTCCAAAAGTTCTTCCAAACTATCTACCCTTAAATCAGCTACCTTCAATTGATCTGTAATTTCATGTGTTCCATCAGGAACAGCCACCACATTCATTTTTGCTGCTTTTCCTGCGATCACTCCGTTTAAAGAATCTTCGATGACCAAACATTTTTCGGGTAAACTGTTCAATTGCTTTGCGGCTTCTATGTACACTTCCGGATGAGGTTTTCCATAACTACATGTTTGTGCTGAGAGTGTCAAGTCAAAATACTTGGCAATTCCCAGTTTTTCTAAACTCGTGTCGATTAAAATTTGATAAGAAGAACTTGCCAAACCAATTTTTAGTCCTTTGGATTTAAAGAATTCTAGAATTTCAACAACACCGTTCATAGGCTGTCCATAGGCTTTAATCCCGTTGACCATTTCCAACATAATTTCATCAACGACTTGTGCTTTCGTTTTGTTTTTCCAGGGATATAAAGCATGCCAATAGTCCACAACTTCGTCAATTCTTAATCCAACCGTTTTTTCTCCACCAACTTTAATGAAATCAATTCCTATGGTTTCGAATACCTTTATTTCAGCGGATTTCCACATGGGTTCTGAATTAATCAAAACGCCATCCATGTCAAATATTACGGTGTCAATTTGTTTTAAGTCTATCATTTCTTTTGTCGGTAAAGGTAGTTTCCAACGAAAATACCTGTTTCATTTTCATCTGTTAGATAAATATAGTTTTTGTCAACTGCAATTCCTTCTTTTTGGGTCCATGATTCGTGTTGATACATTTTTTGCTCAACCCATTGATCATTATCCCATTTCATCATATAAATTTTTGAATAGGTTAAAATGTACAGTTCATCTTCGAAATAACAAGCATCTGTTATACTTTCTTCACGCCAATGAGTAGGCAATAAATTCAATTCATATTGAAGTGTAGCAGTATGTGTTCCAGGTTCGGTAGGAATCGAGTAAACTTTTGAAATTCCATCAAAAGGAACAGTTCTGTTTTTCGTAAAAATCATCAATTGATTGTCTTTGAGGATTAGTGATTCAGCATCGTAATAAAGTTCTTTCTCTTTAGGAGGAAATGCTTTTTGTTCAGGGTAGTTGAAGTTGATTATTTCAGCTTTTACATTTTCTTGATTCATCACCTGATCTATATCGAGTTTATATATCGCCAAATCTTTCCTTTGGTTGGCATTATTTCCAATATCCCCAATATAGAGGTATTTTTCTCCGTCGTAAACCATTGCTTCCCAGTCAATGTTTTCTACATTTTCTATAGTTGCAGTGTGTTTTATTTTTCCCTTTTTATTGAAAACATAGATTTTCGGTTCATTCCCTGAGTCATTTAATGTGAGGAATTTACATCCATATTTCACCAAAGCTGAAGTTTCACTTAAGTCTTTAGGCAAGGTTGCGAGGCGTTCTTGGGCAAAAGGTATTCCCGAAAAACAGATTATAAAAATGATAAAACTGAATTTTGACATCGTATTGGTTTATTCGTTTTGCGTTGTACAATGATACTAAATTCCTTTGTGGATTGTGTTAAGTTAAAGTTTTGTGTTACACTTTTAGGTCGTTGGGAATAAGATACGAGAAATAATCAATGAACCTTATTGGATTTAAAAAAGATTCCTCAGTCGTTTCACTTCTTCGGAATGACAATTTTCAGGAGGTTTAGTGATGAGAATACGTGAAAACAGGGTTTTCACGTATTCTCATCATACTTTCATAACAACCAAATGTCATCTCGACAGAAATTTGTTCGGTGAGAGCGAAACAAATTGACGAGAGATCACTTTCTACAATAAATAATGATCTAGATTGGTAACCCAATAAAAGTTTATTCATTTACGGGTTACAATTTCAAAACATAAACTTCAAACTATATTTTCAATGAAAATAAGTACCTTTATAATTCATAAAAAATAGAATTGTAAGGAATGATACAACCGGGTGCTAAAAATTGGATTGATAAATATTTCTCAATGATTGAGGAAGGAACGATCAATCTTAGTAGGCAAGGTCAACCCAAGTCATTATCAAACGCACATTTTTTACACAATGTTTTTTTTAATTCAGGCATCGTTTTCGGATTCCCATGTCAGTTTCTCTTTTTTAAGGAGGAGACTTCAAATAAGTGGACTGCCGATGAGAAAACAACTTTCTTACTTTTTGAATGTTTGCTTTTGGTTTATGTTTCGGAGAAGAAAGAGCTAAATAAAGATGAGTTTATATCGGCTTTGCTTGGTTTTTATGAACAATACAATAACAAGGCTTCTTTGAATGTTTTAAAACTGCTTTTCAAAGAAAGTGATTGCATTAAACTCGAAAATATCCTCAAAAAGCGGGTGCATTTGAAAAAAACACTCAGCAATCAATTGTGGGTTAGTTACCTGAATAATTCATTAGTCTATCTTGATGTATTGGCTTTTCGTTCATTTATTGTCAATAAAAAAGAGTTGAAGGAGAGTTATGATGCATTTGTAAAAGGAGCGTTGTACACAATTGGTGTGATGTCAAAAGCAGATCATAAAACACAAGATATTGAAGACCAAATATTGACAGTTTACCTTGCTTCTGCCAATATGGAAGACAAAACCAAAAAAGAGTTTAAACAAAAATATGCCGAAGAGAAGTTATGTATCGAGGATATTTCTTTGCCAGATCGGGATGATGATTTGTATAAATTCTATTTGGTTGATATGGCGGTTTTAACTGTGCATTCAGATTTAACAGAGATGAGTAATGAACTCACCTATCTCCGAAAATTATGTAGTTATTTAGATGTTGACAGTGTTCAGCTTGAACAGTCCATTATTTTGATTGAACGTTTTGTGATGGAAAACAATCACAAGATTACCTTTTTGCAAGAACGCTCTTCATACGAACAGTTGTATGGGAATTTCTCCAAACACTGGATTAAAATCTTAGGAAGAAATAAAGATAAGTTTGTAGAAGAACTTCGTGAAAGTAAGGAGCTTATTTATTTGGTGAACAAGTCTTTTACACGAGAATTAACGGCTGAAGAGAAAGAGAAAGTAAAAGAGCAATTTAAGGATTTAGTAAAATCTTTACCTGCTTTGGCGATATTTATGTTGCCTGGAGGATTGATACTATTGCCATTAATCTTAAAGATTATCCCAGATTTAATTCCATCAGCCTTTAAAGAAAACGAAGTCGAAAAGCCGAATTAGGCTTTAAGTAGCTTTAGGCATATTGCAACCGCATAGAGCCTAAGGCCTTAATTCAACACTTTTAATTGAAGCTACAACTGCTTTTACACCATCTTCAGAAAACCCTTGCTTTGCAGTTATGAAAAGATAATTTACTCCTTCGATGTTATGTTGGGCTGCTGCATGATAAGTCGTTTGACTTGTTCCAACTGTTTTTTTGTAAAATACAAAGTCATCACTATTCTCGATGATTTCAATTTCTTCAGTTTGCTTTTTAATTTCCTCAATGAAATGATTTAAACCATCTGCTGTTCCCCAGTCTTCAATCGATAAATAGCTTTGTTTTCCTTGTTTAATGATCCAATCAAAACTGTCTAACTGATGTTTAACTGATGTACTTTCGTCTTTAGGAACCATAATTGAAGCGTTAATTTCATAGGTTCTTAAGTCAAGATTTTCAAAATTACTTAGGTCTTCAGAGTTCAATTGAAAAGACTCATTTTGTTGATTTCTTATACTGTTTTCTGAGTCAGATTTACATGCTGTTAAGGCGATGCAAATCATTATGAATGGAATGAGTCGATAAAAGTTTTTCATTGTTGAATGTATACTAGTTATAGAATTTCGTTATGCTTCCTTTTCCTTTTCTTGTTCTTTTGGGAAATAGATTTTTTGTCTCAATAGAACTAAAATCACTCCACATGATATGGCAAAATCTGCCACATTCCATATTGCGGGGAAAACTTCACTACCTCCAAGCCATGGTATCCAAGATGGCCAAGTCATTCTGAATTGAAACATATCAACAACATTTCCAAATAAAAATCCACGATGACGCACTTCCACCATTTCAGAATATCCATAATAGGTACATTCTGCATATATTCCAGAACCTTCAATTTGATTGTAGGAAATACAAGGGTCAAAATAATCCCTAAAAATGAAATCATAAAACATGGAATCAAATAGGTTTCCTGCAGCACCAGCTAAAACTAATCCAGATACAATAAGAAATTCCAATTTAACTTCTGGTTTTTTTATTTGCTTGAGAATATAGTAAATGATTGCACCTATGGCTATTACACGGAAAATGGAAAGTGTTAATTTACCCCACATTCCACCTCCGAGTTGCGTTCCAAAGGCCATTCCTTGATTTTCTACAAAGTTTAAATGAAACCAATCTCCAATTAAAGGAACACTAGGATCGTTAAATGCAAAATTGGTTTTAATCCAAATCTTAACCAGTTGGTCAATGATAAGCACCAAAAATACTATTCCGAAAGTAATGAAATATCTTTTTTTCAAATCCTACACTTATTATTTGTCTTGTGCATTTTTTGCTTCAATGCTTAAAGTTGCATGCGGAACCAATTTTAAACGTTCTTTTTGGATTAATTTCCCAGTAACTCTACACAATCCGTAAGTTTTATTTTCGATACGAACTAATGCATTTTTTAAGTTTTGAATAAATTTCTCTTGTCTTAACGCCAGTTGAGCCATTTCTTCTCTTGACATTGTTTCAGAACCGTCCTCCATCATGTTGAATGAACGTCCAGTATCATCAGTTCCGTGATCATCTTTATAAGAAAGTGAGTTTTTTAAGATGTTTAAATCTTCGGCCGCCTCTTCTAGCTTTCCTTCAATTATACTTTTGAATTCTTGTAACTCATCGTCTGAGAATCTTGTTTTTTCGTTTGCCATATTTTATTGAGTAGTTTAAATATATTAATCTGATATTTAACAAATATAATTGATTTATGTTTTCAATCAAGTTCTTTTATCAATTGTGAAAAAGTATTTTTGTAAATTGAAAAAGTAATTTGGAAAAAGAAATGGATATGGACGTGATAGAGGCTTTAAAATGGAGGTATGCAGTGAAAAAATTTGATGCGTCAAAAAAGTTATCAGATGCAAAAATTAACAAAGTTAAACAAGCCATTCAGCTCACGCCAACCTCAATGGGATTACAATTAATGAAGTTTATCATGGTTGAATCTCCAGAAGTGAAAGCCAAAATAAAACCTATTGCTTATCACCAACCGCAAATTGAAGAAGCTTCACATTTAATTTTGATGTGTCGTAAAACAAATGTTGAACCCAATGACGTAGATTCTTTTATCCAAAATGCAGCGGATGTTAATCAAATGGAAGTAACGAGCAAAGCCATGACAGATTATGATAAGTCTCTGCGTGTTTGTTTGTCTTTCCCACCAGAACAGCAGAAAATTTGGATGGATAACCAAGTTTATATTGCTCTGGGAAACCTAATGACCGTTTGCGCAGTTGAAGGAATTGATGCTTGTCCAATGGAAGGCTTTGATCGTAAAAAACTCAATGAAGAACTCGGCTTAAATGAACAAAATTTGGATGCTGTTTTAATATTTGCTCTCGGTTACCGCTCCGAAGAAGATTACCGCTTAGACTTCAAAAAAGTTCGCCGACCAATGGAGGATTTGTTTGATACGATTTGAGTTTGTGGCTTAGGCGGTAAGCTATAAGTAATATGCTTTATTTACCTGCTGGATTTGGGATTGCTGTTATAATTGAGACTCTAACTTCTCTTATCTAAATGATTTGTATAATTGTTTGTAAATAGTAATCCATACCAAAAATCCGCAATAATCCGCGCTCGAAGATCTGTGTTATCCGCGTTCCATTTCAGCAACAGTTTGTGAAATTAAGTAAAAACAAATCCGAAAGTATCCGAATGAAGTGCTGAAAACAACGCAATTTTTCATTATCCATTAATTCGTAATTGATAATTAACTAATTCGTAATTCCCTACACAAACTCTTCGTATATTTTAACATTATACACCCTTCAATATTCTTAATTTAGTGGCAATACAAAACTAATTACACTTTAACTTGTTTTAAAGGCTTACAATTACATGCAAAGCAAAATTTACAAGGAATATTCCTTACTTTAGTTAAAGCATAAAATAAATTTAGATCAAATGAATAACTTCGAATATTATAACCCAACAAGAGTCGTATTTGGAACAGATACTTACGCTCAAATATCTAACAAAATAGAACAAATCACTGCCGGGAAAAGGGTGATGGTTACATACGGTGGAGGAAGCATCAAAAAGAATGGTGTGTATGATGCTGTAATGGACTCTTTAAAAGATTTTGATGTTGTTGAATTTTCAGGCATTGAAGCGAACCCTGAATATGACACCTTGATGAAAGCAGTAGAAATGTTAAAGAAAAATCCTGTTGATTTCGTAATCGCAATAGGTGGTGGTTCTGTTATTGATGGAACAAAATTTATTGTTTCTGCAGCAAAATATGATGGTAATCCATGGGATGTTTTGTCGGGTAAAAAAGGGTGTAAATTTGAATACGCTATTCCTTTTGGATCTGTACTTACCCTTCCTGCAACAGGTTCTGAAATGAATTCTGGTGCTGTGATTTCTAATAGTCGATTGAAAGAAAAAAGAACAATGGGTGGACCACAAGGATTCCCTAAATTCTCTTTCTTGGATCCAACGGTAGTAAAGACTTTACCTAAAAAGCAGATTGCAAATGGTATTGTTGATGCCTACATGCACACGCTCGAGCAATATTTAACTTACCCAACAGATAATCTTTTGCAAGAAAGAATTGCAGAAGGAATCTTATCTACCCTCATAGAAATTGGACCAAAAGTATTGGAAGATCCTTCCGATTATAAAGCAGCGAGTAATTTAATGTGGTGTGCAACAATGGCGTTAAATGGTACCTTGAGAGCTGGTGTTGCTTATGATTGGTCTACACACATGATAGGTCATGAATTAACAGCACTTCACGGAATAGACCATGCGAGAACTTTGGCGATTGTAATGCCGAGTTTGTATAAAGTGAAATTTGAAAACAAACAAGAAAAACTCATTCAATATGGTCAGCGTATTTTCGGACTAGAAGGTTCTTGTGGAGAAGAAGCAATCAATAGAACAAGAACGTTTTTTGAGTCGCTAGGTATTCAAACGAAGCTTTCTGATTATACGGATGATTATAAAGAAACAGCAGGAACAATTCGCAAACGTTTTGAAGAGCGTGGATGGGAAGGACTTGGCGAGAGAAAAGATCTCACTCCGGCAGAAGCAGAGAAGATTGTTCAAATGAGTATATAGTATTTCAGTCTGGATTTTTTCTATCTTTGAAATAACAATACCTTAAAATCCAATTTTCTCAAATAAAGAGATCTTTTGTTAGATCGCGAACTATTAATTTTTTATTCAATAATTATGAAAGTTAGTCCTCCATTTGTAATGCGTGAAAGTTATAATGATGAGGTGTTGGCCTTGTTAAAGTCTGTAACTTTAGGTTCAAATGGAGCGCGATATCAGCATCAACGACTCGAAAAAAGGATAGAACAAGTATATAAACCTTTGTTTTTAAATTTGGAGCGAAATGAAAAGGTGTTGGGAAATATCACTTTTTGTCGTCGTCCTAAAAATTGGTATGTAAGATATTTTGCTTTCGATTTAGGAATGCAATCAACTGTTCAACAACCACGTTCGAAAGCCACTAATTCAGGTTTGAAAAAGAGAATTAGTGGTTTTTTTGACAGTGCTTTTGAATTGGAAGAAGATGCTCCAGAATTATTTTATGCCTATATTGATCCTCGAAATGAACGTTCTTTATGGATGAGTCAAAATTTTGATTTTTATACAGCAGCTAAAATTGCCACGCAAAGTTTTAGTCGCATCAAACCCAAATCGAAGAAAGAAGTTGAATCAACTAAGGTCAATGACTTCATTCGTGAGAAAGTGAAGGCGGTTTATGGCGATTACCCTTTTTATTTCACTAAGCATACTTTCAACGATGACTTATTCTATACTTTAACGGTAGGTGATGAAATTGTTGCTTTTGCCAAGACACATAGCGCAGAATGGAAAATTACTAGATTGCCAGGAAGGAATGGAATGTTGTTGAGAAATATCATTCCTTTTGTTCCTGGATTGCGTAAAGTGATTCGTCCAAACTCTCATATTTTTACTGTTGTAGATTCAGTTTGGAGTAAAACTGGGAATTCCGAAGATTTGGAAAAGTTATTTGAAGGAATTTTGCATCAAGAGAAAACCAATACCATAATTTGGTGGGTTGACCAAAAGGAGCCTATTTATAAAGAAAATAAGGAGGCTGTGAATTGGGGTTTGTTGCACAAGGTAAATGGAGTTCACGAAGTTGATTTGGTCATCAGAACAAAAAAAGGATTACCTAAAATTAAATATAAGCAGCCAACTTACGTCACTGGGTTTGATTTTATTTAGTGGATTTAACTGATGATAAAATTAGATTTTAAACTTCTTATTAGTGATTAGACTAATGCTCATCAGTTTCTTCTTCACCATCAATTTTTGGTAAGTAAATACGGTCTTCTACAACAATTGCAGTTGGAAATTCAGCGTTAAGTTCAGCACGAACTTTTTCAGCGGCTAATTTTGTGCGGTAATCTCCCAGTAATAAAAAGTAATTTGGCGCTTTGTATTCGATGTAAGTTGGAGTTTCATCATCCATTTGCAATACTTTTGAGCGGGCTTTGTCAACTTCATTTCTGTCTTGATCAAAAAATAATTGGATGCGGTATCCATCCATTAGCGGACTTAAGTTGGGAGGAATTGTTGTTGATTTAAACTTAATAATTTTATCAACCGCACTGCTTTTGGAAACATTGATCGTTCCTTTTTTAAATTCTTCAGGTTCCTTAATTGAGTCGTTTACCCATAGTTCTGTAACCGTATCCTTTGGAGTTTCTTTAATTATTTCCTCAGGAGTTTCTTCAACTGTTGTTTCCACTTCTTCAGTTTCAGCCTCGTTGCTTTTACCAATTCTCCACCATTCATTTTGAGAAAAAGAACATGAAGTAAATATTAGTGCAAAAAGAAAAGGTACAAATTTCATGGGATAAATTTTTGTGCAAAAGTAAATAATATTCTTTTAAACTTAAATTGAAATATAATATGAGCATCAGAATAAATGAACTCAATATTATTTTCTTGAACTGAGGTTTAAAAATTAATTTTTCGAAAGATAAACAATAGTAATGCCAGTGTTTGGTAAAAATTGATAAAACATTAATTAAGCGATTGAATTCTTCCGGGGCTTTTGAAATAAGTGAGTAGTAATGGACTATATATAAATATAAGAGTAAAAAAGGTTACTTCAGCTTAAGAAATGAAAGCCGAAGTAACCAAATACTATTATTGTTCTTCAACGATTTTTAAGGCTAATTCTTTCAATTGTGCTTCATCAATAGTTGCTGGAGCATCAATCATAACATCACGTCCTGAGTTGTTTTTCGGGAATGCAATGTAATCACGAATTGAATCAGAACCACCCATTGTTGCAACCAATCGATCTAATCCAAAAGCAATTCCTCCGTGTGGTGGAGCACCAAATTCAAAGGCATCCATTAAGAAACCAAATTGTTTTTTTGCTTCTTCATCCGTAAATCCTAAATGCTTGAACATTGTTGCCTGAAGAGATTTGTCGTGAATTCTAATCGAACCACCACCAAGCTCAACACCATTCATTGCCAAATCATAAGCATTTGCACGAACTTTTCCTGGGTCTATTTCCAATAATGCTATGTCTTCAGCTTTTGGAGAAGTAAAAGGATGGTGCATCGCATGATATCGATTTGAATCCTCATCCCACTCTAATAAAGGGAAATCTATTACCCATAGTGGTTTAAATTCATTTGGATTTCTCAAGCCTAATTCGTCTCCCATATGTAAACGTAAATCATTCATTTGGCTACGAACATCATCTGTGTCACCACTCATAACAAGGATTAAATCTCCTGGTTTTGCTCCTGTTGCATCCGCCCAAGCTTGTAAATCTTCTTGACTATAAAACTTATCTACAGAACTTTTGAAAGTTCCATCAGCGTTATATTTACAATATACCAAACCTTTTGCACCAACTTGCGGACGTTTTACCCACTTAATTAAAGCATCGAGTTGTTTACGTGTATATATTGCACAGTCTTCCGCCACAATACCAAGAACCAATTCAGCATCGTCAAAGATTTTAAATCCTTTGTCTTTTGTTGCAGTATTTAAGTTTTTGAACTCCATTCCAAAGCGAATGTCTGGTTTGTCAGAACCATATTTTTCCATGGCATCAGCATAAGTTATTCTCGGAAAGTCTCCTTCAAACTCAACTGATCTACACGTTTTGAATAAATGCTTAACCATTCCTTCAAAAGTGTTCAAAATATCTTCTTGTTCAACAAATGACATTTCACAGTCAATTTGTGTAAACTCAGGTTGACGATCAGCTCTTAAATCTTCGTCTCTAAAACATTTTACAATCTGATAATAACGGTCAATTCCTGAAACCATCAACAATTGTTTAAATGTTTGTGGAGATTGAGGAAGTGCATAAAACTCACCTTCATTCATTCTACTTGGTACAACGAAATCTCTTGCTCCCTCAGGTGTAGATTTAATTAAATATGGAGTTTCAACATCCATGAAATTTTCAGAATCTAGGTACTTTCTAGTTTCTAAAGCGACTTTGTTTCTTAAACGAAGTTTATCTAAAATGGTATTTCTTCGTAAGTCTAAGTAACGGTACTTCATACGTTGCTCATCACCACCGTCTGTATCTTCTTCAATTGTAAAAGGAGGTGTTTTTGCAGCGTTTAGGATGTTTAATGCTGAAACGTTAATTTCAACTTCTCCCGTAGGAATATTTTTGTTTTTGCTTGAACGCTCAATGACAGTTCCTTTGATCTGAACCACAAATTCACGACCTAATTTACGTGCCTTTTGATTCAATTCATCGTTTACTTCAGTGCTAAATGCCAATTGAGTTATTCCATAACGATCTCGAAGATCAACAAATGTCATTCCTCCCATTTCACGAGTACGTTGAATCCAACCACTCAAAGTAACTTCATTACCAACATCAGATAGGCGTAATTCGCCACAGGTGTGCGTTCTATACATAATATTCTATTTATACTTTGCAAAAATAGAAAGAAGATTGAACTTTATAGGTATGCATTTGGATTTTGTGAAGTATAAAATAAAACAATTAGAAGGTGCTAAACGTTATGTTTAAAACGAAATCCATGAATATCATGAAAACATCAATTTTATTTTTAAGCTTCCTATTCGCAATTTCAAGTTGTAGTAATGCAGCAGATGCTAATAAATCATTGAAAAAAGATACTCAACAAAAAGTCGACGAAAATGCTGTTGCGTACTTTGCATCAGGATGTTTTTGGTGTGTTGAAGCTATCTTTGAATCGGTAGAAGGAGTAGGAGATGTGATCTCTGGATATAGTGGAGGTAAAGCCTCAACAGCTAAATATGATTTAGTAAGCGCTGGAAGAACAGATCATGCTGAGGCGGTTGCAGTACATTATGATAGTACGAAAATTGATTACCGAACTTTGCTCAAAGTTTTTTTTGGTTCTCATGATCCGACAACATTAAATCAACAAGGCCCTGATAAAGGAAGACAATACAGAAGTGCGATTTTTTATCAAAATGAGAAAGAAAAGCAATTGGCAGAAAACTATATTCAAGAATTATTAAATAAAGCAGTGTTTTTTAAAATCACGACAGAAGTAGCGCCTTATACTGCTTTTTATAAAGCCGAATCATATCATCAAAACTATGAACATAGAAATCCTAACAATAGTTATATTAAAGCAGTATCAATTCCTCGTTTGAATAAATTTAAATCTAATTATCCTGATTTATTGAAGACTGAATAAAAAAAGTGTCGATTTTAGTCTAATATTGTCCTTAATTCTGTTCAATGAAAGAATATCTTTTCAAAAAAAAGAGATAATCATAATATAAATTATCTCACTGGTTATCAGTTATAGTCGCAGGTTTTGAAAAAAATAAATTAAAACCAAATGAAAAATCATTGACCTTTGGAAAAGAATATATACCTTTGCACCCAAATTTGAACAGAACGATTCATTTTTAAAGTGAAAATAATGTTGGATAAGACGCTTAAAGCATTTGTTTGGATGGTAGTATTGTTACTATCAGCACCAGTTTTTTCAGGTTCATCTTCAGATGGTGAGCCAGTAGATGTTACCGAAATGATCATGCATCACATTAAAGATGCGCACGAGTGGCACGTTCTAACGTACACAGATGACAATGACGGGAAACAACACGTTTCAATTCATTTGCCAATTATTTTGTTAGATGATGGGTTAAAAGTTTTTTCATCAGAAAAGCTTTATCATTCAGGTGAGGTTGTAGAAGTTACTGTTCATGGTAAAAAAGACCACTACTACGCAAATAAGGAGTTAGGTTATGCGGTTTTTCATGAGACAATCTATAAGTTGAACCAAGAAGGTGCTTTAGATTTCGATGAGGAAGGTCACGCAACAAATGCAAAGCCTTATGATTTTTCTATTACTAAAAATGTATTCGCTTTGTTTTTCTCATCAATCTTGTTGATTGTTTTGATGACTGCAGTTGTGAAGTCATATAAAAATGATGGAATGCATCCACCGAGAGGTTTGGCTCGTTTTGTTGAGCCAGTAGTCGTGTTTATCCGTGATGATATTGCAAAAGCGAATATTGGTGAGGCGAAGTATAGAAAGTATATGCCTTATTTATTGTCTGCATTTTTCTTTATTTGGATCAATAACTTATTAGGATTAATTCCAATTTTCCCAGGAGGAGCTAACTTAACAGGTAACATCAGTTTTACATTTGCATTAGCTGCATGTACAATGTTGATTACAGTATTTTCAGGAAATAAACATTACTGGAAACATATTTTTGCTACACCAGGTGTACCGTGGCTGTTATTGCCAATTATGATCCCGGTAGAGCTTGTAGGTATTTTTGCAAAACCTTTTGCCTTGATGGTACGTTTGTTTGCAAACATTACTGCGGGACACATTATTATCTTAGCATTAACAGGAATTATTTTCACGTTCGGAAGTGCGGCGTGGAGTGGATTATCAATTCCAATGTCACTATTTATTGGTGTCTTGGAGTTGTTAGTTGCATTTTTGCAAGCCTTCATTTTTACAATGTTATCGGCGCTGTTTATTGGTGAAGCAGTTGCAGAGGAACATTAATTAATTAGTAATCTTTATAAAAACAAATAGTTATGACTGGATTAGCTGCTATAGGAGCTGGAATCGCTGTACTAGGTGCAGGGATGGGAATTGGTAAAATTGGTAGTTCAGCAATGGACGCAATGGCTCGCCAACCGGAAGCTGCATCTAAGATTCAAACAGGTATGATCATCGCTGCTGCACTTATTGAGGGTGTTGCTTTATTCGGTGTTGTAGTTGGTTTGCTTCAAGGATAGTAAAAAAGAAGCTTAATCTCCGCGCAACGGTTGGTTGTGCGGAGATTATTAAAAAAAGATTATTTTAAAAGAGAAATTAATAAGAAATGGATTTAATTACACCAGATTTAGGACTTGTATTTTGGACCGGATTGAACTTTATCATCTTAATGTTTATTTTGACGAAGTTTATTTGGAAACCAATCATGTCAGCAGTTAACAAAAGAGAGGATAACATTCAAGAAGCTTTGGATATGGCAAAAAACACCAAAGCAGAAATGGAAAAGTTACAAACTCAGAATGCTAACTTGTTGAAAGAAGCAAGAATCGAACGTGATGAGATGATCAAAGAAGCGAAGGCTACTAGTGATAATATGATCAATTCTGCGAAAGGAAAAGCAAAAGAAGAAGCGGATAAAATCGTAGAAAATGCTAGAACTTCTATCGAAGCTGAAAAAAATGCAGCTGTTTCTGAATTGAAGAATCAAGTTGCTACAGTAGCATTAGAAATTGCTGAAAAGATTTTGCGTGAGGATTTATCTTCAGATGAAAAGCAAAAGCAATTGGCAGAAACATTCGCTAAGGACATCAACTTAAACTAAGAGCAATGGAAGGATTGAAAATAGCAGCTCGTTATGCACAGTCACTTATTGAGTTGGCTGAAGAAAAGCAAAATACAGATGCTGTTTTAGAAGATATGAAATACTTATTGTCAACTACAAATGATAATAATGATTTCCATTTATTTTTAAATAGTCCGTTGATTAAGCCAAATAAGAAAAAGGAAGTTTTTGATAAACTTTTTGGTGGCTTTCAAAAGGAAACCTTAAGTTTCATTCAGCTATTGACAAAGAACAGTAGAGAAATGATTTTGCCTTTGATTGCAGAAGAGTTTATTGCTAAGTTAAATGTGATAAGAGGAATTATTCCAATGACATTAACTTCAGCTGTAAAATTGGAGGAAAGTGTAAAAGCTTCAATCTTGGCAAAACTGAATGAGAAAATTGAAGGTTCTATTGAACTTACAGAAATAGTTGACGAATCACTTATAGGAGGATTTGTTGTAAGGATGGGAGATACGCGAATTGACGCAAGTATCGCACATCAATTGAATGAAATGAAACAACGTTTAATACGATAATTTTAACGCCTGTCGTTAATATAAAGTTTAAAAAAATGGCAAATATAAAACCAGCAGAGGTTTCTGCAATCTTAAGAGAAGAGTTATCAGGATTTAAATCTGAAGCTGAACTTCAAGAAGTTGGTACTGTACTCACAGTGGGAGATGGTATCGCACGTATTTATGGGTTAGGTGGTGTTCAATATGGAGAACTTATTGAGTTCGACGGTGGACTTCAAGGAATTGCTCTAAACTTAGAGGAAGACAACGTAGGTGCAGTACTTTTAGGTGCTTCAACTAAGGTAAAAGAGGGAGATACTGTAAAACGTTTAGGTAAGATTGCCTCTGTAAAAGTTGGTGAAGGTATCGTTGGACGTGTTGTAAATACACTTGGTGAGCCAATCGATGGTAAAGGTAAAATTGAAGGTGAGTTGTTCGAAATGCCAATTGAACGTAAAGCGCCAGGAGTAATTTACCGTGAGCCTGTAACAGAACCAATGCAAACTGGAATTAAGTCTATTGACTCTATGATTCCAATTGGACGTGGTCAACGTGAGTTGATTATTGGTGACCGTCAAACAGGAAAAACAACTGTTGCGATTGATGCGATCATCAACCAAAAAGAATTTTATGATGCAGGAAAGCCTGTATACTGTATATATGTTGCTGTAGGTCAGAAAGGATCTACTGTTGCTGGAATTGTTAAGAAGTTAGAAGAAGCTGGTGCAATGGCCTATACAACTGTTGTAGCATCTAACGCTTCTGATCCTGCTCCAATGCAATATTTTGCGCCAATGACTGGTGCTGCAATCGGTGAGTACTTCCGTGATACTGGACGCCCAGGATTAATCGTTTTTGATGATTTATCTAAACAAGCCGTAGCATACCGTGAGGTTTCATTATTGTTACGTCGTCCTCCAGGACGTGAGGCGTACCCTGGTGATGTATTCTACCTTCACTCAAGATTATTAGAGCGTGCTGCAAAAGTAATTAACGATGATAGTATTGCTTCTCAAATGAATGATTTACCAGAATCATTGAAAGGAAAAGTAAAAGGTGGTGGTTCTTTAACTGCATTGCCAATTATCGAAACTCAAGCAGGTGACGTTTCTGCATATATTCCAACAAACGTAATTTCGATTACTGACGGACAGATTTTCTTAGAGTCTGACTTATTTAACGCAGGTATTCGTCCAGCAATTAACGTTGGTATTTCTGTATCACGTGTTGGAGGTAATGCTCAAATTAAATCAATGAAGAAAGTATCTGGTACATTGAAATTAGATCAAGCACAATATCGTGAGCTAGAGGCTTTCGCTAAGTTTGGTTCTGATTTGGATGCAGCAACGAAAAACGTACTTGACAAAGGTGTTCGTAATGTTGAGATCCTTAAGCAAAACGAAGGTGATCCATTTACAGTAGAACGTCAAATTGCGATTATCTATGTTGGTACTAAAGGATTGATTCAAAACGTACCTGTTGAGAAAGTTAAAGCTTTCGAAATCGAATATTTAGATTACTTAGATGCTAAGCATAAAGATTTGATGGACACACTAAAAGCTGGTAAATTAACAGACGAAGTTACTTCTACTTTAACTAAAGTAGCGAAGGAAATTGCTTCAAAATATTAATCTTTCTTTTTAGAAAGTGAATTGTAAGGAATGGCGAATTTAAAAGAAATAAAAAACCGTATTACTTCTATCTCTTCAACGATGCAGATTACGCAAGCCATGAAGTTGGTTTCTGCTGCAAAATTGAAGCGAGCGTTGGACGCGATTACACAAATGCGCCCTTACGCAGAAAAAATCCAGGAAATTCTTGGAAACGTTAGTGCTACGCTTGATCTTTCTGAAAATAGATATGCAGAGCAACGTGACGTTGAAAGCGTATTGATTATTGGTGTATCTTCTAACAGAGGTTTGTGTGGTGGTTTTAACAATAATATTACTAAACGAGTTAATGAGCTTTTAGCCAATGACTTGAAAGGTAAAAAAGTTGAATTGTTAACTATCGGGAAAAAAGTGAATGACGCTTTCAAAAACGGTGGCTTAATAAACCGTCCTGAAACGCTAAGTAATGCATCAGCAATTTTCGAAGACTTAACTTTCGACCATGTTTCTGAATACGCACAGTATGCAATGGATAGCTTCATCGATGGTAAATACGATAAAGTAATCATAGTATATAACGAATTCAAGAATGCAGCTGTTCAAATTATTCGTGATCAACAATTGTTACCTATCGTTCCTTCAAATGTTGAAGACGAAGGAAATGAAATTGGTGACTATATTTTTGAGCCTTCAAAACTTGAAATTATCGGTGATTTAATTCCAAAATCTTTGAAACTACAATTGTTTAAAGCTGTACTAGATTCAAATGCATCTGAACATGGTGCACGTATGACTGCAATGCACAAAGCGACAGATAACGCTACTGAATTACAACGTGATCTTAAACTTCAATACAATAAAGCGCGTCAAGCTGCCATTACAAACGAAATCCTTGAGATCGTTGGTGGAGCAGAAGCGTTGAATGGATAGGCAATTACGAATAGTAAGAATTATTAATTACGAATTATGAAGTTCGTGATATAGAGTTTAAAAAAGGTGTTTCGAAAGAAGCGCCTTTTTTTGTTTTTTTGCAAGTATGCTTGACCTACTAGGGCAAGCATACTTGCATGCAAAAAGTCCGGAAATGAATTGTTATATTTGTAAATAATAAGATAGAACACAAATCAAAAATGCAGGTTCAAATTCCTTTAATTAAACAGTTAAAATCCTATAACGGCAATACCTTTGTCAAAGATTTAATTGGAGGTTTAACGGTTGGTGTGATGCTGATTCCTCAAGGAATGGCTTATGCTTATTTGGCCGAAATCCCACCTGTGTACGGTTTGTATGCTTCTATTATTCCCTTGTTGGTTTACATGCTTTTAGGCACATCAATTTATACCGCAATTGGCCCTGCAGCTTTAACCTCCTTACTTGCTTTTTCTGGTTTAAATCATGCGGGTATAACTGATCCTGATGAATTTATAAATGCTGTTTTTGTAATTGCATTGCTCTCCGGTTTAATCCAATTCTTAATGGGAATCTTTAAAATGGGAAGAATCGTCAATTTCATCTCTAAACCTGTATTGAAAGGATTTATTTTTGGAGCAGCACTCACCATTTTTACAAGTCAGCTGAAAAGTGCTACAGGAATTAATTTTGAAGGTAGAGGTTCTATTAATACGCTTCTTTCCTTAGGTTCTAATATTTCTTCAATTAGTTTAGCCACCTTAATTATAACTGTATTATCAATTGCTTATTTGTTTTTTATGAAGCGATTCAGCAAGAAAATACCCAACCAGTTAATCGTAATGTTGGTTTCTCTATTGGTGATGTTTTTCTTTATGAAAGACAGTACCGAGGTTGCCATTTTAGGAACGATTCCAGAGGGTTTACCTTCTTTGTCTATTCCAAGCTTCGATTGGCCACTCATTAAGTTACTTATGCCTGCAAGTATAACCATTGCCTTTATTTCTTTTGTAGAAGTCTATGCCATTGGTGTTTCTTTAGAAGATAAAGAGAATCAAGGAAATTTAAATCCAAATCAAGAGCTTATTGCAACTGGACTTTCTAAAGTTGTTGGTTCTTTCTTTTTATCTTATCCAACTTCATCCAGTTTTTCTAGATCAGCAGTTAATAAACAAGCAGGAACTAAGACCAATTTTGCAGCCTTTTTCACTGTACTTTTAGTCGTTTTAACGCTGATTTTTCTAACACCTTACTTTTATTATTTGCCAAAAGCTGCATTGGCTGCAATTATCATTGTGGCCATTATTGGTTTGATGGATTTCAACTATTATCAACGCCTTTGGCAAATTGACAAACGCGACTTTTTAATGTTGGCAGTAACAACTTTAGTTACTTTTTTAGTGGGCGTGCAAGAAGGAATCATCGCTGGAGTTGTTCTTTCCATTATGTCATTGGTTTATGCCGTTTCTTACCCCCATACAGCAGAAATTGCTTTGGTTAAAGGCTCTGAAAACACTTTTCGAAATGTGAGTCGCTATTCAGAGGTAGATGTCGATGAAAGTGTTTTGATATATCGTTTTGATGCCGCATTATCTTTTGCAAATGTTCCACATTTTGTTGCTCAACTAAAAAAGTTCGAAGCACGTAAAAAGAATTTAAAAATGGTCATTGTCAATGCTGAATCTATAGACAGTATTGATACCACTTCATTGGATGCCATTAAGGATTTGGCGGAAGAATATAAAAGCAATGGAATTAGACTAACGATGGCTGGCTTAAAAGGCCCTGTGCGTGATCAATTTAAAAAAGCAGATTTATTTCATGAAATGGGCGAAGAAAACTTTTTCCCAACGGTTTCAGAAGCCATGCGTGCCTATCAAGGAAAAGAGACAACGGTAAATCAAGATATAAATTTTCAAACGAATCAAAAGAAGTAGATAATTACGAATTTTGAATTAGAAATTACGAATTAGTTTACCATTAGTAGGAGAGTTCCCTTAATTTACGCTTAAAAGCCTATTAAATCCACTTTTATCTAGTACTAAAAAATACACCTTGTTATTCATTATTTTAATATTTCTAGGTTGGTATATTTCCGATAAATCTGCGATTAATTTTGATTTTCCGTTGCTAATATTCAGAGCATAAACCTCTTTCTTTCCGTTTTTTGTTTCTATAATAAAAATTTGATTATAGAAATAATCAAAATAATAATCTCCCGAAAGGTTAGATTTTGTAGGAATTTCCTCTTTAATAGCTAAATTTCCATAGTCTAAATGAATTATACTATCACATTCACTATTTAAAACTATTAAGCTTTCTAATAACCCGAATGCCTTTATGTTTATTGGCTTTGAAGTTATTTTATCACTCCATGAAGTTAAAGACATTATCTCCTCGTTTGTATTAATTCCTTTTTGTTCAAGCCCTGTATTTGGGTGAGAGTTTAAAGACATCAAATCTCCATCCCAAAGACCCATTAAAATAACATTATCCTTCTCAGGAATTATCGACATATAATGAATTACTGTTTTATTATAGTGATACAGCGCCCTTATATATTTTTCATTTGCCAAAAAGCTATAGACTGATTCACCATTACCATTATGTATTTTTATGAGTGAATAGTATTGATTGTGCATTGAAAAATGTTCATAGACTGCGTAGTCGGCTTGTAAACTTATTGCATTTTTAAGCGTTTTATTAAAATCAGTTATAGATTCCTTTTTTTGAAATGAAAACTTATCATTAATAATATTAAACTGAACAACATTTTCTTTTCCAACTACAAAAAAATTACCCCTGGCATCTCTAAACAAGTGATCTGGATTAAAATCAAGGATTAATGAATCGATGGTTTTTTCTTTTCTCAAAAGCTTTAAGTACTTCTGTTTATTCATCCTTGTTAGTAAAACTATGCTTTTTTTTGGGTACAAACAGTAATCTAAAATAAATTCATTTTTCTCATCAAAAACTTCTTGATATTTACTTCCTATAATATCAATTTCTTCAAAATCTTGATGCTTAGGGCTGAGTGTTATTAACTGACGAATAGTGTCTTCTTTTTTTACTGAAGTTGGTATTTGAAAACCAAACGAGTTATAAAAAGGATGTTTAACTTCTAATGACGTATTATGCGTGACTTCTAATAATAGCGTCTTTTCATTCGTATGTTTTTTAATAAAAAAGCCATTTTCATAAACGGAATATCCAAAAACTGGCTGATTATTTTCATCAATTACATTAATTTCTAAATGTTGGGAGTGTGCATTTAAAAGCAAACTAAGCACAAATAATAGTAGTGTTATGTTTCTCATAGTATCTAAATTTAATCAATCTTTTCAACTCTTAAAAGCTTAAATTGAATTTTTTCAGCTATATCGAACTGATTGGGATGGGTTTAAATCCATTAATTTACGCTTAAAAGCCTATTAAATCCACTTTTATCTAGTACTAAAATACACCTTGTTATTAATAGTTTTTCACCAAATCACACCACTCATTTACCGTGGGGTTTTATAAATGTCAGCTGTATTTTAATGAAAAATAAACAAGAAAATCAAACTATTATTAAATCCAAAAAATTCGTAATTATCTATAGATCTTCATACTCTTCATAAACCATTTGCATCAAAGCATTACATCTTTTACGTTCCTGCTCCAAAACTTCTTTCTCGAATGTATTGACGATGTATTTCTGGTAATCTAAATGATAGGTAAACTTTCCTTTTGGTGTTACCCATCCAAAACCTCTTGTAGTGGCATGTAAAGCAAATTCTGGAACATTCGGATTCAATAAGTCTTTACTCCACGGATAATCATCCCCTGTGTCAACTTTCATTTGATACATTAGGGTTTGAGCGATATCAGCTTGTGAACCAACTTTGTCGATTATCATACCTTTTGCATCATCTTTTAATGCTGGACCGTACAGTAACAATGGGATTCTGTACATTTCCGAATCATTTGGATTGGTAACATAAGGAGAAGCGTGACCATGATCTGCAACAATCACAAACAAGGTGTTTTCATACCAATCTTGTTGTTTGGCTTCTTCAATAAAGTCGGCTAAACATTGATCAGCATAAATCACAGAATTCATAAAATTAGTTTCTTTCCCTGTCCATTTTTCTTTGTTGTGCCCCGGAAAATCGTAAGGTGAGTGGGTACTTCCGGTAAAAGCTCCTTCTAGAAAAGGCTCTTCTTGTTTATTTAGTTTTTCAAGAAACAACTCGAATAAAGCTTCATCATAATAATTTAACTTTCCTTTTTCAAGGCCTTCGGGAAAATCGCTTTCATCTTGGACTCGGTTAAATCCATGATCGGTAAAATAACTATTGATATTTCCATATTTTAGATCACCGCTAAATAAATACCCTGATGTATATCCGCGTGATGCGATGGATTGATTAATAGATTTTAGTTTTCTATGCTTAAATGGCTGCATAGAAATACTAATTTCAGGAAGTGCAGGATAGCCTGAAAAAATACTTGCATTTCCAATTTCAGAAGTACTTCCTGTAGCGTACAAATTAGTAAATAAAACACCCTCTTCTGATAATTTATCTAACTCTTCTGTCACCCCTGGTTTTCCCGAAAGCTTACTACTCACAGTTGAAGTCCAACTCTCTAAGATTACAAAAACAAGGTTTGGTGTGGTGTTTTCTAAAATGTAATGCTCATGTTTTTTCTCATAAGTCAAAAAGTCATTAAGAAGTTCATTGATTTCTGACTCACTGTAATCACTTAAAAACTCACCAATATTTGATCTGTTATACAAAAGAAAGCTTTTACCGAAAAAGTAAGGGGAATTAACAGCAATATCATTAATAACGTATTTTTTGGAGAAATATGCTGAATCTATATTGAGAGGAATTTGTTGGAAACCGCCTCTTCCTAGTACAAAGTAAAAACCTAATAAAAGAGGTAATATCGGTAAGAATAGTACAATTTTTGACGAAATTGGGACATTTTTGATTTTGAACTTACCTATTCTAAAGAATTTCTGTAAGATTAGTCCTCCAAAGGTAAACTCCAAAATAAAGTAAACCATAAACCATAATGTCATGCTATAATCAGCAGTTCTAAATACCTCATCAGGATGACTCAGATGCATAAATACTCTAGAAGTTAACTTGTGATTCCACTCACCATATGCGTTTATTTCACCTGCATGAATCATTGCAACCATAACCAATTCAATGAACATGACAGCTTTAAATAGCGTAAAAAATATTTTTTTATTGAAGCATAAAAAGCAGGAAATAAGCAATAATGGAACTGCACTTAGAAAACTACCAGTTGAAAGATCGATTCGAATTGAATGGAAAAATACTTGTATCCATTCCAAAGACGACACATCAGCAATTTTTGGATAATTATGAATTGAAAAAAGTATGCGTTGAAAATCAAATACTAGAATCCAAAAAGCTAGAAAAGACAAATATGCTAAACCTAATTTTTTGAAGATTTTCATAATGCGAAAAATAGAATCTAGTTTAAAAAACTATTTTTATTCAGCAGAGAATTCTAAAGATGCACATTCTGCAGCTCTTTCATGTAATTCTTGAGGCGCCATATCTTGGAAAGGGGCACAAAGTTTATCACGATTTTCTTTTGCTAGTCTTAAACTATCTTCACCAGCTTTGGTTGGTGCACGATCAAAAAAAGATGCTGAAATTCTATTGACTTCATCTCCAGCTTGAACACAATCACATAGCGGTTGATTACTACAAGAAACAAAAAAAAGAGCAGATAGGAATGTGAAAAATAATTTCATTAATCTATTGTTTTGTCCAATACTTTTGGAATTCTAAAGTAATCTGAATCTTTTTTCGGGGCATTTTTCAAGGCCTCTTCATGCGTGATGGTTTGTTTTGGAACATCCTCTCTAAGCACGTTGATTTGGTCAGACATAAAAACCAATGGTTCAACATTATCTGTATTGATTTCGTTGAGTTTTCCCATAAAATCAATGATGTTGTTCATATCGTTTTTAATGCCAGCTTTATCCTCTCCTTTAAAAGAAAGTCTAGCCAAGTGCGCAATGTGATCGATTAATTCGTCTTTAATTTCCATATTGAATCAATATAATGTGTGTACAAAATTAATGAATTTTTTGCGGTAACATAGTGTAAAGTTAATATTGCTTTGTTGAATGAACAAAACCAAGTGATCTGGTGAGTTGTAGTCATGGTGGTGTTAGTGTTTGAATAGAGTACCAAAAGCTTACTTTTAGTTAATAAAACAATACAATTTGGTTTGATTCGGTTCACGTGTCGCCACGCTGTGGCTTTTAGGTTTAGGGTTTATGTACTTTTTATTAGCGTTACGCCACGCTGTGGCTAAGCATCAAGTTATCAATTGTTTATGAATTACTTTGTGGTTCACCGTTGTGAGATACGTTTTACTTACTTGTGCTATTCTTGTTTATACATTCTACCAAGAGTTATCGTAGAATCATGTTCTCAAGTTAGATTAAGTGTTTGAATCAAGCCCACGGAGTGGGTTACACGTTAATAAAAAAACGTTTACGTTTTTTAAAGCCACTGCGTGGTGATACCTAATGCATGGGCTACTCAATTCTCATTAAGAAACTACTTTTCCAAGTAAGAATCTATAACTTGGAATGTCTTCTCTTTAACTGTTGCTATCTCATTTTCTTGAATTTCCTCCTTAGAAATCAAGTCATGAATTTTAATTTTTATTAAACCTGGCATTGCAGATCCATAAAAGTCTTCAGGTTCAGAAAAAAACTTATAATGATTGATAAAAGTAATGGGAAGAATCGCACAATTGGAAGATTTAGCCAGTTGAAAAGCACCATCTTTGAAAGGAGCTAATTTTGGAGCTTCATCTGGTATCCCACCTTCAGGGAATATTACAATACTCCATCCCTTTTTTAAACATTTCTTTGCTTGAATAAATGACTTTGCAGAACGGATACTGCTTTTTCTATCAACTGGAATATTTAATTTCTTAAAAAAAGTTTTAACCAAAGGATATTTTAATATTTCTGATTTCCCCATAAAAAGAAATTTTTGATGTGGCAGTATACTGTATAAAATGAAGATATCAAGGTAAGATGTGTGGTTTCCAATAATTACAAAAGGCGCTTCAGTTTTTAGAATGTCTCTATTCGTTTCCACTGCATAAAAGCAAAATACACGCATGCATCTCGACCACAAAATGTTGATTTTAAAACTGAAAGGTTTTAATTTTTCAAAGGATAGAACAAAATAAAGAAAAGGGTAAAAAAAGAGTAGGGTTATGCCAAACACTATTCCGATATAGAGTTTCCATGTATAGTAGAGTATTCCTTTAATAAATTTCATTTCTATATTAAATCCTTCCAAATATAAATATTTTGCCTATGTCTACCACAAAAGTTTATTTTTGTATTCACTAATTTATTTATTCAAAAACCAGTTTTATTATGGCAAGAGTTTTAACAGGTATTCAAAGTACTGGAGTTCCGCATTTAGGAAATCTATTAGGTGCTATTATACCCGCAATTAAAATGGCGAATAGCAGTGAAAATGAATCTTATCTTTTCATTGCCAATTTACATTCTTTGACAACGATTAAAGATGGAGACACATTAAGAGAAAATACTTATGGTGTTGCTGCTGCCTGGCTTGCTTTCGGACTAAACCCTGAAAAAACTGTTTTTTATCGTCAAAGTGATGTTGCTGAAGTAGCTGAACTTTCTTGGTATTTAATGTGTCACTTTCAATATCAACGTTTAACCTTGGCGCATTCTTTCAAAGATAAAGCTGGTCGAACAACAGATATTAATGCTGGATTATTTAATTATCCAATGTTGATGGCTGCAGATATTTTATTGTATGATGCAGAAGAAGTTCCTGTAGGGAAAGATCAAATGCAACACCTTGAAATGACACGTGATGTTGCTCAAAAATTAAATACCAGTACCGGGAAAGATTTATTGGTATTGCCTGAAGCAAAAATTGAAGAAAACGTAAAACTTATTCCCGGAACCGATGGTGGGAAAATGAGTAAGTCTAGAAATAACTTTATCAATATTTTCTTACCCGACAAAAAGTTGAGAAAGCAAGTAATGAAAATTGAAACAGACAGCACACCAATGGAAGATCCAAAAGATCCAGAAACGTGCAATGTTTACGCAATTTATAAGCTTTTGGGAACTGAAGAAGAAGTTCAAGCACTGGGCGATAAATATCGTGCAGGGAACTTTGGTTATGGTCACGCTAAACAAGCATTGTATGAATTGATTGTTGAGAAATTTAAGGTTGAACGTGAAAAATTCAACTATTTCATGGAGAATAGAGATGAAGTTGACGCTATTTTGAAAACAGGAGCTGAAAAAGCAAGAAAAGTTGCGCAACAAACCCTTCAAAGGGTAAGAACTGAATTAGGGTACTAGTTTTTTTATAAAAACGAAACCGTTTTGATAGCTCGTTTGAGGAGTAAGAAAACAAATGGTTATTTAAATTTAATAGACTTAAGTTTTTTCAGTTTTCTATTTTTCGTTATATTTAGAATTGAAAACTAATTATTAATAACAAAAAACCTCTCAGCTTGCAATTTGAGAAAATTTAAAACCACGTCCACCGGGATGTGGTTTTTTTAGTTTTAGGAATAATACCTTCACCACAGATGAAATTAGTATTGAGTACCAAGTGAGAACATACAGCGTTTCAGAGCGAGAAACAGAACGAAATCCGAAAGTGTTCGGATGATGTTTTAAATTTCACCGCAGGTGAAAATCACCGCGAACTAAACTCTCTGCGTCCCGACAATTTTAAATGGCTCTGGGTGTCTCCGCGTAACCTTTGCGCATCTCCGAGGTAAAACCCACACTCCAGGTGAGTATTGAGAAAGAGCATACAGCGCGAGAAACAAAATGAGAAGTAAGGTGCTGAAATCACCGCGAACTCTACCACTGCAAAACTCAGCGTAACCTTTGCGTATCTCTGCGGTAAAAACAACTTGTTACCAATATATTTGATGACGTTATAAACCCCACCTTTTAAAACAAGAAACAGTGTTTCAATTCACCCAAGAACCATTATATTTGTTTTTGAAGAAAATCCATGGAGCATAAAATCACATCTACAATAATTACATTCAATGAAGAACGAAATATTGAGCGTTGTATAGACGCTTTAGTTCCAATTTCAGACGAAATTATTGTACTCGACTCTTTTTCAACAGATGAAACAGTTGCCATTTGTAAGCGCAAAAATGTGCGTATTGAACAACGAGAATGGAAAGGTTATTCTAGCGCAAAGAATTACTTAAATCAACTGGCGAGTTATGAATATATTTTTTCAGTTGATGCCGACGAAGCTCCCGATACCGAGATGCAAAATGAGATTTTAAAAATCAAAGCATTGGGTTTAACAGGAATCTACGAGGTAAACCGAATGACCAATTATTGTGGGAAATGGATTAAGCACTCGGGTTGGTATCCAGATGTGAAAACTCGTATTTTTCCTAAATCTACTAGTCAATGGGAAGGCGCTTATGTTCATGAGGAATTAGTTGTTAAAGGAAATCCTAAACCTGAAAGAATAAAGGGTCATTTACTTCATTATTCTTATTATTCGCAAGAAGATCACCGTCAAAGAGCGGACAAATATTCTGAATTGACGGCCATCAAAATGTATAAAAGAGGAAAGCGTGTTGGACCTTTGAAGCCATACATTAGTGCATTGGGTAGGTTTGTAGCCATGTTTATCATTAAAGCAGGATTCTTGGATGGTATAGCAGGATTCACAATAGCTCGTATTTCGGCTTTGTCTAACATTTATAAATACAAAGAATTAAGAAGGTTACAACATGAAAGCAACAATTGATTTATCTCATAAAACAGTACTCATTAGTCGTACGGATAGTATTGGAGATGTGGTATTGACACTTCCTTTAGTTGGTTGGATAAAAGAAAGGTTTCCAACATCTCGTGTTTTGTTTTTGGGTAAATCGTACACCAAAGATGTTTTAGAATGTTCGCCTAATATTGATCAAATCATTACCTTGGATGAATGGGAAAAAGTCTCATTTGAAGAACAAATCAAATTGGTTAAAGCATTAAATATTTTTGCATTTATTCATGTTTTTCCGAATAAACATTTGGCAAAACTGGCAAAAGCTGCAGAAATTCCTCACCGAGTAGGAACCTCCCATCGTTTATACCATCTTTTTACATGTAATGTTCGACCAAGTTTTACACGAAAGAAGTCTAACTTCCATGAAGCACAATTGAATTTCGAATTGATGAGAAAATTTGGAGTACAAACTTTACCGAATCGCAATGAGCTGATGAAGTACATTGGGAGCTTTAAACCTCAAGTTGAGGTACCGGTTCAATTAAAAGAAGTTTTAAAAGAGGGAAAGCGGGTGATTTTACATACCAAATCTCAAGGTTCTGCCGTTGAGTGGCCCATTGATAAGTATATCGCATTGGCCAATATTCTTGTTGTAAAAGGCCATACTGTTTATTTCTCAGGAACGGAGAAGGAAGGGGAGTTATTCCGTGATGCACTGCCAACTCATCCAAACATTATTGATATTTCAGGGAAAAGTAGTTTAGCCGAATTTATAGCCTTTATCGAATCGTGTGATGTATTGGTGGCGTGTAGTACAGGTCCTTTACACTTAGCCTCTATTTTAGGTAAGAAAGCCATAGGATTATATACTGATTTAAGGCCAATGCATCCTGGTAGATGGGCGCCAATTGGGAGTATGAGTAAGGTATTAACTGCAACTCAAGCTGCGGAACCGTCACTATCAGATATAGAGCGTATTTCTATCGAATCTGTCTTTCAAGTGATTGATAAATAGTGTTGTAAACAAAAAAAAGTCCCTTTAAAAAAGGAACTCAAGTTGAGGTTCGTCTAAATTAATTTAGACGAAAAACATATTTTAAAAGAAAATAGTCTTACTTAATTTTTGAAGGATCGTTTTTCGCTTCGTTGTTGTACTTCGCTTGTAAGCGTAGCCAAATAAACAAACCGATAAACCCAAGAACGATTACGCTATAGTTAAACACGTTCCCAACCACTTCAAATAATATTTCAGTTGTCCATAAAAGACCATCTCCTATTTGATTAACAATTTCATTGTAAGTCATAACAAAATATTTAAAGCACAAATATAATATTTTTCCAATTGAATTTTTAAAAACGCTATATTTATCTGAATGATTAAATACATTTGCTTTTTGGTTAATAAAATTCGAACATGATAAAATATTTTGCTAATAATAACTCCTTGGTTGTTGTGCTCATCCCGATTTTTGTAGCATTACACATGTTATTGGATAATTTCTTTCCATCATTTAGCATGACTACAATCGGACAAGAGAATTTATGGAACTTAGACTTTACGGTGTTCAATCTTTTAACTTCTCGAATTTTAGCTTTTATTTTTATTTGTGTTAATGCTATTCTACTGAATTTTATATTTAATTCCTTGTCCTTCTATGACAAGTATATATACCTTCCCAGTCTTACTTATGTTTTCTTAGTTTTTCTTTTTCCCATCAGTCTAAGATTTGGAGAAGACCTTGTGGCTCACTTTTTATTTATTCTTTCCTTTTATAATTTACTTCAAATTCAACAGAATGATGATGCAAGAAACAACGCTTTTTTAAGTGGATTGTTTTTAGGCTCAGCTGCAACTTTTTTACCCGCTTACACCTTATTTGTATTTATAATTTGGTTTGGATTATTTACTATCAGACCTTTTGTTTGGCGTGAATATTTATTGCCGATTATTGGGTTTGTGTTCCCTTTTTTGTGGGTTATTTTAGTCAATCCCTTTTTTTTAGAAGAAATGTTCTCATTTAGCTCCTATTTGTCCCATTCCAATATTGGAGATTTTGTGATTTATGCTGCCTATTTAATAGTTTTGGTTATCACTTTGTTGGCCAATAAAAAAGTTTTAGCACGTCGGTTGAAAAGTTCAATTCGCTACAAAAGAATCATGTCGGTAACCTTTGTTTCGTTATTGTATGCAGCAACAATTAGTACTTTTATATTATTATTTTACGATACCTACTTTTACTTTACAATTGCTATAGCTATTCTGCCATTTATTCTGCCGTATGCATTTCTAAACATTAAAAGGAAATGGATTCCAAACACTTTATTCTATTTGTTGATTCTGCTCAATATATTGAAGTTCTTGTATTAAAGCGTTACTATTAACTATCGCTCTTGTTTTCAGATCTCTCTGAATTTAGTGTTAACACTGACTTCATGTGGGATTAACATATCTAGTATTTATTCACAAAGGGTTAATCTAAACATAAAAAACATGCTATATGCAAAGGGTAATTTCGCAGCAAAAACACACAAATGCGAAAAATTTTACTTTTTATTGGTGCAATAACCTCCTTTTATGGTTCGGCACAAATTGATGTTAATCAAACTAATCATGTTTATACTCAGGATTTTAACGGCTTGGCTAGTACTGGAACCACAAATAATTACTCAACTTTACCCTCAGGATGGGTTGCTCTAGAAACAGGTTCAAATGCAGATGATATTTATCGCGCATCAGATGGTTATTATTCTGGAGGTGATTTGTATAGTTTAGGTACAATCGGTTCAACAGAACGTGCTTTAGGATCAGTAGGAAGTGGTTCTAATCCACAAGTTTATTTCGCTTGTCAATTTGTTAATCAAACAACCACAACCATAAATTCAGTTGAAATCAACTTTAATGGTGAGTTATGGCGAGTTGGTAACCCTACGCGTTCAACGGGTCCAGATACTTTACGATTTTCTTATGGTATTAATCCAACAAGTATTGATAATAATGCAGCCTTTACTTATGAATCATCAATGTTTTTCGTAAGTCCAGCGGCTCCAACTGCAACAGCAAACACAGAAGCGGATGGTAACTTAGCAGCCAATCAAACTTCATTGTCTGGGGTGTTAAATATAAACCTTGCTCCTCAAGATACCTTATGGTTGAGATGGCGAGATGATAATTCTTCAAGTTATGATGACGCCTTGGGTGTTGACGATTTAACGGTAGAGTTTTCAGCACAGCCTACTGTAAATACACAGTTGTTTAATCAGTTTGAATTGATGAATACTTATTATGATGAAGATTTTGATGGACTTCAGCATGAATATAGTGGAAATTCCGATTTTTCAACTTTACCAAATGGATGGTATGCTTATGAGGAAGGTGGAAATGCAAATCAAGAATATACTGTTTCCTATGGAGAATTTGGTGGTGGAAACCTTTACAGTTTTGGAGATAGTGCTTCAACAGAAAGAGCATTAGGTTCTATTGGTTCTGGAAGTGTTTATAAATCTCATATTGGTACAGCATACATTAATACAACTTCAAATGTAATTGAAAATGTTGAAGTAAGTTTTACAGGGGAAATGTGGCGTCAAGGTAGACCTGCAAGAACAACCGGTCCAGATACACTTCACTTTTCTTATGCTGTTAATGCAGATGGAATTGATCAAGGAAATTATCAAGATTTATCTTTATTGAATTTCTTTTCTCCTGTGATTGATGGAATACTTCAATCACCAATGGATGGAAATGCAATTGACAATAAAACAGAATTGTTGGCTGTAATAGGTAATTTGAGTCTACAACCAATGGATACGCTATGGGTTCGATGGACGGATTTTAATTCTTCAAGTTATGATGATGGATTGGCAATTGATGACTTTTCAATAGCTGCAATAACCACAGCAAATATATTAAACGTTGAATTCCTTAATTCTTCAACAACTTTCAACGAAGATGACGGAATTGTTGATGTTCCTTTAGTGATTCACAATAAAAACAACTTTCTTTCTCAAGTAGAGGTGAGAATCATGGATGAAGGAAATGTTAATTTGAGTAATGATATTGATATTGTTGAAAGTACAATTTCATTTCCATTGACAGGAACAGACAGTATTGCTAACTTTCAATTCAATATTTTAAATAGTGAGCCTTTCGAAGGTCAAGAATATTTTGTGCTTGAAATCACAAATCCAGCAAATGCTTTCTTGGGAACGAATATCTACGATACAATCTATATTGATAATTATGACTACCCTTTATTACCAATTGCTGACCTGAAAAATATAGATAATGATGGAGTAGCAACCGGCATGGGAATGAATGTGCAGATTAACGGTGTTGTTCATGGAATTAATTACAATACTATTGGAGGAGTTGATTTTTATGTTTTGGAGAACGGTAAAGGTATCAATGTTTATTCTATGGATCCAAATCAAAATTATATTCCAAACGAAGGAGATGAAGTAAATGTTTGGGGAAGAATTAGTCAGTTTAGAGGTTTAATTAGACTTGACCAATTGGATTCAATTGCAATGGTTTCTAGTAATAATACACTTGAAACACCAAACGATTTAACTGTAATTTCAGAATCAAACGAAGGAGAATACGCAAAAATTGAATCACTTCAACTAGTGCCTGCAATATCAGTTTGGCCAACAAACCAAGTGGTTTATGCCGAGAATATAAACACAGGAGATACAGTAGCTTTATTTGTTGGAGGAAATTCTGATCTTGCTCAAACAAGTGCACCAGAAGGTGTTTTCTCTGCTGTAGGAATTGGTTCACAATATGCAAGTTCAACAGATGCTCCATTTGAGGATGGATATAGATTAATGCTTGTTAATAAAAAAGATGTAAGTGTTTTAAATCTAAAAGATGAAATGTCGCTTCAGCTTAATGTTTATCCTAATCCTGCAAATGATCAAATTTCGATTGATGGAATTACAACGCAAGTTACGCTTAGTATTTATGCTTTAGATGGCCGTGAGGTTTTAACCAAAACACATTTTCCAAATGAAAAACTCAACATTTCTAATCTAGAAGCAGCATCATATATATTGAAAGTTGTCTTGGATGATACTGTATTTACAACAACCTTAATCAAGCAATAAAATGAGAAGATTAGTCGCAATATTATTCCTTATTTCAGCTGGATTTACCTTTGCTCAAAATGGATTTACTCATGGACCTGATCAAGGAATAGAACAAAGTTATTTCGATCCTAGTTTAGCACCGTTTTATCATGGAGTAGCTTCTGGTGATCCTTTGGAAGACCGTGTAATTATCTGGACTCGAGTAACACCAGCAAAGGATACTTTAGTGCCAGTAAATTGGGTGATGGCCCTTGATACAGGTTTCCAAAATGTTGTAGCCCGTGGAAGTTACGAAACGGATTACACCAAAGATTACACTGTGAAGATTGATGTGAAAGCATTGCAACCAAATACAACCTATTATTATCATTTCTCTGCGCTAAATAAAAATAGTGTAACAGGAAGAACAAGAACTTTACCGGGTAACAATACCCAACATGTTCGCTTGGCATTTGGTTCATGCAGTAACTATCAAATGGGCTATTTTAATTCCTACAAGAAAATTGCGGAGCGTAATGACTTAGATGCTGTGCTTCACCTTGGAGATTACATTTATGAATATGCAACTTATGGTTACGGATATTCCGTTGAAATTGGACGTGAGCATAGACCAAATCATGAAATTTTAACTTTGGATGATTATCGAATTCGTCATAATTTCTACAAGTTAGATCCAGACTTAAAAGCAGCACATCAGCAACATCCATTTATTTGTATTTGGGACGATCATGAAATCGCTAATAATACCTATGAAACTGGAGCTGCAAATCATCAAGAATTATCAGAAGGTGATTTTCAAACAAGAAAAGAAGGTGCGATTCGTGCTTATTTGGAATGGATGCCGATTCGTCACCCTGAATTTACTGGTGATCCAAAAATTTACAGAAGCTTCTCCTTTGGTGATTTACTTGATTTACACATGTTAGATACACGTGTGGAGGATAGAGATCAGCCAGCAATCAACGTTCAAGACCCATTATTTAACGATACTTCAAGATTGTTGTTAGGTGATGTTCAACGTAACTGGTTGTTTGATAAAATGGATGAATCAGATGCTACTTGGAGAATAATTGGAAATCAAATTATGATTTCTGAAACAGGTGAAAATGATGCTGATATGGATTCTTGGACAGGTTATCCTTATGAGCGTCAATTGGTGATTGATAAATTAAAGTCCTACACCGATAAAAACAGTGTTGTACTCACTGGTGATACGCACAGGAGTTGGGCTTTTGATTTATCGGAGCATCCTTTTGATGGAACGAGTTATGAACCATTGACAGGGCAAGGTACATTCGGAGTTGAAATTTGTTCTCCAAGTTTAGCTTCTCCAAATCGAAATGAAAGTAATCCAGGAACGAGTCAGTTGCCGGATCAAATGGCTTTATTGGTTGAGAACCCGCACTTAAGATATGTTGATTTGGATAACCATGGTTACGTGATTTTAGATATCACAGATTTGAAGATGCAAGCAGATTTCTTTTATACTGAAACAACAGTTCCGAATTCTACAAAAGATAGTTTAGCGAGAAGTGTTTTCACCTATGTTAATGAAGGATATTTGCAAGAGGCATTGAGTGCTGCAACAGGGAAAGAAAATCAAATGATTCCAGCACCTTCAACTCCAAGACCGTACAGTGATTCAACACCAACACTAGGATTAGAGCAAGGTTCTAATTACTTTTTAAGTGGCGTGTATCCTAATCCTTCAAGTGGACAATTTACCTTAGGGCTTACAAATAATACAGAAGAAGTAATTGATTTGAAAGTATTCGATTTGAAAGGAAGACTAGTTTTAGATAAAGCAATGAATATTCCAAGTGGAAATCACAAGATTGTTTTTAACCTTGATAAGGAATCAAAAGGTGTTTATATATTGAAAATCAACTCAAAAAACGGGACCCTTAGTACTCGTAAATTGGTAAAAAAATAAACCGTTACAACTACTACAAGTTAAAGCTTCATTGTACTTAGTGCAATGAGGCTTTATTTTTTTAATTCATAGCCACAGCTCTTGCAAAATTGTGCTGTTTTTTCGTGGCCTGTTTCTCCACAATTGTGACATTCGAATTCTTTCACATCACCTGATTTTAATGAAGTGAATTCTGAAGAAACAATGCCTGTTGGGACAGCTATAATGGCGTATCCAAACAACATGATGAAGGAGGCTAAAGCTTGTCCTAAGGGTGTCACCGGCGCGATGTCTCCATATCCTACAGTAGTAATTGTAATAATCGCCCAATACACACTTCTTGGAATACTTGTAAAACCGGCTTCTTTTGGTTCAATCACATACATTAAACCACCTAAAATAATCACGATGGTAAGAATTGAAATTAAGAAAACAGTAATTTTATGACGGCTGTTTTTTAAGGCTTCCCCCAATATATCCGCCCCTAGCATGTATCTACTGAGTCTTAAAATTCTGAATATTCGCAAAAATCGAATAGATCGCAATAACATAAGAGATGTAGTTCCATCTACAAATAAACTTAAATAGGATGGTAGAATTGACAAAAAGTCGACAATTCCCATAAATGAAAAAATATAGGTCATCGGCTTCCTCAAACTGATGATGCGAAGTATATATTCGATTGTGAAAAATATGGTGATGATCCACTCCAAGGTAAAGAATGTAAAGCTGTATTTTAAATTCAGGTAGGAAACACTTTCGAGCATTACGATAATGATGGAAAGTAAAATGGTAATCAATAAGATGATGTCAAAATTCTTTCCTGCTTTGGTGTAGGTACCATAAATAACCTCTTGAATTTTTAATTGCCATGGGCTGAGCTTAAACTCCTTTTCCCTAAATGATAATGTCTTGTGAATTCGATTTTTCATAGTTAACTCCCACTGAGAACCTAAATGTACTTATTTTTATTTGATTCATTGGCTTGTAAACAGGTCTTTGAAGAAGCCTTTACGGACTTAATAGGCGATTATTTTAACCTCGTTTGATTATTAGGAGCTTCTTAGATGTGCTCATTTGGTACTTATTCTTCAATAATTTGTATTTTTGAAAACATGAATATACAAGAGTTGATTCAACGTAGATTTACAGGAGAACTCAACAATGAAGCTGAATATATAGAGCTTCTGGTTCAAGTTTTTGCGGTACTAATCATAGGATTGGTATTGTGGAGAATTATGGCCGTTTTTCATAAAAAGAAAAAAGCCAAACGAAAACCTAGTGTTTATTTTGATTCCACTTTTTCAAAGAGTTGGAAGAAGAAATAATGCAGAAAATCAATTATTATAATTAGAGGAAATTACCATGGAAGAAAAAAAAGTTGCAGTTGTTGGAGCAGGACTTGTTGGAAGTTTATTTGCTGTGCTATTGGCCAAAAAAGGAATGGAAGTCGATGTGTTTGAACGTCGTCCTGATTTGAGAAAAGCGAAAGAAATTGGCGGAAGATCTATCAACTTGGCACTTTCAAACCGTGGTTTTAAGGCACTTGAATTGGCAGGATTTGCACAAGAAATTCGTGATATTTCTATTCCCATGTATGGTAGAAAAATGCATGATGTTGAAGGTAATCTTACCTACCAAGCTTATGGGAAAGACAATGAAGCAATTTATTCTGTTTCTCGTGGTGAATTGAACAGACGCCTAATGAATTTGGCTGATGATTATGAAAATGTAAAATATCGCTTTGATCGTTTTTGTGAAGATATCAATTTGAAAGAAAACAAAATTGAATTTATAAACGAAGTTTCTAAAGACAAGGAGCATTATGCCTATGATCATATCTTCGGTGCTGATGGTGCTTTTTCTGCCGTTAGAGGTGTACTACAAAAAACACCAATGTTCAATTATTCTCAAGAATATTTAGCGCATGGTTATAAAGAGCTGTCTTTTCCTCCTAACGAAGACGGAACTCACCGTTTTGATAAAAACTGTTTACATATTTGGCCACGTGGCGAATTTATGATGATTGCACTACCTAATTTGGATGGTAGTTTTACAGTTACTTTATTTTTCCCTCACAAAGGAGAAACATCTTTCGAAAGTTTGGATACTGAAGAAAAAGTAATGGACTTTTTTAAAGCTACTTTCCCAGATGCTGTACCACACATGCCAACATTAGTTGAAGATTATTTTGCTAATCCAACTTCTAACTTAGTCACTGTTCGTTGTAGTCCGTGGAATTATGAAGATAAAGTTTTATTACTTGGTGACGCATCACATGCTGTAGTACCATTCTATGGACAAGGATTGAATTCAGGGCTTGAGGATTGTAGCGTGTTTTTTGAGATGTATGAAAAGTATAACGGAAATGTAAAAGAATTTTTTGAAGCCTTTAGTGAACAACGTGTTCCAGACGGAAATGCAATTGCTGATTTAGCTTTATATAATTACATTGAAATGCGCGATTTGGCTGGTGATAAAGACTTTTTGTTGCGTAAGAAAATAGAAAGAAAGTTCAGTGATCTGTACCCAAATAAATGGATGCCGTTATATTCTCAGGTAACTTTTAGTCATATTCGATATTCTGAAGCTTTAGCTGCTGGAAATCGCCAACGTAAGATTATGGATGAGGTGATGGAAATGGAGAATATTCACGAATGTTGGGATGATCAAAAGGTAATTGATAAAATATTGACTTTAGTATAATGAAAAATTTAGTATTGCTTCTTTTAATTACGTTGTCGTTTACTATTGGACTTAATGCCCAATACAAACCAAAAAACAAGAAGAAGCAGTTTTATGGGAATCAAAGAATTCAAATGCCACTTTACCGTTGGGTAACAGGTGACTATGCGAGAAACGGGATTCAATTTTCGTTTGGGCCGACCTATACTTTTACAAAAACAGGAGTCAGTGAAGGCGAACATTCTATTATATCTTCCTCTTCAGGTGCAGATTCATTGTTGATATATAACCAAGAAGCTAAAGGTAGACTTGGTGCATTTGTAGAAATCGGAATGGTTCATATAACCAAAAAACCACGTAAACTACTTCATTACTATGACTGGGGAGTTGGTTTTAAATTGTATGGTGGACGTGAAATTACCAATACAAATGTTTACGATAATCGCGATACCTTAATTGGGAGTTTAGAAGGTGAAGGGAAGTTTTACAATGGTTATTTGTATGGACGTTTTAGTGCACATAATGTATTTCAAATTAATCCTCATTTTTTCTTAGATAATGCCTTAGGCGTTAACTTAGATTACTCAATTATGAGAGGAAATATGGAATATGATGGCTATAGAGCTCCAACTGAACAGAAGTTTCAAGAGGATTTAATGGCACAATTACATTACGCTCTAGGATTAGGGATTAAACCTTATGCAGATAAAGGATTCTTTTTCATACCAAGTATTGAAGTTCCGTTTTTAGGATTGCATGAATGGAATGGGGGAACTCCAGCAATTCATTGGTTCTCTAGTAAATATTACCCTGCAATGCTAAGACTTAAGTTTGTATGGTTGTTTAAAAAAGATCCTAACCGTTGTCCTCCAGTTGAAATTAACTCAACAGATCGACAGCATATCAAAAATCAGAAGAGTAAGTAGTTTAACGTTTACTTTTGAAGAAGTTTTTCATGAGTTCGCTGCATTCCTCTGCCATTACTCCACCCACAATTTCTGTAGTGGGGTGAAACACTCCTTCATATCTTAAAGCGCCACGTCTTTCGTCTTTTGCACCGTAAACAATCTTACTGATTTGTGACCAGTTTAAAGCCCCGGCGCACATCACACAAGGTTCGAGGGTTACATATAAGGTACATTTTTTAAGGTACTTTCCTCCCAAATGCTCTGCAGCAGCGGTAATACTTTGCATTTCAGCATGTGCCGTTACGTCGTTGAGTTGTTCCGTAAGATTATGTCCTTTGGCAATAATTTGATTCTCCACAACAATTACAGCTCCCACAGGAACTTCATCCAATTCATAAGCTCGCTCTGCTTCTTCAAAAGCCTTACGCATGAAATAATTATCATCAAAAGGTGTAATCATGTTGTGTGTTTTTTTAATGCAAATTTAAGAAAGGAGTCGATTTTACCTTTATTCGGTTTCAATGTTTTCAATTTCGAATCCAGAAATTGAATCAGTATCACTTTTTTTGTTGTCTTCCATGTTGTAGATTAAAAATAGTAAAACTGCAATAACGACAGAATAGATCACAAAACGGATGACCATTTTCCAACTTTTGGAGAGATTTTGATGTTTTTTAAAATCGAATTTTGATGACTTCATATATATTTAATTCGGTTTTGGTAACCTTTTTTCGAAAATAACGTTTAAAAACGATACTAAACGCTTTTATAAAACTAACATTTTCAAAAACACGAATTATGAATACCAAAATTTGTCCAAGTTGTTCTAAGGAATTTCAAGGTAGAAGAAACAAAAAGTATTGTTCTGTTTCATGTAAAAATCAATATCATAATGAAGAATACCGAAACTCAAATCAAACGGTAATCACATTGAACAGAACCTTACAAAAGAATCGCGTAATCTTAAAAGATTTATTTAAAGTTTACCGTAGTTCGGCTATTCCATTGAGTGTTCTAGAGGCACATGGTTTTGACAAGAAATTTCATACTCATTTGTTTAATGCACCATCTGGCGACCGTTATACAATGGTCTATGAATTGGGCTACAAAACATCTTTTGATAATCAAATACAAATTGTAGAAATGGATGAGGTGGTTTAAAATCAAATATGGTTTTAGCATCTTCAATTTGTTATCTTAGCAATCTAACATTAAATCAAGAAAATTGGAATCAAATAAAAAATATATATTAGTCACTGGAGGAGCTGGCTATATCGGATCTCACACCGTAGTTACATTAATCGAAAAGGGGTATACACCTATAATTATTGATGATTTTAGAAATGCCAATCAAGATGTGATTGAGCGTTTATCCAAAATTACTGGAGAAGAAATCATATACTTTAATGTGGCTTGTCAAGATAGTTTTCGCTTGAAAGGTGTGTTTGGACAATTTCCTATTGAAGGAGTGATTCATTTTGCGGCGGATAAAGCTGTTGGTGAGTCAGTAGAAAAACCTTTAAAGTATTTCGAAAATAATTTTGGGGGACTTACGAGTATCTTAGAATTGGTGCAGGAATTTGAAGTGAAGAACTTTGTATTCTCTTCAAGTTGTACTGTCTATGGAGATCCTGAAGTGATTCCTGTAACAGAAGAAAGTCCAGTTTCTTACAATTCACCTTATGGTTTTACCAAAAAAGTTTGTGAGGAGATGATTGAACAATTTGTTGCAAGTTGTCCAATCGTAAAAGCTACCTTATTACGTTATTTCAACCCAGTTGGAGCACACGAAAGTGGTTTAATTGGTGAGGAACCAGATGGAAAACCAAACAATTTATTACCATTCATTACCCAAACCGCAGCTGGAGTAAGAAAAGAATTGACTGTTTTTGGTGATGATTACGATACACCAGATGGAACTTGTATTCGTGATTATATTCACGTTGTAGATCTCGCAGAAGCACATGTTGCAGCTTTAGAAAATGCAATGAATAGCACAGAAAATCTTATGGTTTTCAATGTTGGAACAGGAAAAGGATCAAGCGTGTTAGAAATGATCAAAACTTTTGAGGAAGAAACAGGAATTGAACTTCCATACAAAATAGGTCCACGTAGAGAAGGAGACATTAAAGAAATTTATGCCAACACGGATAAAGTAAATCAAACTTTAAACTGGGAATCTCGTAAAACAATTAATGAAGCGATAGCAACTTCTTGGAAATTTGAAAAGTACATCAGAGAATTAAGAAAGTAATAACAGCAACAGCATTTCAGAGTGAGAAACAGAGTGAGAAGTGATGTTTTAAAATCACCGCAGGTGAAAAACTCCGCGAACTCAACTACTTTCTGACCTTTGCGTTACTCTGCGATACCTCCGTTACCTCTGCGGTAAAAACAGCAACAGCAATTCAGAACGAGAAGTGAGGTATTGAAATCACCGCAGGTGAGAAACTCCGGGAACTCTACCAGCGCACATCTCTGCGTAATCTTTGCGTATCTCAGCGGTAAAAACAACATAAAACATTTCAGAATGAGAAGTGATGTATTAAAATCCCCGCAGGCGAAAAACCTGTAAAAACAACCCCGTAAACAAAATATAACCATAAAAAAACACCTTGTAGAAATCAATCCACAAGGTGTTTTTATTTTATGCTGAGTGAAGCTTAGAACTTCAATACTTCATTTAATGTAGCACTTGGTTGCATTACCTTAGTAATGTTTTCCTCTGGAGCGTTAAAGTACCCACCGATTGGAGCTGCTGATCCTTGAACTTCGTTCAATTCCTTAACAATTGCTTCTTCGTTTTCAGTTAATTTAGATGAGATAGGCTCGAACTTCGCTTTTAATTCAGCGTCGTTTGATTGTGCTGCCAATTCTTGCGCCCAGTACATTGCCAAGTAGAAGTGACTTCCTCTGTTGTCTAACTCATTCACTTTACGTGATGGAGATTTACCAGTCATCAATAATTTAACTGTTGCATTATCTAATGCTTCAGCCATTACTTTTGCTTTTGGATTTTCAGTAACCTCTGCATAATGCTCTAATGATACAGCCAATGCTAAGAACTCACCTAATGAATCCCAACGCAAGTGATTTTCTTCTGTTAATTGCTCAACGTGTTTTGGAGCAGATCCACCAGCACCAGTTTCAAATAATCCACCTCCGTTCATCAATGGAACGATAGATAACATTTTTGCACTTGTTCCTAATTCTAAAATTGGGAATAAATCTGTAAGGTAATCACGTAATACGTTTCCTGTTACAGAAATTGTGTCTTTACCTTCTTTTACACGTTTTAATGAGAATACTGTAGCATCAAATGGAGACATAATTTGAATCGCTAATTTTGATGTATCGTATTCTTTTAAGTATGTATTTACTTTTTTGATTAACTCACGGTCATGTCCACGGTTTTCATCTAGCCAGAATACTGCAGGAAGTCCGCTATCAGTAGCACGTTTAACAGCTAATCTTACCCAGTCCTTAATTGGTTCGTCTTTAGTTTGACACATTCTCCAGATATCACCTTCTTCAACAGTGTGCTCTGTTAATACATTATCGTTAGCGTCAATTACACGAACTGTTCCATTTGCTGGAATTTCGAATGTTTTATCATGTGAACCATATTCCTCTGCTTTTTGTGCCATCAAACCAATGTTTGAAACACTTCCCATTGTACGTGGGTCAAAAGCTCCATGTTCTTTACAGAAATCGATTGTTGCTTGGAATACATTTGCATAAGAACTGTCTGGAATTACCGCTTTAGTATCTTGCTGGTTACCTTCTTTGTTCCACATTTGTCCAGATGTACGAATCATTGCTGGCATTGAAGCATCAATAATAACATCACTTGGTACATGTAAATTTGTAATTCCTTTGTCTGAATTTACCATTGCGATGTCTGGACCATTCTCCATTGCTGCATTTAAATCTTCTTGGATTGCTGCTTTTTCATCTGCTGGTAAAGTTTCGATACGACTCAATAAATCACCCAAACCATTTGAAACATTTACACCTAATTCATCGAATTTAGCTGCATGTTTTTCAAATACAGGTTTGAAGTATGTGCGAACAGCATGACCAAAAATAATTGGGTCAGAAACCTTCATCATTGTCGCTTTCATGTGTAAAGAGAACAAGATTCCTTTTGCTTTAGCATCTTTTACTTGTTCGTCTAAGAATGAAATTAAAGCTTTTTTATTCATTACTGTAGCGTCGATAACCTCTCCGTCCAATAATGCTAAATTGTCTTTCAATACAGTTTTCTCTCCGTTGGCATCCAATTCGATACGTACTGAAGTTGCTCCGTCAATAGTTACAGATTTTTCGTTTGATTTGAAATCTCCACTTGACATAGTTGCAACATGCGTTTTTGAGTCAGCACTCCAAGCTCCCATTCTATGTGGATTTTGCTTAGCATATTCTTTAACTGCTCTTGGTGCTCTACGGTCAGAGTTACCTTCACGTAAAACAGGGTTTACAGCACTACCTTTTGCAACATCATATTTTGCCTTAATTGACTTTTCTTCATCATTTTTTGGCTCCTCAGGATAATCCGGTAAAGGGTATCCTTGAGATTGTAATTCGCTAATTGCTTTTTTGATCTGTGTTACAGAAGCAGAAATGTTTGGTAATTTAATGATGTTGGCTTCAGGTTTCTTAACCAACTCACCTAATTCCTTTAAATCATCAGCAACTTGTTGTTCTTTACTTAACAATTCTGGAAATTGAGCTAAGATTCTTCCTGCAAGAGAAATATCTCTAGTTTCAAATTCAATTCCTGCTTGACTACCAAAGGCACGAATGATTGGAAGTAAAGAGTGTGTTGCTAACATTGGCGCTTCGTCCGTTAGCGTGTAAATGATGTTTGATTTTATCGGTGCCATACCTCTTATTTATTTATGAGCAAATGCTCGATTTCTGATTAAAATTTTGCAGTCACAAAGATAAGAATTAATGGTGGTTTTTAGTGGTAATTTGTTGGTTAAAATGGGATAGGCTATTTTGGTCTAAAGAAATGGCTTGACTATTTCTTGTGAAATGTTACCTCCTCTTTTTTACCAATTTTGCATTGTGATAAACTGTTCATTGCATGATCTGTAAGTTGTAAAATTCTAGCGTAACCTCCTGTTGTTTGTGCATCTCTCATAAGGATAATGAGCTCACCTGATGGTGTGAGTTGAACTGTTCCTGGTTGTACCGGTGCAGTAATAATTTCTGGAGCGGTAAGATCGGGTGTGTTCCCCAGCTGCACTGCCATTCTATTGCTTTTTGGTTTTACAAAGTATTTATGATTGAATAATTTCTCTTGATCATCTTTACCTAAGCAATCAAACTCAGGACCGGGATAAACATCCAAACGGGTGCGGCAAAATTTATCGTGTATCGGGATAACCCTAGCATTGAAATCTAAAGGTTGGAATTGTGTTTTTACATACAATAATTGCATGTCTTTGGTCAACTTTGCTCCTGGATTTATAGAAGGGTGATAACTCACACTTTCCAATACTTTCACTGTCGAAAATCCTTCTAAAATCCCTAAATAACCATAGTTTCCAGTTTTTGCTTGACCAATTGCTAATGTACTTTCTGCAGGTACATATATTGGTGAAGAATGAGTGATTTCCTTTCCGTTTAATTGCACATCGAATTCAGCACCAGTCAGTACAATATATGTTTCAGCATAAAAAAATAGGGTTGGACCGCTGATGGTGAATTCTAAAACAGGTTTTAAAGATTGATGCTGCAACAAATGATTGGCTAAAATATAGGCATGTTGATCCATAGCTCCACTTGTTGGAACGCCAAAATGTCGATGATTCAATCTTCCTTGATCTTGAACTGTAGTGTGTAATCCTGGGTTTATTACTTCAATCATTGTTTGCGATTTTTTCAAGTGAATACTGACCCAATTCAACTTGTTTCTCAATATGGTCGAATGTTTTTTTGTCAATGCTTCTAAACTGAATTAAATCTCCAGCTTGAAGTAAGGATGGCTGCGTTTTGGTAACATCAAAAAAACACAATGGACTTCTTCCAATTATATTCCATCCACCTGGAGATGCATTAGGGTAAACACCTGTTTGATTGCCAGCAATTCCTACTGATCCGGCAGCAACACTTTTTCTCGGACTTGCTTTGCGCGGAAAAGACAACTGTTTATCCATACCTCCCAAATAGGGGAAGCCTGGTGCAAAACCAATAAAATATACGGGATAAATGGGAGAGGTGTGAAGATCGATAATCTTTGATGTCTCAATCTGTTTCTCCTGGGCCAATTCATCAATGTCGAGGGCAAAAGGCTTTTCATAACACACTGGAATTTGGATAATTTCCTTTTGGTCTTCGAGTATTTCTTGAGGTACGATATCAGTAATGAATTGTGTTATTTTTTTTATTTTTTTCTCAATTTTAAATTCAGGATGAAAATAAATTGCACTCTCTTGATAAGCTATGGAGTAACCTTCGATGTATTTTTTAAATTTCTTCAGAACTTTATTGGTCACAGTGTCCAATTGCAGGTGAATTTTATAGTCAATCTCATCACTATATCGGATGATTAATCCATGATCTCCAAATTGTGATATTGAGGGTGACTTTTTCATTGCGTTTATTTGATTTGCGTATGAATAAATTTAAGTATTTCAACTGCTTTAGGGTGATCACCATGCAAACAATAGGTCTCAGCAGTGATATGCCTTTTTTCACCAGTATCAACGATTATTGTATTGTCGAAATGCATTGATTTTAGTTGTTTCCAAACTTCTTTTGGTTCTGAAATTAGCGCGTTTTCCTTTTTCCGATTCACCAAATTTAAATCAGCAGTATATCTTCTGTCAATAAACCCTTCATGATAAATTTTATGTGTTTTTTGACCTAAAGTATCCAAAAAACCACCTTTTAAGGTGTAAATTGATGTTTTTACGTCAATTTCATCTAAAACTGAGAGAAAAAGTTCTGCTTTGTTTTTATCATTGACTAAATCATGATAAAGTGCTCCATGAGGTTTGATGTGGTGAACTTCAGCATTGTTTTGATCAGCAATTGAATAGAAGTTAAGTAACTGAACTTCTAAGCTGGCTTTGAGGAATTCATCAGTAATCTCAGGACGAACTCTTCCAAAATTCTCTTTATCAGGATAGGAGGGATGTGCACCAATTTTTACATTGTTCTTTTTGGCCAATTCAAGCGTTGCTAGAATTGATTGGTTGTCTCCGATGTGTCCGCCCGTAGCAATATTACATGACTGTAGATAGGGCATTAGGGCTTTATCTTGGCCAGCCATTTCTCCCACGTCAGCATTGATATTGATCTTCAATTTCTGCATGGCATTAAGGTAGTGAAAAATATTAATTTCACAATTACTGAAAAGTGGTTAACCTTCTTTTATGATTTCAAAGAATGTTAACCACTAGTATATTTGTATTTCTGTATTGTAAATTAAACCACAATGTTTACAATTCGTCCCGGAACAACAATTACCTTTTTAGGTGTTTTGCCGTCTAGGTATTTTTGAGATTTTTCCATTCCTAAAACCTCTTTTTCTATTTCGTCTTTTGACAAACTGTTGGCTAATTCTACTTTAAATCTCATTTTTCCATTGAAACTTACAGGGTATTCGAATGCGTCTTCAACCAAGTAATCTTCATTACAAACTGGATATTGTGCATCATTTACAGACCCTTCATTGCCCAATATTGACCATAATTCTTCAGCAATATGTGGAGCGTAAGGCGCAAGTAAAATCACCATTTCTTGCAAAATAGCTTTGTTGTTACATTTTTGTTCTGTCAATTCATTTACACAAATCATCAGCGCAGAAACCGTTGTGTTAAACACATAACGATCCATATCTTCTTGCGCTTTCTTGATGGTTTTATGCAACGTTTTTAATGCCTTTGCATCTGCTTTGTCCTCCGAAAGACTAACATTTCCTTCTTGGTCATGGAATAATCTCCACACTTTTTTCAAGAAGTTGTTTACACCATTGATTCCTTTAATGTCCCAAGGTTTTGCTTGTTCGATTGGACCTAAGAACATTTCATACATTCTTAAGGTATCTGCTCCATATTTTTCTACTAAATCATCTGGATTCTGAACGTTGAATTTTGATTTCGACATTTTTTCAACCTCGTGTCCACATTTATAACTTCCATCATCTTCTAAGATAAACTCTGCGTTTGCATACTCTTCTCTCGATGCTTTGAAAGCTTCAACATCTAAAACGTCATTGTCTACAATATTGATGTCTACGTGAATTCGTGAAGTTTTAAATTCTTTTCGCTTACCAAAGCTTACGAATTTACCACTGTCTTTATCTCTATAAACAAAATTACTTCTTCCCAAGATCATACCTTGGTTGATCATTTTTTGGAATGGCTCTTCGAATGGAATATGTTCTCTATCGTTTAAGAACATCGACCAAAAACGAGAGTACAACAAGTGTCCAGTGGCGTGTTCAGCCCCACCAATATATAAATCTACATTATTCCAGTAGTCCACTTTTTCCTTGGCAACAAATTCGTTGTTGTTTGAAGGATCCATGTAGCGTAAGAAATACCAAGAACTTCCTGCCCAACCTGGCATTGTATTCAATTCCATTGGATGAACATTTTCTTCGTCTGCACGGTCCTTGGTTGTCAATTCATTTTTCTCACTATCCCAAAACCATTTTGTCGCATTTCCTAGTGGTGGCTGACCATCTGGAGTTGGTAAGTATTTATCTACCTCTGGCAATTCGATTGGTAAATATTGATCTTCAATTGTTTTTGCTACTCCATTGTCATAATAGACTGGAAATGGTTCTCCCCAATAACGTTGACGAGAGAATACTGCATCACGCAAACGGTAATTTGTTTTCGCCTTTCCTATTTTCTTCTCCTCTAAAACTTCAATTGCTTTTTGAATCGCTTCGGCAACTTCCAATCCATTTAAGAAATCAGAATTAGCAATTTTTCCTTTCTTTTCAGTGTACGCTTCTTCTTCAATTGAAACGTCGGCAAATATATTTTTTATTGGAATTTCGAAGTGCTTCGCGAAATCATAATCACGTTGATCTCCACAAGGAACCGCCATTACAGCACCAGTACCGTAGGAAGCCAAAACATAATCTCCAATCCAAATTTGAATTTTTTCTCCACTCAATGGGTGAACAGCATAAGCACCTGTGAATTGTCCAGAGATTGTTTTGGTATCCGCCATACGGTCACGCTCCGATTTCAATCCAGCTTGTTGTTGGTAAGCATTAACTTCATCCTTATATTCTTGAGTTGTGATTTGACTCACCAATTCGTGTTCTGGAGCCAAAACCATAAATGAAACACCGTAAATTGTATCAGGGCGAGTTGTAAATACTTCAATTTCCTCTTCGTGATTATCAACTTTGAAGTTTACGGATGCACCTACAGATTTTCCAATCCAATTGCGTTGAATATCTTTTACTGCATCCGACCAATCTAATTGATCTAATCCTTTCAATAAACGTTCAGCATAAGCTGTGATTCGCATTGACCATTGACGCATTAATTTTTGTTCCACCGGATGTCCACCACGTTCTGAAACGCCGTTTACGATTTCATCATTGGCCAAAACAGTTCCCAAAGCAGGACACCAGTTTACCCATGAATCCGCTAAATAAGTTAAACGGTAATCCATCAAAATTGAAGCTTGTTTTTCTACATCGAAAGCTTTCCATTCTTCAGCAGAAAATTCGATTTCGCAAGCGTTCACGGCATTTATATTTGCATTTCCTTCTTTTTCAAAAACAGCAATTAGTTCTTCAAGTGGCAATGCTTTGTTGGCATCATTACAGTAAAATGAATTAAACAATTGTTTAAAAATCCACTGTGTCCATTTGTAATATTTAGGATCTGAAGTTCTCACCTCTTTTGACCAATCGAAAGAAAAACCAATTTTATCCAATTGCGAACGGTAGCGTTTCAAATTTTCATCCGTTGTTACCGCTGGGTGTTGCCCCGTTTGAATAGCATATTGTTCAGCTGGCAAACCAAAAGAGTCATAACCCATAGGGTGAAGGACGTTAAACCCTTTTAATCTTTTGTAACGCGCATAAATATCTGAAGCGATGTATCCAAGTGGATGTCCAACGTGAAGTCCAGCTCCTGAAGGATAAGGAAACATTGTTAAACCATAATATTTGGGTTTTTCAGTGTCTATTTTGGCAACATAAGTATTGTTTTCCTGCCAATATTTCCTCCACTTCTCTTCTATTGCGTTAAAATTGTATTCCATGCTTTTTTGCTGTTTGTTTTTTGAAAGAGGCAAAGATAATTTTTTTTAAGTTGGTAATTGTAAAGAAAGGTTGAGAATAGATTTAGTTTTTATAAATACGCTGCCGAGAGTTTTCAACTCGTAGTCGTATTTATAAAACTCTCGGCAGCGTATTTTTAACAAATCACCGATCAATTCAACGTATTAAAATCCTTATCTTCGGCGAAAAAAATATGAATTTTTCAACTAGTTTAGGAATACTCCGCGTTTTGGCTTTGATAGAAGGAATTTCTTACCTTGCTTTAGGTTTAACAATGCCTTTGAAATATATGTATGAGATGCCAATGCCCAACAAAATTGTTGGAATGGCGCATGGTGTTCTTTTCATTTCTTATTGTATTATGGTTTTTGTAGTTAACCAAGAGAAAAAATGGTCAATTATGACAAACTTTTGGGCGTATTTAGCTTCGCTTATTCCTTTTGGAACTTTCGTTGCTGATGCGAAGATCTTTAAAAAAGAACAAGAGAAGGAGTTGAAAACGCTATAGTTTGGATGATGGATCGCGGGCCTTCTACGAGCTTACATTCGGCAAGCTCAGTAACCTCAGTCACCGCACTTGTCACGCAATGTAATCGGGCTACGCGCGGATATTTCTGATGAAAGCGGAGAAATTTGTATCGTTCCCCCGTCAGCTCGAGTGATCCGATAGTCATCGGATTTCGCAGCATAGCGAAGAAATTTGTATCGAGAACAAGGGGCCTTCCTAATTCAGCACTCTTCTCTATACACTTGCACTTTCGTTTCGGCACTCGAAGTGACGTGCTGAAGAAACGTCAAAATACAGCGAACCCTATTCCACCATAAACTTCCGGCGATAAATGTACTTTTCTGTTCTAAGAATGAAAAAATACTGGCCTTTAGATAACTCACTTATATCAATCTTAGGTTTATACTTACCTTTTCGCACCATTTTACCAAGGGGATCTGTGATAATATACTCTTCATTTAAAATATGAGCATCTGTTTGAATTGTAATAAAACCAGAAGCTGGATTGGGATAAATTAAGAAGTCTTTTTCTAATTGTGCTTCTGTAGTGGATGCTATTTCATCTATTGACAATGGATACCAAAATGCTAACCAAGGAGAGTGATATATAGGACAGTTTTCCGGAGGGGTAGAAAACACCGTATTTGTGTCATAAAAAACATTAATCCTTAAATTGAATTCTGGTGGATAAATAGCTTGATCTAACACAACAACCGTATCCCAATAATTATTTGCCAATGCACCTTCACAAAACTTCGTATAGACATCTATTTTTGTAAGTGTATCACTAGCAACAAATTCACTCTCAACTCGTCTAATTGTGGAACCAAGATAAATACCTTTCAGTTTAAAATACACTTTATTTTCTCCATTTTCCTGAAAAACAGATACACTATCAAAAGTATTGTAGGACAAAACCGAAGTAGAAATTGATAAAAAAAATAATAGTAATTTCATAATAATTTTATTTTACTTAACAATAAATCTTTTGGTTGCAATTCCATTTTTACCCTCAAAATGAATTATATACGCCCCTTTGTTGAGACCGGAAACATCTATAAACTCTTCCACTTCCCCATAAAGCAATTGTTTTCCTTGTGTATTATAAATACTATAATTTAAAGTTTTCACTGCCGAAGGATAATCCACATAAAGTTGGGTAGTTACTGGATTTGGAAATAGCGATATTTCAATTTCCTCCTTACTCAAATAGCTACTTGATAATGGTGAGTAGGTAGAGTCTTCTTCTGAAACAAAAGCACTATCTGTTAAAGTATAAAAATCTCTTTCTGGACAATTTCCATTGAAATATGTATTCGTATCTTTATAGGTTCGCACAATAAGGTTAAAACGTGGATTTAAGCCCTGAGGAACATCAATGATTGTATCATTTATTAATTGACCTATAAAATATGAAGAACAATCTATATAAAACAGATTCACTGCCAAGGTATCAGCGCTTAATACTTCTATTGAAAGGCGTTTAATATAAAAAACACGATTATTTCGTTCCCTAATAAAAACTTTTGTTGGATTCTGACCATAATCAATTCGAACCGAATCGATAGTGTGCATTTTCCACCCTGGAACTACAGGGATTTGATTGTACCCAAAAAGTGGGTACAGTATAATTAATATCAATAATATATATCTCATCAACTTTATTTTTTAGTTTACATACACTAATTTCGCATCCTTAAGCGTTCCATCACACATTAATGTAACACTATACCAGCCTGTATTCAAATTAGAAACATCAATTTGTTTTGTGCTTTCATTTAGATTTACTACATAATTATTGACACTACCGCTTCCTGAAACTGGTGAAACAGCAATTGTCACATTCGAAACGTTTTCTATACTGAAATCAACATCAATATAGCTATCTGCAGGATACCATTGATTACCATGTTCGGAATCATTTGGGGTAGATAAATAACTTCCTTTAGTAGAAATCTCTACTAAATTAGTTAGACTTGAAGACTCCAAATTTATTACATAATTGAAAATTGAATCTTCCGATACATTCACCTCATAGTCATACCAACCTAAAACATTCTTACGTTTAAACACGAGCTGATTACTTGCTTCGAATACTTTAATCTGATTGCTAGTAGTGGTTTTCTCATATTTAATACTGATAAAATCTTTGTTTATCTCATAATATGAATTACCAATAGAGTCATAAGCATGCCATACTCCATCAAATTTACTAAACCTAGTATCATTAAAATTGGTATTGATTGTGTCTGATGACTGTCCGTATAAATTTGACAGATTAAAAAAGAAAAAGGCGAGAATCGCAATAAATGTTGTAAATGATTTCATAAAAAGTAGTTTAAATATTTTGAAATCAAAACTATGAAATCAAAACTATGAAGTTTAACATTGTTTAACACTTATTTACGCTTTTTATCGGTCCGTTTTTTTGACATAAGTAACTAATACACCTACTAGAAGAGCAAATCCTATTACTATTAAATGGAGAAATCTATATCGCCCCTCGTCTCGTCGGTTCGAGTAATCGGTTTACCTAGCAGAATGGATAATTTCGTTTCGTTCCCCTTCAGCTCGAGTGATCCGATAGTCATCGGATTTCGCAGCATAGCGAAGAAATTTGAATTCCCCAAATTATCAATTACCCTCTACCAATTGCTCCGCAAACGTTCTTGCAGCACTGTCAACAGAAACGTAGTCTTCGTATTTTGGTTTAAGAATATTCTCAACCCCAAGCATTGTTTTATCATTGATGATGGCGATGTCTAAAAATCCGATTTTCTTGTCCAAGAACGCTTGAACAGTGATTTCATTGGCTGCGTTTAAAGCACATGCGGCTGTTCCTTCCATTTCCATCGCTTTGTATGCCGTATCCAAATTTCTGAAAACTGCTCTGTTGGGTTGTTCGAAAGTGAGGTTTGGATAGTCCATGAAATTAAATCGTGGAAAGTCTGTTTTTAAACGCTCAGGATAAGTCAACGCATATTGAATAGGCAATTTCATATCTGGCAATCCCATTTGTGCTTTCATGCTTCCGTCTTCAAATTGCACTAAAGAATGAACAATAGACTGCGGATGCACAATCACATCAATTTGATCAGGAGTTAAGGCAAACAACCATTTCGCTTCAATTACCTCCAATCCTTTATTCATTAAAGTCGCAGAATCTATCGTGATTTTTGCGCCCATATCCCAATTCGGGTGTTTTAATGCTTGTTCTGGCTTTACCGTTTTTAATTCTTCTGTTGTCCAACCACGGAATGGTCCACCTGAAGCCGTTAAGTAGATTTTCTCAATTTTATTGTGGAATTCACCTGTCAAACATTGGAAAATAGCAGAATGCTCCGAATCAACAGGATAGATATTTACACCGTTTTCTCTGGCCATTTTTGTAATCATTTCACCAGCAACAACTAATGTCTCTTTGTTGGCCAACGCGATTGTCTTCTTAGCTTCAATGGCATGTATCGTTGGTTTTAAACCAGCATATCCAACGAGAGCCGTTAGCACAATATCAACATCAGAAAATTCAACGACTTGACATAAGGATTCTTTTCCACCATACACGTGAATATCATGTTCTTCCAACGCATCTTTCACCTTCAATAAATGGTCTTTATTGACAATAACCACTGTGTTGGGTTTGAACTTTATGGCTTGTTCAATCAGTAAATCCGCATTGTTATTTGCAGTGATTACTTCCAAATCGAATAAATCTGGATAGTTCTCAATCACTTCAAGGGCTTGTGTTCCAATAGAACCAGTACACCCTAAAATGGCAATTCCTTTCGTCTTTTTCTTTTCTTCTTGAACTCCTGTATTCACGGTAAAATAGTTTAGCGCACGAATTTAATCAATTACGAATGATTTAATTGCGAATTAATGATCATTTAATTACGAATTGTAAGGTTTATGTGAGATGATGGAATGCGTATGACACGGATGCTTCAAGAAGCAACACGGATTTTCACGGATTTTCACGGATTTTATTTTCTTTATTATTTTATTGCGGAATGTACGGACGATTTGCAAATCGTCCGTACTCATTACCGCGCAAAATATCCTTCTGTTTTCAACCTAAAAAAAAGGACTGTCAATCGACAGTCCTCTCTTAAAATCAGGCTTTTTAATTCCTAGAAATTAGCAATTAACGACAAAACAAAGTTTCGCCCTGCTCCAGAAAGTCCAGAGCTGTATGGTCGATACCTTTGGTCTGTGATGTTTTCCAATCCTCCACTTACCGTAAAGTTATCGTGGAATTGATACATTGCTTTTAAATTAACAGTGTACCAACTTGGCGAATAAGTATTTCCATTTTCATCAAGTGCATAGATATCACTTTTACCTTGTTCAGAAACAGATAAATCTTCGTGCGCTCTTTCTCCTTGATATTGGGCGTTTACTTCCAAACTCAATTTACGGTAATTGTACTTCAAACGTGTGATTCCAAACCAAGGGGCAGCATGACGAGAAGGACTCACAGAACCATCATCCATTTCTTCTTCTCCCATTTGGTAGTTGAATTTAGAAGTCAGCATGAAACCTTTGGAGAGGTTGATTTCTACTCCGGCTTGAATTCCATAAACATCAGCAACTGCAGCATTTTGAAGTGCTTGAACTTGACTCAATGTTCCATCATACAAAATACTGTCTGCGCCATTCAATTGGTAATCACGACGCACAATTGCATTTTCAAGTAGAGTGTAATACCCTGTTAAATCTAACTTCAACACATTACCAACTACCTTAGTTATTCCTAAATCGAAATTGTAGGCGTATTCTGCACTTAAATCTGGATTAGGAATCACAACAGCTCCTGGTTCAGAATCGAATACTTTCCCAATATCATCCACATTAGGAGATCGGAAGGCTGTTGAAGCATTGAAACGCAAAACTGTTTTCTCGTTGATGCTATATACACCACCAATTCCACCAGTTAAGGCACCGTTGTTTAGCTTTGCTTCTTGAAATGGAAAAGCATAAAAGGAATTGTCAAATTCAGCATTTAGCATGTAATGTGTATAACGCAATCCTGCTTGTAAGGTGAAGCGATCTGTCAATTTGTGTTCATCATTGATATAAGCCCCAAAAGACTGCCATTGCGATTGTGGATAACGTGAGGCACTTGCCGTTACATCACCCGTTACAATGTTCTCCTGAATACCTGTAGAATTCACATCATTTAAAATGTATTCCAAACCGTAAAACAAGTTGTTATTCTTTCCTATACGTTTAGAAAAGTCAGCATTGGCAGAATAAGCAACAACGTTTTCCTCACGATTTCTTCGGATGTCATTGTTAAATTTACGATCAATTCGACTCTCCACAAAATCTTGATGGGCCAATTTTATGCTCATTTGATCATACAAAAAATTGTCAGAAAAGTTGCTAATAGAAAGCTGATTCATCATCCATTTTTGCGGACCATAACCCCATTCTGCGTACTTAGGCTCATCACCTTTCACTTCTAAATGACGATCATAACGACCATAGGCACTTGTCTCTGAATAATGAAATCCATATTCGATGTCCCATTTTTCATTTGGTGCAAATCGAACTTTTTGCATTAAATTCACTTGATTATAAGCACTTGGTGATTGCAGTAATTCGTCTTCCTGATTTACAACAACATCCACACTATCGATACGTTGGACATTATAGGATTTTAGGTAATCGTCTGGACCATGGTTTCCTTGGCGTAAATCACCATATTTATTGGCAGAAACGCTGGTTACAATAGCCCATTTTTGCCAACCTACATTTACATCAAAATGCCCAGTGTTTTCTTGATTTGCTGAAGAGTAGCGCATCATTGCTTTCCCTTTTACATAAGGTTGGTCATCCTTTGAGAATTGTGGTTTAAGCGTTTGAAAACTCATTACTCCACCAATTGCATCACTACCATAAATTGTAGAGCTTGAACCGAAAAGTACTTCAGCGTTTTCCATCGCTAAAGGATCCAATGAAATTACATTCTGGATGTTTCCACCTCTGAAAATCGCCGTATTCATTCTTACTCCGTCAATTGTATAAAGCAAACGATTGGTTGCAAATCCTCGAATCATCGGACTTCCTCCACCTTGCTGACTTTTTTGAATAAATACATCTCCCGAAGTGCCTAACAAATCGGCTGCTGTTTGTGGATTTTGCAAAGCGATGTCCTTAGGAGATAAACTTGAAACTTTATACGGAACATCCGATGAAATTTGACTCCATTTATTGGCTGAAATCACTACTTCATTCATCATAAAAACGCTTGCGGTCAATTCAATTTTAAAGTCGTTTGCTTTTAAAGTCTCATAATTGACCTCTTTCGGTTCATATCCATATAATTTGAATATGATATCGTTCAAACCTTTGAATGCAGATACATCTGCTTCTCCTTTAGCGTTTGTAATTGCAACATGTTGTGCACCTTTACTTCCTATCTGAACAAACTCGATAGGATCAAAAGTTGTTTTGTCAAGGACGGTCACTTTTTGCGCCATTGACAAGGAAATACTAAATAGCATTCCCATGAGTATGATTACTCTCATAATATTTTAATGTTTAAATTATTTTATTTCCTACAATAGCAAAAGCTGGACAAAATAGAATTGTCCATTCACATTTAATAATGCAGGAGTAATTCATCGAAAATACTTGGCTTATTTGCTGTATTTCGACCTTATAAATTTGAAAATTTAAACGAATAACTGAGGAGGAGGCGAAGCCGGTTCTATTGACCTTGTAAGAACAGGAGTTTTTGATAAATTATAAGGTGAACTATGGGCGTCAAACATTAATGGTTCTGCCAATGTTATTTCATCATCTGAAGAAAATAAAGTGCGAAAGACATAGTTGAGGTAGTCATTCTTAGATTGTTGTTCAGGATTTTGGTTAATTAGACTATTGGTGAGTCGCGCCAATTTTCTATTGAGGGCAGTTTCTTCATGATCCCACCACAAATCATAGCTCACAGAATCCTGAGAATAGCTTCTTGTTACAATATCATACATTTCGCCTTGCCATTCAAACTCCTTTTCGTGTTTCCAGTCTAAAAGCTTTGCAGTATCCTCTTTTGCAAAAGAAAAAGTGATTAATTCCTCTTTAGGAATACCTTGCATCAATTGACGTTTAACCGATTTCTGTATGGCTGTTTTTTCAAACTTCAACCAACAATATATTCCTGTAAACGGCAAAATCAGCGCCAGGATAAATAATATTGGTATTCGTTTTCTCATGAACACAAATGTACACAATTGTTCATTTAAAAAACACTTTTCCAGTCTTAGGTTGATTGTACGGTAGTTTTGGAGGATTATTTAAGGATGGGAAATTAAGATTTCAGGTTAGCGATTGAACATAAACATGTCGCCACGCTGTGGCTTAGGGTCTTTTAATGATGGTTTTTCATTAAGGTTTAGCCACGCTGTGGCTTTCCGTAGAAAGTTTTACGAAAATTGATACTTAAGAATGTGACTACTTTATGATTTATCATGCAGCCCACGGAGTGGGTGAAATGTTATTAAAAAACGTATTGCGTTTTTTGTTAAGCCACAGCGTGGCGACATAGTAAATTACACAACTTCTTAAAAAGTAACATTCCTCATTTATTTTGTCATGATTTTATTGAAATCTCGCCAAAATCAAGTCAATCTAATCACTATTGGTGAGGATCGAAACCCTCATCGATAGTTCATGTGTTTTAGTGAATAATCGTGTGTTTTTGATAACCATTAGAAATGGCTAATATGAAAGTCTTTATTAATTAGCTAATACTTATGTATCGCACCAATTATGAAAAAACAAAAGCAAGGAGAATAGAGAGCATCGCAATTACCCAAACTCTCGAGAAAAGTGAAAATAATTTTATGAATTTGTCTATCTTTAATGAGATTTCCGAATCATTTAACTGCTCAATTTCTGAAAGCTTGATTAGGCTATTGACATAGTTTCGAGTGTGTTTGGATGAACCAAAGTTAGTGATCATCTTTAAAAAATAAGAAGAACTACTTTTGATTTTGTCGGTCGACTGAGTCAAAGAACTCGTATTCATCGGATTATTTAGTCGAGGACCTATTCCAGCTAAATCTGAATTTATTTTTTTCTTAATGACAGCTATTCTTAACATAGTTATCATTCCGATAATCCAGCAAATTATAAAAATGAATGTGAAAATAATAACAATCATAATTCAATTGATAACCATCAGTGAGGGATGAAACCCTCACCGATAGTATATTTTTTAAAATGGAATTCAGGATTACCCTACTTTTTCCAAACCAATTTTTGCGTCTCCTTCAACTTCGATATCTGCCGTGTAAACTTTTCCTTTTGGCTCGTCAATTGTTATTTCATTTGCCAATACTTCATCGGCAATGTATGCTTTATTTTCATTGATTGCAGCACTGATTTCTTCTGTAGTTTCTATCGAAACAACAATCTTGTCTGTCACTTCAAATTCTGCTTCTTTTCTGAAGTTTTGAATACGATTTACCAATTCTCTTGCAATTCCTTCTTGCTTTAATTCTGGGGAAATCGTAATGTCCATCGCAACGGTAATTCCACCTTCTGAAGTTACTAACCAACCAGGAATGTCATCTGTAACGATTTCAAAGTCATTCATGTCTAAAACAATTGCTTCTCCATTCACTTCTCCAGACCAACCTTGGTTCGATTCTACAGCAGCAATTTCTGCATCTCCCCAAGCGTTCACCATTCCAGCAATCGCCTTCATTTGCTTTCCGTATTTAGGACCAATAGTTTTAAAGTTTGGCTTAATCTTCTTCGTTAAAACGCCTGTTGTATCTTCCAATAACACCAATTCTTTCACATTTATTTCAGAAAGAATCAAATCTTTTACGTGTTCTATTCTAGATTTAAAACTTGGATCTAAAATAGGAACCATGATTTTCTGTAATGGTTGACGTACACGTATACGTTCCTTCTTACGTAGACTTAAAGCCATAGAAGAAACTTTTTGTGCAATTTCCATTTGTGCTTCCAATTCTTTGTCGATATCTTCCTCACTTACCGTTGGGAAATCAGCCAAATGAACTGATGTTGCAGTATGACGACCTGAAATACTATTCAAATCACAGAATAATTCATCTGTATAGAATGGTGCAATAGGCGCACTGATAATCGCAACAGCTTCTAAACATTCGTACAAAGTTTGGTATGCTGAAATTTTATCTGCAGAATATTCTCCTTTCCAGAATCGTCTTCTACATAAACGAACGTACCAATTTGACAATTGATCATTCACAAAATTCTGAATTAAACGTCCCGCTTTTGTTGGCTCGTATGTTTCAAATGCTTCATCAACATCCTTGATCAATGAATTCAATTTTGAAATAATCCAACGGTCAATTTCAGGTCTTTCACTCGTTGCTATTCTTTCCTCATCGTAAGAGAAACCATCGATGTTTGCGTATAAAGCAAAGAAAGAATAAGTATTGTAAAGGGTTCCAAAAAACTTACGTTGTGTTTCTTTAATTCCTTCTGTGTCAAACTTCAAATTATCCCAAGGGGAAGCGTTTGTAACCATGTACCAACGTGTAGCATCTGGTCCAAATTTTTCTAAAGTTACAAATGGATCAACAGCGTTTCCAAGTCGTTTAGACATTTTCTGTCCGTTCTTGTCTAACACTAATCCGTTTGAAATTACATTTTTGTATGCTACAGAATCAAATACACTTGTAGCAATTGCATGCAGCGTATAAAACCAACCTCTCGTTTGGTCAACTCCTTCGGCGATAAAATCACCAGGGAAAGCTTTATTTCCGTCAATTAATTCCTTGTTTTCAAATGGGTAATGCCATTGAGCATAAGGCATAGAACCTGAATCAAACCACACATCAATTAAATCTGCTTCTCTTTTCATCGGTTTTCCTGATGCAGAAACAAGTGTGATTTGGTCAACGTAGTTTTTATGTAAATCTACTTGATCGTAGTTTTCTTTTGACATGTCATTCACGTCGAAATCAGCCAACGGATTACTATCCATTACACCTGCTTCAACAGCTTTTTGACATTCCTCTTTCAATTGTTTGATTGAAGAAATACAAATAGACTCTTCTCCTTCATCAGTTCTCCAAATTGGAATTGGAATACCCCAATAACGCGAACGAGATAAATTCCAATCGTTAAGGTTTTCTAACCATTTCCCGAAACGTCCAGTTCCAGTAGATTCTGGTTGCCAATTGATGGTCTTATTCAATTCCATCATGCGGTCTTTGTTATCCGTTACACGCACAAACCAAGAATCCAATGGGTAGTATAAGATTGGCTTGTCAGTTCTCCAACAGTGCGGGTAACTGTGTTCGTATTTCTCAACACGGAAAGCCTTATTTTCTTCCTTTAATTTAATTGCGATTTGAACATCTACTGATTTTTCAGGTGCTTGACCTTCATCATAATATTCATTTTTCACATACATTCCTGCAAATTCACCCATTTCTGGACGGAATTTACCTTGTAAGTCAACCAAAGGAACTGGATTTCCATGTTCATCGGCAACTAACATTCCAGGAACATTGGCCTGCTTAGCGACCATGGCATCATCCGCACCAAATGTTGGAGCAGTATGTACGATTCCTGTACCATCTTCAGTAGTTACGAAATCTCCTAAGATCACTTGGAATGCGTTTTCAGGATTTTCCAACGGTAATGCATAAGGCAATAATTGCTCATAACGCATTCCTGCTAATTCTTTCCCTGTAAAGGTTTTTCCAACGAAATATGGAATTTTCTTGTCTCCTTCTTTGTATGATTTCAGATCTTCAACAGATTCAACCTGTGTAAACTTCTTATTGAACTGCTTTTTCAATAAAGGCAAAGCAACAACAACATTAATTGGCTCAAAAGTATATTGGTTAAAAGATTTAACCACAACATATTCGATTTTTGGACCAACAGTTAATGCAGTATTTGAAGGCAAAGTCCAAGGCGTTGTTGTCCAAGCTAGTAAGTGAACATCATTCAATTCTTCTCCTTCGATTGAAGCGTAAAGTGGTGCTGAATCCTCGTTTTTCACTACTTTAAATTGAGCAACACACGTTGTATCTTTTACATCTTGGTAACATCCGGGTTGGTTGATCTCGTGAGATGATAAACCTGTTCCTGCTTTTGGCGAATAAGGTTGAATTGTATAACCTTTGTAGATCATGTTTTTCTCATACAATTGACCCAATAACCACCAAACACTTTCCATGTATTTTGATTCGTAAGTAATGTATGGATTTTCCATGTCTACCCAATATCCCATTTTTTCAGTCAAGTCGTTCCACACATCTGTGTAGCGCATCACTGTTTTTTTACATGCAGCATTGTATTCTTCAACCGAAATTTTGTCTCCGATATCTTCCTTGGTAATTCCCAATTCTTTTTCAACACTCAATTCTACAGGCAAACCGTGTGTATCCCAACCTGCTTTACGGTTAACTTTATATCCTTTTAGCGTTTTATAGCGACAAAAAATATCTTTAATTGATCGCGCCATAACGTGGTGAATTCCAGGAAGTCCATTTGCTGAAGGCGGACCTTCGAAAAACACAAATGATTTTTCATCACTTTTAGAATCAATTGAAGCTTGAAAAACATTTTCTTGTTTCCATTTCTCAGCAACTTTTTTTGCTGATTCGGGTAAATTCAACCCTTTGTATTCTTGATATTTTGCGCTCATAATTTGCCTTTATTTTGCAGTTTGCAAATTTAATCATTTTAATCGGAATGCATTGCAAACGAAGTCGGAGATGATTATGACATCTTATTGCATAAAATCAGTTGTTATGATATTGATGAAGTTGGGTAAATGAATTAGATACGCAAGACTGTTATTAAATGTGTTGAAATTTATCGAAATCACCTATCATTTTTTGTAATTCATTATGGCAACAATACCTAAGAATAAAGCGATGAAGGTGGCGCCTTGCTGAGTTTCTAAAGTGTCTTCAGATATAAAAGAACCAATGGAAATTAAAGCAAATCCGATTCCTATAAAGTTGTGAAGAGAGATGTTTTTCCATAAGTAAAAGCACCAAAATGAAGTGAAGATTATAAATCCAAAAATCCCAAAGGAAATCCAAAATGTCATGAATTGGTTGTGGGCTCTTCTCCAAAAAGAAGGGTTTAATTGAGAATCCATTTCAGAATATACTTCGTTGAAAGATATTTGCAAATCACCAGTACCAACTCCAAATAACCAATTGTTTTGGATAATAATTGAGCCTGCCCTCCAATGTTCAAATCGTTGTAGCAGAGAATTTCCATCAGGGTCAAAACCGATGGAATAAAGGTATAACTCATTTCTCAATTGGGTTAAACGTTTTTTGAACGGATTGTATGTAAGATGTATTGAAGTTATCCCGTTTTCAATGTTTTCAATATCTTTTGGTGTTAGTTGATCCATCCCAACTTTGTCTTTGGGAAGTCCTTTGGAGCTCATATAACAGAAAATAACCGGTTTGATATTTTTACCATCTTTAGTAAGACCATTGAAAGGAATTTCGGATCGCTTTTTCCATTCCTTTTTTAATTCATTCTCTGCAATTAAAGAAGGGACATGATGACCATTTTCAAACCATAGGGTAGTGGTGTCGTTATAATAAGGTGTTCCTTGTTGACTATGTGTTGGAAGGTCACTAAAATTCAACAATGATTGATCAGGTGTTAAAAAGTCATAGCTTTTATACCCGGCAAAAATTAAACTACCAAAGAAAATAAGAATCACCAGAGAACGAACCTTGAAATTCTTGACTTGCATGATAAAGTAAATAAAACAGCCCAATCCTAAAAAGCAAAGCGCAACATAACCACTAAATACTTGGCTCATGATGGTATAGTAAATTAACCAAATGATTATGACGACATGTAAAGGCCACCATTTCTTGTTTTTTAGGGTAAAGTGAAGAATTACCAATATTCCCATCACAATGAGTAAACCATAGCGAATATGAGAACCAAAGCGCGAAAATTCTCGGTAATTGGCCTCAGGGTGATTGAGCATAAAGTTGATATTCACTATTGAGGTAAGCAATAATGAAGCTATAAATCCAAATAATATGTATTTCAATTGACTTTGCTTAATTGGATAAGCAATCATGACGATAGGAATAACAAATAATGGCAATTTAATGTTGATGTCACGTAATGCGTAGTTAAGGTCTGTGGAGTAAAAAACACCGACAAAATGAAGTAGAAATACGATCGCAATAAACCAGGTTGTTTTGCTCTTTTTTACACGAGAAATTACATTCTTAAAATCTCCGTTGAGTAGAAAATTAAGGGCAAGTAAAGCTGTTGCTAAAGACATCACCACTTTGTTTAATGGTAATCCAATAGCAAGAGAAAACACGGCAAATAAATTAATATTGTCGTGGGTTTTAGGACCGAATATTCGGTTAAGCATTTGTTTGTTTTAAGGTGTTAAAATGGCTTTGTATTCTGATTCGTTGTTCAGAATTTCAATTGCTTTTTTCAATGGTTTGTCGTCGTTGAAGGCGTTCAAAACTCGACCTTCTTGATAATAGTAACGAGAAACTATTTCATTGGCCAATATTTCTTTAATTTGGTCTTCAAACAAATCTAAATCATCTTTCTTTGATGCTTTAACCACTTTTTCAAGGGCTTCGAATTCGCCATCTATTTTCTCTTCATAGCCTTCTCTTTTGGCAACCTCCAGAACATTTTCTAATCGTTCTTGTGTTGCAGTTTTATATTCGAAGTCTTGCTTTAACACGTAGTTTTTGAATTCTTTATAAATTTTATCACCGACAAAAAATTCTTCAGCAGATGCAATTTCTTCGTTTTGTTGCGCAAATTGCGTTGCAAAATCAAAAATGATATTCTCCGCAGTTAAAACCGCAGTAAATCTTGACAAATTTTCTTCTTCAATTTTAATGTCTGGTTCAATCCCTCGACCGTCAATTACTTCTCTTCCGTTTTTGGTGTGGAATATTTTTATTAACGAATCAGGGACTTCATCTACTTTTCCGTCATTTTTATGGTAATAATCTAACTTCTGCACACATCGTCCAGAAGGCGTATAATATTTTGCAATGGTCAACTTCATTTTAGCTCCATACTTCAAATCAATTGTTCTTTGTACCAAACCTTTTCCAAAAGTGGTGTTTCCTATAATTACTCCTCTATCCAAATCTTGTAAGGAACCTGAAACAATCTCAGATGCAGATGCAGAGAATTCATCCACCAAAACAACTACCGGAATATCTATATCTAATGGAGCATTTTGTGTTTTGTAAGTCCTGTTTTCGTCTAAAATTCTACCTTTTGTTTTTACGATTTCTTCATTTTGAGGAACAAAAAAGTTAACAATATTGATAGATTCCATGAGCAAACCTCCGCCATTTCCGCGCAAATCTAAAATCAATTTTTCCATTCCATCTTTTGACAAATCTTCGAATGCAGATTTTACGTTTCGAGAAGCAGTTTGAGTAAAAGAACTCAATTTGATGTATCCAACCTTTCCTTTTTCGTCGACCATCCCAGAATATGGAACGTCAGGTACTTTAATTTCATCTCTACTCACCTCAATGGTTCTTACACCTTGATTTGGACGTTCGAATTCCAGCATAAAAGTTGACCCTTTTGCACCTTTTAAAGCATTAGAAACCACTTCTGAGTCTACATTTTTCATGCTTTTTCCGTCAATCGATATGATTTTGTCCCCTGCTTTTAAACCTGCTTTTTGTGCAGGCATATTTTCATACGGTTCAGCAATTATTACATGGTCTCCCGTTTTTCTAATTAAAGCCCCAATTCCACCATATTGCCCAGTGGTCATGAGTCGATAATCTTCAATGTTTGATTCGTGATAGTAAACTGTGTAAGGATCTAATTCATGTAACATTGCATCAATTGCAGCTTTTGAAATTTCTCCAGTTTTAGGTTCGTCCACATAATACTTGTCCAAGTTCATGTAAATCAAATCGATAAGTTCAAGATTTTTGATAACCTCAAAACCATTCGATTGAGAATGACTGTTGAAATTTACTCCAAAAAGAATAAAAATGGCAATTGCATAAATATTTCGCATAAAAAACTAGATTTTAGACTTCAAATGTAATGATAAAGGCAATAAATTAAGCCCTGTTCTTCACTAAACGTAGAAAAAGTGCTTCTATTTTATCGTAGATCTTTTGATATGGCTCTTCTTTGTTTCCGGTGTAGATTAAAAACAAAGCGAGTTGAGGTTGGTTTTCGGTCATTGACTGCTCAATAATATGTTTGTTTTTTCGTACCGCTTCTCTTATCAATCGCTTTATTCTATTGCGATCCACCGCTTTTTTGAATCTTCTTTTCGGTACAGAAATAACAATTTGAAAACACGTATTGGTTTTTAAATCTGTGTCTAAATAACGTAAAACAAAAGGATAGTTTTTTTCTGTTTTTCCTTTCTCAAAAACAGCTGTCATCACTTTTTTACTGCACAATTTATATTCTTTCCCGAACTTTTCATTCATGCTGTAAAAGTAGTGGTTTTTTGGTGACTTTATGAGTTGTATTCAATAAGAAGGAATTCAGAAAATATAATATTACACAACCTTATCAATTTCACTTTTTAAATCGGCACGTGATTGCAAACCGGAGGCTCTCCAGTTGATTTCACCATTTTTGAATAAGAGAAAGGTAGGAACACCTCTTACTTTATATTTTTGTGAAGCCGCTTGGTTTTTATCGACGTTGATTTTAAGTACACGTAACTTTTCGCCATACTGAGATTTAATTTCATCAACAATTGGATTCATCGTTTGACACGGTCCACACCAATCGGCATGAAAATCTACTAAAACAGGTGTATCACCTTTGATAATGTCTTTAAAACTACTCATGACTTTTCTTTTTCTTCTTTGAATTTTTGAATGGCTTCAGGGTCATAACCTGTGAATAAGTTAATCCAAACGAGTCTTCCCAATCTATAGCTTAAAGGCGCCAAAACCACTAATCCAACCAAAATATCAATAATATGTACCCAATATGGTGTTTCGGGATAAATAAGATAAACGGAAAGGAATATGGTTACGGAAAAAGCAACCGTAACGGCATAAGAAGCATACATGGCTCCATAGAAAAAACCATGTTCTTTTTCGTATTTATGTCCACAACTTGGACAATATTCGTGCATTTTATCAAACTTCTTTAAGTTGAAGATTTGACTGTATTTAAACACCTTTCCTTCATGACATCGTGGACATTTATTTGTCAACACGCTTTTTACTCTACTACCTTTCCAACCCATACAGCAAAGATAAAAATAATATCAATTGGTTTGTGACTTTTATTACATTATCATTCACTTTAGAATCATTTTAAATGCCAATCACGTGTTTTTCCTGTAAGTAGATTTAGTTTTTGAACAAATTCGTCATTTTCACCTTAAAAGATTGAGCTATCAAAAATTTGAAGATAGCATGAAATTTGATTAATGTCATTCTTCACTGTCTTTATTAACACTAGTGAAGGCTTTTCTTAATGGACTTTATATTTTCAGCATATCGTTTGGTTGGTTTTATGTTTAAGTGTCGCCACGCTGTGGCTTTATGATTGTTGATTCTACTTTTTTATTAACATCTCACCACGCTGTGGTGATTTAGAAGCTTACAACCCACAGCGTGGGTGAATTCTACTCAACTATCATTCTTCTGCATTTACATTGAATATTGATACCTTATTCTTGCCTATTCTAAAAATAACATCGAACTTTGCACCGCATTTATGGAAAAGAAGAAAAATATACGGTCGTTAACCAAAGGAGATTTAAAGAAAGCATTTACTGAAATGGGTGAAAAATCATTTCGTGCAACGCAAGTTTACGAATGGTTATGGCAGAAGAATGCCGCCAATTTTGACGAAATGACAAACCTAAGTGTTAAGCTTCGTGAGCAATTAAAGGAAACTTTCTTTATTGACCATATTACCTTGGATGAACAACAAGTTTCTAGTGACCGTACCATAAAATGTGCATTCAATGTTGGGGTAGGAAAAGTTGTTGAAGGTGTTTTGATTCCTACAAAAACAAGGATGACTGCATGTATTTCTTCGCAAGTTGGATGTAGTTTGGCGTGTAAATTTTGTGCTACCGGAAAACTTAAATTACTGAAGAATTTATCTGCGGGTGAGATTGTAGATCAAGTCGTTCACTTGAAAAACCTCTCGGAAAACAAGTATAACCAAAACTTGAGCAACATTGTTTATATGGGAATGGGTGAACCACTGCTCAACTATAAAAACATGTTGGAAAGCATTGATAAAATTACTTCTGAAGAAGGATTGGGAATGTCTCCAAAACGTATTACTGTTTCCACTGCTGGAATTGCCAAAATGATTAAAAAACTAGGTGATGACGAAGTAAAGTTCAACTTGGCACTTTCTCTTCATGCAGCGAATGATAAAAAACGTAATAAAATCATGGCGATTAACGAGACCAATAATTTAGAGGTCTTGGCAGAGTCATTACGATATTTCTATGGGAAAACAGGAACGAGAGTAACTTATGAATACATCATCTTTAGAGATTTTAATGATGAATTGGAAGACGCACAAGAGTTGGCCGAATTTTGCAAAATTGTACCATGTAAAGTGAATATCATTGAATACAATCCGATTGATGATGGTGAATTTCAGCAAGCAGATGCCAAAAAAGTAGATCGTTTTGCAGCCTATTTAGAAAATAAGAACATCATTGTTAACGTTCGCAGAAGTAGAGGAAAAGACATTGATGCCGCTTGTGGACAATTGGCCAATAAAAATGAAGTGGTTACCGAAAGAATGTTGAAGTAGAATCGGTCCACTTAATATGAACCGTCCGCAATACATTTAAATGACATATTTTTTTAGTAGCCAACCGGTGGTTCCACCAAGAAGTATTTTCACAAGTCCACCCAATACAAATGGATTGAATCCATAAAGTATCGCATCTGAAATTCCTAAACTAAACGCTAATCTCGTTACACCGCAAAGTAAGATAATTAGGGTTCCAAGCAAAGCTGTTATCAATGCATTGCTAATTGTATTGCTCCATTTTTCTGAAAGCAAAGCTGTTATAATACCTCCAAATAGAAACCCAATTAAATAGCCACCACTATTTCCTTTGAAAGCATTAATTCCATTTCCTCCATCTGCAAAAATTGGTAGGCCTACTAAGCCAATTAACAAGTAAAGTAAGATAGAAATTGTTCCATCTTTGAGTCCAAAAACATAAGCAACCAATAAAACAGCAAAGGTTTGGCCAGTGATTGGAATGTCAACATTCAATAATTCAATGTCGATTTGTATTTGCGTAAACAAGATGATAAAAATCAACCCTATAAAAATCCGAATGCTGCTTTCCATGCAGTAAATGTAGAAAAGATAATTGGAAGTTTATAGGGTTGGATTTAAAACTAAGGATTGTTTATTCTTCTAAGTCTAAGCATCTAATATAGAGGTTTTGCGAACGGATATCTTGTTTGAGCTCATTCGATTGATAAATGCGTTTATCGAGAATAAAATCTTTCTATTTTAAGTCTTCTTTAAAGTGATTGTACAAGAGTTGATCATTGTAATGTAGGCTTCTTAAATAATGTATTTCAACGCCTTTGTTTACAGTTAGATTGTGTTTGGTGATGATCCAACTGAAATTAATTACACTGCAAATATTGAATGCGATAAGGAAAGTCCATGTCATTCGATTGATGAGGTAAATATTTGTTTTCTTGTTTTTGATTTTAAGGTAAGAGAAAAATAAGCCAATGATACAAAGTATTAGGAAGATATAAACACCAATTCTTTTATGGGTGAGTCCAAATTCATAAATGTATTCGGTGTTTTTGGTTATGGCAGAAAGCACTAAAACTCCATTTAGGGCAATCCAAAAGTAGGTGAGTTTTTTAAGGAGCGTAGCTTCATGGTCAAAATTGAATGTTGATTTAAAGTAAAACAAGATCACTGCAATAGCTAAAACTATAGAGAAGATAATCGTTTGAACTCTTTCGTGGGTAGCATCGCTTAATGTTGTATCTGTTGCTGTTTGATAAAATTGCTCATAGTTGAAAGTGATGATAAAAATAAGTAAAAAGATATTCAGCATGATGAGCGAGATTTCACCACTTTTACGTTCAAGGTCTAGCGGAAGAAAAGCCACTGTTTGTTTTCTCTCTTTTTGTTGATGGGGCTCAAAATCGTTGGTCATTTTTTGATTATAAGTTGCAAATAATCTCGGTAAATGCGTAAACCAAAAGTTAAAGAAAAAGAACCCTCCTAATAATGTGAGTAGAATTACTTTTGATGGATCAAATGAGAAAGATAAGTTTTTAAAGAAGTCTGATATAGTACTACTTCCAGTAGCATAAACCAAGAGGAAAATAATAGAAAATATGAGAGGTATAATTACCAATGCTATGATTTTGGTGAATACTTTATTGTTGGCTTTTTTGGACGGCATCCATTTTCCATGAAGCAATCTGAAAATAAAAGTTATGGAGTTATAAAACCTTAAAAAAGGGTATAAAATAATGTTTAGATTTTCATATTTTCCATTTACTCCATACGCTGAAAGAGCGATGAAAAGCGCAAAAAAGGAGTAGGTGTCGGCATAATAGATTTGTGAGATAAATCCGATAAAAACCATACCTGAAAGCAACCAATAGTTCTTCGTTTTTCTTTTTTTATCAGTATTCAGGTGGAATAGCAGCCAGGTAACGATTGCAATGATTCCAAAGTTTATACCAATGTATTGATTGTAGAATAAGATGACAAATAAGATTGTCGTGATAAGCGTCAGATTTAACTTTTTATTTCTCTTCATAATTAATATTTAAAAGTACTTTTAAATTCAAAGTACAGGTTTAAAAAAATATACTATTCCCCTTTGATTAGTTTTTCAAGTATTTCAATGTGCTTTTTAAATTCCATTCTTCCCAATTGGGTAACACGATAAGTGGTGTTGGGTTTGCGGTCAATAAATTCTTTTTTGACTTCAATATATTCTTTGCGTTCAAGTCCTTTGATATGACTCGCCAAATTACCATCCGTTACATTGAGCAATTCTTTCAGATCTTTAAAACTGAGCCAATCGTTCACCATGAGTGAAGACATGATTCCAAGTCTTGTTCGATTTTCAAAGTCTTTATTTAGTTCTTGGACATTCATTGGTTATTGATATTTCTTTTGCATGTAAAAACCATAAATGATATGAAGTACTCCAAAACCAATGGCCCACAATAAGAGTCCTTTTCCAACAAAAAATAATCCGATAATTCCTAAAACTAACTGACAATATCCTAAATATGTTATTGCAGGGAAAGTGTATTTTCCAGCATTTAGAAGCGCAAGACCATAAAATATTAAAGTTGTAGGAGCGATCAAAACAGCACTTCCATTTAAAAATAATGCAAAACAGAAAATTCCTCCCATAGCTAAAGGAACGGCAAGATTAATTAATAGCTTTTTAGTGACATGATTCCATATCTGGAGATTGTTTTTTCTGCTTTTCCTTACCGAAAAAAGAATACCAGTTGTTAATGCGAGAACGAGAGTGATCATTCCTATCGCAAAAAGTTGGTTAAGTAAGTCAATACTTATGGTCCTGTTAGTCGTTTCAAAATAATGCGTACCACTATTTGCAAAGAGCATGTATGCTGTTCCTGCTGCTATCAAGGCGTAAATTCCTGCGAAAACACCAGACCAGCCACTCAATGAAATAAACCTTGATGATTGTTCCATCATGGAACGAATCGCCTTAAGATCATCTATATTTTTATCAGCCATAATAAAGTACTTTTAAATACAAAGTTAATTGACTTTTAAAAACTCCACCTTAAAAAAATGCTTTTTTAACGTTTTTTGAGGTAGAGTCCCTTCAAATGAGTTTTATGCTTCTTCTTGTGCTTTTTCTAAGAAACCTTTAAAAACATCGACACTTTGAGCACCTGATACAGCGTATTTACCTTCGGCAACAAAAAATGGAACACCTTGAACGCCGATGTCTCTTGCCTGTTGAATATCGTTTTTCACTTCTTCTGTAAAGGCATCGCTTTCGATAACCTCTGTACTTTTGTCTTTTGACAAACCTGCCATTTCAGCAAGGGCTTTTAGGGTAGGCGCATCATCAATGTTTTTTCCATCTTCGAAATGTGCTTTCAAAAGGATTTCTTTCATTTCTGCTTGTTTACCTTCTTGTTTAGCAAGGTGTAAAAGTCGGTGAGCATTGATTGAATTGGCAACGATTGAAGAATCAAAATTAAATTTCAAACCTTCACCTGAAGCCATTTCAGTAACGTGTCCAAACATTTTAGTGACTTCGTCATCAGATATTCCTTTGGAATGTGCTAAATGCTCTTTTGCATCTATTGTTTCATCCGTTTTTATACTTGGATCCAATAGAAAGCTCTTGTATTCAACATCAATATTCTCTGCACCAAGAGCCTCAATAGCTTTTTCTAATCTTCTTTTTCCTATATAACAAAATGGACATCTTATGTCACTCCAAACTTCAATTTTCATAATTCTATTTTTAGCTAAACAGTTAGATTTAGCTTTTGTTTATAAACTTTCTAAAAGTTCCATAAAACGATCTTTACTTTGTCTCGACAATGGAACTTCTGAACCATTTTTCATTACGATTATACCACCATCTCCACGTTCGTATCGTTCTATGTGATTAAAGTTGATGATGTGGGAACGGTGACATCGAATAAAGTCTGGAAGGCTTAAAACATTCTCGTACTCTTTCATGGTTCTGGAAGTAAAAATCTTTCTTCCGTCAGTTAAATGAAAGTAAGTGTAATTTCTATCGGATTGACAATGGATGATGTCTTTAAGGTCTACAACATACATAGAGCCTTTGGTCCTTATCACGACTCTTTTATTACTGTGTTTGAGGTTTTCGAGCAGCGTTTCATATCGCATTGACAAATCAGACTTTGATTGAATAGTGTCGATAGCATTTTCCAAAGCACTTTCTAATTCTTCAATTTCTACAGGTTTAAGGATGTAATCTAAGGCAGAGAATTTAATTGCTCGAATAGCAAATTCCTGATGTGCAGTAACAAATATGATTTCAAAATTACGATGCCTTAGTCTATCTAATAAATCAAATCCAGAGCCATCTGGCATTTGAATGTCTAACAAAACGATATCAGGGTTGTGTTCGTTGATGACGTCTATTCCTGATTGTACACTGTCAGCTTCTGCTACAATTTTTAAAGGAAAGTTTGTGCTAGAAACCATTTTTTTTAACATAGATCTGGTTCGACCTTCATCGTCTATTATGATTACTTTATAACTCATTTATATAATTAGTTTTATAAGCAGTAGAAATAAAAACTTTGGTTCCAGTTTCTTCAGCTTTGTTAAGATCAACTATACGTAGTTCACCTTTTCTTTTATGTTTTTTATTAAGTAGAGCGATTCTTTCTCTTGTAAGTTTAATGGCCATGCTTTGATGGTTCTCCGAATTTTTGGTTTTTCGTTGGGAAGAAGCCTTTCTTCCAATTCCATTATCTTCTATTGTAAATATAAATAAATCTCCTTTTATTTCACAGCGAATTTTAATCATTCCGTCTTCAATTTGATCCAAATTCCCATGCTCAATTGCATTCTCAATAAAGGGTTGTATAAGCATTGGAGGGATAGATATGTTTGACAGATCTTTAATGGTCTCATTTTCAATAACAAATTCGAATCGTTCCTCAAATCTCATCTTTTGAATCACCAAATAACGATTGATGATTTCCATTTCTTTTTCTAATGAAATAAATTCTTTGGTATTGTTTTCAAGCATTAAACGCATGAGTTTCGAAAAATGAACCAAGAACTTTGTAGAATTAGAGGTGTCTTCATCATAAATGTAACTCTGAATGACTGTCATTGCATTGAATATGAAGTGTGGATTCATTTGTGAACGTAAAAGTTTCTGCTGCAACTCCGTTTCTTTTTGAGCGTTGACTAACTGTTCTCGCTTATTTTTATTCTTAATTGTAATGTAGATTATGATGAATAGTCCGATAGCGAAGATGAAAATAACAATCATCAGATTGGTTTTTAACCGCGAAATTGTTAACTCATTTTCAACCTTATTTCTATCCGCTTGTTGTTGTTCAAGTTCTTTCTCTTGTTCGATGATTTTTCTTTCCTTCTGCTCAGATTGATATAATTCACTTAATTCAGCGAGCTTATGTTCTGTTTCTGCTTTGTGAATACTATCACTAACGGATATGTATTTTAATAAATAATCATTCGAAGCTTTGACCAAGCCTTGTTCGGATTTGATTTTTGCATATTGCAAATACGCTTTTTTTAGTGGGATTTTTTTCTTCCTTGATGTCCAATATTCAATTGCAGATATTAAGGCATTTTCAGCTTTTTCGAGTTTATCTTGTTTGAGGTATAGAATAGATCGATAGTAATTTAAATCAGCATATCCACTAGAATCGCCAATCGTAAGATAGAATTCATTGCTCAAGTCATAATTTTCATCAGCTAATTCGAAATAATTTTTGGTGCAAAATACTTTACCAATGTTTTTATGTGTACGGGCAAGGCCGTCTTCGTTCTGAACATTGTAAAACTTTATCAATGATTTCTGATAGTTAGAAATACTTTTTTTGTATTTGAATTCCAATTCATAAATCACCCCTAAATAATTATATAAAGTTCCAAGAATATAATCTAATTGTGTGTTTTTAACCAATTGTTCTGCTTCTTTAAAGCTAGATTTTGCTTTGTTTAAGTTGCCTAGTTTTAAATGTATTTCACCAATCCTTACTAAGTGAAATGCTGTATTTGCGGTTAAATTATTCTCTCGAGATAAGGAAACTCCTTTTTGTTGATTAAGAAGAGCTAATTCAAATTGTTCATTTTCTAAGTATAAATTCGAGATGATATCATAAATGGAGGAAGCTAAAGTTTGTGTTGGACCTAATTTAGCTTGTTCCAACGCCTTTTCCAAAAAATCAATTTTTGAACGTTTAGTGATGTTGGTCTTGGCAGTTGATATTGTATAAAAAAGACTTTTACGAATAGGATCTGAAAAATGGTCAATGTTGTTTTTTAGAGTGGTATATTCCTCATCTGTGATCAAACTCTTTTCGAGGAATTTTATCATTCCACTGGTGAGTAGAACATCGGGGGCCTTCATACTGAAATTTGCAAATCTACTTTCAGGGTTGTTTAAACCACCTATTCTTGCATTATTAAATCCATAAATCAATAAATAAAAACTTCCTTCTTCGGAAAACTGGTCGATATATCGTTTGTGGTTGATGATTAAGGAATCACAACTTAAGTTATTGGTTTGACTTAGTGAATTTACCCAATTTAAAAAGTGCTTCTCTTTTTCTAATTTAGTTTTAGCATTTACTATTTCATTGATGAAATTGTCTTCACCTTCAGCATTTACTGAGAAAGTAAGCAAAATCAATACATATAGAAGTAGTATTCTTTTCATGCCAAAAAATCAATATTGTTAGTGTTCATTGTTTTATGAAGTTATAAAAACATTTTAGATCTATGTGTATATAGACCTTCTTTCCTTTACTTAAAATTGAGTAAGATTGTTCTTCTAAAAATAATAAACGGCTCAAATATCTTTAATTTTTACGAATGAAAAAGGTTTTTTTATGAAATTCATATTTCGAAGCAGAGATAGTTTTTTTGTCAAAAAAATCATTTTTTTTTGAAGCTAAAATGTTAAAATTCAAAATATGAAATTAACTTAGTACCCTATTTAATTTTGATACCAAAAGTTATAAAACATCTGCTATGACAAAGATACTTTTCCCAACCGACTTTTCGCAAGCTGCAGAAAATGCCTTTTTTTATGCACTTCAACTTACCAAAAAGCTAAATGCTGAGTTGGTACTAACACATATTTATGAATTGCCAGATTTAGGAAGGTCATTACACAATACATCCAAAGAAGTTTTCGAGATAATGGAAATGGAAACGCTGGAAAAGTTCAAAAAGTCTGTGGAGGAATTACGCAATAAAGCGATCGTTAATGGTTATGTAAATGTTGAGTTTAGACAACAGATGGATGAAGGTCAAACGGTTCCAAAAATTATCGATTTAGCCATCAAAGAGAAAGCAGATTATATTGTGATGGGAACTACTGGAGCATCAGGATTAAAAGAAGTTTTGCTTGGATCTGTAACTGCTGGTGTTATTGATCGATCACCTTGTAATGTGTTGAGTATTCCAAATGATGTGAGTCCAACCAATACAATTGATAAAATTGCCTACCTAACGAATTATCAAGATGAAGAAATTGATTCGTTTAACGTTGTTCATGATTTTGCAAAGATAATGGACGCTTCAATGAGTACTATTCATTTCTATAAGGATGTCACTGAAATGGAAGAAAGTGAAATGGAAGAATGGAAAAAGAAATTAAATGTTGATTCCAATCAATTGGAGTCACATGTTGTTTCTGGTGCTAACTTTGAAGAAGCAGTTTCAAGATTATACATTGATGAGGACATTGATGTTTTGGCAATTCAGCCACGAAAAAGAAATTTTTTTACACAACTATTTAAGAAAAGCGTTTCAAAACAAATGGTTCATCATTTAAATATTCCTTTGTTTACTTTGCCTGCTGTTTAAATTTAGAATTAAACAGATATGAAGCTTTTAATCGCTAAGTTTTTTCGTGTAGTTTTTAAAATTCCAGTATTGAAACCCATGTTCTTTGGTTTTCATCAACGTGTGTTTAAACCCTACAATTTATTTAAGAACTTGGTTTGTGAAGTGGAGCATGATGGACTCAAATTGAAATTGAAAATCGATGATTGGATTCAAGAAAAGATTTATTTTACAGGGGAATATGAAAAAGCAGAACTTAATGTTCTGCGTCAATACTTGAAAAAAGGTGGAGTCTTTTTGGATGTCGGAGCAAATTTAGGTTGGTACTCTCTACATGCTTCTAAAATGGTAGGGGAGAATGGTAAAATCATCAGTTTTGAACCATTTTCTACTAATTATTCTGCGCTTAAAACTCATGTTTCAATCAATTCGATTCATAATATAGTGGTCGAAAGAAAAGCAGTAGGAAATGCATTAGGTACACTGACCATGTACAATGATGAACAAGAAGGGAATCTAGGAATGGTGACGGCAAAATTTGTAGAGAATGCTAAAAAAGAACTTGTTGATGTTATTACAATTGATAATTATGTTGAGCAACACACCTTAAGAACTGTAAACTTTATAAAAATAGACACCGAAGGTTTTGAATTGGCTACGTTAGAAGGAATGCGAAAAACCCTTCAAAATTTTTCCCCAAAAATTTTAATTGAAATTTTAGACGATGTAGCAGGTGAGGATAATTATCAAAAAGTCCATGAGTTCCTGTATGATTTAGGATACCACAAATTTTATATTAGCGATGAGGGTATTATTTCATCTGCACCAACATGTATTCACCGTAAGAATTACTTATTTATAAAGGAGAAATTATAAAATCTCCTTCACTCTTCCTACATCACCACTCTCTAAACGTACTTTTATGCCGTGTGGATGATTGGGAGAGCTCGTTAAAATTTTCTCAACAATTCCTTCTGTTAGTTTGCCTGACCTCTGATCCTTTTTTAGTACAATCCTAACTTCAGCACCAATGTGAATGTTATTTCGGTTTTTTCCTTCCATGATTTCAATCGTTGATTAAATAATTGTGCTCAACTTGCTTACTGGGTAAGTAATTCGACTCCTTTGAATTTTTCTGCAACTTCGTCTAAAGTATCATAAATTTCGTTTAAGTCAAAAGTGGTGACCAATTTTGTTCTAAATGGTTTGAAATGTGGAATACCTTTGAAATAATTCGAATAGTGACGTTTCATCTCAACAATGGCCAATTTTTCACCTTTCCATTTTACACTCATTTCTAAATGTCTTCTAGCTACATCAATTCTTTGGTCTAATGTTGGCGCAGGAAGGTGTTCTCCCGTATTTCTATAGTGTTTAATCTCGTTGAAAATCCATGGATAACCAATTGATGCTCGGCCAATCATTAGTCCGTCAACACCATATTTTTCTTTGTATAAAACTGCTTTTTCTGGAGAATCAATGTCTCCATTTCCAAATACAGGGATGTGCATTCTTGGATTGTTCTTCACATCTGCAATTAAAGACCAATCTGCTTCACCTTTGTACATTTGTTTTCGTGTACGACCGTGTATAGAGATTCCTTCAATTCCAACATCCTGAAGACGTTCAGCAACTTCAACAATGTATTTCGTATTGTCGTCCCAACCCAATCTGGTTTTTACAGTGACAGGAAGAGAAGTACTTTTTACGATTTCTGCCGTCATCTTCACCATCTTGGGAATATCTTGCAAAATTCCAGCTCCAGAACCTTTACAGGCTACTTTCTTAACGGGACAACCATAGTTGATATCAATAATATCAGGATTGGTTTTTGCTGTTATCTCCGTAGCACGTTTCATGCTCTCGATATCATTCCCGAAAATTTGAATTCCTACCGGACGTTCATATTCGAAAATATCTAATTTTTCAACACTTTTTACTGCATCGCGAATTAATCCTTCCGAAGAAATAAATTCAGTGTACATTAAGTCAGCGCCATTTTCCTTGCACAATGCACGGAAAGGTGGGTCACTAACATCTTCCATTGGAGCGAGTAGAAGAGGGAAGTCCCCTAACTCAATATCTCGAATTTTTGCCATATCGCTACAAAATTACTGCTTAGTTTAACAACAGCAAAATAGTTTTTGAATTAACAGTTATAAATGATTAAATTTGAAATTGAATTTTTTACTGTTTACATCTCATTTTATAACTTTTTGAATTCATTAAGTCCTGTTTTTATGAAGCCTCTTATATTTTTCGCTATCCTATTCTTTGCTTTAATTTCTGCATGTGGGAAAGTGGAAAAACTTGAACCAGACATTTCATTTCGTAAATATAACCCTAACTTGCGGCTTAATCCTGTAGATAGCTTGAGTTATATGTATAATTCAAATTGTTTCGAATACTTACCTTTTCCAACTGATTCAACACAGTCAATTCGTATTGATGTTGATAAAGATGAAATTGATGATTTTGAATTTACATACACCACTTTCTATGTGTATCAAAATTCAGTAGATTCTTGTGAGAATTATAATTCAAGTATTTCAATTAAAGCAATTGGGGCAAGCAATAAAGTTATTGTTGAAGACGAATTCAAACAACAAGTTTTAATTTTTGAGCAAGGTGATGATATAGAAAAAACAAATACTGTTTCTGATAGTGCTATTATCTTTTTAGATGATTATTCTGCTGAAGAACAATATCCTTTATCTGCAGGAAATAAATTAATTGGCGTTCGATTAACAGGCAATAAAATGGCTTGGATTAAAGTAGCTTATCATAAAGAAGAACTTGCATTCTCTATAATTGAACATGCATATAATGATAATTTTCATCTCGGAATTACTGCCGGTTCTTTAGAGTAAGTCAACCTTAAACAATCAAAATCAATAGGATAAGCAATGTGTGGAATTACTGGAATTGTAAATAGAAGAGCGAAAGTAGACGCGGACAAGCTAACCCAAATGACCAAGCTAATTGAGCACCGTGGGCCAGATGCAAGTGCTATTTTCGTGAATAATTATAAAACATGTGGACTAGGACACCGTAGATTAAGTATTCTTGATTTAAGTGAAGCAGCTAATCAGCCTTACCGTTCAAAATGTGGGAATTTTACCATGGTTTACAATGGCGAACTGTATAATTTTAAAGAACTTCGTGATTCTTTAGAAAAGGATGGTGTAAAATTTACGACTTCTTCAGATACAGAAGTTGTGCTTGAAGCATTTATCAAATGGGGAAAGCAATGTGTTGATCATTTTAATGGAATGTTTGTTTTTGCTGTATGGAATGAAAAAAATGAGGAGCTCTTTATTTTTCGTGATCGAATTGGAATCAAACCGCTTTACTATGCTTGGGATGAAGAAACACTGTACTTTGCTTCTGAGTTAAAAGCAATTGCTCCTTTTATTAATCAGGAAAGTTGGGATGAAACTGCAATTCAACACTATTTTCGCTTAGGGTATATTCCGGCTCCATTTACGATTTATGATGGAGTGAAAAAATTAGAACCGGGTTCTTATATTCAGTTGAATAAATCCGATTTTTTGGTGGGAAACTACTGGAATTTAGAAGAAAAGGTCCGAAAAACGACTGTTTCTAACGCAAATGAGGCGAAAACGACTTATCATGATTTGTTGAAATCAAGTGTTCAATCACGATTGCAATCTGATGTGCCATTTGGTGTTTTCTTAAGTGGTGGGATTGATTCTTCTACCGTAGCAGCAGTTGCACAATCGGTTGCAAAGGAACCTATTTCGACTTTTTCAATTGGGTTTGAGGAGGCTTCTTTTAATGAAAGTGAATATGCGAAAAAAGTAGCAGAACAATTGGGAACGAAACACCATGAATTTGTGCTTTCTCATAAAGATATTCAAGATTTAATTCCACAAATTCCAACTTGGTATGATGAACCTTTTGCAGATGCCTCAGCTTTACCTACATACTTGGTTTCTAAAATGGCCAGTGAAAAAGTCACCATGGTTTTAACAGGTGATGGGGGAGATGAGCAGTTTATGGGATACGGAATGTACACTTGGGCCGACCGACTAACGACTTTAAACACCATGCGTTGGTTTTTGAAAAAAGGACTTTCAATGTCTTCGAACGTCAATAAGAAAAGAGCAAGTCAATATTTTAATTATGGTGAAAAAACACATTTACCATCTCATATTTTCTCTGTTGATCAAGGTTTTTTCAATGCCAAACAAATAAGGCAAAGTTTTTCTTTTGCCGATGATTATGCGCCATTAATGTTAGGCAAAACGAATCGTAGATTATTGGTGAGTGAAAAACAGTCATTTCATGATTTGAAATTTTATTTGCCAGGAGATTTATTGACGAAAGTAGATCGAGCAACCATGCAAAATGGATTGGAGGGGAGAGTTCCTCTGTTGGATCACCGATTGGTTGAGTTTTCATTGAATTTAGATGAAAAACTAAAACGTAAGCATGGAGAGAGTAAATATTTACTGAAACAAGTCTTGTATGAATATTTGCCGAAGGAAGTCTTCGATAGACCCAAATGGGGATTTGGAATTCCATTGAACAAATGGTTAAGCAATGAATTAAAACCCTTGTTGGATAAATATGTCAATGAAGAAATATTGGCTAAATACTCTTTTTACAATGTCCAAGAAATAATGAAAATAAAGCAAAGCTACCTCGATGGACAAACGTATCTTTTCAATCAGTTGTGGCTTGTGATTATGTTTAACATGTGGAGTGAAAAATAATTACGAATTACGAATTGCTTGAATTGAACTTTTCATTCATTACAATTAATTCTTCATTTTTAATTCTTCATTCACTTAAGGTAAACCCTTGCTACTCTTTTGTTTATACTTGTCATTACTTCGTATGGAATCGTATTTAATCGTTTTGAAAACGTTTTAATCGTTATATTTTCTCCAATAATTTCGACTTCATCACCTGCCTGACAATTTGTGTTTGAAACATCAACCATGGTCATATCCATACAAACATTTCCAACCACAGGACAACTAACCCCATTAATGAAAACTGCGCCAACGCCATTGCTTAAACTCCTTCTGAAGCCATCGGCATAACCAATTCTTAGCGTAGCAATTTCCATAGCTTTTTCGGCTTTAAAAGTGCGACCATATCCAACTGTTTCACCTGCATTCAGGGATTTAATTTGAGAAATTGTTGTTTTCCATTGAATTGAAGGCAATAGTCCATCATCTTCAGAAGTGGACGTGTATCCAAAAACGCCAATTCCCAAACGTACCATGTCAAACGCAGCGATATTTCCAAATTTACTGGTTCCTTCACTATTGAGAATGTGAAATAATATTGAATCGTCGTTCAAACCTTGCTCAAATTCATTTTTCATAGCCTTGAATCTTTCGATCTGTTGCAGTGTATATCCAGGATCTGTATTGTCTGCATCAGCCAAATGAGAGTAAACTGATTTTACTTTGACTTCCGGACTTTGTTTTAATTTCTCAATTAATTCTTGAAGGTCTTCAGGGTAAAACCCAAGTCGATTCATTCCTGTTTCAACCGTAATGTGAATTGGATAATCTGTAATATTGTCTTCGCTTAATCGCTTACAAAAAGCTTCTAATTGTCTTATCGAGAAAAGAGAAGGTTCTAAATTAAAGCGAATCACATCTTCAAATGCATCCATTTCTGTGTTCATAATGAGAATCGGTAATTTAATCCCGTTTTCCCTCAATGTTGTTCCTTCATCAGTATAAGCAACACCCAAATAATCGATTCCTAATTGTTGCAAGAAATGCGGAATATTCATATCACCTGTTCCATAAGAGGAAGCTTTTACCATTACCAATGTTTTGGTGTTTTCAGGAAGCTTTTTTTGCAAAGTCGAGACATTGTGTTCTATTGATTTCAAATCAAATTCTACCCAAGTTTCGTGCTTTCTATTTTTAAAAAGTTGAACTGTTTCTTTTAAGTTAGAGCGATAAGATCCTTTAAAAAGAATACTTGCATCTTTAACTTTCAAGAGTTCCTTTGGAATGGAGTTGTCTTCTATAATGAATAATTGTGTAGGTTGGTAACTGTTCACAACTTCTAGAATGGCTTTTCTGCGGTTTTCATCAACATAAGATAAGTCAAGTACCACAATTTTATCCTTCCGTTCATCTGAAGAGAATTGATAGGAGAGGGCTTGTTCTAATGCGTCAATATCAATATTGTAAGAATCATTGATGATGAGGTTATTATCTTGTCCTTCGAAAACTTCCATTCTGTTGGATAAAACAGGAAGTTGATCAGCTTTCTTTTTTAATTCTTCTTTTTGAACGCCAAGAAATGCCGCAACATGCATCGCTATGATTCTGTTGTTTGCATAAGATAACTGTGTGAAATCGACTGCATTCCATTCGTTCACATCAATGAGTTCAGCATTAATTTTATTACGACGCAATGCGCTCTTATGTTCGGTAAGTGTAAAGGTAATGTTGGTGTATTTGAACAATTTCAAGTGTTCTGCAGCATGCATTTTTTGCGATTCAAAATTATCGGCATAATAATGTCCTACACCAGTATATATCCCTAAAGCTGGAGAAACCATGTCTTCGATAAACTCCATTTCATTCGGATGAGATATATCAACTTCGATAATTGCAAAATCATGTTCGTCGGTCATTTCGAGTAAAGAAATGGCAACGCCAATTTGAGAATTGTAGCTTTTTGGACTTCTTACAATATTGAATTCTTCAGAAAGCAAGAAGTAAAGCCATTCTTTAATGGTTGTTTTTCCTAAACTTCCAGTAATTGCAAGTACAGGGTAAGAGAATTGATTTCTATGATATTTGGCTACTTGTTGAAGAGCGCGTAATGTGTTTTCAACCGTAATCACAATTGCATCACTTGGAAGTTGAACAGCTTCACTTACCACAAAAGTTCTAATGCCTTTATCGTATGCTGTTTCAACAAAATCATGTCCATTTCTTCTGTCACTTAAGGCAAAAAACACACCGTTTCTGCTGGTGTTAATTAAACGTGTATCGTAGTAAATAACATCAACAATTTGGGAAGAATCTTGATTCGAAGATCCTCCAATAACTTCGATGAGTTTTGAATGTGAAAGGTTTAATTTCAATGTTTTATTTTGTTATAACAAGCACGGCAAAGCGGTTCGTATTCTTCTACTGCACCCACAAGTACTTGTTCTGTTTGTTTTGTCTTTCGGTGTGAAAATTGAGCTAAATTACCACAAGACATGCAGATAGCATGAACTTTTGTGACATATTCTGCAGAAGCCATCAGAAATGGCATTGGTCCGAAAGGATTTGCTTTAAAATCCATATCCAAACCAGCACAAATTACACGTACCCCGCGTGAAGCCAAATGATTTGCAATTTCAACGATTTCATCATCAAAAAACTGAGCTTCATCAATGGCTACGATGCGTTCTTTCTTCCAGTGTTCTAAAATTTCTTTCGACGAATCCACTTGAATTGCTTCAAAACTTTCACCATTATGACTCACCACACTTTCTTCACTATAGCGTTTGTCGATACGTGGTTTAAACAAAAGCAACTCTTGTCCCGCAAAATTGATACGTCTTAAACGTCTAATTAATTCTTCTGTTTTACCAGAAAACATGGAGCCACAAATGACTTCAATCCATCCTCTACGTTGACCATCTTCGGGAAATTGCTCTAAAAACATACGCTACATTTGATTTCCTACAAAAATATAAAGTTGAGAAAGCTATCCCAGTTTTTAAGGAAGAAGAAAATGAAAAGTTATGAACGAAAGAAATATTATACAACACTTTTTTGAAAGAGAACAACACTAATCAATTAAATTGAATTTTCCATATTGATTTCGCACGTTTTGCCATTTCCTTTTGACGTCTAATAATTGTATCTTCGTTCCATTCTTCGTAATTTGTTGCAAGCTTTTTTGTGGTTTTGAATTCACTGATTCTAAAAACCTCTTGCTTTTCTTGAAAAAGGACGTTTTTTAAATTGTTGTTTTTCGATTTCTCTAAGAGAGTTAAATTGCCTAATCTATATTTTGATCTTAAGATCTCCTCATCTGACACATCCCATTGTTCGCTTGGGTTTTCTGGCATTATGTGTTCAATGGAATTTCTGTCACTGTTTACATCATAATCAGTCCCACTTATGTCATTTTCTATTTTTGTGAGCACATATTTAATGATCCTCCTGTTTCTAGCCGTATTTCTTAGTTCTTTATTCGCAAAGTCTATTTCGAACTCATCATCTTTAGGGTATATTGTTTCAAAATCACTTTTGTTAAAGTCAGAATTTGTTGAAATGAAATTTGCGATTTTATTAAATACAATTTCTTGATCATTTGGATTTAAACCTCCAATTATATTATATCGAAAATAAATAATTGAACATATTTTGAGTATTTTATTAAACTGTGGAGTTTTTAATTTGTCATAAGCTGCAATTAAAAGTGAAGTTGGTTGTTTAGCTCCAAAAAGTTTTAATTCCTCTATTAATTCTCTGGCATTTTTATTCTCATTCCAAAGTTCGTCATTTGGATTTTTTAGAGCAATGAATATGTCAGCTTTATGTGTTAGTTCTCTCAGTAAACTAAAAACCTCTTCTTTACTATTGATACTTTTCTTGATTGTTTTAAATAAATCATTTTTTCTGGTTGTTTTGTTTCGGCTATTCCAATAGTATCTTAAAAATTCAGGTAATTTTTCACTTCCTAGTTTGCTCAATATCTCATTCCATAGCGTTTCGAGTTGATTAAATTCTTCATCATGCGCCCCATCGCTATCTACAATTGAAAAAAGATAATTCTTTAATAAGTCAGATGATGACAATTGAACACCTCTTGCATTGAGGGTTTCAAAAACCTTGTATGCATTGAGTTCGTCTCCAACCGTAATAACAGTAAAGAAAAGTTTATCTACGATTTTATCTATAAAAGATGATAATTCTTCACCAGTAGTGAATCGTTTTGATAATTTATTAAAAAACCACTCAAAACATCCTCGCATCAATTTCTCAGAGGAATTTGTTCCCCTTTGAGGTATATACTCTAATGGTACAATATATGTCTTGTAAAACTTATCATTGTTTCTGTTAAGTTTTAGTTTGTTTCTTGGAACTAAGGTTACTGGATCTAAGTAACCAATATAGCTGTTTTGAATTTGTTCTTTCCTTAGTTGATTTTTATCGGCATCAATTCCTTTGTCAACTAATTCTTTTAATTTCTTGATTGCAGCAATTATTAATAAACTCATTGTTGTAATTCGCTGTTGCCCATCAATTATTCTATGTGTTTTTTGATCAGAGGTTTGAAGCACTAGATATCCCATGTAATGCGAAGTCTCAATATCATCATATAATGCTTCAAGATCTTGCCATAAATCATCCCAATGTTCATTCTCCCATGAATAGTCTCTTTGAAATTTTGGCACTTCATAAGTCAAACCATTTCCAAGAATTTTACGAAATGTCAATGTAGATGTATCTTTAATGCCTTCCATGTTAAAGGTTTTTTATATCGTTATTACTTCTGATTTGTAAAGATAAACATTTTAGTATTCCTTGCTTTTTAGGTAATACAATATCTCATTGTTTAAAAATCTTTCTGTAGACGTTGATCATTAAATAAACCACTTAGGTTCGAAAAAGCATCATTACTTTGTGATTGATTACTGCTCATAAGGACAATTTACAAGTGCAGCTTGATAGACTGTAGAGAATTGCTCTTGTTCCTCTGGAGAAGTGTATTTTTGCTGAAGTTGCTTTGCAAGTTTATCTGCTTTCTTCCTATAGGCATTACTGCGATTTAAAGCGGTTCTGTCGCCTTCTTCTACTTTTCTTAAAACATTAATGGCCTTACAATGTAAGTCGACGAGTTTTTCAACCTCTTCTTTTAAATCAAGCTTGATAATTGAACTTTTTTGGACCTTTTGACCATTCTCTAGTGATGTATCGCTAGAACAACGAATCATAAATAACAAAACACAAACTGATAGACCAGCAAATAAAAATTGTTTACCCATTTTCATAAAGATTTATTGAATATGCGAAATTAGAAAATAGCGTGCCTTTAAAGTATAACATTTGCACTTTTCGAAGATGAGTTTTGTCATCTTTAGTTATAGAATAAGCAATAACTAAAAAGCTTCTTCGGTGTTAAATTGTTTTATTTTGCTTCATTTGCTCCTCTCTAAATTTCGAGGGGGATTTTTTTACTATTTTCTTAAATGCTTTACTAAAATATCCAGGATCTTCATAACCAACTTTCCAAGCGACTTCGGCAACGCTATAACCTTCTAGTATAAGTTCCTTAGCCTTTTCTATTCGAGCAGTTTTAATGAGTGCAGCTGGTGTTTGATTAATTAAAGCCTTGATTTTTCTTGTTAATTGACTATTTGACAGACACATTTCATCCGCCAAGTCGTTGACCCCATATAACACCTTATCTAAGTTAGTACTTATTGTTGTTTCAATTTTTTCAATAAACTCTTTATCTAATTTACTGAGAGATTTAAACGATTTTTCTTTAGAAATTTTGGTAGCGTGTGAAAAAGCCCTTTTTAAAGCTGATTTTAGCTTTAATATATTTTTGATCCTAAGTCTAAGTTCTTTAATTGAAAAAGGCTTTGTGAGATAATCATCAGCTCCTATTTCTAGACCTTCGATTTTATCATCAAACGAACTTTTGGCAGTGAGTAATATTATCGGAATATGTGAAGTTAACATATTCTCTTTTAGGTTTCTAACCAAGGAAACACCATCTAATTTAGGCATCATGATATCACTAATGATGAGGTCTGGAAGATACTCTTGCGCTAGTTCTACTCCAGTTTTACCATTATCTGCTTCTAAATATTGATACTGATTTCCAATATTTTGGGTGATGAGTTTTCGTATTTCAAGATGATCTTCAATAACTAAAACAATTGGTTTATCTTTGTTTAATACGTCTTTTTCTGACTTTTCTATTGATTCAAATGGCTGTTCACTATGTGTTGGTGCGTTTATTACGTCATCCGTTTTGACTTCATTGGACAATAGTCTTTGCGCTTCCTTATTAGATTTAAGTCGAACAATAAAAGTTGCACCTTTTCCCTCTTGCGTTTCTATTTTTACCATACCACCATGCAATAAGGCCATTTCTTTTACCATTGCTAGACCTATTCCCGATCCTTCATACGTCTTTTGACGGGTCTGGTTAGCTTGATAGAAGCGATCAAAAATAAACTCAGTATGTTCTTTTGCAACGCCAACCCCTGTATCAATAACTTTTATTTCAATAAATTCAGTGCCCTCATTGTGCAATTCTACATTTACTTGACCATTTTTTGGGGTAAACTTTAATGCGTTAGATAATAGATTCGATAAAATTGATTTTATAGCCTCTTCAGAATAAATAAAATCTTCCTCCTTGAAGTTGGAGTCTGTCAGGTTTTTAAAATTGAGATCAATATTCTTTTGATGGAAATAAGAATAAAAGAGATTTAGCGTTGTATTTATAAAATCAATTAACCCCCCATTTTGGGTAAATTCTAATTGATATTGTTTGTTTTCGATTTTTGATAGTTTCATGAGCTGGTTGATAAGCGCTAATAAATTATTACATGAATCTTGAATTTCCTTGAAATGTTCTTCTAGACCTTCATTTTTATGCCTTTCACTTAATATTTCAATATTACCTTTAATTAAACTTAATGGAGTTCTGAATTCATGCGTTATATTGGTGAGGAATCTGGATTTGAATTCTTCCATTTTTTCAAGTTCATCAACCCTTTGTTTTTGAAGCTTTACATTCTTCTTTTCAAGTTTTATGTTTTTTCTATTCAAAAAGTAAAGTCGGATAAACACAAGAAATAAAATGACGGCCACAGCAAGGCCGATAAATAAATAGTTTCGTCTTGATTTTTCCTGCTCTAATTTTGCTTTTGCTATCGCTTCTCTCTTTTCTTGTTCATATTGGTTTATTGTTTTGCTTGTTAAGTATATGTTCTTATCAACTGCTTTAGAAAAATGAGCGTACTTTTTATAATGTTGAAGAGCTATATCATTGTTGCCATAAACCTCTTCTACATGAGATAGATTTTTGTAAATAAACGGTAATTGTTCTGTTATTTTAGAATTCAAACAAAAGTTTAGGGCCTTCATTAATATGTTTTTACCATTGTGGTGCTGGCCTTGATGGATGAAGCTAGCTGCAACAAGAATTTCAGCTTCCATTGAGGCATAACTTAAGTTTAATTTTTTAGCATAACCTTGACTTTCTTTGGCAAAATCAATCGCTTTATCAAATTGTTCAATCTCAAAATATAGTTTTGCAAGTTCTAGGGTAATATCTGATTTTTCTTTTGAATTATCAATAGTTTTAACAGCGTCAAAAGCGTTTAAGAGCAATTGTTCTGCTTTCTTATAGTTTCCTTGAGCAAGATAAATCTCTCCGTCCTTTCTTGTGGTAATTACATCAATAAGTCGATTCTTTTCATGTTTATAGAGTTCCTTATTGCGCTGATTATATTGAAAAGCTAAGTCAAAACTTCCAATGTCTTTATAAATATCAGAAATCTTACTATTGGTGAGTTTTTCTCCAGATTTATTCTTATCTATTTGATAATGTTTAGCCGCAATTATATAATGTTGAACAGCATTGAGTCTATCGCCAATCTCTAAATAACATAAACCAATATTTCCGGCTGCTAATGCTATTCGATGATTTACATTAATGGTCTTAAAGATGTTGAGTGCTAACTTGAAATGATAAATAGCTTTTTCATAATCTCTTTTCCAATAATAAGTGTAGCCCATTAAATCGTAGAAAAAACCTATTCTTATAGAATCTTGGTGTTTCTTACTAATTGCCAGACCTTTTTGATAATAATGTAAGGCTTCAACAGTATCTTTGAGTTGAATACTATTCTGACCCATGAAACGATAAATAAACCCCAACTCTTCTTCTTGATGGTTATTTTGTAAACTTATCTCAGCTAAAAGCAATGTTTTTTGAGACTTTTCAAATAGACCTTGATCAAAATATATAGAACCAAGAGATGAAAGTGCTGAAGATTCTGCTTTTTTAAAGTTATGATTTTTCGCAAAATGCATAGCTGACTCAGCTATCGATATTGCTGTGTCAAATTGTTTTATGGTAGAATACAGTCGGGCAAGTTCAGCCAGTTGAAAAGCATAGTCAGCATTTTTTTTATCAGGGTCGATCTCTTTTTCAAGTTTTCTGATCTTATTTACTTGAATAGGTTCAAACACGTTCTCTTGGGCGAAGAGATTAAAAACAAAGAAAACGAGCGAAATTATGAGCAGGATGGATTTTGTCAAAATCTACATTTTTTGATCTACAAAAGTAAGTATAGTAATTTATATTTTTTGATATAAAACATGAAAATAAAGGTGATAAAAGAATCGCGCCTAATTACTTGAAAGTCATTTTGGTTGGGGTTTTTATAAAAATACAATGCGTTAAAATCACCAATTAATGACGAAAAATCACCCCATTGACAACTGTAATTAGAGGTAGTTTTGCGGCACTGTTTAATTTAAAAATTGATGAAATGAAAAAGGTATTTTTAGTAATGGCATTGGGAAGCTTCACGTTGTTTACTACATCCTGTCTAAAGAAAGAACAAGGATGTTACACCCAAAATGGTGGTTTATTATACACTGAAGAACAGCACAAAGCTGACGCAGCAGAAAATGGAAACCAGTATGGTTTTGTTGAACAATGTGAGGCATTGGGTGGAAAAGTTCAAGAAATTGATTAATAATTATTAACCTATCACTATCGTCCGTCTTAAACTTGAGTTTAAGGCGGATTTTTATTTAGAATGAGTTTTGTCAAGTCCTTTAATAATCTGTATCGGTTATTTAGGACTTGACATATGTTTAATTGCCTAGTTACCCAATCATCTCAATTGTCAAACCATTTTCGTCTTTTGTAACTTTAGCCAATCCATTTTTGGTTAGACCTTTCACGCCTTTGTCCCATTTTTTATTACTCAATCCTGCTTTTTCTTTCAACACATTAAGGTCCATAGATTGTTCCTTAGCTAATAAATCAAAGATTAATTGTTCGTCTTCTTTTAACTCAGGACCTTTTTTTGCTCCGAAGTTTTCTGGTTTCATTTGTGGGAAGAAAAGTACTTCTTGAATTGCTGGATTATCTGTTAAATACATAATCAAACGGTCCATTCCAATTCCTAATCCAGAGGTTGGTGGCATTCCGTATTCCAATGCACGTAAGAAATCTTGATCAATTAATCCTGTTGCTTCATCATCTCCTTTTTGTGCCAAACGAACTTGTTCCTCAAAACGTTCTCTTTGGTCAATTGGGTCATTCAACTCTGAATAGGCATTGGCAATTTCTTTTCCTCCTATCATCAACTCAAAACGCTCTGTCAATTCTGGATCATCACGGTGTGACTTACACAATGGAGACATTTCTTTTGGATAGTCGATAATGAATGTTGGTTGAATGTAGTTTCCTTCACATTTTTCGCCAAAAATTTCATCAATAAGCTTTCCTTTCCCCATTGTTTCATCAACTTCTAGCCCAAGATTTTTACACGCTTGTCTTATTTCGTCTTCTGATTTTCCTTTGATGTCAAAACCTGTAAAATCAATAATTGACTGACGCATTGTAACACGTGCATAAGGTGCTTTAAAGTCAATTTCTTGACCATTGAAAGTGTTTTTTGTTGAGCCGTTTACTGCTACAGCACAATGTTCGAGTAAGTTTTCTGTAAACTCCATCATCCAGTTGTAATCTTTGTAAGGAACATAGATTTCCATTACCGTAAACTCTGGGTTGTGTGTTCTGTCCATTCCTTCGTTACGGAAGTTTTTAGAAAATTCATACACACCATCAAATCCACCAACGATTAAACGTTTTAAGTACAATTCGTTCGCGATACGCATGTACAATGGAATGTCTAATGCGTTATGGTGAGAAATAAACGGACGAGCTGCTGCACCACCAGGAATTGGCTGTAAAACTGGAGTTTCCACTTCCATATAGCCAGCTTCGTTGAAGTAGTTACGCATTGCTGTGTAAAGCTTACTTCGTTTAACAAAAACTTCTTTTACATTTGGATTCACTACCAAATCAACATAACGTTGACGGTAGCGCATTTCAGGATCTGTAAATGCATCATGTACGTTTCCTTCCGCATCTGTTTTAGGAAGCGGTAATGGTCGTAATGCTTTAGAAAGCATTGTAAACTCTGAAACTTTAACAGAGATTTCTCCAACTTTAGTTTTAAATACTTTTCCTTTGATTCCGATAAAATCTCCTAAGTCAAGTAATTTTTTAAACACATCGTTGTAAAGTGTTTTATCTTCTCCGGGACAAATTTCATCACGGTTAAAGTATACTTGAATTCTTCCAGTATCATCTTGTAAATCTCCAAAAGATGCTTTCCCTTGAATTTTACGACGCATTAATCTACCTGCAATCACAACTTCCTTGTCTTCTTCAAAGTTGTCCTTTATCTGTTTGGCTTTGTCCTTCACAGGATATAAGGCTGCTGGATAAGGATCGATACCTTGTTCACGTAATTTGGTCAACGTTGCTCTACGTTGTACTTCTTGATCAGACAATTCTGGATTGCTCATAGCTTAATTAATTAACCGATTTAAAAAATTACTGCACAATGCAGTTGATAAGGTGCAAAGATAAGAAATCGTATTTAGTCAAAAAGAAAAAAGGTTTTGAATTATTGACAAAAAAAAGCGGACCCAATTGAGTCCGCTTTAACGATTACTTTTAGGATTGTATTATTTGATAATCAATCTTTTTACTTGTTTTGATCCACCAATGTTTACACTAACAAGGTAAATACCAGCTTCAACATTAGAAGTGTTGATCATCACTAGATTTTTTCCTGTGTTTGCATGAACTGTATTTGATTGGATTGTTTGTCCCATCATATTGGTTAAAGTAACATTTACGTTCTGACTGTTTTCCAATGAGAAAGTCACGTTTGCTTCTTCGTCAGCTGGATTAGGATAAACATTAAATGCTTTGATTAATCCTTCGTCTTCAACTGATAATGGTTCGTCTTCTTCAGAACCTTCATAGATGTTTATGTCATCTAAATATAAGTTGTTACCGCCATCAGACTCAAATTGGAATTTAAATCTAAAATTACTTGTCCAATATGCAGAAGTGATGTTTGTCATGTGAACAGTTACCCATTCTTCTTGTGAAGAAGGTGTCCATCCACTTGTATAAGTTAGTTCAGAAATACCATCTCCTCTTAGTGTTTTCCTAGTTGTCCAGTTATCACCACAATTGTTTGAAATCAATACTCTTAACCATTCGTCGTTTGAGTCAGATCTTTTTCTGTATGCGTAACGGAAACTTAAAGTTGTTTCAGTTGCTACTGGAGATAAATCTATTGGGTTAGAAATTAATTCGTCAATGTTTCCAGCTACTTGACCAAAGTTACTCAATACGACTGAGTTTGAACCTGTATAACCAGCGCTTGTAGAAATGTCAAATCTAGCATTACTACCTTGATCAGCAACGTTCCAGAAAGAATTTGTCAATGAATTCATTCCTTCAAAGCTTTCCATTACAGGAAGTGTTGCTGGTGTTGGAAGTACAGTGATGTATCCAGTTTTAGTTTCTGTTCTAGAGTTAGAACCATCATCAGCTGTAAGAGAAACTTCGTATGTTCCTGGTGTGTTGTAGGTAACAGAAGGGTTTTGACTTGTTGATGTAGAAGGGCTACCTCCTGAGAAAGTCCATGACCAACCTGTTGGTCCACTGTAAGAAAGGTCTTGGAAGTTGACAGTTCCTCCAGCACAAACTTCTAATCTGTCAGCCATAAAATCTGCTTGACACATTACGTCTGGAAGATTAACTCCTGTAGCCGTTAAATTGGCTGCAGAATGTACATTGTTTCTACCACCAACTGAGTTGTCTAGAGCAGCATGCATACGTGCTTTTTGGCCATTTGTAAACATTTTAGAACAATAAGAATACTCCATGAAGTTTTCTACGTTATCTAAAGATCCACATGAAGTACCATTCGTATTACAAGTTGTCCATCCAATTGTTTGAGGAGTGTCGGCTACACCATCGTCATCATTACAATTAGAAGCTAGTCCTGGATCGTTAGTTCCTCCCCAAGTGTGAGGTAAGTCTAGCCAGTGTCCTACTTCATGCGTTAAAGTGTGTGTTCCTGAAGAAGATGAAGTTCCTATACTACCTACATAGTTGTGTAGAACGTGAATACCATTGTTCATTGTCGTTCCTGTAAAACCAGAATTACTTGGTCTGTATGTGTATCCAGCAGCTCCTCCAATGTCCTTAGCAACAAAAATGTTGATGTATTTATTACCAGGCCAGTTTCCGTGTTGTGCTTGAACAGCTGCAATTCTATCTGTTCCACTTCCACCATTTGTAATAGAAGAATATGTTCTTGTTATTCCATTTGTACAGTTGCCATTGTTGTCAAGTTTCGCCAATTTAAATTCGATTTCAACATCGGCAACGATTGGCAAAAATTGAGAATTTACAAAAGACCAAGTTGCGTTACTCTTTTGATAATCTTCATTCATGTGGTTTAAGGCATTCATCACTTGCTCATTCGAAATGTTTTCTGGACCGCCTTCATGGATAATATGGAAAACTACTGGAAGCGTATATTGAATCGCTCTTTGATTTCCATTGTTTGAAGTTAATAAATGTGGATTGTTGTCAATGTATTCCTGAATGTCTAGCTGATATTCAGCTTGTTCTTCTTCGTATTCTGCTCTTTCGGAAGGTGACAAGGTAGACAAGTACTCTTGTGTCTTTTCAACAGTATGACAAGGGTGAACCTCTTGCGCTTGACTTGTTGAAAAAGCACCTATAAATAACGTTAACGAAAGTAATATTTTCTTCATAATTAATTTATATGTTTTTAGCGATGGTAATGTACAGATAATATTCTGGCTACCACAATGCATGTTTTAAATAGTCTTTTTCATTGATTGAGTGGTTTACTCATTGAAAATGACAAAGTCTTAAACGTAAAACTATGTAATTTTGTTCAAATGATAAATTTCAAAGGGAGTTGATTTTGGTGTTAAATTCCTTTTATATTTGAATCCTAAAGCCTAAGTGTTTGTTATTTAGCTAAATATATGTGTATGGGCTAGGAGATGTATATAGGATGCTTGAGTTTTCTTTCATTTGTTAATTCTCTTTTAAATTGCTGTTAAACAAAAAAAGCCATTTCTTTCGAAACGGCTTTTCTGTCTAATTGAGTTTTGACTATTGTGCTCCAGTCATATTTTTAGGAACAACCCATTCGTCATACTCTTCACTTGTTAAATACCCTAGTTCTAAAGCAGACTCTTTAAGTGTGATTCCTTTTTCGTGTGCATTTCCTGCAATTTCAGCTGCTTTGTAATATCCTATCTTTGTATTTAAAGCAGTAACAAGCATTAATGAGTTGTTTACTAATTCATCAATACGTTTTTGATTTGGTTCAATTCCTGCTGCACAGTTGTCTGCAAACGAAACACAAGCTTCTCCAATTAATCGAGCAGATTGAAGTACGTTTGCTGCCATCATTGGTTTGAAAACGTTCAATTCATAGTGTCCTTGTGTTCCGCCAACTGTTATTGCAACATCATTCCCCATTACTTGTGCAGCAACCATAGTAATTGCTTCTGCTTGTGTTGGGTTTACTTTTCCTGGCATAATTGAGGATCCTGGTTCATTTGCTGGGATAATGATTTCTCCAATTCCAGAGCGCGGTCCTGAAGCCATCATTCGAATGTCATTTGCAATTTTGTTGATAGAAACGGCCAATTGCTTTAGTGCTCCGTGTGTTTCAACTAATGCGTCGTGAGCTGCTAAAGCCTCAAATTTGTTTCCTGCAGTAACAAAAGGTAAACCTGTAAACTCTGCAATTTTATTTGCTACCAATTCCGAATATCCTTTTGGTGTATTGATTCCTGTTCCTACAGCAGTTCCACCTAATGCAATTTCTGAAAGATGAGCCATTGTGTTGTCTAGTGCTTTTAAACCATGGTCTAATTGCGCAACGTATCCTGAAAACTCTTGTCCTAATGTAAGTGGTGTAGCATCCATTAAGTGAGTTCGTCCAATTTTTACAACATCAGCAAATGCTTTTGCTTTTTGGTCTAAAATATCACGTAAGTGTTTCACTCCTGGTACAGTTGTTTCAACAATACGCTTGTAAATAGCGATGTGCATTCCTGTAGGGAAAGTATCGTTTGAAGACTGAGATTTATTTACATCGTCATTCGGAGCCAAAGTTCTTTCTCCTTCGCCCAGTTTTTTTCCTTCTATAACATGTCCTCTGTTGGCGATAACTTCATTCGTGTTCATGTTTGATTGCGTTCCAGAACCTGTTTGCCAGATTACCAATGGAAATTGATCATCGTGTTGACCATCTATGATTTCATCACAAACTTTTGAAATCAAATCACGTTTTTCTTCTGATAAAACACCTAATTCACAGTTAGTGTGAGCGGCAGCTTTCTTTAAATAAGCGAAACCATAAACAATTTCTAAAGGCATTGAAGCTTCTGGTCCAATTTTAAAATTGTTTCTAGAACGCTCAGTTTGAGCACCCCAATACTTGTCAGCAGGTACTTTTACCTCACCCATCGTGTCTTTTTCTATTCTATATTCCATAGGATATCGTTTTATATTGATTTATTTTTTTATTTTTACGGCGTACTTTACAATAATAGTTTACAAAAATAATATATCATGAGTATTTTCGGTATTGTTATGTTTCTTTTAATTGGGGGAATGGCCTTTTGGTTGTTAATTTTCCTTATGGCTTTCGTAATTCCATATTGGATTACATTAGGTGCAATTGAGCAATTGCGTCCAAAGAAAATTTTTGAAGAAGATCAAGAGACAGTTTAAATCCTGTTTTTAGAAAGTAATGCTACTGGGAATTCATTGAATTCCCTTTTTTTGTTGGTTTTTATTCAATTTTATAACTAAAAAACATAGCAAATTCCTAGGAAGATTATTCCTAGGATTTTAACTGATGATTTTCAATAGAATTATTTAGAAATCCAGAGGTTTGGATTTAATTGACTCACAGAATTTCCTTTGACATGATGTACTTCAAAGTGAGCTACAGAAATATCGTTTGAGGGATTCGGTAACAAAGAACCAATCTTGGTTTTTGTATCTACCATACTTCCTTTTGTAACATATACATCTTGTAGATTAGAGTATACCGTTCTGTAATTTCCGTGTTTAATGATTACTACCTTTCCTGCCCCAGGAATGTTAATTACACTGGTTACCTCACCTTTATATACCGCAAGAACATTTGCGTTTCGTGGTGTACTAATATCAACTCCGTTGTTTTGAGTATAAACGTTTGGTAAACTCGGATGCTTATTTTTACCATAATTTTGTGTTATGGTTCCTTTTTCTACTGGCCAAGGTAGCTTTCCTTTGTTTGATGCGAAATCTTTTCCAATAAGGACATTTTCTGCAGTTAAAGAGAAATCTTTTTCTTTCGGTTTTTCCGCTTCTACTGTAGGTGTATTTGCAGCATTTTTCGCTTCCTCTGCTTTTCTTCTTGCTTCTGCTTCACGACGCTCTTTTTCAATTCGTGCTCTTTCAGCTGCAATTTCTCTTTGAATCGCTGCGGCAATTTCTTGTTTTAATTTCTCTTTCGCTTTTTCTTGTTGTTTTAGTTCTTTCAACAATTCATCTTCTTGTTCTTTAAAACGCTTGTAAATTTTTTCCTTTTCCTTTTTGGTTTTGATGATTTCTGCACGTTCAATTTTCTTTTGTTCAGCCAATTGAAGTTGTTGTGCTCTTTCTTCATCCAGCGCAATGATTTCTTCTTCTAACAAAACAGTATTTTGTTGTATTAAACGCATCTGTTTTTTCTGAATTTCCGCTAACTTTTCGAGGTATAACTTTCTCTTTAATGCTTCTTCAACTGTCTTGGCACTAAAAATAAACATTAAGTCACCATATTTATTTCGTTTCTTATAGGCATAAAGTAATAAATCAGCATACTGTTTTTTTAGCCTTTCAATTTCAGCATTAAGTTCTTGTATTCTTCCTTCCTTCTGTTCAATTTTTAATTCCGACGAACGGATTTGGTTATCAATATTGCGAAGTAATTGCTCTCTGTATTGAACTTGTCTTTCAATAAGGTTGACTTCTTCAAGTGATAACTTGGTGTTTTTCTTACTTTTCTCAAGTAAGTCTTTGGTGGTAGAAATCTGCTTTTCTAAAGCTTTTTGCTCATTTTTTAGCCGTTGAGATCCTGGTTGAGACCACAATGGTGTCGACATAAAAGAAGTAACAATAAGCAATAAAAATAGAATTTTACTCACACCTTTCATATTTGCTTGGAATTGATAAGTATAACACTCTTGGGTCATTTACACTCGTTTTATTGTACTCGAAATTAATGAACAGATTGTCGTTTGGGGTGTCTACAGTGATGTCTCCTTCTAAAGGAATACTATAACCGTTAACCATTTCTCTTTCGTAATAATTAACGCTAATTGTTGTTGAATCTTGTGGACTGTCGATAATCATTTTCTTTAATGATTTGGTGTCTTCTGTCATGAAATACCGAACATTTACATCATCATCCCCATCAAGTTTTCTTATTTCTCTTTTAGAAAGCATAGATACGACATAGTTGTATGGGTCTTTTACTTGTTGATATTCTATAGAAGAATCCCAGGCAATAGGCATTCCAAGAATCAATTCTTCAATGTTTTCATGTTTAAAATCAACACCAAATGTCGTTTTAAGGTAATTCATGTCTTCCTTCATATAACAATTGTTTCTTTTATCAACCATTGTTAAGGTGTCGGGAGTGACCATTGTATTGTAAATCGGAATTCTAGCAAATGTAATTAATGCGTGTAAAGCACTGTCTGTTCTCATTCGAATTGAAGTTTTGAATGAAACATTGTATTTGCTATCTGAATATTTGGAGCTCAATTTTGTATAGAAATGCTCAGGTCGTTGCTTTGAAAGACTATCCAATCGGTTGATCAACACTTCTTCTTTTACCTTTGGTAATTTGACAGTATTTTCTACCTCTGCATTCTTTTTTGTTCCACAAGCTGTAAAAAATAATGCGAGTGCAAAAAAGAAAATATATTTAGTAATATTTTGGAGCATATAGTTTTTCTTCGTTTATCTTTTTAGTTAAATTTTTGTTCCTTGATTCATTGGTTAAAGCCATGTTCCAGGCTTCTTTGGCTTTGTTGATTGATTCTTTTTTGAAATACAAGTCTCCAAGTAAATCATAAAGTTCAGCATTGTTTGAAAGTGTTTTAATACCGTCTTCTAGTATATCAATTCCTTCTTTTAGTTCTCCTTTGTGCATTGCCAATTTTGCTTTTGCAATGTAGAAATCTGTGCTTTGACTTTCTGGTGGAATGGTTGATAGTAATTCTTGTGCAACCTCCGTAGCAATATTGGCTTCGCTTAAGCATCGCGCATAGCTTAATGGAATGCTTACCTCTTTTTTATTGTCACTCAATGCTTTTTCAAAGGCCAAAATACCTTTTTTATATTCCTTTTTATAGAAGAAAATCTCTCCTTTACGCATCGAAAATAAGGCCTCACGTTGTGTGTCGTCTAAAATGTAAATCTCTCCTCCAGCAAGTAGTTGCATCGCCTCATCAGGTTTATCTAGTTTTAAGGCACCCTCAGCTGTGAAAAAGTAAAGAGATGGTAGACTAGGGAAATATTCAAGTGCCGTTTTACCATCATCATAAAGTGCTTGAAAATCATTGAAAACTGTAGCGATAATCAAGACCCTATGCCAAGCATCATAATTTTCAGGATTGTCTTTAGCGGATTGGCGTGCAATAGTTAATGCCTTTTTTGAATCTCCTTGATTAATAAGTGCATTGACATATTGTTCGGCTGTTTCAACATCTTTTGGGTGAGATTCGAATAATGATTTAGCCGCGGTTAATCGAATTTCATCATCTTTTTTAGTGACTTCCCTGATTTGATTCAGTACAGTTAATTTCTCTTTAACACTAATATTTTGACTTTCGATAATAGGAAGTGTGAGCTCAAGAAATTTGCTGAATTTTTCTTGTTCATAAAGGTCATTGGCCAAGGCTAGTTGCGCAGTTTTATTTGTTGGATTTTCTTCTGCTAATGTCTTTATGAGTTCTTTTGCTTTTTCTTCTTCACCTTGACTTTTGTAAAAATGTACAATATTATCGATGACATCTTTATTGTTTGGATATTCTGATTTGAGTTTTAAAAGCGTTTCCTCAGCTTTGTCAAATTGCTTTAGCTCAACATATAAGTCGGCCTTCATATTCATCAATTCAGGAACAATCCCAGCTTGATCTTGAAGCGTATTTAATTCGTCTATTGCTAGTTCATAAGCCTTGTTATAAATCAAAATTTTACTGTAGCCATAGCGAATATCCAAATTCCTAGGTTCTTTTTCAATTAATGATTTAAACAAAAGTTCAGCTTCTTCGAAATTAGCTCTTTCAAAATGAGTGAAAGCCAATTCCTGTAAATACGCAATGTTAGAAGAGTCTATGGCGTAGGCTTTTTTTAAATTACGTAAGGCAACAGAAGCATTGTTCTCTTTTTTTGCGATTTCAGCCAATGCAAAATATACTGCATCATCATCTTGTTTTATAGTTAAACAATTGTCTAAGAGTCGTTTTGCTTCTTCGTAATTACCCGACATTTTTTCACGAACTGCTTCGTGAAACTGTTCGATATAAGGATAGTTTTTTGAAGATAGGGATTCAATATCATCTATAGCTTGCTCCTTCAATGACTCTTCCTTTTGTGAAAAGGAGTGCGTCACTGTAAGCAGAACTAAAGATGATATGAAGACTAGTTTTTTCATTAAATATCCATTGTGGTATAATCACCAACGCTTAAATTGTGAGGTGTTTTTCTAATATTTGCTTTATTTCCAATCATTGAATCTTTCAACGTAATGTTTTCAATCAATGAATCAGCTTGAATAATTGTGTTTTTAATAACGCTTCCATTCACCTCTGTATTGGCTCCAATAGAAACATGTGGACCAACAACGCTGTCGTTTAAAACAACATTCTTGCCAATAAAACACGGTGGAATAATCACACTGTTGTTGATTTTAGCTGAAGGGTCAACTAAATCAGCATTTTTCTCCTGATCAAAATTCAAGATGTTTTTATTTGCATCAACAGTTACAACTTTGTTTCCACAGTCTAACCATGCGTTAACTTTTCCAGGTTTAAAGATTTTACCTTTTTCAGTTAATCTTCTCAAAGCATCTGGCAATTGATATTCACCACCTTTGATGATGTCATTTTCAATTAAGTAATTCAATTCTGTTTTTAAATCGGCAGCTTCTTTGAAATAGTAGATTCCAATCATGGCTAAGTCAGAAACGAAAGTTTGTGGTTTTTCAACAAAGTCAACGATTTCTTCCTTGTCATTCATTTTAATTACACCGAAAGCGCTTGGGTCTTCAATTTGTTTTACCCATAAAATTCCATCATCATTTGGATCGATTTTGAAATCTGCTTTGAAAAGTGTGTCAGCAAATGCTACAACAACAGGACCGTCAAGCTTTTCCTCTGCACATAAAACAGCATGAGCCGTTCCAAGAGGTTCTGTTTGGTGATAAATGCTTCCTTTTGCGCCAAGACTTTCAGCTACAGCGATTAATTCTTTTTCTGCTTCTTCACCAAAATCACCAATAACAAAAGCTATTTCGTCAATTGGTTCGCTACAAACACCTGCGATATCTTCAACAAGTCTGTGAACGATTGGTTTTCCACCAACAGGTACAAGTGGTTTTGGTACTGTTAAGGTGTGTGGTCTTAAGCGAGAACCTCTTCCCGCCATTGGTACGATTATTTTCATGATTTATTTTTTTCCTGTACTTCCAAATCCGCCTTCTCCGCGGTCGGTTTCTGTTAATTCTACTGTGTCAATAAATTCAGCTTGTTTTACTTTTGAAAAAACAAGTTGAGCAATTCTATCACCATCTTCAATTACAAAGGGTTCTTGTGAAAGGTTCACTAAAACGACTCCAATCTCTCCGCGATAATCTGCATCGATAGTTCCAGGACTATTGAGTACTGTAATACCATGTTTGATTGCTAATCCACTTCTTGGACGAACTTGTGCTTCATACTTTTCTGGAATTTCCATAAACAAACCTGTTTTGATTAAGGTTCTTTCCAATGATTGTAGTGTGAATGGCTCGTCGATATTTGCACGTAAATCTACTCCAGCAGAAGCCTTAGTTTCGTATTTTGGCAAATCGTGTTTTGAACGATTAATGATTTTAACTTTCATTTATTTTCTTTTGTAAATTAAAAAGATGTTTTGTGCTCAAACAAATTTATATAATCTTCAAAAGTAGCTTTTTTTCCTGACATTCTTGGTGAATCGTTGGGTTTTATTGAAGGCAATAATCAATTGCAGGATTTAAAGAAAAAAGTTGTTTATTGTTTGTAACCTATTGCTGTTTATTGTGTTATAAATTAAAACCTTTATTATGAAAATAGCAGCCATCTTTTTTTTAGTGATTTTTACCATCTCATTTAATGTTAATTCAAAATCCAACATCAACGTTTTTGACGCCATAAAAAATAATCAAATTGAATTAGCAGCTACTTCTAACGGGAATCATTCTGGAGAAGCCATCATATTAAAAATTAACAAGCTTGGGAGATTGTCAGGTATTGTGATTCCAGCAGGAACCCGATTTATTAGTGAGAATGGGGAAGATCAAGATTTAATCACAGTAGAGGAGGAGTTAATAGTCTTGAAAAATGGAAGTACTGAACATATAATCAAAGGGTTTTGTGTTCAACAAGATAACCTCTCTCCATCAGAAGGAAGTAGTTTTTATTTGGCCAAAGAGGGAAATGATCAGTTAATTAAACTGGCGAATTATCTCGATGGAAAATCAATAGAGGATAATATTATTCAAACTGCAGTTTGGGCTGTATCAGATGATATGAATGTATCAGGAATTCATAATGATGAAGCATCTGTTGATGCTTTGCGTGAATACGTTTGTTCAATTACTGGAAAGGAAAATGTATGGTACAATTCAGATCCTTCTTATTCGATTGACGCCAATAGAAATATTGTTCAAGAGATGACAAAAGTAGAAGGTATGCTTGATTATATTGTGTCTAATACTGGTCTTCTAAAAATGGAAATTTGTAAAGAAAATGGAGATGTACACAGAACCTTAAATGGTGGTTCCCCTATTTCAAGAACAGGGAATTATAGTTTCAAATTTTCACTGAAAGTTAAAGGATGGGAAAGCGGAAATTATAGTGTTCAGCTTAGAATAGGTGATAAAGTGATTCACAAAAAAGAGTTTGTAATCGTGTAACTAATTATTACTTGCTTTTTTTCTCCCAGAAGAATAACTTATTATAGTATTTCTGAAATACTTCAATGTATTTTACAAAGTAGGTAAAAACCAAAATAAATCCAATAGCACCAACGATAGAAAACCACGGGGATAGATTTCTATCTATATAAGTGCTGAGTCCAAAACCAAACAATCCATTGTATAAAATGATGACATGAACAATGTAGATTGAAAGTGTGTTTTGTCCAATTTTAATGAATAAATCGTAATTCCAATTGACCAGCTTTACGGTGGTAATGACTACACCAATAAAAAGCAACAAATGGCCCAATGCATTTAACGTAAAGGTAGGGAAAAGGTAAGTTTTATCACCTGTGAAAAGTGTGTATGCGATGATGGATATTCCTAGAATTCCAGATACAATGGGTATACTCCAATTTTTGAGATAAGCAAATTTTCGGTGATACAACACGCGTAAATAACGTTTGTGCTTGCCAAGGAAAATGATGAGTGCCAAAACCCACATTACTTGACCAAAACGTGCAAAGAGATAACCTAATCCGTAGCATGGTCTGCCGCCAAGTTGCAATAATATGGGTTGGAGAAAACCAAGAATTAAATCAGAACAAACATTTAAGAATAAACCAGAAATAAATAGAATTAAGGTAAAACGGTGCGTGTAAACTTGACCAGGGTTTTTACTCACGTAGGCTCCAAGCATTGCTCCTAAAAGAACAAAACCAACCCACGGAAATAAAGCGAAAATCGATTTAAATGAGCGGTCGTCTGAAGTGACAACAAATATGTTTTCAATTATTTCTGGAAAACCTGACCAATCTAAGGCATAAATTGTTGGGCGCAAAATAAAGGCTAAAGCACCAAAAATACCAAGCCACCACGTTAAGGGAACCACTTTTATGATGCGTTGCAATCCATAAAGTAAAATGACGGTAATCAACGAAGCTCCGATACATTGTAAAACGTGAAATATATAAACATAACCGCTAAAAGTATAGGATCCATTTTCGTCTAATCCTTTAATTAGATAGAACAAATTCAATTGCAAAGCATATCCCCAAAGGATCAGTTTTACTCCTCTGGTGAGTCCTTTTTTTACCCTTATGTTCTTGAAAAAGGGTTCTTTTTTTCTGACTAAAAGATAGGTGAAAACTAAACCAGAAACCGTGAAGAAAAGTGGAGCTGTAAGTCCTCTGGTAAAACGCCAAATGTCATAAAGAAATATGTCATTTCCACGGTGGTTTTCTGTGAGTGCCATTACAATAAAATGACCTTCTAACATCATCAATATTGCGATAGAACGTGCAATATCAATAAAAACTAAACGATTATGAACTTTTTGCTTTGCCAACTTTTAGAAATAATAAGGTGCAAAGATAATCTGAATTAATTGGTTTTTGCAACTGTCCGTGGTTTTTCCATCCAATAGACCAATGCAACGTATAATAGAATGAAGAAATTATGAACGATAATTTGAAGAATGCCGGCTTCTATATCAATCCAAGATAGTAAGAAGTAAATGAGAATTGCAGTTATGCTGTACAATCCAAACTTTCTTAAATTATAAGGAATTGGGTAGTGCTTTTGTCCGAGCATGTAGGAAGCCACCATTTGTGAACCATAAACAATAAAGGTTGCCCAAGCACAGGCCATGTAGCCATAAATTGGAATAAAAATAAAGTTCAATGTTAGTGTTATCGCTGCTCCACCAAGTGCGATGTATGCGCCAAACTTTGTTTGACCACTCAACTTATACCAAATACTTTGATTGATGTAAATACCCGAAAACACGTTGGCCAATAGAAGGATTGGAACAATTTTTAGTCCTTCCCAATAATCAGGATTTGGAATAAAATATTTGAAAATATCGAGGTTTAGCGCAACACCTAAGAAACTTAAGAAAACCGCTCCAACGAAGTAATTCATGACTTTAACGTAGGTTTTATTTCGGTCCTTATTTTTCGCTTGAACAAAGAAAAATGGTTCAGCAGCATAGCGATAAGCTTGTAAAAATATCGTGACTAACATGGCTAATTTATAACTTGCACTGTAAATTCCTACTTGAGATTCTGCAATTTTTAGAGCGGTTTCAGTTGTAAATTCTCCAATATTACTTTGATAGGTGAGGTGTTTTAATAGAATTCTATCCACCGTTTCATTGATGATAAATGCAAACCCTGCCAAGGCAAGTGGGAAACTATATTTAAACATTGACTTTACTAAGGTCGTGTCCCAAATCCATTTCAGGTTTAAAAAGTCGCGGTATAAAAATGCGGGTTTGATGAGTGAAGCTACTAGGTTAGCAATCAGGATAAAGCGAATTCCCACTTCCGGATTTTGTGTTTCTGGTTGAAAAACAAACAGCATTAAGATAAGGTTTAACCCAATGTTTACACCAATTCCGCTTAATTGAATAATGGCGAACTTTTTGGCTTTGTCTTCCGCCCTAAGTTTGGCAAGTGGAAGTGCTGATGTGGCATCAACAACGACAATCAGCGCTAATAAAATGATGTATTCTGGATTATAAGGGAAGAGCATTTTGTCTGCAATCCATCCATTAAAAAGTAAAATTAAGACTAAAAATGCAAGATTGATGACACTGACGCTGAGCATCGAATTTCTAAAAATGCTTTCCTTTTTATTGGGGTGATCCGAAAGGAATTTGAAAAATGCGGTTTCCATCCCGAAGGTTAATAAAACCATCAAGAAAGCAATCCAAGCATAAAGTTCTGAAACCACTCCATAATCGGAAGTGTTAACAAAGACGCTTACATACAAAGGAACGAGCAAGTAATTCAGCAAACGACCAACAATACTTGATAGTCCGTAAACGGCTGTTTGTCCTGCTAATTTCTTTAATGGATTACTCATTTGCGTTTAATATTAACGCTAAGATAATTGGATTCTTTTAAATGGGATAAACTGAAGCTTTTTTTGTGGTTTTGGAATCCTAATTCGATTGGTCTTTGTGCTTTTTTGTTAAAGCAGTTTTAATGATATTTTGCTTTTTAAATAAAGCAAAATGGAAGAGTTACTTTTAGAATTTCAGTCGAGATTGAAATTGTTTGACAGAGCATTAGTTATTGAATTATAAAGTTCAAGAACAAGGCAAACTTTATTTTTTATGCGCTGTTCTGAGTTTACCGAAGTAAAGGCGCTAACAAATGGTTAGTAATTGTTTAAAAAAAATCAGAGTTTTCGGGTTTTCATGGAGATTAGTTTTTGAATTATTTAGCCAATAGCAAGGTGGACTTTATTTTTTTAACGCGCTGTGCTAACAAATGGTTAGCAGCTGTTTTTTAATTAGAGTTCGGCGTTATGTAGATTATATTGTAGTTTTTGAATTATTTTGGCAATAGCAAGGCGGACTTTATTTTTTAAACCGAAGGCGTTAACTAATGGTTAATAACTGTTTAAAAAATAGAGTTCAACGCCGCTATTGCCAAAATAAACAAAAACTACTTGAAGGAAGGTTTACGTTTTTCAATAAAAGCAGTAGTCCCTTCAACAAACTCCTCCGTACCAAAGCAATTTCCAAACTCAGTAATCTCAGTTTCAAAACCATTCACTCCATCAGTGTAATTGGCGTTAACCGCTTTAATTGCAGAAGCGATTGCATCACCAGAATTGTTACAAATCTTGCTTGCGATTTTCTCTGCCAAAGCCATTAAGTCAGCTTGTGCAACAACATGATTTACCAATCCCCAGTTTTGAGCATCATCTGCTGTAATCATTCCTGCTGTTGTAATCATTTCCATTGCTTTTCCACGACCAACCAATTGAGACAAACGTTGTGTTCCTCCGTATCCTGGAATTACGCCCAACGAAACTTCAGGTAAACCTAGTTTAGCGTTTTCTGAAGCAACTCTAATGTGAGAAGCCATGGCCAATTCTAGTCCGCCACCAAGAGCAAAACCATTTACCGCTGCAATAACAGGAGTAGATAGATTTTCAATAAAATCAAACAATTTTTGTTGACCTTCAGCAGCTAATTTTTTACCGTTTTCAGTGTCAAAATCTGCAAATTCTTTAATGTCAGCTCCAGCAACAAAAGCTTTGTCACCACTTCCTGTTAAGATAATTACACGTGTTCCAGCATCTGCATTAGCCGCTTTAAACGCATCGTGCAATTCTTGGATTGTTGCTTTGTTGAGTGCATTCATTTGTTTTGGACGATTCACTGTAATGTAATGAACACGTTCCTTTTGGTCTGTTGTTATATTTTCGTAACTCATAATTCGTTTTTTGTGCTAAAATAAGGAATCGAAATTAATTACGAATGGGGAAATTGCTAATAACAGATTACGAATGTATGATGTGTATGATGGAACGCAGATTTTTATGGATTTCAAAGGAGGTGAATTTTTACACTGCGGTGTTAACAGTTTAGAGCATAGAACAAGAGCATACAGCGTTTCAGAGTGAAAAAGAGAACGAGAATGATGGTTTTAAAGATCAACGTAGTTGAAGGCTTAGCGAACTCAACCACCACCAAATCTTTGCGTTACTTTGCGAAAACTTTGCTATCTCTGCGGTTAAAACAGTTTGGAGTTTAGAGCAAGAGCATACAGCGTTTCAGAGTGAGAAAGAGAACGAGAATGATGGTTTTAACGATCAACGCAGTTGAAAACTTAGCGAACTAAAACCTCTGTTTAACTCTGCGAAAACTTTGCGATCTCCGCGGTTAAAACAGTCTTGAGCAAACACGAGTAAAACTTAGCAAGCTAAAATCTCAGCGGTTAAAAATCATTCCTTAACACAAAACCCACCCTAAAATAACTACTTTTGCTTCTCCAATAAGCAATAATGAAAAACAATATTCACATCCGTAAAATCCAACCTAAAGACAATCCAAAAATTGCTAAAATCATCCGTCAGTCATTGGAGGAATATGATTTAGCTAAACCAGGAACAGTTTACACGGATCCAACAACAGATGCTTTATTTGAATCCTTTGAAAACATCGATAAAAGCGTGTATTTCATTGCCACATTGAATGGTGAAATTATTGGAGGAAGTGGCATATTTCCAACCAATAACCTTCCGGACGGCTATGCTGAATTGGTGAAGATTTACCTCAAAAACGAATACCGAGGAAAGGGAATTGGCAAACAATTGATGAATAAATGCATCGCTTACGCAAAAGAACAAGGCTATACTCATTTGTATTTAGAATCTTTCCCTAGCTTAAAGGAAGCGATAGTTTTGTATGAGAAAATCGGATTTGAAAGAGTAGAAAAACCATTGGGAGATTCCGGGCATTTTGCTTGTGATGTTTGGATGGTTATGGGAATTTAGACCTTGTAAGTGATTTAAAAATCGCTATCAGGGTATCGATAATGTGCTTAAATTACACATATTGCTATTATAATAGCGATAATCTGATTTAATTCCTTATCTTTACTTTTAAATTCTAAGATAAGAAATGGGAGAGTACGGAGATCAAAACACACCCAAAGAAGTAATGCTTCTTTTGGCGAAAAACACCATAGATTTAAGAAAAGAGCAAGGTTTCACTCAGAAGGAGTTGTCCGAAAGATCTGGAGTGGCCTATGCGAGTGTTCGAAAATTTGAAACCACAGGAATTATTTCGCTTGAATCTTTATTGAAAATTTGTAATGCCTTAGGCCGATTGGAAGAATTTGAATCACTGCTGCTTCCAGATGAAATGGAGCGTATGAAGAAATTATTTGATTATTAGTTATGACAACAAAACTCGACGTTTTTTTACAATTTAATAGAGAAGAAGAACTTGTGGGCCAATTGGTTTTGGTGGATAGAAAGATTGTCTTCAAATACAGTGACACTTATTTAAAAACAGGTAATAATCTCTCGCCAAATCAATTGAAATTCAACAACACACCTCAATTCGCGCAACAAAACCCATTCAATGGACTTTTTGGTGTATTCGCTGATTCATTACCAGATGCTTGGGGAAATTTACTCATAAAAAAACGCTTAAGTGCTGATCAAATTGCATATGAATCATTAAACGCATTAGATCATTTGACATTTTCAGGGAAGAATAGTTTAGGAGCACTCATATACAGACCAAGTTCTGGTGAAGAAAATGAGACATTTAGCATTGATTTAGATGTGTTGAATGACAATGTCTCTGATATTCTTTTAGGTGAAAGTAGTGCCGTAATTGATGAGATTTTCGGTAGAGGAGGAAGTCCTGGTGGGGCACGTCCAAAAGTATATGCCGGATATAATCCGAAGACAGATTCTCTTATCAGTGGTGTTGCTATCCTTCCTGATGGTTACGAACATTGGATTATCAAGTTCGCGGCAAATGTAGATCCGAAAGATGTCGCCAATATTGAGGCGGCCTATTATAAAATGGCGTTGGCTTCTGGAATTGAAATGTCTGAAAGTAAAATTTTCATTAGTGAAGAAGGCAATAGCTATTTTGGAACCAAAAGATTCGATCGTCTTGGGAATGATAAACTTCACATGATTTCATCTGCTGGTCTTTTGCATGATGATTATGAGCGCAGTACCTTGGATTATGGAAACTTAATTTTTCAAACTCAAAAGCTTACAAAAAGTAACCAAGCTGTTGAGCAAATGTTTAGAAGAGCGGTATTCAATGTAATGGCACATAACCGTGAGGACCATTCTAAAAACTTTGCTTTCTTGATGGATGATGAAGGGAAATGGTCTCTTGCACCTGCTTATGATTTAACATTTTCTTCTTCATCTCAAGGTTATCATAGCACGGCTTGCGCTAAAAACTATGTAAACCCTGGAAAGAAAGAATTAATGGAATTAGCAGATGTGTTTTCAATAAACAATGCGAAGGAAATAATTGAAGAGGTAAAAAGCGTTGTTAAAGATTGGAGGAAATATGCTGGACTGTCGGGAGTTTCTAACGATTCCATTAAAACTATTGAAAGAAGCATGAAAGTAATTTTTGAGCGGTTTTAAAATGATAAAAGTATAGTGATTTGAAAAACCTAAGGTGAATAATTCCAATCAATATCAAGATTGGATTCCACTTCAATTTTTAAACATTCAGGAGTTTCAAAATTCAAGCTGATCAAAGAATTGATGTTTCGTTTTAATTGTTATGTTTGAGAAAATATGTAAGTTGGGTATGCTTGATTGTGTATATTCACATTTTGTGCTCAAAGGTCAGTCGAAACATAAAGTATGGAAAATTTTCAAATTCACAGATGATTTAGACGACAGGTTATGCTGATCCATAGTGTGTAAATACTTTTAATATTATCGCTTAGCTGTGAATTGCCACCTGAAACTTTACCAACAACTGTTAGAGTGTAGATTTTCTATGGGACACACCCCAGTCAACCATTGCGTCAAGAACTGAGAGAATATTTTTTCCTGATTCGGTCATTTTATATTCAATGCGAACTGGTGTTGAATCATAAACGTTTCTTATAATGACACCATTAAGCTCTAATTCTTTTAACTCCTTAGACAACATTCTAGGTGTAATTTTATCGATATTGGCCTGTATATCTTTGTACCTATGATTACCGTAAAGAATAGAAGCAAGTATAGGTAACTTCCATTTTCCACTTATTACGTTTAAAGTATCATTAATCGCCAAAACGTACTGTACAGGGCATTTTTTTATCTCAGAAATAGTTTGCAAATCACTCATTATCAAAAATTTTAAACTTTAACTATACAAAAGTATAGCGATATTAATTAATAACTTACTATATTTTGTATAGCAAATGTAATACATTTGTATCATTATTAACGATTAAAAGTTTTAAAAAATGATATTAGTAACAGGAGCAACAGGCGAATTTGGTAAACATGCCGTTCAGCAATTAATAGCAAAGGGTGTAAACACCTCTGATATTTCGGTTCTTTCTAGAAGTTTGGAAAAGGCAAACAATTATAAAGCAGATGGAATTACAGTTAAAATAGGAGATTATAGTAACTATGACTCTTTAGTAAAAGCCTTTGAAGGTGTAGATAAATTATTATTTGTCTCGAGTAGTGAAATAGAAGATCGTGCCGCTCAACATCAAAATGTGGTTAAAGCAGCCAAAGCAACTGGAGTAAAGCATATTGTCTATACTTCATTTATGAGAAATCAGGAGAGAGATGATTCTGCTATCGCATTCTTACAGGATTCACATCTAAAAACTGAAAACTGGATAAAAGAAAGTGGTATGACATATACTTTTTTACAGAACGCCACATATATGGACATGTTGCCTATGTTTATAGGAGAACAAGTAATGGAAACAGGCGTTATTATGCAACCTGCACAAAACGGAAAATCCAGTTTAGTATTAAGACAAGAATTGGCAGAAGCAGCAGCAGTAGTATTGACTTCAGACGGGCACGAGAATAAGGAGTATCCATTAGTCAACAATCAAGCAATTACATATAATGAGGTAGCTGAAACAATTGCACAAATAAGTGGCAAAGACATCACCTATCAATCGCCTTCACCAGAAGATTATCAGGCCACACTGAAAACTTATGGTGTTCCTGATGAATATATTGGAATATTCACCGCATTTTCGGTAGCTCAAGCCAATGGTGAATTAGAAATGTCAGACAATTCATTAGAGAAGTTATTGGGAAGAAAACCAACTACAGCTAAAGAATTTTTGACCAAGATATACGCTTAAAATGGAGCGTAAAAAATTTTTAAAGATTGCAGGACTAACAGCTTTAAGTATTCCTATGATATCAGCGTTAAATAAATTAGAAAACATAACGGATTCTTTTGATTCTTCTAAGCGAATGCCAGTCCTTTTTTTAGGACATGGTTCGCCCATGAATGGTATCGAAGACAATGAATTTGTTAGAGCGTTTAAAAAACAAGGGCAGCAATTGGACAAACCCAATGCTGTTATTGTGGTTTCAGCCCATTGGGAAACAAACGGAACTTTTGTCACAGCCATGCAAAATCCAAGAACGATTCATGACTTTGGTGGATTCCCTAAAGAACTTTATGATGTACAATATCCAGCGCCTGGACATCCAAAACTGGCTAAAGAAATTTCAGAATTTATAAACCCATTAGGAAGTGTTCACTTAGATGATAAATGGGGTTTGGATCATGGAGCTTGGACTGTAGTTAAGCATTTATTTCCAGAAGCAGATGTGCCTGTTATTCAGCTTAGCTTGGATTATAATATGACGCCTCAGCAACATTACGAGTTAGCGCAACAATTAAAAAAATTAAGAGATAAAGGCGTGCTTATAGTAGGTAGTGGTAATATGGTTCATAATTTAAGAAAAGTTGATTTTAGAAAAATTAATGAGAACTACGGTTATGATTGGGCAATAGAAGCAGATAGCAAAATGAAGAAATGGATTTTGCAGGGAAATCATCAAAATTTAATTGACTTCAAAAAGCAAGGAGAAGCGTTTAACCTAGCTATTCCAACGTCTGAGCATTATTTGCCTTTATTGTACACATTAGGATTAAGAGACGAAAAGGATAATACCACAATCTTTAACGATAATCCTATAGGTGGTTCACTGACTATGACAAGTGTAAAGTTTGGATAAAAAAGCAAACAATAAGGTATAAATGCAATAACGGTTTGGGTTTAAACTCAAATCGTTTTGCTTTTTAATTCGTATATTTTACTCCAAATGGGAAGTGATTTAATCCCACTACTGCTTTATACTCATGTAATTTTCAATTTATAGTTGAGACAATTCATGAGTAATTCTTGCCGAGTCATAAACCTCACCAATAATGATAGCCGTAGAATTATTCATTTACAAACAACTATTATCATTTACGAATCGCGAATGACCTTATAAATCAAGATGATCAAAGAGTTGATATTTCCTTTTAATTGTTAAATTTGATGGAAAAGATACAGGTTGGATATAGACCATGGTTGATAGCCAATTGTTGTGTACCACTTGTACTCAAAAACTACAATGTAATTAGACGTGAAGTTATACCAAATAGAGCCAGACCTGAGCGATGAAAAGGTCGCATATATAGATGATTGGGAGTTTACTCATTGGCCAAAACCAGAATCAGAAATCATTAAAAATGAAGATGGGTCATTTTCGGTTTCTTTAGAATCGAATTTCGTTCCTTTAGTTCGGCAACTACAAAATTTATTTTCATCAGAAGAAGTACCCTCTGAAGGAACATATCTGGGTGAAGCAGTTTTAATCGGATCTAATACACCGAAAGATTTGATAGAAGGAGACTTTATAAATAGCAGGCGTGGATTGTTTATGAGTAAAAAACTGCTCGGTACTTTTAGAGATCATAAGTTGCCTAAGAATTTATTCTTCGAGGTACCACTCATAAAGAGAAGAAAGAGATTTGATAACTATGGATATCTATTTTTCCCTGATTCTGGAGACGATTGTGAAACAGACGTTCAGTTCGTAAAAGAAAAAAAACACTCAATACTATGTGTATCAGAAAAGTTGAAAGTTGCGATAACAAAAGCAGGACTGGAAGGTTGCAGCTTTGAAGAAATTAAATAAGGTACATAACAACAAATAAACAAAATACCGTCGATAGGGCTCAAGGTTTGCGCTACTTTGCTTATTTTAGGACGTTGTATGCCATGTATAAGGATTCGAATTATTCTCAAAAAATTGGATAAAGTGAACTAATTAGTTAACTTTGTTGGTGTGGTAAGAGAAATAATATTTTTCGGCGACAAGGTTTTAGACTTTTATAGTGTTCAAGAATCTAAAGTTCAAACTAAGATGGAATATGTACTGGACTTGGTTCGGTTCGAACAGAGAGTTCCAAATAAGTTCTTTAAAAAACTTGAAAACACTAATGGTATTTATGAAGTACGGATAATTACTTCGCAAAAAAGTATCAGAATTCTTTGTTTTCAGGATGATGGGAACTTAATAGTTTTGACAAACGGTTTTATAAAGAAGACCCAAAAGACACCTAAAAAGGAAATTAAACTCGCTGAAAAATTGAAGAAAGAATATTTAAAACTAAAGGAAGATGAAAACTAAAACATTAAGTCAGCTTCTTGATGAGAATTACGGACCAAAAGGGACTGAAAAACGAGATCAATATGATGCGGAATCACTTGCTTTTCGCCTTGGGATTATGTTAAAGGAAGCGCGAAAAGAAGCTAAACTCACTCAAGAAGAATTAGCTAAAAGAACAGGTACTAAGAAAAGTTATATTTCTCGGATTGAAAGAGGTCTAAGTGATATCCAAATTTCAACGTATAATAAGTTAATCGAGATAGGTTTAGGTAAAAATCTAAACATTTCGATTGGATGATAGGCATATAAACAAGTAAACAAAATAGGCATAAAGATTATATTTGGGTAGGGGTCTTTGCCTTTTTGCGAACCATTGGCAGCAAGCTAAAATGAAGAACACTCTGACTTTAATATTTACCATTTTGTCCTATTCGGTATTCGGACAGCAACTGCAATTCAACGGACAGTTGGTTGATACAGTTTTTATTAAGTCCCACAGAAGTGTGTATCAATTTGACGATAAGGGAACAACGAAAGGAATAGCAGATATTATCTCATTCACTTTTGACAGTAATCAAAATCAGTACGTAATACACCAATTTTATCGAGACGAATACAGACGGACTTTTAAACCTGACACGATAACTCTTGAGACTAATGTTTACAAATCCGAAATTGGAAAGGAGACCGACTTGAACAAAATTGAATCACTATTGACTGCATTATCAACAAATGTCAGTAATAGGAACTTATTCACGCAAGTTGACACAACAGAACTGAAAGTCTTTATCACTGAAAAACAAATTCGCAAGGTTGCTAAACGGAATGATATTGCATGGCAGTTTAAGAGAAGGTATTCAACTAAAGAGCAAAATGATGAATTCTTTAATAGCTGTAAATCCATGGATACGCTGAAAATCTACCTGAAAGAAAGATTTGACACTTCAGGTTACGTCATCGTTACTGATTATTCAAACATAATCAATATTTGGATATCAACCAGCACGGCAGAGTACAGATTTGAAGGAAAATATCCAAACCCAGTTAAGCAACCTTGGTACAATCATAGTGACACTTCATTGACTCTTGAACAACCCATACTTAATCTCAAGATTAACCAAAGTTTGAGTGAATTACTGCCAAAAAACTTCTTGTTGAAAGAAACCATTTCAAATGAAGCTTTAGTGAATGACTATATAACTTGGTATTTTGAAAGACGAGAAATGAAATATTAAAAATAAAGCCAGAAACCCACAAGTAAGCTTGACAAACACATGGTGAAAACGATTTATTACCTTGTTTTTGAAGATTAACTTGCTGATTTACGCTTTGATATTGAGCGTGCGTTTACAAACGACTATTATCATTTATGAATCGCGAATTACCTTGTAAATCAAAATGATCAAAGAATTGATGTTTCGTTTTAATTGTTAAATTTGGGTTGAAATAAAGATGATATATACGCAATGCGTATAACCAACTGTTATGTGTAATGAACCATGACAAACCAAAATTTTAAAATAGATATTAAAAAGGTCCACTGGATCGATGATGAAATGGGTGCTTTGGACAGATGCGCCCATGGTAATATTAATGTCATTATTGGTAATGAATCAATGATGCAGCGTGACAATTGGTGGAATTTAAGTGCTGCCGGATTACATTTATTAAGAACACTATTCGAAAATCATACTTCCAACCATCAAGTTGGAGATGTTTTAGTGCCATTTGAGGGTCATCATCTTGACCATCATCCTAATTCTAGAGTGCACATTGAAACTGGAGGCGCATACGATTTAGGAAGTAATTGGTGGGTTGAACATGATAATGATAACGTTAGACTGATAACTCCCAATCAAGCTATAACGCTACCCTGGATTGTATATAAAAATGAGGTGTTAAAATTAGTAAATGCAGTTGAATACCTCTTTAATAACAGTGAGGATAGAATATTGCCGGACGATGAATATGATAAAGTAGCATACTTTAAATTTTGGTCTGAATGGCATGAACTGAAAAACAAAGTTGAATTAAAAAATACACATAACACGCAGTAAGCAATATGGCGCACAATTACACTCGAGAAAGCACCACATTCCCTAATGCAGAACGTTAAGTGTATTACTTCCAAAGCACACAAGAATAAAAATTCAAAAATGATGGCAGATAACAATATTTCAATTGATGTAAGAGTTCAAGAGGATTTGGAAACTAACTTGGGCAAAATACAAATACTGAATGCAGAAATTGACATTATTCTAGATGAGATTAAAAATGGATTAGAGAAAAAAAAGAATCTAATTGGCACAAGGAGAGAGAAACCACAAATTAGATATCTAAACTTATTAGAAGACCCTATTCAGTTAAATATCAATTTGAAATGCAAAACATTCCTATTTGTCTTCCGGCAATTTATCTCAAAGTACTTTAGAGCATTATATCAAAGTAAACAAATTCTTGGCTATGAAAAAGTAGCCAATGTGTTGCCAGATTTATCTGTGAATGGCAGTACAAAAAAGATCATCAATCTTTTGAAAGGGACTTATGACTTTGACAAGGATATTATTGATACAATTCAAGAAGGTGGAGATTTCCTAATTATATCGAGACTCCTTAGAAATTCAATAAAAACCTATGCTGTTTTAATTACACATACAGTTTATGAAGGTGAAAATGCCAATTTCTATTTAAATTTCCCGTTGGATGAAGAGACAAAGGACGACACTTTACTATTTGTGAAGGAGAAATTGATTAAAATGGACGAAACTTCAAACTTCACTGTTAAGGTTGGATTTTTTGACAACTGCCAGGTTTATGCTAAAAGATTGTTTGAGATATTAATTGATAAATTAGATAGTAAGGGAGTTTTTTATAACTAAAGTAGTTTACAAAATAAATAAAACGACATGCCAATAACTAAGCATTCGTCGTGCCAATTACGCCTTACGGTTGTGAAGTCGCTTCGCCAAGTCGGCCAACATTTCGAAATGGGAATCGCTGAACTACGAAGTACTCATAGATTGTCCCATCATCTGTAGGAGGATACCGGTTTCGATTGTTTTTCTTTTCCGTATCAATATGTTTTATGTTATTGATGTGTACGAAGAGTTTTGTACTTTAGCTAACGAAGGTTGAGTTCAACAAAACGTATAGAGCATAACACCCTTCGGGATGCTGCGACACCAAACACTAGACTTTAAGGAGATTACTTATGGGACAAATATTTAGTATAATTTTCACATTAATTATTGCAGTTTCCACAACAGCACAGCAAGCCGAGGAATACTTTTCTAGTGGAAATCCGTATTTGAAATATTCATACTGTTCCTTTGAATGCGAATTCAAGTCAACAGATAAAACAATTAGCGCTAGCCTTGACACGTCTTAAAATCGATACAACCATATTGGATCCAGGTTTAATTCTGATTCAACTTATTTCATAGAGCTTTCTCTATTACAAAAGGATAATTTTTCTGTATTTCGAAATAAATTTCAGTTTCAAGGAAGTTATAGTGTTGATAATGATGGTAATATAGAATTGATGGGAGACTCTCCATTCGATAAAAATTTTCTTAAGATAAAAGAGAAAAAAAGTTTAGATCAAGAAATCCCTTGTATCTATTTACGAGGTTATGCATTTAAATTGAATGATCAATTCAGTGTGACCTACAAGGGAAGACTTCATACTTATTGTGATGGACAAGAATCTTTTTGTGACGACTAGAAATAAAGAAATTCTGATTAAATTTAAACTTCATTGAAACTCAGTTTAGCTAACTTATCTTCAAAATAAATGATAGCATCAAACAACATTAAATTAAGACCAATCGAGGCAAAAGACAACGCCAAAGTCTTTAGTTACAGACGAGACGCTGTAACGAATAAATATCAAGGTTTTGTGCCAAAAGCATTGCATGAAGTAGATGCCTTTATCGCTAAAAATCCAACGGAATTCAATCAACCTGAATCTTGGTTTCAATTGGTTATCATTGAAAAAGAATCCAACGAAATTATTGGAGATTTAGGTATACATTTTATTGGAGATGATGGATTTCAATGTGAACTAGGCTGTACATTAAGTAAACAACACCACGGAAAAGGATACGCGACTGAAGCAATGAAAATTACAATTGATTATTTATTTTCTTCACTAAATAAACATAGGATTACAGCTTCGGTTGATCCAAAAAACAGTGCTTCCATCCGACTTTTAGAAAGATTAGGTTTTAGAAAAGAAGCCCATTTTAAAGAAAGCCTTTTTATAAATGGTGAATGGGTGGATGATCTTATTTATGCTTTGTTAAAGCGTGAATGGAAGCAATAAATACACTAAATAGGTAACAAATAGAGCAAGAAGTGGTTGTAATACCCAATACTAGCCCTATCTGTTAACTTCACTGACTTCAATTTGTAACAAATTGAATGGTGATTTGCCCATTTTTTAACTACATTTGAAATTTAAGTATTGTATTATTTCGGAAATTACAGTTTCTAAAGAAAATGAGAATAATCACTTTTTTATCATTTTACTTGATAATATTTACTGGGTTCGCTCAACAGGATTCATTAATTGAAGTAAATATTGAAGATAGTGTACTTACTACTGAATTTGAAGAAAAGAAAGGACGGCTAATTGTACCCGCTAAAAGTTATATTTCTCTAGATGTTTGCTGTGTTGAGCAGTATAATCAAAAGTTAAAGGAGAATTCTTTTTCAACTAGAAATCCTAAAGAGGAAATTCTTAAAGTAACGTGTAAAGAAAATACTCAAGCTATTTCTGTAGCAGATGGAAAGGTGGCCTTAGTTTTAAAAACAGAAGGTGCTTATACAGTTGTAATAAAACATGGTAAATATGGAGCAGTCTATTCCAACTTAGAATCTGTTTCAGTTAAAGAAGGTGAGGATGTAAATGAAAAACAGGACATTGGAGTAGTGAAAACAAAAAACCTAAATACGGTTCTTAACTATGAATTGTATTTCAAAGGAAATAAAATGAAGGTAGCCAACTGGATTAAAATAGATTGAAACCATGTTGAATAGGAAGAAAGCAGGCTATCAAGCATATTAACAAATTAGTGACAAGTTTATGAAAAGAATTTTAACAGTGCTTTTACTTACATTAAACCTAACAATTATTGGACAGTTTGGAATTATTGAGGACAAAGACGGATATGTTAATATTAGAAATTCAGCCAAGAATATCATTGACACCTTATCGAGTGAAGAAATAGTTTACTGCTTTGATTTGGAAGGAGAATGGTTTCGAATTGATTATGATTTAAGTCGGCAAAACAGAAGCGGCTATGTTCATAAATCTCGTGTGAGAATTATTGAAAATTTTGATCCTTTTTATTCTAATCAATTAACTGATACTTCAATAGTTTTCAGTTTGGATTCAATACGTATTCAAATAACAAAAAGAGCATTTAATGCAAAATCAAATAGCTTACAATATCATGAAATAAATGAAGCTGAATATTTAGAAAAAATTAATGGTAAAGAAATCTGGGGGACAGATGGAGAAATTCCAAAAATGAAATATGGAATATTCAGTTTACAGCTAAATAATGAGAAAGTAATCTTACCAACTGATAATTTATTTGAACCCAATTTTGGCTTTACTTCTGCTTTTTATGATGAAAGGAATAATTCAATTTATATTTCTGCATTAAATAGTGATGGTGCTGGGGGCTATTCAGTTTTATGGATTATTGAAAAGGGTGTTTTTAAACAAAGAATTACAACAATTCCATTTTAAATAGTTGGCTATTTATAACACCACATCAACAATTTTCAACTGTTTTTATGTCACGATTTTTCCAAAAAATATGCGCCAAAAAACGTTATTACTCCTCATTTATTACTGTGGGTTGATTCCAAATATTTTCGGGGTCACAGTAATCGCTTCGTTGAAAATTATATTTCTTAATTGATATGCTAATTTGATTTCGGACGCGCATTATCTTTTTTTGAAGATGTAACGAACTATAAGTCGTTAATAATGACAGAGAAAAAGCAATGCTTTTGAAGACCAAGCGTTAGTGCAGGGACCATAGCTTGCGGCGGAGATCACTGGCTTTATCGACTTGTAGGAGTGAAGTCAATAAAAAATATTAAGCGCTAGACTTTTTTGTTTACTTTTTGGGGTGATGCCAAAAAGTAAAAAGCTAATCTTCAAGTAATGCTTGTTTCGAAGTTGAATGCTATTCTTAGGCAATCATAAATCATCCTCCACAATACCCACAATACTCACTCTTCGCATCGTGTTCAAAGTCTATTTCATCATCGTATAAATCACTGATGATTTTGGTTAATGCCTTTCTAAACAAATCCATTAATTCTTCTGTGGTTTCGGTCATTTGATTATTTAAATAGAAAGGTCCATCGTTTAAATTTACCATGGAAATAATTCCAACCTTTTCTGGATAATGCCCAAATTTATCGTGGAAAAGCATGTTATAGACTAACATTTGGAATGCATATTTACTACTTTTCAATTTTTTAATCAGCTCATTTACGATATCCTCTTCTTCTGTTAGTTTTTTTGATACTTTGGTGATTTTCACATCAGCCTCGGTACATTTTCCGGATTTATAGTCAATAATGCGCTTTTTCCCATCAAAATCATCGATTCTGTCAATATACCCAACAAAATTAACCGTCTTTTCCACTCCATGAATGTTGAGTTGTAATGTTGACTTTAATTCCATCTCTAATCCAACGATGAATAAATGACCATCATTGTCTTTTAACGCTTTTCGTTCCTTCTTTAAAAATCGCTCTGTGAGGTGTTGTGCAATTTCCAAACTCAAATAATTCTTACCTTCAATGGATTGATTTTCGTTCAAATTAAAGTGGTCATAAAAGTGTTTTTTCATAACGCCTTTCTGCTTGAGAATCATCTCATCTATATCGATATATGACAAGGATTTGTGGTTGTCGCGTTTATTTCCGTTATCATCAAATTGTGCAAAATCAAGATATAAGGTTTCCAATGTTTCATGGATAAAATTTCCAAAGGTGCTTGCTTCAATTTCTTCTTCAACTTTGTCTTCTTCCCCAAATCCAAGGAGATATTTATAATAGAAATCCATCGGACAACGTAAAGCTGTTTTCATTGCTGAAGCCGATGTTCCCTTCATAAAATATTCATCCAATCTGTTTTTTACGGCTTCCGTTTTTGGAATCGTGAGCACTTCACTTTCTTCTTCTTCATTAGATAAGGTATAGTCAAATGTTTTAAATGCTATTTGTGGATTTACTCTTGACAATTCAAGTTGCAATTGCATGATGTAACGCGAAGGTTCATCTACGCCACCCATATCTCTATCGGCAGAGGAATAGGTAATCCAGCAATTTTCTACATGGTGCAATAAGCGGTAAAAGTGATGCGCAAAAAGTCCTTGTTTTTCCCTTGGCGTTGGCAAATGATGGTACTTTCTTAAATCCATTGGAATAATGGTTTGAACAGGATTGGTGGGCGGCATACTTCCATCGTTTAGTCCCACGACGATCATGTTTTTAAAGTCAATTAAACGTGTTTCTAATAATCCCATAACTTGCAATCCGTCTAGTGGATTTCCATAATATGCGATACTTTCATTGACCCAATGTTGATTAAACAGGGATTTAAATGTTCCTAGTTTTAAATGGGGTTTAAACGTTGTTAAAACAGATTCTAATTTGACTAAAGAACGATCAAAGTGAAAGAGAATAGAACGTTCAATCGCATTTTTATCATTGTTCAATCCTTGGAAAATTTGTTGGTTTAATTCCCTTATTTGGGCTAAAGCATCTATATTGTTATCCGCTTTCCAAGGTTTAAAAAACATTTCCAATAAATCTGTAATTCTTTGACCAAGCGATAATTTCTGCGGATAAATAAAGGTCCAGTTTTTGCTCAAAATGGTCTTTTCCACTTGAGCAATGGCTTTCAATTCTTCTTGGGTGCAATAGCCTGTGATAAAAGGATGTTTGATAAATCGAACAAAGTCCTTATGATAGATTTGTTTTGATTTGAATTGCTGAAAATGCTCTTGCACTGTAAAAATAGTGTCAACCCACGATTTGATCGCCGTGTTTTTTAATGGTAAACCCAGTGTGATATTAGTTTCTCCAACATTCTTGGGTATGTTTTTCATCACCGGAACCACCAATTTTTCATCCGCCAGCAATAACAATGTTTCTGAAAGTTCATGATGCGGAATGTCTTGGTGTAAAATTGTTGCACTGACTTTGGCTTGTCCTGTGGATTGAGCGCAATTAACAATATTGATGTTTTTAGCTTCCGTTTTAATTTTATTGACAACGGTTGGCAATGTTTTTACCTTGAGTTCATGAAATAAATCACGAATAAATCTTCCCGCTTCATGGTTTTTATCGTTGAGATAATATTCGTCAGCATCAACAAAAATGTCCGCTCTCCCCATATTTCGGAGTTGTTTCATAATTGAAATCTCAGCAGGTGACAAGGCGTTGAATCCCGCAAAAATGAATTTCCTTTCTTTATCTTCGTTAAAAACAGTATCAATATTAGTTGCTAAATTACGATAGGCTTTCCCCATGTACAATTCACCATCTTTTGCCAGTTTTTTGTTGAATTCGATATAATAATCAGATAATAAATCCCAGAAACGCATAAATCGTTGTTGTCCCTCAGTGAGTTCTTCCTCACTATTGAAGCTCCAATTCTCTATGTCTTTGATGTCGGCCAAATTCCTAAACAAATCTTTACTGTCAATGAGGTAGCGATCCATTTCATCAAAATCACTGAGTAATGTTTTCCCCCATTTAAAAAACTCATCCAAAGTTTGAGGTTCTTCAAGATCCACCTTTAAGTGAACGTCGTATAATTTGAACAAAGCATGGGTAGGCTCAATAATTGGAAGTGGAGACAATTCCTGCACCCAACGATTCATCGTAATAATTTTCGGAGAGAAAATCGGTTTTCCGAAAGTACTAAATAAAGCCCTTTGCAAGTATTTTTTTGCCCTTTGTGAAGGTAAAACTATAGTGAGATGTTCAAGGGGTAATTCTTTTTCAAAAATGTGCTGTGCAATACGGTCGATAAAATAACTCATGGTGTGTTCTGGAATTTTACCGAAAAATAAGGATTTCTAAATAATTATGAACGAAAAACTAAAAATGAAAGATTAGAGGAATTGATTTTAGAATTATCGAAATAATACGTAACTTGGGTTTTTTATGTCTTGAATTCAATGAAGAATGAAAAACGAAGAATGAAAAATGTGCGTCAACCCTATTTTTCATTTTTCACTTATCATTTTTCATTCATTATTAACAAAAAGCTATGAAAACATTACTAAAATTTTTACTACTATCATTCCTCTTTCTACTTGCATTATTTGCGTGTAAAAAAGAACAACCCGAAATTTTAAACGCAGAAGACCCTTGTGATTGTGCAAGTGAGGTGAGTGCGGATTTTGTGATTGAGGAATATACTGGACCAATTTCAAATATTTATGTTGAAACAGATACCAGTTTGCATGATAGTAATGTTCAATTTAGAGCCTTAGAAGATAACGCTGAATATACTTGGTATATCGGAATTGAGGAATTTGACACAAAAAGTATTAGTCGATATTTTTCAGACCAATGGATAGGTCATGATATTCCTATTACTTTGGTGGTGAAAAAAGAACCAAATAAAACTTGTTTGCCGAATGACGATGGTTATGATTCAATAACCAAAACTTTTCATGTGTCTAAATATCCAATATATAATGGAACATGGGGAAATATTGAACACGGAGGGCTAGAAGGTGTTTATAAAGTTTTTGGAGATGGTCTGTCAGACAGCATTGAAGTAACAATTAACTTTAGAGATTATTTTGGCGTTAGAACTACAGATATTGGAAATCCAGATGGCAGTGGTGTGAATTGTGAATTGCAAAACACAAGTAAAGGTGTTGAATATTGGTCTTATAGAACTCTACTAACAGAATGGTTTACTAGCGAGGATTTTTGCAAAAGTGTAGGTGTAAAAATTCTCAACAAAATGGATGGAGTTAGTGTTCTTGACTTTAGATCAAGTGTTATAGAAGCTAATGGAGATGTAACTAAAAAAGAGTGGCAATACAAAGGAAGAAAATTATATTAATATGAGAAAACTAACATTTTTATTACTTACAACAGCATTTTTATTCACCGCATGCGATAAAAACAAACGTGCTTCCAAACACCTTATGAAAGCAGGCAACTGGGAAGTGAAAGAACTTTCTGTTGATGGCGTGAGTCAAACCTTAATTCCCACATGGGAAATCAAAGACTGTGATATTTACGAAACAGTCTGTGAAGGTACTTGGACGAGTGACACTACGCAAAGTCGGTTCTATTGGCAGTTTAACGATAAAGCCCAAACATTCACCATTTCTCGTGTTGTAGCCCCTGAAGATTGCGAAGATTTTTACACCGAAGAAGTAGAGCAACAAACCTTTAAATTCAGCGGAGAATACGATGTAACCAAAAACAAGCGTAAATCCAAAACATTTGAAAGCTATAACACCCTTGGTTTCGAAGGTCAAAAAGCGGTGATACGTGTGGAGAAAGGTTGAGAATGAAGAATGAAAAAGGTGCGTCAACACAATTTTTCATTTATCATTTTTCATTTATATTTCTTCACTCTTCATTTAAACCTACGCAAACCTCCCAATCTCAATAATTTTTTTCTCGATCAATTTTTGTGCTATTTGAACAGTATTTGTCGCTGCTCCTTTTCTTAAATTATCTGCAACAACCCACATGTTTAAAGTATTGTCTTGACTTTCATCTCTTCTTAATCGGCCAACATAAACATCATTTTTTCCTTTAGCATACAAAGGCATAGGGTAGGTGTTCGTTTCAGGATTGTCTTGTAAAGTGATGGCTGGATTTTCATGGTAAGCCTTGCGAATTTCGGTTAAATCGAAATCTTTTTCAAAATTCACATTCAACGCTTCTGAATGCCCACCTTGTACAGGTACACGCACTGCAGTTGCCGTTACCGCAATTTTATTATCCAAAATTTTCTTGGTTTCATTCACCAATTTCATTTCTTCTTTAGTATAGCCATTGTCCATGAAAATATCACAATGAGGTAAAACATTTTGATCAATCGGATAAGGATAAACCATTTCTCCGTTGATACCTTCACGCTCATTTTCCATTTGTTTCACCGCTTGAGCTCCAGTTCCAGATATTGATTGGTAAGTAGAAACAACTACGCGTTTGATAGTGTACATTTCATGCAATGGAGCCAGTGCTATTAACATTTGAATCGTAGAGCAATTCGGATTTGCAATAATGTAATCATCTGCTGTTAATTCATCTCCATTGATTTCAGGAATAATTAGTTTCTTGTCCTCATCCATTCTAAAGGCTGAAGAATTATCAATGACCCTACATTTAATTGCTGCAAATTTTGGAGCCCATTCTAAAGAAATTGATCCACCAGCAGAAAAAAGTGCTACCTCGGGTTTCATCTCAAGCGCCTTTTCTAGATCTACTACTGTGTGTTCTTGACCTCCAAAAGTAATTTTTGTTCCAGCCGACTTTTTAGATGCTACAGGGATTAATTCTGTTATTGGTAGGTTCATTTCTGCTACTACTTTTAGCATCTCTTGACCCACCATTCCTGTTACTCCAACAATTGCAAGTTTCATATTTTTTCTGTTTTTTACAAAAGTAAGGATTTTCCATTCTTTTAAAACAGAATCAGTGAATGGAATACGCTTACCCCGGATTCTTAAAACTAAATGAAACGCATCTAAATAAATGAATATACAATGTTTAAGGTCTTAAAATACAAGATTGGTGAATAAAGCGGGTTATATTTGTAATACATTTTGTAGATTGCACTACTGAATAAATTTAATTATGAAACATTTAATTCTGCTTTTTTCTGCTTTCTCTGTTTTGTTTTCTTGGGGACAAACCTCTGACAATTTTGATGATGGAGATTTCACCAATAATCCTACGTGGACTGGAGATGGAATTGATTTTATTGTCAACGGAAACAATGCTTTACAATTGGATGCTGGAGCTGCCGGAACAAGTTATTTATCGACACCACATAACCTTTCTCAACTTGAAGACCGCGAATGGCGCTTTAACTTGAACTATGATTTTTCCCCTTCGGCAAGTAATAATGGCGAAACATTTTTAACATCAACAGATGCCGATTTATCAACAGATCCTGATGGAATATTCCTTCAAATTGGAGAAAATGGAAGCAGCGACCCTATTTATTTGATAGAACGTGTTGGAGGAACAGAAACGACCATTTTAACGAGTTCTGCTGGTTTGGTTTCAGGAGATTTTGATATGGCAGTTAAGGTAATTTATCATGCCAACAACGACTGGGAATTGTTCGTTGACATGACGGGTGGAACAGCGTATCAATTAGAAGGATCTGCAAATTATACAGCTAATATTTTAGGGCAGCATATTGGTGTAAACCTTGAATATTCTGCAACACGTGCCGATAAATTTGCTTTTGATAATATTTATGTTGGGGCAATTCAAGTGGATAACACACCGCCAAATTTAATGAGTGTTGCGGCAATCTCTGCTACGGAATTAACAGTGACTTTTGATGAAGGAATTGATCAAATTTCGGGTGAAGACCTTAATAATTACACAGTAGATAATGGAATCGGATCGCCAAATAATGTTCAGCAAGACGCAAGTAATTTTTCACAGTTTATACTTACATTTTCTACACCTTTTAATGTAGGAGATGTCTATACGTTGACGAGTGAAAATGTAGAAGATATTTCTGGAAATGCCATGGGGCAACAAACAGAAACATTCCAATATGTTGTAGCCCAAATACCTGAATTTGGAGACATTATTATCAATGAATTTTTAGCAGACGAATCGCCAGTTGTTGGTTTGGCAGAAGTAGAATACATTGAACTATACAATAGAAGTCAGAAATATTTCCATTTAGAAAATTGGCAATTGAGTGACAATAATTCGACAGGTACAATTCAAGATGCTTGGTTGTTGCCAGGAGAATACCTTGTTTTGGTGCCAACGAGCGGTTTAACGGATTATCCACAAGGTGTTGGAGTTACAAGTTGGGCTTCTCTAAACAATGCAGGCGATGATATTGAGTTAAAAACAGAGAATGGAATAATTGTAGATAAATTAACCTACACTAATGCTTGGTATCAAGATGAAAACAAAGAAGACGGGGGATGGAGTATTGAAAGAATAAACCCTGAATTACCATGTTCTTCAGCTGATAATTGGATGGCTTCTGTAGATCTAAATGGTGGAACGCCAGGAACCCAAAACAGTGTGTACAGTAACGCTCCTGATCAAGACGCTCCAATAGTGGTAGGGTTTGAAACAGAATTACCGAATCGTTTAAAACTGTTCTTTTCTGAAGGGTTAGATTCCTTGAGTATTGAAAATGCTAGTTTTTCATCTAATCCTTCTTTAACAATTGCTACACGAATTGTAGATGAAAAATATCCAAGTGAAGTGATTTTTGAATTTGTGGAAGCATTGGTTCCTGGAGAATTATATTCCTATGACTTGATTGGTTTTTCAGATTGTTCCGGAAATTCAAATGATTACAGTGGATCTTTTGTTTTACCACAAACACCTGAAAAAGGAGATTTAATCATCAATGAAATCTTGTTTAATCCACTAACTGGAGGAGCAGACTTTGTTGAAATTTACAATAAATCAGATAAATTCATTGACTTGTTGGATTGGGAATTAGCAAAGTTTGATGACGATACTGTTGCAAGTCAAAAAGCTGTTGAACAATCTTATGTTTTAAGTCCAGATGATTATGTGGTGTTAACAACTGACACTACTTTTCAAATTATGAATTATCCTTTTGCGATACCGGGTAAATTTATCGAAATGTCGAGTTTACCAAGTTACAACAATGATTCTTCAACTGTTTATTTGATATATGATGATACTGTAATGGACAAAGTAGCGTATACCGATGAATGGCACTTTTCGTTAATAAATGATGATAAAGGTGTGAGTTTAGAGCGTTTTTCTGCAGAAGAGGAGTCAAATTCGGCTGCAAATTGGCACAGTGCAAGTGAAACAGTTGGATTTGCTACGCCAGGAAGAGTGAACTCTCAAAACATCAATCCGAATCAAGAAGGCGGAACATTGAGTTTGTCTTCAAAATCATTCTCTCCAGATGGAGATGGATTTGAGGATGCGCTTTTATTGACCTATGAAGTTTCTTCACCTGATTTAATGGGTGATATAGTGATATATGACGACAAAGGTAGAATGATTAAAGAAGTCTTTAAAAATCACTTACTAGGAAATGAAGGTACAGTAAAATGGGAGGGAACCCGCGAAGATGGAACAAAAGCTTCAATCGGACCTTACATTATTATGTTTGAAATCTTCGACTTAGAATCAAGTAAGATTGAAACGATAAAAAAGGTGGTGACATTGGCTGGGCGATTGTAGGGCCTATCATTTTTTGGGTAGATTACTCTTTTCAATAATGTAAAGGGGTCTATCCATAATATTCGTATTTATTCTACTTACATATGCTCCGATGACACCAATGGAAATCAGCTGAATTCCTCCAATAAACATTGTGCTAATGATCAAAGAAGTCCATCCTGTTATTGTGTTGCCAAGAATAAAATGCGAATAAAAAGCATAAAGTATTATGATGAAAGAAACCATAGAAAAGAAAAAACCGAGTTTCGTTACAAACTGTAATGGTTTGTCTGAAAAGCTAGTAATTCCATCCATTGCAAAGCGAAACATTTTACTGATTGAATAACCTGTTTTACCATACTTTCGTTTATCTCTGTTAAATAAAACTTCAGTTTGATTAAATCCTAGCCATGCAATTTGTCCACGCAAAAATTTGTTTTTCTCCGGCATTTGCTTGAGGTAGTCTACCACTTTCCTATCAATTAATCTAAAATCACCAGTATCAACAGGAATATCTACAGAGGTGATTCGTTTGAGTATACGGTAGAAAAGTTTTGCAGTGACCAATTTAAAAACACTTTCTCCTTTACGCTTTTTACGTTTAGCATAAACAACTTCATATCCTTCTTTGTATTTTGAATGAAGTTCTGGAATGACTTCTGGTGGATCTTGTAAATCTCCATCGATAATGGCTACACAATCACCTTTCGATGCATCTAGACCTGCAGTAACTGCTATTTGATGACCAAAGTTTCGACTGAAGTTGATATAATAAACACGATGGTCTTTTTCTGTTAACTTAATCAATTCGAATAATGAATTATCTCTACTTCCGTCATTAACGAAAATAAGTTCATAGTTTTCAGAAATTTTTAAAGCGGCATTTTGTAAGCGTTCATATAGCTCAGGAATAATTTCCTCTTCGTTATATATTGGTACAATAATCGAAATTACAGGTTGCTCAGTCTTTAGATCCATAAATAATATGTGTTTTAATATATCCTTGGGTTTCTAACACTTCATGATTGTAATTTTCTTCAATATTTTTATTGATGTCGATTTGATTTGTAATTACGACGTCCCCTGCAGATAAATTTTTCCAATCCTTAAACTTAAGATTTATTGATTGATTATTAAGAATGTTGACGTAAAATAACAAATGTGCATTATAGCCATGGTAAACTATTGACTTGTTATTTAAATCATGCTCCCCATCTACAGCTTCTTGTAGGTAATTGCTAAGTGAATAAAACTCTTCATCCCAAAGCTCTTCAGTTCCACGATTGATTCGGTTGAATGTTGTGTGGTATGGAATTGCACAAACAATAACAAAGAATAAGATAGGAAGTACTTTAGAAGTTATTTTGTTTGTATTGGATAATGTAGATTTAAGTAGCGTGTAAACTCGATATATTGGAATAGCAGCTAAGATAGCCATGAAAGGATACATTGGAATATCATACCATTCAAGTTTAGTTCGTGCTCCTGAAATAATTAAGAAATAAGTCATTGTAAGAAGCGTTAAGAATAATGTTAAGCGTTTGATCAGTTGATCTTTACTTAATAACCCAAATAGTATTCCGAATGGTACGAGCATATACCAGTTTTCAAAACGATAACTTGTTAAATTCTTTAGGTAATACCAGAATCCATGTTGATGGTTCTCAATGACCTCTAAGTATCTTCCTCCAAGTTCATTTTGATAAACAGCTTCTAGGTAGCCCGGATTATTTAATTCTCTTATTCCGTAATAACTAGCTATCATTCCACAAAATAGAAGTGCTCCACCATAGAAGTGCTTGCTTTTTAAAAGAGGTAGTACTTGTTTTTGAGATAAAGCATATAGGAAAAATGCTGGTAGAAAAAGTAATCCTGAGATACTTTTTGACAGCACTGCTAGGGCGAGAATCAGAAATAACCAATATAGATGTTTGAATTTTTTACTCTCGCAAATATTGAAAAACAATAAAGCACTTAATGTTGTAAAGAGTGTAAGTAATGCATCGTAGTCTCCATTTCTAGCGGAATGATATCCAACAAATCCTTGAGAAGTAATAAGAACGATGATAGCAATAAAACCTAATGTTGAGTAGGATAATTTCTTTTTGCTGAAGTGAAAAATAATGCAACATGTAATAAATGCTGAAATAGCCGAAGGGAGTCTAACAGCCCATTCATTTGTACCAATCAATTTCATGAATAATACCTGAAGCCAAATTAACAATGGAGGCTTGGTATTCCACATATCAGGAGAACCTTCATAATGAGTTACGATATAGTCATTATTATGAAGCATTTCATAGGCATTAATGGCTAATCTTGACTCATCCCAAATTCGAATTGGAAGGGTTCCTAGGTATGAAAATAAAGGTATCGTAACAATGATACCTAAGAGTAGGTATTGTAGATAGGTTTGATTTTTGGAGTTAAATTTCAAATCACTTTAGCTTTTATTCTTGTACCAAACCAATCTCCAATAAATTTGGCCAGTTTTTTCCTGTGACAAATAATTGCTTACTGTTTTTGTCGTAGGCAATTCCATTAAGAACTTCACCTGTTTTACGATAATCTAGGGCTAATATGCTTGCGTCGATTCTTCCTGTTACAACACCTGTTGCTGGGTCAATAATCACGATTTTGTTTCTAGTGTAAACATTCGCGTAAATCTTTCCTTCGATGTATTCTAATTCATTTAGTCCTTTTACTGGACCTTCATTGGTGTACACTTCAATGGTTCTTTTTAAACCAAATGTTTTAGGATCTCTAAAATAAATACGTTCAGAACCATCAGACATAATTAGTTGATTGCCGTCGTTACATAATCCCCAACCTTCACCAGTGTAAGTGAAAGTCTCTTGTTGTTCTAATGTGTTTTTGTCGTAAACAAAACATGTATGTTCTTGCCAAGTTAATTGATACAGTTGGTCATTTAAAATTGTGATTCCTTCTCCAAAATATTTTTCGTCTAGTAATTTTTGTTCTTGAATTTTACCAGAATTCAAATCAACCTTAGCAACCATGCTTTTTCCTGTTGCACCCGTTCCACCTGTACCTTCGTAAAGTTGACCATTGTCAAACTCTAAGCCTTGAGTGTAAGAAGTTGTGGCATGAGGATATACTGTGAGTACTTCTGCTGAATACTCTTTAGGATATATGTCTGGTAAAAGTTTGATGATGCGGTGATCGACTCTTTTTCTTCCATTATTGGTAATGGTTTCAAGCGAAAGTTGATTGGTTCCAAATTTCCAATTGTTGGTCTTTAACTGAAAGTTCATTTTATTTTTGGAAACAGGTCCCTCGAAAATAATAGAGTCACTTTTGTAGACTTTAATAGACTTTAAATCTGACGGGTTTGCAATACTGATGACTGCTTCAATTGTTTCTCCTTTTTGAACACTAGTATTGTTGAAAGGGAGTTCAAATCTTGCAGGGACCAAACTTCCCGTTACGACTTTATCTTCTTCTGTACATGAAAATACCAATACAGATAAAACTGCGATTAAAACAGAATAGAAAGAAAGCTTTTTCATCATTTTAAAGTGCATTTTTTATTTCACTTGCCGAAATTCCATTATGTGAAGCATTGTACACTTCCTTTTCATTTTGAATTACGATAACCTGCGGAGACTGGTGCATAACTCCTGATAGTTCACTAAGTAAATTAGAGACGTCACGATTTGCAATTAAATCAATGAAGTATAATTGTATGTTTTCATTTTCCTCCCATTGTGACTCAAATCGACTTAATGCCATTGAAGAAATACTGCATCTAGTTGAATGTTTAAAGAAAACACCCGCTTTGTTTTGCGTATCTGCAATTGCTTGATTTAACTCGTCAACTGATGAAATATTCACCCAGTTGATTTTATTATCATTCGATTTTTTGCCAAAAGAGAAAAGTCCCATAATTATAATGTAGATTTAAATTGTTTTAGAAAACGAACATCGTTCTCAGAGTATAAGCGTAAATCGTTTACACGATATTTTAATTGAGCAATTCTTTCAATTCCCATTCCAAATGCAAAACCACTGTATTCTTTTGGATCGATGTTAGCAGCTTCTAAAACACTTGGGTCTACCATTCCACAACCTAAAATTTCCAGCCATCCTGTGTATTTACATACGTTACACCCTTCTTGGTTACAAATTGTACAACTGACATCTACTTCTGCACTTGGTTCAGTAAACGGGAAGTAAGAAGGTCTTAATCTTATTTTTGCTTTTTTTCCAAACATTTCTTGTGCGAAAAACAAAATCGTTTGTTTTAAATCGGCAAAAGAAACATCCTTATCAATAAATAATCCTTCCACTTGATGAAAGAAACAGTGTGCACGTGCAGAAATTGCTTCATTTCTAAAAACACGTCCAGGAGATATTGTACGAATTGGTGGTTTGCTATTTTCCATCACACGTACTTGAACTGAAGAAGTGTGCGTTCTTAGGGCCATTTCTTCATCGTCTGTCTTAACGAAAAATGTATCTTGCATGTCTCTTGCTGGATGTTCTTCCGGGAAGTTTAATGCAGAGAAATTGTGCCAATCATCTTCTACTTCTGGTCCTTCTGAAACACCATAGCCAATACGCTCAAAAATAGAAATGATTTCCTTACGAATCACGCTAATTGGGTGTCGAGAACCAATTTCACTTGGCTCACCTGGTCTAGAGAAATCAATCTTTTCTTCGTTTTGTGTTTCATTCGAAAGTTGATCTTGAAACTGATCAAAAACTGATTGAGCGGTGTTTTTTAGTTCATTAATTTTCTGACCTACCATTTTTTTATCTTCATTCGGAACTGTTTTTAACTCCGAAAACAATGGTTTTAGACAGTTTTTTGAACCTAGAAAACGAATTCTAAATTCTTCCAATTGTGCTGAATCAGTGATTGAAGCTGAGTTTACTTCATTTAATAACTCTTCAAGCTTATGTTGTAGATCTGACATTTTACCTTATTCTTTTACTTTAAATTGAATACAAGTGTACTTGTATTACTGCAAATTTAGTAGTATTTTTTCATATTACGACTTCCATTTCAAAAAGTTGGGTATTCCTTAATTTAAGAGGATTAAAAATACTGAATTAGAACTGTTTTTCTACAAAAACTTTAAAGGTTGACTAATTTATTCTTAGTAATTTAGTGCTATGTCAAAATTCAAATATCTATTTTTAATATTGTTGCTATCAAGCGCTTGCAAAACAAAGGATAATTCACCAATTACAACTGAAAATTTGTTTTTTGGTCATCGTGGAAGTGGAGCAGATGTGTATGATGGAAAATATATTGAAAATACCTTAACTTCTGTAGTTAATGCTTTGGATATGTTAGATGGTTGTGAGGTGGATATACAGATGAGTAAAGATTGTACGATTTGGTTGTATCATGACGATAATTTAGGACATTTCTGTGATATTGTGCAAACTCATCCTATATGTATACCAACGACGAATGACGTGACAATAGAAAGTATCGAACAATGTAGAGGTGATCTTAAAGATAGGATTTATAAACTTGAGGAGGTCCTGAAACTGTTATGTAAACCAGAATATAAACAATCATTTTTGTCTTTGGATGTAAAAGGATATTTTGATTCGCTCTGTTTTCCTTCCAGAAATGCTCCTGAAACTTATTTTACTCAAATGGGAGAGGAGCTTGTTAGAATGGTTGAGCATTACAATTTGGAAAATCAGATAATCGTTGAAACAGCATACACCACTTTCTTAGATGAGGTGAAAAATTCGAATTCAAATATTCGATGTCACTTGATTGGTTATGAAAATTTTGAAGAGGTTTCAATGCGTGCCATTGAGCATGACTATGATGGTGTTTCTTTTAGTTTGTTTGACGAATCAATTTCTAAAGAGGCGGTTGAAGAAGTAAAAAACAAAGGGCTAGAAGTTCAAGTATGGCCGATAAATGATTCCATTTTGCTCCAAAAAGCCATGGATATGAAACCATTTTCTATGCAAATCAGTAAACTGAAGTTTGCTGATTGATTCTCCATTAGATTGAAGATAATGTTCATCTATTTGTTTGAAAGATAGTATTTTGTTTTGACAAAACTTATTTCACTTTCCGTACAATAAGGTTTAATTTGATGTTTTGAAAAACGGAGTTATTTTGTCGTTTTTAATACTGTACTTATTCAAGATAATATATGTTTCCAGTAGTTTTGAAAAGCGTTTTTCTCTTTTAACATCTTCGTATGGTTCCAGTTCAAGTCCCTCTTTAATGCGGTATAGACGTTCATGTATGTAAGCATATTCTTCCCATACAACACCAATAATATCACCTCTAAATGTTCCTAGAAAAATTGGATTTTTAGAACGTATATCATTTTTAAAAGACACACCATTCCCTAGCCAATGGGTAAGTTTGTTCTTTGTTTTCCAATTTAAATTTGGAAGAATATCCATAATGGTTGAAGGAATATCCCAATGAGAAATGATTTCATTAAACTTTTGTGGTTTATTTATTTTTGGGGAGTAAAGAATAAAAGGAATATGATATCCGCCCAATTCACTGTGTAAATCGAGTGCTGTTACGCTGTGATCTCCCATAATCATAAATATAGTTTCCTCGAAATCTTCTCGCTCTTCATATTTTTTGAAGAATTTCTTTAATGATTGATCTGCATAATACACTGTAGAAATTATCTCTTTATTTTGATCAAAAAAATCAGCATCCAAATTGGTTAGATTTTTCTTCGCTTTTTCAATATAATGTTGTTTGTCAGGAATATCATATGGCGTGTGTAGACTTAAGGTAAGGTAAAGATTAAAATAAGGAGAAGTTATTTGTGCGTTTTGCATAAATTGAAAATATGCATCGACTGTAGATTGATCATGATAACCATATGAAAATTTTTGGTCTGAATTCGATGTCTTTAAATTGAAATGTTCATTAATGTAGCTTTCGTTTACGATGCCATCAAATTTGTTTTCTACTAAGAAGCTATGGTAATTGTCAAAATGAGACCAGCCACCATAAATAAAGTTTGTGGAGTAGCCTTTATCCTTCAAAAATTTCGATACAGAATTGTATTTAGGTTGTTTTCCTTTGTAATTTAAAAAGCCACGTTCAAAACCATGAGGCAAGCCTGCCAAAGCTGCGGCAAACACTCCGTGTGTTCGGTCGGTTATGCTTAACATATTGGGCCAGTAGAGCGATTGTTTGGATAAAGAGTCAATAAAAGGAGTCATGCTTCCAAATTTTGCTTCCTCCCCTGAAAACCTCGATGAAAGACCTTCCGAGATGATCAAAACCACATTTTTTATTTTTTCATGATCATTTATGTATTCAGCCCAATTGTTTTTTATGAGATCATCGGATGAATAGGTAAATGGATAGTCCTCATTTGTCAAATTGCTTTCTCTACCAATTATTTCTTTGTAGGTTTCGATTGCCTCAAAAGGCTTTTTTTCTTTCGACTCTTCCGGAGATATTAATTGATAAAGACTTGTGAAAAAGTAACTTAGTTTAGAGGTGTGAATTTGTTTTTCATAATGACTATAGTGTGGAAGTGTTCTTGGATGTACTTCACCTCGAAAAAGAAATAAACATAATGAGAGAATAGTGAATGATTGTCCGATTATGCGCAAGGTCTTGTTCTTCTCTAATTGAGGTTTTATATACCAAAAACTAAAAGCAACAAGGATGATGCTAATGAGGTATGGCCAAAAGAATGTACTAAAAACCCCTCCTGATTCTCCACTTAAAATGATTTTCAATTCTGTTAAACTAAAATAGAAAAAGGTTTTATCTAGTAGGATATCACTGGTATAAAAGAATTGATTTAAAGCCAAATGTATAAAAGTCAAAATAATAAATAACGCACTGAATGTGACTTGAAATAATCTTCTTGAAATTTTGTAAAGTAGATAGAAAATCAAAAAGAAGCTGAGGTAGTATAGGGCTAAAAATATCAGGTCAAACTCCACACTGTATGTAAAACTTCTAAACGGTTTATGAAATACCTGTACATTTTCTATAAGAAGCGTGAATTCAATAATTCTAAAAACCACTAAAAACAAAATAGGTAGAATAAATAGCGAAGTATAGCTTTTAAGGAAAGATACAAATGTTGAGCGCAAGTTTTGCATAAAGTTGAATGGATTTTAGAAAGTTTTTAGTTTATAATTAAATTTTGGAGAACAATATACGATTTTAATAGATAAGTTGTTTTAGTACAAAACCTCAATGTAAAGCGCTTTTAGTTCCTGGTTGTTGGCATTCGGATATTTAAAGAGCTAGTTTAGCTGAATTGAAACGGCTTTATTATTAAAGTATCTGACTTTTAATACACTGTTAAATTTTATTTTTTTGGGAAAATTCTTCCTTCCTTTGAGAATAATAATATTTATTCCATAACTTAGCGTCATTAAAAAAAGTGGTATTATGAAATTTAAAAATATATTCTTATCTCTAATTGTAGGATTTAGTGCTGTTTTCATGACATCTTGTGAAAATGAGGACGAATCTGTTTTAAAGATTTTTGTACGTTCAAGCAATAATGTTTTGACACCAGATGCAAGAGTAATGATTGTTGGTGATGTTGACCAAGGTACTCCTGAATATCAATCAGAAACAATTACTAACGAGTCAGGTGTTGCGATTTTTAATTTAGGGGAATTGTTTGATCAGTATGGTAAAAAGGATGATAAAGTAGCTTACTTTTCAGTGTATGCTAAAGATACTGCAGAATTTTACACAAAAGATAAAGCGAGAGCGAAACAATATTTGACATCTACTGAGACAATTGTTTTGGAAGAATAGCAACTTTTTCTTTCGTTTTTCGTTAAACACACAAGATTATTAAAAGAAATAAAAGCATATTACAATGAAAAATTATATCATTTTCGCGTTAACTATAGTACTGACTGGTTTTATCGGTTTTAGTTTTAGTTCATGCGATAAGAAAATTGACACAACGGCAAAAATCATGGTGCGTGATACTTCGAATTCATACGTATCTGGTGCTCGTGTTATTTTGTACGGAACATCTACGACAATTCCACAACAAGCAGTCGAAAGAAGAGATACAGCATATACAAATTCTTCAGGTATTGCGATTTTCAACTATAATGACATCTATCAAACTGGTCAAGCTGGGGTTGCGGTATTAGATATTATTGCAAGTAAAGGAGATCAAGAAGGAGAAGGAATTATAAAAATTGAAGAAGAAGAATCAAACGTAGCTACTGTTTTTATTCAGCCGTAGTTAGATTTATAATATTGAATGAAACCCTATCCTTAATTGGTTAGGGTTTTTTTTATGCTTTTAAAGTTGTTAATTTATAACATAATCGTTCACTTTTTTAATTTCGTCATCATATTGTTTTTGTGTGCAATAGCGAAAGATTCAATTGAAGTGTTTTTTTATTAGACTCAGGGTTAATACGATTTATATTATAGCTATTCTAGGCTCGTTTTATTGTTTTTAAAGCTGAAATATGAAAGTTAAAATGATGATTAAGAAAATTTAATATTTTTTTAATAAACGCTTATGTTTCCAGTGTATTCCTAAAGATTCGTCATATTTTTCTAATTATTTGTTGAATATGACAAGAAGAACAGAACTTTCCTTTCAGAATAAATTTTTTTTTGTACTTTAGCCCGTCGAAAAGACGCAATTTGAAATAAGGAGAGGTGCAGGAGTGGCTGAACTGGCTCGCCTGGAAAGCGAGTGTTCCGATTGTATCGGAACCGAGGGTTCGAATCCCTCTCTCTCCGCCATCAAACTTGTGTATTTTTGATTAAATTAGGAATATTAAATAATTTATTAAAACGATTAATTTTTAATCTTTGGAACATGAAAAAAATAGTTAGTTCTTTAGCAATCATCGGAATGTTTACATTCGGATTTAGCTCGGTATCATTTGCAGACCAACAAGAAGCTGTAAATCAAAATGAAGAAAGTGTAGAACTTCAGGAAGAAGGAGTAGAGGGAGATTCATTGATGAATGAAGACGCTCAGCCAGAAACTGTAGTTGAGGAAGAACCTGTAGAGGAAACTGTAGAGGCTCAAGAAGAAGTTGAAGTTGAAAAAGGTTTTACTTCTACACTTAAGAAGAAGTTTATTGAAGGAGATCCATTTTGGATGGGTATCGTATTGATCGCTTTGATTATTGGTATTGCATTATGTATCGAAAGAATTGTATACCTTAATTTGTCTTCTATTAATACAAAGAAATTCTTAGAGGAAGTTGAAGCAGCAATTGCAAAAGGTGATATTGAAGGAGCTAAAGAAATTTGTAGAAATACAAGAGGACCAATTGCTTCTATTTTTTACCAAGGACTTGCACGTGTTGACGAAGGTGTTGAAGCGGTTGAAAAAACTGTTGTTGCCTACGGAGGAGTTCAAATGGGACTTTTAGAAAAAGGTGTTTCATGGATTTCGTTATTTATCGCACTAGCACCAATGCTTGGGTTTATGGGTACGGTAATCGGGATGATCCAAGCCTTTGAGAAAATTGTTGAGGATGGTCAAGTATCTCCAATTACAGTTGCTGGTGGTATTCAGGTAGCACTTTTAACAACAGTATTTGGTTTGATTTCAGCGATTATTCTACAGATTTTTTACAATTACATCGTTGCAAAAGTTGACGGAATTGTAAATGAAATGGAGAATTCATCAATTTCATTGGTGGACATGATGATTAAATATAAAGTTACTTCTAAGTAATTTTTATTCATCGAATTTATTCACATTAAAAAAACCATATATCATGGATAATGAAAAGAAATTGAACATTTTAGGGCTTATAATAAAAGTTGTAATTGCTGTTCCTGCTTTGATATTCGGTTTTATCGTAATGACATCAGGAGTAAATGCTGATAGTGATGATACGGTAAAGCAAAATTTTATGGAAAGCTTCGCGTTTAATGGAGTTATGAATATCAGCTATTACGCAATTATTCTTGCCGTTATACTGGTTCTATTGTTCTTTGTTATCTTGCTCGTTACACGTCCGCTTCAAGCAGTAAAATCTATTTTAGGAATTATTGTAGCCGCATTGTTATTCTTTGTATTGTATTCTATGGGAACTACAGATACAGTTGAATCTTTAAATGTACAAGGGGATATTACAGCAAGTGAAGCCACAATGAACTTTACGCATGCCGGAATTTATACTGCGATCATTGGATTGGGTATTTGTTCTGTATTGGCGATGTTCATGGGACTAATTGTTAAATTATTTAGAAACTAAACAGTAATGGCACAGCGAGAAGCACCGGAAATTAATGCAGGTTCGATGGCGGATATCGCCTTCTTATTGCTAATCTTTTTTCTTGTTACAACAACAATGGACAAGGACACGGCTTACTTGCGTAAAATACCAAAGAAAGTTGAATCTAAAATTCAACCACCACCGGTTGAAGAAAAGAATATCTATAAGATTGTTATCAATAGTAAACAGGTAATTCAGGCACGTGATTCTATTATCGAACCTGAAGATATTTCTACTCTTAACAGTAGAATCAAGCATTTCTATACTGTGAATAGAGATAGAAAAACAGATCGTGCCTTAGATTATCCTTACTATGCATTTGGTACAAAAGAATTGTATTCAAATAACTTGATTACACAGCAAAACAGATTAGATGCACTTGAAAACCGTAAGGTGATTGACGATAAAACATCTAAAATGATTGATCAAACGCTTGTAGCGATCGAAAAATGGAATGAAAAGCTAGAAATGATGAATCTTTATACCGAGTTTAGTGGTAAAAAAGAGATGCCAGAGATAGCTTTTGAGGCTCATATTCGTCTTGAATCATTTGTCGATACCGACTACTCAGCGTATGTTGCTGTTCAGTCTGAAGTTCAACGTGCAGTAACAGAATTACGTGACGAAGAGGCAATGGCTTTATTTGGAATAACATGGACGGCAATGAACCGTTACATTCAACAAAATAAGCTAGAAGACACTCCAGAGTTGCGTCTTTATCAAGAACACGTCGAATTAATAGAAACATTGTATCCTCTAAGATTAATTGAGGTTAAACCAAAACGTTAACTATGTCAAAATTTAGAAAAAAGGATGGGAAATCTGCTCCGGCGATTAATACATCTTCTCTTCCAGATATCGTTTTCATGTTATTGTTCTTCTTCATGGTTGCAACAACAACTAAAGAGATAGATCCATTGGTGAAAATTACCCCAGCACAAGGTGTAGGAGTAACTGATTTAACACCATTTAAACAAAGATCAACAGTTGATTTTGTTTACCTTGGGACACCTATCAAAGGAGACGCTTCAAAATTCGATAAAGGTGTTGCAGTTCAATATGATGGACTACTTCACCCTGATGGAATTAATTATATCGGTAAATGGAAGTTGGCTAAATTTAATGATAAGCCAGCGGAGATGACTGACCCTAAAGAGAATGTAATCACTTGTTTTAAGGCAGATGAAAAAGTACCTATGGGTATTATCTTTACTGCTCGTGAAATCTTAAGAGATAACAACTTCAATTCTATTGCATACTCTGCAGCAGAAATGGGGAACAAAAGCAATTATAGCATTAGGGTACAATAAATACTCTTGATTTAATATTGAACAATTCCATCTGCTCTCTAGTAGATGGAATTTTTTTGTCATACAAATTGATAACAATGACTTTATTAAGTTTTTAAATTCTTAATTTTGTTTAAAATGAGAAAAACATGCTTAAAGTATTTGGTTTCGTTGTCCTATCAATTTTCTTGTTTAGCTGTGATAGTGTGGATCAGTCACAAAAGGGATCAGTCACAAAAGTTGGGGAGGAATTAGACTAAATTTCATTTCTTTGTGTTAAAGTAGAGCAAATGGAAAACTATCTTGATTTATTAAAGTTGATTTACCCGAGATGATCGTAGCGCATTTTGACTTTACTCGTTCTGAGCAGAAAACAGATAAGTTAGCGTTGTATTTTGAGGAAAAAGTATTCAACCTAAAGAGTTCAGCGATTTATCCTTAGTATCTAAAGGATTTCATAAAGAAGTTGTCATACAAGATTTTCCTTTGCGAGGAAAGTTAGTTTATTTACATGTGAAACGACGTAGATGGACTGATAAAGCTAGTGGAAAGGTGGTTCAACGAGACTGGAATGTTGTAGCTAAAGGGACGAGAATGACTGTGGAATTCGCGTCTTTTTTAAAAGAAATTAATCAATACTAAGGCCGTAGACTGTAGCATTATTGGTAATTTCTTTGGGGTTTCTGGTAAAAAACTACAACGACAATATCGAGATTTCTTAAGTGACTTTAATGAATGGAAGGATAAATCCCATGCTTCTGAATGGTTGATTTACCCCGAAAACATTGGAAAATATTTATCAATTGATGAAGTTGCTTTGTCTCAAGGTGAACTTTATACAGTTCTCACCAATAAAAAATCAAAGGGTATAAAAGGCTCTATAGTTGCAATAGTCGAAGGTACCAAAGCGGAAAAAGTTATTGAACACATCAACAAAATAGATGTTTCTAAACGTAATAAAGTCAAGGAGATCACCTTGGATATGGCTAATAGTATGAAGCTGATTTCAAAAAAGTGCTTCCCAAACGCAACTCAGGTTATTGATCGTTTTCATGTTCAAAAACTATGTGCGGAAGCTGTTCAAGAAATTGGAATTAAACATAGATGGGAAGCCATGGACGAGGAAAATGAACAGCTCATCAAGGCGAAATTGAAAGGACTAAACTATATTCCAGAAACTTATAGTAATGGAGATACTCGAAAACAATTGTTGGCTAGAGGAAGATATTTATTATATAAAAGTCGTGAAAAGTGGACAGAGAATCAGGAGCTAAGAGCACAGATATTATTTGAGGAATACCCAAGGATTAAAACTGCATACGACTTATCTCAAAAATTTAGACTGATTTATAACAATACTACGGAAAAAAGAGTGGCTTTAACCAAGCTAGCGCATTGGTATAAAGATGTTGAAGAATCCCAGTTTAAGAGTTTTAATACAATCGTTAATACATTCCATCTAAACTATCAAACGATTGTAAATTACTTTGAGAACTGAAGCACTAATGCTTCAGCAGAGTCTTTTTATGCTAAAATTAAAGCCTTCAGATCTCAATTTAGAGGTGTTAGAAATGTTGACTTTTTTTTATTCCGTTTATCTGAAATTTATGCCTAATCCCCAACAATTAGTCTTGATCCTTTATGATTTTTATGGAGGGAGTAGACAAATGTATCGTCACTATAGTTTAGAGAAACATCAAGAATTAGTAGCAGTTCATACAGATAACTTCGCGAAATTAAGTAAGAAAGCAAGAGAAAATCCTGTTGATGAATCTAATGAACTCCTAGTAGATGAATCATTAGGGGAGTATGCTAAAGGAGCTGCTATATTTAGTCAGTATTGTACTGCTTGTCATAAAGAGAAAGAGGTTTTGGTTGGTCCTCCTATTGCTGAAATGGCTGAAATCTATATAAACAATGAAACAGCATTAATTGATTGGATAAGAGAACCCGGTAAGAAGCGCGAAGACTTCCCTCAAATGCCAGGATTTCCTCAATTGTCAGATGAAGAATTACAAGAATTATCAAAATATATTATCAAATAAAAAGTTATGGAAGGTTTTATCGTTATTTCTGTAGTCGTAATGGCTGCATATGTAGTGAAGTTATTAATTGATATTAATTTATTGACATTTAAGATTTCGAAACAACATTTGGCAAAGGTTGAAAATGAAATGGAGAAAGATTATGAGTTTATAAAAGGCTTATATTAAATATTACCTTTTTTCCTTTTGTATAATATGACCAGCAATAGTAATACTGCTGTTGCTGGAATTGTTGTGTATAAATTAATTTCTTCCATCCATTCAGGAAAGTTATCACTGGCTAACCAGTATACGTTAATCATATTGTTTGCGGCGTGCATAATTATTCCAGGAATTAAACTTCCGGTAACGTAATACATCATGCCAAGGACTAATCCAAAAGTGAATAGAGGTAATATTTGTAGGTAATTAAAGTGCAAAAGCGCAAAGATAAACGCACTTGAGAATAAAGCCTTTTTTAGGGATTGGGTGTTGGTGAACATGTGATGGAAAAGAAAACGTCTAAAGGCCAATTCTTCTGCAATACCAGTGAGTAGACCTATTGTTAAAATCGCAACATAAAATGATGTTGAACCTACTTCACCAACTAATTTTTTTAATTGAAGATCTGATTGTTCTTTTTGTTTTAATAATGATTCAAAATTGAACTGGACGATTTCAATGTTGATTTCACTAAAAAATGGCAATAGAAAAAATGCACATAGGAACAACAAAATAGACCAAACATAAACTGTAGAGTTAGTTTTAAGTGTTATGCTTTTATTCAGTCTTGAAAGAGACCAATAAATTATACCAGGAATAAGAAAAAAGCCAACTTGTAAAGGTAGAAAGTTGAGAATCATATAATGGATAGGATAACTTTCGATTAGCTCATTAACCTTGTTCATTGGTAACTCCGGAAATGCAGTTTGATAAGCTAAGTTTAGGATGATTGAAAGTAGAATAAAAGAAACAACACCGATAATCACGAGCATCAAGGCTTGTGAAAAAGGGTTTAAAAGTTTAAATTTTTCTTTCATTAGGCCAAAACTTCTTTACGTTGACTATCTAATTTCAATAAAATCAGGATCATGATAAGAAATGACATCATAGAAGAGCCTCCATAACTGAAAAAGGGTAGAGGAATACCAATCACCGGAATTATCCCTATGTTCATTCCAATGTTTATTGAAAAGTGATAGAAAATAATCATGGCAACAGCATTTGCGTAGACTCTGGCAAATCGACTTTTTTGCCGCTCTGCAATCACAACAATACGAATCATCAGAATTGTGAATAAAGCGACTAAGGTTGCTGATCCCAAAAAGCCCCATTCTTCAGAATAAACGGAAAAAATGAAATCAGTTTCGCTTTCTGGTACGTGCTGACTTCTTGGACTTGATAAGATAGCATCATGATATCCAACACCTGAAAATCCACCGGATCCTACAGCAGCTAAGGCTCTATTTCTGTTATAGTCCTTTCCATCTTTATCTTGAATTTTACCCAACCACAAATCTATTCTGTCCTTTTGATGAGATTGTAGAACGTTTAAATAGGTATAAGAAACCACTCCGACCAATCCAATCGATACAAAATAGACGATTAAGATTACAGATCTTAATTTACCTTTCGAACGCTGAGAAGAGAAGTTTTGATTCAAGAAAAAGGCTATGGTTAAGATAAGGGTGATCACAGATAAAATTAATATCCAACCTGGGACATCATAACCTGGGAGAAAGGAAAAGGTATGTTTTGAATCTGTAAGATAAAGTGTAACGATACTAAAAGAGATGACGATAAAAAGTACTGGAATAAAGTGAATTCCGACCCATGTTTGTTTAAATCTCATTCCTAAAATTCGATTGGAAAAGAATAAAATAATAGGATCGAAGGTGATTCCTTCTCGATACATGACAAAAAAGAATGCTGTAAAAACAAGGAATGTTCCAGTATCATTCTGAATCAAAATCAATAGCATAGTCATGAAAACAACTCCTAAGGCTAGAAATAAAGACTTTTTGGTAATGATTTTTCCTCTGTCTTGTGAAAATAAGTATGCAAGCATCAAAGCTGTTGTAAACTTTGAAAATTCGGAAGGTTGGACACCAAATGGCCCTACTCCGAGCCAAGACCGTGCTCCGTTTATGGGTTTTGTGAATAAGACTAACACCAAAAGAATAATGACGGTAACAAAGGCAATAGGCGTGAGTTTACGTATATATTCTGCATCAATAAGTGAAATTACAATCCCAAGGAAAAGTCCGACACCAATCCACATGATTTGCTTTCCATACATTGTTTTTAAATCAAATAGAAATGGACGTTCTGGGTTGTATGCAGCCGAATAAATATTAGTGATTCCCATCAAAATTAAAGCAGAAACTATTAAAATAGTTAGCCAATCCCATCCAACAGTTTTGTCTCTTAAATTATTCATTGATGTGTGTAAATCTTTTGTCAAGAATTCTTTGCTCCTTCAACGTGTCAGATATCTCTCCAGTCAAATATTTTTCCATCATCAAACTGGCGATTGGTGCAGCCCACGTCCCTCCAAATCCTGCATTTTCAACAAATACAGCAATCGCAATTTTTGGATTATCATAAGGAGCAAAGGCCATAAAAACTGAATGATCTTCTCCGTGTGGATTTTGAGCTGTTCCCGTTTTTCCAGCAACCGTAATTCCATTAATTCTTGCTCTTCTTGCTGTTCCATAAGGGTCATTTACAGCTGCTCGCATTCCTTCTTTGGCTACACCATAATGTTTTGGGTCGACCATCGTGTGTTTCTTTACTTTGTATTTTTCGGCAGGACCTTGATCGCCTATACTTTTCACCAAATGTGGTTCGTAATAATATCCATCATTGGCAACAATTGCAGCCAAATTAGCCATTTGTAGAGGTGTAAGTTTAACCTCTCCTTGACCAATACTGTTTGAACGAATGGTAGAAAAAGCCCATCTTAATTTTCCATACCAATGGTCATAAAAATCAACGTTAGGAATCACACCACTTCGCAATCCATAGATATCCGTTTCTGGTTTTTGTCCTAAACCAAAACTATGCATGTATTTTTCCCATAATTCTAATCCAACAGCAGCATCTTTAAAATTGCTTTCATATTTTCCTTGTTGAATAAGTTTTTTAACTGCGTAATAGAAATAAGGATTACAAGAAAATTGAATGGCCTTTGATACACTATTTGCAGTTGGATGATTATGGCATCCAACCCAAGATTTGGTACACGGAAATGTTGCGTCTTCTTCAATTACTCCTTCCTCTAAACAAACCAAGGCTTGAATGACCTTAAAAATAGAACCGGGAGGATATTCTGCAGCCAGTGGTCTAGGATAAAATGGCTTCAGTGTATCTTTGTATAACTTCATGTAATTGCTACGTATGTTTCGCGTTCCAACCATTCGATTGGGATCGTAACTTGGAGCACTAACCATAGCCAAAATTTCACCAGTTGAAGGTTCAATTGCAACTGCAGACCCTAATTTGTATTTCATTAATTCTTCTCCATACGCTTGAAGATCGATATCAATTCCTAAATGTAAAGGAGGGCCTTGTTGTGCATTGGTATCTAGTTTTCCATCGGCAAAATTATCAACTAGTTTACCTCGGGCTGAAGCAAGAATAACTTTTGTTCCTTTCTTCCCCCGTAATTCATGTTCATAATATTTCTCAAGTCCTGAACGACCAATAAAATCTCCAACATTGTAAAATTGACGGTCTTTATTCAATTCTTCTCCACTAATTTCATTGAGGTAACCAAAAATATTAGCCCCACTATTGTATGGATAGTCACGCATACTCATAGGTTCTTCATAGAATCCTTTAAAATCAGGTAAATCCATTGCTATTCTTGAAATTTCATCTGCAGATAATTCACTCAGAAATGCGTTTGGCATGTAGGTACGATAGTCATTTACAATGGTGTCATTGCCCGTTGCTTTACTTTTCGTTTTTCTGTCGAGGTTTTTTCGTATTTCTTCAAATCTTAAATGAATGGAGTCAACACTCATTCCAATTAACTTAGAAAAAGCCACCGTATCAAAATCTTCAATGTCGTCCTCAACAAACATTAGATTATAATAGGTTTTATTGGCAACAATTTTTTTACGATTTCTATCATATAGAATTCCACGTGGCGGCTTGATGGTGATTTTTCTTTTAGCAACTTCCCCCGCTCGTTCAATCCATTTGTCATCAACTACTTGCATGTAGAATAGTCGCGCTGTGAAGACGACGCCCACAAATAAAAATAGTAAAATAAAAACCAGTCTTCTTGCTTCTAAATTCATATTGTTTTAGATTTTTTAAAAAATAAAACCTGAATTAAAATAAAGATGATTAAGGTAATTAAACTACTTGAAAGGGTGTTCAGTAGAATATCATTCCAGGACGACCATTTGAAATATTCCAAGCTAAAAAACCAAAGATGATGTACAATAATGGTCAACAATGAAACTTTGATGAACCATGGATATCCCCATTCACGTGCAATAGGTTCTTTTAATACATCGTAGCCATCTCGTGGAGCGAATTGTCTAAATATGGCTGGGCGCAGGTAGGCAATTAGAACGGAAGCACTTGCATGAAGTCCGAAGGTATTCATAAAAAAGTCAATTCCTATTCCGGCAATAAAAGCCAAAATCATAAGCACTACTGGACGAGTGTCAAAAGGCAACATTAAAATAAACAAGGGATATATCATCGGATGGATTCCATAGCCAAAACTGAGTTGACCAAAGATCAATCCTTGCGCAAGTACAAAGATGATGAGACGAATGATATTTTTCAAGATTGAATTCATTGTAATTGTTCAATATCTTTTTCTAAGTTGTTTAATTCCAATTGATGAATGTTTTTAATCACATAAACATACCTCAATTTTCTCATATCTTGATGTAGTTCTACTGTGATATCCCACATCGGTTTTCCTTCAACAGGCTCAACTTTCTTTACTAATCCAATAGGTTCGCCTTGTGGAAAGTATCCTCCACTTCCTCGGGCCATAACTTTTGATCCAATTTCGACTTCAATATCATTCGAAAAACCGGTGAGCATTACATTTCTAGGGTCTTTTGCATCAAACTTTATTAAACCATGGGCATAGGAATCATCAATAGATGCACTGATATTTATGTCTTTGGTTAAAATAGATTTGACTATTGCGAAAGACTTAGATACGTCATAAACGATGCCGACAATTCCATCCGAAGAGACAACCCCCATCTTTTTTTGAATTCCTTTTTCACTACCCGCATCGATTGTAAAATAATTATTGGCATAGTCATGAGAAGAATTGATAACTGTAGCTGGAATATGCTCGAAACTCAATTTGTTTAAAGTATCATTTATTTTTGCTGTACTGGAATCAATTGAAATGAAATTATCTTGAATGCGCTTTTCTAAAAGAGCGTTTTCTGCCTGTAGTTTGCGGTTTGCTTCGTCTAAATACAAATACTTAACAACATCTCTTTCCCAAGATAATAATGTTGCTACTATCGCTGAAGATGAATTAAAGAATTTAGTTCTTGGAAAACTCATTACTGAAAAGTAAGAGCTTAGTGCAACAACTTGGAAGAAAAGGAAGACAAGGAAAACCCTAAATCTTCTGAAAAATGCTATGAACTTTAGCATGAATTATTTTGACTTTTTTAATCTCTTATCAAGAATTGGAAACGGTTTATATTTTTCAATGCTATACTTGTACCTCTTGCCACAGCTCTTAATGGATCTTCAGCAATATGAACTGGCAATTTTGTCTTTAATGACATTCTTTTGTCAAGTCCACGCAACATCGAACCACCACCAGCTAAATAGATACCCGTTTTATAGATATCAGCAGAAAGCTCTGGAGGAGTCATTTCAAGTGCACTTAAGATGGCCTCTTCAATTTTAGAAATTGATTTATCTAAAGCATGAGCAATTTCAACATAACTTACGACAATTTCCTTTGGAATACCTGTCATTAAATCTCGACCACGTACAGCAAAATCTTCAGGAGGAGTATCTAACTCAGGTAAAGCAGATCCAACTTCGATTTTAATTTGCTCTGCAGTACGTTCTCCAACCAAAATGTTGTGCTGACGACGCATGTATTCTTCAATGTCTTTGGTAAAGTCATTTCCAGCAACACGAATTGATTTATCACTAACGATACCTCCTAAAGCAATAACTGCAATTTCAGATGTACCACCTCCGATATCAATGATCATATTACCCATTGGCTCTTCAACATCAATTCCAATCCCTATTGCGGCAGCCATAGGTTCGTGAATTAAATAGACCTCTTTAGCACCGGCATGTTCAGCAGAATCACGAACAGCTCTTTTCTCAACTTCTGTAATTCCTGAAGGGATACAAATTACCATTCTCAATGAAGCATTGAACAAACTCTTACGTTTTTTGATCATTTTAATCATTCCACGAATCATTTGTTCAGCACATTGGAAGTCAGCAATCACACCATCTTGAAGTGGACGAATTGTCTCAATCAATTTATGGGTTTTACCATGCATTTGTTGTGCTTTCTTACCGATTGCAACGATTTTACCGTTCTGTATGTCTCTTGCAACAATAGAAGGCTCGTCTACAACCACCTTATCATCCATGATAATCAATGTGTTTGCAGTTCCTAAATCTATTGCAATATCTTGTGTTAAAAAGCCAAATAATCCCATATCGTTTATGCCGCGCTAAAAGTGTCTTTAAGTATAGTAAATGTTTTCCCAAAATTAGCGAAAATTACCTACTATTTTCAATTATTTTTTGTTAATGTTTAAAGTGACGATTTCCTGTAAAGACCATTGCCATTTCGTGCTCATCACAATAGTTAATAGAAAGTTCATCTTTAATCGATCCTCCTGGTTGAATCACTGTATTGATTCCTTCTTTGTTTGCAATTTCTACACAGTCAGGGAAAGGGAAAAATGCATCAGATGCCATTACAGCACCATTTAAATCGAAGTTGAATGATTTAGCTTTGTGAATCGCTTGATTTAATGCGTCAACTCGAGAAGTTTGTCCAGTACCACTTGCCAATAATTGACCATCTTTAGCGATTACAATTGTGTTTGATTTTGTGTGTTTAACCAATTTATTTGCAAAAGCTAAATCTAATTTTTGGGCCTCAGTTGGTGCAACTTTCGTTACCGTTTCGAAGTTTTCAATTTGGTCTGTAATTAAATCTCTGTCTTGTTCTAAAACACCGTTCAAGATCGTTCTGAACTGCTTTTTTGGAAATTCAAAAGCCTTTTGAACCAAAATAACTCTGTTCTTTTTTGATTTTAAGATTTCAATTGCTTCTTCATCATAAGCTGGAGCAATAACCACTTCACAGAATAATTTGTTGATCAATTCAGCAGTTGCTGTATCAATTTTTGAATTGGCAATTAAAATTCCTCCAAATGCAGAAACAGGGTCACCAGCTAAAGCATCTTCATAAGCTTGTTGAATAGTTGGTCTTGTAGCTAAACCGCAAGCGTTGTTGTGTTTTAATATCGCAAATGTTGGATCGTCATTTTTGAAATCCTCCATTAAATTTACAGCTGCATCAACATCTAAAAGATTGTTGTAAGATAATTCTTTACCATGTAGTTTGTCAAAAACACTATCTAATCCGCCGTAGAAAATTCCTTTTTGGTGTGGGTTTTCACCATATCTCAATACTTGTGCATCAGTAATACTTTGTTTGAAAACAGCGTCATTGTCTTCATTGAAGTAATTGAAAATGTGTGTATCGTAATGAGAACTTACGTTGAATGCATCTTTAGCAAATGATTTTCTTTGCTCAATTGTCAATTCTCCTTTTTGCTCTGTTAAAATTGAAAGGAAATCTGAATATTGAGTTCTTGTAGAAATCAAAGTAACATCATTGTAGTTTTTCGCTGCTGCACGGATTAAAGAAATTCCACCGATGTCTATTTTTTCGATGATTTCTTCGTGTGTTCCTCCTGCTGCTACCGTTTCTTCAAAAGGGTAAAGGTCTACAATTACCAAGTCGAATGATGGTATTTCAAATTCGGCAAGTTGTGCTTGATCACTTTCGTTGTTCGAACGATTTAAAATTCCTCCAAAAACTTTTGGGTGTAATGTTTTTACACGACCTCCTAAAATGGAAGGGTAAGATGTTAAATCTTCTACGCGTTCAACCTCAATTCCTAAATCTTCAATGAAAGTTTGTGTTCCTCCAGTACTATAGATCTTAACATCTTGATTGTTAAGTTCTTTTACGATTGGTTCTAATCCGTTTTTATTAAAAACAGAGATGATTGCACTTTTAATTTTTGTATTACTCATAACCCATTTGATATTAAGCGTACAAAAATAAATAGTTTAACCGAAATAGGTCTCTTTTTAGTAGCAATTTGATGGAAGAATTTAACTATTTACCATGTGATGTGCTAATTGTGGAAATTTATGATATAATTCTGTGCCTAAATCTTCAGAAATATCTAATGTTGCTATGGCTTCCTTCATGCATGCAAGCCAGCAAACCATTGCCTTTTGATCGATTTTGTGAGGCATGTGTCTCATGCGCATTCTTGGTGGGCCATACTTTTCGATATATAGTTGGGGACCTCCTAAAAATTGAGTTAAAAACCGAAATTGCTTATCCTTTATTTCAGTAATATCATTATTAAACAAAGGAATTAAAACAGGATCTTGATAAACACGTTCGTAGAAAGCATCTACAAGGGCTTTTATTTTAGATTCTCCTAATTTTTCATAGAGGGTATTTTCAAAGTTATGTTGCATGATTTCAAATTTAATTATTTTTGTCTTAAACTACAATTTTAATATCCCGATGATATCCCAATTGTCTTCTTATAATTTTAAGTAAAGTATTAATGACTTTTAGATTTGTAATTTATTTTCTGTTTATCTCCGCATTTTTGATGGGGCAGGATGAGAGGTTAGAAAACCATGAAGAGCTTGGATTGTATAATATAGGAGATTGTATAGGTGCGATTCAAATAGAGACGAATGTTTCTTCAAATGTTCAATTTCAGGGGCATGGAGGAGATGTTGACGAATTCTCTAAGCATCAACAAATCATTTCTGAGGAAAAAAATAGTTTGTGGTTTGCATGTCGATCAGATATTCCTGGAAATTTATCCATTACACTAGAAGGTGTTGATTTCCCATTTCAATATTCAGCCTATTTGTTGACAGAAAATTATGACTGTCAATCTATTGTAGATGGAACACTTAAACCTATTTATCAAGGGAGAAATAATGGAGAATCTTTGCTTAATTTTTTAATGGATTCTGTACAGTTGGACAGTGATCATGAACTTGTTTTGTGTGTAAATTCAGAGCAAAAGGAAAAATCTTCCTTTCAAGTTATTACTTCATTTTCGCAAGAAATCTCTGCTGAAGAAATTGAGTCTATGAAAAAGAAATACGATTTTAGAGAAAATCGTACTGAGGAAGCTTTTTATGTTGAAATCCGTGATGCTGAAACGAAACTGCCTGTTGTAGCGAAAGTTATACTTACTGAAACCAAAAGCAATAATGCATTGTATATGGTTTCTGATTTTGTTTTTCCATATAAGGAGCAATTAAAAATGAATTTAAAAATTGATCTCGAAGGGTATTATTTCAAAGATGAAGAAATTAGTTTGAGACAATTGGATACCAATACTGTAGTGATTTATTTACTTCCTATTCACTCTAATCAATCTATAGAGTTGGAAGGTCTTGAATTTGTTTCTCAATCTGATGTCTTATTGCCAGTTGCTTATTCGAAATTAAGAAGATTAAAAGATTTTATGGTCTTGAATCCGAAAGTAGAAATTGAAATTCAAGGACATGTTCATTTACTTGGTAAAAACACTTTTCGGGCCAAAATACTGTCTAGAAAACGTGCTCAAAAAGTGCGTTCATACCTTGTAGATAGTGGAGTTGATAAGTCGCGTATGACGATCAAAGGATTCGGGAATTCGCAAATGCTATACCCAAAAGCTGAATCCATTCCTCAAGTTCAGGCCAATAGAAGGGTTGAAATCAGAATTACGAATAAAAATTAAGCTTATTTTTCTCGGCTGGTTGTGTATTCTACCAACATAATTAAAGATTTTTTACTTGGAGAATCAGGGATTGGTTCCAGTAATTTTAATGCTTCATCTTTAATCCTCATCATGTAGTCATAGGCGTAATCAATACCTCCATTTTCGATAACCAATTGCATTGCACGTCTTACTTTTTTTGGATTTTCATTGTGTCTTTTCACAATATTGATGAGCTCCTTTTTGGTTTTTGAATCTACCTTGTTTAAAGTGTAAATAAGTGGAAGCGTCATTTTTTGTTCGCGGATATCGTTTCCAGTTGGTTTACCTATTTTTCCGGGTGTTCCATAGTCGAAAATATCATCCTTAATTTGAAAAGCCAGTCCAACTTTTTCCCCAAAAAGTCGCATTCTTTCTGCTTCGTCCTCGCGTTCAACTGAAACCGCACCAGCTTCACAACATGTTGCTATTAATGAAGCTGTTTTTTGTCTGATTACTTCGAAATAGGTCGCTTCATCAATGTCTAAACGACGGGCTTTTTCTATTTGTAATAATTCTCCTTCACTCATTTCTCGAACGGCGCGTGCAACAATTTCTAAGGAGCGGTATTTTTTATTTTCAATGCTCATTAAAAGCACTTTTGATAAGAGGAAATCACCAACAAGTACAGCAATTTTATTTTTCCATAAGGCATTTATTGAGAAAAATCCTCGTCTCTCATTGGCGTCATCTACCACGTCGTCATGTACCAAGGTTGCGGTGTGTAACAACTCAATTAAAGAAGCAGAATTGAAGGTGTCGTCATTGACTGTGCCCAACATTTTTGCAGAAAGAAAGACAAACATCGGTCGCATTTGCTTACCTTTTCTTTTAATGATATAATGGGTGATTTTATCTAAAAGTGGAACTTTAGAATTCATACTTTCCTTAAAGTGCTCCTCAAACTTTTCTAGTTCTGGTGCAATAGGACTTTTAATATCGCTCACTTTTATCATTGTATGCAAATATATAAATAATGAGTGGTAAAACATTTATTCATTGGAAGAGAACGAATAAAAGACGATGATAGTGAAAAGGAGTGGTTGATAAAGAGCTGTAATACAGTGTCTGTGTAAGAATATCAGGCTGTCGTGTTTTTAAATAAAAATGATGATTACTCTATCGATTTTAAAAATTCTACGATGTTTACTTCTGGCGGCAAATTAAGTTTTTTACGAATTCTATAACGAGACATACGGATTGCTTTGTAACTTACATTCCGCATGGTTGCTATTTCTTTATTGGATAATCCCAATCTAATTAATCCACAAATATTTTTGTCAAGTTCAGTTAGCTCTGGATATTTCTCTTTCAAAACGTCAAAGAATTGGTAATTGACTTCCTCTACATTCTGTTGGAATTTGTTTAACTGATCATCAATAATTAGATTGTTGTTGGCGTAACGTATTAAGCTTTTAAGTTCGGCGCTAGTTGGAGTATCCTTTGGTTGTTTCTCGATTATTTCATTCAATTTTGATTTTAATTCTGTAAGAATTTCTTGCTTTCTCGAAATATCAATTGCAAAATCTGTAATGTCTTTGTTTTTATAGTTCAATTCAATTTTTGCTTTTTCCTTTTCCAGTTTTTCAACTTCAAATTTGTTTTCTGCCAGTTCTTTTTTTGTACGCATTAAATCAATGCGTTTTCGACTATAAAATATAATGACCACAGATAAAATTATAAATGAAATAGAACCCAAAACAATCCGATAGAAAAAATCTTCATTTTTTTGTTTTAATCTTTTGTTTTCTATGTCTTTAAATTTGATTTCTTGCCTTTGAATATTCAATTGTGCAGTCAATATATTTTCAAGCAAGGTTTTCTCAATTTTGTAACGGTTTTCTTTTCGAATTTCTTGGTTTTTTGTTCTTAGCGCGTCATACTTTTCAAAGTAGTGTAGTGCCATTTTATTGTTTTGATTCTGAAGGTTCATTTTAAAAAGCCAATCATATAGATTGGTAGTGTTATTTCTGTGTCCATTTTTGATGTATGAACTGTCAATGTTTTCTAAACAATAACTTAAAACTTCAATAGCTTTGGTATATTTCTTTTTTGATTTATAATGTAAAGCGAGTCTACTCGCCGCATTTATTGCAATATTAAATTCCCTTTGTTTGAGGTTGAAGTTCAAATCTTCATATAAATATGTCAATCCCCTTTTTTCTTCACTTTTTTGATTGAGAAGTACTCCGCCAAGGTTTCCTTTAAGTAGAACCAGTTGTGTCCTAAGTTTTGTAGTTAAATTTCTGTTTTCTAATAACTCAATCCCTTTATTGTAATAGGTTATTGCTTTTTCGTAATCTTTGATATTCTCGTAAAATACACCAATATTGTTGTAAGTGTGAACTGTGAAGAATACTTTTTCTTTCAACTTACTAAGTTCTATTGCTTTTAGGTAATGTTTTTCAGCAAGTTCATATTGCTCACTTTTAATATAATTTTTTGCAATTAAACTATGGTTGAAAACAGCCATTAGTGGGTGATTGTTATCGGCTAAATAGTTTAATCCTTCGAATAGAAGTTCATTGGCTTTGTCATATTGACCGATATAGCTATAAATTGCTGCGAAATCACGTTGTATGTTAACACATTTCACGGCGCCAGATTGACATAGAGAGTCAATAGCGTATTGGAACCACTTTATTCGAGTGATGTATTCATTTTTGTTTTTAAAATATCTTCCCGCAAGAAGCACTCCTTCGATTAATAAAGAGTCTTGATCTTGTTCAATGGCTTGGTTCGCAAATTGTTCGAAGTCTTTCTTGAAAACTTCAAGATCTTCTTGTTTGAGGCTTTCCTTGAATTTATTATAGCTGTCTGATAGTTGCTCTTTGTTTTGAGCAAAGCTTTCTGTTGAGGTCATAAAGAAGCCCAACAGAAAAATGATATTTAAAAGGCCTCTTTTCATTTTTCTGTTGGGCTAAAATAATGGATTTTTAATCCTTGAGAAATTAATTCTTAATAAACTTCTTTACTGTTGTTGTGTTTTTTGAATTAAAGTGTATAAAATACACTGCATTATCCCAATTATTGATAGAAATTGTTGGATTTGAAATCAAGTCTTGGACTGATCCATTTTTAATTTCCTTGCCTTGAACATTGTAAATGGTATATGTTCCGTCCTCAATACCTTTCATCTCAATTTTGATTTGATTGTTTGATGGAATTGGGGAAATGTTAATTGAAGGAGTGTATTTTGTTTGGTTTGCAGTTGAAAGATCCTCAGTTACACTAAATTCATAAATATAACTTGTTCCAAAGTCACCCTCCATAGGTTTGATGATTCCACCATTTAAGTCTGTGAATCTCATGTAACCCGTTCCTTCATTGTTTGCCCAAAAATCGATTCCATTTTCTCCTGAATCTTCAATGATATAACGGTAACATCCAATTGTTAAACCAAGTGTATCTGTATATGTAGTGTTGTTTGATAAACTTGTTCTTTCCATAATGATGTTTCCATCTGCATCTTCAATTCTATAGTTGTTTTGACTTGCAGCACTGTTTGTTTTGACTTCTAGAACGAATTCTGGTTCAACAATATCTGTTACATCAAATGTTGACGTGTAGGCGTTGTTATGCGCATATTCGTCGCTTGCGCCATTCACAGATACGATTTCTGCTGTAAATCTATTTGAAGAATTTTGATTGGCTGCACTCCAAAAAGATACCGTTGCTGGTAAAACAACTTCTTCTTCGTCTAAGAAGTCAATTGATCCTGTCCAATCGAATGATTCTGGCGTTCCACCATTAATAGAATATTCAATCGTCATTGAAGTGATCGTATTACTTCCCGAGTTTTGAATTGTAACCACTGGCTGACTGCAAGTTGGATTTGTTCTCAGGTGTGAAATTGCATCATTTGGCTCTTTTACCATTTGGATTCTAGCATCTGTAGCAAAGTTTTTTGCACCATAAGCAATGATTTGGTGATTTACAATGTAGTTAGACGTTCCTGAAGTTGAGGTAATCCCATAATCCACCTCGATTTGATCATTTGTGATAAAGTTTGTAACATCTAGTTCTTCGACTTGAGTTGGCATTCCTGGACACCATCCTGCTCTGTCATAAATCCATGTCCCTCCCTGAGGGTAAATTGGATTGTTAGCACATTTCATCCAAACTTGCCATTCTTTATATTCTTGTCCGTTATTGATGTCTAGATAATGTTGACGAGGAATAAACTCACCTTCTTGACCGTGACCGGTGATGGCTGATTTGATTTTGGCTTCAACCGTATTGGAAGGAAGTTCAACTGTTCTTGGTTCGTAATATTGATCACTATTTATAACAGCATAGCTTCTTTTGTCTACATTCCAAATTTGACGAAGGTCTAACACTTCACGGGTAGGAGTTCCGTGCACAAACAAAAATTTAATGTCTATGTCTTCTTGCCATTGTCCTCCTCTTGTCATTTTAAGACCTCGATTGTTCTTTAAGACAGGGTAGAAGTCTGTTACATCAAAATACCACGCTACACCATCATCACCTAGGTCTAAGTTGATTCCATAAGGCGTAACCAATGATAAAATCTCTAATTGACTTGGTGAACGCAAGTAGTAATCTACAATTGTATTATTGATTGTAAATAAGTTTTGTGCAAGTGTATTTCCAGTTACATTTCCATTGATGTCATAAACAGTATTTGAATCTGGATAATAGGTGAAGTAGGTGGTTATAATGTCAGAGGAGTAAGTCCCATTTGCTGGATCTATAATATTGTGTGCAACTGTATAATGATCTTTTAAAATTGAATCGTATTCTTGGGTATTGTTGATTGATAATACATAGTCGGCTTGATGTAATGTAATATCTGGAATTACGGTGTTGCTTTTAAAATCAAACATATGGTTACTAGATGAGATATTTCCAAATGCAGCTCCATTTATGAATTGACCATCGTTGTTGTTTCCTGATTGGTCTTCAACAATTCCTGTTGATGAGTCAAAAACATAGTTTAATTGAAGGTTTGTGTAGTTTGGGTGTGAGCTGTTGACGCGTGTATTCATGTTTTCCTGGATTGTTGTTTGTGGTAAATCAACATCCCAAATTCTTACATCATCAATACTTCCATTGAAAAACTTGCTATTGTGACCTTTAGAAATATGAACTGGAGCACTCAAATTTGTGTTCACAATAACATTGTTCATATCGATATTGTTGATTAATGTTCCATCAACATACATCTTAGTTCCTGTCAGACTAATCCCTTCTGTAGTTATCGCTAAATGATGCCATTCACCATCGTTAATTAAGAAATTACCTCTTACAGAACCATTTTGAACTTCAAGTCTTGGCCTACCGTCTGTATCTACTTTTACAGTAAATCTTTCTCCTTCAGCATTTGTACCCCAGTAAAGAATTGTTCCATTTGTACCTGTTGTTTTAATCCATGCTTCAACAGTTCTGTTTGTTGATCCTCCAACACCTAGATAACTGTCGGCTTGAATATAGTTTCCTGGGAAAAGTGTTGCATATTGGTTTTCCTCATTGTTTAATGCTTGTGTTGCACTAACGTCTGTTCCATCTAAAGATACTGCTGTTGTACCATTGTTAGAAGAAGAGATTACTTCAATCAATAAATTTCCTCCAGTCCAGTTAAATGCTTGGTAAAATGGGATTTTATTTTGTCCATTGCTTAAAGCCCAATCACCGTGAAATACTTCCGTACCTCCAGTTAAGTCTGTAAGTCCAACATTATCTAAATCCGTGAAAGCAACTTCTTTCATTTTGAATACTAAGTGATTCAAATTGTTTGTACTTCCATTGCTATACAAAGATAATGCATCAATATCTCCAACTGTTAATCCTGCAGTTGTTAATTGTGAAGCTGTCAGTAAAACAAACGATCTACCTCCTCTTTCTGTATGAGATAATGCAGAAGAAGTTTGTCCTGCAGATGTAGTTACATCAGCATTTGTTTCGTTTGTTGTTGATGTAATTTGAACATCATAATGGTTGTTTTCATACAAATTGTAACTTCCTGTTGTGCTGTATGTATTGTTCGAAGAGGCTTGAGGGTAAACGATAAATTCGTCAATTTTCGCCTTGATTGAATCAATACGTGTTGAATCAGTGATGTAAGTATTACATGAATAATCCCATTCTCCACATCCAATATTCGTTTGTCCTGGTACACCTGGAGATACTAATCCGTCTTTACAACGCATTGTGTATTTCATCCAAATTCTTTCTACTTCGTTTGAGTTAAAATCGGGAAATACAATTTGAGTGTCTCGAACAGTACTGTTAAAATTGAAACCTTGTACAATTGTTGTATCGCCAGGGTTTTGGCCGAAAGAGAATTGTGACGTCACCAATAGAGATAACGCTAAAATTCTTTTAACGATTCTTTTTTTCATAGAGTTTTATAATTTGATGCTAATTTAATGATAATTATACATAATTAATTGTGGAGGTGGCGACTACATATAGCCTACAGATGGTGGTTTTTAGCTTGTTACGGCTTGTTTTTTAAGGCCTTTGGTGGTTTTTCGAATGGTTTTGAAGGATGAGGTTGTAACGTTTTTGTCCGGTTTCATGTCTATTTAAATTCGAGAAAATCAAGATTATTTTTCGAAATTATATGATTATTTTTGAGCAATGAAACATCCAATTATTTCGGTTTTTGAGAATGAAAGAAATGCTGAAATTGCAAAACAGCAATCGGCCTATATGAAGAATAGGTTTGAATATTTTGGACTAAAAACACCTTTTCGTAGAGATTTACAGAAACCCTTTTTGCTTAAAGAGAATTTGCCAACCAAAGCGGAAGCTTTTGATTTTGTTCAACAGCTTTGGAATGAACCTCAACGCGAATTGCATTATTTTGCTCAAGAATTGTTGGCCAAATACATGAAGAAATTAGCAAAAGAAGATTTGAAATTGATTGAATGGTTGATTGTTCGAAATTCGTGGTGGGATACAATTGATTTCATAGCAACAAAATCCTTGGCTTATTATTTTAAACAATATCCAGAAGAAATAAATCCGGCTGTTGATCGATGGTTGAAATCTGAAAATATTTGGTTACAAAGAAGTGCTTTGCTTTTTCAATTGAAATATAAAAAGGATACAGATCTTGAATTGTTGGAAGAAATTATCCTGAAATTAAACCACTCAAAAGAATTCTTTATCAAAAAAGCCATTGGTTGGGTACTGCGAGAAAACAGTCGAATGAATGAAAAGTGGGTGATTGATTTTGTAGCCAAACATGAACTACAACCACTTTCTAAAAAGGAAGCCTTGCGATTGATTACTAGCTAATTGTGAGTTTTAATTATTCAAACTCAATAATCAACTCACCTTTTTCTACAACTGTTTCTTTGTCTTTGACGATTGATTTAACGATTCCTTCTCCTTCAGCTTTAATCACATTTTCCATTTTCATGGCTTCTAATGTTAATAGCGGAGAGCCTAAAGTTACTTCATCACCAACTTCAATTGAAAAATTAAGGATTCTTCCCGGCATTGGAGATTTCAACTGATGTAGTTTTTTGACTTTCTTTTTGTCTAATCCCATTTCACGAATCAATTCGTCAATTGGACGTTCTTTTTTAACCTCAAATGTGCGTTGATTTACCTTGATGGTCATCTTCTGATCTTCCGTTGCCGCTTCAACGATTTCTCCATGAAACTTTTTCCCCATAAAGTGAATAGTAAAATAAGTGTCATCAATCCATTCTACTGAACTGAATCCTTTTTCTCCTTTTACTTCATTTCCGTCAACGATAAATTTTGCTTCTGCCATTTTGAGGTTTTTTTAATCAATCACCACAAATATAATTTTTCTAGTGGAATTAATTACGCAAATGCATACAACAATTCTATTCAGCATCTTTTTAATCATGACTTTCAGTGATTCATGATTTGATTGTCCTAATAAAAAAGTTAATTTTGTTAATCCACCAACCACTTCTATCCAAAAATTTTATTCGATTTATGAAAAAGACATATACTTTAATTTTATCTACCGCTTTGTTCCTTTCTTGTGGGACAAGTAAAAATACTACCACAACAACTAAAGCAGAAAGCACGAAACCGGAGGTTAGTGAAACTGCACCAGTTGAAAAGGAAGAAATCGTCATTGAGCGTGATCATTACAATCCTTCCGCTACAATCTTAACCAATTTAATACATACTAAATTAGAAGTAGATTTTAATTGGGGAAAATCACAATTGAATGGAACTGCAACAATTACTTGTTCGCCTCATTTTTATGCTACGGATAGCCTTATTTTAGATGCTAAAGCAATGGATATTCATAGTGTTGAAATGGATGGAGAAGCGCTTGATTATAAATACAATGATGCTAAATTTTTAAGGATAAAATTAGATAAAACATATTCCAGAGAGGAAGAATATACCGTAGTTATTAATTATACAGCAAAACCTGAAGAGAAAGAACAAGGTGGCTCTAGCGCAATTACGAGTGACAAAGGTTTGTATTTCATCAATCCTCTAGGGGAGAATGAAAGACAAATGCCACATATTTGGACACAAGGTGAAACGGAGGCAAGTTCTGTTTGGTTTCCTACAATTGACCGACCAAATCAAAACACTACACAAGAGATTTTCATTACTGTTGAAGATAAATACAAAACACTTTCTAATGGAATGTTTATTTCTTCTACTCAAAATGACGATGGAACAAGAACCGATTATTGGAAGCAGGAGTTACCACATGTTCCATATTTATTTATGATGGCTGTAGGAGAATTTGCTGTAATAGAAGATGTTTATGTAAAACCAGATGGAACAGAAATTCCATTGCATTATTATGTTGAACCAGAATGGGAGGAACATGCCCAAGCGATTTTTGGGGAAACTCCTGAAATGATTGCCTATTTTTCTGAACTTTTGGGTGTAGAGTATAAATGGGATAAGTATCATCAAGTTGTTGTGAGAGAATATGTTTCTGGCGCAATGGAAAATACAGGAGCTGTAGTTTTTGGTGATTTCGTATATAAATCAAAGCGTGAATTGATCGACCACAATGACCATTCAATTATAGCCCATGAATTATTTCACCATTGGTTTGGAAACCTTGTAACATGTGAAAGTTGGGCGAATTTACCATTGAATGAAGCCTTTGCTAACTACTCTCAGTATTTGTGGGACGAACATTATTCTGGTAGAGATCATGCAGATTATGTTGCAGAATCTGAAGCCGACGGTTATTACCAAACAGCAGAACAAATGGGACACCATGATATGATTTGGTTTGATTATGAAGAGAAAGAGGATATGTTTGATGCTCACTCTTACAATAAAGGAGGAAGAATTTTACACATGTTGCGTTATTATTTAGGAGACGAAGCGTTTTTCGCCGGATTGAATAAATACCTTACTGATAATGCTTTTCAAGCTGTGGAAATTCACCATTTACGATTGGCCTTCGAAGAAGTTTCAGGAGAAGATTTAAACTGGTTTTTTGAACAATGGTTCTTGTCTTCTCATCATCCAATTATTGATATTTCTCAAGAAGTGAAGGAAGGCGAAGTTGTGGTGAAAATTGAACAAAAACAAGATTTAGATAAAGCACCGCTATATAAGTTGCCAATGAAAATTGGAGTTTATGCCAACGGAGAAAAAACAACCCATGAAGTTATTGTAGATAAAAACATCAATAGATTTACTTTCGAATTCAATGGTGAATTGGAAAATATTGTTGTGGACGAAGACAGAACGATATTAGGTGACTTTAATCATGATAAACCAAAAGAATGGTACATTCACCAATATTACAATGCACCACGTTATAAAGATAGAGAACAAGCTTTGGTCAAGGGAGTACGTTTGAGAACAGAAGCTGGTCAACAATTGATCTTGGATGGATTAGAAGATGATTTTTGGTATATCCGTGAATTAGCAATTTCTAAATTGAATAGATTAAAAGTAGAACAACATGACTTGGCCTTTGAAAAGTTAAAATCAATGTCAACTTCTGATGAAAAATCTCAAGTACGTGCCGCTGCACTTTTAGCATTGTCTCAAGACTTTTTTAAAGATAAATACGCCAACGAAACACGTTCTGTATTGACCAATGCAATTGAAGTTGATAGTTCATACTTAGTGATTTCAAAAGGGTTGAAAGGCTTGACAAATGGAACGGATAGTGACATTCAAACTGCTTTGAAATATGCCGAAAATTTAGAAAATGAAAAGTCTTCTCCGTTAAAATCACAACTGATTAGCATTTATAAAAACCATGGAGATACATCTAACCTAGCGTTTATGGCCAATACCATTTTAAACAGAGAAATCTCAGGGTATGATTTAATCGGTGGTGTATTCAACTTCGCTAATCATTATAAAGTTCAAGATTTTAAAACACGAATGGAATATTTTGATGTTTTTGAAACGCTTTCGAAAGATGAAGGAGCATACATTAGTGCTGTTTTTCCAATGGTTTATAGAAGTCTTTCTAATCAAGTGAATTATAACATAAACGAGTTGGAAAAGGAGCAAGCTAAATTGGAAGAAGCTGGGAAATCAGGTGAAGCGACACTGCTTCAGAAGTCAATAAATCAAGAAAAGGAATACAAAGAAAAGTTGGATGAGATTATGAACTAAGACCCTTTGTGTAATTTCATCTTTCATCCAACATCTTTTTAGTACTTTTGCGGCATGATAAATCTTGAGAATTTAAGTTTTCATTTACCACAAGGGTATTTGTTTAAAGAGGTTAGTTTGCAAATCAATGCCGGTGATAAAATCGGATTGGTAGGGAAAAATGGTGCAGGAAAATCAACTTTGTTGCGCTTGCTTTCTGGAAGAGAACAACCTACTGATGGTCGAATTCACAAAGTGAAGGACGCAACGATTGGTTACTTAACTCAAGATATTGTCATTGATACCAATCAATGTGTTTTTGATTACCTCGATTTTTCGAATGATGATTTGAATAGAATCAGAACACAAATCGACGACATTAATCATCAATTGACAACACGAACGGATTACGAAAGTGATTCTTACTTACAATTGTTGGATGATTTGAATTTTGCCAATGAACAATTCAATCTTTTTGAAGGTTATCAATGGGAAGAGAAAATCACGTCAACATTAAAAGGGCTTGGATTTCAAGAAAGTGTTTTTACAAAGTCGCTCAATCAATTTTCTGGAGGTTGGAAAATGCGTGCTGAATTGGCGCGTATCTTAATTAATAATCCTTCTGTTTTACTTTTGGATGAGCCTACAAATCACTTGGATATTATTTCAATTGGTTGGTTGGAAGATTATTTGAAGCGATTCGATGGAGCATTAATTACGATTTCTCACGATAGGTACTTTTTGGACAATGTGACCAAGCAAACTTTGGAAATCACAAAAGGTAAAATATTGAACTTCCCTTATCCTTATTCTATTTATAAAGAAAGAAGAGCGGAAGAAATTGAAGTCTTAATCAATGCACAAAAACAGCAAGAAAAAGAGATCAAAAGGACAGAAGAACTGATTGATAAGTTCCGTGCCAAAGCAAGTAAAGCTTCTTTTGCGCAATCTTTGATGAAAAAACTCGATAAAACAGAGTTGATTGAAGTAGAAACAGATGAAATCGCCAATATGAAGATTTCGTTCCCATTAAGTGTTCAGCCTGGAAAAGCGGTGTTGGACATGGATAATTTGGGGAAATCTTACGGGGACTTGAATCTTTTCAAAAACATTAATTTGACTGTTGGACGAGGTGAAAAAATCGCATTACTTGGTCCAAATGGTGTGGGTAAATCTACTTTATTAAAGAGAATTACCAAAGCTGAAGATGGAGAAGGAACAGTGACTTATGGCCACAATGTTGAGGTGACCTATTTTGCCCAAGATCAAGCAGAAAAACTAGATCCAAAAAGAACAGTTTTTGAAACTGTAGATTTAGTAGCTAAAGGTGAAATTAGAAAACAACTAAGATCTATACTTGGTGCGTTTTTGTTCAGTGGAGAAGATGTAGATAAACAAGTGGGTGTATTGTCAGGAGGAGAAAGAACGCGTTTAGCTCTTTGTCAATTGTTGTTGAGTCCATCCAATGTTTTAATTCTCGATGAGCCAACCAATCACCTTGATATTCAAAGTAAGGCAGTTTTAAAACAAGCCTTACAGCAATACGGCGGAACATTTATCATTGTTTCTCACGACCGTGAATTTTTGGAAGGATTAACCAACAGAATATGGGATATTGAAAACAAAAGTTTGAAAATTCACCATTATACTGTACAGGAATACTTAGCAAAAAAATCTGAGGCCTTCGAACAAGCACAACAATTGGGGAAAAGTGCGAAAGAAAAAGCCAACCCAAAAGTGGAAGAGAAAAAAGAGGAGAAGTCAAAATCTACACTTTCTTACGCCGAAGAAAAAGAACAGAAAAGAGAACAAAAGCGATTGAAAAACGCCATTCGAAAAGCAGAAAAACGCATTGAAGAATTGGAGAATGAAATCGAAGAAATGGATAAAGTTGTTGCTAATCTAGATTATTCCGATGAAGAAAAATCTGCGGCAATTCTAAAAGATTATGACGCCTTAAAAACCGAGTTGGATGAGGTCATGGAATCTTGGGATAATGACACAAATTCGCTCGAAAATTTGTAAAAATTGACGTTTTTTCACAAAAACGGTGTTTTTTTCTGTTTTTTCTATAAAAGATTTTATTTTACCCTTATCGTCATTGGACAATAAAATTAAAATAACTTTTATGAAGAACTATTTACTGTTTTTATTCTGTTTACTTGGAATTAACTTAAATACTCAAGCGCAAAAATCATTAGATAGCAGAAATCAAGAATTACAAGTTGAAATCAAACTAGAAAATCCAACGCGAGAAATCGACAATGGTATTGCAACAGCGAAAGTTAAAGGTGGAGTAAAACCTTATCAATACAAATGGTCTAATCAATTAACAAGCCTAGATTCATCTCGTTCTCTCGATTTAATTGAAGGTTTGGAGTATCAATTAACTGTTACAGACGCTAATGGAAATAAGGTTGAAGAGTCTTTTACAATTAAAGCCAGTTCAATAACCGAAAAGTTCAATAGTAATGTTCAGCCTGCTGTAGAAGTTTTAGGAAATATATTGTTTTGGGATCCTTTTGCAGCCATTGGAATTTATGATCCAGTAGCTTATTCTGAGGAAAAGCAAATCTCTATTCCCGATTGGGATGCCGAAACAAAAGAAGTTTACACTTTAAAGGATTGGACAGTTGCCGAAAATGAAAAAGTGAAGGAAGGCGATCAAATTGCGGTGATAGAAACCAATCAAGGTCGTGAAATAAAAGTTTATTCTCCAACTAATGGAACTTTATCGCATCTCGTTGAAGAAGGAAAGGAAATCTATAATCCTAATGACAAAGAAGATGTGATAGAGCAAGGAGCTCATTTTTTAGCAGGAGTTGAATATGATGAACCTATTCCATTAAAACATCCTAACGGAGATGTGATCACCAATGCGATACCTTTTATTGTGATTTGGCTGATTCTTGGAAGTATCTTCTTTACATTTAAATTAGGATTCATCAATATTCGAGGTTTTAAACACTCCATTGATCTTGCCCGAGGAAAATATGACGATCCAGACGCTCCAGGAACAATTACTCATTTTCAAGCTATGTCAACAGCGGTTTCAGCAACTGTTGGTTTAGGAAATATTGCCGGTGTAGCCGTGGCGATTTCTTTAGGTGGAGCAGGAGCAACGTTTTGGATGTTTATCGCAGGATTTTTTGCCATGTCACTTAAGTTTGTTGAATGTACATTAGGTGTAAAATACCGTCACATCAATAAAGAAGGACGAATTTTTGGTGGACCAATGCATTATTTAAGGTATGGTTTAGAAAAGAAAAATTTAAAATGGTTGGGTAGAGTTCTTGCAACATTGTTTGCGATACTTGGTGTTGGAGCTTCCTTCGGAGGTGGAAATATGCTACAATCAAATCAAGCTTTTTCAATTGTATCCGAACAAATTCCATTCTTGAAAGAATATGGTTTCTTATTCGGTGTTGGTTTTGCTCTTTTGGTTGGTGCTGTAATCTTGGGAGGAATCAACAGTATTGCAAAAGTGACCAGTAAAGTGGTGCCTTTTATGGCCATTATTTATGTGGTGGGTTGTTTGATTGTGATAGGTACCAATATCGAAAATGTTGGAAACGCATTCGCTGCAATTTTCAACGGTGCTTTATCAGCTGATGCTTTAAAAGGTGGATTTATTGGAGTTTTGATCATTGGATTGCAACGTGCAGCGTTTTCAAGTGAAGCTGGAGTAGGTTCTGCAGCAATTGCCCACAGTGCATCCAAAACAAATAACCCTATCGCCGATGGTTTTACTTCTTTGGTTGAACCTTTTATTGATACGATGGTGGTGTGTACAATGACAGCCTTAGTATTGATTTTTACAGGAATGCATGAAGTAGATAGTATTGGAGGAGTTGAATTAACTTCTGATGCATTTGGAAGTGTCGTTTCGTGGTTCCCTGTAATATTAGCTTTCGCAGTCTTCCTTTTTGCATTTTCTACGATGGTTTCTTGGTCCTACTATGGAATGCGTTCTTGGACTTTCTTATTTGGAAAAAGCAAACAATCTGAAGTAATTTACAAAGTGCTCTTCTTGATTTTTGTGGTTGTCGGTGCTTCCGTGAGTTTAGGTGCAGTACTGAGTTTTTCAGACATGATGATTTTAGCAATGTCCTTCCCAAATATCATAGGATTGTACTTTCTATCTTCAGAAGTTCGTGGCGATTTGAAAAGCTATGTTTCTAAACTTAAAAATGGAGAACTATTTATTAATCCGAAGTTTAAGGATAAGTAACTTTTAATTGGCTTTTTTTCTCTTCAAGAGATAAATGTAAAGTTCGAGTGCAAGAAAGGTAGTTAGAATAGGAATTGACAACCATGAGAGGATGTTTTGAACATCTTCATTTAATTTATCGAAGAAGGTATAATTTCCGACTAAATAAAAGGCTCCAATAACAAGAAACACATTGTTGATTTTCTGTATTTTATTGGCTTTTAGTCCATTCAGCCATGCATGGTATTTTTCATTTTTTGGATAGTGTTTAACCAATTTCTCAAAAACAATTTTTGTTTCTTTTGTATTTTTTATTTCCCATAGGGCCACTCCGTAATTCCATAGTAAATGCTCAAAATAAGTGATTTCATAAGGATCTTTATCCTTTCTTTCAGCGATTATTTTGAATTGTTGAATAACGGATTTTAAAACTTTAGTCGCCTTGGAATATAGTCCGGCAGAAACTAAACTTAGTCCATATTCACCTGTCATTTTAAGTTTTTGGTCAAATTCTTGGGGTTGATAGGGAGTGTTTTCAATTAAATCAATATTTGATTCATAAAACTTAATCATTACTAAGTCATCAGATTTTAATAGCTGTTCAAATTCTTGAATTAATTGATTGAAATCCTTCATGGTGTAGTAATTTAACGACTATCCTGCCGTCATCACAGCGCCTTCAAAATTCATTTTAATCGCACCTTTACCTTTTTGTTTATTTCCGTCTTTGTCCGTGAAAGTTCCTTCAAACATTACATGCAATACACCAGTTCGCGGTGAAAAATCCAAGATTTCGGCAGTCCCTTTTTCCATTCTATATTCTTGATCTTTTTCTTGATCTCCCATATTTATTGTCATTGAAAAAGATTGATTTGCTTGCTCAGTAGGATCAGCGGTATATTTTACGCGATGCTCTGTAACGATTTTTTGTTTGTTAAATCGAATTTTGATGTTTTCGTTGTAGGCACTTGTGATAAAAGCTTGAATGCTTTCAGTGGTAAAGGTTAAACCATTCTTTTTACGCTCAAAGACGGTGATGTCATGTGCTTTGTCTCCAATTGAAAGTTTAACGCTTCCCATACTGTAGAACTCCGAACCTCTGCTCTTACGTTTATTTTCCTTTTTTTCAGCACTGTCAATTTTCATGTATTCGCCATTCCATTTTGCGTCTGGTAAACTGTCAACTGTGGTTACTTCTGATGCAGATTTATTTTCGTTTTCATTTGTTTTTCCATCAGTTGCTTTTTCATTGGTACATGAAAAGAAGAATGCCATTGTAAAGAGGATGAAGAATGCGTTTTTCATTTGCTGATTAATTATTTTGTTTGACTGTTATTGTTTGGTTTATTAGGTGTTTTTTTATCACCTGAAGATTTTGGTTTTGGACCTTTCCCTTTTTTGGGGTCACCACCTTTCTTTGGTCCTCCAGACTTTGATTTTTTATTGTTCCACTTCTTTTTATACTTTTTCTTCGGCTTTGATTTTGGCTTTTCTCTCCATTCAGGACCTTCACCAAGTGCCTCAGGAAGTTTAGAAACAGGGATTTCAGAACCAATTAAATCTTGGATTTTTGAAAGTTTCGGCATGTCCTTAGGATTAATCAAAGAAACCGCTTCTCCTTTAGTATTCGCTCTGGCTGTTCTTCCTACACGGTGAACATAATCTTCAGCATCTCTCGGTACATCATAATTGATGACCATGTTGATTTCCTTAATGTCAATTCCTCTACTCATCACATCGGTAGCCACTAAAAGTGAAATTCTTCCCGATTTAAATCCTCTGAGCACTTCTTCTCTTTCATCTTGTTCTAAGTTGGAAGAAATACCGCTGGCTTTAAAGTTGTTTTGCTTTAAATATTTCACAATCGTACCGACTTTCTCTTTCGTTGAAGAAAAAATAATGATACGTTTATAGTCTTGTCGTTCGGCGAGCATGCTTTTGATCAATGCATTTTTTTGCTCATCAAAACATAAATAAACAGATTGTTTAACACCTTCGGCAGGCTTGGAAAGCGCCAAGTTAATTTCAACCGGATCTTTTAATAAAGTACGTGCAAAATTCCTGATTTCTTTGGCCATTGTTGCGCTGAACATCAAGTTCTGACGTTTACTTGGAAGATTTTTAAAAATCATTTTTAAATCATCAACAAATCCCATGTCTAGCATACGATCCGCTTCATCCAAGATCAAGTGTTCTAAGGAAGAAAAATCTGTGTATCCCATTTTTAAATGCGACAGTAATTTTCCTGGTGTAGCAACAATAACATTTGTTCCTGTTACCAAAGCTTCTTTTTGTTCCGACCAATCTTTTCCGTCTCCACCACCATAAATAGCTTTTGAACTCACAGAAATAAAGTAAGAAAGTCCTTGAATTTGTTGTTCAATTTGAACCGCCAATTCTCTGGTTGGAACAATGATTAAGGTGTTGATTTTGTCTGTCGGTTTTTGAGCAATTTTATGCAAGATCGGCAAAACAAAAGCTGCCGTTTTTCCGGTACCAGTTTGTGCACATCCAATGATGTCTTTTCCTTTCAATATTTCTGGAATGGATTGCGCTTGGATTGGGGTTGCGTTTTCAAATCCCATGTATCCAATTGCCTCAATAAGTTGTTCGTCTAGTCCGAGCGTTGTAAATTTCATGGTCTAAAGTTAGCAATAAACAAATAGATTCACTTTTACTAACGTAAATTCCTTTTTAATGTTGGTACTTTGTTGCACTTTTTACGAAATAAATGATTTCAACTTCCTTCGGTTCAATTCATATTTTCGTATAATTTTGACCAGATTCATTTTTTATTTAAGTCCAAAATTCAAATAAAAATTAATTTTAAGCGTTAATTCATCAACATGAAAAAAATAGGATTATTACTTACTGTATTGTCATTTTCTTTCGCTGTATTTTCCCAAGTAGGAATGGAGCAATGGAGAATGCATATTTCACCTAACTCTGGTATTGATGTAGTGAAAGGAGATGGAGCTATTTTTTCGATTTTGGAAAATGGAATGTTGGAATATGACCTTCAGGCAGGAGAACAAAGCATTTGGACCGTGGCCAATTACCTTTCTGATGTAGCGCCTTCTGCAATTGCATACGATGAGGTTTCTAAAACCTTGATTGTTGGTTACGAAAGTGGAAACCTTGATTTAATCAAAAATAATCGTGTTTTTAATCTTCCCGCAATTGTGCAATCCACTGTCAATGGAATTAAATCTGTGAACAGAATAGTAGTAAAAGATAACGAAGCGTTTATTGCGACTGGCGTGGGTATTGTTGTCTTGAATCTCGATAAAAATGAAATTAGAGATACTTACAATCCTACTACCAATGGAGATCTGTTTTTGGATATCGCTTTTCATCAAGACAGTATTTATGTATTGACAGAAAGCAGTATTTATGCCGCTAAGGAAGAAAACGCCTTTTTAGCTGATCCAAGTCAGTGGGAGGCAATGTCCAACGTAAACGATTATACCGCTGATGGAGGATATAATGAGCTTGAAGTTTTCAATGAAGAATTATTCGTTTCATTTAATCATGAATTTTACGCTGGAGATACTTTATTCCAAATTGTAAATGGTATACCTACTAAATTACTTGATGCAATAGAAATTAATGGCTTAGATGGATTTGAAAGTAACTTATTGGTTTCTTGCTCTGGTTCGGTTTTTAGCTATGATCAAAACCTAACACAAGTTGATAATATTTATCAATATCAAGGTGCATCATTTCCAGAACCTAGTCATGCAATTTTGGTGGGGTCAACTTACTATATAGCAGACCAAAACTCTGGATTGGTGAAAGCAACCAACGCCTTTAACTCGAGCCTTATTGGATTTAGCGGGCCACGATATAACAGTATGTTTCGTGCAAAGTGGAAAAAAGGGAAGCTAGCCATTGCTGGTGGAGGATTCAATGGAAACTCACCAATGTTTACAAGAAACGGTGGAACAACCATGGAAAATGAAGAATGGCAATCTACCATAATCTCAAATCAAGCGATGTTACAAGGTGCTCAATCCTGGGGTTTTATCTCAGCAGCAATTAATCCTAAAAATACAGCGGAAGTAGCCTACGGAAGTTATGCTGGAGTTCCATTAGTAATTACAAATGATGGAGTGGTTACGGATACATTCGGTTTTACCAATAGCTTAATTGAAGAAACTGGAAATGTTGGTTGGGGATATATTTCTGACATTGAATATGATATCGATGGGAATTTATGGGTTGCCAATGCCAACGCAAGTAAACCTTTAAAAGTAAGAACAGAGGACGGACTTTGGTTCGAATTTAATGTGGGAGGCGGTTTTACCAATCGCATAACCAAGCGTTTAATCATTGATGGCAATAATACAAAATGGATGACCGTAGAAGGTGTTGGACTTTTAGCATTTAATGAAGGAGAGAATATCGACGACGCAAGTGACGACAATTATCGTGTACTGAATACAGGAGCAAATTCAGGAGCTTTACCAACATCTGATGTAGAGGCCATTGAAGAAGATTTAGATGGAAATATTTGGGTTGGAACAACCGAAGGAATGCGTGTGCTTTATAACGCGGCAAATGTCTTTAACGCTTCTGCTGGAGAGTATAATTTCCAAAAACTATTGATTGAGTTTGGAGAAAATGTAGAAATCGTTTTAGGTACAACGCATATAACCTCTATTCAAATTGATGGTGCAAATCGAAAGTGGGTCGGAACAGCAAACGCAGGTGTATTCTTACTTTCTCCAGATGGATTAGAAGTAGAACAAAACTTCACCACTTCAAATAGTCCATTGTTGAGTAATGTAATCATGGATATTGCAATTAATCATACCACTGGAGAAGTGTTTTTCTTAACAGAAGAAGGAATGATCTCTTACCGTTCTGATGCTTCACAAGGAGACTTGAATTATGAGAGTGTAAATGTATTCCCAAATCCAGTTCATCCAGAATATTCCGGTCCTATTACGATTCAAGGAATTGCCTATAATTCTGATGTAAAAATCACAGATATCTCAGGAAAACTCGTTTATAAAACCATTTCAAATGGTGGAACTGCAACTTGGTCAGGAAAAACAATGGATGGTGAACGCGCTTCAACAGGTGTTTATTTGATCTGGACGAGTGTTGATGATGCCGAAGTGAAAGGTAGACAAGTAGGGAAAGTCGTACTCATAAACTAGGTAAATGAAAAGCATTCAACACGGGGTTTTACTAAGAAAACTAAATTACAGCGAAACAAGTTTAATCCTTAATTTTTTCACCCTAGAAAACGGATTTCAAGCCTATATTTTTCAAGGTGGAAAAAAGAAAAAAGGTAATATGTTGCAAGCCTTAAGTCTTGTCGAAATCACAGCATATCGCAGAGAGGATAGTGAGTTGGGAAAGATTACAGAAATCAATTCCTTATACAATCCGCAAAGCATTCCCTATCATCCCATCAAAAGTGGATTGGCATTTTTTATTACCGAAGTTTTGGCTCAAGTGTTAAAAAGTAGCGATCAAGATGAAAGTATGTTTGCCTTTTTAGAACACGAAATTAAATGGTTAGACAATTCAGAAGAATACACCAATTATCCCTTATGGTTCTTGCTTAAACTCGCCAACCAAATTGGAATAGGAATTCATGTTGCAGATCCAAATGGAGCAATTTTCGACCTGCAAGATGGAGTAATTGCCAATCAAACACCAAGTAGTCACCTCTTTGTAAATGATGAAACAGTTGCCCTTTTAATTGAACTTTTAAATAGTGATAAAAATGAATTTCTGGCGCTAAGTATTCATAGATTACTGCGTTCTCAAATTACAGATCATCTTATCGATTATTTTAAATTACACATCAATGGATTTAAAACCCCAAAGTCAATGGCTGTAATGCAAACAATTTTTGAGTAAATAAATACGAATATCTCTCCCCTCTTTACGGTAAATTCATTAGCTTTTCAAAGGAAAACAATCTAAGCTGATTACTGTTAAGTAAAGAATAGTTAAATTTGTATGTCAATTCGATTTACGATATAGAATAGAAAATATGATTAAAACAGATATAATAATTATAGGTGCAGGTCCAGTTGGACTATTTACCATTTTTGAAGCAGGATTGTTGAAGCTGAAATGTCATTTGATAGATTCATTACCACAACCTGGAGGACAATGTTCAGAGATTTATCCTAAAAAACCAATTTATGATATCCCAGGATTCCCGTCTGTTTTGGCTGGTGATCTTGTAGATAACTTAATGGAACAAGCAGCGCCTTTTAAACCTGGTTTTACTCTAGGTGAAGCTGCAGTAGATATCGAAAAAGTAGCTGAAGATAAATTTATCGTAACTACAGATAAAGGAACAAAACACGAAGCTCCTGTAGTGATGATTGCCGGAGGATTGGGTGTTTTTGAACCACGTAAACCACCTATCGAAAACTTAGAAAGTTACGAAGATAAAGGTGTAGAATACATCATTAAAGATCCTGAATTTTACAGAGGTAAAGAATGTGTAATCGCTGGAGGAGGTGACTCTGCTTTAGATTGGGCAATCTTCCTTACAGAGAAAAATATCGCATCAAAAGTTTCTTTAGTACACAGAAGAAGTTCTTTCCGTGGACACTTAGATTCTGTTCAAAAAGTGATGGATTTGGCAGAAGCTGGAAAAATCAACTTACTTACAGAGCGTGAAGTTGTTGGAATTGGAGGAGATGGAAAAGTGGAAAACGTGACCATCAAACACAAAAAAGAAGGGGAAGAAGTATTGGCAACAGATCACTTTATTCCTTTGTTTGGTTTGAAACCTTCACTTGGTCCTATCGCCAACTGGGGATTAGAAATTGAAAAGAATGCCATTAAAGTTGACACAACAGATTATTCTACAAATATCCCAGGTATTTATGCCATTGGTGATGTGAATACTTACACTGGAAAATTAAAATTAATCTTGTGTGGATTCCATGAAGGAACAATCGCTGTTCAGTCTGCTTTTGCAAGGATTTATCCTGATAAAAAGAATATTTTAAAGTACACCACAGTAAATGGAGTAAAAGGCTTCTAAATTATATTGCGCTATAAAATCGACTATCGGCGTTGCACCTATTTTTTATTCAGTCATTGACATTTGTCAACTCCTTATAATAAAAAAATAAGTGCGCCTTGCTATTCGATTTTCTAGCGCAATATAATAGAATGAGACTTTCTATTTCAGAAGTTAAAATAATCCTGAAGGGATGAAATTTTATTAGCCAAGGATGAAAATCCTTGGTTAAAATGAATAATATGATTTACAAACCCTGAAAGGGTGAAACAAAAGGTAAAACACAAGAAATAGAGTTAGACGTTCTGTTTCAGAACTTTAAATAATCCTGAAAGGATGAAATTTTTGTAACTAAGGATGTAAATCCATGGTTACAAACCCTGAAGGGGTGAAACAGAAGGTAAAACACGACAAAAAATCAGAATTATGGCAAAATTAATATCTTTTAATGTAAATGGAATTCGTGCAATCATGAAAAAGGATTTCGAAGCAGATATGAAAGCTTTGAACCCAGATATTTTATGTTTACAAGAAACGAAAGCACAAGACGATCAAGTGCAGGAAGCCCTCGTTTCATTTAAAGAAGATTATCATATTGTGTCAAATTCTGCAATGAAGAAAGGATATTCTGGAACCGCTATTTTGAGCAAGGAAAAACCTCTGGATGTCATTTATGGAATAGGAGTAGAAGAGCATGACCAAGAAGGACGTGTGATTGCTGCTGAATTTCAAGAATACTATGTTGTGGTTGTTTATGTTCCCAATGCCAAAAATGATTTATCACGATTAGATTACCGCACAACTTGGGACCAATCCTTCTTAAACTTCTTAAAAGACCTTGAAGCCAAAAAACCTGTTGTTGTGTGTGGTGATTTCAACGTTGCCCATAGAGATATTGACCTCGCCAGACCAAAAGCGAATTACAATAAAGGAGCAGGATACACCCAAAAAGAAATCGATGGAATGGATGCCTTTACAGGTCATGGATTATTGGATACTTTCCGATTAATGCATCCCGAAGAAGTTAAATATTCTTGGTGGAGTTACCGCGGTGGAGCAAGAGGACGAAACGTAGGCTGGAGAATCGATTATTTCCTAGTGAGCGAATCCCTAAAATCCAATATCAAGAATGCCGACATTTTAAATGACGTGATGGGATCAGACCATTGTCCAGTTTTACTGGAGTTGGGGTAAGGCTTGTTTAGGGCTCTGATGTTCCCCCTTTGGAAGGGGATAAAGGGGGAGGATTTTAAATACAATTCCTCAGTTTTGTCAATAATTCTAAGCATAGGCCTTCATGGAATAACTTAAAACTTATTTCTAGACCACCTTTTCCGCCTACGTCCTCAAGTTTATTCCTTCTTTTGTGCTGGTTATATCATTTTCACGAGCTTCACAAGGTCGCTGTGTAAACAGATTTACCAGCATACAAAAAGAAGTTCATATCCCGAATTAATTACGAGTTTTTGTAAATGAAAAGCCAAAATGGCAATAGATTTGGTGAGCACAGAGGTTTTTATTGTTTAGAATTGTAAATCCAATTTTGAGGAATAAAAATTTTGAGCATTATCAAAGGTAGCAGCCAGTTTGGCTTTGGAATAGGAAATTGGTGATTAATTCGGGATGTAGCTACCGGTCTTCGTCGGGGTGGGAAACGATGCTTCGAGTTTGGGTTTTAGCCGTAGAATTAAACGTATATTATTCGAATAATTATACGGCTATGCGAATGGTCTAATTTCATCATCTTCCTATAAGCTAATGAAAATGCGTGGAGTAACTGGGATTTGTTTATGGAATTAATGCTATATTTGAAGGAAAAGATACAGTATGGCTAATCGTAATACGATTAGCCAATTGTTATGAGCAAGGTAATACGCACTCAATAACGGTAAAGGACACTGCTTTAGTAAGAAACCAAACAGACCGATTTAGCGACTGCCAAGAATATTTTGCTTGTAGCGGGAGAAAAAGTTGACCTGAACACTCCCGAAAACAAAGTAGGGCGAAAATTAAATACTATAATTATGAAAAAGTTAATTTATGGAGGCTTGCTCCTTGCCTTAGTAGGAATTGGTTTTACTTCTTGTGAAAAAGAAGAAATATTAAAAGACAACAGTACATCTAAAGTTGAAGATGCTAAAGATTTGCCACAGAAATCAGGATTTTCGAATCCTACCACTCAGGTTACAAGTCTTGCCCAAGCTGCGAATTTAGAAGAGATAAAATATGATCATTCATCTGAAAAGTACAAGGTGACTTCGCACGACTACACAACTAACTTTGAAATTACCGTAGATTATTTCAATGTTAATAATGAATCCAAATTCGTAATAAATGATGCTTCTACCAATACTGAATATGAGGTTACAATAAATATTGAGAATGGTATCCTTTCCATTTCTGAACTTGGAGAATATTCAAAAGAGAGCTTTCCAAATGGCATTTCAACAGACGACAATATAATTGTAAGAATTGCAGCTGTTTTTGCACCATATCATGAGATACTAGGTAATAAAACAACTTTTTTCTCTGACAATGGCGATACTGACATTTTTGGACCATTCCCTCCAGCGAGGCCATTTATTGGAACAACTGAAGATTTTGGACCATGTGATGACCTCTTAAAACTTCAAAATAAGACCACTAAGACGTATATCTTTTGGATAGAAGTAGGATCACATACTGAGCTTGTTCCTTGTTAAAACCTGAAGGTATTTAAATTTGAACAGTGGCTGCTTTTAACATGCAGCCACTGTTATTTACTGAAACTTAAAAAATGTGAAATTAAATTTATTAATAATCTTTTTTCAAATACTGATTTTATGTTTAAATTATTGACCTTATCTATTTTTTTAATTATCCACTGTTGTCAATTTGCTCAAATTCAAGTTGTTGACAGTTTAAGTTCTGAACCAGTCCCGTTTACTCATATACGTACTGTTAAGAATGATAAAAATGTAATCTCCAATCACAACGGCTACTTTTTTTTGGATACATTACGTTTTAATACTGATTCTTTAATCATTTCAAGTATTGGTTTTGAGACAAAAAAAATTGCAATAAAAAATTTACATTCTTCGAGTAAAATACATTTAATTCCAAAACAACAACAATTAGAAGAAGTAGCTGTTGTTCAAAAAAAAGGCAAGTATAAATTGAAGAAACTTGGTGTTACAAAAAAGCCAAGAAAATTATTTTCCCAATACGGGATAACATCTCAAAATGGAACTATACAAGCAGTTCATATTCCAAATAAATATTCAGCTCCTGGGGTATTAAAATACGTCAATGTGTACATTACAGATAATGGTTATCCCGATGCTTATTTTAGAATACACGTTTATGATGTTAATTTGATAGAAATTAAACCTGATAAAGAACTCACTTCTTCTAACATTGTGAAGTCAGGAACGAAGGGGAATGAGTGGGTGAAGTTTGATTTAATTGATGAACGCATAACTATAGGGGAAAATGGGTGTTTTGTTGGTGTTGAATGGTTTGACAATACGGATTCAAAACGTTACCAAGATACCTTGATTTATAAGGCAACTGTGATTAATGGTGAAGATCACAAAGACACGCTCGTTACCAAAGCTAAAAGTGGTGATGGTGTTGTACTTGGAGCCAGATACGAACTTTACCAAAATGCTAAGCATAAAATTTGGTATAAACTTCCATTTGAAGGTGAGTGGCTCAAATGGGTTGTATACCAGGCTAAATACAAACATGAACTTCATGATACTCTGATACCGTATTTTATGCAACAAGTGGATAAGCAAGGTCATACTTTGCAAGTGCCATGTATTAATATAACAGCATCCTTCCCAAAAGGAAAAGCAGAACCAAATTATATCGAGCCACAAAATCAAAAATTAGATCAATTTAAAAATATTGAAGAGGACATATCTAAGTATCCACAATCAAGTGTTGTTGAATTATTCAACTCTCTAATTGCGGCATTTGAAAATGATGATATTATATATGCTATGAAATATTTATGTGTTTATAGAAATGATGAACTAGAAACTCTTATTACCGTTTTAGAGGATAATCAAATCAGAACTGGTAATTACTTTTCTAAAACGGATAAAAATCAAATAATCAAACATTTTAATGAGACTTTAGAAAAACTGAGTGTTGATTCATTAACCAAAATAGATGCTAAACATTTTGAATTAAAAGTTAACAATAAAAGTTCCAATTTATTCATAGTTGATGGTAAATGGAAACTTCAACCTGTCACTTTTAAATGAATCATACATTTGATTGTACTTCCAGCTTTTCAGAATGTAGTTAGCCTAATGGCAGATTTATTGTATTCCACAATAAAAATGGATTTGGGAAAAGTAATGGATACCTCTTCTCTCGAAAGTTTCTTTGTATTCGAAAATATTAGCAATAATCCCGTTCAAATAACTTGAATAATATCTAGTTGCAACTACACAGTTCCGTCATACAAAAAAAAATGAGATACTCCTTGGTGTAAAGTGTATAATATACTTTAAATTCACACTGAAAGTAGTTCCTCTGGATAAATCAGAGTATCAAAGCAGTCTTATCATTGTCGAAGGAAATTATAAAGAAATAGAGTTAGAAATAAGAAATTGAAAAGTGCTCATAACAACAAATAAGCCCAAGCGGCAAACATTCACACGTGTTAGCCGCCTGTGCCTATTTGCAATCTGTTGCCTACAATACAAAAAAAAACGAGAATGATAAGAAAATTTGGATTTATAACATTGATTTTTGCGACTATTTTGACAAGTTGTAACAACGACAAATCAAAAACAAAAGTTGAAAATATTGAAATCGAAAAAGCGGAACAGAAAACTGATACGCTTACAAAACATCTAAAACCGTTCAATCCAGAATTGCCAACAATCGGACTTTTGATGTATAATGGAGTTTTACAAAGCGAAGTAATTGCAACTTCTGATGTTTTCGCAAAACCGACCGAAAACGGAAAACAACTTTTCAATGTTATTTCAATAGCCGAAACTGAAAATCCAATAACATCTGAAGAAGGAATGCATTTCGTTCCTGATTACACTTTTGACAATTGTCCGAAATTAACTGCTCTTTTTGTTCCAAGTGCTTACGATATGTACGCACAAGTCCACAACGAAAAAATCGTAAATTTCATAAAAGAGAAAAATAAAGAAGTTAAATATATTGTAAGCAATTGTGCTGGAGCTCAATTAATCGGAAAATCCGGAATTGCAGATGGATATAAAATTGTAACGTGGATTGGTGGCGGAAAAGAATTACAAAAGGAATATCCGAATTTAAAAGTGCAAAACGATAGTTTGGTAACTTTTGTTGAGGACGGAAAATTCAGTTCGTCAAATGGAAATTTAGCAAGTTATATTTCAGCATTGAATTTATTGGAGAAAATGACGAGTTCGGACCATAAAAAATTCGTGGAAAGTTATTTATATCTTGACCGACTTCAAAATTGGAAAAACTAAAAGCACTATGCACAACAATTAAGCATCAATAAACTCAAGTAAAACTTGAGTTCATTGTGCTTGGTGTTGAATTCTGCCTTTGGTGGCGGGTTCGAAGCCTAAAAAAACTATGGGGATTCAATAAGAAAACTTGTGATTGTATTTCTAAAAATTTGCCTTTATGTTTTTAGAAATATACTGATTGATCAAGAAGGAACACTTTTTAGCTTCTGATTTTCTGAGATAATGCGTTTTTAAGTATTGATTTTGACAAAAGCTGTTATTTTTACCCAAAACCGCTTTTGAATTCTTTAAGCTTCATTTTCACAATTCATTTATTGTTAAGTTGAAAACGCTGTAAATCGTCAATTTTTTCTACTTTTATAGGGTAAATTGGTGGTTTTGAGACAGACTGCCGTTGTGTGCAATTTGAACAGAACGACCAAAATTCAATAAAATAACAGAATATGAATAACGAATTATACGAAAATGAAAAAGTTGATTTATTTCAAGAAGCTACTGGAAATGAAATAAAATTAACCAATGAGCAAATTAATGAAAAGTATAAAAAAGGTGAAGTACGAATTATAACTGAACAAGCTCGTTATCCACTAAACACCATTGTAAATATGGTGAATAGTGAAGATTATATTCTGAATCCAGAATTTCAAAGAAGACATAGATGGGATGGAACTAGAAAATCGAAGCTAATAGAATCGTTTATAATGAATGTGCCGATTCCACCAATCTTCCTTTATGAAAGAGAATATTCTGTTTACGAAGTGATGGATGGCCTTCAAAGACTTACTGCAATATCTCAGTTTTACGAAGACAAATTTGCATTACAAGATTTGGTCGAGTGGAAAGAATTAAATGGTTTAAAATACTCTCAATTACCTGAACAAATAAGAAAAGGAATTGACAGAAGATACATATCGTCAATAATATTACTGCAAGAAACTGCAAAATCTGAATCTGAAGCAAACAGATTAAAACAATTAGTTTTCGAAAGAATTAATAGTGGTGGAGAAAAACTAAAAGCTCAAGAAATAAGGAATGCCCTATTTCCAGGTGGATTAAACAACTTGACAATAAGTCTTTCACGTAACAAATATTTCTGCAAATTATGGAATATTCCAGAACCTGACGAAACAGAAATAGCAACAGGACAAGCTAGACAAGAAGTCATTGAAGACAAATACTTTAAAGATATGTCTGATGCTGAACTCGTTCTTAGATTTTTTGCTTATCGTCAAATTGACCAATGGCAAGGGAACACAATGGAATATTTTTTAGATGAATTCTTAAAAAAGGGCAATGAACAATTTAATGAAGATGTCTTAAATAATTTAAAAGATTTATTCAATGATACCATAAAGTTTGCATTTGAATTATTCGATGAAAAGGCTTTTTGGCTTCATAGAAGCAGAGAGGACAAATGGTTTCACTACGAAAGACCTACTAAAATATTGTATGACCCAATGATGCAAGTATTAGCTAATAATTTAGATAAAAAAGCTGAGATTTTAGCTAAAAAAAGAGAAATCATTACTGGATTAGCAGATTTTCATAAATCACAGTATGATTCATTTAAAGGTCGTGATACTAATAAAACTAAAGTATTAGAAAGAATTAAAGTTCTAAATGAATATCTAAATAGTTTTATCAATGCATAGTATTTTAAGTGATTTCCAAAAGGAAATGGATTTGCTTAAATTATATATAGATTTTCAGAATTCGAGTTATAAAAATCAATCTAAAATTGAAAAATTAAAACCTGACTCTGTTTTAAAATCATTAACGATATCAAAAATTAAGCAATTCGATTTTAACTCTCATATCATCTCAATTTATGGTGCATATGAACATTTCGTAGAACAACTTTTTGTAAAATACTTAAATGAGATTTGTTCAATTGTCACAAGTTATAATTTACTTCCAGAAGAAATTCAAAAAAATAATTTGAATAAAACTTTAGAAATTATTAAGCAGTTAGATTATCGGAAAAATAAAAATGTTAAACCTGAAAAATTAATTGAAATTTTACATAAAAATATAAATGAAAATTCTTCAGTTATTAATATTGATGCTTTTAAAAACCATAACGCAAACTTTAGAATTACAGTTATTGATATCTATTTTTCTGAAATAGGTATTAAAAACATATCAAGTTTAATTAGACAATATGAGCCATTAAAAGGTTTTCTAACAATTAATGTTTCTGATTTTGCATCCAAAAAAAACAGCATTGTATTTCCAATTCTTGAACATATTTGCGACTTAAGAAATGACATTGCACACGGAGTAAACAATGTTCAATTGATTAATAAATCGATTCTATTTGAGTATATCGATTTTATGAAAATTTTTGCCACATCATTATTTGAATTAATAAACGACAACTATTTATCGAAAATATTTGAATCTAATAATAATGAAATTGAAGTAATTAGCATTTTTAATAAAGAAATATTGTGTTTTAATACTAAGGGCAAAAAAATTGACAAGAATTCCAAAATATTAGTAAAATCAGAAAATCATTTACCAAATGTTTTTTTAGCAAATATTAAAGATATTCAACATAACAATATAAGTATTGAAAATACAGAGAAAAATGACAATATTGACATTGGAATCTTAGTTGACAAAAAAATTAAAAACACGATGAATTTTAAATTAATAACTGAATAAAAAACTAACCCTAACAATTAAGCATCAATGAGGTCAAGTAAGTTGAATTCATCATGCTTGGTGTTGAACTCAGCCTTTGGTGGCGGTTTCGAAGCCTAAAAAAACTATGGAGATTCAATACCAAAAGGTGTGATTGTACTTCTGAAAATTGGATTTTCAGTTTGTTGTGTACTTGCAAAGTTAAGTGCTAACCCACGCACTACTTATAGCCCCAACCGTTGTAACTAGTTAAATTATACCCGAAAAGGTATAGATGAGATGAACAAACTAAGCAAATTTGTAAAAAAAAGAAGAAAACATCTTGGGTTAACTCAAGAAGATTTGTCATTCAAAGCTGGTGTAGGACTGAGGTTTGTAAGAGACCTTGAACAAGGAAAACAAAGTTTGCAAATGGATAAAGTGAATCAAATATTATCATTATTTGGCCATGAACTGGGTCCAATACAATCAGAAAGAGATGAAGAAAGCTAAAGTATATATGTATGATGAAATGGCAGGAATACTTACAGAAGATGAAAATGGATTTCATTTTTTATATGACCAATCTTATCTAAAATTAAAAGAAGCCGAACCTGTTAGTTTAACCTTACCGCTTGCAGACAAAGCATTCGAAAGCAAAACGATGTTCCCTTTTTTTGACGGATTAATCCCAGAGGGCTGGTTATTAGATATCGCTCAAAAAAATTGGACTTTCTATTTTTAAAAACAAGCTGTTTTGTCAAACAGAAACACTTTTAAGCTTCTGATTTGCTGAGATAATGCGTTTTTAAGTATTGATTTTGACAATAGCTGTTCTTTTTACCCAAAACCGCTCTAGAATTTCTTAAGTTTCATTCTCACTATTCATGTGTTTTTAGGCTGCAAATACTGTAAACCATCGAGTTTTTCTGTTTTTAAAGGGTAAATTGGTGGTTTTACGCCCTACGGTTGTGAGGTTGCTGCGTTATAAGTTGTCCATCATTTCGGCACGCTCAATAGAGCCCATTTCGGCACGCTCAATGGAGCCATTTCGGCAAGCTATTAGATTAGCACTTTAATTTAAATACCTTAAATTCTATTATTGATTTTCAAGTATCTCTCGCACAGAATCAATTGATGATTGTTCTGCGGGAATTGATTTTCCTCCCCATACTTTTTTACCACCCCATAATTTTTCCTTTCGAAAAAATATATAATCCTCATCAAATTTTACTTCATCGAATTCTACAGGAATAACTTCTTTACCTCCTTGTATTACACCATACTTTTTATTTATGCGAGCCATAAGAAAATCTACATTATCATCATTCTGACTAATTAATTCATCATATTTTTCTTCAATTATGATTTCTGATAGGTCATATCCCCTTATTCCCCATTTACCATTTGTTTTGGTAATCCAGTAATCTTGGTTCGGATGTCTTCTTATATTTTCAAATATTCCTTTCACTATTATCCCCCCATAGTAATTCAGCACAAATAAGGAGTCTTCTTTATGCGCTATTCTGATTTGCTCTTCCTTTCCCCATTCCGGTGCGTAAATCTTGTCGTAACATGTTACTGTACCATACTGAGAATAGCACTGCATTTCTTTTCCTTCTACTACTGCGTTAGGAGCATTGATAATATCATCCAAATCAATAAGTTCATATATATTATTTGGTTTATCTTTTAAAATAGTATTGAACCATACTGTGTTTGAACTTAATGAACAAATCCCGTACAAGCCATCCTTTTTAGTCACCATAAATTCTTCATCAAGAAATTCGATTTCTTCAAATATTGGCTCTAAAACGCCACGATCTTCATTTCCTAAAGAATCTTTGTTGACTGTTTTATTAGAAAAAATTGAAAGGTTTCCCGACATGTTAAACAGTCCGTATTTCCCCTCCTTTTTGAGCACAATACTACCTTTATTCAATGATTTATAATCGTTATATATTAATTTGTCGTACTCTGGGTTTAGAATCATTTTCCATGTATTCATATTGATAATTCCCCATTTACTATTACTTTTCACGAGCAAGGGAGCATATTCATAGAAATATTCTTCAACGAGATTAGCATCAAAAATGTAGTCTTCAAAACTGATGTTTTCCATGATCTTGAATGGAAGTTGAATATCGTTTTCGTAATTGTAAAATAATATACTAACTAACACAAATTCGTTAGATCCTTTTTTAAAAGCTCTTACTGTTTTACTTATCATATCGGAATCTCCCTCAATTCCTTTGATTCGAGAGAAATTATATTCTGCAAGAATAACAGAATCCAAGTCTGAGACAAACAAACTAGCTTTGTCACCTTCTAAAACTTCCACCAAAGCATAATCAAAATAATTGATGGTATTGTATCCCGTATATTTAAATGAAGTGAATCTATCACCAAAACCTGAAAAGGCAAACATTCCATTATTCTTTGCTATTAGAAAAAGGTTCTCTTCTCCAAAAAAGGCATCTTCAATTGGATTTTCAATTAATCTTTTACCAGATGAATTGTATAAATAGTATTTTTCAACACCTTTTTGTCTCATTAAGTACATGTAAGTATTGTAATTTCCATCAACCACTTTTACTTCGTCAAAATATTCAATAGAATCTTTATTTGTGACGAGGTTATTATTCCCAGAAAAGAAGTGATATTGGTCATTATTTTTTACTAAATAAACATCTTTTGTGTCAGAAGATTGTGGATATATTTTTTGAAAGCTTTCTTTGAATATTTGCTTACCACTCGAGTCTACCAACATCATAACCTCTCCTTTTTTGACAATAAGTTTATCATAGTGATTAGTTTGTTTAATAAACGTCCCTGGAAATTTCTTAATTAATACACGGTAAGATAAGGTAGTGTTATCATAAGGTAAATTTCCATAGCCATCTTTTTCTTGGTGAACTGTGTTTAATAGAATTGTTTCTGTGAGATTAGCGTGAGTTAAACTGATTAATAGATTGTTATTGGGATTGTTGTAGTTGAATTCTTTATTGTTTTCAATAAGCGTAACCTTTTTTACGTTTGCTGCAATTGGCTTTCCGTTTTGTGAATAAATATCATATTCCTTATTTCTCTTTAAAACAAACCAGTTGTACTCTTTATCAAATTCAAAGCTTCCTTTACCTTGAGTTCTTACTAAAATGTTTCCATCCAAATCGTATAGAATGGCTTCTTGTTTATGATTGCTGATAAATCCAACATTATCAATTTTTTGAACGTTCACAACATCCTTTAAAATATAGTTATTAGCGTCAACATCATAAACACTCGTCTTATTTCCTTTCTTTATATAAATCTGGTGGTAATAATACTCATGCTTACCGGAGAATTTTTTTAATAAGTTTAAATCGTAATCATATATATTAATGTTTGTGGCAACTTGTTGCGTTTTTTTATTTAAATGCTCAATAGTGACAATGGAGTTCTTGCGAATATCGATGTATTCAAAAACATCTCTAAGAACAGTATCAGACTCTTTTCCTTCTTCAAATTTGATCAGTCCCCAAAACTGATTTTTAGAATTCCAATCAATGTAACCTTTATATTTTACCTCTTGTCCAAACGAAATAATACAAATAAAAATAAAGAATAATGAGCCTATGAATTTATGCATGCTAAGAATTTTAATTTAGGTCCTAAAATTATGCATATTTTATGGATTTAACATTCGCACATGCTTCTAATCAATAACTTGTGAAGTTTTTTTGTAGCAATATTATAAATCAATAGTTATGCGATTAGTACATTCGCTTAATAATTCCGTTGTCTTGAATCTCCCATATAAGCCATTGAAAATGCTTGAATTCCTTGGCTTTTCAAATAAGAATATGGTTATATTTGATGGGAAGGATTGGCTAGACACAGTACGTTTATCTAAATGTTTGTAGTAAACTATGATATTTCCCTAAATGTAAAAAAGACCTTAAAAACTCAAAAATTCCTATTTTGACTGCGAAAGAATTCTTAGCTCGAAAATAATAGCATTGGCAAATTAACTAAGTTTTTTTTTTGTAAAAGATAAACTCATACCAAGTATCCCAACTTCCTAGCTATTCAATCGGTTTTTAAACACCTTTCCACAAAAATAAACCTTATCCTTTCTCTTAAAATCAATAAATAATCTTCCTTCAAATCGAGTTTATTAAGCTTGTAAAAGTTATATTTGAGAGAAATAGGGGGGGGGGTGCGCAGACTCCTGTTGGGGACAAATACAAGAACCATTATCAAGAGTCCTGAAAGTTTTGAGCATTAACAAATAGAGGTAGCCTAGAAAATGGATTATTCAAAAACTTACCCTTACCTGAGCATAAATGAATATATGATATGAACAATTTCGCTGAAATATTTGAAATTACCGATAGCACCCCAACAAAGTCTTACAAAAAGGGTGAAATAATCCAGCATGCTGGCGATAAATCTATAAAGACTTTTTATGTTAAAGAAGGTCTCCTACGTGCTTACACGATTGATGAAAAAGGCAGGGAACACAATTTTATGTTTGCTTCAGAAGGTTGGATCATTACGGATGTCGAGTCCATCGAATTTAATGAACCAGCTTTGTTGTATATTGAGAGTATTGAGCCCTCTATTGTTGTACCTCTAGATCGCGAAGCGCTAATGGCTGATTATTTCAAGAAAATGGATTTTCAAGATGTAATTAAGCCGTTATTGAAAAGAGTGGCCGTGATGCAGCGTAGAATTATTTTAATGATGAGCGCTTCCGCAAAAGAACGTTATTTGCACTTTTTAGAAACATATCCACAACTGCCCAACCGTCTCCCTCAAAAAATGATAGCCTCCTATCTTGGCATCACCCCTGAGGCCCTCAGTAAAATTCGAGGTAACATGAGCAGAAATAAATAGCTTTTTTTGATTTCTTAATTTAGGTTAATGCACAGGCTTTAAAATGTCCCGACTTTTGTTGCATCAATTAATTTTAATAAAAACAAAGTCATGAAAACAATCAATTATTTATTTTTAGCAGGAGCATTAATTCTTTTTTCTGCCTTCACAATTGCGAGCACAATCAACTGGAAAGTTTCGGATAAACATTCCGTTAAATTTTCAGGAACTGAAGTTGAAGGTGTATTCAAAACCTTAGAAGGTGATGTAATCTTGGACCAAAATGATCTTTCAGCATCGAAATTATCTTTCACGATAGATGTAAATTCCATCAATACCGGAAATGGAATGAAAAACAAGCACGCAGTAAGTGACAAGTGGTTCGATGCAGAGAAGTATCCTACAATTACCTTTAACTCTTCTGAAGTATTTAAAGAGGAGAATCAAATGAAAGTAAAGGGGATAATGACAATTCACGGTGTTTCCAAAGAAATGACGATTCCTTTTTCGTTCAGTGATAACACCATCAAATCTAAATTCTCTGTGCAGCGTTTAGATTTTAAAGTAGGAACAATGAAAGGAATGTCGAAAAAAGTTTCTGACAAAATTTCGTTGGATGTAACAATTCCATTAACAAAATAGACCATGAAAAAGCATTTAATTCACGGAGGAGTTGCTGGAATCTTAGCATCTGTGGCAGGTATCATCTTTTTTAACATCTATTCGGAATTCTATTTCCTTGACTTCACTGCAGTCATAGATGAAGTTGCAATCGTATTTTCATCAATCATTGGAAGTGTGCTGATGGGTGTAGGATACATCATTCTCGATAAAGTTAAAAAGCCAAATCTTTACGGTGTGTTGAACATCCTCATTATGGTGCTTTCATTTTTGAGTATTGTACCTGTAATGGCAATGAGCCTCCCTTTAGAAGTTGAGTTTCCAGAAATGTTCCCAGGGCTGGTTATTCCAATGCACTTCTTCCCAGCGATGGCATTCTTCGGATTAGCTCCATTCTTCCAAAAAGCAAAAGAAGCTTATGATTAGAATAGATTCAATTATAGTTTTACATCTGTTTATACGCGGTCTGAATATACGTTTTAGGTCGCGTTTTTTTATATCTCAATAGTTGTATAATCAATGATGATTTTTCAACAAAATCTTAAAATTAACCTTACTTATTCTTTCGAAATGAAGAATTAATTTTCGTATAAATCGAGTTTGTTCAACTTGTAAAAGTTATATTTGAGTGGAATTTGTACACAGAATCTTTATAGCCAATTTAATTAAGATAACCGATCATGAAGCAAATCTACTTACTATTCACCGTTTTACTTTTTAGTTGTAATACACCGGATAATCAATTAAAAGTCGACAAGTCAACTGAACATAAAAGTGATAAAATAAAAGTATTAAACTTTGGAACATTTCACTTTGGGTATACTCCTGACGCTAACAAAACAGAATTCGATGAACATAGTAAAGAATCACAAAAAGAAATCCGAGAGATTTCTAAAATGTTAGCTCAATTTAAACCTACAATTATTTGTATCGAGAACTTGCCCAAATATAACGATGAGATTAATAAAGCGTATCAAGATTTCTTAGAAAACCCTGATGAACTGAATACAAATTATGGAGAAAGTAGTATGATCGGCTTTGAGGTTGGAAGATTAAATAATGTAAAGAAAATATATGGAATAGACAATCATATGGGTTATAATTATAGTGTTGGGGATTTTATTGAAAACAGTCCAGATCTTGAAAACGCTATTGATTCCAAGACCTATTTACAACTTACAAACGAGCCATTTAAAGAATTTCCTGAACTTGCTAAAAGAGAAGCGAAATATGAAACACTCTCTTTACTTGAAAAATTAAAATTAATAAATGAGCCCAATCATCTTGATTACTCAATAAACACTAATGCTGATAAATTACTCTATGTAGGAATAAATGATGGATTTGAAGGCGCGGATAATGCAGCGATCTTTTACCACAGAAATATGAAAATATTTTCCAATTTGAACAGAATTCCTATGACAAAAGACGACAGGGTATTTATACTCATGGGGACTGCTCATACTGCCTTTTTAAGAGAGTTTATGAAAAGAAGTCCAAAATTTGAGATGGTCAACACCTTAGAATATTTAAAATAGAATATAAGTCCAGTTCAAAACAGGTTCCATTTGTAAAAGCTAAACTCATACCAAGCGTTTTAACTTCCCAGCTGTTTAAACGGTTTTAAAACACCGTTCGTTTTAGCAAAATTTCATTTATTCTTTTGAAAATGAGGTGTAATATTTCTTCAAATCGAGTTTGTTCAATTTGTTTAAGTTATATTTGAGTGTTAAGTTCAAGTTTATTTCTTTATAATAAATGAATTAATCACATCCATGAGACTATTATTATTCATACCTCTTTTTTTCTTGTTTATGAGTTGTTCAGGTAAGTACGATAAATATAAAAAAACACCAGAGTACATTTCAAAAGCATCTAATTCAAAGGAGGCTTACTATAATGCATACAACGAAACATTAAAGCTATGGAGTTCGTCTTTTGAAGAATTATACATTCCAACTACGTACGGAATTGCTCACGTAATTGTAAGTGGTCCAAAAAAAGCAGATCCAGTTGTTTTACTTCATGGTATGAATGCCAGTTCAACGATGTGGTATCCTAATATTGAGTCGCTAAGCGAAGATCATCGCGTATTTGCAATTGACTTTATTTTAGAGCCTGGAAAATCTCATTTAAATCATGATATTGAAAGTATTGAAGAAGTTAATGATTGGTATGAAGATGTTATTTTGGCTTTGGAGTTAGAAAACTATCACTTAATTGGCGCTTCTAAAGGTGGATGGTTGGCCACTAAACTAGCCTTGAATAATAAAAAAAATATAAAAAGCCTGATATTATTAAGTCCTGCTCAAACCTTCACTTGGATTAAACCGAGTAAGGATTTATTTAAAAATATTGCCATGATATTTTCATCCGAGGAAAAACGAATTGAGCAAAATTTAGAGAGTATGTCTAGCAATTCAGATTTAATTAGCGATACCTACATTAAACAATATAAATTGGGATTAGAAATAGCTCCCAAAAACAAATTCATGTCGAGTATGCGACCGTTCTCTAATGAAGAATTAATGTCTCTAAAAATGCCTGTTTTAGTTTTAATTGGTGATGAAGATATGCTGAATAATGAAAGTACGATTGAAAAGGCCATCGAACTATCTCATGGTAAAGGCGAAATTATTCAAAACGCAGGACATTTTTTATCTATTGATCAATCTGAAACTGTGAATGAAAAAATGGTGACTTTTTTAAAGGGTGATAATTGATCTAAATAATCATTACGCAAATAAAAAACACCTTTCTGGCACTTTAAGATTTCGTACATTTACATCAAAAATAGCAATTTGAGAACCTATTTAATTTTAATTGTGTTATTGCTTCTTGTTGTGCCTCGTCAAGTGGAAGCGCAAGAACAAAACGAATCAGATGCATTAGTCTATAAACCTAGAATCGTAGCAATTCCTATCTTGTTTTACGGTCCAGAGACGCGATTAGGGTTTGGAGGTGCTGGATTCTTTAGTTTTAAGACCAATCCTAATGACACCATTTTACGACCTTCTCAAATTAATGTTGGTGCTGCTTACACCCTCGAAAAACAAGTGCTTACTTATGCATCTTACGATTTGTGGTTGTTGGAAAATAAGCTCGTTTTTAATGGTGAATTTGGTTATTACCGCTACTTCTACAATTTTTATGGAATAGGAAATACGCCAAGAAATGTCGAACAATATTCTGTCAATTATCCCCGCATCCGTTTCAAAGGATACTACGAATTGTTTTCTTCTTTTTATGCTGGTATTCATTACACTTTTGACGATTTTGACATTGTGAAAAGGGCAGAAGGAGGACAGTTGATTCAAAATACGATTACAGGAAGTCAAGGAGGGATCATTAGTGGATTAGGCTTGGGAATTAAATACGATACCAGAAATCATAATTTCTATCCTACAACGGGATACTCTATCCGTGCGAGCTACGAACGATTTGGCAATTGGGTAGGAAGTGACTTCACTTATGACCTCACCACAATCGATGTTATTCGCTATTTTGATTTGAAAAAAGACAGAGTTATTGCTGCAAATGTTTATGGACGATTCATCTATGGAGATGCTCCTTTTTATCACCTTTCAAGTATAGGTGGAAACAGTCAAATGCGTGGCTACTATGATGGCTACTGGATGGATAAACAAAAAATAGGATGGCAAGCAGAGTATAGAACACCCGTTTATGGTCGACTTGGAATGGTCGCTTTTGCGGGAAATGCTATTGTTGCAGATCAATTGGATCACATGCAATGGAAGTATATTCGTACTACCGCAGGATTAGGGTTGAGAATTAAAATAGATGAAGAAAGAAAAATCAATGCCCGACTAGACTTCGGTGTTTCGAGTGATTTAACTACCGGTTTTTACTTTACAATCGGAGAGGCGTTTTAGGTTTTTCGCTATAAGCTATAAGTAGTAGGCTTTAGGCTTAATTCCTACAGCATCAGAAATAAGTCACATATCCAAAATGCACCTTTCCATTCCTAAACTCAATCGGATTGTCAAATTGCTTCCCTAAGGCATAAGAAATAGAGAAAATTCCCAAGTTGGTTCCAAAACTGAAACCAGCACCAAATCCAAAGGGTTGGTCATTAACATAATCATTTGAGTTGTTTTCATAAAAAGATTGATCAAAAAAGGCAAATGCATGTGATTTCCGATCGACTAAAAAACGGTATTCGGCCGTGAAAGTTGTGAGGGTCGTTGCCAATAGAACTTCCTCATTAAATCCACGTTGAGTGTTCAGTCCACCAAATCGATAAACTTCATTCTGGTAGATTTCTGGTGCGTAGTAGCTTTGCGTATTGTTGGCCAATCGGATAACATGGCGCTGGGCAATTGGGAAAAAGACCTCTAAATTTAAATTCGCCCTAAATGTCGTTGAAATTGTCGTGCTGTCTTCTTGAGTAGGTCTACTTTTCCTTCTTCCCGCAGAGGCATCTACAGACATTCGAAGTCCTTTGGAAGGATTAGGCAGATAATCAACGCTATTTCGGTATAAACCTAGTCCGTAGCTATTATTGGAAGCTGAAGATAAGTTACTGTTGGGAATTGAAGAAGCACCCGATAGTAAGTTGGAGTTGTTGGCCTCATAAAAGACCTTAATGTAGCTTCCGCCAGTTAAGAAATAGCGAATTCCGAGGTTGACATTTGTACTTAAGAAAGTACTGTCTAACTTATAAAGGTCGAAGTTCGTTTCTATTCCGAAAGGGGTGTTGAATAAGAATGGATAACTAAAGGATAAATCGAGTTCTTGTGTTTGTGGTTGAAGACTTTTCCAGTTAATATCCAATTCTTCTCCTCGTTTTAAAATATTCAAGAGTTTTAATCTAATATCACCCGTAACGACAGTTTTTTCAGTAACAGGATCAGGTTGAATTCCAACAACACCGTTGATTAAACTTACCGGAACACTCTCCAAGTATAAATACAATTGTGCACCTTTTTGGGTAAATAATATTTCATACGGTCGAATCTCTTTGATGAACTGAATTTGTTCAATTTTATTAGAGATGTTTTTCAATAACTCAGCATTATAGTCATCTCCTTCTGAAATTGAAATCGCATTTTCGATATAGCGATCATCGACTTTAGATTTTCCTTTGATAAATATTTCTGTGAATTTTACTTCAGGACCTTTTTCAATGTGAAGTTGAGCAACAGAAATTTCTGGTGAAATGTGTTCTACCTCAAGGTAAACTTTCGAAAATGGATAACCGTTGTTGTTCAAATGGTCACTTAGTCCATTCAAAAGATCTTCAACTAATTCAGGTTCAAAAGGAAGTTTGGCGATCATACGCTCATTCATTCTTGGTACCTTACTGATGAGGTAAGCATCTTCATCTTTATGTGCAATCTTTATTTTTTCAAATTTACTTCCACGATAGTAATGGATCACAGCAGTGTTTTCTTCAAAATGAACAGAATCAATAGAAGCCAATACATATCCTTTTCGAATATGCTTGCTTCTTGTTTTTTTAAGATATTCAAAAACTTCTTCTTTACTGTCTAGGTAAATTTCTTTTTTCGGTTGAAAAGGAGAGGCTTCTTGCGAATTAAATGACAAATAATAAGATTTCTGTCCCCATGATGGAAAGGAAATTAAAACTCCTAGTATGAATAGTATTCTTATCATTCGACAGTTGTTAACGTACTTATTAACGCTTTATTCTTTACAAGTTTATGAAATCAAACCTAAGAATATTCTTTAAGTTGTTCTTTTCTCTCTATATTTACAAATAATATGAATAAAATAAATTTACAAGCTATGAAAAAATTGATTCCCTTGGCTTTCGTTGGTCTGTTTATCGTTTCAATCGCTTCTTCATGTGGCTCTTCTAAAGCCAAATGTGATGCATACAGTGATGTTGAAACACAAACAGAGCAAAATGACTTAGCTCAGCACTAAAAAGAGCGATTTGTCCGATTGCTATCGGATTTAAGATATTAAATAGGTGTAATTAATTTTGCACCTATTTTTCTTTGCGCAATAATTCAATGTCTTCCATCAAAATATCAATCTCTTCACTGCTTGTTCCATCGTAATATCCTCTGATCCTTAATTCTTGGTCTACTAATACAAAATTGTTGGTATGAATAAAATCAGATCCGGCGTCACCCAAGTTTTTAGCTTCAGCGGGCTTAAGTACAAAAAATGAATTTCTTGCTAGTTTATAAAGATTTTCCTTTGATCCAGTTAAAAAGTGCCATTGACCATCTTCCGCATTGTGCTTTTCTGCATAAGCCTTCATTGCTTCTACAGTATCTACCTCCGGATTAACAGTGAAACTCAAAATTTTCACATCTTCTTCTCCTCTAAATCGGTCTTGAACACGCATCATCTCTTCAGTCATGATAGGACAGATTGTTAAACAAGTGGTGAAAAAATACTCTGCTACAAACACTTTTCCTTTCACATCTTTCAGTTGAATATCCTTTCCATTCTGATTTTTAAAAGAGAAATCTTTGATTCTATGTCCAATTCCTAAGTCAACCATCTCCGGGTCAACCATTTCTGAATTTACATCACGCGGTTGAATAACTGGAAGTTGTTTTTGCTCCATGGATGACTTTGTCATGTAATAAGCTGTGAAAATCCCGATAACTAAAATGATAAACGTAAGAAGAACGCGCATAATCCCTGTTTTTTCTTACAAAAATATTGATTTTTCTATCCTTTAATAGCTATTTAACGTTTTATTTAGGATGTATATGTCTTCATTATTATGAAGGTAATTTAAAGCGTGGAGAACGTAATTTTAATCCATAAAAAAAGGTCAAAGCGTTTAAACTTTGACCTTCGTATTTATTTTTTTTGAATTGCTTATTTCAGTGTAAATGTATCTTTTCCGATCAATGCTCCGTCAGCAAATATCTTTACAACATAATTTCCGCTTGCAACTTCTCTTCCTTCAAGATTGTATACGATCGTCATATCTATTAACTGACCTTGATAGTTGATTTCTCGTTTTCCAGTGTATAAAATTTCACTACCTGCAATTTGAGTAACATCACTTGGTCGTTTGAAGATTACTTGACCATTTGGATCTGTAATCTGCATGTAGATGGTCTTGTTTCCAGTTCGTGCAATTTTATTCTCTCCAATGGTGAAGGTACTCGATAGGATTTCTGTTCTAGAAGCTCTGTTTACATCTTTTGTACTTCCTCCAAAAGTTTGGTAACGCAATCCTTCACTCTTGAAGTTAAAGGCATTCAATTTTGCACCTTTAGTTAATAATTCAGCGTTTTGATCATTTTGTTTTCTTAAAGAGTCACGTTCTGATTGTGTTAAATTTAACTCTGAACTTGTCTTGTCTAATCGCGTAGATAAATCAATGTTTAATGTGTTCAATGAATCAATTGTGATTAAGTATCGGTTCATGATTTCACGTAATCTTTCGTTACGTTTTTTCAATTGTCCAATCTCATAATAACTGCGGTTTTTCGTATCTTTTAATTGTTCTAATAACATGTTGATACTGTCTTTTTGCGCTTGTAAACTATCTGATTTAGAAGCATCCTTTTCAATCAATTTATCATATGTCGATAACATTTGTTGAAAGTCATTCTTCAAATCCATTGTAGCACCATCAATGTAACCTGATAAGGCTTCGTTCATCGATTTCATTTCTTTTTCAAGCTGTGCATTTGCCGTTTGACAGTTTTTATATGATTTTGATTCCTTAGAATACATCCATCCAAGAACACCTGTTGCCAATAAAGCAATTATAGTGATCAAGATCCATACTCCTGAGTTCGATTTGTTTGGTGCGTTTGTTTCGTTTGTTTCTTCAGACATTTTACTTGATTTAATAATTGATTTTTACAAAATATGAAATAATAATATAACTTTCAAGAGTTTATGATTTATTAAGAACCGAATTCCATGAGGTAGGCCTTCAAGAACTCGTTTAAATCTCCGTCCATTACGGCATCTACATTTCCTGTTTCATGACCTGTTCTTACATCCTTAATCAGTTTGTAAGGGTGCATTACATAATTTCTGATTTGAGAGCCCCATTCAATATTCTTCTTTTCAGATTCGATTTCTTGACGTTTTTCCATTCTTTTACGCAGCTCAAGCTCGTACAATTGCGATTTTAATAATTGCATTGCCTTTTCCTTGTTGCCAAGTTGAGATCTTGATTCAGAATTTTCGATGACAATTCCTGAAGGTTCGTGCCTCAATCGAACTGCTGTTTCTACCTTATTTACATTCTGACCACCTTTACCTCCTGAACGGAAAGTCTCAAATGTGATGTCTGCCGGATTGATATTAATTTCTATCGAATCATCTACTAATGGATAAACATAAACGGAAGCAAATGAAGTGTGTCGTTTCGCATTAGAATCGAAAGGTGAAATCCTCACCAATCTGTGAACACCATTTTCACCTTTTAAATAACCAAAAGCAAAATCTCCATCAAACTCAATAGTTACTGTTTTGATTCCAGCAACATCACCTTCCTGATAATTGAGTTCTTTTAATTTGTATCCGTTTTTCTCCCCCCACATTAAATACATACGCAATAACATGTTGGCCCAATCACAACTTTCTGTTCCTCCAGCACCAGCCGTAATTTGTAAAACAGCATTCAAGTTGTCTTCTTCTCCAGAAAGCATGTTTTTGAGTTCCAAATTTTCTAAATCACCAATGATTTTTTCGTACAATTCATTGATTTCTGATTCAGAACCTGCACCGTCATTGAAGAATTCTATCAAAACTTCTAAGTCCTCAGTTCCTTGAGTTAAGGATTCCGTAGATTCAACCCAGAATTTTAGTTGACGATTTTTCTTCAATAAAATTTCCGCTTTTTTAGGATCATCCCAAAAAGTTGGATCTTGAGCTGCTAATTCATTTTCATGAATTGCTCTTTTTTTCTCATCGATCGACAAGTAGGTGAACAAGTTTTCGATTCGTTCTTTAAGGTCTTTTATTTGGTCGCTATTTACCATGATCACAAAAGTAAAATTTTGGAAGTATTTTAGGTCTATTTTATACAATTTTAGCAGCTTAAACTGATGTTTATACCCTGTATTTCTTCAAAAATTGAAAAAATAACGAAATTTTGAGCTGTATATATAACCGAAATAAAAGCGGAATTTATCCAAATAAAGCAATGTAAAAAGTCATCATAAGTTGAAGTGAGTCATGGTTATGAGGCAATTCAGAATAGTGATGTGCTTAAATAGTAGGGGCTTAATTCTGCTTCAATAAATGAAACGCAATATTTTCAAGAAAACTAAAGTATTTTCACATAAAAATTTTACTTTTGAATCCAAAATTGAGAAACTATGAACATTCCTGAAAATTTAAAATATACAAAAGACCACGAATGGTGTTTAATTGAAGATGATGTTGTAACAATTGGTGTTACAGATTTCGCTCAAAGTGAGCTAGGTGACATCGTTTTTGTTGAAGTAGAGACTGAAGGGGAAGAGCTTGACCGTGAGGAAGTTTTTGGATCTGTTGAGGCAGTAAAAACTGTTTCGGATTTATTTATGCCAGTTGCTGGAGAAGTAATTCAATTCAACGAAGAATTAGAGTCTAATCCGGAGCTTGTAAATTCTGATCCTTATGGTGAAGGTTGGATGATTAAAGTCAAAGTTTCAGACAAGGATGGTTTGGATGACTTATTGAGTAGTGCAGACTATAAAGAATTGATTGGAAAGTAAGTCGTGTTACGATTTATACTTCCTAGCTTAATTTGGACGGCTTTAGTCATAACATTAAGCGTCGTTCCTAGCTCAAGCGTTAGTATAGACGAAGTGCAGTTTAGGAATGTTGATAAGGTTGCCCACTTTATTATGTACTCTTTGATGAGTCTATTTTGGGTGATTGGACTTAAAAGACAAAATATTTACATCGGTGTTCGGAGACGAGCTTTTCATATCACCGTGATTGGAACAATGCTTTTGAGTTTTGCTATCGAATTAATTCAAGAAGAATTTCTTCCTACAAGAGGTTTTGAAGTTTTAGATTTGATTGCTAATGGAATAGGTTGTATTTTTGGGATACTGATTTTCAAAATTATCTATTATAATTCCTACAAATAAGTTTGGTATTATAATTGTAGTTAAAATTAAAAAATTAAAGTTATGGAAAGTAAGAAAAATCCACAGGTAGATAACGAGAAATTAAGATTGCCACTAATCTTTTTAGGATTCTTTATTGTTGGAAGTCTTGTAACCTTGTCTTTTTCATTTAAGGAAGAGGTAGCGATTGTTTCTGATCAAAATGAAGCACGTGAAAGAGCGGAAATTCCTGAAGAATTAGAAGTAGTAGAGGAGCCAAAAGAAGAGCCGGTTGTGCAAGAAGTTGAAGAACCGGAAATAACTCCACCACCATCAGAAGAAATAGAGGTAAAGAAAAATGAGGATAAAGATGAGCCAATTGTTGTGGAAACTCCACCAATTGACATCGAGCCTGAAGAAGAGCCAGAACCAGAAGCTCCTATTGTGGATTATCCAGATAAGGAAGCTGGATTCCCAGGAGGAATGGCAGCAATGAAAAAATTCCTTGCAGAAAATGTAAAATATCCTGAGGTTGCCATGGAAATGGGTGATCAAGGTAAAGTGTTCCTTGAATTCGTTGTAGATAAAGACGGTTCAATTACACAAGTAAAAATCCTTAGAGGTGTGTCAAGAGAAATTGATGCTGAAGCTCGTCGTGTAGTTCGCCAAATGCCAAAATGGGCGCCAGGTGAAGCGAATGGAGAGCCTGTAAGAACAAGATGTCGTATTCCAATTAACTTTACGCTTCAGTAAAATTTATTGACTACAATAATATTAAAGTCTATCCTCGGATAGGCTTTTTTTGTAAACGATATTTCGTAAATTGTGCCATAATATCTTTATTTATGACTTGGACAAAAAAACAAATTTGTGGATTGGTTGACTTAACCTCTTTGAATTCTTTTGATTCGAAGAATAGCGTAACTTCATTTTTAGATACCGCCTTGGAATATCAAAAGCAAGGTTTTCAAGTCGCAGCAATCTGTTTATTTCCAAATTTTACAGAACTCGCTGCAAAAAAATTAAAATCATCTTCAATTCAATTGGCTGTTGTCGCTGGGAATTTTCCAAATTCGCAAGGTGATTTATCTACAAAACTCAAAGAATGTCAGCTTGCACTAAACCATGGAGCGGATGAAATTGATATTGTTTTAAATCTTGGTGAGTTCGACGATGGAAACTACGATGCTGTCATTTCTGAAGTTAAAGCATTTAAGGCTTTGATGCCGAATAAACAACTGAAGGTGATTTTAGAAACAGGTTATTTAAAATCTCCAGAGCGCATTCGAAAAGCGAGTGAATTGGCAATTGAAGGTGGTGCAGATTTTATCAAAACTTCAACAGGAAAGGAGTTTCCAGGAGCAACAATCGAAGCAGTTGAAGTAATGGCAAAAGTTATCGCAGAAAATAAAGAGCAAGGTCTGGTTGGATTAAAAATTAGTGGTGGAGTTAGAAGTTATGACGATGCAATAGAATACCTTAATTGCGTTGAAAAACACTTGGGATTATCCTTTATAACACCAGAATATTTAAGAATCGGAGCGAGTTCACTCGTAAGCAATTTAATCAATGACTAAACTATTTCAAAAATATCAAGTAGCGATTCTTGCCGCTTTGGAATCTTCTGAAGCGATTATGGAAATCTACAATGATGAATTTGAAAAGATTATAAAAGAAGATGGAAGTCCGGTTACAAAAGCTGACTTGAGTTCTTCCAAGATTATTGCCAAACACCTTAAAACAACGGATATTCCAATCACTGGAGAGGAAATTGAAAAAGAACCATTCGAGATCCGTTCGCAATGGGAGGAGAATTGGTGTGTAGATCCACTTGATGGAACCAAAGAGTTTATAAAGAAAAATGGCGAGTTTGTGATTAATATCGCACATATTACAAAAGGTAAACCAGCCTTTGGCTTGATCGCTTCTCCGGTAAATCGACAAATTATTCTTGGAAATAAAGCATCTGGTGCATTTCAAACCAGTTATGAAGATGCATTAGATCCATCAAAATGGAAGAAGTTAGAACAACTTCCTAAGGTGAATTCGCCTATTCATATTATTGCTTCACGTAGTCATTATTCTGGGAATTTACTCAAACTAGCACAATACATCGAGCAAAATTATGGAGCCTTCATTTCTACAGGAATGGGTTCTGCCCTTAAATTTTTTGATTTGGTGAAAGGAACAGCTGATGTTTATCCTCGTTTTGCTCCCACAATGGAATGGGACATAGCCGCAGGTCATGCTATTTACGAAGCTATCGGAGGGGAAGTAATTGATGTGAAAACAGGAAAATCTCTTGTCTATAATAAGAAAGAACTTAAAAATCCTTATTTTGTTGCATCGAAAGCAAGTATGCAACTATCTATGGAATTTTTTCAATAACACGAATTTGAAACTGACTAAATTTACCCTCGGCCTTTTTACGATTTTGTCTAGCTATGTCTGGACCCAGGAAATACTGATTCCTAGTTCATCAATCGCAAAAGACAAAGCTATTTTTTCTAATGCAAATAATGCTGTTGTAGGAAATGGATTTTTTCCTATTTCTTATACCGAAGCTAAGCTTAATTTGCCTGAAAAAGACACCACAAAAAGATGGATCACTCGAAAACTGTTTCATGAACATCTCGTTCAAAAATCCGGATCTGATTTCTTTTTGGCCATTGACCCATTACTGAATACTTCTATTGGTAAAGAGGCCCTTCAAAATAGTAACGATTATTTGTTTCAAAATACAAGAGGAGCACAAGCCTTTGGCCACCTCAATGATAAGCTTTCATTTTACACTGCTTTTTACGAAAATCAAGCGCGTTTTGTAAGGTATCAAAGTGAGTATTTTAGCGACAGAGGAGAGTTGTACCCTCAAGCTTTTGCGCCACAAAATGCTGTTATTCCTGGTGGTGGAAGAACAAAGCCGTTTAAAAATACAGGTTATGATTATGCTTCTTCTGTAAGTTATATTCGTTTAAAACCCATTGATCAATTGACGATTCAATATGGAAATGCACCTCGATTTTATGGTTGGGGATACCGTTCAATGTTGATGTCGGACAATTCTCATAATTACACCAACTTAACAATAGATTGGGAAATAATTGATGGTTTGACCTATACTTTAATGCGAGGGAAACAATTAAATCTCATCAGAAAGGAAAATACAACGATGGTTGAGGCGCCTTATGAAAGAAAAGGAATTGGCTTGCATTATTTGAGCTATTCTCCTACACCTTCATTGGTGATTGGTCTTTTTGAATCTACAGTTTATGCGAGAGACTATGCCCATACAAGTCAAAGGGTGAGTCCTTATTTTTATCAACCTGTGATAGGTGTAAACACTATTGCAAATGGTACGGAAAATGTAGATATGAAAAATTTGGTGGGAATTAATTTTGCTTGGCAATTTCATAAAAACCACATGCTCTATGGACAGGCAATGAGTGATGATTTTGAGCAAAAAGAATATGGTTTGCAACTTGGTTACCGCAATGGAAATATCTTTGAAATTCAAGATTTAAATTTCCAAGTTGAGGCCAATATGGCAACTTCTCGCTTATATGCTGCCGACAATGAAAGAATTTCTTATACTCATTTTAACTTGCCACTCGCGCATACTTTGGGTAATGGCTTTCAAGAATTAATCGTCCGTGCAAATTACCTTGTAAAAGGTTTCTTTATTGATGGTAAAATCGTGTACTACAACGCAAATCAAGCTATGGAAGATAAAACAATGCTGTTTTACACCAAGAATGCTGAGCTAACACAAGAAAGTGTTGAGGTGATGAATACAAGTGTTCAGATTGGATATGAGTTAAATCCCGCAACAAGGTTACGTGCCTTTGTAGAATTAAATTACAGAACTAGTGTTTCAGAATCGATTGTTCATAATGTAAACTATGGCGTAATCTCACTAGGAATTCGTACTGCATTAACTAACCAATATTTTGATTTCTAATGAAAAACCTACTTGTCATAGCGCTGCTTTTTCAATGTACTTTTTACATTGCCCAGGAAGAAATTAATTCGGAAGTAAATTACTTGAATTATGATGCATTTTACGAAAGTAATGCCTTAGGCGTAAGTCCTGTCTTACCAAATATTTCTAGTCCCTACCAACCGGGGTATCGATTGCCTTGGTTTTCAAAAAAGGAAAAATACAAAAACAATTATTTTAATGTCTTTCCTGTTCTTAATGTGCTAGGTTCCTATAAAATGGTTAAGGAAAATACCTATTCGTTAAATGCAGGTGCAGGTTTTGGAATCACAACGCAACTCTCAGATAAATTTTACGCAAGATTAATTTTAACGGGAAACGCCTACCAAAGAGAAGGAAGCGATTTAGATTATTCAAGTATTTACCGAACAGACTTCTTAAATACGCAGGATGGAGCAATGACCTACGGATTACAGCCGAGGTTTAGAATGAGTTTTACGCCTTATTCTTTCATCAATATTCAAGCTGGAATTGATCAGCATTTTATTGGTCAAGGTGTGCGTTCAATGCTACTCGGAGATTATACAGCGCCTTATCCTTTTGTACAATTGACGACGAAGATTTGGAAAATCGAAGTAACGAATATTTATCAATTTTTTAAGGAAGGACCAAATGAAGATTTGACCCGCAAGTTTGCATCAACACATTTCTTCAATTATAAAGCTTCAGACCGTTTTCAGATTGGAGTATTTGAATCTGTAGTTTTTGCTCCCAAAGACACTTTGTTGAACCGTGGATATGAAGCGGCCTATTTGAATCCTTTTCTCTTTTATCGTCCAACTGAATACAGTTTAGGTTCTCAAGATCGACTTTTAATTGGGTTAAATACAAGTTATCAATTTGACCGAATAATGATTTATGGTCAGTTGGCTATTGATGATTTTGTATTGAATGAATTGATCAATAGGACCCGTTGGTGGGCTAATAAGTACAGTGGACAAATCGGATTTAAAGGGAAGAAAGAATTAGCAAAAGGTCAGTTGAGGTGGCAAACAGAATTGAATTTTGCCAGACCATTTATGTATTCTCATCTTGGTTTATCAACAAATTATGGAAACCAAGGAAAACCATTGGCACATCCGTTGAGTTCCAATTTTGTAGAAGTTTATTCTGAAGCAAGTATGCATTTCAATTCGAATTTTACATTAACTGGACGCTTTTTCTTTGTTCAACAAGGAGGAGCAAATAGTAATGATTCGGTTTCTTATGGCGCTGACGTTTACCAACCTTACGATCATTATCCTTATGAATATGGATTTAGAATTGGAGGAGATGGACAGGTGAACCGCTTCAATCTTTCTTTAGAAGGAAGCTATCGCATATCTGAACAACTCATGATAGACGCGTTTATTCGACCAGGTATAGAATTGAATAATAGCTTAGGTCCAAATTACGATACTCATTTCATGGTTTTCGGTGGCATTAGAACGAGTTTATGGAATGATCGCTCATTTACTTTCTAATAAAAAGACAAAGAATTTGGTGTTTATTGCATTTAAAAATTTAATTTTATAAGAAACACTGCAATAATGGCCGATATATTAAAAACCAATAGTTTAAGTAAATCGTACAAGAATGTTCAGGCTTTACAAGATTTAAATATTACTGTAAAGAAAGGACAAGTATACGGTCTACTTGGACCCAATGGAAGCGGAAAGACGACAACACTTGGAATATTACTTGGTGTAATTAAACCGGATAATGGTAAATTCAATTGGTTTGGAAATAATCAAAGAGATGAAAACCGGAAAAACATCGGAGCTTTATTAGAAACCCCAAATTTTTATCCTTACTTGAATGCTGTTGACAATTTAAAAATTGTTGCGGAAATAAAATCTATGGATAATGTCAGTGATAGAATTGAAACGGTGCTAAGAAGAGTTGACTTATGGAAACGAAAGTCTGCCAAATTCAAGACTTTTTCACTCGGAATGAAGCAAAGACTCGCCATTGCAAGTGCATTACTTGCCGATCCGGAGGTATTGGTATTAGATGAACCAACCAATGGGTTAGATCCTCAGGGGATAGCAGAGATTCGCTCACTTATTTTAGATGTTGCATCAACTGGTAAAACCATCATTATTGCTTCCCATATTCTAGATGAAATTGAGAAAGTGTGTACACATGTGGCCATCCTCAAAAGTGGAAAGTTAATCAAAGAGGCAACATTGGAAGAAATTCTGATTCAAGACAAATTATTGTGTGTGAATTCGGATAATCGAGAAGAGCTGTTGAATGCTATTGAAGAAATACCAGAATTTAAATACATTAAAGATTTGTCAGGAGAAATTTTGATCAGTGTAGGTGAGGAGCGTACAAATGCCGAGGTCAATAAAATATTTGCAGAAAAAGGAATCTACTTAAGTTCTTTAAGTCTTCATAGAAAAAATCTTGAATCCACATTCTTAGAAATCGTAAGCTCATGAAACAACTACTCAAAATTGAATTCCTTAAACTTAGGAAACTTAAATCTCTTCAGGTAATATTCTTTATTTACTTCTTGGTTTTACCTGTGGTGATTTATACTATTTCTTCATTCATCACTAATTTTATGGCGGTATTATTGCCTCCATTTTGGAAGCCTTTTATTTTTCCTTATATATGGGAAATTGCAACCTATTCAGCCAGTTATTTTAATATTTTGATGGGTGTTTTAGCAGTGATTATCATTACCAATGAATTTAATTTTAAAACCTTTCGCCAACATTTAATTGACGGACTCTCCTTGCCAAAGGCAATTTTCAGTAAGTTTTTGGTTGTATTAGTTTTTGCCTTGATTATAACCCTATACACTTTTGCCACTGGGCTTATTTTCGGATTGGTCAATTCAACTGATGGACTGCCTTTTACTGAAGGACTTGAAATTATTGGAGCTTATTTTTTGCAGACTTTGTGTTATTTCAGCTTTGCCTTTTTTATTGCTGTACTCGTTAAGAAAACTGCAGTAGCCATTATTCTTTTTATTCTTTCCTTCATGGTGGAAACGATAATCGGTGTGTCCTTTTCTTTTAATGGATTTCAAACGGTCTATGCATATATGCCATTGAACGCCTTTTCCAAGTTAACGCCTTTTCCCATTTTAAAAGAGGTTGTTGAAGCCGGACAGCAAAGAAGTGGAAATGTTCCAGTTATTTTGGATACACCAATTAACCTCGCTGTTTGCTGTGGATATATGTTTCTTTTCTTTATGGTTTCCTACTTTATTCTACACGATAGAGATTTGTAGGTTCTGATCAAGTTCTGTTAATACCAATGTCAAGAACAGCAATGTGATGTTTCACAGTGAATTCGATGCGTGATTCAATTGTAGAAAATAGTTGTTTACTACTAATCACAGTGTGGCCACCTTATAAACAATATTGTACTTGTTCAATTAAAGTATTCAGTACCTTTTTCAATTATTTCTTATTCTGAAATCAACTCAAATAAAGCGTCTAACTTTGGCGCAATGATTACTTCAATTCTACGGTTTTTTGCTTTGTCATTTGGATCAATAGGATGATACTCAGAACGTCCTGATGCAGAAAGAATCATTGGATTAATGTTCGTGTTTTCTGTCATAATAGAAACCACCGATGTTGATCTTAAAACAGAAAGTTCCCAGTTGTTTTTTGGGTGACTAGCACTTGATAAAGCATCTGTATCTGTATGGCCTTCTACAATGATCTCTAAATCGTCGTCTCCCTCAACAGCTCTTGCCAATTCGATAATCGCTTTCTTTCCTTCAGCTTCTACTTTTGTACTTCCTGAGGCAAATAATAGCTTGGCTTCTAGACTAACATAGATTTTGCCATTGCGCTCTTCTACCTTCAATCCTTTGTTCTCAAATCCACGAAGTGCTTGTGCGATTTTCATCTCAAGAGCTTTAACTGCAGTTTCTTGACGTGAAATGATTTCCTCTAATTCTTTTACCCTTTGCTCTCTTTCGGCCAATAAAATTTGCTTGTTTTTTAATTCTTTTTCGGCAGCCATTAAAGCATCTTCCTTTCTTTGTGTTTCAATAATTTTTGCTTCCAATTCAGAACGCATTCTGGCTAAATGTTTTGCATCACTATCTTTGATTTTATCCAGTTGCTCTTCAAAAGATTCACCCATTGATACGGATTGTTTGTATTTGGCTTGCAATGCACGGTATTTATTCCCTAAAGTTGAAGTGTCTGCCTTTAACTGAACAACATCTTTTTGCATGATTTCTGCTCTTGCTTGTGCTGTTTTTAATCGCGCTTCATAATCTAATGATGAAGTTTTATATTTCTTCAATTCTTCAGCACAGTTTTGCTCCTTGGCTAATAAATCGTTGTATTTCTTCGCTGGAACACAAGATCCCATAACAAACGCCATAACTAACACTCCAAATATTGATCGCATAATTTCTTTAATGATACATTTGATGTAAAGTTCGATAATGTTTGGATTGATTTTTCATTGATGGTGCTATAATTTTAAACAGTTGATTGTTGACTTTGGAAATTTGGAATGACACTACTATATAGCTTTGCATGTCATTTTATGAAAGTTGAACTTGATTTCTATCGTGGTATTGAATTCAACTTTGTTAAAATTAAATTACTTGGTTAATTCAAATATATCTTTTTTAAGACTTTACTTTCATGTTCCCAATTCTCGACATGAGCGGCCTTAATACAGTTTTCTTTTAGAACTCTCAATAAATCTGGATCTCTCAAAATAGTGTTAATGCTTTCAGCAACTCCGTTTGCGCTGTGCTCATGAATAATTCTTCCTACATTGTGCTTTTCAATCACACGTTTCAACTCAACCAAATTTGAACTAATTACCGGAGTTTCCGTATGGATATAATCGAAAATTTTATTGGGCAAAGAGTATTTATAATTTGAATTAGTGTCCTTATCTAAACTTAATCCAAGGTCTGCATGATAAGTGTAATTCATCATGGTGTTGTAGGGAACGCGACCTATAAACTTTACCTTTTCTTCTAAATGATGAGTTTCAACCATTTTTTTTAAATCAGGAATGACATCGCCACTTCCAACAATAATGAAAAGTGCATTTTCAACTTGTTGCATTGCCATAACTGCTTCTTCAGCTCCTCGATCAACATTGATTCCTGAACCTTGCAAAATAATAATGTGACGGTCTATAGGTAAGTCCAATTCAGTTTTACTCATTATTGTTTCGGGCTTCCAAAGTTTAGAAACGTTTCTAACCACATGCACCTTCTTCTTGTATTTTTGCGAATAAATTGCAGCGATTGATTCATTTACGGTGTAAACATCTTCGAGTTTTGGGAAAATCCATTCTTCAATTTTTAACCAAACCGCCCTTACTTTTGGTCTAGCTGTTAATTCTGGAACTTCGGTGAATAATTCATGTGTGTCATATACCAATCTCGATTTTCTATTGAATTTGTGCGCACAATAATTGGCCAGTAAAGTATCCAAATCATTGCTCAATAAAAGGTCAAACTTTTGAAAGATTAGGAACCAAAAAAGTCTCAAATTATAGGTGGCATAGAACAAAGCGCCCTTCGTAAAAACGAGTTTAAAACGTTTTATACGGTATGGACGGTCTGTTATTTCTTTGCTGTTTTTTAGTTCTCTTCCTATCAATAGTACGTTGTAGCCGTTTTCATGAAGAAAACTACATACTTTATGTACCCTTTGGTCAGTATAAAGGTCATTGGTAACAGAAACAATTACTTTCTTCGATTTCATTGCTTCAAAAGTAAGGATTTAGCAAGTAAATTTGTCTTTTGTCCTATAGGAAAGTTTCGTAGATTCAAGATCGAAGGTTAATCACGCCTATTGGCACTTTTAATTCACATAGAATAGATTGAATCAATTTTTGGTTAAATCACTAACATTTAATGAGCTGAATTATATATGGTTTAAATAAAGAGTTTTCTTATTTTTGCGTTACTAAAAGATTATTATGAGATTATTAATTACTGCTGTTTTTGCAATCATTTTTTCTGGTTTTTCATACTCACAGAGTAAAGATTTAGATCTGGAAAAAGGTATCTATGCTAACATTTCAACAAATAAAGGAGATATTTTTCTTGAGTTGCATCAAGATGAAGCGCCCTTAACTGTCGCTAACTTTGTAGGTTTAGCAGAAGGAAAGTTAAAGGTTTTCGATTCTATTAAAATCAAAGAGCCATTTTATGATGGTATTGTTTTTCACCGAGTGATTGATAATTTCATGATTCAAGGAGGCGACCCTACAGGAGGTGGAAACGGAAACCCTGGATATAAGTTTTGGGATGAGGCAGATAATGGAATTCCACACACAAAAGGATCTCTATCTATGGCGAATGCTGGTCCAAACACTAATGGAAGTCAGTTTTTCATTACGCACAAAGCCACACCACATTTGAATGGTAAACATACAGTTTTTGGTCAGGTAATGGAAGGTCAAGATGTTGTGGATGCAATTGACCAAGGAGATACCATAAAAAAAATTGAAATCATTCGTAAAGGCTTAAAATACAAATGGTTTTATAATGCTTCAAAAATCTTTGAAACAGAGTATGAAATCAAGAAGGCTGAGGTTGAAAAAGAGCGTTTGAGAATGGAGAAATTACAAGCTCAAAATAAAGTGCGTTTAATTGAAGCGAAAGCCAAATCAAAAGAAGAATACAAAACTTATTTTTACGATTTAGTTAAAGAAATGGAGCCAGAAGCTATTCAAACTGAATCAGGTTTAGTTTACGTAATACGTGAAGAAGGGGAAGGAGAATTGGCTAAAAAAGGTGATAAGGTAAGTTTGCATTATCATGGTGAATTGGTTTTTGGAAAGAAGTTTGACTCTTCTTATGACAGAAATAAACCACTTGAATTTAATTATCTTGAGATGAGTTTGATTCCTGGATTTAATGAAGGAGTAGGATTGAGTAAAGAAGGAACTAAAATCGATTTATATATTCCTTACTACTTAGCGTATGGAAAAAATGGACGTAGACCAACTATTCCACCATATTCTGATTTGATTTTCAAGATTGAAGTTTTAAAACTGACTAAATAAGGATGAAAAATACGCTGTTATTGTTTGTGTTATTTTGTTTGTCGAATTCATTTTACGCTCAAAAAACGCAGGTACAGGTTTTAGATGCTCATTCTAAAACTCCAGTAGCTTTCACCAAGATTATTGAAGATCGATCTAAAACATTTGTTACTGATATTGATGGGAAGCAAAGCATTGAAATTAAAGCTTCTAGTGTTTATATTTTCAGATTCTTTGAATACAGCGATACCATTGTTAAGGGAGCAGACTTGATTGACAATCCTATTGTTTTTCTATCACCAGATGCACAAGTTTACGATGAAGTAGTCATAAAACCAGGAGAAAATCCGGCTCATCGTATCATACAAAATGTGATGGACAAGAAGAAGGATAATGATCCAATGCGAAATGACGCATTTACTTATAATTCATATTCGAAATTATATGTAACAGGAGAGTTGGAGGAAGGAATATTGCGTGATACAATAACAGATACATCTACAATTGATGCCCTTGAATTTCTTGATAAACAATACATTTTCTTAACAGAAACGAAAGCAGAACGAACTTTTTCACCACCAAACTATGACAAAGAAGTAATAAAGTCTTACAATGTTTCAGGTGTAAAGGATCCTATGTTTGCTACACTTGTCAATCAATTTCAATCTTTTTCATTTTATGCAAATGATTTTGAATTGAATCAAGACAGTTATATTAACCCAATTGCTCCAGGAGGGTTACGTCGTTATTTATTCATCCTTGAAGATACCGTTGTACATCAAGACCAAGATACAACATACACGATTAAGTTTCGACCACGAAAAGGGAAGAATTTTGATGGTTTGGAAGGATATTTATACGTGCGTTCAAGTAGTTGGGCCATTGAAAGAGTGATTGCGGAGCCACATGAAGCGAGTGGAATTGTGAATGTAAAAATCATTCAAGAATATAAAATGACGGCCAATAAAAAATGGTTCCCTTCTAAAATTAGTACGATCCTTGGCTTCAGTGGAATTGAAATTGAAGGGGCTGTTGAATTAATTGGAAGAAGTTCTGTTTATATCAACGACGTTGAATTTAGAGAACCCGATTTTAAATTGTTTAGTCCTGTTTCTGTAGAGGTAGAGGAAGGTGCGCTAAGGGATTCCCTAAGTTTACACGAAGTACGCGGAAATACAGCATCTGGAAAAGAAGGTGAAACCTACAAAGTTATTGATAGCGTAGCAAGTGAAGCTAATTTAGATAAACTTGTGTTTTTTGGAAAAGTAGTCACTACCGGAAAAATACCAGCAGGAATTTTCAATATTCCAGTCTGGCAAGTGGCCTATTTTAATCGCTACGAAGGTTTGCGTTTAGGATTAGGATTGGAAACCAATTATAGACTGAGTAAGGTTTTTGGTGCGGCCGGATATTTCGCTTACGGAACAAATGATAAAGAATGGAAAGGAGGAGGAAGTGTGAATTTTACATTGAATCAGAAACGAAACATTAAGTTGAAATTCCTCTACAAAGACGATGTTCACGAGCGTGGAAACACTGATTATTACAGTAATTCATTTAATTTAACAGAACAAGGAATTTACAGAGATTTCTTTGTGAGTTTGATGGATAGAGAGCGTGTTGCAGGAGTTAATTTGAGTGGATTGGTTCGACAAAACTTGAAAGTTCAAGTGTTTGCCAATTATAAACGCTTTAAAATTTCAGACGGATACTATTATGCGCCTTTGTTTTCACAAAACGGAACACAAAGTCAATTTGATATTGCCGAGGCTGGTGTGGTCATCAATTGGAATATTCGAGAACGCATCATGATGCTTGAAAATCGAAGAGTATCACTCGGTACAAAGTGGCCAAAATTAACCCTTAAAGCGGTGAAAGGACAAAGTGGTATTTTTGATGCAAATTATGATTATTACCGTCTAAATTTTATGGTACATCAAGATTTTACCATTAGAGGAGCTGGAAAAATTCAATTGGTGAGTAAATGTGGATTAACGTATGGAAATGTTCCGCTAATGTTGCAACAGTTTGTTGAAGGAACGGGAATAAACTATACTTTATCAGTATCCAATACCTTTGAAACAATGGGGCCAACAGAGTTTTACACGGATAAATATTCTGCATTATTCGCACGATATAGCTTTTTGCCAATTAAGAATAAATCATCTTGGTCGGAACCTGTTTTTGTGATTCATAATGCAGCTGGATATGGTGAAATGTCAAACAGAACAGATCATAAAGGATTTGATTTTAAAACACCAGATAAAGGTTATTTTGAAACTGGGGTAATTGCAGATTATGTAATTAAACTCGGTCCATTAGGATTTGGGTTAGGTACATTCTACCGTTATGGAAAACATGCTTTTGCTGAAACAAAAGACAATTTCTTTTATAAGGTTTCCGTGCGATTAAACTTTTTATAAGAAGTGAGCTCCACTTTGTTTAGTCTTTGGCTTATATTTAACTTTGTGGGTAATGTGGAAGGATCAAATCAATATACTTAAAAAGTTTTCAGTGCTTCGAAGCTGGAATTTGATCAAACTCTATTATTCATATTTTTTGGCTAAAAACTTCAATCGTGTGAATGCCAAAGGTTTGCCTTTTTCAGCGAGTATAGAGCCTACAACAGCATGTAATTTAGGATGTCCCGAATGTCCCAGTGGATTAAAACAATTTACTCGAGCAACGGGAAGACTAGATCTTGAGGATCATGAAAAAATGCTTGATCAATTGGGAAAACAGTTATTTTATATCAATTACTATTTTCAAGGTGAGCCCTTTTTACATCCTAATTTTTTAACGCTAATTTCTGCTGCACATAAACGAAAAATCTATACAGCAACTTCTACAAATGCCCATTTTATTACACCCGAAAAAGCTGAAGAAATAGTATTGTCGGGATTAGATCGCATGATTATTTCCATTGATGGATTGACCCAAGAAACTTACGCTCAATATAGAAAACGAGGGAAGTTGGAAAAAGTAATCAGCGGAACGAAACATATGATTGCCGCGAAGAAAAAACTTAAAAGCAATACTCCACATTTGATTTTTCAGTTTTTAGTTGTTGCACCTAATGAACATGAAACAGATGAGGTATTTAAGCTAGGTAAATCTTTAGGTGTTGATGAAGTAAGGTTGAAAACCGCCCAACTTTACGATTATAAAAACGGTAATCCATTGATGCCTAAAAATGAAAAATATGCCCGTTATAAAAAAATGAAGGACGGTACATATAAGAGTAAATATGCTTTGAAGAACCAATGCTGGAGAATGTGGTCATCAACTGTACTCACTTGGGATGGAAAGGTTGTTCCATGCTGTTTTGATAAAGATGCAAAACATGTTTTGGGCGATGTGCTTCAAAACGATTTTAAGACACTTTGGAAAGCTAAAAGCTATAAAGATTTCAGAAATCAAGTGTTTTCTGATCGCTCTAAAATTGATATTTGCAAAAACTGTTCAGAAGGAACAAAAGTGTGGACATAGTTCATCCTTAAAACGCACCTTCAATCCATTATTTTTTTTAATTTTAAGGAGATATTTTAAACCTATTACACATTTCTAATGTTCCTGTAAATTCATTTTATAGTGGTTTTTCATGGTGTTAAAAAAGGTTAAGCTTGGGTGTAGTGACGGGTTAACAGTTAATTTAGATATTTGAAGTGAGGAAAATACAATTAAAACATATCATCATACTGATCAGTACCGCCTTGTTAACACTCGTTGTGTTGCAGTTGTATCAAGCTTTTCAATTGTATGAAAAGAAGTCAGAAGAACTTAATAATCAGATGGAAAATGTATTGTCTAAAGTAGTGATTCGTCATGAAAAGGCATCTGATCTCAAAAGATATACTTCATTTTTTGGAAAAGATTTTAGTGGACAATATAAGCAAGCCTTAAAACAAGAGTTTCAAAATCTCGTGCCTGTTCAAGAATCCGTATCCATAAAGGACACAATTATTTATGAGAACGGTAGAGATGTGAAATACCTACAAATAGAAGGAGATTCATACGACTCTCTGACACACGTTACTGCGAAGCACAGCGTTTTGGCTAGAGACATTAGCGAGTTGGCTTCTTATGTGAAAGAAGGAGCGAAGAAAGATGATGAAGGTAATCCAAATGATTTGGCCTTCCAGTTAGATAAGCGTGTGGTCAATAGTTTGTTCAAAAAATCGAAGTACATCAATGAGTTGATGGTTTCAGCCTTTAGAAATAATGGAGGAACAGCACCTGCTGAAAGAATAAATTTGGCTTTCTTGGATTCAATGATCTCGAAAACATTTGAAGTTGAAGGACTAAAAACAACTTTCAATTATGCTATTTTTAATGAAGATGATGAAATTATAGAATTTCCGTCGTATACAGATCGATACAATTTAAAGATTGATACTTCTAAAACAAAGGAGGTTCGTCTTTTCCCAGGTAATATTTTTGATGAAGAATTGAACTTGCATGTTTACTTCCCGAAAAAGAATACTGTGCTTTTCAATGAAATGTGGTTAACACTTACGGTAAGTATTTTACTCGTTTTGTTGGTTGTGCTGTCATTTGTAGTCATGTTTAAAACCATCCTTCATCAAAGGAGGTTGGCAGAGGTGAAAAATGATTTTATCTCGAATATGACCCATGAGTTCAAGACACCGATTAGTACGATTTCTTTGGCCTGTGAAGCACTTTCAGATAAGGATATGACCAACAATGATATGACAACGGTGACTCCTTTTATAAAAATGATTAGTGAGGAAAATAAACGTCTGGGAGGTCTTGTTGAACAAATCTTGAAAACAGCAGTTTTAGATCGTGGTGATATCAAGATGAAGCAAGATGAATTAGAGCTAAACGAAATTGTTTCTCGTGTAGTTTCTAAGTCTAAAATCAGAATTCAAAATGGAGGAATTCGATTGGAACAAGCATCTGGTTTGATGCCTTTTATTGGTGATGAAGTCCATACGAATAATCTGGTTTCAAATCTTGTGGACAATGCGATTAAATACAGTAAGAAAGAGGTTGATATTTTAGTAAAAACTGAAAAACTCTCGGATGAAAAATATCGTTTAACAGTTCAAGATAAAGGAATAGGAATTAAAAATGAGCATTTAGATAAGATTTTTGATAAGTTATATCGTGTGCCAACAGGAAACGTTCATAACGTAAAAGGTTATGGATTAGGTCTGAATTATGTAAAAGCCATTGCTGATGTTCAGGGATGGAATATAAGTGTTAAAAGTAAATTTGGCGAAGGGTCAAGCTTCGTTTTAATCATAAATAAATCTAAGGAAAATGAGTGATAAAGTAAAAATTCTATTGAGTGAAGATGACAATAACTTGGGAATGTTATTAGAATCTTACATAAAGGCAAAGGGATATGAAGTTGACCTTGCTAGAGATGGTAAACAAGCATTAGAGAAATTTAATGAAGGAAATTACCACTTTTTAATTTTGGATGTAATGATGCCAGAATTAGATGGTTTTTCTGTAGCAAAAGAAGTAAGAACAATTGATAAAAAAGTTCCAATTTTGTTCTTGACTGCAAAAGCAATGAAAGAAGATAAATTAGAAGCTTTTTCACTTGGTGCAGACGATTACCTCACAAAGCCATTCAGTATGGAGGAGTTGGTAGCACGTGTTGAAGCTATTTTGAAACGTACAACTGATGGTGATGAGGTATTGGATGATACTTTTGAAATCGGTCGTTTTATCTTCGATCCAATGAAAAGAGTAATTAATATAGATGAAGAAGAAGTGAAATTGACAACCAAAGAAAGTCAATTGCTTAAGCTTTTAGCGAAAAACAAAAATCAAATTTTGGATAGACAAGCCGCTTTACGTTCAATATGGGGTGATGACAATTACTTTAACGGACGAAGCATGGATGTCTATATCGCTAAATTGAGAAAAATATTGAAAGCCGATGAAAAAATTGAGATCATGAATATTCATGGTAAAGGCTTTAAATTGCTTGATCAATAATCTCTGTAAATTTATCACTAAGCCCAGCAAATTCTTTACCTCTAGAGTTTGGTAAAGAATTTGCTTAGTATTCATCATCACTATTAAATTTTAATGTTATGATGAAAAGAAAAAACCCAAAACTCGATTTAGAATCCAAAAGAAAAGTATTTTTTCAATTGGGTTTATTTATTGTTGGATCAGCAACCTTAATGGCCTTCACTTATCGAACTCCAGTAGAAATCAAGGAGAAAAAACTACGTGTTGAAGAAGCAGTCGACCTGCCAGTTATGATCGAAGAGAAAGAAGCAGAACCTATTGTTGAAGTGCCTAAGGTAGTAAAGGTTCAAACAAGGGTAGAACCAACTACACCTGTCTTTTCATTAGATTTATTGAATCAGCTCAAGAAAGTAAAAAACACCAATAAGAACACTCAGCTGGCTGTTACATCAAAGCAACTGAAATCAATTACTTCTGGTAATTTTGATGTTGACCCTGGACCAGCTCCAGAATTAGGGAAAGTAGTCGACTTTCCTGATTATGATGCACAGTTTCAAGGAAATTGGAGGACTTTCTTAAGCAAAACGCTTGTTTACCCTGAAATGAGTATTGTAGCTGGAGAATCAGGAACAGCTTATGTTGGATTTGTTGTTGAAGTTGATGGAACAATTACAGATGTTGAAGTGAAGAATAAATCACTTCCTTATGCGCTTCAGAAAGAAGCTAAACGCGTTGTAAAATCTTCACCTAAATGGAAACCTGGAATTAAAGATGGAGAATATGTTCGCTCAACTAAAATTGTGAAAATTAATTTCATTCTTCAATAGTTAATTTAAGGAAATAATAATGATATAAGGCTTACATGGAAACATGTGAGCCTTTTCTTTTATGTCAATTACTAACAATCAGTTTTGATCTTACAAACCACTGCACACCTCTGCGCAACCTCCGCGCACTTTGCGGTAAAACCAAATTTCTCGTCCAACTTTAACACATAAAAAAAGAGCAAACACCAGAAACAGTCTTGAGCAAGAGTTTTGAGCATACAGGTAAACCAACTTCGCTGCAAGTGAAAAACTTAGCGAACTCGATCTCTGCGAAACCTCCGCGAACTTTGCGGTAAAACCAAGCTTCTCGTCCAACATTACCGCATAAAAAAAGAGCAAACACCAGAATCAGTTTTGAGCAAGAGTATTTAGCATAGAGGGTTAAACAAACTTCATTGCAAGTGAAAAACTTATCGAGCATAACCTCTGCTTTACTTTGCGCAACCTCCGCGCACTTTGCGGTAAAACCAAATTTCTCGTCCAACTTTAACACATAAAAAAAGAGTGAACACCAGAATCAGTTTTGAGCAAGAGTTTTGAGCATACAGGTGAATCAATTTCACTGCAAGTGAAAAACTTAGCGAACTCAACCGCTGCGAAACCTCCGCGAACTTTGCGGTAAAACCAAACTTTACCGCATAAAAAAAGAGTAAGTACTTCTGTACTCACTCTCTTCTCTCAATACTGACTTGTGGTCCCACCTGGACTCGAACCAGGGACTTTCTGATTATGAGTCAGATACTCTAACCAGCTGAGTTATAGGACCGGTTTTAACTAATTGCCTTGTGTTTGATACAAAGCGATTGCAAAAATAATATTATCCTAGATTAATTGCAATAATAAATGAAAAAAATGTTTTTTATTCTCAATCTGTCTGAGCAGAAGGTAAAAAGATAAAACAAAAAAGAGCGAAACAAATGTTCCGCTCTTTCAATTATATATAAAAGCTACGGCTTTGAACAAACTTCTTGCAAAGCCTATTTTTTGGTTGGCATCTCACGCGTAAAAGCTGGAATTCCAGTTACATCCATTCCTGTAATTAAAAGGTGAATGTCGTGTGTTCCTTCATAAGTTACAACAGATTCAAGGTTAGCCATGTGGCGCATCATTGAGTATTCTGAAGTGATTCCCATTCCACCATGCATTTGTCTTGCTTCTCTGGCGATGTTTAATGCGATTTCTACATTATTACGTTTCGCCATTGAAATTTGAGCAGAAGTTGCTTTACCTTCGTTTCTCAACTGACCTAATCGGTATGTCAATAATTGGGCTTTTGTAATTTCTGTAATCATTTCAGCTAGTTTTTTCTGCATCAATTGGAAAGCGCCAATTGGAACATTAAATTGCTTTCTTTCTTTTGAGTATCGCAATGCTTGATCATAACAATCCATTGCTGCACCAAGTGCTCCCCATGCAATTCCAAAACGTGCAGAATCTAAACAAGATAGTGGAGCCCCAAGTCCACTTCTTCCAGGAAGTAAGTTTTCTTTAGGAACCTTTACATTATCAAAAATCAATTCTCCAGTTGCAGAAGCACGCAATGATAATTTTCCATGCATTTCTGGTGTAGAGAAACCTTCCATTCCTCGTTCTACGAGTAATCCGTGAATTCTTCCTTCTTCGTTTTTCGCCCAAACAACAGCAACATCAGCAAATGGTGCGTTTGAAATCCACATTTTAGCGCCATTCAATAAATAATGGTCACCCATATCTTTGAAGTTGGTTACCATTCCTCCAGGATCAGAGCCATAATCAGGTTCCGTTAGACCGAAACAACCAATCATTTCTCCTGTGGCCATCTTTGGCAAATACTTTTGCTTTTGTTCTTCAGAACCATATTTCCAAATTGGATACATCACAAGAGAACTTTGAACAGATGCAGTAGATCTCAATCCACTATCACATCTTTCTAATTCTTGCATGATTAAACCATAAGAAATTTGGTCTAAACCTGGACCTCCATATTCCTCAGGGATGTAAGGTCCAAATGCACCAATTTCACCTAATCCACTTAAGATGTGCATTGGGAAAGTTGCATTTTCATAATGCTCATCAATAATTGGAGACATTTCTTTTTTGACCCAGTCTCTTGCAGTGTCACGTATAAGTTTATGTTCGTCTGTTAATAGATCGTCTAATGCGTAATAATCTGGGTGTGTATATAAATCTGATTTCATAGTCAATTTTTTTTTCGATGTAAATTTAACGATTTATCTTGTTTATTCAATGATTAAACTAATTAGAAAAATAGCAACTTATATTTTCTTAATTTTGTGGTTGATTAAAGTAAATCGAGTTTAAAATCTATTGAGACTTTTTTTATAGTAAAGTGAAATGAAAGATATAGCATTGACATTAAGGGAAGAGTTCTTTCCACATTGGTTGATTTATGCTTTGTTGGCAACAATCATTGTACTTTCTGCAATAAAAAGTCAAAAAGAAATGGTGTTTGCTCAAATGAAAGCAGCCTTTTTTAAACCGCCTTCTACCTTGCCCGAAGCCAAAGAAAACTTGAGTTTTAGAAACCTTACCAACTATTTGATGTTGCTCAATTACTTTGTTGTTTCTGGTTTAGCAATTTATATGGTGTTGCTATACTTTGATAGAACAGCATATTGGATGGTTTTTCTACCTGCTTCAATCTATTTTTTTCAACTATTTAGTCTTTACTTTGTGAATTTCATTAGTGGTGAATATTTGAAAGTAAGGGAGAATATTATCCTGTTAAATTTTATCACACACATTCTAGGGATTGTTATCATTCCATTACTAATTATCTGGATTCTTAACCCTGATTTATCGCAATATATGCCAAAATGCTTGTTTTATGTGGTTATACTGTTTTATATCATAAGGTTAGTTAGAGGAATCTTTATGGCTATTCATAATAAAGTATTGTGGTTCTATATAATTTTGTACCTTTGCGCCTTGGAAATTTGGCCGATCATGGTAGGTTACCTTGTTCTATCGCCTAATTTCATTAGATAATTCGTACTATTTATAAGAATTAAAGACTGCTTAGTTTTGAGTATAAAAACGATTTTAGTATCACAACCGGAACCGGAAACAAGTAAGAATCCGTATTTATCACTTGCTGAGGACTATGACCTACAAGTTGATTTCAGACCGTTTATTCATGTAGAAGGTGTTGATAAAGCTGAGTTCAGATCTCAGAAAGTAAATTTCTCTGATCATAATGCTGTAATTTTAACATCAAAAACTGCTGTTGATCATTATTTTAGAATGGCTGAAGAATGTCGTTTTGAAGTGCCTACTTCTATGAAGTATTTCTGTATTTCAGAAGCTGTAGCCTACTACCTACAAAAATATGTGACCTACAGAAAACGTAAGATTTTCCATGGAAAGCAAAGAATTGATGATTTAATTGATGCAATTAAGAAGCATAAAAAAGAAAAGTTTTTACTCCCTTGTTCAGATATTTTAAGAGAGAGTATTCCAAGAACTTTAGATAAGGAAAAAATTAACTACTCTAAAGTGGTATTGTATAGAACAGTAGCTTCTGACTTGTCTGATTTAGAAAGTGTTCAATACGATGTTTTGGTGTTTTTCTCACCATCAGGAATTGAATCGTTATTGAAGAATTTCCCAGACTTTAAGCAAAATGATACTTTAATTGCTGCGTTTGGTCCAACTACTGCAAAAGCAATCGTTGACAATAATTTGAAATTAGATATTCATGCTCCACAGCCTAATTTGCCTTCAATGTCAATGGCAATTGAGCATTACATCAAGGAAGCAAAGAAGAAAAAGAAATAAAAAGATACAATCGTAAAATGAAATCGCCTTGTGTAAATGAGGCGATTTTTTTTGTGCTAATTTTTTAATTTTTCAGGCATTTTTACAAAAAAAGTATAATTCTAACGCTGGCATTTATTGATTATCGTAAATATGATTAAATTTAACTTTTCATAATAAAAACTGATGGCAAAAAAAGAAACTAAAGAAAAAAAAGAAAGGAAGAAATTTTCAAAACCATTCTCAAGATTTTTGATTATTTTGTTTTGGATTCTTGGTTTAACACCACTTTGGTTCATCCTTTTTTTACGTTATGTTCAAACAGATAGTGAATCGTTACCTTCCGTATCCACACTAGAAAATCAAGAGGAGTTATTGGCAACTACAATCTTTGCTGATGATGGGGTGTCGGAATTAGGAAAATACTGGGCGATCAATAGAACCAGCGTGCCTTACAATGAAATTTCACCATATGTCATTTCAGCTTTGATTTCGACTGAAGATGAGCGCTATATTGAACATTCAGGAATTGATGTTAAAGCTGTTGGTCGTGCCATAGCAAATATGGGAGAGGCTGGAGGTGCTTCTACTGTTACGCAACAGTTGGCAAAGTTGATTTTCACCTTTAAAGAACGTGAAGAAAAAAGAGCTGCTCGTGCTCAAGGCTTAGGTCAAACAGAGGAAGAAGAACGTATTTCTAGGATGAGCGGAATCGAAAGAAGACTTTATGAGAAGGTAAAGGAAAATGTGATTGCATTGCGCCTAGAACAACGTTATACGAAGAAAGAGATTTTAACGATGTACCTTAATCAATTTGATTTCTTGCAAAACGCAGTGGGAATATCAAGTGCAGCAAAGGTGTATTTTAATAAAACTGCAGCGGATTTAAATAAAGAAGAAGCCGCAATTCTAGTTGGGATGTGTAAAAATCCAGGGTTATATAATCCCTATGGTTTTACAGTGAAGGATTACTCTGGTAGGTTGTCTGCCCGATTAAATATTTCAAAAGATAAAGTTACTGAAGAGCAAATGGCACAGGAAAGAGAGGCTGACTCTTTACGTGCTGTAAATAGAAGAAATACTGTACTTTACAAGTGGTATGAAAACTCCTCAAAAAATAATCCAGCTTTAACCAGTACAATTACAAAAGCCGAATATGATAGTTTAAAAGCTTTGCCTATTGTTACTGATTATCAGTCTGTAGATCACAAAGAAGGATTAGCACCTTACTTTAGAGAATCATTAAGAGGTGAAATCACTGATATTCTCAACGAAAAGAATGAAGATGGTGAGTATAAATATCAAAAACCAAATGGAGAGCGCTATAATATTTATAGTGATGGATTGAAGATTTTTACAACGATTAATGTTGATATTCAAAGGCATGCCGAAAATGCACTGAAAAAGCATTTGAAGAAAAACATTCAAGAACCATTTACTAAGAATAATAAACGAACGGATAAATTTCCTTTTGCTTATGATATTAAGGAAAATACGATTGAAAACTTAATGAATAGTGCACGAAAACGTTCTACAAGATACCGTAGTTTACGTAGAAATGGAGTGTCTGAAAAAGAAGCCATTGCTTCCTTCGATAAGCCAATAGATATGAAAGTGTTTTCTTGGAATGGTGATATTGATACGGTGATGACTCCAAATGATTCTATTCGCTATTATAAAAATATTATGCGTGCAGGATTGGTGTCAATTGAACCTCAAACTGGCTTCATCAAAGCGTGGGTAGGTGGTCCTGATATTAATCATTTTGCCTATGATCACGTTGCTCAAGGAAAGCGACAAGTAGGTTCAACAATTAAACCATTTATCTACTCTGCAGGGATGCAGTTTGGTGTAATCACACCTTGTGAAACAACACCAAATATTTCCTACTGTGTTGATGTTCAAACTGGATCTGGTGTTCAAGATATGACACAATGGTGTCCAAAAAACTCTGGTTCAAAAATGAAAGGTGAGCCTGTTGCTTTTGAAGAAGGATTGGCTAATTCGATGAATAATATCACAGTTGCTGTAATGGCAAAAATGGGAGGTGTTGCAGGACCTAGAGCAGTAGCCAAATTAATGAGGGATTTGAATATTGAGATCCGTGAACAAGATATCGTTCCTGCTATGTGTTTAGGAGTGATGGACTTGTCTTTACTTGAAATGGTTGGTGCACAATCTGCATTTGTAAATGGAGGAATTTATACCGAACCAACTTCAATCGTAAGAATCGAAGATAGAAATGGAAATGTGGTGTATGATCATACGCCAAATGCCAGAGAAGCAATGTCAGAAGAATTGGCTTATGCAACTTTAAGCATGATGCGAAAAGTGGTGACTTCAGGAACAGGAGCAAGTTTGAGAGGAACTTGGCGTGGTGACTGGGGTGGTGTAACACAACCAACAGCGGGTAAAACAGGTACAACTCAAAACAATTCTGATGGTTGGTTTATGGGCTTAACTCCTGATTTGGTTACTGGTGTGTGGGTAGGAGCTGAAGATATGGCTGTACGTTTTCGTTCAATGCAATGGGGGCAAGGTGCTAGATTAGCACTACCAATTTATGGATATATGATGCAGAAGGTTTATAAAGATCCTAATATTCATATATCAACTGAAGAATTTGAGAAACCTTATGGATATGAAAATTCATTATACAATTGCAATGGCGAAAATAAAGGAGAAGACAAAGAGCTATTGCCAGAATTGAGTATTTAAAAAGAAAATATATGAAAAAAACAGTTGATAACGTAGAAAAAGCATGCGAAGGTATTGAATCTGGTATGACTTTAATGCTCGGAGGTTTCGGATTATGTGGTATTCCAGAAAACTCTATCGCTGAATTAGTGAAGAAAGAAGTGAATGATTTAACTTGTATCTCTAATAATGCAGGTGTTGATGATTTTGGTTTAGGTTTGTTGCTACAAAAGAAACAAATTAAAAAAATGATTTCTTCTTACGTTGGTGAAAATGATGAGTTTGAACGTCAAATGTTGTCAGGAGAATTAGAAGTAGACTTAATTCCTCAAGGTTCTTTGGCTGAAAGATGTCGTGCTGGAGGTGTTGGGATACCAGCTTTCTTTACTCCTGCAGGTTATGGAACTGAAGTAGCCGAAGGAAAAGAAGTACGTGATTTTGATGGTAAGCCTCATATTTTAGAAACGGCATTAACAGCAGACTATGCAATTGTAAAAGCATGGAAAGGTGATACTGAAGGAAACTTGATTTATAAAGGAACGGCAAGAAACTTTAATCCTGTAATGGCAATGGCGGGTAAAATCACAATTGCTGAGGTTGAAGAACTAGTTCCAGCTGGTGAGCTTGATCCAAATGAAATTCATACACCTGGAATTTTCGTTCAACGTATTTTTCAAGGAGATAAGTTTGAAAAGCGTATTGAAAAAGTGACAGTTCGTCAAAAAGACTAAGGAAATACTATAGAGTTGATATTGCAGTACTTCAATTGGAGTACTGCTTTTTTTGCGTTCTATTTTATATGTTTTAGAAGTTGATACTCACTCCGGGTCCAATCAAAAAGAAGAATTTAGACTCATTCAAAAAATATCCCATTCCTGCATATAAGGGGAAACTAAATCTTCGGTTTTTTGTCGTTGGATATACAGAGCCTAAGACAACAATTCCTAAATCTCTTTCTGCATTTTCATTGAAATTAAATGCGTTCTTAGCTAAAAATCCAGAACCAATTTTGAAGGGACGTAATTTCTGAATTTCATCACGTTGATAAAAAGAGAATTGAGCTAACATCGAAATAGAAATACCACTTAGCCCAGGAAATCCAGGTTCTCCAACTTTCTTGATGATTAATCCTGCTGGAATAGATAAATCAACATCAAACGTGACATATTTTGATTTTATGATCTCTACACGACTGGTGTATCCTTGTCCACCGTATATGTTCTTCCTGTGTTTAATAATGAGTTCTATTTTCGCCCAATCTTCCATTGCATGTGTCTTGTTAGAAAGATAATCATTAATGGAAATGGGTTGATTCATGCATCCCGTTGAGCTTGTATAAGAAAAGCTCCTTGGAGAGTTTGATCCAGGACAAACTACAATGTCATCAATTATTTGTTTCTCAACTAACTTGTTATTATTGTCTGTGATACGTACTTCAATCTCTAAAAACTGTTTTCCATAAAGTTCAAAAGCATCATCAATGTATTGATTGTCAAACTGAATGTTTACATCTCCTATTGTTGACTCATGTAGGATCGGTTGTGTAGCATCCTTTGCAACTACGGGTGTTCCACCATATTCAATAATCACAAAATCAAGTTCTTTCGGACGTTGATATTCTATGATGTCTAACATTACTCCGGTTTTCTTGTTTCCAGAATATATATTGATACTTTTCTTTCTAATATCAATTGGAACCTTTAATAAATAATGTGCTACAGATTCGTTTTTAATTAAGCTATCATTAGAAATGTCTATTAAATCTTCAAATTGAAAATCAGTTCTACTTAAGCCTTCTCCTTCTAGTCTGATTTCAACAACTTCTCCTGGGTATACTTGCCTAGATTTTACCCAACTTCCACCTTGTCTTAGAATACTTACTTGATTGATTTTTGGCTCAGGTAAGATATTGATATTGGTAATGAATTTAGGTGCATCACCATCTTTTATGTAAAGATAGCCAGTTGATATTTTGTGATAATTGTATGGTCTAAACATACACAAAACTTTATCATTGCTTAATCGTCTTACAGTATAAAGCTCGGCAATTAATGGTCCTCCTTTTTGATCTGTAGCTTCTAGTCTATAAGTTTTGTTGATGGCTAGAAATCTGTGATTGTCAATTTGTAACTCAATTCCTTTTGTATTGTTTCTTTCCCAAATAACTTCTTTATCTTCGAAGGTCAAGAACTTTAATCTTGATCCCTTTACATTGAAATTGAAAGATTGTTTTTCTAAGGTGTATTTAGCTCTTCTACCAGTTAAATTTGGTCTATATAGCTTAATGACAAAGTCCATTTCTATATTTCCCGTTTCAGTGGGAATAAATGATATCCAAATTTTTCCATCACTGCGGTGAATTCTAAATTCATACCCATCTTTTTGTTTCCATAATGGATCGATGACTATGTTTTCAGGGTGATTTGTAACGAGTTCAAATGTTTTTTCATCTCCAATATAAAGATCACTTTCACCAGGGTATATTGTTGCGTAAGTATGGGTGTGTTGGAAAAGAGGTATAGATAGTACTTTGCCCTCACGTTCCAATTGAATTTTCAAAAAACTGATGTCTGTGAGATCAGCAAATTTAACTTTAAATTGATAGTAACCTTCTGCGTTTAAACTAAGTGAATCTAAAATTTGATAATCATTACTTGGTGTTAACTTCCATTGTGGTTCACCCTCTACAATACCTCTAGGAAATACCCTGAATTCAACAGTTGGTTCAGGATCTGAATATTCGAAAGGTAGTTTCCATTCGTTTTCGATGTATATGCGATCTAAAGTGTATTTGTAAATATTTGTATCAATCATTAGTTGGACTTCAGAAAATTGAGAGAATAACCTGATTTTTTCTGAACTAATTTGACCTTGAGATTTAAACGGAATGACGAAAAAAAGTAAGATTAGATTGAAAATGAAATACCTATGTTTAAAATTACTCATTCTATTCGTTTTAATGCAAAGATAATGATCAGAATCAATAAATTCGAAATCGATTCTATAGATTTTATGGAAAGGAAATACTTATGATTGGTTACAGTTCAATGCTAAATCTATTTCGTGACATAGAAGGCGTAAATAACACCAGGAAGCCAACCGATGAAGGTAAGTAATAAACTGATTAGAAATTTTCCGCCCAAACCATGTTGTAGAAATACAGAAAGTGGCGGAATAAATAGATTAAGTATTATCGTTAATATAGACATAGATATAGTTTTGTTTAAGTCTTTAAAATACAATTATTATTTGATATAATGGACTGAAGACTTATGTTTTAAAAAATTTTATAATTTGAAGTTTTATTGTTGAACAAAGTTGTATTTAGACTGTTTGTATAGAAAAGTAGATATGTTTCAACTTAAGCATAAACAATTTATACCAACGGATATTGATACGTGTTGGAAGTTTTTTTCTTCTCCTGCTAATCTTAAGAAGATTACACCTGATTATATGGGGTTTGATGTGAAAAATGAAATTCCTTTAGAGATGTACGAAGGATTAATGATAGAATATACTGTTAAACCTCTATTAAATATTCCAATGAATTGGATCACTGAAATCACACATGTAAAGCACCAGTCCTATTTTGTGGATGAGCAACGAAAAGGACCCTACAAAATCTGGCACCATGAACATCATTTTAAAGTTGTAAACGGAGGAGTTGAAATGGAAGATGTTTTAACCTATGTCTTACCGCTTGGTTTTATCGGTAAAATCGCCCATGCCTTATTGGTAAAGTCCAAAGTTCAAGAGATTTTTAATTACCGTAATAAAAAGGTGAAGGAGATTTTTAATTAGTTAAGATTAACTTTATATATTTGCGCCGTCTCTAAGGGGTGTCTGTTTAACGACGGACTGAGATTACACCCATTGAACCGGATCAGGCTAGTACCTGCGGCGGGAAGATGACTAAATATGAATAGAGTTAATTCGACTCCGATCATTATCGGAGGATTATAAATCCAAGAATTAGCCCCTGATTCTTGTTAAATGTTTAAAAACATGAAAACAAGAAATGTTATGAAAGCCTTAACAGCGGCATTGTTGCTGTCATCGAGTGCAATCGCACAATTGCAAATTTCCGGAAAAGTTAAAAACGATTATGGTGAAGCCTTGGAAGGTGCTAAAATCACTGTTGTTGGCGAAAGAACCGGTGCTATCTCCTTGTCAGAAGGGAGTTACAAAATTACAAACCTTAGCAAAGGAACCTATGAGTTGAAGGCCAGCTTTTTTGGGTATGAAACAATGTCGAAAACAGTTCAGCTTACTGAAAGTAAGGTGGTAAATTTTGAGTTGAATACCTATGTGCTAATGCAAGAAGGGATTGATGTAAGGGCCGTAAGAGCGAATAAAAATACGCCGACGACTTACACCAATATCAGTGAGGAGGACATTGAAAAGCAAAATTATGGTCAAGATTTGCCTTATTTGCTAGGTTCAACACCTTCAACTGTTGTGACTTCAGATGCTGGAGCAGGAGTTGGATACACGGGGTACCGAATTAGAGGTGTAGATCCGACAAGAACAAATGTTACCGTTGATGGTATTCCAATGAATGATGGGGAATCTCAAGGAGTTTTCTGGGTAAATATGCCTGATTTTTCTTCTTCAATTTCAAGTATGCAGGTGCAACGTGGAGTTGGAACTTCTACAAACGGTTCTGGTGCTTTTGGGGCAAGTATTAATATTGCAACCAACAAGTTGAAGCAAGAACCTTATGCTGTAATTGACAATTCAGGAGGTTCATTCAATACAATCAGAAATTCGGTGAATGTTGGTACAGGAATGATCAACAATAAATTTACTGTTGACGCTCGATTGTCAAGAATTAAATCAGATGGATATATTGATAGAGCGAGTTCAGACCTAAAATCCTTTTTCCTTTCGGGAGCTTATCATGGAAAGAAATCGACGCTAAGGTTGAATATTTTTAGTGGTAAGGAAAAGACTTACCAAGCGTGGTATGGAACTCCAGAAAGTAGAATAGAGGGAGATGAACAAGCAATGATGGATTATGCAGCTAGAAATGGTTTGTCTGATGATGAGTTGGATAATTTATTGACATCAGGAAGAACGTATAACGCTTATACCTATGATAATGAAACAGATAATTATCAGCAAGATCACTACCAATTGCATTATGGATATCAATTCAATAAAAATTGGTATTTAAAAGCCGCAGCACATTATACGAGAGGAGCAGGTTATTACGAGAATTATGAAAATGATGATGACTTTGCACAATATGGCTTTGACCCGATAGTAGTAAATTCTGAAACCATAACAAGCATGGATTTAATTAGAAGAAGATGGCTCGATAATCATTTTGGTGGTGGTATCTTTAATATTAACTACGATAATTTCAAAGGTTTTGATTTTGTGTTAGGTGGTGGTTTAAATAAATATGTTGGAGATCATTTTGGTGAAGTCATTTGGGCAGAGTATATGCCAAATAATGAAAAAGGAGATGATTACTATAACAACTCTTCAACTAAGTACGATGGTAATCTTTATGCAAAATCTAGTTATGAATGGAAAAAGTTCACATTTTTTGCTGATTTACAATACAGACATATTGACTATTCTTTTTTAGGTATAGATGAAGTGAATGGTAATATAGAAGAAATAGGACAAAGTGTTTATTACAACTTCTTCAATCCAAAAGCAGGTTTGTCTTACCGATTAAAAGAAAATCAATCGCTTTATGCATCTTATGCGATAGCAAATCGTGAACCGGTACGTAAAGATTTTAGAGAGAAAACAGTTGAAAACAGACCTTCACATGAAGTGCTTTACAATTTAGAAGCAGGGTATAAAATGAATGTGAAGAAAGCTTTCTTTAATGCTAATGTTTATCATATGCAGTATGAGAATCAGTTAGTATTAACAGGAGAAATCAATGATGTTGGTGGGTACACCCGAACAAATGTAGAGGATAGTTACAGGTTAGGATTAGAGCTTGAAGGTGGTTACCAAATGTTCAAAAAACTTGGAATTACAGGTAACCTTTCAATGAGTCAAAATAAAATCCACAACTTTATAGAGTATGTAGATAGTTATGATGCTTCGTTCAATACTCTGGAACAAGAAGAAATTTTACATGAGACGACTGATTTGGCATTTTCTCCATCTTTTATCGCGGGGTTGACATTGAATTATGCTCCAGTAAAAGGAATGAGAGTGAGTTTAATGAGTAAATATGTTGGAAAACAATATTTGGATAATACATCTAATGAAGATCGTGCAATGGACGCCTACTTCGTAAGTCACTTAGATGTTTCATACACTTTCAGCGCTTTTGGAATAAAAGAATTAACAGTTGGAGGTCGCGTAAATAATGTTTTTAATGAGCTGTATGAAAACAATGGTTATACTTTTTCATACCTTGTTGATGGCTCAAGAACTCAAGAAAACTTTTATTATCCACAAGCAGGAAGAAACTTTTTAGTGAGATTGTTAATAAAATTATAGCACGACAAATAAAACAACTTTCATTTTTAGGATTTTGTAAAAAAAATTAAAAAAGCCTTTTTCAGAATATTGTCTGGAAAGGGCTTTTTTATTAGATGTTTTAGATGAATGGCTTAATTTCATCGCTAAACGAGCTATTACTCCTCGTTAAATCATTTGCTAAATTGTTTGTTAATATTAAAAAAACAATTACTTTAGTAAAATTATTATAATTTTAAAACACGCGATTTATGAATAATTTTTACAAAAAAATGAAAGGGGTTGGCCTGTCTTTATTGGCAGCAGCGTCTTTCGCAACAACATCCAATGCTCAGTGTACAGCTGAGGTAGCTCCTTGGACAGAGAGCTTTTCTGGAGGGGCATTGCCTTCATGTTGGGAAAATAATTCCTCAGGTACAGGTACATCAGCCTTCTGGAAATTCTCAGGAGCTCCCGGATATGGAGCGACTGCAAATGGACGACCTGCAGGTTCTTATGCTTGGAATGATGGGTCTACTCCAGAGGTAGCAAATGTTGAATTAGTAACTCCAGAGATAGACGTCTCAGGATTAACAAGTCCAGAACTTTCTTTCGAATGGTTTAGTAACAATACAAATAATCCTGGTGATAATGTTCCATTGATTATTGAAGTATATGATGGTACGAATTGGGATGATTTGGATACCTTGATGGGGGATGATCCACTATGGAAAACAGAATATTATGACTTGAGTGCGTATTCAGGAAGTAATCTTATTAAAGTTCGTTTTAGGTCAAATCAAACTGTAACTTCCTCTTCAGCATTTTATAATGATATTCTGTTGGATGAAGTTAGAATAGCGAATCCAATTACTTGTCACGAACCAACTGATTTGGCTGTGTCTAATGTTTCTGCAACTTCTGCTGACTTAACATGGACTGAGAATAATGGTGCTTCGACGTGGAATGTAGAATGGGGAGCGCCTGGTTTTGCCGTAGGTACAGGAGCGCATATAGGTCAATCTACTGGTACGAATAGTAATCCATTAACAATTACCATTACACCATCAACTGAATATGAGTTCTATGTTCAAACAGATTGTGGTGGTGGTGATGAAAGTTTTTGGAGTGGCCCTTATGCTTTTTCAAATACATATTGTTTACCAGTTTACACAAGCACATCAGAATTTCTTTCATTAATTGAAACCTATGGTGCAATTGCAGATGTTTCACATACTGCTACTTCTTACCCGGCAGGTGGGTTTACTGATGAGACAGCGCAGGTGTTACAGGCTTATGAGACACTTACTTTTGATTTAAATTCCTCTTATGATCCAACCACTTATAGTTACACCGTAAGAGCGTGGGTTGACTGGAACAATGATTTTGTGTTTGATCACGCAACAGAAATGGTTTCTACTTCTTATGGTTCTTCTATTATGACGCAACAAATTACTATTCCAGCTGGAACTCCAGTAGGAACTTATCGTATGAGAGTAAGAGGTGAGTATGCGAACGCAAATACATTACCTTGTAGTAGCGAAACTTGGGGGTCGGCAGCTGACTTTACATTAGAAATTATCACTCCGCCTTCATGTTTGCCTCCAACAGATATTGATACGGTTGAGGTTACAACTACATCGGTTGAGTTAGAGTGGACTGAGCTTAATGGTGCAACTGAGTGGATTATCGAATACGGTACAACTGGATTTGTTCAGGGTTCTGGTCAATTGACAAGTACTAGTACTAATCCAACTGTCATTTCAGGATTAAATCCGAGTACACAATATGATTTTTATGTAATGACAGATTGTGGATCGGGTGATTCAAGTGCTTGGAGAGGACCTTTTTCTCAATTTACTGATTGTGGGATAGCTGTAGCTCCATACTATGAAGCATTTGATAATGCTGTGCTGCCACAATGTTGGGAAAATCTATCAAATAATACAAGTACAAGTGCAAATAACTTCTGGAAATTCTCTGGAACTCCGGGTTATGGAGCAACGAATAATGGTAGAGCTGCTGGAACTTACGCATGGGCTGATGGTTCTTCAACAACACCGGATAGTATGATGTTGGTGACTCCTGAAATTGATATTTCTCAATTGTCAAATCCTTATCTTTCTTTTGAATGGTTTAGTAACAATACAAATAACCCTGGAGATAATGTTCCTTTAATTATCGAAGTGTTTGACGGAACGAATTGGAACTTGTTGGATACATTAATGGGGGACGATACAGAATGGATGTTTACAAATTTTGATTTAACACAATTTCAAGGTAATATTATTCAGGTAAGATTTATGGTTAATCAAACTTTCCCAAATTCATTGGCTCAATATAATGATATCTTATTGGATGAAGTAAGAGTTGATGACTGTGTAAGTTTAGGAGGAATCGATGGTTCAATTGACATTTGTAGGTTAGAAGATACTCTTGATTTGAATAATGGACTAATTACAAAGCCTAATGGAACTGGTTTCTGGACTTTCCCTTCTGAACCAACATTTGTAACGCAAGATTCTGTGTTTAACTTTGATTATCTAGCGCCAGGTTCTTACGAAGTTTACTACGTAGAACGTTATGTATGTTTTGATACTACAACTGCTACAATTAATGTTTTTGATTTGTCTAGAGCAGGTGAAGACGGTGTAGTTGAAGTTTGTCAAAATGAACCAGTGAATTTGTTTGGAGCCTTATCAGGGAATGTTGATCTAGGAGGTGAATGGTATGATTACCAAGGAACTTTGGTAGGTTCTCAGTCGATAGCTGCAAATATTCCAGGAAGTTATAATTATGAATACATAGCAGATAACGGAGTTTGTCCAGCGGATACTTCAATTGTTGAGGTGACTGTAAGGCCAGACTGTGATTATTTATCAATTGAAGGAGAAATGTTTGCTGATCTTTCAGTTTACCCTAATCCTGCAACAACATTGCTAAACGTTGTTAACCCATCCAATGCTTCAGAATTGAAGGTTGAAATGCTTGACATGAATGGACGTGTTGTATTGGTTGAAAACCAATCTTTAAACAATGCCTCGGAGGCGACTTTATCAATAGGTCATCTTGAAAACGGTGTTTATACATTAAGAATTTATAACAATGAAGGTCATAAAACTTTTAAAGTTGTGAAGCAATAGATTGATCATAAAACTATGTTTGGAAAGCATCCCTTTTTAAGGGGTGCTTTTTTTTTGCCCTGCAACGCAAATGATCTACTTTTTTATAGCTATGATTTATTTGATAATAGGGGTGAATAAATTATTTAAAGTTTTGTTAAAAGATTTGGAATGATTATTTTTAACCTATTATTTTAATTAAAAACACGCGATTTATGAACAATTTTTACAAGAAAGTAAAGGGGATTGGGCTTTCTCTTTTAGCCGTAGCCTCGTTTGCTAATGTTTCTAACGCTCAATGTCCGCCAGAAGTGGCTCCTTATCTTGAGGAGTTTAGTGGTGGTTCTTTGCCGTCATGTTACACAAATACTACTTCAGGGGGTACTTCAGCCAATGAATTATGGAAGTTTACGGGTGCTCCCGGTTATGGAGCTACCTCAAATGGTCGTTCAAATGGAACTTATGCATGGGTTGATGGATCTACACCAAACCCTTCGAGTACCGATCTTACAACGGTAATGGTAGATTTGTCTCCTTTAACGACACCAGCATTAAGTTTTGATTGGTTCAGTAATAATACAAATAACCCAGGAGATAATATGCCTCTGAAAGTTGAGGTGAATGATGGAACAACTTGGACAACGATTACAACCCTTAGTGGTGATGATCCTGCTTGGCAAGAAGAAATTTTGGATTTATCAGCCTTTACAGGTGCTACTGTGCAAGTTAGGTTTTCTATTGATCAAACAGTGCCTGGTACTGCTTTTTATAATGATATATTATTGGATGATGTTAGGTTGTTTGAAGCACCAACTTGTTTTAAACCAGATAATCTGTTAGCGGCAAATATTTCAAATACTTCTGCGGAATTATCATGGACTGATCCTAATGGCTCCACAACATGGAATGTTGAGTGGGGAGCTCCTGGTTTTGCAGTAGGAACAGGTGCACATATTGGACAAGTAACAGGAACAAATAGTAACCCATTAAATATTACAATTACTCCTCAAACAAATTATGAATTTTACGTGCAATCTGATTGTGGAGGAGGTGATTTAAGTGAGTGGAAAGGTCCTTATGCTTTTAATAATATTTACTGTACGTTTACAACTACAAGTTCTTCACAATGGATCAACTCTTTCCAAACGACTGGAGGTATTATTGATATCAATAATCAAAATTCTGGTCCTGGAACAACGTCTCCAAGTTACTCAGATTTCACAACTACAATGCTTGATGCATATGAAACGCAAACCATTGATTTTGATATGGTAGCGAGTAATACTTCAACAATTTGGGGGGTGTCAATTTTTGTTGATTTCAACAATAACTTTAATTTTGAATCATCTGAGGAAGTGTTTAATTCTGGTGGTTATATGGCATTACCAGGAAGTGGTTCGTTTTTTATACCTGCTGGAACACCAGTTGGTCAATATAGAATGAGAGTTGTTGCTGCATATATCAACTCTTCTCCAGACCCTTGTAGCGCGAGTAATGGTGAAGCGGAAGACTACACCTTGAATATAATAAATCCTCCTTCTTGTTTACCTCCAATTGATGTCGATACCGTTAGTGTAAGTACTAGTAGTGTTGAACTAGAATGGAATGAATTAAATGGAGCTACAAATTGGGTGATAGAGTATGGATTAAGTGGTTTTGCTCAAGGTACTGGTGCTGGACAGCAGATAAGTGTGAATACAAATCCTGCTGTTGTTTCAGGTTTAAATCCAAGTGCAGAGTATGATTTTTATGTATTAACAGATTGTGGTTCTGGTGACTCAAGTGCATGGAGAGGTCCATTTACTCAATACACTGATTGTGGTGTTGCTGTGGCTCCTTTCTATGAAGGATTTAATAACGGTATTCAACCACAATGTTGGGAAAATCTCTCTAGTTTAAATAGTACAAGTACAAATAATTTTTGGAAATTTTCAGGAGTACAAGGTTATGGTGCAGCTAACAACGGGAGAACTCCTGGTAACTTCGCATGGGCTGACGGTTCTTCAGTTACACCTGATAGTATGATGTTAATTTCTCCTGAAATTGATTTATCTCAATTGACTAATCCATATCTTTCATTTGAGTGGTTTAGTAACAATACAAATAATCCTGGTGATAATGTTCCGTTGATTATCGAAGTGTTTGATGGTACAAACTGGAATCTTATTGATACTTTAAGAGGAGATGATCCTGAATGGTTATTTACAAACTATGACTTAAGTTCATTCATAGGAAATATTATTCAAGTGAGGTTTATGGTTAACCAAACTGCCACAAACTCTTTAGCTCAGTATAACGATATTCTTATTGATGAGGTGAGAATTGATGATTGTATAGATTTAGGAGGGATTGACGGTGATTTGGATGTCTGTAGATTAGACAGTACAGTTAACTTAAACGGAGGTCTTATTACAAAACCAAATGGTGGAGGAATTTGGTCATTCCCTAATCAACCAGTATTCCTTACTCAGGATTCTGTATTCAACGTTTTAAGTATACCAGTTGGTAGTTATGATGTTTATTACGTTGAAAGAAACGTTTGTTATGACACAACAATCGCAACTATTAATGTATTTAACCCTTCAAGCGCAGGGAATGATGGTGTAGCTGAAGTATGTCAAAATGAACCAATAAGTCTATATAGTGCTCTATCAGGAGGTGTTGATTTAGGTGGTGAATGGTATGATTATCAAGGTTTACTTGTCGGTTCTCAGGTGATAGCTGCAAATATTCCTGGAGCTTATAATTACGAATATATTGCTGATAATGGTGTTTGTCCTGCTGACACTTCTATTGTTGAAGTAACAGTAAGGCAAGACTGTGATTGGTTATTAATCGAAGGAGAAGAGTTTACTGATATTTCGGTTTACCCTAACCCAGCTTCATCAGTTCTAAATATCGTTAACCCATCTAATACTTCTGAATTAAAAATAGAAATGTTAGATATGAATGGTCGTGTTGTTATGGTTGAAGATAAAGCATTGAACAATGCTTCTGAAGCAGCAATAACAATAAACCATTTAGAAAATGGAGTTTATACGTTAAGAGTTTATAATAAAGAAGGTCACAAAACTTTCAAAGTAGTAAAACAATAATAAAGTTAACTTCTAATTTAAAGCGTCTTTCTTGCGAAAGGCGCTTTTTTTTTAATTAGCTTGTAATTTTTATTTCTTTTTAAAAGGAATTGGTGTAACCATTCTTTCGTGTGTGCGAACTGAAAAAGGCACGATAACAGTTAGTTACTTTTTTTTAGTTGTCTTAGATTAATTTTTTTTGTTAATTATTGCTTATAAATTGGGCTTTACCGTGTATTTAGATGTGTAAATGTTTAAGAAATATTAAACAGGTTTACTGTGTCTTAATTCGGATATGAACTTATGTTTGGGCCCTATTGTATAAACTATATAAAATATTTATGAAAAGAAAATTTTTTAAAGGTTTGTTGCTTATGGGTGCATTTGCACTAAGCTCAAACCTTAATGCACAAAGTTATTGTGATTTTACCATCACATCAAGTAATCCCCAGCATATTAATAGTTTTGCTACTACGGGAGCTGTATCAGATATCAATAACACAGGTTCGGGAGCGGGCTCAACTACAGCTGGTTACTCTGACTTTACCTCAACTGTTTTACAATCTTATGAGATGCAAACGGTTGATTTTACAATTGAGGCTAATAATACCTCAACTTACGGGGTATCAATTTTTATTGATTGGAACAATGATTTCACCTTTGATTCTGCTGAAAAAGTATATGGATCTTCAGGCTACGTCTCATTTCCATTGTCTAATTCATTTACTGTTCCTGCAGGTACGGCATTGGGGCAATATAGAATGAGAGTGGTTGCTGACTATTTAGGAGGTAACCCTGATGCTTGTTCAGGATCTAGCGCTGAAGCAGAAGATTATACTATTGAGATCGTCAATATACCTTCTTGTTTACCGCCACAAAATATTTATACATCAAATTTAACCAGTACTTCTGCTGAGATCGGATGGACAGAAGTTAATACTGCTACAACATGGAATGTAGAGTATGGTGCTGCAGGATTTACACCAGGAAATGGTACTCTTGTGAATGGAGTTACGAGTAATCCTTACACTTTTACAATTTCACCATTGTCTGAATATGACTTTTATGTTCAATCCGATTGTGGTGGGGGTGATTTAAGTGCCTGGTCGGGTCCATACTCATTCTCTAATCAATATTGTGATTTCACAATTACGAGTGGTTCACCCCAACACATTAATTCTTTTACAACAACTGGAGGTGTTCAGGATATAAGTAATTTAAATTCAGGGGCTGGAACAACGGCAGCTGGATATTCTGATTTTACATCAATTGTTTTACAAGCTTATGAAACTCAGATTATTGACTTTACAATTGAAGCAAGTAACACTTCTACGTATGGTACTTCTATTTATGTAGATTATGACAATGATTTCAACTTTAGTTCTGCAGAAAAAGTTTATACATCTTCTGGATATACATCAATGCCAACTTCAGGTTCATTTATGATCCCATTTGGAACAACTACTGGACAGTACAGAATGAGAGTTGTTTCTGACTATTTCGGAAGTAATCCTGGTGCTTGTTCAGGGTCTAGCGCAGAAGCTGAGGATTATACTTTGGATATAGTGACTTCTCCTTCTTGTCTTCCTCCAATTGAAATTGATACAGTTTCTGTAGGAACAAATAGTGTTGAATTAGAATGGAATGAACTGAATGGAGCTACAAACTGGGTGATTGAATATGGTTTGTCAGGTTTTGTTCCTGGTAACGGAACAGAAGTTGTCGCTTCAACAAACCCTTTTACAGTGACTGGATTAAACCCAAGTATTGAATATGAGTTTTATGTACGTACAGACTGTGGAGCTGGTGATTCAAGTGATTGGAGAGGACCAATTTCACAATATACAGACTGCGGTATTGCCGTAGCTCCTTTCTATGAAGGATTTAACAATGCAGTTCAACCACAATGTTGGGAAAACTTGTCTTCAGACCCTAGTTCAAGTAGTAATAACTCATGGAATTTCAATGATCAAGGAGATTATGGTGCTGCTAATAATGGACGATTAGCAGGAGAATTTACTAAAGTAGATGGTAATTCTCCTTATGCGGATAGTGTGATGTTGATTACTCCTCAAATTGATATCTCTCAATTAGCAAACCCATACCTTTCTTTTGAATGGTTTAGTAACAATATAGAAAATCCAGGAGATAATGTTCCATTGATTATTGAAGTGTTTGATGGTACAAACTGGAATCACATTGATACCCTTAAAGGTGATGATCCTGAATGGAGATTCGTTAACTACGATTTAAATGCTTTTGCAAATAATATCATTCAAGTTCGTTTTATGGTGAATAAATCAGTAACGATAAATTATTCATGGTATAATGATATCTTACTCGATAATGTAAGAGTTGATGATTGTATTGATTTAGGAGGAGTTGATGGTGTGTTTGATGTATGTCGATTTGACAATACAGTGAACCTTAATGATAATATTATTGTTAAACCAACAGGTTCTGGTAATTGGTCTTTTCCTGATCATCCAGAATACCTAAACCAAGATTCAGTTCTTAGTGTGTCTTCTCTTTCTGAAGGAGGTTACGATTTGTATTATGTTGAGAGAAACGTGTGTTATGACACGACTTTTGCCACTATTAATATTTATAATGAATCAAGAGCTGGTCAAGGTGGTGTAATTGAAGTATGTCAAAACGAACCAATTAATCTTTATGGTGTTCTTTCAGGAAATGTAGACTTAGGTGGAGAATGGTATGATTATCAAGGAACTCTTGTAGGTTCCCAAGCAATAGCTGCAAATATACCTGGAAGTTATAACTATGAGTATATTGCAGATAATGGTGTTTGTCCTGCGGATACTGCTGTGGTTGAAGTATCAGTTAGACCAGATTGTGATTTCTTATCAATCGAAGGTGAAATGTTTGCTGATGTTTCAGTTTACCCTAACCCAGCATCATCAGTACTAAATATCGTTAACCCATCTAACACTTCTGAATTGAAAATCGAAATGTTAGACATGAATGGTCGGGTTGTAATGGTTGAAGATAAAGCATTGAACAATGCTTCAGAAGCAACATTAACAATAAATCATTTAGAAAATGGAGTTTATACTTTAAGAGTTTACAATAATGAAGGTTACAAAACTTTCAAAGTTGTTAAACAATAATATGGTTGATTTTTAACTAAAAGCGTCTTTCTTCGGAAAGGCGCTTTTTTTGTATGTGTCAGTAGATGCAAATTATGATTGTTTTTTAAAAAATGGTATATAGAATTTGAATCAGGAATTTTATATTTTTTTTACTGAAATAAATAATGTAATTTTGATCAAACACAAAAAAAATACTGATGAAAAAATTATCTATTAATTTGCTCTGTAGTATATGTATTCTACTATTTAGTTTTTATACCTACAGTCAAACAACATTTAATGTTCCTGAAATTTTGTACTACAAATTTGATCAGTCAGGGACAATGGTAACTAATCATGCGAATCCAGGAAGTTCAGGGTCAGGAACCATTAACGGATCTTTATCTCAATCTGGAATTGGTCAGTTTGGATCTGCATTAGAAGGGTCTGGAGTTTCAGGGACAACAAACTATATTAATACAAATTATTCAACATCATTGACAGGTGATTGGACAATTTCTTTTTGGGTGAATATGAATGAACCATCGGGAACTAGGTATATTTTTGGGGATGCAACAGCAGGATCTTTCAGATGTTTTGCTGGAGGGGTCGCACCTACTGATGGTCTTGTTTTACGTGGGACTGGATGGACAGATTTAGAAATTCCCAATGTTTTAGGCGTAACAGGCGGAAGTGTCGTTACAATAACCTATACTGCATCAACAGGAATGAGTGAAGTTTTTGTAGATGGAGTTTCTGTTAACTCAGAAGTGCAATCAACAAATTTGACAATTAGCGGAAGTAATTTTAGTGTTGGATCTTATGGAGGATCTAGTAATACAGGGTTAGATGGCCAAATGGATGAGTTTCGTTTATATAATAGAGCTTTAAGCGTTGCTGAAATTTCTTCTACATATAATCAAACATTGCCCTTAAATATTGTTTGTGGTGTAATTACCAATACAAGCTTTTCCAATGTAACTGCAACTAGCTTTGATTTTACATGGGATCATGGTTCAGGGAATGATGATTATATATTTGAATATGGTCCTGCTGGATTTACGCCTGGTACAGGTCTTCAAAGTACTGGTACAATTACAGGTACATCAACAACTGAAAGTATCACTGGTTTAACGCCTAATACTGATTACTCTGTAATAATTACTGAAAATTGTAACAACGGTAATGACGATTATACATTAGGACCAATATCTATTAGAACAGCATGTGGAGTTGAGGTGGCACCATTTTATGAAGGTTTCAACAGTGCGGCGCAACCAACATGTTGGGAAAATCTATCTTCAGATCCGAGTACAAGTGTAAATAATTTTTGGAATTTTAATGATCAAGGTGATTATGGCGCAGCAAATAATGGTAAAAATGCAGGAGAATTTACTAAAGTTGATGGGAATTCACCCTACTCAGATAGTGTGATGTTGGTTACTCCTCTAATTGATATTTCTCAATTAAACACTCCTTACTTGTCATTCGAATGGTTTAGTAATAATACAAACAATCCAGGTGATAATGTTCCTTTGATCATAGAAGTGTTTGATGGTAGCTCATGGAATTTGATAGATACTTTACGAGGTGATAGTACTGAATGGATTTTTGTTAATTACGATTTATCAACGTATCAAGGGAATGATATAAAAGTTCGTTTTATGGTCAATAAATCTGTTACAAATAGTTATTCTTGGTATAACGATATATTACTTGATGAAATTAGAGTGGATGACTGTATTAGCCTTGGAGGTCAAGATGGAAGTGTGAATGTTTGTGCTTTTCAAGATACTATTGATTTAAATAATGGAATCATTACAAAACCTAATGGAGGAGGTATTTGGTCTTTCCCAAATGAACCTGCGTTTCTGACACAAGATTCTGTCTTTAATTTTGAATATCTAACACCAGGTTCTTACGATGTTTATTATGTCGAACGTTATGTGTGTTATGATACAACCATAGCTACAATAAATGTGTACGACGAATCAAAAGCAGGGGAAGATGGTACTGTTGAGGTATGTATGAATCAACCAATCGATTTAATCGGTATTTTGTCAGGTCAAATTGATCTAGGGGGAGAATGGTACGATTTCTCAGGGAGCTTATTGACAACTCAACAGCCAATCGCCTCAAATGTACCGGGAACGTATAATTATACATATATCGCAGATAATGGTGTTTGTCCTGCAGATACTTCTATCGCGGAGGTAGTTGTTAGATCCGACTGTGATTATCTTTCAATCGAAGGTGAAATGTTTACTGAACTTTCAGTTTATCCTAATCCTGCAACATCACAATTACACATTGTAAACCCTTCAAACACTTCTGATTTAAAAATAGAAATGTTGGACATGAATGGGCGTGTAGTTTTGGTAGAAAATCAAGCCTTGAATAATGCAACAAAAACAACTTTATCAATTGATGAATTAGAAAATGGTGTTTATACACTAAGAGTATATAACAATGAAGGTTACAAAACTTTTAAAGTTGTAAAACAATAGTCAAAAAGTTAATTGTTAATTTAAAGCGTCTTTCTTCGGAGAGGCGCTTTTTTTATGTGTATATTTTTATTATCCGCTGATATTCTTTAATTTGCAATGAAATTAGCTGGTTGTTTAGCCACGAATAATACACTACATATGAAAACACATCTACATATATTACTTCTCATCTTATTGTCAAGTGGTTTAGGGTTTAAGGCCTTGGCCCAAACACAATGTACCCCAACTGATGCTCCTTTTTATGAAGCTTTTGATAGTGGTATAATCCCGCAGTGTTGGGAAAACCTGTCTTCAATTGTACACACAAGTCCTGAAAATTTCTGGATGTTTAATGACCAAGGTGATTACGGTTCCGCAAACAATGGTAGATCTGTTGGAACGTTTGCCAAAGCAGATGGATCTAATCCAAATCCAGACAGCTTGATGTTAATTTCCCCAGAAATAAATCTAACTCCATTAACAACGCCTTATTTATCTTTTGAATGGTATAGTGATAACACCAATTATCCAGGAGATAATAATCCGTTAATCATTGATGTTTATGATGGAACAACTTGGACAAATTTGGATACTTTATCAGGAGATTCAACAGCATGGCTATTTCAAAATTATGATCTATCGGCTTTTATGAATCAAACCATTCAAGTGCGTTTTATGGTCAATCAAACATTAACTTCAAATCATCCGATTTACAATGATATTTTATTGGATGAAGTGCGCATTGATAACTGTGTGAGTACAACAGGTCAAGATGGATCTGCAACCGTTTGTATTACAGGTGATTTAGTGAATTTAGATGATAGTATAATTGTGAAACCCAATGGAGGTGGTTATTGGTCTTATCCAAGTCAACCTAATTTGGTGTATGGAGCTGGTTTTGATGTGTCTACTTTGAATCCTGGGGGGACATACGAGGTTTTTTATATCGAACGATTAGTTTGTTATGATACAACCGTAGCAACGATAACTTTTTACTCATATGATCAGGCAGGTAACAATGGTCAAGGTCAGGTGTGTGAGAATGAACCGGTTGGCCTTTTTTCATTTTTAAGTGGAAACAGCTCTTTAGGTGGAACTTGGTATGACTTTATTGGTAATCAAGTGGCTGGTTCAATGGTTACAGCACCAGGCATTCCTGGGAGTTATGATTACTTGTATGTTGTTGAAAACACCAATTGCGATGATGACACCGCAGTTGTTAATCTAAATGTTTTTGAATGTGGACTGGGAATTGATAATAATGCTTTTAATCAAATTTCTATTGCTCCAAATCCAGCAACGACTCACATAAATATTCAAAATTCTTTTAATGTGTCAGCCTTAAAATTTGAAATGTTAGACATGAATGGTCGAACAGTGAGGCTTGAAAATTCAGCACTCAATAATACTGGGAAAGTAACACTTTCAATTGATCATCTGGAAAAAGGAATTTATACGCTAAGGATTTATAATACAGATGAAAGTAAAACTTTTAAAGTGGTAAAACAATAAGGAGGAATCGGTGTTAGAATGTATATCAAATGGTGATTTTGTTGTGACCGCTCCTTGAATTAGGATTATTACAGTCCAATTTTCATCATTCAATTCTAAACTCTGATTATGAAATACATTTTATTTGTTGCTGTCTTTTTAATAATTAATGTTCAATTCTCCTTTGCACAAGGTCGTGTTGATGGTTTTTATAAGGGAAAAGGAAATATAGAACTTGCCATCGGTGGAGGGGTAGAATTTGCTTCGCATTACTTTGCAGGAACTGATAAAATATCTCTTTCTAGAGAAATTTATTATTCGAGTCTGACAGTAGCTTCAGGAATAACCGATTGTTTCGATATTTACTTGAATATTCCCTATGTAATGATAGGAAATGAAAGTTCCATTTAAGATGGAAGTTTATTTTTGAAATATCTTATCGCTCAAAAGAGATTAGAAAAAGGTGTACTTTCATTTAGCCTTGCCGGTGGGTATTCTTCAAACCTTGCCGATTACCAAGTGGGTGGAGTTGATGCAATTGGTCAACAAGCAAAAATCTTAGACATTCGACCAGTATTGCATTATCAGAATGGAGCATGGTTTGCAACAGCTCAGTTCGCTTATAATTATAAATTTGATCCTGTACCTAATGCAACAAATGCAAGTCTAAAAGTTGGAAAAGCTACGGCAACATATTATTTTGATTTTTGGTATGAAAACATGTATACCAGTGGTGGATTTGATTACAAAGGAACTCCAGCACCGCCTTCATTCCGTGAATTAGGGGTAAGTTATCATAAAGTTGGGGGTACATTTTACAAACCATTAGGACAACGGTTTGGAAGTTATCTAAGTGCTGCCTATGTCTTAAGTGGCAGAAATATCGGCCAAGGTCCGATAGTTAATATTGGATTTGTGTTTAAGAATTTATAGTAAAAGCATTCGGCTGAATGTAAATCAGTACCATCAGCCGAACACGTAAATATTACTCTTTTGGTTAATCGATTTGTTCTATTTCAAATCCGACTTTTTCAACGGCATTGATCACTTCTTTAGAAACATCAATTGAAGCATTAATCGTAAGTATTTTATCATCACTTCCAAAATCGATATCCCATTCTTTTATGGCTTCGATATTGTTTATTCCGGGTGTGACTTTTTCTTCACAACCTCCACATTTTAATGTCGTTTTAAATTTTAATGTTTTCATGTTTTTTATTTTTTAAAAATTTCAAATTATAATTTCACTTGTTTCAACCTCAAACTATTCAATACCACAGAAACCGAACTAAAGGCCATCGCTGCTCCAGCAATCATAGGGTCGAGTAAAAATCCATTTACTGAATAGAGCACTCCAGCTGCAATTGGAATACTGATTACATTATAAAAGAAGGCCCAGAATAAGTTCTGACGTATTCCTTTTACCGTTTTTGATGACAGTTTTAAGGCTTTTGGAATTGTTGCTAAATCTGAAGTGGTTAAAGTGATTTTGGCCACATCCATCGCAATGTCAGAACCATGTCCCATTGCGATACTTACATCTGCTTGAGCCAATGCTTCAGAATCGTTTATTCCATCTCCAACCATGGCTACAATACGACCTTCTTTTTGCAATTTTTTTACGAAATCTGACTTGTCAGAAGGCATAACATCCCCTTTGAAATCTGTAATTCCAACTTGTTTTGCCACAGCTGCTGCAGTTTTTTGATTATCTCCTGTTAACATGTAAACTGCAACACCTAAATCTTTCAAGTCTTTAATTGCTTGAACAGAATTCGTTTTAATTTCATCTGCAATTCCTAAAATGGCAATCAATTGTTGTTCATCTGTAAAGAAAACTACCGTTTTAGCTTCGTTTTGCCAAGTTTGTATTGTTTCATTAAGTTGTTCGTCAATTGTAATTCCTTGTGCTTTAACTAAAGCCCTATTTCCAATGAAATAAGCTTTTCCTTCTTCATCTACAGCCTGAACTCCTTGTCCTGTAATACTCTTAAAATCTTTCATTGGAGAAGGCGTCATCCCATCTTCTTTTAATTTTCGTATCACTGCATCAGCCAAAGGATGTTCTGAATCAGCTTCCAATGCCAATAGTTTAGAACGCAAAACTTCCTTGTTTTCCTTGATTAACCATTTTTCGTCTGTCAGATTGGGTTTGCCTTTGGTGATCGTTCCTGTTTTGTCGAGAATAATCGCATCTACTTTATGTCCCAATTCTAAGCTTTCGGCATCCTTTATGAGAATGTTGTTTTCCGCTCCTTTACCAATACCAACCATAATGGCAGTTGGTGTGGCTAAACCCAAAGCACATGGACAAGCAACAATCAATACCGCAATGGCAGTGGTTAATCCATGGGAAAAAGCCAATTCTCCACCAACAATCATCCAAATGATAAAAGTTAAAACTGCAATTCCAATTACCGTTGGAACGAATATACTCGCGATTTTATCGACCAACTTTTGCACTGGAGCTTTACTTCCTTGCGCTTCTTGAACACGCGTAATAATTTGTGAAAGAAAAGTGTCTTTCCCCACTTTTTCGGCCCTAAATTGAAAGCTTCCTTTTTGATTTACTGTTCCAGCGAAAACTTTTTCTCCTTTTGTTTTTTCAACAGCTGTAGGCTCACCAGTAATCATGCTTTCATCTACAAAAGAATTTCCTTTGATTACTGTGCCATCTACTGGAACTCTTTCACCTGGACGTATGATAATTGTATTTCCTTTTTCAACTGCATCAATTGGAATTTCTTGTTCTTCACCATTTATGATTGCACGCAAAGTTTTTGGCTGTAATCCCATTAGCTTTTTCAAAGCTGTTGAGGTATTCGATTTTGCTTTTTCTTCAAAAACTTTTCCCAATAGAATAAAAGTCACAATTACAGTGGCAGCTTCATAATAAACATGGGCTTCAATTCCTCTACTTTCAAAAAAAGAAGGGAAAAAAGTACTGAAAACACTAAAGGTAAAAGCAATTCCTGTACTCAGAGCGACTAATGTGTCCATGTTTACGCTTTTGTTTTTGGCCTGTTTCCATGTGTTGATGAAAAAACTACGTCCAAAAATAAACAATACAGGAATGGTGAATATAAGCGAGATGTACTTTCCAGGTTCCCATTGCATAAAAAACATTCCCAAAATAAAAACAGGTAAAGTCAATATTCCTGCCCAAAGTGTTCTTTTCTTAACTTCCTTATATTCTTTGTCTTGTAAAGCTGTTTGTTCCTCCTCGGCATTTTCTGAATTGATGATGATGTCATATCCAGCGCCTTGCAAGTTCGATTGCAGTTGTTCTTGACTTACAATTTGTGTATCATAGCTTACCAAAACAGTATTTGATGCAAAATTGACTTCAGCATTTGAAACACCATCGGTTTTTTTTAGAATATTCTCTACACTCGAGGCACAACCTGCACATGACATTCCAGTAACTGGAAAAGTAGATTTTTCTATTGTTTGTGTGCTCATTTTTGTTTGTATTTATGAGTTACAAATATCAAGGATGTATTTATAAAATGTGTTACACTTTTCTGCGAAAAGGATATGATTTTTTGGTAAGGGTGATTTTGTATGGGTGATTTGGTAAGGGTGATTTGCAAATCACCCTTACCAACCACCAATCCCTTTCCTCTTCAAATCATTAGACTCCTTATATTCCGTCAAGGTCATACCGGTTTCCTTTTTGAAAATACCAGAAAGGTATGCAACACTATTGTAATTGAGTTGATGTGCGATTTCGGCTGACGATAATTGACCATAAGAAAGTAGCTCTTTTACCTTTTCAATTTTCTGAACAACAATAAAACGATTAATGGTTATTTTTTCCATGTTTGAAAATAAGCGACTCAAATAAGAATAATCATATCCTAACTCTTCACTAAGAAATGCAGAGAAGTTTTGGGTTAATGGTTCTTTTTTGTGGTGAATTTGCTCAATAATTAGCGTCTTGATTTCTGAAATCAGTTGTGCATTTTTAGAAGAAAGTAATTCAAAACCTAAAGTTTGAAGTGCTGTCATTAGTTGTTTCAGTTGATCGTCATTTAAAACGTGTTTGAGATAAACTTGACCTAACTCAACTTTCTCCACAGGTATTTCCAATTGAAGCATCACCTTTTCCACTGCGGCAATACACCGTGGACAAACCATATTTTTTATGTGAAGCGTTTTTGTCATGACCTAAATTGTAATTCGAAATTACTAAAAGTTTTTGGATTTGACTTTAGGCCATAAGCATTAAACTATATGCAATATGCCTACGTCAACAGCATATAGCTAATAAAAAAAATAAGAAAATATTTGAAAATCAATAAATTGTTCTTAGCTTAGATGTGATTTATATAATACTACTATTATGAAAAACACCCTAATGAATTTGTGTTCACACACACACACACACACACACACACAGGCGAGTTTATCAAAATAAAAGTAAATGGTCAAATGGTTCACCGTTCAAATACATTTAACTTTAATGTAATAGAGAGCGGTGATCCTGGATATGTTCAAGTACATTCAAACAAAAGAAATTTAACTAGGGATGGTCGTATGATTTTCCCTGTTGGGCAGAATTTTCCTTCTCCAGGTGGAGACACGGGGCAAGAGTGTGGTGGTAATTTTTCTAGTATAACTCCAAATACCGAAAATTGTACTGATATTACAGTGTGGAATGATTACCTTGACGAAGTAGAGAGTTACTTCAGTTTAGGTAATCAATATGGTGATCCTAACAAACCGAAATTTATTAGATTCGTTGCGATGCCATGGTCAAGTTCAATTGAATTTGAAGAAAAAGGAAATTATTATAACAGATTGCATTACGCTTCAGAAATTGATAAGCTTATTGATTTATGTGAAGAATATGATGGACTAATGATTTATGATTTAATGTACCAATCGCAGTTTATGTACCGTAATTATTACCCTGATTGGTGTTGGGAGCACCTTGACACTAATGGTACTCATATAAATGCTAATTATCCATACTATTGCTACAATGATGATCCCGGTCCCGGAGGTAAAAAACCACATGAAATGTTTACAAACCAGGAAGACTTAAATTACCATAAACAACGTACGCGTTATATATTATCACGTTATGGTTATTCAACTCAAATTTATGAATGGGAGCTATTAAGTGAACCTTTTCATTTAAACTCCCATCCAGTTGGAGGCTCACCGTTTGGAGATCAAAATCATCCTGAACATAATATTGTAAGGAATGCGGTTTCTAATTATCATGATGTTATCTCAAGATATATTAAAGATTCACTTTCATGGAATCGTCAATTAGTAGGTATAGATATGGGGGCAACAGCTAACGTTTTTGATAAACAAAGTATAGCTTTGGGTAGTATTGATATTATAGGGTTTAATCCTTACTATGTGAAACCAAATGAGTTAATTGTTTCTAGTAATTCTTCTATGTATAAATTCGTAAAAGACATAAATATTGAAAGAGCTATTAATGACTTACACCCTGTTCCTGTAATTATTCCAGAAGGTGGTATACGTGATAGTTATAGCTCTTGTTCAAATTATGATTTACGTTCTGTAGATGAAATGACCCTCGGTTTCACCGGAGTTGCTGGGTTTCACTTATGGAATGGTAGAGCGGAACATACTGCAAATTATATTGAACTTTGGAAGAACACTTTTAGAGCCCAAAACCACATGAATGGTGATGATGTGATTAATACCTTGAGTGATGGCTGGGGCGATTGGAAGCATGGGATGGGGAAAGGAAAATTAAAAGAAAATGATTATGATGATGTTGAGGCAGTCGAGATGCAATCGTATGTTTCAAGTAACCAAGAAATAATTGTAGGTTACATAAAAAACAGAACTTACAATGTTTATACACAAAGTTCTGGAGGAATATGTGATAATGTTGGTTGGAATAACCCAGGAAATAACCCAGTAAATTCATTATATAATTTTCAATGGGACGACATTAAAAATTTAGAAGTGTTAAAAGTTGATGACGTTTTAACTTTAAAAACTTATGATGTTGATTTTTATGGAGATATAAATGGTACAATCCAATATATCTCTACAGATAACAAATTAAGCTCAATTGGAGGTAAGCTTAAACTCCGCTACCCCGAACTCTATGTTGAAGAACATTGGCAAAACAGACCTGTAATTTGGTTTGTAGCCAAAAGTGAAGATTATAACGGCATGATGCAAAACAACGATATCACAGAAGATTCAACAGATGTATTTTTAAAGGAGTTTTTAGCTATTGACCATGATACCTTGACTCAAGCGCCTTCACTAAAAGTTTACCCTAACCCTTTTGAAGATTACTTTATTGTAGAAAGTCCAGTTGATGATGAGATGATAATTAAGGATCCTACTGGAAGAATTATTCTAAAGGAAAGGATTTCAAGTGGCCAAAATCGTTTACAAACTGAAGCATTAACGAGTGGGATATATTTTGTTCGTTTCGTTGGACAAGGTGAAACTTTTAAAATTGTAAAACGATGATTAGAGAAACTTTAATTTTATTTTGCTTTATTTCTTCTTTACATGTTTTGACACAAGTTGAGTTAAAACCGGTTGTTTCCATTTCAAACACCAATTCATTTTATGTTTTTCATAAATCCTTTAATACAACTTACATTGAACAGTCCTTTCTAGGTATTAATACAAGTTTAGGTATGGAATTGTCTACTAAGAAAAGCAAAATTAACTTTTTCGTAAATTATCAACTATCAGGTAATTTTATTCCTAGTGATTTCTTTGGTAGCATACTTAACAAAAAGTTTTTTAAATATAGGAGTCACTTCTTAGGAGGAGGAGGGGCTATAATTTTCAATAGAAACACACGATTCTCACCTTATATTTCATTTCTTATCTCTAGTGAAGTTTCAACAAACTCAAGGTCTGCCTATTTAAATGACTCTTATGGTTTTAGGGATTATCCCCTTCTTCTTAATGGATATCCATCACCTAAAACAGAGTATTGGTCTTACTTCTATATTTCTACGCCATTTATCAGCAGTGTAACTGGTGGTTACACTTTTAAGATTAATAAAAATTTTAATGTCAATCTTGGTGTAGGATACGGTTTAAGAATAATGAAAACAAAGTATGCCGAATGGAAAGAAGATGAGGATATTTATGAAAAGTTAAAAAAGGTTCCCTCAGAAACTCATTATTTCCACATGCTCGATGTACAATTAGGCTTAGCTTACTCCTTCTCTTTTAAAAACAAACCCAAACCCCAATAATTTTCCGTAAATTGAAAATATGAAACCCGAGAATCCAAATATAAAAATGGCTTATGAGAGGAAAATGACCCTTGGTTTCACAGGTGTTGCAGAATTTTCTACTAACCCATTCCAAAATCATATCTCTATCCGAAGTCCTCAAAAAGACCAAATGGTTTTAAAGTCTGCAAAAGGAAAAGTTATAGGTAACTATGAAATTGAGAAGGGACAATCAAGAGTGAACACTGCGAACTTTTCAAGCGGCATGTACATCCTCACTTTTATCAATCAAAATAGATCCTTTAAACTGATTAAGCTATGAGAGTATTAATATTTATAATAATATTTTTGATAACTGGATTTGCTAATTCGCAGGAAGATAGAAATATGGGTTTAGTTGTGAAAACCTCATTTAGCCTTTATGGACCTTTATTATATTCTGCAGAAAATGGCAATACTTACAATTCTGTAAAAGGAGAATTGGGAGTTGTTTTTCAAAGACAAAAGA
>NZ_QURB01000004.1:58965-276954 GCF_003402975.1 Brumimicrobium aurantiacum | reverse complement strand
AAGTTAAGACTGCTTGCGCTGATGGTACTGCCCTTTTAAGGGTGGGAGAGTAAGTCGACGCCACTTTTTAAAAACCTCATACATTCATTTGTGTGAGGTTTTTTGTTTTATATACTTTTTTTATTTGCGTTGATGATACTGTCCGTCAATCGATGGGTAGGTTATTTATTCGATTCAATCTGTTTGTAGTATATTATGATTTTAAATCCAGTTTATCACTAAACTATATATTCGAGAATATTGAATTCCACTAATGTTTTTATAAAGCCAAAAGTTTTAACTTTATATTATATTTTAATTCATAAATCAATGAAACTCCTAACAACACTTCCGTTACTTTCTATCATTCTTTCTTGTAATTCTAATCAAAATGAAAATTATCATGTCTTGACTGATATAAATGTTAGCGAATCTGATGTACTAGAAGAAGCTTCACAAAATGAAGATGAATTAATGATGGGAGAAAGAATTGATGGTCCAGCAAATATTCGAGATAAGCCAAATGGAGATGTGTTATTTGAATTATATGATAATGTCCTAGTAGATGTATCTTCGAAGTCGAATAACGGTTGGCATGAGCTCGTAGTTTATTTTGATTTAAATGAAGATGAATATGATTTAGATTCATTAACTACAAATCGACCAATTCTTTCTAGTAATGATACAATTGGTAAAATTCTGAAAGGTCATTATGTTAGTACTGGGAGAGGAAAAGAAGATGTGTATGCTATGCTTTATGGATACACCTATGAATCCAACATTAAACCTGAATCTGTCATAGAAACTGTTTTGACCGAATACTTAGATTCAAAAAGTAGAAATTATAATGACTGGAAGCCTTTTATCCATACATTTCAATTGATGGATGATGCGGTAGATTTTAAAGGTTTAAATACTTATTATAACTATGAGAATGTTGTTGATGATCCCTCTCCAGGATTCAGAATAGTGTTATTATTTAAAGAGAAAATATTAGTTGGTATTTTGCACTCTCGAAAACTTCTGGTTGAAAATATGCAAACACATAAATTAAATTGGAACTATTACACATCCTTTTTTAATGATTACCCTGAAGACGATCAAAAGAAGTTTATAGAGTATATGAATGAATGGTTAGAGGGAGTAGATTAAATCGATTACTGGATTCCAAAATTGAATTCTAAAACTCAGAACTGTTTTTTTTTTTTTTCTAAATTTAAATAAACAAAAAAAAGGAACATCTTTCGATATTCCTTTTATATAATTTTATGGTTTTGGAAATTACAGTCCTAACAATACTTGATAAGGATCTTTTCCTCCAAAAATCATTCTTTCTGGATTTTCCAACATTTCTTTCACTTTCACTAAGAAACTAACTGATTCTTTACCATCAATAATACGGTGGTCATACGAAAGTGCTAAATACATCATCGGACGAATTTCAACTTTACCATCAATGGCCATTGGACGTTCAACGATGTTGTGCATTCCAAGAATAGCTGATTGTGGTGGGTTGATGATTGGCGTAGACATCATCGAACCAAAAACACCTCCATTAGTAATCGTAAATGTACCTCCAGTCATTTCGTCTGGTGTAATTTTTCCATCACGTGCCTTAATTGCTAATCTTTTGATTTCCTTTTCGATTTCAGCTAATGACATTTGCTCTGCATTACGCACAACTGGTACCATTAATCCTTTTGGAGAAGAAACAGCAATTCCGATATCTGCATAATCATGCATAATCATGTTCTTACCGTCGATTTGTGCATTAACAGCTGGGTATAAATTTAACGCTTCTGTAACCGCTTTTGTGAAGAAAGACATAAATCCTAAATTCACTTCATGGTGCTCAGAGAACGATTTCTTGTATTGCTTTCTTAAGTCCATAATTGGCTTCATGTCTACTTCGTTAAAAGTAGTCAACATTGCAGTTTCGCTTTTTACAGCAACCAAACGTTCAGCAACTTTACGACGTAGCATTGACATTTTCTTAGGATTCTTTTCGCGTGTTCCACCCCATCCTGAAGTAGATTCTGTATCAAATCCTGCAGCCATTGCACTAACAACATCTTGCTTTGTGATACGTCCATCTTTACCTGTACCAGATACTTGGTTAGATGAAACGTTATTTTCTTTCATTATTTTAGAAGCAGCAGGAGAAGCTGTTCCTGAAGCGTAAGAATCTTTAGCAGCTGGTTTTGCCTCCTCTTTCTTTTTTTCTTTTTTCTCTTCCTTAACTTCTTTAGCAGGAGCTTCCTTTTTCTCCTCTTTTGGTTCTTCTTTTTTCTCTGGTGCTTCAGCTGAAGTGTCGATTAAACAAACCACTTGACCAACTTCAACAGTGTCTCCTTCTTCAGCTTTAAGCGTGATTTTACCCGCTGCTTCTGCAGGAAGTTCTAAAGTTGCTTTGTCAGAATCTACTTCTGCAATTGTTTGATCTTTTTCTACATAGTCTCCATCAGAGACAAGCCATTCAGCGATTTCTACTTCGGAAATAGACTCTCCTGGACTTGGTACTTTCATTTCTAAAACTGACATCTGTTCTTAAAATTTTATTTTGCAGCTACAGCCGCATATTGAAATAAGTTATCGTGTAATTCTTTTAACCTTCTTAGATGAATTTCTTTTGCTCCAGCAGCTGGTGCAGCAGAAGCTCTACGTGAAACACATTTCAAATCAATGTGTCTTAAATTCATTGCCATAAAGGTCCATGCACCCATGTTTTCTGGCTCTTCTTGTCCCCAAATGATATTTTCTGTTTTCTTATATTTTGCTAAAATATCATCTATTTGTTTCTGAGGTAAAGGATAAAGTTGTTCAACTCTAACAAAAGCCATATCCGTAATTTCTCTTTTTTCTGCCTCAGCAAGGAAGTCGTAATAAGCTTTTCCTGAACATAAAACTACGTTTGTAGCTGTATCATGAATGTTACGTGGATCATCAATTACTTCTTGGAAACTACCTGTTGCTAAATCATCAATTGTTGAAACTGCTTTTGAGTAACGTAACAACATTTTTGGAGAAAATACTATTAATGGTTTTCTAAAGTTTCTTTTTAATTGTCTACGCAATGCATGGAAGTTATTTGCTGGAGTCGTTGGATTAATCACTTGCATGTTTAAATCCCCACAACTTTGTAAATATCGTTCCATTCTTCCTGAAGAATGCTCTGCTCCTTGACCTTCATATCCATGAGGAAGTAGCATAACCAAACCTGACTGAACATTCCATTTGTCTTCACCAGCACTAATGAATTGGTCAATCATAATTTGTGCACCATTCATAAAGTCGCCAAATTGGGCTTCCCAAATTGTTAAACCGTTTGGTTGTGCAATTGAATATCCGTATTCGTAACCTAAAACTCCATACTCAGAAAGTAGTGAGTTGTAAATCGACATTTCTGCTTGGTCTTTTTCAAGTAGATTAAGCGTAATAATTTCCTCTTCTTCATCCTCTGTTTTTACAACAGCATGACGGTGAGAGAATGTTCCACGTTCAACATCTTGACCAGAAACTCGAACAGGGTGTCCTTCAACTAATAATGTTGCATAGGCTAGCATTTCTGCCATTCCCCAATCCAATTTGTCGTTTTCAATCATCTTCAGACGATCTTTAAACAACTTAAGTACTTTTCTAAATACTTGTTTACCTTCAGGAAGTGTAGCTAACTTTTTACCAAGTTCAACTAACTTTTCTTTAGGGAATTTTGTGTCAATTACTTTTTGGAAATCTTCTTCTGTTGCTGATTCAAAATCAGTAGAGCTGTCGTCTAAGAAGTTGGTAACACTTACCTTATCTTCTTTTTTAGAAGCTTCGTATTTTGAGTCGAGCTTTCCTGTTAATTCCTCTTTAATCTTTTTATCGTAAGCTTCATCAATAACACCTTCTTCGATCAATTGAGATTTGTAAATCTCTCTTGGGTTAGGGTGTTTAGAAATCTTATTGTAAAGTTTTGGTTGCGTAAATTTCGGTTCATCACCTTCGTTATGACCATATTTTCTATAGGATAGTAAATCAATAAAGATATCCTTATTGAATTTCTGTCTGTATTCTAAAGCAATTAAAAATGTTTGTGCAACTGCTTCAACATCGTCTCCATTTACGTGGAAAACTGGACTTAAAGTAGTTTTAGCAATATCCGTACAGTATGTACTTGATCGACCATCTTTATAATTTGTGGTAAATCCAACTTGGTTGTTTACAACAATATGAATTGTACCTCCAGTTTGGTAACCATCCAATTCAGACATTTGAATTACTTCATACACCACACCTTGTGCAGCAATGGCAGCATCACCATGAATGATAATTGGAACAACTTCGTTTTCTGATTCTAAATAATCATCCACTTTAGCTCTTGTAATTCCTTCTACAACCGGACCTACGGCCTCAAGGTGAGAAGGGTTTGGAGCAAGTGTAAGTTGCATTTCCTTATCCTTAACTTTAACGTTACGCGTTAATCCTAAATGGTATTTTACATCACCGTCAAAAGTGTCAGCATCATCGAATTCTTTTCCTTCGATCTCTCCAAACAACTCAGTTAAATCTTTGTCAAAAATATTCACCAAAGTATTCAATCGACCTCGGTGTGCCATTCCAACAACAAATTCTTTAACGTTTAGGTCAGCACCTCTTCGAATCATTAACTCTAAACCAGAAATTAAAGATTCACTTCCTTCTACTGAGAAACGCTTTTGACCAACATATTTCTTTTGTAAGAATTGTTCAAATAAAGTTGCTTCACTTAGTTTTCTGAAAATTTTCTTTTTGTCATCCCCTGTGAATTTTGGTCGATTATCCAACTCTAATTCATCCATAAACCATTGCTTACGCTTTGGATTTCTGATGTAGTGGAATTCTAAACCGATACTTTCGCAGTAAGCACTTTTCATATGTGCCACAATATCTTTCAGTGTTGCTGGACCTAATCCAATTCTTGAACCGGCTTGAAAAACAGTGTCCAAATCACCTTCAGATAAATCGAAGTTTTCGATAGAAAGATCCGGTGCGTATTGTCTTCTTTCACGAACTGGATTCGTTTGTGTAAAAAGATGACCACGCGTACGGTAGGCTTCTATTAAGTTTATTACTTTAAATTCTTTCTGGAAATTTTCTGGTACTTCACCACCTTCTTCATAGTTGGTTTGACCAAATTCAAATCCTTCAAAAAATTTTCTCCACCCTTCGTCTACACTATTAGGGTCTTTTCGGTACGTGTTGTACAGTTCGTCAATTGCATTAACGTCGGCGTTGCCTATATATGATACTTTGTCCATGTTATTTTTAAACATTATCTGGAATAGCAAATTTAAAATTTTATTACAGTTATTACATCAAATAATACGAATTTGTTTTGAGTGTTTAAATTCACAATAATCCCAGTTTGTATTTTCTTTTAAAATTCACTTTTTCAGCAGCTCTTACCAATAGCATTTTTGCTAATTCATCAACGGGATTTTCCGCGTCTTGAATTGCCGTTTTGACTTTGCTTTCTGGAATGTCAGCCAAATAGAAAAGTTGGTCAACCCTGTTAGAAGAGCTACGCATAATCAAATCAAGCTCCTCTGATAGCCTTTCTTTGAATGCTTCAAATGTTGCTAAATCATCCTCGTTAAATTCTATTAGGATTCCAACTTTACCGAATTCTTTTGTTAATTGGGAAAAAACTTCTTTCGCGAAATCACTCTCATTGAATGATGAAATTAGTTCTGTACTTTGGGGCTGCTCTAAGTCTTCCATTTTGGTTTTAGTTCTTCTAATTTTATTTTTGTTCTAGAAGATTGAAGGGTCTAATATAATAAGATTATTTTCGCAATGAAAATCTAAAGGCATGAAAGTATTTAAATTTGGTGGAGCATCTGTTAAAACAGCTAAAGCAGTTCGAAATGTGAAAACTATTTTGAGTCAATCTGGTCAAGAACAATTGTTTGTGGTGATTTCTGCAATGGGGAAAACGACCAATGCGATGGAAGGAATTGTGAAGGCGCTTTATGATAAAAATTATACCATTTTTGATCGATTGGTTAAAGACCGAAAAGAATTTCATTTAGAGATAATGCTTGATCTTTTCGAAGATCAAAATCATTCGATTTTTAACGAAGTAAATGACATTTTTGAAAATTTACTTGCCTTGAAGTCTCAACGATTAGTTGAAAATTACAATTTCCAGTATGACCAAATAGTGTCACTAGGAGAAATTTTATCAACCAAAATTATAGCCGCTTACCTTTCTATTTGTGATGAGAATGTTGCTTGGATGGATGCTCGAACATTTATTCGAACTGATGATCATTACCGACAGGCAGAAGTCGATTGGGTAAAAACACAAGAATTACTTGATTTTGAATTGGCATCAAATAACGCTCGAATTTTAATTACGCAAGGTTTTTTAGGTCATACTAAAGAAGGTTTTACTACTACTTTGGGGAGAGAAGGTTCAGATTTTACAGCTGGAATTATCGCCTATTGTACGAATGCCGAAAGTGTAACTATATGGAAAGATGTTCCAGGAATGCTCAATGCCGACCCAAAATGGTTTGAAAACACAGTGAAACTTGACAAAATTTCATTTAAAGAAGCCATCGAACTCGCCTATTACGGTGCTTCTGTAATTCACCCAAAAACAATAAAGCCATTACAAAATAAAAATATTCCACTTCTAATTAAGTCATTCCTCGACCCAAATTCTGAAGGTTCGATAATTCAAGATTCTACCGAACACGATGATTTAATTCCTTCTTTTATTTTTAAAATCAATCAAGTTTTATTGTCCATAACACCAAAGGATTTTTCTTTTGTCGTTGAAGAAAACTTAAGCGATATTATTAAAAAACTAGCCTTGTCTGGAGGACACATAAACGTGATGCAGAACTCTGCAGTGAGTTTTTCAGTGTGTTTAGATATTGATAATTTCGGACTTAATCGTTTGGTTGGAATGTTACAAGATGAATATGAAGTTCGTTATAATAACAACCTTGAATTAGTAACGATTCGTCATTATGACCAGGCAACAATTGATCGTGTAACTCATGGACGTGAAATCTTGATGGAACAGAAGACGAGGCAAACTGTGAGGATTGTGATGCGGAATTTGGAGTAATAGTTTTGTACATTAAATTCTGTACAATTAAAAATCGAAAGAGTTTTGAGTATAATTATGCCTCAAAACTCTCATTTAATTCTGCTAATGAAATGTTATAATTTGAAAAAATCCAAAACCTTATCTGCCAAAACATTACTCAACTTAAAATAACTTTCTACCGTCCATCCACCAACGTGTGGAGAGAATAGAACTTTATCTGATTTTAAAAGCGCATTAAACTCAGGATGTTCATCTCCCGAAATTGTCTTTTCAAACGAGGTACTTTCATATTCTAATACGTCTAAACAAGCTCCTAAGATTTTACCCGAATTTATTCCTTTAAGTAGGGCAGAAGTACGAACAATCTTACCTCTAGCTAAATTGATCACATAAATTGGATTTTTAAAAGCGTTAAAAAACTCGTCGTCAGCCAAAAACATCGTTTCTTCGTTCTGTGGAATGTGAAATGAAATTACATCAGCTTCCTTATAAATTTCTTCCATAGTTTCAGCTTGGGCATATTGATTTCCGTAATTCTCTTTGTATTTATCGTAAGCCAAAACTTTTACATCAAAACCAGCTAATTTCTTGGCAAATGCTCCTCCGTTATTTCCAAATCCAATAATTCCAACAGTTTTTCCATCGAGTTCAATTCCACGATTTTCTTCACGATCCCAAATTCCTTGACGGACTTCTTTATCTCCTTTGTTAAGATTATTAAATAAAGAAAGTAACATTCCAAGTGCATGTTCACCAACTGCATTTCTGTTTCCTTCAGGAGCATTAAAACATTGAATGTTGTGTTGCTTGGTATATTCTAAATCAATATTTTCCATTCCAGCTCCACTTCTTGCAATGAACTTTAATTGTGTTCCATGTTTTAGGAAATCTTCATTCATAGGAAAACGAGAACGAATAACAATGCCATCCATTTGTGGAAGGGCATCTATACATTTATCTCTAGACCAAGAAGTCCCATCTATGCAAGCCCCCCCCTTTTCTGTTAATCGTTCTTCTAAAATTGGGTGAACTGTATCGATGAATAGTACTTGCATTTTATTTTGTTTTAAATAATTATTTTGTCTTCAAATCTTAATAAAATTATTTCTCCAAAGTTTCAGAAAAGTAATTTCTCAAAATCTTCGCTTTTGCTAAACCAACAACCTCAACCAATTCTTTTTCGCTTGCCGCTTTAATTTTTGAAACAGTTTTAAAATGCTTCATTAATTCTTCTTGCGTTTTATCTCCAATTCCTTTGATTTGAATTAATTCTGAAACCAAGGCTCCTTTACTGCGTCGGTTTCGGTGATGTTCAATTCCAAATCTGTGCGCTTCATTTCGCATGTGTTGAATCACCTTTAAACTTTCACTTTTCTTGTCTATATATAAAGGTAAACTATCCCCAGGGAAAAATATTTCTTCTAAACGTTTAGCGATTCCCACAATTGGAAGTTTTCCACGCAATCCAAGTTTCTCTAAGGCATCTAGTCCTGCGCTTAATTGACCTTTTCCACCATCGACTATGACCAATTGTGGTAAGTCTTGGCCTTCTTCAAGCATTCTTTTATAACGGCGATAAAGCGCTTCCCGCATGGACTCAAAATCATCAGGACCCTCAACGGTTTTGATATTGAAATGACGATAATCTTTCTTGCTTGGTTTTCCGTTTTTAAAAACTACGCACGCCGAAACAGGATTTGTTCCTTGAATATTTGAGTTGTCGAAACATTCCATATGATAAGGCATTTCTTTTAATCTGAAATCCTTTTGAATGGTTTTTAATATACGCTCCGTTTTAATTTCTGGATTTTTTAGAGTCTCCTGTTTTTGCTGTTGAAGTTTAAAATACTTCGCGTTACGTTTTGAAAGATCTAATAAATGTTTTTTGTCTCCTCTTTGTGGCGTGAAGAATGTTAACCCTTCAATTTTATATTTATCAGCGTTTTCAATCAGAATTTCTTTAGACTGACTATTGAATTTTTCCCGCATATTCAATAAAACAAATGAAAGTATTTCTTCGTCTGTTTCATCTAATTTTTGTTTTACTTCAACTGTAAATCCATTAATGATTGTACCATTATTGATGACCAAATAATTAACGAAAGCCCTGTTTTCAGATCGCTCTAAGGCGATAACATCTACTTGATGGATAGTTGGAGAAACAACAGTTGACTTAGCTCTGTATTTCTCTAAAGCGTTAATTTTCTGTTTGAATTCTTCTGCCTCTTCAAAAGCAAAGCGCTCAGCGGATTCGGTCATCTTTGTTTTTAGCATGCGAATCACTGAAGCAATATTCCCTTTTACAATGTGTTCAATTTGATTGATGTATTCATTGTAATCGGCTTCTTTTTCTTTCCCAACACATGGCGCCTTGCAATTACCGATATGATATTCAAGACACACTTTATATTTTCCAGCATCAATTTTCTCCTGATTTAAGTCATAATTACAATTGCGTAAAGGATACAATTCACGCATTAAATCCAACAAAGTGTTCACCACATAAACAGAAGGATAAGGTCCGAAATATTTTGAACCGTCTTTTATTACTCTACGTGTTGTAAAAACCCTAGGGAACCTTTCGTTTTTGATACAAATCCAAGGATAAGTTTTATCGTCCTTTAATGCGATATTGTATTTGGGTAAATATTTTTTTATCAGGTTGTTTTCCAGTAATAATGCATCAGTTTCATTATCGACCACGATGTAATGCATATCATGGATTTTGCGAACTAAAATTCTTGTTTTCGCAGTGTCATGATTCTTTGTGAAATAGGAATTAACACGCTTCTTTAAATTCTTTGCTTTACCAATATAAATGATCTTTCCAGATTCATCGAAATACTGATAAATTCCCGGCTTATCGGGCAGCGTTTTGATTTTCTCGTTGAGTTTTTTTAACCTTTCTGACACTTTACAAAGATAGGTTTTTTATGAGAATGTAAGAGGTGTTTGGTTGACATATTGTATCGACATACGGCCGTTACTATTTGAAGTGCCCCAATTATTTAATTCAGTGGGGAAAGGATAAGCTTTGAGAAGAAAATGTCAAAAACAAGGCTTGTGTAGATTTTAATTGCATGAGTTTATTTCTAATAAATGATTGCAATTAAAAGCAAACATAACGCAGGATTTGGTTTTTTCTTACAAAGATTTCTTTTTTTTATATACAGGGACAGTAGAACAAGGCTCTCCGTACATTATGCTTTTTACGACAGGCTGTAATTTTTTTACTAATTCTGTCATGGCAAATGCTGGGTGTGCAACATCAGAACAACCTTTAATGATTAATCTTCCGTCGGTATATTCATTTAAGTCAATTGCAGAAATATTGGCCAATATCAATTGTTTTTCAACTTCATCTTGATCGCCGACAAAAGCTATGACACCATGTTCTTGTAACTTTGAAATCACGAGCATGAAAGCCCAAGTAGGAATAATTGCATCAACAGAACAATAAACACCAATCACTTTTCCTTGATATTTTGTCCAATCGTTTTCCTTAATAAAAGCACGAAAATCCTTTTCCTTAAGCGCAATTCCTTGCCATAAATTTTCTTTTAAATCAAAAAGTTCAATTTCTTCTTTTGGTTTAAAGTCCGCTAAATCCATTTGAATTAAACCACTTTGCTTTATTTTATTTACAATCTCTGACATCTCAATTTGTTTGTTCTAATGTTTAACAAATGTATAAGAAGTTTGTTGATTATTAATTATGAATTACCAAGAGAATTCTAACTTCGTGGAAATTGAGTTTGGTTTTACACGTAGGTTTTAGGGAGGAGTCACAGAGTACCACGGAGTTGTTTGGGTTGATGGTTTTACTCTTAGAACACAAATCTTTTTATTCCATTTTTTAATAGTTTTTCATTAAAATTGATCAATAGACCTAAATCATATCCGCCTAATTTCATACATGTTAGAATTTGAGCGGTATGTACATCGGTAAATTTTTCAACTGCTTTTAGCTCAATAACAATTTTGTTCTCCACTAATAAATCAATTCTGTAACCATGGTCAATAACGACTTCTTTATAAATTATCGGTAAAGCTATTTCACATTGGACATTTAGGCCTCTTAATTCCAATTCATAGGCTAAACATTCGTTATATGCTGATTCAAGAAGTCCTAGTCCAAGTGCTTTATGAACCTCGATTGCGCCCCCAATTATTTCTGATGTTACTTTATTGTCAATCACCGTTTTTGTTTTTAATATAAATATAGTGTTTTCTTTATTGTCTTTAAAAATCAATCAGTTATATTTTTTTTTCTCCACATAATTTACCTTTTTTTACTCTGTGTACCTCTGTGAAAATTATCTTTTTTCCCTCTGTGTAAAATTCAAGTACCGCAGGTGATAACAGTATTGAGCAAGAGTATAGAGTTTTGAGGTGAAATAATTGAAAATTCTTTTTTTTCTCTGAGATACTCTCTTGATAACTTTAAACCTAATCCCCGTGTAAATACCAGATATTTTATGATTTTTGTATTATGAAATTAAAAAGCTGGATTCAAGCCGCGCGATTAAGAACTTTGCCATTATCTCTTTCTGGGATTATTGTTGGAAGCTTCGCTGCTTATCAATATGGTTTTTGGGATGCAACAATCTTTTCCCTAGCAATGCTAACAACTTTGTTTTTACAAGTCTTGTCGAATTTCGCAAATGACTTAGGGGACAGTTATAAAGGTGCTGATAACGAACATAGGGTAGGACCAAAGCGTGCTATTCAATCTGGAGCAATCTCTCAAAAAGAAATGATTATTGGGACAATTATTATGGCAATTTGTTCTTTATTGACTGCAATTCCGCTCATTATAATTGGAACCGCTCAAATGCCTGCTTCTGTTTTATGGACCTATGTTGTTTTGGCCATGTTGTGTATATTAGCAGCAATTACTTATACTGTCGGGAAAAAAGCATACGGTTATAATGGAATGGGAGACGTGATGGTCTTTATTTTCTTTGGATTGGTTGGTGTACTTGGTGTTTTTAGTTTGTACACCAAACAATTTGATTATAGTATGGTTGGATTGGCTATAGGCGTTGGATTGTTGAGCGTTGCAGTATTAAATTTAAACAATATGCGAGACCATGAAAATGATAAAGCAGTAAATAAAATCACACTCGTTGTTTCGATGGGATTCAATACAGCTAAAATTTACCATACTTTATTAATCATTGGATCATTTGTAGGGTTTGTGATTAGTTTTTGGTTAAATGAGTGGTGGTTCAGTATGTTAAGCTTGTTGCCTTTTGTATTGTTAATCAAGCACCTTGCAACAGTTTGGCAAACTAAAATTCCCCAAAGTTTAGATCCTGAATTAAAGAAAGTAGCCTTGTCTACCTTTTTTATTTCCATCCTATTTTTAATATCGTCGTTTTTATGAGTTTAAAAGCCAGTTTCGAAAAGAAAATATTTGAATTTAAACGTCCAAGCGGAACCAGTCGTGGTATTTTGACTGAGAAAAAAGCTTGGTTCATAACAGTATGGAATAAACATAATCCTGAAATTAAAGGAGTAGGAGAGTGTAGTATTATTCCTGGACTTTCACCCGATTATGAAAATGATGAATTATACGAATCGAAGGTTAATTCGGTAATAAAAGATGTTGATTATTTCTCAACGAATCCGGATGAGATTAAAGACTTTCCTTCTATTTTCTTTGGATTGGAAATGGCACTTTTGGATCTTAAAAATGGAGGAAAGGGCGTTTTTTATGATACAGAATTCACCAAAGGAAATCAATCTTTGCCAATCAATGGATTGATATGGATGGGCGATGAAGATTTTATGAAATCTCAGATTGAAGATAAACTAAAAGAAGGTTTTTCTTGTATCAAGATGAAAATTGGTGCTATTGATTTTGAAAAGGAATTGGATATTTTAGCTGGAATTCGAAAACAAGTTTCTGCAAAAGAAATCACTTTAAGAGTAGATGCGAACGGCGCTTTTTCTCCAGAGGACGCACCAGAAAAATTAAAAAGACTATCTCAATTTGAATTACATTCCATAGAACAACCGATTCGTCAAGGTCAGATAGCAGCAATGCACCAACTTTGTGTAAAAAATATTCTACCGATTGCTTTAGATGAAGAATTAATCGGGGTTCATAATTACGAAGACAAAAAACAACTTCTAGACGATATTCAACCACAATATATTATTCTAAAACCAAGTCTAATTGGAGGTTTCAAAGGAACAAAAGAATGGATAGAACTGGCTGAAGAAAGAAATATTCCATGGTGGATTACCAGTGCTTTAGAATCCAATGTTGGCTTAGATGCCATTGCACAATTTACAAGTACCTATGAAATTACGCTGCCGCAAGGTTTGGGAACTGGAGCGTTGTATACGAATAATACACCGAGTTTATTGAAGGTGGAGAATGGTGATATTTCGAGGGTGATTGTGTAGGGGCGATTAGCAAATCGCCCCTACACAAACCACCTCTACCAATACCTATCCAACAAATACAACAACGCACTCAAACTCCCAGCACCTAAGTGCAATTCTCGTTTGTTTACATTCTCGAAGACATCATTTGCATTGTGGTGAAAATCAAAATAACGTTGACTATCTGGGACAAGTCCGATTAATCCAATATTTTCAAATTCGTTTTTTAAAGGACCAATATCAACACCACCAAATCCAGGTTCAAAATAATGAATTAAATAAGGTTTAAATAAACTTTTAAATGAGCGAACTAATTCAAGGTGCTGGGTATTTCCATCTACAGCAAAACCGCGTGGACTAAAGCCACCACGATCGCTTTCAATTGCTAAGATGTGATTTTCTCCTTTTGCTTTCACTTTTTTGGCATAAGTTTTTCCACCCATATTTCCATTTTCTTCATTCATAAAGAAAACAACTCGTAAAGTGTTTTTAGGCTGATAATTCAATGCTTTTAAAATACGCACAGCTTCCATGGAGTGAACAATTCCCGCACCATCATCATGTGCGCCTTCACCTACATCCCAAGAATCTAAATGCCCTCCAATTGTGATGATATTGTTTGGATTTTCACTTCCTTTAATTTCAGCAATTACATTGTGGGATTTTTTATCTGGCAAAACTTTACAATCCATTTCAAAATGAAAAGTGACTGTACTGTTGCTTTCTTGCATAAAAGCTTCAAGTTGAGTCGCGTCTTCTGTGGAAATAGCAGCAGCCGGTATTTTATTTAAGCCTTCTTCATAATGCATTGTTCCTGTATGCGGATGTTCATGTTCACTCAAACTTAAAGAACGAATAATTACAGCTTTTGCACCAAGTTTTGCAGCGCCTATTGCGCCATAACCTCTGATCGGATAACAAGCTCCATACGCTCTGAAAGTGGTAATCATTTTTTGATCCATTGGTTGAGCGATAAATACAATTTTACCTTCAATATCTTTTTTGTCTGCTTTTAATAATGCATCACGATTTTTAAACATGATCATTTCACCTGTCATTGTTCCATTGGTTGGAACAGAACCACCAAGCGCCAAAAGATTTACTTTGGTTATCTTACCATCTGATGTTATATAATATCCATTTTCTCTTGTGCCTCTTTCCCAATGTGGAACCATTACTTCTTGCAAGTAAACGGTGTCAAAATCATAACTTTTTAATTTGTCATACCCCCATAGAACCGCCATTTCTGCACTCACTGATCCAGAAAGTCTTGCCCCAATATCTTTACATAAACCTCTTAAATCGTCATACGCTCTTCCTTTTTCTAAGGCCTCATCAAAAACTTTACGTACCATGATACTGTCTTTGGTAGAATTAGTTTCTTGTGCATTAAATATTGAGGAATAGAAGATGGAAATAATCAAAAAGAAAGGAGCTAAAAGTCGCATTTTATTAAGTTTTTAGGCGCAAAATAAGAATAAAATATTAGTCTTTAAATGGAGATGAAAGGATGCACACTTTGAAATCTTTTAGATTCGATTAACTTTGTATAGAAACAATTTCTAATTATGAAAAGTAAACTCAAACGCGGATTAAATTTTTTAATGTTGATCTTTCTTATGATTTCAGCAATTTACGTGTTCTTTTATTATGTGAGTGCTGATCAAATTGCAGATCTTCGTAATTTACCAACAGCCATCCTTGTTGCGGTTATTGTTTATCTTGCGATCCAATTCGTTAAACGATATTTACAGAAAGTAATGCCGTGGTACAATTGGTTATATTATATAGGTATAATTGCGATAATAATTCCATTACCTCTTTTTTCTGTAGAAGGAGATTGGGTTTTTTCCGTTACAAGATGGGGGTCTTTATTTCTATTAATTCCACCAGTAATAGAATTTCTTGTTCTTTTAAAAGCTAAGGAGAAGTAGTATTATCTCATTATAATTATAACCTTTTTTAGCCTATAAAGTTAATTTAGCTAAAAAATAGCTGGTGTTTAACGGAAGTTTTTGGGTATTGGTCGAAAAGTTTATTCAGAATCCATATTGTTTTGATATTACTTCGTAATTAATTCATAACTTGCTCATTTAATTACAAGTACTACATGTCGATTGATTTATTAAATAGCGTTGATAAGGAGGAGGATCCTGTTAAGATTACTTTGTTTATTGATGTAATTCATCAATTCAGTCAAGATATTATTTCGGCAAAATCAGAAGTAGAAATTTTCAAAATATTAGCCAATGAAGTTGCGCGCCAGATGGATTTTCTGGATTGTGTGATATATAAGGTTGATAATTCACAAAAGAGATTAAAACAAGTTGCATCTTTAGGTTCTTCAAAATATTCGTCACTTGGAGTTTCAAATTCTATTGAATTAGATTTTGGTCAGGGACATGCAGGAACTGTGGCTCAGACAGGAGAGACACTGTTGGTTGATGATGTAACAAAAAGTAGTAATTATCTTTTGGATATTGTTCAAGCGGGTTCTGAACTTGTGGTACCAGTAAAAATTAATAATGTGGTGTATGCTGTAATTACTAGTGAGCATCCAGAAAAATATTTTTACAAAGTTCATCATCAGAAAATATTGGAAGTTATTACCTCCATTGCTGTTGGTGCATTGGTGAAAATTCAAGAGACAAAGGAGCTTGAAGCTGTTAAGGAAAAGTTAGAGATTGTAATTCAGAAGAAAAGTTCAGATTTAGATATTGCAATAGATACCTTATCCGAGCAATACTCTACCTTGAAGTATCAACATGAACGTCAAGAGTCTTTAATTCAAGAGGTGAATCACCGAGTAACCAATAATCTTCAAATTATTTCGAGTATTCTTCGATTGTATTTAGCTCAAGAAAAATCAGAATCAATTAGTTCGCTTAAAGAAGTTCATAATCGTGTTCAAGCGATGGCATTAATTTATAAAAATGTTTATAAATCAATTGAGGTGAATCTTGTGAATATCAATTCGTATTTATATGATTTGATTAGTTATTTGAAAAGCTCCTTGACTGGCAATAACTTTGAGATTGACGTTAAAGCCGAGTTTGAACATTTTGGTGCTGACGTTCTTGTTCCTTTAGGTTTGTATATTACTGAAATGTATTATTATTGGTTCGCTCATTTACCTTCAGACACAACTGTACATTTAGAATTAAATTTAACAAAAGAACAAGAAGGTGATTATGCATACTGTATTTGTTTGTCTGATAATTCAAATATTCAATTTTCAAATATTACAGAAGATTTTGAAAGTGATGAGGTGAGTTTAACCTTGATATCTGCCTTAGTTGATCAATTAGATGGTCGATTTGTCCAAGAGTTCAACAATGGGAATATTTTAAAATTAAAATTTTAGTTTCTTCTTTTTAATTCCCTTTATTGTCATTTGTACATTTTTATTTGATGATATCCTAAAAAGATTAATTTTGTAGCTTTTGTTTATAAGTTATAATCAAGTCATGAGGATACTGTATATCATTACAAAATTCATTTTAAAACTTACCCTTTGGGTTTATTATCCTAGAAAAAAAATTGTAAACGCTCCACAAAAGCGATTTACTAGAACCATATTTATGTGTAATCATCCATCTTCATTTATGGATCCTCTAGCTGTGGTTGGAAGTCAAAAACCGATTACATTCTTTATGACAAGATCGGATGTCTTTAAACCTTTTTTAAAACCGATACTTTGGGCAGCACACATGTTACCAATATATCGTCAACAGGATGGTGTAGATACAAAAAAGAAAAATGAAAAAGTTTTCGATAAATGCGCTACAATTTTAAAGAATGGTCGAGGGCTTATAGTTTTCTCTGAAGGATTTACAGATAATGTTTTTATTCGAAGATTGAAACCGATTAAAAAAGGTGCTGTAAGAATTGGTTTTACTGCATTAGAAAAAATAGATTGGAAGAAAAAAATATACCTTCAAGCTGTGGGGTCTAGCTTTGCAGATCCAAATCAATTGGGTAGTGATTTAGTGATTTCTAACGGTGATCCGATTTGTTTAAATGATTACAGAAAAGATTATGAAAAAGATCCAAATAAAATTATTCATGAGTTAACTTTGAAAATGGAACTTCAAATGCGAGATCAAATTGTTGATGTTCGTAATGAAAAAGTAGCACCCTTTCATGAAAATGTAATGCGTATCACTAGAAAAGGGATGAATGCAAATGATAGTGATTTCAATATTCCTTTATTGAAAAGGTGGAATTATGCGAAGAGATTAGCCGATTGGTTTAATAAAGTAGATGTAGAAAATAATGAAGAATTGATGAAGTTAAAAGCGAAGTTAGAAGCGTATTTTAATCTTCAAAAGGAAGAGGGTGTTGAAGAGACACCATTATATAAAGTTCTTTCTGATCAACGCAAGAAAAATCAAGATCTTTTCTACCTTATTGCTTTATTCCCTGTAATGCTTTTGGGCTTAATTCATTGTTATTTACCTTATCGTTTTATTAAAAACTTCGTAGAGAAATCCTTTAAAAGAAGAGTTTTTTGGGGAAGTGTGAAGATGTTGCTTGGTTTTGTGGCTATTTGTATTTATAACTTACCTATTATCTTTTTAATGAAATCGCTTTTGGGTATGGACGGAGCTTTAGCAATGCTTTATTACCTGACGGTTATTCCATTATCTGGTGTTATTGCCTACAATTGGTTTAAGGTTAAATCTAAACATCAAAAGATGAATGTGCTTGAAAAGTCAGATGTGTCAAAAATTGCAGAAATGCGAAATGAAATTGAAAATGAAATTGACCGTCTAATTCCAGTTGCTTAATTTAAGTTCTATTTTGAATGGTTCGTCTATAAAAGTAATGAAAGACAAAAGCAACTGATGTGCCCCAAATTGTACCTCCAATAATATCTGAAGGATAGTGGACACCCAGATACATTCTGCTGTAGCTCACCAATAATGCCCAAAATATTAATAAAGGAGCAATATATTTAAATTTGGACTTCAATTGAAGTATAAACATACACGCGATTACGAATGAATTAGTAGCGTGTCCCGAAATGAAACCATATTGTCCTCCTTTGTAGAAATTTCCAGGTCTTGTTTCATAGAACCTTAGTTGCTCGCCCAACGTGAGATGGTGAGAAGGGCGATATCTCATAATGGTATGTTTGAAGCCGAAGTTGGCAGTAAAATCTGCAAATCCCACCGCAGCAAATCCAAACAAGGTGAACCACAATGCGTGTTTGAGGGAGTACTTTACATAAACTAAAACAAATAGAAGAATGTATAAAGGAAACCAAATAAACTTATCACTCACCAACCACATGAATTCATCCAAAAAAGGAGTGTGTGACTGATTAATCGCAATTAAAACAGTTTGTTCAATTTCCTTAAGCCATTCAATCATTTGCTAATGTTTTCCAGATTAGATCTTTTAACTCATTAAGATTTTGTTGAGCAACTGAAGAGATAAATAATGATTGAACATCTGGTAACTCTTCTTTTATTTCAGCTTTTAATTCGTCATCTAACATGTCAGACTTTGTAATAGCTAATAGCCTTTCTTTATCGAGTAGTTCTGGATTGTACTGTCTTAACTCATTAACTAATATTTCGTACTCTTTAGCAATATCATCACTGTCTGCCGGTACCATAAATAGTAAGAGAGAGTTACGTTCAATATGTCTTAAGAACCTTAATCCTAGTCCTTTTCCTTCGTGAGCTCCTTCAATAATACCAGGAATATCTGCCATCACAAAGGAGCGACTTCCACGGTAGCTCACGATTCCAAGATTTGGACGTAAGGTTGTAAATGGATAGTTTGCTATTTCTGGTTTTGCTGCAGTTAATACTGAGAGTAGAGTACTTTTTCCTGCATTTGGGAACCCTACTAAACCAACATCAGCAAGTACCTTTAATTCTAAAATAGACCATCCTTCTTCGCAATCCCCTCCGGGTTGTGCATAGTCAGGGGCTTGATTAGTAGAACTTTTGAAATATGTATTTCCACGTCCACCTTTTCCACCTCTTTTAAGGATTTTTTCTTGGCCATCTTCGTCGATTTCAAAAAGAATCTCATTCGTTTCAGCGTCTCGAACAATTGTTCCAATAGGTACATCAACATAAACATCGTCTCCTTCAGCTCCAGTCTTTTGTTGACCAGAACCATTCTTACCGTGTTCAGCTTTGATGTGTTTGTGAAATTTTAAATGCAGTAATGTCCACATTTGTTTGTTTCCACGGATGATTACGTGACCACCACGACCACCATCACCACCATCAGGACCACCTTTTGGTACATGTCGTTCTCTTCTCATATGACGAGAACCTCCACCACCATTTCCAGATCGGCAATGTATTTTTACGTAATCAACGAAGTTATCAGAAGCCATTACTAGTCTTTTATTGAATCAATTGTTTTAACGATTTCATTAGAAATTTCTTCAATTCCTCCTAAACCATTAATGTTGTGAAGCTTATCTTGTTTGTTATAGAAATCTTTTACAGGCGCTGTTTCACTGTTGTAAACAGAAATTCTGTTTGCAATGATTTTTGGATCCGCATCGTCTGTACGTCCAGAGTCAATAGCTCTTTTACGTAACCTTTCTTTTAATTCATCTTCTGGTACCTCCAAGGCAATCATTCCTGCAATCTTGGTTCCTTTTTCCTCTAAGAACTTATCCAAAGCCTCCGCTTGTGGTGTAGTTCTTGGAAATCCATCGAAAATAAATCCTTTTGGATTGTCCGCTTTTTCAACTTCAGATTTCAACATGTTGATCGTTACTTCATCTGGTACCAACTGACCTTTATCAATATATGACTTGGCTAGTTTTCCTAATTCTGTTTGATTTCCAATATTGGCTCTAAAGATGTCACCAGTTGAAAGATGGATTAAACCAAATTTATTGATGATTTTTGTTGATTGGGTTCCTTTTCCAGCTCCTGGAGGCCCAAATAATACTAAGTTTAACATATATGTTTTATTCTGTTATCTGGTAAATGTCTCTTGTGTTTCTACCTTGTTCTAGATAGTCTAATCCATATCCAACAATGAATTTATTCGGAATTTCAATTCCTACATATTTAGGTGGATATTTTCCTTTGAATGCGTCAGGCTTGTATAAAAGTGTTGCAACCTCCACAGAAGTTGGTGAATTATGATCAATCATAGAATACAATTTACTCAGAGTTAATCCTGAATCAACAATGTCTTCCAAAATTACAACATGCTTATCTTTAATGTCCGTACTTAATCCTATTAACTCGTGGACTTGCCCTGTGCTAGACGTTCCTTTATAAGAAGAAACTTTAACAAAAGATATCTCACAATCAAGTGCAATGTTTTTCATTAAATCGGCAGCAAACATAAATGCGCCATTTAAAACTCCAACAAAAATGATTTTCTCACCTTTATAATCTTCGTTTATTCGATTTGCTACTTCCTTAATTGATTCCTGAATCCTTTCCTCAGAAAGATATAATTCGAATTTCTTATCTTCTATTTGCACTTCTTCTTAATTTGTACTTTCTACAAAGATAATATTTTTAAAGATTTAAAATGTTCTCTAACTGCATAATTGTTTATTTAAGTAAAGTGTTTATGAATTGACAAGCAATTTTTTAACCGAAAGTTTAAATTCTTTAATTCCCTTCTGTATCTTCGCACTTATTTTTAGAAAATTGAAGAGTGATGATTAAGAAATGGTACGGTGATACGTTTAAGTTAGGTGTTTTAGGTGGTGGACAGCTCGGTAGGATGATGATCCAGTCTGCAATGAATTTTGATGTTCATGTTTATGCAATGGATAGGTCAAAGTCTGCGCCATGTGGAACTTTAGCTTATGATTTTACAGAAGGAAATATTCAGTCATACGACGATGTGATTGCTTTTGGAAAAGATAAAGATGTACTCACCGTTGAAATCGAACACATCAATGTTGAAGCGCTTGAGCAATTAGAGAAAGAGGGTGTTAAGGTTTTTCCTCAACCAAGAGTTCTTAAATTGATTCAAGACAAAGGTCTTCAAAAAGAATTCTATAAAAAAAATAATATACCAACAGCTCCATTTCATTTAATCGATCAAAAGGAAAATCTAAGTAATTACGAAAATGAATTGCCTTTTATTCAAAAAATGAGAAAAGGAGGGTATGACGGTAAAGGAGTTACTTCCTTAAATACAACTGCAGATTTTACATCTAAAGCGTTTGACACTCCTTCTTTAATCGAAGAAAAAGTTGATTTTGAGAAAGAATTATCTGTACTCGTTGCTAGAAATGAACATGGAGAGGTCCAAACATTTCCAGTCGTTGAATGTGAATTTAGTGAAAAATTAAACTTGGTTGAATTCCTTTTTTCTCCAGCAAATATAGATCCGTCTATTGAAGAAAAAGCAACAGTTTTGGCAGTTGATGTCATTGAAAAGTTAGATATGGTGGGGTTACTTGCTGTAGAGTTGTTTTTGACCAAAGACGGTGAGCTTTTGGTTAACGAGGTGGCTCCAAGAACGCACAATAGTGGACATCATACGATTGAGTGTAATTATACTTCACAGTTTGAACAACATTTACGTGCAATATTAGGGCTCCCTTTAGGAGATACTTCAATTATAACTCCTGGTGTGATGATTAATTTGTTGGGTGATGAAAAGTTCGAAGGTCCAGCAGTTTATCAAGGCATGGAAGATGTAATATCTCGAAAAGGAGTATATGTACATTTATACGGAAAGCCAACTACAAAACCAAACCGTAAAATGGGGCATATTACCATTACAAATGATGAAATAGATCAAGCCAAATCAGTAGCTCGTGAAGTTCAAAATTCTATAAAAGTAGTCTCGAATTAAAAACTTTTACAATACTATCAGTATTTTTTGTAGCTTTATAAGATAGTTTTTCTTTTTTATGAGGCTGCTAAAATGGATTTTATATGTTTCTTTTCTGGTTGCAAGCTGTTCTTTAGCTGTAGCCCAAAATTATACGTTTAAGAATTTTAGTCACGAAGAGGGAATGAATTTGATTTCAATTCTCTCTGTTGAAGAGTCAAATGATGGTTATATCTGGTTTGGAACAGACGGAGCCGGATTACTACGGTATGATGGAGCTGATTTTAATTCTTTAGTTGAAATTCAAGGTAGAAATAATCGCCATGTCAATAATATAACATTCCATAAGGATGATATTTTATTTTCTACACGATTTAGAAGTATCTTCTCTTTGAATAGTCAGGGACTTTCTGCGGTACCTTTTGAGACAAAATTAAGAGGTAGTAAGGCTATTAATATACATAATGGGAGGTATATTGTGTTGCAAACTTCTGGAGTAAAAATGTTTAAGGATAGCGTCCTTATTCATAGTAAAAAGGGGGTGAAAAAAGAAGGTGATTTCAGATATTATGAGAGTTCTGACTTGGGTGACGAACTGCTTATTTTTACTTCTAACTCAAATTTTTGTATTCGGAATGACTCTATTATGAGGCTCCATGAATGGCTAGGTGTTGATGAATTGTCGGTGAATAATTTTGTGGCAGCTTATCAGAAGAATGATAGTCTTTATATACTCGATAAATATTTTTATAAAACATTGTCTGTACCAATTGATAATGTGGGTAGCGAAAATATTGTAGTAAAAACCAATAATGAGAGCGTTCTAAAAGCCAATGAAGAAGTCGTTAAGTGGGATTTGAAAGATAGCTCTATTGCCTTTGTGACCAATCAAGGACGCATCATGATTTATGATATCATGACTTCAAAGTTAAAATTAATTACAAGAGAATCTGACGTTAAAATAACAGAGCCTACAGATATCCTAATCGATCGAAATAATGATATATGGGTAACATCTGCAGTGAGCGGAGTATATCGTGTTTCACAAGAACCTTTTACCTTCTCAAATCGTTCAGAGATCTATAAGGAACCACATATTGTTTATGTTGGAAAAACGAATGAAGGAAAAAAGCTAATTTCTACTAAAGGTAAAGGAACATTTATTGAAAAGGAATCGAAGGAGGATGAATACCTAAATCTAAAAGAGCTTGTTGTTAGCGGATTGACAGTGCTAGATGGTGTGAATATTATTTCCACAAACAAAGGGGTGTATAAACTTATGAAAGGTGAACTTGAATTGTATGAGCCTTTAGCATTGTTTGAAGGAAAGAGTGTAAGTTTTATTAAGAATGCTTACGAGTCATTATGGTTTTCTGTGTCAGGAAAAGGTTTGTCTAGAATGAACTTGGAATCAAATGAAGTAGAGTCTGTTGGAGGGAACGGAATTTTTTACAATGATGCTATTTTAAATCAAGACTCCTCAATTTTGTATTTTATTACAAATAAAGGAATAAAACAGTTTGATCCTATTACGAATAAATTAGAGTATTTCTACTCACCTGAAAATGGAGATCCAGTAAAAGGATATGTAGGAAATACGGCCATGGATAAATTCGGTACCATCTGGTTTAGTATGGATCATGGTTTGTTTGGAATTAAAAGTGAAGACGAAATCGTTAAAATAACTGCTGAAAAATACCTACCCTCTTTGTTAATATATACTTTGAATGCAGATGAGTTTGGAGATTTAATTGTGGGTAGTAATAAAGGTGTAACGGTGATCAAAATCTCAGCAGAAGGAAATCCACTCTCAAGTAAAACTTACAATAAGGAAAACGGATTTTACGGATACGAAACCCATATGAGAGCATCATATCATGATGAGGATGGTTCTGTTTATTTAGGAACGCTTGGTGGTCTAGTTACAGTTAGACCAGAGTTTTTTGAAAAAAAACGCAGATTAAACAAGCCAATCATAGCTTCTTTTAAGAATAAAAATATTGAAAGGTTTATAGATGAAGACTCAGTGATTTTGATTGACTCTGAGGATAATAGTGTGCTTATAGAATTTAAAAGTGTTAACACCAAATCAAGCTTTGTAACTTATAAATATCGTTTACTTGGTGGAGAAGAAGAGTTGTCAGTTTGGTCTGAATGGTCACCTGAGAAAGAGGCTGTTTATAATAATCTGATGGCAGGAAATTATGTCTTTGAGGTAAAGTCTTCAATTGAGGGAGAGAGCATAAGTGAAACAAGAACTCTACCTTTTAATATCGATATCCCATTCTATAAAAATAGATGGTTTATTATTCTGATCACTGGTCTTGTTGTATTGCTAAGCATTCTCTTTCTTGATAGGTCAAGTAATTTTAGTAAAAAGAATATTATTCTTTCACGTGATGTCGTTGCAGATCGATCGGTAGCAAAAAGTATTCTGGCATTTGGAGCTTTTGCAAATACGCTAGGACATATTATCGTTTCACGAATAGATGAAAGTATAGAGTCTCATGATTTAAGTGCGATTATTATAGGTGTGATTGTACTTGGTCTTTATTTGACTCTGCGTTTTGTAGATCAAAAATTGAATCATGCAAGACTCTATCTGACATTTGGTTTTTTATTGCTTTTGGGATATAATTTAGCTTATGTTTATATTTCGGATATTCATCCTTTCTACTTTTTAGCTTTAATTTTAGTTACTTATATTGCGCCATATACATTAGAGAAATTACGGTCCTCCGTTTTTGTTGGTTTGGCGCTTGGTATACTAAGTGTAGCAATTATCTTTTTTGTTGATGAAGCTGTCTTTAATAGGTATGTATTCCTTATAGGTATGGCTATGATCATTTTTCTGATGATTTACAATAGTTATTTAAGAAATAATTCTCTTGAACAATTGATCTTTACCTCGGGAGTTGTGAATAAAGGAAATGCCTTAGTAATTGCTTTTGATAAAAAAGGAATTATTTCTTATTCAAGTGAAAATATTGAGGTATTGCTGGGGATGAAAAAATCGTTGAAAGGACAGAATATTCTATTCTTAAAAGAATATCAACCGACTTATAATGATATGAAAAGCTTCAGTGAAGTTGATCTGGAAAATAATTTTAGCGAGGGAGCAATTTTTGTAACCCCGTTAATTACAGAAGGAGGTGAAGTAGCCTATTATCAATGGTCGTGTAAACAGTTTTCTGATGAGTTAAGGGTGATTTTGGGGCAAGATGTGACTGAAAAAATCAACTTGGAAAACTATTATGAATTAATTGTAAGAAATGCCGATGATTTAATATTTCAAACAGATAGAGAAGGTCGTTTTACTTTTGTAAATCAAAAATGTTGTGAAGTTTTAGATCAATCAAAAGTTGGGCTCATCAACTCATCTTTTTTCAAGTATGTTAAACCTGCTTTTAAAAATCAACTGGAGGACTTCTTTAATGAATATCTGAAAGAAAATAAAAAAGGAGGATACCAAGAATTTCCAGTTATAACTGCTACGAATGAATTGAAATGGCTTGGTCTAAATCTAACTCCAATGAAAAAGCCAGGTGCAAAAAATGTAGTTACTGGTTTTTTAGGTCTTGCCCGAGATATAACAAGTACAAGAGAGGCCAATGCTATTATTAAAGAGCAAAATAAGGACATTACTTCTTCAATCAATTATGCCAAGAAAATACAATTTAATATGTTGCCTTTTCATTCTGATTTTGAAAGGTTATTCGATGAACATTGTATATTCTTTCAACCAAAAGATATTGTTTCAGGAGATTTTTTCTGGTTGAAAGACGTTGGAGATAAAACTGTTCTCGTGCTCTCAGATTGTACAGGGCATGGTGTTCCTGGTTCCTTTATGACTTTGCTTGGAATTAATATTTTGAATCAAATCGTGTTGGAGTCAAAGATTTTCGATCCTGGTGAGATATTAAATCAATTAGATGTTCGTTTGGCAGAAGTGCTCCCAAGAGATGGTGCTAATCGATTGCAAGATGGAATGGAGGCGGTTGTATGTGTTTTTGATCAACATTCCAATAAAGTGGAATACGCATTGGCAGGTGGTCGATTTATAATTACCGAAAAAGGAAGTTCAAACCTTGAGGTGATAAAAGGGCAGATTAAACACATTGGCGATGTTCCTTTTGAAAAAGATTTCTCATATAAAACTGAGTCACTGAAATTGTTAAGTAATCAAACCTTATATTTATTTTCTGATGGATACCCTGATCAGTTTGGTGGCGATCGAAATAAAAAGCTAACAATAAAAAGATTCCTTTCTATAATGGAAGAAACTGCACAATTAAATTTAGATCAACAAAAAAAACATTTACAAAAAGTTTTTAAAGACTGGATTCGAGATTATCCACAAACGGATGATGTAACAATTATTGGGGTGAAGGGGGTAAAGGCAAATAAGGAGTAGTATTCTTTCTTGTAGTAGCTATTTTTACCAAGATAGATTTGGTGGTTTTAATTGTTTTTTATTATCTTAATATATAAATCTAAAAACCACCTTATCATGCAAGAAGAATATTTGCATTATCTCTGGCGTATGAAGCGTCTAAATTTCAATCAGTTAAAATTAACCGACGGTTCTACCGTTAGTGTGTCCCAAGTGGGTTGGTATAACCTAGATGCCGGACCTGATTTTTTCAATGGAACTGTTGCTATTAATGGTATAAAATGGTCTGGAAACATTGAACTTCACATCAAATCATCGGATTGGTATTTACACAAACATCATTTGGATCAAGCGTATGATAATGTAATTTTACACGTTGTATATGAACATGATAAAGAGGTCTTAGTTAATGATGTTCCTTTACCAACAATTGAACTTAAAAGTCAAATAGACCTTTCGCATTTTCGAAATTATCAACGTATTATTTCAACCACAAGAAAAGTACCATGTTCAGATGTAGTGATGGATCATCAGCTGGCTCTGTTACAACAAATAGATGTCCTTTTTCTGCACCGTATTGAGAGAAAAGGCTTGGAATTGATAGAGTTGATGAATGTAGAAAAAAGAGGGCAAAACGAGATTCTTCTGGCGGCAATTTTTAAAGCTATAGGAGGTAGAGTGAATAAATTACCGATGCAGGAATTGGCTTGTATAATTCCTTATCAACTTGTTTTGAAAGAACGGTGGGATACTACACGTTTAGAGTCATTGTTTTTTGGAGCAGCAGGATTACTTAATGATCCAATAGAGGATCATTATTTTTTAAAGTTACAAAGCTTATGGAAGTTATTAAAACATAAACATGGGTTGCCCGAAATGAATGCGTCTTCATGGAAGTTTAGTGGAATACGACCCCATAGTTTTCCGACAATTTTAATTGCACAAGTAGTTGCATTACTTTCTTATTTTGAGTTTCATAATTTGTCTGCACTAACAAGTTTGGAATTAATTGAGAAAATTAAACATCTTCCAGATAGTACTATTAATGCATATTGGAAAACACACTATGTTTTTGGGAAAAAAGCAAAACCAAGAAAGTTGGGCTTTTCAAGATTGTTTAAACAAAACTTATTGATTAATGGTTTTGTACCTTATTTTATTGCATTGAAACATCTTCGCAATGATTTTGGTTTTAGTGATAAAATCATTGATTTAATGGAAGAGCTTCCTCCAGAAACAAATAATGTGGTGAAATACTGGGAGAATATTGGTTTTCGTCCAAAAAATGCATTAGAAAGTCAAGGATTGTTAGAATTAAACAATGAATTTTGTAATTTTAAAAAATGTTTGTCGTGTAAAGTTGGAATGGCAAATTTAGAAAAGTGATTATGCGTAAGTTTATTCAAAAAATAGTGTTTTTCTTTGAGATGCGTTCTTTCGGGGTGAGCGAATGGTGGGGGAAAAAGTTAGGCGTTCGATCCTCAAAAGTTCGATTGTTTTTTATTTATAGTTCTTTTATTGCTTTAGGTTCTCCATTGGTCATCTATTTGGGAATGGGTTGGATTCTTGAAAACAAACATATTTTTAAAATGCGTAAAAAAAGAACCTCGATTTGGGAATTATGAGTCAATCAAAAAACAGAATTTTGATTACAGGAAGTAACGGTCTTCTTGGTCAAACGTTAACTAAACATTTTATAGAAAATCAAATAGAATTTCTAGCAACTGCAAATTCAGAAAACAAAATTTCATATTGTCCAGACAATGATTTTCGTGCCTTAAACATCCAGAATAAAGAGCAGGTAAAAGAGGTAATTCAAGAATTTAATCCTACTCATATAATAAATGCTGCAGCGATGACCAATGTTGATGCCTGTGAAGATGAGGTTGAGAGATGTTTTGGAGTCAATGCCACAGGTGTTAAAAATATTTTGGAAGCGATTGAAAATACAGAAATTCATTTAATTCAAATTTCAACAGATTTTATTTTTGATGGACAGAAAAAGAGTTATTCCGAAGAAGACACAGCAAACCCTTTGAGTAATTATGGTAAATCCAAATGGGATGGCGAGCAGATTATTTTCAAAAGTGGTTTTGAAAAAGTAACTATTTTAAGGACTTCAATTGTATACGGTGTAGGTGAAAAATTGAATAAAGGGAATATCTTTAATTGGTCGATGCAAGAATTGAGAAAAGGAAATCAATTGAAAATTGTGAATGACCAATTTAGAACTCCAACTTTTGTAGAAGACCTTGTGCAAGCTTGTCAAAAAGTAATTAATTCTAATTCCTTTGGTGTCTATAACATAGCAGGAGGTGATCTTAAATCTATGTTTGATTATATTATTCTTGTGGCTGAATATTTAAAAGTTGATACAGATTTGGTCTCAGCAATCACATCAAAAAACTTAAATCAAAAGGCAAAAAGGCCTATTTCCTCTGGCTTAATTATCGATAAAGCAAAGAAAGGATTTGATTATAATCCGACAGACTTTATGGTAACCTTATCGAAAATAGATCCTGAAAATTGAAATAATATTCATAAATTAGCCAAATCGACCTTATTTTTAACAAAGGTTATTAATTTATTTATTCGAACACAAAAATAATTATTTATGAGATTAGCTAAGATTTTGGCTACGATTTTCCTTTTGAGCAACTTTGCATTCAGTCAAGATAAACCACTAAGTGCAGAAATTTCTACCAATGACCAGTCACAAGCTATTGATGATGTTGAAGTCATAATTGAAGCAGAGGGAGGTGAAAGACCTTATAAATATGTGTGGAATGATGAAAACATATCAATCTATAACGATAAGTATAGTGGTTGGTCGGAAGGTGATTCAGTGATTGTTACTGTTATTGACGCCAAAGATGATTCAGTAACTGTTAGGGCTTTTGTTGAACCAAATAGTTTTTCCGAACACGTTAATAATACCATGAAACCAGCCGTAAATGTTTTGCAAACTATATTATTTGCAGAGCCATGGTCTGATACAGTTAAAGTTAATGATTTTGTGCTAAAAGCTCCTTTTGCAATCAATGCTGAAAAAACAAATTATACGCTTAAAAAATGGTTGAAGGAAGATGGTGAGCAGGTTGAGCACCTGGAACCTGTTGCAATTCTAAAAGATGGAGATAAAGAATTCCCTTTTTATGCAATGGGAAATGGAACCTTAGTTTATGGAACCCATGAAGGCCAAAAGGTTAAAGAGGGAGATAAAGTTTACTTTAAAAATAAAAGAGGGAATCGCTCTGAAAAAGTTTTAGGTAAGATAGATTATGCTGCTCCTCAGCCTTTTTATTTTAAAAACTTATCAAATAAATCTCAGGGAATCCCATTAATCGTTGTTTGGTTAGTTTGTGGAGCAATTTTCTTCACTATCCGAATGAAGTTTATTCAATTTAGAGGAGTGCGTCATGCCATAGATTTAGTGCGTGGACGTTATGATGATCCAAATGAACATGCTGGTGAGGTTACACATTTCCAGGCTCTTGTTACTGCTTTGTCTGCAACCGTTGGTTTAGGTAATATTGCAGGTGTTGCAATTGCAATTAGTATGGGAGGTCCTGGTGCGACTTTTTGGATGATCTTGGCTGGTTTAATTGGGATGGCTTCTAAATTTGTTGAATGTACTTTAGGAGTAAAATATCGTCACCAAAAGGAAGACGGAGAAGTTTTTGGTGGTCCAATGTATTACCTTAGTCGAGGATTAGAAAAAAGAGGTCCTGGTTTCAAACAACTAGGAAAAGTATTGGCAATTCTTTTTGCTATTCTTTGTGTTGGAGGTTCGCTTGGAGGTGGAAATATGTTCCAAGTAAATCAAGCATTCAATCAGTTGGCTGAAATTCCAGGATGGGAAGGATTCTCTTCTTATGGTTTATATTTCGGAATTGGTATGGCCATTTTAGTAGGAATTGTAATCGTTGGAGGTATTAAAAGTATTGCAAAAGTTACGGATAAAATTGTTCCTACAATGGTCGGGATCTATGTGGTTTCAGCTCTAGTAATTATTGGATTTAACTATGATAATTTAGGACATGGATTTAGTACAATTATTTCTGGGGCATTTAGTCCAGACGCAATGTATGGTGGATTTATTGGAGTTTTAATTTTAGGGTTTCAACGTGCTGCATTTTCAAATGAAGCGGGTGTGGGATCTGCTCCTATTGCACACGCAGCAGCGAAAACTGATGAGCCAGTGAGTGAAGGTGTTGTAGCTATTTTAGAACCATTTATTGATACTGTTGTAGTTTGTACAATGACTGCCTTGGTGATTATTTTTACAGGGTATGCACAGGATCCAGAAGGGTTGGAAGGAGCGGCACTGACTTCAGCAGCGTTTTCATCATCTTTAGGTGATTGGTCTCTATATGTATTGTCTTTTGCTGTTGTACTTTTTGCATTCTCAACGATGATTTCTTGGTCTTATTACGGCTTGAAAGCATGGACTTATGTTTTTGGTGAAACAAAGGTTTCTGCATTAATATATAAATTCATCTTCTTGATTTTCGTTGTAATTGGTGCTTCCGTTGGATTAGGAGCGGTAATTGATTTTTCAGATTTAATGATTCTTGGAATGGCCTTCCCTAATATTTTAGGATTGCTTATTATGTCTGGTGAGGTTAAAAATGACCTTAAAGATTATTTCTCAAGAATAAAATCAGGAGCTATTAAAAGATTTAAATAAATAATTTGGCAAAAAAGAGCTGGGATAGTGATTGGATTCATTTTTCGAAACGAGCCCGTAAAGGGATTGTCGTTTTACTCTTTGTTTTTGTCATAGTTTCGATTAGTCCCAGAATTTATTATAATTATTTTTATACACCTCCAACGCATGAGGTGAATTCTGGAAAATTGTTTATTGATAAGAAAGTTGCAAAAGAAATAGCGCCCGAGAAGAAGAAAAGTACACGTTACCATCGACCAAAAAGTCTTTTTAACCCAAATGATTATTCCTTGGAGCAATGGCAGTCTACAGGTTTGTCTAAAAAACAAGCTCAATCGATTCTCAATTACCTAAAAAGTGGAGCAACACTACGAATTAAATCTGACCTTAAGAAGTTGTATGTGGTAGATGATGAATTATATCAGGTATTAGAACCAATGGTTGATTTGCCAGAAAGAATTGAAAAAGTTACCACCGAGACGCAAAACTACAGAAAAGACGAGGCCCCTAAAACTAGTTATTCCCAAAAAGATACCTCTACTTGGAAGAAAAGTAATAACAAGAAAGTTAAAGAAGTTAAGCCTGTTTCGGTAAATACTGCAACAGCATGGGATTTGAAAAGTATTCCAGGTATTGGACCTTATTTTGCTAAAGAAATTATTAAAAAGCGAGATGAATATGGAGGGCTGATTTCTTTGGACCAACTTTTTGATATATATAAACTTGATAAAGAAAAGCTAGATGAAATAAGTCCTTACTTAATTATTGATAAAACAAAAATTGAACCTATTAATATAAATTTAGCTACTCAAAAGGAAATGAGTAAGCACCCTTTAATTGATTATAATGTTGCAAAGTCTATTGTTTTTCACCGCGAAAATTATGGTAAGTTCAAGCGAATAGATGAAGTGCTTTTGACTCCTTATATAGATAGAGATGATTTTGAAAGGTTAAAGGTTTATTTAACAGTTGAATAGGTGTTTTTTTAGAAGAGTTTAAAAATATACTATCTTTGCAACTCGAATTATTGAATTTTTTACGAACTTAAATTATATAGAATGAATTTTGAGCTTAATGAGAATCAGATTATGATTCAGCAAATGGTTAGAGATTTTGCTGAAAAAGAGATTAAACCAAACTTTATGGAGTGGGATGATAAAGAACACTTCCCTGTAGATGTAATGAAAAAACTTGGTGATTTAGGATTACTTGGTATTTATGTTCCAGAAGAGTATGGCGGAAGTGGATTCTCTTATGATGAATATGTAACTGCACTTATTGAGTTAGGAAAAGTATGCGGTGGATTAGGCCTTTCTGTTGCTGCTCATAACTCATTATGTACTGGACATATCTATTATCACGGTTCTGAAGCTCAAAAAAAGAAGTACCTTCCTAAATTAGCTTCTGGGGAGTTTATTGGTGCATGGGGTTTAACTGAGCCTAATACTGGTTCTGATGCCATGAGGATGAAAACAACTGCAGTTAAAGATGGTGATGATTGGATTATCAATGGTGCCAAGAACTGGATTACTCACGGTTTATCAGGAGATGTTTCTGTTGTATTGGTAAGAACAGGAGAATTGTTAGATAGTAAAGGGATTTCTGCTTTTATCGTCGAAAAAGGTACTCCTGGATTTTCTGCTGTAAAAATTAAAGATAAGTTAGGGGTGAGAGCAAGTGAGACTGCAGAGTTGATCTTCGATAACGTTCGTGTTCCTAATGAAAACCTTATTGGTGAGGTAGGAAAAGGGTTTATGCAAGCGATGCAAGTTTTAGATGGTGGTAGGATTTCTATCGCAGCTTTAAGTTGTGGAGTTGCACGTGGTGCTTATGAAGCTTCAGTTAAATACGCTAAAGAACGTGAGCAGTTCGGAAAATCAATAGCACAATTTCAAGGAATTAGCTTTAAATTAGCGGATATGGCTACAAATGTAAAAGCTGCTGAACTACTTACTTTTAATGCTGCTTCGTTGAAAAACAAAGGAGAGAAGATGACGGAAGAAGGAGCGTATGCTAAATACTTTGCAAGTGAAACTTCTGTAATGTGTGGAAATGAAGCGGTTCAAATTATGGGAGGATATGGTTATACAAAAGAGTATCCTGCTGAAAAGTTTTTGCGTGATGCAAAGCTAATGACAATCGGTGAAGGAACTTCTGAAATACAAAAAGTTGTAATTTCTAGAGAAATTTTAAAATAAATATTGTTCATAAGATTTATCTTATTATCTTTGCAGACCTATTTGTAGAATAAGATAACGAATTTAAATATATAATATGTTAGTAGTACCTGTAAAAGAAGGAGAGAACATAGAGAGAGCTCTCAAAAAATATAAGAAAAAGTTTGAAAAAACTGGACGTATGCGCGAAATCCGTAGACGTAAGGAGTTCATTAAGCCTTCTGTAAGAGAACGCCAAACAAGAATTAAGGCTGCTTACAAACAAAGATTGCAGTCTAAAGAGATATAAAATATTCTTTGAAAGAATACGTTAAGGAGTCTATAATATATAGGCTCCTTTTTTTTGTTTTATATGGTAGAAGAATTTTTAGTTTACATTAGTAAAGAGAAAAGAGTGTCAAGTCATACTTGCACTGCTTATAAAAACGATATTGAATCCTTTTTATCCTTTTCTGCTATCGAAAATAATACAGACTTAAAGGAGGTATCATATCAAAATGTTAGATCTTGGATCGTTGAATTAATTAATTTAGGTTATTCTAATCGAACTGTGAATAGGAAGTTATCCTCCTTAAGGACTTTTTTTAAGTGGGCGCTTGGTTTAGGTTTTGTTGATTTGGATCCAATGTTGAAAATCAAAGGACCAAAACTTGAAAAAAGGTTACCTGAATTTGTGAAGGAGGAGGAGATTGATGATTCTGAGTTGAAACAACTTTTTCCTGATGGTTTTTCTGGGTTTCGAGATCGATTAATGATAGAGGTATTGTATCAAACCGGTATTCGATTGTCAGAGTTAATCAATTTAAAGCGTTCCGATATTGATCAGGATAAGATTAAAGTTTTAGGAAAAAGAAATAAGGAGCGTTTTATTCCTTTAACTGTTGAGTTGTTCCAGCAAATAAGTGCTTATTTAGATCATGAGGTGTATAAAGAAGCGGGGATTGAATATGTCTTTATAACTGATAAGGGGAAAAAGCTGTATCCTAAGTTTGTTTACAGAAAAGTAAATTACTATTTATCCCTGTTGACGAACTTGTCAAAAAGAAGTCCTCATATTCTAAGGCATACATTTGCAACTCACATGTTGAATAATGGAGCAGGGTTGGAGACCTTAAAAGAGGTGTTAGGACATGCGAGTTTAAGTGCAACTCAGGTTTACACCCATAATTCTTTTGATCAAATTTCAAAAATTTACAAGCAATCACATCCACGTGGGGAGAAAAAATAGAAATTTTGATATTAAAAGGTGTTGATTTTATACTTGAAGTAGCTTTTTTGTGATTGTGATAGAACAGCTTTTATCACGATTTTCAGTTCAGATTGAAAAAAAGATGAAAAAAACTGAATTTTTTTTAGAAAATTATTTTCTTGCTTTTCTCGCTGTAAAACAAGAGGTTAAATATCGTTTTTGGAAGGTGGTGAGAAAAAAAAGAAAAAAAAATCAAACTTTTTTTCAAAAAGCCCTTGCAGTTGTTTAATAATTGCTTACATTTGCAACCCCGAACGGATTGAGAAAAACAAGTGAGGGAGTTCTTTAAAAGATTATTAATTACCAATTAAAAGTGCCGATGTAGCTCAGCTGGCTAGAGCAGCTGATTTGTAATCAGCAGGTCGGGGGTTCGAGTCCCTTCATCGGCTCATATACTTTTGTTGGGGGGATACTCAAGCGGTCAACGAGGGCAGACTGTAAATCTGCTGGCTTAGCCTTCGAAGGTTCGAATCCTTCTCCCCCCACTAGAAAGTAGCTTTTATAAAATTTAAGCGGGAGTAGCTCAGTTGGTAGAGCGTCAGCCTTCCAAGCTGAGGGTCGCGAGTTCGAGTCTCGTCTCCCGCTCAAAATAATCTTTTATTGGCTCGCGCCGGTGTAGCTCAGGGGTAGAGTGCTTCCTTGGTAAGGAAGAGGTCACGAGTTCAATTCTCGTCATTGGCTCGAAATAAATAGAGGAGTCACTCATTTTAATGGGTGAATTTTCTAGTATGTACAAGAAGGTTATTAAATAGTATATTAACAAGTAACAAATAAAAAATGGCTAAGGAAACATTTACTCGTTCCAAACCACACTTAAACATTGGAACAATCGGTCACGTCGATCACGGAAAGACAACATTAACTGCTGCTATTGCTGCGGTTTTGTCAGCTAAAGGTTTTGCTGAAGCGCGTGATTTCGATACAATCGACAACGCTCCTGAGGAGAAAGAACGTGGTATTACAATTAACACAGCTCATATTGAGTATGAAACTGAGAATCGTCACTATGCACACGTGGATTGTCCAGGTCACGCCGACTATGTAAAGAACATGGTAACTGGTGCTGCCCAAATGGATGGTGCAATTTTAGTTGTTGCAGCTACTGATGGACCAATGCCACAAACTCGTGAGCACATTCTTTTAGGACGCCAGGTTGGTATTCCTAGAATTGTTGTATTCATGAACAAAGTTGATTTGGTTGATGATGAAGAATTGTTAGAGTTAGTTGAATTAGAGATCAGAGAGCTTCTATCATTCTATGATTATGATGGTGATAACTCTCCTGTAATTCAAGGTTCTGCACTTGGAGGTCTTAATGGAGATGAGAAGTGGAGTCAAATCGTATTGGACTTGATGGATGCTGTTGATTCATGGATTGAATTACCTCCTCGTGAAGTAGATAAGCCATTCTTGATGCCAGTTGAGGATGTATTCTCAATTACAGGTCGTGGAACAGTAGCTACAGGACGTATCGAAACAGGAGTTATTAACTCTGGTGAAGAGGTTGATATCTTAGGTATGGGAGATGAAAAACTTAAATCTGTTGTAACAGGTGTTGAGATGTTCCGTAAGATATTGGATAGTGGTGAAGCTGGTGATAACGTTGGTCTTCTTTTAAGAGGTATTGACAAGTCAGTTATTCGTCGTGGAATGGTTATTTGTAAACCAGGTTCTACAACACCACACGCTAAGTTCAAAGCTGAGATTTATGTTTTGAAGAAAGATGAAGGTGGACGTCACACTCCATTCCATAACCGTTACCGTCCACAATTCTACTTCCGTACAACGGATGTAACTGGTGAGATTCACCTAGAAGAAGGTCGTGACATGGTTATGCCTGGTGATAACGTAACAATCACTGTAGACTTAATCGTTCCAATTGCAATGGACAAAGGACTTCGTTTCGCTATCCGTGAGGGTGGTAGAACTGTAGGTGCTGGTCAGGTAACTGAGATCTTAGATTAAGCATTGAATATATTAGAAAGAGGGGAGGATGTATTTTCAGACTCCCCTTTTTCAACTACGGGTGTAGCTCAGTTGGTAGAGTACTGGTCTCCAAAACCATTGGTCGTGGGTTCGAATCCTACCGCCCGTGCAAAAAGAAAGAAATTGGCAAATATTGTAGAATATCTTCAGGACACATACCATGAGCTGGTTCACAAAGTGAGCTGGCCGACATGGACAGAATTACAGAACAATACTATTATTGTAGTTATAGGTTCTGTTATATTTTCCTTACTTATATTTGTAATGGATTTTATCTTCGGAATAAATCCATCGACATATTTCTGGAAAGGAATTCTTGGATTGATTTATCCATAATTAAGAATACTGATAAATTTTAACAGGATTACTGTGGAAGAAGTTAAAAAAAGATGGTACGTAGTTCGAGCTATTAGCGGTAAAGAAACTATGGTTAAGGAATATCTAGAGATGGAAATTAGTCGTCAAAAATTAGACGACTATTTTGGTCAAATACTTATTCCAACTGAAAAAGTTTTTCAAATTAGAAATGGTAAGAAAATTTCTAAAGAGAAAACATTCTTGCCTGGATACGTACTAGTTGAAGTTGCTTTAGTTGGTGAGGTTCCTCACGTAATTAAAGGAGTGCCTAATGTAATTGGATTCCTTGGTGCAGAGAAGCACGGAGATCCATTACCAATGAGAAAGGCCGAAGTGAATAGAATCCTTGGTAAAGTCGATGAAATGACTGAAAACGAAGAGGAAATGAAAATCCCTTACGTTATTGGTGAGTCTGTCAAAGTAGTTGATGGACCATTTAATAATTTCAACGGTACCATAGAGGAAATCAACGAAGAGAAAAAGAAATTGAAAGTAATGGTGAAAATATTCGGTCGTAAAAACTTGGTCGAATTAAGCTATATGCAAGTAGATAAAGAAAGTTAATAAGTTTTTAACCCGTAGGAGTGATGATGATGATTAAAGCTTCCCATCGATTGAATCACGATTGTACTACACAAATTATATATAAATGGCTAAAGAAGTAGCAGGTTTGATCAAATTACAGATCAAAGGTGGTGCAGCAAATCCTTCTCCGCCCGTTGGTCCAGCACTTGGTGCTAAAGGTGTCAACATTATGGAGTTCTGTAAGCAGTTTAACTCAAGAACTCAAGATAGAGGTGGAAAAGTATTACCAGTTGTAATCACTGTTTATAGTGATAAGTCGTTCGACTTTATCATTAAAACTCCTCCAGCAGCAGTTCAATTATTAGAAGCAGCTAAGCTTAAGAAAGGATCATCAGAACCTAACCGTATTAAAGTGGCTAGTGTATCTTGGGATCAAGTAAGAGCAATTGCTGAAGATAAATTAACTGACTTAAACTGTTTTACAGTTGAATCAGGAATGAAAATGGTTGCTGGGACAGCAAGAAGTATGGGAATCACTGTAAAAGGAGAATTTCCTTCAAACTAAAAAACATTAATCATGGGACGTATTTCTAAGAAAAGAAAAGAAGCGCTTTCAAAGGTAGACTTTGATAAAGCATACTCGTTGACTGAAGCATGTGATTTAGTAAAGGAAATCACGAATACAAATTTTGATGCTTCTGTTGATATCAGTGTACGACTAGGTGTTGACCCTAGAAAAGCTAATCAAATGGTAAGAGGTACCGTTGCTTTACCACATGGAACTGGAAAGGATGTAAAAGTATTAGTACTTTGTACTCCTGATAAAGTTGATGAGGCAACTGCAGCAGGAGCTGATTATGCTGGATTAGACGAGTATATTGAGAAAATAAAAGGAGGATGGACTGATATCGATGTGATTATCACTATGCCATCTGTAATGGGGAAAGTAGGTGCCTTAGGTCGTATTTTAGGACCTAGAGGTTTAATGCCAAACCCTAAAACTGGTACTGTAACAATGGATGTAGCGAAAGCAGTTCAAGAAGTTAAAGCTGGTAAAATTGATTTCCGTGTTGATAAATTCGGTATTGTACACTCTAATATTGCAAAATCTTCTTTTGAAGGAAGCAAAATTAAAGATAATGCAACTGAATTGTTAAGCACTTTGATTAAAATGAAACCATCTGCAGCGAAAGGAACATATATCAAAAGTATATACATGAGTTCAACTATGAGCCCAGGTATCCAAATTGACGCTAAATCTGTTGTCGCTTAAAATTTTTAAATATGAATAGAGAAGAAAAAGCGCAGTACATTGATGATTTAACAGCAGAACTTAAAGATGCAGGTATTTTTTACCTTGCTGATACTTCTGAGTTGACTGTTGAAGCTATCAACGATTTAAGAGGGAAATGTTTCAAGAACGGAGTGAGTTTAAGAGTAATTAAAAACACTTTATTTGCAAAAGCAATTGAACGTATTGAAGATAGAGATCTTGGAGAGTTGAAAGATGTTTTATCAGGACCAACATCAATTATGTTCGCTGAAGTAGGTAATGCACCTGCTAAGATCATCAAAGATTTCCGCAAAAAACATGATAAACCAATCCTTAAAGCAGCTTACGTTGAAGAAACTATTTATGTAGGAGATGAAAATCTAAATACATTAGTTGAAATCAAAAGCAAGGATGAACTTATCGGAGATATTGTTACATTGTTACAAAGCCCAGCTAAAAATGTTGTGTCTGGACTTAAAGGACAAGGTGGCAAGATTGCTGGAATCCTTAAAACGCTCGAAGAAAGAGCATAGATTAATTATAAATTATTATTGAACCTTTTTTAAACAAAATAAAATGGCTGAATTAAAAGAAATAGCTGAAACATTAGTTAACCTTACAGTAAAAGACGTTAACGAATTAGCAAACATCCTTAAGGATGAGTACGGAATTGAACCAGCTGCTGCTGCTGTTGCAGTTGCAGGTGGAGGAGCTGCTGGTGATGCTGCTGAAGAAAAAACTGAGTTTGACGTAATCCTTAAATCTGCCGGAGGTAGTAAATTGGCTGTCGTAAAATTAGTTAAAGAATTAACTGGTCTTGGATTGAAAGAAGCAAAAGCATTAGTTGACGGTGCTCCAGCTCCAATTAAAGAAGGAGTTGCTAAAGACGAAGCTGATAGCTTAAAATCTTCTCTAGAAGAAGCAGGAGCTGAAGTTGAAGTTAAGTAGTAACTATACTTATTTTACAGTACAGGCATCCTCGATTTTCGGGATGCCTTGTGCTGTTTTTATGCATTATATGCATCTGGTTCTTTTTTCTAACAAAATTTCGTAGTCTTGGCAACATCAAATAATATCGCTACAAGAATTAATTTCGCTTCTAGCAAAAGTGTTTTTGAATATCCTGACTTTTTGGATGTTCAACTAAAATCGTTCCGTGAGTTTTTTCAATTGGAAACTACTCCTGAGAACCGTGAAAAGGAAGGTCTTTTCAAAGTTTTTTCCGAAAACTTTCCAATAACTGATACAAGAAATCAATTTGTCCTTGAATTTTTGGACTATTTCATTGATCCGCCTCGCTATTCTATAGAAGAGTGTATAGAACGTGGATTGACATATAGTGTTCCTTTAAAGGCAAAATTAAAACTGTATTGTACAGATCCAGAACATGAAGATTTTGAAACGATAGTTCAAGATGTTTATTTAGGTACAATTCCTTACATGACTCCAAAGGGGTCTTTTGTTGTGAATGGTGCTGAACGTGTTATAGTATCTCAATTGCACCGTTCTCCTGGTGTTTTCTTTGGACAATCTAGACACGCAAATGGTACAAAATTATACTCTGCAAGAATTATCCCTTTTAAAGGTTCTTGGATAGAGTTCGCTACAGACATTAATAATGTCATGTATGCATATATCGATCGTAAGAAAAAGCTTCCTGTGACAACTTTGTTCAGAGCTATTGGTTACGAAAGCGATAAAGACATTTTAGAGATTTTTGACTTAGCAGATGAGATTAAAGCCAATAAAACAAACCTTAAAAAGGTAATTGGTCGTAAACTAGCTGCAAGAGTATTAAAATCTTGGATCGAAGATTTCGTTGATGAAGATACAGGAGAAGTTGTATCTATCGAACGTAACGAAGTAATCTTAGATCGTGATACAGTTCTTGATAAAGATAATATAGAAGAAATCATTGAAGCAGGTACTAAAACCATCATTCTACATAAAGAAGATGTAAACTCTGCTGATTTTACTATTATATATAATACATTACAAAAAGATACTGCTAACTCTGAGAAGGAAGCAGTTGAAGTAATCTATAGACAATTACGTAACGCTGAGCCGCCAGATATTGAAACGGCACGTAGCGTATTTGATAAATTGTTCTTCTCTGATACACGTTATGATTTAGGTGAAGTTGGTCGTTTTAGAATCAACAAAAAACTTAAAATATCAGATGACGAAGAATCAAGAGTACTTACTAAAAGTGATATCATTAAGATCATTAAGTATCTTATTGAATTGATTAACTCTAAAGCTGAAGTAGATGATATTGATCACCTTTCTAATCGTCGTGTTAGAACTGTAGGTGAGCAATTATTCTCTCAATTTGGTGTTGGTCTAGCGCGTATGGCACGTACAATTCGTGAAAGAATGAATGTTCGTGACAATGAAGTCTTTACTCCAATTGACTTGATTAACGCAAAAACACTTTCTTCTGTAATTAATTCATTCTTTGGTACCAACCAGTTATCTCAATTCATGGATCAAACAAATCCATTATCAGAGGTAACACATAAGCGTCGTTTCTCGGCACTTGGACCTGGTGGTTTATCTAGAGAGCGTGCAGGATTTGAGGTACGTGATGTTCACTATACACACTACGGACGTCTTTGTACAATTGAAACTCCTGAGGGACCAAATATTGGTTTGATTTCATCTCTTTGTGTATTTGCGAAAGTAAATAAACTTGGATTTATCGAAACACCTTATAGAAAGGTAGTAAATGGTAAGGTTCAATTAGATGAAGAACCAGTATACCTATCAGCAGAAGAGGAAGACGCTAAAATGATAGCTCAAGCAAATGCACCATTGAACGATAATGGTGAGTTTACCAACGAAGTTGTTAAAGCGCGTGAAGAAGGTGATTTCCCAGTTGTTGAGCCAAAAGACATTGACTTAATGGATGTTGGTGCGAACCAGATTGCTTCGATTGCAGCATCTTCTATTCCATTCTTGGAACATGATGATGCCAACCGTGCTTTGATGGGATCAAACATGCAGCGTCAGGCATTACCATTATTAAAACCAGAATCTCCAATCGTAGGTACAGGAATCGAAAGATTAGTAGCTCGTGATTCTCGTGTATTAATTAATGCCGAAGGAAATGGTATCGTTGAATATGTAGATGCCCGCGAAATTGTGATTAAGTATGACCTTTCTAAAGAAGAAGAAATTGTTTCTTTTGATGGAAATACAAAAACATATAGTTTAACTAAATTCAAGAAAACAAACCAAGGTTCAACAATGAACTTGAAACCAATCGTTAAGAAAGGTGACATTGTAGAAGAAGGTCAGGTTTTATGTGAAGGTTATGCAACACAACAAGGAGAATTAGCCTTGGGTCAAAATATGAAAGTAGCATTCATGCCTTGGAAAGGGTATAACTTTGAGGATGCGATTGTAATCTCTGAACGTGTAGTACGTGAGGATGTATTTACATCTGTTCATATTGATGAATACTCTCTTGAAGTTCGTGACACTAAACGTGGAATGGAGGAATTAACTGCTGATATTCCTAACGTTAGTGAAGAAGCAACAAGAGATCTTGATGAGCATGGTTTAATTAGAATCGGTGCTGAAGTGAAAGAAGGTGACATCTTAATTGGTAAGATTACTCCGAAAGGAGAAACAGATCCTTCTCCAGAAGAGAAATTATTACGTGCCATCTTTGGTGACAAAGCTGGTGATGTAAAAGATGCTTCATTAAAAGCTGGACCTTCATTGAAAGGTGTGGTAATTAACAAGAAGTTATTCTCTAGAGCAGTAAAAGATAGAAAAACAAAAGCTCAGGATAAACCAATTCTTGAAAATCTAGATGCTGATTACGAGAAAGATTTAGGTGAATTGAAGAATGTTCTTGTTCAAAAATTACTTGTTATTCTAGAAGGTAAAAAATCTTCAGGTGTAACAAATAACTTTAGAGAAGAAATCATTAAGAAAGGTTCTAAATTCTCAGAAAAAGCGCTAAGTATTATAGACTATTCTATTGTTAACCCTAGTAAGTGGACGGAAGATGCTGAAACGAATTCTATGATTCAGCAAGTAATCCATAACTTCACTATTAAGGCGAATGATTTATTGGGTAACTATAAACGTAAGAAATTCCATATCTCAGTTGGAGATGAATTGCCTTCAGGTATCGTTAAATTAGCAAAAGTTTACTTGGCTAAGAAACGTAAGTTGAAAGTTGGTGATAAGATGGCTGGTCGTCACGGTAACAAAGGTATTGTTGCAAACATTGTACGACAAGAAGATATGCCATTCTTAGATGACGGAACTCCAGTAGATATCGTATTGAATCCATTGGGTGTACCATCTCGTATGAACCTTGGTCAGATTTATGAAACTGTTCTTGGTTGGGCAGGACAAAAACTGAACGTTAAATTTGCCACTCCAATTTTTGATGGTGCATTGCCTTCAGAAGTTGCAGAATACTGTGATAAAGCTGGAATTCCACGTGCTGGTAAATCTTACCTTTACGATGGAGGAACAGGAGAGCGTTTCCACCAACCAGCAACAGTTGGGGTTATCTACATGTTGAAATTATCTCACATGGTTGATGACAAAATGCACTCTCGTTCAATCGGACCATACTCATTGATCACGCAACAACCACTTGGTGGTAAGGCATTATTCGGAGGTCAGCGTTTTGGTGAGATGGAGGTATGGGCATTAGAGGCATTCGGTGCATCTAATATCCTACAGGAAATCTTAACAGTGAAATCTGATGATGTGAATGGTAGAGCTAAGGCATACGAGTCAATCGTAAAAGGTGATAACCTTCCTAAGCCTGGAATACCAGAATCATTCAATGTACTTCTCCACGAATTGAGAGGTCTAGGTTTGAACATCAAAATGGACTAATAGTCAAAGTTTAATAGAAAATACTCGTTAAAATGGCGTATAAAAAAGATACTCAAAATACGGTGAAAGATTTTTCTAAAATCACCATTTCATTGGCTTCTCCAGAACAAATTCTGGAGCAGTCAAGTGGAGAGGTTTTAAAGCCGGAAACAATAAACTACAGAACTTACAAACCAGAAAGAGATGGTTTGTTCTGTGAACGTATTTTTGGTCCTGTTAAGGATTATGAATGCCACTGTGGAAAATATAAACGAATTCGTTATAAAGGAATTGTTTGTGACCGATGTGGTGTTGAGGTAACAGAAAAGAAAGTACGTCGTGAGCGTATGGGGCATATCCAATTGGTTGTTCCTGTAGCACATATTTGGTACTTCAGATCTTTACCAAATAAGATTGGTTATTTACTTGGTTTACCGACTAAGAAATTAGATCAAATTATTTATTACGAAAGATATGTTGTAATTCAGTCAGGTCTAGCTAAAAACGCTGATGGTGAACCATTAGATGTTATGCAATTCATAACTGAAGAGGAATACTTGGATATTCTTGATGAACTTCCTCAAGATAACCAGTATTTGGATGATTCAGACCCTAACAAGTTTATCGCTAAGATGGGAGCTGAAGCTATCTATGACTTATTGAAAGGATTAGATCTTCACCAATTGTCTTACGATTTAAGACACAAAGCAAATCATGAAACGTCAATGCAACGTAAAAACGAAGCATTGAAACGTTTACAAGTTGTTGAAGCGATGCGTGATTCACAAGATCGCATTGAGAACCGCCCAGAATGGATGGTGATCAAAGTTGTTCCTGTAACACCACCAGAATTAAGACCATTAGTTCCTCTAGATGGTGGACGTTTTGCAACTTCTGACTTGAATGATTTATACAGAAGAGTAATTATCAGAAATAATCGTTTAAAACGATTGATCGAGATTAAAGCTCCTGAAGTAATTTTACGTAATGAAAAACGTATGCTTCAAGAATCTGTTGATTCATTATTTGATAACTCTAGAAAATCTAGTGCTGTTAAAACAGAATCTAACAGACCTTTAAAATCACTTTCTGATTCATTAAAAGGTAAACAAGGTCGTTTCCGTCAAAACTTACTTGGTAAACGTGTTGATTATTCTGCACGTTCTGTAATTGTTGTTGGTCCTTCTTTGAAACTACACGAATGTGGTTTACCTAAAGATATGGCTGCTGAGCTTTACAAACCTTTTATCATTAGAAAATTAATTGAAAGAGGAATTGTTAAGACAGTAAAATCAGCGAAGAAAATCGTTGATAAAAAAGAAGCAATTGTTTGGGATATTCTTGAAAACGTAATTAAGTCGCACCCTGTGTTACTTAACCGTGCACCAACTCTTCACAGATTGGGTATTCAAGCTTTCCAACCTAAATTGATTGAAGGTAAAGCAATTCGTCTTCACCCATTAGTTTGTACTGCATTTAACGCCGATTTTGATGGTGACCAGATGGCGGTTCACTTACCGTTAGGTAATGCTGCAATTTTGGAAGCACAATTATTGATGCTTTCTTCTCACAACATTCTTAACCCTGCAAATGGAGCACCTATTGCTGTACCATCTCAGGATATGGTTCTTGGTCTATATTACATGACTAAAGGAAGAAGAACAGATGAAGAGAAAGTAATGTTAGGTGAAGATATGACTTTCTACTCTCCAGAAGAAGTTCGTATTGCCTTGAATGAACGTCGTCTAGATTTACACGCACACATCAAAGTTAAAACTGAGGTTTTAAATGAAAATGATGAGCCTGTTTTAGATATTATCGAAACAACAGCTGGTCGTGTATTATTTAACGAAATGGTACCAAGAGAAGTTGGATACATCAATGATGTCTTAACCAAAAAAGCGTTAAGAGATATTATTGGTTATGTACTGAAAAAATCAGGAACTTCTAGAACTGTTCAGTTCTTGGATGATATTAAAAGTGTTGGTTATGACATGGCCTTTAAAGGTGGATTGTCATTCAACTTAGATGATATTATTATTCCAAAAGAGAAACAAATATTAGTGGATAAAGCTGATGCTAGTGTTGCCGAAGTAATGGACAACTATAACATGGGACTTATCACGAATAATGAAAGATACAATCAAATTATTGATATCTGGACACGTACAAACTCTCGATTAACAAATACGTTGATGGAGCAGTTGAAAACTGACAAGCAAGGATTCAACTCTATTTATATGATGTTTGATTCTGGAGCACGTGGATCTAAAGAACAGATTCGTCAGCTTTCAGGAATGCGTGGACTTATGGCGAAACCACAAAAATCTGGTGCTTCAAGTCAAGAAATTATTGAAAATCCAATTCTTTCTAACTTTAAAGAAGGACTATCAATTTTAGAGTACTTTATTTCTACGCACGGTGCACGTAAAGGTTTGGCCGATACCGCACTTAAAACAGCCGATGCGGGTTACTTAACTCGTCGTTTGGTGGATGTTGCTCAAGATGTAGTTGTAAATGAATTCGATTGTGGTACGTTAAGAGGTATTGTTGCCGTTCCTTTAAAGAAAAATGATGAGATCGTTGAACCATTATTTGATAGAATCGTTGGACGTAGTGCTGTTCATGATGTATTTGATAATGATGATAACTTGATCGTTGAAGGCGGTGAACTTATAACTGAAGATATTGCTGAAGCAATTGACAAAGCAGGAATCGATGAAGTTGAAATTCGTTCAGTTCTTACTTGTGAATTAAGAAGAGGAGTTTGTGCTAAATGTTATGGACGTAACTTGGCAACAAATAGAGAAGCTCAAATAGGTGATTCAATTGGTGTTGTTGCAGCACAATCAATTGGTGAGCCAGGTACACAGCTTACACTTCGTACATTCCACGTTGGGGGTACAGCATCTAATATCGCTGATGAGAATGACTTGAAAGCGAAATCTTCAGGTCGTTTAGAAATTGACGAATTAAGAACAATTACTAAAGTAGAAAAAGACGGAACAAAGAAAGAAATTGTTGTAGGTCGTTCTGCTGAAATGAAAATCATCGATAAGAAAACTGGTCTTGCTGCCATGACATCTAATGTACCTTACGGTGCAGAGATGGTTGCAGAAAACGGAACTGAACTTGAAAAAGGTGACGTGATTTGTAAGTGGGACCCTTATAACGCAGTAATTATTTCTGAATATAGCGGTACGATTGAATTTGATAACGTTATTGAAGGTATTACTTACCGTGAAGAGGTCGATGAGCAAACTGGATTTACTGAAAAAGTAATTACTGAAACAAGAGATAAGAAGAAAAACCCTACGATCTTGATTAAAGATAAAAAAGGTGAAATTCTTAAATCATACCCAATTCCTGTAAATGCACACGTTTCTGTAAAAGAAGGTGAAGAAATGCAACAGGGATACAGTTTAGTTAAGATTCCACGTGTTGGAGGTAAAGGGGGAGATATTACAGGGGGTCTACCTCGTATTACTGAGCTTTTCGAAGCACGTAATCCTTCAAATCCAGCAGTAGTTTCTGAAATTGATGGTATCGCAAGTTACGGAAAAATCAAACGTGGTAACCGTGAGGTAATCATCGAAGCTAAAACTGGTGAAAAGAAGAAATATTTAGTTCCTCTATCTAAGCACATTCTTGTTCAAGAGAATGACTTTGTAAGAGCTGGTCAATCACTTTCTGATGGTGCAATTACTCCAAAAGATATTCTAAATATCGAAGGACCAACTGCAGTTCAAGAGTACTTAGTAAATGAAGTACAAGAAGTATATCGTTTACAAGGGGTGAAAATTAATGACAAGCACTTTGAGGTAATTGTTCGTCAGATGATGCTTAAAGTTGAGATTACTGATGCTGGAGATACTAAGTTCTTAGAAAATCAAGCGATTCATAAAGCTGATTTCATGGAAGAAAATGACCGTATCTTTGGACAAATGGTTGTTACAGACGCTGGAGATTCTCAAGAATTGAAAGCTGGTCAAATCGTTTCTTCAAGAAGATTACGTGACGAAAATACACAGTTGAAACGTGAAGATGCCAAATTGGTAGAAGCACGTGAGGCTGTAGCAGCAACATCTAAACCGATGTTACAAGGTATTACGCGTTCTTCTCTTCAAACGCAATCATTCATCTCAGCAGCGTCTTTCCAGGAGACGACGAAAGTATTGAATGAGGCAGCAATCTCTGGTAAAATCGATCACTTACTTGGATTGAAAGAAAATGTAATTGTTGGACACAAAATTCCAGCAGGTACAGGTGTAAGAGAATTTCAATCTTTGAAAGTTGACTCGACAGCTAATTACAGTGATGCTAACTAAAAGAAATTAGTTTTATATTAAATAATTATAGGCTATCAATTTATTTTGATAGCCTTTTTTATTACCTTTATTATTATGGAAAATAACAACGGAAAAGAAAACAAATTAAATATTGAATTACCGGAAGAAGTAGCGGAAGGAGTTTATTCAAACCTTGCATTATTAACTCATTCATCATCAGAATTCGTTTGTGATTTTGTGCAAATGATGCCAGGAATGCCAAAGGCTAAAGTAAGATCTCGTGTGATAATGACACCTGAAAACGCCAAACGATTATTAAATGCTTTACAAGACAATATTCGTAAATATGAAGAGAGTTTAGGAAATATCAATTCAGGAAACTCTGATTTGCCTCCTATCAACTTTGGAACTCCACCTACTGAAGCATAATTGAACATATATAAATATTAAAATATAAATTTATCATGAGTAAATACGATGTAACAATCATTGGTTCTGGACCTGGAGGATATGTAGCCGCTATTAGATGTGCACAACTTGGACTCAAAACAGCAATCATTGAAAAATACAATACTTTAGGCGGAACATGTTTGAATGTTGGATGTATTCCTTCAAAAGCTTTACTTGATTCTAGTGAGCATTTCCACAATGCAAAAGATAACTTTGAAGAGCATGGGATTTTATTGAAAGATTTAAAACCTGATTTTTCAAAAATGATCGAACGTAAAAATAAAGTGGTAGATCAAACATGTAAAGGAATTGAATTCTTAATGGATAAAAACAAAATTGACGTGCACCAAGGTGTGGGATCATTTGTGGATAAAAATACCATTAAGATTGTAGATGGTGAAGGTAAAGAAACTGAAATAAAATCAGACAAAACAATTATCGCTACAGGTTCTAAACCAAATTACTTTAAAGGTATGGAGCCAGATAAAAAGCGTATCATAACTTCAACTGAAGCTTTATCGCTAAAAGAGATTCCAAAATCTATGATTGTAATTGGAGGTGGTGTAATTGGTCTTGAGTTAGGTTCTGTTTACGCGCGTTTGGGAACTAAGGTTGAGGTTGTAGAATTCGCTGATTCAATAATCCCTACAATGGATCAAACAATGGGGAAGGAGCTTACACGAGTTCTTAAGAAATTGAAGATGAAATTCAACATGAAACATAAGGTTCAAAATGTTGAAAATAAAGGCGAAGGTGTTGTTGTAACTGCACTTGATAAAAAGGACAAAGAGGTAACTTTTGAAGCAGATTACTGTTTAGTTGCTGTAGGTAGAAAGCCGTATACTGAAGGATTAGGTCTTGAAAATGTTGGCATCAAAACCAACGATCGTGGACAAATTGAGGTAGATGATAACTTAAAAACTTCTGCAGATAATATTTTCGCAATTGGAGATGTTATTCGTGGAGCGATGTTAGCCCATAAAGCAGAGGAAGAAGGCACTTTCGTTGCAGAGAAAATTGCAGGTCAAATTCCACATATCAACTACAATTTAATTCCAGGTGTTGTTTATACTTGGCCAGAGGTTGCTTCTGTTGGGAAAACTGAACAAGAAGTTAAAGAGGCTGGTATTGAATATTCAACGGGTTCTTTCCCAATGAAAGCACTAGGAAGATCTAGAGCATCTGGAGATATTCAAGGTTTAGTTAAAATCATCACCAACAAAGAAACAGACGAGATTCTAGGTTTCCATATGATTGGAGCACGTGCTGCAGATTTAATTATGGAAGGTGTTGTTGCTATGGAGTACCGTGCATCAGCAGAAGATCTTGTACGCATGTCTCATCCACATCCAACCTATTCCGAAGCGATTCGTGAAGCGGCGATGGACGCAACTGGAGATAGAGCAATACACGTTTAAAAAAGTTTATAATTAATATAGAAATGCCTTGAGATTTTTCTTGAGGCATTTTTTATTGATTTACTTTTCTCTGCAAGTTTGTTTGAATAAAACTGCTTCAGATTATTTTTATCTTTAAGCACCAAATCCACTCGGGAATCGTTATGCTATTGGAATGAATCTGTTCTTAAGAATATCAATATTAATTTTTGTGGTCGTAATGATGGGATATACTCCATTATTCAGTCAAACATCTAACTTAAGATGGAAAAAAGTACTTCCTCAAAATGACACTTTAATTATTGATACTTTAACCATTTTTGAACCTTCTTTTCAAGTTTACTGTGGTGATCAATTGATCAATGATTCCTCCTACTTTTTTGATGGTAATACCAAACAATTTTTCATTCAATCTAAATGTGAAGATACGCTTCAATTGAAGTATCGCGTTTTTGATATTGACTTTCAAAGACCTGTACAAAGAATTGATACTTCAATGATATATCAAGAAAAAGGAAAGCTAGAGGATTATTTTTATCGAGAAGAGCAACAACAAGCAAATTTCTTTTCTGATGAAGGGATTAAGAAATCGGGAAGTATTTCACGTGGAATAAGCTTTGGAAATTCACAAGATTTATCGGTTAATTCTTCTCTTAACCTTCAATTGTCAGGTGAAATCTCCCAAAATATGAATATCCTGGCAACCGTGACAGATGATAATTTGCCAATTCAACCTGATGGGAATACAAACCAAATACAAGAATTTGATCAAGTTTTTATTCAATTATATGGGAAAGAATATAAAATTATTGCAGGAGATTTTTGGTTGAAAAAACCTACCGGATATTTTGCGAATTATAATAAAAGAGCACAAGGATTATTTGGTCAATATTCTTGGGGAGAGAAAGACGCGAAATGGACAGTTCAAGGCGCGGGGGCATTATCTAAAGGAAAGTTTTCGAGAAATGTGATTCAAGGAATGGAAGGGAGTCAAGGCCCCTATCGATTAATTGGTAGTGAGAACGAACCCTTTATCATGGTCTTGTCAGGGACTGAAAAAGTTTACCTTGATGGTGAGTTGTTAGAGCGTGGACAAGATTTTGATTATACTATTAATTACAATAGTGCCGAATTGATTTTTACACCCAGAAATCAAATTACAAAGGATTCAAGAATTATCGTTGAATTTCAATACACAGACCAAAATTATGCTCGTTCTCTTTTTCAGGCAGGGGCAACTTATGAATCTAAAAAGTTTGATTTTTGGATGAATATGTACAGTGAACAAGATGCAAAGAATCAATCACTTCAACAAAGTTTAAGTAACCAAGATAAATTACTCTTAAGCGAAATTGGTGATAGCTTAGATTTGGCGAGAAACCAATCCATTGATAGTATTGGATTTGTCGACAATCAGGTGACTTATAAACTTGTAGATACTTTAGGAATGGATTCTGTATTGGTTTATTCTGTTAGCCCAGACTCTGCTTTTTACTCCGCTACTTTCACTAATGTAGGTGCGGGAAACGGTAACTATATTTTTGATCGATTCACAGCTGTCGGTCGTGTTTATAAGTGGATTGCACCAATTGGTGGTGTTCCTCAAGGTGATTATGAACCTTCACGATTGATTGTAACTCCTAAAAAAAACTCCATGATTTCTGCCGGAATTAATTATCGTTTCAATAAAAAATGGAGGCTAATGACAGAGTTGAGTACAACCAATAATGATAAAAATTCCTTTTCACGCATAGATAATAATGATAACCGTGCCTTTGCCAATAAAACCAGTATAGAGGGTCAGTTTCATTTGCGAGGTGATACAAGTTCAAATTGGTTGATAACAACAAGTTTAGATCTTGAATACCGAACCCAATATTTTAAAGAGATAGAACGGTATCGGGGAGTTGAATTTGATCGTGATTGGAACATCCAAAATCAAGGTTTCGAAGGTCAAGAAGTTTTGGCTTATTTATCAGGCGGGATTGAAAATAAGAAGTATGGTGGTGTAGAATTAACAGCTCAAAACTTTACATTAGGAGATGATTATCAAGGAAATCGAGGTCAATTAAAAGGAAAATGGTCAAAAAATGGATTCGATGCCCAAATTAATGGTAGTTATTTGAACGCTATTTCAACAGAAGATAATACTTATATAAGACATAAATCTAATATAAGCCAAGCTTTAGGTCCCATTAAAATTGGTTTTGAAGACGATCATGAATTGAATAAATTTAGAAGTGATGACACTTTACTTCAAACGAACTCTTACCAATGGTATGATTGGAAAGTCTATATTTCAAATTCAGATTCTTTAGAAAATAAATTCAAGGTTTTTTATCAAGAAAGGTATGATTGGAAGAGTGATTCAATAAGATTAAGTAATGCCGCAAAAGGAAGAAGTGTAGGAGCAGACTATAACTGGGTTACAAATTCAACCTCTACATTAACGACGATGATGAGCTATAGAACTCTAGAAATCACGGATGAAAGCTTGATTGATCAACAGCCAGAAAACACATTTATTGGAAGAATTGATTATCGATTAAATCTATGGAAAAATGCTTTAACAACAAGTACTTTTTATGAAGTTGGTTCTGGCTTGGAATTAAAAAAAGAATTTTTGTACATTGAGGTGAATGCAGGACAAGGAGTATATACATGGAACGATTACAATGGTGATGGGGTAAAGGATTTGAATGAATTTGAAATTGCTCAATATGCAGATCAAGCACAATATATTCGAGTTTTCACCCCGAGTGATGAATATGTTAGAACCTATTCCAATGAGTTTAATCAGACTTTGTTTTGGAGACCAGAGAGAATATGGAAAAACAAAGGGAAAGTACTTAAACTACTTTCAAGATTTTCAAATCAAACAAGATTTAGAGTAAATAAAAAATTGTCGGAACAGTCGGCAAGAACATTTAACCCTCTTGATCAAAGAATTGCAGATACAAACCTCATCAGCTTTAATTCGATAATTCGAAATACGGTATTCTTTAATCGAACGAACCCTGTTTTTGCAGCCGATTACACCTATTCTGAAACGGGTTCAAAAACATTATTGGCCAATGGTTTTGATGCGCGAGATTTACGATTTAATGCGCTTTCTTTACGATGGAATATATTAAGAGAATTCACCTTGAAGTTGGAAGCTGAGAAAGGAGTGAAAGCATCTTCTGCTGATTACACAAGTGGAAGAGATTATACCATTAACTACCACAATATTGTACCTGAATTTGTCTACCAACCAAATACAACCTTTAGAATTTCCTTAAGTGGAAGGTATGAGGAGAAAGCAAATGATGTTGATCTAGGAGGAGAAACAGCGTATATTGGAGATTTAGGAATTGGCATTAAATGGAATCAAGTTGAAAAAGGAAGTCTAACAAGTGAAATAAAAATTGTTTCAATTAATTATTCAGGTGACCAAAATAGTGCATTATCCTATGAAATGTTGGAGTCGCTTAAACCTGGAAGGAATTACACCTGGAATCTTAACTATCAGCGGAATATATCAAAAAATCTTCAGATAAGTATTCAATATAATGGTCGTCAATCTGAAGAAAGTAAAACAATTCATTCAGGAGGGGTTGAAGTACGAGCTTTCTTTTAAAAAACGAAAAAATTCTTGGTTAGTTAGAAAATTAATTCTAGATTAGTCCTATAAATAGTTTGTTGTAAATTATTTAAAGTGAATTTAATTTAACGTCATTTAAAAATGACGAATTTTACTACTAAAAACTACTATTACTACTATGAAGAACTCAAGTATTTACTTGCTGGCCTTAAAAATAATATTCTTTATTTTTCTTTTTACCTCCAAAGAAGCCAATGCAAGTCACGTCGCAGGAGGATATATCCAGATGGAATGTACAGGTACTCCTGGTGTTTACAACGTTAAACTAATTCTTTACAGAGATTGTTCTGGTGTCACACTTGGAGCAAATCAAAGTGTTGAATTTTCCAATACTTGTGGAATTAATGATTTCAGAGTAAATCTGACACAAACCTCTGTAACTGAAGTTTCTCAAGTTTGTCCAGAGCAACAAAATAATACAACATGTAACGGTGGACATTACCCAGGTTATGAACAGTATATTTTCGAAGGTACAGTAACCTTAGACGATTGTGATACTTGGTCAATCGGTTATTCAATTTGCTGTCGAAACTCAACGCAAAATGTTAATGGTCAACCTACATTTTTTATCTCAACACAGATCAATACTGCAACTGATAATTGTAATGATTCTCCAGAGATTTCTGGACAGCCAGAGCCTTATGTTTGTGTAAATCAACCAGTATCTTATAATTTAGGCGCATTTGAACCAAATGGAGATTCTATCGTATATAGTTTAATTCCAGCTGCAACTAATTTAACGAATAATGTAAATTATCAAGGAGGTTTTGCTGGAAATTCACCTATTCCTGGAGCTTTTATTGATCCTGTTTCTGGTACGGTAACTTTTACTCCTACTGTTGTTGGAGCCTATATTTTTGTGATTCAAATGACTGAATATAATGATAACGGGGAGGTCGTAACAATAACTGAATATGAGTATCAAGTTTATGTAGAGAATTGTTCAAATCAAACGCCCCAAGGTCCAACTGCAGGAGTAAGTAATGTTACGGGAAGCATCGTTCAAAATGGTCCAAATGATCTTTCATTGTGTCAAGGACAAAATGGTTGTTTTGATGTTGTTTTTAACGATCCTGATACAGGTGACGAACTAACAGTAAATTCCAACATCTCAAGTATACTGCCAGGTGCAACTGTAACCACAACAGGTACAAACCCATTGGTTTTAACTGTTTGTTGGACACCAACAACCACCCAAGGAACCCAAACACTTAATTTCTTGGTTGAAGATGATGCCTGTCCAATTCAAGGACAAAACAATCATGCTGTGACTATAAATGTAGTAGATCCTGGAGTCATAGATGTAGTTACAACCACTGAGCCTTGTTTGGGAACAGATCAAGGTAGCGCAACTTTAACTGTCACAGGAGGGTCTGGACCGTATACCTATGAGATTTCAGGACCTCAGACGGCTACAAATACAACAGGAGTGTTTAATAACCTTGCACCCGGAAATTATAATTATACGGTGTCGAATAGTGCTGGTTGCGACTTAACGGGAACATTCACAATCACTCCAGGTTCGCCAATGCCAGTAACAACATCTTTTGTGGATTTAACATGTAACAATGCAGGAGATGGTTCTGCAACAATTTCCCCTGTTGGTGGTGTTGCTCCTTATACTTATGATTGGACTCAAGGCGGAACTCCTGTTGGACAAACTTCACAAACAATTTCAAATCTAAGTGCTGGAACTTACGATGTTACTGTTACTGATGGTGTGGGATGTACGGCAGATGAGTCAATTGTTGTCTCAGAACCAGATGCGCTAACAGGGACAACCCAATCGGAATTAACATTATGTAATGGAAGTGCTGACGGGGAAATATCAGTGATTAGTGTTGCTGGAGGTACTCCCACATATAGTTATTCTTTAAATAATGGAACCCCTCAAACTTCTTCTGTTTTTACAGGGCTTTCTGCAGGAAGCTATCAAATTGAAATTTCAGATAGTAAAGGTTGTAGTTTAACTTTAAATGAAACGGTTAATGAACCGTCTGCTGTACAAATCAGTCTTTCTAATTCTGAAGATGCGACTTGTGCATTAGATAACGGGGAGTTTGAAGTGAACGCAACTGGAGGAACTCCAAATTATACTTTTTCAAACGGAGGGGCTTACCAAAATAGTGGAACCTTTACAGGTTTAGCATCAGGAATATATACTGTTGTAGTAATGGATGATAATGGATGTACAGACACTGTTGAAGTTCAAATAGATGATGTTGTCGTACCAACAGCTGCTATTGATAACCAAACAAATGTTACATGCTACGGAGGAAGTGATGGAACTGTTACTGTATCAACCTTAAATGCTGTACCTACGGTAAATTATGCTATTAATGGTGGTCCTCAACAAACATCTAATTTATTTACGGGGTTATCTGCGGGAGCCTATACCCTTGAAATAGAAGATGGTAATGGATGTACAGCTTCCACAAGTGTTACAATACAAGAGCCCACTGAAGTTACCTTTACGGCAACAGTAAATGATGCTTTGTGTAATGGTAGTTGTGATGGAGAAATTATAGTGAATGCAACTGGAGGAAATGGTCCATATACATATTCGAGTGATAATGGAGTTTCTTTCATCAATAGTAATACCTTAAATAATTTATGCGCAGGAAATATCGATGTTGTAGTAAGTGATGCTAGTGGATGTTTAGCCCAATCTGTTGAAATAATCAATGAACCAACATTGTTAACAGCAACTTTGGATGGAATAGATCCACTTTGTAAAGATGGAAACGATGGTGAAATTGAAGTTATAGCTAATGGTGGAACACCTCCTTTTAGTTATAGTATAAATGGTGGATCTTTACAATCAAATGCTGTTTTTTCAGGTTTAACTTCAGGGACTTATTCAATAACTGTTGAAGATGATAATGGATGTCAATTTACAGTTTCCGAAACGTTGAATAATCCTCCAGGAATTCCATTAACAGAGGTGTTGAATACTCCTTCAAATTGTGGTTTTAATGACGGTGCTTTAGAAGTAAGTGCGAGTGGGGTAAATCCACCTTTTCAGTATTCAATAAATGGTTCTGTTTATCAGTCCAGTGGTTCTTTTCCAAATATTGTTGGTGGTGCATATCAAATTACAGTAATGGACGATTTAGGATGTTTAGATTCTGCGTATTTTGGTGTGAATGATGTTCAAATGTTAGGAAATCTAGTAAGTACAACTGATATTACTTGCTACGGTGGAAATGATGGAGCTGTTGAAGTAGAAAATGTTGGAGGAGCTACACCAATTGTCTTTGAAGTGGATAATAATGGAATAACTCAACCAACAGGTGTATTTACAGGGCTAACAGCTGGTGGACATATCGCAACAATTACAGATAATGGATTTTGTGTGGTTACCATACCTTTTACGTTAACCCAACCAGATCAAATTGATTTCAACGGAGTTATTCAAGATGTAGATTGTTTTGGTGAATCTACAGGTCAAATTGATGTTGTAAATGTTGTTGGAGGCTCAGGTGTGTATGAATACAGTATTGATGGAGGAACAACTTATCAATTAACGGGAACATTTACTGGTTTATCAGCAAATTCTTATACGATAATTGTACGAGATGATAATGGCTGTACTGAATCTAAAACATTCAATGTTCAGGAGTCTTCAGAAATTCAAATAGTAGAAACTGTAGCTGACCTAGATTGTTTTAATGATAATTCAGGAGAAATTCATTTGTTAGTTTCAGGAGGAACACCTGGGTATACTTATAGTAAAGATAATGGTATAAGCTTCCAAAATAGTCCCGACTTCCTAGGAATAGCAGCAGGAACCTATGATATTGTTGTTGAAGATGCCTTGGGTTGTCAGATGGCTCAATCAATTGTAGTTAATGAACCAACAGCAGTGACTTCCACTTTTACAATAACAGATACAGAATGTTATGGATCTTGTGATGGTGAAGTGGTATTTAATGCAAGTGGTGGAACACCAGGATATGTTTACAGTATTGATAACGGAGTGAATACAACGATTAATTCCACGATAGGAGGTATTTGTGCAAGTAGCTTTACTGCTACGGTAACCGATGCTAATGGTTGTGTCTATACTGAAAATCTAACCGTTGCTGAACCTGATTCAGTTGAATTTACAAGTACTGAAAACAACTCGATTTGTAGTGATCCAAATGGAGAAATCACAATTACAGCAGTAGGTGGTACGCCAGGTTATTCTTATAGTATTGATAATGGCGTTACTTTCCAAGCATCAAACGTTTTTACAGGTCTTAATGCAGGAAACTATGCTTTAGTTGTTGAAGATAATAATGGTTGTTCAGCATCAGGAAGTCAAACTGTAACTGATGAACCGTCTCCTGTAATTAATTTGGTGACAGGAACTGATCCACTATGTTTTGGGGGTTCAGATGGGCAAGTTGTTGTCAATGCAACTGGAGGAACAGGTGGCTTGTTTTATACAGTGAATGGAGGTACAGCCCAAGCCAGCGCTACGTTGACTGGTTTACCAGTTGGTACACATATTGTAACCGTTGAAGATGCGAATGGATGTACGGATACGGAACAGTTTACATTAGGTCAGCCAACACAATTAAGTTATACCTCGGTTCCAACTCCATTAACTTGTTATCAAAACTCAACAGGAAGTATTGATGTTACGGCAACTGGCGGGACTCCTTCATATCAGTATTCTTTTGATGGTGGTTTAACTTTTAATACATCTACTTCTCTGAATTTTGTTGCTGCTGGAACCTACGACATTGTAGTTAAAGACAATAACGGTTGTACAGTTTCTGGGCAAGAAACGATTATAGAACCTACTGAATTAGTATTGAATAATACAATTGTAACGGATGCAGTTTGTGCGAGTGACTGTAATGGAGAAATTTCACTTGATGTTTCTGGAGGAACTCTACCTTATTCCTATAATTGGGTGCAAGGTGTTGCTGGTACAACTGATAGTTTAGCGATTAATTTATGTTCAGATAATTATGATATAATTATTGAGGATGGAAATGGTTGTCAGATCGTAACTGATGCATTTGTTGATGAACCAGACTCAGTGGAAATCACCAATGTTGTGAAATCAAATGTTACATGTTTTGGAGATTGTGATGGAGAAATAGAAGTGATTTCTCCAACGGCCTCCGAATATTCAATGGATGGTGGAGCAACTTTCCAAAATTCCAACACTTTTTCAGGCTTATGTGCCGATGATTATCTAATCGTAGCTAAAGATGTTGATGGTTGTCTTGTACAACAAAATGTAAATATCTGGGAAGCCGATCAGTTGGAGCTTGAATTGACTGACGATACGACAGTATGTAATAATTACAATTATCAGCTTGTTGGAACAGCAACAGGTGGAATTCAGCCATATATCTATCAGTGGGGAAATGGAGGTTCAACGACCGATACTCTTCCGATTATTGCTAGTCAAACAGAGACCTATACTTTAACGATATTTGATCAGAATGGTTGTACAGTTCCTACCGATTCAGTAACAGTAACGGTTATTCCAATCATCGATTTACAAGTTTCACTAGACACAACAATATGTCCTGAAGGTCAAGCCGCAATTTCTGCTCAAGCTAGTGATGGATTGCCTGCTTATAGTTACCAATGGAATACAGGTGAAACAACGAATCAATTGAATGTAAATCCTGGAGCTGATTTCTCTTATATTGTGACGGCTACAGATCAATGTGGTGATCAAGTGACAGACACTATTGATGTTTTGTTGCACAATACACCTGAGGTACATTTCGAAGCGGATGTTTTATCAGGATGTATTCCTTTAAGTGTAAATTTTTCAAACACAACGGATCCGAATGACGTTGGCACAAATTGTATTTGGTCAATAGATGGACAAACATTTAACGATTGTTCAGGGATAAATTATGTTTTTGACGAACAAGGTTGTTATGATGTAAATCTTCAAGTTGAATCTCAATATGGTTGTTTAGGAGATACCACATACATTGATTATATCTGTGTAGATGAATATCCAACAGCTGATTTCTTTTTTAATCCAGAAAATCCAACTGTCATCAATAACGAGGTGAGCTTTACAAATAACTCTTATGGTGAAACCTTCTACGATTGGTCGTTTGAAACTGGTGAAACTTCGACCTTAGAAAATCCAAATGTAATTTTTGATCAAGTCGAAATTGGTAAAAATATTAGAGCTTGTTTAAAAGTAACTTCTCGCTTTGGATGTGAAGATGAGATTTGTAAAATCATTCAGTTTAAAGACGACTTTGTTCTTTATGTGCCAAATACATTTACACCAGACTTTGATGATCACAATCAATCATTCGTACCTAATTTCCCACCAGGAAGTAATATTACATCCTTTCAAATGATGATTTTTAATAGATGGGGAGAAACCGTGTTTGAATCCTTAAATCCACGTCAGGGTTGGGATGGAACCTATGGAGCAAATGGCAATCGTCCAGCTGAAGAAGGTACTTATATCTGGAAAATCGTACTCACTGTAAGTGGAGAATTCGAAGAAAGAGAATATCAAGGACACGTAAATCTGTTGAAATAATTCGTTTTTAACGTTTAGTATTTAATGATAAAATAGAAAATAGATGGGAAATAAAATTCGTGTTTTGATGGGATTGTTAGGTGTAACTTTAATCCTCTTAATCCATAGTAAACAACTTTCAGCTCAATTTAACTTTGTTTACAATGACGATATTCAAGTGCTGAAAGAAATGGATACATTGTCTATGCCGTGGTGCGGTGGAATGAATCATCCTCAATTTTCAACCATAGATTTAGACTTTGATGGAGTTGAAGAAATAGTTGCGTTTGAACCAGAAAACGGATTGATTTCAGTTTTCAATAAAAAGCTAGAAGGAGGGGTAGCAACCTATAACTATGATCATTACGCTAGTTCAGTCTTTCCTGCTGATATTCGCTATCGTTTAAAGTTAATCGACTATAATAATGATGGATTAAAGGACTTGTTTACTTATGCAATTGGCGGGGTCAAGGTGTATAAAAACACCAGTAATGCAAATAATGGAGTGTCATGGCAATTGGTGAAAGACCCTATTCAAACAGTTTATTTCAATTCCGTATCAAATTTATATGTGGCTTCAAATGAAATTCCTGCATTTGTTGATGTTGATGGTGATCAGGATATTGATGTGCTTACTTTTCATAGTTCTGTTTCACGGGTCGAGTGGCACAAGAATTTGTCACAAGAAACTTATGGACATTCAGATTCATTAATATTTGAAATTGAAGAAGAATGTTGGGGTGATTTCATGGAAGATGCTACAGGAAATGCTATAGAATTGAATAGTGTTTTAGCCCCTTGTGGTTCTTCAAGTGGAATGGTTGAACAAGCAGTACCTCGACACTCTGGTGGATCGATTTTAGCGTTAGATATCAATGGTTCGGGATTACAGGATTTAATCATTGGAGATGTCTCTTACAGTAACTTAACGATGTTGATCAATGGAGGTTCAAATCCCAATAATAATGCATTAATGACAAGCTATGATGCTCAATTTCCAAGTTATGATGTTCCTTTGAATATGTCAAATTTTCTAACCGCTTACTATGAAGAGGTTGATGGTGATAGTTTGAAAGATTTGGTTGTTTCTACGACTGCTGCGGGAAGTTCTGAAAACACTAAAAGTGTATGGCGATATAAAAACATAGGAACAAGTAGTGTTCCCGTTTTTAGCTTTGTTGAAAATGATTTTTTACAAAGTGAAATGATTGAAAATGGGAAAGGGGCAATACCTGTTTTAGTAGATGTAAACAATGATGGTTTAATAGATTTGTTGGTGGCCAATCATTTTAATTTTGATGAGGTCGCAGGCAATTATTCTAAAATTCAGTTTTATCAAAATGTTGGAACGAATCAGGAGCCAAGCTTCCGTTTGATGAATGAAAATTGGGAGAATTTTAAAAATAGTGGTTTTTCTGGAAGAGTGAGTCCAAGTTTCGGTGATTTGGATGGAGACGGAGATTATGATATGATTGTTGGCATCTCAAATGGAAGTTTGTTCTTCTATGAGAATGGAGGAGGGCAAGGACCAATGAATTTTAATACAGTTCATGTTCCTCTTCAGGATGTTAATGGAAGTCAAATAGCTGTACCAAATTATGCCACTCCAGAATTGTTTGATTTGGATAATGATGGCTTGATAGATTTAATTATTGGTCAAGGAAACGGACCGTTATTGTATTATCGAAATGTTGGTTCTAACGCAAGCTTTGCTTTTGAATTAACGAATCCAGAGCTTGGGCAAGTTAATTTGTCATCTTCAAATTATCAACAATCAATTGCAGTTCCTCGATTTGTTAGAGAAAATGGAGAAACCCTTTTGTTTGCTGGTTCAAGGTCAGGAACTATATCTTATTATTCTAGAATTGATAATCATCTACAGCCTGGAGAATCATTTATGTTAGAATCAGATAATTTCTGTAATATTGATAGTAAAGGTTTTTCGGCACCTTTCATTAGTCAAATTAGAGGAGGGTCAGATTATGATTTATTTGTTGGTAACGAATTGGGAGGTGTATGGAGTTATCAACCAGGCGATACTACTGCATTAAATTTAGTAGCTGAGACAGAAACTCCAGAAATTAAAGTTGTGATTTATCCTAATCCAACCAAAGGAAAATTCACCATTGATATACACCAATTTAACGGAGAGGCTTACAATTTCCGTGTTTATGATGCTATGGGGCGTGTTGTGATGAGTGAGAAAAATGTTTTAGAGAGTAAAAATCATGTCAATTTACAACATGTGAATCATGGGCTTTATTTTGTTGAAATTGAGTTTGAAAACAATAAGTATAGGATGGTTGAAAAAATATTGATAGAATAACTTTCGTGTTTTAGTTATTATAATATCAAGAAGAAGAGCTGTTCCATTAAAGGAGTAGCCTTTTTTGATTTTATACATCTTGTATGATTTTAGCTTCCTTTCCCTTTTTTTTACTTTCAAATATGACCCATTGGTTCAACTAATCGGTGTGTCCCTTTTTTATTTTTCTCAAACCTAAAATTCAGGTCATTTTATAAAATAAAATAGTCTGTTCAAACCATCATAATTTGATTTGTGGTAAACTTTTTCTATGACCTCTTTTGTTCTTCAAACATTAAGATTTCCAGGTATTTGGAGTAGAGAATGATGTGCTTTTTTCTATTGCATAACCTATCTTCTTTAATGAATAATTATTAACAATGTAAAAAATGTCCCACAATTTACCACTATAGATTTTTTGTACTATATTCCTGCTATTATGGACTTTTAGAGAGAAAAGTGTAACTTTTTCTACTGGTTTAACGTAAATAGTTTTCAACACTTGAGTTAAAGTGGTAAAATGTGGTAGAATTTCCACTATTTTTACGCATTATTAAAGTACATGGCAGGATTAGTAGGAGAATATGAAGTGAAATTGGATGCCAAAGGGCGTTTCTTATTTCCGTCTCATTTGAGAAGGCAATTGTCTCCTGCTGCCCAAGAAAGTTTTATGTTGAACAAAGGTTTTGAGGAGTGCTTAACGCTCTACCCGATGAATGAATGGGAGAAGTTGAGTGAGTCACTATCGAAAATCAATTTGTTTAAACCGAAGAATAGGATGTTCTACAGATTGTTTCATCAAGGTGCAAAAGATGTGTCTCTTGATAAAACAGGACGTGTTCTAATCCCTTCGGCGCACATGGAGCGTGTCGGTCTGAAAAAAGAAGCGATGATTATTGCTTACAATGACAGAATTGAGATTTGGGATAAATCTACTTACTTCGAAATGATCGAAGGAAGCATGTTGGATTTTGCTGATTTAGCAGATGAGGTAATGGGTAATTTAGAAGATGGAGGAGAGTAACAATCAGTACGGATACCACGTTCCAGTAATGCTTAAGGAATGTCTTGATGGTTTGGATGTACATCCAGACGGAACCTATGTTGATCTAACATTTGGTGGAGGTGGTCACGCACGAGAAATTTATAAATTGCTTTCTGAGAAAGGAAGTTTAATTGTTTTTGATCAAGACGCTGATGCGAAAAAGAACGCATGGACAGCACCTAATTTCCATTTTGTAGCTTCAAATTTCTCATTCCTAAAGAATCAACTTCGTATGTTGGGAATAACAAAGGTGGATGGGATATTAGCTGATTTAGGCGTTTCTTCTCATCAATTTAATGAGCCTGAAAGAGGTTTTAGTATTCGCGCAGACGAAAAGTTAGATATGCGCATGAATCAGAGAAGTGGAGATTCTGCTTTTGAAGTTGTAAATGAATATACAGAAGAGCAATTGATGACCATGATTGGAAAATATGGTGAGGTAAAATCTCCTCGTCGTGTTGCTCAAGCGATTTGTTTAAAGCGTCAGTCAAGTCCGATTTCAACAACAGGAGAATTAATAAATGTGTTGGAACCTATTGCACCAAAATTCAAGGAGAATAGATTTTACGCTCAAGTATTTCAAGCGATTCGTATCGAAGTTAATGACGAGATGAATGTGTTGGAGCGTATGTTGGAGCAAACTGCGGAAGTATTGAATCCAGGAGGTAGACTCGTTGTGATGTCTTATCATTCCTTAGAAGATCGATTGGTCAAGAATTATATTAAGAGTGGAAAGTTTGATGGGAAAGTTGAGAAAGACTTTTTCGGAAATGTTCTTAAGCCTCTAAATGCGATAACACGTAAGCCTGTTGTTGCTGACGAGGAAGAGTTAGAAAGAAATTCAAGAGCGAGAAGTGCAAAGTTAAGGGTTGCAGAAAGAAATGAAGGGTAATAATTACATATCAGGTCAGTCGACAAAAGAAAAGGCGAAAAAGAGCAAAAAGAAGAGTCGTTTTGCTACTGCAAGTAAAAAGCAGTCGAAGTCTTTGGTGCAAATCATGAATGGTGATTTTTTGACGAAGGACTTTGTGATGAATAATTTGAACTTCATTTTCTTCATCATCTTCTTGATGATTTTGATGGTTTCTAAAGGGTATTATGTGCATCAATTGGCAAATGATATTACGAAAGAAGAAAAAGCTGTGGGTGGTATTACGGCTGATTATGTAGAAACGAAGGCGAAACTGGAAGAGGTGACACGAAGAACAGAAATGATAGAGCGTTTAAAGCCGCTTGGGTTGAAAGAAACGATTAACCCAACTAAGGTGATCAGAGTAAAAAAAGAAGAAGATTAAGTTAGTATAAAATGAAGTTACCAAAAGCAGTAGTAGTACGTACGTATTTGATTTACTTTTTAGTAGTCATTGCAATGCTTGTGGTTATTGGTAAGACTTTTACCATAGTCATGGATGGTCGTGATACAATCTTTACGACAACTACTGATCGTTTGCACCAGCGTTCTGCTGTTGTTGAGCCAAGAAGAGGTGAGATTCTAGATGCAAACCTTAATCCATTGGTGACTTCAGTGTCTTTCTATGATATTTATATGGATCCTGTAACGGTGAAAGATGAATTGTGGACCAGTGGAATTGGAGGGTTAAGTGTTGGTTTATCAAAAATTTTTAAAGATAAAACAGCGCGTGAATATGAGGAGTACTTACGAGGGGCTAGAGCTCGAAAAAGGAGGTATGTACTTATTCAAAAGAAAGTAACCAATGAAGTAAGGAAGCAATTGCGTGAATTACCAATCTTTGAAAAAGGACGTTACAAAGGTGGTATTATAGATAATAATGCGACGATTATTCGTAAAAGACCGAATGATGATTTGTTGGCAAGAACATTAGGGTATGTAAAAAGTACCGAAAGAGATACTTTGTTGGTTGGTTTAGAAGGTGCTTATAATGAATATTTAGCAGGGCAAAACGGAGTGGTGTTGGAGCAATTGATTTCTAATTCATGGAAGCCAACCGGGACTGTTGTGCGTGAAGCTATTAATGGTTATGATGTCGTAACTTCTATTGATAAGGATATTCAAGAAGTGGCACATACTGAGTTAGAAAACCAATTGAAAACCAAAGGAGGTCGTTATGGTTGTGCTATCGTGATGGATGTGAAGACAGGCTTCGTAAAAGCGATGGTGAATCTTCAAAAGAAAAACGATGGTGAATATGGTGAGGTTTATAATCATGCGATTGGAACTAGAGAAGTGCCAGGGTCTACAATGAAATTAGCTTCATTAATGGCTGCGCTTGAAGATGGTAAAATTAGTTTGTCAGATACGGTTAATGCTGTTGGTAAATATGAGTTTTACGATAGAAGTTTACGTGATTCTCGTCCTTGGGGTTATGGTAAAATTACTATTAAGGAGGCCTTTGAACATTCTTCAAATGTTATTTCAAAAGTGATTTTCAATAATTATAGAAATGAACCACAACGTTACCTTGATAAAATGAGGCAATTTGGTTTGACAGAGAAAACAGGGATTAAGATTAAAGGGGAAGCAGAACCTACTTATTCTACTCCTGGTAAATCACAGTGGTGGGGAGGATCTTTGGCTTGGATGTCAATTGGATACGAGTTTCAGTTGACTCCATTAGAGTTGCTTGCTTTTTATAATGCAGTGGCAAATGATGGTAAGTATATGAAACCTCAATTCGTGTCGAAAGTAATTAACAATAGAAATGTAATCAAAGAATTCGAACCAGTTGTAGTTCGCGAAAAAATCAGTAGTCAAAAAACGATTGACGCGATGAAAGAGGCTTTAGAAGGGGTGATGGTGAACGGAACGGGTAAGCGATTGAATTCAACATATTTTAAAATCGCAGGTAAAACGGGAACGGCTCAAATTGCGAATAGAAATAAAGGTTATGGAGCGGAAGGTGAGAAAAAGTACATTGCTTCTTTTGCAGGATTCTTTCCTTCGGATGATCCTATTTACTCTTGTATCGTTGTGATTGCAGCCCCTACAGATGATATTTACGGAGCTTCTGTTTCAGGAACTGTGTTCTCTGCGATTGCCAATAAAGTTTATGCATCAAGTTATAACTACCATAAAGCAATTAATGAAAAGCCAGCAATCACAAGTGTTCCTTATGTTCAAAACGGAAGTAGATATGATATCAATACAGTATTGAATCGATTTGATGTAAAGAAGGAATTCAATGGAAATCAGAATTGGGTGAAAACGAAAAGAGTAAAAGGTAATGCTGTTTCGTTTACAGATTTTGATCAGCAAAAAGATGTGGTTCCTGATGTAAGAGGAATGGGATTAGTGGATGCTATGTATCTATTAGAAAAGCAAGGATTGATCGTTCATGCATCTGGATATGGAATTGTGAGAAGGCAATCGATTAGACCGGGGACTTTATCTGCTCCAGGTGGACTTATTGAATTGAATTTAAAACCGAATTAGAAAGTGAAAAGTGTACGCGACATATTATACGGAAGCTCTTTGAAAGAGGTGGTAGGAACAACTGCAACTGAAATTAATGAGCTTGTTTTTGACTCTCGTATTGTGAGTGATAATGATCTTTTTGTAGCTATAAAAGGTGCTGCGGTAGATGGTCATACCTTTATCAATAAAGCAATTGAGAAAGGAGCAACCACAATTGTTTGTGAGGATAAACCAAATGATATTAAAGAAGGAATTAATTACGTGATTGTTGATGATGCACATAAAACACTAGCTGTTTTGGCTAATAACTATTATGATCAACCTTCTAAAAAGTTGAAGTTAATTGGTATCACAGGAACAAACGGAAAGACGACAACAACGACTTTGTTGTACAGCCTCTTTATGAAAATGGGAATTCCAGTGGGACTGATTTCAACGGTTGTGAACAAGATTAACGATGTTTCAATTCCTACAGAAAGAACTACACCAGACGCAGTGAGTTTAAATAAATTGCTCGCTGAAATGGTTGATGCTGGATGTGAATTCTGTTTTATGGAGGTGAGTTCACATGCAATTCATCAAAACAGAATTGGAGATTTATATTTTTCAGGTGGAGCGTTTACAAACATTACACACGAACACCTAGACTATCACAATACTTTTAAAGAATACATTAATGTTAAAAAGAAATTCTTTGATGATTTGCCAGCTGAAGCGTTTGCTGTAACAAATACAGATGATAAGAATGGAGAAGTGATGTTGCAAAATACAAAAGCAAAAAAAATCACTTATGCTTTAAAAGGTGTTGCTGATTATAAGGCTAAAGTTTTAGAAAACAACTTTTCAGGATTGGTGCTTTCACTTAATGGAACAGAGCTTTACACGCAGTTGATCGGAGATTTTAATGCCTATAATATTCTCTTGGTTTATGCAATTGCAGAACAGTTGACGGATAATTCACTTGAGGTAATGCGTGTTATTTCAGAGTTGAAATCGGTTGAAGGTCGTTTTGAGTATTTCAAAAGTGAGACAGGTGTCATTGGTATTGTAGATTATGCACATACGCCAGACGCTTTGGAAAATGTGTTAAAGACAATTGGGAATATCAGAACAGGGAATGAAACAGTTTTTTCTTTAGTTGGATGTGGAGGTGATAGAGATAAAACAAAGCGTCCTACAATGGCGGCAATTGGCTGTGAATTCAGTGATAAATTGATTTTAACTTCTGACAACCCAAGAACTGAAGACCCTGAAGTGATTATTGAAGAAATGATGACTGGAGTTGGTGGAGAGCATTTTAAGAAAACCATAAGCATTGCCAATAGAAAAGAGGCAATAAAAACAGCTTGTAGTATGGCTGAACCTGGAGATATTATATTGATCGCAGGAAAAGGTCATGAAACTTACCAAGAAATTAACGGAGTTAAACATGACTTCGATGATTTAGAAATATTGAAAGAATTACTAATGAAATTTGAGAAATAATGTTGTACTATTTATTTAATTATTTGGACACCTTAGACTTCCCAGGCGCTGGAGTTTTCAATTACATTTCATTTAGGTCGGGAATGGCGTTAATCACATCTTTGATTATCTCTGTTCTTTTTGGAAATAAACTCATCAACCTTTTGCGTAAAATGCAAATGGGAGAAAGTGTACGTGATCTAGGTTTGGAAGGTCAAAAAGAAAAAGAAGGTACGCCAACAATGGGTGGTTTAATTATTATTGGTTCAATTTTAATTCCAACATTATTATTTGCCAAGCTTCACAATGTTTATGTATTGACAATGATAATTGCTACAGTTTGGTTAGGTGCAATTGGTTTCTTGGATGATTACCTCAAAGTACTTAAAAAGAATAAAGAAGGTTTGGCGGGTCGTTTTAAAGTGGTTGGTCAGATTGGTGTAGGTGTTATTGTCGGAGCAATGTTGTTTTTTCATCCTGATGTTAAAGTACACAAAGAAGTTGCAGCAAATTATGAGTTGAAAACGGGTGAGACTTTTGTGACAGAATCTCACAATGTGGCTGCAGATAGCGATGTTCAATGGATTGAAACACGTGATATGACAACGACTATTCCCTTTGTAAAAAATAACGAAATCAATTATAACTGGTTTTTAGGAGATAACGCTAAATCATGGGGTTGGATTATTTTTATTCCTATCGTCATCTTTATTGTTATCGCAGTTTCGAACGGAGCGAACATGACAGATGGTTTGGATGGTTTAGCAACAGGAACATCTGCAATTGTAGGTATTGCATTGGCGGTATTGGCATATGTGAGTGCCCACGTTCAGTTTGCTGACTACCTTGATGTGATGTATATCCCGTATGCTGAGGAGTTGGTGATTTTTATTTCAGCATTTGTTGGGGCTTGTATCGGGTTTTTATGGTACAATGCTTATCCAGCAAAGGTTTTTATGGGAGATACTGGAAGTTTAGCCATCGGAGGAATCATTGCTGTTTTTGCGATTGCAATTCGAAAAGAACTTCTGATTCCTGTTTTATGTGGAGTGTTCTTAGTAGAAAACTTATCTGTAATTCTACAAGTAGGATGGTTTAAAATTACCAAAAAACGATTTGGGGAAGGACGTAGAATTTTCCTGATGGCTCCATTGCACCATCATTACCAGAAAAAAGGAATGCACGAAGCTAAAATTGTCGCGCGTTTCTGGATAGTGGGGATATTATTGGCTGTAATTACAATTGTAACATTGAAATTGAGATAAGGTGAAAGAAGAAGCGAAAAATATCGTAATTCTTGGCGCTGGAGAAAGCGGGGTAGGAGCAGCACTTTTGGCAAAAGCGAAAGGTTTTGAAGTCCTCGTGAGTGATGCTGGTATCATTAAAGAAAAGTTTAAAACCGAACTTTTTGAGAATGGAATTCTCTTTGAAGAAAATGGTCATTCAATGGAAAAGGTATTGGCGGCTGATTTAATCATCAAAAGCCCTGGAATTCCAAATAGTAGTGCCTTGATTCAGGAAATTAGAAAAGCAGGGATTACCCCGATTTGTGATATAGAATTTGCTTCACGTTACACCAATGCTAAGTTAATCGCAATTACTGGAAGTAATGGAAAAACCACCACAACATATTTGGTTCACCATGTTTTAGAAAGTGGAGGATTAAAAGTAGAAAAAGGTGGAAATGTAGGAGTGAGTTTAGCAAGAAACGTGATCAAAGACGAAGCTGATTATTATGTTATCGAATTGAGTTCTTTTCAATTAGAGGATATGTATGATTTTAAAGCCGACATCGCTATTCTGCTAAACATTACACCAGATCATTTAGACCGATACAATGATTCAATTACTGAATATGGTAAGGCTAAAATGAGAATTATCCAAAATCAAACTGCAGATGATGTTTTTATCTATAATGCAGATGATAAAGAGATTAAAAAACAATTAAAGTCGCTTGAAATTAAAGCGCAAACCTTTCCTTTTTCATTGAAAGATGATACGGTTGAAGGAGGGTTTTATAATGACGAAGATCAAACAATAACAATAAAAAATAAATTAACTATGTCGATTCATGATTTAGCGCTTAAAGGTAAGCACAACGTACAAAACTCTCTTGTTGCAGGAATTTCTGGAAGATTGGTTGAGTTGAGAAAAGAAAATATCCGTGAAAGTTTAGCTGACTTTACAAATGTTGAGCACCGTCTAGAGTTTGTAGCCAAAGTAAACGGAATTCAGTTCATCAACGATTCGAAAGCAACAAATATCAATTCTACTTGGTATGCTTTAGAAAGTATGCAATCTCCAACTGTATGGATTGTTGGTGGTGTAGATAAAGGAAATGACTATGATGAATTGCTCCCTTTGGTTCAAGAAAAGGTAAAAGCGATCGTTTGTCTAGGGAAAAATAATTCAAAAATAATGGATGCTTTTTCTGATGTTGTTGACACTATCGTTGAAACTCAATCTCCAGTTGAAGCTGTAGGATATGGTTATCAATTTGCGACAAAAGATGAAACAGTTTTGTTGTCTCCAGCATGTGCTAGTTTTGATTTATTCGAAAACTATGAAGACCGTGGTCAGCAATTTAAAAATGCTGTTCGTTCGCTTTAAGTTTAATTTAAATTGACCAATCTTGTTGGTGATATGGAGAAGGTTATCGCCTTACTCTTTAAAGCTCAAGTTGGTGATAAATGCAAGTTCAGTGTTTAACTGTAAAGCTTAGTTAGGTGAAACATAATTGAATTCATACTTAGCCTTAGTTGTTGGATTTTTGAACAGCAAATAAATTTTTAAGAAAAAAGTAAGTGCATAAATTTTTAAAATATCTAAAAGGTGACAGGGTAATTTGGATCGTAACCATTTTATTCCTTGGACTCTCTATGGTGAGTGTCTATAGTTTCGTGCCTATCCTTGTAAAAACAGAAGGAGGAACCCCATTTAGTTATTTATTTAAACACGTAATCTATATTGTTATTGGGTTTTCGGCTATGTATTGGGTTCATCGACAGGACCCCAAATACATTGAAAAGCTGTCAAAATTTATTTTTATTGTTGCAGTTGGATTATTGGTTTTCACGTTTTTCTTTGGAGTGCGTGTAAATGATGCCTCTCGTTGGGTACGTGTCCCTATTATTGGACTTACTTTCCAGAGTTCCGATTTTGCAAAACTAGCCTTGGTTATTTTGCTTTCACGGAGATTGGTAAGTGAACAAGAATATTTCACTTCTTGGAAAAATAGTATCTTCAAAATTATCTTCCCAATTCTCGTGATTTGTGGATTGATTGCAAAAGATAACTTTTCTACTGCAGCCATTATTTTTATGGTGAGTCTGCTTTTATTGTTTATCGGAAAGTTTCCAATGAGTAAAATATTAACGTTTATCGGTAGTGGAATTGTGTTAGCCGGAGTTTTGATCTTGACACATATTGCTTTGCCAGCATTGAATATTTTACCTCGTTTCGATACATGGGTAAATCGATTTTTTAAAGCCTATGGGGAAGAAGGAGCTTCTGTAGAGAACATGCAAGCTATAAATGCAAAATTAGCGATTCATAATGGCGGATATACTGGAGTAGGTGTTGGTGATGGTGATTTAAAACATTATACGCCGGAGGCTTATGCCGATTTTTATTACTCGTCTTTTGTAGAAGAATTTGGATTGTTTAGTGCTGTACTGCTCATCTTCTTATACCTTATTTTGTTCTACCGTATTTTACGTATAGGGTTGAATGCAAAGAATTTGTTTGAAACTTACCTTGCAATCGGAATTGGGTTGTTATTGTTGACTCAAGCAATGGTAAATATGTTTGTTTGTACTGGGTTGATGCCTGTAACTGGACAAAATATGCCGTTTCTTGCAATGGGTGGTTCCGCAATGATGATGAGTTGTGTTTCGTTAGGAATAGTTTTAAGTATCGCCTATAAAAATGATATGGAAGGAAAGTCTTTAAATTCTAATAAAAAATCAGAATAGATGAGCATTAACAAAGTCATAGTTTCAGGTGGTGGTTCTGGAGGGCATATCTTTCCAGCTATTGCAATCGCCAATAAAATCAAGGAAGAAAATCCTCAAGCTGATATTCTTTTTATCGGTGCTGAAGGTAAGATGGAAATGACTAAAGTTCCTGCAGCTGGATATAAAATTGTTGGACTGTGGATCAGCGGTTTTCAGCGACGCATTACTTTTAAAAATGTTCTCCTTCCTTTCAAAGTATTGGCTTCTTTGTTGAAGGCGAGAAAAATCATCAAAAATTTTAATCCTGATGTTGTAATTGGAGTAGGAGGGTACGCAAGCGCACCTACTTTGAAAATTGCGAGTATGCTCAATATTCCAACGATTGTACAAGAGCAAAATTCTTTCCCAGGAAAAACGAATAAGATTCTTTCGAAAAATGTCACCAAAATTTGTGTGGCTTATGAAGGCTTAGAAAAGTTCTTTCCAAAAGAAAAGATTGTAATTACTGGAAATCCCGTAAGAAGTCAAGTGGTAAAAATTGATGGTTTACGACAAAAAGGATTTGAGTATTTTAAATTAGATCCAAACAAAAAAACAGTTTTAGTTGTTGGTGGGAGTTTAGGAGCGAAAACCTTAAATGAAAGTTTTGTTCATCAAATTGCTCGCTTACAGAAAGAAGATATTCAATTGATTTGGCAATCGGGAAGTTATCAATATGAAGAAATGCTTGAGATAACATCTTCAATGGATATGAAAGGGATTGTCTTGACCAAATTTATCAATAATATGGAATTGGCCTATGCAGCTGCTGATGTCATTGTTTCACGCGCTGGAGCTATTGCTATTTCTGAATTGTGTATTATAGGTAAACCAACTATTTTGGTGCCTTCACCAAATGTGGCTGAAGATCATCAAACGAAAAATGCAATGGCGCTTGTGAAAGACAAGGCAGCGATTTTGGTGAAGGATGTTAGTGCAAGAGAAAATCTCGTTTCTCGACTATTGAAGTTGTTAAGCGATTCTCAAGAAATGGAAAATCTTTCTGTTAACATTAAGCAAAAGGCCATTGATAATGCAGATCAAAGAATTATAAATGTGATAAATAATATCATCGATTAATGAAAATGAATTATTCAAATATCTATTTTATTGGAATCGGTGGGATTGGGATGTCTGCTTTGGCAAGGTATTTTAATGAGCAACAGAATATTCGTGTTACAGGATATGATAAAACCGAAACAAAACTTACCCGACAACTGAAAGCGGAAGGTATTGAGGTACATTATCGTGATCTTGGTGCTGATGTAAATATTTTAGTTGGTGAAGTTGCAGATACTTTAATTGTGGTAACACCTGCAGTTCCAAGTCACATGAAGGAATTGAAATTTCTGCAAAGTAAAGGTTATAAGATTAAAAAACGAGCAGAAGTCTTAGGTGAAATTACTGCAGATTATAAGACTTTAGCTGTTGCGGGAACGCACGGAAAAACAACAACTTCTACAATGCTAGCTCACGTTTTATCTGAAACATCATTAAAATGTAATGCGTTTTTAGGAGGAATTAGTGCTAATTTTAATTCGAATTTACTGCTAGAAGTAGAAAGTCCATGGATGGTTGTTGAAGCAGATGAGTACGATAGAAGTTTTCATCAATTGTCACCTTATTCATCAATAATTACCTCGACTGATGCAGATCATCTTGATATCTACAATACCAAAGAAACTCTTGTAGAGGCCTTTGAAGAATACAGTTCACTGATTAATCCAGAAGGAAAATTGATTGTACATCATGCAGTTGCTGTAGGTGAGGAATTGCCAAGAATTACTTACGGAATTGATACAGATGAAAAAGTTGATTACAAAGGGAGTGATTTGGAACTTCGTAATGGAAATTTCCAAATGACGGTAACTACGCCTAATCATGTTTATCGTGATGTTGTACTAGGTTTGCCGGGAATTCACAATGCTGAAAATGCCTTGTCAGTAATAGCTTTATGTGAGTCAATTGGGATGACTATGGATGAAATTCGTCCTGCATTGATGAGTTTTAAAGGGGTGAAAAGAAGATTTGAAGTTGTTGCTTCCAAAGACGAATTAATTTATATTGACGATTATGCACATCATCCTACAGCGATTGATCGTTTGATTGATTCTGTACGATTGATTTATAAGGATTTACCTATTTATGTTGTGTTTCAACCTCATTTGTTTTCTAGAACCAAAGATTTTATGTCGGCATTTGGAAATTCATTGAGTAAAGCAGATCAGGTGTTTTTATTGCCGATTTACCCTGCTAGAGAAGAGCCAATTCCTGGTGTAACCAGCGAGGTTTTAGCTGAATTAGTTCAAGTTCAAACGGAAGTGTTGACACCTGAAAATGCAGTTAAATCTTTGAAAAATATTAAAAAAGGAGTGATTTTGACTGTAGGTGCAGGAAATATTGACCAATTAGTAACTCCAATTTCTGAATTGATTGTATGATAAGATTCTTGAAAATAGCGCTTTTGGTTTTCATCTTTGGTGGAACAGTTTTCTTGTTGATTGCAGCAAATCAGAAGATTGCAAAACAACGTTTGGGAGCTCCAATCATCAATTTGAATGTGCAAGATGGTGTTACGCTTCTAACTGAAGAAGAGTTGCTTAAAGAATTGTACACCTTGCATTTGTTTAGAGATAGTATGTCAAAATCAGAATTGAAAATTGATGAGATTGAAAACTATATTGAAGGGATGAATGAAGTGTTAACTGCAGATGTTTACATGCAGTTGGATAATCAATGGCACATTGATGTTAAAACACGTAGACCAATTGCGAGAATAATGGGCAGTGGTAACGTAGATTTTTATATTGATAACGATTATAAATTAATGCGTTTATCTCCTTATTCTAAACCAAAGATTCTTGCTTTCACTGGCTTAGAGGAAGTAATGAGTACCAAAACGGAATATAATGACTTAATTAACAATGATAGTTTGAAAACTATCTGCAAATTAGATCAAATCTATCGTATTTCGAAGTATGTTTGTAATGATGCATTTTATAATGCGCAAATTGTTCAGGTTCATTATACATTAAATGATGGTTTTGTGCTGATCCCCCGAGTAGGAAAACACAGAATTATTTTCGGAGAAGCTGAATCAGAACAGATGGTTGTAGATAAGTTTAAAAAACTAACAACCTTTTATGACGAAGTAATTCCTTACGAAGGATGGAGTAAATATGAATCAATCAATTTGAAGTTTAAAGACCAAATTGTAGCCAAGAAAAAATGATAAGATGTCAGAAATAATTGTAGGACTAGATATTGGGACAACAAAAATTGCTTGTTTTGTTGGGCGAAAAAATGAACATGGAAAAATTGAAATTCTTTCTATGGGAAAAACTGTTTCTCATGGTGTAACCCGTGGGATGGTTTCTAATATCGAAAAAACAGTTCATTCAATTCGTGAGGCAGTAAGCGAGGCACAAGAGAAAGTCGAAGGTGAATTAACAATTGGTGTAGTGAATGTTGGAATAGCAGGACAGCACATTAAAAGTTTACAACACCGAGGTATTTACACAAGAAACTCTACGCAAGACGAAATTTCTCAAGCTGATATCGATGCCTTGATTGACGACATGTACAAATTGGTAATGGAGCCTGGAGAAGAGATTATCCATGTTTTACCACAAGAATATATCGTTGATGGTGAACAAGGAATCATTGATCCAATTGGTATGTCTGGTGTGAGAATGGAAGCAAATTTCCATATTATTGCAGGTCGTATTGCTGCTGCGAAAAACATTCAAAAATGTATTCAAAAAGCAGAATTAGAAGTTGAAGAAACAATTTTAGAACCTTTAGCCAGTGCTGCGGCTGTACTTTCAGATGAAGAAAGAGAAGCAGGTGTTGTGTTGGTAGATATCGGAGGTGGAACAACAGATGTTGCCATTTTCCATGGTGGAATTATTCGTCACACGGCGGTTATTCCTTTCGGAGGAAATGTGATTACAGATGATATCAAAGAAGGATGTACGATTCTTCAACGTCAAGCAGAAGCACTAAAAGTGAAGTTTGGCTCTGCATTGGCTAGCGAAAGTCAGCAAAATGAAGTGGTATGTATTCCTGGTTTAAGAGGAAGAGAACCAAAAGAAATTTCAATCAAAAGCTTGTCTGGAATTATTCAGGCAAGAATGGAAGAAATTATAGAACATGTTTATTACGAGATTAAAAACTCTGGATATGAAAGAAAACTTATCGGAGGAATCGTAGTAACAGGTGGAGGAGCAGAATTGAATAATATCAATCAATTGTTCGAATATGTAACAGGAATGAATTCTCGTTTAGGTTACCCGAATGAGCATATTGGTCAATCTGCAACAAAAGAAGAATTAACAAGCCCAATGTTTGCTACAGGTATTGGTCTTGTATTAAAAGGTTTCGAATCAAACGAGCGCAACAAAAGATCTGTTGCCGCAGTAAAATCGCATTCGAAAAGAACAAAAGGATCATTCTTTGACAAGCTCCTTGAAAAAGGAAAAAGCTGGTTTGAAGAAGATGTAGAATAATTAATTAGCAACCGATAAAAATAAATATTATGGAATTCGATATCCCAAAAGATCACTCATCTATCATCAAGGTAATTGGTGTTGGTGGTGGTGGAAGTAACGCGGTGAACCACATGTATAACCAGGGTTTTGATGGAGTAGACTTTATTGTCTGTAATACAGACCGTCAAGCACTCGATATTTCCCCTGTGCCATTTAAAATTCAGCTTGGACCATCTTTAACTGAAGGTCGTGGAGCTGGTTCTATTCCAGAAATTGGAATGAACGCCGCTATCGAAAACATTGACGATATAAGAGATTTATTATCTAAGAATACAAAAATGGTTTTCGTTACCGCTGGAATGGGTGGTGGAACGGGTACGGGTGCAGCACCTGTAATCGCTAAAACTGCTAGAGAATTAGGAATTCTTACAGTAGGTATCGTAACTGTACCATTTAATTTTGAAGGAAGAAAACGTCGCCAACAAGCGGAAGAAGGATTAGAATCTATGCGTGAAGCTGTTGATACACTTTTGGTGATTAACAACGAACGTTTACGTGAAATCTCTGGAAACTTAACGCTTGGAAATGCATTTGCTCAGGCTGATGATGTTTTGGCAACTGCAGCAAAAGGAATCGCAGATGTGATTTCTGTAACGGGTGCAATTAACGTTGACTTCAATGATGTAAATACAGTAATGAAAGACAGTGGTGTTGCAGTGATGGGATCTGCTTCTGCTGAAGGAGATACGCGTGCAATGGAAGCGGTTCAAGATGCATTGTCATCTCCATTGTTGAACGATAACGATATTTCTGGTGCTGAATACGTATTGTTGAACATTACTTATGGTTCGAAAGAGGTATTAATGGATGAGATTTCTGAAATTACAGATTACATCCAAGACGAAGCAGGTTCAACTGCAGATGTAATTTGGGGTCATGGATATGATGAAACGCTTGGTGAAGAGTTGAGTGTTACGATTATCGCTACGGGGTTTAATCACTCTCCAGTGACTGGTTTCGAGAAAGCTCCTCAAAAAAAAGTACAAGTCTTAGAGGATGATACTAAAAAGGAAATCTCAAAACCTTTAGATTCAGCGGTTTCGAAAAATGAATACGTTGAAAAAAAAGAGTCTGAGCCTTATATGAAATCAACGAGTACTGAAGAGGTTGAGGAAAAGAAGGAAGAGCCAACTTCTACTGCATCAACAATGAACTGGGAAGTGAAGACAGTATTGCCTTCATCAACAGATCAGTCTTCAGAAACAAAAGATGATAAAGTAAATGAAGCGTCAAGTGCCAAAGAAACAACTGAAAAAAGTGACGATGTAAAACGTTATTTTTTAGATGATGAAATGGATGAAGATACTTCTTTTGAGGGAAACGCTAGTTCGCAAGAATTAACGCAAGAAGAACAACAAAGAAGAACGCAAGAGCGTTTGGAACGTATCAAGAACTATACATCTCACCTAAATAGTGCTGAGGGATTAAGTGAACTTGAACGTCAACCAGCATTTAAAAGAAGAAAAATTAACTTGGATGATAACGTAAGCTCTTCTAGCGACTCAGCTTCAAGATACGAAGTTTCTCCAAATGATAATGGAAACAATACAACACTTCGTGGAACGAACTCTTTCTTACACGATAACGTTGATTAATTTATAGAAAATGAGTTTAACGGATATAATAAACCAAGATATCAAGGACGCAATGCGTGCTAAGGACAAAGAAAAATTAGGTGCTTTACGTGATATCAAATCAAAACTTTTGAATGAAGCAACTTCTGGAAATGGAGAAGTGGATGAGTCAAAAGAAAACAAGATCATCATTAAATTACATAAGCAACGTATGGATTCACATGCTGTTTATGTAGATCAAGGTAGAGAAGATTTAGCAGAAGCAGAGTTGTTTGAAGCAAAAATCATCGAAAATTATATGCCTAAAATGATGGACGAAGCTGAAATTAGAACTTTGGTTGTGGAAGCAATTGAAAAGTCCGGAGCTTCTGGCCCACAAGATATGGGTAAAGTAATGGGACCATTAACAAAGTCTCTTGCAGGGAAAGCTGATGGAAAATTAATTTCAACTATCGTTAAAGAAGAGTTGAATAAATAAAACTAATAGCCAGTTACTTGTTAATATAAGTCGGTTATTCAATATCAATTTGATGCTCACATTGAATTATATGGTGAAAAGCCCTACTTCTCGAAGTAGGGCTTTTTGTTTTGAGCTAAGATCAATTGATGGCCTATTTTACTGAATAGGAAAGTCTTAAATCATTTAAAAAAATATTCCCTGTTATTAACGCATATTGGAGAAAAGTTGACGTTTTAATAGAAAAGTTTTATGATTTGGAGTTATATTCGCATTAAATGAAGACGGTAAGATCTACGTTTATAATGGTTTAAGCTGTTTTGATGTAGTCAAATAAATTATTGAGAGAAATGAATATTGAAGGAGGTGTGGTTCATGAATTGCCTGATGATATCAAACAGGTTTTAACTTCAGACGAAGAATTACTTAGTAAATGGAATAAATTGACTCCGTTGGCAAGAAATGAATGGATTTGTTGGACAACAATTGTGAAGAAGGCCGAAACAAGAGAGAACCATGTTCAACGCTTGAAATCTGAAATTCTTGAAGGAAAAAAACGTCCATGCTGTTGGCCAGGCTGTCCACATAGGAATACAAAGGCAAAGAAATATTTTAAATCAAATTAAACTTTTTATCCATGCGAAATTTCACTTTTAAAGATTCTTTAGTTTTTGTACTTCTCCTAATTTTCGTTCCACAGCTATGCTTTGCACAGTTGATTGATAACACGGATGGCGAAGTTTTTACCATTAATCCGTTTTTTAATGAACAAGAAATTAAAGAGAAAGGAATCAAATCAATATCAGGTAGAGAGTTGCATTATAAGTTAGGAGATAAGCCTCGAGAAACGGCTCACTTTACAGCCTATCATTTCAATAACAAAGGACAGTTAGTCGAAAAATATGAAAGTGTTCCACTAACATTGGAAAGTGATACATTGGTTAGTTATTTTGATTATGATAATAATGGAAACCTCATTGCTATCCGCCAAAGAGATGAATTTGGTAATTATGCCTACCTTTTTAGTTATGACGACAAAGGTAGAGTGATTCAGAAAGAATACCGCAGATATTTAAGTAATAAGCCTTATCGTACTTCTAGTTTCGTGGTGAGTAAGGAATATACCGTTTCATTAGAGAAAAGCACCTATCAGGAAGGAAAAGGGAAATATAAACGTACACTGTTTAATGATCAAGCCGAAGCATATAAAACCGTTACGACCTATTTGAATAGAAAAGGTTTGAAAACCCAAGAAATTGAACGATTGAATAGAATGCCTGGGATGAAAAAAACGAACTATTATTATGATCACAAAAGTGATTTGGATAGTATAACAGTTCATTCCACAATCTATGGAAACCAGAAGGAGTCTTTTGTTTTTGAATATGACAGAAAACAAAATCTAACCAAAAAGAAAGTGTATAAGAACGGAAAGTATATTAAACAATTTCAGGTTTTATATGATGAAAACTCAGCCCTGATTGACGATGTTTTGGAACAAGATATTGCTACCAATTTTATAAAGGTCTTAGAGCTAAGAAACTATGGTTATTATCATTAATACTCTTTGTTGTCGTTAATTTATATTAAAGTTGTCCGCTGTCCCTTGATTACAAGCTTGGTTTTGTTATCTTATAGTATATACTTTATTAATATATAAAATAACGCACTCAGATAATATGTCAGACTTAACTTATCCAAGTCAAATTAAAATACCGAAAATTATAAAAAGAGAAGCAGAATTTGCTTTATCACATTATCCTGAATTGGAGGATGTAAGAATTGAAATTAAATTTAAAAAGAATATTAAGAAATCTACAATGCAGGCTCGCCCTAAATTTGGGAGCTTTTTTAAAACAAGAAGAAAGAGGGAATATGTAATTTTAATTAGCGAAAAGTTTAAGATTTCAGATAAAGAGTTCGCGACTGTAGATGTTCCTACAGATGTGATGATTGGTTGGATAGGTCATGAATTAGGACATATTATGGACTATCAAAATAGAAGTAAACTCAATCTTGTTTGGTTTGGACTGAAATATCTCTTTTCACCAACACATATCGTTGAAGCAGAGCGTGCAGCAGATACTTTTGCAGTGAATCATGGAATGGAAGAATATATTCTTAAGACTAAAAACTTCATCCTCAATCATGCAGATATCTCTTCAAAATATAAACTACGCATTCAGAAATTTTACCTTTCTCCGGAAGAAATTATGGAAATTGTAAACCATAGAGATGGGGGTAGGGAATGAAAAATGAAAAAATTAACAATGAAAAATTAACAATGAAAAATGAAGAGTGAAATATATTTCATTCTTCATTTAAATAAGTCATTGATCATTCTTCATTCAGGACTCTCCGTTAACAAACTTCTCCCACTCCTCAAATTTCTCTTCACTCATGACTTTCTCCATTTTAACTTGTCCGCCTTTCTTTTTGTTTTGATTAGACCATTCATAAAAAATGTCGTTAGAAACAATTTTTACTTTTAATCCTTTTAAAGCTTTGGATCGGGCCACTTTATAATTTTTATTCGATTGTTTAAAGAATTTGTCAAGTGTTTTAGAAACTTTTTCAGTATCCAAACTGTCTTCGCTTCCGATATACCAATGATGATAAAACTCTCCATCATCCGCTCGTTTTGCACAAACCAGATATTCGGAAATTTCAGTTTTATATTCGTCTTCTAATTGATTCATGGCGTCATCCATTTTGTTAACCGATAATTGAGAACCAACAGTATTCAAGAAAAACTTAGTTCTTCCTGTGATCTTAATCTCAGCTTTCTCAATGTTTGTAAATTCAATCGTATCACCAATCTCATAGCGCCAAGCTCCACTCACAGTACTAATGATTAAAACATATTCTTGATCCAATTCTACCTCTTTTAATGGAATAACTGGAGCATCAGGAACTAAAGATCCATCTTCTTGAATATAATCGGCTTTAAAAGGAACAAATTCAAAGTAAATGCCATTGTCCAACAATAATTGCATGGCATCTGTTTCTGGTCTTGTTTGTGAAGCAATAAAACCTTCAGAAGCAAAATAAGTATCGATCACAGTGATAGGATGTCCGAGTAAGGCATTGAAACTTTTTTCATAAGCCTTAAAAGCAACACCACCGGAGGTATAGACTTCAAAATTAGGCCATACTTCATGAATGTGTTCAACTTCATGATATTCAATCACTTTTTTAATCATGAGTTCAATCCATGTTGGAATACCACTAATTGCACCAATGTCCCATTCTTTTGCATTTTTTGCAATGGCTTCAACCCTTTCGTCCCAATCGTCAATATTCGAAATTTCATCTCCAGGTTTGTAATATCCTTTAAACCAAAATGGAATATTCTTCGTGCTGATTCCACTGATTTCTCCTTCTAGAAAATCATTATGTTCTTGTAAATTAGAGGAACTTCCCAGCATCATGATTTCCTTTTCAAAAAGATCGGCTTCAAAGTCAAAATTACTTAATGACGTAATTTGTCTAATTCCCGCTTGTTTAATCGCATCAAGCATTTCATCTGTAACAGGAATTCGCTTACTGGATTTTCCAGTAGTTCCAGAGCTTAAGGCGAAAAATTTAGGTTTTCCAGGCCATGTAATGTTTTCTTCTCCATCGTGGTATTTATTCCACCACTCTTTATTCATTTTATTGTAGTCAAAATAAGGAACTTTTTCTGAAAAACTTTTGGGTATATCTTCAGATTTTAGGATTGATGAAAAATCATATTTTTTTCCAAATTCTGTATCTTTTGCTTTAGAGAGTAGTTCAGTAAGCACTTTTTCTTGTGCTTCAACGGGATCGATATCGCTGGTGATAAAATCTTTAAATTCTATCATTCCTTTAATTATATTTCCAAATAGGGCCATTTTAATGTATTATAGTTTGAATTTATTTGCTTTTCAAACTAAGGATTTATCTTCTGATTATTTATTAAAATATGTTATTTGTTTTTTTGTCACTAAATTTGCAATTTCCGAAAATTATAAGCTGTTAAATATGCTTAACAATCTTTAACAGCGTTCAGGATATGCTTGGCAGAACAAATCAACATATTTGTATGATATAACATAAAACTATGGAAGAAAACACATCGTCTTCAGTTACACCCGCTGAATCAATTCGTCAATTGGCAGAAAAAATTCAAAATGAAACTCCTTTGATCAATATGATGAGAAAGGAGATGTCTAGTGTAATTGTTGGTCAAGACAGAATGGTAGAGCGATTGTTAATTGCTCTTTTGGCAGATGGACATATTTTACTAGAAGGTGTTCCTGGTCTTGCAAAAACACTTGCGATCAATACACTTTCTGATGTTGTAGGAGGAGATTTTAGTCGTATTCAATTTACTCCAGACCTTTTACCTGCAGATGTTACTGGAACCTTAATTTACAATCAAAAAAATCAAGAATTCTCTGTAACAAAAGGTCCAATTTTTGCCAATTTCGTACTTGCTGATGAGATCAATAGAGCTCCTGCAAAAGTACAATCCGCATTATTGGAAGCAATGCAGGAAAGACAGGTTACAATTGGTGATGACACCTTTAAATTACCAAAACCTTTCTTGGTGATGGCTACACAAAATCCAATTGAACAAGAAGGAACTTATCCGCTTCCTGAGGCTCAAGTCGACAGATTTATGCTTAAAGTGAAGTTAGAATATCCAAATCCAGAAGAAGAAATGCAAATCTTGCGTAGTAACGTAAGAAAAGAAGGATTGAATAAAGCCAAAGCAGTGGTAAGTCCGGATGATATAATAAAGTTAAGGGATTTGGTGCGAGAGGTTTATTTGGATGAAAAAATTGAAAAATACATCATCGATATTGTTTTCGCAACAAGAGATCCCAAAGCATACGATTTAATTAATTTGTCACCATTGATTTCTTTTGGTGCCTCTCCAAGAGCGAGTATCAATATGGCACTGGCAGCAAAAGCAAATGCCTTCTTGAATGGTCGTGCTTATGTGATTCCAGAAGATATTCGAAACATCGCAGTAGATGTTATTCAACATCGATTAGGATTGACCTATGAAGCAGAAGCGGAAGGTGTTGATGCCAAAGCCATTGTCGAAAAAGTATTGGCAAGGGTTGAAGTTCCGTAAATCGGTTGATCATAAAAATGGAAACGAAAGAGTTACTTAAAAAAGTACGAGAAATTGAAATTAAAACACGTGGTTTAACAAAACAGGTGTTTTCAGGGGAGTATCATTCTGCCTTTAAAGGAAAAGGAATGACCTTTTCTGATGTGAAAAATTATCAATATGGCGATGATGTGCGTAATATTGATTGGAATGTTACTGCTAGATTCAATGAGCCTTTTGTGAAAGTTTTTGAAGAAGAAAGAGAGCTTTCCGTATTTTTGGTGCTCGACCTTTCTGAATCGATCAATTATGGAACTCGCGTAAAATCAAAAAAGGAATTAATGCTTGAAGTGGCTGCCGTTCTTGCTTTTTCAGCGGTTGCAAATAATGATAAGATTGGTGCTATTTTTATTAGTAACAGCGTAGAAAAGTACATTCCACCCAACAAAGGTCGAATGCATGCCCTGATGATTTTGCGAGAATTGATTCTTTTTAAACCTGAAAAGGAGGGTACGAATATAAAGGAGGGTTTACGTTACTTTAGAAATGTGGTGAAGAAAAGAAGTATTTGCTTTTTAATTAGTGATTTCTATGATGAAACAGACTTTTTTGAAGGTCTAAAAATTGCAAATAGTAAACACGATATGGTGGCGATTCGTTTATTTGATTATGCCGAAAAAGAATTGCCAAAACTTGGTTTGATTAAAATGTTTGATGCCGAATCAAAGAAAAAACGTTGGGTCAATACAAATTCAAAAAAGGTTAGAGAAAAGTATAGAATGCAGTTCAATGACAATGAAAAACAATTGGTCATAAAATTCCGTAAGGCCGGTGTTGATTATGCTAGTTTATCAACTGACGGAAAATATCTTGCAGCATTAAATCGCCTATTTTTAACTAGAAGTAGATGATGAAGAATTGGCTACATATCGCTTTCTTTTTAGTGCTTAGCACTTGCTATGGACAAACATTAAACATTAATTTGAGTAGTGAAGAGGTTCAAATTGGTGAGCCTTTTACATTGACTTACGCTGTAATTAGTGATCAAGAAATCGAAAATGTAAATTTTCAAGCGGAAACGGGTTTCATTTCAGGAAATGCAATGAACCATAATCAGCAAAGTAACCTTACTGAAGATTATGAACTCGAAATTCTTCAGCCTTTCGAAGATACTTTATTCAAAGAAAATGGTGAGTTTATATGGAAGGGAAGCTATGAATTAATAGCCTGGGATAGTGCTTATGTTGCTATCTTACCCAAGGAAATTAAATTTAATGACAGTATTTATGCTTTTCCTGCAGGATTAGTTTACGTTTCAACACCGCCAGCTGATCCAACTAAACCATTGTATGATATCAATGAAGAATTTACAGAGTTGCCAGAAAAAAACGCCTTTGTAAAGTGGTTTGAGCAAAATTATATCTGGGTAGTAATTTTAGCTGTATTCGTTGTGGCTTTAATTATTTTCCTTAAGAAAAGATCAAGAAAGGCGCCTCCAGAATTAAGTATTAGAGAATTAACTTTGGCACAAATTGACCAGTTAGAAAAGACAAAAGGGTATGAAGTAAATCTTAAAGAATATTACTTCTCCTTGTCTTTGATTTTAAGAAGATTTTTTGCTGCACATTATCAGGACGGAATTCTGGATAAAACCACTTTCGAAATAGAATTGTTTTTGAAAAAGAAAGGGTTAAGTAAAGAATTGATTGCACTGACAAAACAGTTGTTAATGCAATCCGATATGGTAAAGTTTGCCAAGTCTGAGCCTGCCTTAAATGAAATTCAGAAAGTGACCAATGATGCTCGAAGTGTAGTCGATAAAGTCACTAAATTTGAAATTAATAAAGATGAGTAATTCATTTTTACATATCAGGTTTTGGGAGTATCAATTCCTTGCACCGCATTGGTTGTGGCTACTCGCTTTGGTTCCTGTTTTGATGGTTTTGCGTTATATTCGTTTGTCAAAAGAAGAAGGAACAGCCAAGTTTTCACAACCCTTAAGTCAGTTGAAAACACTCTCATTTTCGCCAATCAAAATGTTGATTTTTGGAATTTATGGCTGTGTCGGTTTTGGATTGATTATGTTAATTTTCGCCATGGCCAAACCTGTTCTCCCATTTGCGGATGATAGCGAAAATCAATATGACGATGGAATAGATATTATGATTGCTCTTGATGTCTCAATGAGTATGTTGGCAACAGATTTTTTACCGAATCGGTTGGAAGCGGCGAAAGATGTTGCAAAAGAATTTATTGACGCACGTAGATCAGATAGAATTGGATTTGTTGTTTTTGAAGGAGAAGCCTATACTGCTTGTCCACCTACGCGAAATTATGATTATTTGAAACAAACAATTGACGGAATTCAATCTGGGAAAATTGACCCAGGAACTGCCATAGGAACAGGTTTGGGAACAGCTGTGGCTCGATTGAGAACGGATAGTCTGCATTCTAAGGTCGTTATATTATTGACTGACGGAGATTCTAATCGAGGAGAAATCTCTCCTATGGCTGCTGCAGAATTAGCAAAAACTAAGGGAATTACACTTTACACCATTGGAGTAGGTAAAAAAGGTGTTGTAAAAATGCCGATCAATACACCATTTGGTCAGATTTACCAAAAAACACAAGTCAACATTGATGAAAAGCTATTAGAAAAAATGGCAAGCCATACTGGAGGTGAATACTTTAGAGCGCTGGGTAAAGAATCCTTGCGTTCAATTTATCAAACTATTGATCAAATGGAAACTCAAAAATTGGTCAATAATTCTGTGAAAAGAGAGCCGCCTTATCGCCCAATTTTCTTCTTATTATTTGGTTTGATTTTTATTTTAATAGGATTTATTTCCGAACAATTATTATTGAAAAACAATGCCTAAGTATAAAAAAACATATCAATATAGATTGCCATTTTTCTTGGTTTTGGCCATAGGAAATGAACTGCTATTTTGGATGTTTATTTGGCAAGTGATGCGAGTGTTTGGAGTATTTGTAGATCATTCTGCAGGTGAAACCTTAACTTTTTTGTCGCCACATTTTGGATGGTTCTTTTTTAGCGTTCCTCTGCTCATAGGTGTGTTTTATTGGCAAATGAAAAGGAGAAACCGCCTTATTGATGGGGTAGTAACGACCAAAGTACTGCGCACTTTTCTAAAACCTGTTTCTACTCGAAAAACCTTCTGGAGATTCTTTTTTATTCGCAATGCAGTCATTTTTACAATTTTTGCTTTGATGCAGCCTGTTTTAGGAACAAAAGAAGTAAGCGGAAAAGTAAATGGGGTGGAATTGATTTTTGCAGTGGATGTTTCTAACTCCATGAACACGCGCGATATTGTTGGCGGAGAAACAAGATTAACAATTGCTAAACGTGTAATGAACCAGTTGATTAACCAATCTTCTTCCTCACATGTTGGTTTGCTGATTTTTGCAGGAGATGCATATCCTCAACTTCCGCTAACCGCAGATAAAGACGCCGCTAAAATGTATATTGACGAAATCAATACCAGTTTTATTTCTAACCAAGGAACAAATATAGCTGCAGCATTAGATGAGTCAAGTCGATTTTTCTCTAAGAGAAACACCAAGAAAGTTTTGGTTTTAATAACAGATGGTGAAAACCATGAAGGTGGTTTAGACGATGCATACAATAAAATTAAAGACAAGAATATTGAAGTTCTTACATTAGGAATAGGGACGGTTAAAGGAGGTATAGTTCCACAAAATAGTAATCCGAACGCTAGGTCTCTAAAAGATGATTTAGGTAGGTCAGTAATATCAAAAGTGAATGAAGATATGCTGAATGAAATTAGTAATAGACTGAATGGTGACGTGAAATTAACTAACGAAGCTTTTCCAAATGTTTCAGATTTTTTAACGCATATTAACAACAGTTCAGGGGGTAACACAGTAAATTTGGAATTCAAGGTAAAAGAAAACAGGTATCAATGGCCGTTAGGTTTTGCAATACTTTCCATTTTACTTTTAATTTTTGTAGAATCTATTCCACAAACTTTTAGAAAATCAAATGATGCGTAATTACTTTTTAATAGCAATAGTGATGACTATGTGTGCTCTAACTTACGGGCAATCATGGGAGGACTCTCTACGTCTTGGAAAAAAGTTGTATCAAGAAAAGCAATTTGATAAAGCTTATCAAACTTTATTGCAAGCCCAAAAATTAGCTCCAAGTGAAGTAGATTTATCACAAGATATTGGGAACGCAGCATATAGGAATAATGATTTTGAAATGGCTGAAAAAGCATTTCGCGCTGCAGCCTCCAATGGAGTTGATGATAAGTCAAATGCTAAGCATTGGCACAATGTAGGGAATAGCCAGTTGAAAGCTAAAGATTATCAATCAGCAATAGAAAGTTATAAAAATGCGCTAAGATTGAATCCAGAGGAGGAGCAAACACGTTACAACCTTTCTGAAGCCCAACGTAGATTGGCAATTCAAAAACAACAACAACAGCAACAGAACCAAGATAGTCAAAATTCTGAGGATCAAAAGTCACAAGACCAACAGAATCAGAATAAGGCTGGTGAAGATGACAACAAAGAAAATTCGTCCCAAGAAAATCAACAAAATAATCAAGGGGGAGAAACACAAAATACTAATCCTAAAGAAGGAGAGGAAGAGCCAGTTTCAAAATTATCAAATCAAAAAACCGAGCGTATGCTTGAAGAATTGTTGAAAAAAGAAATGCAAACGAAGAAGAAAGTTCAAGGTGTCCGTTCGGGAAACCAAAAAAATCAAGTAAAATCAGGTAAAAAATGGTAAGAGCGGTATTGTTAAATATCATTTTTGGACTCTTAGTGGGTTTTACTTTCGGACAAGATGCATTTGTTCAATTGGATGTAGATCCTAAAACCGCTGAAAGCGGGCAAGCCATTACTGTGACAATCAAAACAAACATTGATGGTAAAATGAATATGAATTTACCAGATGAATTTATTCAAACTGGTGCGGTTCAAACAGGCATGTCTTCTTCTATTGTTTATGTAGATGGTCGACAAAAAGCAATGCGCTACAATTACCAAACATTTACTGGATATTTTGAAAAGGAGGGAGATTTTGAATTAGGTCCTGTAATAGTAAAAAGTCAAGGGGAATCTGTACAATCTAAAGTGCATAAAGTTAAAGTCATCAGTCGCCAAAATATGTTGAGTGCTGATCCAAGTGAAAATATGGATCAAATGATCTTCGGAATCATTGAGCAATCAAAAAATGAAATTTATGAAGGAGAACCTTTGTTACTTGAAGCCAAAGTTTACGCGCAAGTAAATGTGTTGCAATTCGAAGCTTTCAATACTTTTTCTTTAAACGGCTCCGCCGACGTACATGCTTTGGCAAATCCAAATCGGGTGAGTAGTGCTTATGCTGTGATCAACGGAAAAAACATTCAAACCTTTAAAATGGGGAAATCAGTAATTTTTCCTGAAAAAATTGGAGATTTTGATATTGAGCCTTTTCAATCAATAATATTTTTTGAGAACCCAAGAACGGGCTATCCAAAAAGAGCGAAAATTTCATCAAATCAATCTACCATAAAAGTGAAACCATTGCCTACAGGAACGCCAAAACATTTCATTGGTGCGGTAGGTGAATTTGATGTGACTTCAAAATTATCAAATACCAAATTAGATCAAGGTAAAGTGGTAGAACTAGATGTGACGATTAGTGGTCATGGTAACCTTCACAATATTAAAAAGCCGATTATTTACCTACCAAATGGATTGTCTTTTTATGGAGATCCTGAAGTTGTAGATTCTATTAATTTTTCTTCACGTGGTGCTGAAGGAACCAAGAAATATACCTTTTTTATTCAGGTAAATCGTCCTGGTAAAATTCAAATCAATCCAATCAAGATTGCTTATTTTAATCCAGAAACAGAAAAGTATGAATCTGCAACGTCTACAGTGAGAACTTTAAATGTGAAGTCAAATGGACAAGAGATTGTGGAGGTGACTAAGCCAGAAAAAGAAGAGGTGCAATTACCTATGATGCAACCTTACATTACAGAGCAAATTGGAGTAGATGACACTTCTATTGATTTGTTTAGAGGATGGAAAGGAACAGCTTTAATTTTTTCACCTTTAATGCTTGGATTTATTTTTGGAATAGGTGTAAGAATTAAGAATAACAAATCTGAACGTTCAACTTCAAAACGACTTTTATTCCAACATAGGGAAGAGGCATTAGGTAGATTATCACAGTTACACACAGAGGATAGCAACCTTGATAAACTTGGTGAACTCACTAAAATCTTGATTAGTTTCCTAGCAAGTGAATTCAATGTAAGTAAAGGAGAAATTTCAAGAGCGTTTGTAAATGCTCAAGTAGGAGTGAGGTTAACACAAGAAGCGAATGATCAATTAATCGATGTTTTTGATGAGCTGGATGCTATGAAATACGGTGGAAGTATTGAAAACTCTGATATTTCTGAATTAAAAATGAGTGTCGAAGAAATCATAAAATCTTTTGAATAATGAAATTAATTATTGTTATTCTTTCTTTTCTACTGTCAATTCAAGTTTTTGGTAGTGATTCCCTCTTCTTGAAAGGGGTTGATAATATTATGGAGAATAATTATGAAAAGGCGAGTGATATCTTCGCAAAAGATGCGGAAGAAAATCCTTCTTTCTCTGCTTTTTATAATTTGGGTGTAAGTTCTGGAAATCTAGACGATTGGCATAAAGCCAAGTGGGCTTTCGAATCCTCTTTAAAATATAAACCGTTAAATGGTGATGCACAATTTAATGCTGAGTTTGCTTCAAAACAATTGAATAATCGTCATACATGGGAACATCCTTTTCCTTGGATTGAACGTGTTATGCTTGGTTTTGGAATGTCTACATGGGTGTTTTTTGCATGTGTCTCTTCAATTTTTCTTGGTTTTCTCATCTATAAGGTGACTTCCTCTTCAAATATCAATAAATGGTTTTTCAGATTAATCGCACCTGCCGTTATTTTGTTTGGCGTTTCTTTCTACGGAGTTTATTCAATTAACATGCATTTTAATTCTTCGCATTATGCGATTCTTAAGAAAAGCGATGTTCCACTTTATATCTCTCCAAATGGAGTTGAATCACAAGATAAATTAGATCCTTCCGATCGTCTGGTTATCCTTAAGTATTTCAAAAATAATACATGGATTCAAGTTCAGTCCAAAACAAATAATATGCTTTGGGTCAAAGCAGAGAATGTGTACACCTACTAACAAGTTTTTAACTCGACGCTTCCCCTTTTTTTAAAATGACCTAATTCTAGAATGACCGGTTTTTTCCCTTCCATTCATTTAAGTTAATATTCCAACTTTTTTCTAATATTTTCTTTGATTTTTCCATGTGAATAATCAAGAAGTCCAGTATTACTAGTGCTGTAGCACGTGTGTTAATATTGATTTAATATACGTTTAATTTTCTCATAAACGGAAAAGAGAATATCTCCCGCATCTTTGCATCAAATAATTAAAAAGACAAAAATGAAAATTCAAAGATTAAAAGTTGGTGGGTTGTTAGTTGCAGCAACATTGACATTAGCAACAACATCTTGTAAGAAAGAAGGATGTACAGATGAAACAGCAATCAATTACAGCGAAGAAGCAAAAAAAGATGATGGTTCATGTGAGTATGAAGAAACTGTAAGTGACGAGTCAACAGTAGTTGTATCTTCAAATATTACAGAAAACACGACTTGGACAAGTGACAAAGTTTATGTTTTAAACACTAGAGTTGCTGTTACTTCAGGTGCAACTTTAACTATTGAGCCAGGGACAATCATCAAAGGAGAGGTTGGAACAGGACCAAATGCAACAGCTTTGATCATCGCAAGAGGAGCGAAAATTAACGCAGAAGGAGATGCAAACAATCCAATTATTTTCACAACTGTAGCAGACGAAATTCAACCAGGAGAAATCGATAGTCCAAATATGGATGCTAACCTTGATGGACTTTGGGGAGGATTAATCGTTTTAGGTAACGCGCCAATTTCAGCAGATAATCCTTCAGTACAAATCGAAGGGATTCCAGCATCAGACCAAAATGGTTTATATGGAGGGGCAGATGCATCAGATAATTCAGGAGTTTTAAAATATATTTCAATTCGTCACGGTGGTGCTAACATCGGAGAAGGTAATGAAATCAACGGATTGACACTTGGTGGTGTTGGTACAGGTACAGTGATTGAAAACATTGAGGTTGTTTCTAACCAAGATGATGGAGTTGAGTGGTTCGGTGGAACAGTGAATGTGAAAAACGTTATTGTTTGGAACGCTGGAGACGATGCATTAGATACTGACCAAGCTTGGGGTGGTACTTTAGATAACTTTATCGTAATCGGTGGAGAAAGTACAGATCACGCAATGGAAATTGACGGACCAGAAGGAGCTTATTTAGATGCGCATACTTTAAAGAATGGGTCTGTAAAAGGAGCTGATAATACTGAGTTAGCTGACTTCAGAGACGGAGCAAGAGCTTCATTAGAAAATGTTTACTTCTTCGGATTTGCTGATCCAGCAACAGACGGAAGAGGAGATTTCTCTTTAAGTGGTCAAGCTTCAATTGATAACTACGGATTAGGATTCATTTCACTTTCAAACATCGAAACAACACTTCCAAGTGGAGTAATGTTAACAGATGTGTTTAAAGAAGGAACAGACGCTGATGCAACAAACGTATCAGAAGGTGCTAACACTGTTGGTGCAAACGTTGGAGAATTTTTAGGATGGACGCTTTCTGACAAGCGTGGAGAACTTTCAAACTTTTAATAACATAAGATAGATCTAAGGTTTTCCTGAGGGCATTGCTCTCGGGAAATTCCTTTTTAAAAACTTTAATAATGTTAGTTATGCGAGTATATTTATTTTTGATCACATTAACTTTTATTGCTTTAACTTCTACTACTCAAGCACAAAAAGGTTTTATTGTTGGTGCTGTAAATGACCAAACAACAGGTGAATTATTACCTGGTGTTCGTGTGATGGTGAAAAATCAAAAGATTGGAGCTTATTCTGATCTGGATGGAGCGTTTAAAATAAACGTTGCAGAAGGTACTTATGATTTAGTAGTTACCTACATGGGATACGATACCCTTGAAATGAAAGAAGTGAATGTGCTGTCAAATCAAACAACGACTCTAGCTTTAATGAATTTAAAGTCCGAGACGAGTGATTTTGATGAAGTAATCGTAAAAGCTAAGCGTAAAACAAATACCGAAAATGCCATTCTTTCTTTGAAACAAAAATCAAGTAAGATGATTGATGGTATGTCTTCTGCAAAGTTTAAGAAGACAGGTGATTCTGATGCTGGTGCTGCCATGAGAAGAATTCCAGGTGTTTCGTTAAGTGATGGAAAATATATCTTTATTCGTGGAATTGGTGACCGATATAGTAAAACTTTACTTAATGGTTTAGAAGTTCCAGGTTTAGATCCGGACAGAAATACTGTTCAGATGGACCTTTTCCCTACTAAGATGATTAACAATATTGTGGTGTATAAAACGGCTTCTGCTGATTTACCTGCAGATTATGCGGGAGGTCTAATTGACGTGACTTTAAATAGTGCTGCAACAGAAAAAACCAGAAGTATTTCATTTGGTACGGCTTACAACCCAAACTATCATTTTAAAAGTAACTACTTAACTTATGACAAAAGTGGTGCTGATGCTTTAGGTTTTGGTGCAGGAAGCAGAGAGATACCAGCAGTCAATAATATTCCATTTTTTGCAGAAACAATTGCAGATCCAGATGGTGCTGAAGCAAAAAGATATAAAGAAATCCTAAGTTCTTTCAATCCAAATTTGGCGGCAATGGAAGCTAATTCATTAATGGATGTGAGTATTGGAGCCAATGTTGGAGATAACTTCAAAAAAGAAAAATATACGATTGGCTATAACTTTAATATGAACTATAAGAATGAAACGAAGTTTTACGAAGATGCGTTATATTCTCGTTATGGACTTTCAAACGATAGAAATACTACAGAGTTAGAGGTGAGAGAATTGCAAGAAGGTAACTATGGAGAAAATGAAGTGCTTTTAAGCGGAATGTTAGGTGTATCTTTAAATACTGATAAATCAAGTTACAACTTTAATTTATTGCACCTACAGAATGGAAACTCTACTGCTGGAATCTTTGATTATGAAAATACGGATCAAGGAGCTGTATTTAGTGGCTTTCAACACAATTTGGAATATGCACAACGTTCTTTAACCAATGCAATTCTTTCAGGAAAACATAGAATTAAAGATGGGGATTGGAACTTATCTTGGTCTTCTTCATCATCTCTATCTTCAATTGATAATCCTGATATTCGTTTTACACGTTACGAAATTAGAAATGATGGAAGTTACAATATTGGTACAGAGTCTGGTTTCCCAGAAAGAATATGGAGAGAATTAAATGAGTTTAATACTTCTGCAAAGGCCGACATCGAAAGAAAACTTAAACTGTTCGGTAATGATGGTTTGTTGAAGTTTGGTGCTGTTCAATCTTATAAAAAGAGAGATTATACAATTCGTTCTTTCAGTATCAATGTTAGAAATGTTGAGCTAACTGGTGATCCTAATGAGTTATTCGCTGAAGAAAATTTATGGCCTTACAATGGTGATATTTCAAAAGGTACAACTTTTGAAACTCCTTTTATTCCTGTTAATCCAAATCAATTCGAGTCTTCTGTTATGTCTTCAGGAGCATACGCTTTAACGGAAATTTCTCCATCAGAGCGTTTGAAATTAATTTTTGGAATTAGGTCTGAATATTATTCACAGAGATACACAGGAAGAGACCAGTTAGGAAATAATGTTTTAAATAATGATGTTGTATTAGATGAGTTAGGATTCTTTCCTTCTTTAAACATGGTGTATTCAGTTTCTGAGAAACAAAATATCCGTATTTCTTATGGAAAAACAACTGCTCGACCATCATTTAAAGAATTATCTTATTCTGAAATCTTAGACCCTATCACTGGAAGAACTTTTATCGGTGGTCTATTTAGAGATGCTAACGACCTTCTTGGTGTTGAGTATTGGGACGGAAATCTTGTAAGTACAGATATTCATAATTTCGACTTAAGATGGGAGATTTTCCACGGAAGAGGTCAAACTTTCTCAATCAGTGGTTTCTATAAAATGTTTAATAACCCAATTGAGGTTGTTCAATTTGCAACGCAAGCTGGGGCATTCCAGCCAAGAAACGTTGGTGACGGAACAGTTTTAGGTTTGGAGATTGAAGGTAGACAATCTTTAGAATTTATATCTAAAAAACTAAGTAACTTTAAATTAGCGGTAAATGTTACTTTAACAGAATCTCAGATTAAATTAAGTGCAACAGAATACGAATCTCGTGTAAATAACGCAAGAAATGGACAAGTAATTGATGAGTACAGAGATATGGCAGGTCAAGCACCATGGATTATTAATGGTGGATTTGAATATACAGGAGATAAAGGTTTTGCTAAAAACTTGAATGCAGGTATTTATTACAATGTTCAAGGTGAAACCTTATTGTATTCTGGAATTACAGACCGACCAGATATTTATACTGTTCCTTTCCATGGGATTAATATGAACGTTTCTAAACGTTTCGGAAAAAAAGAACAGTTTAATGCTGGTGTGATGTTGAAGAACGTGTTGAATGCCAAAAAAGAAGCTGTCTATAAATCTTTTGAAGCAGAAGACCAATACTTCTATTCTCTAAGACAAGGAACTACAATTAGCTTAAAAATGAGTTACAACTTTTAGTCTTTTCATAGTACACATTGAAACAAACAATGTGATTTTAATTAAAAAAGTCCAAGTATATCACTTGGACTTTTTTGTTGTTTAAAAGTCAGGAAAGTTCACGGTTATCAATTGGATGAGTACTCAAATCATAATGAACCTATGCGATTGCATTTTCTATAATGTTGATGTTTTCGAGGTTTTTACCATAATCAATTTGCGTAATTTTTACTTTTGGACGACTTGAAATTTGATACTCATTCATCACTTCGTTTTTTGAAATGAGTTTAATGTGAATCACTTCTCCCCAAGACTCCCAAGTCATTTTAGTCTTAATAATGAATCCATCCTCCATCTCCAAAAGTTTCATTTTTTTGAAGTATGGAACGGACATTAATTTTTCCTTGAATTCAACAAGGCTTATGGTAGACTTTATGGTTTTATCCTGATAAATCTCTGTATTGTTTGTAAGCCCTCTAGACTTAAGTCTTTGTTTATGCATTGCAACCATCGTTATGGACATAAGAGCGCCAAAGGAAAAAGTCATAACCAAAAACTTCCATATACTTATTTCTTCTCCCGACATATTATCTGCGATGATTGTGGCTAGTCCAAAAGGAATACCTGTAAAGAGAAATGTTTTGATATATAGATTTGTAATAGGTTTCATATAATTTCATTATTATTTGAACGAAAGGTCTTAATTTTTTCCTTTAAACTGATTTTAGACAAATGTAATTCTGAATATTCGTGACCTTTTGAAATAAACTTACTTTAATGCATTTATAGATTATTAAAAGGACTACACCTGTTTATAATAAACAAAACTAACTAGACTTTTACTTGACTTCCTTCTTGATTTTCGTTTGTTTTGTTAGACAACAAATTAAATTGTGGTTAAAATCAATTACGAAAAAAGAAATTCTTAATTGAATATAACCACTTCATATAAATTACAAACAATGAAAAATATTTTAATATTAGGTGCCGGACTCTCATGTTCATCTCTAATACGTTATCTGCTTCAAAATGCAGAAAAGGAACAATGGTTTGTTAGAATTGTTGACCAAGATAAAGCTGCAATTGAATCCAAAATTAATGGATCAAAACATGCTGAAGCTTTAGTTTTTAACGCCCTAGATCCTGAAGAAAGAAAGCCAGAAATAGAAAAAGCTGACATTGTAATCAGTATGCTTCCCGCTCGTTTTCATGTGGATGTTGCAAAAGACTGTATCGCTTTAAAAACGAACTTAATCACTCCTTCTTATGTCTCCCCAGAAATGAAAGCGCTAAATGAGGAAGCAGAAAAAGCTGGCATCGTTATCATGAATGAAATAGGTGTTGATCCTGGAATTGACCACATGAGTGCTATGCGAGTAATAGATGATATTCGTGATGCTGGCGGTAAAATGAAAATTTTCGAATCTTTTACTGGTGGATTAGTCGCTCCAGAAAGTGATGACAACCCATGGAATTATAAATTTACTTGGAACCCAAGAAATGTGGTTTTGGCCGGTCAAGGTGGCGCAGCTCAGTTTATTCAAGAAGGTCGTTACAAATATATTCCTTACACCAAATTATTCCGTAGAACGGAGATTATTGATGTGGAAAATTATGGCCGTTTTGAAGGTTATGCCAATAGAAACTCATTAATGTATCGTGAAATCTACGGCCTTCAAGATATTCCTACTATTTACAGAGGTACGCTTCGAAGAGTTGGTTTTTCTCGTGCTTGGGACGTCTTTGTTCAATTGGGTGCAACTGATGATTCTTATACCTTAGAGGGAAGTGAAAATATGACCAATCGTGATTTTATCAATTCATTCTTACCGTATAATCACAGTGACTCTGTTGAGTTGAAATTACGTCACTACATGAAAATTGACCTTGATGATTCTTTATGGGACAAATTGGTTTGGCTTGGAATTTTTGACGATAAAAAGAAAATTGGGATTAAAAATGCAACGCCAGCACAAATGATGCAGAAAATCCTTGAAGAAAAATGGGCCTTAAAACCTCAAGACAAGGATATGATTGTGATGTATCACAAATTCGTTTACCAATTGAATGGTGAGTTACGTGAAATTACCTCAGAAATGGTCAATATAGGAGAAGACCAAACTTTTACTTCAATGAGTAATACAGTAGGTTTACCTGTTGGAATATGCGTGAAGAAAATCTTGAACGGTACAATTCAAATGAAAGGTGTTTTGATTCCTACACATAAGGAAATTTATAATCCGATTTTAAAAGATTTAGAAGAATACGGAATTGAATTTAAAGAAAAACAAATTGATCCTCCACGTTTGTATAATGAGGAAGAAACTTGGAAATAATATAGAATAATTATCTATTGAAATTGAGGAGAAGGAAATAATAACACATTTATTTTTTCTCCTCTTTCTTTCAAAAACAAACCCTCAACCTATTGAAAATCTATTTCAAGTCTACCCAAATTTTCACTGCTACAATTAACATTACATAAATTGATTCTGGCATTGCAATAAAGGAAGCAATTAGCATAGCGATTACTGCTCCTAGAATGGCAATATACAAAGCCTTCCTTCTTGAAAAAATCAAATCCTTCCATGAAGTAACTCTATAAACACCTGATTGAATAAAAGTTGTTTTGTATTGTTGAAAATTAGTCAAAACGACTAGAGGAAGTAAAATATAACCCTGCGGAATCGGAATCCCAGCTTCTTCATAACTTAAAAATTCAATAAATGCGGATGCAAAATCAATATTAGGTACGATAAAATATACCGTCAAATGAGAGAGAATAATTAAAATTAAAGCCAATACCGAATTGATTATTAGTCGTCCAAATCGAGTAGAAAAAGGGAATTTGATTTTTTGAAATTGAACTATTTTTTGAACCTTCAAATAGATGAAAACCTCAGTTGCAATTAAATCGATAAAATAGAAAAGCAGAATAAAGTAAAGTCCCCAATCAAAGAAAAAGATTCCTAGCAATGGTATGATTGCCTCACTGATTGCGTTAATTAACTTTATTTGCTTCATTATTCAATTAATAATAGATCTTACGTAATTTTTCAGCTGCTTCTTTGGCTGGAGTGAAATCTTCGTCAATTCTTATCGCTTCGGCGTATGCTCTACCTGCTTCAGAGTACCTTTCTTGAGCAAAGTACGCTTCTCCCATTTGATACCAAGCAGCAGGATAATCTGGGTTTGCTCGTAACACTTGATCGTAGAAATAAGCTGCACTATCTAATTCCTCCTGATAATAATGCTTGATATATCCTTGATTGAAATCAGCAATGTAAAACTTTGGTTCTATTTTTTTAATATTCCTGTATTCCTTTAATGCATTTTCATATTCTCCAAGGTCTTGGTAACTTTTTGCAATTCCATATAAAGAATTAACATTCTCTGGTTTTAATTCAGCTGCGTTGACATAATATTCTAATGCCAAACGGTGATCACCCATTGATGTTAACAACCAACCCGTGTTTAAATGACCAATAAAATAATCTGGATCAATTTGAAGTGCAGTTTGATAACTTGATAATGCCAAGTCATTTTTTTCTAAGGTTTTATAAATTGAACCTTTCAATACATATCCATCTCGGAAACGTTCGTCAATTCTAAGCGCATCATTAATGTACTTAATTGCCGTTTTAAAATCTCCCGTCAATGAATAGGTATTGGCAATGTCTACCATTGTTTGAGGATCATTAGGTTTTACAGATAAAACATATTGAAAATGACGTTTTGCTCTTTCAATATCAGAAACTGGAGCATTTGGTTTATTGATTAATGTCCATGCATAAAGTTGACGGGCCTGAATATTTGTTGAGTCAATTCTAAAGGCTTTTGCTCCAGCATCTAAGGCGCATCTAAAATTAAGATTTTCTTTACATATATTTCCTCTTCGGATGATTAAATCAATATTTTCTGGGTCTTTTGCTAAGCTATCGGAAATGGTTGTCAATTGATCTTTAACATCTGTAGTGTCTTCTTGAACAAAAAACTGCTCTTCACTTCCAGTATCTTCTGATGTACAAGAGAATAATAATCCGAACCCAATTAGGGGAAATAAAAACTTTGTTTTAATCATAATATATTTTCATTTGCGTTTGGCAAAGGTAATCAATTCTTCACTTCTGAATTGAATCGATCTTAAAGTCTGAAGTCCTAACAAATAGATTTCAAACCAAACCAGCCATTCATTATTTTTTTCTAGCCCTCAACATTTCTCTTTTACCTGGAGGACCAGGGATTTTTTCTACTTCAAACCCTAAGGAAATTAAGCTTCTTCTCACATCTCCCTTGGCACAATACGTAACAAAAACACCATTGGTTGATAATGCATCGTACATTTTTTGTAAAACATCATTTGTCCACATAAAAGGTTGTGCTCGTGGGCCAAATGCATCAAAGTAAACAAGGTCAAATCCTTCTTTTTCTGGAATAAAAACTTCCATCTTTTGTTTTACTTTTGTTAAAGTAAAGGCATCAGTAATTTCGACATCCTCATCCCAATTTACAGCATGCATTTTTTTGAATTCATCTTGAACATCTTCAATGCCTTCTAATTGATCATATTCAAGTAAATCAACTTCTTCAACTGTAACAGGAAAAGCTTCTAAACCGGTGTATTTGACTGTTTTTTTGTCTTCAATTCCAGCTTTTAAGGTGATAATGGCGTTCAAACCTGTACCAAAACCAATTTCTAATACCCTTACTGTTTCCAAATCAACTTCTTTCCATCCACTTTGAATAAAGACATGCATTGATTCTTGTAAAGCTCCATGGTCTGAATGATAATTCTCATAAAGATCTGGTAAATACAATGATTTTGATCCGTCTTTTGTGGTAATAATTTGTCTTTTCATATTCGTCTTTTCGAACTCAAGCACTAAATTAACGCTTAATTTTAATGCTGCCATTTTTTAATTTGTTTTATGAAAAGCTTTAACATTTTTCCTGTATTTAAAGTTGAAAATACTTAAGATGTAAAGTACTCTAATGTAGGATTTCTAATTCCTGAATACCTATTATTTTTGTTTTTTTAGACACCACTTAAAAATTGATTTTCTATTCCTTCTCTTTTCGAAGTTGTTTGTCGTATCTTTGCCTGTGCAAAACTCCTGACGAAATCATTAAGTTTTTAGACGGAATTAGGCATACATCAAGGTAGCAGAAGAATTAAAGTTATCAACCTTTTTATAGTTATTCACATAATTAAAAGATGAGGGATGTAAAACCAACATTCGAATTGGTTTTAAATATATTTGCAATATGGAGAAGCAGGATAGACAAGACGGAAAAATAACAAGTAGCAGAAGTACACGAGGCAATAAAAGTCCAATAGATATTGGACGGATACCACCTCAGGCTACCGATTTAGAACAGGCTGTTTTAGGTGCGATGATGATCGACGGTACTGCTATGAATAATGTAATTGACATCTTACGAACAAAAGATGCGTTTTACGAACCTAAACATCAAGCGATCTTTGAGGCAATGTCTGAGTTATACAATACGACAACTCCAATTGACTTGCTAACTGTAACTGAGCAATTACGTAAGTTGGGAAGTCTAGAAATTGCTGGAGGAGCTTATTATTTATCTACCTTAACCAATAAGGTAGCCTCTGCTGCCCATGTTGAACACCACAGTAGAATTATCATTGAAAAATATATCCAAAGAGAAATCATTGGAATCTCAAGTGAAATTCTAAAAGAAGCTTACGATGAAACTAAAGATGTTTTTAATGTTTTGTCAAAAGCTGAGGAAGACTTGTTTGCTATCGCTCAAAATAACATGAAAAAAAGTTATGACACGATGCAAACAGCCATGAAAGGTGCAATTGAAGAAATTGAAAGTGCCCGTGAGAATAAAGATGGTGTTTCAGGAATTCCTACAGGGTTTAAGGACCTTGATCGTATGACCTCTGGGTGGCAGCGTTCTGACATGATTGTAATTGCTGCTCGTCCTGCCATGGGGAAAACAGCCTTCGTTCTGTCTATGGCTAGAAATACAGCAGTAGATTACAATATGGGAGTGGCGATATTCTCTCTTGAGATGTCAAGTGTGCAGTTGGTGAAACGTTTGATTTCTTCTGAAGCACAAATTGATGCCGAAAAATTAAGGAAAGGAAATATAGAGGATCATGAGTTTCAAATGATTCACACAAAAATTTCTCGTTTGTCTAAAGCTCCAATTTATATCGATGATACTCCCGGGATTTCTATTTTCGAATTGCGTGCCAAGTGTCGTAGAATGAAACAAAAGCACAATATTGAATTGGTGATTATCGACTACCTTCAGTTGATGACCGCAGGAACTGGAAAAGGTGGAGGGAATCGTGAACAGGAAATTTCTCAGATCTCTCGTTCGATTAAGGAGATTGCAAAAGAATTGAATATTCCAGTTATTGCACTTTCTCAGTTGAGTCGTTCCGTAGAACAGCGTGGAGGTGATAAAAGACCTATTCTCTCTGATCTTCGTGAATCTGGGGCGATTGAGCAGGATGCCGATATTGTATCTTTTATTTATCGTGCTGAATATTATGGATTACTCGAAGATGAAAAAGGACCAACGCAAGGAATGGGTGATATTATCATTGCTAAGCACAGGAATGGTTCTACAGATACTGTTCGTTTGAAATTTATCGGGAAATTTGCCAAATTTGATAACGTTGAAGCTTTCGGAACAGATGATGATTTCCAAGTTCCTGGTGCACTTCCTGTTGGGCATGATTTTGACACCGCTGAAGCCGAAAATAGAATGGTGATTTCTAGTAGAATGGATGATATCGATGATGATGATTTTGATATCTCAGGCAATGATAATGATGAAGCTCCGTTTTAATTGTTGAGTTCATCAATTTTTTATTACTTTGTTAAAAACGAAATAATTATGCGACACCTTATAGTCACGATCATTGCAATTTTCATTGGTTTTCAAACCATGGCATCTCAAATATTGGTGCCAATGGATAAAACACAAGCGAATCATTTAAAAGCTTATGGTATTGCGTATTTTGTTTTAGAGAATGGAGTAACAATGGAATGGTTACTCAATTATCGAGGAGGTTCATTTTTAATTCCACATTTAACAAGCATAGAAAATGAATTGGTGATTAGAGGTGTGAGTTATGAAATTGTTGCGGATGGTCAAGTGAATACCATTAAGCGAAATATTGCTTCACCAGAAGTTAATCAAGAAGTTGTACAATTAGAAGTAGCGCCCAAAATCGCGGTTTATACTCCAGGAGGAAAACAACCATGGGATGATGCTGTGACTTTGGTGATGGAATATGCCGAAATTCCTTACGATAAAGTCTACGATAGTACTGTTGTTACAGGTGGATTAAAAGAGTATGATTGGTTACATCTACATCATGAGGATTTTACAGGGCAATATGGAAAATTCTATGCGGCCTATAGAAATGCTCCTTGGTATAGAGAACAAGTTGCAAAACTGGAAGCAAGTGCACAAAGTTTGGGGTTTGCAAAAGTGTCTGATATGAAATTGGCTGTTGCAGAAACAATTAAAGCTTATGTAAACTCTGGAGGTTTTCTCTTTACAATGTGCAGTGGTACAGATAGTTTTGATATTGCTTTGGCTGCACATAAAACGGACATTGCCGAGCAAATGTTTGATGGTGACGGAATGGATCCTAATTATAAATCTAAATTAGACTTTAATAATTCTCTAGCTTTTGAGGATTATCAGATAAAGGAAAACCCAATGGAATATGAATATTCTACCATTGATGGAACGGATCGTCATCGAAGAATAGCAGAAAACGATGATGTTTTTACCCTTTTTGAATTTTCTGCAAAATGGGATGTTGTTCCAACGATGTTAACACAAAATCATACTTCAATTATCAAGAATTTTTACGGACAAACCACTGATTTTGTAAAAGAATATGTTAAGCCATCGGTAACGATCATGGGAGAGTCTAAATCCATAGAAACGGTGAAATATGTACATGGTGAATTGGGAATTGGAACATGGACTTTCTATGGAGGACACGACCCAGAAGATTACCAACATAGGGTAGGAGATCCGCATACAGATTTAACATTACACCCAAACTCGCCAGGTTATCGTTTAATTCTTAATAATGTTCTTTTTCCGGCAGCGAAAAAGAAAAAACGTAAAACTTAATCAAATTGAAATTTCTCTTTAAAAAAGAATACCGTCTAGCTCTTTTACTTATTGCAGTTTTCGGTTTATTCCTTGTATTCGCAGATCAAACCTCCGAACAGTTGGTGACTTACTTTACCAATACTGTTTTTCGATATGAAGAACCCGCTTTTTTAAAATTGGTTTATCTGCTGCTTTTAGTCGTAACCATTTCAATTTTAGCAACGCTCGATAAAAGTGAAAACGCTACTCCGCAAGAAAAACAAAATGTGTTTAACTCATTTGTGTTCTCAAGTGTAACCGGTTTTTTCTCCGGATGGGTAGTACATTTGTATTTTGTGATTCAAACGGTTGAAAATAAAACCAGTTTCATGCAACTTGAATCAGAATTTTGGATTTACCATTGTGCCGACCTCACTTTGGTGATTAGTTTTGCATTTGCAGCCTTAATGAAAGTTAGACCTGCTATCCATAAATGATTACAAGTAAGACTATTCATTCATTAGTTTTCGGACTGTAGCGTAGTGTTTAGATTTATATCAGTAGAACGTTACTTCGAGTGGAGTTCGTAGCATGGCGGAGAAATTTGTATCGAGATGAGATGTGTTTCTCAATTCAATTAAATCAATGACTTTTAACATCTTAAAGTTTGACTGTTGTTAATTTATTCCTAATTTAGTAGAGAATTTCTAACACTATTTATGAATTTCTAACACTATTTATTATGAACCACACACACACACACACACAGCGCTAAAGGGAAGTCGCTAAAATTTTGGTTTATTTCATTAAACTTCATCTTTATGTTTGCCACAACCCAACTTTTTGGACAAAATCAGATTTATTTTTCTGAAAATTGGATGGAAGAAGGTGGCGAGGCTACACTATTTTACAAAAAACACTACCGCAACTGATGGGTTGGGGTATGTTTATATGGCAGGTTCGTCTATCAATTCAAACGGAAATCACGATATTATTATACAGAAATTTACTCCAGATGGGGGATTAGTTTGGGAACAAACCTACAATGGCGCAGCAGATATGGACGATTTTGCTGCTGATTTGTTTGTTGATGATGACAATAATGTTTTTGTAACAGGTACGGCAATTGATGATGTTTCAGATTTAACTAATGGCTTATACCTGTGTAATTTTGTGACAGGGGATAAAAAAATAACTCGAAAATTTATTAAACAATAAAAAAGCATAAAGACATGATTATAAATATGTTAATAAATTTAGTATTGTCTTTTAGGATGAGGGTTTCAGTACAAGCAAAACCATTATTTTTAATGGTTTTGTTTGTCACTATTTTTCCTCCTATTTCGCAATCTCAAATATACCCATCCTCTTGCACAGGTTCCGAATATGCCTTTAATAGATTTAAAATTGATGCAACTCAAATTGCAGTACGTAAGTTTTTTGATCAAAATTTAACTTACAAAGATAGTATTGATGTTCCTGATGCGCATCGAGATACCATTCTCAATGCTTTGATTGCTGTGTATAATTTAAGTATTCCAGAAAGTGATAGTGTAGATTGGCTAGATATTGATATTATTTATCAAAGAATGGGGGATGTATTTATAAGTGTAGATACGTCTTACTTTACAATGAGTGAGCCATCCCTAGATAGCTTAATCACAAAGTATAACTTATCTTATTTTTATCATAATCCTGAAGTTATAGTGTTTAATGTTGCAGATAAATACAACCAAAGGGCATTAATTAAAGCGCTTGAAGATGTTTCTGGTATTAGTGATGCGGCTGGCAGGTTTACTGAAATGGATGGAGGTAATATTGAAGCGGAAATTCATGATGATTATGTGGAGTTGGTGTATACTTATGCTTGGCACTTATGCCCATTTAATTGTCAATATTATCGTCATTGGAAATTTAGGGTTTATTACGATTGCTCTGTAGAATTTGTTGAGGCTTATGGAGACGAGTACTTTCCGCTAGATGAGTTAGGTTTAAACAATAATGGGATTTTTGAAGACATTAGTCTCTTTCCTAATCCAGCAAATGATAAACTCAACATTAGTTTAAATAATTACACTAATTCTATGAAACTAGAAATAATTGATCTAACTGGAAAGAAAGTGAAAACACTAAACTATTCAAGTCAAGGTAATGTAGAGTTTAAAATGTCTATTGATATTTCAAATTTAAGGAATGGTTTATATTTCTGTAAGTTTACAAGTGATGGTAAACAAGTAACACATAAGTTTATTAAACAATAACTACAGATTATGAAAGTCAAAAAAGTCAGCCAAAAAAAATACTTTACAAAGTTGCTGAGAGAAGTGACAATCATCCTTGTTTTAAGTTTTATTAGTTCTCTTAATCAATTCTATGCTCAATCTTATAGTCATCCTATTTTTGATAGTCTTAAAATTATCCCTGCCAACCCAAGTCCAAACGATAATGTAGAACTTGTTTGTTTTACAACATTATCACTTTCTCCTGCATATTTGGATAGTTCTAAAGTAAATTTTCAAAACAATCAGATAGAGGTTGATCTATATTATTTCTTAGGCAATTTTATGTCTGATTTCGTAAGAGTAGACACAATAGACTTAGGTTATTATTCTGCAAACGATTATACTCTTGTTGCATACGCTCATTCTTATATGACAGGCGTTCCTGATTTTAATAAAGATACTACATTTATAAACTTTACTGTTCTTCGTGAAGATGTTGGTCTTAAAACAGAAAAGACCTTTTCAAAAATAAATCTCTACCCTAACCCCGTAAAAAATCAACTCCACTTTACAACCCACTCCAATACAAATAAATTAGAAGTAGAAATTTATGATCTAACTGGAAAGCGAGTGGTTAGCCAGCAGTTTAACAATACTGATAAAGGAAAAATTCAAAATTCAATTGATGTTTCTAGGTTGCGAGAAGGACTTTATCTATGTAGATTTTCAAGAGGAGGAACGGTTGTTACAAGGAAATTTGTGAAAGAGTGATGAATTTCGAATGTTGTACTTAATTAGAAATTTTATCCAACCCAATAAAATCTGTGAAAATCCGTGTTCGGAGATCAGCGTCATCAGCGTTCCGTCATTCACTTAATAACATAGCAATTCACGTTACATTAAGTCAAACAATTACCAATCAAAACAATTTCTTCTTCGAAGGCGTAATCACAAAGTCCTTTAAATATTTAGGTTCGAAATACGCCACGTCTTCAAAGTCCACGTTTTTAAATTTTTCGAAGGCAATTTCTACTTGACCAGCGGCACTTGAAACGATAGATTCATCAATTTGTAGATCACGGTCACTCCATAACTCTTTGGTTTTTGCAGCGCCATCTCCACAAACTAAAATTGGAAGAAATTCCTCGTAGGTTTTTTCATCAAGAACATCGGCAGATAATGGTTTAACAATTTTTAAGTCACTGTTAAAAAGCGTTGAAAACACCTCCATTCTTCTTGCGTCAATCATTGCACATATTGTAGATTCTGGATGCTTTTTGTGTGCTAAAAATGCAATACTTTCGAGTGTGTTCACGGCGATTAATGGAACACTTAATGCATAGCATAATCCTTTTGCTGTTGAAACACCGATGCGTAATCCTGTATAAGAACCAGGTCCGCTCGTTACCACGATAGCACTGATTTCATTGAGCTTCCAATTGTTTTGTTTTACAATTTTTTCAATAAAAACAGTGAGCCTTTCAGAGTGAATATATGCATCTGAACTTTCCTCTAAGAGATCAATTAATTGACCATTTTCGGAGATTGCGACTGAACAAACTTTAGTTGATGTTTCAATGTGAATAAATTTTGCCATGCTCTTGATTTTTCGTTTTGCAAGAATACAATTTTATTACAGAATCGCATTTAATTATCTTAATTAATAGGTCAAATTTGCGAAGTATTGCTATTTTTGGGAGTTCTAATTTAGAAATATTCAAACATGTCATATTTATTTACGTCCGAGTCAGTTTCAGAAGGACACCCAGATAAGGTAGCGGATCAAATTTCCGATAGCCTAATAGATCACTTTTTAGCTTTTGATAAAGATTCAAAAGTTGCATGTGAAACACTTGTAACAACAGGTCTTGTGACTTTAGCAGGAGAGGTGAAATCAAACATTTACCTAGATGTTCAAAAAATTGCAAGAGATACAATTGAAAAAATTGGATACACGAAAAGTGAGTATCAATTTGATGCAAAATCTTGTGGTGTTATTTCTGCAATTCACGAACAATCTGAAGATATTAACCGTGGAGTTGATAAGGAAAACCCAGAAGATCAAGGTGCTGGTGACCAAGGAATGATGTTTGGTTATGCAACTAATGAGACAGAAGATTATATGCCATTGGCACTTGATTTATCTCACCGTTTGTTGATCGAATTGGCAGAATTAAGAAGAGAAAATGACGAAATCACTTATTTACGTCCAGATGCTAAAGCGCAGGTGACAATTGAATATAGTGACGACAATAAACCACAAAGAATTGATGCAATAGTTCTTTCAACGCAGCACGATGATTTTGATGCAGACGAGAAAGTAATGTTGGATAAAATCAACAAAGACGTCAAAGAAATATTGATTCCACGTTTGATTAAAAAATTGAATAACCCACTTGTTGAGGAATTATTCAAAGGAAACATTACTTACCACATCAACCCAACAGGGAAGTTTGTAATTGGTGGTCCTCACGGAGATACTGGATTAACAGGTCGTAAGATTATTGTTGATACCTACGGAGGAAAAGGAGCTCACGGAGGTGGAGCGTTTTCTGGAAAAGATCCATCAAAAGTGGATAGATCAGGAGCATATGCAACGCGTCATATTGCTAAGAATATGGTTGCGGCTGGATTGTGTGAAGAAGTCTTGGTACAAGTTTCTTACGCAATTGGTGTAGCTGAGCCAATGGGACTATATGTTAACACTTACGGAACTTCAAAAGTGGATATGACTGATGGTGATATCGCACGTGAAATTTCGAAGATGTTTGACATGCGCCCAGCGGCAATTGAAAAACGTTTGAAGTTAAGAAACCCAATTTATAGTCCAGCAGCGGCATACGGACACATGGGAAGAAAACCTGAAACAAAAACAGTGACTTTCGAGAATGGTGGAAGAACAGAAACTTTAGAAGTTGAATTCTTTACTTGGGAGAAACTTGATTTTGTTGATCAAATTAAATCTACTTTCGGTTTGTAAAAACCTACATTTTATAACATTAAAAAAGGTCGACAATTTTGTCGACCTTTTTTTTATGTTACGTTTTTCATTATGTAGAGGCGCACCGCCGTGCGCCTCTACATAATATAAATTAATTCTTCAACGTCTCATCCAACCATTTGAAAAATTCACTTTGCCAAATCATCGCGTTTTGAGGAGATAATATCCAGTGATTTTCATTAGGGAAATAAACCATTTTTGATTTTATGCCTTGAAGTTGCGCCGCTTGGAATGCTTCAAAACTTTGACCTTCTGGTACACGGAAATCAATTCCTCCTTGTATGATTAGAATAGGAGTGTCCCATTTCGCAACATGTTTGTGCGGACTAAATTTTTCATAGGATTTCTTGTTTTCTTCTTTCCAATATGGACCACCTAAATCCCAGTTCGCGAAAAATAATTCTTCCGTGGTTCCATACCAAGATGTCATATTGAAAAGTCCTGCATGTGCAATCAATGACTTGAATCTTCCTTCGTGAACTCCTGCTAAATAAAAAACAGAGTATCCACCGTAAGAAGCTCCAACAGCACCTAATCTATCATTGTCAACATATTTCTCTTTACTTACTTCGTCAATTGCAGATAAATAATCACGAATCGATTGACCTCCCCAATCTTTTGAAATAGCATCATTCCATTGTTGACCAAATCCTGGTAATCCTCTTCTGTTTGGCGCAACTACAATATAACCTTGAGATGCCATTAATCTGAAGTTCCAACGGAAAGAGAAGAATTGACTCACTGCACTCTGTGGTCCACCTTGACAGTATAAAAGTGTTGGGTATTTCTTTGTTTCATCAAAATTTGGTGGTAATATCACCCATGTCAACATTCTTTTATTGTCCGTAGTTGTAATCCATCTTTTTTCAATAGTTGGTACACTTAATTCTTTTAGTGCTTCATCATTTGCATGAGTGAGTTGTTTTGCTTTTCCTGTTTTGATATCAACTTCAAACATTTCATTAGGATGCAACATGGATTGACGCATTGCAATTATTTTTTTATCCGCTAAAGCTAAACTTCCGTAGTTGTGATCACCAGTTGTAATTTGACGGTGTTTTTTCGATTTCACATCCAATTCGAACAATTGGTAAGTCGCTTCCGTAACGGCTAAGAAATAAATTTTATCTCCTTTTTCGTTCCAAATAAAATTACTCACTGTTAAGTCAATGCTTGCTGTAAGGTTTCGATCTTCTTGTGTTTCGATGTCTCTTACGATAATGTCGTTTTTATCAGATTCAAAACCATCATTTGCCATGCTTAACCAAGCTAGTTGTTGAGATTTTGTATGTAGTTTTGGACTAGAATCATAACCGTTATATGCTTCTGTCCAGTTGCTTGTCGTTTTAGATTTGATGTCATAAACGAATAATTCTGTGTCGGTACTTGTCGCAAATTCCTTTCCTACTTTTTTCTTTGAAGAATACATCACCTTTTCTTCATTAATAAAAGTAACATTTTCGAGTCCACTAAAAGGTTTTACAACACCTTCATATAATGTACCTTCAAGTAGATTCACGCCATCAGAAACAGCTTTTCCATCTTTGATTTCATATAGGAAAAGTTGGTCACTATATTCATCTTGCCATGAATCCCAATGTTTATACAATAAATCATCATAGATTTGAACATTTGCTTCAGGATATTCAGGGTATTGATCCGCTGTTGTTTTTCTAGTTTTAACTTTTTGAAGCGTCAATAGGTAGTTTCCTTCTGGACTGATTTTAAAATCAATGAGTTCATCAGAAGGAAGAGTGATTAATGTTTGAATATTCGGTTGATGTATTGAAGAGCGTACAATTTTCGTTTGCTCTCCTTCAGAAATCGTCCCCGCTAGTTTATCGTTAAACCAACGCAAACCTTTCATTGATTTGAGTTCAGATGGAAGTTCATTACGTTCTTCAGATTTGAGGTCGTAAATAAAGTAATTTCCTTTTCCAGAGTTTTTGTCAACTTCATATTCTGATGACCTATAAAGTACGTCTGTTCCAGAAGTAGAAACAGTTCCACCACTTAATCTTTTAAGTTTCCATAGCTTTTCAGCTGAGAAATCTTGTTGACCAATTGAAATTGGTGCAATAAGGAGTATTAGGCTGGCGGTAAAGAATTTTAAATTCATTGTTTTGATCTTTAAATTATGAAAAAGTGAATTTATAAAAAATAATGATGATATGGCTTTATTGGAGGTGAATTTAGAAGAATCATTAATTGAAACTCTAGCGTTTTTAAGTAGAAAAATATAAAGTTTTTATTTATGAAATACTGAAGTAGGACTAGTTTTCAATAAAAAAATGGAGCTATCCTAACTTTGAACTATTTCTAATGAAAGATATTTATTACCTTTGCTTTCCTAAAAAACAATAAAAATATGCCACATTCAATAAAGCCCGGAGTTGCAACGGGGGATGAAGTTCAGAAAATATTCAAATACGCGAAGGAAAATAACTTTGCTTTACCTGCTGTAAACGTTGTTAGCTCAAGTTCTATCAATGCATGTTTAGAAACCGCTGCAAAGGTGAATGGACCAATTATTATTCAATTCTCAAATGGAGGAGGAATATTTAATGCTGGAAAATCACTTTCAAATGAAAATGAACAAGCTTCAATTGCTGGATGTATTGCTGGGGCGCGTCATATTCATTTAATGGCAGAATTATATGGAGCGACTGTTATTTTACATACAGATCACTGTGCAAAGAAATTATTGCCATGGATTGATGGTTTATTGACTGCAAGTGAAGAGGAATTCGCTAGAACAGGTAAGCCATTGTTTAGTTCTCACATGATTGATTTGTCAGAAGAACCAATTGAAGAGAACATCGAAATTTGTAAAAGTTACCTTGAGCGAATGAGCAAAATGGGAATGACTTTGGAGATTGAATTAGGAATTACAGGTGGAGAAGAAGACGGAGTAGACAATACAGATGTTGATGCATCAAAACTATATACACAGCCAGAAGAAGTTGCTTATGCTTATGAAGAGTTATCGAAAATTAGCGATAAATTTACGATTGCTGCAGCTTTTGGTAATGTTCATGGTGTTTACCGTCCAGGGAATGTTGTTTTAACACCGAAAATCTTGAAAAACTCACAAGAGTACATTCAAGAGAAATACAATACAGGAGAGAATCCAGTAGATTTTGTATTCCATGGTGGATCGGGATCAACAGTAGAAGAAATCCGTGAAGCAATTGGTTATGGTGTAATCAAAATGAATTTAGATACTGATATGCAGTATGCATTTAACGAAGGTGTTCGTGATTACATGGTGAAACATAAAGATTATTTGGCGACTCAAATCGGAAACCCTGAAGGAGAAGATTTGCCAAATAAAAAATATTATGATCCACGTAAATGGTTGAGAGAAGGAGAGACAGCATTCGTTAGAAGATTAACGAAATCTTTCGAAGACCTAAACAATATCGACACCTTATAATATAACTTGATAAAAATATTCGCTATATTTAGTGATATAAAAATAGAAAATCATGGTTTGGTTTAAGAGAAAATTAGAAGGAATTCAGACATCAACCAAAGACAAGAAGGAGACCCCTGAAGGTTTATGGTACAAATGTCCAAAGTGTCAAACTGTAGTAACTACTGAAGACCATATTTCAAACTTTTTCGTTTGTGAGAGATGTAGTTTTCATGAGCGCATTGGTTCCGAGGAGTATTTCCAGCTCTTTTTTGATGATGCGAAATACAAGGAAATTGATAAGAAATTGAAATCAGGTGACCCACTTGAATTTGAAGATACTAAGAAATATGTAGACCGTATTAAGCAAACGCAAAAGAAATCTGGTTTAACAGATGCAATTCGTACAGCTTATGGTAAAATCGATGGTCAAGATTTCGTTATTGCAGCAATGGACTTTAGTTTTATCGGAGGTTCTCTTGGTTCTGTAATGGGTGAAAAGATTGCACGAGCAATTGATAAAGCCATTAAATTGAAAGCACCATTTATGATTGTTTCCAAATCTGGTGGAGCTAGAATGATGGAAGCAGGATTGTCATTGATGCAAATGGCAAAAGTAAGTGCTAAATTGAATCAACTTTCAGAAGCAAAATTACCATATATTTCTTTCCTAACTGATCCTACAACGGGAGGAGTTACAGCATCTTTTGCAATGTTGGGAGATATTAATATAGCAGAACCAGACGCGTTAATTGCATTTGCTGGTCCACGTGTAGTGAAAGAAACAATTGGTAGAGATTTGCCGCCTGGATTCCAACGTTCTGAATTTGTTTTAGAGCATGGATTCTTAGATTATATTGTTGAAAGACATGACCTGAAAAAAGAAGTTTCAAAATCTGTAAGATTCTTTATGAATTAAGCATATTTTTTAATATTTTACTTTGAAAGTCCTCATTGATTGAGGGCTTTTTTTTTTGATGATTTTTTGTGATTTTAAAAGGTGATAAGCTTTTATTTTTAAGTAATTGTATCTATGTTTGTTAGCAGATGAAATTACTAGTTTTATGAACGGATCACTATATAGCTTAAAGTTTAATGTACCTTATTTCTACTGCACAATTAATCCAGTATTTACTAAGATAAAGTGTCTACTTTTAGTGTTTTTGTTTTTAAGTTCAATCGCTTCTAAATCAGTAGCACAAACATGTAATTCTGGAGGAAATCAAACGGATTATGGAACAGGAAAATGGATAGGATATGTCTATCAACATAGCTCATTCAATAGCCCAATATCCTCTCCTGAGTCTAATGATTATAGAGGTTATGTTATAGAAAATGAGGTTTTTGATAGAAATAATGGTTCGTCAAATCCTAGTTGTGTCAACAATGATTATTTTGCAGTTCGCTATAAGATGAAGAAGGAATTCGTTTGTGGTGTTTATACCTTTGTTATCGGTGGTGATGATGGAGTGAGATTAAGCATCGATGGTGGGGTTACTTGGCTAGTGTCAAAATGGACGAACTCAAGTTATGCAACGGTTACCTCAAATCCTATTACTTTAAATGGTTCGGTGAATTTGGTACTCGAATATTTTGAACGAACGGGGAACAGTCGTGTTTCATTTGCTTATAATGATCAATCCTTTGCTTCAGCAGTAAATGCTGGAACCGACCAATATGATTGTGGTGTAAATAGTATTGTCTTAAATGGTTCTTTTCTTGCCAATGATCCTAATCCTTCATATTCTTGGTCGGGTGGGCCTATTGTGAGTGGAGGCAATACCTTAACCCCAGAGGTTAATCCAACTGTTGCAACAGATTATACATTGACGGTGACTTCGGAAGGTTGCTCAGCCACAGATGATGTTCATATTGATATAGGTGGAGCGATAGCAGGAAATCCATCCGATTTCGGTGATAACTTTTGGAATGTTTATGCTTATAATGGGTCAAGTACAACTTTAAGTAATAATTCTTATCGTGGCTATTACAAACAACCGGCCTTAAGCGCTGCAGATTATGGAGTAGACACAGAGCAATTTTGGAGGGGAAATGAGTCTCCCGTTTTTGCTGGTAGTACCCTCAATAATGGGGATCTATGGCAAGGATGTAATGATTTAACAAAAGATAATCATACTGTTGTACATAAACGAATAGGTTTTCCGTGTGGGAAGTATACATTTAAATTTCATAACTGGGATGACGAAACACGATTATTCATTAATGGAAACAGAATTTGGTCATGTGCTGTTTGGGATGGAAGTCCTGGAGCGTATAGTAACTCAAACAATTCTCAATATAGTTGTGATGGCACTACTAATTTTGTTGTAGACTTGGACGGAAGTTCAAAAGTAGAGTTTCACACCTTTGAAGGATCTGGAGATTCAGATTTGAAGGTAAGTATTACTAAAATAACTCCAACAGCTTTATCGGGAAGTACGCAAAAAACATGCTACGTTAAAGGCTCTGAATGGAATGATTTCTATAATGATCAGAATGAACTAATAGCTTCAATAAATCCAAATGGTATTGATCTTGGTAATGTAACCATGGAATCATTTTTAGGATTACCTTTAGTGATGGAGTCATGTACCTCTTCTAATCCAATTTATCATACAGCTTATATGGGGAGAAGGTGGGTGATGGTTTCCAGCGCTTATCCTAATGGACATGATTTTGGAAATTCTATTTCAGTTCGCTTACCCTATGCCGAAAGTGATTTAGTGAAGTTAAATGATGAAGCTGAAAACAGTACTACCAGTAATAATTTTGATGGAGGATCATTAAACCCTGCAACCAATAGTAACTTGATGTTGACTAAAATAACGGGTTCCACAGAAAATGGAGTAGCCAATCAATCCGATTGTTCAAGTAATATTCGTGCTGTTTTACGTGCAGGAGGAGGGGCGAACCTCTATGGTTTAAGTAATACTGAATATGTAGATTTTAATATCAATCAATTTTCAGAATTCTTTTTACATAAAAATAATGGTGGGTCTGCTCTTCCTATAGAATTAACTAGTTTCTCTGCAAGGTGTAATGATGTAATTAAATTGGAATGGGAAACTGCTTCCGAGCAAAACTCAGATTATTTTGTTATAGAAAGTAGCAGAGATGGAATAGAATGGGAAGAGATGGGAATGCAAAAGGCAGCAGGTAATTCGAGTATTTCAAGAACTTATCGTCAAATAGATGATCAATTAACTGCTAGCGTAAAGTATTACCGACTCAAACAAATTGATCTTGATGGAAAAGAAAGAGTTTATGGTCCAATTAGTGTCATTTGTGATAATATCAAAAATGAAATTAAGGTTTTTCCAAATCCTAATCAAGGACAATTTACTGTAGAAGTACTAAGTAATGCGGATTATAAAGATGTGCCACTCATTTTAACCGATGTAACGGGTAAAGTTCTTCTTTCTAAAAATGTTGATATTGCTCTAGGGACAACGCATTTTAAAATTAATAATTTAGATTTGCAAAAAGGAACATATTTCATCAAATTGTTAAATGATAAACTTGAATTTGCTCCTTTAAAAGTAGTTGTGCTTTAGGAGTTTTAGTGTTACTCTGTTACCTTGATTTACTCGAGAAGATTGAGGTGACTTATTTTATCAAAAAGGGTGGCTATGAGCAAATAAACTTGTGATAGAATAAAATGTTGATCTTTGTTTTAAAAAATATGGCTGGATTAGTAATGATCTAGCCATATTTATTTGTTCATGTCTAAATTAAGCATAACAATTGTTAAGCCAAAAGCACCTATTTTTTCTCATCTTTACTATCCTCATCATTGTCTTTATCGTCAATGTTTTTATCCTCAAAATGCTCATTATCAGACTCATTATATTTCTTGTCTTTTTCTTCATCCGTTTCCTTAACATTAGATGAAATTTCGGAAGTGATTTTATCAGTTACTACTTCCTTGGCTTCATTAATGGTTTTAATGATTTCATCTTGGCTATGATCTGCTTCAGATTTAGTTTTTTTAGCTTCAGCCTCTTTCTGTTCTGATGAAGATTTGGTCACTGTTTCAGTTTTTAAATCTCTATTGGCATCAAAAGAAGCCATGGACATTCTTTCTTTAATTTTAGAAAGGAAAGTGTCCTCTTTTTCAACATTTTTATTGGACATAAGGCCAAACATCATGATGATAACAGTAAGTAGAATAACCTGAGTAATCAAGGTTTCATTCACAATTGCAATATTGTCTTCAGGATTGATGTATAAGAAAAGTAAAATGGTGATTAACCCACGAGGAGCCACAAACATTAATGGCATTGCCGGAAGTCCAGAAGCCTTGAGCTGGATAAATCGAATTAGGAAAATCAATCCTACGATCCCTAGGGCCCAATAAAACGTTTCCAAGTCTAATAGCTCTTCTGTATTGATCAAAAAACCAAATAAAAGGAAGAACATTACACGCACCAAGAATGTACCTTCTGCAAGGATTTCATGAAACTTCGTGACCTCATTTTCTAACTTTTTTAACTTAAAACGACGAATAAATTTGATGCGTTTTATTTCTTCTAAATTCCCTAAGAACATACCAAAGAGCATAATGAAAATTAATGCTGGTAAGTGGTAGATTTTAGAAATAGTATAGATTAAAATAACCAAAATGATAATCGGGACAAACTTAATTTGGTGGTTTATTTTGGCTAATAAGTATGATAAACCTACTGTTGCAAAGAATGAAACCAATGCAATTAGAATCAGTTGAAGTAAGAACATATATACTGATTCGAAATTAATAGTCGCATTTCTAAACATGAAGTCAAAGAATAATACCCCAAGAATATCTGATAAACTACTTTCATAGGTCACAAACTCCTTATTCTTTTTTCCTAAATTTACTGCACTTGGAATAGCAATAGCAGAACTAATTACTGTTAATGGAATAGCTCCAATCAATGCTTTTCTAAAGTCTGGATCAACTGTTCCTCCTGTAAAATGAACTTGATAGTAATAAAATGCACCGGCAAGTAGAAATCCTAATACCACCATCGGAATTAAGGCGACGATAAGGGATTTTTTCAAAACGGGGAGTTTGGACTTATTAAATTCCAGTTCTAAAGCACCCTCAAGAACAATTACAATCAAACCGATAGTTCCTAAAATTGGGAGTAATCCACTTAAATTAGGCATTGTAATTTCAAAAATATCTGTGATTTGTTGTAGTCCCCATCCTAAAAGTAAAAGTAAAATCACGGACGGTATTTTTGTTTTTGAGGTCGTTAGATCAAAAATATATGCCATGATAATGAGGACACAAAATGAAATTATAAATGTATTAGTCATCGGTTTTTTTTGAATTTTATAATGAACCTCCTTCTTAAATGAAGGTAACTCGTTTAATTTTTATATCCTTAAAGATAATAAGTTTTAAAAAACAGGGATTAAAAAGCAAAACCATTTTATAGATAATCCGTTTCTATCGAAAACATAATTTATAATATAATTTTCAGGACACCTTCTGAATTTTCCTTCAAACTCTTCGTAAATACTTTCTAACTTTACATTATATCACATTAAACTAGGCAATCATTTTTGGAAATTTTATCGTCCGATTCTTTTCTATCTTAATTCACTGGAGTACATTTATGTTTTTACCAAATCAGATGGATTATGGAACAGAATACAATTTCTCCTCGATATAAAAATGCACCACACTTTTTAGATTACTGGAAACATGGTAATGGAAATGATATTTTGAAATGGAGTGGAGTAGAGGTCAATTTCGAAGGTTTTGCATCAAAAGCTAAATTGTATTTTCAAGCCGATGAATTAGGTGATGAGGTCATCCGAGAATTCTATAGTAAACATTCCTTTCGAGAAGCGAATCTCAAATTAGAAAAATATATTCGTGAAGGCATTTCTCCTAACGAAGATGTACCGGATAGTGTAAGAAAGCTATTTGAATTTTCAGAACACATACCTGATTGGTTAGATTATGACTTGTTGAAATTAGGGGCTGAGGCATGTATAAAAACTGGTCGTGATGCGCTAATGTCTCTACGTGATTATAGTTTAATGGGCGGTTATGATTATGCTTATCTCAATAAACCATTAGTTTTTACAGGTGCTTTGAAAAAAGGTGCGCTGAAAAGATTGTCTGAAACTCTTGATTTCTGGGTGAATGTCACACGATTGGATGCTATGAAGCCTCATCAAAAGGGGTACGAACATGCCATAAAAACAAGAATGATTCATGCTTTTGCAAGATTTCAATTGAAAAAACACGTGAAAGACTGGGATACACAAACTATGGGTGAACCACTTAATTTGTGGGATATGACAGCAACCGCCAATGGCTTTAGTTTGGTGTTTTTACATGGACTAAAGAAGTTAGGTAATCAATTCACTGCTGAGGAAGAGCTTGGTGTTTTTCATTTGTGGAAATATATTTCTTATTTATTGGGCGTTCCTGCTGATGAATTGCCAAACAATGTAAAAGAAGCAACTCAAAATTTTTATTTGTGGACTTCAATTCAACCGCCAGCAGATAAGGACTCTGTTTATTTAGCGCAATCTTTGATAAAAGAATCCCTAGATAATCCAATTCTAAAATTTCAATTTCAAAGAAACTTCTTGAATTATATTCATGTTTCCAGTTCTAAATTTCTGCTGGATAAAGCTGTTTTCGAACGTTTGAAATTACCACAAGTTTGGAATGCTAATTTTATTCCAAAAACCCTGAAATTGAGTAATCAAATGATGCAGAAATATATTAGTCGTGACAAGTTGGTGAGGCGTGGGAATAAATTGCAAATGGATATTTTACAGCAGTATTTATCAATTACGAATTACGAATTGTATGGTTTTTAATTCGCAATTCGTAATTTTCAATTCTCAATTAAGCTCACCAAATTTCCCTTCATTAAAGTCTTGGAATGCTTCAATTAATTCTTCTCGTGTATTCATGACGAAAGGTCCATGAGCTGCAATTGGTTCGTTGATTGGTTCACCACTTAAAACCAAAACGATTGATTCTTCCAACGCTTCTATTTCAAACTTTTCACCGTCTCTAGCCATCAATGCCAAGTGATCAGTATCAATTTTATTTTCACCGTTTACTTTGATTGCTCCTTTTACAACCAATAAAACGGTTGAATAATCAGCAGGAAAGTTAAAGTCGGCTTTTCCACCTGTATTCAATTTTGCATTCATCATGTGGATTGGTGTAAATGTCGATGCATTTCCTTTTGTTCCATTATATTCACCTGCAATTACTTCAACTGTTCCAGCATCATTGGGTAGGGTGTGACGTTTAATTTTGTCATATTCTACTGCTTGATATTTTGGTGCTGTACTTTTATCTTTTGCAGGTAGATTAACCCATAATTGAACCATTTGAAATTCTCCACCTTTTTTACTCCATTCTTTTTCATGGAATTCTTTGTGTAAAACTCCCTTTCCAGCGGTCATCCATTGTACTTCACCTTCACCGATTACTCCACCGCCACCGCTACTGTCGTGATGTTCTACTTTTCCTTTGTAGGCAATAGTCACTGTTTCAAAACCTTTATGCGGATGAACATCTACTCCTTTTGGTGTTTCAGAAGGCGGGAAATGATGTGGAGAATTGTAATCCATCATAATGAAAGGATCCATTCTTTTCATGTCCATTCTAGATACTCCAGGAATAAAGTTATGAACTCTAAAACCATCACCAACAAAATGTGGAGGATTTGGCGCTGCTATATATTCTATATTCTTTGTTTTCATCATTTTTTCTTACAAAGATACAGCGATAGGTTTGGTTCTACATTGATGTATGTTAAGAATTAGGATTGAAGTTTTTAGAAGCCAATTCTTTACGCACTCGACTTAAACTTTCGGGTGTGATTCCCAAATAAGTAGCAACCATCCATTGTGGAACACGAAGTAAAATGTTCGGATACATATTGATGAAAGACATGTATCGATCTTCAGCTGTGGCACTTAAAAGTAGATTGATTCGGTATTGTAAGTGCCTGATATGATTTGTCATGAGTTTTTTGTTGAATGTCGAAAAACCATCTATTTCATCCTCTAGTTTCTCCAATAATTCAACACTTAAATTAAAAACTGTGGTATCCTCTAATGCTTCAACTTTATATTCTACCGGTTTATTGAGGTGTAACATTTCCCTGTTATTCAGAAACCAACCTTCAGGAGCAAATTGTAAGACATGTTCTTTTCCTTTTTCATCAATGGAATATTGTCTCAATAAACCTTTTTCAACGAAATAAATATATTCTTGTTTAGCGCTATTCAGTGAGATGTGCTCACCTTTTTGAAATGATTTTCTGGAACAATGTTTAAATAACTCCTTTAGTTGAGCTTCATCTGCATTAACATTGCTTGTCAAATAATTATTAAAGCTAAATTCCTTCATGAATATAATTTGTGTTTTGTTACATGATAAAGCTAAGATTTATTGTCTTGTTTCCCTTTTTTTAGCACATTTTTCTCGTCCATTTTGGATTTTTCTTCAGTATCTTTAAGAAATGCTTCTTCTTCCATTTCTCTGGCTTTGGTTAACGCACTAGCAACCAAACCGGCGGGGATTGTCACAATACCCACTCCCATCATAAGAATAAAAAAGGTGAAGAACTTTCCTCCTGCGGTGATTGGATAAATATCCCCATACCCAACTGTAGTTAATGTTACTACTGCCCACCAAGCGCTGTGAAAAATGGATTTAAATTCTTCAGGTTGGGCCTTGTTCTCAAAGTAATAAATCCCAGCTGAAGCCAAAAAAAGAAAAATTCCTGTAACAATTAAAAACAGAATAACTTCCTCTCTAATTAATTTCGCTACCAAATGAAAACGGTTCAATGCTTTGTTATATCTGATTAATTTAAAAGCCCTAAAAACACGAAATATACGAAAGGCTCGAAGAGACATAAATCCTGTTGTGCTCATGAAGAAAAATGGAATGATCGCCAGAAAGTCAATGATTCCATAAAAACTAAAAATGTATTTTAAAGGATGTTTTGCTGTGTATAATCGGAGTATATATTCAATGACAAAAACAATTAAACATACAATTTCTATCCAGAAAAGCGTGTCATAAATTTGATTTGATAAGTCAGGTAGTGTTTCAATGGCATAAGCTGACAATGAGATCATAATCAATATTTGAATGGTATAATCAAATATTTTTCCTTTCTTGGTTGTATTGTCATTAATTATCTCACGTAATTCTTTTCTCATGCTTGGTGAAATTTCATTCTGTTAGTGGTTGGTAAATTTAAACTATAAATTTATAAAAATGAGATGTTCTAATAGTGAATGATCTTACTATACTTATTCAACTGAAATTTTGTGTTTTTCTAGAAGGCCTATTACATTTTGATAAGAGAATTTAGCTCCTTTCATTTTATTTTGTTCTGGGTCAATACTTAAATTATATGCATTTCTAAAATCAGCTTTCTCTAAAACACAATTTGTAAAAGTAGAAGCCTGTAAGTCACATTCTTCAAACGAGGCCAGTTTCAAATTACAGTTTGAAAAATCAACACCTTCTATTTTGCAAGCTGTAAATTGTGTATTTGTCAATTTATTTGATAAAAAAGTGGAGTGACTTAGTTGGCAATTTTCAAATCCTACTTTAAAAAGAAATTCACTGCATTCATCAAAATGAACCCCTAAAATCTTACAATCTTTAAAATGGACATCCTGCAATCCCGCATCAGAAAAATGAATTGCACTGAGATTACAATTGATGAATTCACATTCTATAAAGCGCGTATTGGACAATGAGGAGCCTGAAAAGTCACATTGTTCAAAGGTGCATAGCTCATAATCTCCTTTTTCGATTCTATCCTTAGTAAAATCTTCATTTTTAAAAACTTCTTCTTCGATATAGTTTCCCATTTTCTACGTGATTGTCTATTTCATACAAAGATACTTCAACTTGGGTGTGGCGCAAGGAATTTGATTATTTTCGTGTTGAATAATTGAAGTCATGGAAGAAGTTAAAACAAAAGTAGAAGCTCTAAGAAACCTTTTAAGAAAGGAAGAAGAAGAGCAGGAGAAACGTTGGTTTGAGAAAGATATCTCTTTGAAAGAATTAAGAAGTGAAGGGGCAATCTTACATCCTGTTAAAATTCAAAATAAATCTTTTGGTTACACCGATCAGCCTGTTGTAACGGTTTCTTATCATTCAAATGCCGGTGTGAATTCTTCTTTTTTTAATGAAGGTACTCCGGTTGCTTTGTTTCTTCCGAACACTAATGAAATCTGTAATGGACAATTGTTATCCTTGTCTGAACGAAAGGCTGAGGTAATGTTGTTTAAAGATGATTTTCCAGACTGGATTGACGAAAAGAATATTGGAATAAAACGACTTCCAGATAATCGTACTTTCAAGGTGATGCACGGGATTTTAAAACGTGTTGCAAATGGAGAAGCAAAGAAATCCCTTCAATTGTTTGAGATTGTACATGGAATCAAAAAACAGAATATTGCAGAGTCGCAAAAGAATTCCTATCAAAATGATAAACTCAATGCATATCAATTAAAGGCTGTTCAAAATGGCCTAAATAATACTCCACTTCAAATTATTCATGGACCTCCAGGTACAGGAAAAACAACTACGATTGTAGAATTGATTAAAGAATTACGCAAAGGGGATAAGAAAATCATTGCTTCTGCACCGAGTAATACAGCAGTGGATCATTTAGCCTTAAAACTACTGGAACAAGGTTTAAAAGTTCTTCGATTGGGAAATACAGCCAAAGTGAATCAAAAAGTTTGGGAGCATACTCCAGCGGGAATAATGAGTCAGGATAAATACAATAAGAAAATTAAACGATTGAAAATTCAAGCGGCTGAGATGCGTAAAATGGCTTTTCAATACAAGAGAAGTTTTGGAAAATCGGAGCGTGAACAAAGAAAGTTATTATTTCAAGAAGTACATGCTATCCGAGATGAAATTAGGTCTTTATCCAACTATTATATTTCACAATTCTACGATGAAGCAGATGTTATTTTAGGAACCCCTGTTGGATTGATTGACCCAATGTTGAATGACAAGAAATTCGATGTTGCGTTTTTAGATGAAGCGGGTCAATGTATTGAACCTTTGTCTTGGCTAGTACTAGAAAAAGCTGAACGAGCGGTTTTAAGTGGTGATCACCTCCAATTACCACCTACCGTAATTAGTGAAGAAGCTGCTAGGAAAGGCTTAACGGTTTCTGTTTTAGAACAAGCCATAAATGCTGGCGTTCAAAATGATTTGTTGGGAATTCAATACCGAATGACGCCAGAGATTGCAGGGTTTTCTACGCGTTATTTTTACAATGATGAACTAAAATCACATGCTTCATCTGTTCCAGATTCTTTAATTTTCTATGATACTGCAGGTGCTGGATTTGAAGAGAAAAAACAAGAAAATTCACGTAGTTTAACGAATCCAGAAGAATTAAATATTGTTGTACAACAACTTGATAATTGGACCAAAGATCAACAAAATGTGGTTTTTATTTCACCTTATGCGGGGCAGGTACTTTTGGCAAAATCATTATTGAAAAATGTAAATATCAGTACAATCGATTCTTTTCAAGGACAGGAAGCTGATGTTGTTATTTTGAGTCTTGTGCGTAGCAATGCTGACGGAAACATAGGGTTCTTAAAAGATTATAGAAGGATGAATGTGGCCTTAACTCGAGCAAAGCAAAAGCTTATTGTAATTGGAGACTCTTCTACGCTGGGCAATGATAAGTTTTATAAATCCTTTCTTGATTATGCAGAGGAAGTGGGAGGATATAAAAGTGTGTTTGAACTCTTGTATTAACCACAAAGTGCACGAAGAAGTCACAGAGTTCATAGAGCTTTGTTTGACTGCTGTAAATGAGTTTACAGTTTTAAAATATTCAGATAGAACGATTAAATAATGGTGAATGATTTTTTCTTTTTATCACCTATGATTTCTCAGTGTCCTTGGTAGTTATTTCTATTAAGTTAAAAGTTATAAATAACCGTTAATTACGCGTTTGATACCTTTTTTTAATATAGATACATTGAAGTTGATTAACAAACCTAGTTTATAGTCACCCAATTTAAGGTAAGTTAAGGTTTGTGCTAAATGTATATCATTGAGCGATTCAACGCTTTTCAATTCAATGACAACTTTATTTTCAACTAACAAATCAATTCTATAACCACACTCTAATTGCACTTCTTCAAATACTAAAGGCATAGCTTTTTCCTTGACAACATGTAAGCCTTCTTTTTGAAGCTTATAATACAAGCACTCCTGATAAGCACTTTCAAGAAGTCCAGGGCCTAAAGCTTTGTGAACTTCGATGGCACAGCCAATAATTTTGCTTGAAATTTCATTTTCTGTCATTTTCATTGCTTTCTTATAAGACTAACATCTTTGTATCCACTGTGCACTTTGTGGTTAAATCAAATCTTCTGCATTTCTTTCTACCTTTCAATACCAATAAACTTACAAAACAACCATTTTTCTTAGCGATCTTTGTGCCTACTTTGTGTGCTTTGTGGTTAATTTTAATATTCAATCAATTCCTTCAAAGCGTCGCTTACCTTATCAGCATTTGGCAATAAAGCAAACTCTAAATCACTATGCAGTGGAATGGCTGGAGTATCAACTGCTCCAACAATTGCAACTGGAGCATCCAAGGATTCAAAACAATCACGTTGAATTCTACCTGCTAATCCTAAAGTGAAACTCGCTTCGATAGATTCCTCAGTAACCAACATTACTTTATTGTGTTTTTTCGTTGCAGCGTAGATTGCATCTGTATCTATTGGACTAAGTGTTCTTAAATCAATGATTTCTACTGCTCCAGGATAGTTTTTTGCAGCAGTTTTTGCCCAATAAACGCCCATACCATAAGTAATTACAGCAACACTTTCTCCATTGTCAATCTTGTTTTGATCTGCAGTTTGGACAGTTCTTGCTTTACCGATTGGAACTACGTAGTCTTCATCTGGTTCAACTGACATTGCGCCTTCTGTACCTTTGATTTTTGACCAATACAATCCTTTGTGTTCTAAAATTAAAACGGGGTTTGGATCATAATATGCAGCTTTCATTAAACCTTTTAAATCTGCTCCTGTTGAAGGATAAACGACTTTTATTCCGCGGATATTTGTTACCACAGATTCCACACTTGAAGAGTGGTAAGGTCCTCCTGAACCATACGCTCCGATTGGAACACGTAGCACAGAACTTACAGGCCATTTTCCGTTTGAAAGGTAATTACTTCTACTTAATTCGGTGAATAATTGGTTCAATCCAGGCCAGATGTAATCTGCAAACTGAACTTCAACGATTGGCTTTAAACCAACAGCCGACATTCCCACTGTACTTCCAATAATGAAAGCCTCCATAATTGGAGTGTTGAATACGCGGTTGTCACCAAATTTCTTTCCTAATGTTGCGGCTTCTCTAAATACACCTCCTAAACGAGCACCAACATCTTGACCATATAATAAAGCTTCAGGATGCTTTTCCATCAATTCACGTACTGCGAAAAGCGCACAATCTACCATTACAGTTTTTTGTTTTCCTTTTGGCTCACGTTCTCCTTTTTCTTCCGTAATTGGAGTAGGGGCGAAATAATTATCTGTTATACTTGCTGGATCTGGATCTTCAGCACTTTTTGCTTTTTCGTATTCTTCATCAACCTGCTGTTTTATTTCAGTTTCAATGTTCACTATATCAGCTTCATCGATACCTACACTTCTTGCAAGTTCTTTGATTTTTGGATATGGATCTCTTAAAGCATGTTCATCCAAATCGTCACGGTAAAATTCCTTACGAACACCAGAAGTATGGTGACCCAATAAAGGAACTTTTGCATGAATCAAAAATGGACGTCTTTCTTCACGGATCATTTTCAATACTTTTTTAATCGTATTGTAAGATTCTTCAAAATCAGAACCATCAATTGAAAAAACTTCGATGCCTTTAAATCCACGTGCGTAAAAAGCCATGTCTTGGGCTCTAATTTCTTCTGCACTTGCCGAAATGTCCCATTCATTATCTTGAACAAGATATAAAATTGGCAATTGCTTTAACGCTGCCATTTGAAGTGCTTCAGAAAACTCTCCTTCAGTACATGCAGCATCACCGATTGAACAAACAGCTACTGGATTTTCACCATTTAAGTCCTCAGCTAAATTTTCAATTTCTTTATATTGCATTCCCATCGCAACTCCTGTGATTGGAATAGCTTGCATTCCTGTTGCAGAAGATTGGTGTGGGATTTTAGGCATATCTGGTCGTTTCAACGACGGATGAGAATAATATGTTCTTCCTCCAGAAAAAGGGTCGTCTTTTTTAGAAAAAAGATCGAGCATTAATTCATAAGGAGTCATTCCCATTCCCAAAAGAATACTGTCGTCACGATAATAAGGAGCAACAAAGTCTTGTGGTTTTAATTGCATTCCTAAAGCCAATTGAATGGCTTCATGTCCACGAGAAGTTGCGTGAACATACTTACTCGTAACTTCTTTATTCGCCTCATACTTTTCAGCCAAAGTTTTAGCTGTACTCATGAGTCGAAACCCTTTGAGAACTACTGATTGATCAATGTTTGATGATTTTTTGTTTGCTGTTTTCGTATTTGGCATATTCTTGAAAATTTTTGGTTCGCTAAGATAGTGATAATTTTTTGGAAAGTAGATTTTATCAACCTAGCTTGTTTTGATGTTTTTGGGTCTTTTGTTTAATCTTAATTTTTGTAGGCACGAAGTAAATGTCCGAAAAACATATCTTTACCCGTATAGGTTTTTTTCCACAACTCTGAAAGTTCAACTTTTTCAAAATGTTTTTTTGCGAAATAATTAATCTCTTTCAATTTTACTTTTGGCGAGTAAGTGTTGAGAATCAATAGCCCACCTGGTAATAATAGTTTTGAAGCAATTTCAATTAACCCTTCTAGTTTCTGTTCTATTTTCCACTTTTCCTTTTTCGCTCCGATTCCCCATGCTGGTGGATCCATAACGATGAGGTGATATTGATTTCCACGTTTTAAAGCTCGTTCGGCAAATTTCATAGCATCTTCATGTATCCACCGAATGTCTTCAAGTTGAGAATCCTCCATGTTTGTTCTCGCCCATGAAATAAGTTGTTTAACTGAGTCTACATGTGTTACATCAGCACCTTTTGATTTTCCAACTATAGATGCAGCACCAGTATAGGCAAAAAGATTCAGCATTTTCATGCCTGGAGATAGATGTTTTAAAATCAGATTCCAGTTGGTCGCCTGCTCTGGAAATAAACCTACGTGCTTGAACTTAGTTGTTTCTAAATTGAAGGTAAGGTCTTTAAATTTTATTTTCCAATCTTCAGGAGGAAGTTTTTGTCTTTGTATCCATTTTCCTGCGGTATTCCCTTTTGGGACGAACTCTAAATGTGCTATTTCATTCCATTCTTCAACTGGCATACCTGGTTTGAAATAAGCTTGACGTTCAGGTCTGATGGTGACAACATTGCCCCAACGTTCAAGTTTTCGCTCATTCCCAGCATCGATCAATTCATAATCAGACCAATCTTCACTATATGTTTTTTCGGCCATTAGTTTTCTTCGTTGTGTTTTTGTAATTCTTTGTCAACTTCCTTTAATCCTTTAAAAAAATCATCTCCATAAGCACGGATTAATGGTTCTTTTAAAAATTGATATACTGGAATGTTTAATGTTTCTCCTAAAACACAACCTGGTTTACAAATGTCGATTTCCTCGTAGTTTAAGGCCGTAAAACTTTCGTACTTTTTAGCGCGAATAGGATAGAGTTCACAAGAAATTGGCTTTTTCCAATCCACATCTCCATTTCTGTAAGCTTGTTCTATGGTGCATTTTGTTGTTCCATCAGGATCGTATGCTACAAAGGCACATGCTCCACCTTCAACTAAACTTGTTACAGGTTCATTGAAACGGTCGAGGTAAGAAACACCATCTTTTTCGACTTTCTCAATTCCTTCTTTTGTCATGTATGGTTTAACCTTTGGAAAGATATCCTCCATGATCTTGATTTCTTCTTGGGTAACAGGAGCACCATCATCTCCTTCAACGCAGCAAGCGCCTTTACATTTTGATAAGTCACAAACGAATTTACGTTCGAAAATCTCATCAGTTACTATTTTATCGTCAACTTCTATTAACATGCTGCAAATTTACCGAAAGCAATTGACCCAACATAAAAATCAACCTGTGAAATTGAAGGATGATTTACTTTTCTTTATATATTTAACAAAAAAAGAATTATGAAGAAAAATATGAAGTTTTTGTCTGTAGCTTTAGTAGGGTTAATCATGGCAAGTTGTTCAGGAGAAACGAAAACAAGTGAAGCTGAAACTAACGAAGTTGAATCAAAAAAGCCGGTGACATGCATGTATAGTTACTCTTCAGAAAATACGGAGCTTAACTTTACAGCATACAAATTTTTAGGAAAGACAGGTGTTGGAGGAACATTTACCAATGTAATTGTAAAAGGTGAAGAAAGTCAAAATGCTCAAGAAGTGATCGAAAGTTTGAGTTTTAAAATTCCAATTTCAAGTATTAGTACGAAAGATGAAGGTCGAGATGCTAAAATTGAAGAACATTTCTTTGGTACAATCAATACATCAGAAATCACAGGTGAGGTTGTAGGATTGGATTCGCTTACCAATACAATGCAGTTGAAAATAACAATGAATGAAGTGAGTAATGATATTACAGCAAAATATACTTTAAAAGATGGTGTTTTTACAATCGATGCTGAAATTGATGTAAATGATTGGAACGGAAATCCTGGTATTGTAGCATTAAACGAAGTGTGTAAAGAACTACATACGGATGTTGCAAATGGTGATACAGAGTCTAAATTATGGCCAGATGTTTCTATTTCATTTAGCACTGAATTGAAAGAGAAGTGTGATTAAAATAAATCAACATAAATTTAAAAATGCCAGGGGTAACTCTGGCTTTTTTTGTATAATGAAATAAATATCAAAATTTAATAATATTTTTGTGGGTTTTGAGTTATTTATATCAAGTGAATCAATTGTTTGGTATTACTGGGAGTAGAAGAATTTTATGAAACGAATAAAACATAAGCGAATATCACTTGGAATAATAGCCGCATTTTTGGCTTTTTTAATCATTCTAGGTAGTTGTTCAACAGAAAAAAATACGTTTATTAATCGTACTTACCACAGTACGACTGCAAAATACAACGGTTACTTTAATGCCAAAGAACTCATACGAATGGGGCTGGAAGATTATCGTAAAAACTATAGAGAAGATTATAATGAAATTTTACCGATTGAATTGATGCCTAATGAAGAGGATGTTGTCGATTTTTATCCTATTGTGGATACAGCAATCGTTAAATGTCAAACTGTGATTTCTAAACACAGTATGCCAACTTCTTCAAAGCCTTCTAAAAAGAAAACAGAGCATGCCAATTGGATTGACCAAAACTGGTTTATGATCGGTTATGCCAATTATATTCGTCGCGATTATGATAGAGCTTTAAATAATTTTGAATACATCAGAAAGTTTTACTTAGATCGACCTAGCACATACACAGGGCACTTGTGGGAGGCGAAAACTTATATTCAGATGGGGAAGTTGTCTGAGGCGACAAGGTCATTACAAAAGTTGTCTGTTCGCACCAACAAGGTCATTTCATCTGATGAGCAAAAGAAAAAGAAGAAGAAAAAAAAGAAATTAAAATATGTAAAAAGTAGCAGCGACGATGAGGAAGCACCAGAACTTCCAAAGGATTTTGATTTTGAATTTGCGAAAACGAAAGCCATGTTGGCTTTAGCAAAGGAAGATGAGAAAGTTGCTATTGATGAACTGAGAGAAGCTTTAAAAGAGGCGCCATCAAAACAAGATAAAGCAAGGTTGAGCTTTATTTTAGCACAATTGCTTCAAGAGGCTGGAGATCCAGAAGCAAGGGAATTATACACACAAAGTATTAAAAAGAATGCACCGTTTGAAATGAGCTTTAATGCCAAAATCAATCGTGCTGTAGTGAGCGACCTTGATGATCAAGTGATGATTGAGGAATTGGAAGATCTTGCGGAAGAAGAAAGATACATGGAGTTTCGTGATCAAATTTACTTTGCAATGGCGAAAGTAGAATTGGGGCGTAACGATAAGGAAATGGCAAAATACGATTTATCTAAATCCGTATTCTATTCTTTAAATAATCCAAGACAAAAAGGAGTGAGTTATGAAAAGTTAGGAGACATCTCTTTTGAGGATAAAAACTATGTTTTTGCGCAAAGATATTACGATAGTTCTTCTCAGGTAATACCAGAAACTTATTACAATTATGAAGTTATTAAGAATAAGGCCGATAAATTAGAGAATCTCGTACGTGATATAGACATCATTACTTTTGAGGACAGTGTTCAACGCATTGCTAAAATGGATGAAAAGTCTCGTGAGAAATTCATAAAAGATGTAATAGCAAAGATTCAGAAAGAAGAGGAAGAGCGTAAAAAACGTGAAGCCATTCGTGCAGAACAATTACGTGAACTTCAACAAACATATGCTGAGCAAAATCAGCCGGGAGGAAGTAAATGGTATTTTTCAAATCCTAAAGCCAAAAAAGAAGGTGTTGAAGAATTTAGAAGAATTTGGGGGCAAAGAGAAAATGAAGATTATTGGAGATTGTCGAATAAACCCGCAAGAATTGCTTTCAATAACCTAGAAAATGACTCTATTCAAGGTGATTCTTTAAATCTGGAAGGTATAGAAAATGAGGAACTAGCCGTTGAAGATTTAACTGTTGATGCCTTGATGAAAGATATTCCATTAACGGACTCGATGATGGCTGCAAGTAATGAGAAGTTGCTGAAGTCATTGTATAATTCTGGAATGATTTATAAAGAACAACTTGATGAAGTTCAAATGGGAGCAGTTCAGTTTCAACGTGTTTTAGATCAAGATGTTGAAAATGAACACAATGTAATGGCAGCATTTCAATTGTATAATATCAACCAAGCAAAAGGAAGTTCAGGACAGTATAAAAATTACATTTTGAATAACTATCCGAATTCAGATTATGCCAATTATTTAAGAGATCCTGACTACTTTATCAAGAAAAAAGAAAGAGATGCATTAGCTTTAAAAGATTACTTAAGGTCCGTAACACGTTTTGAACAAGGATTATATTATCCTGTAATTTTGAAAGCGGACAAAGTTATTGCGGATGAACCGAATAACCTTTACAGAAAAGAATATTTCTTATTGAAAGCAATGGCAATGGGACAAATCAACAGTGACAAAACCTCATTGTTGCCTGTTTTGGAGCAAGCTGTAGAAGAATATCCAGATACTGAAGTCGGAGCAAAAGCAAAGACGTATATTCAGTTGATCAATGAAGGTGTTCCTCCATTTGAAGAGTTTAACTTTGAAAGCACTGAGCTTTTTGCCTTAGATTCTAAAACATATTATGTGTTGATTTTTATTAAGGATGGACAAAACAGTAACAGTTCAGCGAACAGTGTTTCTAACTTTAATAGAAATTACTTTAGTCGATTGAGGTTAACAACATCAGAAGAGCTTTACGGTAAGGATACAGAAATTGTTATGGTAAAGGATTTTAAAACTTCGGGTGAAGCAAAACAATATATTAAAGACTTTAAGAGAACGAAACAGTTTATTGGAAACATCAAAGATAATGAGTTGATGTTTATTTCAAGAGAAAATTATAAGGTTGTAATTCAACAACAAAAGTTGAATGAATATAGAGAATTTTACAGTAAAACGTACTAAAAAAAATACAGTATAATGTTTAAAGGAGATAAAACAAAGCCAGAGAGCCCAGACAGATTAAACCGATTGGTTTCTGGGACGAAAATTACAGGAGATATTTCTGCAAACAGTAGTTTGCGTATTGATGGTGAAGTATTGGGGAATATCGAATGTAATGGAAAGCTAGTTTTAGGACAAGAAGGTCAAGTTAATGGAAATATTGTAGCCACCGAAGTTGAAATCGATGGAAAAGTAGAAGGGAATATCAATGCTGAAATTTTACTTGTTTTACACGAAACTGCAGTGGTTGTTGGGGATATCTTTACTGGTAGAATTGTGATTGAAGATGGTGCACAAATCGATGGAAATATCAAAACAGGTGATCAAAGCAAAAAATTGAAAAAAGGAATTGGTCGTACCAACGGTAAAAAAATCGAAACTTCTGAAGTAGTATATTAATGAAGGACAAAAAGGAGAATAAAAAACGAATGAATAATTATGTTCGTTTTTCTAGTGTAGCCATTCAAATGGGGATAGTGATTACTATTGCAGCCTTAGGAGGTGACTATTTGGATGAAAAGCAAGAAAATGATTTTCCGATATGGACACTTGTACTAACATTAATTGCCATTTTTGGATCGTTATATCAGGTAATTCGAGCAGTGATTAAAATGAGTAAAGAAAATGACGATTCTAAAAGATAATCTACTATTTGGTGTGTTTTTTGCCGTTTTGGCACTTATTCACAAAACCTTGTATTCTTTTTTTCCAGAACTGTATTTTGGTGATGAAATAATACTTTCATATGCGTTACTATTTATCCTGAATAGTCTAGGTTCAACACTTTTTCATCTTGGCAATAATGGATCGTTTAAGGTAGACTTTGCTCAATTGTATTTGGCTTTTACCACTATCCAAATGTTGGGCTGTTTTGCCTTTGCTGCATTTATTAAGATTGGTTACCCTGAAAATGCAAAACCTGCTTTAATTCAGTTTGTTATTTTGTTTTTCTGTTCGTTAATTTTTCAAACGATTTACTTCGTAAAAACAAGAGTAAAACAGTAATTCTATTTCAATCTTTCTATAATTCTTGTCGTCGAGAATCCTTCTTCCAGATCAATTGTGTCGACAGTACCACCAGCCGCTTTAACTTCTTTAGCACCTACAATGTATTTTGGATTTGATTCATCTTCTATATCAGCATCATAGTCTGCACCTTTAATTAAAATTGAAGGCTCAATTGTTTCAATGAGTTCTTTAGGAGTATCATTTTCAAAAATAACAACCAAATCAACGACTTCTAAGGACGCAATCACAAGTGCACGAGATTGCTCATCGTTTACAGGTCTATTTGGTGCTTTGTTTAATCTTTTAACACTGTCATCGGCGTTTACACCCACCACAAGATAATCTCCTTTTGAAGCTGCTTTCGCAAGATAAGTAATGTGTCCACGATGTAAAATATCAAAACAACCATTGGTGAAAACCACTTTTTCTTCGTTGTTTTTCCACGAAGAGATTACAGTTTTTGCTTCTTCTTGAGAAACTAATTTATGTTTAATGTGCTCCCATTTTGTCATCACTTTCTTTTTTATAATTCCTTGGTAATAATACCAAAGAGATTAAACCTAATATGATCATCATTATTGTTTGAGATAACCATATAATCATTCCTAATGCTTTCCCAATTCCTTCGGCATGTTGTTGGGCTTCAAATTGATCTCCAATAAAATAAATCACTACAATTCCTACCAAGTAAGGATATGCACCAATTCCTCCGCTTGTAAACATTAAGCCAAAAGTTCCAGCGATAAATCCAATTAAAACACCATTTATAGGGAAGTCTTGTGTTTGTTCAAATGCTTTAAAACAAATGCCGAAAAAGAGGAGGTATAAAATCCATACCATCAAAGTATAAAAGATAAATTGAAATGGATTTTTAGACTTTAAAATACTAAAAACACCATTTAGGACATCTTTTACGAAATCAATAATTTTATTCCTGAATTTCTCAACTTTAAACCATAAGATAGCGAATACGAGAATTCCTCCAGCAATAACTGAAATGATACTATTAATAATCCACTGACTGCTTTGTGCTTCTTTACCAGCCTCTGGAGCACCATCTACAATGATGTCTTTTACAGCAATTAAATCGTCAAAACTTAATATGATTGTGGCCAAAAATATGATTCCCAGCATGACCAAGTCAAACATTCTTTCAGCGATTATGGTTCCAAAACTTTTCGAAAATGGAATTTTATCAGTTTGATATAATAACGCTGGTCGTGTTGCTTCTCCTGCTCTTGGTATTAAAAGATTAACCAAATATCCGACCATCATGGCGTGATATCGGTGCCAGAAATTGGTTTTGAAACCGATAGGTTCAAGCATATACTTCCATCTGTAGGCACGTATAAGATGACTCATGAAGCCAAGTAACATCGAAAGAAAAATCCAAAAATAATCGGCTTCCTTTATGGCTTTAAAAAAGATCTCTTTTGTTGGCTCGTCCATTGCATTGTAAAAATGCCATGTGAGATAAACACCAATCACCAATGGAATAACCACTTTGGCAACAGAAATGATTTTTTTATTGAAATTTTTCGCCATTCTATATTTTAAAGAGCAACGAAGATAAAATTTTCTTGGGAATTATCTTTGTTTAGAAAATTAAACTCATCATCAAAAAGCTCAAAAATCAAGTTCTTGAATGGTAAGACAATAAATAAGAATGTTCTTTTAGTTATCGAGCAAGTTGTATAAAACCTTGTTCCAATTTTTCTTGCCCAATAGAATTGGTTATTATCATTTTATAAAAGTAGCTACCATCACCACATTCAACACCAGTGTTTTTATTTTTCCCATTCCATTTAAAGTCTTTATCTGTGCTTTCAAAAACAACATTTCCCCAACGATTGAGGATAACTACTTCCAAGTCTGAAATACTCTCCGAATTGATTAATTTGAAATGATCATTTTGAAAATCTCCATTCGGTGTAAATACATTTGGAATTTCATAATCTAAGGAAGGAGAAGAAATGGTTATCGTAGAGATGAAAGTATCAGTACAATGATTTGCATCGAATGCTGTCAAAATAACCTCATAAACACCAGGTTCCGAGTTTGGAAAATGATGAACTGGTGAAACTGTATTGTCTAAACTTGAATTGTCGCCAAAATCCCATAGGTAATCTACAGCATTTATCGATTCATTTGTAAAGCTAACCATTGTGTTCTCGGTTGTGGTAATCGACGGAGATGCAGTAAATTGTGCAATTGGTTGACTGATTCCTACAATAACAGAAGCACTATTCATGCAAGGTGCAGTGCCCAATGAATAAACGTATTCACCAGCATTCATTGTTTGTGGATCAAAAGTTCCAAGGTCTCCATTGGTTAAAGGTGATGGTCCTGTCCAAGTACCATTTTTATCTGGATTTCCATTAAGTAAATCGAATAAATTTGAAGGGTTATCTGTCCTACAAAAGTCAATTGAATTGTCATCTCCTGCATTGCCTATCGCTGTGTTTGTTACAGTTACACTTGCAGTTTCTTGGCATGGTGCAGAACCAACAGTATAGGTGTATGTTCCCCCAAGCATTGTTGCAGGATCAAATGTTCCTTGATCACCATTTGATAAGTTTGAAGGACCCGACCATGTTCCTCCACCTAGTGGGTTTCCTCCCAATTGATCAAACAAGTTAGTAATTGGTGAAGTAGAACAAATGTTTAAAACACCATCTTCACCTGCACTTTGAGAACTACATGTGACTGTGATGTCGTCTATCTTCCAATATTCTGTCGAAGACCAGCATTGTACAGAAATTCGGATTTGTAAGTTAGAACCATTGGCAGGAATACATCCTGTAGAATAAACTTGAGAAGGAACATCGTCTGAAGCAATAACATTTATCCCAGCACAAGGTCCAGAACACATTGAAGAATTCGCAGGATCTTGCCACCCTGTTCCATCTATATTGTATTGAAGTCTAACCCAGTCAGCTGAATTACATCCTGTTCCACAAGCTTCCATAGTTCCTTGACTCTCGATGTTTAAGCTAATTTCAATGTTGCCACAATTGGATATATCTATAGCGTCGTCTGTGTTCCAAAATGCTTCTCCATTGGTGTCTTTTCCTTCAAAAACGCCAGATTTAGTTTCCCAATAATCACCGTTAAGGCAAGATGGACAAGAGGAAGACCAATCTACTCCATTTGCAGTTCCTGAAGTAGAGCCGTCAGCACCATTAAATCCTTCATAAAATAAAATTTGTGATTGAAGGTTTCCTGAAGTTAACAAGAAGATAAACAGGATGAATTTTGACGCGTTCAGAATTAACGCATTGAAGTAGGGAATAGATAGCTTACGAAATTGTTGCATCGAAAATACTTTATTTAATTTTTTCAAAATGCAAATAAACCACTTTTTATTCAACTACATCATTAACGAATTATTAAAATTGGTTTTCATTCTAAGATCCTTTACTAACAGATAAAGGCTAATAACTATTTCTTGATTTGTAATTTGTGACCTCGAATCTTTTTAAATTTACTAATTGATCTAAATTTAATTTGTGTTATGAAATTACAGACTCCAAAAAGCCTTAAAGAAATAGCAGAATTACTGAACTGTAGTTTTGTTGGAAACCCTGAACATCAGATTCTTGGATTGAATGAAATTCATTGTGTAGAAGAAGGAGATGTGGTTTTTGTTGATCATCCAAAGTATTATGACAAAGCACTCAAAAGTAAAGCCACAACAATTTTAATTGACAAGGAAGTTGAATGTCCTGAAGGAAAAGGATTGCTGGTTAGTGAACAACCTTTTGATGATTTTAACAGATTGACAAGACACTTTAGACCAACTCAATTCTTGAATGGAAATGTTGGTGAGCATACAAAAATTGCAGAATCCGCTCAAATTTACCCAAATGTGACTATCGGAAACAATGTGATTATTGGCGAGAATGTAGTGATTTACCCTGGAGTTGTGATTATGGATTATACCATCATTGAAGAGAATGTTGTAATTGGAGCCAATACCGTAATCGGTCATTCAGCATTTTATTATAAGAAAAAAGAATCTGGATATGATAGGTTACATACATGTGGAAATGTAATTCTTAAAAAAAATGTAGAGCTAGGAGCCATGTGTACTATTGATGCTGGAGTAACAGCTTCCACGATAATTGGTAAAGGATCTAAATTAGATAATCAAGTTCAAATTGGTCACGATACGGTTTTAGGAGCAAATTGTCTTTTGGCTGCAAATGTTGGTATTGCTGGTTGTACAGTCTTGCAAGATAATGTAACGATGTGGGGACAAGTTGGATGTGCAAGTGATGTTGTGATTGGTGAAAATGCTGTTGTATTGGCGCAATCAGGAATATCAAAAAGTTTAGCACCAAACAAAACTTATTTTGGAAGTCCTGCAAAAGATATTCGTCTGATGTATCGTGAAATGGCTGCTTTAAGAAAGTTACCAGAGATATTGGAGAATATGTAATCCTATATTAATAATGATTATTTCTAGTACAAGACCTTTATAAAGAATTCAAAACTGATGTCCATTAGTTTTGGATAATGAATGGCGATAGATTGAAATGAAACGAGATGCCACAATAAAAGCAATCAAGGAAGAACTCAAGTTTAAAGACTTTGAGTTAAATTCTTTATTGGAGATAACGAAAGGAATCAATTCGAATCAATCATTGGATTATCTTTTGTCAGTTTATGAATACATCCTTAAAGAACAACTAGGATTACAAAAATTTGTATTGTATAAAAAGCAAAAGACTTGGACGCAATTGATCAAAACAGGGATTCGTGGACATATCAATGAATTGAATATTGAAGAAGATTTATTGCGCTTTAAGAAAATTACTTTAATTGAATCTTCTAGCAATAAAGGATTGAATCAGTTTGATGTGGTCATTCCCGTTTACCATCAAAATAGAGCGCTAGCATTTCTATTGCTAACAGAAGATGCCCGTGGTAACAATGAACTCAATTTTTCAAGTTCAATTAAGGAGCTTTCTTTTATTGAAACGCTGACCAATATCATAGTTGTGGCTATTGAGAATAAGAGAATGACGCAATTAGGCCTGAAGCAAGAACGCATAAAAAAAGAGTTAGAAGTCGCCTCTGAAATGCAAAAATTATTGTTTCCAGATGATTTGCCTTCTGACAAGCGTTTTGATTTAGCAGCAACCTATACAGCACGTCATGAAGTCGGTGGAGACTATTATGATTTTATTCGAATCAATGACGATGAATTCTTTGTTTGTATTGCTGATGTTTCGGGGAAAGGGGTGGGAGCAGCAATGTTGATGGCCAATTTTCAAGCAACTATTCGTACCTTATTAAGTTTTGAAAAATACGATTTGGATTATTTAATTCATGAATTAAATCGAAAGGTTATTCATGCAGCCAAAGGAGAAAAATTTATCACCTTCTTTATCGGGAAATATAATTCGAAAACTAGGAAATTTCACTATGTCAATGCAGGCCATAATCATCCGATTTTGACAACCGGTAAAAAAGCACAGTTCCTAGATCGTGGTTCAATAGGCTTAGGAATGCTAGATGAAATTCCTTTTATTGAGTCTGATGAAATTGAGATTCAACCTAATTCAACATTGATACTTTACACAGATGGAATTGTTGAGCTTCAGAATAGCGCAGGAGATTACTTTGAAACAGATCGATTGATTAAATTAATTCATAGTTTTTACCCTCTTAAAATGGAGGACCTAAACAATTTAATCTTTTCTAAACTAGATGAATTCAAAGAGAAAGAAGACCTGGTTGATGATACCGCAATTTTTAGTTGTCGCTTCTTTTAATTTCTATCTACTTCATAAATTACTTCATCATAATATGACGGAATACTTTCTGTAAGTACCCAATTGTTAATGGTTGAGTTGTTTTTGCAGGTTTCGCACTCAGTAATTGAAATATTATAAATGATTGTTGAATCGCTTTTGTTGAGTGTAATATTTCTGTCGTATCCAGAACTACATGATGCTGTTGTGGTCAAAGAAAAAACAGCGTATTTAGAAAAATTTACTGGACTATAGTTTAATCCACCATCAAAACTCACTTCAATAAGTTTATCGTAATTTGATTGATCAGTGATGTAATTCTCTCCCGCTTGGTATCCTATTACTTTCACAATAGCGTCTTCTATTATTTCACCACCATGGCTGTTAGTTGGGTCACATTTGTTACAAGATGTAAAGAAAAGAGCAACTGCTAATAATGTGAATAATAAAGACTTGTTCATGATTTAGTTTTTTGTACAAATATATTATGATTTTTTTCTCAGTTCAAAGTTTTGACCTAAATAAACTTTTCTAACCTGTTCATCAGCAGCTAATTCCTCTGCTGTACCTGCTTTAAGAATATTACCTTCAAAAAGTAAATACGCACGGTCTGTAATCGAGAGGGTTTCTTGTACATTGTGGTCTGTAATTAAAATCCCTATGTTTCTTTTTCTAAGATCAGCAACAATAGACTGAATATCTTCAACGGCAATTGGATCGACTCCTGCAAATGGTTCGTCTAGCAAAACGAACTTTGGGTCAGTGGCTAATGCTCGAGCAATTTCTGTTCTACGTTTTTCTCCTCCTGAAAGAGCAGATCCTTTGTTTTTACGTACATGATTTAATCCAAATTCAGAGATTAATTTTTCGAGTTTAGCATCGCGTTCCGCAGCATTTAGTTGAGTCATTTCTAAAATAGCCATGATATTATCCTCAACACTTAATTTTCTGAAAACAGAGACTTCTTGCGGTAGGTATCCTACACCATATTGCGACCTCTTATACATAGGTAAACGCGTGATGTCTTCTCCATCAAGGTGAACCGTTCCCTGATCAGGTGTTACTAAGCCCACAATCATATAGAAAGAAGTTGTTTTACCTGCTCCATTTGGACCTAATAAACCAACAATTTCTCCTTGGTTGACTTCAATTGAAATCCCTTTTACAACCTTTCGACTTCGGTATGATTTAGTTATATTTTTTGTATATAATTTCATGCTTCAATTATCATTTTCACACTGTTGTTTATCTCATTATTGCTTAGAATCTAATTCTAAATTTAGCTCTTATGCCAATTGGTGAAACTCCTGGATCTAGATGAGTAATTCTCCAAATAGCATCAACTCTGAAAACTTTAAAAATATTTTCAATTCCTAAGGCTGTTTCTAAATAGGGTGTGTTACCAAAAGACTTCGTATTGTTTGGAAGTAACATTTCTGTACTCTGGTTTTGTGATATCTGACCCCAGACAGATTTTGCAGATGCGACAAACCTCCATTTTAATTTTCTAACCAATGGAATTCTATCAAAAAATAATCCATTGAAATGTTGTTCTGCAGATGCTCCAACATAACGGTCTGAAATAAACTCAAAATATTCCATTCTATTGTGTGCTGCAGATTGGAACCAATAGGTTTGCGAACCCTCATGTATTTTTAAAAATGGATAAGCCGCTTGTCCAAAAAATGCTCCTCCGTAAATTTCATAATAGAGCTTACCTAGAATTCCTAATTTTGGACTGTGGCTTAATTTTAATTCAAGCTTTTGATATTCATATTCAGAACCCAATACTCCTTTTATTCCTAAAACTCCTTCTAAACTAATTGCAGGATATTTAGAACCAACTGAAATCCTGTCAAAAGTACCAGAAATAAACTCTTCATTTTTTGCGTATCTTATTTTTAAAGAAGTTTCAAAGGTCGAGATATCATTTACATCTTGATAACCTAGAGAAGAAGTCGGCCTATGAAATTCTGTTTCCCCTAAAGCTTCTAGATTTTTCCATTCTGCTCCCGCTGTAATGATAAAGTTTTTTCCTACATCCTTTTCTAGTTTAGCTCCAAATTTCTCTGTTAAAATTAATTGGTTTAATGGTTGGGTTCTGAAAAGAGAACCTAGTGCTCCATCAATAGCTTCAGCATTGCTAGCCATTCCTAATTGTTGAACATCATAGTCGTAAAATAGGTTTAGCATTCCTCTTTTCTTTGGAGTGATGTTGTAGCGAATACCACCGCCATATTTAAATCGTTGATCTAAATAACCATAAGCTAATTTACCTGAAAACTCTATTCTTTCACTAAAATCATTTGAGGTACGCATTTGAAGTTGATTCCTGAATCCTTCAACTGTATTGTAACTAATCAAACTTTTAATGTTTCCTAATTCAAAATTCCCCATTGGATAAAATCCTGTGGTAACTAAAAATGTGAAGTTTTTAAAGGCCTTGAAGAGTGGAACTTCATTCAATGAGTCTATCATTGTTTCTATATTTTCCTCCTGTTTGTTTAAAGGGACATGTCGGTGTTTTTTCCAATATTCTTCGGATCTATTGTTGGCACCTTCTTCAACAACTACATTCTCACTTGCACGATAAAAGTCTGGAGGATATGGAGTATTAATCACAAAATTTTTCCTTGTGGTAAGTTTACGACCATAAAACCCTAATAGTTTAGAGCTTTCTAAAGCCTTTAAATCAACAATTAGTTTATCTGAAGTCATCATCCAAACTTCTTTTTCAACCTGCTCAAACTCCTGTTCTAAGTAAAATCCATTGACATAGTTAATATTTGCATCTTCAGCAACAGTTGCAGACCAGCTTTTTACAGCATAGGTTGTGTCATGAATCCACATTTCTCCTGTAAAAGTTAAATCTCCTTTTCTTTTAGGTTCAAATGACAATTTATAACACCATTGATTTCCGATAAATGCACTGTCTTTCAAATAAAGTGTATAGTAGGCGCGACCAAATCCTGCGATTGGACTAATGAAAGATTTGTCAAAAATACCGATGTAATTATCGTAAACATTGATGTCTTGATACATTTCTCCAAGAAACTGATTGACTTCAAGATTATTTACTCCAGTTATTCTTGATGCTTTAATTACTTCCTTTTTCTTTTGTGGATTTGTTCTGAAATAGAAATCTGAAAGTGATTCTGTTAATATTAGTGGGAGGTATTTGCCACCATCCATCGTGTCAAGATAATCCATGACAAGATCTAGGTTTTGGACAATTTTTCTATCTTCAAATTGATCCCCTATATTGTTTAAATCTAATTGGATTTTATTGTAAGTTTCATATTCGTATGCACCTAGTTTTTCTTTGTTGTTTATCGGTTTATTGTTTACAATTCTACGATGTAAAACTGTTGATGGTTTTTCATCTGGAGCGGTAATGAATACTTCATCAGTTACCTGTGTCACTGGTTCCAATTGGAAATTGATTACCTGTGAATGGTCTAATTTCACATTTATGATTTGAGTTTCAAAACCTGAAGCGCGCACAATTAAAGAGTCTGTAGCGTAATACGATTCTAGGTCAAATTTTCCATCAAAATCAGTTTCTGTTCCAATTTTAGAATCTTGAAAAAACACACTTGCAAACGGTACAGGTTCACCAGTTTCCTTCTCAGTCACAATACCTGAAACGCCTGTCTTTTGGGCGATAAGTAGAGTGGATGAAAAAATGAATATGAGTATTAGGATTTTCATGCAGTACTAAGTTAACTATATTGAATAAACCCTACTTAGAAATTAATATTTTTTTTGAAAAAGACCTTCTTTTATTTTCCTTGTTCCGCTTTTAGTCTCTTGCGATCAACGCGAGCACTGATTAAAATTCCAATTTCGTAAAGTAAAATAATCGGTATTGAAACAATAACTTGACTAATGAAATCAGGTGGTGTAATTAATGCTGAAAGGATTAAAACTCCTACAATTGAATGTTTTCGGTATTTTCTTAAAATTGGTGCACTCAGTAGTCCGATTTTTGTTAAAATGTAAACGACTACTGGAAGTAGAAATAAGAGTCCAGTGAAAATAACACTTGAGATAATCAGAGACATAAAACTCGCAATCATCCATATATTTTCAAATTCAGTGGATAAAGAAAAGACACCGAAAAATTGAATACATAAAGGAGCAACAACTAGGTAACCGAATACAACTCCAATTAAGAAGAGTAGCGTTACATAAAATGTAATTCCTCTTACTTCTTTTTTTTCATTGTACTTTAATCCAGGTTTTACAAAGCCCCACATTTGATGGAAAACAAATGGAAAAGCAATGATAAATCCTCCTACGACTGAAAGCAAAAGCGCTGTTGTAAATTGTGACCCAACTTTGTTGGATTGGAATTTTATGGGAATGTCATCCATGCAAATGCCCAAATATTCACACATAAACTGAAAGGAAATAAAACTTGGCTTAGTCATCGAAATGAACATGTTTTGAATAATCCATTCTTTGAAAAACCACATTACTATCCCGAACACAAGAATTGCAACTACTGATTTTACGATCCTCCAACGTAGCTCTTCAAGGTGAGCTAAAAAGGACATTTGTTCATCTACTTCTTCCATATCAATAACTGAATATAGCGTTTGTTTTATTGTTTAAAACGCCTTTCTGATTATGTTATAATTTCACAAAGATAAGATATGAATGGTATTTTTTCTAACATATGCTAAAAACAATTTTAATCAACATTTCTGTAGTCTAAAAGTGTTACATGTCCATGTCTTACAACTTCAATTCCGTTACCGTCCCTTAAGGATAGTCTATAGATATAAACCCCTTCATTGGCAAAGCGAGATTGGTCTTTTAGCCTACCATCCCATCCTTCATTTGGATCTGATGTTGTAAAAATGACTCTTCCATACCTGTCGTAAATTTCAAATTGATAGTCGTCAATTTGTCTTTGCCTTGTTTCAGGTTTGAGGATTGGATTTTTTCCACCCAAAGTAAATGCGTTAGGGATATAAATTACCGGAGATATAACTGCACATACAAAATTACTTTGGCTAACATCTTTTATTCCGTATTGATTACTGGCTTCCTCAGCTTCCACATAATAACAAATTTTACCTTCGCTTTCTTCACCAAGAGACGAAACATTGTCAGTGTATGTTCTCACATTATAGGGTAATGTAACGATAGGCGATGGGTCGAAAATACCATCAACTGATCTGTAAATTTTATAGCGCGATAATCCACCAATAAATTCCTCATATGGTGTCCACTGTAAGGTGTTCTTTTCTTGTAATTCGTCTGTAATTACATTTAAGAAAATAGTTTTTCCAATGTTTGAAATCGAGGTAACTTGATTACAAGTGTCAATAGTTTTAGTGCGGTATGTATATGATCGTCTATCAGTTTCTAATAATGGATCTTCATCTATGAAAACAATTTCAGTGTAAATACTAAGTGTTTGTTCTTCTATAAACTCAAATTGTTGTGTTGATTCATTGTAACGCTCTAAAACGATACTTTGCGCACCATCATTTAAAGATACTTTATGTTTGATTTCGATGTTTTCCCCATCTACACTAGCCGCTCGTAAATATGAAATTCCTGGGCCTTGTCCAGATTCCAATGTGACTGTGTCTTTATTTGAAAAAGAAATAACTCCTTGGTCTGAAACTGTTTCTACAACTACAATCAATTCATCACCTATGTTCATCGGTGTGTTGAAGGCATTGGCTTGTGTTTGTCCTAATTCTTGCCAAGCTCCACCATTGGTTTTGATGTGTATTTTATGCGTTGAAATTGCGTTGAATCCATTGTAGCCTGTCCAATTGATGTTTAATAATCGATTACAAGCATCAATTGAAGTTCTGATGTGATTTGTGGTATGTGGATCAGCTTTTGCAGATGTTTGATAGGTTGGAGGAACGTTTGAAGTATAACATGAGTCGAAAGCCGCAATAGAATATTGGAACGGTCCATTTTCTAGGTTTTCTGTATGCGTATAGCTTGTATTTGTTCGTCCAAAAACAGTGTCTATTTCTACTAAGTTTCCATTTAAATCCCTTTGATAAACGACATAACCGTAGGTGTCTTCTTGTTTATTTGTATCCCAATTTATGGTAATGTCATTGCTTAGGGAGTCAATGTTAACATTTGTAATCACAGGAATATCTGGAACTATTTTATCTTCAAAAGTGTCTCCAACTATATTACTTGTGAAATCACAGAAGTCTGTTGGTAAAACAATCTGATAATTCAAAAATTCTTCACAAACTGATATGGTATCAAAATAAACGCTTGTGTTGTATGGAACAGAGTCTATGAGTGACCAAGTACCCATTGGATATTCTTGGTAGATGTGGAAATAATCATTGAAATGACTTAATTGAGTTGGGGATGGAAGGTTCCACTGTAACACGGCTTCACCATTTCCCGGGTTATTTAAGTTGAGGAAAATGTTTTTCAAAGTATCAGAAGATCGTAAAGTATTTCCTCCACATCCCGAATTTACCGTTACAAAGTATCCATCGACGTTGCCCGCTCCAGGATTTGATATAGTTTCACTTGTTGTGTTGATGTTAGGATATGTATTGTAAAAACCACCACTTAAACCAAAAAGATCATAGCTATCAAAATCACCATTTGGATCATTCACAGTATTCCAGTTAATGGTAATATCGCCGTTTGGAGCAGTGGTAATACATGTAATTTCAGGAGCTTCAATTACACTTCTGTTTTGTACATTAACAGTTACAGTAACATATCTCGCTTTAGGTGTTGAGCAGTAATCATCTTTAACTTTAAATACAAAGACATAGGGAATTAAGTTTTGAGGTTGCCCAGAAGCACCAATCAAATGATCACATGTTGTTTGCCAGTTAAATCCTAAGGTGGCTCCTTGAACTCCTGTTACCGACGGTGCATTGTTCAAAGTGGCACATGGAGTAGTGATACATCCAGCATTTGCATTTGTAAACCCTGCGCCATACATTAATCCTGATGATGAAATAGTTACTGATTGAGGTGAACCATCTTGAAGGTTTTCGATATCTATTGCTTCAATATCAAAATTGATTAAATCTCCTGCATAAATTGTTGTATCGAATGATGTTCCACCTGCAAATGGAGGTGTGACAGTAGGAGGGGAGTTGTTCCCAATACATGAACTAACAATCAATTGAATTTCTCTTTCGACGGTGGCGATTTTTACGCCATTTCTATAAGCATCAACCATTACTTTGGTTGCAAAATTTCCTTGCGTAAATGAAGTGAAGCTAATAGCACCGTTTTGCGGGTTGAGTTGTGCCGCTTGATTGTTCGGATCGAATGTGTTATCGGGAGTAGGATTGTTAAATGAAAATCCCGGTTCGAAAGGAACAGGTGCTGGATTTGTTGGTGGATTGTATGTTCCAGTAGGAAAATGATCTAAAGGTGATCCCCAACGAAAATCAAGAGAATCTAAATCTTCATCAACTCCATTTGGGTTGAAATTATATTCTTCTCCAGTACAACTCACAACATAAGGTGATTGTAGAAAAGTTGGAGAATTATCTATACATCCTCCTGTTGCTCCAGGAATAGGAAACATCGTCGCCGTTAATGTTACTCCGTAGGTGTTCGGAGAGGTAATGTTTGTGAGTGCTCCACTTCGAGAAAAATTCTGATAAGTAAAATGCCAACCATTTGCAGGAGGAAAACCATTAAGTGTAATAGGATTACTGCGGTATAAGATTTCTTCAACCGCTCCAATTCCGTTTCCTCCACTAGCTCCTGTGCCGCAATCAAAAGGCAGGTTTCCCATTGAAGGAGTACAACTCGGTGAAATATCGGTTCTACTCATAAAGTCAACTTGAACCTCAGTGATTGTTGGATGTCCCCAAACTTCCAGCGTTTCAAAATTTGTATTTACATCAAAGCCATTACAATCTCTAAAGAATTTTAATTCAAATACATAATCTCCATTTCCTTGGCATTTCCAAGTGATTTCTCCACCCATCGCATGTGTCGCATGTACAGATTGAATTTTAAATCCAAAAAGTAGAAAAAAGAATGTGAAAAATAGAAATCTATGCATCTGTTACTAAACGTGTTTTTCTTGTATTTATTATAACGTAAAAGTAATGATTTGCGTTGCTAAATTGTAGGTTTAATTCAGTTCTGTTTTTTTTATTGTCTATTTAATTATACTTTAGTCTTAGATTTGAACTACTATTTATATGTCAATGAAAGTAAAATCCGGAGTCTTTAAATATTTGGAAACTAGTGTTTATAGACTTCTTGTTGTGCTTTTTATTTCCTTTTCAATCAATGGAAACACTCAGGATATGATGAAGGGTTCTATTTCATCTTTAGGAGCAAACCTACTGACTTCGACAAACCAAATGTCTCAAGTTGTTGGTGATATTAATAATGACTTCAACGTTTACTCTGAGCAGTCTTTTAGTTCAGGATCGATGCATTGTTTCTTGATTTATAATATTTACAATGACCCTTCTGATGAAGGAGGTGATGGCTATGTGATTTTTCCTAATCCTACAAGTGACGAAATTAAAATTCTGTTTCACTCACCTTTGGAAAGTGATTACAAAATAGAAGTCTATGATGCCATTGGTAAAATCATTTTAAAAACAATGATGTACAAGGATTCCTTTGGGGTCACATTAGATTTTTCTCCTTTTGCAAAAGGCATGTATTCTGTTTATTTGATGAATATCAATGGAGAAAGAATTTTAGAGAAAATAATAAAAGCGAATTAAAATGAGAAATATACTATTGCTTATGTTGCTGACCCTTCTTGCAAGTTTTGTATTTGGTCAAGCTCCTCCTCAAGCCTTTAATTACTCTTCTGTAATAAGAGGTGATAACAAACAGGCGATTCCAAATACTTTGGTTTCTATTCGATTGAACATTAATAAAAGCTCGCCTTTCGGAACTTCGGTTTACAGTGAAATTCATACGCTTAAAACGAATAAGTTTGGAGTGGTTAATTTGCAAGTAGGGAATGGGGTTTCTAAAGTAGGTGTGTTTACTGATATCGATTGGGGAGAGGCAACATATTATTTACAAACAGAATTAGACGATGAAGGTGGAACTGATTTTGAAATGATGGGTTCCTCACAATTTCTTTCCGTTCCTTACGCCTTGTATAGTGGAGCTAGTGAAAATGATTTAAATGATAATGATACAAGTCGTACGAATGAAATTCAAGTATTAAGTGTTTCAAATGATACTATATTCTTGACGAATGGTGGTTTTGCAGTTCTACCTGCAGCGTATAGTGGAACAAATACTGATAGCCAAACCTTGAGTTATCATAACGATACAATTTCAATTAGTAATGGAAACAGTATTGCAGTTCCAGGTTTAGGTGGGGCTTCTACTCTAGGAAAGAAAATAGGATATAACAATGTGGCTACCGGAAGTGTTGCAAGTGGTTGGAGGGTTGTTCCTCATTTGACTTCCAGTGATACATTGCAATTGAATATTAATGTGAATGGTCCTCATGAAACTTTTATTGTTCATGCTGGATTCTTCTTAACAAATTTAGGGTCTACTGGTGGTGCATCAAAATCTGCCATTTGGGTTTACAATAGTTATGGATCAAAGGTGAGGTCTCAAACAATTTCAAATGAAACACATTCAAACGGACAGATGTTGGCAGGATGTGCTGGATCTATGATTTTAGCAGACCTTCCGCCTGGACAATATACAGTTCGAGTAATGCATGAGTTGACTTCGAATTCCAGTCCTGGAAACCTTTATTTCGAAGGTCAACGTCATCTATTGGTTAGACGATTTTAATGGTCTAACAGCATTAGTTAATAGTAAGGTTTACCCAGCACTCACAATCGTAAAGTCCTCCCAATTCAAATATAAATTGGCCAACTCTTTAACTTCGGCAGGTGTTATTGCATTGACTTGCTTGATGAATTCATCATAATATGAAAAGTCTAAACCGTAACTTTCAACTGAGATAAATCTGTCCATCATGGCCTGTGCTCCATCAGATTGTTCTAAAATTTGACCAATAATGTAGTTTTTCACCAATGATAGTTCCTTTTCACTTACTTCTTCAGTTTGTAAAAGTGTAATTTCTGCTGCAATCGCTTCTAGAGTCAAATCCTTAAATTCCTTCCCAACTTCTGTACTGATGAAGAAGTATCCAGTTTCTTTTAATTGTGCAACGCCAGAACCAATGCCGTAGGTATATCCTTTGTCTTCTCGAATGGATGTCATTAGGCGACTCCCGAAATATCCACCTAAAATGGTATTCACCACACTAAACTTAATAAAATCAGTATGTGTTTTGTTGAACAAAATTCTTCCTACACGAATTGCAGTTTGAACAGCTTGCTCTTTTTCAATGTGAATTTTGTTTGGAGTATAGCCATAATCGTAATCAATTGTTGTGAATTCTTCCTTGCTGAATCGTTCTCCAAGGGTCTGTAGTTCCTTTAAATCTTCTTCAGAAATAGCTCCAACTACTTTGATGTATTGTAAACCTGAAAGATACTTTTCTTGGTGAAACTCAATTAAATCATTTTGTTCGATTTTATCGTAATCTTCTAATTGTGTTAAATCTCCGTAAGGTGAGTTTTTAAATAAATCACTTAAAAAAGCACGTCTTGCTTGCGTAGAAACTTTTTCCAAGCTAATCGCCATTTTCTTTTTCTTCGATTGAAGTAATTGGTTTATCTCCTTTGGATTAAAGTTTACGTTAATGATGGCATCAACAACTGTTTTTGTAATTGAAATGATGTGTTCCCTCAATCCAATTGCAGAAATCGTTGCTTTTTCTGTTGAAACCTCAATTCCAGTAAAGCCACCTAAACGATCAATTGCCTCTTCAATTTCATCGCTCGATTTTTCACCAGTTCCTGAGAGTAGAAGTTCACCTGTTAATTGCGCAATAATTTTAGAGGTTTTTAAACTTCCAGCGTCGAATACGAAATCCACACGAACCGTTTCGTCGTCTGTTTTACGCATACTATAAATATTCACCTTGTTGTTTAAAGTGTGAATTTCTGGTGATTGAAAATCTATATGATGTACCGTTTTTGTTTCGGGTGCAATTGTTCTATTAATCATTTATCTTCGCTTTAATAATCAGTTGTGAACAGTTTGTTTTTTGTAATATTTCGTTGGCTTTCTTCTGCAAATCTTCAACCGTGATTTTTTCATATTCTTCGGTTTCCGTATTGATGAGGTTGGCGTCACCTAACAATTCATTCATCGCTAAGGCCATGCTTTTATTTAATACACCTTGCTCAGAAAAAGCCTTTGTCGTTTTTACTTTATTGATGATTTTTTCTAATTCTGATTGTTCAATTAAATTAGATTTGAGCTCTTCAATGATCTTCCAAATTTCCTTGTCAATTTGTTCTAGAGTAGCATCATCACTTGGATGAACAGAAATTATTAAAAGTCCAGTATCTAAAGAACCCATTACATAGGCACTAATTTCTGTGACTAATTCTAATTCCTTTTTCAAACGTTTATAGAGTCGAGATGATTTTCCTCTACCAAGTACATCTGAAATTAAATCAGCCTCGTAATATCCGTCTTGACCTTTACCTGGCATTTTGAATCCATAAGTGTAAACATCTGAAGGGACTTCTCTCTCAATTGTTTTGGTTCTGAATTCTGTTTGTTTTGGCTCTTCTGGTAAATTTCTAACTTTCTTTTCTTTCGATGGAATATCTGCAAACCATTTGTTTACTAATCTTTTGACTTCTTCAAGTTCAAGATTTCCAGCGATACATAAAATGGCATTTCCAGGATGATAATGTGTATTGAAAAAGTCTTTCACTTCTTCCATTGTTGCTTCTTGGATATGTTCGATGTTTTTCCCAATTGTGGCCCATTGGTATGGATGTACTTTGTAGGCGAGTGGTCTAAACTCCAACCATAAATCACCATATGGTTGGTTTAAATAACGTTGTTTGAATTCTTCAATAACGACACTTCGCTGAACTTCTAAACTTTTTTCAGTAAATGCCAACGATAACATTCTGTCGCTTTCTAGCCAAAGTGCGGTCTCCAAATTTTGAGCAGGAACAACGTCATAATAATTTGTAACATCATTACTGGTAAATGCATTGTTTGAACCACCAGCTTCTTGCAAAGGACCATCAAAATTCGGAATGTTAACTGATCCTCCAAACATTAAATGCTCGAATAAATGCGCAAATCCTGTTCTTTCTGGAGACTCATCTCTTGCGCCAACATCGTAAAGTGTGTTGACAACTGCCATTGGTGTAGTTACATCTTTATGGAAAATTACGCGTAATCCATTATCGAGTTTAAAACGTTTAAATTCTACCATTAAAAATTAAATTTTTCGTTTGTTTGTTGTGCTTTTAATGCTTTTCTATAATCTGTAACAATCTCTTCAACGATTTGTGCGGCAGGTTGTACCTTTTTTATTAAACCTGAAACTTGTCCGATCTCTAATTCACCTTCTTCAAGATCTCCTTCAAACATTCCTTTTTTCGCACGACCTCGACCAAGAATTTCTTTTAAATCTTCTGCTTTCTTACCTTGGTCGTATGCTTCCACTAATTGTGAGTAAAATGCATTTTTAACTAAACGAACTGGAGTTACCTCTTTTAATGTCAAAATGGTATCACCTTCATTGGCTTCAACTACTGTGTTTTTGAAATTAATGTGCGCCGAAGATTCTTCAGAAGCTACAAAACGACTACCGATTTGAACAGCATCAGCTCCTAGGTTCATAGCGGCCAACATACCAATTCCGTTTCCTATTCCTCCTGCGGCAATCACTGGAATATCTAGTGCTTCTGCAACCATTGGGATTAAACAAAATGTAGTTGTCTCATCTTTTCCATTATGTCCACCAGCTTCAAAACCTTCTGCAACAATTGCGTCGACACCTGCTGCTTGAGATTTCAAGGCGAATTTTACACTCGAAACCACATGTACAACAACAATTCCATGGTCTTGTAAGTGTTTTGTCCATGTTTTTGGATTTCCTGCTGAAGTAAAAACGATGGGAACTTCGTGTTTTATAATTGTTTCAATATGTTTGTCGATATCTGGATAAAGCATCGGAAGATTCACTGCAAAAGGCTTATCTGTTGCCGCTTTACATTTTTGAATATGTTCATCCAGGATTTCAGGATACATACTTCCCGAACCGATGATTCCTAGTCCACCTGCATTAGAAACAGCCGAAGCCAATTCCCAGCCAGAACACCAAATCATTCCTGCTTGAATCAATGGGTACTTTATATTAAATAATGATGTTATTCTATTTTTCATAAAAAGAGTTTTTTCTATTTTAATGAGAAGCGTAAAGTTATTAGTAATATTTTGAAAAAGGTCATGTAATTGTAAAAAGACTTTATAGAATAAATTGTGATTAAAATTTATATTTAAATGAACAATTTTTTAGAGCTATTGTTAGCTTTTTAGTATTTTCGAAATACAAAATTCATTACAAAGATGAAAAAAAACAATAGAAGAAATTTTCTTGGCAAACTAGGCCTTGGAGCCGCAGCATTAGTTTCAGCACCAGTAATTGGAGGGATGTCTAATATGGAAAGAAAAAACAAAAAAGAAATGAAGAGTATCAAAAAAGTAAGAGCTTTAGGATTTCAATGGGAAACATTAGATCCATTTTTATTTTGTGTTCATCACGAAGATAAATTTCCAAAGGGGAATGATAAAATGGGACCCGATGCTTCAGAGTTAAAAGGTAGACAATTAGGCCAAGATTTTAATATTAAAGACGGCTGGAGGATGTATCATGGGAAAGAAGTGCCTGGTTTTCCAGGGCATCCCCATCGAGGATTTGAAACGCTTACAGTCGTTCGTGAAGGAATGGTAGATCATTCAGATTCTGCTGGAGGTGCAGGAAGATATGGAAATGGAGATTTGCAATGGATGACAGCAGGAAGTGGTCTGTTGCATGCGGAAATGTTCCCACTAATTAAAAAAGAGGCTGAGAATCCACTAGAATTATTTCAAATCTGGTTAAATCTTCCTAAAAAAAGTAAAATGGTAACTCCTGATTATAAAATGTTTTGGGATGAAGATGTTCCTAAATTTAGAGAGGGAAGTGCTAAGATAGAGGTGCTTGTAGGTGAATTGTTTAGTCATAAATCTCCAACTCCACCATTGGCTTCTTGGGCAAGTGATGTTAACAATTATGTTGGTGTGTTTAACATTGAGTTGGATGAAAATTCAACATTTAAGCTTCCGGCAACTGCAGAAGGAATTAATAGAACCGTATATTTCTATAAAGGAACCAATCTTGAGATCGAAGGTCAAAATATTCCTGAATACCATGCTGTTGATGTTGAATCTTCTGTTGATTTAGAAATGACTACAGGGAATAGCAAGATTAAATTCCTAGTGCTTCAAGGACGACCAATTAACGAACCTGTTGTTCAGCATGGGCCTTTTGTTATGAATTCACGTCAAGAAATTCAAGAAGCTTTTGCCGAATATCAGCGAACTCAATTTGGTGGATGGCCTTGGCCAAAACAAGAGCAAGTCCATGATAGAGATATAGGAAGATTTGCTAAATATTCTAATGGAATGAAGGAGTTTAAAAGTTGATATTTTAACCAAAGAACATATGTGATTTGTTATAGAGTTGTAGGGACGATTTACAAACCGTCCCTACTTTAAAAATACATCAATTATTTTTAGAGTTCAGTTTCTTTCCCCAAGCCAATAACATAATAATTATTCCAGCTAAAACGAATGGAATACTTAACCATTGCCCTGTATTAATAATCAAACCTGCATCGCGATCCGCTTGTCCAACTTTTACAAATTCAATAATGAATCTCCACCCGAAAATGAAAACAAGGAAAAGTCCAAATAGGAATCCGTTCTTTTCTTTTAAATTGGTTTTCCAATAGAGTCTAAGTAAAATAAAGAAGCTCAGTATGTAAGCTAATGCTTCGTATAGTTGTGCTGGATGACGATAAACATGCACCATTTGTCCATCAACTTCAACAAGGTTGTTAACACTTTCATGCATGAACTTGAATCCCCATGGCATTGTTGTCGGGTTTCCAATGATTTCGTGATTGACTAGATTCCCTAAGCGAATAAAACATGCCGCAATTGCTATTGGTGCTACTATTCTGTCTAGAATCCACCACACCGATTTTTTGGTTACAAGTTTGCTATAAAGAATAAGTGCAATTAGAATTGCGATTGCCCCCCCGTGACTTGCTAAGCCGCCTTCCCAAACTTTGAAAATATCAATTGGATTTTCGCGATAAATATGCCAGTCATAGAAGAATACATGGCCAAGTCGAGCTCCAACTATCGTAGCTACAACAACATAAATCAATAATTTGTCTAACCATTCTTCAGGAATTCCTTCTGCTTTAAACATGCGTTTAATAACATAAAATCCAATGATTAATCCGGTGACAAATAATATTCCGTATAAATTCGGGGTGCTCCAACCATCAATTAGTTGAGAGTCCATTTTCCAATCAATTCCTAAAATCACAACGTACGTTTTTTAAATGTTCTCGAAAGATACTTTTTTTGAATTAAAGAGTGAGGAGTTTTTTGAAGAATTACGCAGAGTCGCGCAAAGTTTTCGCAGAGTTACGCGGAGATGAACTGAGGTTTGATTGGAGTATTTAGAGTTAAGTTAGGGTTTGGCTGGAGTTGTTTTTTTGGTAGGCGTATTGGACCTTTTTCATTCTCTTTGGTTAAAGAAGGTTGTTTGCTATAAATTATTGACCATTCTTCTAATTCCATGTTTCATTAGCTTTGTTTTAAAATTTAAAAGAAGTCCTAATTTGTATTTGCCAAGTTTTAAATAAGTTAATAATTGTGCCTCGTGAACATCAATTAAAGATTCTACGGTTTTTAATTCGACAACTACTTTTTTCTCAACGAGTAGATCGATGCGGTAGCCTTGGTTTATTTTTATTTCTTTATAGATAATTGGCATTTTCACCTCTTTATCAACCCCTAGTCCAACTTTCTCTAATTCATATATCAAACATTGTTGATAAGCTGACTCTAGTAAACCAGGTCCTAATGTATTGTGTACTTCTATGGCACAACCAATTATAATCGAGGAGATTTCGTTTTCTTTCATTTTGATTTAGGTTTTTAAGTTATTACCTAAGATAAATAAAATTGTTGAATAACAAGGTCTAAAAGAAAACTATTATTGATCCATGCTAAACTTCCATACTTCCACTTCTTATATCTTTGCACAACTTTAAACCAAATGGCCCCCCTCTGCGAAACTTTGCGAAACCCCGCGAAACTCTGCGTAACACTATGCTTCAAGACAGTTTTCCACGAAACCCCTTGAAAACCAAATCCACACAATTGCCACTGCGAAATCTTTGCGTAACTCCGCGAAAACATTGCGCACCTCTGCGTAATCCTATACTTCAAGATTCATCTCTACGTATATCGTCGCTTACTTCTCTAGCTTAACCGCTTCAGCCACCTTAAAAGGCTTTTGATTATTGCTCTTAAACTTTAGCTTTTCAGATCTACCTTTCTTGAAAATTTTATTGCTATTTTCTTTTCCTTTCCTTAATGCACGTTGTTCCTCCTCAGGCAGGTTATGGATTTCTTGACATTCAGTTGAACAACAGTTTTCCATTTTTTCTTTACAACTATCACATTGAATAAATAACAAGTGACAAGCATCGTTCACGCAATTGGTATGTGTATCAGCAGGCTCTCCACATTGGTGACAAACAGAAATAATGTCTTCGGTAATACGTTCACCTCGTCGCTCATCAAATACAAAGTTCTTACCGATAAATTTATTTTCTAAACCTTTGTCAGTACAGTCATTTGCATATTTAATAATTCCACCTTCTAATTGATGTACATTTTTAAATCCTCGGTGTTTATACCATGCAGAAGCTTTTTCACATCGGATTCCACCAGTACAGTACATCACAATGTTCTTATCTTCGTTACCAGATAAGATTTCTTCTTCTATAATAGGTAAAGATTCTCTGAAAGTATCTACGTCCGGAGTGATGGCACCTTTAAAATGACCAACTTCCGTCTCGTAGTGGTTTCGCATGTCAATCAATATCGTTTCTGGATCATTGATTAATTCATTAAACTCATCGGCTTTAAGGTGTTTCCCTTTGTTAGTTACGTCAAAAGTCTCATCATTTAACCCATCTGCTAGGATTTTTTTACGGACTTTAATTTTTAACTTTAAGAATGGGAATTCTGCTTCAGACTCGTCTACAGCTAGGTTTAGTCGAATGTTGTTCAAGAATGAAATTTCATATAGTTCCTTCTTAAATTGTTCAAATTTATCCGCTGGAACACCAATTTGGGCGTTAATTCCTTCGGTAGCTACGTAAGTCCTACCTACGATTCCTAGATTCGACCACATTTGGAAAAGGTGATCTCTAAATACTTGTGTGTTTGGGATTGAAGCATATTGGTAAAAAGAAACGGTAACGAATTTTGTTCCGCGTTCTTTTAGTTTTTCTACCAATTCTTCCTTACTTAATTTATTCCACAGTTGCATGCTATGTATTTTTATTAATGATTAAAGATTTTGCAAAGATAAAGGAAATGTGTGAGTAATTGAGTTTTAGGTTTTTGTTTTTTGCTTTGTTTTCATTTTGCTCAATTGCTTATTCATTCTTAGGGGTAAATTGAGCTGATTAATAATTTGAAGATAAAACTTGTATTAAATCATTAATTATAGTATTTTTAATACACTTTTAAAATTATGAGCCATGCAAGAAGTAGTAAAGACAAAACCCCAAATAATAGAGAAAGAACTTATTCCTCAACTGAAGTTTCCAAAGGAATTGAGTCATGTCCAACAAGAAGGATTGATGGAAAAATTAATTGAAGCAACCAAATTGGGTAATATTGACCATGTGAAGGTTGCGATAGTTTTTGAGGATTCTGAAGGAGTGAAACAAGTTGAAACTACTATTTGGGCAGCAGGATTGAATTATATTTGTTTGAAAGGAGGTATGTGGCTTCCGATTGCAAATATTATAAAAATTGAAACACTCTAACTTTCGAATGATCAATTTTTGAATCCGTAGGAATACAAGAATGATTATATTAATTCTGAAGTTAAATCAAAAGAGATTGTTTAAATTTGGGGCGCGACAGTTTGTCGTGCTTTTTTTTTGCTTACTACTTTGATATTGTAAAAATACAAGGAAATATTAGAAGCCTAAAAGCGTTATTTAACACCATAGAGTTATGCTCTACATAAAATATTTAAAAGATGATTAGATCACTAAGTTTGTTAATAATGATTGTTTACAGTCTTTTTGGGTTTTCTCAAGCTGAGTATCCAGAAGATAAAGTTGATTGGAATTTTACAGTAAACCAATCAGGTTGTGAAGCTGAAATAATTGGTGAATTCACAGTTGATGACCATTGGCATATTAATGCTTTAACACTTCCACCGGATAACTTTGGTATCCCAACAACTTTTAAAATCCATAAATCTTCTAAATTCGATTTAGTAGGAGGTGTGATAGAGCCTGCTCCAATTGAAAAATATGACGAAGAATCTGAAGAGAATCTGCGTTATCACGAAGGTTCTTTTAAAATCAAACAAAAAATAAAGATCAATACAGATAAAGCTTTTGAACTTAAGCTTGACTTTGGTTTTCAACCTTGTGATTCTGTAAAGTGTTTATTCCCTTTCGAAGATGTTTTTACTGTTCAAGTCAAAGGATGTGAAATCAAAGTAGAAGAACCAGAAGATGATGGTTTGATGAAAGTTTCAGATTTGGACGAAAAGAAACCAGAAGAAACAGAGGAAGCGCATTTAATTATTGATGAGTCGGATGAAAATGTATCAAATAATGATGATGCGAAAAGCAATGAGTCTAAAGCTGAAGAAGAGCCTGTTTTCACAGAATCGGGAGAAAAGAAAGAAAGTAAAGGCGATCCTGCTGACCGTTCATTGTGGTGGATTTTTGCTGTTGCTTTTGGAAGTGGGTTAGTCGCATTAGTGACTCCTTGTGTTTTTCCAATGATCCCAATGACAGTAAGTTTCTTTACTAAGCAAAGTAAAACTAAGAAACAAGGGGTTAGTAATGCAATTAAATACGGTGTTTCAATTATTGTAATTTACATCGTTTTAGGAACTGTTGTGACAGGTGTTTTTGGAGCGAGCGCTTTAAATGAGATGTCTACAAATCCTACCTTTAACATAATATTCTTTGTCTTATTGGTAGTATTTGCTGTTTCGTTTATGGGAGCATTTGAAATTAGGTTGCCAAGTTCTTGGGCGAATAAAGCAGACGCAAAAGCAGATAAAGGAGGTTTCATCGGTATATTCTTTATGGCTTTGGCTTTGGCTTTGGTTTCATTTTCATGTACCGGGCCAATTGTAGGTATCTTGTTGGTTCAAGCGGCTTCTGAAGGAGGGATGGCTCCTTTTATCGGGATGTTTGGATTTTCACTCGCTTTAGCTTTGCCTTTTGCTTTGTTTGCAGCCTTCCCAGGATGGATGAATACACTTCCTAAGTCAGGTGGTTGGTTGAATGCGGTTAAAGTTGTTCTAGGATTCTTAGAATTAGCTTTAGCATTTAAATTTTTATCAAATGCCGATTTAGCTTTACAAACACATTGGTTAGAGCGTGAAGTATTCTTGGCGATTTGGATTGGAATCTTTATTGTTCTAGCACTATATTTATTTGGTAAAATTAGATTGCCACACGATAGTCCAATTGAAAAGCTTTCTGTAGGACGAACTTTGTTTGGAACAACAGTTTTGATTTTTGTAATTTACCTTATTCCTGGAATGTGGGGAGCGCCGTTGAAGATTATTAGTGCATTTCCACCACCAATGAGTTACAGTGAATCTCCACTTGGTTTTGGAGGAGGCGGTGCTGCGCCTGTTGCCAAAGGAGACTTTGTTGAAGGAACACATTTAGGACCTCAAAATATTATGGTTTTCCATGATTATGATAAAGCTTTAGCGCATGCCAAGAAAGTTGATAAGCCTTTGTTTGTTGATTTTACTGGACACAATTGTGTGAATTGTAGAAAGATGGAACAAAGCGTTTGGGGAGAACCTGGAATTATCGATATCTTAAGAGATGACGTAGTGATAGTTTCTCTTTATGTTGATGAAAGAATCGAGTTGCCAGAAGAGGAAAAAGTTACAGTGACTTTTCCTAATGGTAGAGAGAAAGACTTGAAGACTACAGGAGATAAAAATATGTACCGTCAAGTTTCTGAATACCAAGTTACGGCTCAACCTTATTACATTATGCAAAATGGAGAAGGTGTTGATTTGAATATCGGTTCAGCAGACTATGAAAACCATAGAAACCCTGAAGATTTTAAAGCATGGTTAGAAGCAGGTTTGAAAGCTTATAAATAAAATAATTAAGAGGTAAAGTCTCTACCATAACTGAAAGGTGTTTGTACATTTATGTAAAAACACCTTTTTTTATTTCTTTAAATGAATATAATGAAGTGATATTTTAGACTTTACATAAACTTGTTTTAGCTGTCTGTGAAAGCAAATAAAAAGTCTAACATTATTTAATTTATTTGAATGTTTAATCACTATAATATATTATTTTTGCCAAAACTATATTAGACATGATTGAACGAGCAAATGCAGTTTTAGTTTTAGAAGACGGAACTACTTTTCACGGTAAAGCAATAGGGAAAATAGGTAAGGCAGCCGGAGAGCTAGCATTTAATACTGGAATGACAGGTTATCAAGAGGTTTTTACAGATCCTTCGTACCTAGGTCAGTTAGTAACAATGACATCGCCACATATCGGTAATTACGGTACGGCAGAGCCTGAGTCAGAGTCAAAATCCATGCAATGTGCTGGTATAATCATTAAAAAGTTTTCAGAAGTCGCTTCACGTGAAATTTCTGATTCATCTCTTCAAGAATTTTTAGAAGAAAACAATAAAGTAGGTATCTCAGATGTTGATACTCGTGCTTTGGTGCGTCACATTCGTTCTAAAGGAGCAATGAACGCAATTATTTCTTCTGTTGATTCAGACTCTATTGAAAGCTTATCCGAAGAATTGAAAAATGTACCTTCTATGGAAGGTTTAGAATTAGCAAGTAAAGTTTCTACTAAAGAAGCTTATGTTTTACCTGCAACTTCAGAAGAAAGTACTTTAAAAGTTGCTTTAATGGACTTTGGTTCAAAAAGTACTATTGCTAAGTGTTTGAACGAGAGAGGATGTGAGGTAAAGGTATTCCCAATGGATACTGCCTTAGAAGATCTTTTGGCGTATAATCCAGATGGGTTTATGTTGTCAAACGGTCCTGGAGATCCTGCAGCAATGACTTCTTCTCACCAATTGGTAAAAGAAATTATTGATACAAATATTCCTGTTTTCGGAATTTGTATGGGGCATCAGTTAATCGCTGCTAGTCAAGGTTTAACTACTGAAAAGATGCACCAAGGTCACAGAGGTTTAAATCACCCAGTTTTAAATCATAAAACAGGAAAAGGTGAAATCACAAGTCAAAACCATGGATTCGTTGTGTCTCGTTCTAGTGCAGAAGGTAATGACAATATCGAAATTACACATTCGCACTTGAATGATAATACCGTAGCAGGAATTGCTTTGAAAGATAAGTCTGTATTCTCTGTACAATATCACCCAGAATCATCGGCTGGACCACATGATTCTAGGTATCTTTTTGACGATTTCATTGCAAACATGAATTCAAATAAGAAATCTTAAATAATTACTTTTTATAAAACCTATATCATGAGTTATATTGCCAAAATTTTTGCACGTCAGATTCTAGATTCTCGAGGGAATCCAACACTTGAAGTGGATGTTTATTCTAATCAAGGTAGATTGGGAAGAGCTGCTGTTCCTTCTGGAGCATCTACAGGTGTTCACGAAGCTGTTGAATTAAGAGATGGAGACGATGAGCGTTACCTAGGGAAAGGTGTTCAAAATGCTGTTGCTAATGTGAATACAGTCATTAACGACGCTTTGAAGGGAACTTATTTATTTGATCAAAAAGCAATTGATCAAAAGTTGATTGAAATTGATGGTACAGAAAATAAAGGTCGTATTGGTGCAAATGCAATTTTAGGTGTTTCTTTAGCTGCGGCAAAGGCTGCTGCAGCAGATGCTGGTTTGTCATTCTTTAAATATGTTGGTGGATTAGGCGCAAACACAATGCCTGTTCCAATGATGAACATTTTAAATGGTGGTTCTCACGCTGATAATAAAATTGACATTCAAGAATTTATGGTGATGCCTTTTGGTGCAAGTTCTTTTTCAGAAGGATTGAGAATGGGTACTGAAATTTTCCACCACTTGAAAAAAGTATTGCAAGAAAAAGGATACTCTACAAATGTAGGTGATGAAGGAGGTTTTGCTCCAAATCTTGGTTCAAACGAAGAAGCAATCGAATTTGTTTTAGAAGCAATCGAAAAAGCAGGGTATAAACCTGGAGAAAATGTTTGGATTGCCTTAGATGCTGCGAGTTCGGAGTTCTATGACAAAGAAAAACAAAAATATGTTTTTGAATCTACTGGAACAGAAATGAATTCAGAAGAATTTGTTGATTATTGGAAAGAATGGACAAGCAAATATCCAATTATTTCAATTGAAGATGGTTTGGATGAGGACGACTGGAATGGTTGGAAATTATTAAATGATGCTATTGGAGACAAAGTTCAATTGGTAGGTGACGATTTATTTGTGACCAACACAAAACGTCTAAAACGTGGTATTGAAGAAGGTTCTGCTAACTCAATTTTGATCAAAGTTAACCAAATTGGAACTTTAACAGAAACAATTGAAGCAGTTCAAATGGCGACTCAAAACTCTATGACTTCAGTAATGAGTCATAGAAGTGGAGAAACTGAAGATACAACTATTGCTGATTTAGCAGTGGCTTTAGGTTGTGGTCAAATCAAAACAGGTTCAGCTTCTAGAAGTGATAGAACAGCAAAATATAACCAATTAATTCGTATTGAAGAGGAATTAGGAGGAAGTGCTTACTATCCTGGATTAGATTTTAAATATATCACAAAATAATATATTTTAAACTTTAGCATAAATCAAACATAGTTTCACTAGATAGAGTGGCTATGTTTGTTTTATGCTTTTTTTTTGCTAACGCTACTCTTATATCAAAATCACTTTTTAACGTTTTGTTTTTCTCATATAAAGTGATGAATTTAATTAGTTTTGATTCTGATATTTTAATTTCTTGTATTTATTCTTAGATTTAAAGAAAAGAATGGCAACGTTCATTTGTTTCTATTCGTTTAATCAATGAACTATATCGTTTATTAGTTTAAATCTACTTAATATGAAAAATTACACATGCTTATCAACAGTTGTAAAGCTGTTCTCTTTTTTATTTGCTTTTTTACTATCCAATAGTTTGATGGGGCAAATCACCTTAACAAATCCCAATATTACACCTGCTTATGCAGTGAATGATGTTCTACTTGGTGCCGGAGTTACAGCAACAAACATAACCTATAATGGAAGTCCGTTGGATGCACAAAATCCTCAGGCCTCCGTTATTGAATTTGCAAATACTTCTCCTGTTTTTCCATTAGATTCAGGAGTTTTGTTACAAACATCCGGAGCTCCAAATATTATAGACCCCGATTTATCGGCAATTACCACAAATAATGTGACCAACGGAACAATCATCGAATTCGATTTTATTCCAGATGGAGATTCGCTTTCTTTTAATTATATTTTTAGTTCTGTAGAATATCAGGGTTATACATGTTCTAATTATAATGATGTGTTTGGATTCTTTATTTCAGGACCAGGGATTTCTGGACCTTATACCAATAATGCGAAGAATATTGCAGTAGTTCCAGGTACAACCAATATTCCAGTTGGAATTAATTCCGTAAATAGTGGAAGTCCTTCATTTGGTGGGTCAGCAGCAAATTGTGCCGCAGTAGATCCAAATTGGACATCAAATTCAGTTTATTTTACGCAGTCTTATAACACCCTTTTTAGCAATTCATCTTTACCTGGTTTTTCATCTTTTAATGGGAGTACAGTTGAGTTAACAGCTAATACTAGTGTGATTTGTGGTCAAACGTATCATATTAAATTGGCAATTTCCAATGTTATGGATACAGGTTTCGATTCTGGTGTGTTCTTGAAGGCCGGATCTTTTGCTTCTGAACCTGCTTTTCAATTAAGTGCAAGTAATCTAACTTCTACATTCTCTGATTCTGTCATTGTTGAAAGTTGTCATACCGGGACTTTCTGTTTTGATCGTACAGCAGCTCAAAACTCTAATCAGGCTGTCGTTTATTTTCAGACTTCAGGAACAGCCACGAGAGGAGTAGACTATAATTTAACCAATACTCAAAATTCTGGTGATAGTGTAGTTCTAGGTATTGGGGTTAATTCGGTTTGTCTTAACGTCGTTCCAATTGATGATGGAATAACAGAAGGACCAGAAAATGTTGAGATAGTAGCCTATTCAGTGAATCCATGTGGAGACACAACATTTAGTACTGGTGAAATTTGGATTGCGGATAGTCCGGTTGATTTAGTACCAAACGCTGGAAATGATACCGTAATATGTAATGGAGGACAAGGAACACTTAATGGAGCTTCAACAATTTCATCTAATGAAATTCTATGGACCTATAGTGGGCCAGGTAACGTTACTTTTACACCCGATGATCAGACTTTAAATGCCGATGTGGCTTTTGATACACCAGGTCAATATATAATGTATTTAACAGAATCAAATGATAGTTGTAATACACAAGTCATGGATTCAATAATTGTAGATTATGAGGAGGTGACTTTAGGTGTGACAAATGATACTACAATTTGTGAAAACGGAACGGCAACTATGGTGGCAACTGGAAGCGGAAGTAGTTCATTTGTTTATAATTGGAGTCATAGCTCTGATTTAAATGGAACGCAGGTGATTACACCAACAAATCAAGATACTTATTCTGTATTTGCTGAATCTGTTCTTGGTTGTTTAACTGATACCTTGGATATAGAGGTTGATGTACTTCCTGAAATTACACTTGTTACTTCAGACTCCTCAACAATTTGTCCAGGAGAAAATATAAAAATTACGGCCAGTGCCTCGGGTGGTGATGGTGGACCGTATAATTATGTCTGGACTGATGATAATGGAGTGACTGTTGGCAATGGAGATCTTATTGATGTTTCTCCAAGCGTTACAACAACGTATACTGTTGAAGTAACAGATGGATGTGAATCTACTCCTAAATCGTCAACGGTTGAAGTTGTAGTAGCAGGCCTTCCAGATATCGTTTTTGATGTTGTTGATGGAGAAATTTGTACTCCTGCGGAGTTCGTGCTATTTAACCAGACTGCTGATTCATTAGTAAATGAAACTTATTGGAATATTTCTAATGGAATGACATTTATGGACAATGACACAATTGAGGTGAATATTGAAAATCAAGGAACCTACGATGTACAAATGGTGGTAGTCACGCCAGAGGGCTGTGTTGATTCTGCCTCAGTAAATGAAATGCTTAGAGTTTATCCAAAACCATCTGCCGATTTTACTTTCTTCCCAATGCCAGCAACAATATTAAATCCGAATGTTACTTTTCAAAATGAAAGTGTAAATGGATATTCATATGAATGGAATTTTGAAGAAGGAGATCCGATTTTTGCTACCTCAGTAAACCCAACGTCTACTTTCCCAAATGATAAAACAGGTGAATATGAGGTGGAGTTGATTACAACTTCAGAGCATGGATGTAAAGATACAAGTACAAATATTGTGGAAGTTATTCCTGATGTAACAATCTTTGCTCCAAATTCATTCACTCCAAATGGGGATGAGTTAAACCCAACTTGGAAACCTATGATTCAGGGTGTTGATAATATGAATGTAACCATTGAAATCTATAATAGATGGGGTGAAAAAGTTTGGGAATCTCACGATCTTAACGTAGGATGGGATGGAACCTATGGTTCTGGAAATATCATCGTGCCAGCAGGTGTTTATGTGTGGAAAGTTAAAGCAAGTAATATGATCAACGACGATAAGTATGTTTGGGATGGAGTACTTAATGTTATAAAATAAAATTGAATTATAAAAAAATGGGTTCCTTATTGGGAACCCATTTTTTTTAAAAATTATATTGAATTAGTCTTTTGTGATCGATTCAATTCCAGGTAATTCTTTTCCTTCTAAGTATTCTAGCATTGCACCACCACCTGTTGATACATAACTTACTTCATCAGCTAACCCAAGAAGATTGATTGCAGCTACAGAATCACCACCACCAATTAATGTGAAGGCTCCGTTTTTTGTAGCATTTACCAAAGCATTCGCAATGGCTACTGTTCCTCCATTAAATGATTCCATTTCAAAAACACCCATTGGTCCATTCCATAAAATAGATTTAGAAGACTGAATAACTTTATTAAACAATTCAATAGAATCTGTTCCGATATCTAAGCCCATCCATCCTTCAGGAATACTATTGATGTTACAAGTTCTTGAATTCGCATCATTGGCAAATTTATCTGCAATAACAGTGTCTGAAGGTAGATGAATTTGAACTTCTTTGTTTTTAGCCATTTCTAAAACTTTATTGGCAGTTTCAATATAGTCGTCTTCTACAAGAGAGTTTCCTACTGAACCTCCAAGTGCTTTAACAAATGTATAGGCCATTCCTCCTCCAATAATAATTTGATCCACAGAATCCATTAGCTTCTCAATTATTGTAATTTTGGAACTAACCTTAGCACCACCAATAATTGCTGTTGTTGGCGGTTTTGGATCGTGTAATAGAATGTCAATATTCTTGATTTCTTTTTCTAGTAAAACCCCGAAATATTTGTCATTCGGAAAGTAATCAGCAATAATAGCTGTACTTGCGTGAGCTCTATGTGCGGTACCAAAAGCATCATTGATATAAATGTCACCATGTTGAGCTAGTTTTTCAGCAAATTCTTTATCACCTGCTTTTTCTTCATCATAAAAACGTAAATTTTCTAATAATACGACCTCTCCCTTTTTAATATTTTTGGTGTATTCAGTGGATTTTTCACCGATGCAATCTTCTAAAAACATAAGTTCTGAACCAACAAGTTGTTCTAATTCAGGAATAATGTGCTTTAAAGAAAGTTTTTCCTCATATCCACCTTTAGGTCTACCAAGATGTGACATTAATACAACACTACCTCCACCTTCTAAAACTTTTTTAATTGATGGAATGGCAGCTTTGATTCTTGTGTTGTCAGTGACCTCTCTTTTTTCATTTAGGGGCACATTAAAATCTACACGGATTAAAGCACGTTTGTTTTCAAAGTTAACGTCTGCTATAGTTTTCATGATGTTGAATTTTTTTACAAAAATAATACAATCTTTAATATAGGATATTGATTCGTATTCACGGTTATACTTAAAATTATGATTGATTGGACTTTAAATAATTGATGCCGTTTTTTAAGGATAATTCACGCTATTTATAAGGAATCTAAATAAAAGCAAAATAGAAGTGTTTAATAATTTGCAATTGTTTATTTTTTGTATATTTAGGATAGAAAATTAGTTAAATATGTCAGTTTCAGGAGTTTCTGAGTTAAATCTTGCGTTACGTAAGTATTTTGGATATGATCAATTTAGAGGTGATCAAGAATCTATTATTAAAAGTATCTTGGCAAAAAAGAACACTTTTGTAATTATGCCAACAGGCGGTGGAAAATCGATGTGTTATCAACTTCCAGCATTGTTGTCTGAAGGAACAGCAATTGTCGTTTCTCCGCTGATTGCACTAATGAAAAATCAAGTAGACGCCATTAGGAATGTAAGTGAAGATGATTCTGTGGCTCACGTTTTGAATAGTTCTCTATCAAAAACAGAGGCTAATAGGGTGAAAGAAGATATAAAAGCAGGGAAAACAAAATTGCTTTATGTTGCACCTGAATCATTAACAAAGCAAGCGAATATTGATTTTTTTACTTCCGTAAAAATTTCATTTTTTGCCATAGATGAAGCCCATTGTATTTCTGAGTGGGGACATGATTTTCGCCCTGAATATAGACGATTACGTGAGATTTTTGAAGCAATTTCAAATGTTCCAATTATTGCCTTAACCGCAACAGCAACACCAAAAGTTCAACAAGATATTCAGAAAAACTTGAATATGTTGGATGCGCATTTATATAAGGCTTCATTTAATCGAGATAACCTATATTATGAAGTGCGTCCAAAGCAGAATGTTGAAAAGGAAATCATTAAATATATCCGAAATCGGAAAGGGAAATCCGGTATTATCTATTGCCTTTCTCGTAAAAAGGTTGAGCAATTATCCGAGGTATTACGTGTAAACGGAATTAATGCACTTGGATACCATGCTGGAATGGATGCCGCAACACGTGCAAAGCATCAAGATGCCTTTCTTATGGAAGAGGTTGATGTGATTGTTGCAACCATAGCTTTTGGTATGGGAATAGATAAGCCAGATGTGCGTTTTGTAATCCATCATGATATTCCAAAATCCCTTGAAAGTTACTACCAAGAAACAGGTCGTGCTGGTCGAGATGGTGGAGTAGGAGAGTGTGTTGCTTTTTATGCGTATAAAGACATTGAGAAACTAGAGAAGTTTTTACAAGGTAAGCCTGTAGCAGAACAAGAGGTCGGAAGACAACTACTTTTCGAAATTGTTTCTTATGCTGAAACTTCAATTTGTAGAAGAAAATACCTCTTACATTATTTTGGTGAAGAATATGACGATTCAAATTGTGCAGAAATGTGTGATAATTGTCGTAATCCTAAAGAGAAAACAGAAGGAAAACAAGAGGTTACTTACCTCCTTAATGCAGTTCTAGAACTTAAGGAAATGCAAAGAGCAACGCATATTTGTTCTTTCTTAAACGGAGAAGACACCACAGAAATTAATTCATACAAACACAATACGCTTCCGCATTTTGGTATAGGTAAAGAAAATGATAAAGTATTTTGGAATGCTGTAATACGTCAAGCACTTGTTGCAGGATTAATATCTAAAGATATTGAGTCTTATGGTGTAATTAAAATGACCGAAAAAGGACGAGATTTCTTAGAAAACCCGCATTCATTTACTTTGGTGAAAGAGCATGATTATACTAAATTTAGTGATGATACCGATGCTTCGATGGGTGGTGGAATGAAGGATGCTTTTGATGAAGTACTTTACCAGAGTTTATTAGATTTACGTAAACAAATTTCAAGAGATAAAGACATTCCTCCTTTCGTGATTTTCCAAGAAGCAAGTTTGAAAGATATGTCTTTCCAATATCCTATTACAAAAGAAGAATTGACAAATATTCAAGGTGTTGGACAAGGTAAAGCAAGACGTTATGGTGCGCCATTCTTAGCTTTAATTAAAGAATATGTTGAAAGCAATGAAATAGAGCGTCCACAAGATATGGTGGTAAAATCTTTGGTAAATAAATCAGGATTAAAAGTTCAATTGATTCAAAATATTGACCGAAAACTTCCATTAGAGGATATTAGCAGTTCACAAGGAAAATCCATGGATGAAATTATTGATGAAATAGAAATGATAGTTAACTCTGGAACAAGAGTGAATATTAATTATTACATCGATGAAATTTTAGATGATGATAATCAAGAAGAGATTTACGATTATTTTTCAGAAGCAGAAACAGATTCTCTTCAAGAAGCATTTGATGAGTTTGATGGAGATTATACTGAAGAAGAATTGCGTTTAATGAGAATTAAGTTTATGTCAGAGATGGCCAATTAATAATTTCAGTTAGAAATGAAAAAAGCACATTCAAAATAGATGAATGTGCTTTTTTTTGAATCAAATATTGCTTATAAACACGACATAACCATCATCTGCATTCCTGTTTTTAATGCTTCATGATCAATGTCGAATTTGGAATTATGAACTCCGTGAATAATACCTCTTTCTTCATTTCTTACACCTATTCTAAAGAAACACGTAGGAATTTCTTGAGCGTAAAACGAAAAATCTTCAGCCGTTAAACGAATAGGAAGGTCATGAACATTTTCTTCTCCAAGCCAATCATTGGCCTTTGAAACAAAATTTCTGGTTAGGTCTATGTCATTCTCCAAAAAAGGATATCCTTTGCTGATGTTTACCTCTGCTTTGGCACCGTGTGCCTCAGCAATTCTCTCAGACTGATGAATAATTTGCTCCAATGCTTTTGCTCGCCATTCTTCATTCATTGTTCTAAAAGTCCCTTTGATATGAACCTTTTCCGGAACTACATTTGTCGTTCCAATGGCTTCAAAATGACCAAAATTTAGAGCGCAAGGAATTTTTGGGTCACATTTTCTGCTGACAATTTGTTGTAAAGAAGTTACTATTTCTGCGCCAACCAGTATACTGTCAATTGTTTCGTGTGGAGTGGCACCATGTCCACTCTTTCCTGTAATATCAATATATACTTCATCACATGAAGCCATGTATAGTCCTTCTTTTGTCCCAACTTGGCCTACGTTGAAATCCGGGAATACATGTAAAGCATACATTTCTTTCACAGTAGGGTTTTGAAGACATCCTGCTTGAATCATTAAACTTGCTCCTCCAGGGTTTTTTTCTTCGCCTGGTTGAAAAATTAACTTTACAGGATCTTTTAACTCATTTCTCATGCTGAACAGGATTTCTGCAGCACCAAGAAGTACAGATGTATGTACGTCATGACCACATGCGTGCATTACACCCTCGTTTTGTGAAGCATACTCAACATCGTTTTGCTCTTGAATTGGCAATGCATCAATGTCAGCACGTAATCCAATGCAACTTTGCTCTTTCGTATGATGATCTCCCTTAATCATTGCCATAATTCCAGTATCAGCTATACCCGTTTCATGCGGAATACCAATTTTCGTAAGCTGTTCCGAAATAAATTTCATGGTCTCAAATTCTTGGTAAGACAACTCGGGATTTTTGTGTAAATGCTTTCGGTAAGCAACTACTTTTTCAAAAAGCTCCTCTGACTTTGCAATGACTTGATTTTTTATGCTTTTATCCATGAATCTATATTTTTGATGTTGTGAATTTTAATTTTTACTTAAAATCTATACTTTACAATTACAAAGATGCTAATTTTGGAGTTAATTCACTAAAGTTAAAGCGCAACACTTTGTTTGTTGTCATGATTAAAATAGCGTTATGAAAATAGTTAAGTTCACTTTTAACCCGATTCAAGAAAATACCTACTTGGCAATAGATGACAATAAAAACGTTGTAATTATTGATCCAGGTTGTTACTTCGAAGAAGAACGGCAATTACTTAGAGATTATATCAGTAAAAATGAGTTAAATGTCAGAGCATTGCTAAATACGCATGGGCATTTAGATCATATTATGGGTAATGACTTTGTTAAACGTGAATATAATGTTGATTTATATCTACACGAAAAGGATGTCGTCACTCTAGAAATGGGAGAAAGAAGTGCACAAATGTATGGACTAAATCAATTTCAAGCCTCTCCTTTACCAGATGTATATATCAAGGAAGGTGAAACTTTAACTTTTGGAGATATTTCTTTTGAGGTCATATTTTGTCCAGGTCATGCTCCAGGTCATGTCGTTTTTTATAGTGCTAAAGATGAGCTTGTAATTAATGGAGACGTGCTATTTAAAGGAAGTTATGGTAGAGTGGATCTACCAGGAGGAGACTTCAATACATTAAAACATTCTATAACGGAAAAGATGTTTAACCTTCCAGATCAAACACTCGTTTATACGGGACATGGTCCGGAAACAACTATAGGAGAAGAGAAAAAAAGTAATCCTATTCTCTGGTAGTGTATTAAGCTGATTTAGAAAGGTAAATTTCTCTTTTGACAAGTTGAAATGGTTTGTTTTTAACCTTTGATATTAGCCAAACATGAAAATCAAAATAGTCGAACGCTACAGATTCAAAAGGATCTTCTTTTAGCGCTCTAATTTCATCATCAACATTAAGTAATAAGTCTTCGATTTCATATTGACTTTGTGCATTTGAAATTTTAGAAAGCTGCTTTAAAAACAAGGTTTCAAATTTATATGTTCTCTTTCGCTTTGAAAGAAATCTTTTTGTGTTTTTTATCGCATAAGGAAGAAGTTTGGTATTCTTCAACTCAAAATGAATAAGTAAGTTTAATAAATGAGAAAATGATATAATGTCATCTTTTTGATCAAGTTCTTTATCATTAAGAATTAAATTAATCCATTTTAAACTTTCACTGAAGTCTTCATTTCCGAAAAATGCAATGGATATATTGAAGGCAAGATATGCCTTGCGGAAAGGGGTGAGTTCTTCACTGTATTTTGTAATTCCTTCTGAAATTATTGGGGCAAGTGCTGTCGCTTTTTGAAAATTTCCTTCGTGATTTAATATTTTAAGTTCAATACTATTGATACTTGAGAAAAGTTTGATTTTTAAATCTACTGTAAGGTTTGATTTTAATTGACTTGGAAATGCTTTTAATTCATTCAAATGATTATGAATGATTTTTGTATTTCCTTTTTTCGATTCAAGGTGAATGATATTCGTTAGGATAGAAAAGTATTGATTAGGATAGTTTTTAATCTTGTTTTTGTGATCTTTAAAGTGTTGAAGATTTTGTTTGAGAACTTCAAGTGACTTTTCATGTTTAAGCACTGCAAAAGCATAAGCACTTTCAAAATGGTATATCAAATATTGATTTTCAAATGTTAAGTCCTTAGGTTTATCTAATACCTTGAAGGTGTTGTAAATTTCTTCAAATGCTTCTATGTCTGATTGTGACCTTGCTTGACCACTTTTATTGAGTTGAATAAACAACTTGTTTTTAAGCATCCAAACATCATGATGTAATTTATATTGTTTAACTAATTCTGTTACTTCAAGATCATGTTTATTATGTTCATCTGTTTTTGAATTTTGACTACCTTGTGTTTCAATGATTTTCTTTTCCTCGTTTGTGATTTGAAGAAGTATCGCTAACTTATTATGTTTCTTAGCTAATTTTTTAGCTTTTTTCAGCTCCCTTAATGCATGGTCATAAAGTCCCTTTTCGTAAAGTATTTCAATACTGTGAAGCATTTTATACAATTGAGCCAATTGGCTTTTTGAAGAATGAAAAGCATCAAGTGAACTAATGATTTGATCGTATAATCTATTCTTTGTTATCGGAAATTGGTTTAAGAAAGCTTCACCTTTAAAAAAGTCAAATAACTCCTCCTCATTAAACTTGTCTTGTTTATCAATAAAGTCAAATATGCGAATGCCATTATTTTTTTCGCCTATAGTATGTCTAGAAGCGTATATCTTAAAATAACGTTTTTCACTTTTTGTAAGACTTTTTACTAACTCAAATAATGCAGGAGAAGCTGTTTTAGACATGTCTTTTAATATTAGTTCTTTACTAATATACTTCTTATATTTCTAGTTAGTTAGAATAAATTTTGAAACGTCAATTTTGTTTATTGACCTGTTTATTTTAGAGATTATAATTGATTCGTTCTATTTGATATTTTGATTTCGAATTATAAAGAAAAAAGTTGGGGTAAAAAAAAGAGCTACAAATGCAGCTCTTTAAATAATTATATAATTTTATTTTGAGTTATTTTCTCTTAACTTTTCTTTCTTCATCTTCATCGCGATTAGGGTCTGTAATGATGTCGTTTGTGTCTAAGATTTTTTTGGTCACTGTATTACCTCTATTCTTTTCTTCTTCATCGTTACAATTGTTAAGAACGTATTCGCTGTCTACTCTACGTAACTCAGAAGTTTCGCTATTAACATCCTGTTGAGGCTTAATATCTTCTTTGTCACAAGAAACAACTGCGAAGATTAAAAGTCCCATAGTAAATATGTAAATTAAATTTTTCATGTTCTTAAATTTGAAACCCTACAGTCAAATGTATAAATTTTATATTGTTATTCCAAATATTGTTTCATGATTTTGAAAGTAACAACAGTTCCGTTGACTAATCGGTTATTTTCCTTGATTTGATGGGGGCCAACCATTTCTATTGATCGCGCAGATATTTTTTGAAGTAATTCAATTCTTCCTTTAGCAATCATCATTCCTTGAGATTGATGTTCGTGTCCTTCATCCTTTATTTTGAGTGAATTTTCTATTCCAATACCATTGTCTTTTATCTCAATTCGAATGTGGTCGAAATGTTCGCTAATATTGATTGAAATCTCCCCAATTCTATCTTTTACGGGTAAAATACCATGAATTATACTGTTCTCTACGAACGGTTGCAAAAACATTCCAGGAACTTTTAAAACATCTGCTTCCACGGCCTCTTCTACATTAATAGAATAGGTAAATCGATTATTGAAACGCATGGTTTCTAATTCTAAGTAAAGTTTAAGTCTTTCTACTTCTTCTGACAAGGCGACCATTCCATCTTCGTGATATGAACTGTCGAGATTTTTACGAATCAATTTGGCAAAGCGCGATAAATATTTGTTTGCAGATTTATTGTCCGAAGAATTAATGTAATATTGAATAGAATTTAAGGCGTTAAAAATAAAGTGTCTATTCATACTTGCATTTAGTGACTGCTGCTCAAATTTTGATAACTTATTTTGAAATTCCAACTTCACTTGATAATTTTTATTTTCAAGTTTTTTTCTTCTCATTTTATCAATCGTATAAATGATGATCGTAACTATAATGGTGATAATTAAATAGAACCACCATGTATTATAGAATGGAGGAAAAACGATGATTGGTAAATGAAATTCTTCGGATTTAATTTCACTTCCATTATTGACTTGTATTTTGAAAAGGTATTCTCCTGCAGGCAAATTGGTATAGCTAGCTGTTGAATTTTTACTTGGTGGTGACCATTTTGAAGAGAATCCTTCAAGGAAGTAACTATATCGTAAACTACTTGGGTTGGTCATGTAGATGCCATCAAAATTTAAGGTAATATTGTTGTTTTTATAGCTCATGGATAGGGCTAAATCTTTCGATCGATCGTTGAAATGTTCTGTTTGTTTGGAGTTTATTTTTTCATTATTAATGCTTATTCCTGTTAATTGGATTTTTGGCAGAGCTTTCTTCATTAATGAATTCCTATTCTCTAAATCCATTCTCATTAATCCTGATGCCGTTCCAAACCATAAATACCTGTTTTTTTCTAGATAATTTGAATTTAAATTGGTCTCCAAATCTATCAATCCGGAAGTGATTCCATAGTGGTATTTATGCTTCATGGAAACACCAATTTCATAAAGTCCGTTATTTGTTCCTACAAACATGAGTGTATCATATTTTTGGAGGAAATTGACAAATTCCAAATCCTTTTCTTTATCTAAAATATGGCGTATGTATTTGCCATTGCGTTTGATGTATAGTCCGTTTTCTGTACCAATCCATAACTGTTCAGACTGGTCTTTTTCAATACAGTTAATACCCGAATCGAAGTAGTCTTTCTTGATGACAAAATCGTCTCCAAATGAAAAAATTCCGTTGGGAGCTGCTGCATAAATTCTGTCATTTTTTGTGTCAAAATCACGAACTCCTCTTATTACCTTTAGTAATGGATCTCCTTGACGTATTTCTTTACTGTTTTTGTCAAATAAGACACTTCCTTCTGTTGTACTTATTATGTATGTACTATCGTTGAGTTCGTAAACTCCTTTGATTCGGTTTGAAGGCAAATTGTCTTCTTCTTTATAATAGCTTCTAAATTTTTTATAATCGTATACAAATAAACCAAAATTGGAAGCGAAGATGATCATGTTGTCTGCATTTACAATTTGCCAAACAGCACTAGGGATAAAATTGATTTTGTGAATGTCACCTTTATTATCAATTCTAAAAACCCCTTGATCGATGGTTGAAATCCATTTATTTCCATATTTATCCATTTCCAAGGAAATAATTAAATCACTAGGCAAGCCACTGCTTTTATTGTAATAGGTAAAAACTTCATCCGTAAATCGAATAAGTCCTTTTCCATTTGTTCCTAGCCAAATATTGTCTTCGTCATCTTCAAATATTTCATAAATATCATTGGTAGGCAAACCTTTCGATTCAGTGATTTCAATAGTATCGTTTTCTTTCACTAGTAGTATTCCATTTCTTGAATTCAACCAAAAATGATCTTTATGATCAGAAAGGATATTTCTAAACATAAGAAAGTCATTAGAGAAAGTTTCTTCTATTATTAAATCATTGACATTGAATTTGAAAATTATTCCATTAAAAGAGCTGGCATAAATTACATTTCCTTTTCTCTCTAGGCCTGAAAAAGAATAATTTTCTGAGTTTTCAATTGACTTTATTTCATTACCGTCAAAAGTGTGTAATCCCGTTCGTGTTGCTAAATAAATTAGGCCTTTGTGTTCAATAATATCTCGTATTCTTGATGGACTCTTCGGAATAGATATAATTTTTTCGTTTTCTCTGTCAAGTTCATATAATCCTCCACCATTCGTAGAGATATAAATTGTTGAATCAATAACTGAAAAACCAGATATATCATTTAAAACTGAATCTTGTTGATGTGGAATCGATTGGAAAGTATTGTTAGGAGATTTAATAGAAATTCCTTGAGGGTGACCAATGAAAAGTTCTTCATTAATCATTTTTAACTTAGTTATTCTATTGTTTAAAAGTCCGCTGTTTCTCCCGAAATTGGTAAAATTATTTCCATCAAAACGAGCTAATCCACCATATGTACCAACCCAAATATAACCTTTGTAATCTTGCGTTATACTGTTAATCTGAGACTGTGGAAGTCCCTTGTTGGTATTGTATTGGATGAAGGAAAACTTCTGCGCAAAAGAAAATTGAAAACATCCAAAAATCAAAAGCGAAAATATAATCAGCAGCTTCATGCTTTACCTTTGATGGTTTTCAAAAATGCACTCACTCTATTTCTTGCAACAGGAAGTTGAACATCATTTTTTAATTGTATAATATAACCATCTTCGCTGATATATTCTTTAATCATATCTAAATTGATGATGTATGATTTATGGATACGGTAAAACTTATTACTGTTTAAAATTTCTTCGTAAACTTTTAAAGTACGCGTATCTAGATAACGTGTTCCATCTTTGAAATATATCATAGAACAGTTTCCACTTGCTTCGAGGTAAGCGATATTGTCATCTTCAACAATTTTTACACCTTTAGTATGTGAAATGGCAATTCGGTTATTTACCTTGTTATGAACTAGGCGGTCTGCAAGATTCTGTAATGCATTAAAATAGTTGTCGTAATTTTCTGGATGCTTGGTAAAAGTCTCCTTCGTGGCAATTAACTTGTCAACTGCTGTACGAAGATCCTCGTCATCTATCGGTTTTAAAATATAGTGTACAGCATTGGTTTGAAATGCGCGAATGGCATAATCTTTAAATGCAGTAACAAAAACAACAAGGAAATTTCTGTCTTCTAAACGTTCAAGTAAATCGAATCCTTCAGAACCTGAGGGCATGCGAATATCTAAGAATACAACATCAGGTTGCAATTCAATAATCTTCTCTTCGGCTTCATTGATATCACCAGCTTCTCCAACTATATCAATCTCTGGACAATAGTTGTCAAGCATAATTGCTAGGTTTTTTCTAGCTAAATCTTCGTCATCTACAATAATAGCGCGTAGTTCCATAAATATATATTTTGATCTAAATTAATAATAAAAATTTGGCCTGTTAAAATAAAATTAAATTATTCATTTTTTTTGAGTGAAACCAGAATATTAATCAAATGTCATCTTTAATTCAAATTTGAAATATTCTTTGATTTCTAGAAATACGTCTTCCCGAAAAAAGTGAAATTTCAACTTTTAACTCAATAGATATGTTTATTTAAATTTTATTTGAGTTTTGAACACTTATTGCCCCTATATTGTTATGGAATTATAAAATTAATATTATGAAAAAAATAATTACAGTAGTTAAAACAACAGATTTGTGGGTTTTTAATGATAATGGAAGTTGAGTTTATAATTAAATTTTACTTACAAAAGAATTCACTAATCTAGCCACCTCAATTTTATTTTCGTGATGTCCCATGTGACCAATTGACCTTATCAAGTTAAATTCATTTCCATTTTCCTCTGCCAATTTTTCAAGTTTTTGAGCGTCAATTAACGAATCAAACTCTCCTTGAATAATTGAAATTTTATCTTTCCAATCCTCTAATACCTTTACTTTTTCTTCCCTGTCTCTCATAGCAATTAATGTTTGAATTATTGCTTGTTCTGACATTTCATTTGCCTCTTCGATTAACTGATTAATTTTCGTTTCGAAAAATTGTGGTTCGTAATATAAACTAGGTATTGCCTCGTTTAAAAACATCAGTTTATTGTATTCAACGATCTTGGCAACTCTATCTCTATCTCTCTTTTTGTTTTTAGGATCAGCCCAAGGATGGGAGTGAAGTAGGGTAAGGCGGTCTATGTTTAAATTTTTATCCTCTGCAAGATGAAGGGCTACATATCCACCAAGCGAGTGTCCAACGATTGAGAATTGTTCAATATTTAAACTTTTGATGGTTGATTTTACAGAATCAGTAATCGTTTCAAGTTGTAATGGAGTAGACAATAACGGAGATTCTCCATGACCAGGTAGTTCAATACAAATAGCTCGTATTTTTTCTAATTCAGGTAAAAGTGATTTCCACATGGAGTTTGATTCCAAAAAGCCATGTAAAAAAACAACAGGATAGCCATTTCCGACTATCCTGTAATTCAAAATATTTTGATTTTTAATCATTTATTTCTCTTTGATTAACTGTTCATGTAATCTTCTACTTCCTCAATTTCTAAAGGAATTCCAGACATCATGTTTTTGGCAGGTTTTCCATCCTGAATGATTAAATCATCTTCCAATCGAATACCTAGATTTTCTTCTGGAATATAGATTCCTGGCTCACATGTAAATACCATTCCTGCCTCAATAGGTTTGTGGTATAAACCAGAATCATGTGTGTCTAAACCTATAAAGTGAGAAGTTCCGTGCATGAAGTACTTTTTGTATGCTGGCCAATCTGGATTTTGGTTTTTAATGTCTGTTTTGTCAAGTAATTTCAAATTGACCAATTGCTCTTCCATTAATTTACCTACCTCTTGGTGATATTCTGGAATTAAAGTTCCAGGAACAAGCATTTTCTCAGACTCTTTCTTAACATGAAGTACAGCGTTGTATACCTCTTTTTGTCGGTCTGTATATCGTCCACTCACTGGGATGGCTCTTGTTTGGTCGGCAGCGTAATTAGCATATTTCGCTCCAAAGTCCATCAAGATTACATCTCCCTTTTGACATTGTTGATTGTTCTCGATGTAATGCAATACACATGCATTTTTACCCGACGCAATAATTGGAGTGTAAGCAAAACCATTTGAACGATTTCTGATGAATTCATGGATGATTTCAGCTTCAATTTCATGCTCATAAACACCTGGTTCAACAAATTTCAATACACGTTTTACAGCTCCTTCAGTGATGTCACATGCCTTCTGCATTAAGTCTAATTCAATATCTTCTTTTACACTTCTAATGCGGTGTAAAATTGGTGCACTTTTGTGAACTTGATGAGCTGGGTAGTCTTTTTTCCATTGTTTTATAAATCGATCTTCACGTGTTTGTGTTTCTGTATTTGCACGTAAATGTTCATTTGTGTTGATGTAAATCCCTTCTGCTTCAGCCATTAATTGCTTAAGAATTGTATCAAATTCTTGTAACCAATAAACAGTTTTTACTCCTGTAGTTTCAAAAGCCGCTTCTTTCGTTAATTTTTCTCCTTCCCATACAGCAATATGGTCGTTTGTTTCTTTTAAGAATAAAATTTCACGGTGTTTCGGGTTAGACGCATCTGGAAATAACGCCAAAATACTTTCTTCTTGGTCAACTCCAGATAAATAAAACATGTCTCTGTTTTGTTCAAATGGAATAGTACTGTCTGCACTAATTGGATAAATGTCATTTGAGTTGAAAATCGCAACAGTGTTGGCTTTCATTTGTTGCATGAACTTCGTTCTGTTTCTTTCAAATAATCTTTTGTCGATTCTTTCGTATTTCATTGTTTGTATTTTTCTATTGTATTATCGCTTTTATCGCGTGTTGGCAAGATAGGAAAACTCTTGGTTTTTATAAAGTATTTAACGGGAATTTAATGCAGACTATATAAATAAATTCCTGAAGCTCTAGCTAAAAAAAATCACTACGTAAATAGATTACGTTCTAGACTTCTACATTTGTAGTGTAATTAAAAACAAGAGTTATGAAAAACGTATTTAAAAAAATGACAATTCAGCATATTCAAATAGAAGAACGTACAAATCTTGCAGAGGTGGAGGTACAAACAATTCAAGGTAAAATCTTAATTGAAACTGTTTTAGTTCTTGGTCCAACGGATTTAAATCAACTATTGGCAAAATTGAATGCTAAAGGAATTGCCCTTTCTTTGACAGAGGATTTCGAATACTATCCAACAGATGAAGGATTAATCTATACCCTGAATTTTGAGAAAAAAGGATTGGATCATATAGAAATTGAAGAATTTACACCACTTCACCGCGTTAAACAAATCCGTGCTTAAAAGATAGATGTGTGGATTAACTTTTGGTTTTGACCATTGCAATGAGGTCTTTAAAATAGACCAAACCTAAAGCTATCATTAGGACAAAACCGATACCCAAAGTGAGAATAATGTTCCATGAATTTTCAATGTTTTCATGCGCAAAATAAGCTACAGGGATAAAAACTACTGCCAACATTATTAGTTTTAATAAACTATTCCAATGAACTTTAAATTGGAAAACACGCATCACTAAAATAAGTTGTAGAAACGCCGTTAATGATTGTGTGCATAAGGTAGCGACAGCGGCACCTTCGGCTTCAAATCGAGGAATAAGATAGTAGTTCATTCCGAAATTGAGCACTACACCAAATATAGCCATTTGATTCAAAATCCTTAAACTGTGATTTGCAGTAAGTAATGTTCCAAATATATGTGATATTGATAACGGAATAAAACTTAGAATCAACCAGAAAAAAACATTTCCAGCATCTTCAGTATTATTATGGTAAATGGTTTCAATTGTCAAATTTGCATTGAAAGCCATACCAATACCAACGATCAAAGCTACGCCAACAAGAAATTTACCAGCCACTTGTAAAATTGGCCGTACATTTTGTTTTTCTCCAATTAGCCTCGAAAAAATGGGAAGTAATAGTCCAGCAACTAAAAAAGCAAACATATTTACAGCGTCCAATAACCTGAAACCTTGTGCGTAGATTCCTGATTGTGCTTTTCCGTCAGGTAATAATCTTTCAAGCATTACGGCATCCATTCTTGTGTATAAGGACATCAATAAGATTAATATCGCAAATGGTGTACTTTGTTTTAAAATGGCCCATGACAAAACACGATTGGCTTTGGTTTTGATTTTACCGATTTTTCTAATGGTCAAAATTAGTGCTGTCAATAAAGAAACACCGTAGGCAAAGGTTTGTGCATAGATGAACCATTCTATTTTAAAGCTTCCTTCAAATGAAAAACCATAGATTAGAAATGCTGAAATAAGTATTAAGAGTAAACGATCGAGCACTGAGATGATAGCATCGAGTTTAAACATGTGTAAACCAGCAAAATTACTTCTCAAATATTGAATTAACCCAATGAAAACTTGATTGAGAATGAAAAAACTAAGCAGGTACATCTCCTTATCAGAGTAGCCTAATATTAAGGCAAAACCTATTGTAATAATGGAATATAAAATGCCTAGCATTATTTTTAATCCGAAAAAAGAGCCAATGTATTTGCTAACGGTGCTCGGATTTTGGGCGGTGTTTTTAGTGTTGTAATTGGTTATTCCAATGTCTAAAAACATATTGAGTAAAAATGAGAAATTTAGTAAGGTAAAGTATAGTCCATAATCTTCTGCGCCCACAATATTTTGAACCTGTACATCAATTCCAAAAATATAAAATGGCTTGATAAGCAAGTTGAGCAGAACGATGAAAAATAAATTACTGAAAAATTTCTTTTGCATGAAAACTCCTTAGAATAAGTTCATAAATATAGTAAAATGAATGATTATTCTACTCTAAACCCATGAATTGAAAGAATGATAATGGAACAATTTTACTGATTAGTATGTTTGTCATTAAATATTTATACTTTAGAGTATGCAAAGTCAAAATTTACATCAATTAGTCGCAGATCAAAATTCTTTTTTTAATACGAATTCATCTAAAGAAATTGGATTTAGAATTAAACAATTAAAACTGCTGAAATCGATACTGAAAGCAAATGAAGAAGCAATGAATGCTGCTATTTATGCTGATTTTAAAAAGTCGAAGTTTGATACTTTTACCAATGAGTTAGCCTTATTGTATTTAGATATTGATGAAGCCATTTCTAAAGTACGAAAATGGTCGAAGCGTAAACGCGTGCGCACCAATATGATTAATTTTCCTGCAAAAAGTTTTATTTATCCTGAACCTTTAGGAACCTGTTTGGTTATTGGCGCGTGGAATTATCCAATTCAACTTTCTTTTGCGCCAGTTATTGCAGCAATTGCTGCTGGAAATACTGTTGTCTTAAAACCGAGTGAGGTCCCTTCAGCGACAAGTGAAATTATCGCAAAAATGATCAACGATAATTTTGATGCTTCTTTTTTTCATGTTGTTGAAGGTGGAGTAGAGGTAACAACTAATTTGCTCGAATTAAAATGGGATAAAATATTCTTCACAGGAAGTGTCAATGTTGGTAAGATTGTATACAAGGCGGCGGCGCAAAATCTGACTCCAGTTACATTAGAATTAGGTGGGAAGAGTCCTGCTTTTATCACTAAAAGTTGTAATCTAGATGTAGCTGTAAAACGCTTGGTTTGGGGTAAGTTTTTAAATGCAGGTCAAACGTGTATTGCTCCAGATTATGTAATGGTGGATGCCTCGATCAAAGATGAATTTCTTGAAAAGTTAAAGCAACGCATCATTGAGATGGATTTTGCCTTTAAAAATGAAAATTACGTTCAAATCATTAATGATAAAAATTATCAGCGTTTAAAAGAAATGATAGATGAGGAAAAGCTTTATTATCAAGGTGATTTTGATGAAAGCAATCGTTATTTCCCTCCAGTGATCATGCATGATGTGACATTTGAAGATGATGTTATGCAGGAAGAAATCTTCGGTCCAATTTTACCCGTTATCACCTATGATAATATTTCTGAAGCCATTTCAGCAGTGAAAAAATTACCTAAGCCTTTAGCATGTTATGTTTTTACAGGTCAGCGCTCAGTGAAACATAGAATCATTGATGAACTTTCATTTGGTGGAGGAGCTGTTAATGATGCAATAATGCACATTGTGAATAGTAATCTTCCGTTTGGAGGAGTGGGGAATAGTGGAATAGGAAATTACCATGGAAAAGCAGGTTTCGATACATTTAGCCATCAAAAAAGTGTCTTGGACAAAGCAACCTGGCTTGATCCGAGTATAAAATATCCACCTTATTCCTTAAAGAAATTGAAAATTATTCGCTGGATTATGGGAGTTTAACTCTGTAATGGTGTTTTTATGACCAATCTCGATCAGAAATATGTACCGTTCCTTTGAACAAGGAAATGATTTTATCAGCTTGGTTTTTTATTTTAACTTCGTAAATTCCGATGGTTTTACCTCTGTTTAATTCTGTACAGGTAACCATTAATTCATCTCCAATTTTGGCTGGTCGAGTATGGGAAATAGAGGTTTCAATACTCACACATTGTTTCCCGTATGCATTGGCAGCAAAGGCCAAAGCAGAGTCAGATAAACTATAGGAAATTCCGCCGTGCGCAATATTAAAACCATTTACCATTTCCGGAAGAACCGAGGTTTTTAATTGACAAAAACCTGGATTAATTTCAAGGATTTCGATGTTCAACCATTGAGAAAAAGCATCCTTTTCCATCATTTTGTTAACAATCGCCTTGGCTTCCATAATTATTTTAGTCTTTGATAATTGCTCTATTCATCAATGCAATCATTGCAACTCCCACGATAAATACATGAGAAGCAAGATCTTCTTCCATGACAGCTCCGGTTTCGTCTTCACCAGTTATTTCGTGAATTAAGAAAGATACCATCATTGGCTGATTACACATACTTGCAATTAAATCCTGATCATCAGTCTCCATATATTCATCTAAAGTTTGAATATATTCTTCTTGAAAACCATCAATCATTTCTTCGTCAATCTTTTTCATTTTAACACCTTGCATAGAGAATGCTTCTGAAAAAATATTGAAATAATAAATCAAATAATCGAGTAAGGCATCGTTTTCATACTCTACTGCAGATGAAAGTATGTATCCAACAAATACATCTTGTGCCAAGACATGTGCCTCAGAAATTCGTTCTAGACTGTCTTCTGTTAAACCATCAATTTTTAATGTTGCTTCAGTGATGTATTTTTCGGTAATCTGTGTCATTTTTTACTTTGTTTAGTTGTATATCGCCTTTAGGCTTAAGTCCATTGATTTTACAGAATGAGTAAGTGCACCTGAAGAGATATAATTTACCCCAGATTCTGCATAACCAACAATATTGTTTTTATTTATTCCTCCAGAAGCTTCCGTCTCAATGTTCGAAGGGATTTTAGAAAGAACTTCTTTAATTTTTTCAGGCGTAAAGTTATCCAGCATGATTCTATCCACATTTCCAATGGCCAAAACTTCATCTAGTTCCTTTTCATCACGTACTTCAATTTCGATTTTGATGTCAAGATCTTTATCTTGTATATATTGATTAGCTTTAGTTATAGCCGCTTCAATTCCACCAGAATAATCAATGTGATTGTCTTTAATCATGATCATGTCATAAAGTCCAAATCTGTGATTGTGTCCACCACCAATTTTCACCGCCCATTTTTCAATGGCTCTAATTCCAGGTGTTGTTTTTCTTGTGTCTAATAATTTAGCATCTGTATGTTTGATACTGTCAACCACCGATCTTGTTTGTGTTGCAATTGCACTCATTCTTTGCATAAAATTGAGAACAATTCTTTCTGTAGCTAAAATGGATTGTGATTTACCCTCAACTTCAAAAGCAATTTCACCAACTTTTATTGTATCTCCATCTTTCTTAAATGCTGTGATTTTAAGATCGCTATCGTAGTAGTTGAAAATTCTTTCTGCCAATTCCATTCCTGCAAGAACTCCATCTTCTTTTACCAATAGCTTGGCTTTTCCAGTTGCATTTTCTGGAACACAAGACAGTGAAGTATGGTCTCCTTCTTGAATGTCCTCTTCGAATGCAAATTTTATTATTTGATCAATCATGTTGCAAAATTAATGAGATATTTGAAACGTATTATATTTTGACTTTCTCTTTCCATTTGATATCTGTCAAAACTCTATATTCCGGTGTATTGTTTCCTCCAACTACTGTAAATTGAATATAAACGGGTCTGAATTTATATTCATCCAAGTTTTGAAGTAAATCCTCAATAAAAGGCGTCATTTCATCAACACGAACCGCAGTGGTATATCTTTCTTCAGTTTTTGGTTTAGCCTCTCCTAATAATAGATAAAGTTGGTCGGTTTTAATTACACTTATAAAATGCGTTTGGAATTGACCTTCGCCAGATAAAATATTATTGACTTTTTCAATTGAATGGTGTTCCAAACCAATGTCTTTCCATTTTTTTTCTTCAATTTCTATGTATGATTTGGCAGAACGAACTTGTGTTAATACAGGCGCATTGTCTTGATAAATCGTTCTCTTTTCCGTGTACATTGTGTTTAATGAATCAATCCAAGTGTCTTTTTGTTCTTTAAAAGCGATCATATTATTGTCTTCTAAGAAATAATGTCTTTGGCCTTGAGGTTGGAAATTTCCATCAATAAAGTATTCTGTAATTTTCATTGGTTGTCCATCATCATTGATGAAGGCAGCTACTTTTGTAAATTGCGACCCGTTTTTTGTTTGTTTTTCCCAGTACAAAGATTCCACACGATTATTGGGATCAATTCGCTCCTCAATTTCCTTCATTTTTTTTGCATTCGGGTGGTTGGCAAAAAGTTCATCCTCGCTTGTTTTTTTGTATTCAGTAACTAAAGAGTCTTGAAGCTCCGTCGTTGGAGATTCATTAGATTTTTCTTTTTGATCACATGAAAATAATGAAATCATCATTACGAATAATAGTAAGAATTGACTTGTATTTTTCATTCTGTAGGAATTTTATAGTTTACTTTTAAAACAAATAATCGATTGAGAAATTATAGTGTAAGTGTATAACGTTTGATCGTATTTGTTATAGGCACTGAAAGATAAATTACGTCCTTCTTTCGGATAGTCCTTTAACTCATCTCCAGTTTTGTTATACGCATGTATCTTGTTTTGTAGATAATCTAGTACAATTGTAGTTGATTGCGATTCAACAAATTCAAAACTACCAACTTCATTAAACGGTAATTGTTTGCTGTAGATAATATCATGATGGTGGTCAAGCACCTTAAAGTAATTTCCTTTTGAAATGATTAAATGTTGTTCATTAACATCAAATATTTTTCCTTCTTCAATGAGCTTCACTTTTTCGAGTGTTCCGTTTGATTTCGTTTTTTGGCTATATATTTTTCCATCTTTTTCAAAGTAGGAGACTACTTTTCCGTTGTGTTTAATAGCTGTTTGCCCACTAGTTTTGCCTAATCTTTTTGCTTTGGCGGGAGTTTCAAGATAACCTAATAATTGCTCAAGTGAAGCATTTAATCCCCAAACACGTAAATTTCCCTTTATATTTAAGGCAAAAGGTGTCGAAATAATCGCTTCACTTCCAAGTTGTATAATATTTAGTTCTTGTCCTGCACTGTTCAACATTATGATTTCTCCCTTTTCATTTCCAATTAAGAAACGTTTTGTTCCATTCCATACAAAGTCGCTGAAACCAGAAGTTAACACATGTTGTGACTGATATGGAAAACCTCCAACTGTATTTCCATTCAAATCAATTAAGTGAACTTGCTTATTGGTTTTGAAAATGAATTGATGTTTATTATTGTCAAATACATCAATCACTTTTACTTTTCCTTTAATTGGTGTCTTTAAATCACCTTTCCAGATGGTGTTACCATTAGGTCCAATTAATTCATATTTTCCTGATTGATTGTAACTCAAAACAGAGGTTCCTTTACGCAGATGATCTGTTATTGGAACTAAATTGTAGGGTTCGAAATCTGCTGAGGCCGACCAAGTGGTTTTGTCTTTTATGTTCAATTGTTCGTTTGGTGGTTTTGTATTCACCTCAAAAAGTAATTTATTTTTCCATGTTAAACTTGCTTTTTTATCTGTAGAAATGTCTCTTAAGTTTACATGGGAAGGAAGTCCACCAAAAAATTGATCTTGCCTTTCTGGACTTAAAGCTAGGGTTTTTCCCAATTGATAATCAACTAATATTTTTCGGGCCGTATTTTTTGATTCAACCAATAAAACCTTGTCTTCAATTTCTATGACATAAATTCGACTGTTTTTTACGGTTGGAAAGTCTTTGGTGAATTGAAATCCACTAAAAGAATGCATGTCATCCATTACGAATACAGAGTCTTCGTTCTGGGCTTGTTCAATTAAGATTAAACTTGGTTTTTGCTGTGAACGATAATCACTCACAATAACAGGTTTTCCATTGTAATTTAATTTAACAAATCCTTTGTCAACCCAAGCATTCATAGGTCCATTTTTAAAAACACTGTCATTTTCTGCAGCGTAAAATCGTTCCTTAAATGAATAAGTTGAACTTGAATACGGAATTACGGAAGAAAACACAGGAATATCTTGAACAGCCTCTCCATAAATTGCTTCAGGATCACTTGAGCGGTATTCGAAAAATCCTTTGTTTAAATTATAAACGTCTGTTCTTTTCCATTGGTCATTTTCTTTTTTCCAGAAATTAGCGGAGGCTTTTTTATCTCCATCAATTAGGAAATCTATTCTTGAATCATCAGTTTCCTCGTTTTTTTGACATGCTTCGAAGTTTTGTGAAACCATAAAATGACCACCTTTTTTCGTGAAATCAAGTTGTGTTAGCTTGAAATGGCTTTTGATGAGCAGTACTTCTTCATCTTTCCATTTGGTTTCTTTTTCGAAAATAACAATTGGACGATTTCCACTGGCATAAATTTTTAACTCTAATTGACCAATTGAATCTAAATTACTTAAAGAATTGGCAAGTGGATTCTTCTGAATTGCATTAAAATAATTTGCACTTTTTGTTTCATCAAACTTGTTAATCAAGAGAATGGACTCATCTTGATCGCAAAAAACATATTCAGGAGATATGGTATTGTCGGTATTTAACCACAGTTCATAGGTAGAATAGCCAATCCATGCAATGGCAGCGATAACAATGCTAATAAGAAGAAAACGTTTCATTCATCTATTTTTTTCAAAGCTAAAGCTTAAAAATAAATAATTGTAAGGCATTTGTGATTTTTATTAACGATTTATTGTTGTAAGCGCTAATAAATCAATCATTGTAAGTTTATTTTTGATTCGGAAATAATTTAAAGGACTTTCTATGATGTTTGCTAATTCCATTTTGAAGAATGGCTGCTTTATGTGCTTTTGTTGGATAACCTTTGTTTTTTTGCCAATTATAGTGAGGCAATTCAAGATGTAGGTTCCTCATACTGTCGTCTCTTGATTCTTTTGCGAGAATGGAAGCGGCAGCAATACTTTGATAAAGCGTGTCTCCTTTAATAATACATTGATGCTGAATATTGGGGTATGGATTAAATCGATTCCCATCAATTAACAATAATTCGGGGTGTACAACAAGTTGATCAATGGCTCTATGCATAGCCAAAAAGCTGGCATTCAAAATGTTTATTTCATCAATTTCTTGTGGAGTTACATATCCAATACCATACGCAATTGCTTTTTCTTTAATAATAGGTACTAAGGCCTGACGCTTCTTTTCACTTAATTGTTTGGAATCGTTCAGGGCATCAATACCATGATTTAATGGTAGAATAACTGCAGAAGCAACAACTGGTCCAGCGAGACAGCCTCTTCCAGCTTCGTCGCAACCTGCTTCAATGGTATTTGGTGTGTAAAAAGGATGCATATTCTCGTTTTTGCAAAAATGCAAAAAACTCTTGGCATAACATTTGCCTTTTTCTCCTTAAATAAAGTTGATTTGATGAGTAACATTTAAAAAAAAGTAGACTATTTCTTTGTAAAAGCAACTTTTTATAATATTATTAAGTCTTCTTATAAAACATTGAACTATGAAAAAACTAATAATACTATTCGCAATGGCATTTCTAACTAGTTTAGGATTTGCCCAAACAGCAACAGTGGAGGGGACGGCAGCAAATTTGAAAGAGAATTTAGCTGAAGACTTTATCGAATTTACTATGCCAAGTGAAGTTACGACTGAAGATGTTGAAAAATCATCACAATATTATACAGATTACTTTAATGTAAGTTTTGATGATAATACGAATCTTGCTAGAATTGATTTAGTAAATCAAGATCAACAAGCAAAAAGAGTAATTACGAGATTCTTACTTTCAACAGGTGTAAGAACCGTAAACTTTGAAGGAACAGATTATACAATAATGGAGTTTTATTCTAATTTTTTAGAGTAAAATAGACTTAAATAATATTAGAAAAGTTCATCTTCGGATGGACTTTTTTTATGCCTTTAATTTTTTTAAAGTTTCTTTTATGGAATCTGTAGGTGCTTGACATGTGAAGTTTTCGCAGACATAAAACATACTTTCTTTAGAAAAGTTCTTGTCTTCTAAAAAAGGAATGTTCATCTTATTTCCACCTGCAAATATTGCATTTGGAATATATTCTTTCCCAAGTATCGCTCTTTGTTCTTTTGATTTGGAGCCTGTTATCGCTACTTCGTAAAATGGAGTATTCATTGCTAAAGCTAGAATTCCCCAATTAGAATATGCTGAACCGTATTGTGATATTTGACTGTAAATGTTTGATAACATTTGCTTGGCCATTTCTTCATATTTACTCAAATAGTAAAACTTACTTATTTTAAATAAATTTCTTGCCATGATACTGTTCGAAGCCGGAATGACATTGTCATTAATCTCAAGTTTTCGTGTGATTAATTTTGAATCTTTATCTGTAAAAAAGAACATTTTAGAATCTTCATCATAAAAATGCTGAATGGTGAAATCGGTTAGTTTATTTGCAGTTTCTAACCATTTAATGTCAAATGTTGCTTCATATAAAGTGATGAAAGCATCAATTACATTGGCATAATCTTCCAGGAAACCATTGATTTTTGAAACCCCGTCTTTTCTTGTTCGTAACAATTGGCTTGTTTTTTCATCCCATTGATATTCTAAAATCCAATTTGCAGCATCAACCGCCGCTTGAATATAAAACGAATTGTTTAGTGCAAGTCCAGCATCAGCTAATCCTTTTATGGTGATAGCATTCCAGGCAGTTAGTTGTTTGTCATCTAATCCGGGTTTAATTCTTTTTGCTCTAACCTCGTTTAGTTTTTGATGAGCAAGTTTAAGTTTTTCATTAAATTCCTCAAGGGTAATATTGTTTTCCCTACACCATTCTTCCTTCCTGTGGTTTCGAAGAAGTATATATACTTCATTTTCCCAATAACCTTGTGCGTTGACATTGTAAAATTCGGAAAACCATTGAAAATCATCTTTAAGAATTTCTTGAAGTTCAGCTTTTGTCCAGGTATAGTATTTTCCTTCAACACCTTCTGAATCTGCATCAAGTGCCGAGAAAAAACCTTTGTTTTCATGTCGCATTTCACGAAAGAGCCAATCAATTGTTTGTGAGATTACTTCTTTATAGAGCAATTCATTTTGGTGAGTGTAGGCTTTTGCGTAAAGCGATAATAATTGACCATTGTCATACAGCATTTTTTCAAAATGTGGTACTTTCCATTGATGATCAACTGAATAACGTGAAAAACCACCACCAATTTGGTCATAAATTCCACCCAAAGCCATTTTGTGTAAGGTGAAATGGGTGTGTTTAATTAGTGTTCTGTCATCTTTGAGTACACCATAATTCAGTAAAAACTCGTAATTATTCGGCATCGGGAATTTAGGAGCTCTGTCATTTCCTCCATGATCAAAATCAAAATTTTTCTTCCAAATTTGAATCATGTTTTCGAGTTGAATCGGATCAAAATCTTGTTTTACTTCAACGGGTTTTACAAGCTCAGAATTGATGACTCCATCGGTAAGTTTTTCAGCATATTCTAAAACACGTTTTTCGTCTTCTTGAACAGTATTCCAAAGTTGTTGGATAACATTCATCCATTGATCTTTTCTGAAATAAGTACCTCCAAATATTGGTCTTCCATCAGGTAAAGCAAAACAATTTAAAGGCCAACCACCTTGTTGCGTCATGAGTTGAACAGCATTCATGTAAATTTGATCTACATCTGGTCGTTCTTCTCTGTCGACTTTTATACAAACCAAATATTTATTCATTAAAGCTGCGACTTCTTCATTTTCGAAACTTTCGCGTTCCATGACATGACACCAATGACAAGCAGAATAACCTACACTAATCAGTACAAGTTTGTTTTCTTGCTTTGCTTTTTCAAACGCCTTTTCGCTCCATTCAACCCAATTGACAGGGTTATGCGCATGTTGCAATAAATATGGACTACTTGAATTAATTAAATCATTGGTGTGCATTGTCATTTCACTTTTTAGAATCCGATTAAATCTTTTAAATTTATATCTAAATCTTTTGGATTGAGTTCTTTAGTTTGATCTACCTGTTTGCTTACAGGAATCCCAAACGCAGAGGCTTTGAGTTTACCTTCGAGCCTTAGTTTTACATTTCCTCCCATGGCAATTTTGACCAATTTCATCATTATGCCGGGTTCAAGTAATACTTCCACAGGAACATTGTCCAAAGTTGTGGTTTTTCGCTTCATTTTATACTTATCTAGTAAAAATGCTTCTCCAACATATTGGTCATTCAGGTATATATTGAGGGTTGATTTTCTCACCTTTAGATTATACCAATTAGGGTTGTATGCTGAAACATCAACGTTGAAAGCAAGCTTGCCCTGATTGATTTGATCAACTTTGAAGTTTGAAACTCCTTTAAACTCTGGGTTTTCAATACAACCTGTTGTAAGAAACAAAAAGGCAAGAATGGCGAAAATAAACTTTAAGCTTTTCATTATTGTTTTTCAAGTTTTGCAAATTCTTCAAAGAAGTAAGGAATTGTTTCTATCCCTTTATTGAAGTTGAATACACCGTAATGCTCATTTGGAGAATGGATTGCATCACTGTTTAATCCGAATCCCATTAGAACTGTTTTCAATCCTAGCACTTGTTCAAACAGTGCTACAATTGGAATACTTCCACCACTTCTCAATGGAATAGGTTTTTTCCCGAAAGATTTTTCCATAGCGTTACTTGCCGCAATATATCCATTTGAATCAATAGGTGTAACAGCAGGAATAGCACCGTGATGTGGTTTAACTTTTACAGTTACAGAATCAGGTGCGATACTTTCAAAGTATGTTTTAAATTGTTCTGTAATTTCATCTGGATCTTGATGAGGAACCAATCGCATTGAAATTTTAGCAAATGCAGCCGACGGAAGAACAGTTTTCGCTCCTTCACCGATATAGCCACCCCACATTCCATTAACATCTAGTGTTGGTCTGATAGAACCTCTTTCGCGTGTTGAGTATCCTTCTTCTCCTTGTACATCCTTAATGTCTATTGAAGCTTTGTACTCATCTTCGTCGTACGGAGCGCGAGCCATTTCAGCTCTTTCCTCATCAGAAAGAATTTCTACTTTGTCGTAGAATCCTGGAATTGTAATTTTATGTTTATCGTCATGTAACTGGGCAATCATGTTTGAAAGCACATTGATTGGATTAGCCACAGATCCACCGTACAAACCAGAGTGTAGATCGCGATTTGGCCCAACTACTTCAATTTCTACATAGCTCAAACCACGTAATCCTGTTGTGATTGAAGGATGTTCATTAGAGATAATTCCTGTATCAGAAACTAAAATAATATCCGCTGCAAGTTTCTCTTTTTGTTCTTTAATAAAAATACCAAGATTTTCTGAACCAACTTCTTCTTCACCTTCAATCATGAATTTTACATTACAAGGCATTTCACCACTTTTGCTCATGGCTTCGAATGCTTTTATATGCATGAACATTTGACCTTTATCGTCACATGCCCCACGTGCAAAAATTGCTCCTTCAGGATGAATGTCTGTTTTTTTAATTACTGGTTCAAAAGCTGGAGAATCCCACAATTCAATTGGGTCTGCTGGTTGAACATCATAATGACCATAAACGAGAACGGTTGGTAAATCTTTGTCAATGATTTTTTCACCATAAACAATTGGATGACCAGCAGTTTCACAAACTTCTACATTATCAGCTCCAGCTTCAATTAAATGTTGAGCAACTAATTCCGCACCTTTTTTTACATCACCTTTGTGTTCTGGGTCAGCTGAAATCGAAGGAATGCGAAGTAATTCAAATAGTTCATCTAAAAATCGTTGTTGATTTTTTTGTATAAAATCTTGTGTTTTTTTCATAGAATTTCTTTTGCAGTAAAGTTAGAAAATTATCTTGGTTCAGTCAATTGCAAGGTTGTGTTAAAGTTTTGATTTTGCATTATATGGCTTATAATTGTTAATTATTTCATAATAAGATGCAACCATATTAGTTTTCAAAACGTTTTAATGTTAACTTAACAACACGTCTTTAAAACTATTAATTATGATAAAACATTTATTACTCTCTATTATAGTGTTATTCTCCTTTGGGGTTTCTGCACAACAAATGAATTTAATTCAACCAACAATGACACCTGCTCAAGCAGTTGAAGATGTGCTTTTAGGCGCTGGTATAAATGCCTTTAATATTACCTATAACGGAAGTGCAGCTGAAGCAAATCAAACTCAATCAAGTGTAAGAAGATTTTCGAATACTGACCCTGGTTTTCCAATAAGCGGAGGAGTTTTGATGCATACTAATGGAGGTCAAGTCACGAATGATCCCGATTTAGCTGCGATTGGTGGTAATATAACCAATGGTGCAATTATTGAATTTGATTTTGTACCATCAGGTGATACATTGTCCTTTAATTATATTTTCTCTTCAATGGAATATTCTGGTTATACATGTTCTAACTACAACGATGTTTTTGGATTTTTTATTTCAGGACCAGGAATCTCAGGCCCATATACCAATAATGCTGTAAATATAGCCACTGTACCAAATTCCAATAATATCCCTGTAGGGATAAACTCTGTGAATGGAGGTGTGCCAACAGGAGGGGGGACTGCGGCCAACTGTGCGGCAGTAGATCCAAATTGGCAAGCGAATGCTATTTATTTTACAACATCATATAATCCAATTTATTCTGCTGCGGGATTGCCAATGTCAGATTATAATGGGAGTACAGTTCTTTTACCCGCAAATTCAAGTCTAACATGTAGTGATACTTTTCATATTAAGTTGGCGATTTCAAATGTTTTCGATTCAGGACTAGATTCTGGAGTTTTCTTAGAAGCAAATTCATTTTCATCTGCAGTTGTAGATATTAAAATTGAAACAGACCAGAGCTATTCTGATACATTACTTGTTGAAGGATGTATGGAAGCGACTGTTAACCTTGTTAGACCTCAAAATCAATTAGCAGATACCTTAGATGTTGTGTTGACAGTTGGTGGTACTGCTTTAGAAGTCGATGATTATCCTGTTTTTGCTCCTGGTGGTGTTATAACTTTTTTACCCGGAGTAGATACTATTGCCTTAACAATTAGTCCAGTAAATGATGGTGTTGTCGAACCAGATGAAAGTGTTACAATTACAGCTTATTCAATAACACCATGTGGTGATACCGTTTTTTCAGAAGGAACAATATGGATTACTGACAAACCAATTTCAACAGTAACAGCCTCTGATACTTCTTTACTTTGTGCAAATGATAGTGTTCCGATATGGGCATATACCGAAGATGGATTTCCTCCTTACACCTACGAGTGGAGTAATGGAGAAACAGGGGCGAATGCATTTGCGGAAGCACTTAGTAATGGTGAGACTACATATATAGTTACTTCAATTGATTCCTGTGGCTTTAAGTTTACAGATACCACGACTATAAATGTAAACCAAACCTTAAAGATTGATTCTTTAAAACAACAGATGGCAGAATGTGGAATAGATAATGGAATTGTTTTTGGTTATGGAGACCAATCTGGCTATACTGGAACGCCAGTATATAAATGGATAGGTCCAGGTTCAAATAGTACTGATTTTATTAACGGAACTGTTTGGGGGAATAAGCCTTCAGGATGGTATTACTTCTCCATTAAAGATGACGTATGTACTGTAATGGATAGTATTTTCTTAGAGCAAGAACCACCGCCGACAGCTTCTTTTGAGGCTACACCTGAATCTGGTTATGCACCTTTAGATGTTACTTTTGTAAATAATTCTGATCCTGCAACAACTTATTACTGGGACTTTGGAAACGGAGAATCAAATATAGTTGGAGATTTAAGTGACCAGTATTCAACATATTATCAAGAAGGTGTTTATACTGTGACACTTGTGACAGAAAAAGGAAACTGTTCTGATGAAACTTCAAGAACTGTAACTGTAACACTTCCTTTAGGTTATGAAATGCCAAATATATTTACACCAAACGGAGATGGAGTTAATGACTTCTTTACTTTAAATGCAGAAAATGCACAATCTTTGGAAATAGTTATTCTTAACCGTTGGGGGAACGTTGTGTTTGAAAGTACTGATGTAGACTTCAAATGGAATGGACAAAAAGATAATTCAGGAGCTGAGTGTACTGATGGTACTTACTTTTATCAATTTACAATTATTGATTTAAACGGTCAATCAAAATCTGAACAAGGATTTGTTCAATTGGTGAATGAGTAACTAGATTGAAACTTTTGAAACTAAAAAGAGGAGCTAATTGCTCCTCTTTTTTTTTGATATAAAAATGTGTTTATGCTTCTTTTATGAGGTTTTTACCTGTCATTTCTGATGGAATGTCCACTCCCATTCGGTGTAATATTGTAGGGGCTACGTCTGCTAATATTCCGCTCTCTAATGTTACCAAATCTTTGGTGACATATATTACTGGTACAGGATTAAGTGAATGTGCTGTGTTTGGAGAACCATCTGCATTTAAAGCTTTGTCTGCATTTCCATGGTCTGCAATTACGATAAATTCATAACCTTTGTTTAGTCCTGTATTAATTACCTCATTCAAACAGTTATCTACTGTCTCCACCGCTTTAATTATGGCGTTGTAATCACCAGTGTGACCAACCATGTCAGGATTTGCAAAGTTTAAACAAAAGAAGTCAGGTGTATTTGAATTAATTTCATCAGTGATTTCTTTGGTTACTTTTGGAGCACTCATTTCTGGTTGTAAATCGTATGTCGCTACATTTGGTGAGTTGACCAATAATCTTTTTTCATTTTGAAACGGAGCCTCTCTTCCACCAGAAAAGAAGAATGTAACGTGTGGATATTTTTCAGTTTCAGCAATTCTCACCTGTGTTTTATGATGATTGGCTAAAACTTCGCCGATTGTATTATGTAAATTTTCTTTATTGAAAATAACCTCAACATTTTTAAATGTTTCATCGTAAGAGGTCATGGTGTATAGATCCAGATTCAATGGTTCCATCAAATATCCATCAATTTTCTGCTGATTCAAAACAGTAATGATTTCTCTTGGTCTATCAGTTCTGAAATTGAAACTTATAACCAAGTCTCCATCTTCTATACTTGTATTTTCATCGCCATGATCGATTTTCGAAGCACGGATAAATTCGTCCGTAACTTCTTCATTATACCATGTGTCAAAAACGGCATTAGAATTGTCAAAAGTTCGACCAACAACTTTGGTTATTAAGTTATATGCCTCTTCAATTCTTTCCCATCGAGAATCTCTATCCATTGCAAAATAGCGGCCGATAATGCTTGCGAGTTTGATAGGGCTGTCTTTGATATGTTTCTCTAAATTGTTGAAGAAAGCTTTTCCACTTTTAGGATCACAATCACGTCCGTCTGAGAACCCATGGATATACACTTTTTGAAGATCATATTGCATTGCCATGTCACATAAAGCATGAAGATGGCTTTGAGAACTGTGAACACCTCCTTCAGAAACGAGTCCCATGAAGTGAACCTTTTGATTGTTTTGCTTTGCTTTTTCAAAGGCTTTACACAAGGAGTCTAATTTAAAAAAGTCTCCCTCTCTAATTGATTTGTTGATTCTAGTTAATTCTTGGTAAACAATTCTACCAGCACCAATATTGAGGTGTCCAACTTCTGAGTTTCCCATTTGGCCTTCTGGTAAACCAACCATTTCTCCAAACGTTGTGAGTGTGGCGTTTGGGTATTTAAGTGTAAGATTGTCCATGGTTGGCGTGTTGGCGTTGAATACCGCGTCGGCTTTACTCTTGTCTCCAATTCCCCATCCGTCTAGAATAATTAAACCAACCTTGTTATTGTTTTTCATGTATAGTGATTTTAAAATGGGCACCATTTGGCTTATTCATTTCATAAGTTATGGTGTCTCCATGAAATTTGATTAAGTTTTTTACAATATATAGACCTAAACCTGTTCCTTTTTCAGTGCGTGTTTCTTCATTTCCAACACGTACAAATTTCTTGAAAATATCTTTGGCATTTTCAGGATCAATCCCTTTACCATTATCCTTAACTCCCCAAGTGATTAGGTTTTTTTCCTTTTTTAAATAGACTTCAATTTGAGCCTCTTTTCCTGCATATTTTAAGGCATTGTCAAGTAGATTGTTAAGTGTTGTTTCTATGATAAAAAGATCAGCGTGAATGTGAATGTTTTCTTCAATAGATGTACTTACAGGGATTCGAGAAGCCGACCATTTTTGAACATTATTTGAAATAATTTCACTTAGATTACACTCTACTTTGTTTAATTGTAAACGGTGATTGTCAATTCTTGTGGCGGTAAGAATATTGTCTATCATATCCTCCAATCGCTTGTTTTCTTTGATGGCAAAGTTCAGCATTTCTTCTTGTTGCTGTCTTTCAAGTCCTTTTCGTTTAAGTAAGGTTTGAAGGTATAATTTATTGGAGGTTAAAGGTGTTTTTAACTCATGCGTCACAGACAAAAGAAAATTGTTTTGTCTTTTAGATAATTTAATTTCTTTTTGAAAGGAGTGTCTTATTTTCCAAAGACCAAGAATTAAAATAATGAAGAAAACTAAGCCTTCTCCAATGATCATTATGAGTCTTTTGGTTTGGGTATCATTTGAGTTTACTTCCGAAGACAGCTCAATCAAATGATACCCCCACCAAATAAATTGCATGACAGCATATACTCCTAGTAAGTAGAAAAATATTGCTGTTTGCTTTTTCATTTTAATTTTTAATAAGCACGTTCACTAATTCCTTCAATATAGTTCATGTATGCCTTGTTCACAACTTTGTTTCCTCCTGGAGTTGGGTAGTTTCCAGTGAAGTACCAGTCTCCTGTGTTGTTAGGACAAGCCTTGTGAAGGTTTTCTATTGTTTGGTAAACAATTTTTACTTCCGATTTCATATCAACTGGCGTTAATAATTGCGCAATTTTATCTGATATTTCTTGCGGAGTAAATGGTGCGTATATCTCTTTAACGTAATTCTTAATTTGCTCTTTAGGAAGGTTTTGTTGCTCAACACATTTTTTGTAAATGTCATCGATTAAGTAACCTTTTCCATTTTCTTTAAGTAATTCAATGGCTGCCTCAAAAGCAATGAAGTCCCCCATTTTAGCCATATCAATTCCGTAACAATCTGGGTAACGGATTTGAGGAGCAGATGAAACCACTACAATCTTTTTTGGTTCCAAACGATCAAGAATTCTAAGGATACTTTGTTTTAAAGTTGTTCCTCTCACTATAGAGTCGTCAATCACTACAAGATTATCCTCATTGCGTTTAACTGTACCATAAGTAATGTCGTAAACATGAGCAACCATGTCGTCACGTGCATCATCCTGTGTTATGAAAGTTCTAAGTTTTGCATCTTTAATCGCAATTTTCTCAAAACGAGTCTTACGTGTAAGGATTTGCTGAAGTTTTTCGTCTGTTAATTCATTTCCTAAAGCTTTGATCGCATCAATTTTCTCAACATTAAGGTAGTCTTCCAATCCCTTCATCATACCATAAAATGACATTTCTGCCGTGTTCGGAATAAAGGAGAAAACAGCATTGTCCAATTCGTTGTTAATGCTGTCAATGATTTGAGGAACTAGATATTGACCAAGTAATTTACGTTCGTTGTAGATATCAAAATCATTTCCTCTTGAGAAGTAAATTCTCTCAAAAGAACAAGCTGCGTTAGCTGTAGGTTCGTTTATTTTTTCTTCAGAAACTTCTCCTGATTTCTTCAATATTAAAGCATGTCCTGGATTTAATTCCTTTATATCTTCCTTTTTAAGGTTGAATGCTGTTTGAATAACAGGACGTTCAGATGTTACTACAAAAATTTCATCATCTTCATACCAGAATGCTGGACGGATTCCTGCTGGGTCTCTCAATACGAAAGCATCTCCATGACCAAATAATCCAGACATTGTATAACCACCATCCCAATCTTCAGAGGCACGCTTAAGTATTTTTACAATATCAAGGTGTTCTGCAATTTTTGAGGTGATTTCTTTATTGTTGTAGCCTTGAGATTTATATTGTTGGAATAAATCCTCATTTTCTTCGTCTAAGAAATGTCCAATTTTCTCAAGCACTGTAACAGTATCAGATTTTTCTTTCGGATGCTGACCTAAATTTAATAAAACATCAAATAATTCATCAACATTCGTAAGGTTAAAGTTACCTGCAACAACAAGGTTTCTTGTCATCCAGTTGTTTTGACGTAAGAATGGATGGCAACTTTCAATTCCGTTTTTTCCAGAAGTTCCATATCTTAGGTGCCCTAAAAATAGCTCTCCAGTAAACCCAACATTTTTCTTTAAAAAGTCAATGTCTTTTAATTTTTCTGGACTATGCTCGGCAATGTCTTCAAAACGTTGATTGATCGTTGTGAAAATATCTTGAATTGGTTTTTGGTCTACAGACCTCCTACGAGAAATATAACGTTCTCCAGGACTCATGTCTAACTTTATGTTTGCCAATCCAGCACCATCTTGACCTCGATTGTGTTGTTTTTCCATCAATAAATACATCTTGTTTAGACCATAAAAGGCTGAACCGTATTTATCAATATAAAATTCTAATGGTTTTTTTAGTCTTAAAAGTGCTATTCCGCACTCATGCTTAATTGCATCACTCATGGGCTTTGATATTTTTCTTTTGCAAAAATACTTTTAAAATCCCTTTTATCCATATAAAATGGGAAGAGTGTTTTTAAATAGTTTTAAAAAGCAACGATAACCATAAAAGAAGAGTCTTATTATTGGTTGAATTACTGTAATTTAATCCATATTTAATTTTTCATTTATTATATTTGATTAATGACTCGTATAATCCTTTTCTGTATAGTTTTTATCAGTGTTTTTTCGAATGCTTTAGGGCAAGACGGAGAAACTTGGTTTGAGCCAAATAGAGGGCAATGGGATGCGAAAATTCTTTATCGGGTAAATCTTCAAAAAGGTGATTTTTTTATTGAAAAAGACAAGTTTACATACGCCTTGAATAATTTAGGAGATGTTTATCATGCTGCACATCATGGAGATAGCATAGATAAAATTCAATCACATACTGTTCATAGTCATTTTGTAAATTCCTCTTGGAAGGGAAAGGTTAATGAAAAAGACACATCTTCATTTTACAGTAATTATTTTTTAGGTAATGATTCTACTAATTGGCATTCTAAAGTGCGCTCATTTAAGAAGCTTGAAATGTTAGATTTTTACCCAGGAATTGATTTGATATTAGAAATGACTTCAGAGAATATCAAATACTCATTTCATGTTGAACCTGGAGTAGATCCTTCAATTATTCAAATTCGTCATGAAGGAATGGATAAGCTTTCTGTTTCAGATGAGAAAGTAGAGATTTTTACGCGATTCGGACCTATTATTGAAGATGGTTTGAAGGTGTGGACGAAATCTGAATCACGTTTTCAATCTCCAGTAAAATCGGTTTTTAAAAGATCTGAAGATGTAGTTACTTTTGATTTCCCAGAAGGATATGATACCACTTCAACATTGATTATAGATCCTAGTTTAACTTTTTCAACTTTCACGGGGTCTAATGCAGATAATTGGGGATTTACTGCTGCACCTGACGGAAATGCTAATTTATATGCCGGTGGAATTGTTTTTGGTACCGGATATCCATTATCTACTGGTGCTTATGATGAGACATTTAATGGAGGCTATGGACTTTTTAAAATTGATATTGGAATAACTAAGTTTTCAAGTGATGGAACCAGTTTGCTTTATTCAACTTATATTGGTGGGGATGGAAACGAAACGCCAAATTCAATTGTAACGAATGCACAAGGAGAGCTTTATATTTTAGGTTCTACAACATCATCAAATTTCCCTTTGTCATCTAATGCTTATCAAACGACACATAATAGCGGAACTTTAACTTCTCAAATAGCTATAGATTTTAATGGGACAGATCTAATTGTCGCACACTTAAGCTCTGATGGTTCGAATTTGATAGCGAGTACCTTACTTGGAGGATCAGAAAATGATGGATTAAATGTTGGTGCATTAAATTATAATTATGGTGATGTTTTTAGGGGTGAAATAATACTAGATTTAAACGGAGATGTTCTGATTACCAGTTCTACTCAATCGCCAGACTTTCCTATCGTAAATGGATTTTCCTCAACTATTGGAGGGGGGCAAGATGCCATTGTGGCAAAGCTTAGTCCAGGATTAAATAATTTAATTTGGTCTACTTATCTTGGAGGTACAGCGATTGACGCAGGTTATTCATTGCAGGTTTCGAGCACAAATAATATTTATGTCAGTGGTGGTACAAATTCACCAGATATGCCTGTCCAGAATGGATTTAGCAATTCTATTCAAGGAGGAATTGATGGTTATATTTTTGAGTTAGATGGAATCACCTCGAATGTTTTAAGTGGAACCTATATTGGTACGAATGATTATGATCAATCTTTTTTTGTTCAGTTGGACCAGATGGATAGGGTTTATGTTTTTGGACAGTCCGAAGGAAATATGACAGTAACACCAGGTGTTTATAGTAATCCAAATTCTGGTCAGTTTATTCAACAATATTCAACAGATTTATCAACTTTAAATTGGTCAACAATCGTAGGTGGAGGAAATAATACTGTTGAAATTTCACCAACAGCCTTTTTAGTTTCTAACTGCAATGAAATTTATTACACAGGTTGGGGGGGAGTAACCAACCAGTCAGGCCAAGCAACAGGTAGTACTTCTCAAGGTTTTCCTACAACTGCAAATGCCTATCAAACCACAACAAATGGGAGTAATTTTTATATAGGTGTTTTATCAGAAAATGCCCAAGGACTCAACTATGGAACTTTTATGGGGGGAGTAGCGAGTAGTTCAAATCATGTGGACGGTGGGACAAGTCGTTTTGACAAACAAGGACGGATTTATCATGCGGTATGCGGGGCATGTGGAGGTGATGCAAATGGTTTTACGACCACTCCTGGTGCTTATTCTGAAACCAATAATAGTTCAAACTGTAATTTAGCGGCATGGAAGTTTGATTTAGGAGCAATGTATTCTTCTACTTCAGTTCCAGATGTGCTCTATTGTGAGAATGATTCGGTGTATTTTGCGAATAATTCTCAGAATGGAGATACTTACTTTTGGGATTTCGGGGATGGTTCTACAAGTAATGTTGACACACCTGTTCATATGTATGATTCTGCTGGAGTATTTGAGGTGATGTTTGTTGTGATGGATAGTGATGGCTGTTTTGAATCTGATACAAGTTATTTAACCATTGAAATTGGTGGGTTTGAAGGTGCTGTAACTCAACCTACGGATAAGATTTGCCCCGGTGATGACTTTCAATTGGAAGCTTCTGGAGGAAGTAATTATATATGGTCTCCAGCACAATTCTTAGACGATGAAACATTGCCAAACCCCACAGCGACTATTGATACAACCACCACTTTTACTGTAATCGTTTCAGATTCCTGTGGAGCTGATACCCTCACAGTAACTTTAGAAACTTTTGTCGATAGTGCAAGTTCCATTGTTGATTTAGAAACCTGTATTGGTGATACTGTTGCGATTTGGGCAAGTGGTGGAGTTGATTATACTTGGACGTCAAATGAGCCTTCTTCGATGATTGGTCCAGCAACTAATGATACGTTATGGATTTCTCCTACCGTTAATGCGACTTATGATGTAGAGATGATTACTGCTGACGGCTGTACATTAACTGAACAGGTAAATGTAACTGTTTTTCAAGGTCCACCACAACCAGTTGTTCAAGACACAGCGTTTTTATGTGAAGGCGATGTGCTAAACTTGTCGGTATCTCCAGCCCCTACTATTAATTGGTCTCCGAATGTGGATATTAATACCGTAACAGGGCAAAATGTTATCATCAGTACCACAGTTGATCGATGGTATTATGTTGAATTTGTGAATCCTTGTGGTTCAACCTTAGATAGCGTCTATATCGAAGTCATTGAAACTACACCAGAAGCAGGGAATGACACTATAGTATGTCCTGGAGAGCAAGTTTTCCTATGGGCAAGTGGAGGAGTAGGGTATCATTGGGAACCTGCTGCACTTGTATCGTCTCCTAATTCTTCAGTAACTACAGCCTCGCCAAATAATCCAACAACATTTACAGTAACCGTTACTGATGAATATGGTTGTACTGCTAAAGCAGACGTTGAAATATCACATTTTCCAGCTCCAAATGTGCAGACAAATCCAGATTATTACGGCTTTATTGGAGATGAGGTGCAATTGAGTGCACAAGGAAGCGGAGTTGGCGGAAGCTATACATGGTCACCTCCTAGTTACTTATCATGTGTAGATTGCCAAGATCCAATAGCCACGCCGACTGAATCAATCGTTTATAATGTATTGTATGAGGATGAAAATGGATGTAAAGCTACAGATGAAGTAGAGATTCATTATGAGGGAATTATTTATGTTCCAAATTCATTTACGCCAGATGGAGATGGATTTAATGATGGTTTCTTTGTTGTGGCTGGGAATATAGATGACTTCCATTTGTTGATATTTGACAGATGGGGAGAAGTCATTTTCGAAAGTTTTGATATCGATGGTGTGTGGGATGGAACTTATGGTGGTGAAATATGTAAGGATGGAACATATATCTGGAAAATAATGTATGAAGATAGCGAAAATGTTAAAAAGGAATTAACAGGTCATGTTAATCTATTGCGATAATTCATTAATTTTGTTTAAAACAAAAAGCTAATATATGTACGGAAATATCAAAGCACATTTGACAAAAGAATTGAAGGAGATAAAATCTGATGGAGTTTATAAAAATGAGCGAATCATAGTATCTCCTCAAGGAGCAGAAGTGAAAGTGAATAGTGGTGACGACGTGGTAATCATGTGTGCCAATAATTATTTAGGTTTATCCTCTCATCCAGAGGTTGTTCAAGCTTCAAAAGAAGCATTGGATACTCATGGTTTCGGTATGTCATCTGTTCGATTTATCTGTGGAACGCAAGATATTCATAAAGAGTTAGAGCAAAAGATTGCAAATTTCTACGGAAAGGAAGATACTATTTTATATGCAGCTGCTTTTGATGCAAATGGTGGTGTTTTTGAACCATTATTCGGTAAAGAAGATGCAATTATTTCTGATGAATTGAATCATGCTTCTATTATTGATGGAGTTCGTTTGTGTAAAGCACAACGTTACCGTTACAAGCATAGTGACATGGCAGATCTTGAAGAGCAATTGAAAAAGGCACAAGACCAAAGATTTAGAATAATTGTTACTGATGGAGTATTCTCAATGGATGGTGACTTTGCGAAAATGAACGAAATCTGTGATTTAGCAGATAAATATGATGCTTTGGTTATGAGTGATGAGTGTCACTCTGCAGGATTTGTTGGAAAAACAGGTCGAGGAGTTCCAGAATATTATGATGTAATGGACAGAGTAGACATTATCACAGGTACTTTAGGAAAAGCGCTAGGTGGAGCAATGGGTGGATATACTGTTGCTAATCAAGAAGTGATTGATATGTTACGTCAGCGTTCGCGTCCATATTTGTTCTCAAATTCTTTAGCACCTTCAATAGTTGGAGCGGCAATTAAAGTATTTGATATTTTAAGTACAGATACTTCATTAAGAGATCGATTAGAAGAGAATACAGCATATTTTAAGAAAGCAATTATTGAGGCAGGGTTTGACATTGTAAAAGGAGATTCACCGATAGTACCAATAATGCTTTATGATGCAGCATTATCACAAGAGTTTGCTGATAAATTGTTAGAAGAAGGAGTTTATGCAATTGGATTCTTTTATCCTGTTGTTCCTAAAGGGAAGGCAAGAATTCGTACACAAATTTCAGCAGGACACACGAAAGCCCATTTAGATAAAGCGATTGCAGCGTTTATCAAAGTAGGGAAGGAGTTAAAAGTTATTGACTAATTAATTGTATAACTGAGGTAGATATTGAATTTACCTCAGTTATTTTAGATTATGAATAGAAGAACCATTAATGCAGTTATTATAATCGGTGTTTTGTCGATTATCTCCATTTTAATGGTTCAATTTTTTTGGATTGATCGAACCATAAAGGCTCAAAAAGATGCTTTAATTTTACAAGATCGTCAAGATAGCCTGAATGTACGCCAATTTGAAGAATCAGTAAGGGTTGCATTACGTAATGCTGTTGAAGAAATTGGAAATGAACATTTAGATAGTTCTTTTATTTACGGTGCAGTAAAACAAAAGAGTTCGAATTATTACCTTGTTGATATCCATGAAAACTTACACCCCTATTATTTAGAGCAGATATTAAAACGAACTTTTTACGAACATGATATTAATCAAGATTTTCAATATGGAATATACGATTGTTATAATGATAGTATAGTTTATGGAAATCTTATTCGTTTTAGTAAAGACTCGTTATACTCACCAACAAGTGATAGTTCCTTAGGGATCACTTCTCCTGAATTGGTTTGGAAAAGGGATGGACATTATTTTACTGTATATTTTCCTGGATTAATTTCTCAACCCAGCAAGGAGCTAATTGTAGAAAGTTCACCTTGGCTTTATATTACTTTTATTGTCGGTGTACTATTTATCTTTTTTGCTTTTGCCGTTTCTGTTATCATCCGACAGAAACGCTTATCGGAGGTAAAAACAGATTTTGTAAACAATATGACTCATGAATTAAAGACGCCTATTTCAACCATTGGGTTGTCAAGTGAAATGCTCATGAATGGTGATTTTACGAATGAACCAGAACGTTTAAAAAGATATGCTGAGATAATTTATAAGGAGAATAAGCGTTTAAAAGAGCAGGTTGAAAGAGTGTTAAATATGGCCAAATTAGATCGAAATGAGTTGGACCTTCAATTTGAAAATGTAGATATTCATGAGTTGATAGATGAATCGGCAGAGAACTTTAGGTTTAATCAGATTCTTCAAGGTGGAAAGATTGAATTAGATTTAAAGGCGAATAATATTATCGTTAAGGTAGACCTTGTACATATCACAAATATCATTTTTAATTTGTTTGATAATGCGGTGAAATATACGGAAGGAAAGGCAGATGTAAAGGTGACTTCTATTGACAAAGAGGATGGTATACAGATAAGTATTAAGGACAATGGAATAGGAATAGACAAGGAGCATATAAAACAAGTTTTTGAACAATTTTACCGCGTTCCTACTGGAGACAAGCATGATGTAAAAGGTTTTGGACTTGGATTGTATTATGTGAAATTAATAATTGAAAAACACGGTGGGAAAATATCCATTCAGAGTAAAATAGGACAAGGTAGTACGTTTACATTTTGGCTACCCACTCAATAAATTTATAAGCAATGAAACCAAAAATATTATTAGTAGAAGATGATACGAACTTAGGATTTATCATTTCAGATCAATTAAAGTTAGAAGGATATGATGTGTCGTTGGCATCTAATGGAATGGAAGGCTTTAAACGCTTTAACGATGAGGTTTATGACCTATGTATCCTAGATGTGATGATGCCAAAAAAAGATGGATTTAGTTTAGCCGAAGACATTCGAAAGGTAAATAAAAGTATTCCTATAATTTTCTTGACGGCTAAATCAATGACTGATGATAAAGTGAAAGGATTTAATGTAGGTGGAGATGATTATATTACAAAACCATTCAGTACAAAAGAATTAAATGTACGTGTAAAAGCTTTATTGAAAAGGGTAAATATTCACACTGGAGAAGAAGAAAACGATATAGTTCGTATTGGAAGTTATGTTTATGATTTGGCGAATTACACACTGAAAAATGCAACTTTTGAAAAGAAACTAACGAAAAAAGAAGCACAGATTTTGAAAATGCTAACCAAGTTTGAGAATCAAGTTGTTGCGAGAGAAATGGTGTTGAATGCCGTATGGGGAAAAGATGATTATTTCGTTGGACGTTCTTTAGATGTCTTTATTACAAAGTTGAGAAAATACTTATCCGAAGACGAAAATGTTGTCATTGAAAATATTCACGGTATAGGGTTTAAGCTTGTGATTAAGGGATCTTAATCTAAGCACTCATTCTTTCATTCTGATTCCTAACATAATTGATGTATGCAGAAGGAGTTTTTCCTGTTACTTTTTTAAAGTTTACTGTAAATCTACTATGTGAAGAGAAACCAATTTCTTCGGCCAATACACTTATTTTATAGGATAGGTAAATTGGTTCTTTACGTAATAATTGTACAATGTAATTAATTCTTAATTCATTGATGTATGATGCAAAATCAGTTGAGAGATGCTTCTTAATCACATAGGTTAAATACCTTTGATTAACACCAATTATACTTGAAACGGAAGTTAAAGAGACATTGCTATCCAGATATAATTCATCTTTCTCAAACTTTTGTAAGCCTTCTAAAATACTTTGTTCTTTTTCTTTTGAAATATAATTTTTCGAATCACTTGGCTCTTCATCAACATTATTGGTTCCTACAAGAGTTTCATCCTGATTTTTCGAGTTTAATGTATTAATATATTCGTCAAATTTCTTTTGATTTTTCCTCTTTTTGTAGATGTACCATGAAAGTAGAATGATTAAAAAGCCCGTTAATACACATAACCATAGTATGATTCTTGAATTTTTCTGTTCTTTTATTTCTAAGTTCTTTTGTTCAGCATAAAGTGCATCTATAAGTTTATCGGCAATAACTAATCTTGAGTTTTTCTCCATTTCAAGTATGTTATTATACTCTTCTTTGTACATATCAAATTTACTATTTTGACCTGTTTTTTGATAAAGCTCTTTTAAGAGTGGGTAAACTTCCTTTTTAAGTTCGAAAAAATTGGTCTGATCAGCCCACTTTTTTGCTTTTAGAAGGTTTTCTTCGGCCTTTTCAAATTCATCAATGGCTAAATAGGCTTCACCTTTTCCATTATAAATTAATCCAAGCATGGTAGGTTGTGGATAGTTGGATAAATAATGATGCTTCTCTGCCAAATCTAAATAATAAAATGAGGAATCTGTTTCTCCAAGGAGTAGCTTATTCTCAGACATTAAACCAAAGCTATTTGTTAAATGATAGGCGACATCCACTATGGTGGTATCTTTAATCTGATTGAATAAGGAAATAGATTTTCTTATGACATCTATTGATTGGTTGTATTTTTTTTCATTTTTTAAAAGTAAAGCTTTTTCATGTTGAATATTTCCAAGAAATCTAACGCGCACATTATATTCTTCAATTTTCTTACAATAAACGAGTGCTTTTTCAAGAGATTTAAGTTGAGAAGTAGCCAAACCGGATTCTCTATATATTGAAGACCTATAACCATAGATTCTTGTTAATGCAGTATAATCTTTCTCTTTTTGAGCAAATACTTCAGCTTGATTGAAGATGACAACGGCCTCATCATTAATTCCGTATAACATCAGTAAACCTGCTTTTAATAAGAGAGATTTTATTAATTCATCATTGCTTTTTGAAATGTCATAAAGTATATCAACATTTTTTAATGCTTGTTGAGGATCCGTAGTCATTAACTTTTGACCTGTATAACGATAAATACTATCGAAATAGCTTTGCTTTCCAAAGGCTTTAAAACTAAACAGAATGATCAAAATTATGATAATACTTGATTTCATGTTTTCTGTAATTAAATTTTAGTTGGTGATAAACCTTAGCGTATTTCAAATAAAATACGAGTTCGTCAGTTTAATTCTTCACAATTCGTGTAATTGATCTTGTAAAGATAATAAATTTCGAAATAATATGAATATACTTCTTGTTGGCTTAATAGATATGGTAGATTGAATGATAATGGTATGAGCTTGTTTTTTAATTGTTTAATTAAATGTTATTTAGCTTCATAAGTTAGAGATACAGTCCAATATGAGATTGTTGTGATTAGGGAATACTAAAATTAATCTCAACTGATGTTTATTCTAAATAGTAAAGTCTTTGATGCTCTTGCCCATCTGTAAACTCATGTAATCCATTTGCAATATTTTCTTTTAAGAGTTCTTCGTAATCCTTGGTATAGTCACTTTGAGGTACCACATTTACGCCAAATACAATTGATGATTTTTCAGTTTTTTCTAAATTTCCATAGATGTCAATATAGTGCTTTACTTCACCAATATTCTTCGAACTATCATAGTTTAGTATTAGGGTACCTTCTTTTCCTGCAGGAATTGATCGTATAGATGACTTTTTTGGAGCAATACACCCGCATGTGATCAAAAGATCGGAGAGAATAAATGGGTTTTTACCTGTATTTTTAATGGTAAACATAACTTCTAGCTCTTGACCTCTTAAAATAGGATAGTATTGTCGATGATTATCCACAATTTGAATGCTTGTTTTTTTATTCGATACATCTTGACAACTGTTCATCGTTAAAACTATCGTAAGTAAAGCCATGAGTGCATAAAATACTCTTTTCATCATAATTCATTTAAAATTCTTATTTCATCACATCCCACCATACTTTTTGAATAAGGTCTACGAATGAATTCTATTTCTATTGATGTATGTTCTGTAAAATCAAGTTCAACCCTGACTATTAATGAATTTATATTCGTATCATAATTGCCAATACTGATGGTTCTTATTTTTTCTTCTCCATCTGTAAAATTAATTTGAGATGGTGGGTAAAAGCCATGGCGATTATTATTTAAAAACCTTAATTCAATGATTTTTTTCCCGTTGAAACCTTCTGTATGACACTTAAACTTCGTATTGGTATAACTAATGTGCCATCCATGATGATAATCATTTTCATAAGCAGGTAACCCATTGTTTAAATATTTAACACCATTAATATTTCCTACAAGAACATATATTGGTTTTTCTAAAAGTAAAAGATTCTGATATGTCTTTTGTTGAATTATCTCTTCCCAAAAGTGAATATAATCATTTAAGTTTCCACTTGCTTCTTTGTATTTAGATAAATTATCATAGTGAAAATGATTTTTCAATTCCACTAAGAAATGAGAAATCTCAGGTTTAAGGCTTATGCCATCTTTCTTCTTTGCAACGCATCCATATTTCTTAAATGGATGATTATATGCAATCTGTAAGCGAGTAAATGAAAGTGCAGTATATAGCTTATCTAATTTTTTTCGTTCTATTTCGTCAAAGTCAGTTTGTTTTAATTTCGAAGCTAATTTATCATAGAATACAATGAAATCATCAGGATTAAGATATGTTTTCAATATTTCATTAATACCACCATACATATTATACGGTTTTTTTAACGCGGCAAAATCACGTTCCAAGGAGATATAATAATCAGCTAAAAGAGAATGACTCTTTGGGTATTGTTTTTTTAAATAGACTTCTATGAGTGTATCAATATTGGAATTTATATTTTTCATTAATTCCCCAGCTACAAATGTTTTAAGGTCATCAAAAGGCGAATAATCATAACCACTAGCATTCAAAAATATCCCATTTATTCCGTGTTTGTTGTAGAATTTTAATTGTTCTTGTAGGGAATATAAAACAGGAATAGGAGTGAGGTAGTCATCAAAGTTTGATGAATAATCCCATAAATAAATATTTTCAGTTAAATCCTTCCATTTTTTTAGGTTTTCAAGAAATCGTGTAGTTTCAGGTTGGTTTTTGTTAAGATTTACACCTTTTTTTAGGTTGATAGAGCTTAAGAATACCCCAGTGTTTTTACCTAAAAATTCTTTTGGAGGTTCTTGGGTGGTATGATATGCCGATGTGAAAAACTTATGGTGTGGAAATCTATTCGCCATTTCTTTGATGAAAAAGCTTACTGCAGGCGTAGCGTTTTTTTCTGTGTTTCCTAATTTTTTGCAATCATCACAGGTGCACACCAATTGATTGTCTTGGGGCATAATCATAAAGTGGTAACCATGTGAAGAACCATCACCAAAGTTATTGCGTACATATTCATCAAATATTTCTATCAGTTTAGAAGATGAGAATGAAAATTGATTTTTATTTCTTTTTCCATTCACCATCGCATAAATACTGGAATCAGCATTATGAGGAATAATTTTGCTTAAATTATGTCCCCAAAGTCCCCAATCAATGTCCACATTATTATTTCCAAAGATGAGTGAGTTTCCTTCTATTTGATTGGTAGAGTAATGAGGATCTCGATAATTAAAATCAAAAGTATTGCAATTGGATTTTTTGAAGTTTACGGTTGAAGGTAGGAGTTCATCTGCATTGATACGGGAGTCAAACTTACTTAAGTCTTCAGTCAATTGATGAATTATCCAAATGGCTGAATGCTTGCTTTTTATAATGATTGAGAGGGTGTTAGAAGTCTTCGTAATGCAGTAGTCATGTGTAAGGTCTGGATTTACTTCGAAGTGTATTCTTTTATAATCACGATATTTTTCATCAGAATATTTTTGTATGATTGAATGATCATTGGTGTGCTTTTTCAAAATTGAAATTGCTAAAGTACTAAGTTCAACACTTTCGTTATTTGCCGAATGACTAATTACGAAGCCTTTCGCATTTATGGTAGTATGATTTTTTGCAGAACATCCCATACTCGCCACTAGTAAGATGAAATAAAAGTTTATATTTAATTTAAAATGCCACATTTACATTGAGAAATAAGTTGTGATGATTTCTAAAGGTCCCGTCATCAGTTCTGTAATTATGCCATGTTCCTAAAAGACTAAAAGTAATGTTTTTCGTAAACATATATGAGAATCCTCCACCTACCATGGTATTGATTGATGAAATTCCATCATAAATTTGATAGTCTAAAAGTTGAATTGCTGGAGATGAACCAAAGCCAGTTACAGCTGTTAGATAGTGCTTCGGTGACCAGATGCTGTATCTTGCACTAAGTGAAAAATTAAATAAATAATTATAATCTAAAATAAAACTATTGTATTTAGCATATAAACTAAATTCATCAATAACTTTTTTAGCACCTAAAAGTAAGTTATACATAGCTCTGTCGTCTAGGTTTGCACTCGATCCTGTTGTATCAAGATATCTGTATCCCAAACCTATCTCTGCACTAAATTCTTTAAATTTTTGAATATCTCTGGAAAGTAAACCGTTGATGCTTATCCTTGGGAAAAATTGATTGGCAATGGCGGCATCTATTGTTGTTCTCGTTTTCGAGTTCCACTCTCTATTCCAAATTCCCATCAATTGATATCCTTTTCCTGGTGGTCTACCTGCATAATTAACCCTACCAGTGTAGGTGTTTTTATCTTTATACCTAGTGTAGTGTATCCCTGAAATAGGATTAATAACATCTATATCTCCAGGTCGACTTCTAATATGATGAACACCGATTTCATTATCGAGGGTTCTATTATACAAATAATTCATGTATTGTTTGAACTCATGCATCTCCATTGCCGAGGGAACGTAAAAGGATTGATAATAGTATGCTGAATCGTAATTTTTAATTTTCTCATAGGCTTGACCAAGTGTATGCTTTAAAACAATATTTTCGGGAGATCTTCTCACTGCCTCTTTAAGTATTCTTATCGCCTCAGGACTCTTGTTTCCGCGAATTAATTGATGGCCATAATCTTCGGTTGCTTGTGCATGTGCATTAATCAAATCACGATCATATGGGTGTTCATTGAGCTCATTGCTTAGATTATAATAGACAACACTATAATTCTCAGGGTTTTTAGCGCTAATTTCTGCTAATTTTATCTTGAAGAATAAGTTATTTGGAAACTTTTTATTTCCTTCTTCTGCATAAAATTTAGCTTTGTCAGGATTATTGGTTTGATAGGACAAGTTAATAGCATAGCGATATGCAAATTCTTGAGTTGTGTCATTCTCAATCCAACTTTCTGTTATTCTCAAAGCTTGGTCATAATGGTATTGGCTAACGAGATCCTGCACGACTTTTGTGTTTAATGCAGAGTAACCATATAGGTATTTTTGCCTTTCTTTTCCTTTAGCCTTTTCTAAAAGTTTATTATAGGCAAGAATTGCTTGATCATATTTTTTTTGGTTGTAATATAGGTCTGCTCTTTTTAGAAATAAATCATTGTCTTCAGGTCGCTCGGCGATCAATTCATTCAAAACATTTAGTGCTTCAGTGTATTGATTCATTTGATAGTAGGAGTTAAAAATAGATTTTCTTGCCTGATACTCTAATTCAGAATCATTACTCTTGTCTAAAACAATATACCAATCTTTTATCGCTTCAGCATATAACTGCTGACTCATTTTGTCCTTTGCTTCCTCTAACATTATAAGCGCATAGGCGGATTGTACATCATAGTCATTAGGGTAACTTTCATATAATCTTTTGGTTAGTGCCGCACTCCTAGTGTCATTTCCAATCAATTCATAGGTCATGATTTCCCTCATCAATAAATTCTTCGAATTTCCAGTACTTTGTCTATGAATCTTAATAATTCTAAGCGCTTCGTTATATTGATTTGCGGCAATCAAATAGTTATAAAGATTTTCAAAAGCTTCATCATTTCCAGGGTTGTCTTCAAATACTTTTCCGTAAAGAATCTGTGCTTCTTGATTTTTTGAATATCTAGCCGCCTCCAATAAATAATAGTCATATTGTTGGGTTTTACCTTTACTTTTGAGGAAAGGTAATAATTCTGTATATCTATTTTGTTCTGCTAAAATTCCTGATTTTTTATCGATTAAATCCTTGTTGTTCGGAAAGCGAGACAAACCTCTATCGATATAGCCTAACGCAGTATATAAATCTCCAGACTTAATGTAATTGTCCGAAATGATAGTATAGTTTTCAACTTGATCAGGATTCTCTTGTAGCAATTTTTTTCTCACCTTAATTGCGCCATTTATATCCCCTTCTTTACGTTTCTTTCTTGCTTCCAGTTCTAAGGAGTAGAGGTAATCTTTTCTAATCTCTTCGTCCTTAGGGTATATTTGGTTTACTCTTTCTTGTAATCGGTCTGCTTCTACGTGGTTATTTTGTAATCTATATAATTGAATTTTTTTACGCCATAAACCTTTCCAATATGGGTTAACTTCTAACAGTTCATTTACATAACAAATCGCACTTGAATATCGTTTTGTTTCCAACTCAACATTTACAAGAATTTGCTTTGCATCAACATTTTTAGGGTCTATTTGTAATGATTTAACAAGTTCAAATCTTGCTTTGTCATTTTGACCTTTGTAATGATAATATTTACCATTTAACATTCTTAAATCGGAGTCATTTGAGTATTCATTTAATCCTTCATCGATTACCCTTTTTCCTTCTTCCCATTTATTATTTTTAAATAATTCTATAATTCCATCAATATACTCACTTCTGTCTTCAAGATTAGTTTCTTCTTGGGCATAAATAGGATTATACGCACAAAAAGTACCGAAAGAAAGGCAAAATGCTATTGTGTATTTTATTAGGATCTTCATTTATTAGTTATAATCATAATTTTACTTCAGGTCGAATATTTTCATCCGTGGTTTCTGTTTGTTTAAATCCTTGTCTTGTCATATCTCCCCAACTAAAATTCTTACGTGTTAAAAACTGAATATACCCCTGTAAACTAAAAAGAACAATCAAGGGATGATATACTATTGCTTCAAATGAAGAGAATATAATTAGTTTAAGGTATTCTCTATATGTATTGTAATGTTTCTTCGTTAGTATGTCAAAGGAAATAGCAACGAGTGAAATCGTGATTCCTATCAAATATACGAATAATAGCATTAACCAGAAGGTAGAGAAATTCACTTGGTCGTTTACGAGTAAGAAGAAAAGGAAGATTAATCCGATAAATTCGATGATGGGTGCTAAGAACTCAAAAATTAGGGCGTATGGCATCACCCATAATCCCATTCTACCATATTTTCTATTGAATAAAAATTTTCTATGAATTACAAATATTTGTAATAAGCCTCGTCCCCAACGTGAACGTTGTCTTCTGAGTACTTTTAGGTTTGGCGGCCCTTCTGTCCAACAGCAAGTGTCTGGAATTTGAACAATTTTATATTTTTCATTGATATTTCGCATATATGCAATCATCCTTAAGGTCATGTCCATGTCTTCAGCATGAGATAAAGGATCATAACCACCAGCATTAATAACAACAGGTTTGTAGAAAAGGCCGAAACCTCCTGAAACGTTTGGGATGACATTAAACATTGACCATCCCATTTTGGCAAGCAAGTAAGATCGAAGATATTCTGTTTCTTGGAATAAAGGAATCACGCGTTCAGGAGGTCGAACACGTGTGATTTCTCCATGCGTAACCTCACAGCTGTTTACCATTCTCAATGTTGCTCCAACAGCAATTACTCTGGTGTTAGAATCCAGTACTGGGAGGATACATTTTGTAAGTGTGTCTTTGGCAAGTAAACAATCTACATCTGTGTTGATGAAATAGTTGTATTGAGCAACATTTACCCCAGCATTCATCGCATCCGCCTTAGTTCCACCATTTTCTTTGTCAACTACTGTAAGCCTTCTGAATCGTTTAGTGTTTGAGCGGTAAATCTTTTTTATAGGCTTACAAATTACCTTTTGAATGTAAGGATAAGGAATTTCTACTAAATCAAATTCTTCAATCAGTAATTCTAATGTTTTATCTTTACTACCATCATTTACAATAACAACCTCAAAATTAGGGTATTCTAGGTTTAAAAGTGATCTAACATTGTCAATAATAATAACCTCTTCATTATAAGCAGGTGCCACAACAGAAATACCTGGAGCAACTTCAGGAAGTAGATTTAAGTCATCTTCTTCTTTTGATGTATATTTTCTTTTGTTTCTTACTATGTTGATGTACCCAAAAACTGCCAGACTGATGTAGATTACAGTCATGGATAGAGAGTAAATAAAGATGAAATATTGATAGAAAAAAGTTATATTTTCCATTTACTTTTAATCGATTATTACTATTTCCTAACTGAATGACCTTTATCTATGTAATCAAATATTGATTTTTCGAAATCAGTAGATGCTGAGCTTTTAAGCTTATTAAAAGTAGTTTTATTTTTATCAATTAAGTGCAAATTCTGTAATATTTTTATAATTATTTCTTTATTGTGAGTTTCGTAATAAAGCTTACTTAAAAACTCTATTGACTTCTCACCACCAAGTTCTCCAAGTGAAAATAGAATACTACTTTGTGTTTCTGTTGAACCAAAGTCATAACCATCAATGAGTATAGGAATTGCTGGCTCGTATTTTAGTACACCTAAAGTTTCGGCTATTTGTGCTTTAACAACGTCCTCAGTCTTTGGTTCTTGAAACATGTCAATTAATGTGTCAACACTGTCAATTTGTTTGAAAAAACCGATTTCTTTAATTAAAAATGCAATATAGAATTTGTTTTTGGCTGAATGGGCATATCTGATTAATGGAGGTAAAGATTTTGATTTGGATTTATCCTTTAATGAATCATGTATTCGAATAGCGTCTAAAGGATTAAAATCTTCGTCAAAATCATCCTCTAAGAATTTAAAAGCATCATTTGAATCAAACTTCATGAATATACTCTTGGCATGCTTTCTTAAATTCTTGTTTTGGGAAATTGTTTTGTTTGAAATGGCGTTACTAGAAGCTTCCTCACTCATATCGTCTAAAATACGAAGAGCAATACTTTCATCCTTAATATTTTTATTACGTAATTGTTCTTCCCAATATGAAGGAAGATCGAGAGCCTTAAGTGTCTCTTTGTAATTATTTATATTTAAGTCCATTTTTTTACTGATAATTTCGAAAATTAGTTTGGTTAAAAACACTTTACTCCAGTCCTTAAATTCAATTTCGTTAGTAATTAATTCAGATCTTATTGTTGATTGGGTAAGGTTTTTTGGGTTGAATAAGATTTCGGTTAACTTTTGTTCGTAATTTGACCTAATAAGCTTTTTCCGATTTTCTATTTTTTTTCTTCCCTTAGCAATAAAGAGAATATTAATAATCGAAGATATATAAATTAAAACTATTAAAATGGATAATATAATAATGATTTTAATCAAAAATGGGAATCCAACAAATGCTGACTCAAGATAGTAAAGCTGATACATTAATGAACCCAAAATTAATTTCCGTTATATTACATAATCAATCTACTAATGTAACGGAAATTAATAGATTATTGTTCAGTTTTTAATTCGATTTTTTGATTTTGTTTTATCAAATCGATTATTAAGTGAGTGATTTTTGATTTCTCCCATTCTTTCAACTGTCTATTCTTGATGCCTAATTTGTTTCGGACTTCAGTGATAGAAATATTTTCTTTGGTAAACAAAATCTTTTGCAAAGTATTTTCATATCTCTTCTTGATAGTTTCCTCTCTCATTTTGTCAATTTTTTGAGTTCTTGCAATAAGAAAAATTCTCAATAATGAAATCAAGTAAATTATGGATAAAATGGTAATTAATAAAATGGTGATTTTTATTACCATTGGATATCCAATAAATTGAGATTCTAAAAAGTAAAGATTATATTTTAGTGTGTTCATGATAAATTGATGTTTTTAAACATTTCAAATCTACAAATAAATTTTCGTTATACATGTTAATAAATCTTGTTAAGGTCAGTTTTTACGGGCTTTTAGGTGTATAAATTACGTAATATATAAAGCGAAAATTGATGAAATTGCGCAAAAAAATAAAGAAAATAGAAGTGTAAAATTCGACGAATTTACTGTATGATTTTGTAGCAGTAAGGTGTGTAATACACTGATTTTGTTGGGATATATCCAATATTATATTTTTGGAATTAATTACATGAACGCTAAGTTTTTTTCGACAAAACAATGTATTTGTTCGACGAAAAAATATTTGTGAAAAAAATGTGAATTTTTTTTTGTTAATTTTTTTTTCATCTCTTTTTTCACCTCTTTTATGGCGAAAAAATTGTCTTTTATATAAAGAATTGATTTGTTCGTCGATGATATTCTAATATTTTTTTGTGAACCTTTTTTACATTTTTTATAAAATGAAAGAAGATTTCCTTCCCATGGTTCATTAAATTTCTATTTTTGTGTTGACGTTTTTTTGAATGTATTTTAATAGATTATGAAGTACATCTTAAACTAACTTAATTCGATATTTATAGCTTCGTGGCGCAACTGAATCTCTTTAAGAGGTATTTAGTTTCACCACTACGCAAGGCTCCGTGGCGCAACTGAATCTCTTTAAGAGGTATTTAGTTCCACCACTACGCAAGGCTCCGTGGCGCAACTGAATCTCTTTAAGAGGTATTTAGTTTCACCACTACGCAAGGCTCCGTGGCGCAACTGAATAGCGCACTGGATTTCGGCTCCAGCGGTTGCAGGTTTGAATCCTGCCGGGGTCACTAAGAATGAAAAAGCTCAACGCATCGCGTTGAGCTTTTTTGATTCAACAATTTCAGCATCTGAAAACTGGTTTTCAAGTGAGGAAATTGTTGAATCAAAAAATAGCCGCAGAGGAACGATGCGGTGTGTTTTTTATTCGGAATTCGGATCTACAAGGATCTATAATCCTGCATCATTACTTTATTTCAGCATCTGAAAACTGGTTTTCAAGTGAGGAAATTGTTGAATCAAAAAATAGCCGCAGAGGAACGATGCGGTGTGTTTTTTATTCGGAATTCGGATCTACAAGGATCTATAATCCTGCATCAT
>NZ_QURB01000004.1:0-58955 GCF_003402975.1 Brumimicrobium aurantiacum | reverse complement strand
TCATTACTTTATTTCAGCATCTGAAAACTGGTTTTCAAGTGAGGAAATTGTTGAATCAAAAAATAGCCGCAGAGGAACGATGCGGTGTGTTTTTTATTCGGAATTCGGATCTACAAGGATCTATAATCCTGCATCATTACTTTATTTCAGCATCTGAAAACTGGTTTTCAAGTGAGGAAATTGTTGAATCAAAAAATAGCCGCAGAGGAACGATGCGGTGTGTTTTTTATTCGGAATTAGGACCCCAAAGGATCTGTAATCCTGGGATTTTAAATCAGTTAATTTACAGGAAATGTTCTGACTTCTAGAAATTAGTTTCTATCAGAACCTAAGAATCAACTTTAGATTAAGTCTTCTCTGGGTGAGGTAATTTGGAATAGCAATATAATTTCCTTGTGTATCTTGAACCCATTGCTGTGAGAGGACGTTTTTAATTCCTAATAAATTGAAAACTTCAAAGTTTAAACGAATGTCAGTAAATGGCCTAAACATCTTTTTTCGTTGTTCTGGCTTATCTTTCTTATATAGGAAGTCGTATCCGAATCCCAAATCTACCCTAAAATAGGATTTTTGACGTAAGGTATCTTTGTATCTCTCGGGACTAGGAGGGCCATAAGGTAACCTAGTACCAAAGTTAAATCCAAGTTGTGCGGTGAACTGTTCTGCGCCAGGCATTCTGTCTTGGATTAATGTTGCAAAGGTAAACCATTGGTCAGTTGGTTTAGGTATAAAACCTGGAGATACTAGTGTACTATCAACTGGGGTGTCATTAAATGTATATCCCGGAACGATGGTTTCTCCATCAGAATTGGTGTAGGTGTAATAATCATCGTTTTCTAAATCTTCGACACTACGTAACAATCCTATTTTAAAGAAAGAGTAGGAGCCATCAATAAATTCACCGTGAAGGTTTAAGTCAAGTCCATAAGAATGTCCAATAGCGATGTTTTCCGCTAAATATCGAGTTCTAATATTGTCAATTCCGTATGGATTAACGTCCCAAAGGTATTTGTAAAATAACTCTCCAGTAAATTTGAATGGTGTATTTCTTTCCCACATTTCAAAGGAGTAGTCCATTCCCGTTACAAAATGGAAGGATTTTTGACTTTCTACATCTGTATTTACAGAGCCATCCATTCTTCTTAGTTCACGATAGAAGGGAGGTTGGTAATAAAACCCTGTACTGGCATGCAATCGAATAAAACGTTTTCTTACTTCACCTTGCTTATTGATATAGTACTTTCTTGGGAAGTAGCTCAACATAGCACGAGGTGTAACGTAAAATTCATTATTAAAGGCTGTATATCCAGTTCTTACCCCAGTATTGAATGAGAGTTTAGATCTTGATCGGTCTATGGTATCTCTATATATATAGTGTGATTTGTTTCCTAATGAATCTATAGTTTTTACTTTAATTGCGATAGGATAATTTTCGATAAATTTATCAAAAGACTGCTCATATTGGAGAAAACCACTTGTTCTAAATGTAGTAAGTGTATTGTTCGCTTTTACAACATCGTTCAGTTCAATCGTACTTTGATCTCCCTGAGGTAAACTATATCCTGCAGAATCAGTTAAACTCCATTCGCTCATCTCATCAATAAAGTCTTCATATTGTGCTGCAATTCCCCAACTGAATTTACCTTTCATGTCATAAGCAAGTCCATCCTCCGTCAAAGTCATAAATTGATGACTTCCCTCGTGTCTTAATGAGTATATTGTGGCTTGTAGGCGATTTCTTGAATGGTCTAGAAATCCTCCAACACCAATTGTGTTTATTGAATCACCAAACTCTTCTTTAGCTGGGTCTTTTTCTAACTCATTAATGAAGTATTCTCCAAGTATATCAAAGGTTTCTCTTTCATCTGTGTTAAATATTTTCGCATAAACAGCCAAATCAGTTCTTTTATTGAGGTCCCACTTTAAAGAAGTTGCTCCAGTGATTGTTTGGAAGCGAGTAACTTCTTGACCTTCAAAATAGACCTTAAAACTTAATGGTTGGTTAATTGTACCAATACTTGTCTCCTGCGTTTCTGGAGAAAATCGATAATCATTGGTAGAAAAATGACCAAGCACACTCCAAACTAAATTTTCTCGAATGTTATAGTTTGTAATGAATTGAAAATCCATAAATCTTGGATTATAAGCACCTTTTACGGGTAAAGAGTTTAAGAGGTAACTTTGATCTTGGTAACGACCTGCAACCATATAATTGAATCGCGGATTCACTTTGTCTTCTACATGTAATGAAACTCCGAGTAGAGAAGCGTCAAGAGAACCTCTAAATTCGGTTGGAGTTCTATACGTAATGTCAAGAACAGAACTCAATCGGTCTCCATAATTCGAAGTAAAGCCTCCAGCACTGAATGCGATATTGTCAACCAAATTTGGATTGATGAAACTCATTCCTTCTTGTTGTCCACTTCTTGTTAAGAAGGGACGGTAAATTTGAAATCCATTAACATATACCAGGTTTTCGTCGAAACTTCCACCTCTTACATTATAGTTATTGGTCAATTCGTTGTTGGAAGAAGCGGCTGTTGTTAGTGTTAAGTACTTTTCAACTCCACCTCCAGGAGCAGGAATACTTCCCATATCTATCACTGGAAGATCATCAATAGTACCTCCACTTCCTTTTCCTGTGACATTTACTCCAGTGAAATATTGGACATTCAGTTTAACTTTTTCAAGGTTTATTATTTGATTTTCAAGAACAACTACGTCTCTTTCTTTGATTTCATCATCAAATTGAATAATGATGGTTTGATTACCTATTGGAGCTTCCAATTCATAAAAGCCATCTAGATTGGTTTTCGTTCTAATCTTTTCATTAGATTTTAGACTGATTTTGATTTCTGGAAAACCTTTATTGGTTTTGTCTACGACTTTTCCTTTCAAGGTCCCTGTTTGGGCTATTGCTTGTAATGAAAGAATTGCAGAGAGAAGAATCAGAAAAAAGTACCTCATGAATTTACTTAGTTTAAAGCTACTAACGAACCGAAAATGTAATTGGTATATTGAATTTAAACTTTATAGTAATTCTTGAATAATCTTGTCCATTGTGTAACCTTCTGCTTCCGCTTTATAATTTCTAACCAATCGGTGACGTAGAATAGGTTTTGCTACTGCTTGAACATCTTCAATGTCTGGAGCATATTTACCTTTTAAAACCGCATGACATTTGGCTCCGATAATTAAATATTGAGAAGCTCTAGGTCCTGCCCCCCAAGAAATAAAGTCTTTGGTTAATTGTGGGGCAGAAGCATCATTAATTCTTGTTCTACCAACCAATTTTACAGCGTATTCTAGCACATTATCAGCAACAGGAATTTCACGAATCAACTCCTGGAAGCGAATAATCTCTTCTCCACTCATGATTTGTTTGATTTCTATTTTTTGATCCTGTGTAGTTGATTTAACAATTGCCATCTCTTCTTCAAAGGTAGGATAGTCCACCCAAATGTTAAACATAAAACGGTCCAATTGCGCTTCGGGTAATGGATATGTTCCTTCTTGTTCAATAGGGTTTTGTGTTGCTAAAACGAAAAATGGTTTTGGTAATTTATAAGTACTTCCTGCAGCCGTTACATGTCGTTCTTGCATGGCTTCTAATAAAGCTGATTGCGTTTTTGGAGGAGTTCTATTGATCTCATCAGCCAAAACAATGTTGTTAAACAATGGTCCTTTAACAAACTGAAAACTTCTGTTTTCTCCTAAAATTTCAGCACCAACGATGTCAGAAGGCATTAAATCTGGTGTAAATTGAATTCTGTTGAAACTCAGTCCAAGAGATTGTGCGATTGTGTTAACCAATAAGGTTTTTGCTAATCCAGGTACACCAACCAATAGACAGTGTCCACGTGAGAACATTGAAATTAGCACTTGATCAACCACTTCTTCTTGTCCAACAATTACTTGATGGATTTCCTTTTTTAGTGTCTTGTATTTTGCAACAAGTTGATCTAACTCTTTAACGTTTGACATAATCGTAAGTGTTTTTTTAGGTTATTTCCAATTGTAACGGAAGTCGCAATTCGCGAAACTTTCATCAAAACGAATGTAAACTTTTCCAACTTTACTGTTTACCCAGTCTTTTAATAACTCTTCTTTTTTACTGTTTTCTGCAGCTTTTTTAATGAAGTTATAGTCATCTTTTAAATTCGCTGTGTGTGGTTCTGTTCTGTCCTTTATTCGAACAATTCTCACCCCATCTTTTCTTGTTTTCATGTCAGTATAAAGACCAGGGTTTGAAATTTCACCAGTTTCCAAGCCATTGACCAAACCAAAAATCTGTGGATCTATTTGGTTGATATTAGCCACATCCCAATATTGGTCTCCAGTATAAGGATTTGATAAATTACCTTGATTCTGACTTGTTTCCTTATCTTCAGAATAAGCTTTTACGGCTTCGTCCCAAGTCATTTCATGCTTCTTAAGTTTTGCATAACATTCATCCATTAATGTTGCGGCATCACTCAACTCTTGACTTCCAATTTCTGGAGTTAGTAAGATATGACGAACGGTATAATCATCACCTTTACGTGAAAGAAGTTTAACTATATGGTATCCATATTGGGTTTCAACAACATCAGATATTTCACCAACTTCCAAGGCAAAAGCAGCAGCCTCGAATGGTTTTACCATCATTCCACGAGATGCATCAATTTTACCACCATCCTTGGCACTACCTTGATCTTCAGAGTGAATTGTAGCCACTGCAGAAAAAGAACGTTCTCCATTGATGAAATCTTCACGCCATCTATTTAATTTCTCAATAACTGCATTCCTACTTTCTTGTGTGATTTTTGGATAAATTACAATTTGTTGAATGGCAATTTTTTCATTTACATATGGTAAACTGTCTTCAGGAATAGATTTGTAAAATGACCTCACATCATCTGGACTAACTTCTAAATCCTGAACAATTTGACGTTCCATATCTTGTGATAAAAGTCTGTCTCTAATAATTTCTCGAAACTCTTCTTTAATTTGTGTATATGTTTTTCCGTAGAAAGACTCTAGTTTCTCGCGACTTCCAATTTGTTGTTCAAGTGTACGAAGTCTATTTTCCATTTCCGCGTTTACCTGAGCATCTGAAATTTCGATACTGTCAATTTTCGCTTGATTTAATAGCATATTTTGATAAAGCAATTCTTCTAAAATGAAGCATCTGGTTTGATCATTGACTTCTTGACCTTCAGATTTTAATTGAAGTAATTGAGCTTGGATGTCGGATAATAGAATTGGGTTGTTTCCAACTTGGCCAACAATTTTGTCAATGACTTTTTCATCAGTTGATTCGTTTGTTATAATCTGTGCATTTCCAATAAGGGAAATACTTAAACTAATAAAAATTGACAGGATACTTTTCTTTAACATTTTCTAATATTGTTTCTTTTGCTTTACTGCGTAAATTGTTCACTCTTCTTTTGAGGATATGACGCCTAATTCCAGCTCTTTCAATCTCCATCGGTGAAGATATAGATTTTGTTCTGAAATCGAGCACATTTAGGTAGTGAGTCTCTCCATTTTCTTTAAAAGTTTGATTCCCTCTGTTTTTTAATATTTCTTCTTTTTTATCAGAAGTAATTGTTAACTCTCTTACTAAATCATCAAAGTATATCCATCGAGATTCTTCAAAATAAAAGCTAGTGGCGTAAAGATTTGCAATTTTTTTTATTTCGGCTATATCTTTATCATTCTTTAACAAGTAATGGTTTTCAATAGATAAGGTAGAAGCCAAGGTGTCTGGAACTTTTAAATACAAGGCGCGAACAATGTAAGTTTCATCTTTATAATTTTCTCTATAGGTATTGTAGTACTCCTGAATTTCCTCTTCTGAAATGACTGAATCTAAATGTTGTGTGATGTAGATGTTTTCTAATTCAAAGAGGTTCAGTTGAGATAATTCTTCTTCAATTCTGATTGTATTTTTAAGGTAAACCTCCGGTTGTGAATGCTTGATTTCTAATTTAATCTGCTCTTGATCTATCCATTCTTGAATAGCCTTTTCTTTGGCTTCTTCATAGTTTAAGTCATCATCCATTAATGCTATTCTGTGAGACAGTTCGGTGTCGTAAAGAATGTTTTCTCCAACCTGGCAAATCCTAATATCATCCTCTTGATTACAGGAAAACATAAACAGAAGAAGGCTGCTCAAAAGAACAACCTTCTCAAAATGATATTTGGTTTGTTTACTCACCTATTCTGTATAATACTTCTTGGTTTACGTTAATCGTATGTTTTTCACTCAATTCTTTTAACCATTCTTTTTCTAAATGTTCTTGATATGCTTGGATTACAGAACCTCTAGCTTCTTTCAAAGATTTTGGTCCGGCTGGCATTAATTCATTAACTACAACAAAGTAATATTTATCTCCCATTTTAAAGATTTCATTCGCTCCCTCATTAAAGCTTCTGTTTTTTAAAACTTCATTGTTAGATTGAATGAATTTTCCTTTGTCTGCCTCTAGATTTAATTGAGACTCTGCATTCACTTTGTTGAGTATATCATACATTGTTAAAGAATCGATATCTTCTAGTAATTTAGCCTCCAAAAGCATTTCTTTTTTATTTGAAGAGTAAATAATTCCATCTATTCTATCCGTCCATTGGTAATCAGCTTGATTGGCTTCAAAGAATTTCTGTAAACCTACAGTATCTTTAATTGCTTTATCCCAAACCTTGTCTTTCATTATTTCATACAATAAAACACCGTCATGATACTCTTGTAATAAAGCTTTATAGGCAGGATATTTATCTTCCAAACGACTCTTTTCGTCATTCATGATTTCGGCCGCTTGCCATTGTTTGTACTTTTCATCAATGAAATTACGTACTGGTACTGGTTTTCTGATCTTACTTTTAGCGATAAAGTCTAAAAATGATTGCATTTCAAATTTTTCGCCATTGTATTTAAACATCCACTTGTTTTTATCCAATTCTGGTTTTTCCCAGTTTTTCTTAAAAACTGTACTGTCGATGTTTTCATAAAACCATGTTAGTCTTTTACTTCCTTTATCTTTAAATGAATTCTCTTCTTTAAGTTTTGCAATGAAAGCCATTTCAGATTGATTAGCTCTATCTCCACGATTTAATTTTTGTTTAATCTGTGAGGAAAGTTCTTCAAAGGATCCTAAAGGTTTATAGTCAATTCTTTTAACGATATGGAAACCATAATCTGTTTTAAAAGGTTTAGAATAATCTCCGTTTTCCTTTAGTGCGAATGCTGCATCTTCAAATTCAGTAACCATTCTTTGGTTTGTTCCAGAACCAAATGGTGGTAATTGTCCTCCTTTTGCTTTAGACCCTTGATCATCAGAGTATGATTTTGCAAGTTTTTCAAATGATTCTCCATCTTGCAGTTTTACATAGATTTCATTTATCTTTTTCTCTGCATTGGCAATATCTTCAGGTTTATCATTTGCTTGTGTCATCACCATAATGTGAGCTGCCGTGATCGTACCTCTTGCTGGACGCTTGTCGCTTACCTTGATAAGGTGGTAACCAAAACTAGATCGAACTGGCATAGAAACTTCTCCAATTTCTAGGTTGTATGCGGCAGTTTCAAAAGGATATACCATTTGAAATGCTGTAAAATAACCTAGTTCTCCTTTATTCATTTTTGCTGAAGGATCTTCAGAGCTACTTGCAGCGATAGCACCAAAATCAGCGCCTTTGTCAATTTTAGCTTTTAGTGCTAAAGCCTTATTATAAGCGATTAAAGTGTCTGAGGGTACTGCGTCTTGTGGTAGTTTTATTAAAATATGCGCTGCTTTAACCTCACTTTTCATCCTGTTGTATGCTTCTTGAAGTAATTCCTTGGTCTTACTTGAATCTACAAGATACGGGTGAGCTAATTGTTCTTTATATCCTTTTAACTCTCTTTTTAAAGATGGTATTGTGTCATACTGTAAAGCTTCAGCCTCAGCAACTTTTAATTTGAATTTTTTGTATAATTCAACATATTCGTCAAGGCTTTCCTTATCGTATTTAGGAGCTTCATTGTTTTTTAAGTAAACCTGAAGAAATTCATTTTTTGTAATTTCTTCTCCGTTTACTGTCATTACAACTTCATCTCCACCTTTTTGACTATTGGCATTAAAAGTGATTGCAAGTGTTGCAATAGAAAGTGTTAGGAACTTTTTTAAAAACATAATATAGAGCATTTAATTTTTTAAAACGTGACTAATTTAGTAATCTATTTTAAAGCCTAAACCCAAAACAAATAAAAATATTGTATTTAACTTTATTTAAAGCTGTAGTTTGGAGCTTCTCTTGTAATTGCAACATCATGAGGATGAGATTCTGTCATTCCTGCATTCGTGATTCTTACAAACTCAGCACCTTGAAGTGCGTCAATTGTAGGAGCACCACAATACCCCATTCCAGCTCTCAATCCACCAACGATTTGGTAAACAACTTCTTCTAAATGTCCTTTGTAAGGTACACGTCCTGCAATTCCTTCTGGAACTAGTTTTTTACTGTCATCTTCTGAAGCTTGGAAGTAACGGTCTTTTGATCCTTTCTCCATCGCTTCTATAGATCCCATTCCGCGGTATGCTTTGAATTTTCTTCCTTGATAAATGATTGTTGCTCCTGGAGACTCTTCAGTTCCTGCAAGCATTGAACCTACCATTACTACATCAGCACCGGCTGCAATTGCTTTTACGATATCACCTGTATAACGGATTCCTCCATCGGCAATAACTGGAATTCCTGTTCCTTGTAATGCACCTGCAACTTCGTTAATCGCTGTAATTTGTGGAACACCAACCCCAGCAATAATACGTGTTGTACAAATAGATCCTGGACCAATTCCAACTTTTACTGCGTCAGCACCTGCATCAGCTAAATGTTTTGCTGCTTCAGCTGTAGCAATATTACCAACAATAACATCAAGGTTTTCATATTTAGCTTTTACAGCTTTCAATTTTTCAACTACACCCATTGTGTGGCCATGCGCAGTGTCAATCACAATCGCATCAACTCCTGCTTTTGCTAAAGCGTCAACTCTTTCAATGGTGTCATCTGTCACACCAACAGCCGCAGCAACTCTTAATCGACCATATTGGTCTTTACAAGAGTTTGGATGTTGCTTCACCTTTATAATGTCTCTGTAAGTAATCAGTCCGATCAGTTTATTTTCCTTATCTACTACAGGTAATTTCTCAATTTTATGCTGTTGAAGAATGTCCTCAGCTGTTGTTAAATCAGTTGATTCAGTAGTGACAACCAAGTCTTCACTTGTCATTACTTCTGTAATTGGACGATTTTTTATTTTTTCAAAACGTAAATCTCTGTTCGTTACAATTCCTTTTAAGGTTTTGTTCTCATCAACTACAGGGATTCCCCCGATTTTGTTTTCTTTCATTAAGGCCAATGCATCTTTTACTAATGCATTTTCTCCAAGAACAATTGGATCGATGATCATTCCACTTTCCGATCGCTTCACTTTTCTTACTTCAAGTGCTTGCAATTCGATACTCATGTTTTTATGAATCACTCCAATACCACCAGATTGTGCCATTGCAATTGCCATACTCGATTCTGTAACCGTATCCATGGCCGCAGAAACAACAGGTGTATTCACTGCAATGTTCTTACTGATTTTACTTTTTAATACTACGTTTTTTGGTAGAACCTCTGAAAAGGCTGGGACAAGTAGGATGTCATCAAATGTTAATCCTTCTCTTACTTTGTTTATATCTCGGAATGCCATACGAACCTATTTTTACTTAAATAAATTCACGCAAAAGTACGAAAAATAAAAGGAAAATATTTTTTTTGAAGATATTTTTTACTTCATAAAATCTGTTAAAGCTTGAATATTCTTATATTCGACTTCAAATACATTAAACACATGCTTAGAAATTTCTCTGCTCTTTTGTTATTCTTTAGCCTAACTATTGGACAAGTAGGGCTTTGTCAACAAGTTGTTTTTCCAGAAGTAATACTCAAAGATATCCCAACTGATGTTCAAGTTCAGTCTGAAAAAACACTAAATTTTTTAGTTTTGAATGGAGATACAATAGAAGTGAAAAAAGCAGGAGAAGTATATGTGATGAAGGTTCAACTCTCTAACGACGATATCCATTTTGAAAATCCGAATATAAGCTTTGAAAAACCTTTGGTCATTCCGGGTTGGCTTTCTTTATTGCCTCCATTAATTGCAATTGTTTTAGCCTTGATTTTTAAAGAAGTACTCTCTTCTTTATTCATAGGGATTTTTATTGGTGCTGCCACTATTGGATATTATGGAGGTGGAATTTCTGGAATTTTTGCTGCGTTTTTTACCGTCTTGGACCACTATATTTTAAATGCTTTACTTGATACAGGACATATTTCTGTGATTTTATTTTCTGTGATCATTGGTGCAATCGTAGCTTTAATTTCGAAAAATGGAGGGATGCAAGGTGTGGTAAATCGCTTGGTGAAATTTGCAACGAATCGTAAATCAGGAATGTTAACTTCATATTTTCTTGGCTTGGCTATTTTCTTTGATGATTATGCCAATACTTTGGTGGTAGGAAATACAATGCGTCCAATAACTGATCGGTTGAAAATTTCGAGACAAAAACTGGCGTATATCGTTGACTCTACAGCTGCGCCAATTGCTGCCGTTGCCTTTATTACCACTTGGATTGGTGCCGAGCTGACGTATATTTCTGATGGAATTTCTAAAATTGAATTGCAGCAAGGCGTCGTAATTGATGAAAGCGCTTATGGGATTTTTGTGAATTCTTTGGGCTATTCTTTTTATCCAGTTTTTACCTTGTTTTTTGTGTTTTTTATGTTGTATAAACAACGTGACTTTGGTCCGATGTATAAAGCAGAAAAAAAGGCTATTGCAGAAGGAATAATGGCAGAAGCGACAACAAACAAAGAATTGGAAGAATTCGAACCAGTGAAAAACGCCAAGATGAAAGCCTATAATGCAATTGTTCCAGTTTTTATTGTGATTGCTGGAACATTTATCGGACTGTTGGTGACAGGATTATCTAGCGCTCATGCAGAATTGTTGGCCAATGGAGTTGATTTAAGCAATGGAACTTGGGCAGCAGTTGGAACAGAAGGAGGCGGTGAAGTTGGCTTTTTTAGAAAATTAGGAATTGTCATTGGAAATGCGGATTCTTATTTAGCTTTACTTTGGGCTTCTATGACTGGATTGGCCGTGGCGATAATTATGACAATTGCTCAGCGAATAATGAATTTAAAGGAAACAATGGACACCGTGGTGATGGGAATCAATACCATGATGCCAGCAGTTGTTATTTTAATTCTTGCATGGTCTTTAGCCGGAGTAACCGAAAGTTTAAGCACCGCAGAATACCTTAAAGCCTTTTTTGGATCTGACTTTTCACATGTTTGGGTAATTCCAGCATTAACTTTTGTGTTGTCGGCCTTTATTGCTTTTTCAACGGGTTCTTCATGGAGTACCATGGCGTTAATGTATCCATTGGTTATTCCACTATCTTTTGCGGTAGCTTCAGCAGATCCTAATTTCTCAGAAATGGCCATTTTGTACAATACTATAGCTTCTGTTTTAGCGGGTTCTGTGCTAGGAGACCATTGTTCACCGATATCCGACACAACAATTTTGAGTAGTTTGGCGACCTCTTGTGACCATATTGAACACGTGAGAACACAAATGCCTTATGCGTTGACAGTAGGAGCGGTTGCTTTGTTTGTTGGAGTAATTCCCGCAGCTTTTGGCGTGCCGAGTTTGGTTGTTTTTGGGGTGGGGATTTTGCTGTTGTACTTGATTGTACATTTTGTTGGGAAGAAGGTGTAGAAAACTGCTTTTAAGGATTTAATGGAACCACGAGATGAAATCTAGCTGCAGCGATGGGGAGAAGAGTAAGGATAAAATTCCGGAGTAGATATTAAACTATATTTTTCGCTGTATTGGAAAGCCGAAAACGCCGATAAACTATCATGTTTTGGTAATGAAAGTTTATCGGCGCTAAATCCGCGTTCGAAGATCCGTGTTCCCGAAAGCTTTCGGGACAGTGTTCCATCATCCAAACTACCCAAACCTATATCATAAATAAAATACCTTAAATACAGAATAATGTTAAGTTTGTTAGTGTAACAGATCCTAAAGAAACCAATATGATTACAAATACAGAAAATAAAGAATTAAATGTTGATGTGTACGATATCCATGGAAGATTGATTAAGCAGGTGTATGAGGGTAAGCCTTCCGCCAAACAAATCGAATTAAAAGTAAATACCAGTTCTTTTGCCAACGGAATCTACTTTTATCACGTACTATTAGGTAAGCATTCAGAGAATATCAAATTCATTAAAAACTAATGATATGAAAAATCAGAACTATATATTAATAACCTTTATATTTATTGCTCTATTAGCAACACAGTGTAAGAAGAAAGACGTCAATATTCCCAATACATCTTCCATTCAATATTGTCCAGATAAATATATGTTACACAGTGAGCCTTATCCAGATTCATTTGTAATAATGGATATTACCAGTTCTTGTCCGAGTTCACATGAGTTGTATTTTTTGGAAGACTATATCTATGATGAACCAGTTGTTAATCCCAACAATCCTTTTGAAATCGCATTTGTTAGAGTTGATCCAACTGTAATGGGGTATGATAGAGAATTATGTGTTTATAATTTCTGTACGAATAAACTTGACGTTTTAACAGGTGATGTGGGAAGTGGTTTAGATTGGAGTATTAAAGATTGGATCATATTTACAGGTTCTAACGGGAGTGTTAGAGTTAAATCGAATGGGGATAGTCTCAGTTCACAAGTCAATAGCGGGTTTGAAGCAAGGTGGTCTCCAAGTGGTGAGAAGTATGTGTATAGAGATCCAGATTGGATTGGAGGTACACCCATAAAAATTGCTGATGAAACAGGTGCTACAATAGGGTCTATTCCGATATATTTTTATTCATGGGATTGGCTCAACGAAAATGAAATTGTTTATTCCAAACAGGGGAATAATAAGTTAATAAAGTATGATATTTCAACTGGAGTTAGCACAGATATTGTGAGTCACCCAGGAATTGCTCCTTCTGATGGACAGATAAGTGTAGATGACCAGCAGCGAATTTATACCCAAATAGATGAAGCAATGATACGTGTAGATTTAAATGGAAATATTGAGTATTTAGATACGAATTACACTACGTTTTCATCGAGTTTTGCCCAGCATTTATATGGTTCGAAAATTTTATTCAAACGACATGTCCTAGATACTACTAATATTGGTTCATGTGAAAATTATGTGGCTACTTACATTTCCATTTTAGACGAAGCAACAGGAGAGGAGCGTAGGGTTAAAATACCGGAGTAGATATGAAAAATCAAAACTACATATTAATCGTCTTTGTATTCATTGCATTATTAGCAACACAATGCAAGAAGAAAGACATCAATATTTCCAACACATCTTCCATTCAGTATTGCCCTGATAAATACATGCTGCACAGTGAGCCTTACCCAGATTCATTTGTGAAACTAGATACGAACTTTCAACATTGTGTAAGTTCTCCAATGGTTTATGATTTAGAAGAGCATCGTTACACCTCACCAATAGTGAATCCAACAAATCCTTTCGAGTTTATTTTTATGCGTAGTAATATACTACAAGGAGGAGCTTCATATGAACTATGTGTTTATAATTTCTGTACGAATAATACCAAAGTAATTACAGAAGATTTTGCTGTGAATTCATATATTGATTGGAGTGTGAAAGATTGGATTGTTTTTAGAGGTGAAAATTCTGATATCTATAAAGTTAAGTCAAATGGAGATAGTTTAACTAATCTTACAAATACTGTTGACCTGTGTGGTGATCCTAAATGGAGTCCTTCAGGGGAGCGACTGTTATATTATGATGAAAGTAATTATGAATATTCCATTTGTAATGAAGATGGTTCAGTAATTGAATCTTTTTTTGTTTCTATGGATAGTTATGATTGGTTAGATGAAGAAAACTTAATCTATTTAAAATCGATGAATTCGAATATCTACTTGAGAAAATTTAATATTCAATCAAATACCCATCAAGACCTAACTGTTCTGAATAATATAGCAACTGCCGAACCAATTGAAGTTAATGGAAGTACCGCTTTTTTTACCACTTCTAAAGGAATGTACAAATATGAATCAAACCAAACGACATTAATAGACACGAATTATTTTACATATTATTCAATGAACCCACAACGTCTACTTGGCTCTAAAATTCTTACGAGAAGGATTATTGGGGATACAACTGGAATGAGTGAATGTGAATATTACTACGGTTCATTTCTGTCTATTTTAGATGAAGCAACAGGAGAGGAGCGTAGGGTTAAAATACCGGAGTAGATATGAAAAATCATTTCTAATTTTATTTATAGTGTCCTTTTAAAGATAAGACCGTGATGGTAATGATGTTGTCTTCAACTTTGTAAATGAGTCTATGTTCCCTATTAATTCTTCTAGACCATAAACCAGCATATTGATGTTTTAATTCTTCAGGTTTTCCAGTTCCATTAAAAGGAGAATGTTTAATTTCTTTTAATAAAGTTGCAATTTTTTTTAGCAAAACTTTATTTCCAGATTTTTTAAACTTGTTCAAATCATCGATTGCTTCTTTCGTGTAAATTAACTCGTATTTCATTAATTTATACCTAAGAATTCGTCAATATCCTCAATTTTTGAAGTTTCACCATCTTCAATTTGTTTTAGAGATTTTTCAATTTTTTCTACGAACTTCTTATTATACGCTTTTTGCTTGGTCACTTCAAACTTCAATTTTAAAGCTTTTGCAAATGCTTTCAAAGCAATGGCTTGCTCTTCGTTCTCTGGATGAATAATATATATATCTTGTGCTTTCATATTTATTAGATTCTTTAGGAAATGAACTTATTTAAAGAACTCTATTTACAAATTTAATGAATCTCAATTGAATAATGAAATCTATTATTTTCCTTTAATCAAACAGTCAAATGTAGATTAATGTTAAGTTTGTTTAATAGCTATTACCTTTTTAAAATTTATGATATTCTATGAAATATTTGATTCTACTATTTACATTCTTTTTAATTCAAATCTCTTTTTGTCAGGATTATATTCGTTATCATCAACAAAGAATGAAGGCTGAAAAGGCTATTTTAGATACTAATTATTCTGACGCTGTAGCAATTTACGATTCCTTATTTAAAGAATATGAATTTGTATTTGCAAAGCACATATATACTGCAACGCAAACTGCTATTGAAAATAATGATTTAGAAAAAGCTTTTGACTTTATTAAAAAGGGTGCTTTAGAAGGAGTAAAAATTAACGAAGTTGATAAAGATCCTATTTTGGTTAAACTTAAAAAGGATTCAAGATGGGAAGCGTTTCGACTTGAGTATGATTCTTTACGAAAAATTTACATCAGAAATGTTAATTGGGAAGCCCGAAATTGCATAAATAAAATGTATGATCTCGATCAAGAATATCGAGATAAACATGAATTGAAACCCTGGAATTTTATGTTGAAACCCTTTATTAGAATGAAATGGAATAAAGTTTTAGGGGAGATGGTGAACAAAGAATTAACTCCGTTAATTGATAGTCTTGGATTTCCGGGGGAAAGACTTGTAGGCCTAGATGAGCAATGGATGCATCACAAAAGAAGAAACGACGGACTGGAAAGTACTTTTGGTTTTTTTATTCTGATTCATTATTTCAGTAAACCAAGAGACACATCATTAAACGAAATGCTCTACGATGAAATTAAAAAGGGGAATATTTTACCTGAGCAATATGCGGCACTAATTGATTTTCAAGCAGAGTGGGGAAAAGGTAAGTTTTATAAAGGAATACATTATAACCAATGGCATACGACAGATCAAGAAAATAGCTACGCTCAGATAGATTACAACAGGTCGGAAATTGGTTTAGAAAACTTAGAAATTCTTGAGCTAAAAAGGAAACGAGGCTTTAAAATAATTAAAGAACGTAATAAAGGAAATGTACATCATCACATTAAACTATGGCATATTGGTGGATATTAGAATGAAAGTTTATCTGCGTTAAATCCGCGTTCGAAGATCCGTGTTCCCGAAAGCTTTCGGGACAGCGTTCCATCATTCAAACTACCTAAATCCACCTAAATTATAGATAATTCTTCCTTTTTTCTTCTTTGCGAACCTCAGCACCTTAGTGTCCCGACAACTGTTCGGGACTTAGCGAAATCCTTTTTTTAAAATTCCCAATATTTCCCCTTAATCAAACATCATAAATGCAGATTAATGTTAAGTTTGTTAGTCAAATTATTGAAGTCAAACAAAAACAATGGATACAATAACCCAACGACATATAGATTACGACCGTACAAAATTTTCAGATGATGAATTGGTCAGCATCTATAAACGCATCTTAAAGCCACGTTTAATCGAAGAAAAAATGCTCATTCTCCTACGTCAAGGGAAAATCTCAAAATGGTTTTCAGGATGGGGACAAGAGGCAATTAGTGTCGGAACAACTTTGGCCATGGAAAAAGATGAGGTGATCTTGCCAATGCATAGAAACTTAGGTGTTTTCACTACTCGTGATATTCCGTTGGAAAGACTTTTTGCACAATTTCAAGGGAAAATGTCTGGTTTCACCAAAGGACGTGATCGTTCTTTCCACTTTGGAACAATGGATTACAATATTGTGGGAATGATTTCTCACTTAGGTCCACAATTGGGAATTGCCGATGGAATTGCGCTTTCTTCAGTAATCAAAAATGATAAAAAAGCAACCCTCGTTTTCTCTGGAGATGGTGGAGCAAGTGAAGGTGATTTCCACGAAGCGCTAAATGTTGCAGCAGTTTGGCAATTGCCTACAATTTTTACGATTGAAAACAATCAATGGGGATTGTCAACGCCGAGTAACGAACAATTCAGATGTAAACATTTTATCGATAAAGGAATTGGTTACGGAATGGATGCTTACCAAATTGATGGGAATAACATTCTTGAAGTGATTAATTCTGTTCAACAAATCGCTGAATCGATTCGAGAACGTCCAAGACCATTTTTATTGGAATGTCTGACTTTTAGAATGCGTGGTCACGAAGAAGCTTCGGGAACGAAGTATTATCCTGAAGGAATTCAAGACGAATGGAACAAAAAAGATCCTGTTGTCAATTTTGAGTTGTTCTTAAAAGAAGAAGGTCTTTTAAACGATGAAATGATCGAAGGATTTAAGAAAGAAATTAAAACAGAAATACAAAATGGATTGGATATAGCCAGTTCAGAAGAAAATATTACACCAGATACAGCAACTGAATTAAAAGATTTATTTGCCGAACATCAACAAGAAGTTATAGCGCCTGAATCAGAAAATAAAAGTGAAAAACGATTAGTTGATGCCGTTTCTGATGGATTAAAACAATCGATGGAACGCTATCCAGAATTGGTGTTGATGGGACAAGACATTGGCGATTATGGCGGTGTTTTTAAAGTTACTGAAGGCTTCGTAGAGCAATTTGGAAAAGATAGAGTGCGTAACACTCCGCTTTGTGAGTCGGCTATTTTAGGTGCTGGACTCGGGTTGTCGATTGCCGGCATGAAAGCAATGGTGGAAATGCAATTTTCTGATTTTGTAACGGTTGGTTTTAATCAAATCGTAAATAATTTAGCGAAATTGCATTGGCGCTGGGGACAAAATGCAGATGTGGTTGTGAGAATGCCAACAGGTGCAGGAGTAGCTGCTGGACCATTTCATTCGCAAAGTACAGAAGCATGGTTTTTCCACGTTCCAGGATTAAAAATTGTATATCCAGCATTTCCAGGAGATGCCAAAGGATTATTGAACGCTGCCATTGAAGATCCAAATCCTGTATTGTTCTTCGAACACAAGTTTTTATACCGTAGTTTAAAAGAGGAAGTATATGATGATTATTATACGACAGAGATTGGGAAAGCTGCTGTTTTAAAAGAAGGAAATGATGTTACAATTGTAACTTATGGACTAGGTGTGCATTGGGCATTAGAGACTTTAGAAAATAACGAAGCTATATCAGCTGATTTAATAGATTTACGCACTTTAGCACCATTAGACATGGAAACAGTGATTGCTTCTGTTCAAAAAACAGGAAAAGTGATTGTCTTACATGAGGATGTTGAAGTAGGAGGAATAGGAGCAGAATTGGTAACACAAATCAATGAAGCATGTTTTGAATTCCTAGATGCGCCAATACGACGTGTTGCCTCTTTAAATACTCCTGTACCGTTCGATGCGGAATTAGAGAAAAATTTCTTGGCCAACAGCCGATTTGAAGACGCATTAAAAGCATTATTGAATTATTAAATCATTCAAATGGAAAAGGAAACGGTAAAACATTCATTGAAAGGAAACCAACGTGTAATTAAAGGTTGGATATTTTATGACTGGGCAAATTCAGTCTATAATTTGGTGATATCTTCCGCGATATTTCCTGTGTTTTACGCCAATATTACAGAAAGTCATTACCTCAAAAAAGTAGGGCGTGAAAAATTGTTGCCCGATGAAAATGTAATGATTGATTTTTTTGGAATTAGTTTATCCAATTCTGTTTTGTTCTCTTATGTCTTAGCCGCTTCTTTCTTATTGGTAAGTGTTTTATCTCCTTTGTTGTCAGGAATTGCAGATATCTCTGGAAATAAAAAACGTTTTATGCAGTTCTTCTGTTATCTCGGAGCGTTTTCAAGTATTTCACTTTACTGGTTTGATCCCGCGAACATCGAATGGGGAATGTTGTCCATCTTCCTGGCCAGCATAGGTTTTTGGAATAGTCTCGTTTTCTACAATGCTTTTTTACCAGAAATAGCAGAACCTAAACAACACGATAATATTTCGGCAAGAGGATTCTCAATGGGATACTTTGGAAGTATGTTACTTTTGGTCATTTGTTTGGCCATGATTATGCTCGGTGATGCAGCATATACAAAATACAGTTTTGTTTTAGTAGGATTGTGGTGGATGGGATTTGCTCAATTTACATTCCGAAGATTACCGCATAACATATATAAACGCGATGTCAATTCAGGTTATATTTTTAAAGGAGTAACGGAATTGAAAAGTGTATTTAAAGAGTTTAGACAAACCAAGCGATTACAACGTTATTTATTGTCGTTTTTCTTCTTTAATACAGGAGTACAAACGGTAATGTTGATGGCCGTTGTTTTTGCCAAAAAAGAAATTGAATGGGGAGAAGGTGGAGGAGATGCCAATTTAATTATCGCTATTCTTCTGATTCAAATTTTAGGCGCTGCAGGTGCTTATTTGATGTCTTTCATTTCAAGTAAAATCGGAAATTTAAAAACGCTAATCTTTGTAGTAATTGGTTGGATGTTGCTTTGTATTTGGGCTTATTGGATTAAATCTCCAGTAGAGTTCTATTTCCTTGCCGCTGGTATAGGTTTAGTTATGGGAGGTGTTCAAGCGCTATCTCGTTCTACCTATTCAAAATTCTTACCAACCACAGAAGACCATGCATCGTATTTTTCATTTTATGATGTTGCTGAAAAACTCGGAATTGTCCTCGGACTTTTCTTCTTCGGATTTATGGAATACATGACAGGAAATCTGCGCGCTTCTGTTTTATCTATTGTTGGATTCTTTGCGATTGGACTTGTGTTGTTAATTCTAGTTCCTAGAAAAGAAAGTGCAAAAGGAAGGAAAGCATTAAGCAAAAGAAGGTTGCAAAAGCTTAAAGAGAAAGAAGCAGAATCAAGAGTAAAATAGCTATTTGTTCTGTTCAAATTCTCTTAATACATGTTTGTTAAAACCCTTGAACTTATTCTCATATGATAGACCAATTATTTAAGAGGATCTCTACAATGAAAGTTTTATATTATTACGCTAATAATGTAGGGTTTACCTTCTATTCAATTGTATCGTGAGTCTCAAAAAAGTGTTTTTTCACGCCCATTGAATTTCGTTAACGAATGTTACAAGAGGCTAATATTTGTTATAAGCGGCGACAATGTTGATGTAAATGAATTATGTTAGTACCAGTTTTTAAAACTACTATTCTACTAAATAATAATTATTCACTTTTCAACTACAAAAACATGGTCGTAAAAAAAACATCAAAATTTAAACCCAAGACACTATTGTCTTTCTTAGACTACAGTATACTTTTTTATACTTTAGTTTTAATTTTCGGAGCAGGTTTTATTCTGTTTCAGTTTCAAGACGAATTTCAAGAGATTAGAAATCTTCAATTTAATTCAGTTTTAGGAAGTGTACTTTTCTATTTCACTGCATTTCTCTTGATTTTTAAAATTTCATTTTTAGCCTTTTTATTGGTCAATTATTTAAAATATAAACCAGTAGAAGCAGCGAAAGATGTGGATTTGCCTACGGTAACTATTATCGTTCCTGCCTACAATGAAGGAGCCTTTGTTTTTCATACTTTAAAAAGTATTGCTGAGAGTAATTTCCCAATGGAGAATATTCAATTGATTGCTATTGATGATGGAAGTAAGGATGATACTTGGGACTGGATGCTAAAAGCGAAAGATGAATTGGGTGATTTCCTATCTATTTACCAGCAACCAGAAAATAAAGGTAAACGACATGCTTTGTACAGAGGTTTTAATTTAGCTACTGGAGAAGTTATTGTTACGATTGATAGTGACTCGCTCATCTACAAAAATACTTTGCGTAATTTGGTTTCTCCATTTGTGGTGAATGAAAGATGTGGTGCAGTGGCAGGGAATGTTAAGATTCAAAACACAAATAAAGCCATCATTCCTAAAATGTTGAATGTAAGTTTTGCTTTTAGTTTTGGTTTCATTCGCGCAGCACAGGGAAATATGAAAAGCGTTTTATGTACTCCAGGTGCACTAGCCGCATATAGAAAAGATGCCGTTATGAACTGTTTGGATGAATGGATCAATCAAACTTTTATGGGTGTAAAAACTGATATTGGTGAGGATAGAGCAATGACCAATATGATTATGAAGCAAGGTTATGATACAATGTTTCAAAGTAATGCAAGTGTAGCCACGAATATTCCAGAGAACTATACTGTTTTGAGAAAAATGTTTACACGTTGGGAAAGAAGTAATGTGCGTGAAAACATAATGATGTCGAAGTTTGCATTTAAGAAATTTAGGCCTGAGAATAGACTAAGACCTAGGGTTTTATTGGTGAATCAATGGTTGACTGTTATTACAGCATATCCAGCCTTGATTTTAATGATACTCAGTTTGATATTTTATCCAATGCTTTTCTTGTGTTCAACTATTGTAAGTATCGCATTGTTCTCTATTATTCCGGCGGTTTACTATGCGGTAAAAAACAACAAAAGAAATTCATTATGGATTTTTACTTATAATTTGTTCTATTTCTTTACATTATTCTGGATTACGCCTTATGCTATTGTCACTGCAAATAGAAGAGGTTGGTTAACGAGAGAAAATGTTGATACAGAAGTTCAATTAGTCAAATAAAAAAATAGAGTATAGCGCAGTACTTAGATGTTGTAATCTATAGTACTGTGCTATTTTTTTAGCAGTGCATAGTTTTTAATCTTGATAATGGTTTGAATGATTATCTTTATCGAATATTACACACAGTGGATATTCTAAATAACACAAGAAGTTGTCTCCAAAGGGAACTTAAATAAATCAGATTATGGCCAAGGAAAAAACAAATCAAGAATTTCAAAAGCAAACGCTTAAAAAGTTAGGCATTGAAAAGTTAAATCCAATGCAGGAAGAGGCTTCCAATGCGATACAATCAACTTCTGATGTCGTTTTACTTTCTCCAACTGGAACAGGAAAAACTTTGGCGTTTTTAATGCCTTTGATTGCTCAACTCGATGCAGATTGTGATGAAATTCAATTGTTGATTTTAGTGCCTTCTCGTGAATTGGCGCAGCAAATTGAAAAAGTTGCACGAAATATGGGGTCAGGATTTAAGATTAATTCTGTTTATGGGGGTCGTGCTGGTGCACTAGATAAAATTGACTTAAAAACAAGACCTGCTATTTTGATAGGTACTCCAGGAAGGGTTGCAGATCGTTTTAGAAGAGATGATTATTCTCTTGATCATATTCAAACCTTGGTTTTAGATGAATTTGATAAGTCTTTGGAAATAGGATTTGAAAAGGAAATGGCTGAAATTATATATGCCTTACCTAACGTAAAACAACGTGTACTGACCTCTGCCACTCAAGATGCATCAATTCCTGAGTTTGTTGGCTTAAAACATCCAATTGAAGTGAATTACTTGTCTGAAAGCAATACTAAACGCAAATTAAAAATTCTTCTTTCTGAAGATAAAGATAAGTTGCAAGCCTTAAAAAGTGCTATCGATTTTATAGGACCAAAGCCGGGAATTATTTTCTGTAATTACAAAGATGCCTTGGACAGGGTGAGTACTTTTATGGAAGAGCACAACATTGATCACGCTAGTTTCCATGGTGGAATGGAGCAAATTGACAGAGAACGTTCTTTAATTAAATTTAGAAATGGAACATGTCAGTTATTATTGGCAACAGATCTCGCAGCACGTGGATTAGATATTCCTGAAATCGAATTTATTTTACACTATCATTTACCGCTTCACGAAAAGGAGTTTATTCACCGAAATGGGCGTACGGCCAGAATGAATAAAGAAGGTGTTGCTTATATTTTACACTGGGAAGAGGACGAACTACCTTCATTTATCGCAGAAGAAAATCCAGAAAGAATAGAAATAGCGAATCAAGCACGTAAAAATACTTCAGCACAAGAAAAATGGACAACTTTATATATTACAGGAGGACGACGTGATAAAATTTCAAAAGGAGATATCGCTGGATTTTTCTTAAAGCAAAGTAACATCAATAAAAATCAACTGGGTGTCATCGAATTAAAACAAAATTGCGCTTATGTTGGTGTTCATGCAAAAGCCGCAAAGATTGTGATGAAGCAACTCAATAATCAAAAGTTGAAAACGAAAAAAGTGAGGATTAGTGAGATATAAAATTGACTAATTTTTAAAGTAGGGATATGAAATTTTTTTATCTGTTGGTCTTTCTTTGTTTTAGTTCAATTGGTTTCAGTCAAGAAATCAAAACAGTTTATTTCCTTCCAGGACAAGGTTCTGATGCACGGATTTTTGATTCATTAAAATTAGATACCAATTACACCATTCGACATTTGCGCTATGACACCTTAACTTCAAAAATGAATATGAAGGAATTGGCGGAGAAATTGGCTGTTAATATTGACACTACAGAAGGTTTTGCTTTGGTTGGCGTTTCACTTGGTGGAATGTTGTGTGTGGAGTTGAGTGAAATGCTCAACCCTGAAAAAGTAGTTATCATTTCAAGTGCAAAAAACAGAAAAGAACTTCCGGTACGTTATCGCTTTCAAAAAGCCATTCCATTGTATGCTGTTTTCCCCTCTCGATTGATTGCTTGGGGAGCTAAAACATTACAACCCATCGTGGAGCCAGATCGAGATCAAAATGAAGCGACCTTTAAAAGTATGTTAGAAAAAAAGAATGAGCAATATTTGAAATATTCTGTTCGCATGATCATTCGTTGGGAAAGGAAAGCCAATACTTCAAATTTGATACATATTCATGGGAGTAACGACCATACCATTCCAATTCGTAATATTGATTCCACTGATTTTGTTATTGAAAACGGTTCGCACATGATGGCTTTAACAAAAGGAGAGGAGATTGGAGGAATTTTGAATCGAATACTTAATATGCATTGACTATTAATGCTGTAGTCGAATTTTCCTGAGATGAGTTTTTGTTAGATAGTTGAATGCTTGAACCATCAAATTTAATTATGATTTAGAATTATTGTAATCAGATTCTTTATCTGAGAGTAGAGGTAAGTGACCAACATTAGCTCTCGTATTGTTGCTGTAATCGGTTGGATTTTTTTGGTTATCATTTTCGAGGAACTCTTCAATGTCTTCAAATTTGAAATTTGGAACTTTTCCAATGGCTATGCTTAACTCAATTAATTTGCTTAGTTTGTGATCAAAGTTTTCGTTGAGAACTTGTGTGAGATAGCTTCTGGAAACGCCAAGTTTTTGTGCAAACTGAGTTTTATTTAGATTGTTGTTTTTAATATATTCTTCAATCTCCATGAATAATTCATTTTGGATTTTTTCCAGCCAATATTCTTTACTGCGAATTAATTCTTCTCTATTTATCATTATTTATACTTTTTTAAAATTGATCTTTTAAACTTCTGAATTTTTTAATCACTTTAAAAAAAACATAATTCGTGCAAATCCGCGTTCACAGATCCGCTTCATCCGCGTTCTAATACAGCGCAAATTTGAACAAACCATGAGTCTACGTTTTTTAATTCGTAAATCACTCTTCGATTAGTATCTTTGCATTCAAATTTATTTCACCAATGAATATTCATGACCTTGTAATCAGAGATAAAGAAGCTGTTTCTTTAGAAGATGTATTTCTCAATCAAGAGAATCAAAACCATATTCAACAATTGATCAAAGAACATCAATTTGTTGATGAACTGTCGAAATATAATTTACCGGTTAACAATAAAATCTTACTTCAAGGAAGTTCTGGATGTGGAAAAACTACTACCGCCAAAGCGATTGCGAATGCATTAGGGAAACCAATTTTTATTCTCAATTTAAGTACCATTATATGTTCTAGAATTGGAGAAACATCACAAAACATCAAACAAGTTTTTGACAAGGCAGCCCGTACAAAATCGGTTTTGTTTTTAGATGAATTTGATCAAATAGGAAAGGAGCGTGATAGCAGTGACAAAGAGGTGGGAGAAATGCGTAGATTGGTGAATACTTTAATTCAGTTGATTGATTATTATCCAAATGATGCTTTATTGATTAGTGCTACAAATCATCCAGAAATTATTGATTCAGCCTTGATTAGAAGGTTTCAATTGCGCATAAATTTTGAACTGCCTAATGATGAGGTGTTGAGTGCCTATTACGACCAGTTAGTTGAAGGTTTTCCAAAAGACTTACAATCGATAGATCGAAAAATGGGAATTTCATTTGCTGAAGCTAAAGACCATGCCTTAACTCAAGTTAAATCAAATTTAATTGGACAATTGGTGAAGAAAGTTGTTGTCAATTAATATTAAATGCGTTTTAAGAAGTTTTAATTGCTTTCAGTTAGATTTATAAAACCTGAATTATAAGCCGTTGAAACGGCTTGAGGCTTGAGTCTGCTAATTCTATTGAATGTGGGATGATCCCGAAAGTTTTCGGGACCACATCAATAGAGTTTTACCCATAATAAAAACACTTTTTATTGCGTAAACATATCTTCTACTTCAGTAGATTCGATATGATACTCCACTTGTAAAGTTCCCGATACGCAATTAATATTATCTTTAGCTTAGTCTAAGTAAATCCTGAATACAGAAATGAATTAGTATATTTGAAAAAAGAAGATGTTGTGTAGAAACGCAATATAAACGAGAAAACATGGGGAATTACAAAGAAATAGAGCAACAGCCAAACAATCCATTACATGGAGTGAAATTAGCTACAATTCTAAACGATTTAGTAGATCATTATGGTTGGGAAGAACTAGGAGATAGAATAAACATTAACTGTTTTCAAAGCAATCCATCTATTTCCTCAAGTTTGAAGTTTTTAAGAAGAACACCTTGGGCGAGAAACAAGGTGGAACAATTGTATTTAAGAACGAAGTGGTAATTAAAAAATCATTTCTTCATCATTCGCATTTTTTATTGATGTGGTCCCGAAAACTTTCGGGATCATCCCGCATCTAGAAGAATATGAATGTACAATTTTAGCCGTTTCAACGGCTTTTTATCTGCTTTAAAAAGAATAGACCTATTTTACTAGGTGCAGATTTAAGGCATGTTTAAAAATTTAACCAAACTTTTTGCCTTTCCAATTGTACAATAGTTAGTTTAAAAAATACCAAAATGCAAAACAACCCAAATACAGAAATTCAATTTAAGTGCGGAGCTATAATGAAAAACAAATTTATGCTAGCACCAATGACCAATACCCAAAGTAATGCCGACGGTTCTCTTGGAGATGATGAATTCAATTGGTTGTCCATGCGTGCAAAAGGCCAGTTTGGATTGGTCATGACTTGTGCTTCTCATGTACAGAAAATAGGTCAAGGTTTTCCTGGGCAATTAGGAATTTTCTCAGATGAATTAAAAGCTGGACATCAAAAATTAGTGAAAGAACTTAAGTCTCATGGAGGTTTGGCAGTAATTCAATTGCACCATGCAGGAATGAGAACTCCACAGGAATTGATTGGAGAAGAACCTGTTTGTCCTTCTGCTCATGAAAAATCTGGAGCAAGAGCTTTAACAATCGATGAGGTTATTCAACTCAAGAAAGACTTCGTAGATGCTGCTGTACGTGCACAAGAGTGTGGATATGACGGAGTAGAGGTGCATGGAGCGCATGGATATATTCTAACTCAATTTTTAAGCTCGGAATATAATCACCGTTCTGATGAATATGGTGGAAGTTTAGAAAATAGAGCACGTTTGATGTTTGAAATTGTTGATGAGATTCGCGAAAGTTGTGGAAATAAATTTTTATTGGGAATTCGTCTTTCCCCTGAACGATTTGGAATGAAACTTTCTGAGGTCAAAAAAGTTTGTCAACGATTTATTGATGAAAATAAAATCGACTTTCTAGATGTTTCACTTTGGGATGTTTTCAAAATGCCAGAAGAAGAACAAGCTGAAGAAATCTCATTATTGGAACATTTTACATCACTAGATTACAAAAATACCTTGTTGACAGTTGCAGGTAAAATTAGAAATGGAAAAGAAGTTCAAGAGGTCTTAGCTTCCGGAGTTGACTTTGTAAGTATCGGACGTTCTGGAATTCTACATCATGATTTTCCAGCAAAAGTTATTGCTGATCCAAATTTCGAACCTGTTGAAACTCCTGTTTCAGAGGAGTATCTAAAAACAGAAGGCTTAGGTGCTAACTTTATTCAATATATGCAAAGATGGGACGGATTCCTCGAAAAGTAATAAATGCCTTGAACAACAAAACGCTACTCTTACTTTTAAGTGTTTTGTTGATGAGTATATCTGTTTCTGCAGCAGCAATAGATGGATTGAAGAATCTTGAATACGTAGCGTTTTTGGTTCTTCTCGGAGCGATTAGTTTATTGGTTTTACTTATTTCTTTTGTTTATCGGTTGTCACAAAATAAAAGAAGTAAAGTTGTGACTGTTGCGGCTTTTTCACTCCTCATTTGTGCTTTTGGCTCTATTGCTATTCTTGGTTTGACGAGTATTGATCCTGGTTTTTTGGCGACATGTATAGGTTTGATTGTCCTTTCCATCCTCGCTATCGTACTTAATTATAAGTTGAAATAGGGGTAGGTTTTAGTATATCTTAACCTTAGAAATCAACTTAAAATCAATAGCATTCTTAAATTTGTCCTATGCAAAAAAGCGATAAAATAAAAGTATTGCGTCATCCGATCTCTATTTTGAGTTTGGTGTTTTTGCTATTTATTGCTCCTTGTACTGTAAGAAATGCCATTCAGGCAGAAGTGGGTGTGAAACAAACCCAAGTAAGTAATAAAAGTCAAACGAGTTTTTCACAGCATTCATGTATCGACTCTGTTTTTGAGCTTCACCAAATTAATAAAGGTAAAGCGGATTCCGCTCAAAAGGTGAATTTGTTCAAAGCTTCTCGATTCAATAACCTTAATCTCCCAGTTGGCAATAAAATCCTCCCACCTCAATTCGCCCGAGGGAATATCCCATCCATAGAAGTACCACTTTATATTCTATATCAAAACTTTCAACTTTACGCGTAATTGATTTTCTACATATCAGGTTGATATCAAATTATTCTTTGAATTAATACAAAAGACGGAATTACATTTAATTCTTTTAGTATTTAAATGTTAGTTCTCTTGGACGCGCATTATATTTTTTTGAAGTTGTAGCGAACTAGAAGTCGTTAATAATGGGAGAGAAAAAGCATCGCTTTTGAAGACCAAACGTTAGTGCAGGGACCAAAGTTTGTCTGAGGAGATCACCGACGTTATCGATTTATAGGAGTGAAAACAATAAGAAATATCAAGCGCTAGACTTTTTTACTTTACTTTTTTTGGCGATGAAAAAAAGTAAAAAAGTTGAAATAGATTTTACTGAAGAGTATCGAATCAGGAATGTATTCATCTGTTTTTAGATGGAGTAAGGTAAATATTTTTGTGATTTCGAAAATGAGATTAACAATAAAGTGCATCGCCAATAATCAATTACAAATAAAAAAATATGAAAGAAATAAAAAACGATGCGGGGCTCATGTCTCTTGCATTACGATTAGTTGTAGGTTGGACTTATTTTTCGGCCTTTTGGAGAAGAACCATTTTAGTAGACAAGTTGGATCCTGAAACCGCAGGATATATAGGAGAAAAATTCAATCATTTTTTGCCCAATGCTTTAGGAATAAAACCGATAATTCAATATTTAGTTGAAAATCCAGATTTGCTATGGTATAATATGGTGGCATTTACCATCATCGAAGGAATCGTTGGATTGTTCATTATGTTCGGTTTGTTTACCCGATTGATGAGCATTGGTGTTTTCGGATTAGCCATGGGGATTTTGTTGGGTTCAGGTTGGATCGGAACAACTTGCCTTGACGAATGGCAAATCGGTGTGCTTGGAATAGCCACAGGTTTTGTGCTCTATTTAACAGGAAGTGGAAAGTATTCATTAGATTATTATTTCATGAAAAACAATTTTGCATTTACCAAAAAGAACTGGTTCTCATGGCTTGGTTCAGGTGATTTGAAAATGAAAGCCAAACGATATTCAAAATTCGTTTTAATTGGTTCTTTTTTCATTTTAGGAATGACACTTATGACAAACCAAGTCTTTCACGGTGGATTATGGGGGACTTTGCACAACAAATCAGTAAAACCAAAATTAGAATTAACGAATGGAAGTTTGGAACAAAACTCAATTTCATTTGATGTTTTCAGAACAGAAGGTGTTGATGTTTATGGTTCTTGGGTAATCAAAATTGAATTGATTGACGAAACAGGAAATACAGTTGTTGATTTTAATCAAGAGGAATTATCGTCGTTAAATGCTTCGAACATTTCAAATGATTATATCGCGAAAGTAAAGCCTGGAAAACACAGTTTAATTGTTCCGCTTGGAGCGAAAGCAACTGTTCAACTGGAAGATTCAAAATTGAAAGGATTGGAAGCAGGAAAGTATACCCTTCGTATAACGGATATAAGCGGTGTCTTCTGGGAACATGTTATTCAGAAAAGATAAGGATTAATCCCATTTCTGTATTGATAAAAACAAAAAAGCCGACCTTTCAATAAGGTCGGCTTTTTCAATATATTGAGTTCAATTTATTTTTTGAATTCCAAAATTGTTTTTTCAATAATGGCAACACATTCCATTAATTGCTCTTCATTCATTACCAATGGAGGAGCAAAACGAATAATGTTTCCATGTGTTGGCTTGGCAATTAAACCATTTTCTTTCAGCGCCATACAGATATCCCAAGCTGTTGAGCTATCTTCAGTATCGTTGATTAGAATAGCGTTCAACAATCCTTTACCACGTACTTTTGTAACAAGGTCAGTTTTAGCTATAATTTTTTCCATTTCATCACGGAAAAGTTGACCCATTTTTTCAGCGTTTTCAGCTAATTTTTCATCTTCAACAACTTCAAGTGCTGCAATAGCTACTTTTGCTGCCATTGGGTTTCCTCCAAATGTTGAACCATGTTGACCTGGTTGAATAACACCCATTACTTCATCGTCTGCTAAAATTGCAGAAACAGGATATACACCACCAGAAATTGCTTTTCCAAGAACTAAAATGTCTGGTTTTACATCTTCGTGGTTACATGCTAAAATTCTACCTGTACGCGCGATTCCAGTTTGCACTTCATCAGCAATGAAAAGTACACCTGCTTCAGTACATAACTCACGAACTTTTGTCAAATATCCTTCATCTGGAACGTAAACACCAGCCTCTCCTTGGATAGGCTCAACCAAGAATCCAGCAACATTATCTTGTTTTAATGCTTCTGCCAATGCTTCAGTATCATTGTAAGGAATGTGAATAAATCCTGGCGTATATGGTCCGTAGCTTCTACGTGCATTGTCATCATTTGAGAAAGAAACAATAGTCGTTGTTCTACCGTGGAAATTACCATCACAAACGATTATTTTCGCTTGGTCTTCAGCAATTCCTTTTCTCTCATAAGCATATTTTCTACATACTTTAATTGCAGTTTCAACAGCTTCAGCACCAGAGTTCATGGCTAAAACTTTGTCAAATCCAAAGTAGTTGGTTACATGCTTTTCAAATGGTCCAAGTGTGTCGTTGTAGAACGCACGTGACGTTAAAGTCAATGTTTCAGCTTGAGTTTTTAATGCACCAATAATATGTGGGTGACAGTGACCTTGATTAACTGCAGAATATGCAGAAAGGAAGTCGTAATAATGCTTTCCTTCAACGTCCCAAACGTGAACACCTTCTCCTTTAGCGAGAACTACAGGAAGCGGATGATAGTTGTGCGCTCCGTGCTTTTCTTCCATTTTGATAAGGTCTTGTGAAGATAATTTTACTGATGTACTCATATATTTGATTGTTTTTTTAAAATTAATTGAAATGTTCTAAACAGTTTAAAACATAGACTTGTGCAAATATAACCAATCGAATAGGAAATAAAAAACGCAATGACTTAGATTTGCATAGTCAGAACTGAATGTGAGAATTAAAAATGAATAATGAAAAATGAAAAGTGAAAAATTGGTTCCAAAGCTATTTTTCACTTTTCATTTTTAGTTTTTCATTTTGTTAACGCACAAAAAACCACTCATTCTCTGAAGACATCTCTTCGTTATAAGTGTATCCATCCACATTGTAGCCTTTGAGGTCTTCAATGTTTTGATATTGATTTTGAATAATGTCTCTCGCCATTGCCCCACGCGCATGTTTCGCATACATCATGATCACTTTGAATTTGTCGCCTTTTAAATCCTTAAAAACTGGAGTAATTACACGAGCCTTCAAGGTCTTTTTATCAACGGCTTTATAGTATTCGTTTGAGGCTAAATTCACGATTACTTCATCATCTTTTGTTTCTTCATTGATGAATTTTGCAATTTTGTTTCCCCAATAATCGTATAGGTTTTTCTTTTTTGGCGTTACATTCCATTTTGTTCCCATCTCCAATCGGTATGGATACATTAGGTCCATAGGCTTTAAAACTCCATACAATCCAGACAATAAAAGCAGATCTTTTTGTGCATTCTCAAAATCTTTGTCTGAAAATGTTGACACATCGAGTCCTTTGTAAACCTCACCTGTAAAAACCGTAGCCGCTGGTTTTGAATTTTCATTTAAGGTAGTTGGAGCTTCCCAATTTTGATATCGATCGTGATTTAAATCACTTAAACTTTCAGAGATGTGCATCAATTGGCCAAGCTTCTTTTTAGACATTTTTTGAAGCTTTTTGGCTAAGTAATCAGCTTCTTTTAGGAAATGTGCTTCACTCGTAAAAGGTGTGTTTATGTTTTGATCGTAATCCAGAGACTTTGCTGGTGATAAAAGTATTTTCATGGGTAATATTTTGAACATCAAAATTACATAATTTAAGCCATTTCATCTGTCTTGTGTCATGGTTTTTTGTCTGTAAAATATGACAGTATTTCAATATTTGTCTTATGCTGCTGACAGAATGTCCAATTCAAGCTATTGGCAATGATTTTGTTTGACTGCAATCGGTTAAAAAAGACAATCATGAAAAAACAAAATAAAGAAGAGGCTGCTGAGCAAGAAAAGCAAACTGTTGAAGAAAATCAAAGTTCGCAAGAGCAAACTGAGGAAGTGAAGGAAAACGAGACAGAAAAAGAAGTTCAACCTGAATTGTCAAAAGAGGAAGAGTTGGAACAAAAAGTCGCTGACTTAAACGACAAATATTTACGTTTGTATTCTGATTTTGAAAACTTTAGGAAGAGAACAATTAAGGAGAAAGGTGATCTTATTTCAAATGCAAGTCAAGGTGTTTTAAAAGATATGTTGGCAGTATTGGATGATTTCGAAAGAGCGATTGATAACAATCAGACTTCAGAAGATGCAGAATCAATTAAGCAAGGATTTCAATTGATTTACAATAAATTCAACAATATCCTTACTGCTAAGGGATTGAAACCAATGGACAGTAAGGGTGAAGTTTTTGATATTGATCACCATGAAGCAATTACAAACATTCCTGCCGAAGACGATATGAAAGGAAAGGTCGTTGATGTAGTAGAGAAAGGATATTTTTTAAATGACAAAGTACTACGTTACGCTAAGGTTGTAGTAGGTCAATAAAAACAGATATGAGCGATAAGAGAGATTATTATGAAGTATTGGGGGTAAGTCGTTCTGCGACCGCACCCGAAATTAAAAAAGCATACCGTAAACTCGCCTTAAAGTACCACCCTGATAAGAATCCTGATGATGCTGAGGCAGAAAACAAGTTTAAAGAAGCGGCAGAAGCCTATGAAGTTTTAGCCAATGCAGAAAAGAAACAACGCTATGATCAATTTGGTCATGCCGGTGTTGACGGTGCTGCCGGAGGTGGTGGCGGATTTGGCGGAATGGATATGGATGACATATTCTCACAATTTGGCGACATCTTCGGTGGAGGTGGCGGCGGATTTGGTGGCAGAAGAGGTGGCGGCGGAGCTCGTCAAAGAACTGCCCGTGGAACAAATCTGCGTGTCAAAATTAAACTTACATTAGAGGAGGTTTTAGAAGGAGTAAAGAAGAAAATCCGTGTTAATAAGCTAGTAAATGCTAGTGGAGTAACATTTAAAGACTGTCAAACGTGTAAAGGTCAAGGTCGAGTAAACCGTGTAACGCAGACTTTTTTAGGTGCGATGCAAACAGCTACGACTTGTTCAACTTGTCAAGGTACAGGAAAGATAATCGATAAGAAACCTGCTGGAGCAGATGCACAAGGATTAGAGCGTAAGGAAGAAGTAATAGAAATCGATATTCCGTCAGGAGTTGAAGATGGTATGCAACTTTCAGTGAGTGGAAAAGGTAACGCTGGTCCATTTGGTGGAATTGCAGGTGACTTACTCGTTGTGATCGAAGTTAAAGAGCATGAAGAGTTAAGACGTGATGGACAAAATGTACATTATGAAGCCTTCATTAACTTTGCTGATGCAGCGCTTGGAGCTTCCATTGAAGTGCCAACGATTAAAAGTCGAGCAAGAATTAAGATTGAACCAGGAACTCAAAGTGGTAAAATGTTACGCTTAAAAGGAAAAGGTTTACCAAGTGTTCAAAATTACGGAACAGGAGATCAATTTGTACATATTAATATATGGACTCCACAAGAGCTTTCTAAAGAAGAAAAAGAAATAATAGAAAAGTTGCGTGACAGTGAAAACTTTCAACCCAATCCAGATGGGAAAGAGAAAGGATTTTTTCAACGCGTAAAAGATATGTTCAGTAATTAAGATTATTATAAATATAGCTTTAAAGCATCCATACTTCATTGAGTGGATGCTTTTTTTTATGGTCTTAAGTTTGCTTCTTGAAATCATTTTTTTGATTCATTCCGCATAAGAATTGTTTTTTCTTTTGAATTGCCTTCTGTTTTTCTACATTTATACAAAAATCACGTAAATGAAAGAAATACAAAAAGAGTATATGAGAAGGGCTATTCAGCTTTCTCAAGAGAGCATTTCAAAAGGTGGTGGACCATTTGGGGCAGTAATCGTAAAGAATGGAGAGATTATCGCCGAAAGCGCCAATAGTGTTACCAATGATAATGACCCAACTGCACATGCAGAAGTAAATACAATAAGAAAAGCATGTAAAGAATTAAATACATTTGATTTAACAGGGTGTGAGATTTATTCCTCATGTGAACCTTGTCCAATGTGTCTAGGCGCTATTTATTGGGCACGTCTTGATGAATTATATTTTGCCAATACTAAAGTGGACGCAGCGAAAATTGGTTTTGATGATTCATTTATCTACGATGAGTTAGAGTTGTCAGTAGAAAAAAGACGTGTTAAGACGAGTCAATTCTTAAGAGAGGAAGCAATCTTAGCTTTCCAAGAATGGGATAGTAATCAGGACAAAATCGAGTATTAATAGTTTCGTAATTATTGGCTTAGATGTGTGGATTATTATGGGTGCATAGAAAAAACACAGATTTAAAAATTTAATAATACATACGAATATCTAATTTGCGATACAAATAGTTGTCTGAAATAAAGAATTAGAATTATCAAAATACTATATTTGAGATATAGAATTGAATAGAAAGTAGTGATGAGTATATCAATCATCATTTTTACTCAAAAATAAATACAATGGAAAACGTTGAGAAAAAGAAAAAAACAGGAATGTATGATAATGTTTTAAAGCAATTTAATCATGCTGCTGATATAATGAAATTGGACAAAGGTATTCGTAAGATACTAGGTTCTACAAACAGTGAAATTAGTGTTCATTTCCCGGTGAAAATGGACGATGGAAGAATTGAAGTTTTTAACGGATATAGAGTACAACACAATAACGCATTAGGACCATATAAAGGTGGTTTGCGTTTTCACCCAACTGTTGATATTACTGCCGCAAGAGCATTAGCTATCTGGATGACTTGGAAGTCTGCATTGGCTGGTTTGCCTTATGGAGGTGGAAAAGGAGGTGTTTCTATTGATCCAAGTAAATACTCTGAGGCGGAATTAGAGAGAATCACTCGACGTTTTACTTATTCTTTAGGAGAAAATATCGGACCTGATGTTGATATTCCTGCACCTGATGTAAATACTAATCCTCAAATTATGGCGTGGATTGCAGATACTTTTGCATCTACAAAATCACCATCAACACGTATGTTGAACTTACACGTTGTAACAGGAAAGCCTGTTGGATCAGGAGGATTGAAAGGAAGAGATAGAGCAACGGGATATGGTGTTGTAGCTTCTATTAAGTCTTGGGCAAAATTAAAAGGAATAGACCTTTCTGGAAAACGTTTTATCGTTCAAGGATTTGGTAATGTTGGATATTGGGCTTCTTACTTTATGGAGGAGCTTGGAGCAAAACTAATCGCAGTTCAAGATGCAAGTGGTACAATTTTCAATGAAAATGGACTTGATACTGAAAAACTGCACAATCATGTTGGAAACAACAAAGGTATGATTGCAGGTTATCCTGAGTCAGTGAAAATTGAAAATTCAGAATTTTTTGCTTTAGATTGTGATGTTATTATTCCTGCAGCTTTAGGTAATCAAATTACTGAGGCGAATGCACATTTGATTAAAGCAAAATTAATTGCTGAAGGAGCAAATGGTCCTACAGATGTAGAAGGAGAGAAAATTTTACTTGAAAGAGGAGTAGATATTATTCCTGATATTTTGTGTAATGCTGGTGGTGTAACCGGAAGTTACTACGAATGGCTGCAAAACAAAAGAAGTGAGGATTATCATATTGATACTGTGCTAAGAATGATTAGCGAGAAGTTAGAGCAAGCTTTCGAAAGAACAGTTAACTCTGCAAATAAATATGATACTGACTGGAGAACAGGTGCATATATTGCTGCTTTAGAAAGAATCGAACAAACTTACAGAGAACGTGGTGTATTCCCATAGAGATTAAACATTGTATTATGAATAATGTCGGAATTGTAAAAGGAAATGTTTGCAGTACAACAGCGATGCCTTCTCCGAAAGATGTGCGTGCGTTAAGCAAATATATTGATGTTTTTGTTCAGTCGAATGCTGGGGAAGAATGTGGTTACAGCGATAATGAATACGCTTTAGAAGGGTGTATTGTTAGACCTGATAGTGAAAGCATTATCGAGTCAGCTGATTTGCTTTTATTTCAAAACCCAATTACTGAACCTTTACAACCGACGACTAAGAAAGTAATTGTAGCCAATATTGATTTTTTCAATGATAAGGAGCAGTTGAGCTTCTTTAAACATGAGAATATCGATTTATTCACCTTTGAAGCTATAAATGACGAAGAGGAGAGAGGAGTGTTTAAAGATAAGTTTGTGAATTTCGTAAGGTTTCACCTTGGAGATCCAGTACAACCTGAATACATTTCTTTATTTTCTAGCTCTAAAATTTTATCTGAAGGAAAAGTAATACATAAAAAACTACTCTGAAAAAGATTATATTAAAGTAAAACGCAACATGATTTTCATGTTGCGTTTTTTTATGCCTAAATTTTTTAGTTGATTGTTTTATTGCACTTGTAAGCTGGACTTAATCTTCTTTTACAATGACAAAGATATCTTCGTTATCACGCTTAAATAATTTCTCTTCTCTTGCGTAACGTTCAAGTGCTTTAGTGTTGTCTAGTTGCTCTAATGTGTTTTTTGTTTCGGTAAACTTGTCCAAGAGTAGTGCTCTTTCATTCTCCAATTTATTGAGTTTAATCTCTTGTCGAGCAATAGTGAAAACATCTACATCATCTAAAAATAAAATGTAAACAACGAATACAATTGATGTAATCACATACTTGTTTTTAAAATGCTTTAAACGTTTCATGATTCAAAGATAGAGATATATTGTGATTGAATTTTAAGTTTGGCTTACTTTTATAAATGGTGAAATGTTGAAAAGCCATTTTGATATGCTGTTAATCGTTTTTCGTAGCTTTCGAAGAGGCTAGGATCAAAAAAAAGCCCCGAAATTAAATTCGAGGCTTAATTCTTAAGATTTAAGAAATATTATCCCATGAATGGGTATCTGTAATCTGTCGCTGGGACAAATGTTTCTTTAATCGTTCTTGCAGAAACCCAACGCAACAAGTTCAGTTTTGCACCTGCTTTGTCATTTGTTCCTGATCCACGAGCTCCTCCAAATGGTTGTTGACCTACAACAGCTCCAGTTGGTTTGTCGTTGATATAGAAGTTACCAGCAGAATTTTTCAATTTTCTTAAAGCAACATTAATTGCATATCTATCTTGACTGATAATTGAACCAGTTAAAGCATATTCTGAAGTTTCATCTAAAACAGTAAGAGTTTCTTCAAATTTGTCTTCATCATAAACATATATCGTTACTACAGGTCCAAAAATTTCTTCAACCATCGTTTTGAACTTAGGATCTTTTGCAACAATTATTGTTGGATCGATAAAGTATCCTTCAGATTTGTCATAATTTCCACCTGCAATGATCTCAGCATCATCACTTTCTTTTGCGTAATCAATATATTCCGCAATACTGTCAAAGGCAGCTTCGTTAATTACTGCTGTAATAAAGTTTGTTGTGTCTTCTGGCGAACCAATTTTGAAAGAGTTCACTTGTTCAACAGTGTTTTCCTTAACGTCCTCCCAAAGATTACTTGGAATATAAACACGTGAAGCAGCTGAACATTTTTGACCTTGGAATTCGAATGCACCACGAGCAATTGCTGTTGCAACTTCTAGAGGCTTAGCTGATGGGTGAACCATGATGAAGTCTTTTCCTCCTGTTTCACCTACAATTCTAGGGTATGATCTATATGTTTCAATGTTGTTTGCAATTGTTTTCCATAGGTTACGGAATACTCCTGTAGATCCTGTAAAGTGAAGTCCAGCAAATTCTTTGTGCTTGAATACAACATCTCCAACATTCGCTCCACCAGTCGTTACAAGGTTGATTACACCATCTGGAACACCTGATTCTTTAAACACCTCCATGATTACATTCGCAGAGTAGATTTGAGATTCAGCTGGTTTCCAAACCACAACATTACCTAACATTGCTGGTGCAGATGGTAAGTTAGCTGCAATAGCTGTGAAGTTAAAAGGTGTAATTGCTAAAACAAAACCTTCTAATGCACGCCATTCTAATCTATTCCAAAATCCTTTAGGAGATTCAGGTTGCTCTGCATAAATTTCAGACATGTATTGAACATTGAATCTAAAGAAATCTGCTGTTTCACAGGCTGCATCAATCTCTGTTTGGTAAACATTTTTTGATTGACCTAACATTGTAGCTGCGTTGATTTTGTCACGGTAAGGACCTGAAATCAAATCAGCAGCTTTCAAGAAAATACTAGCTCTTTCTTCCCATGGAAGTTCTTCCCATCTTTCTTTTGCAGCTAGGGCAGCGTCAATCGCTTGCTCTACGTGCTTTTTCTCACCATAATTATAATGCCCCAAAACCTTTTGGTGATCATGTGGTGAAGTCAATGGTCTTTTATCTTCAGTTGTAATTTCCTTTCCTCCAATGTACATCGGTACATCGATAGGATCTTGGTCATTCATTTCTTTATATTTTCCTAGCAAAGACTTAACTGCTGGAGAATTTGGTTCATAAGCATTGACTGGCTCGTTAATTGCCGTCGGTACTTTGAAATGTGCATTTGCCATATCTAATATTTTTAATTGTTTCAAATTTTACGCTAACAAAAGTAACCATTCATTCCTTCAAATCAAAGCAAAATTAATGTACTTCTTTGGGTTTGTTTTAATCTTAACATTCAGATTTTGGAATATTAATTTATTCTGTATTTATACCATTATAATTCTTTAAAATCTCCTATATTTTACTATTTTTCTTATTTTTGTTTTACACACTTATCCTTAATATGAAATTATTTTTTCCTTTATTTCTGTCTTTCTTTTTAAGTCTCTCTTTTAGCCGTGTACTTTCTCAAAGTACATTTGAACAACAGGTAAAAGAATATGAAAATGTAGACTTAAATCAGAAAGTAAAATTGTTTTTTGAGTTTAACGAAGGTTTTACAATTGAAGATGAGGATAGCGTTTTGTATTACATCAATGACCTTATCAACGAAGGCCTCAAAGCGGACAATGAAAATGCTATTGCCATGTCTAACTTTGGGTTAAGTAAGTACCTTTTGAATCAATCTCTTTTTGATGAGGCTTCAAGTAAATTAGATCGTGCAATTAAACACTATTCAAAGGTACGAAATGATACCATGCTTTCCGTATGTAATAATTCTTACGGAAATATAAATCTGTTACAAGGTTTGTTCGGAAAAGCAGAATTCTATTACAAAAAATCCAATGATTTTGCCAACAAAGCCAATAATAAGGAATTTGAAATGCTTTCAAATTTTAATATGTGTCGTATTTATTTGAATAGAAAAGAATACGAAAAGGCTGAGCAAAATTTAGAAGAGTACATCAGCTTTCTGATGAAAAAAGGAGATATGCGAAAGCTTGCTGCTGCCTATGGACTTAATGGTCAAATTTATTTAGATCAACAAAAATTAGACTTGGCCATCCATAATTTTACTTTAAGTATGGAAAGTGGTTTATCTGCTGGAAATATGAATGCTGTAGCCAATGGATACACTAATATTGCGATTGCAGACTACTATTTGGGAGAATACGATAGGTCTGAACAATATTTCAAGCTAGCATTAGCCTATAGAAAAAAAGACGGGAAGAAGTTCTATATTGCTGAAGGTTACTATAACCTCGGAGACTTTTATTCTGGAATTTCAAAATTTGACTCTTCAGCTGTGTATTATAAAAAATCAATAGCAATTGCAGAAGAATCTAATAATTTACAAGGAAAATTAGATGGGTTAATTCAGTTGAGTAATATCTACGAAACATTAGAAGAAAAAGACAATCAAATTGAAACTTTGAAAGAAATGATTGAAACTCACAAAGTCATAGCGAAGGAGCAAAGTTATAATGAAATTAACGCATTGAAAAGAAGCTTTGTTCAATCTGAGAAAGAAGCTATTCGTACTGGAGGTATTCGTGAGGACCAATTATTTGGAAAGGTTGAAAAATATCAATCCATTTTCAATTCGTGGATGTGGCTAGTTTTAGCATGTATTCTTGCTTTTGGAGTTTTTGTAATTGTATTTAGAATTAAAAAAAGAAAACACTCTTAAATCAGTCTAACTACTTAGGAGAAGATGTATAGGGAGGAATTTGTTTTTATTTGTTTTTTGTGTTGAGTACACCTGTAAACATGAGTAAATCATAGGCGAAATGTGCTGCAATACAAAACCATAATCCAAATATTTCATAAGCATAAGAAAGGATTAAAATAAAAGGAAATAAGACTATTCCCAGAAGACTTTTTCTTAATGAAAAAGGGTTGAAATATCCATGAACTCCAATGAAAATAATAGATGTAAGCCAAGGACCTAACCAGGTTTGAAGTCCTGCTCTAAATAATATTTCTTCTCCAAACCCTGCACAAAAAGACATAAAAATGATATCAAACCAATTTAGTTTTAAGCTTTTTAATATACGCATTTGTGGTCCAGATAGTTCTTCAAAAACTGGGAATTGTGTTATAGCAATGATAAAAAATCCATAGATGAAACCAAACTCTAAACCGAGTAATGTTAATGGAGAAAGAACCTTGTCGAATGCTAAAACTGCTATGATATCAACATCTGAGAAAAACCAAAGAAATGTTAAACCTACAGCTGGAAAAAGTAATAGTGTGGCCCAGCTTAAAATATGAAATTGTATTTTTGGATGCATAGAAATATTACTTTTGCTTAAAAATAATTAAAACCATGAAAGAGTTAGTTTTAAACTGGATAAAAAGCTTTTATTCGTTAGGTAATGAAGCTACAAAGGAGGAATTATTAAATAATCCTCAATATCAGGATCATGAATTTTTATGGATGATTGGTTTACTCATCGGAATGATCCTCATTTCTATTTTGATGTGGTATTTGACGAGACAGGTTTTGTTGGCCATTATTAAAACCATTGCACAGAAAAGTAAAACTAAACTCGATGATTTATTAGTTGAAAAAAAGTTTTTCGGTTCTATCGCATATATTCTGCCATTAATGCTGATGGACTACCTTTTTTCCATTGTATTCTTTGCTTTTCCCGATACTTTAGAGCTTACAATTAGATTTAATGATTTCCTCATTGTGTTGGTGATGCTTATCAGTATTCGCCGTTTCCTCAATGCTGTTCGTGTGGTTTTGGAAGATAAACCTTATTTTAAAGATAAGCCAATTGGAGCTTATGTTCAAACAGTCAAATTGATTATTTCTATTGTTTTTATCATCATTTTACTTTCTGTAATAACCAATCAATCACCTTTATTTTTCTTAACGTCACTAGGAGCGATGACAGCAATTTTGCTTTTAGTTTTTAAAGATACGATTTTAGGTTTCGTTGGAAGTATTCAAATTTCTGCAAACGATATGCTGAGAATAGGTGACTGGATTACAATGGAAAAATTTGGAGCTGATGGAGACGTTGTTGAAATCAATTTAACTACAGTTAAAATTCAAAACTTTGATAAAACAATTACTACAATTCCCACTTATAATTTCATCTCAGATAGTTTTAAAAATTGGAGGGGAATGGCCAATTCAGGTGGACGTAGAATTAAACGATCTTTGAATGTGAAAATAGAGTCAATCAAATTTGCAGATGATACACTAATCGAGAACTTGTCAAAGGTAAGGTTGCTTTCAGAATTTATTAAACAACAAAAGAAAGAAGTTGAAAAGTATAACCAAGAGCATGGACTAACTGATGAATATCAATTGAATGCACGTCGTCCTACGAATGTTGGATTATTCAGGAGATATGTAGAGTATTACTTAAAAAATAATTCAGATTTAAATCAAGAAATGTCATTGATGGTTCGTCAATTACAACCGGGAACGAAAGGATTGCCGATAGAATTATATTGCTTTTCTAAAACTAAGGTTTGGGCGGAATATGAGATCGTAATGGCAGATATCTTTGATCACCTTTTCGCAGTAGTAAATAGATTTGAATTGGAGCTTCATCAAGAAGTTTCAGGCTCAGATATTCGAAAGGCGATTGTTTCCAATACCGAAGAAGAGTAGTCACTCATCAAAATGAAGAGATAACAAAAACGCCAGATGACAATCTGGCGTTTTTTATGATTTATTTCTTCTGAATAACGAAATCAGTCCTTCTGTTTTTTCGTTTATTAGATTCACTGGTATTGGGTACTTTTGGTTGTGTTTGACCATATCCTTTTGCAGATAATCTTTGTTTGTCAATTCCATTCTCAATCAGAAAGTCTTTTACACCATTTGCCCTTTTCTCAGAAAGTTTCAAGTTTTTCTCAGCAATACCTTCATTATCTGTGTGCCCTTGAATAAGTATGTTATACTCTTCGTTTTCTTTTAAAAATCGAGCAAATTGCTTTAAAATAAATTTAGCTCTTTCTGATAGTTCATCAGAAGCAGTATTGTATAAAATGTCATTAATAGTATAAGGTTCACCCACTTCGATTTCTCGAACCATCATGTCTTTCGATTCAATAGTCTCACCTTTTGCTAACTCCTCCTTGGTAATGATTTGCGAGTCAAAAGCATGTCCTTTTTTCTTGACGTTAACCATCACATCTTCATTGTCTTCGACTTTTACAACTGCTGCATATTTACCGTCATTACCATTTACCCTTACTTTTTCAACTTTGTCAGAATTTGAATAAGCAATTTCAACTTGAACATCTTCGACCGGAGAATTATCTTCCGTATTTAAGTTCCCTTTTACAATCGTTACTGCTTTTGGACGTGCCTCTTCATATAATTCAAAAGAATAAATATCCCAGATTCCACCCTGTCTAGAAGAAAAGTAAGCATCTTCACCATCAATCGATACAAATAATCCAATTTCATCTTCCTCTGAATTGATTGGATAACCAATGTTTTTTGGTTTTGACCATGAACCATCTTCTTGCTTTCTCATATAGAAAATGTCTGTTCCACCTAATCCTTTTCTTTGCTCACTTACACTTGAAACAAAATAAAAAGTTTCACTATCTTGATGGAAAAACGGACTTTTATCTTTTCCTGCCGTGTTTACTTCTGCAAAAGGTTGTGATGGTCCCCAAGAACCATCAGATAGTCTTTTGGAATAAAATATATCATCATTTTGTGTGGTAGGACGAATCGCTGAAAAATATAGCGTATTTCCATCAGCTGACATTGTTGGTTGACCTTCCCAACCATCATTTGTGTTGATACCATCACCTAAGTTTTCTAATTCAGTCCATACATAATCATTTCCTCCTTCTCCCGTTCTTTCATAATAAGTTCTGTACAAATCACAATTTCTATAGTTTTGACCTCTTACATTTTCATCTTTACATGCACAGATAATCATTTCCTTATTATCAACAGAAAGTGTTGCAGCTCCATAACTGTCAAATACTCCATTGTTAAATGGTGATGCTAGTGGATTCCCTCCGTCAAATGGAGTGTTTTTGTTTTTTCTTTTGGACCATGTAAACTCTTCATTTATTGTAGAAATAATGTCTCCTTTCGCTGTTCTATCAACTCTTCGTGTATAGAAAATTAACTCGTTGTCTGGAGAAATCATAGGGAAATATTCATCTCGTAAAGTACTCACATTTTCAACTTTACTTGGTGAGAAAGGAACTGCATTGTCATAAAATGATTGCTCTTCTTTGAATTTAGAAAGAACTTCTGCTACGTCATTTAAACGTTTCTCACGATCATCAGAAAAACGATCCATATCATCATGATCAAAATCATTAAATTTTTGGAAGTATTTTACAGCTTCTTTTTCGTTTTGAAAAGTATAATTGATTACACCAAGATAATAATAGCAGTTTGCATGAAAATTAGAACATCGATCTATCGTTTTATTAAAGAGACCTTCGGCGACTTTCATATAACTATCACCTCTTTTAGGATCTGGATCTGAATTGTATAAATCTAATCCATTATTATAGGCATACATCGCAAATTCATAGTATGCTGTAGCATTGTCTGGCTCTTCAGAAATGGCTTCTCTAAATAATTTAGAGGCCTCTGGTGGAGCTTCTTTTTTAGCTTTTTCAATAAGTTTTTTCACCTTTTTACCAGGTGGCAAACATGCTTCATCTTCTACTTGTGAAAATACAAATGATACAGAAAATAAAAGAAAGATTATAAGTGAATAGTTTTTAGCCATATTGTAATGTTTACTTCAATAAAATATAGTCATTATAACGCTTTCTTGAAATAAATGTTACAGTTTTTATGAATTAAAACACTTTTATTTTACGACTATTTTTTCACTATGAATACTATTCTTCCCTATAAATTGAATAAAGTAAATCCCTTTTGGTAGATTAGTTTGAATCGATTGCTTTGAATTATTGACGTTAATTACTTGAACATTTTGTCCAATATTATTTGTAATTCTAATTTCCTTAATCTGTGGAGCGTCAAACTGAATATTTATAATTCCTCTACTAGGATTTGGATAAATTGAGTAAGTATAGTTTTCAGAGTTAAGATTTAAAACTTGCTCATGGATTACTCCAACAGCGTTCAAATCAAAACCTCCAGTCCCAAAAGGCGTTGGAAAAGGATCATTAATTAAATTCCCTTGTGCATCATGAGTTCCATGCTCATCTAACGAACCTACTACATCGATAATTTTAATATGAGTTATGCTATTGATATCTATTCCTGTACTGTCAGACAACTCTTCTAAATCAAATGGAGTTCCAAAGCCTACCTTGTATTTACCTGCTAAATTGTGAATGTCTGTAGGCTGAACCATTCCAAATCCTCCAATTTCGTTATTGGTTTGTGTAAGAGAGTGTGAAGGGAAACGAACATAGTTGATTCCATCCGAACTGACCTCTACATGAGCCAATTCTAAAAAAGTATTGGTAACTCCATTTTCAAAAACTGCGAAGTCGGGTCCTGTTCCATTCATGATAGGAGTTAAGAATGTAACTATTGCAATACCACTATCTCCTAATGAAACAGCATCCGTTGATGTATTTGACGCTGGTCCTATTGCATCAACTGGAGCGCCAAAAGTAGCTTTGTTTGAACCTTGATAATAAACTGAAGTATCACTTATGTTTACGAATCCTCTCTCTATTTCTACGTGAGTAGCCCAACTTTTTATAATTGTTGAATCGTGGGCAATAGCTGTTGTTCCAGTTTCTCCTGCAGCTGGCGCATAAGTTTGAGCTTTTGAAAAACCTAAGAATGCTACGAAAATAATTGTGATGTACTTATTCATAATGAATTGTTGTATTTGGGTTTAACCCTACTTTTATACTATTAGTTAATTGACCTGTTAAATTGAAAAATCTTAAATATCCAGTGTTGGTGAAATCCATTGCGTCTTGACAAATTAGCTCATCTTCAAGATATGGAGTAACACCGTAAAGTGTTGTTATGTCTTGATTATTGATAAAGTTGTTGGTAATGATTGTTTGTGATGCACAATCATAAATAGAAACCGCCGAAGAACCACTTCCATGATCAAAATAACTTAAATACAATTGATTATTCCTCATTGATAATGAAGTTGCTGTAATTCCAAGATTTGTTATTGTTTTACTCTGTGTATTAATTCTTATTAATTCCGCAGGATCAGAAGCGTAATCTCCTCTTTTTACTACATAAACGTTATCAAATTCATCTGCGATTATAGCTCCTGGATTTTTACCCACAGTGAAGGTATCTACAACATTTAAAGTATTTAAATCTATTTGAAAAACTGTTGTATCTGGATTTTGAAAATCTAATCCTCCTGAGTTTGCAACATATAAAGATTGATTTGACACACAAATTCCTTCAGGATTTCTTCCTACTTTAATACGTTTGGTTATGTTTAAAGAGGTTGTGTCTATTGCAGTAACATATCCATCAAAACTCGTGACATAAATGGCATTTTCATGATAAGCAATCTTACGGGGTTCTTGTGATTGATTGTTGTAGTTAAATTGAATTTGCCCAATACTTTTTAAACTTTTTTTATCCAAAATTTCTAGGGTACTTGATCCTGTAACAGTGATATATATTTTCCCTCCATAACTCACCATATCATTTCCTGTATCGCCCAATAATCGATCGTTTATGTTTAAGAAAAGATTCTCTGTCACTTCTCCGTTTTCTAAATCTACCCATGTTAAGCTACTGTTGTTGTGCTGGAATAATCCTTCGTTTAACACCAACAAACCGTTCTTAAAACCATCTTTACCAGTAATGACTTGATCGTCTTTTTCTTCTTTCTTACAAGAAGTAGCAAAAAGAAGTAGGATTAAAGTGTATTTAATTAAATTCATAACTAAGTTTTAAAAAGTAATTTCTTCCTGGCATCACATAATATTTAATAAAGTTATATGAGATGTCACCAACATTTTTGAAGCCAGCTTGAAGTTTGATGTTTTGATTCTTATTTAATTTGAAATTATAACTCGCTGAAAGATCAAAAATCAAATAGGGATCTAATCTATTTCCGTTTGAATTTTCATTTAAACTATAGCGTTCTCCAATGTAAAGTGATGTAAAATATAATCCAGCCTTTTTGTAATGAACACTAGCCATAGCATTACCAGTAATTTTAGGAGTGTATGCAATTTGATCGCGGTAGGTAGGAGAGTGCTCATCACTTACATCAATTGCATTTTGAAAACTTGCACCTGCCTGAAAGTTAAGCTTCCAATTTTTGCGAATCGCTGTTCGGCTTGTTATGTGTAAATCTCCTCCTAAAATATCAACCCTTCCGATATTTTGAATTGACCAAACGAATAAATTCTGTGTTGGTAATGCAATGATTTTGTTGTCAACCTTGTTTTTAAAAACATTCCCCTGAATTTGAAAGAGTGTCTTTTTAATTTGCTTGATATATCTAGCCCCAAAATTAATTTGTGATGATTCTTCAGGAGATAAATCTTTGTTCCCTATTTGAGAGTAATACAATTCATTAAACGTCGGTGCGCGAGAAGATGGTTTATACCAAATAGAAAGTTGTAGATTTTTAAAAAGTGAATCGGATGTAAATACCGAAAGTTGAGGGTGTAATTTATAATAACTATTTCGGTGGGTTTGTATGTCATTTGCATCAATGAAACTTTGGTAAAAAGCACTTGCAGCAACATTGAAAAAAGTGGTGTTGTATTTCAATTTTAACATTGAAGTATTGGTCATTCTTTCAGGTTGTCCGATGTTTCTTGAACTTTCTAAAACGTCAAAATTAATGTCGTGACCCAAGTTGAAGTCGAAGTTATTCCATTTATAGCGTGTATGAAAACCCGAAATAATTGAATTAGTGGTATACTTATTATCCAAAAAACCATCACTGTTGAGATAGGTTGGATCATTGTAATGTATATAATGATTGTTATATGTAGCAAAAGCTTTAACCATTAAATTTCGATTCAATAAAGTGTAATTAAGGCCAAGACTAGTAACTTCGGTTTCTAATGTTTCAGATGCTAAATCATTGTAAATGATTACCGCTCCAGGTAGTTCTTGTTGAATAACATTTCTTTTTGCCGAAAACTTCAACTTCTGAATGGTAACATTCTTTTTCCATCTAAGCCCTCCACCAACTGAAAAGTGATAATTTTCTAAAGCGTTATTTCGTCTATATTTTATTGATTCGTCTCCAAATGGTAGTTGATATGGATATTCACCATCATAAGTCCTATAACCACCTGTAGCACTTATAAATGTTTTTTTGTTTGATTTTTTAAATCCTAGGTAGGCTTCTTTTTGACCAAAACTTCCTAAGGTTAAATTACTTCGTATTGCGATTTTTGAATTGGAAAATTGTTGATCAAATGTTTTTAATTGAACTGAACTACCTTTGATTAATCCAGAAACCGGAATAAGCTGTTCTGTGTTTTGTTGGTTTAAACCTACTTCTTCAACATTGTTTAATTGAATGTTGGACAAATTGGTTTGACCATTTTGAGGATTATTAATTGGTAATCCGTCGATAATAAGTTGTGAATGTTCACCTCCAAGTCCTCGGTGAGAAAGTGTTTTCATTCCTCCAATTCCACCATAACTTTTGATGGTTAAACCGGTGATGTATTGAAGTATTCCTCCCAAATCATTTGAAGAAATATGTTGAATTTCATTTTTAGTTAAAGTGGTGTGCTGTTCTATTTTTTGATGATTCCCCTTAATGGTCACTTCTTGGAAATGTGTTGTATCTTCTTCTTGAGCGAATAAAAAATGGGGTATAAAAAATAGCAAGATACATTTAGTAATGTTACTTAGTACCTTGCTATTTCTAGTAGTAGAGGTCATAAACCTGATTATCTAATAATTAGTTTTTGTGTTCCAAAACTGTTTCCAGTTGAAACTTTTACAATGTAGATTCCAGAGTTTAAGCTCGAAATGTCAATTGTACTCAATCCATTATGAGTAAATGATTTTACAATTGATCCGTTTGTATTAAAGATTTTATATTCACCAGCATCACCAGAAATATTCAAAGTAGATGTTGCTGGATTAGGATATAATGAAAATTGAGCAATTTCATTTTTCGTTAATCCTGTTGTGTTTTCATACTTAATGTTATCAAGTGCAAAATATGTTGGAGTATTTAAACCAAATTCTCCAACGTCAGAAGAATTGAATGAGAATGTTAAATAGTTGATGTCTGTAAACGCAGTAAGGTCTACTGGTGTCCATGTATCAATAATGTAATCATCATTGTCGTCAGAGAAACGGAAATCAGCTAAATAGAAAGTGATTGAATCTGTTTTTGCTCCTGTAGCGTCATGATTATAAATTACAATGTTGAAGAAGTCTTCTCCGTTTGTACCATCATCTGCACCACTCGCGTCATTTGGAGATCCAAATTCTTTTGCAAAAGCGTCACCATCTTTCATTGAATAATATGCGTAAGTTGTGTTGGTGATGTCTATGCTAGATATTCTTGCGTGAGAATCTGGGAAATGCATTGTATCTCCACTATGGTAAACGGCATAAATCTCAGAATTGTCAGCTCCACTTCCTGGAATAGCGCTATATTGATTACCGTAACCTGTTGTTGTATTGTCAGTAATGTTTGAATATGAAAAACCATTCCATGATCCCCATGCAGTATTGTACTCATTTTCAAAAGTTACTCCACCAGAAGTAAATCCACCTGCTTCATCACTACCGTTGTAATAAGACTCTGGGTCTAAAGTTAAGTCTTCGAAATCGACTGTTGTTTGCGCTTTTAGAGTTGTTACAGCAAGGAGCGCGCTTGCTAAAAAGTAAATTTTCTTCATTTTTTTAATTTTTAATGAATTATGAATAAAAATGAAGACACCAAATCGAGTGTTGAACCCTAAAGAATAGAAATATCAATACTGAGAATATAAAATATGCGCAGTACTTTGATAAGTCCGACTTTAATCTGAAGTCTCCTTAAAACGCATTTTAGATAAGTCTTCTGACTTACTCTTTTTTCTTTTCTACCTTCCCAACCGTCAGGCGACGTGTCAGTGGTTTTTAGAAAAGATCTTTAAGAGCTTACAGCTGCAGATACAGTTCTTGATTTTCACAAGATTCCTTACTATATGATTCTCACATATAATCTAAAATGTAGTACAAAGGTATAGCGATTTTTCAATTAAACAAATTAGATTTTAAACTTAACATTGGTCAACTTATGCTATTTAACTTTTAGCCATAAAAAAAGTCCATAATATACATTGTACATTATGGACTTTTGAAAAGTTATTTTGTTGACTCTAGTAACCTTCTAGTAAAATAACGCGGCATGAATCTGTATCCAATTCAGTTAGTCCTTGGAATAGAGTGAAACCTTCATCGTCTTTTACATAATAGTAAAATGGTTCTGAATTTGATTTTTGTAATTCTTTGCTAAAACGAATAACGTTGGTTGAGTCACATGTTGGTGCTTCATCCCAAAAACTCTCCGTTGACGCATTTCCAAGAAATTCTTCATTTAAATAGAAGTCTACTTTTTTGATATCATCATTTACCAATGAATTAGACTGGTCTTCCTTTAACCAAAATATTACATCAGTTGTATATAAACATGATTTGTCACTAATATTCGCTGATGCATCATAATTGTCGGCGTCTGGATTTGTACATCCTTCCTTCTTACAACTTGAGAATAACATCGCTCCTGAAAGGAAAAGGCCTAAAGAAAGTAATTTTATTGTTTTCATGGTAATATAAAGTTTGATCTAATTTGAATCGAATTAAAATGATAAACATTTAATAGTTAACGTATTCATAAATGTTCACGCTGTAAATATCTATATTTTTTTTGTCTTATGAAATTTTATATTGGCTAATCTGATTTTTCATTTCTTAATCAATACTTTTATTCTACTCATGAATATTTTAAATTAAAATACATCTATTATTTTGAAATAGGTTGTATTCTATCTGATAATTAATAGTATAGCGCTTTACTTTATGATTGTTTAAACTGTAGAAAAGGCTTTTTTTTCGGTTATTTCTTTTGATAAAAGACCTGTTGTTAAGGATAAGAATTACTTTTGTTTACTTTATTTACCCTCTATAATACTGAAAAATGAATCGTAGATTGAAATTAAATGGTACCATATTGTTGATGTTTCTTTTGGTTTTTACCCAAAGTTCATGTGAGACAACTGATTCTTCTAAGGTAACTCAATCCAATGCAAGAGTAAAAAGTGATACACTTCAAAATGATTTTGCAGAAGCATTCCAAATTATTCATCATCAAGGGTATATCGAAATTGTTGTACAAAATCCAGATGATTTATCACAAAGAGAATCTTATCGTGTGGCACAATCCAATTCTGTAAAGGGAAATTTTTTACCCTTGGAGATAGAAAAGGTAATTGCATTGTCAACTACGCATGTTGGAATGATGAGAGCCCTTGATTTGGATAATTCCATTGCTGGCGTTTCTGATTATAAATATTTATGTAATCCGGTTAGTAAATCAAATGTTGCTGAGGTTGGCCATTTAGGAATGGCGGACACAGAATCTTTTTTAAAGGTGAATCCTGATGTCATTTTGTATTCTGGCTTTAATGAAAAGTCACCAATTTTGAATAAACTGGAACAAGCAGGCTTGAAAACATTTAAAGTTTTTGAATGGAAAGAAACACATCCTTTGGGAAGAGCTGAATGGATTAAAGTATACGGAGCTTTGTTTAATAAAGAAATAGAAGCCAAAACAATTTATGAAGAGGTAAAATCTAAATATTTTACACTAAAAGATAAACTAAAACTTGAATCATCTTCTGAATCAATGTTTGCTGGAACTTATTTTGGTGATGTTTTTAATGTTCCTGCAGGAGAAAGCTATATGGCACAATTGTTTGAAGATGCGAATATTAACTATGTATATGCTGACACTGAAGGAACTGGAAGTCTAAGCAAAAGTTTAGAAGAACTCTTAACTACTAATATGGAAACTCAATATTGGTTAAATGCTGGTGTTTCTAATAAGAGAGATTTACTTAAACAAAGTGCCAAATTTGAAATGTTAAACGCATTTGAAAAAGGAAAACTATATACCTACTTCAACAATAATAATTGTTTTTGGGAGAATTCTCCAATCGAACCTCATATTGTTTTAGAAGATCTTGCAAAAATATTTCACCCTCAACTCTTCGATAATCATGAATTGAAATATTATGAATTGTTAAAGCGTAATCAATCAGAAAGAATTACTGATTAAGCATTTGTATTTTTGCAATTGGATAGTATCAATAGGATGAATAGATCAAGAACAAAGTTTTGGCAATTAAGTATTTTTCTCACCATATTATTGGTTGGAATTGCTGTGCTTGATCTTATGTTAGGAAGTTTTGCATTGAGTTTTACAGATGTACTTAATGGTTTGTTTAATTACAATGAAAATTCAACGGCACAATTAACAGTTCGAATCTTTCGATTTCCAAGAGTGGTTACAGCTATTTTGGCTGGCGCAGCACTTTCAATTTCTGGCTTATTGATGCAAACGCTGTTTCAAAATCCACTGGCAGGACCTTATGTGTTGGGGATTAATTCGGGTTCTTCTTTAATGGTGGCGCTTTCTACAATGTCATCATTCTATTTTTTTGGAAGTGATTTAGGAATCGTTCTCGCAGCTATGGTAGGCGCGTTTGGAGCTGGAGTTTTTATTTTGTTTAGTTCATTGTTTACCAAGAATAAAGTTTCATTATTATTGATAGGTATAATGTTTGGAAGTTTTACAGGAGCAATAATTAGTGTTATTCAAGCTTATGCAGATCCTAACAATTTAAAAACATTTATGCTGTGGAGTTTTGGTTCATTGCAAGGCGTGGAATTTGACCAGTTAGGCATGTTAACATTGATCGTAGCAATCGGTTCTGTTTTCTCTTTATTATTGGTTAAACCCTTAAATCTAATGTTGCTTGGCGATAAAAATGCATCATTATTAGGGGTGAATGTAAAATCTATTCGCTTTTTGATTATTCTAGTTACTGCAATATTAACAGGAGTTGTAACTGCTTTTTGTGGTCCAATTGCTTTTGTAGGTTTAGTTGTTCCGAATATGATTAAAATGCTTTATAAAACCACAAATCATTACCATCTTTTAGTTGGAAGTTTATTGGGTGGAGCACTTCTTATTGTGGTTTGTGATGTAAGTATGCAATTGTTAATGCCTTTAATTAATTTACCTTTAAATGCCTTGACAGCGCTAATTGGAGCTCCTGTGGTGATGTGGATTATAATGAAAAAATTTTGATGCTAAATTTTAAAGACTTAAATATAGGATTTGCAAAAACAAAGAAAACAGAAGCTGTTAAGCTTTTTGATGCAGCCAATTTAAAGTTTGAAGCAGGCGATTTTGTAGCTGTTATTGGACCAAATGGTTCAGGGAAAACAACTTTGTTCAATACAATTTTAGGTCAGTTAACACCCTTGAAAGGTGAAATTTGTTTTGAAGAAAAGAACTGGTCGGCATTATCTAGAACAGAAAAAGCTAAGCACCTTAGTTTTGTTCCTTCCAAGTTTGAAGGAATTCAGCATTTAACAGTTTTTGATTTAATCGCAATGGGACGTGCCCCATACACGAATCTGTTGAATAAGTTGAGCTCAGAAGATCTCAGTGTGGTAGAAAAGGTTTTAGATCAATTAAATTTAAGTAAATATAAGTATAAAAATACCTTAAATTTAAGTGATGGAGAGCGCCAAATTGCAATGATTGGAAAAGCACTTGCTCAAGAATCTGAAATTATGATTCTCGATGAACCAACCGCATTTTTGGATTATAACAACCGAAGAAAAGTACTAAAACTACTTCAGCATATCGTAGAAGTCAATAATCAACTGGTCTTTATTTCATCTCATGATTTAGAATTATGTTTTGGATATTGCAACAGAATCATCGCCATTGATACCCGAAAAAATGAACTAGTGAACTTTAACGCTCCCTTTGATAAGGAGTTAATCATAAAAAAGGTATTCGAATAAGTCGTTTCCCTAAGTTTATCTTTTTTTCTTGAATACTCACGATATTCATAATATCTTTGTACACCGAAATACTTGATTAAAAATGAAATATAATTTAAGCGAAATAACAGCATTAATAAAAGATAGAAGAACGATTTCTCCTGATACTTTTAGTGACAGAAAAGTGCATAAGGAACAAATTGAACTTTTATTGAATAATGCCATCTGGGCGCCTACACATGGGATGACTCAACCTTGGAGATTTAAAGTCTTTATGGAGGAAGGAAAAGTAAAGTTGTCTGATTTTTTAAGTGATCTTTATTTAAAAACTACTCCTGAAGATAAAGTGATGACAAAGAAGCTGGAAAAGATCAAGAATAGAACGAATAAGGCATCTGCTATCATAGCCATTTGTATGGAAAGACAGGTCTCTGAAAAAATTCCAGAAATTGAAGAGATTGCAGCTGTTGCGTGTGCAGTACAAAATATGCACTTGACATGTACAGCCTATGGATTAGGAGGATTTTGGTCGTCACCTAAAATGGTATACTCAGATGAAATGAAAAACTTCTTAGATATTGGACCTGAAGATCTTTGTTTAGGGTTGTTCTATGTTGGCTATCCTGGAGAAGAATGGCCTAAAGGTCAACGTAAACCAATTGAATACGTAACAGAATGGATACAAAAGTAGAAAATATCATTGATTTAGGTTTGGTGAATTATGTTCGCCATCCGACCAACCCTAACTATGTAGTTTTTCGTTTCGCTAATGCAGTTAAAGCAAAAGACTTCGAAAAATCCTTGACAAATAACAAGGTTTGGTTTGAAAAAGGAGAGGAGGAAACAAGAGGAAAAACTTATATTCTTTTTGGAATTCATAATAGAGACTTTTCAAGAGTGGAAAGAATAAATTATGATGTAGAAGGTAGGAATAGAAGTTTCCTCATTCGCAATAAATTTCTTCGTTGGACGTTAGTTCTTTTCTCAATCGGAGTTATGATTCTAGCTACTGTCGGTTATTGTACACGACCAGATTTAGTGGAAGCAAATGTCGAAAATGTTATAAAATAGTTGATGAAGGTATATATGCTTATAATTCTCGTAGTTTCTTTTTTGTTCAGCGTATCAACACTTGAAGCCCAATCCTATCGTCCTAATGTAGAAAATTATTTCGGGGTTCAGGTAAAGCCTTTAATTCCTTTTGGCTTGGTAGGTGATAAGCCTTTTAGTATGGAAAATGGAGGGTTTGAAACAGAAATTTCTCCAATGTTAGGCTACACCTATGGTGGAGTTGTAAGAATAGGACTGACCGAATTATTGGCTATAGAAACAGGGCTAAACTATACTAGGAGAAACTATAAAGCTAGTTATTCTGTTGCTGATTCCAATGTTTACGCCGAGGATGAGTTAGGTTATGTAAGTTTTGAATTGCCAGTGAACTTTCTTGTTTATATTAAGCTTGGAAAACAATTTTATATGAATGTAGGAATTGGAGGTTCAGGAAATTTCAATGCCTCAAATATCCGATCATTAATTAATCCAGAAGGAAAGAACTTGTTTATTTTTGAAGGTAGACGTCAACATTATTTTGACTTTAACGTGAATGCAGATGTTGGTTTTGAATATAGAACCCCAAATAGTGGAGCAATATATTTTGGACTATCTGGACGAGTTCCCTTTTCTTCTACAATGGAAATTGCAACTGAATACCGTCATGGTACAACAAGTACTATTGCTTATGGAACTGTAGAAGGCTCAACTTTTTCATTAGCTTTGAAATACTTCTTTCATAACAATAAAAGGAAAAAAGGTACGCAATTTAATGGAGGACCAATTGAACAATAGAATTTAAGCCTCTATTGCTTCTTCAATTCGTTCAGCAAACATTAAACCGTCACTGTCAATTGATAAGTACTTAACTTTTTCCATTGTGTTTTCTAAACTTGGATCATATGGGTGTTTAACCTTGATGTAGTTTTCGGTAAATCCATTGATATAGCCATTGTCATTTTGACTTTCCCAAAGTACAGTTCCCGATTTACCAACTTGAGACTCGTAAAAAGCACGCTTCTTCTTCTCTGATAGAATACGTAACATTTTACTTCTTTCTTTACGTATATTCATTGGAATAACACCATCCATTTTCTTGGCTGTAGTGTTCGCTCGTTCTGAATATGTAAATACATGAAGATAAGAAATATTCAGTTCATTTAGGTAATTGTATGTTTCCATAAATGCTTCTTCTGTCTCTCCAGGAAAACCAACAATCACATCAACCCCAATACACGCATCAGGTGAAATCTTTTTGATTTGCTCAACGCGATCAGTATATGTTTCTCTTAAATACTTTCTACGCATTTTCTTTAACAATTCATCCGAACCCGATTGTAGAGGAATGTGAAAGTGAGGGACAAAATATTGTGAGTCAGTCAAACAAAAATCAATGATTTCATTACTTAATAGATTCGGTTCAATTGAAGAGATTCTAAATCGCTCAATTCCTTCGATTTTATCTAACTCCTTGATTAATCCGAAAAAGTTTTCCTCGCCTCCTTGACCAAAGTCACCAATATTTACTCCTGTTAAAACAATTTCTTTAACCTCAGTTTCTGAAATCTTTTTCGCTTCATTTACTGTGTTACTAATTGAAGTGTTTCTACTTTTTCCACGAGCCAATGGAATCGTACAAAAAGTACAGAAGTAATCACAACCATCTTGAATCTTTAAAAATGACCTTGTTCTATCTCCATATGAAAAAGAAGGTTTAAAGTCTTGGACTTTCTTGATTTTATCGTATTCAATTGTAACTCCTTCTAAAGTTTCTTGTTTTTCAATGTGTTTTATGATGTCAAACTTTTCATTTGCTCCAAGTACCATGTTTACACCATGAATTTCTGCAATCTTTTCTGGTTTTAATTGAGCATAACACCCAATTATGACGATGAAACTTTCTGGATTAACTTTTTTCGCTTTTTTTACCAATTGAACACACTTTTTATCAGCATTTTCAGTAACTGAACATGTGTTAATTACATATATGTCAGGAGTATTGTCAAAATCTACCTTTGCATATCCTGCCTCTTCGAAGTTACGTGCAATTGTACTCGTTTCTGAAAAATTAAGTTTACATCCTAAGGTGTAAAAAGCTACTTTTTTGTATTGACTCATAATAAACGCAAAATTAAGGAAAAACGTTTAATACACATGATAAAAAATAATGTCTCATCATAAAAAGTAGTTATTTAACCCAATAAGGATTGTAATAGATCTTTTGTCGAATAATTAAATTATTAGTTGTATAACTATAAAATTAGTTGTGTATTTAAAAATATAGTTATATAATTGTGTGAGATTTAGAAAGATGAAAGAAATGAAACAGGTAGAACTAACTAAGGCGGAAGAACAAGTGATGCATATTCTATGGCGAATAGAACGTGGTTTTGTAAAAGATGTAATCAAGGAGTTGGATGAACCTAAACCTGCTTACAGCACTGTATCTACAATTATTAGGATTTTGGTAGAAAAGAAAATAGTGAGTTATAAGGCCTATGGGAAGACACATGAGTATTTTCCATTAATCTCAAAAGAGGATTATTCTAAGCAGAAGATGGGAGAGATGATTCATAAACTTTTTGATGGTTCAACTCAAAAAATGCTCTCATTCCTTGTGAAAAAGGAGAAGTTAAGTCTTTCAGATTTAGATGAAATCATGCAAACCTTAAAAAAGTAAAGTATGACGGAGTTTATTATATTCAATATTTATTTTTTAATCTGCACCCTAGTTTATCGCTTCGTTTTAGATAAAAAAGGAGTGTTGAAATGGAATCGTTGGGTTCTGCTATTTATGCCAGTTTCCTTATGTTTAATCGTAAAAATGTCTAGCTTAATGACGGTGAATTCTAGTTTGTTTACTGTTGAGCTTGATTTTATTACAATTCAAAATACAGGTTTTGTTAAGGATGTAAACTTTGAAGAGTATTCTGTTTCTGAATGGATTTTAGTTTTTTACTTACTTGGAGTGTCTGTTTTTTGTATCTATCATATCTATAATTTTTTCAAGCTTTCTGTTTTAATTAGAAAATCTAAACTTCTTATGCTGTGTGATGATTACAAAGTGTTATCGTCTGAATTTAATGCATCATTTTTTAATATCATTTTTATTCAGAAAGGGCTTACGGAGTCAGAAGAGAGGTTAATTCTGGCGCATGAATATGCTCATGTACGCCAGAAGCATAGTTATGATCGGATTTTAGTTCTTATTGTCCAATCTCTCTGTTGGTTTAATCCGGCAGTCTACTTATGGAAGTCTGATGTTGAAAAGAATCATGAGTATTTGGCTGATCAAGAGGTTTTAAAGAGTATTGATAGAAAGGAATATACTTTGTTCTTACTCGAGCAACAATTGCAACTTAATTTAAATCAATTTCACCTTCCACTTAGTAATATGTCTAATTTAAAATCAAGAGTTATGAAAATGAACAGTAAAAAAGGCTCTGTTATGAGTTATTTGGTTCTTCCAGTTTTAGCTGTAGGAATGATGAGTAGTAGGTTTATACCTGAAGTACATAATCAAAATATTCAGTCTAGTATTAATTATGCTAATACAGAGGTAGGGAATCCAATCGAAAATCCTGATGAAATGCCTGAGTTTAAAGGAGGGATGGATGCCTTAGTTAATTATTTGTCTAATGAAATTGTATACCCTAAAGAATCTATGAAGAATAATTCGAGTGGGAAAGTGTTTTTGGAGGCAGTGATTACTGAAGAAGGTAAAGTCACGAAAGTGAAAGTGTTAAGGGGAGTAGATGAATTTATTGACGCTGAAGCTGTTCGCGTTTTTAATGCCATGCCAGATTGGATTCCTGCAGTGAAGGATGGGAGGAAAGTGGCTTGTGCTGTTACTTTACCTATTCATTTTGCACTAGATAATACTGAAAAAGGAAGTAAAGAGTAATCTAAACTATATATATAGTAAAAGTATTTGTTCCTTGAATATTGTTATTGAAGGCTATCATAAAACTATGGTAGCCTTTTTTATATAATACACCTTTCGTATGATGTTTTCATGCTTTCTTATAATTCAATGATAAATTCATGTTTTTTATACCTTATATATAAGGAGTGAAATTCAGTCATAAAAGAGTAATGATTGTAAAAAGCTATAAATTGTATTTAAGATAAGGGTAAAAGAGTTGATAATAGAGAACAAACCAAAATGTTGAATTTTTTTTTAAAATAATAACCCGTTAATAATAAGCGGTTAAGGATTAAGATTAAAAATAAATTAAATAAAGTTTATCAAAAAGCTTGTTTACTGATAAAAGCTCAGTATCTTTGCACCCCGCAAACGAGCGGTGAATAACTTGAAAAGCATTTAAGATTACGAATTAGCGATAAGGAGTGAGATTAAAAAAAAAAGATTAAATAAAATTTTCAAAAAAGCTTGTTACTTTAAATTTAGTAACTATCTTTGCACCCCGCAAACGAGCGAGGTTAGAAAATTAAAAAAGACTTCAAAAATCTTTTTTAAAATTTAATTCAAATAAAACTTGCAGGTTAAAAATTATTACTAATTTTGTCCTCCTCGAAACAAACGAGTTTAGGGAAAGCAAGATAAGGTTTTTAGTTATTGAATTAACGAGAAACAACAAATAAGTTCTTTGATAGATTGAGAAATAAGGAAACAGCGTAAATAAACGAAATTAAGAGCCATAACAAAATTCAAAGTCTTTTACAACGGAGAGTTTGATCCTGGCTCAGGATGAACGCTAGCGGCAGGCCTAACACATGCAAGTCGAGGGGTAACGAGAAGTGCTTGCACTTCGGCGACGACCGGCGCA
>NZ_QURB01000003.1 GCF_003402975.1 Brumimicrobium aurantiacum | reverse complement strand
CCGCTAACAATGTATATACAAAATAGGCGAAATAGCAGTAAATTCAACGGTTGTAGCTCGCTTCAACTTCATCTCGGTTTGATAAGTTTGAAGCCCGCAATCGCCTACTTTGCATATACTAAACGTTGGCAACAAGCTAAAAACACATCGAACTTCAAACAAAAACGCGCATTCACTTTTATATATCGAGATTTATCAATATGTTTGCAGTATGAATTTGAAAACAGCAACAGAAATAGGAAAATGTTTATCTAATCAAACAAGGTTTCAGATTATGGAATGGCTGAAAGAACCAGAGAGACATTTCCCACCACACGAGACCTTAAAACATTTTAATGATGGTGTTTGCGTTACTTATATTCAAGAAAAAGCAGGATTATCACAATCAACAATTTCAACTTATCTAACTAATATGGAAAAGTGCGGACTTTTAATATCAACAAGACACGGAAAATGGTCTTACTTAAAAAGGAATGAAAAGACAATTAAGGAGTTTACTGATTTTTTAACATAAAAAAATTTGCAATCACATATCGATATTTCGCAATATAACAAACTATGAAATTATTAATTGACATTTTAGGTTGGTCTGGTTCAGGATTAATAATCCTTGCCTATGCCCTAACCCTGATTGAAAATAAAAAGTATTTAGATTATGGTAAGTATTTAAACTTACTCGGAGGTCTTTTAATAGCCATAAACTGTTATTACTATAATGCAATCCCACCATTTGTAACTAATTTACTTTGGAGCGTCATTGCAACTTTAACGATATATAAGTCAAGAAATAAAAAAGAGAAATGCAACAAGACTAAATGTTTAACTTAAAATTAAAACAATGAAAATTTTAATAATTGGAGGAAATGGAACAATAGGAAAAACTGTTGTTTCACATTTTAATGAAAAGAACGAAATTTTAATCGCTGGACGAACCAATGGAGACGTCACTGTTGATATTGCTGATAGTAGTTCGATAAAGTCAATGTTTGAAAAGATTGGAAAAGTAGACGCTATAATTTGTATCGCTGGAGAAGCAAAATGGGACGATTTCAATAAGCTTTCTGAAGACGATTATTATATCGGACTGAAAAGTAAATTAATGGGACAAGTTAATCTTGTACGAATCGGACAGAATTATTTAAATTCAAATGGTTCAATTACTTTATCCACAGGAATTTTAGCAGATGACCCTGTAGTAAAAACAACAAGTGCATCAATGGTAAATGGCGGAATTCATAGTTTTGTGCAAGCTGTTGCGCTTGAAATTGAAAACGGAATTAGAGTAAATGTTGTTTCTTCTGGAATGGTGGAAGATGCTTATGAAAAATACAAAGAATATTTCCCAGGGCACAATCCGATACCAATGAAAAAAGTAATTAACGGATATGTAAGAAGTGTAAACGGAAAAGGAAATGGTGAAATAATTAGAATCTACGACTAAAAAAAAGCCTGTTGCCAATAACTAAGTCTTCGGCGTGCCGATTACGCCCTTCGGTTGTGAGATCGCTTCGCTAAGTTGGCCAACGCTGAACAACGAAGTTCTCATGAATTCCTTTAAAAAACAATCAAGAAATGAATAACACCATGTTGACGGATCAGGATTTCCCTACCTGTACTGAGCTTGCCGAACGTATGGGGAAAGCGGTTTAATACCTTATTTTTGAAAGATGATTTTGGGGGGTTGCAGACTCGAAAGTGTGCGTGCATTTCTCATTTACACTGGTTGATTATCATTCACTATCACAATGACCGCCCATTTATAAGGGCTTTCACCAGTCTGATGTCGATTTCACTGATTCTAAGACATTACTTCTCCATTACGTACATGTCGTTTTATTTATATTATTGATTTAATGATACTTAAGGTTTTTCTCCAGTTTTTTGGGGGACCTCTTCCATTTGTTGGTGATCGATTTAAATTGTATGAGTTAAAGGAAATTGAAAAACTAATTGCTAAATCCAATCTAAAAATGGAGTCATCCCATCAATTATCAGATTTGGTGATGAGTAAAGCAGGAGATGAAGTAGAAAGGAAATATTCTATTGTAACATTAATTAAAGGCTAAATAAATCTTAATATATTTGTCTCACCATCAATCACCCTTGATTACAATAGACTAACGCAATTGAAATATCCAATGAAAAATATACTTTCCTTATTTATTATCGTAGCCACTTTAATGAGTTGCGAGACATCGAAGATGAATAAAATAGATAAAGATCAATTTTTGGGTCAATGGCGCTTAAACAGAAGTGGAATCACGGATAAAATACAGTTTGAAATTAAAAAGAAAGATAACGGAGAACTGTATGGTGAAATCATTCAATTGAATGACAACAAATATGTTCAGCTTTTTATGGAAGAAGGAGATCAATTCGTCAAAAATATCAAGCGAAGCTCTAACTATGAGTTTACTATCAGTGAAAGAAGAATTGCTGCTCCTTTATTTTCTGCTTATGGACAAAATACTACCGACCAATTCAAAGCAACTTTTGATGGCGAGCACAAAATACTTTTAGGCAAAAACGGTGCTGACGGAGTGTATCATAAAATCAATCTCAAATAAGCCCACCTCTCCCCTTTTCTCTTTCTAAAAACAGCAAGTAGATTTACTTCTAATTCATATCTTTGCAATATGAAAGAAACGCGCATCAATAAATATTTAAGTGAAGCTGGTTATTGTTCAAGAAGAGCTGCTGATAAGTTAATTGAACAAAATAGAGTAACAATTAATGGAACTGTTCCGGAAATGGGGACAAAAGTACAGCCCGGTGATGTGGTCGCTGTGGATGGGAAAAATGTTGACAACAAAGACAAAGAAAACATTTACATTGCCTTAAACAAACCTGTTGGAATCGTGTGTACAACAGATACGCGTGTAGAGCCAGACAACATCATCGATTTCATGAATTATCCAGAACGAATTTTTCCAATTGGTCGATTAGACAAACCCAGTGAAGGATTGATTTTATTGACCAATGACGGAGATATCGTAAACAAGATTTTACGTGCCAACAACAATCATGAGAAAGAATATATTGTTACCGTTGACCGACCAATTACACAAGAATTTATTGATAAAATGGGAAATGGAGTTCCTATTTTAGATACCATAACCAATAAATGTTTTGTTGAACAATTGAATAAAAGAATGTTTAAAATCATTCTAACACAAGGCTTGAACAGGCAAATACGTAGAATGTGTGAATATTTCGATTATGAAGTAACAGCCTTAAAACGTGTAAGAATAATGAACATCCGCCTTGACACTCCTGTTGGAGAATGGCGTTATCTTACCCAACAAGAATTGGAACGTTTAAATGATTTAATCGGTAATTCATCAAAAACAAATTAAACTAGCCTTACAATTTAAAGGAGACATTTGATACAAATTTAAAACGAAAAATTTATTAAATTTGACAATCTAAAATTTGACAAAGAAATGAGTAAAATAGAAAATACAAACTGTTTAATTATAGGTTCAGGACCTGCTGGTTATACAGCTGCAATTTATGCTGCACGTGCAGATATGGAACCAATTATGTATGAAGGATTACAACCTGGAGGACAATTAACAACGACAAACGAAGTTGAAAACTTCCCTGGCTATCCAGAAGGAGTTACAGGACCAGACATGATGAATCAATTGAAAGCTCAAGCGGAACGATTTAATACAAAAGTTCGTCCAGGCTTCATTAAGAAGGTTGATTTTTCAGGAGATGTTCACAAATGTTGGGCAGATGATGGAACAGAAATTCATGCAAAAACAGTAATCATTTCTACAGGTGCTTCAGCAATGTATTTAGGATTAGAATCAGAACAAAAATACCTAAAAATGGGTGGTGGAGTTTCTGCTTGTGCAGTTTGTGATGGATTTTTCTATAAAAACCAAGAAACTGTAATTGTTGGTGCTGGAGATACAGCATGTGAAGAAGCACATTACCTTTCAAAATTATGTTCGAAAGTGACAATGTTGGTTCGTCGTGACGAATTCCGTGCTTCTAGAATTATGGAAGACCGTGTAAGAAATACAGAAAACATCGAGATATTAGTGAATACTGAAACTGAAGAGGTTTTAGGTGATGATATGGGTGTTACAGGTGTTCGCGTAATCAACAACAAAACAAAAGAAACGAAAGAAATTCCTTGTACTGGATTCTTCGTGGCGATTGGACACAAACCAAATACTGACATTTTCAAAGAATACATCAACCTTGATGAAACAGGTTATGTAAAATATGAAAAACCAGGTACTTCATTAACAAATGTAAAAGGAGTTTTTGTTGCAGGAGATGCAGCGGACAATGTTTACAGACAAGCAGTAACAGCAGCTGGAACAGGATGTATGGCAGCTTTAGATGCAGAGCGTTACCTTGCAGCGTTAGAAGGTTAAGCATAAAACATACTTATATAAGAGATCAAAGGCAGTTCACTATGAGCTGCCTTTTTTTTGGCTTAAATCCGCAAATATCCAATTAAACAGTAAAATATAGCGTATTATTTTTTTGTTCTCGAAAAAGGGCGTATTTTTGTACCCCAATTTTTGAGATATTCAACATATGATAGACGAAGCCCTTTTTGAACCAAAAACACTTTATCCGTTCCAACAAAGAACAGTGGATCAGATAATTGCGGAACTAAAAGAAAATGGAACAGATTTCAACCTACTTTTCCAACTTCCAACAGGAGGTGGAAAAACAGTAATTTTCTCTGAAATAACGAAAAATTACATTGAAACTTGGAAAAAGAAAGTATTGATACTCACTCACCGAATTGAGTTGTCTGTGCAAACAGCTAAACAATTAAAAGCCATTGGTATTAACAACAAAATCATCAATAGTGAAGTAAAAACTTTAGATGACCAAGATGAATACAATTGCTTTATTGCAATGGTTGAAACCTTGAACAACCGTCTACAAGATGATGAAAATTTCATTAAAGATGTTGGATTGGTGATTGTCGATGAGGCACACTATAATAGTTTTAGAAAAATATTCCAATACTATTTACAAGCCAATATTCTAGGAGTTACTGCAACACCTTTAAGTTCAAATAAAGCGCTTCCTTTAAATGATCATTATGATAAATTAAAAGTTGGTGAAAGCATTTCTTCCTTAATTGAAAGTGGTTACCTTGCCAACGCAGAAACATTTACATACGATGTAAACCTTCATGGATTAAAAATTGGATCAAATGGAGACTTTACGGTAAGTAGTTCTGAACAAGTCTATGGGAATTACTTCATGCAAGAAAAATTACTTTTTGCTTATGAAGAAGTTGCGGTAAATTCCAAAACTTTGATTTTCAACTCTGGTATTGAAACAAGTATCCGTGTTCAAGAAACTTTCCTTAAAAGAGGATATAAAATTCGTCACCTCGACAGTACATTCTCAGATAAAGACAGAAAGGATATTTTGAAATGGTTTAAGGAAACGCCAAATGCCATCTTAACTTCTGTAGGAATTTTAACTACTGGATTTGATGAACCAACGGTAGAAACAATTATCTTAAATAGAGCAACACGATCGTTGACTTTATATCATCAGATGATTGGTCGTGGATCAAGAAAGCTTCCGAATAAAGATATTTTCAAATTAATTGATTTAGGGAATAACGTACGTCGATTCGGACTATGGCAAGACTACATCAATTGGAATGATGCTTTTAAATTCCCAGACAGATTCCTCGAAGCTCGACTAACAGAACAAGAAGATATCATGTTTGAGGCGGCTTACAGGCTACCAAAACATATTCGAGAAAAAGTAGACACTGAAGTTTTGGATAAGTTCAAAATGAAAGAAGTTTATGAAGATTACATCGACAGAGGAATTAAAGGAAAACAAGCCGTTGAAGATTCTGTTGAAAACCATTTCCAAGCCATTTATAATAAAGCAGAGGACTTTTATGATGGATTAGAAATGCAAGAAGCACTTCAAGAACACATAGAAAACAGATTAAAACAATATACTAAATGTATTGCCAAGAGTACTCGAAATTACTTCAAGTATTTAATGGAAACATATAACCGTCAATTGCGTCAGAAATTACGTGCAAACCTTGACGATGAATAAAATTGTTTAACGACAAGCCCAATAATCTCATTTCCAAATGCAAAGTGTGGAAATGAATTTTTTAAATGTAACTTTGCATAAAATTTAGAATTACAATAAATATGATTTCAGTTAATAATTTAACACTTCAATTTGGAAAACGCGTTTTGTTTGACGAAGTAAACTTAAAGTTTTCACAGGGTAATTGTTATGGTGTTATTGGTGCCAACGGTGCTGGTAAATCAACATTTTTAAAGATTTTAACTGGAGATCAAGATCCTACAAAAGGTCAGGTCGCATTGGAACCAGGAAAAAGAATGGCGGTTTTAAAGCAGGATCACTTCGAATTTGATGAATACGAAGTACTTCAAACTGTAATTCGAGGACACCAACGTCTTTTTGAAATTATGGTTGAAAAGGATGCCCTTTATGCAAAACCAGATTTCTCAGATGAAGACGGAATGAAAGCCTCTGAATTGGAAGCAGAATTTGCTGACATGGAAGGATGGAACGCAGAAACTGATGCTGCAACAATGCTTTCTAGTTTGGGAATTGATGAATCAATGCACAATTCTTTAATGAAAGATATTCCAAATGCTTTGAAAGTACGTGTACTTCTTGCCCAAGCTTTATTTGGAAATCCGGATTTATTGGTACTCGATGAGCCTACCAATGATTTAGATTTAAAAACAATTGAGTGGTTGGAAGACTTCTTACTTGACTTTAAAAATACGGTAATAGTAGTTTCTCACGACCGTCACTTCTTGGATACTGTATGTACGCATATTTGTGATATCGATTATTCTAAAATTAACTTATTCACAGGTAACTATACTTTCTGGTATAAGTCTTCACAATTGGCAGCTCGTCAACGTGCAGATAAAAACAAGAAAGCTGAAGATAAAAAGAAAGAATTACAAGACTTTATTTCTCGTTTCTCTGCAAATGCTTCTAAATCTAAGCAAGCAACAAGTAGAAGAAAATTAATTGAGAAGTTAGATTTGGATGAGATTCAACCTTCTTCAAGAAGATATCCTGGAATTGTTTTCGAACAAGAAAGAGAAGCTGGAGATCAAGTTCTTCACGTTACTAATTTATCTTACGAGCAAGATGGACAAACTTTGTTTAAAGACATTAACATCAACGTAGGGAAAAATGATAAAATCGCTTTTATTTCTAAGAATTCGCAAGCTTTAACAGCTTTCTTTGAAGTATTGAGTGGAAATAAAGAAGCTAAAACAGGTGAATTTAAATTTGGTACAACGATTACTTCTGCATACTTACCAAATGAAAACCATGAATATTTCCAGAAAGACGAAAGTTTAGTGGATTGGTTAAGAACTTATGCTCAAACAGATGAAGAAAGAGAAGAAGTATATTTAAGAGGTTTCTTAGGTCGTATGTTATTCTCAGGAGAAGAAGCTTTGAAAAGTGCAAAAGTACTTTCTGGAGGGGAAAAAGTGAGATGTATGCTTTCTAAATTAATGATGGCGAAAGCGAACTTAATCATGATGGATGAGCCAACAAATCACCTTGACCTTGAATCGATTACTGCTTTAAATAATGGTATGAAAGATTTCCCAGGTATCATCATGTTTACTTCTCATGACCAGGAACTTGTACAAACTGTAGCCAATAGAATTATCGAAATCACACCAAACGGTATGATTGATAAATTAATGCCTTACGATGAGTATTTGAAAGATGAAAAAATCGCACAGCAACAAGAAGAATTATACGCATAATAGAAAGCTCAATGCTCCACAATAAATATTAAGGATAGCTCTTATTGAGTTATCCTTTTTTTTGTGCTTAATCTAATCGTTTTGATTTCTTATATCTCCTCATGATCAATCTATTTCCTTTATCATAGGTAAAGTAACTCCATATCCAGTTGATTCCAACGAAAAGCTTATTCTTGAATCCACTAATTGACATCAAATGAACCACAGACCATAATAACCATGCAAAGTATCCACCAAACTTGAATCGACCAATATCTGCAACTGCTTTTTTCTTCCCAACAGTTGCCATCGAACCTTTGTCATTATATACAAACTTTTCAAGTTCCTTCCCTTTCCATTTATTCAAAATGTTTTTCGCCAAAAGATCTCCTTGCTGAATGGCAACTTGAGCAACCATAGGGTGTCCATTCGGGTAATCTTTTGTTGACATCGAAGCAATATCTCCTATAGCATAAACATCAGAACAGCCTTTTACTTCAGAATATTCATTGACAACAAGTCGATTTCCACGGGCCAAACTATCTTCCTCAATTCCTTCAGGAACATTTCCCCTCACACCAGCTGTCCAAATCATACTTTTGGCTTTAAAATGCTGATCATCTGCCGTTTTAATATTTTCTCCATCGTAGGAAGTTACACGTGTTTTGAGATGTACCTTCACCCCCAAATCTTCAAGATATTTAATCGCGTTTTTTGAAGCTTTATCAGACATACCACTCAATAAACGTTCATTAGATTCAATTAAATAAATCGTCATAATCGACGTATCCAAATCAGGATAATCTTTCGGTAAAATGTATTTTTTAAACTCGGCAATTGCACCTACTGTCTCCACCCCAGCTGGACCTCCTCCAACAACTGCAAAATTGGTAAGTGCATTTCTTAATTCATCATCATCTGTAACAACTGCCTTTTCAAATCGCTGAAGCAATAAACTTCGAATATCTAATGCCTCTTGAATGGATTTCATACCTAAACTGTGCATTTGTACATCTTCTAAACCAAAGAAATTGGTATCACTTCCCGTTGCAATGATTAAATAATCGTAAGCCACCATCCCAATGTCTGTGTACACACATTTCGTTTCCTTATCAATGCGCTCCACATTTGCCATTCTAAAGTAGACATTATTGTAGGTTTTAAATTGTTTTCGAAACGGAAACGCAATACTGTCAGGCACAATCCCAGAAGTAGCAACTTGATACAATAAGGGCTGAAATTGATGAAAGTTATTTTTATCAAGAACAACCAACTGGACATCTTGATTTTTAAACTTCTTGGCTAAAGACAAACCTGCAAACCCACCTCCTAATACAACGATACGGGGCAATTCTGTTTCAGGTAAACGAATGGTATTTTTATTATTCTCAACTTTCATCTTCTCAATTTCACGTGTACATTTAAACACTAAATTTACTCATTTACGAGGGCTAAAGCAATTGAAGATTGTTAATTAATCCAAGATTTTTTAGCGATTTTCTCCCCACACTAAAACACCTATAAAATCTGCTTATATCCGCGTTCGGAGATCTGCGTTCCCGAAAGTTTTCGGGACCGCGTTCCAATACAGCGCAAAAAATAAAGAGCTGGTTAGGGAATAAAAAGACTTCCGATTGGCAGCGTTAAGGTATTGATCAATAAACTCCTAAGTAGTTCAGCTAATATTTGATAGACAAATCTAGCTTATCAACAAAAAAATAATGAGTTTTCAACAATAATTGTAACCATTGTTAATAACTCTCGTTATACTAAAATAAAAGCGAGAACAATGACCAGATTAATTGCATTCACAACATTGATTTTTATTTCTTTTTCAGCATTGTCAAACAACACCAAGACAAGCTTAGAAGACTATATCCAAAAATGGAAAGATGTAGCGATGAATCAAATGCTTTCCCATGGAATTCCAGCGAGTATTACGCTTTCACAAGGAATTCTAGAAAGTGGTTTTGGAAACTCAACCCTAGCTGTAGAAGCAAACAATCATTTTGGTATTAAGTGCCACGACTGGAAAGGAAAAACAATCTATAAAGATGACGATAAAAAAAATGAATGCTTTAGAAAGTATGACAATGCCGCTCAGTCTTATGAGGACCACAGTAAATTCTTAACCTCTCGTTCACGTTATGCCTCACTTTTTGAATTAGAAATCACCGATTATAAAGCATGGGCTCATGGATTAAAAGATGCTGGTTACGCTACAAATCCAAAATACCCAAAACGATTGATTGATTTAATTGAAAGATATAACCTTGATCAATATGATGTTCTTGCGACGAGTGACTGGATTGTAGAAAATAATCAAAATGAAATTGAAAATAAAGAAACTCCAACTGGTTCTGAAATAAAAACAACGACTCAAGAAACAACAAACGTTGCTGAAGTAACTGCACAACGTAAAGTATACAAAAACAATAACCGTACAAAATATGTTATTGCTGGTAAAAACGATACTTTTTATCTAATTGCTAAAGAATTTGGGTACAGTTTACGTCAAATGAACAGATGGAATGATTTTCCACCTCACAAAGATGTTCTGAAAGAAGGTGACAAAGTTTACATTATGCGTAAACGTAAAAAAATCAAAAGTGATGTTGTTTTTCAAGACATAAAACAGAATAAAGAATTATGGATTATTGCGCAAGAACATGGAATTCAACTATCTTCTTTGCTAGAGCACAAAACGCAAAACAAAGGAAGTATCGCACTTTCTAAATAAAAAAATATTTTTTTGCTCGTACACAAAAGTAAAATCTAAGACACTGGACTTAAAAAGCAATTTTTTATTTAGTACTTCATTGAAAAGTGTTAATTTCGTATTATAGAAATAAACTAACTGTATATGAAGCCTAGTAATGAATTATTTCATTTAATAAAATCGCTTACAAAGTCTGAAAAGAGATTTTTCAAACTTTCGTCTTCTATTCAATCTGGTGAAAAAAATTATTTCAAACTATTTGATTACATTGATACTCAGTCAACTTATGACGAAGCAGCGTTAAAAAATCATTTCAAGAAAGAGAGGTTTATCAAACATCTTCCTTCTGAAAAAAATCATTTATACAAATTGATTTTAAAAAGTTTACGTCAGTTTTATGGTGAGCAATCAATTTCAAGTATTCTAAAACAGGAAATCAAGAACATTGAACTTCTTTACAATAAAGCCCTTCACAAGGAGGCTAAAAAGTTTCTAAAACGCGCCAAGAAAATGGCAAGAGAAAACGAAGAGTTTTATTTTGCTATTGAATTAATTTCATGGGACAAGGTGTTAACTGAAGAATCTTACGAATCTGGTGAATTTGATGTAGATCTAAACAATATAATTAAAGAAGAAGCTGAAATTATTGAGAAATTAAGAAATCTGGCTGAATACCATATCTTGTACTCTCGCATTAATTCTGTTTTTAGAAGTGATGGATTTACCAAGAACGAAGAAGAAAGAAATACAGTTAAGGAAATTGAAAATCATCATTTAATAAAAGGAAAAAATACTGCACTTTCAACACGAGCGGCTTCAATTTGTTATTACATCCAAGGATTATGTGCTGCAACAAATAGAAACTTTGAATTAAGTCAAGTTAAGTTTAATCGCGTGCGGGATATATTAGACAGCCATCCTAAAATTAAAATTGATTTAGGTCAGCGTTATGTTTTAACCTTATTTCATTTAATGCAAAGCTATATCAACGCGAATGATTTTGAGATGGCTCAAGAAATGATCAATCAAATCAAAGATTTAAAAGGTAAAAAAGGATTCAATTCCCTTCATTTAACATTGAGAATTAACAACATTTTATTGTCAGATCAAATGAATTTATATTGTTCTCAAGGTATGTTTGAAAAAGCTTTAGAGGTACTTGAGAGCGGATTTTCTGAAAATGATGAATTAATTGAAAGATCGAGTAAAGAACAAAGAATAAAATTCTATTTCAGCACAGCATATACATACTTTGGGAATGCAGAATATAAAAAATCACTACAGTTCTTAAATGAAATCCTTAATGATAATGAACAACAATTAAGACAAGACATATATAGTTTTGCTAGAATTCTTAACTTGCTATTACATTATGAGTTAGGTAATTTTGAATACTTAGAATACACTTCTAACTCAGCAATTCGTTATTTAAACAAAACAAAAAGAGATCATCAAATTGAAAATGTGTTCATTAAGCAAATTAAAAAACTTGCTAAAACATTAACACCTATTGATACAATAGACATTTATAAAGAAACCCTTGATCAAATTCAGCAATTGTTGGAGAACGAGAATGAAAATGAAAATGTAATTTTAGACTATATCGACATTTTATCTTGGTTAAAATCAAAAATTTCGAATCAGAAGTTTTCTGAAGTTGTTGCTGCTAAGATTAAAACTTAAACCTAGCAGTGAGTACAAAATTGTGTATATCAGTAACAAATTCAGTTTTATTTTCAATTTTACTAGCATCAAAAGCATAATAGTCACTTTGAAGCCTAAGTAGTCTATAACTAAAATCGACAGCAAACATTTGATTATCCCAACCTATTCCACCAGAATAAGTCATGTTTGGCGTCATGACATTACCAATTTCTTCCTTATAGGGTTGTGGTAAAACAGCAATTCCTCCTCTAAGGAAGAGATCTTTATACACCATATACTCAACTCCTACTCTAGTATTCAAAACGGTCCTAAATTGCATTTGAACTTCTTCATTTTCGTAAGAAAAATTATAACCACTAAAGTCATAAGTTTCATCAGCCCTCAGTTTTCCTCCAGGTAATCTGGACATTTCCAAATCAACATTGATGGCTCCGCGCATTAAAAAGGTGTATGCAAATGAACCTCTCAATTTCATAGGTGTTTTCATACGATATTCATAATATCCAGTTGGAACATATTCAGCAGCAATAGTCTCTACGCCATAATCATGTGTAGCAGTCATATCTGCAGTCCACTCATCTTCGAGGTTAAGCATAGTTGGCGATTCAAATGCGAGTCCAAATCTCCACTGGTCTGTTGGTAAATAAATCAAACCCAACTTTAAATTCACACCTAAACCTCTAGTAACCTGATCATAGGTATAGTTAAATGATTGTAAAGTCGTTCCAACAGTATCGAGTAAAGTCTCATTATGGTTGTAACTCTCATCATATTTAATCCTACGAATTCCTAGACTAGCTCCGTAATACAATTTATTCCTATAGTTTTCAGAATATCCGATGTGAAATTCTCCAATACCTCCTCCTGTATTAATCTCACGATTATGATACATATCTCCATCGGTTAAGCGCGAGGCATATCCATCTTCCATACTTAGATAATCAATAGCATACACGTCATAGGCCAGACCTGTTGTAAAAGGTCTATCAGTATAAATAAATTGTGGATCAATTCCATATCCTGAATTGGCAAATACATCAAGAAGAGAATAGAAGTTTTGACCTTCGTATCTTTTTGTATTATGGAAATTTTTTAATCGTGTATATCCTATTGAAAGTTGTCCGAATTTTTTACCCGTATTTGTTTTGCTAAGATCTGTGGTAAAAACAGCCCCAACACTTCCAACTGTAAATTTATTATCTTCAGCGCTAGCCCTGGTGTCATTGTAAGTAGAATTAGTTTGTATAAAACTATTATTAAAGCTTATAGAAACTTTAGAGGAAGAAAATCTCCCCATACTCGCTGGGTTAATTTGTATTGCACTAAAGTCTGCTCCTAAAGCACCAAAGGATCCAGCCATCGCTTCAAATCTTGCAGATCCAAACACATCAGTTGTGCTGTATCGTAAAACATCATTTTCATTTTGAGCAAAAACGCTCACTGACAAAAGTAGATTTGCCAAACAAAAGAATAAAAATCTCATATTTCAAATAAAGTCTTGAACCTTAAAATTAACGTCTTCTTGATGATGAAGATGAAGACGAACCGCTGCCCCTAGAAGAACTACTTCTTGATGATGTACTAAAAGATCCTTGTCTTGATGTACTTTGCTGTACACGAGGAGAACTCGTCCTTGTATTCACACCTCTGTTACTTGGAGTAGCTGTTGTTCCTTGTCTAGTCGAACTACCAGATGGTGTAGTTCTTGATACAGAAGTTGTAGATATTCCAGATCTTCTAGCTGATGAACTTGGCGAATATGTACTTGAATTTCTTTGACTATTAGAAATTGCTGTCCCAGTTCTTCTACTAGCACTTGATACCAAACCAGAATTAGAAGTATTGCGTTCAACACTACTCGTATAGTCTCTACCTCCAGCATTTCTTTTCTCAATTGTACTTTTAGAAACCGTTGTATTTCTAGAAATTATATGATTTGATTGTGCAGCACTTTTCTGCCCTATACTTTGAGCTGATGTAAAACTTGACCTTCTTGAACTTGAGGTCATAGAATTACGTGGTCCATAATAAACATTTCCTACCGAACTTTGATATGCATTATTTGTAGCATAACCACCACCATAATAACCATAGTTTGGACAACCGTTGTAGTAACCAGTACCGTATGGGTAATAGTTATTATTCCATGCAAAATCATAACCTCCAAAAGGAGAATTATATGGATTTCCATACATTCCTGTTAGCCCCATTCCATGACCAGTATATATAACACCACTTCCAAAATAAAAGCGGTTAGACATTCCATGAAAATTCGTAGGATTATAAAACATCATTCCAAAAGGCATATAAGATGCCCTTAAGGCAAATTGATTTCTTATCATAACTGGATTGGCTCTTGGATCCATGTATTCGTCTTGAAACAATCCTTCTTGACGCGCTTTGAAAGCATTAAACGAAGTAATATCATCTTGATCTTCATTTAAATCCAGTTTCGTAGGGGCCTGCATATACACGTCATTTTCAGATATATAACTAGAATTCGAACAAGAAGCAAGAATTCCTCCTAAAACGATTGGTATAAGATATTTTATAGATGTTTTCATAATTCCTTTAGATTTTGATTAAACTTACAACATATTTAAAGAATATCCAAATTGAGTTCTTATTTTTGTCTTTATCTCTAAGAACAATATTTATTTGAGTCACATTAAATATTAAGAATAATATAACAAAAACTGTTCCGAAAAATGGCAAAATATACTAAACGCGCTGATGATTATTCCAAGTGGTATAATGAAATTATTGAAAGAGCTGATCTAGCTGAGCATTCAGATGTACGTGGATGCATGGTCATTAAACCATATGGTTATGCGATCTGGGAAAATATGAAGAGTATTTTGGATGATAAATTCAAAAAAGCTGGTCATTCAAATGCTTACTTCCCTATATTCATTCCAAAATCATACCTTAATAAAGAAGCACAACATGTTGATGGTTTTGCTAAAGAATGTGCAGTTGTTACACACTATAGATTAAAGAATACTGAGGACGGAAAACTTTCTGTTGATCCAGATGCAAAATTGGAAGAAGAATTAATTGTTCGACCAACATCGGAAACGATCATTTGGAATTCTTTCAAAAATTGGATTCAATCTTATAGAGATCTACCATTAAAAATAAATCAATGGGCCAATGTTGTAAGATGGGAAATGAGAACTCGATTATTCTTAAGAACATCTGAGTTTTTATGGCAAGAAGGACATACAGCTCACGCTAAAGAAGCAGAAGCAATCAAAGAGGCTGAGCAAATGCTACATGTTTATGCTGACTTTGCAGAGCAATACATGGGAATGCCGGTGATCAAAGGAACGAAAACAGAAGCTGAAAGATTCGCAGGTGCGATAGAGACTTTCTGTATTGAAGCCTTGATGCAAGACGGAAAAGCACTTCAAGCAGGAACTTCACACTTCCTTGGTCAAAATTTCGCAAAAGCATTTGATGTTAAATTTGCAGACAAAGAAGGTAAATTAGAACATGTTTGGGCGACATCTTGGGGAGTTTCTACAAGATTAATTGGAGGATTAATTATGACGCATTCAGATGATGAAGGTTTAGTCTTACCTCCAAAATTAGCACCTATACAAGTAGCAATTATTCCTATATTTAAAACAGAAGAACAACTTGCAGCGATTACAGAAAAAGTAGACGCATTAAAACAAGCATTATCAGAAAAAGGAATCTCAGTAAAATTTGATGATGATGAAAACAGACGTCCAGGTTGGAAGTTTGCAGAATACGAAGCTAAAGGAGTTCCTGTACGTGTGGCTATCGGACCTAGGGATTTAGAAAATCAAAAAGCTGAAGTTGCACGTCGTGATAACAAAACAAAAGAAGTTGTTGACTGGAATGGAATTGAGGATTATATTGAAAAGCTCCTTAATGACATTCAAGACAACCTAATCAATAGAGCCAAAGAATTCAGGGCAGAAAAGACAACTTCTGTTGATACTTATGAAGAATTCAAAAAAGTATTGAATGAAAAAGGAGGATTTATCTCAGCTCATTGGGATGGGACAAAAGAATCTGAATTAAAAATTAAAGAAGAAACCAAAGCAACCATAAGATGTATTCCATTAGACAGTGTCAAGGAAGAAGGGACTTGTATATATAGTGGGAAACCATCAACTCAAAGAGTATTGTTTGCAAAAGCATATTAAAAGACCAGAATGAAAAAGGAAAACAATAGTATCGTAGAATTATTAAAATCAAAGTCCGTTCTCAAACAGGAAGTTTACAAAACTACTCTTGAATGTTACAAGGAATTTAGAGAATTGATAGAACACGAATTAATTGATTTCCGTGTAAAAATTCCTGATGAGCGTGTACGTTTGAAGTTTGACTACAATGGAGACTTTGAAACACACGCTTATGTAGGAAGTGATGTATTGGTCTTTAACATGCACAGTAATGTATTTACCTTCCCCGATAACCATCCGATTTGGAAAAACTCGTATATAGAAGAAGACAAGAACCTAGGATACTTTGGGGTCATTAATATTTATAATTTTCTAGCAGATTCTTTTTTGCATACGCGATTAAAAGATGCAGGATATTTAATCGGTAGAATCTTTATCAATAAGGACAGACACTTTATAATAGAAGGAAAAGGGGAATTATCTTATTACTTCAGAAATCTACGATCAAATATATTCGATAAAGAAAGTATGAAATCCATCTTTGAGATATCTGTTAAACATGCTGCAAACTTTGATTTACAAACTCCGCCTTTTGATAAAGTAAGCGTTGTAAATGTTCATCAAATAAAAACCATAACAAATGCACAAGAAATTTCAACAGGTAAAAGACTGGGATTCAAGTTCGAAGCAGAAATCAATAAAAAATAATTGATTTTTTTTCAAAAAAAGCTTGGTGGTTATCCAAACTGTACGTATATTTGCACTCCGATTATTTGAAATACTTAAAAACAAAACAACGGCCCATTCGTCTAGTGGTTAGGACATCAGGTTTTCATCCTGGAAACAGGAGTTCGATTCTCCTATGGGCTACAAGTAAAAAGTTATACAAACGAGTATAACTTTTTACAGTTTTTAAGTTTCAAATATCGTTTTGAATTATTGGCCCATTCGTCTAGTGGTTAGGACATCAGGTTTTCATCCTGGAAACAGGAGTTCGATTCTCCTATGGGCTACTTATTAAATATTATAACAAAAGTAAATTATGGCGAATCATAAGTCAGCACTTAAAAGAGTAAGATCAGACAGAGCGAAAGCTTTACGTAACAAGTACCAGCACAAAACAACGCGTAATGCGATTCGTGTTTTACGTGCGACAACTGACAAGGCAGAAGCTGAAAAGCAATACCCAAAAGTTGTAAGTATGTTAGACAAATTAGCAAAGAAAAATATCATTCACAAGAAAAAAGCGGCTAATTTAAAATCTGGATTAGCAATGCACATTGCTGAATTGTAAGATCTTTAAACTTATTTTAAAAAGGAATCTAATTGAATTAGGTTCCTTTTTTTTTGCTTTAAACTTTTCTAATACCACTTCAACCATTATCCATAATGAATCATTATCTTTGTTTCTATGGATATTAAAAATGACTTACTTTTAAGAGCAGCCCGTGGAGAAGATATTGAAAGATATCCCGTTTGGCTAATGCGTCAAGCTGGAAGAATTCTTCCAGAATATAGAGCTGTTAGAAATTCCTTGAGTGGATTTAAGGAATTAGTTGAAACACCTGCTCTAGCAGCAGAGGTTACCATCCAACCGGTAGACCATCTCGATGTAGATGCTGCCATTATTTTTTCAGATATCTTAGTTATCCCTGAAGCAATGGGGTTAGAATATCAAATGGTTGAAAAAGTTGGACCTTACTTCGAAAAAACAATTAAAAACGAAAGTGACCTACTAAAATATGGTCAAACCGATTTCAATGTTGAAGATCGTTTAGGCTATGTAAAAGAAGCATTAGAAATCACAAAAAAAGAATTAAATGGACGCGTGCCTTTAATTGGTTTCGCTGGTGCACCATGGACTATCTTTTGCTATATGATTGAAGGAGGAGGATCAAAAACATTTTCTGCTTCAAGGAAAATGTTGTATCAAAATCCGACTTTGGCACATGACTTGCTTGAAAGAATCACGGATGTTACAATTCGTTATTTGAAAATGCAAATAAAAGCCGGGGCAGATATTATCCAAGTATTTGATTCATGGGCAGGAATTTTAGGAAACGAACAATACCTTGAATTCGGTTTAAAGTACATGAATAAAATTGCTGAAGCAATTAATGAAGTTCCCGTTACTTTATTCTCAAAAGGAGCTTACGCAGCACTACCTCACCTAGCAAAATCAAGTTGTAATACGATAGGACTTGATTGGAATATGAATGCTTCAGAGGTCAGAAAAATTGTTGGTGAAGAAAAAACACTTCAAGGGAACTTAGATCCTTGTGCCCTTTATGCCTCTCATAACGAGATAGAGCAATTGACAATTAATATGTTGGATAGTTTCAAAAGTAAAAGACATATTGTAAATTTGGGTCATGGAGTTTATCCTGACATCAATCCAGAAAAAGTACAAACATTTATTAAAACTGTAAAAAACTATGGAATTTAAAACTAAAAATTTAAAAGGTTGGTTATTCACATTACCAGTCGCATTACTTTCATTATCTGTAATGGCACAAGAGGCCGAAAACTTGGTGGCTAATCCAAGCTTTGAAGATGCTCAGAGTAGAAAAATTAGGCGTGTTGGTGACATTGAAAAAGCTGATGGATGGTCATCTGCTTCTGGAGATAGAGCTGATCTTTATTCTGCTGATGCCAATGGACCTGATGTTATGACTCCAGAAAACATTTACGGAAAAGAGGAAGCTAAATCAGGTGTAAATTACGCAGGAATCATTGCTTATTCATATAGAGAAAAAGAAAACAGAACTTATATAACTTCAGAATTAACAACAAAATTAAAGAAGGGAATGCGTTACAAAGTGCAGTTTTATGCTTCACTTGCTGAACTTTCTAAGTATTCTGCCAATCGTTTAGGAGCACATTTTTCTAAAAAAGGATTAGGAACAGATGATAAAGTACCTGCTATTATAGCTGAAACACATGTTGAACATCCTAAAAAAGAGGTATTTGATGGAATGTATGGTTGGGATTTAGTTTGTGGTGAATATGTTGCAACAGGAAAAGAGCGCTATATCACCATAGGAAACTTTGCGGAAGATTCAGAAATCACTAATGACCGCGCAAGAAAACCTAGGGACATCAAAGGAAAGCAGATTATTGCAGCATACTATTATATTGATGATATCTCAGTTCAATTATTAGGTCCAAATGAAACATGTGAATGTGATTATGGTGACGAAGCTAAACAAGAAGCTTCTACAATCTACCAAAGATCTCCAGAGATCACAAAAGACATGACTTTAAACGACAAGATTTCTGAATATAACATTTTCTATGCTGGAGGAAGATATGATGTAAAAGTTGACGGTGTTAAAACTCTTGATAAAATTGCATCTTTAATGAAGGAAAATCCAAGCATGAAGATTCAAATTACAGGTCACTCTGATGATGCAGAAGCTGGTAATGCTGCAGAGCAAGTTTTATCAATGAGAAGAGCTGAGTATGTTAAAAAATTATTAGAAGAAAGAGAAATTGATGGTGACCGTTTAATCATCGAAGATGGTAAAAACGGAACTGCCTCAAAATACATTAACGAAAGTGATGACGAAAACTTGAAGGCTGCTAAAAACAGAAGGGTAACTTTTAGAGTGATCTAATCAATTCAAATTTTGAAATACAAAAAAAAATACGCTTCAATTCGAGGCGTATTTTTTTTGAACTAAACTTTATTAATCAACATTCCATTCGCTATAAAATTGATCTAAAAAATCTTGCATATAGGCTGTTCTTTCTAATGCTATTATTCTACCATTTTTAGTATGCATTCGATCGGCTAACAAGAGTAATTTTTCATAAAAATGATTAATAGTGTGCGTTCTTCCTGAAACATATTCTTCTTTCGTTTGACTGGTTTTGGGTGCGATTTTAGGATCATAAATTGGCTGACCAACAGCGCCTCCATAGGCAAATGTTCTTGCGATTCCAATTGCTCCAACAGCATCTATTCTATCTGCATCCTGAACAATTTTCCCTTCAATGGATTTGATGTTATTTTCCTCACCACTCCCCTTAAAAGAAACATTATTTACGATATCAACTACAGCCTGAATCGTTTTTTCATCAACATGACAATCCATCAAAATTTGACGTGACACCTCTCCTCCTTTTTGAAAATCTCCTCCATTAAATTTATGATCTGAAATATCATGAAGTAAAGCAGCTAATTCAACAATATCTCGATTCCCTCCTTCTTTTGAATTAATTTTTAGCGCTATTTTACGTACCCGATCAATATGGTACCAATCATGTCCAGTTCCTTCATTCTCAAATTGCTTTTGAACCAACTCTTCAATCCTTTTTATTACTTCAGTCATTCTATTGTTTAAATTACATTTTTAATAAGGAATTAAATCTACGATATACGTTTAAAAGTTTTAAATTTAGCCCTAATATTTCACAAATTGTAACGCAAAATGTCAATTAAATTCAATTCTATTTTCGCAATCATGGCTTTTCTAATTGTAGCCCTAATTGTATGGAACATCTTTTTGATGAAAGAAAACACAATGTTAAAATCAGAAGTTACAGATTTAGAAGAGAAATTTGAGTATCAACAAGGCTATATCGAAATATTAAAATACGATTTAGATATTGCAAGAGATAGCTTAAGAATTGATTCAATAAATTAATACTTCACCTCTCCATTTCGAAAGACTTTTTCTGTGTTATTAAAATCAACAATCAATTCACCAGATAAGGTTGACTTTACAATTTTTCCGACTTCAGTTTCCCCATCAAATTCAAAAGAATGGTTTTGGTTTAACTTCCATAATTCTTTATTGTATTCATCAAAAACCCAATTCTCCCCTTTCTGATGATACAAATCAATATAATGATTAAAACAGTCAATAACTTGGTATATCATCTCTCGTGGACTATTAGAAATACCCGTTTCAATTTTCAATGATGTGGCACGAGGTACATTAAAATCATCTTGATTGATATTAATTCCAAAACCAATAATTGAAGTTCTCTGACTTGAACTCATAAATGATTCAATCAAAATTCCTGCAACTTTTCGGTCATTAATCATGAGATCATTTGGCCATTTAATCTCCACATTTTCTGAATATTTTTTCAAAAAGGCTTGAATTGATAAAGCGACAATATGATTTAGGGATATAATATTGTTAATTTTCCATAAATTAAGATCAGCAACAACACTCACAATCAGACTTGAAAATGCGTCAGATTGCCACTCTTTTCCCCTTTGACCTCTGCCATTTGTTTGTATATCTGTCAGAATTACAGCACCAGAACCAATGTCACCAGATTTAAACCTATTGGCAGCATAGTTGTTGGTACTATCAACTCGCTCAAGAAATATTATATTGTGACCAATATGTGCTTTTGAATTGTGCATGAAACAGTATAAAATGAGAGCCCAAAATTAAAATTTAATTAGCTTTGTAAGCAAGTATTATAGAATGATAAATTTAGTAAAAGAAATAAGTGCAGAAAAACTTTGCGAGGTAATCGTTGAAGGAATGCAAGACAACAAGGCAGAAGACATTGTTGTAATCGATTTAAGAGAAGTAGAGAATGCAGTAACCGACTTTTTCATCATTGGAAGTGGGGATTCAATCACACAAGTTGATGGTATTGCGAATGCTGTTGTTAGAGCTACAAGAAAAACCCTTAAGGAAAAACCATGGCATCAGGAAGGAAAAAACAGCGCTCAGTGGGTGTTGCTTGATTATGTAAATGTTGTGGCACATATTTTCCACAAAGATGTGCGTGATTATTATGAATTAGAAGATTTATGGGCTGACGGAAAAAAACGTCAGATTGAAAATCAATAAACCTAAGAAATGGCAAAAGAAAACAAAAACAATCAAAACAAAAAGAAGCCTACAAATAAAAAGAATCCATATTCTATTTATTGGATCTATGCGGCTATTGGAATCCTAATTATTGGAATCCAAGTATTTATGAGTTCTTCTACCTCTAAAGAATTACAGTCAAAACAAACTTTCTTAACCTTGATGGATGAAGGATTTGTAGAGAATACAATTTTATGGAGAAATGTTGGACGAGTTGATTTCAAAATCAATGAATCGGGAATGACCGCTATTCAGCAGGGTGATTTTTCAGGACCGGATTTTGAAACAATTCGCAGATCGATGAACAATTCTGGAAAAACCTTAGGATCAGCTTCCCCTCAATTCTCATTCGATATCGCTTCAACAGAGGCATTCATCAAGGAATTTGAATCCATTAATGACAATAGAAAAGAAGCAGGATTTGAAACGATTTCTTACCGTGTTGATGAAGAACATAACTATGTAGGACAGATTTTCAGTTTCCTATTACCGATCATTATTATTATCGCTATTTGGATGTTCATTATGAAAAGAATGTCTGGAGGTGCTGGAGGCGGTGCTGGTGGTCAGATATTTAACATTGGTAAATCAAAAGCAAAGGTTTTTGAAAAAGGAAAAGGAACGGATGTAACATTTAAGGATGTTGCTGGTTTGGAAGGCGCTAAAGAAGAGGTTGAAGAAATCGTAAGTTTCTTAAAAAAACCAACTAAATACACTGAACTAGGAGCTAAAATTCCAAAAGGAGCAATTTTGGTAGGACCTCCAGGAACAGGTAAAACTTTATTGGCTAAAGCCGTGGCCGGAGAAGCAGACGTACCGTTTTTCTCTTTGTCAGGTTCTGATTTCGTTGAAATGTTTGTTGGTGTTGGTGCTTCTAGAGTAAGAGATTTATTCAAGCAAGCCAAAGAAAAATCACCATCTATTATATTTATTGATGAGATTGATGCCATCGGACGAGCGCGTGGAAAGAACAACAACATGGGGTCAAATGATGAGCGCGAGAATACATTGAATCAATTATTGACTGAAATGGATGGATTCGGAACTAACTCAGGAGTGATCATCTTAGCAGCAACAAACAGAGCTGATGTATTGGACAAAGCATTGATGCGTGCTGGTCGATTTGACCGTCAAATCTATGTGGATATGCCAGACATTAATGAACGTAAAGCCATATTTAAAGTGCATTTAAAACCACTTAAAATTGAAAAAGAAATCGATGTCGATTTCTTGGCTAAGCAAACGCCTGGATTCTCTGGAGCAGATATTGCAAACCTTTGTAATGAAGCGGCATTAATTGCTGCAAGAAAGAACAAACCACATGTTGAAAAACAGGACTTTTTAGATGCTGTAGACCGAATTATTGGTGGTTTAGAGAAGAAAAATAAAATAATCACTAAGTCTGAAAAACGATCAATTGCTTTTCATGAAGCGGGTCACGCTGCTGTATCTTGGTTGGCAGAACATGCACATCCATTGGTAAAAGTGACAATTGTTCCACGTGGTCAATCTTTAGGTGCTGCTTGGTACTTACCGGAAGAGAGAAGTATAACGACAACAGAACAATTATTGGATGAAATGTGTGCTGCTTTAGGTGGTCGTGCAGCTGAAGAAATTGTTTTTGGAAAAATATCTACTGGAGCGTTAAGTGACCTTGAGAAAGTGACCAAACAAGCCTATGCGATGGTTTCTATTTACGGATTAAACAAGGTTGTTGGAAATATTTCTTACTACGATTCGCAAGGTCAAAACCAATTTACTAAGCCATATTCTGAAGAGACAAACCGTATTATCGACAAGGAAGTGAGCAAGCTAATTGAAGAACAATATGCGCGTGCTAAACGTATTTTAACGGAAAATAAAGATAAACTAGATGAATTGGCCAACAAACTTTTAGAAAAAGAAGTTATCTTTAAGGAAGATTTAATCACAATTTTTGGTGAGAGACCTTGGGATAAGCTTTCGGCGGCTGAGAAAATTCAAGCTGCAGGAGACCAAGCTAAGGTTTCAGCAGAAGACGCTAGTGTTATTGAAGAGGAAACAAAAAAGCCTACTTCAGATAATGGATCTACTGTTCAGCCAGAGAACAATAAAGATACGAATGTGGAAGAGGATAAAAACTTGGATTCATAAGGTCCTTCCTAGAGTAACAAAATTTGAAGAAAACAAGCTAGTTTACCGTACTTCACAAGTACATTTAGCTAGTATTATGAAATTAAAACTTGAAGAAGAAGGAATCCATGTTATTTTAATTAATAAGATGGATTCTTCTTATAACAACTTTGGTCAAATCGAACTTTTCGTTAACCAAAAAGATGTTATTCGAGCAAAATACATCATAGAAAAAGACTATGAATAACATACTTACACGTGCGGTTTGGGGAGCTTTATTTGTTGTAATCATCATCAGCTCATTTATTGTTGGAACATATGCAACAGCTATTATTTTAGGTTTCTTCATGTGCATTGGTGTATTTGAATTTTATCGTTTTTTTCAATTATCTCAAATAGTACAACCCAAGGCATACAGCGGGATTATAGGAGCAGCAGTCCTTTATACTTTACTGGTTACCCATCAATTAAATCTTATTGAAATTCCTCTCGAATTAATATTAATTCCAATTGTTTTTCTACCTTTTTTATATGTTGTTTTTAGTAAAAACAATAATCCCCTACTCGATTTAACAGTTACATTCTTCCCGTGGATTTATGTGATGTTCCCTTTTTACTTGATGTTTTCAATTTATAATTTTGAATTTGAGACAGGCGCGCAATGGACTTACATTATCGGATTGTTTATCATGGTTTGGACAAACGACACCTTTGCTTATTTATCAGGTAGAACATTTGGAAAGCATAAACTTTTTGAGCGCATCTCACCAAACAAAACATGGGAAGGTAGTATTGGAGGATTTATATTTACAATTGTAGCTGCTGCGGTTTACGCTTATTTTACAGATGCTAACTTTACTTTTTGGATTGTATCCGCAATCATTATTTCTCCAACAAGTGTTTTAGGTGATTTAATAGAATCAAAGTTCAAAAGAATTGTAAATGTCAAAGATTCTGGTACAATTCTCCCTGGACACGGTGGAATTCTTGATCGATTTGATGCTGTAATTTACGCTACTCCATTTTTCTATTTATTGTTGAGAACCCTGGGTTAGGAATCACTTTATTTTTCCAGTCTAATCTTCTTGATTTTGAAATTCATTCAGAATTTATATTTTCAGTTAATTATAGTGTTCAAAGAAATACCCAAAAAACGAAAATTAGTTTAAATTTACACCCAAATAAACAGAATATACTCAAATGAAAATACATAGAGAAGGTTATCTCATCATCACAATTGGATTAGCAATATTAATCGCTATTCAAGGATTAAACTATTACTTATGGACAGTTCTAGATTTATGGTGGCTATACGCTATTCTTACCTTAGGTGTAATTGTAATGGCCTACCTGATTATCCAATTTTTTAGGGTTCCTAAAATTGAATACATTGAGAAAACCAATGAAATTATTTGTCCTGCAGATGGAAAAGTTGTAGTGATTGAAGAAGTCGAAGAGGCAGAATACTTTAATGACAGAAGAATTCAAATTTCAATCTTCATGTCTCCACTAAATGTACATGCCAATTTCAATCCGATTTCTGGAATTGTAAAATGGGCAAAATACCATAAGGGATTATTTTTAGTTGCTTGGCATCCAAAAAGTTCAACTGACAACGAAAGAACAACTTTTGTGATTGAACATGAAAGTGGTAAAGAAGTCCTATTTAGACAAATTGCAGGAGCACTTGCAAGAAGAATTTGTTACTACGTTCAACCAGGAGACAAAGTAAAAGCAGCAGAAGAATTTGGATTCATTAAATTTGGATCAAGAATTGACTTATTACTTCCATTAGACACTAAAATTGATGTCAAAATAGGTGATGTTGTCAAAGGTCGAATTACAAAAATTGGGGAATTAAAATAATTGGTTTATTTTTGAGTAAACTATTAAAACCAAAAAGATGAAAAAAAGATTAATGATATTATCCATGGGATTGTTTTTCGGAGCAATTGGATATACTTCTACAGCAAACGCAAATGTTATTACAAAAACGGAAATAAGTGACTGTAAAGACGATTGTAAAAAGGATTGCTGTAAAGACAAAAAGAGCAAAGAGACCAAAAAAGAAGCTAAATCTTGTTCAAGCAAAGAAGGAAAGAAATCTTGTTGCAGTAAGAAAAAGGCTGAAGAGAAATAATTACCCAACTATTTCGGGAATAAAAAAAGAGAAAAATTATATTTTTCTCTTTTTTTTGTTTCATACTTTTTTTGAAAGGTGATACTTTTCAAGCATCTAGTAAACCCATCATTAATTCAACCTACTCATTTTCAACTGATCTTATTCCCTTTTCAGGATATTTACCTTTAAATTGAGACAATTGCTCCTTTATAAATGCGATGTCTTTATTGACATCCCCTGTTGGTTTAAACAATTCTAAAAAGCCTCCCGTTTTCGAAGGATAATCCATATAACCTATGTAAATCGGCACTTTCGCTTTTAAAGCAATATAGTAAAATCCTTTTTTCCAATTTGGATTATAACTTCTTGTACCTTCAGGTGTAAAAACCATATACATAGAATCATTTTCGTTAAAATGCTTCACCGCCTGATCTGTAAACTTGTTGTTTTTCTTACGGTTAATAGGAATACCACCGATTGCTTTTAAAAACCATCCCAATGGCGGCTTAAATAATTCGCTTTTAATCAAATAACGACCTTTAACACCATAGTGCATGAAAGCAAGTTTTCCAATGATAAAATCCCAATTACTCGTATGTGGACCCATCACAATAACAGCTTTCTCTACACCTTCTGGATTGTCTTTAATATTCCATCCCATTAATCTCAATATCCACCAAGCAATTTTTCCCATAATTTAAATTTGTTCTCACAATATATATAGCCTTAGGCTTAAAATGTATCTCTTTTGATTAAATTTACTGATACATAAATTAATTGTGCAAATATAGTTTTTCCATACAATAAGCTCACAACAGTAATGAAATTAAACATGGTAACAAAAATTATTCTACTGACAGTCTCATTACTTGGGTTATGGTCAATTGTATTTTTTGTGGCTTTCGCTAATAAAAAACCTCAATTCAGTAATCGTAACTTAATACCAATTGAAGTAGAATCTGTGATTACCATTCATTCACATCTAGTGATAAAATCATTTCTGACCGACTTATTGTTTAAGGCTGACTTGGATCAAGAAACAGCAGAACTCTTTATCCCAAAGAAAAAGAGTGAAAGTTCAAAATTAGGCGTTGATTTAACTTCTGAAATTATCCTTTTTCAAGATATATGGAAATCTAGTAATGCAAAAGGAGTTTTAGTAAACATTACTGATGAAGCAGCTTTTCAACGATATAATTTTGACGATAAAAACTTAATAAAAGTTAGTAATAACAAATTTGGTGTGATTATCCTGTTAGATAAAAATATATCAGAGAAAGATAAGAAACATTATGAAGCTCTTGCTAAAAACATCATTGATAGTAAGTATAAATCAGAGGAAATTACAGTTCAAACTGAAATGATTGTTTTAGAACATCGTAATGCAACATCAAAGTTCAAAGTCAAGATGGATTTGAGAGGAAAAATTTTAGAAATAAATGGAAGTGGTCCCTCAATTGGTCCACTTAAAGCTCAACAAATGCATCAATTTAAAGCGTTGGATTCAAATTACCTAGAATTACAAACAAGAGCTACTGACCTTCATCAATTTAATTTTCTAACACCCTTTATCAAAACATTAGGTATAAACATCCCAAAAATAAAAGCGCAACAAATTGCACTCAAGGGAATCACAATTCAAAAAGTGAGTGGTGCGACTCTACCTATTCCTGATATGGATTGGATTATTCAATTTGAAGAGGACATTAATGTAGATTCACTTTTATTCAAACTTAATAGTCGTTATAGCGCTGCTATTGATTTTAAAAATCAACAATTTAAAATAGGAGAAATTCTATTTAAATACAAACAACTTTCTCCAAGCGAGATTCATATCGGTGTAAATAATTTAGCTGTTGAACAATTAAATAAAACACCACAATTTGCTTTAAAAGGAAATCCTGATGCGATTTTAAATATCCAAGGAAATAATTTTGTTGCTGGATTTATCAAAATGTTACCGCAAGTAAAATACCCAAAAAAGTTTTTAGAAGACATTGAACATTTTAATATTCATACAATACAAGAAGGAGAGATAATGAAAATTAAAGGAGAAATTAAAATGAAGGAAGGTAAGATGATGTCTATTGAAATGGCGAAATTAGTTATGTTGTTGTTGTAATAATATTTGTAGAATCGCACGGCCGAGTGATTCTAAAAATAAAATTGTCATATAAGACTCTCAAATAAAGACATAAATCAAATTGGCTTTTTTACTTTTTTTCATTGACAAAAAAAGTAAAGCAAAAAACTCTAGCGCTTGATATTTTTTATTGTCTCCACTTCTAAAAGTCGATAATGTCGGTGATCTCCACGCAAGCTTTGCAGCTTCCTCCATTATTAGCGACTTTTAGTTCACTCCAACTTTAAAAAAATATAAGGCGCGTCCCTAAGAACTTACATTAACATATAATATTCTAAAATTAGATAGCTTGAAAACAATTCGAGATTACATCAAAAATAGAAAAACACTACTACTTAATCATCAATCAACTCCTTCATTAATCCATTTAAATATTTCGGAGCATTAATCAATCGTGAACCGTACCAAGTAAAAAATTCACCATCTACTAAAACAATTTTTGTATCAGGAAAATCAGACTGTAATTCTTCGATGTGTTTCTCTTTAAATGGATATGGCTCTGTACTCAGAAATAGATAATCCAATGTTGGAATAGTTTCTAAGTTAAGCTCTGGATAACGTGATTGATTGGCCAGAACATTCTCCATCTGCAAACAATCCGATAATACAAAATCAATAAATGTATCAGATCCAACTCCCATATATGGATTTTTCCAAATTAAATAAGCAACTTTTGGTTTATTTAGAAATGGAACTATAGTACTAAAGTTTTTTCTTATTGCTGATTTTATTTCTTCGCCTTTAGAAGCTAAATTACAGAGTTCAGCCACTTGAGTAATCATCTCGAGACTGTCTTCCAAATTAAAAATATCACTTACATAAACAGGAGCTATTTCCTGCAAAGCCTCAATATCTTCTTTGGTATTTTCCTCTTTATTAGCAATGATTAGGTCTGGATTTAATTGAGCAACTTTGTCTATTTTGACATCTTTTGTTCCTCCTATTCTTTCTTTTGAACGAAACCATTCATTGGGATGAATGCAAAATTTGGTTATTCCCACTACTCTATCTCCCAGACCTAGATGAAAAAGTAGTTCTGTTTGAGAAGGAACCAATGAGACAATGCGCACTGGTTCCTTTTCTAAATTTATTTTATTTCCTATTTGATCAATCAAAATCAGACTAAGCCATTGCACCAATCACATCATGACGTGTGATAATATGGTGTTTTCCATTTTCAAGCTCAACCAATACGGCTGGCATTTCTTTATTGATTAATTTAGACAGTTCTTTAATTGAAGTTGAGGATTTTACGATAGGCAATTTAGGCCCCATAATGTTTCCAATTGCTTCATCTTTCAATTCATTATTATCAACCAATTGATTAATCAAAGCTGTTTCATCAATTAAACCAACAAACTCACCATCTTTTGTAACAGGAATTTGCGAAATTTTATATTGTCTCATTTTAGCAACTGCGTGAGAAACCAATTCTTCCACTCCTACAGTTACCAAAGGTTGATCTTTGTGATTTTCTAATAAATCCTCTGCAGATTTATGATTTTCTTCCAAGAAACCTCTATCTCTCATCCAATCATCGTTGAACATTTTTCCAACGTAACGACTTCCGTGGTCATGGAATAAAACCACAACAACGTCATCTTTCTTGAACATATCCTTCATTTGAAGAATACCTTTTATTGCAGAACCAGCAGAGTTTCCAACAAAAATACCTTCTTCTAAGGCTAATTTTCTTGTATAAATTGCAGCATCTTTATCGGTTACTTTTTCGAAATGGTCTATTACACTGAAATCAACATTTTTTGGAAGAATATCCTCTCCAATTCCTTCTGTGATGTACGGATAAATCTCATTTTCATCAAAGATTCCTGTTTCATGATATTTCTTAAATACAGATCCATAAGTATCAATTCCGATAATCTTTACATCTGGATTTTTTTCTTTCAAGTATTTCCCAACACCCGAAATTGTTCCTCCAGTTCCCACCCCTACCACAAAGTGAGTGATTTTTCCTTCTGTTTGTTCCCAAATTTCAGGTCCAGTTGATTCGTAATGTGCTTCACGATTTGCTAGGTTATCATATTGATTCACGTACCAAGAATTTGGAGTTTCTTCCGCCAATCTTTTCGATACAGAATAATATGAACGAGGATCTTCCGGCTCAACATTTGTTGGACAAACAACAACTTCAGCTCCAACAGCTCGAAGAATATCCATTTTCTCCTTACTTTGCTTGTCGCTCAATACACAGATCAATTTATAACCACGTATGATACATGCTAAAGCTAATCCCATTCCTGTATTACCTGAAGTACCTTCAATTACAGTTCCACCAGGCTTGATTAATCCTTGCTTTTCAGCTTCATCAATCATTTTTACAGCCATTCTATCCTTCACAGAATTACCTGGGTTTGTTGTTTCTACTTTAGCCAAGAAGTCTCCTTCTAGGTCTTTTGTCATTTTGTTTAATCTCACGATTGGTGTATTCCCTATCGTTTCAAGTATGTTGTTGTAAACTTTCATTCCAATTGTTTTGTGCAAAGATAATAAGTACTTAGGGAAGAATAAATTATTCTAGATTAATTATTAATCATTAACGTAAATTCATAGACAAACACCTAGCTTAATGCCCTAAAACCATTTAATTATTGAGCATTTTGGAGTATTAAATTCGGCATAATTTCATACAAATCAGAAATAGGATCTGAAATCCTTGAAACATTTAGGAGTTCAGTTGTAATTCGAACTCCTTCAGAAGTCTGAACTATCTTGATAGGCAATTGATTGGCTTTTGCTAAAACTACATTAAAAGATAAATCCTTAAAATTTGAATACAGTTTACCATCAACCTTTAAAGAGTCGTCTATAAATGTATACGTTTGAATAATTATTTCTTCGTCATTTGGATTTTGTGAATAATGTTTGAGCATAAAGCCATTGTCCGTTTTAATGTATTTACTAGAATCCAAGATATAATCATTTCTCCTCACATCATAACAGTATAGCTTTTCTAGGTTCTTCCATTTAGCACAGTTTTTATGGGTTGACTGATTATAAAATATATAACTCAAACCTTTGGGACCTGAACCATAATAATCAGAACGAATGCTTCCTTGACTACCATATATAACTTCAACACTATCTCCATATTTTTGTAAGAAATAATTTTGAGTTTCAATTGGCATTGACTGGTCTAAAATCTCAACATGAGTACTATAAGTCAATTTAAAGGCAAGCTTAGATTCTTCTTTACCACCACAAGAAAGTAAAATTTGCAATAATATAGCAATCCAAAGTACATTTCTCATATTCATAAAAATAGAAGAAAATCTAAGATCAACTAAATATCGAAGTAGGATATTCGTCTTTCCCATCATGAGCAAAAGCTGCTTTAAGTTGACCGTTTTCAAAAACTATATAGGTTGCGAAATCATCAGTAGGATAGTAAAAACCAACTTTCACATAATTATTTTTATACTGATGAATATCATCCCAAAGTAATTCAATTAGAATCCAATCATTTTCAATAAAGTTTCTCAAGAGATTCGACTCATCGACATTCAAAGAACGCAAAAGGAAGTCCATTTTAGTTTCTTCTAGAAGATAAGTTGATTTAAAAATATTGAATAAACGCTCTTCAATAAACTGATACTCTTCTTCTGACACAGCTAAAAATTCATTGATGGTTTGAATTATTCTAGGACTTATTTCGGAGGCATCATTGAGATAGGTATTAAACTCTATTTCATGCTTAAACACTGGACAATAATAGATAAACATACCACCATAAGTCCAGTCCATTAGTTTCAATAATTTTCTTTTCGTCAGCATTACTTATGGTTTATCAATACAAAAAAAAACCTCCTTTAATCAGATAAAAAAGGAGGTTTAAACATTCTCATTAAGTTTATCAACACTATTGAACTACAATCTTTTCTACGCGCATAAAACTTTCTTTACCAAGGCGTACAAGATAAATTCCAGGTGTTAATTTTGATTTATCAAAAGAAGTGATAATTGTTCCTTCCGTACTTTTTTTAGATTGACGTTCTATCAATTTCCCACTAATTTCAAATAAATCAATATACATTTCATCTGCTGTAGGTAGGTTATTTCCTTCTACTTTAATTTGGTCATCATTTTGAATAATGACCAAAGTTGGGTCTTTACTGCCTTCTTCATTTTCAACACTGACTTGTTCTTGAAGGTTAAATGAAAATATTCTTGTTTTTCTCACACCATTTGCCCCAATTGGTCCTCCATCTCCAATGTATTCACCTGTAAACCAAAATTCTTGACCGTTCGGAGAAAGCGACATATGAGAATAATCACCATATCTATTGGCATTAGATTGATAAATTTCACCTTTTTTAGCCCAAGTTTCAGTAAAAGTAAACTCACCTAATGGATCATTTGCCAATCTTCCAGTTGCTGCTAAACCTGGATATTCAGTTGGTCCGGAAACAGAATATCCCATACCGATATGACCATTGTAATCCATGGCGATACTTCCTAAAAAACGACTGTTTCCATCGGTTATAGCATAGGTACCTTGTTGGTGAATTGTCCAATTGCTATTATCATCATCTTGACGTAATTCATACCATCTGATTCCAGCAACATTATTATTATCTAAATCAACGACATTACACAGCAAAACCGTATTGTAAGTTGGCCACTTTAAGTATTGCGCTCTATAATTAAATACCGAAGCAATAGCGTCTAATCTTTGATTCGTGTTTTTTTGTTCTATATCATCCCAACTATTGGTAAACACAGCATTAAAAGGAGCGGTATCAATTTCCTGATCTACTGTAATTGAAGAGCTGTTTGGATTATTCCAGTCTATCTCCATTTTCAATACTTTGATATGGTCTGAAAATATAGAAGTACTCCAACCGTCATCTTGGAACAAAAACATACTGATTGGTGTTCCATACGGAGGCAAATCACCATCGGCATCTGCAGGAAGAACACTTCTAAAACCATATTGAGAAGTATATGATGGCAAATTCATTGAAATCATTGAAGCAGAAGGATCTCCAACCAACATTTTCTCACGTTCAAAAGCCACAACGTCCTTTCCTGAAGTGTTGGAAGTCATATAATAACCATCAGACCATACGGAGTATTTCGGGTAATCTGGAAAAGTGCTGAAAGAAAAAGAATAAGCATAATATGCACCTGTTGGGTCAGAGGTTTCAGAAACTGCTAGTAATATTTCATTCGATCCTGTTTGAAATTGAGTAACCACAAATCTTTCAGCATGTCTATCATACATTACAATTGGGTCGCCCGAATTACTCGAACCCGGCCACAAATCACTCAATTGAATAACTCCAGTAGCTGGAGAACCGTCTTTATTATAAACACGATATGCTGTATTTACTGCTTGAACATAATAATTTTCACTAACAGCTCCCGATGGATCTGGTGGAAAAGCACCATCCATTCCATCAAAGTTTTCAATCAAGTTTACTTCACCTCTAAATCTTTCTGCAGGACCAGGTGCTTTTGTTTTCAGCTTATATGCTAATGGATCGTATTTTTTTGGCAATGCCGTTGTATCAACATGTTCTGGCCTTACTCTATTTTTTCTAACTTTTGCTTCGTCATTATAATAAACAGCCGAGCTTTCATCGTGGATTTGTGGAAGTTCTCGCAATGGCTTAGTAAGTCCTAAAAATGTACCTTGTTTTTTAGTTGCTTTGGTCGTTTCATCCGATTGCGCAGAAACTTGAAATGTACTCATTGTAACTAAAAATGACACAAGAATGTAAAGATTTTTCATACCACAAAAATAAAATATTTTTCAAAAAAGTTAAGCCGTGTAGACTAAACATTTTAGAATGCTAAAATGTTGTGAGAAAATCATTTATTACAATAGACAAATTATAATTCATTCGTTTTGTCAAAATTAGGACAGTTAAAACAAAGATATTTAAATGGAAAAATACAAGTAACAAAAAATGCCATACTAAAAAGCATGACATTTCAACTATAATTAATTTATTTGGCAATCTACTTCGCGTAATTCACAGATCTTCTCTCTCGAATTAAAGTCACTTTCACCTGTCCTGGATAAGTCATTTCTGTTTGAATTTTTTGAGAAATCGCAAATGATAATTCATCCGCTTTCAAGTCAGAAACTTTCTCACTCTCTACCATAACTCGTAATTCTCTACCGGCTTGAATAGCGTAGGCTTTAATTACACCGTCATAAGAAAGGGCATGATTTTCCAATTCTTTAATTCTGTTGATATATGATTCAACAACTTCTCTACGTGCACCTGGACGCGCTCCAGAAATAGCATCTGCTACTTGTACAATAGGAGAAATCATTGCATTCATTTCAATCTCATCGTGGTGAGCACCGATAGCATTACAAACATCTGGTTTTTCACCAAACTTCTCTGCCAATTTCATTCCTAAAATTGCGTGTGGTAATTCTGGTTCATCTTCTGGAACTTTACCTATATCGTGTAAAAGTCCGGCACGTTTCGCCAATTTCACATTCAATCCTAATTCTGAAGCCATGATCGCACAAATGTTGGCTACCTCTCTACTGTGTTGTAATAAGTTTTGCCCGTAAGAAGAACGATATTTCATTCTACCTACCATTTTCAAAAGCTCTGGGTGTAAACCATGAATTCCTAAATCGATACAAGTTCTACGTCCTGTTTCTGCGATTTCATCATCTAATGATTTTCTCGTTTTTGCAACTACCTCTTCAATTCTTGCTGGGTGAATACGCCCATCAGAAACCAATTGGTGCATAGATAATCTTGCGATTTCTCTACGAATTGGATCAAAACAAGACAACAAAATAGCTTCTGGTGTATCATCTACAACAATCTCTACTCCTGTAGCTGATTCTAAAGCACGAATGTTTCGTCCTTCACGACCGATGATTCTACCTTTCACCTCATCTGAATCAATATTAAATACTGAAACTGAGTTTTCAATGGCTTGCTCATGTGCTACACGTTGAATCGATTGAATAATGATTTTTTTCGCTTCACGATTGGCATTTAGTTTTGCCTCATCGACGATGTCCTTAATGTGCGCCATTGCATCAGTTCTGGCTTCATCTTTTAAGGCCTCCATCAATTGTTTCTTCGCTTCCTCGACATCCATTCCTGAAATACGAGAAAGTTCTAAAACACGCTTATCTTGAATTTTTTCAAGCTCCTCTTGCTTTGTTACATTCAATTGAATCTTTTCATCAAGCGTCTTCGTTTTAGCATCTAAAGATTTTTCTTTTCGATTAAACTCTTCAATTTTCTTTGATAAGTTTTTGTCTTTAGCTTTAGCTCTATCTTCTGCCGACTGCAATTTACGCTCACGGTCTTTGATGGCTTTCTCATGATTTTGTTTCAAGTTTAAGAATTTTTCTTTTGCTTGAATAATCTTATCTTTTTTAATTGATTCTCCTTCCGTCTCTGCTTCATGAAGGATCTGTTCTTTCCTCTTTTTTAATAGCACATTTTGCACTAGTACAGCAACGACGGCACCGATAATCAGCCCAATGCTCACTCCTATTATTATTTCCATAGTTCTTAAAAATTAAAAATCCCACAGCTTAAAAAGCAATATTGCTTTTCAAAAAGTGGGAAACGTTTATTATAAATAAAATGCAAGTTACTTACTCTCCTTCAATACCTTCCGATAACGATTTTAGTGCTCCTAAAACATCTGATTTCAGAACTCTTTCTTTACCATCTGATGGCGCTGAATTAGCGCGTGTTGCCAGTTGCAATGAAGTCATTGCTAATAAATCTTGCATATCTTTTACTGCATAACTCTCTTGAAGCTTTTGAACATTTGTATTGATGTCCTCCACAGCTTTACGAACCAACTCCTCCTCACCTTCGTTGATGGTGAGTGGATAATTGCGTCCGGCAATCACTATTTTAATTGACACTTTACTCATTGTTATTTATGCTTTCAATCGACTTATACAGTCATCTATTTCCCTTACTAATGCGTCAACTTGAACTTCTTTTGATTTACGACTTTCTTGTTCCTTCGTAATCTGATCAATTTGTTGACGTTTTAAATCATCATACTTCTCTTTAAAGTCTTTAATTTCAACATCTCGTTGACTTAACTTCTCATTAAGTAACTTAATTTCTAAAACTAAATCTGCTTTTTCAGCATTCGCATTCTTCAAAGAAGATCGCATTTTAGCGACTTTCGTTTCAATCTCTGCTATGACTTTTTGAATTTCTTCCATTTCTTGTACGACTTTTACAAAGATAATATTCGTGTGCTTATAAAGCAATAAAATTTTGATTTGATTTATTTAAATTGATTCAAGCCAAAATCAACAAGAAAAACTTATTTATCGTAAAAATAAAAAAACACCTCAATCACAAGTAATTGAGGTGTTTTCAAAATATTACAACTTTTTAAGTTGAATAAAAATTCAATCTATTTGTTTAAATAATAAATGGATATCGGATACTTTACCAATAATTTTATTTATCTCTGAATGAAGTATTACCTCTCAGGCTTGGTTTATCACAAAGCTAGTTATAAAATTAAGTGTAATTAAAACATTCGACTTTACTAAAATTGTTAATTGAAAATAGATCTCTCATCGTTCCGATTTCGAGATGACTTAGTTATTTCGAACGACATTGTCGGAGAAATCTTTTTCCAATTAAAAGAAAACTAGTAAAGCTCCCGATATGCTTTAAACAAATTACATATTTCTTCTGTATTGTCCTCCAACATTAAACAGCGCATTGGTAATTTGTCCTAAAGAACAGAACTTACTTGCTTCCATCAATGTCTCAAACATATTTTCATTGTTCACGGCTGCATCCTGAAGAATGTTTAACCATTTCTCTGATTCTTCTTTTCTCGCTTCGTGCAAGTCAGCTAACATTGAAATTTGATATTGCTTCTCCTCTTCGGTTGCACGTACAACTTCTTTTGGTACAATCGTTGGCGAACCTTGAGAACTTTTGAATGTATTCACTCCAATGATTGGGAATTCCCCTGTATGCTTCAACGTTTCATAGTGTAATGACTCTTCTTGAATCTTAGAACGTTGATACATTGTTTCCATTGCACCAAGCACACCGCCTCTTTCTGTAATACGGTCAAACTCTGTCAACACTGCTTCTTCAACTAAGTCTGTTAATTCCTCAATAATGAAAGATCCTTGGATTGGGTTTTCATTTTTCGCTAAACCTAACTCTTTGTTGATGATTAACTGAATAGCCATTGCTCTACGTACAGAATTCTCTGTTGGTGTTGTAATTGCCTCATCATAAGCATTCGTATGTAATGAATTACAGTTGTCATAAATTGCATACAAAGCCTGTAATGTTGTGCGAATATCGTTGAAATCAATTTCTTGAGCGTGTAAAGAACGTCCAGAGGTTTGAATATGGTATTTCAACATTTGAGCACGTTTATTCGCTCCGTATTTCTCACGCATTGCTTTTGCCCAAATTCTTCTTGCTACACGACCAATCACAGCATATTCTGGATCAATTCCGTTTGAAAAGAAGAATGATAAATTCGGACCAAATGCATTGATGTCCATTCCACGGCTTAAGTAATATTCTACATAAGTAAATCCGTTTGAAAGCGTTAATGCCAATTGTGTAATTGGATTAGCTCCTGCTTCTGAAATATGGTATCCTGAAATAGATACAGAATAGAAATTCCTTACCTTTTCTTTAATGAAATACTCTTGAACATCTCCCATCAAACGCAATGCAAATTCTGTTGAGAAAATACATGTGTTTTGAGCTTGATCTTCTTTTAAAATATCTGCTTGAACTGTTCCACGAACAACAGCTAGTGTATCTTTCTTAATTTGAGCATAAACATCAGCTGGTAAAACTTGATCTCCTGTCAATCCTAGTAACATCAAACCTAAGCCATCATTTCCTTCAGGTAATTCACCTTGATATTTTGGTTGCTCTGTTCCTAATTCATTAAAAATTGATTTGATTTTCGCTTGAATCTCTTCTTCCATTCCATTGGCCTTGATGTATTTTTCACAGGCTTGGTCAATGGCAGCATTCATAAAGTAACCTAACAACATTGGTGCTGGACCGTTGATGGTCATTGAAACAGATGTTTTCGGATCACTTAAATCAAATCCTGAGTATAATTTTTTCGCATCATCTAAACAACAAATTGAAACTCCAGAGTTACCAATCTTCCCGTAAATATCTGGACGTTCCGCAGGGTCGTTTCCGTATAATGTTACTGAATCAAATGCTGTAGAAAGTCGTTTTGCAGGCATTCCTAAACTCACGTAGTGAAAACGTTTGTTTGTACGCTCTGGTCCTCCTTCTCCTGCAAACATTCTTGTTGGGTCTTCTCCCTCACGTTTGAAAGGGAATAATCCTGCTGTGTATGGGAATTCACCCGGTACATTTTCTTGTAGCAACCATTTTAAAATATCTCCCCATGAAGAATATTTTGGTAAGGCAATCTTTGGTATTTGTAGGTGAGAAAGTGATTCTGTATGTGTTTGAATCTTTAATTCTTTATCTCTCACTTTAAATTTAAAGACAGGATCTTTATATTTCTGTACTTTGTCGCCCCAAGTTTCAATGGCTTCCCAATTGTGAGGATTTAAGTCCATTTTCAACTTTTCAAAAGCTTCAGTCAATCCTTTCACCAATCGATCTTTGTCTTCCATTTCACTTTCTGAAATGGTATCCATTGATTTTTGAATTCCGTACAATTTATCTGCTACCGCTACTTGATTTTCAACCCAACGGTCATAATTTCTATTGTTTTCAGAAATTTCTGATAAATAACGTGTTCTTTCTGGTGGAATCACAAATATCTTCTCTGACATTTCATCTGTGATTTCAAAAGTAGACGTCAATTTTGATTCAGTTTTTTCATTCAATGTCTCAATCAAAACTTTATACAACTGATTCATTCCAGGATCGTTGAACTGCGAAGCGATTGTACCGTAAACAGGCATATCATCAACAGCGTCATCAAAACGCACATGATTTCTTTGGTATTGTTTACGTACATCCCTCAAAGCATCTAAAGCTCCACGTTTGTCAAATTTATTCAATGCAATTACATCGGCGAAATCAAGCATATCGATTTTCTCCAACTGTGTTGCAGCACCGTATTCTGGCGTCATCACATACAAACTTGCATCTGAATGGTCCATGATTTCTGTATCAGACTGACCAATACCAGAAGTTTCAAGGATAATTAAATCATATTCTGCTGCTTTAAGTACCAACAATGCCTCTGCAACATATTTAGAAAGTGCTAAATTAGATTGACGCGTTGCCAAAGAACGCATATAAACACGGTCACTAGAAATAGAGTTCATTCTAATTCTATCTCCAAGCAATGCTCCACCAGTTTTTCTCTTCGACGGATCTACAGAAACAACAGCGATGTGTTTATCTTCAAAATCGATTAGAAAACGACGCACTAATTCATCTACAAGTGATGACTTTCCAGCCCCACCTGTACCTGTAATACCAAGTACTGGAACATTTGCCTTTTCAGCCAATTCATGCATTTCATCTAGAAGTTGTTTAGATTCCTCTGGATGATTTTCTGCTGCTGAAATCACTTTTGCAATATCTGCGTCTTTCTTGTTTTTTAAGCTTTTAGGATCAACTTTTACATCTTTACCTACTGTAAAATCAGATTGTTCAATTAAATCATTGATCATTCCTTGCAATCCCATCTCACGACCATCATCTGGATGATAGATACGCGTGATTCCATATTCATGTAATTCTTTAATTTCATCAGGAAGGATTGTTCCACCACCACCTGCGAATATTTTGATTTGTGGCGCCCCTCTTTCTTGGAGCAAATCATACATGTATTTTAAATATTCTGTATGCCCTCCTTGGTAAGAAGTCATTGCAATAGCTTGCACATCCTCTTGAATAGCACAATTTACAACCTCATCAACACTTCTATCGTGTCCAAGGTGAATCACCTCACAACCTGAGGCTTGAATGATTCTACGCATTACGTTTATTGCTGCATCATGGCCATCAAAAAGTGAGGCTGCAGTAACTATTCTTACTTTATTCTTTGGTTTATAAGGTATAATTTTCTCCATAATTTTATTCTAATGAATACCCGCAAATATAAGGAGTTTATGGTGAAATTAATTACGAATTAGGAATTAATCAATTAGGAATGGTTTAATTACGAATTCACACAATCCTCCAATTCGTAATTCGTAATCCGTAATTCGTAATTGAACATTCGTAATTGATTAAAGGCTGAACACCATTTGAGTTATTTTTTTCTAAAATTAGTAGATACCACATACTCTACCATGATTCGAAAAACAGTTTTAACCGGAAAAGATCTCTCCGACAAAGTCGTTCGAGATGACCAGTCCAAAGAGATATTAAAGAAAAAAGTGTGGAGAAATTTAAACGACTTCCCCACCCAATTTTCCCCACACTTTTTTCAAACCAAACCACATAAGCGAGGTCATCTCGAAATCGGAACGATGAGAGAACTATTTCCAGCTAGAATTCTTAACCAAACTACTTTCAATGGATTTATTTAAATATGGATATTCGGTTGCGAATTCACACAATTCTCCAATTCGTAATCCGTAATTCGTAATTGAAAATCCATAATTAACTACGGGTTCATCACTTTTGTTTGATGGCGAATAGACTCTTGATGGATTGCGTCTAAAACACTGCGAAGAAAATCAATACTCAACTCTAACTGTTCAGCTTGAGCAAGGCGTTGTTCAATCATTTTCTTCCAATGTTCTGATTGTAGAATAGTAATGTTTTTCTCTTTCTTATACTCACCAATATCTCTTACAATCTCCATTCTTTCTTTGAGTAAGTTAAAAAGTTGGTTATCTATTTCTTCAATCTTTTTTCGTTGAATTCCTATAAAATCCAGTCCTTCAACATGAATATCGGCTTTTCTTAAAACCAATTGATCAAGTAATTCCTTTAATTGATTTGGAGTTATTTGTTGTTGTGCATCCGACCATGCTTTATCAGGATTATTATGGGTTTCAATCATCAAGCCAGCAAAATTCAAATCCATTGCCTTTTGCGCTATCGGAAACAATCCATCTCTTCTTCCTGAAATATGACTTGGGTCGCAAATCAATGGGATTTCAGGCATTTCTTCTGTTAACCCGATAGGAATCTCCCAATTCGGTACATTTCGATAACGCGGGTGTTTATAAACAGAAAAACCTCTGTGGATAGCAATCAAATCATTGATTCCCGCCTTTTGAAAACGCTCAAATGCACCAATCCAAAGCATTAAATCTGGATTGATCGGGTTTTTTATCATAACAGTGATATCAGTTCCTTGAACAGCATCGGCAATTTCTTGCACCGCAAAAGGATTCACTGCAGTTCGGGCGCCAATCCAAAGCACATCAACTCCTGCTTTCAAGGCTGCTTCAACATGAATCGCATTGGCCACTTCTGTTGTAACTGGAACTCCAACTTCTTTTCCAGCATTTACCAACCAAGGCAAACCAATCGCTCCTATTCCTTCAAATGAATTAGGTCGTGTTCTTGGCTTCCAAATCCCACCACGGATAAGTGCAGGTTGAAGCTCCGAAAGGTCTTGGGCCACTTGCATCATTTGCTCCTCACTCTCCACACTGCATGGACCAGCGATTAAAAAAGGACGCTTATATTTTTTCAGATTATGCTGTAAATCTAATTTCATTGGATATTTTCGATTATAAAAGTCACATCATTTAAATCATGACTTCAAGAGCTAATTCAACCCTTTAATTGGATTTAAGTAAAAGGTCTTCACTACCAAGAAACTTTAGAAAATGCTCCGGAAGTGAGCGCCAAAGTATCAGAATAGTTTGATGTTTTATGAAACTTTGCTTTAAAGAATCCAGACATTTCTTTATTCACCGTATCTACCTCCGAAAAAACAACTACTCCCTCATAAAGTTCAAGGAATTGCTCTCCATTCTTCGTTCCGTTTGAATTCATCTCAAGCACTTGATGACTTCCCAAGGATTCATCAGCTCCTAAATTGAGATTAAAGGTCAAACTATCATTAAAAAATGTGAGGATATAATTAGCGTTTTTAGCAATTCCAAAATCTGTAAAACTAACGCTTTCTCCATTTACTTTAGCAGAAACATAATGATCGATAACTGTTGGTTCGAAATCACAAGGAGGACAAACACCGCCACAATCAACTTTTTCTTCTTTTTCTGGAGTAAATTTCCCATCTGAACAAGATTGCTCTTCTTTATCACAAGAAAACATTAAAAAACAAACAAAAACATATATTGATAAATTGAACTTCATACTTTTCGTAGATTACTTATTATATTTGCATAAAAGTCAAATATACTGAAAATACCCACAACATACAAAACCTTAAAAGGCACTTCTGAAGGACAGTACAAAGAAAAAGGATCCAAGTTTATTGGAATCGCAATCAACTGCGAAAACGAAGATGAAGCCAAAGAAATTCTTGCAAAATGGAACAACGAACACCACCAAGCAAGACATTTATGCTATGCTTACAGGTTCGGAATCATGAAAGATCTTTATCGTGCAAACGATGATGGAGAACCAAGTAATTCGGCTGGAGCTCCTATTTTAGGACAAATACAATCCTATGATTTAACCAATGTTTTAATTGGAGTAGTTCGCTATTATGGAGGAACAAAACTAGGTGTCGGTGGATTAATCAACGCATACAGAACAGCAGCGAAAGAAGCACTTGAAAACGGAAAAATCATTACAGAAGTGGTGAAAGACCGTTTTGAATTATTCTTTGATTATCAAGATATGGCTTTGATTATGGATGTGGTGAAAGACAATAACGCAAAAATCAACAAGCAAGTTTTTGAAAACGATTGCTATTTAAGTATTGCAATAGAAATTGACGGAACTGCACTCCTATTGGAGAAACTAAAAGGATTTGAATCTTTAAAAATTGAAAAAATTGGCACATTTTAAACCAGAGTTACTAGAAAAATTAATAGAAGTTCGAGGAACTTCCGGAGACGAAGGAGCAATCAAAGATTTCATCCTTAATTATGTCAATGAAAACAAAGCAAATTGGAAAAGTGAAGTAGAAGTTCATCATGGTGAAGGCTTTCAAGACGCAATTGTATTGATTTTCGGAAAACCAAGAACTGCGATTTTCGCTCATACCGACACCATAGGGTTTACGGTTGGATACAACAATAACTTAATTAAAATTGGTGGTCCACGTACCATTGACGGAATGAAACTCGTTGGTAGCGACAGTCAAGGTGAAATCGAAACAGAATTGATGGTGATTGAAGACGATGAAGGTAACACAACTTTAAAATATGTTTTTGATCGTGAGATTGACAGAGGAACCAACTTAAGTTTTAAACCTGACTTCAATTTAACTGATCAACACGTTCAAACACCATATTTAGACAATCGTTTAGGTGTTTTAAATGCGCTAACAGTTTGTGAGGACTTAGAAAATGGAGCTGTCGTATTTTCTACTTACGAAGAACACGGAGGCGGTTCTGTAGGCTTCTTAGGACGCTTTCTTTATGATAATTACAAAGTTCGTCAAGCCCTAATTTCAGACATCACTTGGGTAACAGATGGTGTTCAACACGATGGAGGTGTTGCGATTTCGATGCGTGACAAAGCCATTCCGAGAAGAAGCTTCTTGAATAAAATTATTGCGCTTGCAAAAGAAAACAAGATTAAATATCAGTTAGAAGTTGAATCTGCTGGAGGAAGTGATGGCTCAATGCTACAAATGACAGATCTACCATTTGACTGGTGTTTTATTGGCGCACCAGAAGACAATGTCCACTCGCCTACCGAAAAAGTATATATTTCAGATATCGAAGCAATGATTGAATTGTATAAAGTTTTAATGAAAGAGATTTAGATTATTCAATTACGATCCGATAGTTTTCGGATTATTTTTCATTCTTAATTTTTTCACTTTTCATTTAAAAAATATTAAATCACTATATTTGAGTAATTGACAAAAATTTTAAAACGATGATAAAAAATAAAAACCTAAAATATCTATTTGTTGGAGCAGTTTTTTCACTCGCTTCTTGTGCGCCTATTTACAAATGTGGAGAACCTCGTCCAGAAGGTGGAATTCAAGGAAGCAGTCGTTTAATGGATGTGGTTGAAGAACGTGATGATCTTTGTGAAACAGTAAGTATTAAAACAGAAGAGAATGAGTTCTTGGTGAAAACCAATCAAAAACTTGAAATTGAGAACGACAGTTTATCTTCAACCAACAAAGAACTTAAACACAAATACAACACCACCAAAGAAGACTTAGTGTCTTTGGAGAAAGAACACATGGATTTAAGCCAACGCTATTCTGAAGCCATTACTGAAAAACTTAATCAAGGACACCTTTTTGATGAAAGACTCAAAGAAAAAGAGCGCCACCTAGCCATGAAAGAGGAAGCACTGAGCGAAAGGGAACAAGAAATCAAAGCTTTAGAACAAGAAATTGCAAAACAAGATTCAATTGCCGAACGTTTAAACCGTGTTTTAAGAGAAGCCTTACTCGGTTTTGATAGCGATGAACTAACTACTGAAATCAAGAACGGTAAAATCTATGTTTCAATGTCAGATAAATTGATGTTTAAATCTGGAAAAGCAAATGTTCAAGACAAAGGATTAGAGGCCTTAAAAGCATTAGGAGATGTTTTAAAGAAAAACAAAGAATTCCAAATTTTAGTTGAAGGACACACAGACAGTATTCCAATTAAAACAGCGCAATACAAAGACAATTGGGATTTAAGTGTTGCAAGAGCAACTTCGATGGTTCGAATTTTACAAAGCGAACACGGTTTGAATCCAGATCGACTAACAGCTTCTGGAAGAGGAGAATTTGACCCTAGAGCAAGCAACGAAACTGCTGAAGGAAGAGCAAAAAATAGAAGAACTGAAATTATTTTATCCCCAGACCTTAGTGAAGTAATGGAATTGATTGAGAAATAAAGGAAGTTAATTACGATCCGATAGTTATCGGATTACGAATGGTTTAATTACTCATTAATAACTTTTCATTCTTCAGTATTTAAATATCGATTGACTCCATCACCTCAAAACTAGGAATTTCAGATCGGTACAAAATTTCACCAGTGGATTGATTTACATGAGCAACAATTGTATTCAATCCGTTGGTGAGAATTAGCCAACTGACTTTTAGCTTGAAATTGTATTGTGCAATTTGATGCAACACAGCTTCATTCAATTTTACCTTTGGTGCTTTACACTCAACAATTGCCACTGCTTTTCCTTGCCGATCAAACACTACTCCATCACAACGACGCAACATTCCATTGACCTCAATTGCATACTCTGAAGCAATTAAAGGAAGTGGAACTTGACAATATTCGTTTAAATAATGTAAAACATGTTGTCTCACCCATTCTTCAGGCGTCAACAATAATTTTCTTTTACGAAATTCATCCCACACAAAAACATCACCACCCTTTTTCGTGAGTTTTAGCACCGTCTTTGGAAAATTCAATGGAGTTAGCATTTTGCAAAAGTAAAATTTAAACGCAATTCCAACAGTATAAACCTCACCTTTCATACGATACTCCTTCTTTTTAATCTAAAACTAAAATGTTCAAGCCCCTCCTACTTATTTCATAAGATTAAATAAATAATTTCATTAAATATTCGATAATATTAGTTATGTTTGCATTCCTAAAATAACAACACAATGCCTTGGTATGTGCTTATAACGAAACCTAAATGTGAAAAGAAAGTGGAATCCCGCTTACTTCAACAAGGAATTGAAGCATATTGCCCCACCAGAATCGAACGTAGACAATGGAGCGACCGAATAAAAAAGGTTGAAACTCCAATGCTCCCATCGATGTTACTGGTTAATTTGAAGGACAATGAACGCGATCTCGTTTTTGAAGTCCCAGGCGTATTGCGTTATTTATTTTGGTTGGGGAAACCCGCCGAAGTGAGCCAGCAGGAAGTTGACGTATTGAATGAAATGAGTGAAAACCACGCCAATATTGTGTCGGTTGATAAAATCAAAGAAGGAAGCGAAATTGATGTTACCAACTTTGGAACCGAAACAAAAAAAGGTGTAGTAAAAAAGATCTCAGGAAATCAATGCTGGGTCCTGTTGAAAAACTTAGGATATATAGTGAGACTAAAATTATAATGTTTTTATAATCGCGTTTCATCTTAAAATAATACGGAAAAAACAATGCTAGGCTTTTTTTTCTTAGTATTGCAAACCCTTTTTTAATCAACACATTACAAATGGAAATGTGACTGATAATGGCGAAGCCGTGGGAAGTCAGTATTGAGCAAGAGTATTGAGCAAGACAAGAGTTTTGAGCAAGAAGATTTAGTAAACAATTTAATTCCTTAACTAAACTTAATAAATCATAATATTAAAAACGAAGGAATTCATACTTCTCCGTCAGCTGACGGGAGGACAAGGGGAGGAAGCTAAAACATCTTCCAAAAATTAATAAAGGAAAAGGAGGAAAAAAGACTCAATCGGCCAACAAAAAGATTTCTCCTCAACTTCGTTCGTCGAAATGACATATTGAACTATTCGATCATCGTCGCGCTCCGCGCGACGAGAAACACCTCAGGAAAATTGTCATTTCGAACAACATATAATGTTGGAGAAAACTAGTTAAAAGCTAAAAGCTTACAGCCATTAGCATAAAAAAATGATAGAACAATTTACACAACTCAAAAATAAAAAGGTTTTAGTAACCGGTGGAGCAGGTTTTATCGGTTCTAACTTGTGCGAAAGACTACTAAAAACTGGAGTTTTAGTGACTTGTCTTGACAATTTATCAACTGGACATAAGCACAACATCGAGCCTTTTATGAGTAATGACAATTTCACTTTTATCCAAGGAGATATTAGAGATTTGGAAACTTGTCACAAAGCGTGTAAAGATCAAGATTTCGTATTACATCAAGCAGCATTAGGTTCTGTACCGCGTTCAATCAATGACCCAATAAAAACAAACGAAGTTAACATTGGAGGATTCTTAAATATGCTGGTTGCTGCAAGAGACGCTGAAGTAAAACGTTTTGTTTACGCTGCAAGTAGCTCTACTTATGGTGATTCTGAAAACTTACCAAAAGTTGAAAATATTATTGGAAAGCCATTGTCTCCTTATGCTATCACTAAATATGTCAATGAATTATATGCTGACAATTTCTTTGCGACCTATGGCCTAAACACGATTGGACTACGTTATTTCAACGTTTTCGGAAGAAGACAAGATCCTAATGGGGCATACGCAGCAGTAATTCCTCTATTTGTGAAACAATTTATGGAGCACGAAAGTCCAATCATTAATGGAGATGGAACTTACTCTAGAGACTTTACTTACATCGACAACGTAATTCAAATGAATTTACGCGCCATAACCACTGAAAATAAAGAAGCGCTGAACCAAGTTTACAATACAGCAGTTGGGGATCGCACTACCCTAGTTCAATTAACAGAATTACTTAAAAAACACTTAACAAAATTTGATGAAGCAATAGCTCATGTTGAAATCAAACATGGTCCAAATCGTAAGGGAGATATTCCACACTCTTTGGCCAGCATCGACAAAGCAAAGGATTTATTAGGGTATATACCTAGTCATAAAATCGAAGATGGAATTGAAGAGGCTGTTGAATGGTACTGGAATAATTTGAAGTAAATTCAAATTACAGTTTCGAGCAAGAGTATTGAGTAAAGAGGTGAAAAACTATACTTTTATTTAGATTGACAAATATAAAACTCGGCATTTACGGTCCCAGAGCTTGCCGAATGGACCGCAAATACAGAGCAAGAATAACCAAACAAACAAACCGACAGAAATCAGATACACAAAAAAACAAATAACCGACTTTACGAATTAACGACTATACAAATTAACAATTCACTCAATAATAGATTCAGTCAGTTGACTGAGAACTTCTCCTCACTTCGTTCGTCGAAATGACATCTGTTAAGGGGTATAAATCGTCGCGCAATGCGCGACGACGACCAAAACAAAAAATATAAAGTAAGAGTAAGCAAATAAACAAACCGACAGAAATCGGATACACAAAAAAACAAATAACCGACTTTACGAATTAACGACTATACAAATTAACGAATAACCGAATCAACAAACTTACAGTACACTAAAATTAGATTTCTCCTAACTTCGTTCGTCGAAATGACAGTAGTTGTGGGAGATCAATCGTCGCGACAAGCGCGACGACGGTCAAAACAAAGAATATAAAGTAAACAACTTAACAAACCAACTTGAGAACTAACATAAAAAAAAATGAAAGATAAAGTTGCAGTAATAGGATTAGGATATGTAGGACTTCCATTAGCACGTTTATTGGCTACAAAATATCCTGTAATTGGATTTGATATAAACGAGGCTAGAATTAAGGAATTAAATGATGGTCATGATGCTACTTTAGAAGTGGCGGATGATTTATTGAAATCTGTATTGGTAGAAGATCACAATATGGAAACAGGATTATTCAATTCTGCGAACTTAGAAGACATTAAAGATTGTAATTATTACATCGTTACTGTCCCTACTCCTGTTGACAAACACAACAAACCAGATTTAACACCTTTATACAAGTCTTCTGAGACGGTTGGAAAGGTGCTTTCTAAAGGGGATATTGTCATTTATGAATCTACAGTTTACCCTGGTGTAACGGAAGATGAATGTGTTCCTGTACTGGAAAAAGTGAGTGGTTTAAAATTTAATGAAGACTTTTTTGCAGGTTATTCTCCAGAGAGAATTAATCCGGGAGACAAAGAACATACAGTCGAGAAAATATTAAAAGTGACTTCTGGTTCAACTCCAGAAATCGGAGAAAAAGTTGATGCATTATACAACAGCGTTATTACAGCTGGAACGCATTTGGCACCTACCATTAAAGTAGCAGAAGCTTCTAAAGTAATTGAAAATTCACAACGTGACATCAATATTGCTTTTGTTAATGAATTGGCGAAAATCTTTAACCGAATGGAAATTGATACCAATGCGGTTTTGGAAGCTGCTGGAACAAAATGGAACTTTTTACCATTTAAACCAGGATTAGTAGGAGGACACTGTATCGGAGTTGATCCTTATTACTTAGCACAAAAAGCACAAGAATTAGGATACCACCCCGAAATTATTCTCGCAGGAAGACGTATGAATGATTCTATGGGCGCTTACGTTGCCTCTGAAGTGGTCAAATTAATGTTGAACAACGACCAAAAAGTGAAAGGCTCTAAAATTCTAGTGATGGGAATTACTTTTAAGGAAAATTGTCCTGATGTTCGTAATACAAAGGTTGTTGATGTAATCAGAGAATTGCAACAATTCGGAACTAAGGTAACTATTTTTGATCCTTTAGCTAATCCAGAAGAAGTTGCTCACGAATACAACTTAACAACAACCCAAGAATTGCCTTCAGCTACTTTTGACGCTATTGTTTTGGCTGTTCCACATAAAGAATTCTTAAGTATCGACATCGATCAATTGAAAAACGAAAAAGGAATCTTGTATGATGTGAAAGGAGTGGTTAAAAATGCTACAAGTAAATTGTAATTGCATTGTTAAACAATTAACAAACAAATTTACAACTTTACAAAAAACGAATTAACATTTTTAGGATAAGATTTCTCCTAACTTCGTTCGTCGAAATGACAGCAGTTGTGGGTGGTGAATCGTCGCGACAGACGCGACGAAGACCAGAACACTGAATATAAAGTAAGAGTAAACAAATAAACGACTTAACGAATAACCAAATTTACAAAAAACCGACTTTTCAAATTAACAAATAACCGACTACACGACTTTAGGAATAACCAACTTAACGACTAAACAAAAAAACAACTTAACATAAAAACCTAAATCAAATGGAAACACAACTTAAAAACCAATGGATCGATTTAGAAGAGCAATACCATACCCTATTGAAAGAAAAGGTAAAAGAACACAATTTAAAAAACACAACAAAAATCCCAACACCAGTCATTTCAAGTCAACTTATATTTTGTAAGGATGGAATAGTTATTCATAAACTGAGTGAACCTCATTTAAAAAGCGGAATAAGTATAATTGTGAACAATAGCAGTATAGCTGAAATAAAACAATTAAAGACCATTGAAAGTGAAAATTCAAATGGATTATACAATAGTTTAGGGGTATTTCATTTTGATCAAATCAATGATTACAACCCTGAGCAGATTGTAGAAAAAGATTTTGAAATAATTGCCAGCCCTAAAGCAAGTTAACACATTTTATTATTCATTCTCTAAAATATTAAAAGGTATTTCCCGATTTTTTCAGGACAAACTATGCGCTGCGCAGAGCTTATCGAAGTGAGCTCGCAAGCTCGGTTCATGAACACGAAGTCTCAGCGAAGCTAATTTAATTTTGAATCTAAAGGAATATAGGCATATTTCACGGGGCTTGTAGCGAAGAATAGATCAAAATAAAATCAATCCGATGGCTATCGGATACAAAATACTCGTCAGAGGACGAACAAGCTGAATTACGAGTTAACAACTCAACAAAAAAACAACCCCACAAAAAACATTAAATGATTAAAGAATTTAGTATTCTAAAAAAGAAAAACATCCTAGTAACCGGAGGGGCGGGTTTCATTGGAAGCAACCTCTGTGAAATCCTCCTCGAGATCGGTGCAAAAGTAACTTGCCTCGACAATTTCGCGACGGGACACCAACACAACATCACGCCTTTCCTTGAAGATTCAAACTTTACTTTAATTGAAGGAGATATTCGTGACTTGGAAACTTGCCATACCGCATGCGAAGGAAAAGACTTTGTTTTACATCAAGCGGCTTTGGGTTCTGTACCGCGTTCTATTAATGATCCTATCAACACGAATTCTGTAAATACTGATGGATTCTTAAATATGTTGGTGGCTGCCAGAGACGCTAAAGTGGATAGATTTGTTTATGCAGCGAGTTCTTCGACTTATGGAGATTCTGAAAACTTACCTAAAGTTGAAGATATTATTGGGAAACCTTTGTCGCCTTATGCCATTACGAAATATGTGAATGAATTATATGCCGATGTTTTTGCGAAAACTTACGATATGAATTGTGTGGGTCTCCGCTATTTCAACGTATTCGGAAGAAGACAGGATCCCAACGGGGCCTACGCTGCGGTGATTCCTTTATTTGTTAAGCAATTTATGAAACACGAAAGTCCTGTCATTAACGGTGATGGAACTTTCTCGCGTGACTTTACCTATATCGATAATGTCATCCAAATGAATTTGTTGGCCATCACTACCGAAAATGAAAATGCAATAAATCAAGTCTATAACACCGCCGTGGGTGACCGCACTACCCTACTCCAATTGACCGAAATAATGAAAAAATACCTGGGTCAACACGATGAACAAATTAAAAATGTGGAAATTGTACATGGACCCAACAGAAAAGGTGATATCCCCCATTCTTTAGCGAGTATTGAAAAAGCAAAGGAGCTGCTGGGATATGAACCTAGTCATAGGATTGAAGAGGGAGTGAAAGAGGCTGTGGAGTGGTATTGGAGTAATTTGAAGTAGACATGATCTTTGATATTTATTTAAATTTTAAAGCTTAATGTCCTCTAATCTCAATAAAAGCTTATTGTCTGGAACTTTATGGACGCTACTTGGCCAATTTGGTTATTTAGGTGTTACGCTGATTGCAAACATTATTCTTGCTAGAATTTTATCTCCTGAAGAGTTTGGTCAATTAGGTGTTGTACTGTTTTTTATTGTAATCGCAAGAGTGTTAACAGAGTCAGGTCTTGGAGCTGCACTTGTGAGAAATAATAATGCTACTAATACAGACTATTCCACTATATTTATTTTTAATCTAATCATTTCTGTTGTATTTTGCATACTGCTTATAGCTACCTCCGGAGCAATATCAGACTTTTATGATGATCAAGCTTTGCAACGATTACTAATTGTATCTTCTTTTATACTTATAATCAATGCTTTTCAAATTATTCATGGAACTAGGTTGGTTTCAAACATGCGTTTTAAACAAAAAAGCAAATATGAATTTTTCTCTATTCTAATTTCATCTGCTATTGGTATCATATTAGCTTTCAATGAATTTGGCATTTGGTCGTTAGTATTTATGCATTTATCTAATGCTCTCATAGCAACTTTGTTAATGTGGCTTTTTGAGGGTGGTATCGGAACTTTAGCTTTCAATATTGATTCATTTAAATATCATTATAAATTCGGAGTTAATATATCTTTAGCATCGCTAGTAATAGCGGTTTTTGATAACATATATCAAATAGTCTTAGCTAAATATTTTTCAATTTCACAAACAGGATTATATTACCAAGCAAAGAAACTTCAAAACGTACCTATTGGGCTTCAAAATAAAGTAACTCAAACTGTTTTTTATTCTGCACTCTCAAAATTACAAGAAGATAAAAATAAGTTTAAGTATATGTATCATAATATGATAAAGATAATATCAATAGGTTCTGGTCTAATTGCTCTTATCATACTTTTATTTGCGTATGACATCATATTAATTGTTCTAGGTGAAAAATGGGTGTCAGCTACGTTTTTTCTTCAAATATTGTCAATTGTTGGTTTTTTTCAAATACAAGAGAATTTTAATAGGATGTTATTTAAGATATTTAACGATACAAAATTTGTTCTATATTTAGAATTAATAAAAAAAATAATTCAAACCATAACAATTGTTGTTGGTTTATTGAATCACAATTTAAACATACTTATGTATGGTTTTTTAATTACAAGTATTCTGAGTTACTCAATTAACTATTATGTTGCTAGTAAAAATTATTCATTTATAGGGAAAAGAGAGTTATTAATCAATTTAAAAGTGTTTTTAATTAGTCTATTGATTAGTATTGCGTACTTTTTATTTTCAGACTTTATACTTTTGTATAGAATAATATTCGTCTTATTACTGTATACAGTATCTATTGTTTTATTTAGACTATTAGTCTTTGAAGATTTAATAAAGTTTTTTAGATTGTTAGGTTGGAAATAGACACTTCAATTATTTTAATATTAAACATAGTTTAAGCGTATTAAAAGAACTGTCATACTTTTTACATTAAAAACACATGAGCAGATTTTATCACAAATCAATGAAGCAACTCTATAGATTTATATATGTATATTATTTTCTACTTTCACTTTTAATGGTCTCAAGCTATTACTATGTATTAAATGGGGTTTCAATTTTACTTTCAATTTTTTGCATCATAAAAATAAATACTCTTTCTAAGAAAAAATCCTTCTTTATACTTAACTATCTCTTACTATTTTTAATCTTAGTTTTTAACATATTTTTTATTGATCATCAAGAAACTGCAGCTAGAGCCTGGATTTCAATGTTAAAGGACACAACTACGGCTATCTTACCTGCATTATTTATAAATGACATTTATAAATTGAAAAATGCTCTTATTGCAATAGTTCTTGGTGGAATTATAAATACTGCAATTAATCTCTCTGGTGGTATAGGTGCATTGCAAACAGGGGGGAGATATATTCCTGAAGAAATAATGTTGTCTTTAAATAGTTTTGGACATGCATCCCTAATTTATTTACTCTGCACTTTATTATTAATCAAAATAATTAATAAATCTAAATGGAATTTCATCTTGGGTTTAATTGCTTTAGGAATATTATTATCCTTATTAATAATAGGCTCAAGACAAACCTTTGTTGCTTTTGCTGCTTTCTATGCAACCATAATGATTTTCAAGCTAAAAATCTTTAACTTTTCAAGTTACTTAAAACTTGCAGGTGCGCTAATTGCGGTTTATTTATTAATTGATTTAACAATTGAATATTACCCTAATGCTCCACTTGTAAATCGATTTATTAATAATGAAGATGAAGATGGGAGTCGTTTTGGGATTTATGAAATGGTATGGGATTTATTTTTACATAATCCTTTGACGGGGTATGGTCTTGGTACATTTAAATTTTATTCATATTATGTATATACCCATTCTGTATATTTGGAAATTTTGTTTACAGGTGGTTTAATTTATGCATTATGTTATTTTCTTTTCTATTTTATTTTCCTTAAAAGAAACATTTTTGTTATTAAATATGCTGAAAATAAAAGTTTAAAAATAGTTTATACATATGTTTTCGCTTTGACAATAGCATTATTAGTTAATGGTTTCTTCTTTCTAATAAATTATTCTCGTCTTGCTTTATCATTACAATTTTTATTAATAAACTTTATTCTTATTACAAAAAGAAAATTTCAGAATTCAAATAAATGGAAAAATCAATAAATTATTAAAATGAAGATCCAACAAAATAATATATAAAATTAATTCTAAATGAAAATGCTAAAGTTCTTAAAAGCTGATTTTAAAGCTTATAAAAAAGAAATAAAACCATCAGTTTTTAATATTTCTTTTACTTTTATGGCTAGTGCAGCTTTTCGAGCAGTTATATTATATCGATTATCACACTATTTTGATAAAAAGAATAAGGTTGTGGCAATACTATTTGAAAAAACAATGCATATAACAACTATCACATGGATTGGGCGAAGAGCGAATATTTCATCAGGATTTGTTATAAGGCATATTGGGGGAATTGTTATTGGAGGAAAAACTAAAATAGGAAAGAACTGTGAGATAAGACAAGGTGTTACTTTCGGCGGAAATTTAGGTAAAACGAAATACAATACTACACAGCCAATTGTTGGTGATAATGTGCTTATAGGTGCGGGTGCAAAAATATTAGGTCCAATAAAGATTGGAGATAATTGTATAATTGGAGCTAATGCAGTTGTAGTTTCTGACATACCTGAAAATAGTGTAGCAGGAGGAATTCCTGCTAAAGTTTTAAGAGAAGTAAGGGAAGGTGAAAATCCTTTGCTAAAAACAAAAATTAAATGAAAATAATCTTCCTAGAATCAGTTCACAATTTCGCAGGATCAAGTAAAAGCACTTTAGAGTTAGCCGAAAGGCTACAAAATCATGGGCATGATGTTTTAATTGTTGATTTTTGGGGGTGCTCATCAGATTATATCGATGCTTGTCATAATTTGGATGTACCAATAAAGATTTTAGACAAACGTGAAAAACCAATTATTTTAGGTAAAAACCCTATATCAATCATTAAATATTTTTTTAAAACAATAGGTTATAGGAAAGCTTTTAATAATATTATAGCTGAATTTAAACCAAACTTAGTAAGTGTCAATACAACTAAAACATTAGGTGTTTTAAGAAAGTCACAAAACTACAAAATTACATATTTTGCAAGAGGATGGTTTTTACCTAATCAGATTGGTTTTTTTGATAAATATTTGATTAAAACCAGAGCTGACAAAATCCTAACAGTTTCTCACGCCACTAGTCAAATGGTTCAAGCTCTTGGTATTTCAAAAGCTGAAAACATTTTTACTATACCAAATACCGTAAATGTAAAAAATACAAACTCAAGTGATGATACAAACATTTGGTACAAATCCACAAATCGTGAGTTTGTAATGATGCATTGCGGGAGTTTCATTAAAACAAAAGGACAACATGTTACGATAGAAGTTTTAAAAGAATTAATTGAAAGAGGCTTGAATGTAAAGCTTTTGCTAGTTGGAATTGTAAGCAATTCCTCACAATCCAAGAGATATTTTGATCAGGTCAAAAACATAATTGAAAAACATAATTTAGTAGGCAACATTGAAACTATTGTAAATCAATCAGATGTACTCCATTTATACCATAAAACAGATATATTAATTCATCCTAGCTACTCTGAAGGCTTACCAAGAGTTGTTTTAGAAGCCATGTCATTAGGTAAGCCAGTTATTGGTAATGCTGTTGGGGGCATGAATGATATTATATCTAATAACTATAATGGATTTCTCACTTCTTTCAATTCTGTTAGTGATTATGTTATGAAAATAGAAAGCCTAATAAATGGCAAAGAGAAATACCGATTTATGTCTAAAAATGCTTTAAATCTCATGAAATCTACATATTCAGAAGAAGAACAAGTTAAGGCATTCGAAAAAGTTTTAACAAGATAAGCTTTACAATGACCCTTTACTTTATCCAAGAAGCCGTTTACTACAGGTATAAAAATGATTTTTATTCTCCCAGAATGAAGTATGACTCCTATTGGGAGCGATATCTGAATCATTTTGAAAAAGTGAATGTCATTGCCCGAGTACAAGATATTAATGAACTACCAAAAAACTATAACTTAGTTAGTGGACCTAAAGTTTCTTTTTTATCACTTCCATTTTATAATGGTGCCTTGGGTTTTTATAAAAAAAGAAGTATCATAAAAGAAATCATTCTACAAAACATTAATAAAAACGCAGCTTATGTGATAAGGATTCCAGGCCCGATTGGAAATTTAGCAGCAAAAATTTTAAACAAAAACAAGATTAAGTTTGCCGTTGAAGTTGTTGGAGATCCTTATGAGGTTGCGAAATTTTTGAAATTGCCGCCAATCGTAAAATTTTTTCTCAAATCATACAGTTTAAAATCAATGCAGGCAGTTGTAAGCAAAGCTGAAGCAGCACTTTATGTTACAGAAAAAACATTGCAAAAAAGATATCCAGCTACGAATGCTAAAATAACAGCTTCTGCTTCTAATGTTATCATTAAAGAATCAGATATTATTGAGTGTCATAACAGATTAAGAAATACCGATGAGATCATAGCCCGATTTAAAGATATTCATCAAAAGTCTATAAGAATTGGTGTGTTAGGCATGTTGTACCCTATAAAATCACCTCTAGAAATAGTTGAGGCAGTTAATGGTGTTTTAAAACAAGGTTTTAATGTGGAATTGTACTTTGCAGGAGATGGTTATTTAAAAAGTGCCACCGAACAAAAAGCAAAAGAACTGAATATTCAAAAACGAGTAAAATGTTTAGGAAGTTTAGCAAGCGGTAAAGAAGTTTTTGATTTTTTAGATAGCCTTGATTTATATATTCAATTTTCAAAAACAGAAGGGATTCCTCGTTCTTTATTAGAAGCCATGGCAAGGGCTTGTCCTGTCATTTCAAGTAATGTGGGAGGTATTCCTGAATTTGTTTCTGAAGAGTTTTTAGTACAAAGTGGGGATACTCTAGAATTATCAAATAAAATTATTGATGTGCTTTCAAACGCTGAAACATATCAATTAAATATAAAAAACAGTCACAAATCGGTTCAAAACTTTACAGAAGAAAAATTAAAGAAAAAACGATTTGAATATTATCAAAAAGTAAAAAATATATTACAAACAACACAATCTAATGAGTGATAAAAAATATTATTACAGTCCTATCGATGAGATCATAGCTGTAAAAACAAATATTAAGGATTTTAGTTTTTCTTATGGTATGGCTATGCCTCACGTTGAAAAAGAAATGTTTGAAAGGGCAAAAATTAAAATCAGTTTAAATGTTGTTAAAGGAAAAGTCCAGCCCAAAGCAGAAGAAAAAGAGAAAATGGGTAAATTTCATTATTTTAATGGATACCCAAATGGTGGTGAAATATATTATGAAAGAAACTTCCTTTACGGAAGAAAACTTCAATTTAAAATATCTGGTATAGATACAAATACCATAAAAGTAACCGTGAACAAAGATTACATGCGATTTGTAAAACATCGTTTTATGAATATTCATTCTATCGGTTATATTTTGACAGATATTATTAATCTTAGGTTAATGCATAACGGTTTAGCGCCACTACACTGTTCTGGTTTTTCGGTTGATGAAAATGGTTATGCCATTTTTGCACCACCAAATACAGGGAAAACGCTAACTGCAATGACTTTATGTATGGAAGATAATTCAAAGTATAAGTTTATAGCTGAAGATCTTGCTTTGACAGACGGAAAAAGTTTTTACGCTGTACCATGGACGAGTACTTTCAGATATTACGATACTGTAGATACAAGCAAATTCAGTAAGTTTTTAAACAATATGACTGAAAAGATTTCTGTATTAGAACTACTGAGTTTTGGTAAAACAGAACCTATTACCGATTATGTCAAGGACATAACAATGAAAGCAAAAATAAAAGGTATTTATATTTTAGATCGTGGAGATGTAAAAAATGAGGATATATCACCCGAGGAAGCTTTTGATAGAATTAATACATTAGATAGGTATGAGTTTAATTATATGAGAGCACCAACAATCATCGCTTATGAGTATTTCAACAGAAAAACTGATATTGAGTATGCGTATGCGAAAGAAAGAGAGCTATTAAAAGAAATGATTGCTAATGCTGACTTCTTAAAAGTAATCTCTACTGACAACGCATTAAACTACGCAAAAGAGATTAAGAAAGAAATTTAAAAAATGAAACTCATTCATGTTTTTACAGCTCCTCAATCTGCCTATTACTTTTTAGATGGGCAGCTTGAGTATATGCAAGAAAATGGAGTTAAAGTTATTGTGGTGATACCTTCTGATCAACATTTCAATGATGCATTTAAGCAAAAACATCCTCAAGTCAGGGTTCTACATATTAATTTTGAAAGGCAAATAAATTTTAAAACTGATTTATCTTGTCTATTTAAACTTATTAAATTATTTAAAAATGAAAAACCTGACATCATTCATCTTCATACGCCAAAAGCTTCATTACTTGGAGTTATTGCAGGAAAATTTCTTTTTAAAAAGAACATCATTTACCAAATGCATGGATTAGTTTCAGCTAGAGGTAATACTGTTCAGAAAGGTATTCTTTATCGAATGGAAAAGTTAACTTGTAGTTTGGCGACTCAAGTTTTTGCTGTATCAAAAAGTTTGAAAAATTTTGCTACTGAAAATAAAGTCTGCAAAGCTGATAAGATAACTGTTATTGAGAATGGAACAATCAACGGCATAGATTTTCAAAACAGGTTTAACCCTGAAAATATCACCAAAGATGAATCCGTAAAGAATTTAATTAATGGACGCTTTACTATTGGCTATGTTGGTCGTCTGTCTGAAGAAAAAGGAATATTTGATTATATTAAAGTTCTTGCAAAACTAAAACAGGAAAAGACACCCTTTACAGGATTTATAATTGGACCAGATGAGTCGGAAGGTGAGTTTAAAAAGTGTCTATCGAAAAATAATTTAGAAATTGATAAAGATATCTATTGTTTTGGAGAAGTTGAAAAACCTGAACACTTAATGATACATTTAGACGTATTATTATTACCAACTAAACGTGAAGGCTTTGGTTTAGTAGGCGCAGAAGCCAATTCACTTGAAATTCCTGTAGTCGGATATGATATACCAGGATTTAAAGATGCAATAGTCAATCAAGAAACTGGGACTTTGGTGCCATTTGAAAATATCGAAAAACTCTTTGAGGCTACAAAAAATTATTATCATAAACCAGATTTAAAAATACGACACGGTTTAAATGGTAGAAAGAGAGTCATTAAAGATTTCGATTCAAAGAAAATTTGGCAAACACTATTAAATGAATATCAAACCTTATTAAAAAATCAAAATACTAATTGATTAACATAAATCCACATTCTAAAATCGCCTTCATAGGATACTCCGGCCATGCTTTCGTTTGCATAGAAACAGCACAAGCAATGAATTTAGATATTTTAGGATATCATGAATTTGTTGAGGCGTCTAATAATCCATATAATTTAAGCTTCTTAGACATAGAAGAAAAGTTTGAGCAACACGATGCTTTACTTTTTGGAAGTATAGGAGATAATACCATTCGTGAGAAAGTCTATAATAAACTAATTGCGGTAAAAGAAAACATATTTACGACTTTACAGCATCCAACTGCAATTGTTTCCAAAACAGCTACAATTGGAGTGAACACTTTAATTTCTGCAGGAGCAATAGTAAATCCATTGACTGAAATTGGAATTGGATGTATTATCAATACTGGCGCAATAATAGAACACGAATGTAAAGTAAAAGATTTTGCCCATATAGCTCCTGGTGCTGTTTTAGCAGGAAACGTTACAGTCGGAGAAAGAAGTTTTGTAGGAGCTGGAGCAGTTGTGAGACAAGGAGTGACTATAGGAAAAGATGTTATCGTTGGTGCTGGTGCTGTTGTGGTGAAAGATATTCCAGATGGTCAAACTGTAGTTGGAAATCCAGCGAAACTACTTGTTTAATTCAAGGATTCCGAAATTAAAAGATTCAAGGATTCAAGGATTAACAATTATTCCAATCATTGAATTATTGAATAGCGAAGCGTCTTGAATCATTGAATTATCGAGAATCCAAATTTTATTATACTCAGCCAACTAATTTAACGAACATTAAAAAACAACATAAAAAAATGATCCCATTATCAATACCAAAAATCGAAGGAAACGAATCAAAGTACGTCCTTGATTGTCTAACTACTGGCTGGATTTCATCGGCAGGAAGTTATGTAACGCAATTTGAAGAAATGGTTGCTGAATATGCAGGTGCCAAGTATGGCGTTGCCTGCATGAATGGAACTGTTGGATTGCATATTGCCCAAATCTTGTTGGGTGTTACAGCTGATGATCACGTTATCGCACCAAACATTACTTTCATTGCAACATTGAATGCGATAAAATACACAGGAGCACAATCCATTCTGATTGATGTCGATGCAGACAATTGGCAAATGGATTTAGATTTATTGGAGAAATATCTTCAAGAAAACACAGAGTTAAAAACTTCCAATAACGGTACTTTTAGTTTTGATAAGTCCACTGGAAAAAGAGTCCGAGCAATAATGCCGGTTCACGTTCTAGGTAACATTGGCGATGTAAAACGTATGTTGCAAATTGCAGAGAAATATCATTTAGCAATTATAGAAGACAGTACAGAAGCATTAGGAAGTACATATGATGGAAAACACGCCGGAACATTCGGGAAAATTGGAGTTTTTAGCTTCAATGGAAATAAAATCATCTCTACTGGAGGTGGTGGTGTAATTGTTACCGACGATGAAGCTATTGCCAAGCAAGCGAAACATCTAACGACACAAGCCAAAGTAAGTGCGATGGATTATATTCACGACGAAATTGGTTATAACTACCGTTTGGTGAATGTCTTGGCAGCTATTGGAGTTGCTCAAATGGAAACATTCCCTGAAACTTTAAAGGCGAAGAAAACAATGGATGCTTTTTACCGTGAACATTTAGCAGGCGTTGGAGATATCAAGTTTCAAGCCATTCCAGAAAAAACAGATCCAAACTGTTGGCTGTTTACATTTAGTACATCACGCATGCGTGAATTATTGGATTATTTAAACAAAAACGGAGTTCAATCGCGTCCTTTTTGGATGCCGATGAATCAATTAGCAATGTTTAAAGACGATATTTACGTCTCTGAAAATGATGTTTCAGCATCTGTTTATGAGAACAGCATTAGTATTCCAAGTTCTGCTGGGATTACGAAGGAGCAACTTTTGACTGTTGTTGAGACGATAAAAGATTTTTACGAGGAAGTAGGAAATTAAAGATTCAAGAAAAATCTTCGATGTATATTCAACGATTTTGACCTAGATTATTAATAACAAACTGATCGAAAAGAAGAGATTCCTCCATCGGCAAAAATCAAAGATTTTTACAGCTGTTCGGAATGACAATTGGTTGGTCGTTTTATTGGTAAAAATTTGCTTAAGCGAAGCTTTAGCAAATTTTTACCACCCTCCATACGTGTAGCCTGTCATTCCGACAGAGTGTAACGACGAGGAATCTTTTTTTAGAGTTAGTCATGAATCTAAATGCCACTTGTTATAGCAATACGACGAGGAATCTTTTTTTAGAGTTAGTCATGAATCTAAATGCCACTTGTTATAGCAATACGATGAGGAATCTTTTTTTAGAGTTAATCATGAATCTAAATGCCACTTGTTATAGCAATACGACGAGGAATCTTTTTTTAGAGTTAATCATGAATCTAAATGCCACTTGTTAAAGCAATACGACGAGGAATCTTTTTTTAGAGTTAGTCATGAATCTAAATGCCACTTGTTAAAGCAATACGACGAGGAATCTTTTTTTAGAGTTAATCATGAATCTAAATACCACTTGTTATAGCAATACGACAAGGAATCTTTCTTTCTTTCTCAAGCCATATTAAGAGTAATATTCTCAAAAGTACGACGATGATTTTTTTATCTAATCACAACCTTTAAATTTCATTAAATAGACGATAAGGCGGAAATGTTTAGATTAGCATCATCGGAAAACAACTTATCAGCTCAACAACTACACGGATCAACAATAAAACAAATTAACATTATAAAAAAATGAATTTAATAGACATTCCACAATTCATCAATATACACATAACAAATAGACCAACAAGTTTATTTGCACCTGATATGGAAAGTAATTCAGCAATATTATCAAAGAAGATTGAAGGAAAATCAGTTTTGGTAATTGGTGGAGCAGGAACAATAGGTTCTTCATATATCAAAGCAATACTAAAGTTTAAACCTGGAAAATTATATGTTGTGGATACCAATGAAAATGGTTTAACTGAGTTAACGAGAACATTGCGTTCTGATGTTAACATGTATGTTCCAGAAGACTATAAAACCTATCCAATGAGTTTTGGTGACCCTGTCTTTCGCAAAATGTTTTTGGCAGAAGGTCCATTTCATATCGTAGCTAATTTTGCTGCTCACAAACATGTAAGAAGTGAAAAAGACAAATATTCTATCGAGGCTATGATTGAAAATAATGTCTTTAAAGCAAAGGAGTTTTTAGATTTATTGACAGAGAATAAGCCAGAACATTTCTTCTGTGTTTCTACGGATAAAGCTGCTAACCCAGTAAACGTGATGGGAGCGAGTAAGAAATTAATGGAAGAAGTTATTATGTCTTATAGTAACGAATTACAAATTACCACTGCACGATTTGCGAATGTTGCATTTTCAAATGGCTCTTTATTGGCTGGTTACATTGAACGTTTACTTCAAAATCAACCAATCTCTTGTCCTGCCGATGTAAAACGATTTTTTGTATCGCCAGAAGAAAGTGGACAGATTTGTATGTTGGCCTGTATGCTAGGAAACTCAGGTGAAATCTTTTTTCCTAAATTAGCAGAAGAGGAAATGGTTTTCTTTAAAGATATCACAATTGATTTTTTTAAAGCTTCAAACCGACCTATTTTGGAATGTAAATCAGATCAAGAAGCTAAAGAAAAAGCTTTATCTACAAAAGACGGTGATCCATATCCTGTTTATTTCTTTGATACGGATACATCTGGTGAAAAACTATATGAAGAGTTTTATACAGATACAGATGTTGTTGACCAGGAAACTTATGATAGCTTGGGAGTTATTAAAAACGCAAGAAAATTACCAAAAGAGGATATTTCAAATACAATTATAGAATTACAAGAATTGATGAATTCAGGTAATCATGATAAGTCTTCAATTGTTGAATTATTGAAAAAACATTTACCTGATTTTGAACATATTGAAACAGGGAAGAGTTTGGATCAGAAGATGTAGATAAAAATCGAGGATTTTTTTCTACATTCAAAGATTCAATTAAAATCTGCGATTTTTTATTCAAAAATTCAAAGATTGCGTAGTTAAATACAGTCTCTTTAAATCCTTGAATCTTTGAATCCTTGAATCTTTGAATCATTAAATCATTGAATCCTTAATTTAAAAAACATGCCAAAAATTAGCACTTTCGAAGATCTTAATGTATGGAAGCTGAGTCGTCAATTGAATATTGAGATGTTTAGGATTCTTGCACGTAAGGACGATAAGGAATATGGATTTTTGATTAATCATCTTTTTAAAACGAGTGGTAGTATCATGGATAATATTGCCGAAGGGTTTGAACGCGGTGGGAACAAGGAGTTCATTAACTTTCTTTCTTACTCCAAAGGTAGTGCAGGTGAATTGAGATCTCAGTTTTACAGAGCACTTGATGTAGAAGTTCTAAACAAGGATGAATTCAACAGTCTTCAGAGTCAAACAATTGAAATATCTAAACAATTAAGTTTATTTATTAAATACTTGAAAAACTCGAGTTACAAAGGGGCTAAATTTAAAGAACCTTCTATAACTTATGGAAGTCAAGAGATAGATTAAGAATCCGAAAAATCCAAATCTTAAATCATAGAATTTTTCAATACTTGAATAATAAACAATAATAACCGAATTCTTGAATAATTAAATCCTTGAATCTTTAATTTCTTGAATCAATAAATCATTAAATATAAAAAATGTATAAACTAATAAAACGACTTTTTGACATTCTATCATCCGGAATGGCCTTACTCATATTATCTCCATTGCTTATTCCAATAATGATAGGCCTAAAGTTAACAGGAGAAGGATATATTTGGTACAAACAAGAGCGTGTTGGATTTAAAAATAAACTTTTCTTGATTTGGAAGTTCGCAACCATGTTAAAAGATAGTCCCAATATGAAAGGTGGTGTGATCACAACTAAAAAAGACCCGAGAATAACTCCAATGGGTGGTTTTTTACGTAAAAGTAAAATAAATGAACTACCACAATTGATTAACATTTTTAAAGGTGATATGAGTGTTGTAGGACCTCGTCCAGTAATGCAGGTGAGTTTTGATGCCTATCCAAAACATGTACAAGAAGTTATTTATAACGTAAAACCAGGTTTAACAGGAATTGGTTCTATCATTTTTAGAGATGAAGAAGAATTAATTACCGAGGTCAAAAACCGTGGAGAAGACACTTGGGAGTTTTATTCGAACAAAATCTATCCTTTTAAAGGTGAAGTTGAAAAATGGTACCAAGAAAACCAAGGATTCATAACTGACGTAAAAATCATCATCGTTACTGCTTGGGTTATTTTAAAACCTGAAAGTGAAATTGTTTACAAATGGTTTAAAGGACTTCCGAAAAGACCATTTTAAATTAAATGATCTTTTGGAAGAGCTTTGAGAAACAAAAAAAACTTTCCTGGCTTTTCAAACATATTAAATTAAAAAGAACGCAAATGCGTTCTTTTTTAATTTAATATATGCTTATTACGCTAAAACCATCAATCTACTGAGTAACGGAAATTCCAATTAGATGGGCTATCATTAGGAAACGTTCTTGTTCTCGATACAAATGTCTCCATTACATTCCGTCATTCACTCGAACTGACGAACGTGGGGATACAAAATTCTCCATTACATTTCTTCATTCACTCGAACTGACGAACGTGGGGATACAAAAATTAGACTCACAACAAAAAAACAATTCACGACTCCACAAATTTACGAATCCACAAATTTACGAATCCACAAACCAACGAAAAAACTACTCAACAATTTATTCATTTTTCATTTTACATTTTTCATTCTTCATTTTTTAATTTTTCATTTTTCATTATTCATTGTTCATTTTTCATTTTTCATTTTAAATTTCCTCCCCCATAAATCAAATACTCCTTCCTCATCGTTTTAAACACATCCAAACCAGCCTTCCAACCTGCTCTAATTTCCGCTTCTGATTTCCCTGAGATAATGTCTTTCCTCAGTTGATCTGTTCCTGCAAGAATATCAAACCAGCGGTTTTTTGTGATAAAGAAATCCTCTGATCCTAATGCATTGTATGCTTTGATTAACCATTGAATTTCTAACTTGTTTACTTTACTATTTCGAACGTAGTCGTGTAAATTTTCTCCATAGCAAACTTGATCTTTGTGTTTCGGGTTTTTAGAGCCAAAACTTGAAACTGGCGTAAAATTATAATCAAAACCTGGTTTTCCTTTTAAATCTGGATGTCCATACACTTCAAAGGGCCTATCCGTTCCTCGTCCTACACTTAGGCTTGTTCCTTCAAATAAGCATAATCCTGGGTACAATTGAATGGCTTCATCGCTTCTCAAATTTGGTGAAGGTGCAACAGGCAAGCTGTAAGGCATGTGTCTGTCATAATTCAAGCAGGAAATTACTTTCAATTTACATTGCACACCGTTTTTCAACCACTTTTCGCCGTTGATCATTTGTGCAATTTCGCCCACCGTCATTCCATGAACAATTGGAATTGGGTGCATTCCCACAAAAGATTCATAACCTTTTTTACGGATTGGACCATCAACATAATGTCCATTTGGATTTGGTCTATCCAACACCAATACTTCAATTCCATTTTCCGCAGCGGCTTCCATAATGTAATGTAAAGTTGAAATGTAGGTGTAAAAACGAGCTCCAACATCCTGTAAGTCAAAAAGCAAAACCTCTACTCCACTCAATTGATTCGCACTTGGCTTTTTATTGCTGCCATACAGGGAAACGATAGGTAGTCCCGTTTTTGCATCTTTATCTGAAGCAACGTGTTCTCCAGCGTCGGCTTTACCACGAAATCCATGTTCTGGTGAGTAGACTTTCACCACATTTATTCCGCTTGAGAGGAGGGTATCTACCAAATGGGTTTCTCCTACTCTACTCGTTTGGTTTCCTACAACCCCAACTTTTTTAGATTGTAAAAATAATTGAATGGAATCCAGTTGTTCTGCTCCAACTACGATAGGTTTTTCTAACTTTACCGCAACATTTTCTTTTTGTTGATTCATTTGATTCTCCTGCGCCGGAATTTCACTTTCACATGAAACGAGGAAAAACAAGAAAAAACTTTTTAGGAAGAGACGCATTAAGTACATTAGCAAGCATTTTAAGATATTGTGAATAAAATATATTACATAGCAAAGAAAATCCATAAAGGGAAAGGCGAAGATAAAAAAGTTTCGCAACCCATCACGCGAATTGCTCGGTTGAGCATCATTCTGGCTATGGTTATCAATATCATAACGCTAGCTGTGGTCACTGGATTTCAGAACAAAGTCAAAGATAAGGTAATTGGTTTTGGATCGCACGCTACAATTGTTAAAGCTGGTGAAAATTCCACTTTTGAATCCGCTCCTGTTATTTATGATGATTCCTTAGAGGCTGCTGTCAAGAAAATTAATGGTGTTCAAAATATACAACCATTTGCCTACAAACCTGCTTTGCTACAATCCGATCCTGACACCAACTTTTACCGTGTGAATGACATTGACACATTTCAAGTTCAGCAGGAAATTCATGGAATTGTAATGAAAGGTGTAAATGCAGAATATGATTGGTCCTTTTTTAAGAAACATATTGTTGAAGGTGGAATACCCAATGTTCAAGATTCGATTCCTCATAATGAAATCATTATTTCTACTCAAGTTGCAAAGAATTTGAATACTGAAATTGGAGAATTTGTTAACGTCTTTTTTGTTAAGGCTACACCTGTTAAATTAAAATATAAGGTCACAGGAATTTTTAAAACGGGATTACAGGAATTTGATGAACAGGTAGTAATAGGAGACATTAGAAATGTTCAGAAGCTCAATGATTGGGGTATCCAAACTTCAATTAGGGTTGCAGATACTGTCAATAAAGATGGACAATTCATCATTTATGCCGATACGCGCGGTGGAAATGGAAATTACCGTCACGATTGGGGAAAAGGCTATGAAAATGCACAAGGATTTACCTATTGCGATACAAAAGACACAACCATTCGTTTAATTAGTTCTGACTATTTTACATTCATCGATGGTTTTGGGGAAATGAATACGATTCCTGACACTGCATATTTGAAAGTCACAGTTGAAGGAAATAAAAGATATCCATGTTATCCAAAGGAAACTGAATTGGGACAATTTAAGAAAGAATTTTTAAATGAATCGGGAACTAAATTTGCGGTAAACCTAAAAGGAGGAAAACGTGTTACATTTGAATATATTGATGGAAAAGGGAGTCATCAAAATTATGTAGGAGGCTATGAAGTGGAAGTCAATGACTTTGCTCAGTTGAGTCAAATCGCTGAACAAATTAGACGTACTATTTACTTTCCTGAAAGTGGTAATCACACTGATTATCGCGTGCGAACGATTGCGAATGATCAACAGGAAATTTTTATTTGGTTGGACTTTTTGAATATTAATGTGGTTATTATTTTGGTGTTGATGTTGCTCATCGGAACGATAAATATGGGCTCAGGATTATTGGTACTCATTATTACCAAAACGCATTTAATTGGATTATTGAAAGCCCTTGGAACAAGCAATTGGGAAATCAGAAAGCTATTTTTATACCAAGCGGTCTTTATTATTTTCAGGGCAGTTGTGATAGGAAACGTCGTAGGAATTGGTTTATGTTTACTGCAGGAACATTTCACGATTATCCCTTTAAACCCTGAAGTTTACTATTTGGATGCTGCGCCAATTGAACTTAATTATCTCCACATTTTATTCCTGAATATCGGTACAATTGTATTGTGTACAGCAGCTTTGATTATTCCAAGTTATGTGGTAACGAAAATTTCTCCAATTAAAGCCTTAAAGTTTGACTAGTTCAACATACTTGTGGAACAAAGTGATTGCATTCGTCTTTTTAGCTGGGACGGAATTTCTTGGATTTTTTTCGGCTTAGGGGTAGCAGTGGCATCCTTTTTTGAAAAAAAAGATATAACGTATGGCCCGACCTAATTTCTTGGAGTTTACGGAAAGAAATTTAGGGAAGCCCCAAATTGAGAGCAATATAAATGTTCAATTAGAAATATTCAATCTCTAAAATGAAAGTAGCTTGATTTAATCAAAGATTCATTCAAATTCAAAAAAATCTAAGTATTTTAGTCAAAAGTAAGATTATGAAATTTTTTATTGACACAGCAAATATAGACGAAATTAAGGAAGCCAATGATTTAGGAATTTTGGACGGTGTAACCACCAATCCTTCTTTGATGGCTAAAGAAAAAATAACAGGTGAAGATGCTATTTTAAAGCATTATAAAAGCATTTGTCAAATTGTGAATGGTCCTGTGAGTGCCGAAGTGATTGCGACGGACTTTAAAGGAATGATCAAAGAAGGGGAAAGATTGGCAGATTTACATCACAACATTGTGGTAAAAGTTCCAATGACAACGGAAGGAATTAAAGCCATCAAGTATTTTTCGGAAAATAAAATTAAAACGAACTGTACCTTGATTTTTTCTGCTGGACAAGCTTTGTTAGCGGCGAAAGCAGGTGCAACTTATGTATCGCCTTTCATTGGGAGAATTGATGATATTTCAGGTGATGGAATTGGCTTAATTGCACAAATCAGACGAATTTTTGATAATTACAGCTTTGACACTCAAATTTTAGCTGCATCCGTTAGACATACGATGCACATCATCGATTGTGCAGAAATTGGTGCTGATGTGATGACGGGACCTTTAAAAGCAATCCTTCAATTGGCGAAACATCCTTTAACGGATAGTGGTTTGGCGCAGTTTTTAGCGGATTACGAAAAAGGAAATAAATAATCAACTGGATTCAAAAGGATAGAAACTCCATTCATGCTATCAATTTTAATTCCTGTTTATAATTTTAACTGTTCACAACTGGTTAAAGATCTTCAAATTCAGTGCCTCTCAGCGGGTATTGAATTTGAAATTCTTGTTTTGGACGATACATCCACCTTGTTTAAAACTGAGAATAGGGTCATTAACACCTTGGAAGGATGCTCATATATTGAATCTGAAATTCATTTCGGAAGGGCTAAAATTCGTAATGAATTAGGGAGAATCGCTCAATATGAACATCTGTTGTTTATTGATTCGGATGCACGTGTTGACCGTTCCGATTTCATACAAAATTACATTGATAATTGTAATCAGGCGGAAGTAATTATTGGTGGAATGAAATACAGCGATCAAGCACCAAAGGAAAATGCCTTACGTTGGCATTACGGTTCTCAAAGGGAGTTTTCACAGGCCAAAGAAAGAAATAAGACGCCTTATAGCTCATTGATTAGTTTCAACATTATGTTTAAGCGTTCCACTTTTAAAGCTTTTCCATTTGATGAAGGCACTATTGATCTTGAAAAAGGTGGATACGGACATGAAGACACTTTATTGGGCTTAAAATTGGAAGCGAATCAAGTTTCGGTTTATCACATTGACAATCAATTGGTCCATGACTATCAAGAAAGCAATGAAGGCTTCTTGAAGAATAGTTTGGTAGCGGTTGAAAAATACGTGTATAATCCAACATTTAGAAAACCTGAAACAGTGCAACAAATTAAGATTTTTAGGGTTTTTGAAAAGATAAAACAATTGAAAATGATTGTCCCATTAAGCTTTTGCTATCGCCTTTTTGGAAAATTAATGAAAAACCAATTGTTTTCTTCTTCGCCATCGATTCGTTTGTTTGACTTCTACCGATTGAGTTATTTGGCTGATTATTATCGAAAGAACCACAAAAATTACGGAGCTAAGCAAGATTGATACCTTAGCAATTATACATTGACTTTTTCTGTTGTTTGATGAGGAATTGGTAGGCATAACATGTCGCCACGCTGTGGCTTAACAAAAAACGCAATGCTTTTTTTTATTAACACCTCACCCACTCCGTGGGCGAAGCTGAGCGTATTCATTTAAAAATTGTAATAAACTACAATCAAAAGCCACATCGTGTGAAACATCTGTTTTCGCCTACTGAATTCAGTTTATAACTTTTACTTCTGCTCCTTAGGTTTAGACAACATCCATAAACCGAGATAACACAATAGACCATTTACACCTAAGATTTCATGTCCTGACTGATAACCATTAAACCATTCAGCTTCATAAGTTTTGAAGATGAAAATGAGAACAGGTACTATCAAACACACAATCCAAGTATTTTTGTCATTGACAATTCTCTTGCTTATAATTCCAAAGAAGAATAAGCCCAGCAAAGGTCCATAAGTGTAGCCTGCTAGAACAAACAAAGTGTTGATTACATCTTGTTCTTTGAAAGCATTGGCCAGCAAAATGACAATAAACAATAGTACAGTCATTCCAATATGAATCAATTTTCTGACTTTCTCTGCTTTTTTGGTATCCTTCCATTTGTCTACACCAACCAAATCAACACTTGTAGATGTCGTTAAAGAAGTCAATGCTGAATCTGCCGAAGAATAGGCCGCTGCAACAAGTCCAAGTAAGAATGTCACACCGATTAAAGCACCTAAACCACCTTCCAAGGCAATTAAAGGGAATAATCTATCCGTTTGTTTATCGGCTTCCATTCCTTGAATTATAGACAAAATTTCTGGATGTGATTCTGCATATAAAAACAACAAACCTCCGAGCATCAAAAAGACAAAATTAACTCCGAACAGAATTACTGAAAACCACATCATGTTCTTCTTTGCTTCCTTTTCGTTTCTACACGTCAAGTTTTTCTGCATCATGTCTTGATCTAGCCCTGTCATTCCAACAGTGATAAACAAACCACCTAAAATTCCTTTTAAAATAAAGTTTTTGCTTTTCGGATCATCTGTTAAAAACCAGTCTGTCATTCCTAGGGATTTCAATCCAACAGTAGCTTCCTCTATTCCACCGATAGATTGGGTGATAAGAACAACACTCACAACTAATGCGATGAGCATAAATAAAGTTTGTAATGTATCTGTCCAAACGATTGTTTTTATTCCACCGCGATAAGTGTAAACATAAATCAAAAGTAGGGTGACTAAAACGGATATTTCAAAGGGAATACCGTAGGCGTTTAGTACGAAATAATCAAGAATATCAGCAACTAGAAACAGGCGTACGGAGGCACCTAAAACTCTTGAAACCAAGAAAAAACCTGCTCCAACTTTATGTGTGTTAGGCCCATATCTTCCACCCAAATAAGCATAAATGGAAGTCAAATTTAATTTATAATACAGCGGCAATAGTACGAAAGCAATAATTGCGTAACCGATCATATAACCGATTACAATTTGCATGTAATTGAATCCTGAACCTCCTACAAGACCTGGAATAGAAATAAAAGTCACTCCCGACAAGGAAGCACCAATCATTCCGAAACTCACTAAATACCATTTGGAATTACGATTCCCTGTAAAAAAGGCATCGTTTTTTGCTCCCTTGGATGTCAATCTCGAGATGATTAACAAAACCACGAAATAAAGCAGGATAATCGATAAAATAAATAGTCCACTCATAAATAAATTTTATGGGGATAAAAGTAATTTAATTTAAAGACAGGACGTTGAGTCGTGAGAATAAAAGTTTCTGAAGTACGCTAAAAAGTAGGTTTAAGCTCCAATAACTCTACGCAGTTCTTCAATTGTATTTTCCCAATACAATTGAACTTCTTCTAGTTCGTCATCATCAGCAAAACTCGTTAAGTGTAAAACAACAGCTTTCGTCATTGGGTCAACTTTAAAACGAATTTCAACATAGGTATCTAAACCTTCTTCTTCATCCTCTAGCCATTGAAACTTAAGGTGATCATTTGTTTTTTTACTGATCAATCGTGCCACCTCTTCACTTCCATTCCAATAAAAGGTATAAATATCATTCTTAATATTAACGTCGTCTGCAAACCACTCACTTAAACCACTTGGCGTAGTGATCATTGAGTTTAAAACTTTTAAAGAGGTTTTAAAAAGATATTCTTGTTCAAATTTAATTTTTTCTGGCATCTTATGGTAATATTATTTTTTTTATATCTTCGCCGAATATTTTGATTCGCAATATACGTAAAACTTTTAAATGGCTTTAATACATTCTTTTGAAAAATCTGGTAATACTCTTTTTAAATACAGAGGTCAGATTCCGGTTATACTTTTTATTTTAGCTATCCCTGTAATATTTTTTACAGATTATAAGTGTCTAACTGAAAACGACAATTATTATTGGGTTTTACTCGCTATTTCAGTTGTTCTGTCCATCCTTGGCCAAGTGATTCGTGCCATTGCAATAGGAACAGCAAGTAAACATACTTCAGGTAGAAATACAAAACAACAAGTTGCCGAAGCCTTAAACACAACAGGGATTTATTCAACAATGCGACACCCGCTTTATGTAGGAAACTACTTCATGTGGATTGGTATTGTGGTATTTACAGCAAACATTTGGTTTGTTCTTTTGGTTTCTTTAGCATTTTGGCTTTACTATGAAAGAATCATGTTTGCAGAAGAAAGGTTCCTAGAACGTAAGTTTGGTCAAGACTATCTTGATTGGAGCTTGAAAGTTCCTGCATTTTGGCCTTCATTTAAAAACTATGAGAAGAATAAAATCTCATTTTCTATGAAAACGATTTTAAGAAGAGAGTATTCTGGTATTTCTGCAACAATCATTGGTTTCCTTTTTGTAGACATTTTACGTAACTATATCATCGATGAAACATTTGTATTTTATAATTATTACATAATTGTTTTAGCTATTGCATTATTTATTTCATTGTTCCTTAGAACTTTAAAACATCACACGAAAATTTTATTTGAGGAAGATCGTTCTTAAGGTTTGAAATTAAAAATAAAGTATTATATTTGCACCCGCATTGATTGAAACAATGCTATAGGTTTTAAACGAAACAGCAATACCAACACTGTTTTTAGAAGTTTAAAAAGATATTTGGCGAGGTAGCTCAGTTGGTTAGAGCGCAGGATTCATAACCCTGAGGTCGGGAGTTCAAATCTCCCTCTCGCTACAAAAACCAGAGTCAGAAACTGAAGCGAAAGCGAAGTGACTACTCTGGTTTTTTTATTCTCAAACATTCCCTTTTCCCTTACACTAAGTTCTTCTGAGTTTACCCAACGCATATTGATCGACAGATGTCACCTAAAAAATATTGTTTCAATGCGTTGAGTTAGCACAGTTCGCCCCACTAACAAGGTAAAAGATATAAAAATTAAGGGATCCTACATTTAAGATTTCACAAAGTTCCGAAAAAGCGCTTCAGAAAGTTACAGCAAGGAAATTCAATGCGATGGTAGACTCCTAAGAAGCGTGTTTACTATTCACTTGGAGCTTTTAACTGATCAGAATAATAAGCTTCATACAATCGATCTATAAATCCAAAAGGGAACTTGAATAAATTAGCATCAGTTGAAACCAGCATCACAATGTCATTTTGCTCCACAGACTCAACAATATCGATTTCACTAACAAAAGAAGGTTTTCCTTCTTCACTCGGGAAAATATCAATGTTATAGAACCAAAACTCACCATTATCAAATGCTTTTTTAGATAAACTAAAATTAAACATTCCCCAATAATAACTATCTGCTACAGTTAACACTTTAGGTTGTTCTTGTTTATTCAGCGTATCGTATTCATAATGTGGATAAGCCATTTCTAAATCTGGAATATCAAACATTAAATTCATCCCTTGTTCAATATCATCATCTGTACCCCACATATCTGATGTTACCTTAGTCTTACCAAGCAATAATTCAGGAGCTTTTTTAGTAGGAGAAATGGAGTTTATATAATGAATAATCGAATCTGCGGCTATCAACTCACCGTACTTACTCCAATGTATTCCAGTTTTTGGGAATAATGGATATTTAGAAGTTTCCTTTATGTCCAAATACCACTTTTTAAAATCTAAATAATGAATATTCGAACTTAAAAATTGCTGATTGTACACTTCATAATTTGTAGTTCCTACACTCATTGAATCATAGGATTCAGGTAAATACTCAGGATAGAAACTCGCTTTTCCTGGCGCCAGTACAACAATTAAATCAATTCCTTTCGCTTTTAAGGTATCTGCTACACGTTGAATTTTATTTACCTTTTCTTCTATTTTTTGATGTCCAATAAAATTAGTTCCAAAATATTCCTTAATGTAATTATCCCCAAACAAATAGGAGGATTTCCCAATAATTATAGAATTCGCTTTCGGTATGTTAAAGAATGAATAATGGTATTGATTGTAGAACCTTACAAAAACAGGACGCACATACAAACTTTTCTTAATAAAGTTTTCCTTTTCATCTTGATACTCTCCCGTAAACCATTGCGCTAATGTAAATTCTGGATTTTCTGGAATTTCATATGATCCTTTTAATGGTTTTAATTGAATCATCTCGGTAAATTCCAAAAACAATGGGAATACCAAAATACCAAGTATCCCAATAAACAATCCCTTTTTGTATTTAATTGTTGACTTCATTCTATTCATCATTAAAATCTAAAATAAATAAAAGGATTAAAGCCTGAAGATGTTATTGAAACCAAAGAGCACATCAATAAAAGAAAAGCAACTATAGTAAAAATAAAATGATTTGTAATATTTAATTGATTTTGAAAAAATACAAATCGCTCAACTTTCTTTCCTTGTTCAAAAATGGTAAAAAAGGAAAAGAATACAGCAAGAATAAAGACAAACCAAAAGGATGAAATGGTAGTAAACTCAGGGAGAAAATCAAAGGAAAATAGTTTGTGAATATAAATCAAAATAGATGACAAATCCTCTAATCTAAAAATTACCCAACCGATCATTACAACAATAAAAGTGATGATTATAGAGAGAAAACTTCCCAGTTTATTGAGTAATTGAATAAGAAATAAACGATCGAGAATCAAAAACAAACCATGATAAGCTCCCCAAATCACAAAATTCCATGATGCACCATGCCACAGGCCTGACAGGAGAAAAACAATCCATAAATTAAAATACAATCTACCTTTAGAAGCCACACGATTCCCACCTAAAGGAATGTATAAATAATCCCTCATAAATGCACCTAAGGTAATATGCCATCTTCTCCAAAATTCACTGATATTTTTAGACGTATAAGGTGAATTGAAGTTTTCTGGAAATTTGAAGCCCATCATTTTCCCTAAGCCAATAGCCATATCTGAATAACCTGAAAAATCAAAATAAATCTGAAAAGTATAGGCCATCATCCCTATCCACGCACTAGACATTGAAAGTTCACTCAATTCACTTTCAAAAATGAGGTCTGCTTGCTCTGCCATTACATTTGCGATTAGTGTTTTCTTCGCTAGACCGATACAAAATCGATAAAACCCAATAAGCTTGTCGTCTACTAATTCTTTTCGATCTGTAATTTGATCTTCAATAGCACTAAATCGAACAATAGGACCTGCGATCATTTGAGGAAATGACATGATGTACATTAAATAATCCGTCACTTTTTGCAATGGAGGATGAACCTTTCGGTAAACATCAATAGCATATGTCAGGGTTTGAAACGTATAGAAGGATATACCTATTGGCAGAACTACTGCTGTCCAAGACACTTCTGAAACACCAATTGATGATAAGGCAGAGTTTAGGTTTTCAACAAAAAAGTTAGCGTATTTAAAATAAGCCAATAGTCCCAAATTCATCACAATTGAAATACTTAACAAGCCTTTTCTCAATCCTATTTTAGGGCTTATGTATAACTGTCGGACGATGTAAAAATCAAGAATTGTTGAACCAAGGATTACAAATACAAATTTAGGAGCTCCCCAACTGTAAAAAAAGATGCTGGCAACTAATATGACAAGATTCTTCCACTGCTTAGTCGTTAAACTATATACTATGAGGAAGACGGGTAAGAAATACAGTAAGAATAAGGTAGTACTAAAAACCATAGTACAAGTTTAATTAAAAAATCAAATTCTCCTCTATTCCAAAAGACCTTTCTTGCTACAAAAGCAACTTATCTTTTTAAAGCAAAAAAAAGAGCACCTTGCGATGCTCTTCCTATTAGTTTAAGTGAATCAATAATGATTCTTTTTCTGACTTTTTACCTTCAACACTCTTTGAATAATTGAGTAAAAATTGAAGTGTTTCTTTTGATGGTTGTGATTTATCCTCCACCATCTTTGGAGCAGTTTTAGAGTAGCTATTTGCCATACGCGTTTAATATTTAGTTCTCTCTTAAAACGCTTTAAGTTTCCATTTATTACATAAGCAACAAAAAAAACTCACTTTTTTCCATTTAAGTTTTTTCTCTAACTCGATGAAAAAGAGGACCAATAAAGTCTCTAAGTCTTATTCGAAGTGAAAATTAATTTTACATTAACATTCCTCCACAAACGTTTAATGTTTGTCCAGTTATGTAAGCAGACATTTCCGATCCTAAAAATACAACAGCGTTTGCTACATCTTCTGTAGAACCTCCTCTCTTCAATGGAATATTATTTCTCCATTCTTGAACAACTTTTTCATCTAAAACGTCAGTCATTTCAGTTTCAATAAATCCAGGTGCAATTGCATTACATCTGATACTTCTAGAACCTAATTCTTGTGCAATTGATTTTGTAAATCCAATCATTCCAGCTTTTGATGCTGCGTAATTAGATTGTCCAGCATTTCCTGAAACTCCAACCACAGAAGACATATTGATAATTGATCCTTTTCTTGCTTTCAACATTGGACGTTGAACTGCTTTTGTAAGATTGAATGCAGATTTAAGATTTGTATTGATTACTTCATCCCACATTTCTTCTGTCATTCTCATCAATAAATTATCACGAGTAATTCCAGCGTTGTTCACTAAGACATCGATTTGACCGAATTCTTTCACAACGTCGTCCACTAGAGCTTGAGCCGCATCAAAGTTTGCTGCGTTTGATTTAAATCCTTTCACTTCCCCTCCGTCTTTCGTCAATTCAGCTGTTAATGCATTCGCTTTCTCCTCTGATGACAAATAAGTAAAAGCTACTTTTGCTCCTTCTGCAACACATTTCTCTGCGATTGCTTTTCCAATTCCTCTTGAGGCTCCTGTAATTAAAACTACTTTATCTTCTAATAATTTCATTGCTGTGTTTTTCAATTTTAACAAATATAATACTCCCTAAATAATGTATTGCTTTTAAAAGCAGGTTTTTATTTAGAAAGTACATTTTCAAATGCTTAATCCATTTTAATTAAGCGAAATTCTATTCCTATATTCTACTTTCAAATTAAAGCTGAGTTAAAAACTCCATTGTATTGACTCCATCTGCGTAATCATCTAGCGCTGGAGATTGAGCTTGTCCAAATGGAAAATGATCTTTACCAACCACCACTTGAATCTTTTCTTCATGCTCTTTTATGTAAGCATTTGCTTCTTCAATGTCGCTATAATAATGATAATGCACCACCGCAACAGGCGCAAACAACTCTTTATTCTCACGTGTTAAAACAAATCCATTTTCAATAATCTTTTCCTGATTCATTAAATAAATGGCTTTATAATAATCGTAGTTGTTACAGTATTTATGGTGATTAATGATATCACCATAGTCAATAATGGCCCCAAACAATTGATCTAGATCATAAGCTTCTGGCAACAACAGATGTGAAACATTTCTGCAACCTAATCCATAATAGGTAAAAATATCTCTACCTAACTCTTTTAGTTCTTCTGGTGTTTCTTCACCATTCAGTACGGCAACAGAAGTTCTGTTCTTACGAATTACACAAGGCAAGTGTCCAAAGTACTTCTCAAAATAACGCGCAGAATTATCGCTTCCTGTTGCAATAACAGCCTCTACATCACTTAGTTTTTCTACAATATTAATCTGTTCCTTCAATTCTGGTTGTAGTTCAACAATAATCTCTAAAAGCAAGGGAATTAATATCTTATCATCACTCGACAATTTGATATGAGCAATATTTCCCGAGAAAATGGTTGATAAAATATCATGGAATCCAACCAAAGGAATATTTCCAGCCAAAATCAGACCTACTTTTTTTGGTGATTTAACCAAAGGATATTTTTCTACCCATGCTGTTAACTTTTCTTCTGTGAGTTGTTCACCAAATCGGTAAAAACTTTCCTGAACCGAAGATGCTGAGAACCATCCATTGTGGGCTTTTGCACCTAATATTGCAGTTTCCATACGCTCATAAAATGCGCCTGCAACGAAAGGATTAAACGCTTCTTTTTCGGCACGTTCACCCCATTTCTTCATACTGTCTCCTAAAATAGAAAAGCTTTTGATTGTTTTTTGTCTGTCCATCTGCTATTCAAAATAATTTAAGTTCTTTAAAACAAAACTCCTTGATAAAGGTTTATTATATTTGCAAATGTAAAGAAGAAACGCTTAAAAAGTAGTGAAATGGCAATAATGATTACGGACGAATGCATCAATTGTGGTGCATGTGAGCCCGAATGTCCAAATAACGCGATATACGAAGGTGGTGCTGAATGGAATTGGGCCGATGGTACAACCTTAAAAGGGATGATAACAACACTGAAAGGTGAAGAAGTGGATGCAGACGAAGACAAAGAACCTGTAGACATGGACCTTTATTACATTGTTACAGATAAATGTACAGAATGTGAAGGTTTTCATGACGAACCACAATGTGCAGCAGTTTGTCCTGTTGACTGTTGTGTTGATGATCCTGACTTCCCAGAAACAGAAGAAGAGTTGTTGAAGAAAAAAGACTTCATGCACCTTTAAGGTACTCAATATCAAAAAAATGAAAAGGAATCTTTTAAGGTTCCTTTTTTTTATGTCTAGACTTTTTCATTTGCATTCTGTAATTCAGCTCTCACAGATAAAAACGAATACTCAAAACATACATTAAAAATTTAAAGGACAAGGGATTTCATAAACCCATGAATTTTAGTATTTTCGTTACAACCAAGAAAACTCAACTTACGTGGAAAGATTCATCAACATCCTTGTTATTGATAATAACCAAGACAATTTAAGGCAATTACAAAATATACTTTTAGGAGGTGGTAATAACCTCATATTTTGTAATGATGAAGCCTCTGCACTCCCTGTTTTGGAAAAGCGAAAAATTGGAATTATCCTTATCAATATACAGAGTGAAATGGTGAATGGTCTTGAACTCTTGCATAATTTAAAGTTAAACCCCAATTCTAAGGACGCTTATAAAATTGTAATTAGTGAAAGTACCTCTAGCGGTGCTAAATTGGTAAAAGGATTTCGAGAAGGAGCTGTAGATTACTTATCTTGTCCATTCAACCCCAACTTGGTAAAAGCAAAAATCGAAGTTTTTAAAAGCCTCCATTTTAAGGATCTTAGAATTAGCCAATTACTTGAAAATATTTTCCCACAAACCATCTTAGAAGATCTGAGTTCAGTTTGGAAATTTTCACCAAAAAAGATAGATGAAGGCGTTGTACTGTTTACTGATTTTATCGCGTTTACAAAGTCTGCAAAACACCAAAGTCCACTCAATCTACTACATGAACTCGAAAGCTATTTCAATAAGTTTGATGAAATAACAGACCGATATAAGTTAGAAAAGATCAAAACGATTGGAGATGCGTATATGGCATTAGCTGGAGTTACAGAAAAAAATGCAAATCCTGCAATTCGTGCTACACTGGCAGCGATAGAAATTCGAAATTACGTGATCAATCGTAAACAATTGGCAATTGCAACCAATCAACCCTATTGGGATATTCGTATAGGTCTCCACCTTGGTCCTTTAGTAGCCGGAGTAATTGGTTCTAAGAAAATCAGTTTTGATGTTTGGGGAGACACCGTAAATGTAGCGGCAAGAGCAGAACAACATTCAGAAGAAAATAGTATAACAATTACTGAAGCTGTGGTTGAAAAAGTAGCTGAATATCTCGATGTCACTCACCGTGGCGAAATTCAACTGAAATACGAAAGCACTTCAGAAATGTATTTTTTAGACCAGGTGAAAATCGAACATTCTTTATTTGAAGAAGGAAAACTTCCTAATAGTTCATTACGAAGAAAATGTGATTTACCTCCAATGGATTTTGAATTTGCAAGACGATTCATCATCAACAAATTAAAGTCATCACTTCCAGATGAATTAGACTATCACAACATCAAACACACCTTAAATGTTGAGAAAGCTGCAATGCGAATTGCAAAATTGGAAGGAGTTAAAGGTGAAGATTTAATTATTTTAAGAACCGCTGTTTTATTTCACGATACAGGATTCATTTTACGCTACTTTGACAATGAAGAATTTGGAATCAACATGGCGCAAACTGAATTAAACAAATTTGGATATAGTCCAGAACAAATCAAGATTGTAAGCGAAATTATCTCTTCAACACGCCGTGAAGCACAACCAAAAACCTTATTACAAATGATTATGTGCGATGCTGATCACGATTATTTAGGACGTGCAGATTATCATAATGTGGCCAAAACTTTGCGTAATGAATTGGCTAATTTCGGTAAAGAAATGTCAGAATTGGAATGGATTGACTTTCAATTGGAATACCTTGAAAACGTTCATATTTTCCATACCCAAACCTCTAAAAACATTAGAGAAAGAGGAAAACAAGCCCGAATTTCAGAATTGAAAATCAGTAGACAAAAACTTATAGCTGAGGCGTCGTAAAGCGCTCTTTTACTTCTTGATACAACTTTTCGTATTCCGGTAAAATGCGAGCTAAACTAAATTTCATCGCTTGCTCTTTGGCTTGCATTTTAAATTGATTTAGCGTTGCTTCATCTTCAAGAATACGGACTCCGTTTTTGGCCATGTCGTCAATATCTCCAACATCAGACAAATAACCCGAGAAGCCTTCTTTATTGACTTCTGGAATTCCACCGGTATTTGAAGAAACCACAGGAACACCAACTGACATTGCTTCAAGTGCAGCCAAACCAAAACTTTCGGTTTCTGACGGTAGTAAAAACAAATCTGCAACACTCATTAAATTAGCTGCATCTCTAATTTTCCCCACAGTCATTACTCGGTCACACGTTCCTAATTCTCTGCACAACAATTCTACATTGTGTCTTTCTGGTCCGTCACCAATCAATAACAATCTTGATTTTACAGTTTGATTGATTTTATGAAAAATACGAACAACGTCTTCTACTCTTTTTACTTTTCTAAAGTTAGAAACGTGACAAATGATTTTTTCATCATCCTGAGCATATTTTCTACGACGTTCCATATCTTGTGCTACTGGATCTGCTATAAAATCATTGATGAAATTTGGAATCACTTTAATGTCTCGTTGTGTATCAAAATGTTCGTAAGTGTCTTGTTTCAAACTTTCAGACACTGCAGTAACCGCATTTGATTGATTGATGCAGAATGTAATTACAGGTTCAAATGATTTATCTTTCCCCACAAGGGTAATATCTGTTCCGTGAAGTGTAGTAATGAATGGAATTTCTAGTCCTCTTGTTTTCAATATTTGTTGGGCCATAAAGGCTGCAGAAGCATGGGGAATAGCATAATGAACATGCAATAAATCCAAACCTTCATTCTCTACCACATCCACCATTTTACTGGCCAATTCTGTTTCGTAGGGCTGAAATTCAAAAAGTGGATAATTACTCACCACTACTTCATGATAAAAAATGTTGTCTCTGAATGAACTTAATCGTACGGGTTGCGAATAGGTAATAAAATGAATTTGATGACCTTTTTCTGCTAAAGCCTTTCCTAATTCCGTTGCGACAACTCCACTTCCTCCAAAAGTTGGATACAATACTATTCCGATTTTCATTACTTCATTCAATTAACTAAACAACAACATACAGTTTATAAAAACACAAAGAAAACACCATTTTGAGACATAAGTTCTTCGTGTTTTCATTTTTTAACATTTATTTCAACGCTTCGTAGATAACGCGCTGAATCTCTGTACGGATATCCATTTTTACCAACTTCCAATTCTCAGCACTTGGATAAACCCTATTCGACAAAAACACATAATTGATATTGTATTCTGGATCTGCCCAAGTTAATGTTCCCGTAAATCCAGAATGGCCAAATGAAGACTTTGAAGCGGCTTCTGTTGCTGGACCACCAGTACCGGTATAAACGGGTTTATCAAAACCTGCTCCTCTCCTATTTTTTGGACAAAATTGACAAGCGGTGTACTCATCAATCGTTGATTTAGACAAATAAGTTCGTCCACCATATTCACCTCCATTCAATAACATCTGCATAAATCCAGCGAGATCTGTACCACTTGAAAAAACACCAGCGTGTCCACCAACACCATTAATCATCGCTGCTCCCATATCATGAACGTAGCCATGCACCAATTGATGACGATAATAGGTGTCTTGTTCCGTTGGTGCAATTTGTTTTAATTCAAATTTATCCAAAGGATGATAGCCCAAAGTTTTCAAGCCCATTGGAGCATAAAAAGTATTATTTACAAAATCATTCAAATCTTCTCCCGAAGATTTTTCTACAATTTTCTTCACGAAGTAATATCCTAAATCGGAGTATTTATATCTTTTTGCTCGGAGTGGCTTAGACAAAATCACCTTCAAAATTTCATCTTCATAATTATCTTGCATATACAAATGATTTGCAACAATTGAAGTTTTATTTGCATATGGCGCATTTGAATAAAGCATAGTGTCTGGACGACCATTAACAAGTGTACTTGTATAAAATGGAATCCATGGAACCAATCCTGCTTGGTGCGTCATCATGTCTCGTAAATTGATATTTTCATAAGCCGTTGAACGTGTTACCTCTCCTATAAAATCACCGAGTGTACTGTCCAATGAAAATTCATGTTGATCTTGCAAATACATTAAACTCGCCGTTGAGGCTACAATTTTTGTAATCGAAGCAATATCGTAAATCGTATTGTCATCTACAGCAAGCTTATTATCATAGGTTTGGTGACCAAAAGCTTTCTGGTAAACCACTTTCCCGTCTTTGGCTACTACGACCTGACATCCAGGAAATGCCTTAGCTTTAATCCCCTTGTCAACAATAGAATCGATTTCAGACAATTGACTTCGTGACACACCTAACTCCATTGGAACAGTAAATTTCAAACGAGAAGCTTCTGGTGTTTCAATGCCAAATCCTTCCTGATATTCTGCACTCAAAGTAATGGGTAAAACAGTTTTCGCTTGAAAAGCACCAAAAATCAATTGCGCCGCTCTATCTTGACCTGTTTTCGTATTCTGATAAGCCAAAACCACTGCCTTAGCCTTTTCAAAGGCATAACTATCTTCAATGCCATAAGGATTTCCAAAAATTGAAACATACAGATTTGAATTGTCTGGCATTTCTCTCAACAACTCTTTCCAACCTTCAGGATAACTAAAATTGTTGCGTGGCAAAACGGAAGGAGCAATTAAATTCAAGTAAATATTATCATAATTTTTAAATTGAAATTTATGAATTGCCCAAGCATCTTTAGCTGTTTCTGCATATAAGGTATCAGCATCAGTATACCTAAACGCTGCCTTATTGAAAGCACTTCCATCACCACCAATGTTAATAATCAAATTTCTTCCAAGTACTTCACGTACCGGAATAGCGCTATCATTTTTAATCACCGTTAAGGCCTTTTCATAAATATTGGTCTGCGCATATTCAATTTCCTCCGCATCTAAAGTCGGTTTTTGATCATTCTGATATACAATAGCATAAAACTTTGCCCTCAAAATACGAAGTGTTTTCTCATTAATCTCCGCTTCAGAAATTTCTCCATTTTCAACCGCTTTTTTAATGATCGCAATTGATTCTTTCACCTTTGAAGGATAAAGCAAAATATCGTTTCCGGCCAAATATGCTTTCTTTACTATTTCAACATCGCCATAATGTTTTGTCAAAGCCTGCATATTTAATGCATCACTAATGACAAGTCCATCAAATTTCAGTTCTTTTCTTAAAATATCTTTGATGGTCGTCGCTGATAAACTTGAAGGTAATCCACTACTATCTAATGCAGGAACATTCAAATGTCCCATCATCACTGCAGAAGCACCTACCAGTCTACCTTGTCGATACGGTAACCAATCAACCATACTCAATTCTCGTTTTGACTTATTGACTGTTGGTAAATCCTTGTGCGAATCAAGCTCTGTATCTCCGTGACCAGGAAAATGCTTCATACAAGTTAATACACTAAAATCTTGCATTCCTTGAATCATTTCTCTTGTAAGTCCTGCAACTTTGGATGGATTTTCTCCAAAAGAACGGAATCCGATAACAGGATTTTTAGGATTGGTATTGAGGTCTACCACTGGAGAAAAATTCAAGTGAATCCCCAAATCATTAAGCTCACTTCCTATCGATTGCGCTATTTTTCGTGTACTTTCCAATTGATTTGCTGCTCCCATTGTCAATTGAAAAGGATATCGTGGTTGATCTGAGATACGCATATTACTTCCCCATTCACCATCAATTCCAACCAGTAAAGGAATAGTACTTTTTTCTTGTAATCGATTAATTGTGGATTTTGTTTCGTCTGTTGTACCTTGAAAAGTAATAATTCCACCAATTTTATGAACATCAACAAGCGAATCAATGATTTTTAAATGATTTTCTCCTTTTCTTGGAGTCACCTCCACCATAAAGCTTTGAGCAATTTTCTCTTCCAAAGTTAAACTTTCTAGTTTTTCGAGTGCCCATTGTGGCGACAAACGCATATAGGCAGGTAAACCATTTGAAGAACCAGGGTTCTCATCATCTGTTGAATAAAAAGACCAACTGATTAATCCACTTGATAGAATGACAAACAAAGCTAGAACGGGAAGTATTTTCATAAATAAATTCGCTTAAATGAGATTACATAAAATTGAAACCTGTTATTGACAAAAATGTTGTCTATACGCCTGAATAAAATGCGTGTCAACTAACAAATACCAAATATAATCAAAGGAAAATTCTGATCACCCAAAAGATTATAAAATGAGTGAATACATGATTAAAAAAACATAAAAACTGTATTTTTTACCTTATCTTTATGCTTTTAAATCTTAAGACGAAAACAATATGTTGGAGCGAATAAAATTCATGAAAGTGAATAAAACAAAGCAGTTTGATTATACGCCGCGTTATTATGACGCACGTAAAGAGCGTATTCAAAACATGCGAAAGGCCTATGATGCCGAAGCCAATGCAACGCCTACGGAACAACAATTGCGTTTAAGAGAAAAAATGCAAAATGCCTGGAGCATTGAAAGTTCATATACCAAACAATCAAGGTCGGCCAATATCCGATTAATTATCATACTTGCCATTTTACTTTTGGCAACATATTTCATTTTGGATTATGTAGATATTTTTACTGCAGAAATCATTGATCTTGAAAACCCATAAACAGGAATTATAGCATGTCAGAAGTAATTCGATTACTCCCCGATAATATAGCCAACCAAATTGCCGCCGGAGAAGTTATTCAAAGACCAGCATCAGTTGTAAAAGAACTTATTGAAAATGCTGTCGATGCAGGATCTAGTCAAATAGAATTGCACATTAAAGATGCTGGAAAAACATCGATTCAAATCATTGATGATGGAAAAGGGATGTCTGAAATGGATGCAAGAATGTCTTTTGAACGTCATGCAACAAGTAAGATTTCTTCAGCTGCAGATTTATTTTCTTTAAGCACTAAAGGATTTCGTGGTGAAGCACTTGCCTCCATTGCAGCAATTGCCCATGTTGATATGGAGACGGTTGAAGCTGGTGAGCAAATCGGTACCAAAATTGAAATCGCAGGAAGTAAAATTGAATCTCAAGAACCATGTTCTAGGACGAAAGGAACTTCAATTTGTGTGAAAAATCTGTTTTTCAACGTACCGGCGAGAAGAAACTTCTTGAAATCAGACAATGTAGAAACAAAACACATTGTTGAAGAGTTTAATAGAATTGCATTGACACATCCCGAAGTTGGATTTACATTTTCACACAACGGTAGTATTATTCACAACCTTGAAATTGCAGGATTAAGAAAAAGAATTGTTGATTTATTTGGTAGAAATTTCAATAATAAATTAGTTCCAATCGAGGAAGAAACCGACATTGTAAAAGTGAAAGGTTTTATTGTAAAACCAGAATTCGCCCGTAAAACAAGAGGAGAGCAATACTTTTTTGTGAATGATCGATTTTTCAAAGACAATTACTTCAATCATGCTGTCGTGAGTGGATATGACAATTTGCTTGCACAAAAACACCATCCTTCCTACTTCATTTACCTCGAAGTCCCTTCAACGACACTCGATGTGAATGTTCACCCAACAAAAACAGAAGTAAAGTTTGAAGATGGAAGAAGTATTTACAGCATCATTCGTAGTACAGTTAAATTAGCACTTGGTAAATACAACATTGCACCAAGTCTCGATTTCGAACATGAATCACAATTTGATTTATCACTCGAAAAACAAAAGGAACCAATCAAGCAACCAGAAATTCAGGTAGATCCAACTTATAATCCTTTTAAAACAGAATCGAGTTCTTCTCCATCAATGGGAAGTTCAAATTTTGGAAGTACAACAACTAAAAGCGCTCTATCGAGTGGATTTAAATCGGCTTCTACAAATTCCCTCAAACCCAATAAAGAGGAATGGGAGGATTTTTATAAAATCACAGAAGAAGCTGAAGAAGAAATCAAATCTTCGGAAACAGAAATCGGATTTGAAGACCCATTAAAATCGAGTTCAAACAAAATTCAACTCCATAGTAACCTACTTTTAATACAGGTGAAATCTGGAGCTATGCTGGTTCATATTAACAGGGCCAATGAACGTATACTTTACGATGAATTGATGGAGCACTTTATGCTTTCGCCAATCTCAGAACAGCAATTAATGTTTCCTTATGAATACACCTTACAAAGTACTCAAAAACTAGAATGGGAAAACAATACAAGTACTTTAAAAAGACTAGGATTTACATGGGATTGGCAAGGAAATGTATTGGTTCTATCTAGCATTCCATCCATGTTAGAAGTAGAATATGTAACGCAATGTTTAGACGGAATTGTTGATAAAATCACACATGAGGATCTCGACAAAGGAGAACTCGTTCATGAATTAATTTTATCATTATCTGCCGCAGCCACAAAAACCAAGAACAAACCACTTTCAGAAGAAGAAATGAACTACTTAATCGATCGTTTGTTTCAAAGTGAGCAACATCAATATTCTCCAAGCGGAAAAAAAATATTGAATACAATAACAATTGAAGAACTGAATAATTTTCTATCATGAACAACCTATTAGGAAATATGCCTCCAGTAGTAAAGAACTTACTGCTGCTGAATGTAATCATGTTTATCGTGACGCAACTTGGAGAAATGCAAGGAATTCCAATGACCTACCTTCTTGGAGGATATGTTTTTAACTCTCCATATTTTGAGCCTTACCAAATGGTAACACATTTCTTTATGCATGGAGGAATTTTTCATATTTTCTTTAACATGTTTGCACTGGTCGTCTTTGGATCGGCCCTTGAACAGGTTTGGGGACCAAAACGTTTTTTCATCTTTTATGTTGCCACTGCAATTGGAGCATTCTTTTTACATCAAATTGTAGGTTACATTGAAGTAGCTGCAATCGAAAGCGACCTTATCGCAGCTGGTTATGACCTTTATAATCTTCAAGACAACATTGCTCAATTACGCGACGGATCAATCAACACCTTCAATATTATTCCAGGCACCAATAATTTAGTACAAGATTACATTTCTGGAATCTCCGTACCAGTTGTAGGTGCTTCTGGTGCAGTTTATGGTGTACTCGTTGGATTTGGATATTTATTCCCAAACACAAGACTAATGCTGCTTTTCCCGCCAATTCCAATAAAAGCCAAATGGTTGGTTATGATCATGGTTGGAATTGCATTTTACAATTCGTTCCAAAACAATCCTGGTGACAACATCGCTCATTTAGCTCATTTGGGTGGGGCAATAGTTGGATTTATCATTGTATTAATTTGGCAAAAAGACAAAAGAAAATTCTATTAAACTATGAATCGTACATTAAGTGATGAAATCAAATATCAATGGAGAAATGGTGAAATGCACATCAAACTCATAGGGATTAATGTTGTTGTATTCCTATTGATTAACATTTTACTTATTTTTGGTGGGCTATCTGTTACTAATGGAAGTCAAAATCCTTTAACAAGTTTCATATACAACGTTTTCACATTAAGGGGAGACATTACAGGTTTTCTAACTCATCCATGGGGAATTTTCACAAGTATTTTTGCGCATTTTGACTTGATGCACATCTTGTTTAATATGGTGTTCTTGTTTTTCATCTCCAAGTTTTTTCTTTCCTACTTTTCCAATCAGAGACTTTTATACACCTACATCATAGGAGGAATTTTTGGTGGATTACTTCAAATCATTGCATATTCTATCTTCCCTGCCTTACAAGGCTACCAAACATACGTTTTAGGTGCTTCAGGAGCTGTAAACGCAATATTTATTGCTACGGCATTTTACCGTCCAATGGCTGTGGTTCATCTATTTGGTGTGATCAAAATAAAAATGATTTATTTGGCCGCTTTTTTCATTTTATCTGACCTTCTACAAATGGGCGCTTCCGATAACGTAGCACATTTCGCACATTTAGGAGGGGCCATTTTCGGGTTTCTTTCCATTAGAAATATTGGTTCTAAAAACAATATTGTCAATTTCACAATTACCACGGTGGAAAACCTAAAAGCCAGCTTTAATAAAAAACCAAAAATGCGTGCAACACGCGGAGGAAAAAGCTATTCTAATCAAGATGCAAAACAACAAACTGACGAAGAATACAATTTAAATAAGAAAAGAAAACAAGAGCAGGTGGATGCTATTCTTGATAAAATTTCCAAATCAGGCTATGACAGTCTAACTAAGAAAGAGAAGCAAATTCTGTTCGATCAAAGCAAATAAATTAACAACATCACGATGCTTTTTGGCCTAATCAAATTTATCGTCCGTATTGCCACCTTGATTTTTTCTATCGGACTATTGTTGAGTTATACCAGTGCTTTTATCCCACCTAAAAGTCTATGGTTTTTCCAATTATTTGGATTGGCTTATCCTGCTATTTTATTGGCAACAATTGTCTTGATGATCCTTAACTTCTTGTTCAGCAAAAAATTCATTTTTCCATTATTGGTTATTCTTATTGGAACCACGACGCATATGAAGTACTTCGGCATTTCATTCGACTCGGAACCTCGTCAAACGGAACATGGACAGGAAATTAAGGTAATGTCTTTTAACGTAAGGCTTTTTGATGCTTATAAAAACTTAAAACCAGAATTAAACAACGGAAAAGAAGCATTTGGGAAAGTGTTCAACTCAGAAATGCCCGATATCCTTTGTTTACAGGAGTATGCAGAAGACGAGACCAATTCAAGATTGATTTCCATGGATGACATTTTACGACAAGGCAATTACGTAGATCACACCACGACAATGATATTAGAATTGAAAAATATGTTTTCTGGTCAAGCGATTTTTTCAAGATATCCAATCATACATTCCGAAATCATCAATGATTCATCCCAAACCATACGAAGTCTATTTGCTGATATTGTAATAGAAAAAGACACCGTTAGAGTATACAACTGCCACTTAGAAAGCATACGTTTTCAGCAAGATGAATACTCTTTATTTGATACAGAAGTTGCTAGTCAAAAAAGTTATACTGAACGTATAAAAGGATTGGTTTCTAAATTAAAGAATGCTTATCCATTAAGATTACGTCAAGCGCAAAAAATAATTGAGCACGCCAATCAATCTCCATATCCCGTTTTCATTTGTGGTGATTTTAACGAACCACCAACTTCTTACGTCTATTCTATGCTAGATGAGCATTACAATGATGCCTTTTACAAAGGGAGTATTCACATGGCCAGAACCTATGCAGGGAAAGTACCAGCAGGAAGAATTGATTATATATTCCACTCTAAAGAGATGACTCCTATACAATTCAACACATATATGGAGGAGGTTTTATCAGACCATTACCCTATCTCTGCAAGTTTTAAATTGAAATAAGTTTTTACTAAAAAAAACAGATTAGAATAAAGTGACGATATAAGTAATGTAGATAGCCAGTAAAATAGCACCACTCAAACGACCAACTTTTCTTTTCACCAACATCATAGGAAGCATTAGAATAGCGATTCCAATCATCCAAAGTAAGTCCCATGAAAGAACAAATTCCTTTACAGCAATTGGACTAACGATTGAAGTTAAACCAAGTACAGCAAGAATATTAAAGATATTACTTCCAATTAGATTCCCAACTGAAATATCTGTTTCTTTACGATATGCAGCTACACAACTTGTTGCTAATTCAGGAACCGAAGTCCCAAAAGCGATAATCGTAATACCTATAACATGTTGCGAAACACCTAAATCTACAGCAATTGATTTAGCTCCTTTAATCAACCAATATGAACCGAAGTATAAACCGATTAATCCTAGCACTAAAAAGAAAATATTCTTAGCAATAGAAATATTATTTGGTTTTTCTTCAATCTCAGGCATATCTAGGCTTTCAACTTTATTGCTTTTACGAGACTGTACAATGATAAATATGATGAACGCGATTAATGATACAAACATTAGGATTCCCTCCCATCTTTGAATTTCTAAATCGAAAGCGAAAAGATAAAACAACACAGAGGCAATCATCATCATTGGCCAATCATAACGAATAGTATTTCTCGCAACAGGCATTGGGAAAATCAAAACTGTTACCCCGAGCACTAATGCAATATTAGCAATGTTAGAACCAATTACATTTCCAATGGCAATTTCTGGCAATCCTTCATGCGCAGATTGCAACGAGACCAATAATTCTGGCGATGATGTTCCAAAGGAAACAACGGTCATCCCGATAACTAATTTTGACAATCTGGCTTTTGCAGCTATTCCAACAGCTCCCTTTACAAGAGATTCACCACCCGCAATAAGGAGTACTAGTCCTATAATAATTAAAAGAAGATTAAATAGCATTACTTATTATTTTCTTGGTCTAGTTTATGTTCTATTTTGGTGTCTTCAGGAGTTTCTGTCGTAGATTGAGAAGGTGTGTATTTCTGACTACCATTGATATTATTATTCACTTCAGTGGCAGAATCTTTTAAATCCTTGGTAAAGTTTTTTACTGGAGCTTCAAGACTATTCTTCGCATCATGTAGCGCACGATTTACATTCATATCGCGTTTTATATCTGTGCTTGTCTTCCTAATTTCGTCTTGAATATCCTGACTTGCGTCTTTAATTTGACGAATTCCTTTTCCTAAACCTCGGGCCATTCCTGGAATACTTTTCGCACCGAAGAATATCAGTACAAATAAAAGAATCACAATGATTTCCGAACCAGCAATACTATTAATGAATAATAACATGTCGCAAAGATACGAGAAATTGAGAATTGCAAAAACTAAACTTAGATAATTCACGAATATAATTGCATCGAAAAAAGACAAACAGAATTATTTAGAAAATTTAAACCCTTCTCTTTTACAAAAGTTTAAGAAAGACTTTGGTTGACTAACACATAATCCCATATAAATTCTTATCTTTCATGCAGAAAAAAAAACAGTAGAAAAATCAGAATAATTTTAGATTTACTATGCATACATTGTAAAAATTAGCTGTAATGAAAAATCTTTTTCTATTTTTGTACAAGACAAAAAATAAATAACTTAATTATATGAAAATACTCGTTTGTATTAGTAAAGCCCCAGATACAACCACAAAAATTTCTTTCACTGATGGTGACACGAAATTTGACGAAAGTGGTGTTAAATATATTGTTAATCCTTATGATGAGTGGTATGCGCTTGTGAGAGGACTGGAATTAAAAGAAGCTCATGGAGGAAGCGTAACTACAGTTACTGTAGGAACAGCAGAAGATGACGCAACGATCCGTAAAGCTTTAGCAATTGGTGCTGATGACGCAACAAGAATTAATGTTAAGCCTGAAGACGCAAGTCAAGTAGCTGCTGAAATCGCTGCTTACGCTAAAGAAGGTGCTTATGATTTAGTTCTTTTAGGAAAAGAAACAATTGACTATAATGGATCACAAGTAGGTGGAATGATTGCAGAGCATTTAGATATGCCATTTATTTCATTGGCTGAAAAACTTGATGTTGACGGAACAACAGCAACACTTGATAAAGAAATTACAGGTGGTGTTCAAACAGTTGAAGCTGAATTACCATTGGTTGTAAGTTGTGCTAAAGGAATGGCTGAACAACGTATTCCAAACATGCGTGGAATTATGGCAGCGAGAAAGAAGCCGTTGAATGTTGTTGAACCAACAAATGCAGCGAAACAAACTTCTTTTGTAAAATATGCTTTACCAGCTCCAAAATCTGCAGTTAAATTAATTGATCCAAACAACATGGATGAGTTGGTAGAATTGCTACACAACGAAGCGAAAGTAATATAATCACCCACGAAAAAAAGAATTTAAATATGTCAGTATTAGTATATATAAATAGTAACGGTGAAAAGATTGCTAAAAATGCATTCGAAGCAGTTACTTACTCAAAAAAAATAGGCGATGTTACTGTTGTAACAAACGGTAAAGCCGATGATTCAATGTTAGCACAGTTAGGTAAATACGGTGCGAGCAAAGTTTTAGTTGATCGTTCATTTGAAGGAATCGATGAGCAACAAATCACAAGATTAGTAGCCACAGCAGCTGAAAACGTAGGAGCAGAAACAATTGTTTTCTCTAACGATTTAATTGGTAAAGCTGTTGCACCACGTTTATCTGTTAAATTGAGCGCTGGATTAGTTGCAGGAGCAACTGGAGTACCTCAAGAAGATGGAACTATTCCAGTTAACGTATTTTCTGGAAAAGCACATGGTTTTGTTAAGGTAAACACAGATAAGAAAATTATCGCGTTGCTTCCTAACTCAATCCAACCAGAAGAAACTGGAGCTGACGCAGCAGTAGAAGAATTTAACGGAAATGCTGGTGATTCTCGTGTTACAGTGAAAGAAACAAAACTTCCAGAAGGAGACATACCATTACCAGAAGCGGAATTAGTTGTTTCAGGTGGTAGAGGTTTAAAAGGACCAGAAAACTGGAATTTAATTACAGATTTAGCAACAGAATTAGGAGCAGCAACAGCTTGTTCTCGTCCAGTAGCTGATTCAGATTGGAGACCACACCACGAACACGTTGGTCAAACAGGTGTTGCGATACGTCCAAACTTGTATATTGCTGCAGGTATCTCAGGTGCAATTCAACACTTGGCAGGAGTAAATGGTTCGAAAACAATCGTAGTCATCAACACTGATGATGAAGCACCATTCTTTAAAGCTGCAGATTATGGAGTAGTTGGAGATGCTTTCGAAGTATTGCCTAAATTAACTGAGGCAGTAAAAAAATTCAAAGCTTCGAACTAATCATTCGATAATAAATATTATTTTTACATGATATCAGATTAGGGAGGCATAAGCTTCCCTAATTTGTTATTTGTTTTTAATAATGTTTATTCATGATTAAAAGCGAATTACTTTTATTTACTATTCAAAATCAAGAACTTTAGCCAAGTATGGAAAAAGTAAAACTGGAAATTATTGGATTATCTTACAGTCAGACACAATCTGGAGCTTATGCCTTAGTATTATCAGAGGTTGATGGATTGAGAAGATTACCGATTATTATAGGTGGTTTCGAGGCACAAGCAATTGCCATCGAATTGGAAGATATGACACCTTCACGTCCTTTAACACATGACTTGTTTAAGAATTTTGCAGAGGCTTTTAATGTTACTGTAAAGGAGGTAATTATTTACAATCTTAAAGAAGGGATTTTCTACGCAAAATTAATTTGTGACCAAGACGGAAAAGAGATCGAAATAGATGCCAGAACTTCAGATGCCATAGCAATAGCAGTTCGTTTTGAATGTGATGTCTATACCTACGAAAACATCCTTAGCTCTGCGGGTATTCGATTAGACCAAGATGACATCGAAGAACAAACACCTACTCCAATTAAAAAAACGAAGAAAAACACACCTTCTTCTGAAGATAAAAGTGAACTTTCTAATTTAACAGTAAAAGAATTAGAAACGCAATTGGATAAGGCTGTTGAAGAAGAAAACTATGAGCTCGCATCAAAATTAAGAGATGAAATCAATAAACGCACTTCGTAGATCAACACTCCTTTTTATATTCTTGATCACGACATTTACATGTGTCTTTGCTCAGGCAGAAGATCAAGAATGGTTTAGAAGAAAGTTCTCGCTTCAATTAAATGAAAACGGGACTTTTAAAACCAACGACACCATATTAACTTCTCAAAAAAGTGGTGACTATATTCTCGAGGACAATAAGCTTATACTTTCAAGCATTGAAGACTCCTCGACAACTACTGAGATTTTCCCTATACTTACGCAAGAAGAAGGAAAATTTGCCCTTGAAAAAGAAAAAGAAAGAATTACCTACTTAAAAGAAAACAAAACTTTAGCTGCATCCTTTTCTTGGGGAGGAATTTTCCGTGGAATATTAGGTGTTGCTGCATTATTGTTAATCGCATTTCTTCTAAGTAAGAATAAAAAAAGAATCAATTGGCCACTTGTTGCAAAAGGAATTTTATTGCAAATTGTCTTGGCTTTACTTATTCTAAAAGTTCCTCTAATTGAAACAGGTTTTGACTTTATTTCTCAGGCTTTTGTGAAAGTAGTAGACATGGCCCACGAAGGAGCAATGTTTGTTTTCAGTAGTGTGATCACCGGAGAAATGTCTCCGCTCGTTAAAAACTTTGTGACTTGGGTTTTACCGTCAGTTATTTTCTTTTCTGCATTAACAAGTCTGCTATACTATTGGGGAATCCTACAACGTGTAGTATATGGAATGGCTTGGGTTATGAAAAGGTTAATGGGTTTATCTGGTGCTGAAAGTGTATCAGCAGCGGGAAATGTATTTCTTGGTCAAACAGAAGCTCCTTTACTCGTAAAACCTTATTTGAGTAAAATGACCAATAGTGAAATCCTTTGTCTAATGGCGGGAGGAATGGCAACTATTGCAGGTGGTGTATTGGCTGCATATATTGGATTTTTAGGAGGAGACGATCCAGAACAAAAAGTTTTCTTTGCTAAACACTTATTGACCGCTTCATTAATGTCTGCTCCGGCAGCAATCGTTTTTTCAAAAATATTATTACCCGAAACTGAAAAAATCAATAAGGATTTAACTGTACCCAAAGACAAATTGGGTGTAAACGCACTCGAAGCTATCGCAAATGGTACAACAGATGGTTTAAAATTGGCAGTAAATGTTGCTGCAATGTTAATCGTATTTATTTCATTGATCGCTCTTGCGAATTTCATGTTAGGAAAAGTAGGACACTATACTGGATTAAATGAAATCATTGCCAATAGTTCAACTTTATATACTGAATTATCTTTTCAATATATTGTAGGTAACGCCCTCTCTCCAATCGCATGGTTAATGGGAGTTCCTTGGCAAGACACCATGATTATTGGACAATTACTTGGTGAAAAAACAATCATTAATGAATTTGTTGCTTATCCACATTTAGGGGAATTACAAGACGAGATTTCAGCTAAATCGGTAATCATTGGAACCTATGTCTTGTGTGGTTTTGCAAATTTTGCTTCAATTGGAATTCAAGTTGGAGGTATTGGAGCAATTGCACCTGACAAGAAGCCTATTTTGGCACGTTATGGTGTACTCTCATTAATTGCAGGAACTTTGGCTTGTATGTTAACAGCTACAATGGTAGGTATGTTGTTTTAAGAATTAATTCTGTCAACTACATAATTAAAGTTTCAATCGCACACTAAAGTTATCTTAAATATTTTGGCAAAATCCATTGCGATATAGCTTTTATCTAATTAGAATAAAACACTTTCAAAATGAATATTAAAGGAGAATTGAGAAAAATGAACGTTTCACTTGATGATGAAAACAACGTACATTATCAACTTAAATTTCATAATACAAAGACTGGTGAAGAGCAATTAATTTCTGCCAATGAATTAATAGGAAAACGAGTTAACTTTCAATTTGAGGGAAATATTTTCTGCAAAAAATGTGGTAAAAAGACCAAAACTTCATTTAATCAAGGATTTTGTTATACTTGTTTTAAAGACGCTCCAGAATCTGCAGAATGTATCATTCGACCTGAATTGTGTAAAGCTCACCTCGGTGAAGGGAGAGATGTTGAGTGGGAAGAGAGGAACCACAATCAACCACATGTTGTCTACCTTGCAGCTAGCGACGTAATTAAAGTCGGTGTAACAAGAGAAACGCAAATTCCGACTCGATGGATAGATCAAGGTGCAAATGAAGCGATACAACTAGCTGAAACACCGAATCGATATTTAGCTGGAGTTTTGGAAGTTGCTTTAAAATCTCAGTTTACAGATAAAACCAATTGGCGAAAAATGTTGCGTAATGAAGTTGATGAAAACATTGATCTTGAAGAAACGAAATGGGAACTCGAAGAAGCTTTACCTGAGGATCTCGCACAATACATCACAGATGAAGATGAAGTAACAGATATCAATTATCCGGTTATAGAATATCCTGTTAAAATCAAAAGCGTTAATCTCGACAAGCTTCCAGAAATATCTGGCACATTAAAAGGAATTAAAGGACAGTACTTTATTTTGGATGGTGACCGCGTGATGAATATACGTAGACATACGAGTTATGAAGTGGAGTTTTCAATTGAGAATTGATAATTCACAATTAAAAATACTTCATTTTAATATTGAACTTATAGTTGATTAAAATGGAAATCAATCGTCAGTTCTTTATACTCCTCTGTATAATTATTCTCATCATCTCTAATTGTTAAAGAAGACTCGATAAACCTAGGTTGTCTTTTTGAAAACACGACCACATCTCTTACATGTCTTCCAGGCTTACCGAAAATACGTATTTGTCGAATTAGCTTTAGTATTTTGCTACTTTCAACCAAGGATGCTGTTCTTTCTGCAGGAATGATCATCCATAATTCACCATTGTCACTTAATAGATTAGTAGAATGGTCAATAAAACCTTCGAGTGACATACTGTTTTCATGACGGGCCAAACTACGTTGTTCATTTTCAGATGGCATTTTGGTATTGAAATACGGTGGATTGGAAACAATTAAATCTAGTGGTAAATCTGGAGAATAAGATAAAAAATCTTGATGTATTGCTGAGAAATCGGCATTGAGTTGTCCTCTATTTGCTTCTTCAAAATTGATTTTTGCTTGTGCAATTGCTTTTTCGTCAATATCGAGTCCTGTAACCTGCGAACCTGGATATTTTTGCGCTAACATTAAAGCGATTACTCCACAACCCGTTCCAACATCTAGTATTTTTTTAGGCTGATTTGATGGATCTATCATAGCCCCTAAAACCATTGCATCCGTTCCTACTTTTTGCGGGACATTATCCTGGTGAACATTAAATTTTTTGAATTTGAATATGCTCATAAAAAGGGAGGTTTTTGATATTCAAAAATGGAAATTGATATTGGTTTGGGGCCATTTGGAATTGGTATGGACAAATTGAAAATCGTCCCTACGATTCCAAATACATTTCGATCAATCCTGCAGTGGCTTTGACGTGCAATTCTTTCTTTTCACGATCCACTTTTTGCACTAAATCATTTCCTAAAGGCAATAACACTTCTTTGTCAAGTTGTGTATTTTGCACCTGCAATAAAGGGTTGATTTTATAATCTAAAACTTGAACAACCTCGCCTACTTCGCCATATACTTCATCGATTACTGCAAAACCAATAATTTCGTGATCATAGAAATGTTTACCTGTTAACTCAGGTAGTACTTGTAGGGGAAGGAAAAGTTCCTTTTTAAGAATGATTCGTGCATCCTTTTCAGAGTCGACACCTTCAAATTTGACTTTCGCAAATCCTTTGTCCTTCATTGTGATTTTCTCTACAAAGAAAGGTGTTAGAATTCCGTCTACGTCAATAAATACGGCGTCAAGGTTAGCGTACTTTTCTGGATCTGTCGCATCAAAAAAAAGCGAAACTTCACCTTTATAACTGTGAAGTTTCGCTACGTAACCTAAATTAAAGCAATCTGCTTTATTCATTTTCTTTAACGATTGTAAGAATTATTTTTCTTCTGTTTCGTCTGTTTTTTCTTCAGCAGGAGCTTCTTCACCACCTTCTTCAGCTGGAGTTTCTTCTTCTACTTCCTCAGGTGCATTCTTTGCAGCAATTGCAGCAGCTCTTTCTTCGTTTACTTTACGCTCTGCAGCTAAACGATCTGCTTCTGCTTTCTTCATTGAATCAGATAAACCTTCAGATTTCTTAGAAATTTTAGCGTCTTTATCATTCAACCATGCTTCGAATTTTTTCTCAACATCAGCTTCAGTTAAAGCTCCTTTTGCTACACCTCTAAGTAAGTGATTTTTGTACAATACACCTCTATACGAAAGAATCGCACGTGCTGTATCAGACATCTCAGCTCCTTTAGAAACCCATGATAATGTTTTATCAAAATCAAGGTCAATTGTTGCTGGATTTGTGTTTGGGTTGTAAGTACCCAATTTTTCGATAAAACGTCCATCACGTGGTGCACGTGAATCTGCCGCTACTACGTGGTAAAAAGCATATCCTTTCTTACCGTGTCTTTGCAATCTAATTTTTGTTGCCATAATGTTTTATTGGTTGGAGTTCGAAACTCCGATTAATAATATTTATTTATAAGGGTGCAAATATAGTGGTATTTATTTGATTAATGAAAAATTTAAAAGTGAAAAATGAAGAATTATAAATGAACAGTGAAAAATGAAGAATTATAAATTAAAAGTGAAGAATTAAAAATTATGAATGAAAAATGGAAAATGAAGAATTAAAAATGAAAAATTATAAATGAAAAGTGAAGAATGAAGAATGAAAAATGAAGAATTAAAAATTATAAATGAAAAGTGAAAAGTGAAAAATTATAAGGAGCTTTCAAAAGACAATTAAAATTCTTATATTAGAATATGATTAAAAAAAGACCTAACCCACTTAAAGAGAAGAGTTTCACATTTGCAATAAAAATTGTGAGGCTTAGTCAAGATTTAGTTTCTAAGAAAAAAGAATACGTTCTAAGTAAACAAATACTACGTTCTGGGACAGCCATTGGAGCTTTGATAAGAGAAGGGGAATTCGCTGCTAGCAAAGCCGATTTCATTAACAAATATACTGTATCCCTTAAAGAAGCAAACGAAACTGATTATTGGTTAATGTTGTTAAAAGACACTGGTTACTTATGCAATGATGATTTTACAAAATTACAAGAACAATGTAAGGAATTGATTTCAATGTTAGTGAGTTCTATAAAAACAGTGAAGAAGAGCTTATATAAAAAATGAAGAATGAGAAATTATAAATGAAAAGTGAGGGAAGATTAATTTTAAATGAAGAATAAAAGATTATAAATGAAAAACGTAAAGTGAAAAATGAAGAATGAAAAATGGAGAATTATAAATTAAAAGTGAAGAATGAAAAATGAAGAATGAAGAATTATAAATTAAAAACGTAAAGTGAAAAATGAAGAATGAAGAATGAAGAATTATAAATTAAAAGTGAAGAATGAAAAATGAAGAATAGAAAATGGAAAGTGAGAAATGAAGAATTATAAATACACTTTCATCAGAGAACTTTCGGATTAATTGTGTCAATCACGTAGACTGTATCTAATTTTCCATTTTTCATTCACTAAGCAAATTCAGCCAACTCCATCCAACGCTCTGTCTTGGCTTCTAATTCTTGCATTAGCTCTCCTAATCTTTTACTTGATTCATTCAATTCATCTGAAGTCGCCTCGCCACTTGATAAAATAGCTGTTAGGTTTTCTTTCTCTGTTTCCAAAGCTTCTACTTCCGCATCTAAGGCCTCAAACTCTTGCTTTTCTTTAAAACTTAATTTCTTCTTTTCGGCTGGTTTTTTAGTTGCTTTTACTTTAGGTTTTTCTTCTGCTTTTTTGGCCGATTCTTTTGCAGCATCCGCTTTTTCTTGACGCTTTTCGGCTTGTTCTTCGAGTAAATCTTTTTTCGATTGTTCACGGAAAGCAGTATAGTTTCCAGTAATATCTTTGATTTGAGCATCGCCCTCAAAAACAAAAATATGGTCGACCATCTTATCCATGAAATAACGGTCGTGAGAAACGATAATCAAACAACCTTGGAAGTGCTTTAAGTAATCTTCAAGTACACTTAGGATGTAAATATCCAAATCATTGGTTGGCTCATCGAGAATCAAAAAGTTAGGATTGCTCATCAAAACTTTCATCAATTTTAATCGACGACGTTCTCCCCCACTCAACTTGTATACATAATTATAGTGCATACTGCGCGGGAAAAGAAATTTCTCCAAGAATTGTGCTGCCGACATTTCTCGACCTTTTTCCAAAGGAATAAATTCAGCAACTTCACGAATTACATCAATGACTTTTTTATTTTCATCGACTTCAATATTGGCTTGTGAATAGTAACCAAAAACCACAGTATCACCAATTACCACTTTTCCAGCATCCGGTTCTTCTTCTCCAGTTATAATACGTAACAATGTTGATTTCCCAACACCATTTGGACCAACAATCCCAAGTCGTTCCTTACGTTTAAATGTGTAACTTAACTTGTCAAGAATTCTCAAATTGGGATAGCTTTTTGAAATATTATGTAATTCCAAAATCTTCGTTCCCAAACGTTCCATTTTTACTGGAATTTCGAGTTCTTCCTTGTCTATATTTGTATGTGCTTTTTTCTTAATGTCTCCAAAAGCATCAATTCTCGCTTTTTGCTTTGTTCCTCTTGCCTTCGGTTGTCTACGAATCCATTGCAATTCTTTTTTGAATTGACTTCTTGCTTTCCCCACTTCAACGGCTAAATTCTCTTCTCGTTCTGCTTTCTTTTCTAAATAGTAGGAGAAGTTTCCTTTGTAACGGTACAATTGCTCATCTTCAAGCTCATAAATTTCATCTGTAATCACTTCCAAGAAATATCGGTCGTGCGTTACCATGAAAATTGTGGCATTTGATTTCGATAAATACTCTTCCAACCATTCAATCATATCTAAATCGAGGTGATTGGTTGGCTCATCTAAAAACAAGAAATCAGGTTCTGCGATCAATACTTTTGCTAAGGCTACACGTTTTCGCTGACCTCCAGAAAGTGTACTTACTTTCGCATCGTAATTATGCAATTTAAGTTTAGATAAAATTTGTTCTACCAAACTATCCAAATCCCATGCATTCAATTCAGAAACAGCCTCAAATAAACTGGCCATTCCTTCCTCGTCGTTATCTCTTACTGCTTTAGAATATTTCTTAAAAACATTGAGTTTTGGTAAATCGTGATCAAATACCTCTTCGTAAATCGTGTTTTCAGGATTTAATTTATCAGATTGCTCTAAATACGCAATGTTGATGTCATTTCTAAAAACCACTCGACCATCGTCATAATGCTCTTCGCCTATCAAACAGCGCAACAAAGTTGATTTTCCGCTACCGTTTTTCGCGACAAGCGCTACTTTTTGACCTTGGTCAATTCCAAAGCTTAAATTTTCAAAAATCGTACGGTCACCATACGTTTTCGTTAGTTGTTCAACTGATAAATAATTCATTAACGGATACGATCTATTGATTTGATGAGTTTGATATCACGACGGATTCCAATATTTGCTAAGAATGAAAAAGCCAATGCTATAGCAATACAGTAAAAACCAAAACTCAATTGTGCACTTGTTACATATTCAGCTGACTCTGGAACAGTGCTCCCTTTCATTAAATAATAAAGAGCTATTGCTGCTCCAAAAAGTAAAAAATTCAAAACGAAAAGTAAACGTCCTAATTTCAATTGTCTTTTTAAGTTTTTATATCCTAAAAGTACAACTACTGTTAACATTGAAAGTAAAATTGTAATCGAATAAAACGGGAAATAATAGCTTGGGATTCCTTTCATTTCTTCCGTTATTTCAACCTTTCCAGTTGCTTGTTTCAACAATTCTAAATTCTCATCTGAAAGTTCTCCTTGAAGATTAATATCAGTTTGAACACCATAAACATTTCCATAGTTTGTCATATCAAACTGCCCTTCCTGACTCACTTCAGTAACAAAAACATCTGTTCCAATACTTAGGAAAACCAAAGCAATTAACGATAACAATAAATAAATGGATTGAACGCGTTGAATCATAGTTTTTTTTTGTGCAAAGATAGTTTTTTTGTTGAATGTTGGAGGGTGAATGATGAATGGAATGATAAATGAAGAATGAAAAATTATAAATGAAAAGTGAAAAGTGATAAATGAAGAATTATAAATGGAAAATTAAAAGTGAAAAATGAAGAATGAAAAATTAAAAGTGAAAAATGGAGATGTGATGAGTGGAATCTAGAAAAAGGTCATTTATTTTATTTTTCTTATTTTCGAAGATATATTGAAACACACAACTTAAAAAAACACTATTATGATGGCAGCCTTAGCAAAATTTGGATGGATTATTCCGATAATTGTGATACTCGCAATGTTAGCATATAAAGTTTGGACAAAAAAGGAATTGGCCTTAACAAGTAAATACCAAGATATACTTTCTATTTCTGGTGATTTAAGTCTCAACTTAAAAATCATCAATGAAGCATTACAAAATGCTAGATTTAGAAAAGTGATGCTAGATGAATTTGACCATCGTTTTTATGCACAAACCCGCTATTCTATGTCGTCCTTTTCAGAAAACATTGAATTGAAATATCAACAAAAAGGTGAATCTACAGTTATTAGTTTTAAGTCAATTTGTGCTTTACCTACCCAAGTTTACGATTGGGGAAAGAACAAAAGAAATTTCAAACGATTTAATAAGGAGCTTGAAAGATTAATGAAAAAGGAGAATTAATCTATAATTATTACAAATCAATAGATGTATGAATTTAATCACAAAAATAACCATTATACTCTTCGGATTAATGACCATTTTAAGTTGTAAAAAAGAAACTTACGGTCTAAATACTGAATTTGAATTAGATTTTAACGAAACCGCCATTGTAAATGTTGGTGAAGAAAAATGGACAGTCAAATACACTGAACTTACCGAAGAATCTCGATGTCCACCAGAAGCATACTGTATTTGGGCCGGTCAAGTTGCCGTAAGAATAGAAATTAACGATCATATTCAGGCTGTGATTGGTCACCATACTGAAATTCCTCCTAGCTTTGAATTTAAGCAATCTCAAATTCGATTACGAGGAGTTGAATATAATAAGGACCGTAATTTCGGAAAGGAAAAACATAGTAACATTCGCTTAATCGTTGATTAAACTATCCCTAAGCCCAATGAATTACAACAACAAAAAGTTTAGACCTCTACAAAACTCTGAAAACGGAGAAACCTCATCTGAGACTGTATTTGAGTACAAACAAAATGGAAATATTTTAACTTCAGAATATCAAGGAAGCCAAATTAAAATTGGTCACCTCATCGGATTGGTTGATGAAGAAGGTAATATCGATATGCGTTATCATCAAGTGAATCATAAAGGAGAATTAATGACTGGCGTATGCAGATCTGTCCCTGAAATAATGGAAAATGGAAAAATACGACTACATGAAGATTGGAAATGGACTTCTGGGGATTGCACAAGTGGGAAGTCTCTTTTGGAGGAGATTTAAATTAATTTGACTAAATTTACCTTAGGAAAAACACAAAGCTATGAAAGCAATTTTTACAACAATACTTACTGTACTTCTACTTATTTTCAGTACAAACTCACTTTCGCAATGTCAAGCCATTTCTGGAAAACACATTCACAGGTGCTCTGTAGACTCAACAATACAGCTCGGAGGAAGCCCAGCAGCTTTAGGTGGTACACCACCTTATACTTATGAATGGAGTATTGACCCAATCCCAACCTTATCTCAAGTTGTTCCCTATGTTCATACTTCTCACCTTTTAAATGACACAACCATTGCTAATCCCACTTTTAGTGGAAATTCATTCGTTGAAGACTCTATCCTCTTCTACCTCAAAGTTACAGACAATCAAGGTTGTCAGAGTTTTGACACTTTATTGGTAACCACATCACAATTTTTCATACATCTTGGTCAACTCAGTTTTACAATAAATGCTGGAGACTCTATTTACCTCGATGATGGCACAAATGTTATGGCTAGTTTTCAACCTTCTACTTACGATTGGAATCCTTCTTATGGATTAAGTGATACAACTATTGCTTCAGGTTTTTGGGCGAGTCCTGCTACCTCTACAGCATACGCTGTTACTGTTACCGATTCTGAAGGCTGCTCGCAAACAGGTGGAGCCTATTACTTCATTAATGTGAATACTGTCGGATTATCAGAAAACAATTTAGACTTGGTTGAATTGTATCCCAATCCAACAACTGATATCGTAAACATTAAAAATGGAGAATCAATTCAAAAAATAGAGCTTTACGACACTGATGGTAAAAAAATGAAAGTCAACTTTAAATCTAAAAATCAAATTGATTTATCCGGCCTTTCCAAAGGGAGTTATTTCTTAAATCTGTATTTTCAAGAAAGGGTCATTCGGAAGAAAATTGTAAAAAAATAAGCACGGAAAAAGATTAATAATAAATGATTTTATCACATAAACATTTATTTCTTGTAACTTATCAAAGCCTCCCACAACACCTCCACAGGATGAATCGCTTTTCGTTCAGTCGCATCTTTTATTTGATGTCTACAACTCGTTCCTGCAGCCACAATCTTGGTTTCACTAACTGCACTTTTTACCGCAGGAAATAAAACCATCCCACCTACTTTCTGACTCAATTCATAATGTTCTTTTTCATAGCCAAATGAACCGGCCATTCCACAACATCCTGATGGAATCAATTTAACGCTATAGTTTTCTGGAACGGATAGTAGTCTTACACATTCATGGATATTCCCTAATGACTTTTGGTGACAATGACCATGCAAAAGAATTTCCTCTTTCTTCGTTGTAAAGTCAGCTGAAGTAATTTTGCCTTTTTTGACCTCTCTCGCCAAGAACTCATCTATCATCAACACATTTCTGCTTATTTTTTTTGCTTCAGCTACAAGTTCCTTATCTACCAATCGTGGATATTCATCTCTAAAACTCAAAATTGCAGAAGGTTCTATTCCCAATAATGGAGTGTCAGAATTGATCAAATCTTTAAAAATACTAACATTTTTATTGGCCATCTTTTTAGCTCGTGGCAATAATCCTTTCGAAATAGCAGCCCTTCCACTTTCTGGATGTTCTACCAATTTTACATGATACTTTAATGCTTGTAAAAGTTCAATACTCTTAATTCCAATTTCGGTATCATTCCAATTGGTGAATTCATCACAAAATAAAACGACGGTACCATTGTCTCCATTGCTTGCCTTATAATTTTTCTTATACCATTTACGTAAACTCACTTTATGAATGGTTGGCAGTGATCTTTTTTCCGCCACACCCAACATTTTCTTCGCAGGTTTTGAGAATAAAGGATTAGTTAAAAAGAAATTATAAAGTGAAGGAACAGCTCCACCTAACTTATTAAACTCATTAATATATGCAAAGGCTTTAGCACGGAACGGCACTCCATTTTCTTTATAGTATTGATGTAAAAACTCTGCTTTTAAAGTTGACATATCCACATTTGAAGGACATTCAGAAGTACAACCTTTACATGACAAACATAAGTCCATTACCGTTTTGATTTCCTCGTGATCAAATGGATTTGCCTTTTCACTTTTGGTAAGAAACTCCCTTAAAGTGTTGGCTCTTGCTCTGGTTGTATCTTTTTCATTTCGCGTAGCCTGATAACTCGGACACATTGTTCCGCCTGACAAAGGTAATTTTCTACAATCTCCAGATCCATTGCATTTTTCGGCAGCCCTTAAAATTCCTCCTTTATCTGAAAAATCAAATACCGTATCTATTTTCTTTTCTTTAACGTCGGGCTCATATCTCAAAGAAGTATTCATTGGCGGAGTATCCACAATTTTATTGGGATTAAAAATATAATTCGGATCCCAAGTTGATTTTACTCTTTTGAATAATTCATAATTTTCCTCTCCAACCATGATTGGAATAAAAGCTCCTCTTAATCGGCCATCACCATGTTCACCACTTAACGAACCATCATATTTCTTCACCAGTTCTGCAGAAGCTTTACTGATTTCATAAAATTGATTTACATCATGCGTTTCTTTCAAGTTTAAGATGGGTCTCAAATGCAATTCCCCTGCACCAGCATGGGCATACACGACTTGCTTTTGTCCGAAGTCATCCATAATTCCTCCAACATCTTGAATATAATCCGCTAAATCTTCCAAAGCCACAGCAGTGTCTTCAATACAAGCCACTGCTTTTTTATCTCCAGGAATGTTTGCCAATAATCCCAAGCCGGCCTTGCGTAATTCCCTAAGTTTATCTGTGTTTTCGGGAGAAATAACAGGAAAAGCATAACCCATTTGATGGTTTTTCAAATCTGTAATCATTGTTTCAGCTTTGAACATCGCTTCTGCAAGGGTATCTTCTCTAAATTCAACCATCAATAAGGCTGCTGGATCGCCTTCAATAAACCAACGATTTTTCCTTTGATTGATATTTTCTTTAGTACAATCTAATATAATTTTATCAATCAGTTCACATTGTGTAGGATTGTGTTTCATCGCCAATTGCGTGGCCCGTAAACTTTCATCAACATTAGAAAAATGAAGTGCAGCAATGACATCCACAGGTTTTTGAACCTCATCTAAATGCAATTTAATTTCAGTTGTAAACGCAAGTGTTCCTTCAGATCCACACAACAACTTACAAAAGTCAAAGGCTTTTTCTTCCTTTGAAAACATTTCTGTTTCAAGGAGAAAATCCAAGGCATAACCTGTATTCCTTCTGTGAATACTTTTTTTAGGGAAATGCTTTCTGATGTTTTTTTGATTTTTGGGTAGATCTAATTCTAATTGAATTTGTCTATAGATTTCTCCTTCCAACGTGGGTAATTTCGTTTTTGCCTTAAATTCAGATTTACTTAAGGAATTAAAAACAGCTTCAGAACCGTCAGATAAAAGTGTTTTCAATTCCAAAACATGTTCTCGTGTTGTTCCGTACACAATAGAAGTTGTTCCACTCGAATTATTCCCCACCATTCCACCGATCATGGCACGATTTGCAGTAGAAGTAATCGGACTAAAAAACAAACCAAAAGGCTTTAGAAAAGCGTTGAGTTCATCTCTCACAACACCTGGTTGAACCCTCACCCACTTCTCCTTTTCATTGAATTCGATTATTTTAGTAAAGTGTTTTGAAATATCTACAACTATTCCTTTCCCGACCAATTGACCAGCAAGAGATGTTCCAGCTGCTCGTGGAATTAAAGAAGTTTTATGTGTGTTTGCAAACTCGATCAGTTTTTTTAAATCCTCATCATTTTTTGGTAAGGCCACAGCCAATGGTAGTTCTCTATACACCGAAGCATCGGTTGCATAAATCACTTTCATTAAATCAGTATAATAAAATTCTCCTTCTAAAGTCTGAGCAAAAGCAGCTAAACTTTTATTACTTATTTCTAAATCCACCATGAATACAGCTAAAAAGTATCAAATTAAACAATTCCAATTATCATCTTATAAAAAAAAGAGAGAAAACTTAAATTTCCTCTCCTGATATAATTCGTGTTTGAACACTATTCATACGCTTTTCCAGTCAAAACTAAGTCTTCTTCACTTGTTACTGCTGAAATAAAATCTGTACTACTCATTGGTTCACTAAACATTGGGAAATCCTTTGCAATTGCATTATTATGTTCCTCTATACTTAATCCGGCACAACAATCTTTAAGGGTAACGACATTAAACCCGTTTTCATAAGCTGTACGCATTGTAGACTCAACACAACAGTTCGTTAAAAATCCTCCGATAGCAACATTTTTAATGCCTTTGCTTCTTAAAATGAAATCTAAATTTGTACTGTGGAATCCACAAAGACCACGTTTTCCTTCAATTACGATATCTTTTTTTTGTGGCTTTAAAGAATCAACGATTTCTACTCCCCAAGTAGATTTTTGAAAAGCATTATTGTCGACAATACCTTTTAAAATCCCATAAGGTGTATTCGTTAACTCTTTATAGTTTTCTGTGAAAGAAATTGGAACATGGATAATTTGAACACCTTCTTTTCTGGCTTGTGCTACCAATTTTTCAGTATTGGCAAGCATGTTAGTTTCTTCCATTACCGTTTTTACTCCTTCATGGAAAATCCCACCTTCTGAAGTAAAATCATTTTGAAATTCAATTAATACGATTGCTGTTTCATTCTTATTCATATCATAATGTTTTTTAGTTAGAAATTATGCAAATCCCACTTAAAAAGCAGACAAATGCAATGGCAATTTAGCTTTTCACTTTTGAAAAAGATGTCACAATCTTATATATGAATAGCACATTCTTCCCAAGATTTGTAAGCATTAAAATTATTCAGTACTTTTAGTTCATGTTCAAGCTCAAGCCATTACAATTAACACCTGTTCATCAAGTCAATAGCTTGGTGGAACAATCTCGTGGTTATAATTTCGACATGTGTGAATTAAACATTTATGAAACACGCAAAAGAGTGATGGACTTTCCATTGAGTTTTAAAGGTTTTACCATTACTTCGATGTTGAGAGGTACAAAAAAAGTAAAGTTTCAAGACAACAAAATAAGAGATTACAATCCAGGGAATACCATTATTGCTCCTTCATCTGAAATCTTAAACATTGATTTTCCAGAAGCATCTTTTAAAGATCCGACGCAATGTTCAGCGTTAACTTTAGACAATACTTTTGTCAATCGCCAAATCGAGGAATTTAATGAAGCTATAAATGACAATGCTTTTATTAATGGTTGGCAAACCTTAGATAATTCGATCTTATTATATAACAATGAAGAGTTAGTCAACATTCATAAAAAGATATCTAGAATTGCCCATTCAACAGATCCATTTAAAGAGATTCATATTAAAATGCTCTTGAAAGAAATGATTCTTTGTGTGATGAAGATGCAATACGTTAGTGTTTTAAAGGAGTCAGCCCAACAGAACACCAACAACTCCCCTTTCTCTGCTATCATTTACTTTATTCGTCAAAACATTTACCGAGACATCAGTATAGATGATTTACTTCAAGTAGCAGACATGAGTAAATCGGCATTTTACCGCGCTTTTGGAGCAGAATTAGGTTTATCACCTTACCAACTCATTATAGAAGAAAGATTAAAAGCGGCCAAAAAACTATTGCTTGAAGAGCAACTTTCTATTAAAGAAACAGCTTATTCTACAGGTTTTTCAAGTGCCAATTATTTCATTCGTTTATTTAAGAAACATGAAGGAATGACTCCAAAACAGTTCGTCTTGAACAATCACTAAATCAATTGAAGTTTTAAAATCCTAATTTTTACATTACCTCCTTTATTTATACCGATTACGGTCTTTGGTTCTGAACCTCAATTACATTAAAAAAATTTGTCCTTTAACAGAAGTTCATCACACTCATAAAATATGCTAAAGTTTAATAAATTGAGACAAGACCTTAACCAGGAGTTAATAAACAATATCTAATTTTACCCTCACGAAGAGAAGCGAAATGCCTTTTTTCATTTGATCATTAATTTTAAATATAAATCACATCATGACAAAGTTGAAAAATAAAAATGCAATCATTACCGGAGGAGGAAGAGGACTTGGTAAGGCTACGGCCATTGCATTTGCAAAAGAGGGAATTAATATTGCCATCACAGGAAGAAATGAAACTGTACTTCAGGAAACGGTTAACGAATTAAAGGAATTAGGAGTAAACGCAATTTATGCCACTTTTGATGTTAGTGATTATGAAGCGGTCAAAGGCGGAATCAAAAGTATTATTGAGGAATTAGGTTCTGTAGATATTTTGGTGAACAATGCTGGAATTGCTGCATTTGGTACATTAAACGACATGAAAGTTGAAGATTGGAGTCAAATTATTCAAACCAATGTCATGGGAATGTACTACGTAACGAAAGAAGTGTTGCCTCATTTAATCGATCAAAATGATGGAGAAATCATTAATGTTTCTTCAACTGCAGGATTGAGTGGAAATGCTACGACTTCTGCATATTCAGCTTCAAAATTTGCTGTTATCGGAATGTCTGAGTCATTGATGAAAGAAGTTCGTAAAAACAACATTCGCGTATGTACCTTAACGCCAAGTACTATTGTTTCTGACATGTCTGTTGGTTTAGGAATTGCGAATCACGATACAGAAGACAGTGTATTACAACCAGAAGATTTTGCAGAATTGGTTGTTGCGGGACTTAAATTACCAAAAAGAGCAATGCTAAAAAGTGCAGCTTTATGGTCGACTAATCCTTAGTGATTACAACTCAATATTTGAAAACACAAAAACATAGTGTGTAACGAGAACGAAAATAATTTCTTGTTAGGCGCTATGTTTTAGTTCTTACTTTGCTTATGCAATTGATACTTTAAGTTTCCATATTTTCTGTAAATCCATAAAAGACCTTCAATCAGAATTGAATGATTACTCAACGATAAAATACTTCATATGTCTAATTTGAATAAAATAATAGGTGTTTTTACCCTTCGTATGCTATTGGGATTAATCTTCTTGATGCAAGGATTTGGAAAAATATTTTCATGGGGCATGGATAACGTGATCAATGCACCTTTTTTTAAGGGAACTTTTGAAGACATTCTTCCAGCCTACCTTATAAATATCACAGCATATTACACCTCGTACATTGAATTAATTGGTGGTGCGTTACTCGTGCTTGGACTCAAAACAAATTATGCTTTATATGCCTTAGCATCAGTATTAATCATCGTTACTTTTGGTCATGGGCTTGCCGAACCCATTTGGGATTTATCTCACGTCATGTACAGAACGATACTTTTGGTGGCTTTATTAATGATTCCAAGAACTTGGGATAAACTTTCCATTGATTATTTGATTGAAAAGAAATAGTGGTATTTTTAATTGGAAGTGTTTAACCTGAGAAGCATTAACAATGATAATCTTTGGTGGATAATTTAAGTTTTGGTGGAAACAATATTTTTCTCTAATTTTAAATTTCATCCGAGAAAAACACGATTATGAAATGCAAAAAATATCCCGAATCCAAACTATATCAACTTCTTACAGCATTTTTTATTTTTATTGGACTAAGCATATACGCCAATGATTTTAATCAAAAAAAAACGTATTTCAATCATCTAGTAGAAATCAATAAAGAGTGGAATTTCCATAAAGAATTTGCTCCAGAAGGAATCGTTTCATTTGATTCAGATGAAGATAGAATTCAATTACACCTCCATTTGGTGACTGATTATTTAAAACAGAATACTCCGAAACACTTAAATGCAACACAAGTCTCAAAAAGACTTCAAATCTTGGACAAACTTCAAATCTATGCAGATAGAAAGATTTTCCCAATCAATCAATATCACTCAATAAGAACACCTTATTTCATAGATGAACTGGGTACACATTGTGCTGTTGGACAAATGATTTCTGAATCAGGAAATGGAGATTTAGCCTTCGCGATCAGTCAAGAACACAATTACAATTATCTTTCAGATATTCAAACAAAAGGATTAAAAGAATGGGCCATAGCATTTGGATTTACGATTGAAGAACTAAAATGGATTCAACCAAATTATGCCCCTCAACAAACAGTTGAACAAATTTCTGGAGCCACTAATGGTCCAATCAACAGTATTACCTCAAAAGATAATTCAGACTATTTTACTTTTGCAGGAAACTTTACCGAATTAGACAATTTACCTTGTTTAAACATTGGATATTATCGTGACAACCAACTTTCATGTATCGGTCATGGCCTTGAAGGAAAGATAAATGAAGTTCATTTTTCTGGAGGAAGTTTTGTGGCGTTTGGTGAAATCAACCATAATGGAAATACATATCCTGTTGCAATTTATAATGGAACAGACTGGAATTACATTGAAATTCCACAAAGAATAGGAGCTATCGCAAAAACAGCTTATGTGGGTAACACATCACTTCAATTTGATGTAGTTATTGCTCACCCATCTCTTCCCAACCAAGAGGAATTATGGCAAAAAAACAGCAATGGTTCATGGACAAAAAGCGCCAAAGTAAATGGTTTTATTAAGGCTATTGATTACAATACATACGGTCTTACACATGTTGGCCATTTCGACACTGTGACAATTTATAATTCCAACGCAACAATTGACACGAGTTTTACAGCCAATAATGTATTTATTAAGAAAAGTAATTACAAACCTTATGGATTAGGTGCAGCGGTGAGCGACACTGTAAATACAGTCTTATGGACAGGTAATTCACTTATATTTGGTGGTTATTGTAGTGGACAAGGAGGAGAAAATAATATTTGTTTAAGTAGATATTACAATTCCGTATTACAACCACTTTATATAACCAATAGTACCATAGGATCATTTAATATCAATTCCATCTCTATGAATAATTCAAGCCAATCAACTCAATTTATTTTTGGAGGTGATTTCAATATAGAGCCATTAATGGGAACGTATGGCAGCCATCTTGCAAGTTATAACCTCATTACAAATCAGATTGAACCTCTGGCAGGCTTTGACCAGCCGGTAAAAAGTATTGTCCACAATCAATATTCAGGTGATTTATACATTGGTGGTATGTTTGAAAATAATTTTATTTTTGAAGTGAATTACTTAGCCAAAATCTCTTCAACTTTAGCCCTAGAAAACCAAGACAATACTGAAAGTTTGAATATTTATCCCAATCCGTTTTCCACAACATTAAACATTGAAGGAATAGAAAACGGGTCAAATTATTCTATTCTGCATATCGACGGAAAAATAATTCAGGAAGGAACTGTTCAAAATGAGCGAATTATCGATTTGGAGAATTTACCGAATGGAAGTTACCTGTTGAAAATCACAACAAAAACGGGCTCTATTACCGAAAGGATTTTGAAATAAACGAGTTAAGTTTTATATTTTACTATTTTTGAATTATATAACAGTATACACTTTTGAAATTTAAAATAATGAACATTAAAAACCTACTGAGCCTAACTTCAATTTTCTGTTTAATTGGCCTAACTTCAAATGCACAAACTACAGCTGTCACAGAAGATGGAGACACTATTTATGTTTATCAAAACGGAACATGGAGCTTTGATAAAGATGAAGTAAGTCCTATTCCCAATCATCTTTCATTTATGTATTTAGATTTGGACATTGACACGCTATCTACTCCTTTCACTACCCCAAAAAGCGCTAAGAGTAAAGTTTCGAACGATTTTATTTCCTTCGACGTTAACTATAACAATGATCTTTGGAAGAGGGTTCCTCCAGCAACGTTGAACGATGATGCTGAATTCGGTTTTCAATCGAAAGAACATGATATCTGGAGTATTGTCATTTCCGAAGAAACGACTATTGCCCCAGATGATTTGTTTAGAATTGCCAAAAACTCAATGGAAGAAAACACAGGTTCTGAGGTTGAAATTTTAAAAACAGAACATAGAACAATTAATGGGACACCAATAATAAGAGCAACGGTAAGAGCAAGTTTTTCTGGAATTACATTTATTTTTGATTCTTATTATTACTCTAATGAAAATGGATCTGTTCAATTCACAACTTGGACAAGCGATAAAATTTGGAAGCGCAATGAAAATGTCATTCTTGACTTAATGAATGGTTTTGTTGTTCAAAAATAAATTGATTGTTTTCTCTTTTTTGTTTAAATTCAATACAAAAAACACCATGAAACCAATTACTTATCTTGTTATTGCATTGCTATTATTTAGTTGCGGGACACGTGTCAAATATGACGATCCGATTCCAGTGCACGAGCAATTTCAAATCCACGCCACTAAAATTGATGAAGAAAGGACCATTAATGTATGGCTTCCTCCTTCTTATGGAGAAGGAAACAAAAATTTTCCTGTGATGTACATGGCTGATGGAGGAATTGTGATGGAGGATTTTCCTCATATTGCCAACACTTTAGATGAGTTAATTACAAAAGAAAGTATTCCTCCATTTATTTTAGTGGGAATTGAGAATACCAATAGAAGAAGAGATCTTACTGGAGCTTCTTCAAATAAAAAAGACTCCATTTATTGTCCATTAACAGATGGTGCAAGTGAATTTAGACATTTTATCACAGAAGAATTATTTCAAGAAATAGAGAAAAGATACCGTGTAAATGACACCAAAGGAATAATAGGCGAATCGTTATCTGGCTTATTTGTCATGGAAACCTTTTTTCTAAGTCCTGAGAAGTTTGACATTTATATTGCTATGGACCCTTCACTATGGTGGAATAATCACTACTTGGTTAGGAATGCTGAACAATTAATTCAAAACCTGGATGAGCAAGAAAAACGCCTTTGGTTTGCGGGTTCTAACGCTGTCGATATCTCAACATATACACAACAATTAGAGGAGAAACTGAAGAGGATAGCACCAGAAAATTTAAACTGGAAATATGTTGATCAGCCTAAAGAAAAACATCATACTATATTTAGAGCAACAAAAGAAGAGGCGTTGATTTGGTCATTAAATCCATAAAATTGAAACAATCCATTTCCTTTATTGTTAAATCATGATAGTTTTATGAACAGATAAAGAAATTTAAATTGGATTCAAATGGCAGCAGAACTCTATATCAACGCATTTATAGGTGGACTTATCCTTGGAGGAATAAATAGCTGGTATTGGTATAGAAAAGGATACCGTGGAGGGAAATTATTCTTCCTTGGTACAATCGCTTTTTTTGGAGTGATTATGTTAATTTTAAGATTGTTTTAATCCTGAATGAAAGCAATTAAAAACCATATCTACGCATTTAAACGTGCCACAAACCTACTTATTAAAAGGAAGTTTTTAATCTACTTTATTCCTGGAATCGTCATCATGTGCTTATTCTATTTGTTCATGTTTATTTTCGAATCCATTGGAAGTGCATTAGGTGTGATTAGTTATACGCCTTGGATTGGAAGCTATTTAGGCACCGCTGTAGATTCTGTTTTTAATTGGATGAATAGTCTTTCCATTTATTTTTATCAATTTACAATCATCACCTTGCTCTCTCCATTTCATACTGCGTTAAGTCAGGCTGTAGAAACCCATGAAACGGGTATTCATTTCAAATCGAATTGGAGTAAATTCTTCAATGATTTAATCAGAACATTAGGAGTGGTTATTTTCGGTGGATTTCTTTATTTAATCATCATGCTGGCTTGGTATTTACTGGCTTGGAGTTTAGGCTTAAATTTCCTTTCCCCACTGGTTTCATTGATTTTAGTGGCTTTCTTTACTGGATTTAACAGTTATGACTATTCACTTGAAAGACACAATGTAAAAGTGAAAGACAGTTGGAATTATGCCTTTCATCATCCACTTCATATGATTCTCACAGGATTAATTTTTACGGCTTTATTGTTTATTCCTTTCATTGGAGTTGTTATTGCTCCTGTTTTATTAACGAGCGTAGGAACAATAAATTATTTGAAATTGAAATCAGAAAAATAATTCAGGATTAAGTCATGAAAGGTCTTTTAATATTTTAAAGAGAAAGCTAAGTTAATCTCTTCCTAAAACCTTTCCTTAGCGAAGCTTTCTCTCCCTATAATTTATGACTGCTGTCATTAATTTTTAGCAGTCCCAAAGCATTTCTTCAAAAATCAACATTGCTGCCAGAGCCAATTGAGAATAATTTTGTGATGCATTTCTAAAACGACCATTTTCCGTGATCCACATTCTTTGAATTAACTCCATTCCTCCTTTATCCGGATTGATTTTATTGACTACTCCAGCCACATTATATGCTCCGGCATGATAAACGTGTAACACAAAAAGTCTAAACCATAAATCATTTTCGTTATAAGTAATCCCTTTTTTATCTAAAATAATTTTGGCCTCTGGAATACATACATTTGAAATGAGCCTACTTGCTCCGATTGCAGATTTCACAAAGTCTTTTCGCTCATCAACATAACGGTTTACTTTTAAGCCTTGAGATCGTGCCACAGAGGCCATCAATTGGAATGAACCATAAGCACCAACATTTGATTTCGCTAATCTTCCTGGACTTTCAATCATTAAAATAGCTTGTGCATACCAAGGATCTACATTTTGTTGCTTAAAAACTGCTACCCCTTTTGAAATTGTTGGAAGTACCTTATCAAAAGTGTAAAACTCTCTTTTTCCAGTGGTCATATAAACTTTATCCTCACTGGTCAAGTTTCTTGAAGCACGAATGGAATCACGGTAAACATCTTTTTCATCATCTGTTCGCTCGTCCCATTCTTCAAGTGTCATGTACTCTACAATCTCTCTTGTTGCTCCAATATTAATAACACAAGAGTCCTCTGGAAGGGTCATCAAAGTTTTCCAAAATACAGGATGCGCTAAGCGATCCCATTCTTCTTCAAAAAGCTGAATATTATTCACGTAATGTAAATCTACTGAATCATTTAAAAACCTTGATTCTACAAAATTCACAGTTGAAGTCGATTCTTTTTCCTCATTAACTAAACTGTCACTTTTGTGGGAGAAAGCTAAACTAACGAAGGAACATGAAATGGCGAATAATATATTTTTCAGCATAGTTATTTTATGGTTTAAATGAAAACACAAAAGGTATTTCAAACACTCACAATAATAACTAAAAATTAATGCATTGGTTACAATTTGTAAATGGAATTGATAACAATTGTACGTTAATAAAACGAGAATGATTTCAATTGAGATTTCGTAAAAAAAGGCTTCTCAGTAAATATACTTATTATTTTCGTGCTTCAACGAGCTTCAAGCTTTCTTGAAGTTGCTCTGCTGGACTTAAATTAGAATTATCCAAAACCACTGCGTCTTCTGTTTGAATCAACGGACTTTCTTCACGGTTCTTGTCCATTTCATCACGCATTTTAAGGTTTTCTCTTACCTCATCAAATGAAACATTATCGCCTTTGGCTTGTAATTCGTCATATCTTCTTTGTGCACGGATTTCTGGATCTGCAGTTACAAATAATTTAAGTTCAGCATTTGGAAAAACAACAGAACCAATGTCTCGGCCATCCATTACTACTCCTCCATCTTCGCCCATTTTTCGTTGTTGAGCGACTAAAAAGCTACGAACTTCTTTGATTTTCGCAACAGCACTTACAACATTGGAAACGGTAATTGTTCGGATTTCTTGTTCAACATTTTCACCATTCAAATATAAATCTGCTGAACCTTTATCATTGTTTGAAAAAGTCAATGTGATATCAGACAAGCCCTTGATGATTTCTTCTTCGTTTGCATGAGATGGCGAAACTAAATCTTTTCTTAAAGCATACAAAGCCACTCCTCGATACATTGCTCCAGAGTCAACATAAACGAAGTTTAAAGATTTTGCCAAGGCTTTTGCTAATGTGCTTTTTCCGCAAGATGACCATCCATCAATGGCGATTGTGATTTCTTTTTTCATGGTGATAAATATAAAAAATAATGCGTGTTTGGAACTTTGTAAGTTGCAAATTTACTACAACATCATTAAAAGAATACCTCTATTAAGGAACTAAAAATAGGTTTCAAAATAAAAGTCATGAACAAACTTAATTTTTTACTTTTTTTCAATGCCAAAAAAAGTAAAGCAAAAAAGTCTAGCGCTTAATCTTTTTTATTAACTCCACTCTTAAAAGTCGATAATACCGGTGATCTTCTCCACAAGCTCCGAAGCTTCCGTCATTATTAACGACTTCTAATTCACTCCATCTTCAAAAAAAGATAAGGCGCATCCGAAACAACTAGCATTTCCTTATAATTACTTTAATAAATAGTTCCTTAAAAACACAGAATAAAACCTTATTAAAAATCAATAATTTCAATCAGTTTGAAATATAAATCAATTGTCTTAATTTTACTTTCATTCGAGCGAATCCAAGTAAAACAGTTACATCATCGCCTTTAATTTCTTCGACTTCACCTGTTTGTTTTGTAGCAATCAATTTCACCTTACTCCCCACTTTTATTTTGTCTTGACGGTATTCATTTACTGTTTTATTCGGCTTATTCTTCTTCTTTTTGGCTTGTTTCTTTAAGCGAATTTCTTGTTTTGCTTCTTCAATCTTTGATTTTTCCTTCGCGATGTATTTCTTCACATCTTGCATTAAAGGAGCATTCACATTCTTCTTTTTTACACCCACTTTATATTCATCGATGTAAGATTGAAGCTTATTTCCTAAGCTGACTAACTTACTTGTTTCTTCAGCCTTATTTTTTAAACTATTTAGTTTGCGCTCGTATTTCTCCTTAGTTTCCTCGTAATATAGTCTATGTTTTTCAGCGGTTTCTTGTGCTAAAATATGTTCTTTGGTTAAACGATTCAAATAAGATTTCTCTTTTTGTAATTCGTGTAACAATTCATCCATCTTTACCTTTTTACGGTCTAATTTGGATTTTGCTTTATTGATTAATCCTTTTGGTATCCCGTTGATTTGGGCGACTTCGAAAGTAAAGGAACTTCCGGGTTGACCTGTAGAAAAACGAAACAATGGATTTAAAGTTTCGGTATCAAATAACATACAGCCATTCACTGCTTGAGGTAATTTATCTGCTTTCAGTTTAATATTACTGTAATGCGTTGTGATTACACCAAAAGATTTTTTGTCATAAAGTGTTTCAAAAAATACTTCAGCCAAAGCACCTCCTAAGTCGGGATCGGAACCTGTACCAAATTCATCCAATAAAAGCAAGGAATTTTCATTGGCCACATTCAAAAAGTGTTTCATTCTTTTTAAACGATAGGAATAGGTACTTAACTCATCAACTATGGATTGATTATCTCCAATATCTGTCAATAATGAATCGAACAAACACATTTTACTATTCGGATGTAAAGGCACCAACAATCCACATTGCAACATCAACTGAAGCAACCCAACTGTTTTTAAAGTAATACTCTTCCCTCCTGCATTGGGTCCAGAAATCACCAACATACGAGATTCTTTATCCATTGAAATTCGCTGTGGAACCGTCATTTTGCCTAGTGCTTCGTTGTTCAACTTTAATAATGGATGATAACAATCTATCATTTCCATCACCATATCGTCATTTATTGAGGGTTTATTCGCATCTAAAAGCAAAGCCAAACGACTTTTTGCATTGATAAAATCCAATTTTGTTAGCACCTGCTGATAATTTTTAATCAGTGGTAAATAAGCCAACATTTCACGTGTTAAGCCTTGAAGGATAATGAATATTTCTTTTCGTTCATCATCGAGAAGTTGCTCGTATTCTTTGTTTAAAGGAACCGTTTCACCAGGTTCAATAAAAGTTACATTTCCAGATTTAGAACTTCCAACCACTTGTCCACTCACCTCTCTTTTGTATGAAGACAATACAGCCAAAACACGGCGATCATTCATAAAACCTTCTTTGGTATCGCTGAGATAACCTTTTTTTAGCAGTTTTCTCATGCTGCGATCAAACGCCGAATGTATATGCCTTTTCAAGCTTTGCATTTGCTGACGAATTGCTAATAATCCAGGAGAAGCATCATCTTTAACTTTACCATGTTTATCAAAAATAGTATCGATTTTCTCAATAATTTCTTTAGTAAACTCAACATTTTCGAGTAATTCATAAAGCTGAGGAAAGTCCGCTTCACGTTTATTGAAAAAGTAAAGTAAAGCATTTACCATCGTCGAAGCCAGTCGAATTCGTGCAAAACTCTCTTGAGGTAAACTCGCGTTTTGAACAGGAAGCATTTTAATTTCACTATTGAGTTCTTCAAACTCTAATCTTGGAAAAGCCTCCCCTTCTCTTCTAATTTCAACCAATTCACTGGTTTGATTGAGAAATTTTATTAATTCCTCGTTATTTCTGACAGGCTTTAATTGATCTACAATCTTAAGCGCAGAAGGACCTATACAATAATCTCTTAAAATATCTTGCAGCTTTTCAAGCTCTAAATCCTTATATGTTTGTGAGTCGCATTTTAACATTTGCATACAAAGCTAAGAAATCATTACATTTGTTAAATGAAAAAGTTCACCGCATTAATAATTTCTCTACTTACTATCCTTCCTTTTATCGGAATTGCTTGGTACCTATATTCACATTTTCCGAGTACACCCGTTGCAATTATCAACTTATTGATTTCAATGACTGGTGTTATGTGCGCTTTTATTGTATACAATAGAATTGTTATGGGAAAAGACGAAAACGCAATCAAAGTTGATTTGGAATCCTATCCTTACATCGAACGTGCCTTGATTTATGTACTCCCTGCCGATTTTATTTCAAAATTGGACAAGCCAGTTGGAAAGATTTTTATGGCTTCTGCTGGAGAAGTGGAAACCAAAATCACTTTAATTGAGGGGAATTACAATAAATTAACAGATGAAATCAAATTAAAATTCACCAACGGTGTAAAATTAATGGTTCGTGGTTCCGCGACTGTTGCCGTTGGAGACAATCAATTTTTATTTTACGGTTTTGAAGAACTCATCCATACAAAGGGAAAAGAAAAATACATTTTCCAATGGGAGGATAATCGCTTGGTGAGGAAATACAATGATGAGGAAATCAATGTAAAAATTCCAGACCGTTTACCCGTTTATATTTTTGATTGGAAATAAAAGCAAGATCACATTTCAGCCCTACTAACATTTAACCAAAGTCAATTTATTTTAGCATTGAACTGATTAAACTAGATGATAAAAACACTATTCAATCTTGGAGTTTCACATGGCTTGTCACAATATGACAGGCGTCAAAGGCGCTTACTCAACATCATTGTGATTGCCGCTTTTCTAATTAAATTATTAGGGTTTATTTATGTTTCCATTTTTGAAGAAGCTAGTACTGAGCAATTCGGTCAAACGACCATCTCTCTTTTATTAAATGTAGCGATGCTTTACTTCAATTCCAAAGGGAAATTTAACATCACCATTTGGCTATTGGTTACATCAGTTTTCCTGGGATTGATATCTGTTGTATTCGTCTTCAAGCTCGATAATTATTCATTAATGCTTTTTATATTGTCTTTGTTTAGCTTTTTAACACTGATCATCGAATCTAAAAAAAGGGTTTTATTATTTACTGCCATCGCTTTTTGTATCGCCTGCATTGGCTTAGCCAACAATCAATATAATTTCTACACTCCTTCGGTAATTTTCACTGAAGACAGAATAGAAACTGTTAGACTTGCTTCAATTATTGTTATTGCTTTAACTTTATTTTATACCGTTTATTTAAAATCTTATGCGGTTCAATATAAATCTGATCTCGAAATAGCGGTAAATACGATAACGCAACAAAAGAAGAAAGTAGATAAAACAGTTGAACAAAAAGAAATGCTAATTGCAGAAACTCACCATCGTGTGAAAAACAATCTTCAATTGATTATTAGTTTATTGGAATTGCAAATGAACATGGTTAAAGAAAGTGCTGACTCCAAAGCATTAAAAGTGAGCATTTCAAGAATCAACTCTATGGCTTCAATTCATAAAAAACTGTATAAAAACGATGAACAAGTCGACCAGCTTGAAATGTCGGAATATCTTGAAGAATTAGCAAAAAACACAATTTCACTTTATCCTGATTCCCAAAACAAAATCCAACTCAAGACAGAATTGGTTCCATTTCACCTAAAGCTTGAAAAGGCTATACCGATTGGATTAATTATGAATGAAGTCATTACCAACTCAGTAAAATATGGTGTTCCTCAAGATCAAAATGGAATTTTTGAATTAAAAATGAGCTTAAATAAGGATGAACTCATCATTTCTTTTCAAGACAATGGAGCAGGTTTTGATGAGAATACAAGTCCTGGATTAGGGCACAACATGATTAAAATGTTAAGCAGACAAATTGGCGCCGAAGTAGAACGTTCTAGTCAGTATGGAGTTAAAACTGTATTAAAAATCAATTTAGATGGAGTTTAAAAATGTCAAGCTATTAATATTAGAAGATCAAGAGTTAATTGCCGAAAACTTACGCAGAATATTAGAAGAACTCGGAGCACGTAAGATATGGATTGCGACAAGTACCGAAAAAGCTGAAGCGTTAATTAACGAGGTCGATTTTGACTTACTTCTGATTGATATTAATTTAGGTGAAGGACAAAAAATGGGAACAGAATTGATGTTAGAAATCCATGAAAAGTCTCCGATTCCACATATTTATATCACAGCCAATGCTGACGAAAGAAATATTAAATCAGCCTCTGCCACTTTTCCAGAAGGATTCTTAGAAAAACCATACACACAACAAAGTATTCAAGCATCAATTTCCATTGCGTTAAAGAAAATCGATAAGCAAAAACTTACAGTTACTTTAAATAACCGAAAAATTTTAATCGATGTTAATGATATACTTTATCTAGAAACAGACAGTAACTATGTCAATCTTTTCTTGGAAAATGGACAAAAATGTGTCGAACGAATTTCATTAAAACAATTGTTAGGTAGACTACCGTTAGACTTTATTCAAATTCATAAATCTTATGTCATCAACTTAAATAAGGTTCAACATTTTACAAGTACACATGTCAAATTAAATAAGCAAGAATTACCTGTTGGGAGGAATTATAAAAAGCAATTTAAAGATAAAATGGAACAAATTCTTCGTTAATTCCAATTGGAGATTTTATGGTCTTCTAAAGTTTAAATCGTATTTCATCACAGTAATTTTGTCGTTCACCCCACAATTTTCATCATTCTATTTTCGTGATATAGTTTTGTCAAAAAAACAATATTATGAAAAGATCATTACTTACTATTTTACTGTTGATTGCGACAAATGCATACTATGCTAATGTGCTCACAGTAACAAATAACAACGACTCAGGTTCCGGTTCATTGCGGGCACAAATTGCAGCTGCAAATACTGGTGATACCATTGCTTTTGACAACTCAATTCAGGGTCAAGCAATACTCTTAACAAGTGGAGAGATTTCTTTTTCAAAAAGAATTATGATACAAGGAAATGGAGTTAACAATACGATTCTTGATGGTGGACAAAACTCAAGAATTTTCAACATTAGCGGTATTGACAGTGTCATCATCAACAATCTCACCATTCAAAATGGTTCAGCAACATCCGATGGAGGAGCAATATTATGTGAGAATGTAGAAAAGGTCTATTTGAATAGCATTTTATTTGAAAACAATTCTTCTGCTCAATCTGGAGGTGCAATAAGCACTTTTTCATTTGCATTTCCTATTCGACTTTACGTCGACAACTGTACATTTGCAAATAACACAGCAACTGCCGATGGTGGTGGAATACATATTTCAAATCCAAATCAGAATGTTTATACCTATATAAAAAATTCAACCATGACAGGAAATAGCGGAGGAACAGGTGGAGCAATTCGATCCAATTCGAACACTTCTGGTTGGACATCAAATGTTATCGTTGAGAACTCAACAATTGTTAACAATACTTCTTCAACAGATGGTGGTGGGATTTACAGTAGTGGTACAAACTCAAATGTAGAAATCAGAAGTAGTATATTGGTCTCCAATGGTACGAGCAATATTTATTCATATCCAGGATACAATATCACTTCTCATGGATACAATATATTAGATAATACATCTATAACAGGTTCTATTGCAACAGACCAAATGGGAGTTACAGCAAACGATGTAGATTTAGGGCCACTACAAAACAATGGTGGAACAATTTCTACAATGGCTCCAGGCTGCGGAAGTATTGCAATAGACATGGGAGATCCTTCAGATTTATCAGATGCACAAAACTATTCTATCCAAGGTACACAAAGAGATGTTGGAGCTGCGGAAGGTGTTTCGAATACAGAAATTAATATTTCAGAATGTTTTACTTACACTGTTCCTAGTGGTGATGAAACCTACAACACAGTGGGTAACATGATCGTAACAGATACATTACAATCTACTTGTTCAACAGATAGTATTCTCACCATCGATCTTACTATTCTCGGAAACTCAACACATACAGTAATGAATTCTGATGATTCAGGTGCAGGTTCATTGCGACAGGTAATTGACGATGCTTGTTCGGGAGACACCATAATTTTTGATCCAAGTACTGATGGAACACCTATAAATTTAACAACGGGCCATTTCATTATTGCTGAAGACCTTACAATAATTGGGAACGGAATTGAAAACACCATTATTGATGGAGACAGCACTTTTAGAGCATTTTATATCTACAATTCATCAAACGTAAAAATTCAAGCACTAGCAATTCAAAATGGATATACCAGTGGATCAAACGGTGCAGGAATTGCAGCAGATGATGCTACAATTGCATTAGAAAATATAAAAATCACAAGTTGCTATACTGGAGACAATACATTAGGAGGAGCTCTTTACCTAGGTAGCTCAAATACGACGATTGACAATTCTATTTTTTCAGGAAATTATGCTAAAGGAAGTGGTGGAGCAATCTATCAAATTTATAATGGTTCATTAGAAATCAATAATTCAATAATTACAGGAAATGTTACCGATGATAATGGTGGTGGAATTTACTCACCCTCCCCTTCTCAAATAGAATTAAACAATGTTACAATAACAGGAAATTATGCAGCCAATCAATTTGGTGGAATTATGGACAGTTTCACAGCAAACAACACTATAATTTGGGGAAATGATGCGGCAAATGGTAACCCAGAAACTGCTATTTCAAACGCATCACTTAATTATTCAATCGTTAAAAACGAAAGTGGAATAAGTGGAAATGGTAACCTTGACGGGACAACTGCAAATGATCCACTATTCCTTCAAGCGATAACTCCAAGTAGTACACCAAATTCTTCAGGAGATTTTAGAATCGGGAAATTTTCTACACTAGTTGATGCTGGAGACAATAACTCAAGTGCTCACCCTGTTGATTTAGCCGGAAACAATAGAATCGAAGACGGAGATGGTAATGGAACAGCAACTATTGACCTTGGTGCTTTTGAAAATCCATCAACTTTAAATTTATCAACTTCAACTAAAGTTCAGACTTCTATTTATCCTAATCCAACTCAACAAAACATTACAATTTCAAGTGATAATCAAATTCATGAAGTCGAAATATTGAACACTTTGGGTGCTTCAGTAGTGAACATATTACCTACATCCACCGTTATAAAAATCAATGTAAATCATCTTAATACAGGGGTATATTTTGTCAAGATTAAAAATCAAAACGGAAGTTACTCCACACACAAATTGGTTAAGAAATAGATTTTTTTGTGCTATAAATTGATTTCAATTTGTATTATCTTTAAGGCATCAATCTCTGCGATTGGTGTCTTATTGTTTTTATTTAAAATTTCAAGAGTTCACATCAACCTGTAACAAACCACATAGTCAACGTTATACATTTGAACCCCAAAATTTAAAAACGATGCCTATGAAACTGATCACCTTTCTATTTTTCTCTAGTCTCTCGTTTATCATTTTTGCCCAAAACAATGCAAGAACCATTGATGACATCATCAATCAAAAAGAAAAAAAAGCTGGAATTTACCGAATTTCAGGAACTCATTTAAATACTGCTGTTGTGAATATGAATTATGGAAGTTCCAAGATATTATCCGTAATGGACAAAAGTATATTGCAAAAAGCAAATATTATCCAAATTGATTTAGTTTACACGAACTTCCCAAAAGGCCAAGACATTTCAGCATTAAACAAACAACGTATTCGCAATATGTTGAGTATTCGTTCTGATCTTGTTAAAAACGAAGGAATTACTTGGAGTGTTGTTCGACAAATGTATTGTAAGAATGAATCACAAGCCAAAATAATGTTTCATGGAGCAATAATTTATTATCAACCCGAACAAAGTCAAATTTTGAGTTCTACAGAGAAACAAAATTATGAATCTCTTCCTAAAGATGACACTAAAGACATTTCTGAAGAAGAGGTCAAAAAAAAATTCAAAAATGATCCAGTGATTATCAATGCTTTTGAAAGAAACAATTGGAAAAAGCCGGTAGTTGTAGCGGATGTCACTTGCAGTATGTTTCCTTATATTGAACAAGTTGTCTTTTGGTTTTTATTAAAGTTAAATAAAAAGGAGGAGGCATATATTGCCTTGTACAATGATGGGGATGGAATTCCAAATAATCAGAAAAAGATTGGTTCAACAAAAGGAATTCATTCCGTAAGAACAAAAAAATATGTTGAATTTAGAGACACATTACTTCAAGCGGTTTCTTTCGGTTGTAGCGGCGATTCACCAGAAAATGATGTGGAAGCAATTTTAAAAGCGCAAAATGACAACCCTAACGCAAAAGAAATAATTCTCATTGCTGACAATTTCAGTGAGATGCGTGACCATCAATTAATCTCAGACATCGAAAAACCTGTGCGCATTATTCTTTGTGGTACAAAATATCGACTAAATGTGCATTATTTAAACTTGGCATTTGCTACAGGAGGTTCAATTCACACTTTAAATGAAGATTTATTCAACTTAATCAAAAAATCTGAAGGGGAAACATTTGAATTTGCTGGAAAGTCATTTAAGATAAAAGATGGAAAAGTACACGAGCTACAATCAAATACGAAGATATAGTTGTAGCTTTGCGCTTTATATAAAATGACAATGACAAAAGATAAATCAAGACTTCATCCAAGAAATAAAAACAAAGGGAAATACGACCTTAATGCACTTGCAAAAATCAATAGAGATTTAAAAGGGATTATTCAACCCAATAAATACGGTGAAGACTCCATCGATTTTTCAGATCCAAGATCGGTAAAAATTTTAAATCAAACACTTTTAGAATATTACTATAAAATTGATTATTGGGAATTTCCAGACAACAATTTAACTCCTCCAATTCCAGGAAGAGCAGATTACATTCATTATGTTGCTGATTTATTGGCGAAAGACAACAAAGGCAAGATTCCAAAAGGCAATGCTATTAAATGTTTAGACATCGGAGTTGGGGCCAGTTGTATTTATCCTATTCTTGGTGCCACTGAATATGGTTGGAATTTTATTGGGTCTGATGTGGATCCTAAATCGATTACTTCATCGGAAAACATTGTCAATAATAATCCTAGTTTAACTGGGAAAATTGAATTGAGATTACAAAAAAGTCCAAAACAAATTTTCCTTGGAGTAATCAAACCGGATGATCAAATTGATGTTACGATTTGTAATCCTCCATTCCACTCCTCTAAAGAAGAAGCTTTAAAAGGAACAAGAAGAAAAGTCAAAAACTTAACAGGTAAAAACGCAAAATCTCCCAAACTAAATTTCGCGGGAAATCAAAATGAATTGATTTTTAAAGGAGGAGAATATGTTTTTATTCACACGATGATCAAGGAAAGTAAAGCCTTCGCTAAAAATGTTAATTGGTTCACCACTTTAGTTTCGAAACAATCCAACATGAAAGGAATATTGAATGCCCTTGAAAAAATTGGCGCTAAAGAAGTGAAAGAAATTCCAATGGGAACAGGAAATAAAATCACTAGAGTTGTAGCGTGGAGGTTTTAATTTCAGGAGTTAATTACTCGTTTTCAATTACGAATTAAAGAGATTAACAGTACCAAAAAAAAACGTTGCGCATGGATATAATATTTCTCAATTCAAGCTTTTTCGAAATGATGCCCTACTTTTGTATAAAAGGGCATATGGAAGAGTAGCTAAATTTTATAGAAAAAAATTTGGTAAAAAAGATTTTATACACGTATATTTCGGCAAAACTACTTCAATATGAAATCATTAATTACCCTGTCTTACCTATTACTATTTGGATTTTCAGTTATAGGTCAATCTTCTTTTCTTCATCATCAGTATCCAAGAATTGCAACTCCAAATATGGGAGAGGAAATAGAGTTTGCTGATTTTGATAACGACGGTTATAAAGAGCTTTTTAATTACATAGGAAATGGTAATGCACGTATTTATAATGCAAGCATAAATGGCATTGACAGTTTAGGTTTCACAGAATTTCAAGTCGGAAATAATCGAATTCTAACAGATTGGAATAATGATGGTCTTCTAGACATAGTATTTCACAACAGCTCAATACAATGGGTCGAAAATATGGGCAACTTTGTATTTGATGCTCCTGAAGTATTATCTTCTTCTCCGCTATTTTGGATTAAGTCAGCTGATATAAACACTGACTCATACATTGACCTTTATTCCTATATAAATAATACTATTAATTTCTTCATTAATCAATCAGGAACAAATTCAACATCCAACTTCTCAGTTACAGTTCCATACAATATAAATGTCTCTGATGTCGACATTAAATTTAATGACATTGAAAATGATGGATTACAAGAAATGTTTGTAAAAGCTAAAAGCAATAAAATTTATATCTATACTCAAACTGGATCCATGGATTATACTTTACAAGATTCTATTGTTTCAAATTCAATAGGACCTACAGAACGTGAATCCATGCATTTTCAAGACCTTAATAACGACGGCAATGAGGAGATTGTTATTAAAAAAGGAACGATACTACATGTTTTACAATGGACTTCTGGATACGACTATAACTTCGTTTATTCAGGGAATATTGATTATCAATCACAAACGGGGGCTGGAAATCCACAAGCTCTAGAATTCAATGAATTTTATGATGTTGACCAAAATGGATTTTCTGATATTATAATTGGTAACTCCATTTTCTTCAACAATGGGAGTTTTTCGTTTAACAATGTAGCTATTAATACATCAAATCAAATATACGAAGGAACACATAGATGTCATGATATAGATAATAATGGTTATACTGACGTATGCTATGTTGCCACTGCTGGTAATTCATATTCAGAAATAGGTTTTTTTCACAGAGAAAACACAACATCACAATCGCTTGACACTAAATCTACAGTATGGAATTTTTGGAATGACGCATTCTCTGTCAACGTAACAGTTGATTACGAGAACGATGGAGATATAGACAATGTTTCATATACAACTGGGAAAATAGTTTTATGGGAAAATATTAATGATTCACTTTTCCCAATAGAATTAGGTGGATCACTTCCTTACTTTACATACGATCTTAATACAGTTGATATTAATCAAGATTCTTTACCTGATTTTTTATGGAGTAGTGAAGACAACTTCACCGCCCAACATGGTTACTTAATCAACGGTGGTTCAAATGGGACTTTTTCAAACATTAAAATGGATCTTAAACTTGTCGCTGATATTGATGGTGATGGAAAAGATGAATTATTTTATCACAACAGAAATTCGGGAGGTTCTGGATCTAGTGATAAAATTTTAATGTATGAATTAAACTCAGGTGTTCCTGTTTTAGCCTCTACCGTACTTCAATGGTCGCAATTTAATGTAAGTGATGTGATAGTAAAATTGGCAGATTATGATCTTGATGGTTTAAAAGATGTAATTATTCAACATGAAGCTCCTGGATACAATAAAATAAGAATGGCTCATAATGATGGTTCTAATAACTTTTCTTGGGGGCAAGTATTATCCATGGATTGTAAAGAATTAGTTGGTGTTTTTGATAGTAACGGCGATCAATTTCCAGAGATTCATTGGCTTGATTCGAACAATAAAATTTATAGACATATTAACAATGCAGGAACTTTTGGATCACAACAAACATACTACACGCTACCTTCGGGTTCATTTTCAGGGGCAAAAGGTTTCTCTACAGATTTTAATAATGATTATTTAACAGATCTAATTATTCAGTCAGATACTAGGCAATGGCAATTAAAAAGTACAGGTATTGGTCTTCAGCTTATACATACAGAAACAGCAAGCAATATTATCACTCGCATTGAAGATTTGGATGAAGATGGAGATGATGATTTTGTTGCTGGAGATACTTGGTATGAAAACACGAATAATAATATTTTTTCGACAAAAGGATCTGTTTATTTTGATATGAATACAAATGGAGATTTTGATCAAGGAACGGATTTAATGTTTCCTTCATTCCCTTTAGAGCTTAACAATAATTGGTTAACAACCTACACCGATAATTCAGGTAATTTTAATGCTTCTTTAGGTGCTGATAGTAGTTATGTTTTTTCAATAGCATCTGCCTTCACAAACTATTTTACTGCTACCACGACTCCTTATCCAAGTGAAGTGAATGTTAATTTAAATTCTCCAATAGACAGCATCTCAATTGGCGTAACAAATACGAATAACAATAGTTTAGATGATCTATTTGATACGAATTTATCAGGCAGTAGATGTAATGAGCAAGGAAGGATGTTTTTACAGACACAAAATATCTCCCCTGAGGTTGTCGATTTAGAGATTAAAGTAACCATTCCTGCAAACACAAGTTTTTCAAGTTCAAATCAACCTTCAACTCAAATAGGAGATACAGTAATTTGGCAATTGACAGGAGTAACTCCTTTTGAAATAAGTCAGTTCTATGCAGATTTCAACCTACCTGGAACAGCTTTTATGATGGACACAATGAACTTTTATTCATCTGCAAAATTCACAGGAAGCTCAAACACTCGAGTACTAAGAGATACACTTAGTCAAATAGTTACATGCGCATACGATCCGAATGACAAGAACATTACGATGACTGAATTTATATATGAAGGTGACTCGGTTTATTCTTTCAAAGATGAAACAGAATATATGATTCGATTTCAAAATACAGGAAATGACACAGCCGTTGATATTTTGATTCATGATCAGTTATCCAATCTATTTGATTGGTCTACTGCTAAACCAATATCTGCAAGTCACTCATATAATTTTACTGTTGATACAAATGGAATTGTAAATGTAAAGTTTAAAAATATCCATTTACCAGACAGTAATGTCAACTTTTTGGGAAGTATGGGATATATAAAATTTAAAGTAGATTATGACCCAACCTCTCCAACCTTTGAACCTGTTAAAAATCACGCACTAATATATTTTGATCAAAATCCTCCAATCGTTACAAATGTCCATAAATTCTATCGTGTTAACTGCCTTGATTTCGTTAACCCTACTAATCAAAGTAATAGTTTCTGCTATGTTGACACAATAAGCGTTTCAAATAACGACTATGGTTTACCATTTGATTATGAATGGAGTATTGGTTCGTATACCGATTACACTAAAGATAGCAGTGTAATTCCTTTTGATACTGCTGGATTCCAAAGTTTTTCGATGAAAATTTTTGGATTTGGATGTTCTTCTGACACTTCAATTTTCATGGATGTAAAACCAATTCCTTTGGTAACAATTTCAATTGGCGATACAAATGCTTGTCAAGGCCAACAATTATATATGACTTCGAATCAAAATGCTATGTGGCAAGTCAATGGTTCTATTCAGTCTAGCTCCTCAAGCAGTTTTAGCACTTACCCAAATTCAACAAGTGTAATAAGAGCTTCTGTTGAAACCAATGGATGTTTAGGTGAAAAGGAAATTTTAGTCGATGTAATTTCGGAACCTTCTTCTTTTCATTCCATAGATAACTCCCTTGTTTACCCAGGTTACAATCCAATTTGTTTAGATGATACAGTGATATTAAATAGTAACTATGACTCCATTATATTTCATGTTGATTACATGCATGGTCCTCAAACTGATTTTGATGATACAACAACAGCAATAGTTATTCCCGTCGATCCAACTGAAACAGGATTATGGATCACATCCCAACTTTCTTACTTAGGCTGTGATTTTTCAAATAATATATATTTTGAATTATTTAGCCCTGATTCATATACATTAGAAGCTAATAATGGAAGTCTTCCTATTCAAGCAGAAAACACAAATCATTATTGTGACGAAAATAGTATTACAGTTGATCTGAACCTAGATGTTGATTGGTATTACAATGGAAACCTTATCAATAGTGGGATCTATTGTGATGCTACTCAATCCGGTATTTACACATGGGTTGATTCATGTGGTCTTTCTTCATGGTTTGAGATTGTAAATAATAACTCTAACTCGTCAAGCCATAATATCACCATTTGTGAAGGCGAAAACTTTACTGCACCTGATGGAACATACTTTACAAATGTCACATCTGCTTTTTCACATAATTCTACATTTACAAATCAGGATGGATGTGATAGCATTGTTACTTCAAATGTTAATGTTTTGAATACAGTTCATGAAACAGAGTTTGTAGAAATTTGTAAACAATTCACATGGGTAGATGGGAATACTTATTTTCAGAGCACCAATTCTCCTACTTACACCTATTCTAGCGTTATAACAGGTTGTGATTCTATTGTAACACTTAATTTAACAATTAAACCGCCAATCAATACAACCGATTTTAAGGAAGCTTGCGTAGAATATACATGGATAGATGGAATAACATATACCGAGAGTACAGATACTCCAACCGATACGTTAACTAGCATTGGAGGCTGTGATTCAATAGTAACGCTTGATTTAATTATTAAACCAAACCCAGATACAGATATTTATCAAAATGATTCGCTACTTAATGTCTTTTATCAAGCTACAACTTATCAATGGCTGAACTGTGATAATAATTACAATCCTGTTCTTGGTGCAACAAACAGATTTTTTGTACCTCCAAATGGTGGAAGTTATGCTGCTGAAATAAATCTTGATGGATGTATTGATACTTCAGAATGTATTTCTATTGAATTTGTTGATATACCTAACTATTATAAAAATAAACTTAGTTTGACTCCAAATCCAGCGGATGAGAAAATATTTATTACTGGATTAAATGAAATACCTGGGATAATAAGTGTTCAAGTTATTTCAATAACTGGTAAACTAGTAAAGGAACTAAACGGTAAAAGCCATGATATAATTGTTCGAGACTTATCTAAAGGCGAGTATTTTGTACGTATTATTCATGCAAAGGGAATTGAGATGCTTAAGTTTATTAAAACTTAAAATCATATTTAAATGTAAACGTAAAACTAACTGCAATCAATAAAAGATATTGCTCTATTCATTCATTTTCGAAATGTTCATTCCAATAAACCTGTCCAGTATACAGATTTACAGAATGCTTTAATTTATCGAAACTAAATACAGGTTTTAAAACTAATGAACTGTTCAAAATTTAAGTACTAGGAGAAGGGAACTAGAATTTCGAGCTGTCTTAATGACAAATGACGGACTTTTGACTTGCTTTTTCTCCTCTTAATTAAGAGGAGTTAAATTTATAAATTATCAATTAAACTCATCCCTTTTGCAAACATAGGATGACGGCTATCGCTTGTGTATAAGGGTGAAAAAGAGGAAGGGAAGCTACGCTTTCCTTCCTCTTTTTCAAGTATTCTCTCCTCCGAATCGTCATTTCGATCATCTGGAGAAATCTTTTTTGAAAGGTGGATTGAGGATTTTGGTAATGGCAGTTAATGATGATGAAGGCATCAATCCCTAGCTTCCTCTCCTTGTAGATTTCAATCGAACCACTTCTTCTCCGTGCCTTTAGGTCGGAATCTTTCTTCCTATCTTGAGCTCTGCGTAAGTTTACCCTCTAAACAGGAAGAAATCTTTTTTCATGTCTTCGATTAGGCCTTCTTCGTTGGTGAGGATGTATTCAATGGCTTTAGCAGTGAACTCCTCCCCTTTTGGGGTTAAGGAAACCAATTCATGATCAATCGTTATCATGTTGTTTTTCAATGCTAAATTTAAAACGGTCTTACTTCGTACTTTCGCCCAATTGATATGTTCATTGAGGTGTTTTACATGACGCTCTTCGGGTTCACTGTGATTTTGTAAATGGAGCAAAAAAGTAATTAAGGAAACCTCTGAACGTTGTTGTTTTTCTCTGTAAATCACAGCAAACAAACCTTTGGCTGGGGCAAATAAATAGACGATAAGAAATACTAAACCTAACATTGTGGTCATGCTTCCGGCAATAGATGCATCGAGTGCATGGGCCATCCAATATCCTGCTATCGCACTAAAAACACCGAAAAAACTAGACAAAACAAGCATTTTCTTCAAATTGGTGGTCAATAAATAGGCTGAAGCGGCTGGTGCGATCATCAAAGCAACGACTAAAATTGCACCGACAGCATCAAAAGCACCGACTGTGGTTACAGAGGCAACGCTCATCAATCCATAGTGTATGACCAAAGGTGAAAAACCTAAAGAAGTCGCTAGTCCCGCATCGAAGGTACTCAGCTTTAATTCCTTGAAAAAGGCAAATAATAACACCAGTGTCAACAATAAAATAGAGCCGATTACCCACAAAGATTTTGGTCCTAAATCGACTTCACTATAATACACTCGATCAAATGGTGTAAAGGCCAATTCACCCAGCAAAACGGCATCAACATCAAGGTGAATATCGTTGGCGTATTGTGCAATTAAAATCACACCAATACTGAACAAAACAGGAAATACCAACCCAATGGCGGTGTCTTCTTTTACGAGTTTTGTTTGTTGAATTTTCTCCACCAAAACAACAGTTAAAACTCCAGTAATTGCTGCAAATAGAATTAACCAAGGTGAATTTAAATCTTGCGTGATAAAAAATCCGACCACCAATCCTGGCAAGATGGAGTGGCTAATAGCATCACTGATCATGGCCATTTTTCGCAAGACCAAAAACGTTCCTGGAATCGCACAAGCAATTGCTACTAAACTTGCAATCAAATGTATTTCGAATTGTGCATTAGTCATTGTCCTTGTTTTGATTATATAAATTCTTTGCCACTTCAAATCCTTTGGGTGTCATGCTCCACAAGTCACCTTCTACACTTACTAAATCTTGAGCCACCAATTTGTTTAAACTTTTCTTACTGTATCCTCTAAAATTGTTCAAGATCCTAATTTTATGTGGATGCGAGATATTTTGGTGACTTTCCACAATATGATACATAAAAGTCAAGGTTTTTTGTAATTCTAAATCGTTTCGGTTTTGAATTAAGCGAATGCGTTTGAAAAGTAAACCACGTTTTGGAGAAAATATAAAGGAAAAAAGCACGAAAACGGATGCCACTAAAACAATAACAGGTCCCGTTGAAAGGTTGTTTTGTGTTGCACTAATTCCCGTTCCAATTACACCAGCGAAAGCTCCAAAAACAGCGGCTAAAAACACCATTATCCCCAAACTGTTGGTCCATTGTCTGGCTGCTGCAGCCGGAGCAAGTAACATGGCACTCATCAGTACAACGCCTACCGTTTGAAGTCCTAGAACTATCGCCATGACAATAAAACTCGTGATTAAAACGTCTATGATTTTCGTATTAAAGCCTAAAGTATGAGCGTAATCTTTATCAAAAAGTAAGATTTTAAACTCTTTCCAGAATAAGAATAAAACGATTAAACAAGCACCCATTACAATTGCCATTAACCATACATCGCTTTCTACCAAAGTGGCAGCTTGACCAAATAGGTATTTATCCAGTCCAGCTTTATTTGCGTTGGGTTGCTTCTGAATATAGGTCAATAATAGCATACCAAATCCAAAAAAGACAGACAGAATTAAGCCGAGGGCTGTATCCGATTTCAAATGTGTTTTAGCTGTAATCCCCCGAATCCAAAAAGTTCCGATTAAACCGCTAATCAAAGCTCCAATAAGCAAGATATTTGTGTCTTTAGTTCCAGTAAATAAAAAGGCTAAAGCTATTCCAGGAAGAGCAGCATGAGATATCGCATCTCCCAAAAGACTTTGTTTTCTCAATACAGCAAAACTCCCCAACATCCCCGTTACAGCGCCTAAAATCGCGGTTCCCAATGTGATGGTACGCAGTGTGTAATCGCTGAAAACAAGTTGTATGTATTCTGTTAAATCCATTATCTCTATTCTTCCTAAATACTATCTTTTAGTTAAAATGTCATCCATCCAATATTGAGCTTTTACTTTTTACCATCGCCGTAAAAAGTAAACAAAAAAGTCTAGCCCTTGAAAGACCTTTTACCCACTAAGTCTTCACTTCTGAAAATTTAAAAACTTGTCTCGTTCCTCAACTTCAAACACTTTAAATTTTTACAGAAGAATGAAAACAAGCGGGACCCAAACGTGGTTTTTCAATGGGCGTCCTAAAAACTAACTTTTTTCTTTATTTTAAACTATATCAACAACTTCATTTTATTTCGGTGACTTCGGCGACTTCGACAAGCTCTCATCGACAAGCTCAGAGCAACGCAGTCACCTAGCCTCGCTGGTGATTAAGAATCCTAAGCTAGTCAAAAAACGAAATCACCAGTTATTCATTTTTAATTTTACATTCTTCATTTAAAATTACTTCTGAATACTCACTTTATAATTAATTCCATAGGTTTTTGTCAAATTATCATCGTGGTAAATAACTTTCACGGGTCCTGTAGCAATTTTCTTTACATTTAGGAAAGTCACCCAATCAAAATATTCGGGAACAGTTTGCAAATCATGGTGCACCACCACAACAGTTTTCCCTGCTTTTCTCAATTCTTTTAAAATATTGATTATCGCCACTTCTGTTGTAGCATCAACCCCTTGAAATGGTTCGTCCATAAAATAAATTGAAGCATCTTGCACCAAAGCTCTTGCGAGGAAAACGCGTTGTTGCTGACCACCTGACAATTGACTAATTTGTCGACCTTTAAAAGAAAGCATTCCTACTTTCTCAAGTGCTTCCAATGCTTTTTTCTTTTGCTTTACACCAGGACGCTTGATCCACCCCAACTTTCCGTAAGTTCCCATCATCACAACATCCAAAGCTGTCGTTGGAAAATCCCAATCAACACTTCCTTTTTGTGGTACATACGCCACATGTTTACGTTGTTTTTTATAAGGTTTACCAAAAATGCTAACACTTCCAGCTATAGGTTTTAAAATCCCTAAAATAGATTTTATTAAAGTAGATTTCCCTGCTCCATTCGGACCAACGATTGCCATTAAAACACCTTCAGGAATTTGCAAATCAATATCCCACAACACTGGCTTGTAATTATAAGCTACAGTAAGGTCATCTATTTTCACAGCAATTTTCTCCATTATTTCAAGGCATTTACAATCGTGTTGACATTATACTTAAACATTCCGATATATGTACCTTCGGCGGAATTTTGATCTCCCAAAGCATCAGAGTAAAGTGTTCCACCAATTGAAACTTCATGTCCTTTTGAGTTTACAGCTGCTTTTAGGGCTTCTACAGTACGTTGTGGAACAGAACTTTCAATAAATATCGCTTTCACTTTATGATCAATGATATAAGCTGCCGTTTTTTGAACATCTTGAACTCCAGCTTCTGTGGCCGTTGATAAACCTTGCAGCCCAACCACATCAAAAGCGTAGGCTTGTCCAAAATAATTGAAGGCATCATGGGCAGTTACCAATCTACGTTCATCTTTTGTCAAACTACTTATATTAGTCGCTATTTCTTTCTGCAAATCATTGAGTTGAGTTAAATATTCAGTCGCATTTTCTTTATAATAATCCGCATTTTTAGAATCTTCTACTGACAAACGATTAGCTACAAAAACGGATATTTTCTTCCAATTGGCAATATCAAACCAGATATGTGGATCATAATTCGACTCAAACAAAGCTGATTTAATCAATTTTGAATGTTCAAGTGTATCTGCAATAGCAACAGTTTTTATGTTTTGACTTTTCATTCGTTCAAAAACATCCACCAACTTTCCTTCAAGATGCAAACCATTATAGAAAACCAAGTCTGCCCCCGCCAATTTTGCAACATCACCTTCACTCGCCTTAAACAAATGAGGATCTACCCCTGCTCCCATCAAGCCATCGACATTAACTTTTTCTGCTCCAATTTGTTGAACCAAATCTGTAATCATTGTGGTTGTCGTAACAACATTCAACAAGTCATTTTCTGATTTATCTTGCCCATTCTCACACCCCATTATTACAGCGCTTAACAAGGCAAAAACAAAAATTATTTTCATTCGTCTAAATATTTATTGCGAAGTTACGAAAATTTCAGAGATAAGTTTTATGTTAGGGTTATTTAAATAGTTTTTTAGTTCGTTAGTTCAATAGTTTTCAAGTTAGGTAGTTTTCAAGTTATTTAGTTTTCAAGTTTTTCAAGTTCGATAGTTTTCAAGTTAGGTAGTTTTCAAGTTATTTAGTTTTCAAGTTTTCAAGTTGGTTAGTTATCAAGTTGGTTAGTTATCAAGTTTTAAAGTTGGATAGTTTGGTTACATCTATACTCTTGCCCAATACTCATGCTGATTTTTACCTGTATGCTCTTGCTCAAAACTCTTGCTGATTTGGCGTCCTGTTCTGCCTACACCTCCAATCTGTCTCCTGTTTTTGCCATGCTGTAAAATCCCCAAAAAGGAGCATTCCGTTGGTCGCTCTTTTCGTGAATACAGCTGAGCAAAACAGTTCAACAGGATTTCCGTTTCCGTCAGGGCCGGGGGAATACCAATGCCTAAGAATACAATTTCCAGTAAAGTAAGCAGAAATTAAGAATAAAGGGAGTTCACGCATTTTAAGACATAGCTTTGCAACTTATCATTTAGTATTTGGAACAGATTTAAGATTTATTCAATTTTTAAAGGGACACAGCAGTAGTAAAACGACAGAAATATATACGCAAGTAGCAACAAATCATCTTAAAAATATTAAAAGTCCGATTGAATTATTAAATTTGGACTAAAACATACAGTATGGCTAAACGTAATACGATTAGCCAATTGTTGTAGATAATTTGAATGAAAACCCATATTCTTATAATTTCAGTACTATTAAGTACAATTTCTTTTTCGCAGATGACTGAAAAAACATACGGCTGGGCAATATATGATGATGAAGCTTCTGAATTTTCAGAAAGTTTTAAGGAACAGATGTCTATACAGCTTGAAAAGAGGTTTAATAAGTTTCTTAAGATCGACAATGTTGTTTCCGAAAAAGAATTCATGCTTTTTGTTGGACAATCTGATATGAAGATAACATATAAAGATGGTTTTGGATTTGCACTGGTAGAAGTTCTATCTTCAGGAATGTTTAGTAACTACCTAACTGCATATTGGAGATTAGAAGATTCAACAAGAATTGAATCAGCAACCAAGTTAACATCATTAGACTCAAGTAGCATAGAATTTGGGTGGTGTGCTGATTTTGATCCAAAAGTTTTTTTAAAACACGTCTCTTCTATACAAAAACTTGATACGAAAAAATATAATATTGCATTTGAAGTCGAATATGACTTTAACTCATATCCAGATCTTTCAGTTGAGTTTAAATTTAAAAACGAACCATCAGAAAAAGAACTGGAGGCAATTCAAAACACAGTGTCTTCATCACTTTCAAGAGCTTATGTTAGTAAAATTTCTTTAGCTGATGACAAACATTACTGTATAATAGATTTTCAGGGTCAGAAATATGAAGAGGGAACTGCAGACCTTTTGGAGCTTGTGAAGAAATTGAACGGAGGAGACGAAAAAGATATAATTGAATTAATTAGAATAAAGTAAAACTATCTACAACAGCAAATAATCACAAGCGGCGAACGTTCATACGTGGTAGCCGCATGTGCCTATTTGCAAAACGTTAGCGGAAATTAAAAACACAATGAATCAAGAGCATATATTATATCGAATATCACAACTCCTTTCTAGATTCAGAGAGCAAATCAAAATATTAAATTCAAATGGAGAGTTTAGTATAAATACTCATGCTGAAAACATCCTTATTAAAGTTTTAAACGAGATATATCAATGTGATCTTGAAAATGTAAATTATTCCGAGAACAAAACTTACCCAAGTATTGACTTAAGAGATAAATCGAATAAAATAGCAATACAAGTAACATCAACTGCAGACCTCAAAAAGGTTAAACACACATTGGAAAAATTTATTGAGAAAGGAATTTATAAAGATTTTGAAAGACTGTTCATTTTCATAATCACCGAAAAACAATCTAAATATGATCAATCGAAAATAGACGAAATTACCAATGGGAAATTCACATTTAAGACTGAGTCTATAATTGACCGAACAAATATTTATTTAGAATTAAACAAACAAAACGATTTAAAAAAAATCAATCGAATCTGCATTTTACTAGAAGAGCAGTTTGCGGATAACAAGCCTGAATTAGATAAGTGGGATCTATATTGTAAAGGGTTAGAAGAATATGATAAATACATAAAAAACTACTACAACTTTCTAGATATAAAAGGCTTTTCCCCTAAAATAAACAATACACAAGTTAAAATAAATCTTGAAAAAATTTACGTACCATTAGCTTTAAAAATTGAAAGTGAGATTGGATCGACTGAGAAAAAAGAAGAGGTTGAGATATTATATTCTATCGAAAAGGCTTTAATCGATTTTAACAAAATAGTAATTCTAGGAGACCCTGGCTCTGGTAAATCTACCATTCTAAAATATTTAGCATACAAAATATGCTCTAAAAGACCCACTGAGAGCATATTAAGTGACTTAGTGCCAGTAATTATTAAGGGGAGTGAATTTTCGAAATACGTATCTACAACTTCAAAAAAGTTATCCGAATATATAATTGATCAAATTGATAAAAAATTTGAGTTTCTATTTACGGAGAAACTTGAAAGTAATCAATTGTTAGTTTTAATTGATGGAATTGACGAAATCAATAATATCAGTTTAAGACATTCTGTTGTTAACCGCATTAATTCTTTTATTGCTCAATATCCAGAAATAAAAATAATTGTATCATCAAGAATTGTTGGATATAAAGAGACCCGGTTAAATGGTTATTTCAATCATCTTCAAGTAGTTGAATTTAAAAAAGAACAAATCGAACTATTTGTTAATAGTTGGTATTTATCTATTGCTTCAAACTCTGATAACGATAAAAAGTCTGCGAAGAAAAGTGCGAATGAATTATTCAAATCAATTAAAAAGAATGATTCTGTACTAAAGATGGCTAGCAACCCTCTTTTAGTGACAATAATTGCCTTGATACATCATCAAGGTGGCGCATTACCTGAAAAACGAGTTTCTCTTTACGATATTGCAACTTCAACTTTTTTAGAAAATTGGGTTAGACAGAGAGAGACAGAAAGAAACTCTTCTTTTGATAAAGAAACTTTAATTTCAATTCTAGCACCTATTTCATATCATATTCACCAGAATTATGCTACAGGTCTAATTACTGAGACCGAATTAAAATCGCTATTTAAAAAAGAATATAAAAATGTTTATCCTTATCAAAGTAAAAAAGAAGAAACTCAAGACCTAAAGGACTTGATTAACTTCTTACGTGAAGATGCAGGTTTTTTATTTGAAAAAGGTTTAGATACAAATGGGGAATCATTATTCGGGTTTGTTCATCAAACTTTTCAGGAATATTTTACTTCCATTGAATTTAAAACAAGGTGGAAAGAAGATTATTATGCGGATAATCTTTATGAATACGTTTTCAACCCTAATTGGACTGAAGTTATTAAGTTGTCCGCTTCCTCTTTCAAATTCACTGAACAAGGTCGGTTAGGAAGACAATATTCTACAAATTTCTTAAAAGATATCTTAAGTGTTAATGATCCTATTGAAGAAATGTATCGTCCTTTAAAATTAGTGCTCCAAGCATTAATTGATGATACTGAAGTTGAATTTTCATTTTTCATCGAATTAATTGATCAAATTTTCAAAGAAATTCTTTCTCTAGATGAACATCATGGCCCGAAATATGAACTCAACAGGGAAGTTTCATCATTTAAATATTTTGTTGCATCACTCTTAGAAACAAAAACGTATCAAAATTATCTAGTCGAAAGAATAATCCATGAAGTTAAAGATGAGCGAACATCTTCCTTATTAAAGTACAATTTGGTTCGAATATTAATTGATAAGTCTAATATCCAAGTTGTAAAAAATGAACTTATTAGTATCCTCAAATCAGATAATACTGAATTGAAAAAACTGCTTTTTGAATATAATGTGGTGATGCCTGTTGCAGAGATTGTTTTCACAGAGGAATTTCGCAATTCCATTGTTGATTTTATTAATACTACAGATTATATAGAAAGTTATAGTGGTCATTTACCTACTCAATATCATTGTGCTTTTGAGAAAACTATAAAGCAAGGTGATCTCGCTTCATATATAGAAAAAAGTTCTTCTGAATCGTTTGATGAAAAGTATAAAGAAGAACTTTTACTTTCAATAAGACTAATTGAAAACGAAAAAATTAAGTATGATTACATTAATTCTATTGTATTTTCAATAGGAATGCATGATTTAGAGAGCCTAAAAGAATATGTTAAATCAATAAAAAATGAGTATCCAAAATTGAAACTTCCCAAAATTAAGAAGCACATTCTTGAATTAGAGAAGTTTAATTCTTATGGCATAAATGAATACGAAATATTAGAATTTGACAATATTAAAATCTATAATAAAAAGGATGAACCTTCAATATTTGCCTTTATAAAAAATGAAGAAGTTAAATTTTTAACCTACCCCTTCAAGGAGTCTGATTTGACCATTTATTTTAATAGTAAGACAAAGTCATTTTTAAAATTTCTCGATTTAATTCTTCCATCAATAATTAGTTCAAAATCTATACTGTCAATTACAAGAAGTGCTGATTTACTTAAATTCATTAAGTTTCAAAAACATATCCACTGGCACACTAGACTAGATATGACTGACATTATTCATTACAGCCTTCAAAAGTTAATTGATAAAAAATTAGATTATGATGAAAATATATTGAATTGGATAAAAACACAATCGGAAATAAGGTACAGAAGATTCAAACTTTCTGACAATTTCAATAAATCAGAATTTATTTCCAAAATAGAATCCTCAAAACTTAAGACACATGATAAACTATACATTCTAAGTCTCATCGGAGAAAAGGAAGATTTTGAAAAGTATATCATTCCAACTATTAAAAGTATGAATGATGCAGAATCAGAAAAAAATAAAAAAGAGATTAAACAGGTGTTATACGAAATACTATAAAACTTCCGCTAATAACTAAGTCTTCGGCGTGCCGATAGGCCAACGCTGAAGACCATGTTGACGGATCCGGACTTCCTTATGGGGAAAGCGATTTGATACCTTGTTTTTGAAAAATTATTATAGTGTGTTACGCTTTGATTATGAGCGAGCATTTCGCATTTAAGTTGATTGAATACAATTCTTTGTTCTTAAAAAGGAGTATTTTCCAGATGTTTCATTGTTTTTATGTTCATTTCATTACTTATAAGCCATAACTTCTCCATTACGCACATGTCGTTTTATTTATATTGTTGATTTATTGATACTTAAAGTTTTTCTCCAGTTTTTTGGGGGACCTCTTCCATCAAAAAGAAGAACAGTAATGAGTTTATCTTTTTTGCATATTGGACATCGCCTATGATGAGTTGGATTTTCTTTAATAATTTCCGCTGTATTTTGTTTATTCAATAACTTTTGAAGTTCGGGAAGCTTTACCTTTTTCCAGCTTTTACTAGCTAACTAAACTCCATTCTAAAAATGAACATTTTGATTAAAATAAAATGACTACTTTAGACTAAAAATTAAATATAAACGGCGACAATACGTAGCTTGGACGTTGTGTGCAACCTAAAAAAAACGAATGAATAACGAACAAACTGCAATACGAACAACTTATTTCAGTATAATTGGAAATACGACTTTAGCCTTGATAAAAGGACTTGCGGGATTTTTGGGGAATTCTTATGCGTTAATTGCAGATGCGATTGAATCAACAACAGACATTTTTGCTTCACTTTTAGTTTTATTGGGGTTTAAATATGCCAAACGACCAGCGGACGAAAACCATCCTTACGGACACGGAAAAATTGAACCTTTAATTACATTTGGAGTCGTTACTTTTCTTGTGGTTTCTGCTACAATAATTGCATATGAAAGTATCCAAAACATTCAAACACCTCATAAAATTCCGAAATCTTGGACTTTGATTGTTTTGGGACTAATAATAGTTTGGAAAGAAATCTCTTTTCAAATCGTAATTAGAAAAAGTAAACAAACCAATAGTTCTTCACTTAAAGCAGATGCTTGGCATCATAGAAGTGATGCAATTACTTCGGTAACGGCATTCATTGGAATTTCAATAGCAATAATATTCGGTAATGGCTATGAAACTGCTGATGATTGGGCAGCCTTATTTGCTTCAGCGTTTATCTTATATAATAGTTATTTAATATTAAGACCTGCATTAGGAGAAGTTATGGACGAGCAACTTTATGACGACCTAATACTTGAAATTAGAGAAAAATCAATAGAAGTTAAAGGTGTTTTGGACACGGAAAAATGTTTTATCCGAAAATCAGGAATGAAATATCACGTTGATTTACACGCAATTGTAAATAGTGAAATAACAGTAAAATCAGGGCACGATATTGCACATAAATTAAAGGACTATTTACGAGAAGAAATACCGAATTTGGGACACGTACTAATTCATATTGAACCGAATGAATAAAAGCCAGCAGGTAATAACTAGGTCTTCGGCGTGCCGAGCGTCTCCGTTTACCAATGGATTACCCCCTAAGGTTGTGAGATCGCTTCGCTAAGTTGGCACCTTTTCGACAAGTTCAATGGGGCCATTTCAGCAAGCTAAACGGAACCATTTCAACCAACTCATTTCAGTCCGGTGAACTACGAATTTCTTTTTTAGTATTTTAGATCAAGAGAAAATTATTAATTTGGAATGAAATTAAATGAGTCGAGAGTAAAAAGCTGCGACACCTTAGCCAAGAAATTAAAAATAACATGAAAATTAATCCTTATATTTTGGTATTGATATCATCAGCTATCATTGGCTGTTCCAAAGAAAATGATCTAGACCCTGTAAGCCCTATAGCTGACGATATAACATATAGTGAACTCAATCCGAATATACATTTAACCTCAGTCGATTCTCTAATTTACCATGGTTCAGGATGCGGATATGTTCCTTCCCCTTCAGACTCTACGGCGAGTGTTTCTTTTGATATCGATAATGATAATGTAGTTGACTTTACTCTTTCATGCAATTCCTGGTACAATTTCGTTAGTGCTAGCGGACCTTGTGCAAACTACAACACAAGTATTGTGCTTTCTGGAACATCTAACAATAATAAAGTAGCCATAAATGGTAATTATAATATTGTTAAAAAACATGATTTAAATGATGTGATTGATAATTCACTACTCTGGTCAAATACAGCGAGGCTAATGTTATCTTCTGCATCAGCACCATTTGAAACAAATTTTGATGACACAGTATATTTAGGCCTTAAAATAAACACAGATCAAGGAGATTATTTTGGATGGATTTACATCGATAAAAATGGATATGACGTAACAGTAAAGTCTTATGCATTTAATCAATCGGTAAATAATTCAATAAATGCTGGACAAACAGAATAATCTATGACTAATAACTAAGTCTTCCCACCAGTGAACGAATAAACTTGTGCCGAGCGTCTCCGTTTACCTACGAATTACGCCCTTCGGTTGTGAGATTGTTTCGCTAAGCCAGTATAAGTAGGATGACCTAGCGTATAAAGAAAACATTTGAACACCTTTTTTAAACAAAATATTTGATTTAATTTACCTTCAGACATAGTTTATTGCTATTTTAGTGGGTAATAGAAGCTTCTAAACGAAGGAGGAAGCGTTTAATAGAAAATAAACAACATTAAAATCTTTTTTTTCAGAACAGTGCACATAATTAAAAAATACGATGAAACTTATTTTAAAAACATCCCTATTTCTGCTGTTTTACTTATTGCTTAGCGGTTGCTCTGGACCTATTAATATTGACTCGGTAGAAATCAAAGATGAACTATTCTTCAAAGATGGTGAACGGTTTTCAGGAGAATTATATTCTAAGAGTAAAAAAGGTTTTTTTGGGGATATCGGTACTATATTAACAGGCGATTCCATTATTTACGTAATAGATGATGGCTTTTGTAACAAGATCAAATGCTTTAAAGAAAATAGTTTAGTACTTGAAATAAATCAAGAACCGATTCAAGATAAAATCCGTCGTACTACGAGTTTTTATACCAAAACAAACTCAGGTGGAAATGAAGTTCGATATCAAACATCTTCTATTGATGGAAAGCTAGAAGGCGAAACAATAGAATGGGCATTCGATGGAGAAGGGATATTAGGTTCTAATGAGCGTTACATAAAAACAGTCCAAAATTTCAAGAACAATGAAAAGGATGGAGAAACGATTAATTACTATAGAAACGGAGACAAAAAAGAAGTCTTAAACTTTAAAAATGGACAGTTATCTGGTAAAAGTAAAGGATGGTATCCAAATGGAAATCTTGAATACGAAAAGCTTTACAATAACAACTCGCTAGTAGAAGAAAAAAATTACTACAGAAAAGCAAATGTTTTAAAAAACAAAAAAATATATTCAAATTTTAAGGTACAAGAAGAATATAAATGGAGTTTTAACGAGGTGCTTTTTTATCAGAAAAAAGGAGACCAAATGGATAGTTTAATTCTTGATGGATATTATGAGTTTATCGACAACGAAAAAGAGACACATGTAAATTACGTTAAAGGCAAAAAGGAAGGAAAAGTTGAAATTTTCTACCCTAATGGAAAAAAATGGGAAGAATTAATTTATGAGAACGGAATAAGAAATGGTGTTCACAAAAAGTGGTATCTCAACGGAGAATTAGCGCTAGAAGTAAATTATTTGAAGGGTAAGAAACACGGTACAGAAAAAAAGATGTATGATTCTGGAGATAAATGGCATGTTATTGAGTATAAAAATGGATTGAAATCAGGAACTTCCAATTCTTGGTATAAAAATGGGCAATTAGCAAAAACTGAAACTTTTTCCAATGGTGTAAATCAAGGTACTTCAACAGAATATTATCAAAGCGGAAAAAAATGGAAGGAGATAAAATATTCACAAGTCTCTAAAGGAACAGCTGGTCTTTATCAATCATGGTTTAAAGATGGTGCAAAAGCTGAAGAATATGAGCTTTTAAACGGTAAGAAACATGGCTATTATAAAAAATGGTGGGGTAATGGAAAGTTGAGACTTCAAGTTGATTACGTAGAGGGTTTAAAGAATGGAGCCTATAAAAATTGGTTGGAAGACGGTACTTTATATAGTGAAAGGATGTACATTAAAGATAAAGAACAGTAAGTTCCTCGATTTCTGAAAGTTTAGTCTCCTTCCATTTTTTTTTGCATTTAAAACCGTGGAGGAAAATCTTGATGGAATTAAAATAATAACAGAAAACATTAACTGTAGGGTAATTTAAAAATGCCACTCACACGTCCTAAAAATCACGAATCAGCTCACCTAACCGTTTTTACGTATTTTTAACCTCTAACAACACAAGCTATAAATAAGACAGACTACACAAAAATGAAAGACTATTTTAGTTTACAATTGGTAATGACAAACCGAAAGATAAAAGAGGCGGGCATAAACCCGTTTTTCGGTTACCTGTTAGTTTTATTAGTTTTCATTTTGCTTTCAGCATATATTTATCAAAAAACTGATTTTGCAAAATACTTAGTGCTTTTGATTTGCTTTAGTTTACAGCTTAGACTTTCCGAGAAAAACAGGACAGACTTTTTAATTACAACTTTTGGAGATAAAACTAAAAAGATCAAAAGGGTTTTAGAAAACTTGATTGTATGCATTCCATTTGTCTTCATTCTCGTTTATAAATCCAATTTTAATGAAACAAGTATTTTATTTTTGATGTCGATTGTTCTTGCATTAATTTCTTTGCAAACCAATCTTAATTTCACAATCCCCACCCCTTTTTCAAAAAGACCCTTTGAATTTCCGGTCGGTTTTAGGAAAACATTCTTCATTTTCCCTATTTCCTATGTGCTGACAATTATTGCAATTATCGTAGATAATCTGAACCTGGGAATATTTTCAATGTTGTTGATTTTCTTAACCTCATCGAGTTTTTACACCAAACCTGAAAACGAATATTATGTTTGGATACACGCAGAAACGCCTAAATCATTTTTGAAAAATAAAATCAGTATAGCTACGAAATTTGTAACACTCGTAGTTTCCCCAATTTTATTTAGTCTTTTCATTTTCTATCTAACTGACCTTGTGATGATATTCCTATTTTTCTTAATAGGGCTATTGTTTTTGTGGGCCATAATTTTTGTAAAGTATTCAGCATATCCGGATGAAATGAACTTACCTGAAGGTATTATTATTGCGTTAAGTCTATTCTTACCTCCACTATTATTGATTGTTATCCCCTATTTCTATAGAAAATCCATTAACCGATTAAAAGCAATATTGAATGATTAAAATTAAGGACTTAAATAAGAAATTCGGTAATAACGAAGTCTTGAAAAACATTCCAAAAGATTATTTCTTTTACCTTCTGCCACTTCTTCTTTTTTCAACATATTCGTTAATTGTTGGTAACTACAACTCCATAAGTTCAAGTCATGAAATTTTAATGCTCACATTATACTCAAGACTTCCTGAAGGAATTTTCAACTTAATTACAATGAAGTTGGCTTTTCCGATACTGATCATCACGCTATTAATTAACATACTGATCATAAAATACAGAGCTCCCTCAAAAGAAGGCCAGAAAATGATTAATCTATTCAAATGGATTGGGGTCTTTTCATTATTCTATATTCTACTTTTGCCTTTAGGTGGCTATAGAGATTATCGTCCAAACGTTTTAAGACATGATACGATTCTTCCTATAACACTAAGTTTAATTTTCGTTTTTGGTCAAACAACTCTTTATATTATCTATAAACTCTCAAAACAACAGAGATATAGATACTTACCATTAATTGCCTTAGTCTTATTCATATTTACTTTTTCAGATCAACTACCAATAAAAAATAGCTGTGACAGGAAAGCACTTGAGCTTATTGCTAATTCAAATAATGAGGAAGTTAAAATTCAAAATAACTGCAAATTATTGTCATGGAAAATCATTGATTCTCCAAAAGATTCAGAGTTGAGTAGCGAATTATTAAAAAGATGGAACATCATTAAACAAGATAAGTTGTACTACAATATTAAATCTACTTCCCTCGAAAAATCAACACAAACGATGGAGTAATAAGTTTGAAAAATACAATTAAATTTCTATAAAACTTAAACATCAACAATAGAAAACAATAGTTGAATAATGATGAAAAAGGGTGTCCCTCACCAATCAACTAATCACCTGTAATTCAATGCAGTTAACAAATTCAGTGCTTAAAAGCAGGCTACTTTATCTAAATAATTTTATTTTAGCCCCGAGAAAACAAGAAAATCAGATAATATGAAAGCATACGTATTTCCAGGCCAAGGTGCCCAATTTATAGGAATGGGGAAAGATCTTTATGATGCATCTCCAATTGCCAAAGAATTATTCGAAAAGGCTAACGAAATTTTAGGCTTCGACATCACAGAAATCATGTTTAATGGTACAGATGCTCAATTAAAAGAAACGAAGGTTACCCAACCTGCGATTTTCTTGCACTCTGTAGTTTTAGCAAAAGTTCTAGGTGATGATTTTAAACCAGCAATGGTAGCAGGTCACTCTTTAGGTGAATTTTCTGCATTGGTTGCCAATGGTGTTTTGTCATTCGAAGACGGATTAAAATTGGTATATCAACGTGCTTTAGCTATGCAAGAAGCGTGTGAAGCTGAACCGTCTACAATGGCAGCTATTCTTGGATTAGAAGACGAAAAAGTTGAATCAATTTGTGCTGATATTGATGAAGTTGTTGTAGCTGCTAATTACAACTGTCCAGGTCAATTGGTGATTTCTGGATCTAACAAAGGAATTGAAATCGCATGTGAGAAAGCTAAAGAAGCTGGTGCAAAAAGAGCTTTACCTCTTCAAGTTGGTGGTGCATTCCACTCTCCTTTAATGGAACCAGCACGTGAGAAATTAGAAAAAGCGATTCAAGAAACGCCATTTTCTGAAGGTATTTGTCCTGTTTACCAAAACGTAACAGCAAATGCTGTGAGTGATATCAATGCAATCAAAGAAAATTTAATTGCACAGTTAACAGCGCCAGTACGTTGGACGCAAACAATGAAGCAAATGATTGCTGACGGTTGTGAAGAAGTTGTTGAAGTTGGACCAGGTAAGGTTTTACAAGGTTTATTTAAGAAAGTAGATCGTAAATTCCCTACTTCTAGCGCAACTATTGAAGCGTAAATAATATTTTAGGAGTGTGGTGTAAATTGATTTTTAGAAATCTTATTTACACCACGCCCCATTTCTTTTTTAAAGTAAGTTCTTATTTTGAAAGCTTAAATCTCTTAATTTTCTAAAGTATTTCTTGTCTAAATTTTTCTCTAGAATATCAAGATGTTCTATTCTGTGACAATCTGTTCCTAAATAATCTACAATTCCATTGTCAAGCATCAATTCTGCTTGCTTTTTAATTGCCGGTCCATAATGACCAGTCAAAGAGTTCAAATTCATCTGAATTTTCACACCTTTTTCCCGCATTTTGACTGCTGGTTCTATTCCTTCCTCCAAGAAGAAAATATATCTTTCATAATGTGCCAAAACAGGCTTGTACCCATTTGTTTTTATTTTAAAAATGAGTTCGTCAATATTGTTAGGCTTGGCCCCAAATGAAAACTCAAAAAGTAATTCCCTATCTCCAAATGTAAGTAACTTCTCTGTTTCTAAAATTTTCAGGAAATATTCATCGTAAAAATATTCAGCTGCTGCTTCTATCTCTATTGGAATATTTAATCGCTTTACTTCAGCACGAACCGCTTTAAGGCCACCAAGAATTGTTTCCGGGTTATTTCTGTAATAATCAAACATTACATGAGGAGTTGTAATGATTTTTTGATATCCTAAATCTACCATTCGCAATAACATACCAATGGTTTGATCCATAGATTGAGAACCGTCATCAATTCCAGGAATTAAATGACTGTGCATATCAACCCTTAAAGCACCTAAATAATATGGTCGTATAGGTTTGTTTGTATTAAATACTGAATTAATTAATCCCATTCTAATCTATCTAATTATACTGTTTTTCGTAATAAGTTTGATATTCTCCTGAAATAACACCCTGAACCCACTTTTGTTGTGTTAGGTACCAATCAACTGTATTTTCTAGTCCTTCCTCAAAAGTGATTGACGGTTTCCAACCTAATTCTTTTTCCAACTTAGAAGCATCAATTGCATATCTTCTATCGTGACCTGCTCTGTCTTTGATAAACTTAATTTGTTTGGCTGTTGTTCCTTCTGGACGCTCTAATCGTTGATCGATTATTGCTGCCAATCGTTTCACCAAATCAATATTCGTCCATTCATTCAATCCTCCAATATTATAAGTCTCGCCATTTTTCCCTTTATGGAAAATTAAATCAATGGCATTGGCGTGATCCTCAACCCAAAGCCAATCTCGGATATTTAAACCATCTCCATAAATTGGAAGGTCTTTCCCTTCTACGGCATTATGAATCATTAATGGAATTAGCTTCTCAGGAAACTGAAAACTACCATAATTATTTGAACAATTTGAAATTCGAATATTCAATCCATAAGTATGATGATAAGCACGAACGAAATGGTCAGAACTTGCTTTTGAAGCTGAATAAGGACTTCTTGGATCATATGGTGTTGTTTCTTCAAAAAGCCCTTCTTCACCTAGGCTACCATAAACCTCATCTGTGGAAATATGATAGAACACATGATTGTTTAAGTCAGACCAATTTTCTCGACATACATTCATTAGGTTCACAGTACCCACAACATTTGAGAGAACAAACTCCATCGGACCAGAAATAGAACGGTCTACATGAGATTCAGCTGCCAAATGAATAACATCAGAAATATCATATTTTGAAAACACTTCTTTTAAATCTGATTCACTGCAAATATCTCCTTTGAAAAAAGTGTAGTTTTCTTCTGATTCAATCTCCTTTAAGGTCTCTAAATTACCCGCATAGGTTAACTTGTCATAGTTAATAATATGATATTCAGGATAACGTCTCACCATTATCTTCACCACGTGAGAACCAATGAACCCTGCACCACCAGTGATTAAAACTACCTTCTTAAATTTTTCTTTATTCATTTTATAATGTGTTTATCTATTCTTGACCTGTGAAATCCGGTTAAACAGAAATGATAATGGATTCCGTTGACCTAAAGATATAACAATATTCAATTTATATAAAAATACAGCACTGCCATTATGCGAAAAATTATTAATAAGAAATACTTCTCTTACATAAAAAAAGCCCCATTTCCATGAGGCTTTCAATTACTATCGTTCTTAAACTTCTTATAAACTCCAATATTCTAAATCTTGGATTTGGCCTTTAAAGACTCCTTTAATATCAACAAAAACACCTTTTCCATCTTTTAGGTATTTCTTAAAATCATCTTCCGTTAATCTTGCATATTCTGCATGATTTACTGCTACAATTACAGCGTCATATTCTTCTCCCGTCTTATCTGCAAGCGCTACACCATATTCTTGCATCATTTCATCTGACGATGCAAAAGGATCGATTAGATCAACTTCTACAGAAAATGATTTAAGTTCATTCACCACATCAATAACCTTTGAGTTTCGAATATCACTCACATTTTCTTTAAACGTTGCCCCCATGATTAAAACTTTTGCCTCATTCATGTTTTTTCCTTGAGCAATCATTTTTTTCACAGTCTGCTTTCCAATATAGAATCCCATTGAATCATTTACTGAACGACCACTATTGATTATTTCAGCATGATAGCCAACTTTTTTTGCTTTATAAGTTAAATAGTAAGGATCGACTCCTATACAGTGACCACCTACCAAACCTGGTTGAAATGGCAAAAAGTTCCATTTTGTTCCAGCAGCTTCTAATACTTCATATGTATTGATTTCAAGCTTATCAAAAATCTTTGACAATTCGTTAATCAATGAAATATTCACATCACGCTGTGTATTTTCAATAATTTTTGCGGCTTCAGCCACCTTAATAGTAGAGGCTCTATGGACACCAGCTTCTACAACTTCTTCATAAACTTTTGCTATCTCCTCTAATGATTCAGCTGAGTCTCCTGAAACTACTTTCACTACATTTTGAAGTGTGTGAACCTTGTCCCCTGGATTGATTCTTTCAGGAGAATACCCTACACTAAAATCAGTTTCAAAATTCAATCCTGATTCCTTCTCTAATACAGGAATACAATCTTCTTCTGTACATCCAGGATATACAGTAGATTCAAAGACTACATAATCTCCTTTTTTGAGCACTTTTCCAACTGTAGAGGAAGCTCCTAAAAGTGGACCAAGGTTTGGTTTATTTGAACCATCAATTGGAGTAGGAACTGCGATTACAAAAAATGTAGCTTCGCTTAGATCCTCCAAATTAGCTGAAAACTCAATAGTACAACCTTCAAAATCTGAAGATTCTAATTCTTTACTTGGATCTATATTATTCTTCATTAACTCAACCCTGTCTTTGTTAATATCGAAACCGATAACATCCATCTTACGAGCGAATTCTAAGGCTATAGGTAAACCTACATAACCTAAGCCAATAACAGCTAATTTCGCTTCTCTATTTATTAATTTCGTGTGAATTAAATTGTTCATCTCTTACTTTATAAATTCTTTCTATAATTTCAACAACCTTTAATCCCTCTAAAGCATTAGTGGTTGCTGTATTTCTTCCTTTTAATGTATCCACTACGTTCTGTATCACATAATGATGATTTGCAGCCGAACCTTTGTAAGCTCCATAATCATTCCCTGGATTTGTAGGCGGCAGTTTTGGCATTTTATAATTTTCAATATTACATTCTACAACCTCATTCATGTACTGACCACCAATTTTCACAGAACCTTTCTCGCCAATTATGGTAATAGATGATTCCAAGTTTTTATTGGCAACCGCTGTTGAGTAATTAATTGCCCCCATTCCACCTTGAATGAAATCAAAACTTACAAAACCTGAATCTTCAAAATCTGTATTATCTTGATGTGTAAAATCAGCAAATTTTCCCTGAATATTTTTGATATCCCCAAAAAGCCAATACATAATATCAACAAAATGAGAGAATTGAGTAAACAAGGTTCCTCCATCTAAATCTTGTGTTCCTTTCCAACCTCCCTTCTTATAGTAACGATCGTCTCTGTTCCAATAACAATTCAGTTGAACCATAAAAGTTTTTCCTAAAACGCCTTCATCAACAATTGATTTAATCCATTGCGATGGAGGAGAATAACGATTTTGCATCACACAAAAAACATGCTTTGACATTTGAAGAGATTTAAAAATAATTTTCTCACAATTGTCCTTCGTCAAACCCATTGGTTTTTCACAAACAACATGTTTATTTTCTTCTAATATTTGAATACTTTGCTCAGCATGTAAACCATTAGGCGTACAAATACTCGCAATATCAAATGGAATTTCTGAAGCAAGAAAATCTGCTATCGATTGATAAAAAGGGACATTAAAATGATCGATATCAAGCTCTTCTTTTGGTTTAATATCTATCAAAGCAACTAGTTCAGACTCCGAGTTCTCACGAATCATTGTGGCATGACGCTTTCCGATATGCCCAGAACCAATAACTACAAATTTTATCTTGTCTTCCATCATTCGATTATATTTTCTTCACTTTACCGTCCACAAGTTGATATTGCTCTTTACTTTCTTCACAAATAGCAATATTATTTTCATCAAACTCCAAACGGTGACCGAATTCGCTCATCCAGCCCATTTGTTTTGCAGGATTTCCTACCACTAAGGCATAAGGTAAAACTTCTTTTGTTACTACAGCTCCAGCCCCTATAAAAGCATATTCTCCTATATTATGACCACATACAATAGTTGCATTAGCTCCAATAGAGGCGCCCTTTTTTACTATCGTTTTGCTGTATTGTCCTCTTCTATTTACAGCACTTCTTGGGTTTATTACATTAGTAAACACCATAGAAGGACCTAAGAAAACATCATCTTCACATTCAACTCCAGTATAAATAGAAACGTTATTTTGAACCTTTACATTATTTCCCAAAATAACATCTGGTGAAATCACTACATTCTGTCCAATATTACACGACTCTCCTAAAGTACAATTCGGCATGATGTGGGAAAAATGCCAAACTTTAGTGTTCTTTCCTATTGAACAACCTTCATCTATTACTGCTGTTTCATGTGCAAAATACTCCATCTTAATTTATGTATTTTTCAAAATTATTGTGGTCCTTGTGGAATAATTCCTCTTCTGATAATTGTTTAAAATAATCATAGGTTATCTTTAACCCTTCCGATCTTTGGTATTTCGGTGTCCAATTCAGCAACTCTTTAGCTTTTGAAATGTCTGGTTGACGTTGTTTCGGATCATTTATTGGCAGATCTTTATAAACCACCTTTTGTGTTGTTCCTGTCAATTTAATTATTTCTTCTGCGAAATCTCCAATTGAAATTTCATCGGGATTACCGATATTAATAGGCGCTGTATATTCTGAATGAAGTAGTCGTACTATACCTTCCACTAAATCATCAACATAACAAAAAGATCTTGTTTGACTCCCATCACCAAAAACGGTTAAATCTTCACCTCTAAGTGCCTGACCAATAAAGGCAGGTAAAACACGACCATCATTGAGTCGCATCCTTGGTCCGTAGGTGTTAAATATTCGAACAATGCGTGTTTCTAATCCATGATAGGTATGATATGCCATGGTCATCGCTTCTTGAAACCTTTTGGCTTCATCATAAACTCCACGAGGACCGATTGGATTAACATTTCCCCAATAATCTTCTGTTTGAGGATGAACTTCAGGGTCTCCATAAACTTCTGAAGTAGAAGCGATCAATACTCTTGCATTTTTTACACGTGCCAATCCTAAACAATTATGAATACCTAAAGATCCTACTTTTAAAGTTTGAATTGGTATTTTTAAATAATCGATTGGACTTGCAGGTGAAGCAAAATGAAGTATATAATCTAGTTCACCAGGTACGTGAATGAATTTTGAAACATCTTGATGATAAAACTCAAAATTTTCCTTTGGAAAAAGATGTTCAATGTTTGATAATCGGCCTGTAATTAAATTATCCATTCCAATAACATGAAAACCATCTTTCACGAATCGATCACATAAATGTGAACCTAAAAATCCTGCTGCTCCAGTTATTAAGACCCTTTTGCTCATTTTGCTATACTTTTGGAATTATTGTTTGTCTCCCTATGGAGCTATAAAAAACACCTTTTTCACGAATATCATTCAAATTAAAGATATTCCTTCCATCAAAGATAATTGGTGATTTTAGCCTTGATTTAATTTCATTAAAGTCTGGATTTTTGAAAACAGACCATTCTGTAGCAATTAAAAGAGCATCTGCTCCATCAAGAACTTCATATTGATTTTTCGCATATTCGATCTTATCTCCAATTACATTCTTAACATTGTCAATTGCTTCAGGATCAAAAGCTGTAATTGTAGCACCACGTTTTGTTAATTCATCAACAAGATATAAGGCTGGTGCCTCACGAATATCATCTGTATCTGGTTTAAATGCCAATCCCCATAAAGCAAACTTCTTCCCTTCAATATCTCCAAAATGATCTAGAACTTTGTCTAAAAGCTTAATCCGCTGTTGATTATTCACATTGAGTACTGCATCTATAATTGAAAAGTTAAAATTATGATCGTTACCACTTTTCATTAATGCACTTACATCTTTTGGGAAACAGCTTCCACCAAACCCTATTCCTGGATATAAAAAACGGTGACCTATTCTGGTATCCGCTCCCATACCTTCACGTACACGATCAACATCAGCCCCTACAATCTCACAGAAATTTGCAACTTCATTCATAAAAGTGATTTTCGTCGCTAAAAATGAATTAGCGGCATATTTTGTAAGTTCTGCTGACTTTTCATCCATAAAAATTAACGGATGTCCATCTCTGATAAAAGGTTGATAAAGCTCATTCATAATTGTTTTGGCTTTTTCATCTTCCGTCCCTATCACCACACGATCAGGATTCATGAAGTCATCAACTGCAAATCCTTCTCTTAAGAACTCAGGGTTTGATACTACTGCAAAAGGAATATCGGTTTCCTCTCGAATAGCTGCGGATACCTGATCTGCTGTTCCAACAGGAACGGTAGATTTATCTACAATAACTTTAAATTCTTTTATGATTTTACCTAAATCTTTGGCTACTCCTAACACATAAGATAAATCCGCAGAACCGTCCTCTCCTGGAGGTGTTGGTAATGCCAGAAATATAATTTCAGCATCCTCTATTGCGGGCGCTAATTCAGTGGTAAACTTTAATCTTTCTTGCTTGATATTTCTTTCAAATAAAACATCCAAATGCGGTTCATAAATGGGTACCTCCCCACCTTTCATTCGCTCAACTTTGTTTGCATCAATATCCACACAGGTAACATTATTTCCTGTCTCTGCAAAACATGTTCCAGTTACTAACCCTACGTATCCAGTACCTATTACTGCAATATTTTTCATCCTTCAATAAACTTTTTAACTGTTGAACATATAAAATCTAATTGCTCCTTCTCTAATTCTGTGTGCATTGGAAGTGAAAATACACGCGTCGTTAACCAATCTGTATTCTCTAGGCTTCCACTTGAGGTTTCCAATGAAGCAAACATCTTTTGTTGGTGGGCAGGAACAGGGTAATAAATCATTGCTGGAATATCATTTTCACCCAAATAAGCCACCAAAGCATCACGATCGATATGATCGTCTAATTGAAGTGTGTATTGATGAAAAACATGTTTAGAGTTTTCTATACGATGAGGAATTGTTAAACCTTCAACATCGGCAAAGGCATTGTCATAATAATCTGCTGCAGCTCTACGTGCATCGATATATTCATCCAAAAGCCTTAGTTTAATTCTTAAAACAGCAGCTTGTATAGAGTCTAATCTTGAATTACACCCTACCATATCGTGATAATATCTTTTACTTTGTCCATGATTCGCTACCATAGCTAATTTTTCAGCAACAGCATCGTTATTAGTACACATTGCTCCTCCATCTCCATAGCATCCTAGATTTTTAGATGGAAAGAAACTTGTACAACCAACATCGCCAATTGTCCCTGTCTTTTTAACTGTTCCATCAGAGAAAGTATAATCAGATCCAATCGCTTGAGCATTGTCTTCTATCACTTTCAAATCATATTTTTCAGCAATTTTCATGATGGCTTCCATATCACAAGATTGCCCATAAAGGTGCACCGGAACTATTGCTTTCGTACGCGCGGTAATTGCAGCTTCAATTGCTTTAGGAGAAATATTAAATGTATCTTTTTCACAATCTACGAATACCGGCTTCAATCTCAACAACCCCATCACTTCTGTTGTTGCGATATATGTATATGAAGGAGTTATCACTTCATCCCCTGGCTTTAACCCCAATGCCATCATTGCAATTTGCAAGGCATCTGTTCCATTGGCACAAGGCACTACATGTTTTGCTCCAAGATATGTTGCTAACTCACTTTTAAAACTATGTACATCAGGACCGTTAATAAATTGAGCCTTCTCTAAAATATTATTGATTGATGATTGAACTTGTGGTTTTATTTTCTCATACTGGCTGACTAAATCAACCATTTGTATTTTTTTCATAAAGTCGGTATTTCACTTTTTATAAGTACTCGCAAAAATAACAAAAACTGACAATTAGATAGAATGTTCATCTAAAAAGCCTTGCCACATTCCATTAAAATCACTCTGTATTCTTCTCAACTTGTATTAAATGAAAAAATTGTCAACTTCAATTTAGTCACTAACTACGATTTTATTAAATTTGCGCCTTAAACCAATATTTTGCAAGCATGTTCGAAAATTTAACAGACAAATTTGAAAAAGCATTTAAAGTCCTCAAAGGACAAGGTCAAATCTCTGAAATCAATATCGCAGAAACGCTTAAAGAAGTGCGTAGAGCCTTACTTGATGCCGATGTTAATTTCAACACTGCGAAAGAATTTACAAAAACCGTAAAAGAAAAAGCACTTGGTAGAGATGTACTTAATGCTGTTTCTCCTGGTCAATTAATGGTCAAAATTTGCCACGAAGAGTTGATCGAACTTATGGGTGGTGATGAAACTGAGGTGAACTACCAAGGTAATCCTGGTATCATTTTAATGTCTGGTCTACAAGGATCGGGTAAAACAACTTTTTCTGGAAAACTTGCGAATTTCTTAAAATCAAAAAAAGGAAAGAACCCACTTTTAGTTGCTTGTGATGTTTACCGTCCTGCAGCAATCGATCAGCTGCATGTTTTAGGAGATCAAATTGGAGTTGAGGTTTATTCAAATAAAGAAGAAAAAAATCCTGTAAACATTGCCAACGCAGCAATCCAACATGCGAAAAGTAATGGAAACAATGTTGTAATCATTGATACCGCTGGTCGTTTAGCAATTGACGAGCAAATGATGTCAGAGATTTCTGATGTAAAAAATGCAATTAACCCATCTGAAACATTATTTGTGGTTGATGCCATGACAGGTCAAGATGCGGTAAATACTGCAAAAGCCTTTAATGAAAGAATTAACTTTGATGGTGTTATTCTTACAAAATTAGATGGTGACACTCGTGGAGGTGCTGCAATTTCAATTAAAGCAGTTGTTGACAAGCCAATCAAATTTGTTGGTACAGGTGAGAAAATGGACGCTTTGGATGTGTTTTATCCAAAACGTATGGCTGACAGAATCCTCGGAATGGGAGATGTTGTTTCATTGGTTGAAAGAGCGCAAGAACAATACGACGAAAAAGAAGCGCGAAGATTACAAAAGAAAATTAAGAAAAATCAATTCGACTTCAATGATTTCTTAAGTCAGTTACAACAAGTTAAAAAAATGGGTAACGTTAAAGACTTAATGGGAATGATTCCTGGAATGGGGAAAGCCATGAAAAATGTAGAAATAGAAGATGATGCATTCAAACACATTGAGGCCATCATATACTCTATGAGCCCAGAAGAGAGAGAACATCCTGAAATCATTAACCAAAGTCGTAAAAAAAGAATTGCCAAAGGAAGTGGTCAAAGCTTAACAGAAGTAAACAAACTCTTGAAACAATTTGGTGACACCAAGAAGATGATGAAAATGATGAGTAATAAGAAAAACATGGCCAACATGATGAAACAAATGAAAGGCGGAATGCCAGGGATGTAAAATTTTTTCAAAATTTTACAGTGTGGAGTTTGAGTGCCTAGTGAAGAGGCGAAATCAATAAGAAATATAGATACCAAAAAATCCTGAAAGTTAATTCTTTCAGGATTTTTTTCTTACAGCCTTTAAAAGCTTTAAATAAATCTTAAGTGTTTAATAAATAACATATTACAACTCACAAAAAGAATCATACCAATCAATAAACAAATCACATCTTTAAAGTATTTATTTTGAAAAACTGAAGTATTAAAACTAACTTAACACTCACGATCAATACTTTACAGACATGAAACTAATACAATCATTAATTATTTTTCTTTGCTGTCCTACAGTTATATTTACTCAAACTTTAAGACTAGCAATTCAAGAAAATGGTAAATCGGTATACTACGCTACAATTGAAAAAAACAATATCTTTTTCTCTACCAATTCAAAAAGTCATGTTTTTAATATGCCAGTAAAAAGTAACGACTTTATTACAATAAAACATGAATTATATGAAGACTATAGTTTTAGAATCAAAAAAAACTTAAGCAACAGTGATACGATTAACAAAATCATTCCATTAACCATTAAGTCAGGTAAGATGAAACTACAAACGCTTGATGAATTTACTATTACCAATTCTAAATACCGTGACATTTTTAATATTGAAGATGAATTTATCATTGACTATTACCCTTTTCCTCTCAATCGTTTCTTTGTTGTTTCTCGTATCGGAAGAAATCATTTTATTAAAATCATTGATACCAGTGGAGATGAAATATTGATGAAAGAACTAGTCATTAAACCTAAAGAAATATTCTTAGACGCAATTGGAAATTTCCACCTGATCACAAAGGATTCTGCATATCAAATTTACATAGAACAACACGAAATAAAGCTTATGCATCCCATTACTAAAAAAGACTTTGATATTGATTTGAAGAATCTAGTTACCTTAGGAACAGAAGGAGCATTTCACCAAAGTATTAGTAAACACAATCAAATGTACTCATTAACACGCATCATAAACAAGGAAATTAGCAATATCTACGAATCTTTTGACAAAGAAGGTTATGAAAACGCAGACTATCATTACCAAAGAGTCATTGATTATTATATGCTTTTCACACCTTTAAAAGACAATGTAATTGTGATGGGGATTTGGGATGGAGACTTAATGACTTTAAATAATTATGCTGCAAAAATGCTAGAGATGACCTCTTGGAGTGATAAAATAGCATCGAAACCATTGGATGTTTCGGCACATGGACTTCAAGACAAAATAATTATTTTAGATGCTGTTCGCGACAGTATATTTCAAATCGATAATCACGACTTTACAACAAAGGAAGTAGAAGCAAAATTTGAATTCACTGGAACGTATTTTAAAGACTACTTTTATGACAACATTTATATGTATACGAATGTCAAAGGAGAAATCTTAATTTCAAAAATCAATGTAGAAGATGGAACGAGCAGTAAAATTGCTAAATTGCCAAATATGCGTCAACCAAGAAATATTAAGGTAATCAATGACAAGGTCTATTTCACCAAACTTGAAGAAAGTAGATACAACCGAATCGTAACAGTCAAAAACTAAATATAATTACTCAACAACAATCTCCTCTAATCTAATCTCCGAAACAACTTCTAAACCATCATTTTCAAAAACCTGATCAACATTAAAATAATCATTCATTAAATTTTCTTTTGGCGCATAATTAAGGTAATCACGAAATTCTATCCCATCAACTTCAGTAATTTTATCTACAGCTCTAAATCGAATTCCGCCATCATTTGTAAAGTATTGATAAGCCAAATAATCTAATGCATAATCTTCAACACCAATCCAGTACAAGAAAATATCATGATAATCTTCTCCTCCACCTTCTTCATCAAATGTCACCTTAATCTTATAGTAATCTTTATTTTTAATTTGAACAGTATCTATTAAGTCACTATTCACTGCAGGATCTTTCAATGCTTTCGGCAAATACCCAAAGTAAAACACACTATTGATAGAGTTTTTATAGGCATTTTCTTTCTTCTTAGATAAATCTATTTTCTCATCATTTATAGTTCGAATTACAGAATCACCACGCCAAAGATCAACAATTCTATCCCCTTCATCATTCAAAAATGACCTTGACCTTTCCAACCCATCGCTACCTTGAACATATGCAAAATCAAACTTTCGAAATTTGAAGTAAATATCACTTTGATTTATTTTCTCAACACCGCTTTTCCGATACACACTATCGATAATAGCTTCAACATTTTGAGGTTTTACTGCTACAAACTCATCTGCGGACTCTTCCTTCACTTCATCTGGTTTTTCAGCACATGATACGACCAACAAAAGACTTGTAAATATTAAAAGTAACTTATTCATGATTATAAATTTTCATTAATTTTTCAGCTCCTTCAAAGGATGAAATCCTACCTTCAATCACCTCTTTTTCTACAACTGCTATTTCATTAACCAACCGTTCAGATGAATAAAAGTTCGACATCAAGGTATCAGTTATCGTTTCATGCAACCAATACTTGTCTTGTTGCTTTCTATTTCGACCAAATGAACCATTGATCCTAGTATGATTCACAAAACTTTCAATTGTATCAAAAGTCTTTTCAATATTATACTGCTCTAATGCAGACGCAACCAACGTTTTGGGAATCCAACCGTTTTCATTCGCTGGAAAAAGGTGAATAGCATTTTCATATTCTTTTTTTGCTCTTCTAGCCTTAATCAGATTATCTCCGTCAGCTTTTGTCACAATTAATGCATCAGCCATTTCCATGATTCCTCGTTTAATTCCCTGAAGCTCATCTCCAGCACCTGCTAACATTAAGAGCATAAAGAAATCAACCATAGATTTAACCATCGTTTCAGACTGTCCTACTCCTACAGTTTCAATTAAAATAAAATCAAATCCTGCCGCTTCACACAGTATTATTGACTCCCTGGTTTTTCTAGCTACTCCACCTAAGGATTTTCCAGCTGCTGAAGGACGTATAAAAGCATTTTCTAGAACAGACAGATCATTCATCCTAGTTTTATCTCCTAATATACTTCCTCCACTCTTCTCTGATGATGGATCAACCGCCAATACAGCAATTTTATACCCTTTAGCAACAACAAGCTTTCCAAAAGCTTCAATAAAAGTACTTTTACCAACTCCTGGAACGCCCGTAACTCCAACTCTAATAGATTTACCAGAATGTTTCAAGCAGCTATTGACTAATTTCTGAGCTTCCTCCTGATCACTTTTTCGATTACTTTCAAGCAATGTAATTCCACTACTCAACGCTTGTAAATCTCCTTTAATGATACCAGAAAGTAAATCGTCATGATTTAAAGAATTTCTTCTTTTACGACGCTGCTCTTTCCATTTAGCCAATTGCTCTTCATTCATATTTCAACGCTCTTTTATACTGCAACATCATGCTCTCTCAACGCATCATTTAACGATGTTTTAAGATCTGTACTTGCTTTTCTTTTTCCAATAATTAAAGCACATGGAACTTGGAAATTCCCAGCACTAAACTCCTTTGTATATGAACCTGGAATCACAACACTTCTTTCTGGAACTTCTCCTTTTATTTCTATTGGTTCATCACCAGTAACATCAATAATTTTTGTTGATTTTGTTAACACAACATTTGCTCCCAAAACTGCTTCTTTTCTTACACGAACCCCTTCAACAACGATACATCTTGAACCAATGAAAGCGCCATCTTCAATAATCACTGGTGATGCTTGTAAAGGCTCTAAAACTCCACCGATACCAACTCCACCACTCAAGTGAACATTCTTTCCTATTTGTGCGCAAGAACCTACAGTAGCCCATGTATCCACCATCGTTCCTTCATCTACAAAAGCACCGATATTTACATAAGAAGGCATCATGATAACGCCTTTTGAGACATAAGCTCCATAACGCGCAACAGCATGCGGAACTACACGAACACCTAGTTCTTTATAATTCTTTTTTAACGCCATTTTATCATGAAACTCAAATGGACCAACCTCAATTGTCTCCATTTTTCGAATAGGAAAGTACATCACAACGGCCTTTTTCACCCACTCGTTCACTTGCCAACCATCTTCAACAGGTTCTGCCACTCTTAAATCACCTTTATCCAAACCTTCAATTACTGCTTCAATCGCCTTAACTGTTGCATCATCCTTCAATAAAGAACGGTCCTCCCAAGCTTTTTCAATTATATCTCTCATTATTAAATATTCTTTTTAACAAATATAAGAGACTTCAACTGAACTTCGATAAACATTGATTCAAAAAGGCAGCTCAAATTCTATTTGAACCTAAAAAGTGTTAAAAAACGGGGTCTTTTAATAAAAATAAATCTAATAACCAACTTTTTTAAGAATAAAACGTTATATTAATAGAGGTGAATTTTAAAAGAGTTTTGAGAATTATAAAATTTCCAATAATAAATAATAAATAGGACAAAAAAATGAGACAATTAAAGATTAGCAAACAGGTTACCAATAGAGAAACCGCTTCATTAGACAAATACCTAGTTGACATTGGTCGACTTGAACTAATTACAGCACAAGAAGAGGTTGAATTGGCCCAACGCATTAAAGCCGGAGATCAGCGCGCTTTAGACAGATTAACGCGTGCTAATTTACGTTTTGTTGTTTCTGTAGCTAAACAATATCAAAATCAAGGATTGACACTTCCAGACTTAATAAACGAAGGAAATGTTGGATTAATTAAGGCCGCCAAAAGATTTGATGAAACTCGAGGATTTAAATTTATTTCCTATGCAGTTTGGTGGATTCGTCAATCTATCCTTCAAGCATTAGCTGAACAAGCAAGAATTGTAAGACTCCCTTTAAACAAAATTGGTTCGATTGGAAAAGTAAATCGTGCTTACTCCGATTTAGAACAAAAATTAGAACGTCCTCCTTCAGCTCAAGAATTGGCTCACCACATGGAAATGCCTTTAAAAGACATTAAGCACGCTTTAAAATCCAACGGTAGACATGTATCAATGGACGCTCCTTTAAAAGAGGGAGACGAATCAAGCTCTAACATGTATGACCTATTAGAAAATGACAGTTTGAAAGGTCCAGAACAAGACCTTCTACATCAATCATTACAAAAAGAAATTAACCGCTCATTGAGCACTTTAACATTAAGAGAGGCCGACGTATTAAAGTTATACTTTGGATTGGACGGACATAGACAAATGAGTTTAGATGAAATCGGTTTTCGTTTTGACTTAACAAGAGAACGCGTTCGTCAAATCAAAGAAAAAGCTGTTCGTCGTTTAAAACATACTTCAAGAAGCAAGATGCTAAAATCATACCTAGGATAAAACCAACTTTTATTATTTATTTATTTGTAAACGTCATTGATACAATATGTAATCAATGACGTTTTTTTTTGTGACATATTCTTCCTAACATAAATGACCTAAACCTAATTCACAATAAATCAAATACCTCTTTAACTTTTTCAAAAATTCAGACTCAGTTATGAAGCAAAAGACTTTAATTTCTATTATTTTTGTATCATGAGCGATTATATTGTTTCAGCAAGAAAATACAGACCCCAAACCTTCGATACGTTGGTGGGCCAAAGCAATATTTCTACAACTTTAAAAAATGCAATCAAAAACGATCAGTTGGCGCAAGCGTTTTTATTTTGTGGATCACGTGGTGTTGGTAAAACATCTACAGCTAGAATTTTAGCAAAAACAATCAATTGTTCGAACAGAACTGACAAATTAGAAGCTTGTGGAGAATGTGATTCTTGTAAATCCTTTGATGAAGGTCAATCTTTAAATGTATATGAACTGGATGCCGCTTCTAACAATAGTGTAGACGACATTAGAGCATTAATTGATCAAGTAAGGGTTGCTCCTCAACTTGGTGACTACAAAGTATACATCATTGATGAGGTGCACATGTTATCTACGGCTGCCTTCAACGCTTTCTTAAAGACTTTAGAAGAGCCTCCAAAACATGCGATTTTCATTCTTGCAACAACTGAAAAACATAAAATTATACCCACAATTTTATCTCGTTGTCAAATTTTTGATTTTAATAGAATTCAAATTTCTGATATTGCAGATCATCTTCAAAAGATCTCTGTAAACGAAGGAATTGATGCGGAAAGTGAAGGTTTACACCTAATCGCTCAAAAAGCAGATGGAGCCTTACGTGATGCACTATCTATTTTTGATCAAATTGTAAGTTTCACTGGAAAAACTTTAACTTACCAATCAGTAATTGAAAATTTAAATGTTCTTGATTACGATTACTACTTTAGACTTGTAGACTACGCATTACAAGAAGACATCACCAATAGTTTATTATTATATCACGAGATTGTAAACCATGGTTTTGATGGTCACCAGTTCATTGTTGGTCTATCAGAGCATTATAGAAATCTTTTGGTTGGTAAGAATCCTAAAACACTAAATTTATTAGAAGTTGGTGATTCTATCAAGGAAAAATACAAAGAGCAAGCAGGGACCATTGATGCGAAACACATTATGAGGGCCTTAGGAGTAATTAGCAACGCAGACACAACTTATAAATCTGCCAAAAACCAACGACTTCTGGTTGAGTTAACACTAATGCAATTGTGTTCCATTAAAAGTGAGCAGGAAAAAAAAAAGCCTTAACTGACCCTGTTAAGATTATTCCTTTTAAAGGGCAAAATGAAAAAAAGGCTTCAAAAAAGAATAAAGCCAATAGTCCTGCACAATCAGCAAAACCTGTAAAAAGGACTCCTATAACTTTAAACAAGGAAGCGAAGAAACTAAGTTCTCCAACCAAGAGGCTTAACAATTCTTTTTTGGGCATCAACGACATGATGAACCAAGCCAAACAAAAGAAGAAGGAAGTCAAAAAAGAAGTTAATGACAATCGTCCAACAGATGCGTTCTCCATTGATGATTTAAGAATGACATGGAGAAAATTTGCGTTTAAAGCTAAAGAAGAAGGAATGGGAACATTGTATACTGCAATGGTAGGAAATGACCCTGAAATCGGTAAAAACTATCTTGTTCGACACCGTGTTGACAACGATGTTCAGCTTGGTTTTATCAAAAACAATGAGACAACGCTTGTTGGTTACCTTAGAAAAGAACTCAACAATTGGTCAATCAAACTAGAAGTATTTGAAGAATCTGTTCAAGGAGGAAAATTATACTCTAGTAAAGATAAATTTAACGATATGGCCGAGCGAAATCCTCATTTAAAAACACTTCGACAAAAATTTAAGCTAGACATTGATTTTTAGCACAACATTTTTCATTGTAGTTATTAATCAAATAAGTATATTTGCACCATCGAAAGATACCAAGAAATAAACACGATTAAAAAAAATAAAAAATATTCATTATCCGTCGTGTTTAATTCATAAATTATATGTAATATTGCACCCCAATTTCGGAGAAGAATAAAATAATAGTCATGGATTTAATAAAAGAAGTTCAAAACGAATTTTCAACAGCACAAGAAACACCAGCTTTCGGAGCAGGAGACACAATTGCTGTATCATATAAAATTAAGGAAGGTGAAAAAGAACGTATTCAGCAGTTTACTGGTGTTGTTTTACAACGTCGTGGATCTGGTACTACAGAGACTTTCACTATTCGTAAAATGTCAGGTGGAATCGGTGTAGAGCGTATCTTCCCTGTTACATCACCATTCATTGAAGAAATTAAAGTTCTTAAAAATGGTGCTGTACGTAGAGCGCGTATTTTCTACTTCCGTGAAAGAACTGGAAAAGCTGCAAGAATTAAAGAGAAAAGAAGATTCTAAACCTCTTTATCTAAAGATATATCTAAGGACTTCCATTCATTTGGTAAGTCCTTTTTTCGTTATATAAACTTTTTATGAAGCGAAAGTCTGTTTCCCTATTCACCCTTCTGATTTTAATTGGAGCATTCCTTTTAATATTATGGAATACCATGCAATTCAACAACAATAACCAGTTTAATCAGCCAATCCCTACAAATTATAAAGGTTTTGGAATTGATGTTTCACACCATCAAGGTCAAATAAATTGGGACACATTATTATCAAGAAAAGTTACACCGCAAATTCAATTTGTTTACCTGAAAGCTACTGAAGGAATAAATCATGTTGACAGGGAATGGGATTATAACCGAAATAAACTTTTAGATCTAGGAATAAAACATGGGGCTTATCATTTTTTCAGACCGAATATCGACCCGGTGACCCAAGCGAAACATTTTTTAAGTAACTATAAACCTCTGGAAAAAGATTTAACCCCTGTTCTGGACGTTGAAATAGAAGGACAAACTGATGATGTTTTACTCCAGGATGTTGCTCTATTTTTATCAACAATAGAAAAACAAACAGGGAAAAGACCAATTATTTATACTTCGTTTCATTTTTATAGAACAAAGTTTCAGGATAGCTTTTTGAATTATAAATTCTGGATTGCTGCTTATTCAACACCTTTTGTTTTACCAAAAGATGAACGCATTCTATATTGGCAATTTACTGATCAAGCGGACCTACCTTTTCATCGAGGAGTTAAAGTTGATTTAAACGTAAGTCGAATTAATTTCGATACAGGAGTTAATCAAAAATAACTGAGAGTAATGTTTCACTTTTATCTTCAGTTTCTTGAAGTTCATTAGCAATATTCGAGGACAAAGTAATTCCCCCACCAACATATAATGCAAAATGTTTCTTCATTACCTGCATACAACGCAAATTCACATAAACTGATAATGCATCACTTTTCTTTTGCCCAATAATCCCAGTATAAAAAGATCTTTCATGAGGTTCATTTCTCAAGATGTAATCTCTAGCCAAATCACCTGGAGTTCCACATACAGCCGGAGTTGGATGAAGTGACTGTAGTAATGCATTCCATTTTTCTTTGTCTAAAGAAAACTCAAAATCTGACTGCAAATGATAAACAGCACCTTTCTGTACTGTTTGAGCTTTAGTGACACTCAAATCACCTGGTGATTGTTCTTCTATTTTTTGCTGAATGTAGTCAACAACGTATTGCTGCTCTTCAAATTCTTTTTCAGTCCACTCCTTTTCTGCGGAAGATTTTGTACCAGCCAAAGCCATTGATTGCATTTTCTGCTCATTGCCCGACAAAAGAGTTTCAGGTGTAGCCCCCATCCAAGAACCAAATTGTTCATCACTTACAAAATAAACCAAGGCTTGTTTTTGATAAGCTTTACACAAACGAACAAACACATCATTTAATTCCACATCTGCTTCCCTATCAACCAATTTAATACGAGAAAATATGGCTTTTTCAATTCCAAACATTTCAAAACCATCGATAAAATACTGTAGACCATTTAGGTATGCTTTCTCATTGGCTACAAAAATTTCGTCATCATGACTAAATGAAAAATCGATATTACTCAAGTTTTCTAAAGTATTATGCTCCTTAAAATAATAGACTTTATCTTTTGTAAAATCTGTTATAAAAAAACAAGATTCAGGAATTTGATCTAAGGTAGATGCGATCCAAGACCCTTCAAAATATTGTATCTCTTCATTTGGAAACTGGTGTGCTAAAAATCCCATTTACGCTTTCTTTTGTGGTACAACCATTACTGTTAATCTCCCAGTACAAACTAAAGCACCAGTATCATTATCAGTCAAATCTACCTGCCAAACATGTGTTCTCTTCCCAGCATGAACAATCTTTCCATGCGCTTTTACTAAACCAGATGACATTCCTCCAACATGATTCGCATTGATTTCAATTCCAACAGGCACCTCTTTATCTAAATCTAAAAGCAAAGTAGATCCCATAGAACCAATACTTTCAATTAAAGCTGCACTTGCTCCACCATGCAACAATTTCATTGGTTGATGTGTATTCGCATTTACGGGCATAGTAGCGACAAGGTAATCTTCACCTAATCCAACACATTCAATTCCTAAAGTTTCCATCATGGTGTCTTTACTAAAGGAATTAATAAAATCTAAGTCAACTTGTTTAAGCATATAATTGATTTTAAAAAGTTTTTAAATATTGAATAATGATAAAACTCTCAAATTCTCTATTTATTACAGCATAAAAGTAATTACATTCGTATAAAAATTGTCAAAATGCTTCAAGAAAACGTAAATCTAAAAGAGTACAATACATTTAATATCTCTGTTCAAGCTAAAAATTTCGCAACATTTTCCGATGTAAATTCATTACAGCAACTTCTTAATGAGATTGATAAAGACAATTTAATGATTTTGGGAGGCGGAAGCAATGTGCTATTTCAAAAAGATTTCGAAGGAATTATATTACGTAATGAGATCTTGGGAATTGACCTAATTGAAGAATCTAATAATGATGTACTTTTAAAGGTTGGTGCAGGCGAAACTTGGCATGAATTTGTACTCTACGCGATCAATAATAATTACGGAGGAATAGAAAACCTATCGTTAATTCCAGGAAGTGTAGGCGCAAGTCCAATGCAAAACATAGGTGCTTATGGAGTTGAAATAAAAGATGTTTTTCATTCATTAGAGGCTGTCGAAATTCAAACAGGAAAAATAAAAACCTTTACTCATGAGGAATGTCAATTTGGATATAGAGAAAGTGTTTTCAAAAAAGCTTTAAAAAATCAATACATCATCACTTCTGTAACCTACAGACTTAGCAAAAACCATATTTTGAACACCAGTTATGGAGCAATTGAAACCGAATTAAAACTTCAAGGTATACAGAACCCGACAATTAAAGATATTAGCAATGCTGTAATTACAATACGACAATCGAAATTACCAGATCCAAATGAAATTGGTAATGCAGGAAGTTTTTTTAAGAATCCTGTAATTTCGAAAAAGCAATATGACAAAATAAAAGAAGAGTTTCCTACAATTCCTTGCTATGCGGTAGATGAAGAAAATGTAAAAGTACCTGCGGGATGGTTAATTGATCATTCTGGTTGGAAAGGCAAAACATTTGGGGATTACGGGGTTCACAAAAAACAAGCCCTTGTCTTAGTTAATTATGGAGAAGCAAGTGGTTCAGAAATTTATAAGCTTTCATCAGAAATTATAGAAGATATTTCTACTCGTTTTGGAATAGCATTAGAAAGAGAGGTAAACATCATAGAATAGGCATGCTTCTTCAAGAAATATAATCTCAGTATTTAATTAAAAAATAGCTTTTTAAACAATCCAACGTTTAATAAAACCTATAATAGAATGCCCTAATCTGTAAAAATCAGCTATCTTTGCAGGATATTAATATCAGCTTTGCTTATTATTAGTTGAAAAAAAATATTTATGGCTAAAGACATATTTGAAAAAATAAAAGGAAATAGAGGTCCAATTGGACAGTTTGCGAAAGGAGTACATGGTTATTTTACTTTCCCAAAGTTAGAAGGAGAAATTGGAAATAAAATGTTATTCCGTGGCAAAGAATGCCTCGTATGGTCAGTAAATAACTACTTAGGTTTAGCAAATCAGCCAGAGGTAAGAAAAGCCGATGCTGATGCAGCTGCTGAGTGGGGAATGGCTTATCCAATGGGATCTAGAATGATGACTGGTCAAACCAACGAGCACGAAGCGTTAGAGAACGAGATTTCTGACTTCATGCAAGTAGAAGACACAATTTTATTGAACTTTGGTTACCAAGGAATGGTTTCTGCAATTGATGCATTAGTTGACCGTAACGACGTAATCGTATACGATAGTGAATCTCATGCATGTATTATGGATGGAATGAGGTTGCACGCTGGAAAACGTTTCGTATTCCAACACAACGACATGGAAAGCTTTGATAAGCAAATGGCACGTGCATCGAAATTAGTAGAAAATACTGATGGAGGAATCTTAGTTATTACTGAGGGTGTATTTGGTATGGCAGGAGATCAAGGAGACCTTAAAGGAATCGTTGAATTCAGAAAGTCTGGTAAATACGACTTTAGACTTTTCGTAGATGACGCTCATGGTTTCGGAACAATCGGAAAAACTGGAATGGGTGCCGGAGAAGAGCAAGGAGTTCATGAAGAAATCGATGTATTATTTGGAACTTTTGCAAAATCAATGGCTTCTATTGGTGCCTTCATTTGTGCTAAAGAACAAATCATTGAGTACATGCGTTACAATATGCGTTCTCAAATGTTTGCTAAATCTCTTCCAATGCCATTGGTTGTAGGTGCACGTAAACGTTTAGAGTTATTAAGAACTCAACCAGAACACAAAGAAAATCTTTGGAAAATTGCATCAGCACTACAAAAAGGATTGAAGGAAAACGGATTCGACATTGGAGTAACGAACTCTGCTGTAACTCCAGTTTTCTTGCAAGGTAACCTTGCTGAGGCAACAAACATGACATTTGACTTACGTGAGAACTATAGTATCTTCTGTTCAATTGTAATTTATCCAGTTGTACCAAAAGACACAATCATGTTGAGATTAATTCCAACTGCTGCACACACACTTGATGATGTAAATCATACTATTGAAACTTTCAAAATTGTAAAAGAAAAGTTAGACAATGGTGAGTATAAAGCAGAAGAACTTGCAAACGTAGAAGTTGACAAATAATTAAAAGTATAGGCGCTATCAAGAGTCTACATTTGTTACCTTCGTTAATATAATTAAGTGCCATTCGTTTTACGGATGGCATTTTTTATTATTGAAACAACAACTACTTATATGAAAACTGAATTTAGAAAAGCAAATCAAAAAGACAGTCCAGTAATATGGAAAATCTTAAAGCAAGCTATTGAAAGAAGGAAAAAAGACGGTAGTAATCAATGGCAAGACGGCTACCCAAATAAAGATGTAATTTCATTAGACATTCAAAAAGAAGTGGGATATGTCTTATTATTAGAAAATGAAGTCGTAGGTTATTCTGCCATCCTCATCAATGATGAACCTGAATACAACAATATACAAGGTGCATGGATTACAAATGAAGGTTTTGTCGTGTATCACAGAGTTGCTATTGCAGAAGAACATATCGGAAAAGGTTTAGCGAAAGAATTGCTAAAACACATTGATGAATATGCCATCCAAAACAACATCATGAGTGTTAAAGCTGACACGAACTTTGACAATCCTGCTATGCTGAATCTTTTTAAGAAAAATGGATACAAATATTGTGGTGAAGTTTTCTTTAGAGGTACACCTAGAAAAGCTTTTGAAAAGATTCTAGAAGTTTAGTCACTTCATGGAAACAAAAAAAAAGCAGACAATACTGCCTGCTTTTAATCTATATTTTTGAATCAATTATACGCGCTCAATAATTGCTGCATAACCTTGACCAACACCGATACACAAAGTAACCAAAGCATATCTTTTTTGTGTTTTTTGTAATTCAATAGCTGCAGTTTGCAGAATTCTAGAACCTGTCATTCCAAGTGGGTGACCTAATGCAATCGCACCACCATTTCTATTCAGTCTAGGATCATTGTCAGCCAATCCCCACTCACGTGTACAAGACAACGCTTGTGCAGCGAATGCTTCATTCAATTCAATGATGTCCATATCTTCCATCTTCAAACCAGTTCTTTTCAACAATTTGTTTGTAGCATAAACAGGACCAATTCCCATAATTCTTGGCTCAACACCTGCAACGGCAGCTCCAACAAAACGTGCCATTGGTTTTAAATCATGGTCCTTTAATCCTTGATCACTGGCTAATAACAAAGCTCCTGCTCCATCATTTAATCCTGAAGAGTTACCTGCTGTTACAGAACCTCCATCCTTTTTAAATGCTGGTCTTAATTTACTTAAAGTTTCAACCGTTGTACCTGGTCTAAAGAACTCATCTTTATCAAAAATCAATGATTCTTTCTTTCTTCTTGGAATCTCTACAGCTACAACTTCTTCAGCCAATCTACCATTAGCCCAAGCTTCTTCCGCTTTTTGTTGTGACCATGCAGCAAACTTATCCTGATCTTCACGTGAAATTCCATATTTAGTAACTAAATTTTCTGCGGTTTGTCCCATTCCATCAGTTCCATACACTTCATGAAGTTTAGGATTAATAAATCGCCACCCAAATGAAGAATCGTATAATTTTGCATCACTTCCAAAAGGAGCAGCTGATTTACTCATTACCCATGGACCACGTGTCATATTCTCAACTCCACCAGCTAAATAAACATCACCTGCACCATCTTTAATTGCACGAGCAGCAGTTACTGCAGAAGACAATCCTGAAGAACATAGGCGGTTGATCGTTTCACCTCCAATTGAATGCGGTAATCCTGCCAATAAAAGCGACATACGCGCAACATTTCTATTATCCTCACCCGCTTGATTTGCACAACCAAAAATAACATCTTCAATTGCATTAGGATCTAATGAAGAATTACGTTCTACGACAGTTTTCATTACCAAAGCTGCCATGTCATCTGGACGAATTGTCGAAAGTGATCCACGAAAACTACCTATTGGTGTTCTAATTCCATCTACAATATATACTTCTTTACTCATTTGCTTGATTATTTTGAATGCTAAAATAAGAACAATTTTAGAGAATATATACATAGTTTATACTTCACTATACGAAGTCGATTACAAAAAAGACCAATAAAGGTTAAGATTTATTTCATTCCAATTATTTATTTTAAATTTAAGAACGCTAAAAACAAAAACTATGATAAAACGCAAAACAATCTTTGTTGGAGTGTGTATTTTTGCTTTTTCGACACTTGGTTTCTCCCAAGAACTCACCGAAAAAGAACAGGCATACATGGACTCCATCAATGCAGAAAATGCCCAAAATGAAACTACCGCAGCAAGCCAAGAAGCCTACAACAAAGGCATTAGCTTATTTGAACAAAAGTCCTATATAAAAGCCATTAATTCATTTGAAGAATCAATAAAGTTGGACCCTAATTTTACTGCGGCTTATTATAACAAAGGAATTTCAGAAAACGAAGCGAGACGTTTCGACCAAGCGGCAAAAACGTTAAGCCTTTTATTAGAAAAGGACCCTAGTTATTCAAAAGCTTACTTTCAAAGAGCTAGAGCATTTCAAGGCTCAGGAGAATACACAAAGGCCGAACTAGATTATAAAAAGTCAATTGAAATTGATCCAGAAAATCCAAATGCATATTACAATTATGGAACACTTCAATTTTTACAAAAAGATTATGACAAAGCTATTCAGTCTTTTACTACAACAATTGAAAAAGGAGGTAATTTAGCATACGCATATAATGATAGAGCAAGTTGCCACAGAATGAAAGGTGATTACGCCAAAGCTGTTTCTGATTATGAACAAGCACAAAAAAAGAATCCTAATCTAGCCTTTGTTCTCAATAATATTGGAACGACAAAACTTAAAATGGAAAATTTTGATGGAGCTATGGCAGCATTCAATCATGCAATTTCCATTGACAAAAACTTTCATTTAGCCTACAATAATCGTGGTGCTGCACAAATGGATAGAGGAAAGTTAGATGAAGCACTTGCTGACTTTGAAAAATGTATCGCTGTAAACAATAAATATGCTCCAGCCTATACAAACATTGCAGCTGTAAAATACAAAAAGGAAGATTATAAAGGAGCTAAAGTTGCGGCGGATAAAGCGATCAAGCTTGATAAGGATTATGCTTCAGCTTATGTCAATAGAGGAATGATTAACGAAATGCTACGCGATATGAATGCTGCTTGTGAAGATTGGCAAAAGGCCAAAGAATTAGGCTCTGAAAGTGGAGAACAGTATGCATCACAAAATTGTGGATTCTAAAAATGATGAATATGAAAAACATAAAAAACTATATAATTTTAATCTCATTATTTGTAAGTGGTATCATCAACGCACAAAATGTCGAATTCAAAAGAAGTAATTTCAAAGACAACATTGATGATTACAAAACTGCAACAGATGCAATAGACAAAGGAGTTGAACATTTTGAGAAAGGATCTTTAGCCATTTTTGAAGTGAGAAATTCAGGTTTACATTTCAAAAAAGCGCTACAACAATTTCAAATTGCGCAAGAATTAAATTCAGAAAATGCATTGAATAACTTTAGAATTGGAGTGTGCTACATTCACTCTAGTTCACCATATAAAGCTATTCCTTACATTGAAAAAGCATACCAACTTAATCCAGAATGTGATCCCTTTCTATATTACTACCACGGAAATGCTCTTCAACTTAAAGAAGAATTTGATGCCGCTTTAACATCTTATCAAAAATTTGAAGAAAACTATAGAAAGGCAGACAACTTTGGAAAATTTGTAACCATGAGAAAACGTGAATGTGGATACGCAAAGACTTTTAAAGCTGATCCTGTTAGATGCTGGGTTGACAATGTAGGAACCTTAAATACAGAATATGATGAAATCGCACCTACTATAACAACAGATGGTTCCGAAATCACATTCAGTTCAAATCGTCCAAATGGTCACGAACAAAACGAGGTTGGAGAATACGATCATGATATATACACTTCATTAAATACAAATGGTAAATGGCAAAAAGTTCATCCAATAAAAGGAAGCGTAAATTCAAATTTAGATGATATCGTAAATAATCTTTCTTATGATGGTACTAAAATGTTGCTCCATAAAGATAACGAAGGACAAATTGATATCTACGAAACAACACTTAACGGAGCAAATTGGAGTACACCAGAATTGATGCACTTTCAAATTAGTACAAAAAGAACCAATGACATGTACGCATCATACAACCATGATGGTTATAACATTTATTTCTCAAGAGGAAATGAAAACTTAAGTAAAGGAACTAACATCATGTATTCTGGAATGCAGAGTATGATAGAAAAAGACTTCAAGGCTGCAACAACTATCAATCAAGTGAACAGTAAATTCAATGACGGTCCAATTTATATGCATATCGATGGTAAAACAATGTATTTAGCCTCTCAAGGCCATGAATCTATTGGTGGATATGACATTTTTGTATCGACACGAAAACAAGGAAGTTGGACAAAACCTGTAAACCTAGGTTATCCAATAAACACTCCATATGATGATTTCTTTTTCGCTGGAACTGCTAACGGAAAGTATGCTTACATTTCATCAAATCGTCCAAATGGAAAAGGTGGATTCGATATTTATAAAGTAACCTACTGGGGGGAGCCAAAAAAGCCGATTATCGATATGGAGGATTACTTATTGGCTTCTATTGCTGAACCAATAAAAGATCCACAAATTGAAGAAGTTGTAAGTGTAAATAAGGTGTCCCTAACAGTATTTAAAGGAAAAACAATAGATGCGTTGACTGGAAAAGCTGTGGAAGCAAACATAGAAATCACAGACAATGAAAGCGGTAAATTAATCGAAAGATTTACAACAAATAGCGCGTCTGGTAAATTTCTATTGTCTTTAACTGCTGGAACTAATTATGGAATTGCGGTGAAAGCAGATGGATATTTATTTCACTCAGAGAATTTTGATGTTCCTAAAGGAAGCGCATACAACCTAATCAATAAGGTAATTGAGTTAAAAAACATTGAAGTCGGAAGTAAAATAGCATTAAGAAATATCTTTTTCGATGTTGGAAAGGCGACATTACGAAGTGAATCAAATTCAGAGTTAGACCGATTGGTGAAATTACTGAAAGAAGTTCCTTCTCTTAAAGTAGAAATTTCTGGTCATACCGACAATACTGGATCGGCTACAATAAATGATCAACTATCGCAAGAAAGAGCTGATGCTGTTGTGACCTATCTCAAAGGGAAAGGAGTTAATGCTGGAAGATTGACATCAAAAGGTTATGGTTCAAGACAGCCGATATCTAGTAATAGTACTTCAAAAGGTAGACAAGAAAACCGAAGAACAGAATTTGAAATTATTGAAAACTAAAAGGTCATTTTTTAGGTTAAATTCCTGAAAAAAAATCAATTTATTCCCCTTGTTTAATTCATGCAAGGGGAATTTTTATTGTCTATTTTCTGGTCTTCTTGACCAAATTGCAAGAAACAACCCTGTTGACATTTTTCGTGCGGCGTTCATCGCTCTATCCGCTACTTTACCTTCAAAAAGTGTCTTTATGGTATCAAACCATAATTGAATCCATCTGGCAAAATGCTCTTGAGTTATCCCATAATTCATATTATGATCTACTTCTACATGTGCCTGTGGTGGACTTCCTTTAAACTTTGGAACTCCAAATAAATTCGTCTCCCAAAAATCTGTTAGTTTCTCAAGGTGAGAAGGCCATTGATCTTCTTTGATATGACCATTAAAAATGGGACCTAACATATCATCCTCTCGAATTTTATCATAAAATGCGTGCACTAGTTGACGAAGGTCTGCCCTATTTTGAATATCCTTCATAGCTATTTGTTTTCAACTATATTATTTACGCGTTCTATACGATCATGTTTTGAAAGGCTTAAACGTACCACGCTATTCTTTAGCGCTTTTAAGTCATGCGGAACATTCTCCTCTAAGGTGAGAATATCACCCTTGACCAAATTGTGTTTGGCACCTTGAACACCAAATTCAATCTCCCCTTCGAGAAGGTGAACCGTGATAGGATATGCAGCTTTGTGCTCCTTCATCAATTGTCCTTCCTTAAAAACAATTCGAATCTCTTTCGCAAAAGGAGTTTCAAGGATTACAGAAATACTGACTTTATCATTTGTAAAGTTAATGCCGTCTAAAAAAGTAGTTTTTTTCATTTTAATTGTTGATTTACACAAATATAAATAACACCAATTAAATAAAAGACTTTTTTGTCTTTTATTATTTGTAAAACCAAAAAAAGGAGTACAAAACGTACTCCTTTTTAAAATATCTTTAGCGAATCACTATTTTTTCATGTGACGTGCATATCTGTTCTTAAACTTATCGATACGACCTGCAGTATCAACATACTGTTCTTTACCAGTGAAGAAAGGGTGAGATTTGTGAGAGATATCCAACTTAACTAGTGGGTACTCTGCACCATCTTCCCATTCAATTGTCTCAGTAGATGGAGCACATGAACGTGTAACAAATGAATATTCATTTGTCATATCTTTAAATACTACTAAACGGTAGTTCTCTGGGTGTATATCTTTTTTCATTTCAACTAAAATTTCTTGTTCTATCTAAAATCGGACTGCAAATTTATAAATAAAATTCAATTTCACACAATCCGAGTGAAATTATTTCATTAAAACTTACGTGGGACAAATATAGTTTAATTACTTGATTAATTGTAAGAAGAGGAACTTAAATATTTCTAATTTCTACAACCCCACACTTCTATTCGCCTTCATTGAATTTATCCAAGGACTAATCACGAGCAATTTGAACTATATTTTGTAAAATAAATACAAGAATAAATCGTTACTTTAGCACCAACTTTCTCTTTATAACAGAGATAAATCAATTGACATTGAAAAAAATAAATTACATTTTACCTTTTTTACTTCTTGTTTGGATGTCTGTATACCTTTCAAGCTGTAAAAAAGACATCTTATTTTCGTCTGAAAATCTTTCATTTTCAGTCGATACCGTTTTATTTGATACTGTATTTACAACAGTAGGCTCAACAACACAACAATTAAAAATTTACAACAAAGCTAACCAACCGGTTCAAGTTGATCATGTAACGCTAGTTGGTGGAGATAACTCACCATATAGAATCAATTTAGATGGAGTTTCAGGAACTAGTTTTTCAGATTTTACGATTCCTGCAAAGGATAGTTTATTCATGTTTGTTGAAGTGACCTTAGGAGAAAACAACTTAACTGATCCGTTAATCATAGAAGATATATTGGAGTTTGAAACCAACGGAACAATTCAAACTGTTCAATTAGCGGCTTGGGGGCAAGATGCTTATTTTCATTATAAAGACTTGAGTTCAGGTATTTGGCCAAATGATAAACCTCATGTTATTTATGATTATACACTGGTTGATTCCTCCGAGACTTTAACGATTCAGGCGGGAACAGAAATTTATATGCATAAAGAAGCCATTCTCTTTGTCAATAAAGGCCGTTTAAATATTGAGGGAACATTTGATAACAAGGTAGTAATACAAGGAGATCGCTTAGAAGCTTTTTATGATGATATAAAGGGACAATATTATGGAATATATTTAAATCAGGCCCTTTCTTCAAATATTGATCATGCAATTATAAAGAACGGAACTGCTGGAGTACATGTTTTCGGTGATAATCCAAATAACTCAGATTATACTGTTACCATAAGAAGTTCTGAAATCTCAAATCATGCAAGTTATGGGATATTTAATTATTCAGGAGGAAGAGTAAAAGGAGAAAATCTAAACGTTCATAACAATGGATTATATGCTTATTTCTTACTGGAAGGTGGAAGTCATAATTTTAATCATTCTCAATTCCTAAGTTATGGTGCTGATGGAAGTCAACCTGCAGTAGCCATTAAAAACTACTTCACAAGGGAAGACAATATTACTTATATTGGAGATGTTAACGAAGGTGCGTTTTATAATTCTATCATTTATGGTGGTGGAGATACTCAAATTGCTTATGACACGCTAACCAATAACGGAGCTGTTTCAATCGCTATGGATTATAATAACAATTTCATACGACAAGCAGATATTCCAACAAACGCTAACTTTAACAATAACACATGGAATACATATCCAAGCTTTGAAAGTTTAGAAGAAAAATCTTATATCATCACAAATGGTTCCCAATGTAAAAATGCTGGAAACTTACAATTTCCGCTCACGATAATGGAAGATATTACAGGGAAAATGAGAGATGCTAATCCCGACATTGGCGCTTATGAGTTAGACTAAAGATGTTCAATAAAGGATTCTATATTGCTTGTTTACTTTTATTCGGATCGACTGTTTACGGACAAAAGTGGACAAGGGATCATTGGGGATTACAAATAGGAATCACAGCTGATATTGGAACTCATATCAATCAATTTGGATTAAAAGTCCAAGGCTATTACTTCTATGATTTTTTCCAATTTAATGTTGGGAATCATCTTAGACTAAATAGTACAAATCTAGGAAGTAGGAAACAATACCTTTCTCAACGTATCAATACTGGAATCGCTTTAATGGGCGGTAAAAGAAACAGTAATCCAATCCTTATTTTGGACGGGTTAAATCATCAAAGTGATCACGATTATGCTATAGCCTATAACTATTTATGGTATTTTGATAATATTGGAACATCTCAACAATCTGGTGGGTTTGGTTTTCATCTTCAACAATTCATGATTACCATCGAAAATGATGTTTTTGCAGCCTCTGGCCGTGATCGATATAGAACAAGTTTTGCCAGTATCAGTTATCATGATGGGCTTTACAATTTAAGTTTGAACACACAACTTTGGACAGGAAATACATTGGGTACAAAAAGGCTCAACACCAGCGACAGCTTATATCAAGTAGGTTATAAAGATTTAACTGAAACACATTTTGGAAGATACAGCAATGGAATTTTGAGTTTAAGTATTGATAACCAACTTCCTTTTGGAAACCATATTTCTACAGCTGTTGGAATAGATAGTGAACGAATCAGACATGGATTACAAAACAAGTTCATGCACGATAAAAAGTTTATTCCTGAGAAATGGAGAAAAGCGAATGTCAATTATCCAATGCTGAATGTTGATGGAGAACCTGTACACACAAAGGAGGAAGCTGCTCCAGCAAGGCTATTTATACAATTCGGGATGAATAGACCAAGCACCTATTAAGTGAAGATATACAGTTTATTTCAATAAAAAAGCGACCCTAATTTCTTAGGATCGCCTTTCTAAATAGTTCTTTATGCTTAGTGATTAACCACTACTTGCATTGTATGAGTTAAGTTATTTGTCAAGTGTACTTTAACAATATATACACCATTCTCAACATTAGCAACATTTACTTTTGCAGTTTCAGCGTTAACTTTAACGTCTTGTGCTACAACAGTTTGTCCCATCATGTTAATTACTTCAACTTTATTTACTTCATTTTTATTGAAATCAATGTTCAATACATCCGAAGCTGGAGAAGGATATGCATTCATTTTGATTGCAGACTTCTCGTTTTCAAGGTTAACTTGAGCAGCATCGATAAAATCTACAGTTACAGCAGCAACAGTTTCAGCTCCAAATCCATTCGGGTTATAAGAACCGTTACTTCCTACTGGGAACATTGGTTGTAAATAATAGTCTAAGTTGAAAATATAATCTCTGTTGCTATCATGTCCAAAGTACACTTCTTCATTAAATGTATTTACACAGAACAAGTAACGTTGATTGTCTTCCAATGCAACAATTTCACTGTTTTCAAACTCAGCAGTAACCATTTCATTAGGTACATCACTAGAGTATTGGTACTCCGAATCCATAATTAAGCTAAACAAAGAAATTGGATTTTGGTATCCTGCGTCATTAATATCAACAAAGTTATCGTTGTATTTATAGATTTCAACACGTACCTCTTCTCCTACTAATGAAGGATCGATTGCATCTGAAGCTTTTGATGAAGAGAAAGAAATTGATTTTGGTGCAAGTCTACTTGCATTTTCATCCATAAAAGTGATACAAGAAGTATAATCCGGAATTGCAACTCCATTTGCATCAACAGGTCTTAATCCTGTTGTTTCTCCTGGCATCATTGTAGCTTCATCAAACTTAGCGTATGATAATTTAGATGGACTAATTACAAAATCAGACTCTAATACATCATCAACTACGTATTCATCAGTCGCACTACTTTCTACTGTATAAGTTAAAGAATAATATCCTTCATCCCATGCTGCTGTAGGTGTAAAATCTGGCAAGTTAAACAATAAACTGTCACCTGAAGCGATTGACGCAGTAGCAGAAGTTTCATTGTAAACTTCAGTTCCATTAAACTCAATAACAGCATTTAACGCAACATCTGTTTGGTCATTTGCTCCATAGTTAAAAGCGTAAGCTGCTAAATTAATTTGGTATTCAGAAGCATCAGTTGCTATGGCAGATGGAATAGAAGAATACTGAGGTCTCAAAATTTGAGACTCTTTAATTCCTAAATCATCGTTAAAATACCCTGTTTTGTTTCCTAAGAATACGTTTACAGTTCCGTTATCCATTTCTCCTGCAAAAAATGCTCCGTCAACATCCGTTAACATTACAACAGGAATTGTAACAGTTGCTCCTGCAGCACCAGCCCCCATACTAATTGGAGCACCAGGAACGTTATTAATAATAACCACAGCAATTGCTCCTGCAGCCTCTGCGTTTTGAGCTTTTGTACCAAACTCACAATCAGCTCTATAAACTACGGCAATATTTCCTGCAATTGCTGCTGCATTTGTTGGCGCTGAACACGCTGTAGAATCAGTCTCATAAGCTACTAAATCTCCAGTGACTGCATTCATTGGATCCATTAAATCTGCACTACCCCACCCACTCGATGGAGTACCATAGGTCATATCATAACCACCCTCAACGCTTGCTGGGCTCAACCCTAGAAAAACAACTTGAGCGTTCATCGAAATAGCAAATAGCATTGCTACTCCTAATAGTAAATGTTTTTTCATACTTTAAACTTTTAAAGATTAATATTTTGTTAGTTAGACAATAATAATTCTTTTTTATCTAAAAGTAAAATTTAATTTAACTATTCTTAAGATATATATTTGCTAAAGTTTTTAATAGGTGTTCATCACTAAATTGAAGAGAAAAGTCATGAATCACCTTTGCTGAAAAGTGAGATGTTGAAAAATTTTCAAGAGCAATTGTCAATTGTTCTGTGTTTTTAGGCTGAATCTGAATTCCAATTTCTGGATTATTGATTTCCGTTAAACCTCCACATTTGCTATAAATGGCAGGTGTTCCACACATCCATGCTTCTGCCAAAATCACAGAGAAAGTTTCGTAATTACTGAACAAAACCAAACAATCTGCTTTCCTTAAAGCCTCCCCCACTTCTATTGATGACAATTTACTTTCTACAATGCAATTTTCTATTGGAACATTAGCCGTTTTTATTGCCTCCCAAACTTCCTTTTCATCTCCTTCTGTGATAATATGCAGAACATAATCTTTAGTTAAGTTAGAAAAAGCAGATAGCATCCCTGAGACATTTTTATGCTCATTTTTGAAAGAAGAAATATGAATAAATTGTTGGGGTTCATTTTCGTCTTTCATTTCCTTAGATGGATAAAAGTAATTTGAACTCACAACGTTATTTAGCACTCTAAAATCATTGATCAGTCCATGATTGATTAAAGATTGCCCAAGATGCTCAGAAACAGGAAAAACTTCATTGGCTTCCTTAAAGATCTTTTCATAGACATTTTTCAAGTAAAAAGGTAGTTTCTCATAGCTTTTTTGATGATCAAGAAAACCCGTCCAATGAACTGTTGCAACATAGGGAATTTTATAATTCGATTTCAACCATCTAGCAAAAACACCGGCAGGAAAAACAGCATTTAGATGAACCAAATCATATTTTGAATTGAGGTGTTCATACCCCTTTTTCATGGCAATTTGATAAGCCCTTTTCTTGCTAAGCTGAGAAATAATAGGTATTGAATATCTAACCGATGGATAGTAAACAATAATAGTTCTTACATTATTAACAACCTCATCACTTAGAGTTATTTGAGATACTCTACTTGAAGAAACAGCATACAATACATGAACTTCCGCCACCTGATTTGCGAACTCTGCATGTTTTTGAACAAAATTACCCAAAGAAGGATTTTCATCACTGGGATACCAGCTGGCAAGAAATAATATTTTCTTTTGATTTAATTCTCCCATCTATATATACAATCCTTTTTCTAATCAGGTGAAGATAAGAGATATTCTTTTAAATCCTATAATAAACTTGAGATGTCACTAATACCGACAGGTCTTTCAACAATGAAGCCTTCGCCGTATTTCACACCTATATCTCGACCAAATTGAACTAGTCTAGCTTCCAAAGCATCTAAAAAATCTTGTCCTGAGATTGGAGTTTTAGGGCCTTTCATGTTCTCTTGAAAAAATTGAGTTTCATACGCTAAAATAGCATCAAATTTTTCAGTCTTATACGCTGAAACATCAACAATAAAATCTGGTTTTAAATATCGATCTTGGATATAATGGTACACTTTTTTTGGTCTCCAATGTTGTTGACCTTCTCCTTCACTTGTTGTTTCTATTTTTAACAAACCTGCTAAGAAACAAGCGCGTGAGATAAAATCACTTCCTCGTCCATGGTCAGGATGTCTGTCTGTTGGAGCATTTGCCAAAACAATTTCAGGTTGATATTTTCGAATTGCAGCAACTAATTTTAATAAACTTGATTCATTTATTTCAAAAAAACCATCTGCGAGCTTTAAGTTTTCACGGTACGCAACGCCCATTATTTTAGCCGCCTTATCCGCTTCTGCATAACGTGTGTCTATTGTACCTCTCGATCCTAACTCACCTTGCGTCAAATCAACAATAGCCACCTTCTTTCCTTGCTGAACACTTTTAATAATTGTTCCACCTGCGGCTAATTCAACATCATCTGGATGAGCACCGATTGCTAAAATATCTACCTTATATTTACTCATTGATCCAATTCTTAATTTCTGATGATAATGGAGATGTTTTAGGATGTAGCTCTTTTACAAAATTACCGTTTTCATTAATTAAAAACTTATGAAAATTCCATGCTACTTCCTCTGCACCACCATTCTTCTTACTTTCTTCAAGCATCCACGAAAACAAAGGGTGTTGTTCTTCTCCTTTGACAGCCACTTTTGACATCATGGGAAAAGAGACACCATAATTTTTGTCACAAAACGCAGCTACTTCCTCATTTGTCCCTGGTTCCTGTGCCCCAAAATCATTTGAAGGAAAACCAATAATCATAAAGTCTTCTCGTGGAGTATTTTCATACAAAGCTTGTAATTCTTCATATTGTGACGTTAATCCACATTCTGAAGCCGTATTTACAATAAGTACCTTCTTTCCTTTTAAACTTGTTAAGTCAAAAGCCTTTCCAGTAATATCTTCTACGTCAAAATTGTATAACTTCATGATTATATACTTTTACTTTTTTGAATTATCAACTAAATACTTGATCGTTGCCAATAAGGTAAATGTTCCAAATGCTCCAATAGCAACGAAAACAGAAGTTGGCCATTCAGCAACACCTTCTCCTTGTGCATAGGAATGTAATCCAACAAGAATAAAGTTTACGCCAAAGAAGGTAAATAGAATAGCTGAATATCCCCAAAGACTTAATACATTAAACAAAAATCTATTGCTTAAAAAAGGGATAAATCTAAGGTGTATGATAATCGCATAAACTAACATTGACACAAGGGCCCAAGTTTCTTTAGGATCCCAACCCCAATATCTTCCCCAAGATTCATTGGCCCAAACACCACCAAGGAAGGTACCGATAGAAAGCATAAACAATCCAACAATTAATACCATTTCGGACACTGAAGTGAGCTCCACGATATTCATTTGAAGACGTTTTTTGTTTTTCTTGTTCTTCAACAAGTACAATAACATATTCACCAATCCTAAGATACCAGATATCCCTAGGAATCCATAAGATGAAGTAATGATTGCAACGTGAATCATTAACCAATAAGATTTCAACACAGGTTGAAGTGGAGTAATTTCTGGATCCAGTAAATTCATTTCAGTTACAAACAGCATCAAAGCAGCCAATAAGGTAGTTGCTGCCAATACCGCCGGATTCTTTTTCACGAAGAACAGCCCCGCTAAAATTGTTGACCACGCAATAAAAATCACAGCTTCATAACCATTACTCCATGGTGCATGACCAGAAATATACCATCGCATTCCCAAACCAGTTGCATGACCTAGGAATACTAATACAACCCCAACGATGAATATGAAGTTGATTTTAGAAAATATCTTTTCACTCTTAATCGTTGGTGTTATTAAAGTTCTGATGAAGAATAAAATCAACATCAAAAATCCTAACGTAAAATATAAAGATTGAATTTTATTAAATACTTTAAATTTATTGTAAGCGATCTCTACTTCAACATGAGTATCTGTCAATTTGTTAAGGTGAGGATTATTTGATTCAAACACCCTTAATTCTTCCCACTGAATCTCCTTCAATGGAACTAGGTATTGTTGAACATCAGAAAACTTTGCTTCACCTTGGGAAACGTAGAACAACTGAGTAAGCATATTCATCGCAAGCGTATTCGCTTTTTGATTTTCCTCACCTAATTCACGTAATTCCAATGCAAAAGGCCAAACCCATTTACCATTAACATCTCCTGGAATAGGAACAATTCTTAAGTGGTGAAACTGAAATATTTCTTTTAAAATTCTATATCTCTCTCCAAGCTTAATCAGCTTTTTATCGAATTCATTTTTCTGTCCATCTGATTTACCGTGAGCAATTTCATATTCATCCATCCATTTGAAGATTCCATTTGCGTCCTCCATTTCTGTAATCGAAACATACTTTCCACAATTTAAATCTTCACGAATTTTACTTGAAACATAAGTAAACGGAACATCTTTCCATTCTTTAGCTCCATAAATATGCATCGCGACAAGTGTTTGAACAGCATTGTATTCACCGTACTTATCTGAGTAATGGATTTTTCGTAAAAGCTTATCTGCTAGCGTATGGAAGGGAATAATTCTACCATCATAATCTTGAACCAAAAGATCATCTAGCTTTTCCGCATCCTCTTTAGAGATATACTTGATTTTATATTTCGCTTCATCAGTCTCTACTTGCTGTTGACTATGATCGTGAGCATGGTCGTGGTCATGATGGTCGTGATCGTGATGTTCGTGATGTTCATGATCATGCGTGTGTGTTGTATCATCACCATGCGCCATTGTCATTCCACTTAAACCAACACCAATGATAAGTGCAACAGTTTTTAGCATTTTAGAACGATTTGCTCTTGATTTTTTTATCAAATTATTCAGTTCTTTCATTCTACCATCACGATTAAATAAAGACATTACCATTCCAATTGCCATAATCAAATAAGCGATATAAGTTACATTGGTTCCCCACCAGTCATAATTAACGCTTAATACTGTTCCGGATTCATCTGGAAAATAACTAGACTGAAAGAATCTATAACCTTGGTAATCCATCACACTATTCATGAAAATTCTTTGGTCATGAACAACATCTCTTGTCGAGTCGATTACCGTAACTTCTGAAGCAAAAGAGCTGGCCATTGTTGAACCAGGATATTTATGCAACTGGAAGTCTCTACATTTAATTGAAAAAGGAATTTCAATCGGTTTTGCACCATATCCAATTTCAAAGTTCAAACCAGCAAATTGAATATATTGGTTTTCTAAAATATGTGTAGCGCTTCCTTCTATTTCAACAATTTTAGATTCATTTTCTGTTGAAAGTTTCAAGGTTAAATAATTAAATCCGCCATCTTTTTCTGGAGACTTTATTTTTCGTTTGGCTAAACTTTTATGAAAACGTCTAAAAACTACACTTTCTGTACCAATCATGTACAATTGACTTGGGAAGAAAGGAACCAAAGTATCTGCAGGAATTTCTGTTACAGCACTTGGATCAATATTATTGGACATTCTATCTTCTTTTGATAAAGAAGCCATGTCAATACGTTTATAATCCTGAATTGATTGAATGTACAGCATTCCTCCTTCTTCAGTAATTTCAACTCCTGGATGATCATGTCCATGATTTTCAAAAGAAAAATTTAATCCTCCGATTGATCTTTCGTTTCCTTCAAAAAGATGAACAGTCTCTCCTTTGATCACCATTTCAATGGCTCTTTTACCATTCTCTTTATCCTCAATAAGTGTATCGATCATTCCTTCTTTGTAAGAAACGTAATCAACATTTATTTTCGGCTGATTTGGCAACTGAAAATCAAAAGAAAAAGGGTTTTCTACACCTTCTGACAACCATCGTTGTTCATTTCGCTCATATTGATTAACAAGGTCGTTAGATCTAAATGTTAAATAAGGACTCGAACTATAAATTACATTTGTTGTTTCTCCTTCACCAATTCTCATTTGACCTTCAAAACCAACATATCTAGTAAGTGCAGCACCAACAATAATTAGTAAAAATGATAAATGGAAAGTAAAAGTAGCCAGACGATCGCGTTGAAACATTCTAAACTTTACGATACTCACCAATAAAGTAATACATAAGTGAAGTAAAAGTAATTCGAACCAAACAGCGTTATAGATTGCTATTTTAGATGCAGGTGTTCCGTAATCTGATTCAATAAATGTAGCTAAAGCAATTGAAAAGGCAAAGATAACCATACTGACAGCCATCATTTTCATTGAGAACAGACCACTTAAAATCTTATTTAACATTTTCTTTCTAATTTTAACCAGCAAAACTACTAAAGCTTTGGTAATTTAGCCCCATTTAAATGTTAATTTTGACCCAAATAATCTTTTAGAAAAAAGATCAAATGGAAAGAGCACAAAATCAAATAATCATCATTGGTACAGGGAATATTGCACACAACCTTGGACTTCATTTGAAGCGTTGCAACCAAGAGATAAAAGGAGTTTGGGGAAGAGACATCTCCAAAGCCAAAAAACTCTCCCAAAAACTTGAGTCTAGCTGCTTAACCGATTTAAATAAGATTCAGTCAGATGATTTGGCCATCATTTGCGTTTCTGATGTCGCCATTGCTACTGTATTGTCTCAAATTAACATAGAAACCGCTGTTGCTTATACTTCTGGAAGCGTAAAACTAAATGATTTACCACAACGTGAAAAAATCGGTGTTCTCTATCCACTTCAAACATTTAGTAAGAACAGAAATATTGACATTTCAAATGTTCCATTTTTAATAGAATCGGAAAACGAGCATTTTAAGAATGAATTAATTGCTTTAGCAGAAACGTTAAGTTCAAAAGTAATTGAAGCGAACTCAGACGAAAGATACAACATCCACATTGCTGCCGTAATGGTTAATAATTTCACGAACTTTCTATATTATTTGTCAGAAAAACAAATGAGGGAACATCAATTAGATTTTGATTTACTGCTGCCATTAATAAGAGAGACAGTAAACAAACTTGATGAATTATCTCCTGCTGAAGCTCAAACGGGACCTGCAAAAAGAGGAGACAAAAACATAATTGAACAACATTTAAAATCCATTCAAGATCAAGATACGCAAAAAGTATATCGTTTGATGAGTGAGTTAATTCAAAAAAAATAAAAAACAAATATGAGTTACAAAATAAGCCTTTCTAATATCACCACCTTTATATTTGATGTTGATGGTGTTTTAACAGATGGAAACGTCTACCTTTTCAACAATGAAGTCGTTAGATCATTAAATTCGAGAGACGGTTATGCTCTTCAATATGCCACGAAAATGGGGTATAACATTTTTGTTATAACAGGCGGAAACTCAGAAGCCGTTAAAGAAAGATTACTTTCCGCTGGAGTCAAAGAAGTTATTTTGAAAGCATCCAACAAACAGGTAGTTTATGCAGAGTTAAAAGAAAAACATAACATAACTGACCAAGAAGTATTGTATATGGGCGATGATATCCCAGATTACAATGTAATGCAACAAGTTGGTATTGCTGCTTGTCCTCAAGATGCTGCGATCGAAATTAAAAACATTTCACATTATCAATCTCCATTTGATGGTGGTCGTCATTGCGTGAGGGATGTAATCGAACAAACTTTACGTGTTCAAGGAAAATGGTTTTCTGATGCTGCTCACGAATGGTAGGAATTTAGCGCTTAATGATTTTAGCAGACCAAATTTGTTGCTGGTCTTGAATACTTAAAAAGTAAATTCCTTCATCAAGGTCTGTTAAATTCAATCGAGCCTCAAGCTGTCCAGAAAAGACTTTCTTCCCTTGAATATTTAATAATTCATATTGATTTCCAATCAACTCATTTGGCAAGTAAATTAAACCATTTGTCGGATTAGGATACACCTGTACAACTTCTGTAGTTTCTTCAAAAAGGTTGACCAAATCTAAATCTCCGATTGAATTATTCGGAGCTTCATCGTTTGGTCCAATTTTAGCCAACAAAACATCTGTTCCTAATGATAAACTTAAAGGATCATCGCTTACTGTACCTACAACAACAACTCCATTATCGCTTGCTAAAATCATTTCTTGGGCAAGATCATCATTATATCCTGTTAAAGGGTGACTCGCTTGAAAAGTTAAATTTGAAGGTTTATACCTGTGAACAAGAAGATCCAATCCTCCAGGATAAGGATTTACTTCAGGAGTACTCGTATGCATAGCCATGTACATTGTATCTCTATTTTTGACACAAATCGAACTAAAGTAAGTACTTAAATCATAAAATTCTTCATAATATTGACTTATAAAGTCTCCTGTCAAATCACATTTCGCCACCCAAAGATCTGTTTTATTTTCAACTGAATTTTGTAAAAAACCAACAAGGTAAATTGTATCATCATAAATAGAGAAATCGTTAATCGTGGAAACACCGCCTTGATTTAAAGATTCAGACCACACTTCTGTTCCATCATTATTGTAAGCGGTTAAAACTCCCATTGAAACACCAACTGTTCCAACATTTCCACCAATCAAAAATTCAGTCGCCGATAAGGTATCTACAACATTGATGAAATCATCTTCAGGTGTTTGTACTGTTTTTGTCCACAATGTATCACCCAAAGCATCAGTTCTAACCATATACATATCTCTTCCTTGAGATTCCAGCCCTTCAGTTTCACCAACCAAAATAAGTCCCCCATCAGAAAGTAAAGCTGCATCATTTAACTTCTCCCAATCACTTCCACCATATGTTTTCTCCCAAAGTAAATCACCATTTTCATCTGTTTTATACAAAACAAAATCAAAATCACCATTGGGAGTAGACCCCGTATATCCAGCGATAAAAAAACCATCATTGGGTATATGAATTACACGAACTCCGATATCGTCTCCGTAACCTCCGTAATCCTTTGTCCATTGCTGATTTCCTAAACTATCTGTTAACATTAAAAACGCTTGCCCTGACTCAGAATTAAAACCAGCGGAAGTCCCTGTCACAACATAACTTGAATCAGGCAACTGTGTCACTCCATTCCCTTGATCAAAGGGTCCTCCAGAATATTTATTGTAAAAAGAAATCTGACCTTCACTATTAAATGAAAATACAACCAAAGAAAAAAGTATTATATATCTCATAATTTCCATGCTAATCTGATTAATCCTGAATGTCCGTATTGACTGTTTAAAAATGCACCAAGAATATCTTCCGTTCCTATTCCAAACACAATTGATTCTGATTGATAGTTTGCATAAAGTCCTAATCTAAAATTACCATACCCACCATATGTCAATTGAGAACCGAAAGAAATCTTTTTCATCGCTTGGTAATGTACTCCAGCAAAAACCATTGGTCGGTAAACACGATTGGTATACAAACGAACACCAAAAGTTGATTGTAACTTATCTTTAGAATGATGAGTAGCCACTTTTCCTACCTGAATAAAACCCGGTAAAAAATGAGTAGAAGAGCTTTTACTTTCAGTAATCCCTAATGTATCCTTTAATGTTGTTGAAATACTATCTCCGAAAAAATTGTCCAATTGAAAACCACTATAACTTATTTCATTAGTAACCTTTTGTTTTTGAGCATCATTCAAATGATACAAACCTAGATTCCTTGCTGAAATTTTCATTACTCCATTAAACTCATTTTCATTTCCGAAGGGTATATGATAATCAAAGTTTACCGCTCCTCCTATTCCTTTTATATCAGAATTTGCGTTTCCTTCAAGCATTTCGGCTCTAAGGTTTAGCCCTACTTCAGCTCCATCATTAAAAAATGAAATCGCTCCTCGATCGACAACAAGCTGCGTAAAGCTCATTGGCAATATCACATTCAATGACACAAAATTCTTATTCTTACGGTTATGAATTCCTCCTCCTAAACTATAGAACTGAACATATTTCAATTCATTATTATTGAATCCTACAGTTTCATTTAAGAAGGATTTATTGCCTAACAAGGCTAAACCAAAAATATCATCTGAATACTCAGCATAACCATGATAGTTACTTGAAATATCTGCCATCCAACTCAGATTAGGTCTAGATTTAAAAATCTGACGAGAACCTCTGTATTCAATTCTAAATCTCGCTCCAACCCCTACACGATTCGAATTTAAATGTTGATCATATGATTCCTGACTCAATTCATCTGAAACTTCACCACCAAATAGAAATTTTCGAGATAGTTCATTCTGTAAATTTGAAGCATGTTGGAGAACACTACCGTTAATAATAAGCTGCTGTTCAAACACGGTCGAATCATATAATTCCGGTAAAAGCTCTTGAGCACTTAAATATCCATTAAGCGTCAAAAGAGAACAGAGGAATGATAATTTAATTTTATCAAGTATCATAATTGAGATTTAAGCTTTAATTCACTCATTAATAATAAATGTAAAGCTGCATTTGCATAAACTTTATTATTATTAAATGTTGTACTTGAAAAAGTTGCGGTTACCACTATTGATTTTGTTTCAGGTAAAACATTAACGATTGACTCTTCTACATTAAAACGCAATTCATTCTCAATAGGCTCGTGAGCATCATTACTCACATTAGTCTGAGCAGGTAAAACACTTCCGGTGCTATTAATCTTCGCCAAAAAAGCACCATATTCATCTATTAATTCAAGTTTTACTTCTGCACCAAAAGGGAAAGTATTGGTGGTTTGAAGAATTAAATCACCAGATTCTACCCTTAATAATTTACTATCATTTTTAAAATCAATATCAAAAGTATCTCGCAATGTCAAACTATCCGCCCCAAGTTTCAAAGGGAAATCTGCTTTTAACTCAATTCCCAATCGACTTTCTGGATACAACACATCATTTCCACTTGAAGTATTTCCCAAAGGATTTAACTCAATAGCATACCCAAGATTGTATTGACTCCCTATATTTTCTAGAAATGCTTCCAAATTTCCTGTTGATTGATCAAATAAAAAGTTTAATTCTGATGGAGAAATTGAGCTCCAAGAACCTGTTGCAGGATTAATGATAAACTCCTGATTAAAATAGGGATGATCTAGTGACACTGAAGTTCCATTATAATTCACACTTTCAAACTGACTAATTTCGCCCTTTGCTCTAACCTTTATCCCATTTTGAATAATCAATTCTAAATTTAAATCTTCTAAATTAATTGCGCCACCGACAATATTTTTTAAAAAGTCTACATCAACTGTATTTGTATCTGAAAAAATGATATTTCCAAAATACCCTTTCGCATAATCAAAAGTGAGATTTTCAAAACTAACAATCGTTTTAAAAACATCTTGGTTTGTTACTGTAATTGCAGAACCATTTGGGTCCGTAGATATTCTCATTTTAGATTGTAGTAAGTTATATAACTGACCAGTTTCTCCTGTCATATCAATAGAATAACCTGTTAAATCCAGCTCCAAATTTGCGATACCTGGATTGGCCATTGTTCCTCCAGGAACATTTTCCGTATGTGTAAATACACTCCCATTTTTCACAACTCCTGGTAAAGTCACATGAAAAACACCCGTACTCGCAATAGGATTTTCGATGCGAATGTTGGCCTTACCATTTTCAACCCTAACATTTGTTAAGGCTGTTTCTCCAAGATCAAATTCATGCTCCTTAATTTCATCTACAAAACTTGTCCCAGGGTTTAAAGTCAATGAAGGAAAATTAATAGTAAAAGTTTGTTCAATTGAAGTGTCTGGAATTTCAACAAGTGAGGTTAAATCAAGATTAACTAAACTTCTTTCTGCTATAATTTGAATTGACTGATCATTATTAATGGCTAATGTTGAATCGTTCACATAATCTTTAATGACCAATGAATCTTTAATAAGAGGGACAACCCAATCAGATTTCCAACTCGTTTCATTCTTCCTACACCCTATTGAGAGTAATACAACAAGCAACAAAAAAGTGAAGTTAAATTTCATAAAATAGTCAATTAATTATTCAAGAATGATTGTTCATTCAGCAGTTCAAGCAAAAAACGAATTTAATTTCTAATAAGTTGTTAAACGATAACAAAACTAAGGAAAAACATTTATTTGTTTAGGTTAGGTCATAATTTATAAAGAAAATCATTTTTTTAAATGATTATTTATGAAAGCGTGTTAATTTTGGTGGAATCATATATTTAGAGAAATGGAATACTTAGCATATATTATTGTCGCATTAATCCCTGCATTATCTGTAACTTTTGTTGTCATTACCTTTTTAAAAAAACAAAACGAAAGAGATGTCACAACTTTGAACATGGACCTTAAGAAGGAACGTCAAAAATTCTTTTTAGAACCTCGAATGGAAGCATACCAAAGAGCTGTTTTACTCCTTGAACGCATCAATCCACAAAGTTTGATTATGCGTTTACACGACACAAACAAATCTGCAGTACTACTTCAAACAGAGCTACTCAGCAACATTCGAAGTGAATTCGATCATAATGTAGCACAACAAATATTTATTTCGACCTCTAGTTGGGAAATGGTCAAAAAAAGTAAAGAAGAAACCATTAAAATTATTAATGTTGCTGCACAATCTTTAAAAGAAGATGCGAGTGCTATAGAACTATGTAACAAAATTTTTGAAATCGTTGGTGAACTAGATGAACTACCTACAGAAATTACAATTAAGGTTTTAAAAGAAGAATTACAAAGGTTATTTTAACAATTCCAGTTCAACTTTTAGCTTATTTTTTCGTACTATTGATTAAAACAAAATTATGCGATTTTCATTTTTTATTACAATACTAATTCTTTGTTTTTCTTTCACAACTTCAGCACAAGAAGGTAAAAAGGAAGAGCAATTAATACAATTCTCTGGAGTTTTGGTCTCAAGTGATAGCTTAAACCAAGTATCTTACGCTTCAGTTATCGATAAATCTACTGGAAAAGGAACAATGTCTGACTATTATGGATATTTCAGTTTCGTGACAAAGCCTGGAGATACAATTTTATTTAACGCTTTTGGATTCAAAACTAGTTCATATATCGTTCCAGATTCATTGAAAGAATCGAGATATTCTATCATTCATGTTATGACTCCAGACACCTTACAATTGCCAGAAGTTGATGTTTACCCTTGGCCTTCAAGAGAGGAGTTCGCAAGAGCATTTGTTGAAATGGATCCTTATGACGACGCATTAAGAAGAGCTCAAAAACAACTTTCTGGAGAAAGCTTAGCTTTTATTGCATCACGTGTTCCAACCGACGGAAAACTTTCATATAACTGGCAAACCGAACAAAGACAAACGCAAATTTACACACAAGGTCAAACGCCTATCAACAACTTATTAAATCCTGCAGCTTGGGGACAATTCATTGAATCATGGAAGAATGGAGAACTTCAAAGGGAGTAAGCGCTTTGATGTTCATATGATTTAAACGATATTAAAAAAAAAGGCGAACTTAAAACTCCCTTGGTTTTCAATTCATTTACACTTCTTTTATAGTGTAATTCCTTGGCCATCCTAAAAAAGAGATTAAGGCAATTAATTTTATTACTTCAAGGATAATTAGATTAGTACTGACTAGTTTTATAACACTTGAAATGCGTTCTATTTAGACACGTGTTACTTTATTCGATTTCTTGATTGAATAGCACCAACCATTTTATATCAGAAAAAAATCTACGCTAAATCAACAGATAAGGAAGATTAAGGAAATAAACTTAATGTATTACTGAAAATATTTTAGGCCTGCCATTTCATAGATTCTAAAAACTTTAAGCCAATAAAATCAATGCAAATCTAATGTAAGAATACGAAAAGGAACAAATTACATTTGAATCTTATAACGCTTAAAGAAAGCCTCCCAATTCCACAAAAAGTTCTTCATAATTTCATCCATTCGTTTTAAGAACAGAGGATTTGGAGAATCCATGCTTTTGAAATAATCATCTTGACTATCATTCAGTTTATACTTATAAAACATAGATTTTGACATGCTATATAAAGTAACTTTAGAAGGATGATTCACGCGTGACATAAATGAAGAATAATCTTTCACATGTTCCTCTAATTCACTTACAGTCATTTCGAAAGCATCTGCAATCTTTTCATAAATCAAAGGTTCAAGCGTCGATAATTTCTTTGAAGAGAAGGAATCCCCTAAAGATTTTAAGTTTCCAACAATTACAATCATTGCGAAGTGCCCATCAGAAGCATTACTCAAATTTGGTTTTTTCTGAAATGCAGGATCTTCCTCCATAATAAATTTCACCTCCTCAAAACCTTTGTCTATAACACCTAAAACGCCATTGACAAAAACATTTGCAAGCTGTTCATCTGAAACTTTCTTTCTAAAGAGTGTATTTAGCATATCGCGTATTTTTGTTGAGAATCCAATTACAAAGTTAAGTAGATATGAAATTAATATAACCTATTAAAAAATTGGCTTTTCAACATTTTTATTAACATACCGCCCGAAAACACTCATTTTGGAATAAGTTTTAGTTAAAATATTAAAATTAGGATTAAAACATTTTTTCTTATGTTAAAAACAAAACACTTAGTAAATTAGCGCTTTTACACCATTAAACGCATTAATAAAAGTAAATGTCTCAAAAAAAATCCAGCCTATTATTCATTACGATTATTATTATTTTAATCATCGCCTTACTCTACTTGCTTAAACAAACAAATTCAAAAATAAAATCTCCTTCTGAAAAACCTGATGCTATTGAATATCAACTTTTGGAAGTAAAGGAAGAAAGAGCTCTTCAAATTCATGCCATTGTTCAACCAACAATTATTGAAGAAGTAATAATGCATGTCAATGGAATAGTCGATAGTCAAAACAAAATAATCACCAAAGGGACTCAATTTTCAAAAGATGAGCTTTTAATAAAACTTGATCGTGTAGAGCAATTATATGAATTGTTGGCCCAACAAAATGAGTTTAAAACCTCCTTAAAAGAATTGTTGGATATAATCATGCATAAAGTACCAGATCAATTTCAAAAATGGAATGCTTACGATAAGCAAATCAATGTTGCTCAAACAATCCCTTCACTGCCAAGCACTAAATCTACTATTGAAAAAAATATCGTAGACGGTCTTAATATTGAAAAGCAATTCTATAAACTAAAAAACCTGAAGATCAATCTTCAAAAACATTACTACTCTGCTCCTTTTTCGGGATTCGTTTATGAAGGAAGTATTCATCCAGGAAGTACTATCAGTAGCAACAAAGTGATTTTGAGAATAGCTAAAAATGGAAGTTATATCTTGAAATCAAAAATAAATATTAGAGATTTTGAACGCTTGGGTAAAATTGACTCAATTCAATTTACACATCAAAAAAGTAATTCAACTGTATATGCAGATTTAATACATTCCGAATTTGTTTCAATGGACTCTACTTATATAGAGGCTGTTTTTGCAATAAAAGGAGATCATCAATACTTAAACGGTCAAATCTTAACCGCAACAATTAATGCAGAAAACCCTACCATCCCTAACTCTTCCATTCACAATGACTCAGTGACCATATTTAAAAACAACGAGTTATTCAAATTAGGTATAAATGTAATTGCGAAATCAGAGGATTCTTCAAGAGTAAAAGGATTGCCAAAAGAATCATTTATAATTGTTAATCCATAAAAAAACTACAGCCGTGGGAGACTGTAGTTTTCTTGTGCACTACTAAAAAAATATCTTTGAATTTCTTATTGCGAAAGCGGAGTTAACAAGTCATGTTTTTCTATCAATTTTCTAATATTGATTAGTGCATATCTCATTCTCCCTAGTGCAGTATTGATACTTACACCTTCTTTTTCGGCGATATCTTTAAACGACATTTCTTTAAAAATTCTCATATTTAAAATTTCTCTTTGAGATTCTGGTAAGAAATCGATTAAACCTATCATCTGTGTAACCAATTCGTTGTGTACAATGTCATCCTCAACATTATTGTCTTTCAATTCAAGCAAATCAAAGATGGTATAATCTTCTGATCTAGAACTTGATTCTGAAATCATACGCACCTTATTAGATTTCCTAAAATGATCAATCATAAGGTTGTGTGCAATTCTCATTGCCCAAGGAAGAAACTTACCTTCTTCGTTGTATGCTCCTTTTTTAAGGGTCTTAATCACCTTAATAAAAGTTTCTTGAAAGATATCTTGTGACAACGCCTCATCACGGATTTTCATAAAAATATAGTTGTATATTTTATTTTTATGTCTATTCAAAAGCGCTTCAAAAGCCTTTTCGTTTCCGTTTATATATAAAGCTACTAACTGCTTGTCTTCTTGTTTAGATAAGTTCATAATTACTCAGTTTTGAGATTAACTAATAAATTAAAATTCTGTTTTCGAGTAAAAATGTTTCTATAAGCAATTATTTTTATGAGTAAATATTAAAACCAAATATAAGTTTATTTGTTAAAATAGCAAAAATCAATCCAAGGATTTTAATTCTACGGTTCTATGACGTCTCGAAAGTAGAAAAGGTTGACCGAAACTTAACTTTTTTTTAATCTAACAATGTTAAGTGTAATATTCATTGATTTAAATGTGTATTAATGAATATTTTCATCTCAACTCTTTTAAAATATTTAACCAATTATACAATCAACAATAAATGATAGAAATAAAAATCAAGAATAATTATTGAAAACAATCTTAAATCAAATGGTCTTAGTTATTTTTGGCCACTAAAAAGAACAGAAATATGCCGAAATTATCATTCAAAGCGACAAACATGCCTGCTTCTCCAATTAGAAAATTGGTTCCTTTTGCGGAGGCAGCTAAATCACAAGGTAAAAACGTGATTCATTTAAATATTGGACAACCTGATATTGAGACTCCAGAATCAGCGAAAAATGCAATAAAGAATACACAAATCGAGGTATTAGAATATTCACATTCTGCAGGGTTCGAATCATACCGTTCAGGATTATCTAATTACTACGCAAAGAATGATGTAAAAGTAAGCAAAGACGAAATTATCGTTACAACAGGTGGTTCTGAAGCCTTACTTTTTGGATTCTCAGTTGCGTTAAATCCTGGAGATGAAGTTATAATACCAGAGCCTTTTTATGCCAACTACAATGGTTTTGCCAATACAACAGGGATCAATATCGTTCCTGTTACTTCAAAAATTGAAGATGGATTTGCATTACCAGCAATTGAAGAATTCGAAAAGAAAATTACAGATAAAACAAAAGCTATTCTAATTTGTAATCCTGCCAACCCGACAGGATACTTATATACACAAGAGGAGTTAGAAAAATTAAGTGAGCTGATCAAAGAAAAAGACTTATTCTTATTCGCTGACGAAGTTTACAGAGAGTTTTGTTATGATGGAGCAAAACCTTTTTCTGTTATGAACCTTCAAGGTGTAGACGAAAATGTAATCTTGATAGATTCAGTTTCTAAAAGATATTCTATGTGTGGAGCACGTATTGGAGCATTAATTTCACGCAATAAAGAATTTATGGATTCTGCAATGAAATTTGCTCAAGCAAGATTATCTCCACCAACTTATGCACAAATTGCCGCTGAAGGTGCTCTTGACACTCCGCAATCATATTTTGATGACGTAACGAATGAATATGTTGCTCGTCGTGACATCATGGTTGATGGTTTAAATAAAATCAAAGGAGTTAATTGTCCAAAACCAAAAGGAGCTTTTTATGCCGTAGCAGAATTCCCTGTAGAAGATACTGAACACTTCTGCCAATGGTTATTGGAAGATTTCGAATATGAAGGAAATACTGTAATGATGGCTCCTCTAAGTGGATTTTACGCTACAAAGGGATTAGGAAAGAAAGAAGTCAGAATTGCCTACGTTTTGGAAAAATCACAACTTGAAAATGCATTAACCTGCATAGAAAAAGCACTTAAAAAGTATCCAAACACAACATATTAATTTCTAGAAAGTTTTGAGCATACAACAACACATTAAAATTGCCGCTGACGCCGTTGTTTTTAGTTATGACGAAAAAGGTCTTTACCTTCTTTTGATCGAACGTAAAAAAGCAGAAAAAGGAAAAGATTGGGCTGTTCCTGGTGGATTTATCGAGGACAAAGAAACTCCTGAACAAGCTGCCATTCGTGAGCTAAAAGAAGAAACAGGTATAAAAACTAAGCAAATTCGACAATTTCATACTTTTGGTGAAGTAAAGAGAGACCCTCGTTTCAGGGTTATCTCTATCGCTCACTATATTTTAATGAAAAGAAAAGGCACGCAACCACAAGGTAATGACGACGCTAAGTCTGCACAATGGGTTAACCTAAAAGAAATCCCAGAATTAGCTTTCGACCACAACGAAATGGTAAAAATGGCTTTCAATCAGTTGCAAAAAAGTATCTCTTCTTTAAATATTGATTGTATTGCAGAAGAACCAACATTAGAAGATGTAAAATTAATTTCTAAACTCCTTGGTAAAGTAAAATTGAGGTAAAATCAATTAATTCATATAATAAAAACGGGCTAACCAAATTTGGTTAGCCCGTTTTTATTATAACCTCTATTCTAATGTTTACTGATTGTTCTCAATAATATAATCCAACACTTTAGTCATCAAATGCACACGATCTTTACCTCTTACATTATGCTCGTGCATTGGATAAGGGAAAAAATCAACTTGAATTCCTAAATCGATAAATTTCTTTACCAAAGCCAAATTGTGTTGCATCACAACAACTGGGTCTGAAGTTCCATGAATCAACAGTAAATCACCTTTTAAATTTTTCGCTTGATTCAATAAACTTGTTTTCTCATACCCTTCCTTATTTTCTTCAGGTGTATCCATGTAACGCTCTCCATACATCGCTTCATAAAACTTCCAGTCAGTAACCGGACCTCCAGCTACACCAACTTTAAACACCTCTGGAGACTTCATCATCATTGTTCCTGTCATATAACCACCAAAACTCCAACCATGTACAGCAATTCTATTGGTATCTATATAATCAAGTCCGCTCAAATACTTCACTCCATCCATTTGATCTTTATGTTCAATTACTCCTAAATTTCTATGGATAACATGTTCAAACGCTACTCCTCTATTTCCAGAACCTCTATTATCGAGTGTAAACACAATATACCCTTGATTGGCCATCCACTGCATCCATAAACTTGCTCCGTCTAACCAGCTATTGGTAATTAATTGAGCATGAGGTCCACCATAAACATAAATTAAAACGGGATACTTTTTGGTCGCATCAAAATCATGTGGCTTAATCATACGCGTATACAAATCAACTCCATCTCTTGATTTGATAGGCTTAATTTCTGCTTCTGAAACCTTATATCCTTCAAGCGTATTTTCTGCTTTGATCAACTCCTTTACTTCTTTTCCATTGGATTTGCGAATTAGTGCAATATTTGGAACATTATGCGCTGAATATTGATCAAAAATGTAAGAAGCATCCTCATTAATTTTTAAACTATGCGTTCCTTCTTCTTTGGTCAACAACTTTTGTTTTCCTTTTAAATCTACCTTATATAATAAAGTATTTAAAGGATATTCCCCAGTAGCTGTGAAAAACACTTCACCATCATCGGCTTTAACAATATCTTTAAGGACAAATATATTATTGGTCAATTGAGATTTCAAAGTTCCATCCTCTGAATAATAATAAAGGTTATCAAAACCGTCTCTTTCACTTACCCAAACAAAATCGTTACTATTTTTATTTGGAAAATGAGCAGGACGTTCTGGCTCTACCCAAGTTGTACTTTTTTCTTCAAATAAGGTTTTAGCTAAAGTTCCATCTACATTATACTTTTGTAGCCACATGTGTTTTTGTGAACGCGCTACTTCAGCTAACATTACATATTTCTCATCTGGAGTCCAAGACACATTAGTAATGTAATTTTCTTTACCATGTTGCGTTGAAATAAAAATGGTTTGTTCCGACTCTAAAGAAAATATTCCAAGTTTAGCTTGTTCACTTGCTTGCCCCGCCATTGGATATTTTATAGATGATAACTCTCCAGGCAAAGCGTTAATATCAAGAAGAGGATAATCATGAACATTAGATTCATCCTTTTGATAAAAAGCTAATTTGTCACCACTAGGAGACCAGAAAATACCTTGAGTAATTCCCATTTCACTTCTCGCAATTTCTCGTCCTGATACAATATTTAAATCCTCGTTTGAAGTCACTGCAAGGTGATGATATTCACTAACAGGAGTATAATAAAGGTTATTATCTAAGGTATAGGCGATATTTTCAAATTGGTGATCAAAAGTAGCACGCTCTGCTTCTTCTGGCAATTCAATTTTCGTTCCTTCTTTAGTTTCAAGATTATAAGTTACAACTTGATTTCCTAATTTAAGTACAATGGTATTTTCATCTTTCCATTGAATACCTGCGAAATAATTAAATTGGACACCTAAAGCACTATTAACATCAGAAATATGTAGCACTTCTTTTTCCTCACCACCTACTTCACCAACAACTAATGTTTGATATTGCTTTAAATAGGAGTATTTCTGAGTGTTTTTTATCCAATCGAAACCAAAAACATGTTGTGGGTAAAACTGTCGATATTGTCCCGAAACAGCATCTTTAAGTGTCAAGTCTTTTTGAGCATCTATAATTCCTACAAAAAAGGTAGAGAACAATAGAAAAAGAAAGTATTTTTTCATTTTTAATAAAAATTTTTAATTTGTGAATTCCCAAATATAAACAATATATGTACCGAAATTATTAACCAACTGCTTAATCAGGCAAAGCAAAGCGTTATAATTAGGCGCTGAGCATTAAAAAGAAAAAGAAAACAAACATTTTTCTAAATCTTTTCAACGTGTATTTGTTATTCAAATCTTTAAGTTATATATTTGCATCCCCAAATTTTGGGATTATTGTCTTATTTTTAAAATTAAAGAAGTGGATACATTAAGTTACAAGACTGTCTCTATCAATAAAGAAAACGCTGAAAAGAAGTGGTTATTGGTGGACGCAGAAGGCGAAACGCTAGGGCGTATGGCGAGTAAAGTAGCGCAATTGATCCGTGGGAAACACAAGCCAAACTTCACTCCTCACGTAGATTGTGGTGACAATGTCATTGTAATCAACGCAGAGAAAGTTGAAATGAGTGGTGACAAGTGGTCGACGAAAACTTACATTCGTCACACAGGTTTTCCAGGAGGACAGCGTTCATTAACTGCCGAGCAATTAAGAGAAAAACGTCCAGAGCGTTTAGTAGAAATGGCTGTAAAGCGTATGTTACCTAAAAACAAATTAGGTAGTCAGTTATACAAGAACTTAAAAGTTGTTGTTGGATCTGAGCATAATTATGCTGCACAAAAGCCAGAAACGATTAATCTTGAATCAATCAAATAGTGAGTATGGAAATTATCAACACATTAGGAAGAAGAAAAACTTCTGTAGCACGTGTTTACATGAAGCCAGGAACAGGTAACATTACAGTAAACAAACGTGACTTTAAAGTATTTTTCCCAGTTGCAACTTTACAAACTAAAGTTCAACAATCATTTGCTGTTACAGAAACATTAGGTCAGTATGACGTAGTTGTTAATGTAAACGGTGGAGGGATTAATGGTCAAGCAGAGGCGATTCGTTTAGGAATAGCTAGAGCTTTGGTAAAAGTTAATGAAGAAAACAAGCCTTTATTAAAAGAGCATGGTTTAATGACACGTGACCCAAGAATGGTTGAGCGTAAGAAACCAGGTCAACCAAAAGCACGTAAGAAGTTTCAATTCTCGAAACGTTAGACTTACAATAACTTTATTTGGCGCTTGTTTAGTATCCAAATGGCAAAGTACTTTTCGCAAGAACCCTTTGTTATTGATTACTAAAGGAACGTAAACACGAAACAAAAAATTAAAATGTCAAAAAAAGCAGATTTTAAAGAACTTTTAGATGCAGGTGTACACTTTGGACACCTCAAAAGAAAGTGGAACCCAGCAATGGCTCCATATATATTTGATGAGCAAAAGGGTATTCACGTAATTGATTTAAATAAGACAATCGCTCATTTAGAGCAAGCTTGTTTAGCAATGAAACAAATTGCAAAATCGGGTAAGAAGATTTTATTTGTTGCTACTAAAAAACAAGCAAAACAAATTGTTGCAGATCGCGTTAAAGCAATCAATATGCCTTACGTTACAGAGCGTTGGACAGGTGGTATGTTAACAAACTTTGCAACAACTAGAAAGTCTGTCCGTAAAATGGCGACGATCGACAAAATGCAATCTGACGGTACTTGGGATACATTATCAAAACGTGAGAAATTATTCATCACTAGACAACGTGAGAAATTAGAAAAGAACTTTGGTTCAATTGCTGACATGACTCGTCAACCAGCGGCTATTTTCATCGTTGATGTAATGAAAGAGAACATTGCATTGAAGGAGGCTTACCGTTTAGGTATTTCAACTTTCGCAATGGTTGATACAAACTCTAACCCAAAACTAGTTGACTTCCCAATTCCAGCAAATGATGATGCTTCAAAATCTGTTGCAATCATTATGGATTATGTTACTGCAGCTATTCAAGAAGGTTTAGAAGAGCGTAAAGCTGCTAAATCTAAGCAAGATGCTGACAAAAAAGCTGCTGAAGCAAAGAAAAAAGAAGCTAAAGCCGCTAAAAAAGAGGAAGTAAAAGAAACAAAGACAGAGGATAAATCTGAAGCGAAAGCAGCAGATAAATCAGAATAATAATTTTTGTAATTTAAGATATTATGGCAATTACAGCTAGTCAAGTAAATGAATTAAGAAAGCAGACAGGTGCAGGAATGATGGACTGCAAGAAAGCTTTAGTTGAAGCAGACGGTGATATGGAAAAAGCAATTGACTTTTTGCGTAAAAAAGGTCAGAAAGTTGCTGCAAAACGTGGAGACAACGAAGCGAACGAAGGTCTTATCTTTGCTGAATCTAAAGGAGATGTTGGTTACATCATCAAATTGAACTGTGAAACTGACTTTGTTGCTAAAAATGCAGATTTCCAATCTTTCGTAAAATCTATCCTTACGGTAGGTATTGAGAATGGTGTTGATTCTGTAGATGAACTTAAAAAGTTAAAGTACAATGACAAACTAACTGTTGAAGAAAAGTTAGTTGAGCAAATTGGTGTTATTGGTGAGAAATTAGATTTATCTGATTTTGCTAAGGTTTCTGCTACATGTGTAGTTGCTTACAACCACCCAGGAAACCAATTGGCTACATTAATTGGATTGAACAAAGAAGGTGAAGAAGTAAATGATGCTGGTAGACAAGTTGCTATGCAGGTTGCTGCAATGAACCCAGTTGCATTGAACAAAGAAGGTATTTCTCAGGATGTTATTGACAACGAATTACAGGTTGGTAAAGATCAAGCAATCGAAGAAGGTAAGCCAGCAGATTTAGCTGACAAAATTGCTCAAGGAAGATTAAACAAATTCTTTAAAGAGAATACATTGTTGAGCCAAGCATTTGTTCGTGACAATAAATTGTCAGTAGAGCAATTCTTAAACTCAGTTGAGTCAGGATTGACTGTTACAGACTTTAAACGCTTTTCATTAAGCTAATTAATATTTGAAGTAAAAGAAAGAGAGAACATTGTTTCTCTCTTTTTTTTGTCTTATTTTGCAGAAAATTTATAAATATATAACGATTCTTAATCATGAAATACAAAAGAGTTCTGTTGAAATTAAGTGGAGAGTCACTTATGGGAGATAAACAATTCGGAATTGACAACGCCAGATTAACCAAATATGCAGAACAAATTAAAGAGATCACCGATCTAGGTGTTGAACTAGGAATCGTAATTGGAGGAGGGAATATTTTCCGTGGTGTACAAGCTGAAGAAGGTGGAATGGATAGAACTCATGGTGACTATATGGGAATGTTGGCCACTATGATCAATGCAATGGCTCTTCAATCTGCCCTTGAAAGTGCAAACATCGATTCAAGATTACTTTCTGCTATTGAAATGAAAGAAATTGCTGAACCTTACGTTAGAAGAAGAGCTGTTCGACATTTAGAAAAAGGTAGAGTAGTTATTTTTGGTGCAGGTACTGGTAATCCTTATTTCACAACAGATTCTGCTGCATCTTTACGTGCTATTGAGATTAATGCAGACGTAATTATCAAAGGAACTAGAGTTGATGGAGTTTATACTAAAGATCCAGAAAAAGATCCAACAGCAGAAAAATATGATAAAATTTCATTTGATGATGTTTACTCAAACGGCTTAAATGTAATGGATATGACTGCTTTCACTTTGTGTAAAGAAAATGATCTACCTATAATTGTATTTAATATTAATGAGGAAGGTAATTTGAAAAAAATTATTGAAGGAGATTCTGTAGGAACTGTTGTTGCTTAATCTTATCCTTCTTAAATTTACCACTATATTCAATGGTTATAACAATTAGAAAAAATGACTGAAGAAATTAATGAAATTATTAATGAGTTTAAGGAATCAAACAATAAAAGTTTGACTTTTTTAGATTCTGAATTAAGAAAAATTAGAACTGGGAAAGCTACTCCTGACATGTTAGATGGTGTACTTGTCGAATACTACGGTAGTATGACGGAACTTAGCAAAGTAGCGAATATTGGTACTTTGGATGGACGTACTTTGACCGTACAACCGTGGGAGAAAAACATTCTAGGAGAATGTGCTAAAGCAATTATTAATGCAAATTTAGGTTTAGCTCCACAAGATAATGGAGAAATGTTAATCATTAACATTCCTATGCTCACTGAAGAACGAAGAAAAGAGTTGGCGAAAATTGCTAAGTCTGAAGGAGAACATGCAAAGGTGAGCATTCGTAACAACAGAAAAGATGCAATGGACTTCGTAAAAGAATTAAAAAACGAAGGGTTATCAGAAGATGATGCGAAAAATGCAGAAGGATCTATTCAGGAAGTCACTGATCAGTTTGTTAAGAAAATTGATTCGATAATTGAATTGAAAGAAAAAGATATTATGACTGTTTAATCAGTATATAATTTCTAAAAAACTTTAAGCTTTCCTTTTTGGAGGGCTTTTTTTTTGTTCAAATATTCCAATAAGGAATGAGAATAAGAGTAAATCATACACATTTAATTCTTAATTTATATCTACCATCATAAATTATTTAATGCTTAGAATATGCTCTTGATATGCCCCCTAATACAGCTTGATTTGATCTAAATCAACTACTCACTAAATACACTTATTCATAATCAAATCTATTGGTCTTGAGATCTAACATAAAAAAGAATAATGGTTTAAAACAATTATAAATAGAAATACATCTATTTGTTATCACACAACAAAAAAGCCCTGACACAAAATGTATCAGGGCTTTTAAAGTATTATTAAAGTTGTGATTACATTTTCACGAACTTGATATTTTCAACTTGATGTCCACTTTGAACTCTAATGATATAAGTACCTTGTGTTAAATCACTAACACCGAAACCAATTTCATTACGTCCTGCATGAGCATTTGTTTTTTGGATTTGTTTAACCATTCTTCCTGAAATATTGAAGAATTGTATATCGACTAATTTACTTTCAGCAAGATCAACAACTAGAGTTGAGTTGTAACTTGATGGATTAGGATAAACTTCAAGTTTGAATGGACTGTCTTCCTCAGCTTTTTCAATTGGATCATTTGTAGCAACATTTAAAACTGCATCCGTTGACCAAATACCGCGACCAAATGTACCAATAAATACTTTTCCTGGTACTTTATTTCCTTCATCCCATGTTCTCCATGCTTGACGAATTTCATAAGTCGGTACACCAGCGAAACGTGGATCAGAAACGTCTAACCAAGTTGCTCCACCATCTTCAGAAAGTGATACACCTGTAAAAGTTGACGCAAATAAAACATCACTATCTTCTCTATCGATCACTACATCATAGAATGCAATTCCATTTTGAGAACCAACACTTGTCAATGAAGGAGTTGCTGATGCGGCATTACTAGAACGGTAAACAGAACCATTAAATCCTTGAACAGCAACTAAATCATTCTCGTCATGTGGATTAATTCCAATACCATAGAAATTACCATTACCAACAGTTACCATTTCTGTTGCTGTTGCTCCATCATCTAAACTTAATTTTGATCTAAAGTCAGCATCTGAAGTATAAACTGAACCTAAACCAGACAATCTATAAACTGATGAACCTGCACATGTATACATATGGTTTAGATCTTTACTAAATGCAACATCTAATTGAGCAACATTTCCAACACCTTCCATTAATCGAACCCAGCTTGAAGAAGTTGCAGATAGTCTCATTGCATCACGTGTACCCCAAATTTCACCACCATTTCGGTTAATTCCGAATACAAACCATGATTGGTAAGGGTCTTGAACAGTTAAAGTATCCCAAGCAACATTTAGCATTACAGTATCTCTACCAAATGCAGCAACACCTGGACCATTTGAATTTGAACCATAATAAAAGTTGTAAGGATTAACTTCTGTTACAATTACTGTATCAGGTCCGTTTGGAACATCAACTGCAATTGTATCATCAACAACTGGTGGAGTACTTCCTGAAGAACCTGGCAAATGAGTATAAGAATAAACACCTAAATCGTAGCTTACACCTGAAGTATCAACAACCTCATATTGAGTTTCTGTCAAGGCAGGATCATAATACAAAGTATCATCGAATTGTAAAACGATTGGTGTGATGTATTCGATTGTATCACCAGATGCCATACTAGGAACCATTACTGTATCACCGATATCGTATTGTTGATTTGGAATGTAAATTACTGAATCTTCAGAATTTTCATCATAATATTCACCTAAATGGAATTGTGTATGGAAAGGGTGTTGACCACCATCTGTTCCTGTAGGGTCATAACCAGAACCTAACAAAGCAGGTGTAAATGCAGTCATTGTTTGACCTCCATCACCAGTTCTTTGGAAAGAGTTATAGTAAAGACTTGTTATGAATACATTTGGATTAAAGAAAGATATTTCAGCTGTAAAACCATCACCACCTGTTACTTCTTTAAATTCTTGGTAAGTTGCGTTATTAAGATTATTATATAATGAACCATTATCTTGAGTACCTCCTAAAACTGCACCATTTCTATCGTGAGAGAATGCATAAAATTGTGTAATGTTATACCCTCTATTCGCTGGGTAAAAAGTTCCACCTTGGTCTAGGGAAACACCGACACCACCATCATTTCCGATATATAACCTATCGTCTGAATCCCATTTCAACTCATGGTTATCTGCGTGTACATACAAAGGACTAGTTGGACTAGCAAACCAAACTGAAATAGTATTCCAACCTCCAGCAGGTGGGTTATTGATTTGTTTTTTCCATTCGTGTAAGTCAATACCACCAACAATTACACGATCAGTATCAGTTGGATCAAAACTTACAACTGTATTATATGTACCTTGATTACGATAATCGATTACACCATTATTAATATTTGGACCAGTTGCAGCTGTGTGTTTCGTCCATGAGTTACCACTATCTAGAGAAATCCATTGACCTTGATTATTTGAAGAAGTTGTTGCTGCATAGATATTATAAGTTCCATCTGATTTCTTTTTAGAAACCGCATATTCGATTCTAGAAAACCCAGATTGAGAAATCTCACCATTCGCAGGATTAGAACCTGATGCTGAAACTAAAGAAAAATCTTGCCCCCAATTGGTAGAGACCCAAGTTTCAGAATTATTTGAAGCAACAACGATCACTTCACCATCAGATGAGTAAGCTAAAGTTCTAGCTCCATTCCCTCCGAATGCAGTCACGTCTTCAACAGTTCCACCATAAGTATATGATTTCAAACCTGAAGTTGTTGTAAAGTAAATTTTAGAGTCATATTGTGTTGCTGCAACTCTATTGATTTTCCCAAAATTATCCGTTGTTGGCACCAATTCCCAAGTCGCTCCATTATCAGTTGTTACAAACAAACCTTGTCCATTCCAACTCTCATCAATAGAACCTGTCGCAACGTAAATATTTCCATCAGCATCCTGTGCCATAGAAGAGATAAACTGACCTCCAGGGAAAGTTTGAACTCTCTCCCAGTTATTTGCGCGGTTCACTGATCTGTATAATCCACCAGAAACACCACCTGCCCAAATATTCTTGTTATCTGTATGATCAATTAAAATTGCTCTTGTACGTCCACCAATATTATCAGGACCTAATTCATTCCACTCAACTGTTAAGGCTTTCGTTTGAGGTAAAGATCTATACTTTTTAAGTATAGTGTTCAATTTACCATCTTCAATGACTTCACCAGTCTCAACATCAATCATTGTTGTTTTAACCCATTCTTCAAAGCCATTTGATCCAGTTTGAGCCGACAGAGCTCCTCTTTCTTGAGAGTACCTACTCCCTACGTCATTGTTCATCACACTAGGGGTGATAAAGGCTGCTGTAGCTATTGCCACTGCTCCTAATCCTCCTAGAATTAATTTATTTCGCTTCATATTCATAATAATACTTTCGGTTTCACATCTATTCCAAAGCGCCAATTTAAATAAAATATTCAAATATTTTATAACTTTTTAACGCCAAAATTATTCAACTATAAAATTAGATCAATTAACATTTATTAAAAACATGCTTAACACATGATTCCACTAAAAATATACAAATCTAAAATTAAATTATTCTGTCATATCAAAAATATGACGTTCAGCATGATAAGAAGATCTAACAAGTGGACCAGACTCTACATACTTAAAGCCCATTTCAATTCCCTTCCTCTTATACTCCTCAAATCTTTCTGGAGTTACAAATTCTGCTACTGGTATATGCTTCTGTGTTGGTTGTAAGTATTGCCCCAAAGTTATAATATCCGTCCCAACCGATCTTAAATCTTCCATGGTCTCCAAAACCTCCTCATGTGTTTCTCCCAAACCAAGCATAATTCCTGACTTGGTTCTCATTCCTGCTTTTTTAATACGAAACAAGGCTTCTAAACTTCTGTCGTATTTCGCTTGAATTCGAACTTCTTTTGTTAACCTTCTTACTGTCTCGACATTGTGAGAAACAATTTCTGGAGCAACATCTAGTACAATTTGTAAGTTTTCCCATTTCCCAGCAAAATCAGGTAAAAGTGTTTCTAATGTTGTTCCTGGAGACTGTTTTCTTATTGCACGAACAGTTTGCGCCCAAATATTAGCACCTCCGTCCTTTAAATCATCTCGATCAACTGAGGTTAAAACAGCATGCTTAACTTCCATCAGTTTTACAGAGTTTGCAACACGTCCAGGTTCAAAAACATCTACCTCCTCTGGTCTACCTGTTTGAACAGCACAAAATCCACAAGAACGCGTACAGATGTTTCCTAATATCATAAATGTTGCAGTACCTTCGCCCCAACACTCTCCCATATTAGGACAACTCCCACTTTCGCAAATTGTATGTAACTTATGTTCATCCACAAGTTTTCTTACATTTCTATAAGCATCACCTGTAGGCAACTTTACACGTAACCATTTTGGTTTTTGTATTTTCGTTTGTCGGGCTTTCTCAACTACTGTCATAGCAATCTGTAATTAAGTATTTCTTTTCAATTCAAGGAATTCTTTAAAACTGCCTTTGAAGTCAAGAAAATACTATTTTTGTATTTATACTTTCAAAGGCAAAAATACGTAATATAAAAGGACTATGAAAAAAATAAGCTCATCCTATTTAGGGAATTTAAGAATTTCCTCTCTTCATGAAAAATCAGGAACAATCATTGAAACAGATGCCCCGGTAGATAATAACGGAAAAGGCACAAGATTTTCTCCAACAGACCTTGTTGCAACAGCTTATTTAAATTGCATGATTACGATCATTGGTATTTATTGTGACAAAAACGAAATAGAGTTTCAAGATTGTAAAGGAGATGTTGAAAAAATCATGACAGATAATCCAAGACGAATTAGTGGACTCAATTTTGTATTAGATCTTTCTATGAACAATTGGAATGATCAAGAAAAAAGAAGAATTGAAAATGCAGCTAAGAACTGTCCAGTCGCGAAAAGCGTTTCTTCAGAAATCAAAATCAATATTGAATTTAAATATTAAAACCATATTACAATGCGCATTCTTCAAATTACATGTTTATTTTTCATCAGTATTACTTTTGCTTTAAATGCTCAAGAAGTCAATTATAATTTAACTGACTTTTATAAATACAACCTTGAACTTAATGAAAAAGTGAATCAACATTTTGACGCTTTAAGCGACCATCAAAAGGTAGCTCAATTAATCATGCCGGCAATTGGCCCATACGGACAAACCGAGGCTACAATTGATCAATTGGTAAAAACTGATAAAATTGGTGGCTTATTGTTACTGAATGGAACAAAAACTGAATTCACTAATTGGGTCAAAAAATACAACGAATGGAATACAGCATCTGGATCTCTTCCATTTCTATATAGTGCCGATGCCGAAGCTAGTTTGGTTAATCGTAAAATTAAAAACTCAACCCCTGTGAGTAAAGCCAACACACTAAAAACAAAGGCAGAGGTAAAAAAAGTAGCCAATATTATTTCAAATGATTTAAAGGAAATTGGAATCAACTATAATTTTGCGCCGGTTGTAGACATGTCCCCAAACAAAACAGTGGGATGGAGAAGTTTTGGCCATGAACCAGACAGTGTTATTCCATGGTCTGATGCATTTATTCAAGAAACACAAAAACACAATATTATTGCAACAGCAAAACATTTCCCTGGACACGGATACGTTGAAGGCGACACGCATAAAAAACTGGTTTACATCAAAGGTGAAATGAAAGAAATAAAAAACTATCCACCATTAATTGCCAATGGAGTAATGAGTGTTATGATAGCCCATATTGCTGTTGAGAACGACACGAAATTCAACACCAATGGAATGCCGGCTTCTATTTCTCGAGAAATTGTTACAGATTTATTACGTGACAGTTTAAACTTCAGAGGACTAATTGTAACTGATGCCATGAACATGTTGGGTGTTTCTACAATCGAAGGTTCAAATATTAAAGCAATTGAAGCTGGAGTAGATATATTACTGATGCCATTAAATGCTGCCAAAGCTCATCAAGAAATATTAGAAAAATATAGAGCTGATGAAAATTTTAAAGCGACCGTTGACCAATCTTGCAAACGAATTATTCGCGCCAAACTTTGTACTGAAGGAGCATTATTCCCTCAATAGAAAAAAAGACAAAAAGATTAAATGGCAATCATTGCCAATCCAACACCAAGCAGTAAACTAATAAGTTTAATTAAGTTAAACTTATGGTTTTCGCTTGATTCGAAAATAATGGTTGTTGAAATATGTAAAAACATACCGACAACCACAGCTAGGATAATTTCAAGATTTAGCCAAGCATTTTTAGCTCCGTAATGTCCAACTAACATTCCAAGTGGCGCCATTAAAGCAAAAGCGCTCAACACCATCCAAGCTTTAGATTTTTTAAATCCAGAAGCCAAAAGCAAGGTCATTAAAGCAATTGCAACAGGTATTTTATGGAGAATAATTCCCAACAACAGCCCTTGCACTCCATCACCTTTTGAATGATCGTGATGTGCGTGATGATGTAAATGATGCACACTTTCTGCCACAGCCTCTCCAGACTCAACCATAAATTGGGCCTCTAACGGCATTCCTTCAAAGAAAGAATGAAAACTTAAAGCCAAAAATAAAGACCACGGAATGGTTCCTTTAACATCTTTAGCATGAATATGTCCATGCTCTATTCCACCAGAAAAGTATTCCAAAAATAATTGAATAAGAAATCCAAGTAAAATATAATACCCTACTCCACTTGAACCGTGGGCATAGATTTCAGGTATAAAATGGATAAATGCAATAGCGAGTAAAAAACCACCACTTAATGAAAGTAAAATTTTAATCAACTTTCCACGATTCATGTTTTCTAAAAACACGACTAATCCACCTCCGACAAGTACAGAGATTACAAGGAGAATCGCTCCTAAAATTAAACTCATTTTTTCTTCGCTATAATAATTAATCGATCAGATTCTTTTCTGTCAAAAGGAGCTAGAGAAAAATCACCAAAAACATCTAAAACATCAAAACCAGCATTTTCCAACAATGTTTCAAACTCTTCTTTCTTGATGGCTTGTACTTTTTCTTGGAAATGAAATGGCTTCCCTTTATCTACAAAATCAATATTTTTAAAAATGTGACTTCCATTATAGGACTTCGTGATATTAAAATCAATTCCACTCAAAGTTTTCACCTCCTCTTCCACTAAATTATCAAGTGCATAATCAGCATTCATAAAGTCAATGACTAACAATCCGTCTTCAACCAACATTTGATGAACTGAATCCAACACCTTTTGGTTATCATCATAATCTTCAAAATATCCGAAACTTGTAAAGAGATTGAAAACCACATCGTAAGTATTTTCAAGGTAAACTTCACGCATATCGTGCGTATCAAAAGACAGGGTGTCATTCTCAAAAGGTTTGGCATTTTCGATGCTGTTTGCTGAAAGATCTACCCCAGTTACTTGGAGTCCTTGTTTATTCAGGAATATAGAGTGCCTACCCTTTCCACAAGCCAAATCAAGACAATTGGAACTTTTTGGTAGATTTAAATAAGCCAATAAATTGCTAATGAACTTTTCAGCTTCTGTGAAATCTCTATTTTGATATAAAATATGATAATACGACGTATCGAACCATGTTTCAAACCATTCACCCTTCTGTTCACTCATTTCCACGATATTAATTAAAAAGAAGACAAATGTATTCAATTTAAAGGATGTTTGCAATATTGTTGCATCAAAAGATAAAAGAAAGTAAAGGGATAACTTGGTCATTTGGAACAAAACAATATATTTGTAATGGAGTGCATTGAATCAAACAAAGACAGATGCCATTAAAAAGTGTTTACAAATTATATCAGGACATGGAAACCGAACAGTCCATCATCTCTTACAAGGGAGTGGTTTCGGCAGACTTATTAACTTCGGTACTCAACATAATGGAGGATAAACTAGCCATTATAGAAGAATCAGTTTCGATTCGGAAAAAGGTTTACAACGTGCTGGTAGAATGTTTACAAAACTTGTATCATCATAATGAAGGAAAAGGGACATTTACTAAAAATGCCAAACAAAGTATTTCTTCTGATAAAGCATCTATTTTAATCATTTCAAAGCCTGCAGATTTTTATGAAATTAAAACAGGAAACTTTATTGAAAATCAAAAGGTAGAAAAACTAAAGTCGAAAATTAATCACATCAATAATCTCGACAAAGAAGGATTACGCGATTTATACGTCTCCATTTTAAATGACGGTGAATATTCTAATAAAGGAACGGCGGGACTAGGATTGATAGATATCGCACGAAAATCAAACAAAAAAATAGAATATGAATTTAAACCTATAAATGACCAATATAGTTTTTACTGTTTAAATGTTAAAATCAATTAACCATGGAAAATATTAATCTTGAAGGGACAGCAAAAACACCTAGTGTTTCTTTTGAATATGACAATGGAACCATCGAACTGAGAGGGAGATCTATTCCAGAAAACTCTGTTGAGTTTTATAGACCGCTCAATGAATGGCTAAAAGAATATAGCACCTGTCCACAACCCAAAACCATTTTTGAAGTAAAGCTAGAGTACTTTAATACTTCTTCTTCTAAATGTTTACTCGATTTATTTAAGTTATTGGAATCTATTCCAAAAGACAAAACTTCCGTATACATTCACTGGTATTTTGAAAAGGACGACGGTGACATCGAGGAAGCAGGAGAAGATTATCAAGCGATTGTCCCATTGCCATTTAAAATGATTGAAGTAGACGAAATTTAATGACAGTAAAGAAAATTGGTTTAACAGGAGGTATTGGTTCGGGAAAATCAATCATCAGTAAGGTACTTCAAACCATGAATATTCCTGTTTTCAACTCAGATTACGAAGCGAAGTGTTTAATGTCTCAAAACAAACACATTCAAGGTCAAATAATCAATATTTTTGGTGATAAGGCTTATATTGAAGGAGAGTTAAACAGACCATATCTTGCCTCTAAAATTTTTAATGATCAGCGCTTAAAATCAAAATTAAATAACATTATTCATCCTGCTGTTCGACAGGCCTATGAAGAATGGAGTAAAAGTCAAACCTCTGGATTTGCGTTTAACGAGGCGGCTATATTATTCGAAACAGGTGCGTATAAGAATTTTGATGCAACGGTATTGGTCACTGCACCTGAAGCCATACGAATAAACAGAGTTCTTCAAAGAGATCGTTCAACAAGAGAAGAAATAAAGCAACGTATGAACAATCAATGGTCTGATGAAAAGAAAAAGGAATTGGCCAATTTTATCATCAACAATGATGACAAGACACTTGTTGTTCCACAAGTTTTGGAAATGTTATCAAAATTAAAGTAGGAATTATTTCACCTCCGTGTAATCGTCAAAATGATCATCGTCATTTTTATCGTCGTAGTCATCTTCTATAACTTCATCTCGCTTCCCTCCAATCAAAATGGAAAGAATTGCGTTTGTAATTTTCAACAATACAGAGATTAAGAAAAAGAATCCTATAACCTTAAAGATGAATCCAAATACAGGAGTGTCTTCAATATTCAAAATACTATCTAAAAACCAATTTGAAATCACATTTGAAGCCAAATGAGGTGCAAAATAAAATCCACTAAAGACCAGTAAAGCCAAAACAACTACACCTATTTCGAATCTTATATCAAAAACTGGTTTTAAGCTATTCATCATCCCTCCTAATCCAGGAATATTTGCTCTTCCGCTTACAGAAAACATGGACTGTTTCTTTTGTTTGGATTGAATTTTACCCGTAAAATAAATCAGAAGAATAAGTCCAGAAAGTAATATATCATTGAGTTCAATAAAACCACCGGCCTGTTTTACACTAAAAAGGAAAACGACATCTGCCAAGAACACATATCTTATGGTTTTAATGAAGTAAATTTCGAAAAGTAGCTTCGCTTTTCCTCCTCGTAAAATATTAACAAGCATCATAATGAGCCACCACAAAAAATTGTAAACGGCTAAAATCACCCCTATTCGAAATATAAAATTCAGTACTTCCACGGTTCAAAGTTGTAAAAATTAAATCTTTATTCAAATAAGAATACCAAAAATTCTTTACACTTCTTATATTTACCGCTTAATAAAATTAAAGATGATGAAAAAAGTTAATTTCTTATTGTTATTTATGTTTCTGAATGTTTTTGCTCGTGCAGAGGAAGGCATGTTAATCCCAACTTTACTCGGTGCTTTTGAATCCGACATGAAAGCTATGGGAATGAAAATTAGTGCGGAGGATATTTACGACGCCAATAATGCAAGTATTAAAGATGCCATCATTCACTTTGGTGGAGGATGTACTTCTGAAATCATTTCAGACAAAGGACTTTTACTTACGAATCATCACTGTGGGTTTTCTCAAATTTATTCTCACTCAACTGTAGAGAACAACATTGCAAAATATGGATTTTGGGCAAAAAATCTTGCAGAAGAATTGAAAAACCCAGGATTGACAGCTTCAAGAATGGTAAAAATTGAAGACGTTACAGCCAAAGTTCTTGAAGGAACTGAAGAGCTAAGCGGAGCTGAAATCAATCAAAAAATCATGGCCAACATTGCCTTATTAAAAGCTGAAGCCACAGATGGAAATCACTACGAGGCGAATATCAAACCATTCGATTACGGAAATAGTTACTTCCTTTTGGTGAAGGAAACTTTTAAGGACATCAGACTTGTTGGAACACCTCCAAACACGGTAGGTAAATTTGGTGGAGACACTGACAACTGGGTTTGGCCAAGACACACTGGAGATTTTTCAGTATTTAGAATTTATGCTGATGAAAACAACAAACCAGCTGAATACAGTGAGAACAACAAGCCTTACACTCCTATTCATCACCTACCAATTTCTTTAAAAGACAGACAAGTTGACGAGTTCACAATGGTTTTTGGATTTCCAGGAACAACAAATCAGCACACCATTAGTAACGAACTAGATTTCATCATCAACGAAATGCGTCCTGCTCAAATTAAAATGAGAGACCTTTCATTATCTGTTATTAATGCAGCAATGAAAAAATCAGAGGCAACACAAATTATGTACGCTCCAAAACAAGCAAGAATAGCAAATGCATGGAAAAAATGGATTGGTCAAATCGACGGATTAAAAAGAGGTAACGCTGTTGCAAAGAAATTAAATTACGAAGATGCTTATGCTGCAAAAGCAGCAGAAAGTGATGAATACAAAGAATTTCAAGATGTCGTAAAAAGCTTAAGAGAATTATCGGCAAAATACAACAGCAGTGATTTCACATACAACATGTACATAGAATACGTTTATGTTGGTTCAGAAATGTTCAAAAGAGCAAGAGCAATTAATGATTTAATAACACTTTATAAGGAAGAAAAAACAGAAGAACTTGCAAAAGCTGTAGAGGCTGAAAAAGAAGCAATGAAATCTTTCTTTGAAAAGTATGATGTAAATATTGATAAAGAAATCTTCTTAATGCAAAGTGAATATTATAAAAACACAATTGATACTGCATTTATTCCTGCAAGTTTGAATGAAGATTTAAAAGATTTACAAGAAGAAATTTTTGAAGAATCATTTTTGGTTGACCAAGAAGAATACATGAATGTATTAAACAACTTCGATAAATATGCTAAAAAGAAGATTAACAAAGATGCAGGAATTCAACTTTTCACTGAATTGAATGATATTTTCAGAAACAAGTTATTGGCTGATTTAAGAGTTTATTATGGAACAAAGAATCAACTGATGAAGCCTTATGTAAAAGGAAAGTATGAAATGTATCCTGAAGCGAAACATTGGGCAAATGCAAACAGCACTTTACGTGTAACATACGGAAAATTGGAAGGTTCTACTCCTAGAGACGGAATGAAATATACTCCACACACAACTTTGGACGGAGTAATTGAGAAATACAATACAGGGAAAGACGATTTCGATTTATTGCCAAGAATGTTGGAGCTATACGAAGAAAAAAACTATGGTGATTACGCTCAAGATGGTGAATTATGGGTTTGTTTCACAGGTTCAAACCATACCACAGGAGGAAACTCTGGTTCGCCAGTAATTAATGGAGAGGGTCATTTAATTGGAGTAAACTTTGACAGAAGTTGGGAAAGTACAATGAGTGACTATATGTTTGACGCCTCAAGATGTAGAAACATTTCTGTGGATATACGCTATGTACTTTGGATGATTGACATCTATGGTGAAGCACCACATATCGTTGATGAAATGACAATTGTACGTTAATCACAATAAATTGTAAACAATCAAGTTAGTAGGTAAAATAATTTAGGATGGAAAAAAAGAAATCTGATCAAGGCGCCAATGAATTATTGGTGTTTTCTTACAAAAACCGAAAGATATTAATATTCACTGGACTAATTGCAGGGGTGATTTCAATCATTATTTCACTAATGCTTCCGGTGTTATATGAATCGAATGCAATTGTGTTTCCAACAGCGACAAGTACAGTTTCTTTTAACGCACAAAGTAACGCCAAAGCGAGTTCAATGGACTTCGGTGAGGAAGAGCAAGCAGAACAACTTATCCAGATTCTTCAATCCTCGCCTCTAAGAAATCGTATCATCGAGAAATTTGACTTGGCAAAAGTTTACGAAATTGATCCTGAGGAAGAAAGTTATCACCATAAATTAGGAAAAGCATACGAAAGTCACATCCACTTTGAGCGTACTCGTTATGGTTCTATCAACATTTCAGTTTTAGATAAATCTCCACAACTGGCCGCAGATATTGCAAACAAGATTGTACAATTAATAGATACGGTTAAAAACGATTTGATTAAAGAACGTACAATTCCAGCTTTTGAGATCAACAAAAGAAAGTTAGAACAACTAAAAGCGTCACAAGAAAGGTTGAATAAAGAAATGGATAGTCTTTCAAAGCTTGGAGTTGTTGACTCGGAATCTAGGTCTGGATTATTCGCTGCATTAAACGAATCAAAAACAACGGAAGACAAGGCATTTTTCAAAAAGCAAATCGAAGTGAACTTGAAATATGGTTCTAGATACGATGCCCTTTCTGATCTTCGTGAATACCGAACTGAAAAACTAACAGACCACGAGGTATCATACGAACAAGCGGAGTCTGATGCATTAGAAAATTTCAATCATAAATTCGTTGTTGAATCTGCTGTAGCTTCTGATAAAAAAGCCAAGCCAAAAAGAATGATCATCGTTTTGGTCTTTACTTTTGCTGCAGTGATTTTAATGTTTATCGCTTTATTGATAAGAGACAGATTTAAAACAGTTAAACAAGCGGTTTAAGCAGTGGATTTCATTAAAAACAATAATTTGCTTATAGGTTTTTTATTCCTTTTTTTAGGAGTAAATACCTATTTCATGTTCAATGACAATTATTTCTTTAATGCTTTACCACTCGTTTTAATCATTGCTTATCTTGGATTTTTCCATACGAGTACTGCTTTTCTCTTGGTTGCTTTTTGCACACCTTTATCCGTTAATCTTGAAGAGTTCACGGATGGAAAAATCGGATTATTCCTCCCTACAGAACCTATTCTTTTCGGATTGATGTTACTGGTAATCATGAAGGAATTAAAAAAACCTTCAATAGGAAAAGCATTTTGGATGCATCCAATTACGCTTTCTATTGGCTTCTACTTAATGTGGGTTTTTATGACTTCTATCACCAGTTCTAATCCTTTGGTTTCGTTCAAATTCTTATTGATGAAACTGTGGTATATCATTCCTATTTTAATGATTGGATTCAAGATATTCGAAGAGAAGAAAAACATTGTTCGATTTCTGTGGTGCTATACTATTGCTATGGCAATTGTGATTAGTTACACCTTAATTCGTCACTGGGGATATAGTTTTGGAGAAAAAGAAGGACACTGGGTAATGTCTCCATTTTTTAAAGATCACACAATTTATGGTGCTTCTATCGCAATTAGTCTCATTTTTAATATTGGATTATATTTCTATAAAAAACACTCCATTCAAGCACAGGTTTTACTGATTATTCTTTTTATAATTACGTTACTTGGACTCTATTTTAGTTATACTAGAGGAGCATGGTTGAGTGTGGTGTTTGCGCTTGCTGTTTGGGCTTTCATCAAATACAAAATTAAGTTTAAATACTTGTTAGGAGTAGGTATAAGTCTACTTTTAATTGTGTTGGTTTCATGGACTCAAATAGAGATTGCATTGGCCAAAAACAAGCATGAACATACCACTACTAATTTCGATGAAAGATTACAATCAGCAGCTAACATTTCCTCTGATGCATCCAATCTGGAACGACTTAATAGATGGGGCGCTGCTTGGAATATGTTTTTAGAACGACCAGTTTTTGGTTTCGGTCCAGCGACTTACGCCTTCGAATATGCACCTTACCAAGATCCAGAAAACTTAACTATTATTTCTACGAATTTCGGAAACCAAGGGAATGCTCATTCAGAATACCTTGGCCCACTAGCAGAAATGGGTTTAATTGGAACTTTATCAGTTTTAGCTTTTGTTGCAGCACTATTCTACTGTGGAATAATGTTACTGATCCATTTGAAACGTTATACTCCTGAGGATAAGGAAATGTATATAATCATATTGTGCTTAATCTTAGCAATGTCAACCTATTTCTTCCATGGATTATTGAACAATTATCTTGATACTGACAAGGCCTCTATTCCAGTATACGGAGTTTCTGCGATTATCATTGCACAGAGTTTGCGTTTAAAGCAAAAACTAAAGACAAACTAAGCCACAAAAAAAATGCAACTACACATAATGTAATTGCATTTGAAAATTAATTCTTTTAAGGAATTATAGATACTTTTTATCAATCAAGTAATTTTCTACATAATCGTTTATTCCTTGTTCTAGCGTATGGAATCCTTTTGTATATCCTGCAGAAATCAGCTTATTAATTTTTGCTTCAGTATAATACTGGTATTTATCTCTAATGTCCGCTGGAGTATCAATATAAGAAATCTCCGTATCGCGATTCATCGCATGAAAAGTGTTCGATGCCAAAGTTTTGAACGTTCTTGCTTTTCCTGAACCTACATTATACAATCCGCTTTCTGGGCGTTTTTCCATCAAGAAAACACAAATATTCAGAACATCTTTAACGTAAATGAAATCTCTTTTTTGTTCTCCATCTTCATACTTTTCGTTATGAGAACGGAACAATTTCATCTCACCTGTTTTCATGATTTGACGGAAAGCGTGTAAAACTACAGAGGCCATTCTTCCTTTATGGTATTCATTTGGTCCATAAACATTGAAGAACTTTAATCCAGCCCAAAAAGGAGGTTTAATTGGTTGTTCCAATACCCACTTATCGAATTCTTGTTTAGAATCACCATAAGGATTTAACGGCTTTAATTTCTCTACTAGTTCGTGATCATCATCATACCCAAATTCACCCAATCCATAAGTTGCCGCCGAACTTGCATAAACCAAAGGAATACTGTATTGTGTGGCATGTCGCCAAAGCTCTTTAGAATAGTTTAAGTTTAATTCATCAAAAACAGTTTTGTCAAATTCAGTTGTATCTGTTCTTGCTCCGATATGGAAAATAAACTTCACATCTTCACCATGCTCTTTCAACCATGGAAGAAATTCACCTCGATCTATTCTTTCTGAGTACTTCTTACCTACAAGATTGTGTTCTTTTTCATTATTAGAAAAATCATCTACGATAATAATACGACTAATTCCTATATCATTTAGTTTGCTGACCAAACCACTACCGATGAATCCAGCAGCTCCTGTTACAACTATCATATTCTTTGTTTTTTTTAATGTATTTATAGTAAAGATACAAAAATGACAACTTTATTAACATTAATCATCATAAAAAATCAAGCTTTGAAAAAAGATAGGCTTTAGTGACAAAAAAAAGCTAATAAGTATATTTATTCTTTAAGCCAAATCGATATTATTGAGATCAATTGCGGCTAAAAACTTAAAACGGTCTAACGCAATGGTTGACCAACAGCTACAGCACAATCATGTCCAGGCTCTCCATGTGGAGGATTTAATTTAACCTCATTATTATTCATTGGTGTACTAGAAGTTGAATTTAATGGTTGTCCAACAGCAATTGCACAATCGTGTCCTGGTTCACCATGTGGAGGATTCAATTTTACTCCGTTATTATTTTGTGAATTTGTATTTATCTGGTTATTCTGTGGAGCATCATTTTTATCTGCATTTGCATCCATTGAAGGTTTTACAGTATTATCGTTTGATCTACTTCTTGGAGTATTATCATAAGATTCTGTTGTTTCTTTTGAATCAGCATTATTGGTGTCATCTCCACCACAAGAACTAAAGGATAGAATGGCTCCTGCACATAATAATAATGGTGTTTTTTTAATTGTTTGTAATAACATACTATTGTTTGTTTTTTGTAGTTAAATCACCAAGTTAAGAGAATTATAAGGAATAGCTGAAGAAATTAACATAATATATCACTACAATTTCTGTGGAGGAGAGGACTATAAAAACTGATCATTTTAATTAAAAAAAAATGCACAAAAAAACCCCATGCAAAAGCATGAGGTTTTTATCTAATATTTGAGACTAATCTTAAGCGTTACTGTCTTGAGCGATTTTAACGTACTCGTCATAATCTACCTCTTTAACGTCCAACTTAACTGTCTCTTTGAAGTATTTCGTCATTTTTTCTTCAGCCAACATATCATAAATTTGTTGTGCTTCTTTTTGGTTTGACAATACTTGCTCTGCAGATTGCGTTAATTCAGCATCTTCTGGTGCTGGCATTCCATATTGCGCGTATTGGTTAACCAATAGACTTTTTGTGTAATTTACAGCTTCTTCTTTTTCAACTTTCATGTCGTTGTTTTTGAAGATACTGTTTTGAATCAATTGCCATCTCAAACTACGTGCATAGTTTTCGAAGTCATTCTCAACATCTTCCATTGTGATAGCCTCTTTTTGAGATGCTAATATCCATCTTTTCAAGAAAGCTTCTGGAAGTTGAATATCTGTCTTTTTGATTAAGTCATTTGAGATACGACGAGTTAAAATTTTCTCACTGTCTTTTTCGAACATTTGAGCCATATCTGCCTCAACTTTCTCTCTCATCTGCTCTTCAGAAGTCACTTCTCCTTCACCAAACAATTTATCAAATAACTCTTGGTTCAATTCAGCAGGCTCCATTACCTTCACTTCGTTGATTGTCAAGTTAAATTTATCAGAAATTGAATCCAATTGACTTTCTTCGATTCCCAACATAGATGCTGTATCGTTTCCACCTCTAGAAATATTCATTGGGTTTACAACTACAGTGTCACCAGCTTTCTTACCGATCAATTCTTTTTTCAATTCCTCGTCCTGAACGAACTCCATTGAAATTGTAGAATCGTTCATAACTCCACCTTCTAAGATTTCACCGTCTTCGTTCAATTCTACCAATTGACCAAGTACCATGTCTCTTTCACCAACTTTCTCACCTGAAGTTAATTTTCCGTAACGACGTGTAAGATCTTCGATTTGTTTGTCAACTAATGTTTTGTCAACTTTTACTTTAGTGTATTCGTATTTGTTTCTTCCAGAAAGTTTCACATCAACTTCAGGAGAAATACCGATTTCGTAAGTAAACTCAAATGTATCTGGGTTATCAAAGTCACCTTTTACTTCGATGTCGTTTTTTGGTAATGGATTTCCAAGAATTTCAAATTCTTGTTCATCAACATATTTAAAAAGTCCTTCGCTAACAATTCGGTTTAATTCATCGCCAAGTACGTTTTTACCGTATTGTTTCTTGATGATACCCATTGGTACTTTTCCTTTTCTAAAACCAGGAATGTTTGCATTTTTTCTGTAGTTTGTTAAAGCTTTATCAACATTTTCTTGATAATCACTTTTCTCTACTTTAACTTTCAATAGTGCGTTGAGATCATCAACGTTTTCTTTTGTAATATTCATATTGATTGAAATAAACTTTTACTTAATACTAAAACCAAAAAGGCTCAAACAAAAAATGGTATAAGTTAAAACTCATACCACTTTTAATTGTGTGCGGATGGAGGGAGTCGAACCCACACGCCTCGCGGCACTAGATCCTAAGTCTAGCATGTCTACCAATTTCATCACATCCGCATTTTAAAAAAATATACCAAAACGTTATTTGGTATCTATCTACTTTTATAATCAAAAGCGAGTGCAAATTTAAGTAATTATTATTTAATATTAATGGAATTAATAAATTTATTTGAAAATATTTTTTTGGAATTATTTTCACCTCTCTATTTTAGGGTGTTTTGATTTTTTGAAATCTAATTTAAGCGAACAAAAATGGTAATATGTTTACTCATAACAGGTCGCCACTCTGAGGCTTTATAAATGTTTTTTAATTGTTTTTTATTAACATCTCCACCACGCTGTGGTGGAGATAAAACAACTTACTCATAAATTTGTAGTGATCCATAACTTATGATTCATCTTTCCCATTCTTGTCTTATATACCAGTATAACTAGCCCACAGAGTGGGCTATACGTTAATAAAAAACGTTTAGCGTTTTAAAAAGCCGCAGAGCGGTGACACTTCGAACCAACACAATTATTCAAACTAAAGTCTACCAAACTCCAAAACAGCACCTTTATTAAAACCTAAATATACCTCATCTGTTACTGGTTGAGCACTCATACTTATAGTAAAAGGAACTCCAGAAGGAAGTTTAACGGTTAATTGAATTTTATCCCCTAGAACAATTGATTTAATCACCTTTGACTTGACATAGTAATCGCGATTTGGTTGATGATCACTTGCAATGATGTGTTCGTTTCGTATGGCAAATGATTTCCCTTTATCAAAACTACAATTGAAATCTTGCTGAATTTCTGAAGTTAAAGACAAAACTTTGCCAAAAAGCGAAGCTACATATTGATTTGTTGGTTGTGTATATAAATTCGATGCAATGTCTTTTTGAACCAACTTCCCTTTATGTAAGATAAGAATTTCATCTGCTACTGTTAAAGCATCTTGGGTGTCGTGGGTAACAAATAGAACTGTAACACCTGTTGAATTAATGATTTCAAAAATCTCATTCCGTAATTGCGTTTTCAACATCGTGTCCAAATTACTAAATGGCTCATCTAGAATCAATAAACTTGGTTTTGGCGCTAATGCTCGAGCCAACGCTACACGTTGTTGTTGACCACCTGACAATTGATAAGGATAACGCTTTTCCATTCCTTCAAGTCCAACCAAATCAAGCATTTCTTTGGCAATCTGCTTTTTATCTTTGTGTTTAGCAATTCCATACATTACATTTTCAATGATGGTTAAATGCGGAAACAAAGCGTATTCTTGAAACACCATTCCAATTTTACGTCTTTCTGGTGGTATAAACGTGGTGAGGCTAGCCACTTTTTCATTGGAAAGAACTATTTCTCCATCATCTGGTCTTTCCAAACCAGAAATCAAGCGAACAAGTGTTGTTTTACCACTTCCACTCTCTCCAACGATGGCGCAAACACTTCCTTTTTTTATTACAAAAGAAACGTGGTCTAAGGCGAATGTTTTTCCTTTATCAAAGCTTTTAGAAAGTGATTTTATTTTAAGCATTTTATTTCTCTATCTTAATTGGTGTGTAAAATTATCACAAAAGAATTAGGTGAAATATAAAAAAGTTTAGTCTTTTCATTTTTTCTTGATAAAAAACGAAACAAAAAATCATTGAACTTTTAAGGCGAATACTTCGTAACGTGAAATTTCTTATGCTTCATGCTCTTTTTTTTCTTTTAGAAAAAACGCAATTCCGCAAGAAATTCACTTTCGCTGGAAAAGTTCAAAAGAACACGTTTTAACATCATCCTACCTTATTATTGTAATATAATTCACTACAATAAATTATCCAAGGAGTTTATTTTAAGCATCTTATTTCTCTATCTTAATTGGTGTGTAAAATTATCACAAAAGAATTAGGTGAAATATAAAAAAGTTTAGTCTTTTCATTTTTTCTTGATAAAAAACGAAACAAAAAAATCATTGAACTTTTAAGGCGAATACTTCGTATCGTGAAATTTCCATTGCTTCATGCTCTTTTTTTTCTTTTAGAAAAAACGCAATTCCGCATGAAATTCACTTTCGCTGGAAAAGTTCAAAAGAACACGTTTTAAAATCATCCTACCTTATTATTGTATATAATTCACTACAATAAATTATCCAAGGAGTTTATTTTAAGCATCTTATTTCTTTATCTTAATTGGTGTGTAAAATTATCACAAAAGAATTAGGTGAAATATAAAAAAGTTTAGTCTTTTCATTTTTTCTTGATAAAAAACGAAACAAAAAATCATTGAACTTTTAAGGCGAACACTTCGTAACGTGAAATTTCTTATGCTTCATGCTCATTTTTTTCTTTTAGAAAAAACGCAATTCCGCATGAAATTCACTTTCGCTGGAAAAGTTCAAAAGAACACGTTTTAACATCATCTTACCTTATTATTGTAATATAATTCACTACAATAAATTATCCAAGGAGCTTATTTTAAGCATCTTATTTCTTTATCAAAAGTTTATTTAGAAAAATAACGGGTAGTGTTGCCGTTAAGATAATCAAAAGGGATGGAATTGCTGCTTCCATAACCATTTCGTCACTTGCGTATTCGTAGGCTTTAACGGCCAAAGTTTCTACGCCATAAGGTTTTAGAATTAAGGTTAATGGCAGTTCTTTCATGACATCAATAAAAACCAAAATCACCGCACTAAAAATCCCCGTCTTTATCAATGGGAATTCAATCTTAAAAAAGGTTTTTAAATTTCCAACGCCTAAAACCCTAGAAGAATTCGCGACCGATTCGTCAATTTTTAATGATGTGGATTCTATCGGATTATACGCAACCGCCAAGAACCGAACAGCATAAGCATAAAACAATGCGATGAGTGTTCCATTGATCAAAAAGCCGGTTTCAATTCCGAAATCTGCTAAAACACGGATCAACCACTTGTCTAATGCCAAGGTCGGAATCATAATTCCAATAGCGATTACTGCTCCCGGAACAGCATAACCCAAAACTCCAATTCTGGCAACGTTTTTCACCATTCTTAAAGCGTTCCATTTTGAGAAGTAAATCAACATTAATGCAAAAAACACGGTAATTAACGCTGAAGAGATAGCAATTCCAAAACTTTCTAAGGCAACACTAAAAAAGGCCACATCGAAAACTTTAGAAGCGGTAAGAAAGGCCCAATAAATCAATTGCGCAATGGGCAAAACAAATCCCAACAATACAGGAAGTGCAACTACAGCAAAGATCAACCATTTCAATCTTTTCTTTGGTGACTTTCTTTGCATCTGTTTGGTATTCGTCTTGGCTGATGAAAATTTAACTTTACGCATTTGCCATTTTTCTATTCCAATTAAGGCAAAAATTATGAGCACCAATAAAGCGGATAAATAAACAGCTGTCTCCGGTTCTTCTAATGAAAACCACGAACGGAAAATCCCCGTAGTAAAAGTATTGACACCGTAATATTTTGCAGCACCGTAATCGTTTAGCACTTCCATCAATACCAAAACCAATCCAGCAACAATTGCAGGTCGTGCCAAGGGCAACATCAATTTGAAAAATGTTTTACGCTCCCCTACTCCAAGCATTTTTGAAGCCTCCATCAAACTATTGGCTTGATACAAGAAAAATGCACGCGCACTTACATATACATAAGGAAAAAGGGAAATACTGAGGACAAAAGCCAATCCATAGCTGTTCATCACATCAATTCTGACAAACTCCAAATTTAAAGCACGAAGAATTAAGGCTAAACTTCCACCATAATCGAAAATCCCAGCGTAGGCATAGCCAACAATGTAAGAAGGAATTGCCAAAGGAAGTATCAGTAACCATTCCAATTGTTTACGCATTGGGAAATTGAAGCGGGCCACAAACCAAGCAGATGAAACGCCAAAAATCAACACCAAAACGCTACACATCACTACGAGGAAAAGGGAATTCAACACATAATCGGGTAACAAATACTCCACTATATGACTCCATGTTTCTCCTGGACCAAAAAACAATTCAACGCCAATGACAATAATTGGCAAGGCAATTAAAACAACAATAGCCAGTGTAAACACTGACCATTGATTGCTGTCTCTTAAAAACCTTTTGAGATTAGATTTTAAGGAAAAAATATTTTTATTTCCAGCCTGCTTCATCAAATAATAAAACGGCTTTTTTATTGTTTTCGCCTAATTTTGTAAGGTTCAAAGTATCTTCTTTAAATTCTCCCCAAGCTTGAATATCTGCTGATGGCGCTACGCTTTCCAAAACAGGATATTCGTAATTTGCAACTGTAAAGATTTGTTGTGCTTCTTCGCCAATTAAAAACTCTATAAAACGAATAGCATTCTCTTTGTTTGGGGCATGTTTTGCAACTCCTGCTCCACTCACGTTAATATGTGCACCTCTTCCTTCTTGATTTGGAAAGAAAATTCCTACTTGTTTTGCAACATTTACCTCTTCTTCATCTGCTGAATTCAATAACTTCCCGATGTAGTAAGAATTTACAATGGCTAAGTCACCTTCTCCAGCAACTACAGCTTTTACCTGGTCTCTATCCGAACCTTTTGGTGATCTTGCCATGTTATCTACTAAACCTTTTGCCCAATCTAAAGCTGTTTCTTCACCATCATTGGCAATGATTGAAGCCATTAACGATTGATTGTAAATATTTGAAGAAGAACGCACCAAAATTTTGTCATCCCATTTTTCTGAAACCAATTGTTCGTAGGTTGAAAGCTCTTCTGGTTTCACTCTATCTTTAGCATAAACGATTATTCTCGCACGCTTCGTTAAACCAAACCATTGATTATCGACATCTTGAAGGTATGCAGGAATTGATGATTCTAACACATCAGATTCAATACTTTGCAACAAACCTTGTTCTTTTGCTCGATGTAATCTCCCTGCATCAACTGTAATTAAAACATCAGCAGGAGACTGAGCACCTTCCATTTTCATTTTTTGAATCAACTCATCTGCACTGGCGTTAATTACCTTCACTTCAATACCTGTTTGGTCTTCAAACAGTTGAAAAATCTCTTGATCTGGTTCATAGTGACGATGTGTATAAACATTCACTACTTGTTGCTTTTCTTCAACTGCTTTTTCTTCTTTTGCTGTTGACTGCTCTTCATTTCCTCCACACGATGCAAAGATTGACAATGCTGCTGCTATTACAAATGTTTTCTTCATTGATTCTGAATATTTGATTTACGCAAATATAGTTATTTAGAATGGATTTGGATAAGGAGGGATGTGGAATGTATATGACTATAAATTCTATTAAGAAACCAAAAGATTAATTTTAGAATATTCTTAACTTAGTAAGTTAGAATTAATCTAATGAATTAGCAAACTAAAAATCAAGAAGGTATTACCTTAAATACATTCTATCTAAAAAAACTATTTATGAAAAATCAAATCAATTTATTTACAAACAAATTCCAATTATCTAAAACTTTACGATTCGAATTAAAGCCACAAGGAAAAACGCTTGAACATATCAATTCAAAAGGTTTTATTAAAAATGACGAAAAGAGAGCTGATAGTTATAAAAAAATGAAAGCTACAATTGATGCTTTTCATCGTGATTTTATTGATTTAGCAATGTCAAATGTAAAACTAACTAATCTGATAGATTTTGAAGAAATTTACAATGCCTCAAACGCTGATAAAAAAGATGAAAAATACAAAACCAAACTAAGTAAAATCCAAGAGATTTTAAGGAAAGAAATAGCCAAAGGTTTTAAAGGAGAGGAAGTAAAAGATATTTTTTCTAAAATCGACAAAAAAGATCTAATCACTAAACTATTAGAAGAATGGATAATTGAAAACAAAATAGAAGACATTCATTTTGATCCCGAATTTAAGAATTTCACAACTTACTTTTCAGGCTTTCATCAAAATAGAAAAAACATGTATACTGATCAAGAACAATCTACAGCAATTGCTTACCGATTAATACATGAAAATCTACCCAGATTCATCGATAACATAAACATATTTCAAAAAATTAATAAAGTACCTGATTTAGAGGAGAATTTAAAGAAACTTTATCAAGAAATCGAGGAGTATTTAGGGATAAATGCAATAAATGAGGCATTTGAATTAGAGTATTTTAATGAAACATTGTCGCAAAAAGGAATAGACATTTACAATTTAATTCTTGGAGGTAGAACTGCTGAAGAAGGGAAACAAAAAATACAAGGTTTAAATGAATATATAAATTTATATAACCAAAAACAAGACAAAAAAAACAGAGTACCTAAACTAAAAGTACTTTATAAACAAATTTTAAGTGATAGAACAAGAACGTCTTTTTTACCTGATACATTCGAGGATGATGAAGAAAGTTCAGCAAGTCAAAAAGTATTAGATTCTATAAATAATTTTTACCTAGAAAACTTAATTGACTATTTACCAAATGATAAAAATAGCACGATTAATGTGCTTGAGAATTTAAAATTGCTACTTGCTGAATTGATTAACTTCGAATTAGATAAAGTTTATATAAAAAATGACACCAGTATTACGAATATTTCAATGAAAATATTCAAAAATTATAGTGTTATACGAGAAGCACTTAATTATTTTTATGAAAATAAAATAGACCCTAATTTTGCTCATAATTTTAATAATGCAAATACCGATAAAAAAAGAGAAAAACTAGAAAAGGAAAAGGCTAAAATCACAAAACAAACCTACCTTTCAATCTCCTTTATAGAAGAAGCAATTCATCTTTATATAAACGAAAATTCAAATGGAAATCAATACAAAAACACCTACAAACCTAACTGTATTGCTAATTACTTTAAAGATTTTTTCATAGCCGAAAACAAGGAAGGTTCTAACAAAGAATTTGATTTCATTTCAAAAATAAAAGCAAGATACAACACCATTAAAGGAGTCTTAAACACTCCTTTTCCAGATAATAAGCGTCTGCATCAAGAGAAAAATAATATTGATAATATTAAACATTTCTTAGATAGTATAATGGAGTATTTACATTTTGCAAAACCACTAGTTTTATCAGGAAGTTTTGCTTTTGAGAAAGACGAACAATTCTACACCAATTTTGATGAATTATACAATCAATTAGAGTTAATCATTCCACTCTACAACAAAGTAAGAAATTATGCTACTCAAAAACCATATAGTACGGAGAAATTTAAACTGAATTTTGAAAACAGTACACTTTTAAACGGATGGGATGTCAATAAAGAGGAAGCTAATACGTCTATTTTATTCATAAAGAATGGTTTTTACTATCTGGGAATAATGGATAAAAACCACAATAAAATATTCAGAAACACACCAAAATCAACAAACACTGATATTTATAAAAAAGTAAATTACAAATTACTCCCTGGAGCTAGCAAAATGCTTCCTAAAGTGTTTTTTGGAAAGAAAAACCTGGATTACTACAAACCTAGTAAAGATATTCTTCGTATACGAAATCATGGAACACACACTAAAGGAGGAAAACCACAAAGTGGATTTGATAAGTTAGATTTTAATTTAAATGATTGTCATAAACTTATAGATTTTTTTAAGGATTCAATACAAAAACACCCTGATTGGTCAAAGTTTAAGTTCAAGTTTTCCGACACTCAAATCTATGAATCAATCGATCAATTTTATAGAGAATTAGAACCACAAGCTTACTCTATAACATACACCAATATCGATTCATCATTTATAGAGGAACAAATTAATGAAGGAAAACTTTATCTTTTTCAAATTTACAACAAAGACTTTTCAAAATTCAGTAATGGCAAACCTAACCTTCACACACTATATTGGAAAGCACTATTTGATGAACAGAACTTAAAAGATGTAACATATAAACTTAATGGAGAGGCTGAAATATTCTATCGTAAAAAGTCAATTCAACACGATAGGCAAATAATTCACAAAAGAAATCAACCGATTATTAATAAAAATCCAAATAATGAGAAAAAAGAAAGCATATTTAAGTACAACATTATAAAAGACAAAAGATATACAATTGACAAATTTCAGTTTCACGTTCCAATTACATTAAACTTCAAAGCAAAGGGTACAGATTACATCAATTATGATGTTTTAGATTATTTAAAGGAGAATCCTGATGTTAAAATCATTGGATTAGATCGTGGAGAACGACACCTTATTTACTTAACACTAATCGATCAGAAAGGAAAAATATTAGAACAGATATCGCTTAATGAAATTGTTAACAAAAAACATAACATAACGACTTCTTACCACAATCTTTTAGAGACAAAAGAAATTGAAAGAGACAAAGCAAGAAAAAACTGGGGAACAGTAGAAACCATTAAAGAACTCAAAGAAGGTTACATTTCACAAGTTGTCCATAAGATATCCAAAATGATGATTGAACATAATGCCATAGTTGTAATGGAAGACTTAAACATGGGCTTTAAACGAGGTCGTTTCAAGGTGGAGAAGCAAGTTTATCAGAAATTGGAGAAAATGTTGATAGACAAACTAAATTACCTTGTATTGAAAGATAGACAACCAAACGAGCCAGCTGGAATATACAATGCTTTACAATTAACAAATAAATTTGAAAGCTTTCAAAAGTTAGGAAAACAAAGTGGTTTCTTATTTTATGTACCTGCATGGAACACTAGTAAAATAGATCCAACGACTGGATTTGTCAATTTATTCCATGTAAAATATGAAAGTGTTAGAAAGTCACAAGAATTCTTTAATAAATTTAATAGTATCAAATACAATCCAAAAGAAGCAATTTTTGAATTTGATTTTGACTATAATGAATTCACTACGAGAGCTGAGGGCACCAAAACAAATTGGACTGTTTGCACATATGGTGATAGAATTAAAACATTTAGAAATCCAGAAAAACTAAATCAATGGGATAATAAAGAAATCAATATTACCACAGCTTTTGAAGACTTCTTCGGTAGACATAATATTACATATGGAAACGGATCCGACATAAAGAGTCAATTGATTTCTAGAGAAGAAAAAGACTTTTTCTCAGAGTTAATCCATCTATTTAGACTTACATTACAGATGAGAAATAGTAAAACAAATAGCGAAATCGATTATTTAATCTCCCCTGTAAAAAATGAAAATGGATTCTTTTATGATAGTCGACATGCAGATAAGAATCTTCCAAAAGATGCAGATGCGAATGGTGCATATCATATTGCAAAAAAAGGATTACAGTGGATTAAAGAAATTCAGTCATTCGAAGGTAACGAATGGAAAAAATTAAAATTAGATAAAACGAATAAAGGTTGGTTGAAATTTGTTCAAGAAAATCAATAACTAAAAAAAGGGTCGAGACAACACTCGACCCTTAAAACACTGTTTTAAAACAACTTAAAAACATTCCAATGTAACCTTTTACAAAAATAAACGTTAAGGTAAAATAAATAACACTTTAACAAATGGAATTTTTTCTACCTATTTCTTATCTAAACGATTTCGTATTTTGCCCATATTCAATTTACCTACATCAAGTTTACGACAATAACTTTACAGACACTTATAGTGCCAAACCACAAGAACAAGGAAAACGAGTTCATTCAAAAGTTGACAGACCTCATTTGAAGAATAGTAAAAGGATTTTATCAGGAGCTTATGTAATTTCAAATAGACTTGGTGTTTATGGTAAAATCGATCAATACTATCTTAAAGAGAGAAAATTAGTTGAAAGGAAATACAATCTAAAAAAAATATTTCGTGGATACTACTATCAAATCTGGGCTCAATACTTAGCCTTGGAAGAAATGGGACATCCTGTAGACAGTCTTTATTTTCAATCAATTAAAAAGAATGAAAGAGTCGAGGTAGAAAAGCCTAATAGTGAAGAATTAAATGAGTTAAGAACACATATAAAAACAATTGCTCGATTTGACTTTGAAAATGAAATAAAAATTAACCCACAAAAATGCACACATTGTATATATGCATCATTATGTGACAAAACTAATAAAGACCATGTTTACGCATAAAGATATAGAGAATAGAAGCATCTTCGTTATAAACGGAACTAAACATCAAGCATTGAGAGTATCTGCTGGTAGACTAATGCTATTTGACACAAAAAAAGAGAAAGCAATTACAAAATTACCTTTCCCAAAAATACTTTCTTTAATTATTATTGGACACACTACGTTAACATCTGCATTAATTGAAAAATGCAACAAAAATGGAATCCCATTAGTCATCATGAAGCCAAACTTCAAACCAGTTTTCTATTATGGAGACATGGCTGAAGCTAATTTTCTTTTAAGAAAAAAACAATTTGAATATCCCAAGGGAGACTTAAGTATAGCTATTGAACTAATTAAGAATAAGACAAAAAACCAGAGACATCTATTAAAACGCACTAGAGAAAAGAATGATAAAGTGACTCAATCAATAAAAATGATAGACACCTTATTACCAACAATGGATAACGTTTCAAATTATCGTGAATTAATGGGGATAGAAGGTAAAATTGCAAAGCATTTTTTTGAGGCATATTTTGAATTTACTGACTGGAAAAACAGATTACCTAGAGTAAAACAAGACACTCTAAACGCAACTATGGATATAGGTTACACATTTCTTTTTAACTATATAGAAAGTATGTTAAGGCTTTTTGGCTTCGATCCATATATTGGTGTTTATCATCAATTATGGTTTAGAAGAAAAAGTCTTGTTTGTGATTTAATGGAACCGTTCCGTTGTATAATTGATCATCAAATACGTAAATCGTTGAAATATGGAACCTTCAAACCAACAGACTTTGAACTCCATCAAAATGCTTACTACTTAAAATCAGAAAAACGTAAGGTATATACCAAAACATTTTATGAAGCAATTATTAGTAGAAAATCAATAATATACAAATATACGCAGCAGTACTATCGCTGTTTTATGGGTAGAAAGAGTGTAACAAATTATCCTATTTTCGATTATGAATAATGTAATTATTGTAACATACGACATTTCTAATAATAAAGTAAGAACACAATTCTCAAAGTTTCTAGAAAAGTATGGTGTTCGTGTCCAATTTTCAGTTTTTGAAATAAAAAACTCGAAAAGAATCATGGATATAGTTAAAAATGGTATCGAAGAAAGATTTAGTAAAAAATTCGAGAAATCTGACAGTATTTATATCTTTTGTGCAAATCACAAAAATACCATTAGATATGGAAGCGCAAACCTTCTAGACAACGACATGATATTCATATAATTACAAACCTCACTCCTATTTAAGAACATAAATTCTATATAAAAACCCTAAACATTACTAATCATAGGTATTACACGCTATTATAAATGAAGTTTATTAAAACAAGGGGGGGAAGAAAGTAATTAATTAAAAGTCAAACAACCCTGTATTTATGGGGGAATTAATTAACTTTACCTTTAATTAGCGTCTAATGACGTTTTTAAATTTCTACTATTGTAGATGGAGATACAATTGAGTGGGTTACAACTAAGTCTAATGACGTTTTTAAATTTCTACTATTGTAGATTTGATTACTTATTTAATTCCTGTAAAGTCTAATGACGTTTTTAAATTTCTACTATTGTAGATATCTTGAGCTGGTGGCGCATTCAACACGTCTAATGACGTTTTTAAATTTCTACTATTGTAGATTAATATGAAATTACTCAATGATTTACAAAGTCTAATGACGTTTTTAAATTTCTACTATTGTAGATCGTTAAGATCTCCAGCTCCTGCAAAAAAGTCTAATGACGTTTTTAAATTTCTACTATTGTAGATTTCAGTAGGCTTATTAACAATTAAAATTGTCTAATGACGTTTTTAAATTTCTACTATTGTAGATGCTGCATATAACCAAATGACCCCTTAGTCTAATGACGTTTTTAAATTTCTACTATTGTAGATTGGCGCAAATGAGTTGACTGTTTTCCAGTCTAATGACGTTTTTAAATTTCTACTATTGTAGATTGATACGGCCACCTATTATGAAGAAAAGTCTAATGACGTTTTTAAATTTCTACTATTGTAGATTGGCGCAAATGAGTTGACTGTTTTCCAGTCTAATGACGTTTTTAAATTTCTACTATTGTAGATTGATACGGCCACCTATTATGAAGAAAAGTCTAATGACGTTTTTAAATTTCTACTATTGTAGATGAGTTATTGATAAATTGCTTTCAATGATCGTCTAATGACGTTTTTAAATTTCTACTATTGTAGATAAAATAGGCTTAATGTGAACCTTCAGGGGTCTAATGACGTTTTTAAATTTCTACTATTGTAGATATCATGAGATACAAGTGTTTTATTTCCGTCTAATGACGTTTTTAAATTTCTACTATTGTAGATCACTCCACCACTATTTTAACATTCATGTCTAATGACGTTTTTAAATTTCTACTATTGTAGATGCGTATATCCATTTCTGCCATGTCCAAGTCTAATGACGTTTTTAAATTTCTACTATTGTAGATGCGTTCACAGTGACCTTCTTAACAGGTGTCTAATGACGATTTTAAATTTCTACTATTGTAGATAAGTGATCGATGTGATTCTCCGTGGTGTCTAATGACGTTTTTAAATTTCTACTATTGTAGATTCCAATGGCAAACCAAGATAACACGATTAGTCTAATGACGTTTTTAAATTTCTACTATTGTAGATAAGTGATCGATGTGATTCTCCGTGGTGTCTAATGACGTTTTTAAATTTCTACTATTGTAGATATTGTGGCCGCTTCTATTATTCTAATGTCTAATGACGTTTTTAAATTTCTACTATTGTAGATAAATCAATTCACAACAAGCGCAAGACTCTTTGATTCAATATTAGGCTATGAAAAGTAGTATATAAAAGATACATTAGTAACAGCATAGTTAATTAATTGACTACTTTTCGTATCGACTATTTTGTCCTGATTTTCTTTCTAAAATACACGCCAAAATAACATCTACTTTCATTGCTTTTAGTTCGAGTTGAAACTGGTGTCAAAAGTGAATATAGAATGAAGTAGTAGTTAAAAAAGCTTATTTTAGTGAGAGAATAAGATGGTAAAAGTTCAAGAATAAGAGTGAGAATTGTAAATGAAGTTTTTTTTGCGTGAGGGGTAGCAGCGGCATCCTTTTTTGTTTTGGATATACCTTATATATAGGACAAGAAATTTTCAAAACAAAAAAGATATAGTGGATGACCCGACGCTCGCAAAGTTTTGAAGGTAAATGCTTGTTTCTAGGATGTACTGTCATTTTCAAAACTTGGGGAGCGACACGCCCAAAGAAAGGATATACCTCTTGTAAACGCGTAGAGCGTAGAAATTTCCTATTCTTGCCTTAAATTCTGAAAAAATGGCTCAAAAACCTAGTATTCCAAAGGGAACACGTGATTTTCTTCCGTTTCAAGTGAAATCAATTCACAACAATCTTCTTCATCTTCTCTGCTATACCTTACTTGAAAATCCTCTCACAAAAACACAATTTGAATACGTATTAGTAATTATTTCAATTACTCAATAAATCAGTCTTGGTTATAAAGTGGTAAATATAATAACAGAAAATAAAAGCTTAAAAGAGAAGGCAATACAATAAAGGTTTGTGAAATATAAATGTTAAATTAGTGAATAGAGATGTTAAAACATAAACCTACAGGTTGATTTTATGAAAATAGTTGATATATTTGCAATAGTGCAAAACAGTTTATATTCTGTACAATATGATGGAAAGCCATATGATGAGTTTAAAACCTTATTTGATCAATGGCAGGACATAGAATATTTAGAAGACTTTTTTGAAAACAACAAGAAGGATTTAGAAAATGGCATTTACAAACACTTTTCAATTGAAGAAGCTATTGAAAGAACAACTCTAGAAGCAGCTAAGTTTGAACAAACAATCAGGAAATCTGCAGAAAATAGTATTTACAATCCAGATGAAGACAACACTTTAGAACATTTGATATTTAAATCTTTACACAAAGATATTTTAAATAATAATTACATAGAAAGTAAAGCCTATGGCGTAAAACATAAATCTTGGCTTAGAGTTTATGCAATAAGATTAACAGAGAATGTATATTTCGTTTCTGGTGGAGGTATTAAATTAACTAAAGCTATGACACCAGATCATCTTAAGAAAGAACTAAAAAAGTTAAGAACAACAACCCAATACCTAAAAGAAAACTTTATCGTTGATGAAGATGATTTAGGTTATCTAGAATTAGGAAGTTATGGAGAAGAATAAAAAAGAAATTTTAGCAAAATTAAATACTTTAACTAAAGGGAATAAAAGCCAATGGTTAGAAGATGCTAAATATAGAGCTGACAATCAAGAGTGGTTAAAAAAATCTCAAGCTATCGCTTTTAAAATATTAAGAAAATTAAGAGAGAATAAAACAAAACAAGTTATCCCCTCTAATCAAGCTCAATTAGCTCAACAGTTAGATGTCTCTGCACAACAAGTTAGTAAATGGGTAAAAGGAAAAGAAAATTTCACTTTAGAAACAATCTCTAAGTTAGAAGCAGTACTCTCTATAAAATTAATAGAAACATCTACATTACAAACAAACATTTTAAAGAGTACATCTTTTATTGAAAACGTATTTTACACTAGTAAAGGTCATGTTGAGTATAAAAAAAGAACAAGCAAAAAAGAAGCTAAAGTAGTTCATTTACAAAATGAAATAACAACTTCAGCATTCATTAAAAATTACGCATTACAATCATGAAAGAAGTAGGTTTTGCTTTAAGAAAAATTAATACTGAAGAATTTGCAACCATCGATACTGAAGTTGTTAATGTGAATGACATACAACTCAATATAAACAACGGTTTTGGCATTAATGAAGAAAACAAACTCGTTGCATGTTATTTTCATTTACAATTTGAGTTAAACGAATCGCCATTTATCATTTTAAAACTTAATTGTGAGTTTGAAATTGACGAAAGTGCTTGGGAAAGTTTTGTAACCTCAAAAAATAGAATAAAGTTTAAAAAAGCTTTTTTGCAACATTTAGCAGTTATAACAATTGGAACAGCTAGAGGTGTTTTACACGCAAAAACCGAAAACACACTTTACAACAAGTTTCACTTACCTACAATAAACGTCTTGGAAATGATAAAGAAAGATGAAATTTTCGATTTAGAAAAATAGAAAACTAAAAAGCGTTATCAAAACATGCTGAATTCAAGATATCAATGGAATTGATAATTAAATGAAGCCTCTTTCCATTTCATCATAATTCCCTCAAAAAAACGCACACCTATAGCTGAATAGTTTTTATTTATTAGGAGAGTGAGAAATGAAAATAAAGTTTTTTTTTGCGTGAGGGGTAGTAACGGCATCCTTTTTTGTTTTGGATATACCTTATATATAGGACAAGAAATTTTCAAAACAAAAAAGATATAGTGGATGACCCGACGCTCGCAAAGTTTTGAAAGTAAATGCTTGTTTCTAGGATGTACTGTCATTTTCAAAACTTGGTGAGCGACACGCCCAAAGAAAAGATATACTACTTGTAACCGTGTGAAGCGTAGAAATTTCCTATTTTTGCCTTAAATTCTGAAAAAATGGCTCAAAAACCGAGTATTCCAAAGGGAACACGTGACTTTCTTCCGTTTCAAGTGAACCGAAGAAATTATATTTATGATACGATTAGAACTGTATTTAAAAAGTATGGTTTTGCTCCTATTGAAACACCTTCGTTTGAACTTTCTTCGACTTTGATGGGGAAATATGGTGAAGAAGGTGACCGATTGATTTTTAGAATACTCAATTCGGGAGATAAAGTAAAAAAGGCTGATTTATCGGCACTTGAACAAGGAAACTTACCGCGTTTTGCGAATTCTCTTTCGGAGAAAGCATTGCGTTATGACTTAACTGTTCCTTTTGCGCGTTTTGTGGTTCAACATCAGAATGACCTTACTTTTCCTTTTAAACGTTACCAAATTCAACCGGTTTGGAGAGCTGATCGTCCGCAAAAAGGACGCTACCAAGAATTTTATCAGTGTGACGCTGATGTGGTGGGAAGTGACTCCTTATTATTTGAGGTAGACTTTATTCAGATTTTTGATGAAGTATTGTCGGCACTTAAAGTCCCAGATTTTACAATTCAAATTAACAACCGTAAGATTCTTTCTGGAATTGCGGAGGTAACAGGAGAAGAGGACAAAATCATTGACATTACTGTAGCCATTGACAAGCTAGATAAGATTGGTGAAGAGGGTGTAATTAAAGAATTGACGGAAAAAGAAGTGAGTCAGCAGGCCATTGACATGATTCGTCCTTTGTTTAACCTTAATGGAGACACACAAAAAATGTTGGCCTTCATGCAAGAGTTTTTGGCAGAAAGTGAAGTGGGTAAAAAAGGAATTGAAGAATTGGAATATGTATTTGCCAAAACAGAATTGTTGGGCTTACAAAATGCCAAGTTAGAATTTGACGTTACCCTTGCCAGAGGATTGAATTATTACACAGGAGCAATCTTTGAGGTAAAAGCCAATGGCGTAAAAATGGGTTCTATTTGTGGTGGAGGTCGCTACGATGACTTGACAGGACTTTTTGGAATGAAAGGACTTTCAGGTGTTGGAATTTCATTTGGCGCAGACCGTATTTATGATGTATTGACAGAATTAGAGTTATTCCCGACAGACATCAATCAAACATTGCGTTTTTTATTCATCAATTTTGGAGAGCAGGAAGTAGAATATGCTTTACCTATTTTGCGTGATTTAAGAAACAATGGTGTAACAGCGGAGATTTACCCGAGTAATGCCAAATTAAAAAAGCAATTTAAATACGCTGACGATAGAAATGCAGAATACACTGTAATTATTGGAGAAAGCGAATTAGAAAATAAAGAAATTACTGTAAAAGAAATGAAATCTGGTGAACAAGAAACTATGGCACTGGAATCATTCATAGCAAAACATTGTAAGTAAATGGAAAAATTGATACTCGATCATCAGGAATTTAAAATTGATTCATTATTTGATTTTATACAATCTGGAAATAAAGTTGAACTGGGAGAGAACGGACGTGAAGCAATTGCAAAATGTCGTGCTTACCTCGACCAAAAAATGGAAAATACGGAAGGAAATATTTATGGTATCAATACAGGATTTGGTTCGTTGTATGATCAATCCATTTCAACAGAAGATTTGGCCAAATTACAAGTTAACTTGGTGCGTTCGCATGCATGTGGAACAGGTCCAGAAGTTCCACAATCGATTGTCAAAACGATGATGTTGTTCAAAGCGATTGGTTTACATTATGGACATTCCGGAGTTCAAGTAGAAACGGTAGAGCGTTTACTTTACTTTTACAATAACAACATTATTCCTGTAGTTTACGAACAAGGGAGTTTAGGTGCTTCTGGGGATTTATCACCATTGGCACATATTGCTTTGGCCTTGATTGGCGAAGGAGAAGTTTATGTTGATGGAGAAAAACAAAATACAGCAGATGTAATTGCTCAACACGACCTCTCTCCTATTCAATTGCAATCGAAAGAAGGATTGGCCTTATTGAATGGAACACAATTCATGAGTTCGTATTTGGCACACAGTGTTTATGAGGCAAAGCAAATCATGAAGCAAGCCAACATCAATGTTGCGATGTCAATAGAAGCCTATGATGGAAGAATTGATCCATTTACAGCTTCTGTAAATAAGATTAGAAATCAGAAAGGTCAAATTCGAACGGCAGAAATAGTTTCAAAACATTTGGAAGGAAGTCAGTTCATTACCCAAGAGAAAGTACATGTTCAGGATCCGTACAGTTTCAGATGTGTACCACAAGTTCATGGAGCAAGTTGGGACACGATTGAATATGCTGAACAAATTGTTACAAGAGAAATTAATGCTGTTACAGACAATCCAACAATCTTCCCTGATGAAGACTTGGTGGTTTCTGCAGGAAATTTCCATGGTCAACCATTGGCGTTAACATTAGATTACTTGGCGATAGCATTGGCCGAAATAGCGAGTATTTCAGAACGAAGAATTTACAAGTTAATGGGAGGAATGCGTGATTTACCTGCATTTTTGGTAGCCAAACCAGGATTGAATAGTGGATTTATGATTGCACAATACACCGCTGCATCGATTGTGAGTCAGAACAAACAGTTGTGTACCCCAGCTTCAGTAGATACTATTGATTCATCGAATGGACAAGAAGATCATGTGAGTATGGGAGCCAATGCCGCTACGAAATTGCACCGCGTGGTTGAAAACGTATGGCAAGTATTAGGAATAGAATTGATGGCCGCAACGCAAGGTGTAGAGTTTAAAGGAGTTGATAAAACGAGTGTGGTATTACAAGAAGCACACAAAAATTTCAGAACAGCCATTCCTTTTATCAAAGAAGACGAATACATGTCTACCTATTTAAGAGACAGTAAAGCATTTATCAAAAAAAATAACCAATCGACACTATGAGTGAATTAGAGACTTTAAAAGAAGATAATGGGAATGATTCTGGATTTCCGAAAGGGTTACGGATTTTATTAATTTTAAGTAGTATATATATTGCCTTTACACTAATTGGTGCATTACAGCAACTTTTAGGTGGCCCATTAACAGAAGTTCAAATTGAAGAACAAGCTGCGGATATTTACGGAGGATTGGCGCAGTTAGAAGATGAGGGTTTTGGTTCTGACCTAAAAGAAATGGCCGAAACAATGATTAATAGTGCTATCTATACCAACAACGAAGTTTTTTACTTGAACTACACACTGAGGTTAATTGAATCGCTTATAGGTGCGATCGCTATAGTTTTAATGTTTCAATTGAAAAGAATTGGATTCCATGTCTATATCATTTATAGTATATTCCCTGTTATAGCGATGTATTTAACTATGCCACAAGAATTCATACTTACGATGTCGGTTGTTTCCTTGTTATTGATTGGTGCATTATTCTCCTTATTATATGGTAGACATATAAAGCATTTGAATTAGTATTTGTTTAATCAATTTATAAGTCACATTTTTAAATGGAATAGCTCAAAAAGTTATTCCATTTTTTTTGTGAATAAAAATTCAACACCCTTCACATTTTTGATGAATTTATTTCGCCTTGTATAAAACAAAATATAAGTACCTAAAATACATTCAAATACCATTTTAATTTAAAATTAAAAAAGTGACTAAAAAGTCATTTTTGGAGCTAAAAAGTAAATATTCAAAAAATAATTTTGTTAATTTTATGTTAAATACCTTTAAGGTTAATCCTATATAAAGAATTGATAACAAAAAATAAAATTAGACGATTGTTGTTTTTTTAAAGGTAAAAGACAAAATTGTCCCGATAGATTCCATAAAACTCGAAAATCAATAGTCCACAACCTTATACAAACCACTTTATCAATACATTACAACTGTTTATGAAATGAAATTCGAACTGAATTTGTCTATATATTTGCACCCGTTAAGAAAGATAAAAACGATTTACAAAGCTCAAATTTTAATCGATTTGAAGTAATAAACTTAAAAACAAAAGCGATGACAGAAGGAAACTTCATTATATCAAAAAGAATCAATTTATTTCAATTAAAAAGTCGTTCACGACTATTGAATATTCTATTGTTTCTGAGTACAATTTATATATTCTCAATGATGGGAACAGCAATTCAAAAATTAAACGCTGGACCTCTCACAGAAACTCAACTTCAACAAGAAATAGAAATGGCGTATGGTTCTAGTGAAATTTTAGAGTCAAAAGGATTAACACCAGAAACCATTCAAGCCATTCAATTAATTAAAGACAACGTTACTTATATCAATAATCATTCTTTTAATTTAACACATAACTTAATGATTATTATATCATTAATAGGGTTTACATCTATATTATTAATGTTTACCAAAAGAATGGCGGGGTTTTATCTCTACATAGTATACAGTATCGCTTCACTTTCATCATTATTCATCATTACACCTAAAGAACTCATTCTATTTACATCAGTATTACTAATAACAGTTCCAAGTGTAATCTTTGTTTTCTTATATAAAATTGGAATGAGAAGCGCTGTTGAAGAAAGAGAAATGATTTTATCATTCTCTGAAAAAGTTAATCTGCTGAACAAAAAATCGAAATCGCTCCTGTCACATTAAGGCAACATATTTGCTACTTACTGCACTTTACGAGACACACGATATCAGACCAAGTCTTCCGAAGCCAATAGGCTTCCTATGGTTACCTAACCTGCACCAACGAGCATAGGAATAAGCAAATCCAAGACTAATTGGAATTCCTCCTAAAAGTCATCCAAGGAATTGAAGAAACAAAGTATCCGAAGATCAAGAAAATTCCCACTCCCGAAACTTGGCGTTTATGAACCAATTATGCGAACTCATATTGATTTTTAAAATTCGTCGAAATAAAAATGAATAATTCAGAATTTTGAGTTAAAGGAGTCGAGTTTCAATATTTATTGTAAATGGAAAACTACCTAAATTAATACTATGCATGCCGAAGGCCTTGAAGGTTCATACAAAGAACAAGAAAATCGATGCATAAAAATGAACGCTCATCTGAAATAGCGGTTGCCAAAATCAGTTTGTTCCAACCTTTATTCTAGCATATATTTGGCATTACCATTCAATACAAATATTCAATAAGATTTACTTACCAGTTCATCAACCTCATGTTAGGTCATCTGACAAACACTATTGGCTTTATTTATTACGCAATACATAAAAAATATTGTACATGTTGCTTCTAGCTTTATTACGTAATTGATAAAACCAGAAAACTACTGTTTTTTACATTTTTGTTTAACAGAAATAAATTGAAAAGCGTATTTTTTTGACTGAAATTGACAAAAAAAAGTATTTTTTTTGTTAAATTTTAGTTAAAAAAACATAAGTATTAAGCCAAGATGAAGATTTATTAACATAAAATTAAGCTTAGACGATTGTCATATTTAAGAAGATAAAAGACAAAATTGTCCCGATAGAAATTTATTAAAGCTCCAAAAGGCAGGAAAAACGTAGTAAATTAGTGAATAGAAATCCAACGCATTACAATTTGTTAATGAAAATTAAAGTGAAATTGTTTGTATATTTACAATAGAAAGGATTAAGAAATCCTCAATGCAAAGCTCAAATTTTGATCGATTTAGAGGCATTAAAATTATTTAATACAGCAATTATGAATACCGAAAGCACTACAGTTTCAAAAACTTATAACCTACTACAATTAAAGAGTCGTCCCAAGTTGTTAAACATCCTATTGTTCTTGAGTACAATTTATGTTTTCTCAACATTAGGAACTGCTGTTCAAAAATTATCTGAGGGACCGATGACAGAAATCCAACTACAAGAAGAGATGGAACTAGCATATGGTTCTATAGAAACACTTACCGCACAAGGTTTAAGTCAGGACAATATTCAAGCAATTCAATTAATCAAAGACAATGTAGCATATATAAATAATCACTCATTTGATTTGACATATAATTTAATGATTGTAGTATCGTTACTTGGATTTTTATCGATTTTACTAATGTTCTCAAAACAAAAAGCTGGATTTTACGCTTATATACTATATAGCTTAGCATCTGTAGCTTCAATATTCATCATCACTCCACAAGATTTAATCTTATTTTCAACATTGTTGTTTGTTATTATCCCAAGTGTTGTATTGATATTTTTATACAATATGGCAATGAAAGAAGTTGAAACAAGAGATCAAATGCTACTTACATTTTCAGAATAATAAATAGATTTAGGCTTTTCGATACTAATTTACTACTACTTTTTATTTCCCTACTCTATATTTGATTAAGTAAACAAAAGCCAAGGTACATCCCATCATTGCCAAACCTGCCCCTACCAACATCGGTGTATTGTATGCAAATCCTAAACCAATAGGAATTGCTCCAAAATAAGCTCCAAGCGTATTCCCTATATTAAAAGCTCCTTGTCCTGCAGCAGCAGCCAAGGTTTCTGCTCCTTCAGCACTATTGATCAGCATCATTTGTAAACTTGATCCTATACTAAATGATATAGCTCCGGTTAAGAAAGACATAGGATAAGCCAGCCAAGTAACTTCTGAAACAAAATAACCCACAATTAAACATAGTGACATCGCCATAAAAGAAAACATGGCTGCGCGCGTAGGAATAAAAGTATCTGCAAGCTTTCCTCCAATTAAATTTCCAACGAACATACCCAGTCCAACCAATAGCATAATAATCGGAACATGTTCTTCAGCAACATGTGAAACTTTGGTAACCAAAGGACCAATGTAACTGATCCATGCAAATAGCCCTCCAGTTCCGATTGAAATGACAGAAATAATTAACCACGCCTCTTTCCTTGAGAAATAACGCAGTTGTTTACGCACATCAATTTTAGGCGACTCTATTTCGGGTAACCAAAAGTATATACTCGTTGCAGTGACCAATCCCAAAAAGCTGATCATTCCATAGGTAATACGCCAAGAAAAATTTTGTCCAATGTAAGTACCTAAGGGGATTCCGATAATATTCGCGATGGTCATACCAGTAAACATAATGGCTATCGCACTTGCTTCCTTACCAGGTTTTGCAAGTTTTGCTGCAACAACAGAACCTACACCAAAAAACGCTCCATGAGGTAATCCAGAAATAAAGCGAGAAATATATAGACTCCATTCATTGGGAGCCAATGAAAATATTCCATTAAAAATGAAAAACAAGAGCATAAAATAAAAGAGTACTTTTTTGGGTGACATTTTCGCCGTAGCCATCACCAAGGTTGGAGCACCAACAACAACCCCAAGCGCATACAAACCAATTAAATTGCTTGCTTTAGGAATACTTATGTTTACATCTTTGGCGATATCCATTAGCAGTCCCATCATACTAAATTCAGTCATACCTATGGCTAAACCACCGAATGCCAACGCCGTTAATCCTTTATTCATGGTCAATTGAATCGTTTTTTAAAGACGCAAAGGTATTCATAATTTTACGCTGTAAACATTCGATTTCAATAAAAATCGGATAAACACACGAAAATATAGGGAACATTAACAGACCAATATTCTTAAAGACATTGACTAAAAATTTAGAACATAAAAAAACGTACATTTTAAAATAGAATTATTGATTTAAAATGAGAATTCAATACGAATATGTATATTGTAAGAAATAGAATTAGTTTTGATGCTAGATCATTGTTTAAAAAAAAATGGAACTCATTAACCATTTAAAAAAAGTGGCGATTCCGAAAAGCCAAAAGAGTAGGATAAACATTATTTCTTATCAGTATGAAAATAATTAAATATTTAGCCATTGGTTCAGTACTCATTGCTTCAACATCACTCACAAGTTGTAAAAAAGAAGGGTGTACTGATTCAGCAGCAATAAATTATGATGAGAGTGCAAAAAAAGATGATGAATCTTGCAGTTTCCAAGGAGAGGCCGTTATTTGGTATGATGAATCTACGTCGCAGTCATTGACATTAGGAGGATCTTCGACATTAAAATACTACGTTGATGAAGTTTTAATTGGTTCGACTGATGCATCTGTATATTGGACTGGCGCACCTGATTGTGGGGCAAATGGATCAATCACTGTAACCAAAGATTTAGGAAACGCGAAAAGTAAAACCTTCACTTACAAAGTCATAGACAATTTAGGTTTTACGGTTGAATCTGGAATTTTAAATATCAGTGCCAACAATTGTGAGAACTTACAAATTTCTAATTAAGAATAATAGATTTTAAGTTTTAAAGTAAATCTATTTGTTTCTCTGTCTTCTTATCAAAAATTGCTCTTAAGGTTATAATGACAACTACTTTTAAGCAATTATTGCTATTTTTCACCTATTTTGAATTTAATTTTAAGTGGGTACATAAAGATTTCTCTTCACCCCATTAGAAAAGGATTCCATCGAATTGATAACAATCTTCGATTTTACAATCCGATAGAAATCAGATGTAGAAATCAAATAAAAAGTTTCAGGTATAATAGCGGGGAATCATTAAACTTATTAAGGAGAAAAAAGGAGATTATACTCCTGCTTCTCTTTTTGTAAATTGAATATATTCATTAGATTTTAGCTTTCTAATTGTACAATCAGTAAAATACTTTAGGAAAAAACACCAACTTTAAATCTCAGATGAACTCTTTAGAACAATTGTAGATTGTTTTTTCTGAATAATAACTAACTTGCTGCTCGAATCTATAATTCACTTAATTTACTATCATGAGTAAAAAAATAGCCGTTTTAAGAGGAATCAATGTAGGAGGAAAACGTAAGTTACTCATGGCAGATTTAAAGGAGTTGATGAATAAACTCGGTTTTAAGGATATTTTGACATATATACAAAGCGGAAACATTGTTTTCTCTTCAGAATTACCCCCTAAAATCATTGAAACGCAAATAGAGAAGGCCATCAAAGAACAATTTGACTATGATGTACCTGTAATCGTAAAAGAGGCGAAATCTATTGAAAAAGCAGTTCAAAACAATCCTTATTTCCATGAATCCATAGATTTAAAAACCCTACACCTCACATTTTTAAAAGACGTCCCTTCTAAAGACAATATCAAAGCAATTCTAGAAATAGATGTCAAACCAGATCAATTTACAATTGTAGAAGACAATGTTTATTTGTTTGTTGAAGGGAAATATCATCAATCCAAATTGACCAATAATTTCTTTGAGAAAAAACTTGGAGTTGGGGCTACGACAAGAAACTGGAAAACAACATTAAAGTTATTGGAGTTAAGTAAATCTTAAAACAATTACTTTTTTAAACGATCGGTTTTTGGATCATATCCATAAGGACAGTGTTTACATCCATTTTTGCAACAGTATCCTCTTTTCAATAAATATTGAGCTGTAAAAACAATGTATCCTTCCTCAGTTTTATAATAATCACCCTCTTCGAGTGGCACTTTCTTTTTGAACATATATTCTATTTATCTACTTAATGGGAAGAAAAATGCAACACGGTATATTAAGGGAATATACTTTCCTACATTTGGATTATTAGGGTTTTTAACCTGCATAAAATAACCACTACTCAAGGGAGAAGGATTTGAAGTTAATGGATCAGATACAGCATCCGCAACATCATATAATATTCCAAGATTTAAACGTACAGCTCCAAAATCATGAGAAACTCCACCACCTAAAAGAGCAGTAAGTTTCCATTCTTTTTGTGGTTTTACTGTTCTATATGGATTTTTCAATACTTCTATTTCCGTTCCTAAGAAAAACCAATCTAAAAATCGATAATGTAAGAATCCTCCACCACCATAAAGATGTGCTCTACTTTCTGTACCTAAATATTGATTTTGACTAAACAAATATTGGTACCTGAAACTTGGTCCAAAAGCAACTGTTTCATCTTCAACCAAAGCCCATTTCACGGCACCACCAATTGTTCCTCCATTTGTTGAAACGGTGGCAGCTTGAATTTCAACTCCTATTTCATGAGACAAAGTTTGAGCCTGACCAACAAACGAGGATAAAACAAATAGAATTACACAGTAAAAACGTATCATATCTCTATATTTTATACGAAAATAATGGTTTTTCACGTCAATCATAATTTATTTCGTCTAAGTTGTTTTCCTTTTTCAAGCAAACCTTTCCAATGACCCGATTTGTAATAAATAAATCCAACAATTGCAGCCATAAAGTTTGAAATCGGAAACGACCACCACAATCCGATCTCATCAAAAGATGTGTTGTTTGACAGTAGGTAAGCGACAGGAAAGCGAATCATCCACAATGAGAAAATGGAGATCAGCAAGGAAACTTTTGTAAATCCAGCACCGTTAAATACACCATTTAAAACTTGCTGTAACCCCAAAAGACCGAAACTTGGTCCCATAATTTGAATAAACAAAGCACTATCTTGAATTACCTGTGGGTCATTAGGCACAAAAAAGGCAGTAATGGGCTCAGCAAAAATATACAACAGTACACCAATTCCCGTTAGACCAAAAAAGGCAATCTTCGCACTTAAATCTCCAACTTTCTCTGCTCTTCCAATTTGATTTGCTCCAACATTTTGTCCAACTAAAGTTGTTGTTGCGATAGAAAATCCTAATGCTGGAATTACAATTAAGCTCAATACCCTCACACCAATTCCGTAGGCTGCCACAACTTCACTTCCGAAACTTGTTACCAACACCACTAACATCGTCATCGCTCCTGCCCTTGCCGATTGTTCTAAACTCGATGGAATCCCTAAAGCAAACATTTTTTTGGTCCATGCAAAGTCCCATTTCATCTGTGGCCACTTTATTTTAATTCCTCTCTTTCCTTTAAATAAAATTCCAATTCCTACAATTGCCGAAACTCCTTGAGTAATAACACTTGCAATTGCAGCACCTGCAACACCCATCCCTTCAAATGAACCATATCCAAAAATAAATAAGGGATCTAAAACCAAATTCAGTAAAACAGTTCCCAGTACGATGTACATTGGTAACCACACATTCCCAATTCCTCGCATTAAAGATTGAAATACAAAAAACATGAAAAGGAAAACAAATCCAAAGGATGAATATTTAAAATAAATAACGGAATCATCCAATACTTCTGGTCCAGCTCCAATCAGCTTCATCAAAGGTTCTGAAGCATGAAAAGTGATAAAGGAAAGTAGAATTGACAAAAAGAAAATCACAAAGACCGTTTGCGAAGAACTATAATTCACATCTCGCTGATTTTTGGCTCCTTTAGCTTGTGCTACAATTACAGATCCAGCCAAAGTTAAACCTGCACCTAAAGAAAGAATTAGAAACAAAATTGGAAAACTTAAACTAACAGCGGCCACAGCATTTGCACCAATTCGACCTAACCAAAAAGTATCAATTAACTGATACATACTTTGCAAAGCATTGGCTAAAATAATAGGTACAGAAAGGTTGATGAGCGAACTCAATATACTTCCTTCGGTTAGATTTTTTTCTTTGGCTTTTCTCAATTTATGCTTTGATTTACTATTGATTTTTAATTTCCGACAAAATTCGGCTAATAATATTAAACCATCAATAGTTTATAGGTTATTCTTTTATAAATAAACCGAACAATAATAGACTAAAAAAGTTCAGTTCCCCTTACGATTTCACCATGTGATGTTGTACAGCTGTTAACACATCACGATAGGCCCAATGAACCAGTTTATCTTCTTCAATAAATGGAAGTCCGCCCGCTAAAAATAATTGCTGAACTCCATCAAAAATCGCCAAATTGTTTTGACTTAAAATTGAATTGATTTTCAAATCATCAAGTTCAGATTTTATATTCTCCTTACTTAATTTTTCCACCTTCCTTGCGTATTCAAAAAGTAATTGTTCGGCTTTTTCAATGCGTGACAAAAGGTCTCCATTGATGATTGAAATCACTTGTGGTTTAGCCAGTTCAGTTTGACAGATATTTATCAAACAACGCACTGTACCAAGGTAAGAAGCACTCATACATAGTCGTGCAAAATATTGAAATGGAATATGAAAAACACCGTAATCCTCATGATTTTTAATCTTATTGATTTCAAAATCATAACCGAATGGAGTTGATACATCTTCTAGCACGATGCCATACGATGAAGAGTTTCTCATCCCCATGATGGGCCATTTTTCTTCTGATAATTGAACTAAATGTGAAGGCACCACAAAAACCTTATCACCTTTGTTTTCGTTTTTAGCAATTAAACTAAACAAGGTCGCATGATTTGCCCCAGTACATTTACTCCATTGACCTGAAATTGAAAAACCCCAATCTGTATTGTGCCATGAACCATTTGCAAATCCACTTCCTGCGATGACAACTTTCTCGTTGGCAAATAACTTTTTAGCTATTTCATCTTCGAAGAATCCTGCAAACCAATTTGCACCAGCCCCCAGGTTAACAGTCCAGCCTAACCCTCCTTGAAGCGTTGATATTTGTATCAATTCCCGACAAGCGTTTTCCATGCTTAACTGAAGTCCACCATACGATTTTGGCACAAACATTTTAAACCATTTCTTTGCGTAACAAGTTGCTAATCTATCCTCATTGAGAAAAGACTGTTTGTACTCTTCAATAGTAAAATCTTTCATTGATTATGTATTATTGACCAAAAACATGATTTAATGCACGAAGAATTACATCTTCTTCTAATTGATAATTGATTTTCGCCAAGCCTATCTTTTGAAGTAGCGTAAAATTGATTTTATCACTATTGTTTTTCTTATCGTGTTTCATCAATTGAATCAAGGAATCAAAAATTGTATCGTTGATTGCTAAAGTTTCATATTGACCACGAATCAATTGCTCAATTTCTTGTAGTTCATTTTTTGGCAAAGTAGCAACTTCATGTGAAATGTATGCTTCGACCAACATTCCCCACGCTACACATTCTCCATGGGTAACTTCTATTTTATTATGTAACAACAAACCTTCGATACTATGACCGATGGTATGTCCAAAATTCAACTTTTTCCTTTCACCTTGTTCTCTAAAATCCTGGTCTACAATATCCGCTTTGATTTGAATGGCTTTTGCGAGAATCTCGTCATTGGGAACCCCCTCCAAATACTGAGTTAATTCATCAAAAAATGAACGCGAGTTTATCAATGCATGTTTTATGATTTCCGCCTTTCCTGAAATCATTTCTTTTTCTGGCAATGTTGCTAAAAAAGAGGCATCACAAATGGTCAATTCTGGATTCGAAAAAACACCTAATTGATTTTTATGTACATCTAGGTTTATACCTGTTTTCCCTCCAACGGAAGCGTCAACCATAGCCAATAATGTTGTTGGAATATTGATAAAATCAACGCCACGCTTAAAGACAGAAGCGATAAATCCTCCCATATCGGTTACTACACCACCTCCGAGATTAATGATTAAATCATTGCGTTGTACTTGATAGTTGGTAAAAGCTCCCCACACTTGAAAGCACACTTCCATCACCTTATTTTCTTCGCCAGTAGGCAAGACAATGACTTCTGCTTCTTTTAATTCTTCGAAAGTGGTCAATAAAAATGGCCAACATAATTCCTGTGTATTTTCATCAACGATAACAATCTTCTTACTGAATTGATATTTTGAATTAAGCAATGCTTTAAAACTAGAATTTTCCAACAATCCTAATTCTATTTTGTTATTTTTAGAGGCGAGTTTCTTTACCATCTTTGTTTTGAATATTGAATAGAAGACAAAGCAACTGAATCTTTTTAACTTCTGAAAGCGCATTAGTTAAAAATTCAACAACATAGCATAAAAAAGCTTGCTAATAAATTTTTAGAAATTAAATTTGCCAAATGATATCATTTGATAATACTGAAATTGCGTTTAAATACAAGTCTACAAAAGACCTTAAACGCGCTTACACTATGTTCAAACTAGTAGGAAAGTCCTGGCTGGTTCAAATAGGTAAAATGATGGTTCCGATTGCTTTTAAACTAAGGCTACCTATTCAAGGTATGATTAAGGCGACCATCTTTAAGCAGTTTTGTGGTGGAGAAACAATTGATGATTGTGATGAGTCAATTCAAATTCTTTATGACAATAATGTAGGTACAATTTTAGATTATTCTGTTGAAGGAAAAACAGAAGAAGATGGTTTTGATGAAACCAAAGATGAAATCAAAGCAACAATTACAAAAGCTAAAGGTAATAAAGCAATACCGTTTGCTGTGTTTAAAGTTACGGGGTTGTCTCGTCATGGTTTATTAGAAAAAATGAATGACGTTGACGCAGAACCCACACCTGCGGAAAGAGAAGAATTTGGAAAAGTGGTGAAGCGTGTTGATGAAATTTGTCGTTACGCCTATGAATCAAAAGTTCCAATTTTTATTGATGCAGAAGAATCATGGATTCAAGATACTTTAGACCGAATGGTAGAATCGATGATGGCCAAATACAATAAGGAGGAATGTATTGTTTACAACACCTTTCAAATGTATCGTCACGACAGATTAGATATTGTTAAAGAAGGAATTAGAAAAGCACGACGAGAAGGTTATAAATTTGGTGGTAAAATTGTGCGTGGTGCCTACATGGAAAAAGAGCGTGAAAGAGCTGCTGAAATGGGCTATTTAGACCCTATTCAGCCCGACAAAAATGCGTGTGACATTGACTTTAACACCGCAATAAAACACATGGTTGAGAACATTGACACCTGTGCAATTTGTTGTGGAACACACAACGAAGATAGTTCACAGTTGTTGGTCAAACTTTTAGAAGAACATGGAATAGAGAAAAACGATAAACGTGTCTATTTCGCACAACTTCTAGGAATGTCAGACAACATTTCATTTAACCTAGCATTTCATGGATATCAAGTTGCAAAATATGTTCCTTATGGTCCAGTAAAAGAAGTTATGCCCTATTTGTTGCGTCGTGCTGATGAAAACACTTCTGTTGCAGGACAAACAGGACGTGAATTAAATTTGATTTCACGAGAATGGAAACGTAGAAAAGGTTTTTCTGCGTTTTAAAATCATCAACATTAAATAAAAAATTGAAGTAAGCCATTTATATTAAGTGGCTTCATTTTACTTAATCAAAATCCTTTTGAAACTGACCTTCGGTTGGACGCATCATTACCACATTTAGAACGATTAAGGCTCCGAAGAAAACCAGATTTGGTGCTAAAAACAAAATCACCAAAGCAGCCCCTTCTAATATTGCTAAACGCATGATCGTGGCTGTTTTAAAAACCTCACATTTCTTTTCAATAGACAGTTTTTCATCAGTAGACTGTACTTGCCTCCTATAAAGATAGTTTCCTAAAAAGAAAGCAACAATCGGTATTGCAATAAAGAAATAATCATCAGAAGTTATTTCTGGAATCTTAAACATTTCAACAGTTAAATCACCAAGAAAGACATAAATTAACACCAAAACACCGGTGATTACTAAATGTATAATTTGCGCTTCTTTTATTGTTTTTTTGTAATCCATTGGGTGCTTTTAAAATGAAAATAAATATTGATTGTTTAACATTCTTGATGTCAGATAGTATTTGTTTCGAAATTAATAAACTTTTCTAAATCCTAGGAATCCAATTTTTAGTTGCCTTTTGGTAACTCTCATAGGATTTTCCAAACCTATTAAGCAGGTCTTTCTCCTCTGCGGGTCTCACAAAAAAATGCCATAGAAGGGCTCCACAAATAGCATAAACAATCACGAATACGGAACCATAATACACTCCAATTGCTATCCCTTGACCTATTCCAGACACAGCCATCGGATTTCTCCAAATTCGATAAGGACCAATACTAACAAGTTTAACCGCACAATCCATTGGCAAGGGCGTACCTTCTCCTTTGCTGCTCATAATGTATGCACTATACAAGGCAAGAGAGCTAAAACTGATAAATAAAAAAACAGCAATTATTTTTTGAGGCGAAAATATAAATCCAAAAAATTCACTTTCAAATTGAATTAATCCAAAGGGCACGATGCCTAAGAAAATGATCCAAAAAATTGAAGTTTGTAAATAGGTTTTGAGTAAAATCCAAAATTTATTTTTGGACTTCGTAGGTTTAAATAATTTATTAAATGAATTCATATACTTTATATAATAAAATAAAAAGTCATTCGTAACGTCAACTTCCAAATCGTACCTCTCCCGATAAAATTAGTTCAATCGACAATATACATAACTAAATCTGATTTTATTCAGCTCGCTTTAATCCTATTCTTTTCCTATCAACATCCAATTGAATGACTTCAACGCTGACATGTTCATGTAGTTTGATATAATCTGCAGGATTTTCAACAAAAGTATTGGCTAAGTTCGATTTGTGTATTAAACCATTTTCTTTGATTCCAATATTTACAAAAGCACCAAAATTAGTAACATTGGTCACGATTCCATTGAGTTTTTTACCAATTGACAAATCATCAATCGATTTTACTGTACTGTCAAATTCTAAAACCTTCACCTTTTGACGTGGATCTCGTCCTGGTTTTTTCAATTCTTTAATCACATCTTCAAAGGTAAAACCATCGATATAAGGAAAATCTTCCTTTTTAAGTTGATCTAACACTTCCGAATTTCCAATCAAATCTTCAACCGTCATTTTCAATTGTTTGGCCATTTTTTCAATGGAAGCATAACTTTCCGGGTGAACAGCAGAGTTATCCAAGGGATTTTTCGCATCAGAAATCCTCAAAAATCCAGCACACTGTTCATAGGCTTTTTCTCCAAGTCGTTTCACTTTCTTCAATTGTTTTCGAGAAGTAAAACCATTGTTTTCTCTGCGATATTCAACGATGTTTTCTGCCAATTGTGGACCTAAACCTGAAACGTAACTTAATAAATAAGGTGAGGCAGTATTTAAGTTTACGCCCACTTCGTTTACACAAGAAATAATCACATCGTCTAGACTTTCCTTCAACAATTTTTGATCTACTTCGTGTTGGTACTGTCCAACTCCAATTGATTTTGGGTCAATTTTCACCAATTCAGCCAACGGATCCATTAATCTTCTCCCAATTGAAACAGAACCACGAACCGTCACATCGTAATCTGGAAATTCTTTACGTGCAATAGCACTTGCACTATATACAGAAGCTCCATCTTCTGAAACCACAAAAACATCCACATCTGTTTTAAATTTAATGCGTTTTACCATGAATTCTGTTTCGCGACTTGCGGTTCCATTTCCAATGGCAATAGCATCAATTTTATGCGCTTCCACCAATTGCCAAATTTTACTTTTTGCTTTGTCTGTTTCACGTTGTGGTGCGTGAGGAAAAATCGTAACATTGGTCAACAATTCTCCTGCTTCATCTAAGCAAACCACTTTACATCCCGTTCTAAACCCTGGATCAATAGCTAAAATTCGTCGTTTTCCTAAAGGCGGAGCGAGTAACAATTGTCTCAGATTATCAGAGAAAACTTTAATCGCATTGCGATCTGCCTCGGCTTTCTTTTCCGACAAAGCTTCATTTTCAAGTGCTGGGTGCAATAATCTTTTGTATGCATCTTCATACGCCATTTCAATCTGGTCGGTCATTGGGGAATGCTTCTTGACATAAAAACGGTGTAAAAAGTCAAAAATCTGATCTTCATCTACGACAACTTTCATGCGTAAAAAACCTTCTTTATTGGCTCTGTATATTGCAAGAAAACGGTAAGATGGACACTTTTTTAAAGAGGAAGAATAATCAAAATAGTCGCGGTATTTTTCAGCCTCTTCTTTTTTCGATTTTATCACCTTAGAATTGAGCTGACTATAATTAGCATAGGATTTTCTCAATCGACTTCGCACAGCACCATTTTCGTTAATCCATTCCGCAATAATGTCTCTTGCCCCTGCCAAAGCAGCTTCAGTATCTTTCACTTCACCTTTAACGAATCGATTTGCAGCATCTTTAGGCACTTGACTTCCTTGCGCCATGATTATTTTTGCTAAGCCTTCTAAACCTAGTTGACGGGCAGACTCAGCTCTTGTTTTTCTCTTCTTTTTATAAGGCAAGTAAATATCTTCGAGCTCAATCAAGTCAAAACAAGCATCAATTTTTTGAGTTAATTCCTTTGTTAATGCGTCTTGCTCTTCAATGACCTTTTTTATTGTTGCTTGTCGGTCGGTAATTTTATTGAATTGTAAACTTGCATCACGAATGTTAGCGATTTCTACCTCATCGAGTCCGCCAGTAGCTTCTTTTCTATAGCGAGAAATAAATGGAATAGTTGCCCCTTCAGCAAGGAGTTTTAAAGTTGCTTCAATGTTCTTCGATTGAAGTTGCGTTTGGTTGATGATGTATTTTACTTCTTGCATATATCTGATTCTATTCTGAAAAAGATAAAAATAGTAAAATGTGTGAATGGGCGATTGAATTTATGAGGCTAGAAGAAAAAATCCGTATAAAATCAATGTTGACATCGGTGACTGAGTTTGTCGATGTCCCGTGTCATCTATTTTCCACCACACTCCAATCTACACCAACTGTTTTGTCACTTCGTACAAGGCAATATTGGTGGCTTGCGCGACATTCATACTGCTATTATCACCAAACATTTCAATATGCAAGGTTTCATCAGCAATTTGGAGGATTTCTGCTGACACACCAAAATTTTCATCGCCGACAATAAAGGCAATTGGTTTTTCAATGTCAAAAGTATAAGTATGCAAAGCTTTACTTTGACTGGTAATTTCTATGGCGATAATTTGAACACCTTGTTGTTTTAAATTTTCAACGACTGTAGCTGCAGACTCATGAATTTCGTATGGAACGGTTTTCTCCGTTGATCGAGAAGTTTTGGTCACTTTACGTCCAACATTTACTTCACCACATAAAATCAACTTACTTATTCCAAATGCATCTGCTGTTCTGAATAAACTTCCAATATTTGGGGAATTGGTGACTTTATCACAGACTAATGTAATAGGAAACTTTCGTTTTTTAAATTCAGTATTGTAATGAGTGAGTTGCATTTTGTTAATCCTAGTTTCAATTTATTCTAATTAAAAAAACAAAAAAAAACGGAAGCCATATGACCCCCGTTAAAATTATTTTCTTGATGACTTATTTCTTTTCGCAGTCAATTGATACATCATAAGTATAATTTACAACCACCTGTTCTCCAGTATTAGGATCATAACTTGTATAAGTTTCTGACTCTTTTAAACTCAAAGTCATTTCATTCTTTTCCCATGTCATATCAAAAATTGTCCCATCACCATCACTGTCAAAAATAGTTAATGAATTTTCAGTATTTTCATAAGTAATCTGTTCAGCATAAGCCGAATTCCCGTCATTATATGTCATGGAACCTGAACCATCTTTATTAAACTTAAATGTTCCAAAGTTCACATAAGTCTCTGAATAATTATCTTCAGGATATTGTGATGAGGTTGATGTTTCTGTCCAGCTTTTTATATTCCACTCACCATCTTTTTTCCAAAGATTTCTTTCTATTCGATTTTCTTTTTTACAGCTTATTGCTACTACAACAACAAGTAAAAATAATAGTACTTTTTTCATATTTTATTAATTATTAGATTTTTGCAAAAATACACTAAAATAAAAAGTAAACTTACTTTTTGAAAAAAATATCTCAATTACTAATAAATATGAATGAATGGCTTATGTCATTAAAATCTTCTTTTAATTCTTATATTTAAGCAAAGAACTAATTTTATAGAAAATCAAACAATATGAAAATCATTTACACCTCTTTACTATTTGCAGCAACATTAATGGCATGCAATTCAGAAAACTCAACATCCCAAACAAATACAGCAGATTTAACTTCGGAAAACCAAAAAATTAAAGATTCTATCCCTCCTGTTGAAACAAACAAAGCAAATGCAGATTACGAACCTGCTTTTGAAGGGCAAACAAGAATTTCGGGTGTAAAAACAACAACTCCTTTCCAAGCCAAGGTTATTACTGAAGATCTAGACTCACCTTGGGGTGCTGTTGAACTACCAGATGGTAGGTTATTGGTAACCGAAAAAGAAGGTGTTTTAAAAATTGTAAACATAGAAACAGGTGAATTAAGTGAGGAAATAACTGGTTTACCAGAAGTAGATGACAGAGCACAAGGAGGACTTTTAGGCATAACGATTTCACCAGATTTTGAAAATGATAGAATGGTGTATTGGACTTTCACTGAAGAAATGGAAGAAGGAAATCACACTGCTGTTGCCAAGGGAAAATTAGCCGATGATGAAAAAACAATTGAAAATGCGCAAGTGATTTTCCGCACCTCTCCTACTTATGATGGAAAACTACATTACGGTGGTAGAATTCTTTTTAACCAAGAAGGGAATTTATTTGTAAGTGTTGGAGAACGTTCAGACAAAGAAACACGCGATTACGCGCAAGATCTAGGTTCAACCTTAGGGAAAATTGTACACATCACAACAGATGGAAAAGCTGTAGAAGGAAATCCGTTTGCTGATCAAGAAGGAGCGTTACCCGAAATTTACAGTTATGGTCACAGAAATCCACAAGGTTTAGCTTTCCACCCAGTAACTGGAGAATTATGGAGTAATGAATTTGGTCCGCGTGGTGGAGATGAATTGAACTTAATTAAACCAGGAAACAACTATGGATGGCCAGTAATCACATACGGAATAGAATATATTGGAACTAAAATAGGTGATCCAGTAATTCAACAAAAAGAAGGAATGGAACAGCCAGTTTATTATTGGGATCCTGTGATTTCAGCAAGTGGAATGACGTTTTATGCAGGAAACAACATTCCTGAATGGGAAAACAATTTATTCCTTGCAGGATTGAGTAGCAATTTTATTACCCGATTAGTGATTGAAGACAATAAGGTAGTTGGTGAAGAAAGACTTTTAACCGAAGAGGGCGAACGTTTTAGAGATATTATCCAAGGAGAAAACGGTGTGTTGTATACGATAACTGATGGCGGGAAACTTTATTTAATTACGAATTAGAAAAGTTACAATCCAACATTTATAAAAGGAAAACATCGTTTGTTTTTTTTGTAGCCTCTCACGGCCGTGAGAGGCTACAAAAAAAACGATATTAATATGATTTCTTTCACTTTTTTGATATTCACCAACGGTGAATAAAACCTTTTCGATCTTTGCGACTTCTTTGTGAGCTTTGCGGTTATTCTATTTTTTAAAACTCCCTTCTAAATGTATAAATTCCATTTATTAACAGTCTCTATATTCTCCTTCTCAATTCTTTTTGGACAGAAATCAGACTCACTTCCCAAGGTAAAAGCAACAAATTTTGAAACAGTAGACATTCTCGCTTATTTCAACAAATTACCATTGTTAGGGCTTACTTCTTCGGCGCAAAACATTTCCAAAGAGCTGATTGAAACGCAAGGAACAACGACTTTACTCCCTGCAATAAATACTGTCTCTGGAATCAGGATGGAACAACGTTCTCCAGGTAGTTATCGATTGGCAATGCGAGGTAGTTTGATTCGTTCTCCGTTCGGAATTCGAAATACAAAGATTTACATGGATGAATTTCCATTAACTGATGCAGGAGGAAATACCTATTTGAATTTAATCGATCCAGCCTCTTTGTCGTCCATTCATGTAATCAAAGGACCTGATGGATCACTTTATGGAGCTAATTCTGGCGGCGTTATTCGTTTGCAACCGAAAGGTTTTGATGTCAAGGAAAATCAAGCTTCTCTTTTATTGAATGGAGGTTCATTCGGCTTATTTCAGGAACAACTTTCTGTGCAGCGAAAAGTTAATGAACAATATTCTTTTTCTGTAGACCAGTCGTATACACAGTCGGATGGCTATAGAGATCAATCAGCTTTGAATAAATTCACCTTCCAAACAGCACACAAATGGAAATATTCAGATAAAAATGAATTGCGTGTTTTGGCATTGTTCTCCGATTTACATTACGAATCACCAGGTGGACTAACTGAATTTCAATTTTTAGAACATCCCACAATGGCTAGGCCTGCAGCTGGACCAAATCCTTCTGCAGAAGAGCAAGATGCAGGGATTTACAATGAAACATTTTACGGAGGAATTGCGCACGATTCAAAAATCACGAAGAATTTATCACATACCATAAGCGTTTTTGGTTCACATACCAATTTTGAAAATCCATTCATTACCAACTACGAATTTCGTAAGGAACAAAACTTAGGTTTACGTACATTCTTTTCTTACAAAGATACTGTTAACACAAAGATTAGATGGGAAATGCAACTCGGCTTTGAAGGTCAGAAAGGATGGGCAGCCATAGACAATTTCGACAATAATGGCGGAGTAAAAGGAGACGCGCAAGCCAAAGATGAATTAGACAATACGCAAGGGAGTTACTTTTATCGTGCAATGACAAATTTATTTGATCGCTGGACAATTGAGGGATCGATTGGCTTAAATCATATGAAAATAAATTATAATTCTCTTTATCCTATCGTTGCGAATCCAGAAGGAACAATTGATTTTGGAAATATTTTAATGCCACGTGTGGCTACTTCATTGCTCATTACCAAAAACTTTGCTTTTCGTGGAAGCATTTCAAAAGGATATTCACCACCAACCATTGCAGAAGTGCGTTCTTCTGACCAAACAATCAACACCGAATTAAATCCAGAAACAGGAATTAATTATGAAATTGGTTTACGTTGGGAGTCTTCAAACAGACGATTTATTGCCGACCTTGGCTACTATTTTTACGACATGAATAATGGAATTGTAAGACAATTGGACGAAGGTGGAGCTGAGTATTTTGTGAATGCAGGAGAAATGAATCAACAAGGAATTGAAGCTTTAGTTTGGACTTATTTAATTACACCTAAAGACAAAGGATTTATACGTGAATTAAAGTTCCAAACAGCATTTACTTACAATCATTACCGTTTCGGGAATTATCAAGTCGACGAAAATGATTATTCAAACAATAAGATAACTGCAGTGCCCGACAATACTTGGTCCAACACTTTAAGCTTCGAGTTTCCACACCAAATTGGAATAAACGTTTCACATTATTACATGTCAGCAATGCCACTTAACGATGCGAATTCTGTCTTTTCTGATGAATTCAATTTGGTTCAACTTAAAGCCACGTGGAAATGGGAATTATCAAAAAGTTTACAGTTGGAATTCTTCGCTGGAATTGATAATTTCCTGAATGAAAAATACAGTTTAGGAAATGATATTAACGCCTATGGAGACCGTTATTTCAATCCTGCTGCAACACGAAATTATTATGGAGGTGTGAAGGTTGGGTTTTAATAGAGGTGATTTTTTTTGAACGATTTGTTTTGTTGTATGGGCGATTTGCAAATCGCCCATACATCAAAAACACAAATCGTCCATACAAACATATCGCCATCAAAAATTTGTATCGTTCAAAAAAACAAATTTTATTATCTTTACTTTTTATCATCATCAAATCCTCAATGTCACATTCTGCTATTTTCAAAAACCTAAAAATCATAGATCTTTCAACTGTTTTGGCGGGTCCATCTGTCGGTTCGTTTTTTGCTGAACTGGGTGCCGAAGTCATTAAAATTGAGCATCCCGAACATCCTGATGTTACGCGTTCTTGGAAACTACCCAACGAAGATAAAAACAGTGCTATTTCAGCGTATTTTTCGAGTATCAACTACAAGAAAGTCTATCAGCAATTGAATCTAAAAAATTCAGAAGATCGAAGTCAATTATTTGAGTTAGTAAAATTGGCAGACGTGGTTTTGATGAATTTTAAGTTGGGTGATCAAGAAAAGTTGCAGATATATGATGCAAAACTCCATGAATTAAATCCAAGGTTAATCATCGGGAAAATTAACGGGTTTGGTGTAAAAAGTGACCGTGTAGCTTATGATTTGATACTGCAAGCAGAAACGGGAATCATGTCGATGAATGGCACTCCTGAAAGTGGTCCGGTTAAAATGCCAATTGCCTTAATCGATGTTTTGGCTGCACACCATTTAAAAGAAGGAATATTGATTGAATTGTTTGACCGCAAAGGAAATTCAGCTTACAAAGGGAAAAGTATTAGTGTTTCATTATACGATGCAGCAGTGAGTTCATTGGTAAATCAGGCCGCTAACTATTTAATGAATAATCACGTCCCACAACGCATTGGATCTTTGCATCCAAACATTGCACCTTACGGAGAATTATTTCAAACATCAGATCACAAAACCATCACTTTTGCCATTGGGAGTCATCGTCACTTTATGCAACTTTGTACATTTTTAGGTATTTCAGAAATTGCGGAGGACCAACGATTTTCAAGTACACAAGAAAGAGTAAAAAACAGAGTAGATCTTTTTGAAATACTTAATGAAAAGGTTAAACAATACAAGGCTGATGAAATCCTTCATTATATGCATCAAAACTATGTTCCATGTGGTGAGGTAAAAGATTTAGCAGCGGTTTTCAAAACACCAGCAGCACAAGAAATGATTCGTAAGGAAAACATCAATGGAATAGAAACAAAACGTGTGAGTGGAATAGCTTTTAAAGTCGAGAAAAAATAAGTAAGGTTTTAATAACCCGGCAAAATAAAAGACAGGAATTTATCAAATAAATAAGCGAGTAATACAAGTAGTAAAACGATTGCTGCTATTCCTAAAATGACACCAATTATTCCAGCTTCTACATAAAGAAAAGCAATAATCAAGGATGCAACAAAAAGCATTAAGGCAATTGTTAATACAGTAAAACCAACTTTTACAACACCATTAAAACTCCTTTTAAATGCACTTTTAAAAACTGAATCTTTTGAACTTGCTATCCATTCAATATCATCTTCATAGTCTCCACTCAAGAAAACCCAACTAAAGACAAATAAAAAAGGAAGGGCAATTAATCCAGCTAAAGCTCCAAGAAATGAACCAAAAAATCTTCCTTTCTTCTCACTTTTATCTTCTTGTTTTTCCTTGGAATTGTTCGATTGAATGTCATTGTTAACCTTTGTAATCTCGGTTTTAACATTTGAGTTTTTATGCTCGATTTTTAAACGATTTAAATTGTTTACTTCGTTTTCTTGTGTTGACTTTTGTTCAATTGGAATATCAATTATTTCGGAAGTAAGAAGAACTTCATTAGAAGCTTGGTACACATCCGGAAGCTTTTCAATTCTTAAATCTGATGTATCCTTATTGAGTTTAGGCATTGGTTTTACTGAAACAATCGAATGCTTTGAAATTTGACTTTGATTATTCTTCGTCGATTTCAAGGCAATATGCCATCCTTTAAGATGTTTTCTTTTTTCAATTGCGCAACTTTCGAATAGCAAAGTCCCTAAAAATGCAACTAAAAATAAGTAGTATTTTGTTTTCATAATAACGAATCAGGCAAGAAAGATAACGAATAAAAAATAAATTTCTTTATGTATCGTTATCTAGAGTGAAAAGAAAAAAGCAATAATTAAAGATTGATTAAGTTTGTAAAAACATTTTCATCCATCACATTACCAACAAAATAATGAAGCTTAAACTTTCATGTATTGCCCTGCTATTTGCACTAAGTTGTTATAGTCAAGACATTGTAATCAATGAAATAATGTCTTCAAATAATTCGACAATCCAGGATATTGATGGAGATTATAGCGATTGGATAGAGCTATACAATAATTCGAATGTCCCAATCAACTTAATGAATTACTCCATAACAGATGATCATAACGAACCAGAACAGTGGATTTTTCCAAACGTGGTTATACCACCAAATGACTTCTTATTGATTTTCGCTTCAGATAAGGACATCCACAATCTTCCAGAATTACATACCAATTTTAAAATATCTTCAGCTGGTGAAGGAATTTTCCTTTATTCAAACATGAATAATCTGATTGACCAAATCAATCCAATATCACTGAATACAGATCAAAGTTATGGAAAGGTACCAGATGGAAGTCAACAACACCAAATCATTGACAATCCTTCGCCGAAGACTTCCAATAATTATGCGAATACAATTCTTTCTTCACACCAACAAGGCTTTTACACTGAACCATTTTATTTAAAATTGAAAACAACAAATCAAGATTCAATTTTTTACACTTTAGATGGTTCAATTCCAACTGACAACGATTACTATTTCGATGATTCGATTTTCTTAAATTATCGAGATGGCGACCCAAACTATTATACAGAATTTCCAACAACTCCCTTACAAGAAGAAATAAGTTATAAAGCTTGGGAATCACCTCAAGAAGAAGTTAACAAAGCCACCATCATTAGATTTGCTTCCTATAAAAACGGTGTACTATCGAGTGATATTTACAGTAAAAGCTTTTTTGTAGATCAGGAAATTCATCAAAAATACACCATGCCTATTGTTTCCTTAATTACTCATGAAGGCAATTTATTCAATTCCGATACAGGAATTTATGTTCCTGGAATATATTACGATGAAAATAATCCAGAATGGAGTGGGAACTATTTCAATAGTGGTGATGACTGGGAAAGGTCTGTTAACATTGCGTATTTTGATCAAAATGGACTAACCGCCTTTTCACAGGATGCGGGCATAAGAATTCATGGAGGAAAGACACGACAAGCATCACAAAAATCTTTGCGTTTATACGCTAGACAAGAATATGGAAAGAAACATTTCGATTATCAAATATTCCCTCAAAGAGAACATAGTGAATACAAGCGATTTATTTTAAGAACAACAATGGGCGGATGGCACACACCTACCATTATCAAAGATGTTTTAGCTCATGAAATATCGAAAAATTTAAACATCGACTATCAAGATTACAGACCCGTCATTGTTTACCTCAATGGAGAATATTGGGGAATTCACACCATGCGAGATCGAATTGATGAGAGATACATTGAGTATCTTCATGGCATTGATAAAGATGATGTAGAATTCAAAGAATCTAGTCATCCGGATTATACAGATTTATTAAATTATATAGACCAAAATGATTTATCCATCAACACTCATTACGACTACGTAGAAACAAAAATTGATATGGATAATTATATCGATTATACAATTGCAGAATTATTCTTTGCAAACTATGATTGGCCTGCCAATAACATGAAATTATGGAAAGCTAAAACAGATGGGAAATGGCGTTGGGTATTTTATGACCTTGACGCTGGATATAGCGACATCAACATGTTAGAATATGCCACAAAAGTTGATTCCAATTCGAGTGCTCCTGATTGGAAATCACCTACTTTTTTATTTCGTCAATTACTCAAAAACAAAAAATTTAAAGCTCAATTCATCAATCGATATGTAGAATTGTTAAAAACAAGTTTTGACCCTCTTGAAACGAAGGCAAAATACTTAAAAATTAAATCGTTGTATGCTCCTGAAATTAATGATCATGTCTCTAGGTGGAATTTCCCTCCAAATAAGCAGGTATGGTTGGATGAAACAGATAAAAATGTTCTTGAATTTTTGCAAGAAAGACCTTGTTCTGTCAAAAGTAACTTAATGGAGTTTTTTAACCTCGAAACTTTTTCTTTCAATTGTAATGGAATCGCTTATACGGGAGACCAGGTGAGTTTGGCACCTAACCCAAATAATGGAAATTTCCTACTTTACAATCATGGGCAAGATATTGAAAACGCAACAATACAAATTGCAAATCTGCAAGGCCAGATTGTTCATTCTGAATCAAATATTGAAATAGAATACAAAACCGAAAAGTTATTTAATTTATCTTCTTTGAGAAGTGGAACTTACATCATTATGCTGAATTCACAGTTTTACGTCCAGCAGTTCAAATTTATTGTTCAATAAAAAAAGGATAACCAATTTGATTATCCTTACTAAACGTTTTTTACCAATCCTTTAATCAATAAAATTTTCTACTTCAGAAAGTAACTGTTCATCTTTTACAAATCCTAAAATTCGTTTTTCTACTTTTCCATTTGCATTGATTAAAAACATAGTTGGATAAGCACGAACTTGATATTTTCTTGCTATTGCTGGTCCTTCTCCTTTTTCCATATCAATTTTTAGATTGATAAAGTTTTCGTTAAATACATCACCAACTTCTTTATTTTTAAAGGTAGTTCTATCCAACATTTTACATGGTCCACACCAAACAGCATAAGCATCAAGGAAAATCAATTTATCTTCTTTTTTTGCTTTTTTTAAAGCTTCTTCAAAGGTGAGAGATTCAAACTGAATACCTTCTGTTTTCTCTTCATTTGGCATCCAAATAAAAGAAGAGGTGATTAAAGCGAAAATGATGGCTACTAAACTGAAATATTTCATATTGTTATTTTTGTTAAACTAAAATTACATTTTTAAATGTAAAATCAGCATATTTGAATTTATAAATAAACTTAAGATTTCTAAAAACAAGGTCAAACTTCATGCCTAAAATTGTATAAAATGCAAATCGAAAATTTAGATCCATCTTCAAATGCAATTTTGGAGGTAAAGCAATTTATAAGTCAATGGAAAAATGAAGAGACTTCAATTACCCAATTCAGCTCAGGATCAACAGGTCCTCCAAAAAAGATTGATATTCCAAAATGGAAAATGAGTGCTTCAGCAAAAATGACGGGTGAGTTTTTAAAATTAGATAAATGTTCTACCGCTCTACTTTGCATGTCTTCTCAATATATTGGAGGGAAAATGATGATTGTTCGCGCATTAGAATTTAATCTAAAGCTATTGGTGACCGAAGTAAGCAGTAATCCATTAAAATCAATAAACCAAAACATAGATTTTGTAGCAATGGTTCCATTACAAGTGGAAGAAACGCTACAACATAATCCAGAAAAACTCAATTTAATCAAGCACCTTATTATTGGTGGTGCTCCTGTATCAGATGAGTTAATTGAAAAAATTCAAAACTTTAAATGTAGTGCCTATGCTACTTTTGGCATGACGGAGACCGTTTCTCATATTGCGCTAAAAAATTTAAAAAATAAAGACGAACCTTATTGTGCAATTGGTAAAACTCGACTTTCAACAGAAGAGGATTGTTTGGTCATTAACAATGAATCTCTCGGAATAAAGGATCTAAAAACCACTGATATCGTAGAGTTAATTGATGAAAAAAGATTTCATTGGTTGGGAAGAGCAGATTTTGTGATTAATTCTGGTGGCGTGAAAATACATCCTGAAAAAGTAGAGCAAAAAATAGCTAAAACTATTCACTCAACAGATTTCATTATTAGTTCGATTCCAGACCAAAAACTGGGAAGTAAAGTAATATTCATCGGCACAACGAAATTAAATGAGGATGACTTGAAAGTGAAAGTTGAAAATGTTTTAGATCGGTATGAATGCCCAAAATCTTACTTTTTCATTCCTTCATTAATCAAAACGGCTTCAGGTAAAATAGACCGAAACAAAACAACTACTGAGATTTTATGAGTACCAAACGTTATTTCGATTTATTGGGAATTCCTCCAACCAAAAATGAGAAGATCATTAAACGTGCCTATCGCAAAAAGGCAATGAAATATCATCCGGACAGAAATCCTTCTCCTGAAGCGAAAAGTAAGTTTATTCAAATAACGGAAGCTTATGATAATATTTTACTGGCTTTAGAGCAAGCCAACAATCCAAGATCTACTCAACGAAGACAAAATACAAGTTATAGATCTACTCGAACAACAAGATCGAGACAAAGAACCCAACAAAGAAGCACCAATTACCGTCGTCAATCGGGTACACAAGATAACGATAAAGAAGAAAGAGTAAAATCGGCAAGAGCACGTTACGAGCGAATGAAACGTCAGGAAGCTGAAAAGAATGAAAAATATTTCCGAAATATAACGACTGGTAAAAGGTGGAAACAATTTATGTCTGTAGTCATTGTGAGTTCACTACTTTGTTTTTTGATTACGATTGACCTATTGTATCTTCCTACAAGAACAATACATACGAATATTCAGAAAAAGAATATTCATATTTCTTATGCAGGAAGTAATGGTTCTGAAACTTCACCTGTGATGTTCGAAAACGGACAAAAAGCATGGGTTTCTTTAGATTTTATAGGAAAAGCAGATCGACACTTCATGTATCTCGAACGAAGCTTACTAATGAAGGACATTAAATATGTCAAATATTGGAGAAATAATGAATGGAATTATTATGTCCCTGACTATAGTCTAATAGGTTCCTTTCCATGGATTCCTATCATCCTACTCTTCCCAATGTTTACTTATTTTATTAAAGATCGCACAATGATTTTCAGTATATGTTATCACACCACAATGTATGCTTGGCCAATCATTATTTTATTACTGATGCTATCCAATGACAGATGGGCACACATAATTACTTTGGGGATTTTATAAAAGCTAGATTAAAAATTTTGATTTAGTGTCTTCCACAAATCATGCATTGGTAGGCCCATTACATTATAAAAACAACCTTCGATTTTCTCGACACCTATCATTCCAATCCACTCTTGAATTCCATAGGCTCCAGCTTTGTCAAAAGGCTTAAACCTATCCACATAATAGATAATTTCTTCCTCAGACAATTCCTTAAAATATACTTTGGTACTCACAGAAAAGGAGTGTTCTTTCTTCTTACTAAATAGATAAACACCAGTCACAACTTCATTTATGTTTGCTGACAATTGACTTAACATTTCTATAGCTTCCGCCCGATTGGCTGGTTTTTCTAATATCTTACCATTAAGAATGACAACGGTATCCGAAGTCAGTAAAACCTCATTTTCTATGATACTAGACTTTAATGGTTCAGCCTTTAACTTTGAAAGGTATTCTGGAACCTCATGATGTGGCATATTTTCGGGAAATATTTCTTCAACTTCCTTTTTACGGATTTCGCAATTTACACCCAATTGTTCTACTAACTGCTTCCTACGTGGTGAAGAAGAGCCTAAAATGATTTTTTTTGAAAACATAAATGAGATTAATTTAAGATTTGAAAGATCCAGAATAATGGTAAAATCATTCCAAAAATTATGGTAAGTTTTATTCCGAGGTCTGCAATTTTAATGTTTTTTGGAGACAATGGTTTAAACAAAATGAGCATTGAAAAAATTGCAGAAAATGCGCTTAAAATTAAAGGCAACAATGCCATTCCAACTACAAATCCTGTTTTCCAAAACCAAACCACTGGCACTGTCAATGTCATCGTAATCAAAATAAAGAAAATAGAAATATTACGTGCTTTTTGTAATCCATACACAATTGGAATTGTACGGGCTTTCAACACCTTGTCTCCTTCCACATCTTCCATGTCTTTGATGATTTCTCTTGTCCAATTTAAAATAAAAGCAAATAGGCCTAATCCTAAACCAATATAAACAGGGAAATATTGATAATTATTAAGATGAAAAGGATAGGCTTCTTCTAAAATTACGGTTCTAAAAATATCTTGATAATAGATTCCAACAAGGACTGGAACTAAAGCTGTTAATAGTGCAATCACTACATTTCCGATCACCAATGTTCTTTTCAATTGCATCGAATAAATCCAAAGTAAATTAATAGATAAAAGATGAATAAACACATACCAAAAAGTATCAGATGCCAAGCCTAAATGAATTGCAATTCCGAAAGCCACGAAGTTTAAAATCCAATGATAAACTATTGCCCATCGGCGTTTAATATGCTTCATTATGATGGTTTGCTCTGGTCGATTAATACGGTCAGCGCGAACATCAAAATAATCGTTAATGATATTTCCAGCAGCCGCTATCATCACAGTTGAGAGCACAAGAAGGAAAAAGTTAAAGGTCTGAATCAACATTTCTCCTTGACTTTCATCGAGGTAAACATAATCCAAGTATCCGCCAAAGCTGTACATTGTTACAGCAATAATCAAAAGATTAACGGGACGAATAAGTCTTAAAAAATGAATCATTTTACTATTCTATATTCAGTTCTACGATTTTCTTGATGTGCCGCTTCTTTCGCTACTTCATCGGTCAACTTAGCAATTTCTTCATCGGAGTTAATCGGTTGGGCTTCACCGTAACCTTTGTAAGTCAATCGACTTTCTTCGATTCCTTTATGAATTAAATAATCATAAACAGATTCTGCTCTATCTTCTGATAGCTCTTGATTGTCTTGAGCATCACCTCTAGTATCGGTATGTCCGCCAATTTCAATCTTGATATCCTCATTTTCAGTGAGTAGTTCTGCCAGTTTATTTAACTCAACAAAAGATTCTTCTCTTAAAGTCGATTTTCCAAGATCAAAGAACACATTGGCTAAAAGTACAGGGCGCTCGTTTTCCAAAGGAATTAAAGGGACTTCCATTTGGAATGCTTCGTCCTTGGTCGATTGCATGTCGAAGTTTTTTGAAAAGAAGTTATAACCAGGATAAGAAACATTTAAAGCATATTCTTTTTGTGTAGGCAATGCCACAAGAAATTCTCCAGTTACCGCGTCAGCTTCGGAAGAAATCACTTGCTTCCCTGTTGACAAATCAATCAATTCAAACTTTCCTTCTAATGGCTTTTTTGTTGTTGCATCATACACCAAACCTTCAAAATATGTTGTTTTGATTGGACGGTATTTTTCAGGCAATTCAAAAAAGTAAATATCTAATCTTCCTTCTCCACCATCTCGATCAGAAGCAAAAAAAGCAATTTCACCATCAGGACCTACTAATAATGAATTTTCATTGTTTACCGAATTAATCGGTGAACCTAGGTTAATCGGATTCCCCCAATTTCCTAAAGGATCTTTTCTGGACATATAAATATCAGTCCCACCCATTCCAACATGACCATTTGAAGCGAAGTACAAAGTTTGTCCATCAGGATGAATCATTACAGAAGACTCGGCCATTTCGGTATTGATATTATTTGGTAATGGAACAGCTTTTCCCCAAGTACCATCTTCTTGTTTTTGACTTTGATAAATATCACTTCTCAAACGCTGCTGTTTACTGAATCTTCTTATAAAATAAAGCGTTTGACCATCTGCGGACAATGACGGTTGCGTCTCCCAACTATATGTATTGACTTCACCTGGAAGATTTTCAGGGTTCGACCATTCTCCTCCTATTCTTTCAGTGATGAACAAATCACAACTTCCTTTACCTTCTCTATTTCTACCATAATATCTTCCTGTGATATCTGGACAACCCACAAAAATCAATGTTCTACCATCGGCAGAAATTGTTGGCGCTCCTTCATTTTGTTCTGTATTGATATTTGGCGGCATTGGAACAGCTGTAGACCAAACATTATCTTCTGATAAAGTAGAAAAATAGAAATCCTCCTGTCCCCTTGGTCTACCATCATTATTTGGAGTTTCACGCGTAAAAAGTAATGTTTTTCCATCCACTGTTATGGTCGGAAAATACTCTGGATGTTCTGTATTAATTGCTTTACCAATGTTTAAAGGGTTAATTCGCGCTGGATTTTTTACTGCTTCCATTGAAAACTCTGCATTTGCTCTCAATTTTCGGGCAATTTCGATAAAATTTTGAGGAACAGATGGACCATTTGATTGCAAGACCAATTCAGCATAACGTATTGCATCTTCATATTCTTGATTCATCAATTGTTGATCACTAATATCAATATACAATTGTCCATTTAAATTTGCAGAAGGTCTAATTTCTAAGGAACGCTTGAAATGGTAAACAGACTCTTTAGGTTGATTAGTCACACGGTAAAACTCACCAATCAATTGATGTGCCTCTAAGAAGTTTTCATCTTTATCCAACGCCTTTTGAAGTAATTCTATTCCTGATTTATAATCCGGTTGACCTGTCTCAAGGTTGAAGTTTTTCTCTGGAGCAAGTCTTGCTTCCTCATATAGTTTTATTGCTTTTTTACTTTTGGTTGCATAACCCATCTGAGCAGTTGCGCAACTATTAAAAAGCAATAAAGCAACTGTAAAAATTAATGCAATATTTTTGATCATAACCTAAGGTATATTCATGTATTTGTGGGTCTGTAAAGAAATCTTCCATTTTGGATTATTCTTCACATATTCAATAATCAAAGGCAACATTTGTTCCTCTTTTGACCATTCTGGTTGAAGATACAAAAAACATTCCGAATTGATTTTTTCAGCATGTTCTTCTGCCCATTTAAAATCGCTCTTATTGAAAATAACAACTTTCAGTTCATGTGCTTTTTCGTAAGCTTCTGGAACAGGTTTTTTAAATTTCTTTGGAGAAAAGCAATACCAATCAACCTTTGCGTCTAGTGGATAACATCCTGAAGTTTCAATCGCAACTTCCTTACCTTCATTTTGCAATGCAATCACCAAATTTTCAATTGAATACATTGCTGGCTCACCTCCTGTTACAACAACAAAATCAGTCGAAGTTGTATTAACTTCTGACAATAATGTTTCTAAAGAGGTATCAGGATGATTTTCGGCTTCCCAACTTTCTTTCACATCACACCACACACAACCGACATCACAGCCTCCTGTACGGATAAAATATGCGGCACGACCAGAATAGTGACCTTCTCCTTGTATGGTATAAAAGGACTCCATCACCGGCCAAGATGTTCGTTTTGATTTATTCGATTCTTCCATTACATCAAAAGTAATGAAAACCTTTTAAAGTTAATTACGAAAACTAAATTAGGAATTATGAATTCTGTACATTTTTTCACGAATTCGTAATTTGTAATTATACAATTCGTAATTAATTTAGTTCATCAAAGTAATGTACCAATCTTGTTTTAATTTGGCATATTCTTCTTGAAAAGCCTCTAATTGTTCTTGGGCTAATTTTTCATTTTGCTGAGATCGATTCTTTAAAACATCGTAGGTTTTTTTAATTAATGCTACGATGTTTGAACCTAGCAGAAACTCACTTGTGCGAGGATTTACGTTATAAGTTTCATAAACAATATCTATTTTCTTTTTATCTTCCTCTGAATGAACACTGTGCGGTTCATTTCGCGTAATTTTTTCATAAATTGGTAACAATCTTGCACTTAATTCTACAAAATGACGCATCACATAAACCGCCGAATTTAATGATTTGATATTTTTTGCTTCCATAACGATTGCTTTCTTAAAAGACGATTAAAATTCCTAGATGGTTGGTTTATCCTACATTTAAGCAAAAAAAAATCCCTTTGAAAGTTCAAAGGGATTTTCTGAAACAACAAAAATATAGCACTAGATTAAAGCCCTAAATTTACTTTCCCAAACTTCAGAAAGTTCTATTTCTCCATTCAACTGTTTAGTAGCTTCTTCATCATATAGACGAAAATATTTCGTTTCATCGCTTTTTTGTTTAGGATAAAAATAGAGTTTCAAGCTTTGTGTGACTTTTTCAGGATGATTATGGTATGAAACGGTTCTTTTTTCTCTGTCTACCTTACAAAAACTCAATTCATTGAGTAATACATGGTCAATTTCAAATTTTCCGTCGATTAGTTCAATACAAAATCCAACTTTATTGACTTCATCCAGCCCTAACATTAAGTTTCCCGTTGCTTCCCATTGATCAATTTGAAAATCATGGTTTGCAGCATACTCCTTTAGTTTTTTTAATAATTCTTTTTCTTTCTTTTTACTTTTTTGATACATGATGATAAAAGGTGAAATCACCGCAAGAAATGAGACGATTCCTATAATTATATTTCCAGTTTCCATTTTTATATAGATTATTATTATTCCGAATAAATCGGAAAAGTTTTTATTTAAAATAATTGTTGATTTGCTTAACGATATTTCCTGAAATGAAAAAACAATTGGTCTAATAATAAACACAAATGATTACCGCATTTGAAGGGAAATCGAAGCGTATAATTTGAGTCATAACCTAAGACTCTTCAATATAAAATGAAACTTTTACCAAAAATAATGGAAAGGAAAAATGATGTCGATTGAAGGAAATTGTAAGTCAAAATTACGTGATAGTTTAATTGCCTTCAAACTATATTCACCATAAAGCTGACTCAAACATTGAATAGAAAAAAATGACTGATCTAAATCATCATCAAACTGAAATTGATTTCCCCCAGATAGATTATGACCATCTGCAGTTACAACTTGTGGGAATATGATTTTAGAAAAATCTGAAAAATGAACTTTTTCAGTACCTTGAAGTGAAAAAGAATTTTCTAATTGAAGCGTATTTACAGCTGACGAAACAGATAAACTGTACACCGCCACAATAAGCAATAAGAAGATATTTTTCATCAATGTTTTCACATTACAAAAATAAAAGAGAAACAAATTCAATTGAATTAATTATCAAAATCTTAACATTGAATGTCTTTTCACCAGTTTCAAAATACCGAGATTAGGGTATTGCCCCTTGAACCGGATGGTTCTATTTTTGCATCATGGAAGAAAGAAGTATTACCACTTTAAAAAAAGGAGCTAGCGGAATCATCACTGAAATTAAACACAGTAATGTAGCCCAACGTTTACTTGAAATGGGATTAACCCCTGGTACACCTTTTGAAATTCGGTCCATTTCACCGTTTGGCGACCCTATTGCAATTCGACTAAATGATTTCGCAATTAGCCTCAGACTTGCTGATGCTATGAATATTATGGTTCGTTCAAATTAACGGTATTTACGCTCATTAAAATTATTTGTTTCAACTTCCCCTCCTTTTCCTAGGGATGGAAATTAATTCCCTCTGGCTGTATTTCCATCAGCTAACGGAGAAGTGAAATCACAAAAACTTTTCTTTTAAGGACTTACGTTTTGGTTTACTTTTTAAGGTTAAACTATGGAAGTTGAACACCTCAAGACGCACTACTCTTGCTCAATACTGTTTTGTGGTGGATTAAAAACAAAACGGTCAACTCTATTTAGGGGAGTACACAATTCGTAATTACTTGTACAAACCGTCGTTCTCAAACACTATAATTTTTTCAGAAAGGATGAAGCCATGTGGGTCCCAAACGTGGTTTTCTTATGCGCGTCCGAGAAACTGAAGATTTTCATTCTTTTTTAAGGTTAAACTATGGAAGTTGAACACCTCAAGACGCACTACTCTTGCTCAATACTGTTTTGGGGAGTACAAAATTCATCTACACTCACTTCTTGCATATTAATTTCGTTTCAACTATATTGTACTCAACTATAAATCAGAACAATGAAATTCAACACATTAATTACAATATTATTCCTTTTTACATCTATCAATCTAGGTGCTCAAGAAAAAGTAATTCATGTTTTTGTCGCACTTTGTGACAATGATTCTCAAGGCATCGTTCCTGTTCCGAAATCTATTGGTGACGGTTCTAAACCTGAAACAAATTTATATTGGGGTGCTATGTATGGAATGAGAAGCTTTTTTGATAAAAGAGCTCAAGATTGGAAACTTGTTCAAGAAATTCCTTCGAAAAATCCGATGATACTTGACCGTGTTTTATTTAAACATAAAACGAAAGATGTTTATTTATTGGCGGATGCTTATCGTGGTAGTGATATCAAGTCTTGTACAGAAAGTTTTTTACTCAGTGTAAATGGGCAACTACCAGAAACTATAACAGTGAGCAATAAGAAAATTCAAGTTGGAGGGAAATCAGATTTATTGGTTTATATAGGTCATAATGGGTTAATGGATTTCAATGTTCAGCCAAAATTCACAAAAACGACAACCCAAAAAGATGTCATCATTTTAGGTTGCTACTCAAAGTCCTATTTTAAAACACATGTTCGCAATGCAAATGCAAATCCACTCCTTTGGACAACGCACTTGATGGCTCCTGAAGCTTATATATTAGATGGTGCTCTTGAAGGATATGTAAATAATGAAACCGGAATTCAAATTGATGAAAGAGCAGCTCAATCGTATAATCAATATCAAAAATGTGGTATTAAAGGGGCTCGAAATTTATTTACAACTGGATTTTAATTGAAGAAATCATTTTTCATTCTTATCTTGACAGCATTCAAATTAACACTAATGAGAAATTCGGTTTACAACTTATCAATTCTTTTATTGGGGCTTAGTTTATATGCCATCCAAAATTTAAAAGTTGAAGAAAATATTTCCTCTTTTGATAATTTAAAAAACAGCGATAATGTTTTAGCCTTATACGGAAAAGAAATTTACAAAACTCAACGATGCGACCGTTGTCACGTGTTGAATATAGAAGATGAAAAGTTCTTTAAAAAAAGCATTGATGGAGTTGGTGAAGCAAGATCTTCAGTTTACCTCACTCAATTAATTCAAGATCCACAAAGTGTTAATCCAGGAACGAGAATGCCTAGCTTCGATCATTTATTTTCAAATGAATTAACAAAAGACCAACTTAATGCAATCATCAACTCCAACAACCTAAAAATAGAATTAGAAACTGCTTGGACCATTTTAAATGAACAATCCACAAAAATTCTTTCTGAAATTAACGCTGATGAAAATTTTGACCTTAAAAAATCTGAAGGCATTTCTTTAATCGCGTATTTAAAATCATTTAAAAAAGTAAGGAACTAAAAGAGAAAGGATAATCGATTTTAATATGACTCACTTTCTTAAATTCACATTTTCAAGCGCTATTACTTTTGGTGCTTTTAACTTCAATATTTTGTCTTAAATTAGCTTATTGAATATTTCTAAACATATGAATAAAACAATCCTTTTCCTCTGTTTTCTTTTTGCAACGATAAGCTTTAAAAGCTATTCGCAGAACAAACAAGATACCATTGCCATCTTACTACTACCGAGTCCGAAGCACTATACAAACTACTCCGTTGGATTAACCAATCCTATTTATCGAGACTTTGCTACCTCTCCATTATTCTATAGTGGATTAGGACTTCATTTAAACCTTGCATGGCTCAGAAATCATGATGAAAAAGAACGTATTTTCGAAATGGGCATGGGCATAAGCGCTCAAACTGCAAGTACACCCCAAAGTAGTTTAATTCAACCAAATCAATTGGCGGGTTTTGCGAATTTCGGCATGAGATATCAACGTTTATGGAAATTACAAGCATGGTCAAAACAAGGCAGTAATTTTAAAATTGGAGGAGCCATTCGATCAACACAAAATGTCCGTGGAAATCCTAGTCTAGAAAACAACGCCATGGGAATGGAAAACTTTACCAATTTAATGGGAGCAGTACAATGGAGAAAAGATTTTGTTCGTCGAGAAGTAAAAACAATTGATTTAAAATTATTTAAACTGAACTTTAAGCCTGCTTATCGTCAGTTAAGACTGGCATTTAATTTTGGGGTGCTTAATTTTAATTACCGACCAGGCTATGCTTATACCTATGACAGTGAAATAAATGGAACCGAAACCGGAGCTGTTGAATGGGCTTTTGCGAATTATCAATGGTCATTAAATGGTTATCGTTTCAACACTGAAGTAGAATTCATCAAATTTTTATCCAACGGAAATGCACGAAGTATATCTTATGTCTGGGAAGCTGCTCATGCACCAGGAAAGTTTGAAGATTTCCAAATGGCGAGTCACCAATTAAGATACACCATTTACTTTAACCGTAAAAACTAAAAGCCATGAAAAATATATTACTTATTCTTGCAGTTTTATTTTTCGCTTCCTGTGAAAAAGCATTATTCAAACCTGACATGGCTTCAAGTGATGCCTTAGAAAACTTCGATTATTTGTGGGAAGAACTCGACAAGAAATACAGCTATTTTGAATTGAAAAATATTGATTGGGATGAAATGCGAGACACTTACCGACCAATGTTAAACGAGAATTCATCAGAAATTGAATTATTTGACGTTTTAGCAGATATGCTCAACGAACTCAGGGACGATCATACCAATTTAATTTCTCCATTTAATATTTCCCGATATGACGCTGCACTCAATGGTCCAAAAAATTATCGTTCTCGAACAATTGATGAATTTTATTTGGAAGATCCTTGGTTAACGGGAGCTTTTAAACACGATTTTATTGACAATGGCGAAATTGGTTACATCAGGTATGGCAGTTTTATGTCTGGAATTGGCGGAGCTCAAATGGATTTAATTTTATCCCGATATGAAAATACAAAAGGAATAATTTTAGATCTTCGTGAAAATGGTGGTGGTAGTGTTTTTAATGTTCCTCTATTACTTGGTAGATTTACAAATACAGAAAAAACTGTTGGCTACAGTATTACCCGTGACGGACCTGAGCATAACGATTTTAGAGAACAGGAACCCTTTACGATAACACCTTCTTCTGGGGTAAAATACACCAAGCCAGTTATTGTTTTAATAGACCGTGGATCTTATAGTGCTACGACTTTCTTTGCTGTAGCAACTAAAGCTTTTTCTAACATCACATTGTTGGGAGACAAAACTGGCGGTGGCGGTGGTTTGCCCAACGGAGGTCAATTACCCAACGGATGGACTTATCGTTTTAGTGTGAGTCAACTTTTAGACCTCAATGGCAACAATTATGCAGAACAAGGTGTTCCGGCAGATATTAGCGCTGCTTTTGACTGGTCAGATGTGGAAACTGATGAAATTTTAGAGCGTGCAATATTAGAATTGAATTAACAGCTGATTTATTTTAGAGCTTGAATTTTTTTGAATTTCCTTGTAAAAATCAAACTTTACTTTTATCTTAATTTAGAGGCGATAAAAAAAACATTTTATCCGCAATAAATAAAAGAAACCAATCATGGCAATATCCATTTTAGTAACAGGAGATATTCATATCGGGAAGAAATCGACTGGAATAAATACCGATTCAAATGTTCTTGCAACAAAATTTACATGGCAAAAAATTGTAGATTATGTGATCAAAAACAAAATTGATGTATTGGCTTTAACAGGTGATGTTGTAGACCAAAACAATAGATTTTTTGAAGCCATTGGTCCTTTACATGCTGGTTTTGAAAAATTAAAAAATGAAGGCATTGAGGTATTTATGGTTGCTGGAAATCATGATTTTGATGTACTCCCCCAACTCGTTGATTCTGATCGCTATGAAAATATTCATCTCCTCGGAAAAGATGGAACTTGGGAAGTAAAAGAATACGCAAAAAATGAAGAAAAAATTCAATTTGTTGGTTGGTCTTTTCCGAGTAAACATTTTGCAGAATCTCCATTTTTAAAATACAAATTGGATCAAGTGAATATAACGCTTCCAACAATCGGGCTTTTGCACGGAGATGTTGATGTTCCTGAAAGTAGTTATGCACCCATTGATAAATCGAGCTTTAACAATAAAAATGTAAACGCTTGGTTTTTAGGACACATTCACAAGCCAGATTGTTTACGTGATTTCAACCCAATGGTTTATTATCCTGGATCTCCGCATGCTTTAAGCGCCAAAGAAACGGGTATTCATGGACCGATGTTGGTGACTGTAAATTCACAAAATTCAATCGAGACTAAAGCAATTCCTCTTTCGCCAGTTAGGTATAAATCTATCGACATTGACGTTACCGACCAAACCACAGAAGCCGATGTTCGAAACGTTATGACTTCTACTTTATATGCCGATGCTAACGCTAAGATTAATGAATTAGAAAACACTTCTTTTTTGGTTTATGATATTTACTTTGTTGGACAACACAACAATATTCAAGATTTAAAGAACTGGACCGAACCAAGTATTGAATCCTATAGTCAAGAAATAAATGAAACAAAAATTTCGATTCGAAAAATAAAATATCATGTTAAGCCTAAGATCGACAATTTAGAAGAATTAGCATTAGAATCTTCTCCAGCTGGAATTTTAGCCAAAACAATTGTCGCCTTAGAAAAAGGTGAAACAACTCCTTTTTCAGATAAATTACTCGAAAAATGGAAGAAAATCCATCAAAAAACCTATCAATCTTCTGTTTACAATCCAATTATAGAATCCGAAAATGTAAAATCGCCAGATACGGAAATACAAAACCAATATCTTTTGACGGAATGTAACCGCATTTTAACCACTTTAATTGAACAACAAAACCAATGAAAAAATCACCTTACGTAATAGAAGAGCTTTCCATTCGCAAGTCACCTGGTTTAGTTTCAGGTTTGGCTAAAATGAAGAATTTGGCTCCAAATGTGAATATTATCACAGGGCCAAACGCATCCGGTAAAAGCTCCACCGCACGCGCGATTCAAGAATTAATTTGGCATAAAAACACCAAAGGATTAAGTCTACACGGAAATGTAAAGATCGAAAATGACAATTGGGAAATTGATATTGATTCTGGTCGAATTAGCACAGAGCGAAACGGAATTAACGAACAATTGAAAGGCCTTCCAGCGCAAGAAGGTCATCATCGGTATTTGTTGGCTTTGCACAATTTTGTTGATGGAAACGAAAATGAATTGGCTAGAGAAATCGCAAAACAATCAATTGGTGGATTTGATTTACAGGCAGCGCATTCTTCATTAAATTATTCAAATAGAATTCAGACTTTAGGAGCAACAGCATATAAAAATTATAAATCCGCCGAAAAAGAATATCAATCAAAACGTGATGAACAAAGGAGCTTAAAGCAAGAAGAAACACAAATAAACGAATTAAGACGTAAAAAAGAAGAAGCGAATCTTGCTCAACAAGGTTTCGAATTTTATAAAAAAGTAGCAGATTTTCAACTTTTAAAACGCGAACAAGAACTGCTACATAACAAAATCAAAGAGTATCCTTCGGCGATTACTAAATTGAAAGGAAATGAGCATGAATTAATTCAACAATACGAAGAGGAAATACAGCAGAATGAGGAAGCTATTCAAAAAGCAAATACTGAAATTGAGCAGCAACAAAATACAATTAAAGCATTAAACATTTCTAATGTAGAAATCACCAGTCAAACCATTGAAGAAGTAGACGCTCGCATTGAAAAATTAGAGAACATTAAGCGGCAGATTGCTGATTTAAACCAATTGATTCTTCAAGAAAAAACCAAAGAAAAAGCAGCACTCGAAGCTATTGGTTTTAAAACTGAACTTCAAAACCCGATTGCTAACGCATGGAATTCTATTTCCATTGAAAACATCGGTAACTTGGACAAGCTTTTACGTGATGCCCATCAGGTTCTCGGAAGAAAAAAAGTTTTGGAATCAGAAGTAGACTTTTTAGAAGAAAAAATTCAACAAACTAATGGTTCGAGTACTTCAACCGACACTATTTCTCTTGGAATTAAAACACTTGGAGAATGGTTAAAAGAGCCTACGCTCAACACCGAAAAATCGAATAACACTGCCATGTGGATTCTGTTTTTTGGTTTACTTGCTTCATTCACTACACCATTTATCGGTTGGATTGGCAGTGTTATTGGTGTAGTTTGCCTTGCTATTGCAGCTTTTTTGACATTACAAAAAAAGAAAAGTACAGGTGGAAATAACACCTTAAACATCAGAGAAGATGATTTTGAAAAATCGGGATTAACTCCCCCTTCTCAATGGGAAACAGCCAGTGTGGTTACTCGAATTGATGAACTCATTGATCAGTTAAAAGAAGGAAAAGAGAAAGAGACTATTACTCAAAAATTAAACGAATGTAAGAAAGGCTTATCAGCGCTTCAAGTAAAATTAGATGCACTTCACGATGAGCACCAAGCATGGCAAGAGAAGTTGAGAGCTATTCCAGAATTTCCAACCATAGCAAATGATGATTTCAGTAGTTTATATTGGTATTTAACACACATTAAAAATTGGCAAGAAGCCAATACAGCACTTAAAACTCATGAAGCCAAAATAGAAAAAGCAAATGTACTTTTCAATGAAGAATTAGAGAAAATAAAGCCAACATTTGCACAGTTAAACACTGACATTTCCGATGATTTAATCGAATTAAAGGCTAACTTTTCTCAACTGAAAAAAGTGCTCAAAGCGCGTCAAGAAAGTAGAAGAATAATTGAAGATAAACAAAAAGCGATAGTTGAATATAGCGATAAAATCACAAAGCAAAAAAGTCGATTAGCTGACATTTACAGTCGTATTGAAATCGATGAAAAAGACAAAGATTCAGTTTTTGAATTGACCAAAAAACTGGAAGAGTACACTCAAATTGGAAAAGAATTTTATTCTGCAAAAGAGGCCGTTGCAAAAGCAGAACATCAATTGAAACTTGACACGCTTTATGCTACACATCAATCAGAAATTGAAGAAATAAATGCGGAAGAAGCTTTGATAAAAGCCGAACAGAATGCTGAAAAAGCAAAAGAGCTTGAAAAAATCAAGGCAGAAATCATTACAATTGAAACCAAAGTAGAAGAGAAAAGAAAAGGGCATGAATTAGAAGATTTACTTTCTAAAAAAGATGAAAACCATGTGTTACTTCATCAATTATATGAAGAGAATTTATCTTCCTTAACCGGTGATATGATCATCGAGGAGTTAAAAAATGAAACACAAAATAAAAACCGTCCTGAGTTATTTAATCGTGCAAATGAAATCTTCAATAAAATTACACTTGGTAGATATGAATTGCGATTAAATGAAAAAGACAACACAACATTTGAAGCCAAAGACGAAGTTTCCAAAAGGACATTTAAACTCGCTGAACTATCTACTGGAACGCGTGTTCAACTTTTACTTGCTGTTCGTTTGGCTTATGTTGAAACCGTTGAATCTTCTATTAAACTACCCATTTTAGCAGATGAATTATTGGCCAACAGTGATGACGAAAGAGCCAAAGCAATTATTGATGCGTTGATTGAAATTAGCCGAGAAGGCCGACAAGTGTTTTATTTTACCGCTCAAGCTGACGAAGTAGAAAAATGGCAGGCTCATTTGAGTCAATCCAATCTACAATATAAAATCATCGAGTTGGACCAAAAAGAAAATGAAAGTCGTTTTTCAACGCCAAATCAAGTGGAAGCGAATCAAATCCAATTAACTTCTAGCGTTCCGCTTCCCGATGGTTTGAGTTATGAAGCATACGGACAACAACTTTCTGTTCCAAAATTCAATTTACTAGGTCAAGAAAATAACCAACTTCATTTGTGGTATTTAATTCAGGATGTTGATTTATTACACTCAGCTTTAGCAAGAGGGATTAAATATTGGGGACAACTGGAAAGTTATGTCAGAAACAATGGAAAAATCGACGGACTAAATGACGAAAAATTTGAGCAATTTAAAAAGCTTACTGATGTTTTAGCACGTTTCCAAGAATTGTATCGCGTTGGTCGTCATCAATTAATTGACCGAACAGATTTACAGGATTCTGGACTTATTTCTGAAAATTTTATTGATAAAACGTCAGATAAGCTAACAGAATTAGATGGAGATCCAGTGGCCTTAATTCATTCCTTAGAGAATGGAGGAGTTCCTCGATTTAGACGAGATACTATAGACGAGCTAAATGATTATTTCTTGGAGCAAGGCATTATTGATGATAGAGAAACGATAGATTCTTCTGAAATTTTAATTCGTCTGCAAGCTTATTTATCAAATGTAGATATCTCTATTTCACAAGTAGAACGTTTTTTGGAAGTTGTTACTCGCGGTTAAACTAGAAATAAAAAAGGCTCTAGATTTAATCTAATTCATTATTTAACTAAAGAATAGGGTTCGAAAAAAAGAAAGCTGTCTCACAAGTCAATAACTCCTTAACTACAACCTATTGGAAAGTTTGATACATTAGAGAGATTATGTCGCCAGAAACGACACAATTTAGTTGATCGTATTATACTGAATTCCTTCGAATAAAAAAATTGAAAGGAATTACGACGACAAATCATAAGCAAGGCTTTTAAAAGAAAACTCAATAGAACATATTGAAGTATAATAAATAACATTTATATTTACGTTTCATAAATATATTTTATAATGGCAACTTTTACAAGCTCACTTCCTGACCACCTGCTTCAGCTTCTTGAAAAAAAGGCTAAATCACTCGGTATGCCCAAAAACAAGCTAATTGAAAAAGCCTTAACTATTTATTTGGATCAGCTAAACAAAAACGCTTACGCCCAATCTTTCAAACGCATGTCGAATGATAAAGAATTAATGACTTTAGCTGAGGAGGGCATGGAGGATTATATGTCTCAATTAGACGCAGAGGATGAAAAAGATTAAACAAGCTGAAATTTGGCTAACCAATCTTAATCCTACTAAAGGTAGAGAGCAAAATGGAGTAAGACTAGTAGTTGTGATTAGCGGTGATTTAATGAACGAACACTTGGAAGTTGTCATTACTTGCCCTTTAACGAGCAAAATTAAAAACTATAAAGGAAATGTTGTTTTAGAACCGAATACAAAAAATGGATTAAGTCATCCATCTGAAATTTTGACTTTTCATTTGCGTTCTATGTCTAAAGAAAGATTGATAAAAAAAGTGGGGAAAATATCTACTACTGAGCTCAAAGAAATTAAGGAATGTTTGAATGATATTTTGAGGTATTAAGCAAAGACAAAAAAACTAGATTTATAGACATTTTGGTTTATCTCAGAAGTTAATTTATCTTTTATTTTGGTTGTCTCCTTGACTTAACTTGTAAATAATAATCCTCCCAATTATTGGTCGACAATCAATAATTAAATTCCTTTTTAACATTTAAATCATTGTAAAACACTACATTTATCATCGATGAGTGAAACTGAAATAATACAAAACGTTACACAACTTAAGAACGGTAGCCATGAAGCCTTGGAAAATATATACGATAATTTTTCTCCAGCACTTTATGGTTTATGTTTAAAGATTGTAAAAGACGAAGCATTAGCCCAAGACATTTTACAAGAAGCATTTGTGAAAATATGGTCTAAAGCAAATAAATACGACGAAAATAAAGGTTCTTTTTACACCTGGATGTTAAATATAACAAGGAATTTGGCTATAGACAACTATAGAAAAATAACGCGTCATGAAATACATTCAATCCAAACTAGTGAAAATTCCGTATATAGTTTAAAGGATGACAAGATGGATATTCCAATTCACCAAATTGGATTAAAAGACCTAATCAATGGCTTACCTGATGAACAAGTAGAAATGATTGAATATTTATATTTTAAAGGCTATACACAACAAGAAACTTCGGATGAATTAAACATCCCCTTAGGAACAGTTAAGACAAGGTCTAGAACAGCAATAGCGTCATTGAGAGAAATTTTTAAATTATTTGTGTTATGGATATAAAAGAATATATTGCTTCTGGTATTTTAGAACGTTTTGTTCTTGGTGATATTTCTGAACAAGAAAGACAAGAGGTTGCTTGTTTAACAAAAATATATCCAGAGCTTCAAGAGGAATTATTTGCTCATCAGAAAGGTGTTGAACAAATGGTGTCAAAGTACGCCACTACTCCACCTGTAAAATTAAAGTCAGAAATACTTTCAAAAATAAAAGATATACCTCAAGAGAATCTCAACTCTAATAATAATGAAGGAAAAGTGGTCATGATGAATAATTCTACTTCGAATCGATTTAAATACATTGCTGCCGCATGTTCTGTAGCTCTATTTATTTCTATTGGAACAGGATTATATTTGAATAATGAAAACAGTGAACTTCAAGGAGACATCACAGCAAACAACAGTATGCTTAAAGAGTTGATTGAAAAAAATGATGAGTTAGCTTCTAAAAATGAAAAGATAAATTCAAAATTCAATTTGGTAACAAATTCAAGTACCTCGAAAATCACAATGAAAGGTACAGAAAACCAACCTCAATCATTGGCGAGTATTTTTGTTAGCGGAGAAGATGAACAACTTTATCTTCAAGTCAACAACTTACCTGAAATTACAGAAAGCAATGATTATCAACTTTGGGCAATTGTAGATGGTAAACCTAAAAGTTTAGGTGTTTTTAATTCAATCAATGAAAAAGATTTATTAGAAATGGATTATTACGCCAATGCGCAAGCTTATGCTGTAACACTTGAACCTAAAGGTGGTAGTGAATCGCCAACGATGGAACAGATGTATGTTTATGGTGGAGTTTAATAATTATTTTCACTTTGTAAAATCCAAAACGCAATTCTAATCGTATGTATTTTAGATATTAATTTCAAATACATTATTATGAATTCAAGTAAAAATTTAAAAACACTAGGTTTAGTTACAGGAACAGTTTTAGCAACTTCTTTTTCATTCGATGGGAATGCAAGCGAATTATTCGAGGTAAATCAGTTAGGTTCTGGAAACGAAATTAGAACCAATCTAACAACTGATGCAATAAATAACACCATCAATGGAGCAATCAATTTCGAAGCAAAATGTGGAGAAAAAGGAAAGGCTAAAGAACAAAAATGTGGCGAGAAAGGTAAAGCCAAAGAGCAGAAATGCGGTGAAAAAGGTAAAGCTAAAGAGCAAAAGTGTGGTGAAAAAGGAAAAGCCAAAGAACAGAAATGTGGTGAGAAGGGTAAATCTGGAGAACAAAAATGCGGTGAAAAAGGTAAAAGTAGCGAGCAAAAATGTGGTACAGGCAAATAATATTAGTTTGATATAACAATACCAATGGGGCTGTAATCAACAGCCTCTTTTTACACCTAAACATTTTCCAATGATGCTTTTAAACAATGTCAATAAAGCATTGATCCACTTAAAACCATTCAAAAAACACCAACTATGAAACATGTAGGATTAGGATTTAGAAAAAATATAGCAGACGAAACGTTAAATTTAAGAGGAGCAGATAAACCCGCTTTTGTTGAAGTCGCACCAGAAAACTGGATTGGTTTGGGAGGTTACTGGGGCAAAAAGTTTAGAGAAGTTTCAGAGCAATATCAAATTACTACACATGGCTTATCTCTTTCTATAGGAAGTCCTGACCCATTAAATTGGGGTTTTATCAAAAAGATAAAAGACTTTATCAAAACACATGATATTAAAATTTACTCTGAACATTTAAGCTATAGTCAAAGTGAAAACGCACATTTATACGACCTTTTACCAATTCCATTTCGTGAAGATGCAATAAAACATATCGTACAAAGAATCAAAGAGGTTCAAGATTTTTTAGAGATTCCGATTGTTTTGGAAAATGTATCCTATTACACTTCTGTTGCTGCAGAAATGGACGAGGCAACGTTTATCAAATCAATTGTTGAAGAATCTGGTTGTCAATTATTACTAGACATTAACAATGTTTTTGTTAATGCATTTAACCATAATTATGATGCGAAAAAATTTATTGATAGTTTACCACTAGATTCTGTTGCCTACATGCACATGGCAGGACATGAAAAAGTTGAAGAAGATTTAATTATTGACACACATGGAATGCCAATCATTGAAGACGTTTTTGAATTATATGATTGGACTTTACCTAAAATCAAACCTGTGCCTGTTTTACTAGAAAGAGATTTCAACTTTCCAGAAATGGAGGAAATCAAAGATGAAATGAGAACATTGGAAAACATTGCAAGTAAACAATGGAGAAATGAATCAATAAAATCGAAATTATATGCTTAATCAAGACACAAAAAACATTCAGGAAAATGTAGCTAAATATTGTTTAGGTGAAGAGCTAAAAGATGTCCAAGCGGTTCGCCCTAAAAGATTGGCACATTACAAAAGGTTAATTAATTCGATCATAACTGATGCCTTGGAAAACTCCTTCCCTATCACAAAAGATCAATTGTCTGATGAAAATTGGAACCTCATGGTAGAAGAGTTTATCACTGAGCATAAATGTAAGAACCCACAATTGTTTCTTATGCCTGGTGAATTGATTGATTTTGCTATTCAAAAAAAATATCCAGAAAAATTTGAGGTTAACTACCTTATTGATCTATTAAAATTTGAATGGGTTGAAGTTGAAGTTCACTCGGCAGAAGATATTGAATTTGGAGATTTTAAAATGCAAAAAGATATTTTAAATGACCCCATTTATTTTTCTCCTTATACACAAATACTGCACCTCAACTACCCTCTTCATGCTTTAAAAGAGACAAATATTTCGGAACGAAAAGGTGATTTCTTCTACATGATTTATCGCCAACCTAATGGAACAGTCCAATACATTCAACTTAATGCCTTAACAACTCAAATCGCGTTTACTTTGATGGAATCTGATTATTCTTTTCATGAATTAATGAATGATATGTTGAAAAATGAAAAACAATCACTAAAAGAAATTGTTGTTCCACAAGCTGCTAGGTTCATTGAAAAACTTAAAAACTTAGGTATTATTTTAGGCATTCGAGAAAAGAATTACTAGTCTTTAACTTTCCTTTCATTTAAAAAACTCCCCAACATCTCCTTTATCATACATTGGGCTTGAGCAATAATTGGCAGTGCAAGCAAACAGAACATTTACCTCAAAATCTCCAAACAATTCTTCCTTCTCTTGCGGTAATTCATCTTTTGAATAGTCGGAGAACAAACTATAAAATGGAGCATAAGATCTCGCTTTATCACTTAAACTAGATCCTTCTCCGTTGCGAACAAAAACAAACTCAAGCGGAGCCTCATTCAACTCTTTTGACAGCATTAACAAGGCAGGTTGAGAATAATAGACCTTAGCAATTTCAGGGTGAATTAAGTAATCAAAAAGTCCTTTTGCCAAAACTTTATATTTTTTTTGATTCGAAAAATAGGAATACCAATTAAAAATTCGTGCCAACTGTATATTCTCTTCAATGAGCGGTTGAGCGATTAATCCGTTATCGCCAACAAAACTCTTAGCACTTCCATTTTCATTGATAAATTGTTTAGCTACTGCACTTAAAAATGTATTTAATAGCTCTTTAACTTCTTTATTGTTTTGATTTGCTTTTAATTCTTCAATAAGCAATAATGCCATTGCAATTTGGTCTTTCAAGCTCCAAACCTTGCGCTTTTCAGCAGCGTGAAAATAAAGATTATTAGACGCTTTACGTTGAGCTAATGATTCTAATATTTTGTGAGAGGTTCGTGCATAACTTCCATCACCTTCATTCCCATAACTTAGTATTAATAAAGAACGTGCCAATTCAGCATTATTATAAGTATAAGTGTTGGTATCCACTTTCGGCACGCCTAACTTCATACGTTCCTTATCTCCTAAGCGAAAATACTCTTCAGCATGCTCACCTTGAACCAGGTCTGCATCTTGCGCATTTGAATACAAGCCATTTTCATGTTTAAAAAACCGGTTAATATACCTCAAGATTCCATCTATTTCTTTTTGCGCTGTTTCCTCTTCAGGGAAGTACAAATTAAAATAGTGGAATATTCGTAAGTAACGTGTTTGAATACTCAGTAGTTTTTCAAAATGTAAATGTTCCCAATCATCATGTGTAGAATACTGATAAACTCCTCCCCAAGCAGGGTCACATAATTTCCTAGCACCATTTACACTTGTCTTAATCCAGTTCTTTATCTTTACTTCTTTCCCGTTGAACAAAGCATATTCATACGTATCATTTTCGATGAATTTTTGGTCTTGATCAAAACCACCATCTTCATAATCTAAGGCATTTTCAAAAGCTTTCTGTAAATCATTGAGTACACTTTTATCTGAATCAGGTGAAGCTTTCAAAACTGTTGGAAAACCTGTTTCTTCTTCTGGCGATGGATCTGCAACAATTGCTTTTAACAATCGAAGAAATGGTTCAGGAGAAATATAACCTGCTCTTTTTACTACATCTTCCCCGTTGCCATTGATAAATATTGTCGCTGGCCATCCATACTCTTTATAGCGTGCAGATAATTCCGGATTCGCATCTTGATCTGCTTTTACAGGAATAAAATGTGTTTCAATATATTCTTGAACTGCTAAATTTGAATAGGTAGAATCATCCATAACATGACACCAGTGACACCAATTCGCTTTTAAATTCAATAAAATAATTTTATTTTCAGATTTTGCCTCTTCCAATACAGCTGAAGACAATTGTCTCCAAGCGATTGACTGAGACATGGTGACAAACGAAGTGAAAAAGAAGAAAAGTAATATGTATTTCATGATTTATTATTTAAAATACATACGTTCGAAAAGGAGATATAGATTTATAAAAGTCTTGAATTGGCACGAATTTTCAAAAAATCGTGCCAAAATATGATCTTAAAAAAATGCGAGAAGAAATTACGATTAAACGAAATCACAGGTGAATTTTAGTATTTTGAAGAGCATAATTAGTAATTTGTAACTTTTATACAAATTGGAGTTATTTTTATCAGAAAATAACAAAACAACTTATGAAATATTTACCCTTCCTATTTATTTTGATTTTAAGCTCATGTTCGAGCTATAAAAATATGCCCTTAAATTCTTCAGCTGATGTATATCCACCTCCCGGAACAACGACAATTTCGGAGAATTTATTTCTTGATAAAACAGAAGTAACTAATTTTCATTGGTTGGAATACTCCAATTGGCTAAAGAAAGTATATGGTGAAGATTCTGAAGTGTTTAAAAGTTCAATCCCAAATGAAGAAGCTTATACAGCAGTTTATAGTCAAAACATCAACGGAAATCCTATCGAATTAATACATCCTGCATATCGTGAATATCCTGTTGTTGGAATTTCTTACCAACAAGCTTTGGATTATTCTAAATGGAGATCTGATAGAGTAATGGAAAACTTTCTTGTTGAAAAAGGTATTTTGTCATTACCACATTCGAGCCATAAAGATTCGATTTTCACAATTGAAAAATATTTTAAGGGTCAATATCTGAATATTCAACCCAGCAAAGAAATACTGTTCTACCCTAAATATAGTCTACCAAACGCTGAAAACTTTAAAAAAGCTAGTCAATTTACAGATTCTCTTTACACTGCTTTTATTCAAACGAGCAAAGGAAAAAAGTATGCAAAGTTAAATGACAGAAACTGCATGGGCAAAACTTCTGATTCAACTCAAATCGGGCCTAGTCCTGTGAATAGTCAGCTCAACAACAAAAAACTAAAAATCAGTCACTTAAATGGAAACATTAGAGAAATGACAGCAATTGAAGGCGAGTTTTTTGGGTTGAGTTATATGGATTCATGTGAAATAAAAGACGATAAAATCATAAAAGACGATAATTTAGTAAACAGCTATACAGGATTTAGAAATATATGTACATTTCAGGAATGGAACGGACAATATTAAAAGCATTTCAATTGAAAAATCTATTTACATTTTTAATATTCATTTTCACTTTAATGGATGGGTATTCACAAAATTCCACAGCCTTGAGAGCAAACATTGTTTCAATTGAAGTAGGTGGTCCAGGAGGGTATGGTGCATTAAACTATGAAAGAATAATCACTATTGATGAACAATTCTCACTTGGAGGAAAAATCGGATTCAGTACAGTGCAAGTTATTGATTTTACGCAAAAGTTCAATCCCGATCTCCTCATTCCATTAAGTATTTCGGTCTACTATGGAAAGACTCATAAAGTTCACTTGGGTTTTGGACAAACAATAAGCAACACCGTTTATGCAGATCAGTTTAATGGTAAACCAAGTAGAAGAACATCTTTTCATACACATTTCAATATTGGTTATCGCTATCAAAAACAAGAAAATAGATTTATATATGGAATTAGTTACAGCCCTATTATTGAATTTCAAAAGATCTTTAAACATTGGGGGAGCATCATGATTGGTTATACTTTTTAAATACTGTAAACAATGAGAATTACATTACTTTTTATAGGACTTACGGTGGTATTTTTGTCATGCCAGAAAAATGATTTTAACATCTCAAATTTAAATGGGAATAAAATCACGGTCCTAGGTCATGGGGGGATGGGAATAGGACATTCTTACCCGATGAATTCACAAGAATCTATTCTTAATTGTTTAAACCTGGGAACGGATGGAACAGAGATTGATGTGCAAATGACCAAGGATGGTGTTCTGGTAGCTTATCATGATGAAACACTTGATACCAAAACGAATAGTACAGGTAAAATTCACGAAAAAACTTGGGATGAAATAAGTGATGTTCAGTATACCACTCCGCATTTTAACGGTTATCGATTGGTCCGCTTAGAATCCTTATTTCAAAATATTGAGCATTTAAAAGAATACATCTTTTTTCTAGATCTTAAAAACTTCAATACGGCTAGCGACACTTCTTATTATGCCACAATGCTCACAGAAGTCAATAATCTAATTGTAGAATTTGACTTATTGGATAACATTTACGTCGAATCTAAAAATGAAGGTTCTATTGCAGCACTTCAATCTATAAACTCAAAAATTCAACATTTTGCTTATGCAGAATATGAAAAGGCGCTTCAACTAGCTGAAGAACATAAAATAGTAGGAATAACATTACCTTTTGATGAACTCACTGAAGAAAGAATTACCCTACTTCACGAGAAAGGAATTATGGTCGCAACTTTTAATACCCATTCCAAAAAGAGAAATATTCGTGCGGTCCAATTCAATGTTGATTTTATCCAAACAGACAAAGTGAAGCACCTGGTGAAAATTCTAGAGTAGTTGCAATTCATTTCTGTTTTAAAAAGAAATCCTGTAAGTTACCATTAAACGCCCAATAGTAGTAAAATCAAGTTCTAATGGGATCATATCTATATGCACATCTGTAACTAAACCCAAACCATGATATTGACTTAGCTTATACATGAAATCTAATCGCCAAGCAACTATAGGAACAAACCAAAGTAGTTCATTTCTTTTTTGTTCTTTATACATTTCATGTTCTTCATTGTAAAATTTCAAAAAGTAATCTATTGAATTAAAATGAGGCATTGTAATTATAGATAAATCAAACTTTTCCTTTCGCACAGCATGAATACCTAATTGTAATCCCATTGAATATCCTTTAACTTTTCTTAGACTAGGAAATTCTTCAACCTTATTAGAGGCTATGTATTTAGACCGATCTGTGAGAAAGTTAAAACCAAAAACAAAACGATTAGGAAAAAACACTTGATAAGAAAACGAATAAGATTGACCAAAATAAGGACCAAACGAACTGAATTCCCCTAGACTAAATACACCTGCAGATATTGAAAATGCATTTTTAACTTTTGGTTCATTATTAGCTTCTTGCGAAATGGAAGAAAAAACACAAAAAAGAAAAACAAGAATTAGTATATGTTTCATCAGTGTAATAATTGGCAAAACTAAAGTTAATAATTATACCCCGAATGATTAACTTTGTCACTTAAATATTTCTCATGGCACAAAGCATACGTACAAAGCTTGAGTTATTTATAAGAAGTTCGCATCTTTATAGAGGAATTGTCATTTCATTATCTTTAGTCATTCCACTTTTTGCATTCTACCTGCTTGATTTGATGGTTCTGGCGCCATCATTTATTTTTGGAGCATTTCTTAACGCCCCTAATGATATTCCTGGTAGTTTAAGAAGAAAAGTTTACGGTACATTACTAAGTACAATTTTAACCGTACTTGTTACTGTCCTCTTCCTTTACACACAACCATTTTTTCATTTGAATTTATTTTTCATTGCTGTTGTTACTTTCGGAGTGTCATTTTTATCGGCTTATGGCTTTAGAGCTTCACTTGTCGCTTTCTCAGGATTACTGGCCATGGTGATTGCAATGATTACCACTAAAACGACTTCTGTTGATATTTGGATACATGCAGCTTACATGTTTTGTGGTGGATTATGGTATTTAATGGCTTCCATTTTATTTCACAAAATTGTTCCGAAAAAAGACCATGATCAGTTGCTTTCTGAAACCTTAAAACTAACTGGAGCTTATTTAGATATTCGTGCACAGCTTCTAATTTCAGAAGAAAACAGAGATGAATTAATTCAAAAAACATTTGTTTTTCAAGCGCAAATCAATGAAAAACACGAAACTTTAAGAGAACTTTTATTAAGCAGTAGAAAAAAATCTGGTCGTTCCCATTTTGATGAAAAACGCTTGGTTATCTTTATTTCTTTGGTTGACATTTTAGAATCTGTCATTGCTAACAGCTGGGACTATGATAAATTCGATCAGATTTTTGGAACACAAAATAAGCATATTGAAAAATTTAGTCAACTTAATTCAGAAATGGCTATACAACTCACTTTACTTGCAGATGTTATCATCACACATCACAAAATTCCAAGTAAAAAAAATATAGACAATTGTTTAGACGCAGCCAATAATGCAATTGCTGAATATATTTCAATACATAAATTACCAAAAGCTCGAGAAGGAGCTTTAACACTTCGAAATTTATTAGACTTTCAAAAAAAGATATCGCAAGAAATTCAAACTATTCGACATGCTGTTTCAAACATCAACACTAATTCTAAGGTTACTTTAAAAAAGACAGAAGCAAAAAGATTTTTAACGTTACAAGAATATAAACCCAATATTCTATTTGAACATTTTACTTTTCAATCTGTCATTTTCCGTCATGCGTTGAGACTCACAATTGCCATTATTTTTGCTTTTGGACTTGGAGAGTTTTTTATGATTCAAAATGCCTATTGGATAATGTTGACTGTACTCTTGATTTTACGTCCAAATTACGGGTTAACAAAAGCACGTGCACAAGACAGAATAATCGGTACAGTACTCGGTGGTGCTTTAGCATTTGGAATCGTATTATTGACTCAAAATGCAATAATATACGGCGCTTTAGCTTTTGTTTCGTTGATTTTGGCTTTTGCTTTGATGCAACAAAACTATCGTTGGGCTGCATTCTTTATCACTTTAAATATTGTTGCGGTTTACTTTTTTATTCAGCCTGACGCTATCGCTGTGATACAATACAGAATTATTGATACGATAATCGGAGGTCTAATTTCATTTGGAGCCATTTATTTATTATTTCCATCGTGGGAAGCCTTAAACGTTCGAACCATTATAACTGATGCAGTTCAAAAAAACCAAAACTATTTAAAAGCAACAGAACTATTCTATAAAGACAAGGAGCAACAACAACTACAATACAAAGTCGCAAGAAAAGAGGCATTTTTAGCCTTGAGTCAATTAAGCGCTGCTTTTCAAAGAATCACACAAGACCCAAAATCGAAACAAAAAGAATTCAATTTAATATATGAGATAGTAACCTTAAACCAAACCATACTTTCTGCAATTGCTTCATTGGGGAGTTTTATACATGGTCACAAAACGACTCCTGTTTCGGCCGAGACTCAAGCTTTATTCTCTAAAGTAAACAATACATTATCACAAATTATTGCAAAACTCAATGAAGAGGATAAAATTGAAACTAAATCTCATGGCGATATTTCAAAAGCAAAAGAGAAATTAAAAGAAAGTTATTTAAACCTTTCTCAAGCAAGGGATGAAAAAATAAAATCTGGACAAGTTAATATTCAGGAAAAGGAGTTACACGAGCTCCAGGAAGCACATTTGGTGAGTAATCAACTAACTTGGTTGATTGGTCTGAGTTCAAACTTGAATAAGGCGATTCAGAAATATTTAAATATATCTTTGAGGAACTAAAAAACATTCCTCTGCTCTAATACACAACTAAAAACGAACCACTTACAATTCCACTAAATAAAAATCGTCGTTATTTTTACATTTCAATTGAATTTTCTTTAATTATTGTTAATTTTATGACGCTATTTACTTCAAACACTACTAAAATATGAATACAACACTTATATATTTAACAGCTCTTTTTCTATTTATCTTTTTTTGGATTATTGTTTTCATAAAAAGAAAATACAATGGAATCGAAGGTTTAACGAGTCGTTTTAAAGCGTCAAAATCCTTAGATTGGGAATTACACTGTAGTTTAGACTGCGTTGAAGAAGCTTTAAAAAATGCTGGGTTTCATCAAGTGAAGTTTTATAAAGCAGAAAACTGGTTCTACGCACAATCTAAAAAGAATGCGTCTTCATGGTCTGAGGAGATCGTCGTTAAAGTTCGTGGTGATCATGAAATGTCGGTAATTTACTTTAAGTCAATTTGTATTTTTCCTTTCCGTATTTTCGATTTGGGCAAAAACAGAAGAAACTACTTTAAATTTGAAAGAGAATTAGAAAAGATAATCAATAAAAAAGCTGCTTATCTAAATGGACAAGCAGCTATTTAACAAACTACTAACTTTTGATTATTTAACTACAGTAGATTCTTTAAGTCTCTCTTTTCTAGTATCTTTATCTATTTTTTTCTTACCGTGCTTTTTACCTTTGTCTTTAGCACAACGTTCTTTTTTCATTTCTTTTAGTTTCAACTCTTGATCATCTGTTAATATTTCAGCCATTTTTTCTTTTTGACTTTTACGAAGTGCTTTCATTTTAGATTTTTTTGCCTCCTTGTCCATTGAAGCCTCGGCTTTCAGTTCTTTATGTGCTTCTTTCCTTTCTTTTTGCAAGCTAGCTACTTGAACTTTTTGCTCTTCTGTTAAATCTAACTTTTCAGCGAATTTATCAAAACGTTTATTAGCTTTCTCTTTCTTCATTTCCTTAAGTTTCAACTCTTGGTCATCTGATAGGATCTCAGCCATTTTCGCTTTTTGGTCTTTACAAAGTGCCTTCATTTTCGCTCTCTTTGCTTCCTTGTCTAAAGAAGAGTCACCTTTCAGTTTTTTATGAACCTCTTTTCTTTCCTTATTTAAAGCTAGAAATTCCACTTTTTGTTGATCTGTAAGGTTCAACTCTTCAGAGAGTTTTTCAAAACGTTTTTCTTTGTGTGCGTCCTTATTTATTCTTTTACCGCCATCTTGAGCAAATCCAACTGTTCCTACTACAAGTCCTAATCCTACGATTGCTATTTTTAAATTTCTCATGATATATAGTTTTAATGATTTCACAGACTAAAACAAGTTACATGCCATGATTCACAAAAACCACCTCATAAATCCCCAACAAATCTTAATTTTAAAAATATAATTGTATTTTTATAAAGGTTTATCGTGACTTATACCGTAAGACATTATCAATACACTCAGCGTTTGAAACAAATTAAAAGGTTTCTTTTTCCTTTAATATCACTCTTCCTTATTTACAGGTTGAATGAATTATACAATTATTTAATATCTACAGATCCAACTTTACATCAAAATGGTTCTCTACTTTTTTATGGTTTTTTAATCACATTATACGCAACAGGAATTTTCGCGTTTATCGGTTTTGCCTATCCTACTTATAAAATTATTCCTCCTTTCTATTATAAAATTAACCACCCTATTCGATTGAAGAAAATAAGTAAAATTCTAGGTGTACACTATTTTCGATACTTATTGATGATTGCTTTTTGGGGACACAAAAAAAACAGAAAGAAATATTTCAACGGAACCAAAAATGGATTAAACAATTTTAACTATCAAACCAAACAATCTGAATTTGGGCATTTTGGAGCAATGGTTCTCATCCTTGTTCTTTCTTTTGGATTGATCTATTATAAATATTATTTCCTCGTGCTCATCATTACCTTCATTAATATCGTAGGGAATTTATATCCAATTCTTTTGCAGAGATTGCATAGAGAAAGGATTTCTAAGTTGACGGATAGGATTAGAAATAAATAAACCATTATGCTTCTAAGTTTGATTATGAAAGAAAATTTTAGACGATAACTTGGTTAAATGAAAAACTTTGAATGTCAAATAATTCGAAAAAACTAGGTTTTTCAACGTTATTTAGACCCCCGTCATCTGCGTTCCAACTGACAATCCAAACAGTCAAACATTCATCCCATTTTTATAAGTACTTTATCATTTTAAAACACTAAATTTGCATCCATAAATTAACATTCAAATCTTATATAATGATTCATTTCTTTGGAAACATAAACGGTAAAATATTTGCTGTTCAAACAACAAAAGAATTATCAACCGAAAGCACGACCAAATTAGAATGGTTATTCGGCAATCAACCTTTCATTAAGTCTACGACATTGGAAGGTTTTTTTGTTGGTCCTCGTGCAGCAATGATAACTCCATGGAGTACAAATGCAGTTGAAATCACACAAAACATGGGTATCTCTGATATCATTCGAATTGAAGAATTTCAAGCTGTAGAGAAAGAATCAAATGATTTTGATCCAATGATCTCTGAAAAATACAAAGGTCTTGGTCAGGATTCTTTTACCATCGAAATTGAACCAGAAGCGGTACTTAATATTGAAGATATTGCAGCCTTTAATGAAAAAGAAGGTTTAGCTTTGAACGATGAAGAGGTAGAATATCTTCAAGGGGTAGCTCAAAAAATTGGTCGTCCACTTACAGATTCGGAAGTTTTCGGTTTCTCTCAAGTAAACTCTGAGCACTGTAGACATAAGATTTTCAATGGTACATTCGTAATTGACGGTGAAGAAAAAGAAAAGTCATTATTTAAAATGATTCGTGAAACGTCAAACGAAAATCCAAACGGAATTGTTTCGGCATATAAAGATAATGTTGCCTTTGTAAAAGGACCAAAAGTGGAGCAATTTGCACCTGTACGTGCGGATATTCCAGCATATTACGACATTAAAGATTATGAATCTGTTATTTCATTAAAAGCAGAAACACACAATTTCCCAACGACTGTTGAACCATTCAATGGTGCAGCAACAGGTTCTGGAGGAGAAATCAGAGATAGATTAGCCGGTGGAAAAGGTTCTTTACCACTAGCTGGAACAGCTGTTTACATGACCTCATACTCTCGTCTTGAAGAAGAACGTCCTTGGGAAAAATCTTTCGAGGAAAGAAAATGGCTTTACCAAACACCAATGGATATCTTAATCAAGGCTTCAAACGGAGCTTCTGATTTCGGAAACAAATTTGGTCAGCCCTTGATTTCAGGTTCGGTTTTAACATTCGAACACCACGACAAAGACAATAAAAATGCAGATGCAGACCTTAGAAAATTAGGTTTTGACAAGGTGATTATGCAAGCTGGTGGAATTGGTTATGGAAAAGCAGATCAAGCACTAAAAGACACACCAAAAGACAAAGATAAAATTGTAATTCTAGGAGGTGAAAACTATAGAATTGGAATGGGAGGAGCTGCAGTATCTAGCGCCGACACTGGAGAGTTTTCTTCAGGAATTGAGCTAAATGCTGTACAACGTTCTAATCCTGAAATGCAGAAACGTGCAGCAAATGCAGTTCGTGCAATGGTTGAAGGAGATGAAAACTACATTGTTTCAATTCATGATCATGGTGCAGGTGGACACTTAAACTGTTTAAGTGAATTGGTGGAAGATACCGGAGGAAAAATTGATTTAGATAAACTTCCGGTTGGTGACCCTACCCTATCAGCAAAAGAAATTATCGGGAACGAATCTCAAGAAAGAATGGGATTGGTTATTGCCGAAAAACATATTGAAACCCTACAAAAAATTGCAGATCGTGAACGTTCTCCAATGTATACTGTGGGTGACGTAACCAACAACAATCGTTTTACTTTTGAGTCGAATACAACTGGTGAAAAACCAATGGACTTAGAAATGAGCGATATGTTCGGAAGTTCGCCAAAAACAATCATGACAGACAACACAATTCCACGTGTTTATTCTGAGATTGAATACCAAAAAGATAAATTCTACGATTACCTTAACCAATTACTTCAATTGGAAGCAGTAGCAAGTAAAGACTGGTTAACGAATAAAGTTGACCGTTGTGTCGGAGGAAAAGTAGCGAAGCAACAATGTGCTGGACCATTGCAATTGCCATTAAACAACATTGGTGTAATGGCACTTGATTACAAAGGTAAAGAAGGTGTTGCAACATCAATTGGACATGCTCCTATTGCAGCGTTAATTGACCCTGCAGCAGGAAGTAGAAATGCAATTACTGAATCATTAACCAACATGATTTGGGCTCCTTTAGAAGAAGGTTTAAAAAGTGTTTCTCTTTCAGCAAACTGGATGTGGCCTTGTAAAAACCCTGGTGAAGATGCACGTTTATACAACGCTGTTGAAGCAGTTTCAAAATTCTCAATTGATTTAGGAATTAACGTTCCTACAGGAAAAGATTCATTGTCAATGAAGCAAAAGTATCCAAACGAGGAAGTAATTTCTCCGGGTACTGTGATTATTTCAGCAGCTGGACATTGTAATGAAATTTCTAAAGTTGTAGAACCTGTTTTCAAAAAAGATAAAGGAGCGGTTTACTACATCAACGTTTCAAAAGACGACTTTAAATTGAGCGGAAGTTCATTCTCTCAAATTATTGGAAAACTAGGAAACGAAGCTCCAGATGTTAAAGACGCAGCTTATGTGAAAACCGTTTTCAATACGATTCAAGGCTTGATTCAAGATGATAAAATTGTGGCAGGTCATGATGTTGCTTCAGGAGGTTTAATTACAACATTGTTAGAAATGTGTTTTGCTGACAATAACATTGGAGCAGAATTAGATCTTACAAGCCTTAATGAAACTGATTCATTCAAAATCCTTTATGCTGAAAATGCAGGTATTGTTTTCCAATCTACAGATGACAGCATCGAAGCTACTTTAAGTGAAAACAACATTGAGTTCCATAAAATTGGTAAAGTTGTAGAAAACGATTTCTTAAGTATTGTCAATGGAACAGATGCCTTCACAATGACTATTTCTCAAATGAGAGATACTTGGTTTAAGACTTCATATTTATTAGACCAAAAACAAACAGCTAACGGTTTAGCGAAAGCACGTTACGAGAACTATAAAAACCAAGCTTTAAAATACACTTTCCCAGAAGGATTTGAAGGTAAGCTTCCAAACTTGGATTCGCTGAAAACAAGACCAAAAGCGGCAATTATCCGTGAAAAAGGAAGTAATAGTGAAAGAGAAATGGCCAATGCAATGTATTTGGCAGGTTTTGATGTGAAAGACATCCACATGACTGACTTAATCGAAGGAAGAGAAAACCTTGAAGACATTCAATTTATTGGTGCTGTAGGTGGATTCTCTAACTCTGATGTTTTAGGTTCAGCAAAAGGTTGGGCTGGAGCATTCTTACACAATGAAAAAGCAAAAGCAGCGTTGGACAACTTCTTCAAAAGAGAAGACACGCTTTCTGTTGGAATTTGTAATGGTTGTCAATTATGGATGGAATTAGATTTAATCAATCCAGACCATGAACAACATGGTAAAATGATCCATAATGACTCTCAAAAACACGAAAGTAATTTCACTTCAGTAACTGTTCAGAAAAACAACTCTGTTATGCTTTCTTCATTAGAAGGAACAACACTTGGAGTTTGGATTTCACACGGTGAAGGTAAATTCAACTTACCATACGCTGAGGACAAGTACAACATCGTGGCGAAATACGGTTATGAACAATATCCAGCTAATCCAAATGGATCTGACTTCAACACAGCGATGATGTGTGATGCAACAGGAAGACATTTGGTAACAATGCCACACATTGAACGTTCTACATTCCAATGGAACTGGGCAAATTACCCGGAAGGAAGACAAGACGAAGTTACTCCTTGGATAGAGGCATTTGTGAATGCTAGAAAATGGATTGAGAATAAATAGATTCTTAACCCAATTACGACAAAAACTAATACTTAAACTTAAGGTAGAATTACACATCCGTGTGATTCTACCTTAGGTTTTAAGTTTTTCCACAACACAAAATGAAACAACTACTTTTTACACTTCTCACACTCAGCATTCTTGCTTGTTCAAATAAAAAAACCTGCTCTGATTTTCATGAAGGAAAATTTGGCTTTACAGACCCAGATTTAGCTCATATTGAAATCACAAGAGAATCGGGTTCACAAATAGAGGTTAATACCAAAACGAATATGGAGGCACACACAGAAATCAATTGGATTAATGATTGTTCCTACGAACTCACTTATGTTGATATAAAGAATGCACCAAAGGAATTTGATTTTATGATTGGAAAAAAAATCAAAGGTGAAATAATTGAAATGAATGGAAATAACTTTACGTGTGAAGTTATAACAGAATCAACAAAAGATTCAGTTGAGTATAAATTATTAACAGAGAATTAGTTTTTCGTATAACAAGTAGCCTGTTTACAAACGCTATTCCATTGCTTTTCACACTTCTTGTGATAAATATTTAGCTTTTCAATCAAGTTTTTGGAGAATCGTATTATTTTAGTCTCCCATAAAAGGAATCGTTTTCTTCTATGGATTTAAAATCCAAATTATGAAAAAAGAATTCACATTTAGCTATGAACACCACTCTTCAAAAGAAGAACTTAGCGCTGCTCAACAAAAAGCAGTTTCTGCATCTGAAGAAGCATTAACAAAAGCTTACGCTCCCTATTCAAAATTTAAAGTTGGAGCCGCTCTTTTGTTAGAGGATAATACAATCATTTTAGGAAGTAATCAAGAGAACAAGGCCTATCCTTCTGGCTTATGCGCAGAGCGTGTTGCATTGTTTTCGTATGGAGCCCAAAAAAGTGAACACAAGATTAAAACTTTAGCCATTTGTGGCGATGGTGATTTGCTTAAAGACGGTGATATTTTTTCTCCATGTGGTGGTTGCCGACAAGCGATGGCTGAATACACTGACATACAAGGAGAACCCTTTGAAATCATCATCAAAAATGGTGACGGAAGTTTTATGATTTTTGATGGAATTCATCAGTTACTTCCTTTTATTTTTGGGAGTAAGTAAGTAAAAACGATAATTCTCCTATTAGATATCACAATTTAAAAAAATATAAATTCTATATTTGTCTACTAGAATTAAACTGTATTAAATTATGGCAGCAAAATCATCAGGAAAGCCGAAAAAAACGACTAAGAAGGAAAGCTCTTCTAAAAAACAGAAGTTTTCAAAAGAAACTTATATCAAATGGTATAAGGACATGCTTCTTATGAGAAAATTTGAAGAAAAAGCAGGTCAACTATATATTCAACAAAAGTTTGGTGGTTTTTGTCACCTCTACATTGGTCAAGAGGCAGTTGTTGCTGGAACAGTTAGTGCGACAAAGCCTACTGATTTCCACATGACAGCATATCGTGATCATGCACATCCAATAGGATTAGGAACAGATGTTCGTAAATTGATGGCTGAGCTTTATGGACGTGAAACAGGAGTTTCTAAAGGAAAAGGTGGTTCAATGCACTTTTTTGACAAAGAGAAAAACTTCCTTGGTGGACACGGTATTGTAGGAGCGCAAATTCCTATGGGAGCTGGAGTAGCATTTGCTGAAAAGTACAAAGGAACTGACAATGTAACGATGGTTTCATTTGGAGATGGTGCTGCTAGACAAGGTGCATTACACGAGACATTCAACATGGCGATGCTTTGGAAATTGCCTGTGATTTTCATCGTAGAAAACAATAACTACGCGATGGGAACATCAGTTGAACGTACAACAAACGTTATGGATTTATCTAAACTAGGTTCATCATACGAAATGCCATCATTTGTTGTGAATGGAATGTCACCAGAAGAGGTTCATGAAGCTGTTGCAATGGCTGCTGAAAGAGCAAGAAAAGGTGAAGGACCAACTTTACTTGATATTAAAACATACCGATATAAAGGACACTCGATGTCTGACCCTCAGAAATACAGAACAAAAGACGAGGTTAAAGAATATCAATCGAAAGACCCTATTGAGCACTGCTTAAAGGTAATTAAAGACAATTCATACTTAACTGAAGAAGAGATTAAAGAAATCCAAGATTGGGTTGCTAACGAGATCAAAGAAGCAATTGAATTTGCTGAAAACTCTGATTATCCTTCTAAAGATGAATTGTATAAGGATGTCTACAAGACAGAAGATTATCCATTTATTATTGAATATTAAAAATTTATTGAACAATGGCTGAAGTTATTTTAATGCCAAAACTTTCTGATACAATGACTGAAGGGGTTGTTGCAGAATGGCACAAAAAAGTTGGCGACGATGTAGAATCAGGAGAATTACTAGCGGAAATCGAGACAGATAAAGCGACAATGGAATTCGAATCTTTTTATGATGGTAAATTACTATACATCGGAGTAGATAAAGGAGAAACAGCTCCTGTAAACGATATTCTTGCGATTATTGGTGACGAAGGTGAAGACGTTGACAAAATTATTGCTGACCAAAAAGGTAGTAGTGATTCTGAAAAGGAAGCAACTGAAGAACTTGTTAAAGAAGAAGAAAAAGAGGAGCAAACGGAAGAAAAAGAAGAAAAACCAGCTGCAAAATCAACTTCAGAAGATCAAAAGAAAGAACCAAGTTCTGCACCGAAATCTAACAATAACGGGGATAGAATTTTCGCTTCTCCATTGGCAAAGAAATTGGCTGAAGAAAAAAACATAGACCTTAGCGACGTTAATGGATCTGGTGAAAATGGACGTATCGTTAAACGCGATATCGAAAGCTATAAACCAGAAGACAAACCTAAAAACAGTGCTAAAGGTGGTTCTGCAAGTGCTGGACCTGTTATGACTGAGTCTTACACGGATACCAACGTAACGCAAATGCGTAAAACAATTGCAAAACGTTTGGCAGAAAGTAAATTTACAGCTCCTCACTTCTATTTGACATTAGACATCGATATGGACAATGCAATTGCAGCGAGAAAAGCAGTAAATGCAAACGACGATATACGTATTTCTTTCAACGACATGGTAATTAAAGCATGTGCTGTTGCATTGAAAAAACACCCTGCAGTAAACAGTTCTTGGTTAGGTGATAAAATTCGTCAAAATGACCATGTAAACATTGGAGTTGCTGTTGCAGTTGAAGATGGATTATTGGTTCCTGTTGTTCGATTTGCGGATACAAAAGGACTCATGACGATTGGTACTGAGGTTAAGGAATATGCTAAAAAAGCAAAAGAGAAGAAATTACAACCTCAAGACTGGGAAGGAAATACATTTACAATTTCTAACTTAGGAATGTATAATATCGAAGAATTCACAGCAATTATTAATCCACCAGACAGTTGTATTTTAGCAATTGGAGGAATTAAGCAAGTACCTGTTGTTAAAGACGGTCAAGTTGTTCCAGGAAATGTAATGCGTGTAACACTTTCATGTGATCACAGAGTGGTTGATGGAGTTACAGGTTCTGAATTCTTGAATACGTTTAAGTCGTATATGGAAAACCCAATGATGATGCTAGTGTAATTTTGTTTAGAAAGCTCGCTATCTGCGTTGCAAAAAGTTTGAAAAACAGTCATTGACGAATGTCAACTCCTTGATTTTTAAAACTACTTGCGCCTTAATAGAAAACTTTCTAATTCAAAATTTAGATTTATAAATATTAAAGAGAAGCCTGGATGAATAATCTGGGCTTTTTTTATGCAAGACAGCAAGACCACGAGATGAAATCTCGTGTTAGCTTGCTGTCTTGCATAAAAAAAAGCCATACCTTTCGGTACAGCTTTTCAAATAATATATGTTAAAGTGAATTACGCTACAACTTCTTCAGCTGAAAAGTGAAAGTCACCTTCGATTTTTGCATTTTCGTCAGAATCTGAACCGTGAACAGCATTTTCTCCCATTGAAGTTGCATATTTTTTACGGATAGTTCCTTCCTCTGCCTCTGCTGGGTTAGTCGCACCAATTAATGCACGGAAGTCAGCTACTGCGTTATCTTTTTCCAAGATAGCTGCAACGATAGGACCAGAAGTCATAAATTCAACTAATTCTCCGTAAAATGGACGCTCACTGTGAACAGCATAAAATTCTTTAGCTTGCTCTTCAGTTAATTGCGTATATTTCATCGCTTTAATTTCAAATCCTCCATCTGTAATCATTTGAAGAATGTTTCCGATGTTACCAGCTTTAACTGCATCAGGCTTAATCATTGTAAAAGTTCTATTCGTTGCCATAATTATTATGTATTTTCTTAATTGTGCCGCAAAAATAGTGAAACGCAATTGAAAAAATGAAGTTTATTTGAATATATTTTTCATCTTAAAAATTAACAACTAAATCAGTCAATTTCATATTGTAGAGTGAATACCAAACCTAATGATAATCTAATCTATTATTCATTGAAAACACTTAATATTTTAGTATATTTCTCTCCATAAAAACTAAAAACACAAGTCTTGGCAACAACACAAGGAACAAACGATTTAAGTCCAAGCTTTTGGAATTCAAAATACGAAAACCAAACAACCGGCTGGGATTTGGGAGAGGTCTCCCCTCCTATTAAAACATACATCGATCAGATCGAGGATAAAGAAATTCGTATTTTAATTCCGGGAGCAGGTAATGCTTACGAAGCAAAATATTTAATCGAAAAAGGATTTACTAATATTACAGTGATTGATATCGCTCCCATTTTAGTTAAAAAACTTAAAAAAGAATGGAAAGGAAATTCGTCAATAAATATCATTGAAGGAGACTTTTTTAAACATGAAGGGAGTTACGACTTAATAATCGAACAGACATTTTTTTGCGCTATTGCCCCTTCTCTTCGCGATAAATATGTTAACAAAATGTCCTCGCTTCTCTCTCATGACGGAGCTTTATGCGGATTACTCTTTAATAGACACTTTGAGGGCGGACCACCTTTTGGGGGTAATGTTGACGAATATAAAAAGCGCTTTGAAGACAAATTAAAAATTAAAACAATAAAAGAATGCTATAATTCTTATCCAGCTCGTCAAGGATCAGAGTTATGGATTAACTTAAAGAAAGCTTAAATTTGTATAACAAACAGAGGTCAATTTAGGATTGTAACAATTGTCACCGAAATATCATTAATGAATCCCGACCTTTGTAACCAGAAACAAGAAAAGAAAAAAATATAGTTATGAATATAGAACAAATTTATACAGGATGTTTAGCACAAGGTGCATATTACATTACAAGCAATGGAGAAGCGGCGATTATTGACCCGTTAAGAGAAATTCAACCCTATTTAGATAAGTTAGAAAAAGACGGAGTAAAGTTAAAGTACATTTTTGAAACACACTTCCACGCTGACTTTGTATCTGGTCACTTAGATTTAGCAAAAGCAACTGGAGCTGATATCGTTTATGGACCAAATGCAGATCCAGCCTTCGACTGTATAGTTGCAGAAGATGAGCAAGTTTTTGAAATTGGAAACATAACAATTAAAGCTTTACACACGCCTGGACATACAATGGAAAGCACAACTTACCTCTTGAAGGATGATAATGGAAAAGACGAAGCTATTTTCTCAGGAGATACTTTATTCTTAGGAGATGTTGGTAGACCAGATTTAGCACAAAAAGCGGCAAACATGACCCAAGATGAATTAGCAGGCCACTTATACGATTCATTAATGACGAAAATTATGCCTTTGGCAGATGATGTTACAGTTTACCCAGCACACGGTGCAGGTTCGGCATGTGGTAAGAACATGATGAAAGAAACAGTAGACACTTTGGGTAATCAGAAAAAGGTAAATTACGCCTTAAACCAACCAAACAAGGAGGCGTTTATTGAAGCAGTAACAGATGGGTTACTACCACCACCAGCATATTTCGGAGCAAATGTAGCAATGAATAAGAAAGGATATAAAAATGTAGATGAAGTAATTAAAACTGGTTTAACAGCATTATCTCCTAAAGAATTTGAAACAGCTGCAGAAGGAACTGGAGCGTTAATCTTAGACACTAGAGCAAATGGTGATTTTGCAAAAGGATTCATCCCGAACTCTATAAGTATTGGAATTGGAGGAGACTTCGCACCATGGGTTGGAGCAATGATAGGAGATGTTCAACAAGAATTACTTTTAGTTACTGATCCTGGAATGGAAGAAGAAGTTGTTATTCGTTTGAGTCGAGTTGGATTTGACAATGTTATAGGATACTTAAATGGAGGATTTGAAGCATGGACGAAAGAAGACCGAGAAATTGATAAAGTGGACAGAATTACACCTGAGGAATTCGAAAATCGTTTCAACAAAGAAGAAAGTGTTGTTTACGACGTTCGTAAAGAGTCTGAATATGAAGCAGAACATGTTGAGGAGGCCTATTCACGTCCATTATCAAACATCAATGAATGGATGAAAGACATCAATCCAGAAGAACATTTCTTTATGCATTGTGCAGGAGGATACAGAAGTATGATAGCATCGAGTATCCTTCAATCAAGAGGATATAGAAACTTCACTGAAGTAGAAGGCGGAATGGGAGCAATCTCTAAAACAAATGTTCCTAAATCAGACTTCGTTTGTCAGTCTAAAACATTATAAATATTACAGGTGGTGGTCTAGTGATGATCACCACTTTATTCAACATTTAAAACACATTTATTATGCGTAATTTCTCAATTCTCATTGTAGCTCTTTTATTGATCACTGGTTGTGCTAACTCTCAAACCAATGAAAAAAGTGAAACAGAACAAACAACAGCACAAAATATTGATTTTGAAAATGCGTATTTTGTTGATGTTAGAACTCCACAAGAATTTGCTTCAGGGCATTATGACGGTGCGATAAATATTCCGTTAAATACTATTGAGAATTATATTGAGGAGATAAAAGGACATGAACAGGTAGTTGTTTATTGCCGAAGTGGTGGCCGATCAGCTCAGGCAAAAAAAGTATTAGACAATGCAAAAGTTGAAAATGTCATCAATGGAATCAACCAAGACAATCTTGAAAGTTTAAAAACGAAATAAACTCAGAAGCAATGAATACAATAAAAGTTTTAATTCCAACAGATTTTTCTATAGAGGCTGAGTATGCTTATCAAATGGTGAAAAACCTTTCTAAAAAAGGGGAGTTTGAAATTACTTTTCTACATATTTTGAATGTTCCAGACACAGTCACCTTAGGAATGGACGGTATGATAAATACATGTGGAGAAATAGATATAAATTTTGTGGAGATTCAACGTGAAATGGCTTTAGAGAAGTTAAAGTCACTTCAAGAGAGTCATCCTGAAGTAAAGACAGAATTGACTTTCGGACATACCACAAATGGAATAATTCAATTTGCTGAGGACAATCAATTTGATCTTATTGCTTTGGGAACGAAAGGAGCGTCGGGATTTGCTGAAAGATTTATTGGTAGTAATGCCCAACACATTGCTAGAAACTCAGATGTTCCGGTTCTAAGTTTAATGTGTGATCGTTCTGAATTAGAATTAAAAAACCTTTTATTCATTCATGATTTCAAGGAATATGAAGTGCAAGATTTAAAATTGATCAAGCGACTCATTAAAATGTACGACACAAAATTACATTTCTTACAAGTAAATGATGATGAAAATCAAGATGAGACCATAAAGGAAAACATGGCTATTTTTGCTCAAAAAAATGACATTGTTAATTTCGAAAGTCACATTCTTAGAGAAGGAAATGTTGAAGAAGGAGTGAAAAAATTCGCTGAACAAAATCAGATGGACATCCTTTGTTTAGGAACACACGGAAAAGGTGGTATTTTCCATAAAAGCATAACAGAAAGCCTCATCAATCACTTATACAAACCCATTATTTCTTACAAAATTAAATAGATAAAAATGATAGATTTTATTTTAAATCCTTGGCCATGGTGGTTCTCAGGGCTAGTCATCTCATGCGTAATGTTTCTTTTAATATTCTTCGGAAAATCCTTTGGTTTTTCTGCGAATCTCCGCACTATGTGTGCAATAGGAGGAGCTGGAAAGAAAGTTAAATTCTTTGATTTTGACTGGAAAAAGCAAATTTGGAATTTGGTATTTCTACTAGGAGCTATCCTTGGTGGTTACCTTACCAATACCTTTTTAACTTATCCAGATCAAGCAGTCGAAATTTCAGAAAACACAATACGTGATTTAAAAGCACTTGGTTTTTCTGCACCAACAACAATTCAACCAAAAGAATTATTTAGTCTAGAATCATTATTCACATTAAAAGGCTTTTTGATTCTAGCAATTGGAGGTTTTCTTGTTGGATTTGGAGCAAGATATGCAGGAGGCTGTACATCAGGACATGCCATAAGTGGTATTGCAGATTTACAAGTTCCATCAATGATTGCCGTAGTAGGATTCTTTATTGGAGGATTCATCATGACATTTGGGATTTTCCCTCTACTGTTCTCCTAGTTTTTCAACGAGGTCAAACTAATCAATATGGTTTAATTATTCTTAAACCTCAGATTTGACGTGTTTAAACAGACATTTTATTCAAAATAAAAAAAAGCATAAAAATGAAATTTTTAAAATATTTAATAGTCGGGGCACTATTTGGAATTGTAATGGCTAAATCAGAGGCTATTTCGTGGTACAGAATTCAAGAGATGTTTCGTTTCCAAGCCTTTCACATGTATGGGATTATTGGTGTTGCAGTAGTTCTTGGAATTATTGGTGTTGCCATCATTAAGAAACTCAAATTAAAAGATGTAGAAGGAAACCCTATTTTGTTTTTTCCAAAAAGTAAATCTATAGCCCGTTACCTTTTTGGAGGAATCATTTTTGGACTAGGTTGGGCTTTAAGTGGAGCTTGTCCTGGACCAATGGTCGTTAATATAGGATATGGTTTTGCTTCATTCACAGTCGTCTTATTTTTTGCCACCGTTGGGACTTATGTTTACGGTTTAATCAGAGACAAACTTCCTCATTAATTACAGTGATAAAACTTGAAATTTAGCGTCATGAAATTAACTTATGTCTTTTTACTTTTTTTGATTTTTTCATTTGAAACTCATGCTCAGCATCATGAGGAAGATACATCAAAAACATTTACTAATTTCATCAAAAAAGGACATTTAAAGCTTCATGCCCGAACGTATTTTATGTCGACTCATAACCAAAGCAAAGCATATAATTATGGAAGTTTAGCACAAGGTGTAGAGTTACACTATACGACTCCAAAATTTCATGGTTTTCAGTTTGAAACCAGTGGTTTTATTACCGTTCGTTTTGCTGAATACAATCTTATTGATGATGAAAATCATGGTTGGAATGGTGTAAGATATGAAAAATATCTTTCAGACATTGAACATCCAACAGAAAATCATGTGACTCAAATGTTTGATGAAATTGCTTTATTTTATCACCATAATAACTGGGCTTTTAAATTAGGGAATCAGACTTTTGAGTCGCCACTTTTAAATGAAAATTATAATCGCTTAAGACCTAACATTTTTAATGGTCTAAGCAATAGCTATAAAAAGAATAAATTAGAGATGAGAAGTGCACTATTTTTTGCAGAAACTGTTAGGGGAACTTCTCATTCAAAGTCTATCCAAAATACTTTTGGGGTTTACGGTGTTGGATTAAACCAATACGGAGATGAAAGTAGTTACTCTCACAATATTTCCTCATTGGGTTTAGGAGTTATTGGATTAAAATACCAATCAGGAGAATGGAGTAATCAACTTTGGAATTATACAGCAGAAAATGTATTTAATCTTACATTTATTCAATCTGATTTCAAACTTCCTTTTAACAGCCAAAAACTATTGTTAGGTATACAAGCTTTTCATGAAACCTCCCTCAATAATGGAGGAAATAAAAACAGTGAACATGCGTATATACGACCTGGAGAATACACCTTTGGAATTGGTGGTCAACTGGGAATCAATTTAAAGGAACAGCATGAATTCACATTAAATTACCTTGGTATTTCCAAACAGGGGAGATATTTGTTTCCACGTGAATGGGGAAGAGAACAATTTTATGCGAGTCAAACCGCTGAACTATTTGAAGGCTATGGTGGGTTAAATGCACTGGTCGTAAGATATGAATATCATTCTAAAAATAAGTTTCATTCAGCTATTCTAAGCGGGGGAATTATTGATCAACCAGATTTAGACAATTACGAACTCAACAAATATCAACTCGCAGATTATTCTCATTTCTTAGTAGAGTATAAGTACGACTTTCATAAATATTTAACTGGTTTATACTTACGTGTGATTACGATTTACAAACATGATAATTCTAACGAATTAGAATTAAGTGACCATCAACTTGCGAATAGATCGAACATGCTCAACATTAACTTAATTCTTGATTATCATTTATAAGCAATGAACTAGAAAATCAATTGATATTTATTACTCAAAGATTAATCGAGTTTATTTTCAAAAGTGATTTCAAAAATGGCTCCGACCTCACTTTCAACTTGTTCTATCTTACCGTCCAATTGATCAACTAAACTATTGATAAGTAAAACCCCTAAACTTTGAATATCGTCTTCGGAATCTTCAACTAAGATATTTGGATTTGCATTCACTCCCTTATCCTCAATTCTCAAGAATACCTTATTACCTTCCTTCTTCTTGACTTTCACATTAATATTAACGTTTCCATCAGCATCTTGACCATGTTTGACAGAATTGGTCACCATTTCATTAATTAATAACCCTAATGGTACTGCAGTATCAAGATTTACAAATACTGAATCTGCATCAATTGAAAAATCAATATTATTGGTTTCTGTGAATAATGAATTCGTTAAATCACTAATTAATTTTCTCAAATAAACAATGAAGTCAATTTTATCTAATTCTTCAGACTGATAGAACATTTCATGAATAGCAGCCATAGATTGAATTCTATTTTGACTATCTAGATACAGTCTTCTTAGATAAACTTCTTCATGATTTATTCTAGCTTGTAAAGACAGAATACTTGATATAATTTGGAGGTTATTCTTCACCCTATGGTGAATTTCTCTAAGCAGTAAATCCTTAGAATTCAGTTTACTTAACAATTGTTCTCTTACCAATTTATTTTCTGTAATATCTTTTGCATTACAAAAAGTTAAGTTAGAAACAGGATCTGTTCTTGAACTCCAACTTAAATGGACTATTTCACCTGTTTTAGTGATGTATCTATTGACAAATTTATAAACTTCACCTTGTTCCTCAAGTTCTTCAATACTCCCTGCTGTAGACTCAATATCGTCTGGATGTATTAGTTCCATAAAAGGTTTTTCAAGTAGTTCTTCCTCAGTGTATCCTAGAAGATCTATCCATGCTGGACTTACTTTCAAGAAATAACCATCTACATGTGCGATACAATGTAGATCTTGAGATAAATTAAAGAAATTATCAAGTCCAATAGTTCCTATCATTGCATCAGATAAATCTTTGATCATACCTTCAATTGCAACGATATTTCCTGCATCATCAAAAACATTTTCTGATGAATAAGAAATCAATTTTCTTCCTTTACCTTTAGCCTTAAATGAATAGGTTTCCTCTTTGTGGTTTGTAGCTTTGGTAAATAAATCAGAGGGAATGTTATGATTTATTGATTCAGTGATTTTTACACGCGAAAAAAAGTAATCTTCTAGCTTTTGAGTTGAATCTTTTGGATAATCAAAAATAGAATATGCCTCAGAAGACCATTCTATCCTATCTTCTGACAACCAATAAATCCAGCGACCTACACCAAAAAATTTATCTGTTTTTTTCTGCATTTTCTCTCTTGCAGAAATTTGATCTTTTGCTTGCTTTAAGAATTCTTCTTGATAATTAGCATTATTTTTTTTTTCACCATCTGTTGGCAAAACATCCTCATCATGTTTTATATTATTATGCGATAACTTTTCTCCTGAATTCTTCATAACTTCCGATAAATTTCTTCCTCCTGAACAAGGAAACTAAAATACAATAATTAACATAGGTTATGCACTCATAACTTACAATTTATTAACAATTGAAAAAACTAATTGTTTATTAAATTGATAGAAACTTATAAATCAATAAGTAAACAGTGGGATTCAATTCAAAATAATAATTATTTATTGCTAAAAACCAATAGTCAATTCAAAAATAGCTCCTTGCTTATTCTTTAATTGTATAATTTCTCCATTAATCTGTTCAACCAAACTCTTAATAATCATTACTCCCAAACTATCTTTTTCTCTAGCCAAAATATCTGAAATGACTTTATCACCTCGGTCACCAATAATAAATTTCAAGTGTTTATCTTCAGCTTCTAGGAGTTCTACAAATATATGTACTTCACCATTTCTATTTTCTCCATACTTAATAGAGTTGGTCACAATTTCATTAATTATTAATCCTAAAGGTATTGCCGTATCAAGATCTACAAATACGGGATTAACATTAATCGAGTAATCTATATTTTTCCGTTTGTGAGAAAATGATCTTACCAAATCACAAAACAATTTATGTATATATTTTCCAAATTCAATCTTATTCAATTGTTCTGATTGGTAAAACATTTCATGAATCGCTGCCATAGACCTAATTCTATTTTTACTTGACTCATAAAGTTCCTCAAAAGATGACCTGTTGATTTCTCCTCCTGTTTGTAATGAAAGTAGACTTGAAATAATTTGTAAGTTGTTCTTAACCCTATGGTGAATTTCACGCAAAAGCAATTTTTTTTCACTTAAGTTTACCAATAGTTTCTGATTCTCAAGCTTAGTTTTGGTAATATTAGTAGCATTACAATAAATCAAGCCTGTTTCTTCATCAAGCTTTGTATTCCATTTCAAATAAATTATGTCACCTGATTTGGAGATGTATCTATTTTCAAATTGTTCAATATTAGAAGGACGTTCATGATAATTCTCAATAGCTTCTATCGATTTTGGTAGGTCATCTTCATGTATAAAATTCAAGTATGAACGTGACAGTAACTCTTCTTCGGTATACCCTAACAGATCTATCCAAGATGGACTAACTCTTACAAAATATTTATTTTTATGTACAATACAATGTAAGTCTCTTGACATTTTAAAGAAATTATCTAATCCTTTTTGACCTTGAATTTTATCGGTGAGATCTCTAACAAATCCTTCCATTCCAATTAGAGTTTCAGGACTTTCCTCAGCAAAAATGGGGGTAGATGAAAAACTTAAATGTTTTTTGATTCCATTAGGAGTAATGATGGTTTGATTCATTTCACCCGATTCTTTTATGATTTCAAATATATCTCTTATACTCGGAAGTCTTTCAGAGGTTTTATTATCAATCGATGACAGGTAGAAATCTAAAATACTCCCATTGTAATCTTTAGGTAATTCAAATATTCTCTTAGACTCATCCGACCAAAACAATTCCTTATCTCGGAGCAAATAACGCCATCTTCCAGTATTAAAGAATTTCTCTGTTTTACGGACAACTTTCGATTTTTCTTGGACTGTTACATCGGTTTCTTCATTACTATAAATAAGTTGATCACAATCTGGTTTCAAACCATTTTCCTCCATTGCATAATGCAAGGACAGTGCTTTATTCTTAAGCTCCTTTAAACGTTGTTCCGTTTTTAGAATTTCAACATTGATCTCCTTTAATTCTTGCTGCATAAATTTTCACATATTAGAGCATTAAGAATGATAAAAGTCTTAGATACTCATCAATTAAAAATCCATTCATTTTACTATGAATGCATAATTTTTCCGCAAAACTATAGATTAAAACCCAAAAAACCTCGACGAAACATCATAATAACACTTATAAATTTGAGATATTATGTTTTATTTCACTTTTTAACACTGAATACTAGAGATGAAACCTGATCGTTGGACATAAATTCTTGTGCAATAGACTGGATTTCTTCTGGAGTAATGCTATCAATTGATTCATAGATTTCCTCAAGGGTATCAATTTGATTAAAAACCAATAAACTTTTTCCAAAATTCAACATCACACCTGAATTACTATCCATGCCCAAAGCCAAATGTCCTTTCATTTGTTGCTTGGCTTTCTTCAATTGATTCTCAGTAAGCGGCTCGTCAATAAATCGTTGAATTTCCTTCTTTATTAGTCGAAGGGTTTTCTTTTGATACTTTGGATCTGTTCCGGCATAAACGTTCCAATACCCTACTTCTTCAAATGGAGTATAACTTGCGTCAATATTATAGGTGTAGCCATATTTCTCTCGAATCGATAATCCCAGTCTTGAATTTAAAGCTGGTCCACCCAAAATATTAATCAATAAATTGAACACACGACGACCTGGATGATTATACCCAGGTGCTCGTCCTCCTATCATGAGGTGAGATTGATAATTGGCTTCTGGACTTTCAATATTAAATGCCTCAAGTTCTTTTGGTGCGGTAGGCTGTGCTGTATCTTCTTTGTGGGAATAGTGACCAAAATCTTTATTTAATTGCTTTAAAACAACTGATGATTTTAGGTTACCAACAAAAGAAATCACCATATTTTCAGGGTAAAAGAACTTTTTAACGTAACGTTCTAAATCAGCTTTGGTGAAAGATTGAACTGATTCAACAGTTCCTAGAATGTTATTTCCTAAAGGATTATTTGGAAATAAATGCGATTCAAAATCATCAAATATTTTATCAGAAGGACTGTCTAAATAGGAATTTATTTCGTCCAAAACGACCTCTTTCTCTTTTTCTACCTCCTTGGATGGAAATGTCGAGTTAAAAAGAATATCCGCCAAAAGGTCTGAAGCGCGTTTTAAATGTTCTTTCGTAAAAGAACTGTAGACACAAATCTCCTCTTTCGTAGTATAAGCGTTTAACTCTCCTCCTACAGAATCAAGGCGGGACAAAACATGAAAAGCGCGTCTATTTTTAGTTCCTTTAAAAATACAATGTTCCAAGAAGTGAGCAAGACCTTCTTCATTTTCAGATTCGAAACGCGAACCCGCACGAACTGTAACTCCTAAATGAGCTACCATTGAGGGATCTTGCAGATAGACTACACGAATACCATTGTCTAATTGAAAAATAGTTGGCTCTACATTCATAAAAAACGATTAAGGATTCAAACGTAAAACCTTCCAATCTTGGTCTTCAACGTCATCTTTTTGGAAACAAATTCTATCATGTAATCGACTTGGTCTTCCTTGCCAAAACTCGATGTAAGTAGGTCGAATAAGATACCCTCCCCAAAATTCAGGTCGAGGTACTTCTTCGTTTTTAAAACGCTCAACCATTTCTTGATAGACATCTTCAAGCTTTGATCGATCTGCTATTTCTTTGGATTGTTTAGACGCCCAAGCACCTAATTTACTTGGTCGAGGACGTGAAGCGAAATAATCATCAGACATAAAAGCTGGAACCTTTTCTACAATTCCTTGAACACGAATTTGGCGAGATAATTCATCCCAAAAAAGCAATGCAGAAGCCTGTGGATTTACTGCTATATTTTCACCTTTTTTACTGTTGTAATTGGTATAAAATATAAGTCCTTCTTCCATTAATTCTTTCAAATAGACAATACGTGAAGAAGGCATAAGATCCTTCCCAACAGTACTCACGGTCATTGAATTTGGTGAAAGACATTGTTTTTCAAAAGCTTCTTGATACCATTTTTGAAATAATTTAATTGGATCAATACTTTTCAGTTGATCATTCAACTTTCCTTTGTCAAAATCCGAATGGTCATTGCGTAAAATATCAAGAAACTCTTTCATGAATTATTTTGTTTCGTCTTCAAAGTTAACGTCTTCTTCCTCTTCATCATAAGATTCTTCAGACACCTCCTCATTTGATGCTTCTTCAGCTTCCAATTCCTCCTCTTCGTAAGTTGATTCACTTGGTGTATTCACCAATTCTTCTCCTTCTTCAAGAGGTCTTCTACCAATCTCTACATCCATATCAGGATTGTAAGGCAATACCTCAACAATAGAAGTCAAGCTAATTGCAGGAACTTCAAAAGTAACTGTCATATCACTTAAACTTTCTTTGATTCTTTCAAAAGCTTCTTTAACACTTGATGCAGTTACCAAGAAATTACTTGTGATTTTTTTCTCTTTTCCTTCGTCTCCGTCAATGGAAACATAAGTTAATTTGCATTTGTACCAGTCATCAGAATCTTCATAATAAAAGATATCAGCATACTCAGTTTTGGTAATTCCAGTGATTAAAAATTCACCTGTAACATTTTGTCCAACTTCCTCATAGATGCGTGCTTCAGCATCAGTAAATGAAACTGAGTCTACCAAATATGGTTCTGTAACACGTTTTAAACGCCCATCTTCCAATTGTTTGGTGTATTTTACTTTAACTGTAAACCAATTATTCATAACTCTATATTAATTTTATTATTGCTCAAATTTAGACCAACAAAGTTAGTAGAAATTAAACCTAATATCGAATTAAGTCGTCCCAATTTTTCGAAAAAAAACAGATCGAATTAAACACAATTATAATCTATTCATCAAGAAGACAAAGAGATGAAAAAAAGGTTTAATGTTAATGCAAAAAAAACACAGTTAGAACGGATAACCAATGGCAATATGAATTTGGGGTTGAAATGGTTTAGGGAAGTTAAAGTCATCATTTTTATAATAGTAATCTCCCGTATTTGGATCGATACCCCATTCATCTTTAGCCTCTTGATAATAAGGATCTCGACTTTGGAAAATCCATTTAGCTTTATCCGGCAAGGCAGGGTTTCTTAGTGGAATACCGAAATCTAAACGAACAATTAAAAAGCTAAAATCTAAACGTACTCCAAGTCCACCAGACACACTCATTTGCTTATAAAAATCCGTGGTAATTTGTCCACCAGATCTGTTCACATCTTCGTTATAAGTCCACACATTTCCAGCATCACTAAAAATTGCTCCTTCAATTAAGCTCGAAACTTTAAATCGAAATTCAGCAGAAGCTCCCAATCGCATATCTCCCATTTCAGTTACAGTACTATTTGAATCGAGGTAATATTTGTACACACCAGGACCTAAAGATCTTGCTCGAAAACCTCTGTTATCGTTAGAACCACCACCAAAAAAACTATAATCAAAAGGTAAACTTGGTCCGTTGTTTTCTAAGGGAACTCCTGCTCCTACTTGTAGACGATAATGGAAAGACTTTTCATTTAGGTATTGATGTAAGGTGAAATTATTGTCAAGTCGCACAAATTGAGAATAGCGTTGTCCTAAAAATTCTTTATATCCATTTTCATTCACTTCATTATTCTGGGTAATCAAACTCATTGCCATCCCCGCAACATCAAAACTAAATCCATAATTAAAGATCATTTTTCCTTCATTTAGATTAGGATTATTGTAGCTATAATTCAATGCAACATCTTTATAAATGGCCTGATTGCTGTAAGCGTTTATTAAAAATAAATCATTTTGTTCTTCAAGACGTTCTTCAAAACTTTCTGTTTTATCAATTCTTACAAATTGAATTCCACCAATCACAGGTATACCCACTGTAAATAATTGTGATCGTGCAATATCATAGAATTTCCAAAGGTAATTCACTTGAATGGTTTGTCTTTTAAATTCAGGTCTCTGCTGATAACTATATGCACCAGAAAAAGTGGTTACAGGATTTTGATTTTTCGACAAACGTTTCAATCCTATGGGATACAACCCTGGCAATTCCAATTCAAATGAAGGTCCAAACTCAATGGTATTTAAACTTCGTGTTTCATCATTGATTACTTTCGATTCATCACTTGTTGAAAAGACATCTGGTAGTGACTCAAAACCTCCACTAAAACTAATTTTCAATCGATTTCCTGAACGATATAAGTTTCTATTAATATAATTCAAAGACGTTGAAACTCCTAAAAAACTATTGGAATGAGTGGCTTTCGGCTCGAAACTAAATGTCCTTTGTTCTAATGGTGTTAAATAATAATGAACATCTATGGTGTTGTAATCATTTTCTATCAACTCAGGTCTTACCGTTTTGAAAATATTTAAATTCATCAAACGATTATAAGATTGTGAGACATAATCTCCTTTGTAATAATTATTTTCTTCCAAATAGTTTTGAAATTCTATGAGTTCAGGTTTAGTTGTTAATTTACCATTGTATAAAAATGTTGCGGTTCGATATTTCTCATTTTTTCCATCGTACCAATCGTATCGTAAGGTATCAAAGGTTGGAATATCCTCATAGGGACCAAGCTTAATTCCTCGAGGATCGAGTTGTTCTTTTTGGAAGTTCCCTGGATAATTTAAGGTATCCATCAAGTGAAAAACGACTTCGTTAATTCTCGTATTCACAAATGGTTTTACCCTTTCATTTTCATCTTTTCCTACTATTCTCTTTGAAATGTCTATAGCCACTTGTATTGTATCATTTCCACCTAAGGTGTCCACTTCAAAAGAGATATAGCTTTCCTTAAAACCATAAACTGAACTATTTTTCATAAAATCAGTCAATGATTTACGCATATTTCCTAAACCCTCAGAGTCAAATCGAAATGGTGGAATTAAAACATTTTCTCCTTCCTCTAGGTACTTTCTATATGTTTTCTCTACAATGCTATTACTGGTTCTTAAAAATAATGAATCAACTATGTATGCCGTTTTTGGAGTAATAATATAATCAACATCGGCGTGTTTTTTTTCGGATTTCAAGCTCACCTCTGTACGCACTTTAGCATCAAAGTATCCTTTTTTCACCATAAACAATTCAATCTGTTCTTTAGAATTAATCATAGAAGCTGAATCATAAATCACAGGGGCTTCACCATATTCATATTTAATTCTTTCTCTGAAAGTTGGTCGTGGATCAATTGTATCTTTGAGTTCAATTTCTTTAGGCTTGTAAAAGTCCTCCCCACGTTTTAGTGCCCTTTTAATTCTTCTTTTATTGATTTTCTCCTGACGGGCTAAACGCCTTTTATTTTTTTTTATATTCTTTTGAAGGCGATCCTGTGCATCTTGTTGTGCTTTGGTAGAATCTATCGTATTAAAAGCCCTCAAACGCAAGCGGAATCCAATTGTTCTATGATTTGGACGCTGGCGAATTACATCTTCTATTTCATCTTTATCCACCTCGGTTCCATTGGGTACATCAATATCATTTGAAACCAAAAGGTAGTAACCATCTGGAACATTACGGGTAATATTACATGCTGAAATAAACCAGATGAATAGCGTTAAAATTATATAGGAAAATATTCGCCTCACAACAGACAAAAATACGAATCAGCTGATTATAAATTGTATGTTTTGAAAATTATCAATTGTTATTTGTCAAATTATCCTTCTTAACTAAAATATAGGTATATCTAAACTCCTTAGTACTTTCATCTTAAGCATAAATTGAGCTCTTTTTTTATTTCAACCAATAGATTTCTCTTTTCTTTCTTGCCATAATCCGTTATTTCTACTGAGTAATCCGGATTTACTATTTCAACCCTAACATTCCCTACTCTCCAATTAAAACCAAATACGACAACCGAAGAAATATTCTGAGAAAAACCTTGAAAATTTAAAGAAATCATGATTAAAGTAAGAAAAGCTATTAACCTCATTTTTTACCCTAATAGTTTGTTTTTATTCGAATGTAAGGAATACTGGTTTAAAGTTATCACAAAAAGCAATTGTTAATTGTCGATTCCCCTAAAACATTCCTATTTTTACATCAGAATTATCTCTTGCAATTATGATTTCAAAACAACAAATCAAATACATTCGTTCGTTACATAAAAAAAAATTTCGGGACTTAAATGCTCAGTTCACTATCGAAGGACCAAAAATGATTTCCGAAGCCATCCAGCATGCTCCAGATTGTTTGATGAACATTTACGGTATTGAAAATGAATTTAAAGCTTTGCCTGAACATGTTTCTTTTGTTGAAATAGATCAAAAATCATTAGGACAAATCTCTACTTTAAAGCATCCTCAAAAGCAAGTTGCCATTTGTAGTTACTTGCCTACTTCTCAAGAGGAATCAGAATTTTATATTGCATTAGACACCATTCAAGACCCAGGTAATTTAGGAACAATTCTACGTTTAGCTGCATGGTTTGGGGTAGAAAAAATCATTGCTTCCAAAGAAACTGTAGACTGTTATAATCCTAAAGTTGTGCAAGCCTCCATGGGAGCTATATTTAACGTTAGTATTGAATACACGGATTTGAAAGAAGTTTTTGAAAAAACAGATTTACCGATTTACGGATCATTATTAGAAGGCGAAAACATCTACCAAAAGAAGATCGAGAAAAAAGGAATTTTGGTAATGGGAAATGAAGGAAACGGCATTCAAGATAGCCTTCTTCCATTGATCACAGAACCTGTTACCATTCCTAAATTCGGGAAAGGAGAATCTTTGAATGTTGCTATGGCAACTTCAGTTTTTCTCTCAGAGTTTGCTCGTCGATAATCAATGATTATCTATTGTTTATGAAGCGTATAAAAAGCAAATTTATTTCTCGACATTATTACCATTCCATTCTTTAAAATCTTCCAATTTTGATGAAAACGATTTGATTCACCTACTTCATAAACTGCCCTAATCCCTTTATTTTCAAATGCAGTTGACAAAAGAAAAAACAAGGAAGCAATCAAAAGAGATCATTTTGTCAATGAATTCATAAGAATGTGTTTAATTTACCATAAGACACAGTTTACAAACACTTAATTCTAAAAAGTAGTTTATTTTTGATTTCTAATAATGGCCTGAACACAATTTAGTCCGTCAACTGCAGCAGAGGCAATACCTCCTGCATAACCTGCTCCCTCACCACAAGGATACAAACCTTGGATCTCAACATGCTGTAAACTTTCTTTATCTCTTGGTATTGCAACTGGAGAAGATGTTCTTGATTCTGGAGCCATTAAAACAGCATCATTGGTAAGATACCCTGTCATTTTTCTTCCAAAATCTTTAAAAGCTTGTCTTAAATTATTTGCAATAAATGGAGGCAGTACTTTATTTAAATCCACACTCGTCATTCCTGGTTGATAACTACTTTTTGGTAGGTCTTTAGAAACTCTACCTTTTACAAAATCCACCATTCTTTGGGCTGGAACAGCTTGTGTTTTTCCTGCAGCTTCCCAACATGCTTTCTCTACTGAAGCTTGAAACTCTAATCCCACCAAAGGGTTTTTCTCATTATAATTAGGCAATCGTGTAGGATCAATTTCAACGACTATTCCTGAGTTTGAATATGGATTATTTCTCTTTGAAGGAGACCAACCATTTGTTACAACCTCTCCAGGAGCTGTAGCACACGGAGCAACGATTCCACCTGGACACATACAGAAAGAGTAAACCCCGGTTTTATTGACTTGCGTGACCAAGCCATAAGTTGCAGGTGGTAATAATTCATCATTTAATCGTCCGTGATATTGAATTTGATCAATTAAATCTTGAGCATGTTCAATACGTACACCTAATGCAAAACCTTTGGCTTCAACTTTAATGTTTTTCTCATGCAATAAATGAAATATATCTCGAGCAGAATGCCCTGTTGCTAAAATTACATGATCAACAGCAGTAGTTTCCTTCTGATTCAATTCCAAGCCTACTAGTTGATTATTTTCCAAAACAAAATCTGTAACTTTAGTATTGAAATGGAATTCTCCTCCAGAGGCAAGAATTTGTTCTCGCATGGCCGTAATGATGGCGGGTAATTTATTTGTTCCAATGTGTGGATGTGCATCTACAAGAATATCATAAGGAGCGCCAAACTGAACAAACAGTTCTAAAACCTTAAGTACATTTCCTCGTTTCTTTGAACGGGTATATAGTTTTCCGTCAGAATAAGTTCCTGCACCACCTTCACCAAAACAGTAGTTCGATTCAGGATTAACAACATGGTTTTTGTTAATGGCAGCCAAGTCTCTTCTTCTATCTCTCACATCTTTACCACGTTCGAAAACAATAGGTTTAAATCCAAGTTCTATGGCTTCTAATGCGGCGAACATCCCTGCAGGACCGGCACCAATGATGTGAATTGGTTTTGCATTTGAAACATCACCAAATTTTATATGAGGAACTGTTAAATTCGTTTTTTCTTCCGTTAAAACAACTTGTAAATTATATTTAACCGGCTTTTTACGTGCGTCAATTGAACGTTTTCGGATATAGAAAAAAGGTAAATCTTTTTTACTTCCTCTGTTCTTTTTATTGGCCAATTGCAAAATGAATTTTTCATCGTGCAACTGCTCTGGCAATACTTGAATTTGAATACTATTTTCCATTATCCCTCGAAAGTTAGTGAAAACCACCACACCCTGTTGTATAATTTATCAATTGGTTTTGACAATCTCGTATCGTCCTGAATTAAAGCATTTCCAAATCCATGTGACATTTTAAGCTCCATACCGAATTTAAAATAAGGAAGAAAGAAATCAACTCCCGCACCAATTTGTCCTTGAAGATCATCTCGATTCAACTTAATAAATGGATCACTAAATTTCTGAGAAGTTTCTTCTTTAGATTGCATATCAATCGTGTATTGCGCACCCGCAACAATATAGGCCGCAAAGTTATTGTAACGCAATGTTCTAAACTTCAACAACAACGGGAAATCCAGATTTGTAGAACCAATTCGCTCTTCATAGGTCTCAAATTCATCTTCTGAAGTAGGATCAGTATTATAGAATTTATAATCTAAAATACGTTCTTGAAAAGACAGGGTTGGAAGAAATCTTAAACGAATCAATGGTGTTCCTAATTTCAAAGAACTAATAAGACCAAGTTGAAAACCAGGTTGACTTCGATTCGTTATAGAATACATACCATATTTCTCCAACATATTGGGATGATATTGGGTAGAGAAATCAGATGTATTTACACCTAACATAAAACCAAAATGAATGGCTTTTCGATCGAACTTACGATAGTTTTGAGTAAGCGGCAACCGTTGAGCTGATGAGAACTCAACACCAATTAAAAATAGTAAAAATGAAATAATGATTTTATTCAACATGCTGTATTGAAACGTTCAAAGGTTCAATTTATTTTACACCTGTATAAATTGTAGCGATCCCTCCTGAAACCATTCTTGCAGAAACATTCTTATATCCTACTTTGGTAAGTATATTCAAAAAGTCCTGTCCTTCAGGAAATGCAGCAACAGATTCTGGTAAGTATTCATACGCAGAACTATCTTTTGAAATTGACTTCCCTAAGACTGGTATAATATATTTTGAATAGAAGCCAAACAGCTGCTTAATTGGAAACTTTTTAGGTTTAGAAAACTCTAGTATAACAGCTGTACCGCCGTGATTGATCACACGAAGCATTTCAGATAATCCTTTTTCAAGGTTTTCGTAATTTCTCACTCCGAAACCTACTGTTAATGCGTCAAACTCATTGTCTTCGAAAGGCAAGTCTTCAGAATCTCCAAGCACCATTGAAATGATGTTTTCCTTTCCTCTTTTCTTCATTTTTTCACGTCCTTTCTCTAGCATTCCTTTAGAAATATCTACTCCAACCACTTTTTCTGGATTGAGTTTTAAGGCAGCTAGTGCAAAATCCCCTGTTCCTGTTGCTAAATCGATAATTTTCTTAGGCTGCTTGGCCTTAAGCATTTTAATTGCTCTTTTTCTCCACAAATGATCAATTCCCATTGAAAGAAAGTGATTCAAGAAGTCATATTTTGCTGAAATATTATCAAACATTTCTGCTACCTCTTCTTTTTTGGATTTATTGTCCTTGTAATACGGTTTTACCACTTTTTTATCTGCCATAACTAACCAATCATTGTATGCCCTTTCGGATATTTATATCTTCTACTCATTACTTGTTTACCAAACAAGTATGCTATCGTTAATGTTCCAACACGACCAACAAACATTGCAACAATTAAAATCATTTTTCCTGGCTCGGATAACTCGGCCGTGATTCCTGTTGACAATCCCACAGTACTTGCTGCTGAAACGTGTTCAAAAATAATATCAATTAATAGGAATTTTCCAGATTCTATTGCTTGATATTCGGTAATTAAAAGTGCAAAAATACCAATTAAGTTACCTACAACGAAAAATATAAAGATAGAATATGCTTTTAACACCAATTCATTCTCAATTGTTCGTTTAAAGAGTTCAACATGCGGCTTTCTTTTAATGGTTGAAACAACAGAACTCACCATTATTGCAAATGTTGAAACACGAATACCACCACCAGAAGATCCTGAACTTGCTCCAACAAACATTAAAAACAAGAAGAAAACCAGCACTGGCAGACTCAAGCTAGAAATATCAACAGTACTAAAACCTGCATTTCTTGTGGTCATAGAACTAAACAAAGTAGTAATCATTGCTCCAAATCCAGATTTATCTTCTAAACTTTTATTGTATTCAAATGCATAAAACACCACTCCTCCAAGTACTAGTAAAAAAAGTGTTGTATATAGTGAAATCTTGGTATCAAAACGTAGCGTCTTCCATGGTGATTTCATTCTTTTTCTTAAACTTTTAATTCCAAAAATATCAAATAGATAAATCATTCCAAAACCACCCAAAAAGAATAAACCTAAGGTAACACTATGCAATAGGTAATTATTTATTAGAAGTGGATTCATCAATCCATCAGGAATTGTTGTCAATCCAGCATTACAAAAACTAGAAATGGCATGAAATAATGAATGGAAAACACGGGAAGAATTATCAGCGAACATCCCTTCTGGTTTGAGCAAAGTAAAAATACAGATAAACCCTACAAGCTCAATAACGATTGTCCATTTTACAATTTTGGAAAACATTTTTTCTGTGTCCAAAAAGGAAGTATTATTCACAAAATCTTCTATTACATCATGCTGTTTAATACCTATACCAAATTTTGCAATCAATAAATATAATGCAGCAAATGCAATTGTATTTAAGGCTCCTAATTGAATTAAAAACAGAACTACAATCTGTCCTTTCAATGTCAAAATATTTGCCACATCAACTGTTGCCAATCCTGTTACACTTGTTGATGAAGTTGATAGAAATAAACTATCTATAAAAGTAATATTATAACTAGGTTTAGTCATCTCTGGCAACATCAACAACCCCGTTCCAATCAAAATCAATCCTAAAATGGAAAGAGTAAATAACAACCCTGGGTGAATTTTGAAGTACTGACGGAAATCTCGTTTCTTAAACATTTCCATGAAAATATAGGCCACGAAAAACATTTGTATCGTGACACTAGAAAAGTCTGTAAAACCTTCTAATCCTATTATTTTAAAAAGATTAGAAAATATTATGAAGCCAAATAAATTATAAGATACACCTTCTACGATTAAGAGTAGTACGATAACGGTCTCCACCCAATGGACTCTCATATATTGCCTAGGGTTGTAGTCGTAGACTATCTTTACGAAATACCGAATGATATAAAATAGAAAACTAAATTCAATGATTCGAATCAAAAAAAGTTCAGAACTTTCTGTTTGTGGAAAGCCGTAGAAATAGATCAAAACTCCCACCATCGACAGGGCAACAATAACATGTAACCACCTGAATAAAGAAGTGACGTAATTTTTAGAATTATAAAGGCTTAAATTGACCTTTTCTCTAAAATCGCTTAACATTTTACATCTATTTTAAGGGCTTCTTGAAGTAGATCATCAGCGTCAATAGCAACAACTCCACGGTATTCACAAACAATTCCTCCAGCGAGATTTGCCATCGAAGCCAAAGTTTCTATTGAGGTTCCTACCGCTAAACACAACGTAGCAACACTGATCACTGTGTCACCTGCTCCAGACACATCCGAAATCATTCTTTTATGGGCTGGAATATAATATTGATTGTTTTCATCCTCAATAAAAACCCCATGTTCACTTAGGGTCGTAAAAATGATCTCTGGATGAATTATTGATTTTAATTCTTTCACCGCATACTCAAATTGACTACGGTCATTCGCAAAGTCAATTTTCTGTTGAATTCCTTCACTTAATTCTTTCAAATTGGGCTTAAATAAAGTCACCCCTTTGTAGGCCAGAAAATTCTTTTGTTTAGGATCAACTGATGTCGGTACCTTATATTTTTTGGTTAATTTAATTACTTCTTCTATCAATCTCGAAGTCAAAACCCCCTTATTGTAATCTTGAAAAATTAATGCGTCACAACCAGACTTAAGTAAATCTTCTAAATCTTTCAATAAAGCATCTTCTTCAGCAGTTGAGATATCATCTGTTTGTTCTTGATCGATGCGCAACAACTGTTGATGATTCCCTATCACACGCGTTTTCACGGTAGTTTGTCTTTCATCTGAACGAATTATTCCAGAAGTTGAAATAGACTGATCCTCCATCAATCGTAGCATTGTTTCTGCTTCTTTGTCTTTTCCGATAACAGTACTCATGACAACATTAGCACCTAGACTGATTAAGTTTAATGCTACATTTGCAGCACCACCTAAACGGTCCTCACTTTTTGAAAAGTTAATAATTGGTACAGGAGCTTCTGGACTTACACGATCAACCTTACCGGATAGATAAGCATCAATCATCACATCACCTAAAACAATTATTTTTTTTGTCTTAAACTCCTCAAAAAGTTTTTCCAATGTCATTATTTCAATTTTTGTAAAGCTATTCTAATACGGTTCATCGCTTCAGTTAATGTCGCCTCGTCGGTTGCATAAGAAATACGGATACAATTTGGATCACCAAATGCCTCTCCAGTTACTACAGCTACTTGACTTTCTTTAAGCAAAAACATTGAAAGATCATTTGCGTCATTAATTTTTTCTCCTTCAAATGATTTACCAAAGAAGCTAGAGATATCTGGAAAAAAGTAAAACGCTCCTTCTGGTTCATTTACTTTAACACCTTCAATTGCTTGAAGTGCTTCCAATACTAAAGTTCTACGCTTTTTAAAGGCCGCCAACATATCTTTCAAAAAAGAGGGATCTTTTTTCAAAGCAGCGATAGAAGCTTGTTGTGCTATTGCGTTTGCCCCACTTGTTGACTGACCTTGCATTTTAGCGCAAGCATCTGCAATTTTACGTGGAGCTCCAATATAACCAATTCGCCATCCTGTCATTGCCCAAGCTTTCGACATTCCGTTAATCGTTACTGTTTGGTCAAACACTTCTTCAAATTGAGCAATACTTTCATGATTTCCTTTGAAATTTATATGTTCATATATTTCATCAGAAATAATTGTAATGTCTTTATGATTTTTGAACGCACTCGCAATATCTTTCAACTCTTCCTTCGAATAAACAGACCCAGTTGGATTACAAGGAGATGAAAATATGATTGCTTTGGTTTTATCTGTAATATTTGCTTGAATTGCTGAACCACTTACTTTAAAATCAGTTTCAATAGAAGATTCAACGATAACAGGAACTCCACCTGCTACTTTTACGATTTCAATATAAGAAACCCAATACGGAGCAGGAATCAAAACCTCATCTCCCGGGTTGATCAAACTCATCATTAAATTCGCAATAGATTGTTTGGCTCCAGTTGAAACAACAATTTGCTCTTTATCATAATGCAATCCGTTATCACGTTTAAATTTATCTGCAATGGCTTGTCTCAATTCATCATAACCCGCAACAGGAGTATAAGTTGTAAAATTTTGATTCATTGCTTCCACAGCTGCTTCTTTGATGAAATCAGGTGTATGAAAATCTGGCTCTCCTAAACTCAATGAGATGATGTCCAAGCCTTGACTTTTTAATTCACGACTTTTACGAGACATCGCTAATGTAGCTGATTCTTCCATTGATAACAAACGATCTGACAATTGTAGCATTAATCTTAATTATTGATTCAGTTGACAAATTTAAAACTTTTTTAGGCTTTTCCTTTCCTTTGGCTAAAGAATGGTTGAAAAGTAAAGAATCGAAAAGTCGAAAGCTAATTAACTCCTTGTATTTTAAATCCAAATAGAATTAACATTATTAATGTTTTTGCTATGCTTTTTCATCCATAGCTTTTCCTATCTTTGCTTTTATGAAAACAAAGAAAACATTAGTTATTGGAGCCAGTGAAAAACCAGTTCGATATGCTTATAAAGCCGTAAGAATGTTGCAGCAACACAATGTTCCTGTAGTTGCATTCGGAAATCGCGAAGGAGAAATCAACGGGACTCCAATTCACAAAGTATTCCCTAAGGATGAAGATATTCATACGGTTACACTCTATCTTTCCGCTAAGAATCAAGATGGATTTTATGATAAAATCATCGATTTAAAGCCGCAACGTGTCATTTTTAACCCAGGAACTGAAAACCCAGAATTTGAAAAGCTTTTAGCTCAAAATGGAATTGAAACAGAAATCGCGTGCACATTAGTTTTATTGAGTACAAATAGATTTTAAGCTATGAAATTGAAGGCATGGGCAAAAAAAAGGAAATGGGACATTCTTTTTATGGCTTTTATCGGTTTACTTTTCATTCCTAGTATAAGAATGGTTGTGATGTCTTCCATACAGCGCTTGTTTGCGGGAGCACCATCTGAACTATCAAAAGAAGAACAAATAGAAGTTAACTCTTTTGATTGGGTACTTTTAGATATGGAGGGAAAACAAAGTAATTTCTCCTCTGCTAAAGGGAAAGTCACGATTGTAAATCTTTGGGCAACTTGGTGCCCTCCTTGTGTAGCCGAAATGCCATCTTTACAAAAGCTCTACAATCATTTCGGTGATGATTTAGCATTTTTCTTTATCAGCAATGAAAAACCAGAAAAGTTAAATCAGTTTTTAGAGGAAAAACAATATGACTTCCCGGTTTACGTACCCTTGAGCAATTACCCTAAAGAATTTGACTCAAATAGTTTACCAACCACTTACCTGCTCGACCAAAATGGAAAAATCATTATGGAAGAAGTTGGCGCCCATGATTGGTATAGTGAGAATGTACTTAAAAAAATAAAAGAGCTAAACAATTAAGTCAGCTCTTTCAAAAAAAATTTTTTGGCAAAAAGAATTACATTGCAGGAACATATTTTATCGTCACTCCATAGATGTCTTTCAACCACAGTTCAGTACTTTTCAATCGGATAATTTCAAATTCCTCGATATTTAGAACTTCTTCGCTATTTTCATTTTCATCAAGTTCGTAAGTGATTCTGAAATCATTGTTATCATTTGCAAACTCCCATTCACCGTCGATAACAATGTCTTTATTTTGGTGAACTTCATATTCTCCAGTTTTTAAAATTCTAATCGTTTGATCCGTATAATAGAATTCCTCATCACCTTCTTTATCAATTTTTCGCTCTGTTTTCCAATCTCCAGTAATTCTAGATTTTTTAGTTAACAAAGAAAAGGCTGGACCTTCTTCATATTTAGAACATGCTGTTAGAACGAATAATACACTTAAAATTGGTAAAATATATTTCATTTTATTTTTCATTGTGTTTGTTATCAATTTTGGACTTTAAAATATTACTGAGTGACCAATGTACAAAATTAATCTAAAATCAATGCAATAAAATTCCAACAAGCTTCCTTTAGAGTCGAATTATTATTGCAATCATCAACTACAGTTTTTCTCTAAGGTACTTCCCTGTAAAACTTTCTTTGATTTTCACTAAATCCTCTGGAGTTCCCTGTCCCATTAATTGACCGCCATTTACACCACCTTCTGGTCCTAAATCAATTACCCAATCAGCATTTTTCACTACATCCATATCGTGCTCGATTATGATAACAGAATGACCTATCTCAATTAATCGATTCAATGAAATCAAAAGCTTATTGACATCATCAAAATGCAGTCCTGTGGTAGGTTCGTCGAAAATAAATAGCGTCTTCGTTGGATTCTTTGCCTTCACCAAAAAGGAAGCAAGCTTAATTCTTTGGGCTTCACCTCCCGATAAAGTTGAAGAAGATTGCCCCATCGTTAAATAACCCAAACCTACATCTACAAGCGGCTGAATTTTATCAACTATTTTCTTTTCTAAAGTTCCATTTTGTGCTTTAAAAAAGTCAAGTGCCTCAGCAATATCCATGTCCAATAAATCAGCGATTGACTTACCTTCGTATTTAATTTCTAAAGCATCATCTTTGTATCTTCCACCGTTACAAGTTTCACATGTCAATTGAATGTCGGCCATAAATTGCATAGAAACAGTAATCAAACCCTCTCCTTCACAGACTTCACATCGCCCTCCAGGAACGTTAAAACTAAAGTAACCAGGCTTCAAATTTCTCATCTTCGCTAGTTTCAATCGAGAATACAATGTTCTGATTTCATCAAAAGCTTTGACATAAGTTACAGGATTACTTCTTGAAGACCTTCCAATTGGATTTTGATCAATAAACTCAATGGCTTCAACTTGAGAAAAATCACCAGTTATTTCTGTGTGTTTTCCTATTGGATTACCGTGTATTCCTAACTTTTTAGCCAGTGCTGGATAAAGTATATTCTTAATCAAAGTTGATTTACCTGAACCACTGACTCCAGTTACGCAAACCATTCCATGCAAGGGAACTTTGACACTAATCTTCTTTAAATTGTTTTCCGACGCTTCTATTATATGAATGGCGTCTTTAAGTTTTCTTCTTTGTTTTGGAACAGGAATTTCTTTTCTTCCTGTCAAATAATCTGCTGTTAAACTTCTTTTTGCATTGATGAGTTCCTTATGTGTTCCTTGAAAAACCAATTCACCACCATTAATTCCCGCTAAAGGTCCAATATCTAGGATTTCATCGGCAGCTTTCATAATTGCTTCCTCATGCTCAACAATAATCACCGTGTTTCCTAAGGCTTTTAATTCTTGTAAAACACCTACTAATCGCTCGATATCTTTGGGATGCAACCCTATACTTGGCTCATCTAAAATATACATAGATCCTACCAAACTACTTCCTAGCGATGTTGCCAAATTAATACGTTGAGACTCTCCTCCAGACAAAGTATTCGCCTGACGATTTAAGGTCAAATAGCCTAATCCAACTTCATTCAACCAATTTAAGCGACTTTGAATTTCTTCTAGAACTCTCTTTCCGATTTCCAATTGTTGTGCATCCAACTTTATATTTCGAAAGAACTCTAAATTATCTTCAATGGAGGTTAATATCATTTCAGAAATGTTCTTCCCTCCTACTTTTACATAATTAGCATCTTTCCTTAAACGTGTTCCCTGGCAATCTGGACATTTCGTTTTACCTCTGTAACGTGCCAACATCACACGTACATGGATTTTATATTTCTTGGTATTTAAATATTCAAAAAAGTGATTGATTCCTTCGATTTTCCCTTTTCCATTCCAAAGAATATCGTATTCTTTATCCGTCAAGTCTTTTATTGGACGATGAATAGGAAAGTTAATTGAAGCTGATTGAGCGATAAATTGATCTAAATAGCGGCTCATCTTTTCTCCTTTCCACGGTAAAACAGCAAAGTCATACAATGATTTAGAACGATCAGGAATCACCAAATCTTCATCAACTCCAATAACGGAACCAAAACCTTCACAAGTATCACAGGCACCATAAGGATTATTGAATGTAAAGAAGTGTAAATTGGGCTCTGCGAATTGCATCCCATCTAATTCAAATCGATTCGAAAAAGGAATGATTTCATTAGACTTTGGGAAGAAAATTAAACAAGAACCATTTCCTTCTGCAAAACTCAATTGAACTGAATCGGCAATTCTTGATTGGTGATCTTCATCCTCATGTCTTACTCCTAATCGGTCAATTACAATTTCTAACTTTTTGATTTTCTTAGGTAAGTTTTCAATTGCTTGATCAAGTCGCATTACCTCATCATCAATTCGAACACGTGAAAAACCTTGTTCTTTAAAAATATTGAATTGACGCTCTAAGCCATATCTTTCATAATTTTCAACAGGAGCAAGTACCATAAACTTTTCTCCTTCTTCCCTCGAATTGATCAAATTCACAACATCAGTAACGTCGTGTTTTTTTACTTCATTACCGCTTATTGGCGAATAAGTTTTTCCAACACGGGCAAAAAGAACTTTTAGGTAATCATATATTTCCGTAACTGTTCCTACCGTTGATCTGGGATTTGTCGAAGTCACTTTTTGTTGAATAGCTATTGCTGGTGCTACACCTTTAATAAAATCAACACTTGGTTTATCTAATTTCCCAAGAAATTGACGGGCATAGGCAGATAAACTTTCAATATATCGGCGTTGACCTTCTGCATACAAAGTATCAAAAGCCAAAGAAGATTTTCCAGAACCAGACAAACCAGTAATCACCGTCATTTTCCCATGTGGAATTTTGACTTCAACACCTTTAAGATTGTGTTCTTTTGCTCCTTTTATATGAATATATTCTATCCTCATTTTTAATTACGAATTACGTATTGTCAATTACGAATAATCTTCCGTTTGCTACCGGACCATCAATTATTCTTCCTGTTCTTCCAGCAATTGCTTATTGTAAATTTCAGAGTAAACACCATCAAGCGCTAAAAGTTCATCGTGAGTACCTTCTTCTATTTTACCTCCATTTTCAATAACAAGAATACGATCTGCATTTCGAATGGAAGACACACGATGACTTACAATCAATGACGTCGATTCTTTGAGTGTTTCATCAAGATTATTGAGAATAATTTCTTCTGTTTCAGTATCTACTGCAGACAAACAATCGTCAAAAATCAGCAGTTTTGGTTTTCTAATCAATGCACGGGCAATACTAATTCTTTGTTTTTGTCCACCACTGAGATTAACACCACGTTCTCCTAAAACAGTATCTAATCCTTGTTTAAAGTCTTTTATATTATGCCAAACATAAGTTGTTTTGAGCACATCAATAATATCTTCTTCCGTTGCCTCTTGGTTGGCTGCTAATCCAAAACGTACATTATTGCGAATAGAATCAGAAAACAAGAATACACCTTGTGGCACTACTCCTGCCTGTTTCCTATAATCATTCACATTAATCGATTGTATATTTTCTCCATCTATTTCTACAGTTCCAGAAGTCGGATCAAATTGGCGCATCAATAAATTTATGACGCTTGATTTACCACAACCAGTTCTTCCCAAAATAGCCAACGTTTCACCTTTGTTTATGGTAAAACTTAGATCTTTCACAGCCTGAATTCCAGAAGAAGGATAAGTATAACTTACGTTTTTAAACTCAATCTTTCCTTTGAAATCGAAAGGTGCTTGACTGGTGTTTTTAACTTCCGGTTCTTGACTCAAAAACTCATTAATTCTTTCTTGTGAAGCCGCAGCACGCTGAATCATTGAAGTTACCCAACCAACACTAGCAAAAGGCCAAGTTAGCATGTTGACATAAAAGATAAACTCTACAATATTTCCTGTAGTTAGATTGTTTTGCGTTTCGAATGATAGAATTCCACCATAATAAATGGTTAAAATAGTACTGATTCCGATTAAGAAAGTAATGGTTGGCATAAAGAATGCGTTAGTTTTCACCAAAGCCATATGACGACGAAGATATTCCTTTACATCGACGTTAAATTCTTCTTGAAATTTCTGTTCTGCTCCATATGCTTTTAATACTGTTATCCCTGAAAACGATTCTTGAACATGAGTAGAAACTTTAGACTGTTGTTTTTGGACTTCAATACTTTGTTTATTGACAATACTTGAAACTTTATAAATAATAAAAGTCATAATTGGCAACGGAATCAGCACGTAAAGTGTTAATTCGGGGCTAATATCAAGCATAAAAATCAAACATAAAATAAATAAAACCGAAGTACTCAAAGTATACATTACACCAGGTCCTAGATATTGTCGAACATAAGAGACGTCTTCAGAAATTCGATTCATCAAATCACCCGTATTATTTTGCTTATAAAAGTTGTAAGAGAGACGCTGATACTGTTCATAAATCTCATTTTTCAAATCGTATTCAATAAACCTTGAGACAACAATAATTGTTTGTCTTTGAAAGAAAAGAAATACTCCTTTTCCAATAGACAATAAGATATAAGTTCCTCCAAGAGTGAATGCGAATTTAAACCAGTGATCAGGGTCAATACCCACTTTAAATTGCTCTACCGCATGACCTACAATCAAAGGCATATTAACATAAAGAAAATGCGAACCAATGATAAACAAAACACCTAGTAAAAGGCGCCATTTATACTTAAAAAAATATTTGTTGAGATAGCTTAGAGACTTCATCTATTAATTTCCTATTTTTGCACAACGAATGCGCATTTTTTGTTTTACAAAAGTAGCCATTTGATTTTATATGAAGTATAAAAAAGCATAATACAATGATAGAAACAAGAAAAATAACCGCTGAAGATTTGGTTGAAAATCCAGTCATTGCAGCAATGAGTGAATACAATCACGAGCAACTATTGTTTTGTAATGACAATGCAACTGGATTGAAGGCGATTATCGCTGTACACAACACGACACTTGGACCAGCATTAGGAGGAACAAGAATGTGGATGTACAACAATGAAATTGAGGCATTAAATGACGTTTTACGTTTGTCTCGTGGAATGACCTATAAGAATTCTATCTCAGGATTAAACCTAGGAGGAGGAAAAGCAGTAATCATCGGAGATTCAAAAACGATGAAATCTGAAGCTTTGTTCCGTAGATTTGGAAAATTCGTAAACAGCTTAGCAGGAAAATATATCACTGCAGAAGATGTTGGGATTTCACCATTGGATATGACATGGGTAAATATGGAAACTGATCACGTTGCAGGATTACCTGGAAAAAGTGGAGATCCATCACCAATTACTGCATTAGGAACTTATGTAGGAATGAAAGCTTGTGCTAAAAAACAATTCGGAAACGATAGTTTAGCAGGAAAGAAAGTTGCTGTTCAGGGAGTTGGTCACGTAGGTGAATACCTTGTAAAACACCTTTGTGAAGAGAATGCTGAAGTTTATATTTCTGATATTGACCAAGACTTGTTGAAACGTGTTTCTAACGAACACGGAGCTAAAGTTGTTGGATTAGATGAAATTTATGACATCGACATGGATATTTATGCTCCTTGTGCTTTAGGCGCTACAGTAAATGACGACACACTTTCTCGTTTGAAATGTTCTATCATTGCTGGTTCTGCAAACAACCAATTGGCTGACGAAGTGAAGCATGGTCAAGCTGTACTTGATAAAGGTATGATTTACGCGCCAGACTTTGTTGTAAATGCTGGAGGTGTAATTAACGTTTATGCTGAGGTAACGAACAATACTCCAGCTTGGGCATTACAAAAAGCCGAAGGAATTTATGATACTGTTCACCAAATTATTCAACGTTCTTCAGATGAGAATACTCCTGCTTATGCAATTGCAAACAAAATAGCAGAAGAAAGAATTGAAGCAGTTGGTAAAGTTAAATTACCTTTCTAGATGTTAAACAGAAGACACTTAAGAATTAAAGTTCTACAAACACTTTACGCTTTTTCTCAACATGAGGATAAGGAGTTTTTGTGGGCAAAAAAAGAACTACTCAAAGCAGTGGATCAAATGTATGAACTGTACATTTCATTGCTTATGATTTTCCCAGAATTGAAATTAAAGGGAGAGCACCGAGTAGAAGAGAATAAAAAGAAAATGTTGCCAAAGGATGAGGATATCAATCCAAACATGAAATTCATTGACAACAAAATCATTCAATTTCTTGAAGAAAACGCAGAGTTACGTCATCAATCGGAAGACCTTAAGGCCAACTGGATAGGTGATGATAGACAAGAGTTGATGCGTAAAATGTACATCAACATCTGTCAATCTGAGGTTTACTTCGAGTACATGAACAATGGAAACGAAGGATTTGAAGAAGACAAACAGTTTTTGGTTCAATTGTTTAAATATGAAATTGCTAACTTCCCTCACCTTTTTGACTTTTTAGAGGAAAAAAGTGTGTATTGGGTTGACGACATCGATTTAGCCTGTTCTATGGTTATTAAAACCATCAAAAGTTTTAAAGAGGACAGTGATGACAATGCGATTCTTCCGTTGTACAAGCCAAATGATGATGAAGAAGACTTCATTACAGATTTGTTGAGACAAGCGATTAAAACTAGACCTGAAAATCTAGAATTAATTGACAGTTTAACACAAAACTGGGAACTTGATCGTATTGCAAAGATGGATGTTCTATTGATGGAATTAGCCATTACAGAATTGAAAACATTTAGCAATATTCCAACAAAGGTTACGTTGAATGAATATATAGAAATATCAAAATTCTATAGTACTCCAAAAAGTAATTTATTTATTAATGGAGTATTAGACAAAGCAATTTCAAAACTTGAAAGTCAAGGTGAAATTAAGAAAATGGGTCGTGGACTAATGAAGTAAAAATGAGAATGATGAAAAACGCTTTTTTAATATCAGTTCTTTCTTTTGTTCTTTTCGCATGTGGTGAAGAAAAAACAGAAGCTCAAGTTGGACAATATACAACTATCGAAGTTGAGGAAGTTTACAATGCAGGGTCTGTTGCGAAAGGAGAAATCATAGAAGCTAAAATTGAGGTAAAAAATACTGGAGACTATCCCTTAATGATTGCCAATGTTTCAGCATCGTGTGCATGTACAGTGTCTGAATTTGATGAAGATGCTATTCAGCCAGGTGAAACTACTACTGTAGTTGCAACTGTTGATACTGATAAAACAGGAAAAGGACGTATTAATAAGCCAATTTCTATTTCTGCAAATACGCGACCATCTAGAACTGTAATTTCTATTCAAGCAACAGTTTTAGATTAAATCAAATTTGAATAAAAACAATAATTAAACAATTAAGTTATGGGTGAAGGTGGAATGCAATTAGTGATGTTACTACTTATTTTGGGAGTATTTTATTTGTTTATGATACGTCCACAAATGAAAAAACAAAAAGAGTTGAAAAAATTCCGTGAGAGTTTAGCTGTTGGTGACAAAGTAGTTACAATCGGTGGAATTCATGGAAAAGTATTAGAGATTGGAGATACAAACATTTTATTGAGCTGTGAAGGTAGTTCAAAAATCCGTGTTGAAAAATCTGCTGTTTCTACAGGTGCTGACGAACAACAATTGGCACAAGTAAACAAATAAACTTATATTTTATATCTGAAGATTTTCGGATTCAAAATGAATAAAAAAGCCTGGTCTTATGAATAAGATCAGGCTTTTTTTGGTGTCAAAATTTTAATAGGGATTATTTTTCTCTCTTTGCTTTGATTTTCTTTTTATTTCTCTTTTTACGTTTTTTATATTCTTTTTTCTCCTTTTTATACTCTTCCTTACTCATCGTTTCAAAGTTAGGATCAAAATCAACTTTTCCACTTTTAAAATCTTGAATGACACATTCTAACACAAAATCTTCTGTGTTTGGTTTATAGCTTGCATCTAGATCTTGATCAAAAAGTGTTGCCAAGCCGGTATAAAGAGAAGCTTGCATTCCACTTTTATATTTGGAAATGATTTCTGTAACTGTCATTCCTGTTTCACGATAAATCAACTTTGTCAAAACAATTCCTTCGGAAACATAAAGGTCCTTTAATAGAAATTTAAAATCATCTTTAAGAGATTTATGTGCTTTGCGCATCATACGTCTTTCCTTTCTGTTTTTCGTCACGTCTTCCAAGGCTTGATCTAAGGAATCAATCACCCTAGCTGCTTCTAAAGCTAAAGGATAAACCCTTTTGGCTCTTCTCAAATAGTATCGATATTGTTGATTAAAATCATGTGGCACATCAAAAGAATCATAAACTTGGAGTCTACGAATCACAGAATCTGCATAACTGCTGTCGACTTCATTGGTTTGCGCAAAGGTCTGTGGTATTGAAAACAATACAAGCAGCAAAAGCATGTAAAACTTCGATTTTAAGATCTGAATAGTTCTCATTGCATTCATCTTTTTTCTTAACGTTATAAGGTAAGCAAATATTTTGCCATTAACTTAAAAATGAAGAATGAAGAATGGAAAAAAGTAAATAGAACACCCTCAGTCAATTCATTATCCCTCTATGTTGGAGAAATCTGGTTAGTCAAATGCTGATGATTCTCTTTGTGAAAAGCGGTATGCGTTTGTGTTATTTTTTAGCTGCCCTTTTAGGGCGAGGTTGAACTTATTCCTCTTGCTAACTGAGGCGATGCCTCAGTTTGTCAAGAGCTGCCCCTTCAGGGCGGAAAAGCAGTATTGAACAAGGTAATAAGTATTGAGGAATGTACTTCCTTAAATAGCGTTGAATGTTTTGGGTAATATTCGTTTTATATTATTAAATAAAAGATTTCTCAGTCACTGCGTTCTATCGAAATTACGGGCTTGTTTGGTTTGTATCGTTCCCAAAACGAAATCATTTCGAATAGCAACAATACTAGAGAAATCTGAATAATTACGATGTACGAATTGATGAATTACGAATTAAATGAAAAATAGTCGAACACAATTTTTCATTTTTAGTTCTACATTTTTAAATTACCAATCCTATTTCAACGCAAAATGTTGTTCAGCTTTTTCAGCGATTTGTCCACCAATAGCCAAAGATGCTGTGGCAGCTGGTGAAGGAGCGTTTAACACGTGAATTGAATGTCCGTGGTATTCTATTCTAAAATCATCTCGGGTGTCTCCATCTTGACCTAAAAGCAAAGCCCTAACTCCTGATCGACCAACACGCAAATCATCCATTTCCAAAGAAGGAATTAAACCTTGTAGTGTTTTTAGGAATAATTTTTTCGAGAATGCTCTACGGTATTCATCAATTCCAAACTTCATATTATTGAAGAATAACTTCCACGTTCCTCCGTAAGACAAAGCATCAAAAGTATCTTTCATATTGAAATCTGTTTTACCATAACCTTCACGTTTGAATGTAAAAACAGCATTTGGTCCACATTCTGTTTCTCCATCTGTCATACGCGTAAAATGTACACCTAAGAATGGAAAATCTGGATTTGGAACAGGGTAAATTAAATTCTTTACTTTATGTTTTGCTTGGTCAGTCAACTCATAATAGTCTCCTCTAAAACCAACCACTTGTTCTTTTAAGTCAACTCCATCTTTTCTTGCTAAACGGTCTGCTTGCAATCCAGCACAGAAAATCAAATGTTTAGCGTTAAACTTTTGAGTTGCGCCAACAACAGTTGAGTAATCATCGTGTTTTTCAACACCGATCACCTCTTCACCAAGGACAGTTTTTGAATTGGTGTTTAAACCTTCTGCATTGGCAACCATTTTTTCAGTGGCGTTTCTGTAATCGATAATTCCAGTACAAGGAACCCAAATCCCACCAATACCCTCAACATAAGGTTCGTGGTCTTTTACTTCTTCAGCAGAAATTTTTTCAATCCCTTCAGTGTTATTGGCAATTCCGTTATCGAAAATCTTGTTCATAAATGGCAATTCACTTTCTTTTGTTGCCACTACAACTTTACCACAAACATCATGAGGTACTTTGTTGTCCTTTGCAAATTGAACCAATTCATGACGACCTTTTACACAATTTTCAGCTTTTAAGGATCCTGGTTTATAGTACAATCCTGAGTGAATTACACCAGAATTATTACCAGTTTGGTGATCCGCAAAACGATTCTCCTTTTCAATTAAAATAATATTTAATTCTGGGTTACGTTTTTGAAGCTTGTAAAACGTTGCTGCTCCAACGATTCCTCCTCCGATAATTGCGATGTCGTATACTTGATTTTCCACGTGAAATAATTTTCTGCAAAAGTAACAAAAATGTGAATGCCTAGAAATCTAAATGTCTAAAGTCAAACATTAATTAACACCAAGAGACAATAGGAAAGGTTGATTCTTATTGAAGTAAATGTAATTTTTCATTAGTTTTGAGCGTCGAGCAGACTTCGAAAATGAAATCATGAACAAATCTGAAAAATATTCAAGTAAGGTTATTGAGCTATTTAAAAAAATACTTCCAAGTCCTTTTACCATTGCTATTATTCTCACCCTAATTACTTTATTGATTGCTCAATTTTTCACTAAGCCTTCAACAATTACTCATGGTGATTATTTCTTAAAACTCATTGGAGATTGGGAAGCTGGCCTTTGGGACCACTCAGGAGGCGGTTTGTATTTTGCCTTTCAAATGATGCTCATTCTCGTTTTGGGTCACATTTTGGCTTTAACTCCAATTATTGACCGACTAATACAATCACTATTAAAATATTGTAACTCTACAGCCTCAAGTGCTTTTATAGTTTCTTTTGGTGCAATTGCGTTAGGACTCATCAATTGGGGCTTGGGTCTTATTTTTGGTGCCATCATCGCACGAAAAATAGGTGAGAAATTTGCCCTTGAAAACAAAGCGCTCAATTATGGATTAATTGCAGCTTCAGGTTATGTTACCATGATGATTTGGCATGGCGGTCTTTCTGGAAGTGCTACTACAAAATCCATGGAAGCAGGCTACATTCCTGAAATGACGCAACAAATGAATATTGTTGGTGAATTCCCCAACGCTATTCCATTCGAAAGTACGATAGGTTCAACAATGAATATCGTGTTAACCTTAGCTTGTCTAATTATTGTACCTCTATTTTTGTATTGGTTGGCTAAAAAAACAAACTTAGAATCAGTTCCAAAATTCAAGACACCAATTAATGAAACAACTTCTGAAATAATATCAAATGTTAAAGGCGCAGAAAAATTAGATTACAGTAAAATACTCGGCATAGGCTTAGGAATTAGCATTTTGATGGTTGGTTTTTATAAAGCTATATCCTATGAAGGAAACAGTAGTTTAGGATTTATTCAGCTAAACTTTATTAATCTCATTTTCTTAGGATTATCCTTAACCCTACACCAAACGATACAAAATTTCACCAAAGCACTTCAGAATGCAATTGGAGATATATCTGGGATCCTTATACAATTTCCTTTTTATTTCGGAATCTTGGCCTTAATGAAAAGTAGTGGTTTAATTATTTTATTTTCGGAGTCTATTACATCAATTGCTAACGAATTCACCTTACCAATATTTACATTCATCAGTGCTGGAGTAATCAACTTTTTTGTACCTAGTGGTGGCGGTCAATGGGCCATTCAAGGACCTATCATTTTGGAAACAGCACAGCAAATTGGAGCAGATTTACCTAAAACGATAATGGCGATGGCATACGGAGATCAACTCACCAACATGTTACAACCTTTTTGGGCTTTGCCTTTATTGGGGATTACACAACTCAAGCCACATCAATTGCTACCCTATACATTTCTCCTATTCATTGTCGGAGTAATTATATTTAGTGTAGGATTAATGCTTTTTTAAATAGTTGAAAAAAGATTATTCTTCCTCTTCCCAAATCTCTGGAAAGAACTTTCGTTGTTGAAACTTAGGATGTAGGTATTTCTTCCATTCACTTCCACCAGTAGCGGCTTTATTCTCTCCTTTTTTATCTAAATAGTGTTGAGCCGTTTCTAGGTGAACCATTGGCCACTTTACGTTATACAATTGATCAAACTCTTTTAGAATTGCAACCAATTCAGCCGAAGGATTATCCATTTTAGCAAACTTTTCTTGCAGGGTTCTTCCTTTCATTTCGTTTGCTTTATCGATTAACTCAGCTTCATATTTTTCCTCAAACATGCGTAATGTCAATGTCTTTTTTCCGGTTTTCCTATTATACCCTGCGTCTTTCCAATATAAATGTTCGAAATAATCTTCAGTTTTTGGATTATCATTGATTCGCTCTCTCCCTTTTTCATTTAGGAGATTCTTCAATTGGGTACAATACAATTCGATATACCTAAAAGAAACACTTTGGAATCCACTTGCAGGAGCTAGAGTTTTACGGAAAATGTTGTAATCATCATAATTCATACCATGACTCATTACACTAAAAGAAGTAATAAGCATTGAAGTATATCTGTTTAGTCGGTTAACTTTATCAATCCAAATCTTATCACTCAAATCTTCTTCTACTAATTGTTCAAGTTCATGAAGCATCATTCCTAAGACCAATTCGGTTACTTGATGATACATTATGAAAATCTTCTCATCTTTAAAATTTGTTCGCGGTTTTTGCAAAGAGAAAAGGGTGTCAACCTCAATATAATCCCAATAAGAGATTGGCGTAGCTTGCAATAGTCCTTCCAAATATGTATTAGGGTTTTCTCCTAAATCTTCATACTTTTTGACAAGCTTTTCAATTAAGTCTTTTGTTTTATTCTCTTCACTCATGATCCTACTAACAATTTAGATAACATATTTCCTGAATATGCTAAAATAACAACTTTAATCAATCCTTTAATAAGGTAGTAAAAATGAATTTAGAATTTGTTGGAAAAGATCTCTTTTTTTTATTTCTCCAAACTAATTTGATCTTCACTACCTTAAAATGATGATGCAAAACTTGGCGTACTATCTTTAGGAGACTATATAAATGACGACCAAATTTCGAAATGTTTAAAATTAAAAACTTTATCACTTAAAAATTATGGGGTTCAATTTATCTTTTGAGAAATGTGAGTCCAGAATCAAGACCATTTGCCAAATCTAAAAGTGAGGTTTTAATCATCATTTCAGAAAGTTGATTGCGTATATCTATAAAGTCATTATGCAAAGGACAAGGCTTATTGGCGTTACATTGCGTTAAGCCTAGGGCGCAACCTGTAAAAATTCTATCGCCATCAATCGCGCTTACGATTTGAGAAAGCTTGATTTCATTTAGCCTATCTTTTGGAATATAGAATCCCCCGTAAGGCCCTTTGGATGAGTTGATAATGTTACTTTTGGTAAGTGTTTGAAGTATCTTTGCAGTAAAAGCTTCAGGAGAATCAATTTCTTCAGCAATTTGCTTAACACCAATCTTTTCTTCACTCACCAATGAATTATTTGAAATTAAAATAGCGGCTTTTATTCCGTATTCACTAGCTTTTGAAAACATAAAATACTCTTAAATTTAGACAAAATAAATTAGTAATATTAACTAAGATACATATTTAAATCAATAAATCTATCATATCTAATCCTGACCTTAAATTTATTAAATATTTCTAGAAGTGTTAAAGAGACAAAAATATGAGTAAAAAAACATTCATACATAGTTATAAACACAGGAGCTATCATTAAATTTGAAGCATATTTAAATCTTAATATAAAATACCATGAAAAGTCAATTCATTCTCGCAGCCACAGCTTTGTCATTAACTTTCTCAAGTTGTAATGGAGATTCAAATCCTGAAAAAGTAGAGGCTGTTAATCCAAATCATGCAACAAAAGAGGTATCAAAAAAAGATGAAGTTACTCCTGCTTCCCAACGTGTAGATCTAGAGAATAAAGGTATTGGACCAGTGAAAGAAGTTGTACTGGCTGAAACAATTGATGACAAAATGGTGAAAGAAGGAGCCGAATTATTTGAAAACAACTGTACAGCTTGCCATAAAGTAGACCGCAGATTTATTGGACCAGCGTTGAAAGGCATTTTAGATCGTAGAACTCCTGAGTGGACAATGAATATGATCATGAATCCTGATGTTATGGTTGAAAAAGATCCGCTGGCAAAAGACCTTTACATTGAATATAGTGGTTCTCAAATGACCAATCAAGGCATAAATAAAGAGGAAGCACGCGCTATCTTAGAGTATATTCGATCGTTGTAATCATACTTTACGTCCTTTCCATTTTGGCTGATAAATGAATGAAGAGATTGTCACAAGTAAGAAAAGAAAAGGGTAAATCAATTGAAAAAATGGCAATAAAAGTAGAGTTGTTCTAGATGCTTTAATTGTTCTATAATTTAAAGTGATTATAGTATCGAATAGAAATCGTAAAATAAGGATCGCAAGCAAAAGCCCCCATTGTCCATTTGTGACCGAAATGAAAAGTGCACATATTCCTCCTAGTAAATAAACAAGAATAAAAATTCCAATTATAAACTCAGGAATATTCAATTGAGACTTCGTTTTACTTAGCCACCGAACACGTTGCGCCACATAATCTTTTATTGATTTAGGTGAATCCGTATACACTGAAAGAGAATCTTGTTGACTAAAATAAACATCAGCAATATTTTTCTTCACCTCTTTAAGTAAAAAATAATCATCACCTGAAGCTATACTTTTGTGGTGTTCTAATTGCTGTGCATAATTTACTTTTGTCGTATCAAATAATAAATTGGCTCCACTAATTGAAATAGGGTGAACTTTCGATATCCAATAATTAAACCCATTAAAGAAGTTGTATTCTACTGAGAATATTTTACTCAAGAATGTGTTTCCTTTCATCACTACAGGAAGACCTATCAAGGTGTTTTGTGGCAAATATTCTAATGTATAAAAGTAATGCTGTGAGAAATAAACATCTGCATCAAGTGTTAAAACAAATCGCGATTTAGATTCTTGAATGGCAAGAGCAATTGCTTCTTTCTTTCCAAAAACCTTTGAATTTAATTCAATTAATTTCCCTATATTATTTTCCTGGATGAATGAATTGATGAGTTCAACCGATTGGTCTGTAGAATGATCATTTACAAAAATGATTTCTTCAGGACGATTGTTTTGGGCTAAAATTGAAGAAAAAAGTCTATTCAAATGATTACTCTCATTACGAACTGGTATAACTACTGTTAGCTCTTCAAGTTTAATCAATGGTTTCGTTTTGTCATTTGTAAGAAATCCATATATCTTAATAACACCAAATACAAAAAGACTAGAAACAAGAAAAATGATATAGAACTCAATCATGTCGCAAGTATTTTTCTTTTAATAAGAATACCAACCCCGTTAATGAAGGTAAACCAATATTAATTAACCATAGTAAAAGAGAAACAACTATAATTTTTAATTCATTTTCAATATACAGACCTAAAATAAGTAGAGATGCAGATTCACGAATGAATAACTTACCAAATAGCAAACTGGGCGTAATTGTGCTAATCAAGTAAACCAAAAGAATAGCAAAAACAATATCCAATGAAAAAGGGGTGCCAAATGCAACAAGTAACAAAACATATTGCAAAGTGAACACTATAAATCTAAAAATACTCAATCCTATTAATTGTAATGAAATTAGCTTTGCTTGTTGTTGGAATGTACTCAGTAAATTCAACTTTTTATCAATCAATTTAAAACTTGTACCTGGAAGAATTGGAAAAATGTGGTAAAGTAACATTGAAAAAAACAAAACACTGATCAAGGAATAAGTTGCATATCGAAGAAAGACATCGTTAAGCATTGGTTTAATCATAATAAAACCAATTGTTCCAAATGATAAGGTAACAAGGAACTGTGAAAAATTACTATATAATGTTCCCATGACAAGCATACCACGGGACTTCCCCTTGAAGAACAAAACTCTTCCAATAAAATTACCCAATCTATTTGGAGTAACAAGTCCAGTTGCGACCCCAGAAAACAAAGATCTAATCAGTTTTAGAAAAGAATACTTTAATAAATTAACATCTAATATTTTCTTCCATTTAAGGAGTTCTAATCCCCAATTTAAAGGCATTAAGCAAACCACAATGAATAGTGATACAAATGAACTTATTTTGAGTCTAGTTAAATCTATTTCGTCAATCTTCAATACTTGTTGAACAAAGAAATACAACACAAGCATAAAGAGTAGAAGTTTTAACAACCACACCAAAGACTTTTGTACCTTTATATTTTTAATCACACTTACAATTAATAATGGTTGAAGATAAAATAATTCTTGGAATTGATCCTGGAACAACGGTAATGGGATATGGAATCATTCATATTAAAAGAAATAAAATGACTTTGGTTACTTATGGTGTTATTCAATTGGCAAAATTGGCGACACACCCAGATAAACTAAAAAGGATTTTTGACCGTGTTGATGGATTGATTCAGGAATATAGACCTGATGAAATGGCCATTGAGGCTCCATTCTTTGGGAAAAATGTTCAATCGATGTTAAAATTAGGACGTGCACAAGGTGTTTGTATAGCAGCATCCTTATCGAGAGATGTTCCATTTGAAGAATATGCCCCGAGAAGAATCAAGCAAGCAATTACTGGAAAAGGTTCTGCCAGTAAGGAGCAAGTGGCTTTAATGATACAAAGTTTGTTGGGGCTAAAGGAAATTCCAAAACAATTAGATGCAACGGACGGTTTAGCAGCCGCAATATGTCATCACTATTCTAAAGGCGTAGGAGAACATAATAAAACAAAAGCCTCCAATTGGAAGGCTTTCATTAATCAAAATACGGAAAGGAATAAAAGTCCTAAAAAGAAATAAATTCTATTTAGCTTCTACAATCTTTTGAGCGATTGCTTCCATTTCTTCTTTTTCTAAATGTAGTTTATCTTTATTGAAATCCATATCGCCAATACCATTAATCGGCATTAGGTGGATATGAGCGTGAGGTACTTCAAGTCCAATCACGGACATTCCGATTCTTTTACAATCAAAAGCCAGGTCCATTTTCTTTGAAACTGATTTAGCAAAATTAATGAAGCGCCCTAACAAATCGTCTTCTATATCAAAAATATAATCGACCGTCTTTTTAGGAATAACTAGAACATGACCTTTAACAATAGGTTGAACATCTAAAAACGCAAGAAACTCATCGTTTTCTGCTACTTTGAATGCTGGAATTTCACCGTTTACGATTTTACTAAATACTGTACTCATTATCTTGTGATTTCTAATATTTCAAATTGAATAATTCCACGTGGTGTTTCTATGTCAGCGATATCACCTAAAGATTTTCCAAGTAGACCTTTTCCAATTGGAGAGTCTACTGAAATTTTCTTTTCTTTTAAGTTTGCTTCGTTTTCTGCTACCAAGGTATAAGTTACTTCAGCATTATTTCCTAAGTTTTTTATCTTAACATTAGAAAGAATTAATGCTTTGGAAGAATCCATTTCTGACTCATCAATCAATCTAGCATTAGAAATTACGTCTTTCAATTTAGAAATTCGCATTTCCAAAAGTCCTTGAGCTTCTTTTGCAGCATCGTATTCTGCATTTTCAGATAAATCACCTTTATCTCTTGCTTCTGATATTTGTTCTGAGATTTTAGGACGTTGTACTGTTTCCATATCGTACAATTGATCCTTCAGCTTTTTCAGCCCTTCTTCAGTATAATAATTAATCTTTGACATAATAAAATAATTGATAAACAAAAAACAAGAGGGCCAAAAGACCCTCTCGCTTATACAAATATAATGAAATTTTAGTTTACTTCAAACTAAGAGTAACACCAAAAGTATTAATAATTCCAAATGGGTTAGAAGTACGCATTGCATATTCAAAACCAAGTGGAATAGCATTTTCACCTAATAAAGCATCAACAGATACACCTGCTGTTAAACCAGTTAAACTGTTTGTAGATTCTTCACGGTTAAAAATTGCTTTTTCACCAACAAATCCAGCTCTTATATTAAATGCTGCTTTATCATAAGCCATACCATAATCTAAACCAATATTAAATTGGTCATTTGTAAATGAATTAGCGTGAAATGCTGCGGCTGCAGTCAACTTACTTGACTCATCAAAGATAAAGTCATAAGAGAACCCCATAGCTAATAAAGAAGGCATTTCAAAAGAAGCTGAACGTTGCACCATTGTAGCTACTCCACCAGTTGTTTGGTAAAGAATTTCCTTAGAAAGTCCATCTCCTGTGAAACTCATTGGTGTACCAACATTTTTCAACGTAATACCAAATTTAATTTGGTCTTGTTCACCTGTAACATAACGGATACCGGCATCAAATGCAACTCCTGTGGCTTTAAGGTTTGCAATGTTTTCATTCAATACTTTAACATTTAATCCTGCATAAATAGAATTCGAAAATTCTCTAGCAAAACCAATATTAATAATATTTTTCCTTGGACTAAATTGACCTATACCTCCTTCTGGAAGATCAACCGTTGTAATATCAATATCACCATATCCATAAGCTTGAAGAGACAATGCAATAACTGTTTGATCTCCCACACGCTGAGCAATACCAGCAGAATTTAAAGAAATTCCGGCATCACCTAACCAGTTAGTATAGTTAAATTTAATTTGTGTTTGATCAGTAAAGGCTAAACCAGCAATATTAGCAAATTGCGCTTCTAAACCATCCGTAGATGCTACTCCTGCACTTCCGAAAGCAGTAGAACGAGCCCATGGATTAACTAACATTTCACTAGCACCTGCTGAACCGATTCGATCTTCGTTTCCGGCTAATGTTGGGAAGCTCATAGCCAGAGCTCCCACAATCATTGAACCTTTTATTATCGTTTTTAACATATTCATTGTTTACTAAAGTTAAGTTTCTATTACTTATAAGTTCTCTAAATCTGTTTGTCTTAGACCACCGAAGAATTTAACTACTCTCTCTCCAATTCCTTCAACATCAACATGAATTAAATAAACTCCACCAGCAACTGAGATATTATCATCATTTTTCAAGTCCCAATCAATAGAAGTAATCGGACTATCTTTATCATAAGCTCTGATTAATTTACCTGAAGTATTGTAAATTCTAACTTTACAACGCTCTGGTAAGTTTGTAATCTTAACACGTGTATCAAGTCTACCTAATTCGTAATCTGAATAAGCATAGTATGGGTTAGGAACAACATTAATCATATCTAAAGCATCTGCAAGAGTTTCTTCGTCATTCTTAATTGTTCTAAATCCATCCATGTTCCATTCGTAAGTTGGTCTTCCGCCAAATGCATTAGATTGTGCATATTCAGCGTACTCTTTGTTGATTCTGATTCTCATTCGTACATCTGTAGATAATAATTCAGCATCTTCAGCAAGGGTTGGGTTTATTACCCATGATAATCCACCATATACATCTTTATAATCATCTTCATCTTCTGAAGCTAATTTATTATAAATAAACTCACCTTCATCATAGTTAGGAATCTCTTGATCTTCGTTTCCAAATACGTAAACAACATGTTGACCACCAAATAATGGGCTTCCTGTTGAGTTTACAAGATTTGATGTTGGATTCCAAATCATATCTGCACCGTTCTCACCAACTAAGAATGAATTCTCCCCATAAGCCATATTTAATCTACGACCTGTTTCAACATCGATTGCATAACCAGGGAACCATCCCATTCCTACAGCAGTTGTTCCATTTGGATTCGCCTCAGAAGCATTGTATCCAGGGTCACCAACTTGATTTCCATTCTTATCTATAGATGGACTCTGACGTAATAAACCAGCTAAACCACCATTGATATTTAGATTTTCATCACTACCTAACTCAATTACTGGACATCTAGTCCATTTAGATTTATCTTGTGTAATCACAATATCAACACTTGTTTGATACACTGAAGGCATTTGTGTCTTTTCAATAGAACTAAATGAACCTTCGTCGATTCCATTTACATTTGGAATACCGATAGGCATAAATCCACAATCGTTTCTTCTAGCCAATTGTCCTAATGTAACAGTACCACTAAAGATAGAAGCAAATTCTTTATCAGGATCTACCCCTACTAAATCTAAATAACAACATGGATTATTTAAACCAAGGGCTTCATTACAATCTGTTGTTGTGTAATCACCTGAAGCTATCCAGTTAAAAGGTGTGTATGTATCAACATCAGAAACACCTGATAACCATCTCTTCGAACTATCTGCAAATTCAAGAGTTGTTTCTATTGGCTTCGCAATTCGATCTCTAAAGTTACAGTTTTCTGTTCCTTGAGCACAAGGGTAATTATCTTGGTAGATCGCTACAGAAAGTCCCCATTCAGGAATTAATTGTTCATTCTTAAACTCAATTGTTCTATTTGATGATACTTCTTCAATCAAATTACCTCCTTTTGAATCGTATCTCTTAATTGTCCAACTAGCTGTATCAATCAAGTTTGAGTTGTAATCAACAAACTCCAACATAAAGTAACCATCTACTAAATTTAATGGATCAACAACTTTAACATCGATTGGTCCCTTACCTTGTTGGTAAGTAGGAGTATCTACTGAACCATTTGCTACGATAAAGTCTTCGGTCGCTTGAGTTAAGTCAATAACTCTGTTACCATTTCCTTTACCATCTAAAGTTGTAATTTCTGGAGAAGAACCATAAGGTAGGTTCACTATTGTTCCATCAAAACGAGGTTGTGGAGAGTGAGGAATACCAACTGTAGCCTTAATTGCACTTCCATCAGCTGACAAACGAGAACTAATATAAGGCATTGTTTGACCATCTAATAGTTGTGGGTCTGTTGGATCATACTTTTTAAACTCATTGTGAGCATAGGCAATTGCAATATAATAGTATGTCTTGTGGTTTACAAGTGCGTTACCTGTAAACTGATCTTCCGTAATTTGGAATGAGTGACGAATACCTTGATTCTGACCATCTACTTTCAACTCTGGTTTAGAGAAACCTAATTCTTCATCAAATTCAAAGTTAATAATACGATCAATATCATTTTCAATATCACATTGTGCAACTAAACGTGCTTTATCTGTTAGACCAATATCAGAAACACCTGCTTCGTCATCTACCATTTGATAAATTTGATAACCTTCAAAGTTGTACACTTTATCAATTTCCGAACCATCTAATGGGTCAACGATATTAATATTATCTTCTTCTGCATACTCTTCATTTACATTATTTCCGAATGGATTATCAATCATCAATACTAATTCATTCTCTAATTCAACGATTTCTAAAATCGGAGCAGATGGTGGATCAAGTATTTCGAAACAGTTATCAAATAAAGCTTGTGCTTTAGTATCATTTTTTCTTAACGCCTCAACTGATGCGAAAGAATTTCCATCATAAGAACGTCCATAAACAACACCAACAGTTAAGTTATTTACTGCACCAGGAGTTAATGTAAATGGTCCAGCAGATTGTAAGAAACGTCTATCTCCAATAGGATTTGAAGTACCGTTACCATCAACGTCTAACTCTGACCAATCCCATCCCATATCTTGACCTCGAGTTCCGAAGTGTAATGGATCTGTATCTCCAGGGTAACAGTAATCAGCAGGAACACCTTCTACAGCACCAGGAGTACCAGTGTACCCTTTACCACCATAGATAAATGCTGAATTATCTTTCCAGAATCCTGTCATATAATTATAAAAATCAGAAGGACTACTAGGGTCATCAGTAGAAGGAGTACCAAGGTCTCCTCTATCGAAATAGTTAAATCTACGCATTCCGAAACGCTCATTATCGATGATACCATCAGAATAACCAATACCAATACCTTCGTATACAATACCTTTACCGGCAATCGCTTCATTCACAGTTGGCGTAACATATTCAGTTGTTCCATCAGGTGCAGTCACCAATCTTGGACCAACGTTATCAATATTATCAGCATCTTGATACGGTCCTTCAAAGAAGTCAATACCTACTGCAGGTGGATTATCACCATATCCAGGTGCACCATTTCCACCTTCATCAGTGTTATCACCATTATAAGCATAACCTAAACCTCTAGAAACATCACAACCTACATAATCATCTTCAGCAAAACCTATATCTGCATCTGCATATTGAGAGAAGTAAGTGTCTTCAAGTGTTGTAGAACTACGATTAATCATTTCATAGTTGTAGAATGTCATTCTATTCACTTCATCATTCGTAGCGAAAGAGAATGCTTGAGCACGAATTTCCATACCAATCGGATCACCACCTGTTTCTGTGTGAATGTTTCCTTTATCATTAAATACCCACCAGTTAGTTTTATCACCGAATAAAGTAACACGTCTATCGATACCACAATTAACATCATCTCTACCAAGAATATCATCGAACCAAGGAACATCACCTTGAGATGGATCATATGTACCATCTCCTGAACCACCTTGAGAAGGGTAATCATAGAAAGGAGCTAAATAATAATCTTGCTTTTTAACAACATCATCACCATGAGCTGGCCAGTTATTAATTCTTTCAATAGCGTCATTTGTTAAAGGATATTGAGAAGGATCAGTACAATTTGGATCAATACTACACTCATGTCTAAGTGTAAAATTAATTACCTCTGATTTTGCTATAGGGAAAAACTTATCATACTCAATACAAGTTTCTGGATCAATCGTACCTAAACCAAAAGGACGAATTGAATTATCTCCTACAGGTTGACTTGGGTCATAGTTTCCACTTCCAGGTACAACAGATAAAGGTCCACCCCAGAAATCATTTCCACTTGTTCTAAACAACACAGCGGCTAGTTTCAATTGACCATTTACGTCAACTCCCCCCATCCAAATAGAACCAGAGAAAAGAACATGGTTTCCACCTCCAACTGGTACTTCGTAAGAAGCAGCTCCAGCTTGACGATCTTGCCATAACGACCCACCAACCTCAACGAGGGCTTCAACGTCGTTAAAGTCCATATATAAAAGTCCATCTGATGGGGGACAATTAGCTTTATTGTAATCCTGACCTCCACCTAAAGGCTTTGACTTGCCGTAATCAGCAGTCGGATCTAGTGCGGCATTCGTTCCAAATGTGAAACTAACACCAATTAATACTAATAATAATAATCTCATAATCTTACTGTTTTTACTCTATTAAAAATCAAATTTAACACCTAATCTTATTGTTCTTGGTTGACTAATGTTATAAGGATTGTTCATATACATACTGTATAAATCTCTATAAGCCTGCTCATCCATTTTACTTTGGATAGTTGATTGCCATTCAGCAGCAGCTAAGTAACCATCGTCATCAACAACACCAGTTGCTCTGTATACATTAAGTACGTTAAACTGATTCAAAAGGTTGGTAACACGTACATAAACATTTAAGAAAGCTCGTTTTTTCTTTTCATTTTCCTTACCAAACTCAAGGTCAAACGTTCTGTCTAACTGTAAATCTAAACGGTAAGTCCAAGGCTTACGAGAACCATTCAAAGTACCAGTTAACTGTGGAGTACCAGAATTAATCGCAGCTGGAGTAATGTTTTTCTGATCTGAATAAGGAGTTCCTGAATTAACTAATGTAATAATGTTTAATCCAGTGTTCTCTAAAATATTTTTATCCTTAATTACTGGACCATTGTAATCTTTTCCTGAACCGTAACGGTAATCAACAGTGAAAGAGAAAGCGTGTCTTTGGTCATAAGAGAAAGGATAAACAACACGTAAATCTGGTTGATTTGAGTTAACAAATGATAAAGATGAACTTGCGTCAGAACCTGTACCTTCAGCAAACTGTAAAGTATAGTTAGCAGTCATTCTTAAATTTCCTGTTCTTCTTAAGTCATATTCTAAAGTTAAACCTTTAACAGTACCGAAGTCACGGTTATCATAAGTTCTGTATGTTACAGGGTATGCTTCAAATACGTTTCTTACTTGAATTTGATCTCTCAACTCACGGTAGAAAGCACTAATTTTTAAAGAAGAAGTACGTGTTAAAACTTGTTGGAATCCGAAAGAGTAGTCAATTGTTTTATCTGGACGCAAGTTTGAATTGTTAATAACAATGTTTCTTGCTGTAATGTATTGATAATCGATTGGATTAAAACGTAGACCTGTTGATGGTCTACTTGTTAAGATATCGTAGTTTGCAAAGAAGTTTGCCTCATCTGAGATTGGGAAAGAGAATGCAATACGTGGCATTACGTTAATTGCAACTTTATAATCTTCAAATGCATCAGCAGATGGAGTTGATTGAGATGGGTTCAACAACCAAGGAGCAATACCTGAAGCACCTCTAATTGTAGAAGGGTCTTGCGTTACTGTACCATCTTGATCATACCAAGTTTCTCCATTTCTAAATCCGTTAATTTGAGTTGGGTTCTCTACATCGTTTACGTAAACTACATAATCATCACCAATACTTTCTGGAATATCAATCCATCCATAAGTATTTGGGTCTTGATCTTTTAATGAACTCGCTTCAGAAGCTGATCTTGCATTATAGAACAAATAAGGATCTTTCAATACTGGTTGGTTAGCATCAAAAACATCAACACGAACCCCAACGTTAAATACGATATCATCGAAGGAGAACTTATCCATAATGTAACCTGAAACATAAGTTGGTTGGAAAGCTCCGATGAAACGTTCATAGTTTCCATTTTCATCTGTTTCTGTAAAGTAGTCATTGATATCAGTATTTCCAGAAACTTTTTCTCCTGTGTGGTCATAACCATAGTAAGAAATAAAGTTACGTCCTGAATTAAACAATTCATCTGGAGAGAACATATCTAAAGTGAACATGTTTGGATCATAACGGTCGATATCAATATAGTCATCACCAGCTGGATCAAGACCTAATGCTTTTCTAAAGTTATAATCGAAGAAATATTGGTCATCGTTTTGTGCTACACCTCCATACTCACCATTTCCAGCGTTAGCAGCATATCCACTGTTTAAACGGTCATAAGTTACACGAGGGTAAGTACCGTAAAAATCATAATTAGGGTTATTTAAATCTAACTCTTCAATGTGACTGTTCATGTATTGACGAGAAATTTCCCAGATTCCAATTGGTCCTGCACCTGCTCTTGAGAAGTAATTACCAGAACCCCATCCACGGTCCCAACGTTGTTCGTACTCAACACCTAAAGAGATATTATGTCCACCAATAACTACAGAAGCAGAACCTGTAATTCTTAACTGCTCATTTTCTCCTTTAAAGAAGCTATTATAAGGTGTACCAATGTTACTCCAAATTCCGTAAACACTAATTGGAGAATCTCCATTTCTTAAACCTCCACCATTATTGATTTGCTCAATATTTTGGTAACTACCTTGTGGATTAGGATTCAATGCATAATATTGACTTGTTATAGCAGATAAAGTTGGATTAATATCTGATGGTGAAAAGTCAACAATCACTGACTCAAAATCATCATGAATTAAACTATCTTCTGCATCATTAAATGAGTATGTTGGTCGGTAAGTTGAATTAAAGTAACCTACATGACCATAGTTAAAGATATTATATTTATGATCTTCATCATAAACCTCTGAAGAAGATTTAGAATAATCTACCATTAAATTATAGTAGAAACTTTTAACTTTTGAACTTGATCCTTCAGTGTCATTTCTAAAACGTTGTGTTAAACGTCCATAAACTCTCCAGTCAAACTGACTTGAATTACCAAAATTATCAAAGTTATATAAAGAATTATCATAACTATATGCTTTACCTCCATTATAATTCATAGAACCACCAAATGTTAAATTCACAGTTGGTCCCGTATTAACATCAATTTTACCAGAAGCAGAGATTGTTCTACGACGGGCATTCATTCTATAAGGTGTTTTTTCGAAAGCATCTTCACGTAGGAAGTCTGAGTTATTAAAATAACCTTGACCATCTGCAGAAGGTCTTAAAGGATTCGCAATCAATTCTTCTCTTACATCCTCTTTAATTCTATAAGAACCATCAGCGAAAGGTCGAGAATCAATTTGATCATTAAACGACGCTGAAATCAAGAATCCTAAGATTGGTTCTGTTTTCTTTCCAGTAGAATCTTTTCTCATTAATAAAGGCCCTGAAACCATTCCTTCTACAAGGTTATATCCAAATTGATCTAATCCAATCACCTTTCCATCATAACCTAATTCGTTTTCTCCATGAAAGTAAAAACCAGATGATACAGCTTCTAAACTACCGAAGTATTGTGCTGATGGCCCTCTTGTTGTAACCGAGATAATACCACCAGTTGCATCCCCATAGTTGGCAGGAACACCACCTGTAATAACCTGCACCTCTTCAAGCGCAGATTTCGGTAAGTTAGAAGAACCACGAACTTTAATACCATCAATATAATAGTAAGAAGCTCCTTCACGAGATCCCCTTACACTAATACCTCCAGAACTTTCTGATTCATTTACACCTCCAACAGTAGAAGCAACTCCACTCGCCGAACGTACAGGAAGTTTAGAAATATCCTCACGTGTAACAGTAGAACCTTGAGCTCCACCATCTTTATTAATCAAAGGAACTTTATAGGCAACAATTTGCACCTCTTCCATTTCTTGAACATCCTCTGGCTTAGTTAATTTTGTTTTATCTAAGAAAGTAATCTTCTCTGCAGAAACAGAAACGTTCTCAATTTTAATAGGTTTGTATTCCTGAGAACGGAACTCAACATCGTAAGATCCTGAAGAAATCGATGGAAATTGGAATTTCCCATCAAAATCAGACTCTGTACCCCCCTTAATTATACCACCTTGATATAAAACAACCTTCACAAAAGGTATTGGCTCATTTGATTCACTATCAAGAACCGATCCTTTGATTGTTCCATTACCAGCCTGCCCAAAAACAGAACCTACTGACAACAAAACACTTAAAAACAAAAAGTAGAATTTACGTATCATAAGTTTTTATTATTTATTCTTACTCAAATTATTCGAAAAGTGTAAATATAGAAAAAATTCATTTAGAAAATTTAACATCTAAGAAAAATTCTGTTTACAAATACACATTTGTCCGAAACAAAGTTAAGTCAATTTATTAAAATTAAATATTTGTTAATTCACAAAGTAAATCGTAAATATACAAGTCTATTGGTTCTTCTCCGAAAACCAACTTGCATACATTCCATAATTATTGGCAATACGCTTCACCTCTCCTTCAAATGTTTTTTCACTTAAAGACTTAATACGTTTAGCAGGAGTTCCAGCGTAAACAGAATTTGATTCTAGTACTGTATTTTCAAGTACAACTGCTCCTGCTGCAATTAGTACATTATCATTAACCACTGCGTTATCCATTACAATAGCGCCCATACCAATTAAAACATTATTTCCGATTTTACATCCGTGTACAATGGCATTATGACCAATAGATACATTGTTTCCTGCGATGGTTTTGGACTTTTCATAAGTACAATGAATTACTGCTCCATCCTGAATATTACAATTTTCTCCAAATTGAATGGTATTCACATCTCCCCTCACAACAGCTGAAAACCATACAGAAGTCCCTTTACCTAATTTAACATCACCAACTATTGTAGCATTTTCTGCTATCCAACAATCTTCAGCGATTTGAGGGGAATACCCTCTACATTCTTTTATTAATGCCATGAATTTAATTTAATATGTTTTGCTTTAACGTTGATATCTAAAATTAAAGAAGCTAGCTCTTCAAAAGTACCAGGATTTTCAGTGGTTAAATAACTTGTTCTTCCTTTTCGAGATAGTAGGTCAGCTAACCATTTATGCCTTTCTAAATACGACATCAATGATTTGGCTACGATATCTCCTTGACTAACCACCTTTATGTGATTAGGAACAAGATCTTCTATAATATTTTGGAGAATTGGATAATGAGTACATCCCAAGAGAATTACATCAGAATTAGGATAAAAACGAAGTACTTTATCAATATCATTTTTAATAAATGCTATTCCTTCGGGAGTGCGGTATTCATTGTTTTCTATCAAAGGAACCCATAATGGACAAGCGTACTGATTTACAAGTGTTTTTGGACTCAGCAAACTAAACTCCTCTATATAAGCATTGGAAGCAATTGTTCCGTTTGTCCCTAAGATAACAATGTTATTGTTCAGACTAAAATCACCAACAATTTCAGCACTTGGTCTGACCACTCCTAAAACTCGTTTTTCTGGATAATCAATTAGCTTTTCTTGTTGAATCCTTCTTAAGGCTTTGGCTGAAGCTGTATTACATGCCAAAACAACCAAGTCACAACCTTTATTAAACAAGGTTTGTACTGCTTCCCAAGTGTATTCAAAAACAACTTCAGAAGAACGAGTTCCATAAGGAGCTCGTGCATTGTCACCTAGGTATAAATAATCATATTCAGGCATTAGTTTCTGAACTTCTTTAAGGACAGTTAAACCACCATAACCTGAATCAAAAAAACCAATTGGACTATAATCGAGCATACTCAAAAATACGCAAAAAAGCCGTTATGAAAACATAACGGCTTAAAGCATTCTCATAAAAGTTTTACTTTCCTTCTGTAGAAGTTGATGTAGCTTCTTTTTCCATCTTTAGCACTTCTTTCACTACAAGTGGAGTAAGGTTTCTACCACCACTATATAGAAGTGAAGACTCATCTACAACATAGTCAATTTTCTCTGCTTTACAAACAGTCTCAACCGCTTTCTGAACTCTTTCAAGAATTGGCGCATTAAGCTCTTGACTTAAAATTTGAATTTGCTCATCTAATTCTTGTTGACGTGTTTGAAATTCTTGAGATTTCTTCATCAATCTTTCTTCCTGAAATTTAAAAGCTGTAGGACTCATTGAACCTTGTTCCTGAGTAAGCTTTTGATAATCAGCTTGCAATTTTTGCTGTGTTTCTTGTAATTCTTTTACTGCACGTTCTTCAAAATTTGCCAATTCCTTCATTGCGCTTTTACGTGAAGGCATAGTATCTAATACTTTCTGCGTATTAACATGTGCCATTGAAGATTGACTAAATGCAGCACCAAAAGTGGTAACCGCCATTAAAAATAATAACATTAATTTTTTCATGATTCTGATCTTGATTTTATTCTATTTATAAATTACTTTCCTTGAATTCCCATTTCACGTAACACCATTTTACTGATATCGTACTTTGGATCTGCAAAGATAAGATTTGATTGGTTTGCTTTATCAAAAACGAAGGCAAAATTTCTATCTGAAGCAACTTTTCCTAATGCTTCAAAAACACGATCTTGAATTGGTTCGATTAACTCTTTTCTTTTTGAAAATAGTTCTCCACTTACTCCAAATCTTTGTTGTTGCATTTCTAAAGCTTCAGATTCCATTTTTTCAATTTCTTCCTCTCTTTTTAACCTTTCTTCTTTAGGTAGAATTGCTTCGACTCTTAAGAATTCTTCTTTTCTCTTTTTGATCTGTTTGTAACGTTCATCAATTTCATTTTGCCATCTTGTTGCATAGGTATTCAATTCTTCTTGTGCTTGATTATACTCTGGCATACTTTCTAGAATATAGTCAGAGTCAATATAACCATACTTCTGACCGATAGAAGCAAAAGATGTACCAAAAACAATTGTCAATATTAAAAATAAGTTTCTCATCGTAGTTTTATTTTTGAATTAAAGCAAAAGTGCCATTATAAATCTCCTAAGTTTTTACCAATAATAAATTGGAAAGTCCCAACAGGTTTACCTGATCTTCTGATTAAATCATTACCACCAGCATACCCGTTACTATGTGGGTCAAATGGATCAATACCCCATCCATAATCAAATCCTAGAAGACCAAACATTGGTAGGTAGATTCTTACACCACCTCCAAAACTTCTTTTGACATTAAAAGGATTGAAAGTATCAAAACCTGTATAAGTATTTCCTGCCTCAGCAAATGCTAACACAAAGAATGTTGCAGAAGGATTCAATGAAATTGGGTATCTTAATTCTAAAGAGTAACGTGCAATTAATGGATCACCAGTCTCTGAAGATAAAGCTTCACTCTCATAACCACGCAATGAAATTAGTTCACGACCATCCAACTGGTTAACTCCTGTTAAACCATTTCCTCCTAAATAGAATCGCTCAAATGGAGTTAATCCTTTTTCTGAACTAAAGCCACCAAGGAATCCAAATCCTACTTTAGGAGACAATATTAATTTTTTATCCGCTGTCAATGGCAAATACCATTCACCCGTTAATTTCATTTTGTAATATTCCGCATACTTATATTTTTCTTGTTCTGAAAGAGAAGAATAATCAGAAATTCCATCAAAACGAGAATAAGGTAAAGTTGTTTTAGCTGTAAAAGATATACGTGATCCACTTTTTGGATAAATCGGTGCATCAATAGAGTTTCTTGCTAGCACATATTTAAATGCAATGTCATTTGAAAAACCATCATCGAATGCAAATGAAGAATAATTTGTGATATCATAGTAACTGTAAGACAATTCGTAATATGCACTAAAGTAATCGTCTGGAATTTTCTTTCTTCTTTGTAAACCAATACCTGCTCCAGAGATTGAAACCTTATTATATAAATCATCGTCTTCATCCAAATAACTACTGTAAGTTTGATGATTTACCCATGTTGTTAATGCATTCGGTTTTTTCCCACCCAACCATGGCTCAGTAAAAGAAAAATTATAAGACTGATAGTACGGTCCATTGGTTTGACCTCTTAAAGATAGCGTCTGACCATCACCTGTAGGTAAAGGTGCCCAAGCTTCTTTATTGAATGTATTTTGAATAGAAAAATTATTAAATGTCAACCCTAAAGTTCCAATAATTGTACCTGCTCCATAACCACCAGAAAGTTCTATTTGGTCGGATGATTTTTCAGTTACAACATACTCTATATCAACCGTTCCATCGGCTGGATTTGGTAAAGGATTAATTTCAAAAGCTTGTTCATCAAAATATCCTAATTGCGCCAATTCACGTTGCGTTCGAATAATGTCATTTCGATTAAACAAATCACCTGGTTTTGTACGAATTTCTCGTCGTATTACATAATCATTGGTTTTATAATTCCCTTTAATAATGATATCCTTAATACGCGCTTCTTTACCTTCCGTCATTCTGATTTCATAATCTATATGATGGTCTTCAACATTAGTTTCTACAGCAAAAACTTGGAAGAACAAATGACCTTTATCCATATATAAAGAGGTAATGTCACGACCATCCATACTTTGGTGCAAACGAGTATCTAGCAATTCTTTATTGTATAAATCGCCGTAACTCAAACCAAGAACAGTATCTAAATAACCAGAAGTATACTTTGAATTTCCAACCCATGTGATATTACCAAAGTAATACTTTTCACCCTCATCAATTGTAATATCAATAATTAGATTTTTTTCATCTAAGGCATAAACAGTGTCGTGTACAATTTTAGCATCACGTAGTCCTATTTTTTTAAATTCTTGCAACAGCAAATTTTTATCACGTGCATACGCTGATTCTGTAAATTTAGAACGCTTGAAGAATCTCCAAAAAGCTTTTTGTTTGGTATCTTTCATTTTACGGCGTAGCTTCCCTTCTTTAACAGATTCCACTCCATAAAAATTTATTTCTGCTATTCGAACAGGCTCTCCTCTATCAATATTTATGATAAATATTTCAGAGTTATTCATTAAGGAATCATTTACACGTTGAATATTTACATCAACATTATAAAATCCTTTTTCTCTGTAATATCCTACTACTTTCGCTCGTGTATTAAAAATTAAATTTTCTGTGATGTTTTTTCCTGAGAATAAATTAATTTCTTCTCTGATATTATCGGCATCTTTTTTCTTCGCTCCTACAAATTTAAAACGTGAAAGCTTTGGTCTTGGTTTTAGATTAATAGATAGATAAGCGATATCTCCTACAGCTTTATCTAATTTTATTTGAACATCAGAGAAAAGTTTTTCCTCCCAAAGGTTACGAATTGCTTTAGAGATATCATCACCAGGAATCACAATTTCTTCTCCTTGTCTTAGACCAGCAATTAGTTTAATCGCTTGATGGTCAAAATTATCAGCTCCATTAATTGAAATGGGTCCAATTTCATAGGTTTTAGGGTTTTCGTAATTTACTTGTTGACCAAATGCAAATTGACTAAAAAGATGTACTACTAATGCGATCGTTAAATATCTCATATTAATTTTTCAGTTGTTCAGATACTTGACCGAAACGTCTTTCTCTATTTTGATAAGCAATTATGGCTTCAAAAAGATTTTCTCTTTTAAAATCAGGCCATAAAATATCTGTAAAGTATAATTCTGAGTATGCAATTTGCCATAACATAAAGTTACTTATTCTACATTCTCCTGAAGTACGTATTAATAATTCTGGATCTGGGACATCATTAATACACAATTCATTTGAAAAGGTATCATCATCGATTTCTTCGGGATTAATTTTTCCCTCTTTTACTTTATTTGCAATTTTCTTAACCGCATCAACAATTTCCCAACGGGCACTATAATTAAGGGCCAAAATTAAATCAAGTGAATCATTAGTTTTAGTAGCTTCCATTGCGGCGTTAAGCTCATTTCTACAAGCGTTTGGCAATCTATTTTTATCACCTATGCTGCGTAGTCGAATATTATTATCGTCTAACTCTTCCACTTCATTTGCTATGGTTTCTACCATCAAATTCATGAGTCCATCTACTTCTTCCTGGGGTCTATTCCAATTTTCAGTAGAAAAAGCATAGAGGGTCAGGTGACGCACACCAGCATCTACACAAGCCTTTAGTACTTCTCGAACAGCTTCTACACCATATGAATGTCCGAATAAGCGAACCTCACCTTGTTGCTTTGCCCATCTCCCATTACCATCCATAATGATTGCAATGTGTTGAGGACATTTTTCAAGATTTATTTTATTTAACAAACTCATAATTATAATAAGACGACGAATTTACAATAACAATTGGAATTTCTACATAAAAACCAAAACAACCTTAACGTAGTTTAACAACTGAATGCTATATATCGCCAACCTTTTTTAAAATAGCAAATTTGACTATTCATAACGACAGAAGCAAAACCCAAGTTATAATAACAAGAAAAGGGAATTGCTTTATACAACTCCCTTTTTCCTAATTTATTATACGTTTAGTCTGCAAGAACAATAATTTTATCATTTTGCATCTCCATTACCCCACCTTTGATTGTCATACGAATAACTCTTGAGTTTGATGAATCTGGTTCAAAAGACCCTGAGAATTCATCAAAATCTGTTTCGTGATTTGACAGATCAACTTTGACTATACCTTCAGTAAGTGAAGAGATAATTGGTGCGTGATTTTTCAATACTTGAAACGCTCCATCAATACCTGGAAAACGAACAGCATCAACTTCACCTTCAAACACTTTTTTTTCTGGTGTTATAACTTCTAACCACATATTTTAATAAGATTTAAGCTTCAGCAAGCATTTTTTCACCTGCTTCAATTACATCGTTAATATCTCCTTTTAAGTTAAAAGCAGCTTCTGGATATTTATCTAGATCACCATCAAGAATCATGTTGAATCCTTTAATTGTATCTTGAATATCTACCAACACACCTTTCAATCCTGTAAATTGCTCAGCAACGTGGAATGGTTGAGACAAGAAACGTTGAACACGACGTGCACGGTGTACGACTAACTTATCTTCTTCAGAAAGTTCGTCCATACCAAGAATCGCAATAATATCTTGCAGCTCTTTATAACGTTGAAGAGTTGACTGAACTCTACGTGCACAAGAATAATGCTCATCTCCTAAAATTGCAGCAGAAAGAATACGTGAAGTAGAATCTAATGGATCAACCGCTGGGTAAATACCTTGTTCAGCAATCTTTCTAGACAATACTGTTGTTGCATCCAAGTGAGCAAATGTGTTTGCTGGTGCAGGGTCAGTTAAATCATCCGCAGGTACATAAACCGCCTGTACAGATGTAATCGAACCATTTTTAGTTGAAGTAATACGCTCTTGCATCGCTCCCATCTCAGTTGCCAACGTTGGTTGGTAACCTACTGCTGATGGCATACGTCCAAGAAGTGCAGACACCTCAGAACCAGCTTGTGTAAATCTAAATATATTATCAACGAAGAATAAGATATCTTTACCAGCACCTTCTCCGTCTCCATCTCTAAAATACTCTGCCAATGTCAATCCTGACAATGCAACACGAGCACGTGCACCTGGAGGCTCATTCATCTGCCCGTAAACGAAAGCAGCTTTTGATTCTTTCAACTCGTTGTGATCAACTTTTGAAAGATCCCAGTTACCTTCTTCCATTGACTTCATGAACTCTTCACCGTAGCAAATAATTCCTGACTCCAACATCTCACGAAGTAAATCGTTACCCTCACGTGTACGCTCACCAACTCCAGCAAATACTGAAAGTCCTTCGTAAGCCTTAGCGATATTATTAATTAATTCTTGTATCAATACAGTCTTACCTACTCCGGCACCACCGAACAAACCAATTTTACCTCCTTTAGAGTATGGCTCTACAAGGTCAATAACCTTGATTCCTGTAAATAAAACTTCAGAAGATGTTGACAAATCTTCAAACTTTGGAGCCTCTCTATGGATTGATCTACCAGTCTCACGGTTGGTTTCTGGCAATCCATCAATAGCACTTCCAACAACGTTAAATAAACGTCCTTTTACTTGGTCTCCGATTGGCATTTGAATAGAATCTCCTGATGAGAGAACCTCCATACCACGAGTAAATCCATCAGTTGTATCCATAGATACAGTTCTAACAGCATTCTCCCCTACGTGAGATTGTACTTCTAAAACGACACTTGTACCATCTGCTCTCGGCACATACAATGCGTCGTAAATATTTGGTAGCTCGACACCCTTTTCGAAGCTTACGTCAACTACAGGACCGATGACCTGTAAAATTTGTCCTTTGATTTCCGACATTATTCTGTCCTTTAAGTTATTCAATTTGGGCGCAAAGATAGATTTATTATTTCATTTTCTAAAGAATAAAAATCTTTTTTTTCCACAATTGAACTAAGTTTGTTAATTAAATTATTTTAAAGTTACTTTTCAATCAGCTAACACTAGTCATGACCACCCGGCTGACAACATGCTGGCAAGGCAGCTTGTGCTTTTTTATTTGCTGTAACATCATCAGCATCATAGCCTAAGTTTGAGATAATCGTTTTCACCTCTGCAAGTGATGTTTTATTTGTATTGTATTTTACTTCAACAATTTTCGTCTCCAAATCCATATTTGAATATACTACTCCTTTTGAGTAATTAAGAGCCTCCTCTATTCTTTCCTTACATTCTCCACATTGGGCATTTGTTTGGATATACGCTACAGGTTTTGCTTCAGTACCTTTCGTATTTGAACAACTTACAAACAAACCAAGCAACATTACGATCATTAAAATTCCATTTTTCATCTTTCTATATATTTAAATTAATTTATTCACCAATACTTATTCTAAATCCTCCATATACATTTACTCCAAAAATTGAGGCGTAAACTCTTGTTGCATCAAATCTCTCCCCAAATGGGTTCTCTGCATCAATAATTGGATTTTCCAATCGATAATCAAGAAGATTTTCCCCTCCGACATACACTTCAAAGCGCTTAAATTTATGTGTAATTTGCCCCGACAACATTGGCACAACTTCACTCATATTATTTTCTGTTAAAGTTCCATCAGGTCGCGTTACTTGCGCCAATCTTTGAGCTCCAAAAACTGACAAAGTCAAATCATACATCCATCTACTATTCCTAGATTCATATGCTAGATTAACAAAACCTCGGTGAGTTGGTACCATTAAAACAGTTTTTAACTCACCCCCCATCGTTGATTTAACATCCAACCACTTATATGCAGCTTTAACTTCAAAACGTTGCAATGGTTCGAACTTAATATCAGTTTGAAAAACATTAGAAAATGACTCACCATCAAGATTTCTCATTCGAATATAATCACTTGATTCATCTCTATCTACAACCAATTGATTTTCAAACATTGTATGATAAAAATCAGCCGTCCAAGTCGCCTTTCGATCAAACAATTTGAAATCCCACAACCAACTAGCACCAAAGTTCCATGAAACTTCTGGATTTATATTATCATCCACAATCCATGGCAAATTTGTAGCCATCAATGATAAGTTATCAGTTACATAGTTAGAAACTCTAAATCCTCTACCAGCAGTTAAACGAACATCCATACGCTCTGTAAGATCATATTTATAATTCGCTCTAGGTGTAAACTGGAAATCATATAGATTATGGTAATCAGCTCTAGCACCAAGCACTAGAATAGAACGCGTCCCTGTATAAGTATATTCTGAAAAAATCCCTGGAACAATTTCCGTTCTATTGAATTGTCTTAATGTGGTATCATTCGGTAATTGATCATCCATCAATTGTTCTAAATCGTCATATACAAAACTTAGCCCTGATTTCAGTTTATGGTTGGTATTCCCTAAAATTGTTTCATACATCGCATTAACGTAACCACGTTTTTCCGTTGCATCTAACTTTCTATTTCCAAAAACAGTGTTCAGCTCATTGTATTTCATGTAATACACGATTCCAATTGAACTAAAAAGGTCTTCTTTAAATAAGAATCCAGTCTTACCAAACAACTCAACATTTGTATTACGTATTCCAACACCATATAATCCTTGCTCATTTTGATTGGTATATCTTTCATATCCTAACTCACCTCCTTTTTGGTCTAAATGACTTGCTTTCACACCAATCTGCCCCCTAAAAAGTTCAGTCGCGTATTTCCATCGATTCATCACGATTATATTCTCACTCAATGGAATATCTCTAAATCCATCATTGTTACGGTCTGATTCTGCCTGAATGGTATTTCCATGCACAAAATATGCTGTACTTAATTTATCATTGATTTTTTTACTTCCATGAACATTTAACTCGGCCCGTCCTTGAATACTTCCATACCCATTCACAAACATACGTTCCATATTGTCTGGCTTCATATATTCGAGATTGATTAGACCCGCCATTGATTCATAACCATTCGTTACGGAACCAGCTCCTTTAGTAATTTGAATGGAAGAAATCCAGGTTCCCGGAACTGACGTTAGACCAAAAGCTTGATCTAGATTATGCATAAAAGGAATATTTTCAAATTGAAGTTGGGTATACCTACCATTCAACCCCATCATTTGAATCCTTTTAGAACCCGACACTCCGTCTGCTAGACTTACATCTACTGTTGCGTTGGTCTCAAAAGATTCAGATAAATTGCAACACGCTGCTTTTCGCAATTCGCCTTGTGTTAAATTCTCTACATTTCGAGGATCAAGTCTTAAGACATTTGAATTATCTCGTTTTGCTTTAATAATTACCTCCTCAGTTACAAATTCTGGATAAAGGGTAATTTTAAAGTTAACTGATTCTGGTTTAGCAATGATTGCTGTATCAGCATAATAACCTGAAGCACGAATAATTAAAGTATCCGGAAGATTCGCTTCAGCTTTTATTGAAAAAGAACCTTTTTCTCCAGTGATATCACCTTCTTTAGCATTTTTCAAAAACACTTCCGCGCCAAATAACGGTTCAGTTGTTTTTCCGTCAATATAGCTTTCTACAGTTCCCTGAATGCTTATTTTCTGTCCAAATGCTAATGCTCCTAGGAACACAGCAAATAAAACTAATATATTTTTCATTTTGATTTTATTTGATTTATAAACTAAAAATTAATTGTCAACGCTAAAAGAGCGTATTAATCGAAATCTTTTAATACTAAATCAAATACATTTGAAAGAGGGAAAGTCTTTTGAGTGTTGTTAAGACTGGTGGTGCCTTGTTGAATATACTGAACTTTTGTCGTTCAATAGCATAAGAAGGGTTATCATGAACAAAGTCACAATCGAAATTTTTAGCGAACTCTATATGAATATCGTTGGTTGCTAGATCTGAATCAATTTGATAGACTTCAACTTTACTTGTACAGCAATCAACATCAATCTTAACTTCATCGTCCGAAGAGGGATTACAACAGTCATGACCAGATTTCACTTCTGGTAAATCATTGGTGTCACATCCATGTTCAACATCCATAAAAACACCATACAACATACCGCCATGATTACAGTAATGTTTATAAACCGTCACTCCAGTTGTACTGATAAGGAATATCCCAACAAAGAGTAAAAGAAATATGTTTTTGCTTTGTTTCACGTTTTCAAATTTAAGAAATATAAAAGTTTAAAAAAAACAAATAACTATGATTTAACAAAACAAACTATATATCAAAGCAGTACACTTGTTTAACTTATGAAGGAAACTTCCTCATTTTTAGAAATAGAATTCTTCATTGGATTTAAACAAAAATCATTTTTTCCTTGTTAACTTTGCAACTTAAAACATAGAATATGTCAAAAATACCAGTTACAATATATGCTGAAATGACACCGAATCCGAATACAATGAAATTCGTTGCCAACAATTATTTAATTGATCCTTCAGCAACTGCAGAATTTAAAAACCAACAAGAAACAAAAGGTTTTTCTCCAATGGCAGATGAATTGTTCAACTTCCCATTTGTAAAAGAGGTATATATTGCAAACAATTTCGTTTCAATTACCAAAGATGATACGCTTGCATGGGATTTTGTAACAACTGAATTACGTGATTACATTCGTAATTATATTTCAGAAGGAAAACAAGTTGTTACTGCGATTCCAGAAGAAAAGCCGGCACCAGAAGTTGAAGACAAAACAATTGATACTTCAAATTATTCACCTTCAGAATTTGATGATGCAATTATTGGTTTATTAGATCAATATGTTAAGCCAGCTGTAGAAGGAGATGGAGGAGCGATTGAATTCAGAAACTTTGACAATGGTGTAGTTAAAGTTGTTTTGAAAGGAGCTTGTTCAGGATGTCCTTCATCAACAAACACATTGAAAGGAGGAATTGAGCAGATTCTTAAACAACACATTCCTGAAGTAAAGGAAGTGGTTGCAGAATCATAACTTTTACCAAGCTTTATTTTGGGGCGTATCGATAAAGTATTAGCCCCAACACCGCAAAGATTATGTTGGGTATCCATACTGCAATAATTGCTGGAAACCCTACATTTTCTGCGGCAACCGAAGTTACTTTCATCGCAAAAATGTAAAGAAACGCCAAAAACAAACCAATGGCAATATTGGCACCTATACCTCCCCTGGTTTTTCGTGAAGAAACAGAAAGTCCGATTAAAGTCAAAACATAAGTTGCAAAAGGAAACGAAGTTCTTTGATGGAGTTCTATTTCATAGAAAGCAATATCTGGAGAACCTTTTTGTCTTTCTAAGTCAATAAAATCATTGATTTCGTTAAACCCCATTGTCTGAACCACCGTTCCTCGTTGGGCCATTTCACTCAGTTTAAAAGGCAATATTGTATCTAAATACTCTCCGCTATTCGGAGGGTAAACCAATTCATCATTTGGATTTCCGATATATCGAATATGATAATCATTTAATCGCCAAACATCAGTACTGTCAGGATTAACAACTTGATTGGCTTTTAAAACAGAAACTAGATTATCGTTTTCATCTCTATTTTCCATCACAAACCCAAGTGCTCTACTTTTATCAGATCGATAAGAATCAAAATACACCACTTTTTTACCCGGATATTCCGCAAAATAATCTGTGACAGTTCTAACATTTCTATAGTAATTCTCTTCAAATTGAAGTCTAACCTTATTCGACTCAGGTAGCACTACATGGTTCAACACTAAAGAAATCAACATTAAAATTGTTGCCCCTATCATATAAGGTCTTAGGATTCTTCTAAACGGTCTTCCACTATTCAGCATAGGAATAATTTCAGTGTTTTGAGCCATTTTAGCAGTAAACCAAATCACAGAAACAAATACGATTAGCGGAGAAAAAAGATTCCCGAAATACACCAAAAAATTGAGGTAATAATCAAAAATGATTGCACGAATAGGCGCTTCTTTTTCAATAAAATCACCCACACGTTCAGCCAAGTCGAACACCATGGCCAAAATCATTATTACTCCCAACATAAAGAAGAAAGTAATTAGATATTTTTTAATGATATATCGATCAAGTATTTTCAGCATAATTCGATTACAGTCTTTGTGCCATTTTTTTCACCATTACATTTTTCCATTCTTTAAAGCTTCCGTCAATAATTCTTTTTCTTGCCTCTTTCATCAACGCTAAATAAAACGCTAAATTATGTATTGATGCAATTTGCAAACCTAAACTTTCTTTCGTTTTTATCAAATGCCTAAGGTAAGCCTTTGTATATACAGTATCGACAGAAGAAGTTCCATTAGGATCAATGGGTGTAAAATCTTTTTCCCATTTCTTATTTTTAATGTTGATTATCCCTTCGCTCGTAAACAACATTCCATGACGTGCATTTCGTGTTGGCATAACACAATCAAACATATCAACACCTAAAGCGATACATTCCAATAAATTCATAGGCGTACCCACCCCCATTAAATAACGTGGTTTTTCTTTCGGTAAAATATCTGTAACAACTTCCGTCATTGCATATAGTTCTTCGGCAGGTTCACCAACTGACAAACCTCCAATGGCATTTCCCAAAGAATCTGTATCTGCAATATATTTTGCAGATTCTTGTCTTAAATCTGTATACACACTTCCTTGTACAATAGGGAATAACGCTTGATCGTAACCATACTTAGGTTGCGTATTGTTCATTTGAGTAAAACAACGATCCAACCAACGATGAGTCATTTTCATTGACCTTTTGGCATATTGATAATCACAAGGATAAGGCGTACATTCGTCAAAAGCCATAATGATATCAGCACCAATTGAGCGTTGAATATCGATAGCTCTTTCTGGCGTAAAGAAATGATATGAACCATCAACATGAGATTGAAACTTCACTCCTTCCTCTGTAATTTTACGAGAACCAGACATTGAATACACTTGGTATCCTCCACTATCTGTTAAAATAGGACGTTTATAATCGATAAACTTATGCAAACCACCTGCAGCTTCAAGAACTTCTGTTCCAGGGCGAAGAAATAAGTGATAGGTATTTCCTAAAATAATTTGAGCATTGATCTCATTCTCTATTTCGTGTTGATGAATTCCTTTAACAGACCCCACAGTACCTACCGGCATAAAAATCGGAGTTTCAATTTCTCCATGATCTGTAACTAACTTTCCAGCGCGTGCTTGAGAGTTTTTATCTTGATGTTTTAATTCGAAGTGCATAAAAATGTTGAAAAATAAAAGCACAAAGATAACGGTATTTAAACAAGTGTGCCATATTTGTAAAAAACTATAAAAATGGATTTGCTTCCTGATTTTTCTAACTTATTTCAAAGCTTTGTCTCTATTGCCTTTTGGAGCTTTACAGGCTTACAATTATTTTGGGTATTTTTCTTTTACAGCAGAATTGCTTTTCACACGGAAAAACCAATCATTGAAGAAACTCTTCCACCAGTGAGTGTGATTATATGCGCACGAAACGAAGAAGATAATCTATTTGAATTGCTTCCAAACATTTTGGAACAAAATTACCCAGCATTTGAAGTCATCGTAGTGAACCATCAATCCATTGATAATACATTTGGTATTTTAAAAGCATTTGAAAAGCAATATTCTCATCTTAAAATTATCAATATCGAGAAAAACAATCATCTATCAAAAGGAAAAAAACTACCACTTTCTATTGGAATTAAAGGCGCCAAATATGAGCACTTAATAATGACTGATGCAGATTGTAAACCTAGTTCTTCAAATTGGTTAAGAACAATGGCAGGGAGATTTACAGAAAAAAAAGAAATTGTATTAGGTTATGGTCCTCACACCACCGTTCCAGGATTACTTAATCGTTTTATAAGGGTTGACACTACCTTTATCGCATTAAACTATTTGTCTTATGCTAAGTCAGGAGTTCCTTATATGGGAGTAGGAAGAAACTTAGCATACACACGAAAAGTGTTTTTGGATAATAAAGGATTTAAAAGTCATTATTCTATTTCCTCTGGAGACGATGATTTATTTATTCAAGAAGTGGCCAAAAATAAAAACTATGCAATTTCGCTTAACAATGATGGTTTCTGTTATTCTGATGGACAAAATACATGGAAAAAACTTATTGAACAAAAATCAAGACACTACACTACTTCTGAGCGCTATCCACTTTTCAAAAAGCTATTGTTAGGAATATATCCATTGTCACTGCTCTTGCTAATCATATCTTTAGTTACTTTGATAAATATTGGAGCAATGACATGGATTTCGATAGGTATCTTGGTCTTATTAATGATTTCAAAATGGTTAATTCTTGGATTATCCTTTAATAAATTAGCACAAAAATCATTTATCTGGAGTGTACTTCTTTGGGATCTTATTTATGTTATAATTACTCCGATTATTTTTTATACCTCTGAAAAATCAACAGGGTCAAAATGGAAGTAGGAAAGAATTTATCAGATAAAGGAAAGAAGGATTTAATTATCGTGGACCGTGCTAAAGGTGGTGATCAAGCTGCGTTTGCTGAACTGATGAATCGCTACAGAGAACCTGTTTATTTTATGCTCCTCAAAATGATTAAAAACACAGATGATGCTGAAGATCTAACCATTGAAGCATTTGGAAAAGCTTTTAATCGCATCAATCAATACACTCCAAATTACGCATTTAGTACATGGTTATTTAAAATTGCATCCAATAACTGTATTGATTTTATTCGAAAAAAGAGGGTTTCGCTTACCTCAATGGACCACGCATACACCAACGAAAATGGTGAGGCTGTAGGAATGCAAGTCGATGGTGGCTTATTGGATCCTGAAGAAACATTTATGAAGCAGGAGAAGGTGAAAACAATGCGAAAAATTGTGGACAAGCTCAAACCGCGCTATAAAGAGCTTATTATTAAACGTTATTTTGAAGAACTCACCTATGATGAAATAGCGGATGAACTTGATTTGCCGCTAGGAACGGTAAAAGCTCAATTATTTAGAGCGAGAGAATTTTTGGCCAATATAATGGAGAAAACAAAAGATACAATTTAGTTTAGAAAGCAACGCACTAATTTGTTGACACGCTCATTCCTCTTCTATTTTATCCCATTTCTTATTAAAAATACGGTAATCAATACAATGGATTATGCTATTTTTGCAACATGGAAATGATTAAAAAATACTTCCCGAATTTAACCGAGGATCAAGTTTCAAAATTTGAAAAATTGGCTCCACTTTATGAAGAGTGGAATCAGCAAATCAACGTAATCAGTAGAAAAGACATGGACCAGTTCTATGAACGTCATGTACTACATTCACTTGCGATTGCAAAAGTGATTCGTTTTAATCCTGGAACAAAGATCTTAGATGTTGGAACAGGAGGAGGTTTTCCAGGAATTCCATTGGCGATTTTGTTTCCAGAATGTGAATTTCACTTAGTAGATTCAATTGGGAAAAAGATTAAAGTTGTTGAGGCTGTTGTAGAAGCTTTAGGACTTACAAATGTTCGTGCTAGCCATAAAAGAGCTGAACAGTTGAAAGATAAATATGATTTTATTGTGAGTAGAGCTGTAACAAAAATGCCAACCTTTATTACATGGGTTAGAAACAAGCTACAGAAAAAACACAAAAACGCACTTCCTAACGGAATTTTATATTTAAAAGGTGGAGATTTAACAGAGGAAATGAGCACTTTAAAGACCTTCCATGAGTATTATGAAATTCCTACTTATTATGAAGAGGAGTTTTTTGAAACGAAAAAAATAGTTTACGTTCAATTATATTAATTATATAAAGAACTAAGAAATTTGTAAACCAAAGTATTGAACAAAAAAAATGAGGATGTCTTAAAAAACAGCCTCATTTTAATTTATAGAAATAAACAATTACAAATTATCTGGAATTGTCATTTGCTGTAATTTCTTTCTTTTTGGTTTCAACTTATCGACGAACACAACTTTTAACTTTTCTCTATCAGCATTAACAATCATTTCTGAAATACCGTTATTAATTGAAGGCGGTTCACTTTTTAAATTATGGAATTTTTTACCGTAAAGCTCTTCTGTATTATCATCATAGTAATAGAAAATTGTACTGATGTAACCATTTTCTACACGCACCTTACCACGCACACAAAACACCTCATCTCCTTCGAAAAAAGAGATCATAACATTTCTATATATATTATCTGAAATCGTATAAGATCCTCGTTCCTTAAATGCTTCTTCATATCTTTCAAAGCAATTCAAATCTTTTGATTCTTCATCTTGAGCAAAAGTTGAATTTGCACTAAATAGAAAAATAGAAGTGATTGCGAGTAATAACGTTTTTTTCATTTTGTATAGTTTAACAAAGTTTATTTTCACGGATTTCAAATATAATAAAATGCATCAATACCATGAATGTTTATATTTTATTTTTTCTAAATTTGAGCATTAATTCAAGAACATGAAACAAATAGCAGACCAATTTAGCGAGGCATTAGAAATTCTTCAACAATTCAGTACTGAAGACAACTTTAAAAAGATAGCTAACGCAGGAAACATTCTCGTTGAAAGTTTAAAAAATGAAGGAAAAATAATTAGCTGTGGAAACGGAGGTTCTATGTGTGATGCCATGCATTTCGCAGAAGAATTAACAGGAAGATACAGAAATGATAGGCCTTCCATTGGTGCTATCTCAATTTCAGACCCATCTCACATTTCTTGTGTTGCTAACGACTATGGTTTTGACTATATATTTTCACGATTCGTTGAAGGAGTTGGTCGTAAAGAAGATGTTTTACTTGCAATTTCAACCAGTGGAAACTCTTCAAATGTTGTTAATGCAATTCATGCTGCTAAAGATAAAGGAATGAAGGTTATTGGACTAACAGGAAAAGATGGTGGTAAAATGGCTGAGTTGTGTGATGTAGAAATCCGTGCTCCACGTTCAAACTATGCTGATAGAGCACAAGAAATTCATATTAAAGTAATTCATAATCTTATAGATTATATTGAGACGAACTTGTAGATTGTCGGCTAATGCTACCTAAAAATTCATTTGGTGGCAACTGTTTTTAATTTAATGACACATCTGTTTCAAGGCCTATCATTGTTAGGCCTTTTGTATAATTACTCGCCTCGTATGATTTTCATTTCGTAAGCTCATAAACAACGCAATACAAGTTCAATATAGATTTTAGGAACGAAAAAATATTTCTATAAAGATTACGGCAAACTCATTTTTTTCACTAACTTAATTTAGAGTAACGTTAAAAACCTAAATCAATATGTTAGTAAAATCATTTGGCAGCGCCGTATTCGGCATTGAAGCCACCACAATCACAATTGAAGTAAATATAGATAAAGGAATCAGTTTTATTCTGGTTGGTTTACCCGATAGCGCGGTAAAAGAAAGTCAACAAAGAATAAAAGCAGCACTTTCCAATAATGGATATAAATATCCAATGAAAGAAATTACTGTAAACATGGCTCCTGCCGACATTAGAAAAGAAGGTTCGACCTTTGATTTGCCCATTGGAATTGCAATCATGGCAGCAAGCGAACAAGTGAATACAGATGCACTGGCCGACTACATTCTACTTGGAGAACTATCACTTGATGGAAGTCTAAAACCTTTAAAAGGAATTCTTCCCATCGCCCTAAAAGCCAAAGAAGAAGGATTCAAAGGAATTATCTTACCAGAAGAAAATGTTCGAGAAGCAGCAATAGTTGATGGACTAGAAGTATATGGTGCCAAATCAATTAATGAAGTCGTTAGTTTTCTGAATAATGGAACAGGTTTAACAGCAACAAAAATTGATATTCGACAAGAGTTTTACAATAAACTAAACGATTTTGCTGTTGATTTTAGAGATGTTAAAGGACAGCAAAACATAAAACGTGCATTTGAAATTGCAGCTTCAGGAGGTCATAATGTGGTTTTAATTGGTCCACCAGGAGCAGGAAAATCAATGCTCGCAAAGCGATTACCAACCATACTTCCTCCAATGAGTATCAATGAATCATTAGAAACTACAAAAATTCATTCTGTCGCTGGAAAAGTAAACGCTGGAGCTGGCTTAATTACAGAAAGACCATTTAGAAAACCTCATCACACCATATCCGATGTTGCACTGGTTGGTGGAGGAAGTTATCCACAACCTGGAGAAATTTCATTAGCTCATAATGGGGTATTGTTTCTGGATGAACTTCCTGAATATAAAAGGTCCGTTTTAGAGGTGATGAGACAACCAATAGAAGATAGATTTGTAACTATTTCTAGAGCCAAGTTCACAGTCGAATATCCCGCCGGATTTATGTTGGTTGCAGCCATGAACCCTTGTCCTTGTGGTTATTTCAACCACCCTGATAAAGATTGTGTTTGCGCTCCAGGTATCGTACAAAACTACCTCAATAAAATTAGTGGTCCACTACTCGACAGAATTGATTTACACGTTGAGGTTACCCCCGTTAGTTTTGATGAATTAGCTTATCATCAGCCAGAGGAAGGAAGTGAAAACATTCGGGATAGGGTTGTTGAAGCAAGATTAATTCAAGAAGATCGATTCAAAAACTCCCAAGAAACACATTGTAATGCACAAATGTCAAGTAAAGAATTACGAAAATATTGTCCTATTGACGAAGCGTGTAATACTATTTTGAAACAAGCAATGGATCGACTTGGGCTTTCTGCTCGAGCCTATGATCGAATTTTAAAAGTTGCGCGTACAATTGCTGACTTAAACAAAGATAAGAGTATTAATACCACTCATATTTCTGAAGCAATACAATTTAGAAGCTTGGACCGTGAAGATTGGGCGAAATAGAGAATTACGTTTATTTCAAATACGAGTTACAGGTTGGAGTATTTCCTACAACACTCACTTTTTGCCCAACAATTCATAATTTAATTTGAACGCTTTCGAAAGTAAGTTGTACAGAAGGGAAATCTAAAACGAAAAATTATGAAAAAGTTATTTTTATCTTGCCTAGCATCGGTATTACTTATCGGAAGTGCACATGCACAATATAATTCTATTGCAAAACAAAATGTGATTACCGAAGAGGTTCAAGTAGAAAGGGTTAATCAAGCCACACAAGAAGTAGAAATTATTACAGAAGTTAGAGAAGTTCAGGCTGACAGTTATGGAAATGCAGAAGGAAATCAATACGACCTTGCAGTAGATGGTGCTTTTGAAGGTCAAACGATTGCTGTACTACACTTGTATACAGGAGAAGGATTTGATTTTAGCTATCCTACTGCATCTCTAAAAGAAAAAGGATTTTCAGTGTACCGCTGGATTAACAACCCTCCATCTGCTGAAGAATTAGAAAAAGCACTTGATAAATCTTGTCAGCTTTGGATTGTTTCTTCGAACCGACGTAAACTAAATGAAGATCACGCTAAGGTGATTAAGAAATATTTTGATAGCGGTAAAGGTGTTTATATATGGGGAGACAATCAACCTTACTATGCTGACGCCAATTACATTGCTGATTATTTAATTGGAAATAGTATGACAGGAAATGTAATGGGAGATCAAACTGTTGGATTATTAGAAAATGAGAAAAAATCTGGAATTATGCCAAATCATTTGATTACAACTGGTTTACAAAATATATATGAAGGAATTACAATTGCCACAATAGCTGAACATAAGGATTTAACACCAATTATTTATGGATCAAGTGGAAATCTTGTAACAGCAGCTTATGAGAAAGATGGAAAACGTTTACTTGTTGATGGAGGATTTACAAGATTATTTCTAAAATGGGACACAGCAGGTACTGGAAGATATGTAAAAAATGCCGCAGCATGGTTGGTTAATTACGAACGATTCGGTGACGAAGTAATCGCTAAAAAATAGATTGATTAATCTTTATATATCGTAAAACAATAAAACACTCAAGGTTTATGAAATTAACATAAACTTTGAGTGTTTTTTTCATTACAGACTGATTATAAATAATTTGACATAATTTTAAAATACAATTATTTTTTTTTTAAATTTGAGTTGCACTGTTTAGAAAACCGCAACTTACTGATGAAACCATTTAATCTTCTATTCGCTATATGTATACTATTCGGCTTAGGTAATTCGGCTATTTCACAAATTATGATTAGTCAATATATTGAAACTAATTCTGGTAGTATACCTAAAGGAATTGAAATATATAATCATTCTTCAAATTCCATTGATCTATCAAGTCAAAACATAAGCATTTCTCAAGGAACAAATGGAGATCCATGTTCAACAAAAGTGACAATTAACTCTGGTGTTATTGGCCCAAATCAGGTTTGGGTTGTTGGGTCTACAGACCTTGTCAATTTTGCTATCAATGGAAACGATATTGCTGGAGTTACTGATTATGGCTTTATCTTTAATGGAGACGATGCATTAGAATTATATTTAGACGGTGTGTTGATGGATGTCATCGGAGAATGTAGTAATGATCCTGGTTCAAGTTGGGATGGAAGTGGAGTGAGCACAGCAAATCAAAACATTGCTATAAAACCGGGTATATGTACTGGAACCACTACGTATTGGACTGATCCTAGTATTCGCTTTGAATTTATTAGTAATGGAAGTACAATGACAGGGTTTGGAGAGGCTCCAGCATGTAATTCAAACACCATTTCAACCACATTTTCCCTAAATTACATTGCTGTTAATTGTAGTACAGAATACAACAGTTCAGTTTCTTTTTCAACAACAGGAAGTTTTAACTCTGGTAATGAATTCAATGCCTACATTTCAGACATGAATGGATCCTTCCTTAATAGTGATCAAATTGGAAGTATTTCATTATCTGGAACAAACATCTCTGGAAATATTCCAATAACGATACCATCAAATTACAATGCTGGTTCTAATTATAGAATAAGAGTGGAAAGTAATTCTCCTACTATTTACGGAAGTAATAATGGACACGACATAGAAATTGACAATACCTATCCTTGTTTACCAGTAATTCCAGATTTTGGTGGAATTGTTATTAATGAATTTTCTAATGGTCCAGAAGGAGCACAAGAATATTTCGAACTGGTTGTCCTAGGAGAATGTGGATCCACAACTGATATTCGTGAGTATATCATAGATGATAATAATGGTGAATATGGGAATGAGGGAATTTCTGATGGACATTTAAAACTAACCAATGACATACAATGGAGTGGCATCGCTGTAGGTTCTATAATTGTGATTTACAATAGCTCTTCTGGAGCAAGAAATCCATTAATTCCAGCAGATGATCCAACAGATTCAAATTCTGATTCGGTTTACATAATCCCTTACAACAATACAACATTCTTAGAACCGCTTCACGAGTTCCCTAACGCTTCGGACTCTACCTATAGTCCTAATACCGCTCCCGCTCCAACGCTTACCAGTTGGCCTGCCACTATTGGGTTAAATAATGATAATGATGCAGTACAAACAAGAAAACCAAATGGTGATTATTTCTTTGGGTTATCTTATGGAGAGCTAAATAATGGAGGAATTGATGGTACAAAACTAAGTGATGACAATATGCAATTTATGAATGGATATTTTAACAATGGCGATTTTAGAAATATTAATAACTGGAATATAGGAAACGCTTCCGCTGAAGAAACACCTGGTTCTAGTAACAGTGTTGAAAATGAAAAATGGATCAAAATGCTTCGATCGACAACGGGAAACTGTGGCTTAATTGCATTACAAAATAAATCAACATCTTTTACTGCAGAAAGAAATAAAAAACAAGTTCTTCTCAAATGGATTTCAAGCATGGAGATCGATACTGATTTTTATACAATTTATCATTCAAACGATGGTATCAATTTTAAAGAAGTCACCAAAGTCAAGGCCTTAGGTAAAAACAATAATTCGACGGAGTATTCTATAAAACATGCTATACATAACAATGGGATACAATATTATAAGTTAACGTCTGAAAATTTTGAAGGAATAAAAAAACACAATCAAATTATTTCAATAAATATTAAGTTTAATAGAATATACTATGACCGACAAACAAGAATTATTCATTTTCCAGAGAAAGGAAATTACCGTATTTATTCCATCACAGGCCGAACAATAAAAAATGTAGACAACCAATCTTCAACCACTTTTGATGGTCATGGTATCTTCTTTATTCATAATTTAGAAACTAGAGAAACTCAACGTTTGTATATTCAGTAAACTTCTCTATTTTACAATTAATTTCTGAGGTTTTAAATTCGATTGAGGAAAAGTAATGGTATAAACTCCTGCTGAGTATAGTGAACAATCAAGATTAATTTCATTTTTCCCTTGCTTCAACATTGTCTCATTTAACGCAATAATCCTACCCGTAGCATCAGTCAATTCATACAAGCTATATTTTGATTTGCTTTTCCAATCTACCTGAATAATTACAACACCATCTGTAGGGTTTGGATAAATATTTATACTATTTGAATTAAAATTACATTCACTACTTATTGGAGAAAACACCTCATATTCTCCATCAAAATCATATTGTATAAGTTGATAATAATTAATTCCACCAACTCCTGATCTATCTAAAACATTATAATGGTTAAATTGATCGCTATTTCCAGCTGCTGCGATGGTTTCAACTTTATTCCAATTGATAAAATCAGTACTTTTTTCGACAATGAAATGAGAAGAATTTGATTCACTTGCTGTTGTCCATTGAATTTCGGTAATTTCATTCATTTCATTACAGATTACATTGAAACTACTTAAAGTTATCGGCAATGGGTTGACTACTCCCCCACCAAATCCAAAATTCGACCAACCTGTTACTCCCGAACGTGCAACTATAGGATTTGAAACTGAACCAGTAGGAGAAACATGATTCCCAGGACAAAACCAATCCGGACTATTTGTTACTACACGTTTCAATAAGGTTAACTGATTTAAATTATTTACAGTTGTAAACCCTTCTCCATTTAAGGTTATCGTATATTGTCCATCATCTAACTTTCCTGATTCATTTTCCATCTTCCAAAAGCCTTGATCTTCAGCAGTGGTTATATCAAAGCCTGCTCCGCCAGAATTAGTGGATGAAATTGGAAGTCCGTCATATGTCATTGGTGAATTAATAAACTCTACTGTCAAGTATCCTCCATTTGAAGGTGCATTCGTAAACTCTATTTTTGCATTTCTATTTTTTAATCCAGAATCATTACTTCCAATTGGGAATAAACTAGATGCATTTCCAGCATTTGTTCCGTCAAACCAACGACGCATTTTCCCCACAACATATCCAGTTGTATAGGTTAAAGTTCCTTTTTGAGTAGTAGAAAGGCCAAGTTCTATTAAGTTCCCATTCAAATAAATATTACTATTGTTCATTACAAGTTCGTTTTGAACATGGAAATCTTTATGAATCATCATACTACCTCCTGATTTATTCACATCTACTTTATAAAGATTCAACACTCCAGAACCTGAAACACTTTGATCTGCACTACCAGAAAATTTTAAAACTCGTTCAGTTGAACCATTTAATATATTAAGCTCTCCATTCACGGTTAAATTCCCTTTCAATTCTACTCCAGTACCAAATGTGGATGCACTACTATTTTTATTTATAAGCTTAGAACCTGCCTCTATGAATAGATCTCCATGAATGAGCATGGGCTGTGAATTAAAATTCACTATTGCCACTTCACAACCAGCATTACCGCTTACGCCAATATCAAAATTTCCTTTAACTGTGGTATACCCGCCAGTACTGCCATCGAATAAGTTCCCCACCGTATTCCAAGAATATGTAGATCCTGTTGTATTCTCGAAAATCAAATTTGGATAAAAGAAATTCACTGCTCCAACACTTGGGTTTCCATCTCCATTGTATCGATAAATCCAAGTTGCTCCTGCTGGTATTGAAGACATCCCTCCCTCATATTGGTCTCGATAAAATGCAATAGCACCCGCATTACTTTTAATAAATGTTCCTGAGGAATTAATTTCCCAAGTAGTTCCTGATGTTAAACTTAATGAATGAGAACTATTTGTTCGGTCAAACAATGTTCCTTTAACAATTAAATCTGCGTTTGCAGTATTTCCTTCAATAGTTAAATGACTACTTGCTGACAACTCTAGTGTTCCGCCTGCCTCAATTGTCACTTTGTTAATTGTGATCTCATCAGCACCTGTTAAATCATAAACAATCGTTGTACCATCTTGAATAATTACCTCATCGGAGTTAAAATCTCGTGGATAAGTACAAGCTGCAGTGTATGTTGTGTAATTAGTAGACATTTCCCAATTGGTGTAATCAGACCAATTTCCATTGGCAGAAACCACAGAACGATAAATAGGTTTTGAATCAACATCGAATTGCGCGGAGTTTGAAGCTAAATCACAGGTTCCATTTGATACTTCACAATAAAATTGAAAATCAATTAATGAAGAAACATCACCTGAAATAGTCAAATTTGCAGAAGTTTCTCCTGAAATGGTTCCAACGTTAATATTAGAGGCATTCACTTCAGACCAGCCTGCCATATTCGACGGATCATTGTACATCCATTTATAACTCACTCCTGAAGTAGAAGAAACAACCGACATTGAAACAGAACAACTGGTAACATCTGTTGGACCTGAAGTCAAGCTTATTGCAGGAGTTATTGTTAAATTATATGTGCCTAGATCACTACAACTTTCTGAGTTATTCGCTGTCCAATCAGAAGCAATATACGTATCTGAAGGAGCCACAACACTAGTTCCAACATTTCTTAGCAAAGAATAACCTATATCGTCTGGTGCATGAACTACATCTACAAGTGTACCATTTTTAAATAGGGTAATCATATCCTCTTCATTTATACCCGCCCCTGACTCACTAAAATCATAGCTCCCACTACAAGAACTACTAGTTCCGATGTTTAGTGTATAAGTGCTATTCGCTGCCACAGTTCCTGTAAGGGTTATCGTTCTTGAATAAGAAGGTGATGAAGAAATATCTCCTGCTCGTTTAACCTCATAAACTCCATTTAAAGTAATTGCATTTGGGGTTGGGTTAAATAACTCCACCAGCCATTCATTATTACTATCAGAATCATATACCTCTGAGATAAACAAATCTGTATATCCTGGATAATTTCCACAAGTACCGTCATATTCTATAAATGTAAAACTACTTGAGCCTTGAGCATCACAACTTGAAGCATCCGATACAAAAACATCTACAGTAGGACTTAATCCTGAAGGTACTTCAGCAACAATGGTATTGTCATCAATGATTGTAAAACTCAACGCACTTGCACTACCAAATTTCACAGCACTTGCTCCTGTAAAACCAGAACCTGAAATTGTAACCAAGCTTTCCGCTGGCCCAGATGTTGGCATAAAAGAAGTAATTGAAGCTGTAGAAGTACAGGATGGCGTTGTTGGTCCACAATATACTTCTACATCATCTAAATAGAAGCTTCCCCCCGACCTAGGTGTCTGAATAATTCGCAAATAATAATCTCCATTTAAATTTAAAGAAATGTTTTTGAAAGAATTACTTGTCGTTATATCTCCAGTATTTGAACCATTAGCACTTAATGAAGCTGAAGTCGTCCATGGTCCAGAGACTGAAGTTGAATATTGAATCAATATTGTATAATTTGCACTACTAGTTGCACTACAATTAAAGCTAATGGATTGTGGGTTAGTCATCGTAGAAGCTGTAATGATATCATCATTATTATCGTTAAAACCTATTCCATTTCCAGAATATCCAGCATTATTATTATTGTAAGTACCGCTTCCTTCTGTCCAGTTTCCATATCCACTATTAAAATCATCTTCCAAACACGGCCCAGTATAAACTGACCAAACAGCATATAATGTAACATCGCTATTTCCCATTGTATATGCAGCACCATCTGTAAAGTCTACTGTACCACTAGAAGTAGTTGACCAACCATCAAACACATATCCTGACCTTGTAAAAGTATTTGCGTCTAAATTCTCCGTCGCTCCTGAGGTAATTGTTTGATTAGCCATTGTTCCCGTTCCACCATTGGCATCAAAAATCACATCATAAGGAGTGGGCGTTACTTCTCCCTCAAGATCAACTTCAACATCAGTTGCACCACCTCCATAAATCCAAACGATATCGGAATAACTCCCTACTCCTAAACCACTTTCCAATCGAACGTATATTGTTTGTGAAAGTGAAGTACTAGCTCCTAAATTCAAAGATCCTGAAAAATTTGAATTATTGGTCGATATTTCAAAACCTGTTCCTGCCAATAATTCTACATCTGTCGTTCCATCTAAATTACTCCCTGTTAAATCAAAACTTTGCACAGTTGATGGTCCATTTCCTACGACATAGTTAAGGCCTGTGAGCGATGCTGGGGAAGTTGTGAGGGTTGGGGATGCCACCAAACAATATATTTCCACATTTCCTATATGAACCCTCTTACCCGAAACAGTGCTAAACTCAATTACAGGATTTGCAGAAACACCAGTAAATGAGAGTGTCCTCGTTTCAAAAGCATTATAATTTAGATTAGAAATAAATTGAGAAGTCCCATCAACTGTAACTGTAACTTGTAATTCATTACTATCCCAACCTTTGGCTCTAAACTCAACTGAAATATCTCCTGAGGTAACTCCTGTTGCAGTTGTAGAAATTGAACCAGGATTACTTCCCGAAGCTAATCTAACCGTTGATGTTGGAGAACCTCCAGAATCGGGATCACCACTTCCTGTATAACCTGAAGAACCAGTAAAATCAGGCGTATTCATAGCAAAACAAGGTCCAGTATAAACTGACCAAAGAGCATATAATGTAACATCATTATTTCCCATTGTATATGCAGCACCATCCATATAATCAACTGTACCACTAGATGTAGTTGACCAACCATCAAAAACATATCCTGACCTTGTAAAAGTATTTGCGTCTAAATTCTCTGTCGCTCCTGAGATAATAGTTTGATTAGCCATTGTTCCCGCCCCTCCATTTGCATCAAAAATCACATCATAAGGAGTGGGCGTTACTTCTCCCTCAAGATCAACTTCAGGCTCATTGGCAGCTGCTACCCCTCCACCAGAAATTAATACTTGATCTATATAACTATCTACCATCAAGCCTGCTTTTAATCTCACATAAATTGTTGTTGCATTTCCATTGTATGCAGGTAGGTTAAGATAATGACCAAAACCGCTATTGTTGGATAGTGAAATTTCACAGTCATCTATGATAGTAATTAATTCTACATCTGTTCCATCTAAATTACTTCCCGTTAGTTCAAATGATTGTACAGTTGAGGGTCCTGAACCAAAAGTATAATCAAGTCCCGAAAGTGAAGTTGGGCTCACATCAAGGGTTGGAGATGCAGGAACTACATTTACTGTGTAATCTTCTACTTCTCCGTAGTTATATGACTCACAAGAGGTTATTGATCCAGAATTATGCATAGAAATCCTCATTCGCGTTGAACCTATGCCAGCGGTTAGTGGGATATTGATATCTGTATTTGTTAAGAAATTACCGGCATACAATTGATTAACAACTTTTTCTCCGGCATCAGTAAAATCTCCATTTTGATTCCAGTCGATCCAAACACTTATCTCTTCATTGTTATATGGAGCGCCGTTTTCAACTGTTAAAGTGTAAATTTGTCCAACTGTAACATTCGTCGAAATTGAAGTATTATTTTCATATCCATTTGAGCCTGCGCCAAAATCTATTGTACCAAATTCTACATTTGAAATGTGTTGACTCCAATTATTCGAAGCGCTTGAAGTACAATAAACCAACGGCGGTGCAGTTAACCAAACTTCTCCTTCAAGATCAACTTCAACATCAGTCGCTCCACCACCATAAATCCAAACGATATCGGAATAACTCCCTACCCCTAAACCACTTTCCAATCGAACGTATATTGTTTGTGAAAGTGAAGTACTAGCTCCTAAATTCAAAGATCCTGAAAAAGTTGAATTATTGGTCGATATTTCAAAACCTGTACCTGCCAATAATTCCACATCTGTCGTTCCATCTAAATTAGCTCCTGTCAAATCAAAAGATTGAACCGCCGAAGGGCCATTTCCAACTACGTAGTTTAAATCTGTAAGTGAAGTTGGAGTGGTTATTAACGTTGGACCAGCGGAAGTACCTATTACTTCAACATTATCAAAACCTGCATAATCAGAACCACCGTCTTGTTGTACTTTCAAAACCAAATAAGCATCTGAAACTCCATTTGTTACATTATGAGTTTCAGTAATCCAGCTGCCAGTATTTTTATTGAGACTCGTTGAATTAACAACCCTTACTCCATCTTCCCATATTTCATAACCCACCTCATCAGTTCCGTCGAAACCAATTGTATAATAATCAAATGATATTTCAACATTTGTATATGCACTTACATTCAAAGATGGAAATGTAATTGTTTCGAATCCACTTCCACCACAATTTCCATTTAGATCTTGAATTCCCCAAAATTGTGAACCATCACTAGGACTAATACTGCTTAAATTAGTTGAGTAATCCCATCTATCCGACCCATTGGTACAAGGAGACACAGAAAAGGTAATTGGAGTCCAAGTATCACCTGAAGTTTCAAAACTATTTTTAGCAATCGTCGTTTGCCCCCACGCATTTGACCAACCAAAAACAACGGTCAATAACACCAATAATACATTAGCAAATTTGCTCTTTTTTACATTAAAAAACATTTCAAAATTGATTTGTCTAAATACTGAATAGTAGTTAGTTAAAAGTCGTGTTAACTACAGGAAATTACTACTCAGTTTTGAACAAATTTAAAATGAATAAAGGAGGCTTATTAAGGTAAAATGAATCATAATAAAAATTTAATACCTATCAACATATAGACAAAACAGCCCAAAATTCACTAAAACCTTTATTCTTAAATATACTGCATCGAGAAATCGATTCAATACACTGAATAAACCAAAAAAAATTACGATTAACACTTCACATTACCTTAACAGAAATATTAACCATACTTCACAACAGCACAAATTCTTTGAACAATCAGAAAAGAAATAAACCTATGTCATTTTTAAATCGAGAAAATAATTAACTTCGCTCCAAGTGGAGATGGCAGGAAATTGGATAAATCAAAAGAGAATAGATCGAGAAAGGTGGGATCAGCTTGTTTCTGAAACTCCACATTCAAGTGTTTATGTTTGCTCTTTCTACCTTGACGCAACAGCTATTGATTGGGAAGCTTACATCGCTGAAGATTACTCATTTGCAATTCCAGTCGGTGTAGTACGCAAAGGAGGAGTCACAAGAGTTTATCCTCCACTTTTCCAACGATATATCGAACCCATAGGAAATATTTCAAAAATTGATTGGCATAAATTTGAGCAATCACTTCACCAACGGTATAAAAAAGGTGATTTACAATCAAAGTTGGCAATTCTGCCTAATACAACCTTTAAAACAAGAGTTTTTCAAAGTATTGATCAGGACAGTTTTAAATTAAAAACACAAGCCAAAAGAATGATTAAGCGTTTTAGTCAAAACAATTATGAAATTCGCGAAGACAATATTAATACTACCGAACTTTCACAACTAATTGCAAAGGAACTCTCTAAGAAATTACCACTTTACGCCACTAAAGAGGTTAAATACTTATTTGATATTGTTGAAAAAGCCGAAAAAATAGGATATTTATATAAAGTTGGTGTTTTCGAAGGCAATAAACTCAAAGGAGGTTTAATTGGATTAAAATTTAATGGCTCTCTCCTATATTTAAAAGGAACAGCATATGAAGACCTTCAGTCCAATGGTGCTATGTACGCTTTAATGAATCATTTTATTGAATTTGGATTTAGTCAAAACTGTACAATTGATTTTGGCGGATCACGCGTCAAAGGAATTCAATTTTTCAATCAAAGATTTAACGGACAAGACATAGAATATTATAACTATTCTTGGGACCACTCTCCGTTTTGGTTTAGAATTTTATTTTCTATTTACAGAAAATTCAAATCTAAAAAATAATTTCATTTTTCGATTTTGAAAAGCTAACACATCAAATTTGCTATTGCTTTAAAATAAAAGCGACTTTAATTCATTATCTTACATTGGTAAGAATTTAGAATATACTATATTTGACGATTAGAATTGCAGTATATGAGTGTTAGAAACAGACAGATTTTTAGAATAATATTTGGTTCCGTGATTATCGGAGGTTCCATTTACATTTCTATTCGATATTTGTTTAAATCACCACCTTTCATCAAGATTTTGGTGTTGATCGCATTAATTGCAATAATTTATTTAACAATCGATTATATCGTTAGAAAAGGAAAAAAAGACAGGTATGGAAACTAAACACATGGTGAGGTATGTAGCAATCGGAGTGGTTGCATTAATTGCATTTGTAATATTTTTTAATTCGTGGGTAGATGTAAAACCAGGAGAACAAGGATTTGTATTTAAACCATTCAACTCTCCAAGTATTACTGAAGAAGAAGTTTATGTAGAAGGTACATATTTCATTCTTCCATGGAATAAAATGATTAATTACGAAGTGGTTAACAAATCAAAGCAATATGTTCAAAAAGTAATGGATATCAATGGTACAGATGTAACTGTTGAAATATCTGTTAACTACAACATTATCCCTTCAAAGGTTGCGAATTTACACATGAAACATCGTGAAAATTATACGATTTTCATTGATGACAAATCTAAAGGTGCGATTAAAGATGTTATTGGACGTTATACTTACGAGCAAGTATATGCATCAAAAAGAGAAGCTTTAGAAGGCGAAATCGAAGCTATTTTAGAAAAGGATTTTGATGGAAACTTCCTAAATCTAAATTATGTTGAGATTGCTGACGTTAATCTACCAACCAACATTGCAGATCAAATTGAAGAAAAGGAAACTCAAAAGCAGAGAAACCTTACCGCTAAAGAGAAGCAAAAAGAACAAGAATATTTAGCGAATGCTCGAATTGAAAAAGCACGTGGAGATTCATCTTTAATTATTTCTGCAAAATTTAAAGCAGAAGCAATTAGATTGGAGGCCGAACAAATTGCGAAAAACCCACAATACATTGAGTTGAAAAAGTGGGAAAAATGGGACGGTGGTGGATCACCTTATGGTTCAAACAACGTATTTGGTGATAAATCATTAAGCATTTTGAAATCCAACTAATTAAAGAATTAATTTAGTTAAAGCCTCGAATAAAATTCGGGGCTTTTCTTTTTTAAACTATTTAAGGTAATATATGTTACAGATAATCGAAGGTATTTTCAACAACTTTGCTTTTCATAAACCCTTTTGAATTATGATTGATTACATAGATTTATTCACCAAAACGTATAAGAATTATGCATCTTATTTTTTGAATACGCTAAAGAATCCATTTCCTGAAAATGGTGTGAATTTTTTCTATTTTGTAATTTTTATCTCCCTATTGGTATGGATTTTAGAATTAATTAATCCATGGCGAAAATACCAGAAAGCTTTCCGAAAAGATTTCTTCTTGGATACTTTTTATATGTTCTTCAATTTTTTTCTTTTCAACCTTTTACTTTACACAGCTTTATCTTCGGTTACTGTTCAATTCCTAAATGATGCCCTAAAACCTTTAGGCTATGAAGGAGGAAATTTAATCGATTTATCAAAATTACACTGGGCATGGCAGCTGTTTTTGTTCTTCATTATTGCTGATTTTATTCAATGGTGTGTTCATGTTATGTTACATCGTGTTCCTTTTTTGTGGAATATCCATAAAGTTCACCACTCAGTTAAAGAAATGGGATTTGCAGCTCACATGAGGTATCATTTCGGAGAAACATTAGTTTACAATTCTGTTAAATACATTTCTCTCTCTATGCTCTTTGGTTTTGAGTTACATCTCGCATTTATTGTGTACACATCTGCAGTTGCAATTGGCCATTTAAATCACGCAAATATTGGATGGGATTACGGTCCTTTGAAATACATTTTCAATAATCCAAAAATGCATATTTGGCATCATGCAAAAGAATTACCTAAATCTCATCCTTACGGAATGAATTATGGAATTTCATTAAGTATTTGGGATTATTTATTTAAAACCAATTACATTCCCTATGATGGAAGAGACATAGAGTTGGGATTTGAGGATGATGAACATTATGCAAAAGGATTTTTCCAACAATTAATAGCTCCTTTTAGAAAAACCAAAAAACCTAAACATTAGAGGTAATATTTCAGTTCACTAATAAAAATAATTGTAATAAAAATAAGCAACCCTAATCATAAAATGAGCGTTAAGATAAAAACTAAACAATTAACTATATGAAATTTAATTTCTCAACAATCAGCACAAACACAATAAAACTAACAGTTTTATCTACTTTTCTAATGATTTGCTCATTTGGATTTAGTCAAAATGAACCAACAAAATACACTGAGTGTAAAATGTCAGTGGAAGATATTCTTCGACAACAATCGTTTCATATCGACGAGCCAATTTCAGAAACATCCGGTTATGTACTAAAAGATTTATATTCACATATGAATAAGATTTACATTGCCGACGAAAATGGTACAAGTACAGATGAGCTTTATGCCAATTTTAAGGAGACACTTCTTAAGGCAGAGAAGCTTCAACTGAACTTAACAATGTTTGAAGAAGACTTTGAAAATATCAATAAAATAACACAGTAATTATGAAGGCACTTTATAAACTAATATTAACCTTCTTTCTACTTGGTGTAGCAAATTACGCTTCCTCCCAGTGTGGACCAACCCATGTAGATCCGAACCCACAAATACTTGGGTTTTGTGAAGGAACAACTGACACTATTCATTTTGTTTCCCCAGGAAACTGTACAGGGAACTACGAATATCAAGTAAAAAATGCTGCTAACGCAATTGTTCAAGCTTGGTCTACTGCAACAATGTATATTTCTACACCAGTTGCAACAGAAACTTATACTGTAGAAGCTAGATGTTCAACTTGTCCTACAACTGTTGTTACAGACACTTTTATGATAGAAGTGATTGAAGATCCTATAATCACTGCAAATACTTTTGTATGTTACGGAACACAAGCTAACTTTAGTGCAACAGGAGACACCTCAACAAATCTTGCTTGGTGGGACAGTGAAGTTGGAGGTAACCAACTTTCTACCGACTCAGCATATACATCACCACCAATGACACAAGATGATACACTTTATATGCAAGTCACGGGTACAGTAACTTCAGGCGGATCTCAAGGTTCTATACTAATTACAGAGGCTGGGTTACATGGATTTCCAGGTGATCAAACTGCAGACTATATTGAGATCTCAAACCTTTACAGTAATCCTGTAAATACCACTGGTTGGTTTGTTGCAATTAGTGCTTCATATTCAAGTATTAACTCGGTTAACTCAATTACTTGGAACTTACCTAATAGTTTTTCACCATGCTCGATTCTATCTAAATCAGATGTATCAGGATCTTCTATAACCTCTTATTGGGGGAACAATATTCAGTGGAATCCAAATCAACCAGGATGGGTTGCTGTAGTAAATGACGTAGGTGATATTGTTGATTTCATTTCATGGGGATGGACGCAAGCACAACTAGCAGGGTTTAGTCCAACAGTTAATGGTTATACCCTTTCATTAGGTACAGAATGGACTGGAAACAGCTGTAGCTCGGTATGTTCTACAGTAGGTGGAGTAGCATATAGTTTATCAAGAAACGGTAGTAACGACACAAATACATCTGCTGACTTTGTTTGCCAAGCAACATCTTTAAATGTAGTTAATCCAGGACTAAACTGTGGATGGATTTCTTCAAACATTTCATGTCCACATGAAGTAATTGTAACTATTGATTCATTGCCAAGTGCAACTACTCCAGACACAACTTTTGTTCAGTGTTATGCTGATATTCCAGCACCAGATCCATCAATTATCACTAATGTAACTGATGATTATACAGCTTCACCAACTGTAACTTTCTTTGACGAAACAACAGACGGAAATACTTGTCCAGAAACAATAACAAGAACTTATCATGTTTCTGACTCTTGTAATTATGTAGAAATTGAACACATCATTGTGGTCCACGATACAACTACTCCAACAATGGACCCCGCACCTGCAGACTTGTTTGTTGATTGTCCATCACAAATACCGCCAATAGCAAGTTTAAATTGGTCTGACAATTGCTTAGGAAGCGGAACCCTTTTAGGGACAGAAACTTCGAGTGGAACAACATGTCCTGAAGTATTAACAAGAACATGGACGGTTACAGATTCTTGTGGTAATTCTGTAACAAGAACTCAAGTGATCACTGTGAATGACACACTTGCTCCGGTAATTGATCCAGCACCGGCTGATTTAACACTACAATGTCCATCAGAGATTCCACCAATGGTTTCCCTAAACTATACTGACAATTGTCTTGGTTCAGGTGTCTTACAAGGTGTAGAAACAACTGACGGTCTTACATGTCCAGAAACAATTACAAGAACATGGACTATAACTGACGACTGTGGTAACACATCAACAGAGGTACAAGTTATCGTGGTTAACGATGATACACCTCCAACAGCAAGTAACCTCCCAAGTGTACAATTAGCTGTTTTACCTGCACCAGACTCTACACTAGTTTCTGATGCTGCGGATAACTGTGGAACACCAATCGTCGAATGGGTTAGTGATGTTTCTGATGGAGGATTCTGTCCTGAGAACGTAGTTCGTACATACAGTGTGACTGACGATTGTGGTAACGTTACTTTCGTAACACGTAAATTCACAATTGGTGATATGCCGCCAGAGGCTGATTTCTCATCAGACCCAACTTTATTGGACAACTTTAGCTCAGGTGAAGTTGACTTCAGTAACTACACAACTGGGGCGGTTTCTTACGAATGGGATTTTGGAGACGGTTCTCCAATCGTGAATACTGTTCATCCAACACACCAGTTTGATATTAGTGAATCAACAACTTATAAAGTTTGGTTGACTGCTTCTTCTCAATATGGTTGTTTAGATAGCGCGAACATTCTGATTAATGTATTCCAAGAGTTGGTTTACTTTGTTCCAAATGCGTTTACTCCTGACAATGATGAGTTGAATCAAACATTCAAACCTGTATTTGTTGCTGGATTTGACGTAAATGATTACAAATTCCAAGTGTACAATAGATGGGGTGAAATCCTATTTGAATCGAACGACCATAATACTGGTTGGGATGGAACATACGGTAATCAATTGGTACCGGTTGGAACTGGAATTCCTACTAATTTTGTGACAAATTTTATCAAGCCACTTTATTAATTTTCCCTCTTAACTTAATTTCCATTTCTAGAGGGGAAACATACCCTAGAGATGAATGTAATCTTTCTGTATTGTAC
>NZ_QURB01000022.1 GCF_003402975.1 Brumimicrobium aurantiacum | reverse complement strand
TGGAATTCCTACTAATTTTGTGACAAATTTTATCAAGCCACTTTATTAATTTTCCCTCTTAACTTAATTTCCATTTCTAGAGGGGAAACATACCCTAGAGATGAATGTAATCTTTCTGTATTGTACCAGTTTATATAATCTTCTAAAGAACTATGTAACTGGTCGTATGAAGTGTATTTGAAACGGTATAACCATTCGTTCTTAATTGTTTTAAAAAAACTTTCAGCCACTGCATTGTCCCAGCAATTTCCTTTTCTACTCATGCTTTGGACAATCTTTCTATTGAAAGAAAAAAGGTTAATCATTTTATTACAAGCATATTGTACTCCACGATCGGAATGAAAAATAAAGCCAGGTCTTAAGGATCTATTTGATCTAGCGTGAAGCCATGCTTTCATAATTGTATTTTCGGTAGTCATATCCTCACTTAATGACCAACCTATAACTTTTCTGTCTGCAAGGTCTATAACTGTAGTTAAGTAGTTCCAGTCATTATTAACTCTAATATAAGTTATGTCAGACACCCATTTGTGTCCAAGTTTTGAACTATCAAATTCTCTATTTAGTTTGTTATCTGCAATATTAAAAGTATGATTGGAGTCCGTGGTTACTAAATACTTCCTTCTCAAAATGCTTTTCAACCCCATTTCTCTCATCAATATAGCTACGTATGATCGACTATAGAATAGTCTTTCTCTCTCAAGCATTTTTTGAATTCTATAACTTCCATAAATATCTCTACTTTGTTTGAAAATAAATTTTATTCTTTCCTTTAACAAAACACGAGATTCTTTTTCAACCTTATGAAACCTGGTTTTCTCCCAATTATAGAAAGCATTCCTGCTAACCTCCATACATTTACACATCCTCTCAACAGTATAATTGTCAACATTATTCGAAATAAATTGATACCTCACCTGTCGTTCTTGGAGAAGATGCTTACTGCCTTTTTTAATATGTCGCGTTCCATGGTTATTTCTCGAAGCTCCTTTTTTAAGGCCTTTAATTCTATCTCTTCTTGAGATAACTCTTTTTTCTTCGTAAAGTCACCTGACTTAGCTTCGTATTCTCTTCTCCATCGCCTAACCATACTGTCGTTTAGGTCATATTCTAAACTTACTTCCTTTATAGGTCTTCCTGACTTTACTAATTCTACTATGAGAATTTTAAAGTCATTGTCATACTTCTTTGCCATAAATCAAATTTAATCATTTCGGGCTTAATTAATCTGTCACAACAAATATAGACACTCCA
>NZ_QURB01000021.1 GCF_003402975.1 Brumimicrobium aurantiacum | reverse complement strand
AACGTTTAGTATATGCAAAGTAGGCGATTGCGGGCTTCAAACTTATCAAACCGAGATGAAGTTGAAGCGAGCTACAACCGTTGAATTTACTGCTATTTCGCCTATTTTGTATATACATTGTTAGCGGTTCGGGCTTTTTTTCTTCGGTCAGCAACATTTCTCGTCTTGTTGAATTGGTGGACATTTCTCGCTCCCATAACTGCAATAAACACAGCAGTCTCCTTGTTGTGGTTTCAATACAGTTTTGCAGTTTTCGCACTCGTAAAAGTATTGGCAAGCATCTGTCGGCATTGTTTCTTCTTTTTTGTGTCCGCAGTTGGGGCAAGTGATTGTTGATTGCAATTTTATTTCCATTTTATTTTTCCTTTTTGTCTCTTACTGAATATCCTGTTCCGTTAATTGCTGTTTCGATTTCGGCTATGTTAGTTTTTGAGTTGTCAAATTCAACGATTGCGTTTCCATTCTCGTATGAAGCAGTTGATTTGATTATTCCTGAAAGTTTGTTCAATTCGTGGTTTACGTGTTCTTCGCATCCTGCACAAGTCATTCCGCTGATAGTAAACTCAACGGTCTGTAAATTTGATTTGTCAACTACTATTACTTGTTTTTCTGTCTTAGGGTAGAAAATATGTGCATAGTAAGGAAAGGCAAGCATTACAATTGCGAATGCTGTAACAATTCCTAAAAACTTTTTACTCTGAATGAATTTTGGCTTTTCATCAGTTTCACAATCACAGTCTATTTCCTTTTTCGGTTTTAGTTTTTGATACCAAGCAAAACCAAGAACCAAAATTGTCAAACCAATTAAATACGGTCGGAAAGGTTCAAGCCACGAAAAAGAGGCAGCAAGTCCGCTTGTTCCTGCAATTAGTGCCAAAACTGGTGTAATACAGCATAGAGAAGCAGCGAATGCCGTTAAAATTCCTGCTCCGATTAGTTTATTGTCCTTTTTCATATTGTCTCCAAAATTTTGTTTTCGTCAAGTATTATGAAAAACGGTTCAAGCAAGTTTTTGTATTCGTTTGTCAGCGAATAGAAAATGGTCTGTGCTTGCCTTTCTGTTTCAATGAGTTTTCGGTCTTTGAGTTTTCGCAGGTGTTGAGAAACTGCCGAAATGGTCATTCCAAGAACATCACTCAGGTCGCAAACGCAAAGTTGTTTCTCTTCATAAAGCAGGAACAGGATTTTCAGTCTGACGTTGTTACCCGCCAATTCAAGTCCGTTCGATAAGTAGTCAAACGAGCCGTTGAGTTCTGCAACTCGGTCTTTACAACGGTTGATTTGTTTAATGTCCGCTTGTTGTCTTATGCAAGAATTGTTTTCCATAAACACAAAAATAGTCAACTTGTTTATTTAAGCAAATGCTAAAATACAATATTTTAAAAATAACCCGATTTGTTTCTCGGGTCGT
>NZ_QURB01000020.1 GCF_003402975.1 Brumimicrobium aurantiacum | reverse complement strand
TACTTCCGATAACACCCGCTAAGTATTATCGCCAACGAAACTTTTAAAATGAACATTTTGATTAAAATAAAATGACTACTTTAGACTAAATTAAAAATGAATGGCGACAATACGTAGCTTGGACGTTATAAACCATTATGAGACACATAGCATTGATATCAATTATAATATCTCTTTTCTCGTGTAGCAATGACACAGAAGGTCACTGCTTTTGTGATGAAGCTCTTTCCTATTTTAATAAAGGTAATTTTATAAAAGCCAAAGAGTTATATTTTGAATCACTTAGAATCGACAGTTCAGACTATATAGCCTATAATGGAATTGGGCGTTGTTTTTATGAAAGCGGAAGCACGGATTCGGCAATCTATTATTACACAAAGTCAATTGAATTCAATCAAAGTTACAGACAGGCATATCATAATCGAGGTTTGTGTTATAGAAGATTAGAAGATTACGAAAAAGCATTACCTGATTTCAATAAGTCGGTAAAACTTGATCAGAATCATTATTATTCAATTTTCAATCGAGGTATCTGTTATAGATATTTAGGCAAATACGAATTGGCAAAAAATGATTTTGATAGAGCTATTGAGATTAATCCCCAGAATTCTGATGCCTACATAAGTAGAGCTATTTTGACAATGGAGGAATCTGGAGATTTCCAGAACTATAAAGCGATTGAAGATTGGATAAAGGTTTTAGAACTAAATGATTCTGTACCTGAAAATATAAAAAAGGAATTAGAAGAATTGATTAGATACCAAAAGAATTGAAAAGGTTTATAACAGCAAATAAACACAAGCGGCGAACGTACATACGTGGTAGCCGCATGTGCCTATTTGCAAAACGTTGGCAATAATGATGAAAAAAGACCTCGAAATAGAATTAGAATATCTGAATTCAGCAATTGACTTAACTGATTTTAATACAATTGAGCGTGGACTAAAATATCATTTAAGATTTGAACTCGGTGACCCATATGAAAACGGAACTAAAAAGCGAGTAAATCAATCCACAAAACGTGCGACTGAATTATTTGAAAATCACATTGACGAAAATTCAGAAATTTATTTGATAATTTACGACTTCGGAGACGATATGTTTGCTCGGACACCTAACCACATTTACGACTTACTAAAATCGGGAATCATAAAAACCGAACAGTTTGTGGAAAATTTGGCGACGAGATATTTTGACCACGAAGACAATATTGAGCGAGAAAAAGGACAATTAACGATTTGCAAAGCGGAAAGAAATGAAATTAAATACTCTGAAATATTTAATGGAATAGCGAATACCGAAATGGGATTTTCACCAACAGTACATCAACTCGTTTATTTCTTTCAACCGACAACTAAAAAATGGTTTTGGATGTACGATGACAGAGGTTGTTTAATGTTCAGCGACAAAACATGTGATTTAAAACAGAACCTGATAAAATTTGACAATTGGATAGTGGAATATCACCGAGATGAAATAGAAAAACAATTTGAATAAATCACTATTGCCAACAGCGCATATAGTTTATGGCGGAATTAGTGCCAAACCCAAAGTTTTTGAATTTTTAGAAATGTAAAACCTTAACCGAAAAAATAGCGCATTTTTGCCCGCCACAAACCATATGCGCGAGACGTTAATCGTAAATAGTCCACCACGTGTAGGACAACCCACCCTCATATTGAACGCTTTATTTTTTCAAGATTTTTCTCCAAACTAAGAACGATAACCAGGTAATTTGCAAAATGATTTGGTTTTAA
>NZ_QURB01000002.1:298100-590994 GCF_003402975.1 Brumimicrobium aurantiacum | reverse complement strand
ATAGGTCTTCCTGACTTTACTAATTCTACTATGAGAATTTTAAAGTCATTGTCATACTTCTTTGCCATAAATCAAATTTAATCATTTCGGGCTTAATTAATCTGTCACAACAAATATAGACACTCCAATCGAAATAAGTTCTTGATTTCAAGTTTTAGAATAAAAGTATAAAGCAAAAAAAATCCCCAACATTTCTGTTGAGGATTTCGTACCCGGAGCGGGTGCCGATAGCTACCGGCATGAACCCGCACTATATTTAATGATTAACTTTTTAATAAAGTCTTAGTACCTGATGAGATTATCGAAATAAGTTCTTGATTTCAAGTTTTAGAATAAAAGTATAAAGCAAAAAAAATCCCCAACATTTCTGTTGAGGATTTCGTACCCGGAGCGGGTGCCGATAGCTATCGGCATGAACCCGCACTATATTTAATGATTAACTTTTTAATAAAGTCTTAGTACCTGATGAGATTATCGAAATAAGTTCTTGATTTCAAGTTTTAGAATAAAAGTATAAAGCAAAAAAAATCCCCAACATTTCTGTTGAGGATTTCGTACCCGGAGCGGGTGCCGATAGCTATCGGCATGAACCCGCACTATATTTAATGATTAACTTTTTAATAAAGTCTTAGTACCTGATGAGATTATCGAAATAAGTTCTTGATTTCAAGTTTTAGAATAAAAGTATAAAGCAAAAAAAATCCCCAACATTTCTGTTGAGGATTTCGTACCCGGAGCGGGACTTGAACCCGCACGGACGCAATGTCCATTGGATTTTAAGTCCAACGTGTCTACCAATTCCACCATCCGGGCAGGACAGTATCTTAATCTTTAAACGAAATTCAATTTACAAAGTGTAAATCGAGCGGGAGACGGGAGTATTTCATGATCCCATTTCCCAACTCTTCGAGCGGGAGACGGGATTCGAACCCGCGACCCCAACCTTGGCAAGGTTGTGCTCTACCAGCTGAGCTACTCTCGCTTGTAGTACGCATCTTTCCTTAAAAAGATGTGACGTTTAAAGTATTTGTTTTTTCAAATTTTCAAAAGAATCGTTTTCCTTTTGCGTGGGCAAAGTTAGTGGTTTTTTATTGATATGCAACACTGATTTGAAAAAAAAATCATCTTTTTTTTAAAATAAATTCGCATTCAATTTTAAAGTGTAGATTTTGAGTGAGTTGGGTTTTGTATTTTTCTTTTCAATTTTCTAAAATAAATTCAATCGCCATCTCAACATGTAACCGTGTCGTATCAATTAATGCAAAATTGCTCTCTTCTTGTTTGATTAAAATAGGTAATTCTGTACAGCCTAAAATCATGGCGTCACTTCCCTTTTCTTCTAAAATCTCCATTTGATTTAAAAAGTAAGTCTTGGCCTCCTCCGAAAAAACACCTTGTGTCAATTCCTTCGATATATAATTATGTATCGTGTCAATATCTTCTTCTTCTGGAATAGTAATCTTTATCGGATAATTATCTGTGATGTATTTTTCTAAAAAACCAATTTTTACGGTTGGTTTAGTTCCTAATAAACCGAGGTTTTTAAAGTTGTTTTTCATCGCATAATCTCCAATGGCTTTTCCAATGTGAAGTATAGGAACCTTAATTTGCGGTTGAACAAACTCATAGACCATATGAGGTGTATTCGCACAAATAAGTATGCCTTCAGCTCCAATTGAGATAAGTTCTTTCGAAATACGTAAATATTCTTGCTTGATTTTTTCCTGATCTCCAGAACGCATCAAGGCTATGTTTAAACTGTATAATAATAGTTCCGGGTTTTGATCTTGACCTATTTCTTTTCCAACTCCTTCATTGATCATACGGTAGTAATCTATCGTTGAATGATAAGATGTACCGCCTATTAATCCTAGTTTTTTCATTTCAATTTATTTACTGTTTTCCTAATCTATCTCTATCGTTCAAATATAATGCTCCAAACTCCTCGTACTTCATTACTTTTATATCCTGTCGCTTTATCTTGTGGATACAATTCTGCTATCATTTCCAACGTTTCGGGTTTTATATCTGTTTCTTTAACTCCGTGACATTGTAAACACATAGCATTGGTCACTATTGGAGCGTAGAATCGCACTTTATTTTCTTCTTCAATCAAAACTGGTGAAATTTCAGGTGCTATTTTTCCAGATGCAATTTGAGATTTAAAGTCTTTAATAATTGCCAATTCTTGTTCACTGGCTTTATTATCTTGATTTCTCGGTTGATCTGAAATTCGACTGATTTTAACCCCCATTTTATTTTGCATGCTGTCGGTTAATGGAATAGCTTGAATATTACAGAATTCAAGTGCACCAATGCTTCCTTGTTTACTTAAGGCACCGATTAAATTCTTTCCTAAGACTTGCTGTGTCGAACTTGAATAAGATTTTCCTAATTCAATATATTCATCTTTTTCTGCTTTTGTAAGTTCAGTTATAGATTCATGCTCGACAGTATTTGACGATTCGTTTTTGTTTCCAGAATCTAAACCGCATGAACTAAAAGTTAAAATTGAAAGTGCTAAAACAATGATAATCTTCATTTTTTAAGGTTTTGGTTCACTAACAAATATAGCAAAAGTAAAAGCAAAAGGTCTGCAACATTAGTTACAGTTAATTAAATAGGGTTTAAAATGGAGTAAACCCGCATTATTCAAAATCTTGCCAAATTATCAATACCCAGAATTGGGGTTCTTAAAAAATGACATAAACGTGCTTAACAATATTAACATCAGTCTTTAATGTTTTAAAACATCAAGATTGGTGAATGAAGTGGGTTAATTTGTATTTTTGAATCATGACAAGCGAAGAACAAGAGCAATTTTTAAAAGCAACACCAATTTTGGAAGTGAATCATGAAAGTACTCAGCATTTGATAGCTGATATAGATCTATCTAATGCTAAAAAACAACAAGCTATTGACTTGTATTTAAAGGTACGTGATGGATTTATTTACAATCCTTATCACTTAGATTTGCGGCCAGAAAAACTAAAGTCAAGTGTGGTTATGCAAAAGAATAGGGCGTGGTGCGTTGAAAAATCGATTGTTTTGGCCACAGGACTTCGTGCCTTGGGTATTCCTTCGAAATTAGGATATGGAATTGTGGTAAATCATATTGGTGTGGAAAAATTAACAGCAGCCTTGAAACGTGAGGAAATAGTATTTCATGGTTATGTTTCTGCATATATCGATGGGAAATGGGTGAAATCTACTCCAGCTTTTGACCCTTTAATTTGTAAGCTTTCTGGTGTAGAACCTTTGGATTGGGACGGAGAAAATGATTCTTTGTTTCAGGCGTATAAAGGCGACCAAAAATTTATGGAATACAAACATTTTTATGGCGAATTTGATGATGTTCCAGTAGAATTGATGAATGCTGAAATGAAAAAATACTATCCTCATCTTTTTGAAAATGAATACAATTCACGTAACTTTTCATTCTTTCATTTGGAATCCTAAAATAGAAAGCGATGTGTTATAATGTTCAACAAAAAGCATCAATAAAGGAATTAACGGAGCAATTCAATGCTACATTTGAAATGCCAGCACTCTACAATCCAAAGCAAAATATCAGTGGTTTTGACCATCCATTATTACCTGTAATCAAAGACGAAAATCCAGAAGTTTTTCAATTTTTAAATTGGGGACTTATTCCACATTGGGCCAAAGATGACCACATTCGTAAACACACTTTAAACGCCAAAAAAGAAACGATTAAAGATGTAGCTTCATTTCGAGATGTAACACAGCAAAGGTGTGTTCTTCCAGTAACTGGCTTCTATGAATGGAAATGGCTCGATGGTAAAGGGAAACGTAAAGAGAAATACTTAATTCAACTACAAAATGAAGCTGTTTTTGGATTGGCAGGTTTATACAGCACATGGATCAATCCTTTAAATGGAGAAAACACTAATTCTTTTACATTACTCACAACTGCTGCCAATGATATTATGGCAGAAATTCACAACACCAAAAAGCGTATGCCATTAATTATGGATATTCAACAAGCCCAAAACTGGCTTCGAAAAGGGGAAGACAAGCTAAGTCGTGATTTAAAAACAACATGTATTGAAAGTGACGGTCAATTGGGTTTGTTTGGATGATTCACCAATTTTATTCTTAAATTAAAATGTTAAGAACTTTAAAATCAGTTGTGTAATTCTAAAAATCATTTGTAATTTATAAGGAGCTGAATTATCTATTTCAGTGCTGACTATTACGAATTAAAATTTTAGAAATTATGTTACAACGTTCACATGCTATTCGAAATGGAATTATTTTATTTCTTTTACTAGGTTTTTATTTTTTAATACTTGATTTAATTGGATTAGCGGACAATGTATATCTTCGATTGGTTAATTATATTTTTATCATTGGAATACTTAAATTGACCATTAAAACCGCTGTAAAAAATGGCGAGAATTATCTTCGAAAATTAATTATAGGTATAGCTACAGTAACGATTGGAATTGGGTTAGGAGCTATAGGTTTATTCATATATCTTAATGGAATAGATGCTCCAATTGAAGATTATGTGGAAGGTCTAATTCCAGCAGATACTTATGCTGGATTAAGTTTTGCTTTATTTATAGAAGCATTGAGTTCTTCTATAATCATTGTTTTTATCATGTTACAATTTTATAAAAACGAACAAACAGAGAAAATCAAATAAAAAAATTACGAATTACGAATTTAGCACATTCGTAATTCGTAATTTAAAAATTCGCAATTAATTTACCCTTCGCAACTAACGCATTCAACAAGGTTTTTAACCACAAACTCTTTCCCAACACTTTGACTTCTTTGGTAGTATAGTGTTTTAACACCAAGTTTCCAAGATTCAATAATTAATTTATTGATGTCTTTTACCGGCAGATTTGCTGGAATATTCAGGTTTAAACTCTGCGATTGATCAATGAATTTTTGTCGGATAGAAGCTTGTTGAATAATTTCCAATTGACTTATTTCCTTAAAGGTTTTGAATATCGCTTTTTCTTCCTGAGTAAGTTCCTTCAAATGTTGAATACTCCCTTGGTTTAGCATTATACTTCTCCAAGTTTCTTCATTATCAAGTCCCTTTTCAATCAATAACTCCTTTAAGTATTTATTCTTTCTCACAAAGTTACCTTTGGCTAAACCTGCTTTGTAGTAATTACTGCTCAATGGTTCGATTCCAGGTGAAGTTTGACCCAAAATTGCCGAAGAAGAAGTAGTAGGCGCAATTGCTAATAGTGTGGTATTTCGCATGCCGTAATCTTCGAGCAATTCTGGTTCACCATAGATATCTGCTAACTCGCGAGAGGCTTTTTCGGCTTCATTTTTGATGTGTGAAAAGATTGAACTCGTTAATTGTTTAGCTTGTAATCCTTCAAAAGGAATTCTGTTTTTCTGTAAGTAAGAATGCCATCCCATAGCACCTAAACCTAAAGCTCTGTGACGTTTGGCAAACCTATTGGCTGATTTTAGATAGTAATTATCTTCTGTCTTCGCGATGAATTCTTGTAAAACAGCATCCAAGAAGTAAATTCCCAATTGTACAGCATTGGTATCTTTCCATTCGTCGTATAGCTCCAAATTCATTGAAGACAAACAACAAATGAATGATTCCTCTTGGTTGGAAGGTAACATGATTTCTGAACACAAATTACTTGAATTAATGCTCATGCTTTTGTCTTTGTAAACTTGAGGTTTATTTTTATTGACATTATCTGTGAAAAACAAATAGGGTAATCCTTTTTGTTGACGAGATTCAAGCACTTTTGCCCAAATTTCTCGTTTTTCCATATCGCCATCAATCATTTCTATCATCCAATAGTCAGGAACACAAACTCCGTAAAATAGATTTTGAAGAGGACTTCCGATGTCTTTGATTTGAAGGAACTCTTTAATATCTGGATGATCGATGTCTAGGTATGCAGCAAATGCACCACGACGCACTCCTCCTTGAGAAATGGTATCCATTGCAGTGTCAAATAATTTCATAAAAGAAACCGCACCGCTACTTTGACCGTTATCTGTAACTGCACTTCCTCGACCACGCAAGTCACCAAAATACCCTGAAGTACCACCTCCAATTTTGGTTTGCATAATCACTTCACCTAATTTATGTGTGATTTCTTCAATTCCATCTGGAATATGAACATTAAAACATGAAATAGGGAGTCCGCGTTCTGTTCCCATGTTAGCCCAAATTGGGGAGCTTAAACTCATCCAACCTTTCTCGATTAATTCAATAAAAGGTTCTTTTAATTCAGGTTTGTATAGTCTTTTACTTGCTGCTGTTGCAACTCTTTCAATGGCACCTTTTACCGTTTCTCCTTTTAATAAGTATCCACGATTTAAAATCTGCTCACTTTCGTCATTTAACCACCAAAGATTTTCCATTTTTTAATTTTAAATTAAATAAGCGTTTTTTAACTGATATTGAGATGATTAAAATAAATCAGCTGCACTGATACTTTTATCGTGTTTGGTATATTCTGTAGGTCTTTTTGCAAAGAAATCGTCTAAAGAATTAGCGAAAATTTCTTCCTCAAACCACGCCATGGGTTGATAATCAAGTGGTGTGATTCCATACATTTTTTCTAAACCAATCTCTTGTAAACTTTCGTCCACTCTGAATTTCATGAAGTTGAGTAGGTCTTCTTTACTTACTGATTCGATTTCTCCATCTTCGAAAATCCAGTCTAATATTTCAGACTCAACAGCGATAGAATCTTCAACGATCTTTTTGATTTCTTTTTGTGTTTCTTCATCGAAAAAGTCTGGATATTCCTCTTTGATTTTATTCACCAAGAAAATCCCTGCATTGGCATGAACTTGCTCGTCGATTGATGTCCATGAAATGATGTTACTTACGTTTTTCATGAGTCCTTTGAAACGTGTAAAAGACAATACAATAGCAAATTGACTAAACAATGAGACATTTTCAATTAGTATAGAGAAAAGGATAAGAGAGAACATGTATTTTCGCTTATCGTCAGACTTTGTATGTTGAAGTGCTTCTTCCAAATATTCTACACGTTTACGAATTGCTGGAATTTCAATGACATGTTGAAACTCTTCATCGTAACCTAAGACAGCTAATAAACGAGAATAAGCTTCAGAATGACGGAACTCACATTCTGCAAAGGTGCTTCCTAGACCGTTCAATTCTGGTTTGGGCATGTGTTGATATAAATTTCCCCAGAAGGATTTTACAGCAACTTCAATTTGAGCAATCGCCAATAAACTTTTCTTAATGGCCTGTTTTTCATTCTCATTAAGGTGAGAATGAAAGTCTTGCGTATCCGCAGTAAAATCAACTTCAGAATGTACCCAATACGTTCTGTTGATGTTTTCAATGAAATCCATTACTTGTGGATATTCAAATGGCTTGTAATTAATGCGTTTGTCGAAAATGCCCATTGTTATTAGTTTTTAAAAGTTAAAACAAGGCATAAAAAATAGGGAAGAAGTGGGAGTTTTTGCTCTCTTCTGAACCTTGTTTTTTATGCGAAAACAAAATTCAATTTGCTAAGAAGTGGGTAATCTGGCTTATGGTTTTAACACCAATTACAGTTGCGCAACAGCTCATGAATTTAACATGATTCCCCCATTTTTTCAATTGACAATTCTAATTGTCTTAGCAAATGGATTTTCGTCAAATATAGATAAGAATGTGATTTTTAAATTGAAATTTAAGCCGTAGTTATAAACAAAATTTGTTGATAAGTTAGGGGATGTCAATAGGAGTAAAGGATGTAAGAGGGGAGCTGCTTTTTTTGAGGATTTAGGCTTTTATTGTGTTTTCTAAATACTTTAAATCGCGTGGTAAAAGTGGTAGGAATGTATTAAATAAAAAATAGTATTTTTAAGAAAGTAAAGGGTTGATTTAAGTTAACTTCGAGATGTGTCCGTTCAAATGTCGGGTTTTGTGGTGACTAGGTTGAAATTTCATTTTAACATAAAAAGCCAAATTAATAAAGTTAAAAAGTATGGGAAGCAATGTAATAAAGTACCAGATAAAATATCATATTGGAATAATTTTCTTGTCTTTTCTGTGTATTAATAATGCAATAGCTCAAGACATTAAACCAGATGATTCATTTTTATGTGTAGTTTATTTTGCAGATGGATTTGACAATGATACACTTCAATTAAAAATAGGTGACAAAACAATATTTAATGAAATTATAGTCAAAAGTAACATGTATTATGGATTGACGGGGGTGGAGGTTTGGATTACTGATAACTATGAATTGTTATTAATTAAAAATAAGGTTGGGGATGAAAAAAATTTAGTAGAAAGAAATAGCGAGTTCAAAGAATTTCTAAGTCAAAATAGTTTAGTGATAACTATAGAGGATAATATGGGCGAGTATAGCCACTATACCGATATTAATGAGATTAACTATATTGTTATTTATAGAAAGTGGTGTAATATTTTTTTTAGCGAATTTTTAGAACAGCCAAGCTTTTAAAAATGGTCTAACCTAAGCTGTCAACAAGTTACAATCAATTTAGGCAAGGTCTTCACGTTTCTTGGGTATCAATATAATAATTACACTTTCGGATATTTCTTTGGATTTTGATATGAGTTACGAATACCATAAATGAAAACAATTTGTTTTTTTTCATCAAGTGTATAATGTATAACATATGGAAACTTATTAATGACTTTCATTCTAAAGCTGTCATATCTAATTTGGTAGTACGGATATTTTTTTAGATCGTTGATTGTTGCATTTACAATTTTAATAAATCGCTCTCCAAGTTTTGGATTAATGTCTGTGTAATATTCGTAAGCTTCATCAAGATCGGCTACTGCAGATTTTAATACACGAATACTAAAAGATTTCATTATTTGATATTAAATTTTTGTTTTATTTCTTCCCAATCTTTAAAATCCTCTTCTTTTGCATTTTGAAGACGATTACGCATGAGTTCTTTTTCTGCCTCAGGAAGTATTATGTTTTCTTCATTAAACTCTTGAACATTAATATAACTAAGCGTTCTTAAGAATTCAATAAGCTTGTTTGCTTTTTTTTCATCAGAGATATTTAAAAGAAGTTGAGTCATTGTGTTAGTTATTTAGCAATTTCTTGGTTTATTTAAAAATGATGGATTTAATCAAATACCATCTTATGGTTGTTGATACGCTAAACCATATTAAGAATTTTATCTTCCTTACACAAATATACAGTAAAAGATGTAATATTAAAAAGTAAAATATTATGTAATAACGTTTTGTAATGTTTAAAGACTATATAAAATACCCTTGCTCTACACGACTAATTATTAGACAGATTTTAAGGATGTTATTGTAGTCAATCAGTTTTTAATTATAAAAATGCTTTTAACTTACCTCATTTACATATTTAATTTGTTGATGATCTATATTGTAATAGTGATTGAATATTTTAAATAAGTAATTAGAGAAGCTATCTTGTTGATAGTCATTAACATGTTCGAGTACAATTGTTTTGTTAATGATCAATTGATGGAGATAAGTTCTTTTATTTCCAGTATTACCTTTTATAATTTTAAGCTCAATAAAAGCCTCATTATTTAAATTTAATTCATGTATTTTTGAATAAAAGAACCTTTTATAAATGACCTTTTGGTTCTCGAAATCTAAATATGTAAAACTGTGTTTTATATTGAAATAATATAAAACCACCACAATGATGATGATTAGCCCTAAGACTCCTGTAAGGGTTGCAATGATCCATTGATCATCAAACAAAGTAAAGTAAATAAAAAGACCAATGTTTATAAGGAGGAAAATAATATTACGAAAGTGAAATTGAAACTTCTCGGTGATCTTGAAATGGTCATCAATTTTAAGTCCATCAATTGAATTCAAACTATCAATAATCCTGTTCTTTAAAGCTGTTTCTCGTATTTCTTTGTTGGTTTTCATTTAGGTTTATTAATGAATTAAAATGTAGTTTTTTGAAGTGATAGTACTGAAAATTACAATATTTAATCTGATTTGCACTCTCACAGTGCAAAATAAACCAAAAAACGCACCGTGACAGTGCGTTTTTTAATATTGTTCTATGTTTTAGTTTTACTTTTCTAGCTATTTACAACTTCCATAATTGCCTTTAAAATTCTATCGCGATCATTGTCGGTTAAGTTAGACCCACTAGGTAGGCATAATCCTATATTGAAAAGTTGTTCAGCGACTTTATCGCCATAGTAATCGCAATCAGCAAATACAGGTTGCATGTGCATAGGTTTCCATAGTGGACGGGTTTCTATATTTTCCTTTTCTAATGCTAAGCGTAAATCTTCTCTAGAAAACCCAGCTTTATCTTCATGAATAAGTACTGCAGAAAGCCAACGATTACTATATATACCTTCCAATTCATCAACAAACTCAAATCCTGCTAGATGACCCAAATTTGACTTGTAAAACTCAAAATTAGCCCTACGCAATTCAACATGCTTATCCAAAATCATCATTTGTCCACGTCCAATACCAGCGGTAATGTTTGACATTCTATAATTGTATCCAACTTCGCTGTGTTGATAATGTGGTGCTTGGTCACGGGATTGTGTAGCAAAAAATATAACGCGTTGTTTTTCTTCAGATGACGCTGTAATTAATGCGCCACCACCAGAAGTAGTGATGATTTTATTTCCATTAAAAGAAAGTATTCCAAATTTTGAGAGTGTTCCGCATTTTTGGTCTTTGTATTTACTTCCTAAAGCCTCTGCAGCATCTTCAATTACAGGGATATCGTACTTATATGCAATAGCGTTGATTTCATCAGATTGGTAAGGTGTTCCATACAAGTGTACACCAATAATCGCTTTAGGCTTTACTCCATGTTTTTCAATGGTACCTTTGATTGCAGCTTCAACATGTTTTGGACATAAGTTCCATGTTTCTTTTTCACTGTCAATAAAAACAGGGTGTGCTCCTTGATACTTTATGGGATTTGCAGAAGCAGAAAAAGTCATAGATTGACAAATGACAAAATCACCGGGTTGAACATCTAACATGATTAATGCTAAATGAATGGCTGCTGTTCCAGAACTTAATGCCGCTATCGATTTGTTTTGCGCAACATACTGCTGCAAATCTTCTTCAAAGCCATTAACATTTGGTCCAAGAGGAGCAACCCAATTTTCATCAAATGCTTCTTGAATAAACTTCTGTTCATGTCCCCCCATGTGTGGAGAGGAAAGCCAAATTTTATCTTTTGCCATGTGCTATATTTTAAATATTGTAATGCTTTTTAGATTCTGTTGGTGTTCTATTTTACCACTCATTTTTATCAAAACCACCAATAACCGTCTGAACAATTAATTGTAGATCTAAAACCAAATTATGTCGTTCCAAATAAAGTAAATTAATTCTAATTTTATCTGGATAAATTACGGTGTCATTATAGTGAATAGGATCTTTTTGCTGCGCTAAAATTTCTTCTTCATTTTTATATTTTAAACTTGCGGGTCCTGTTATTCCGGGTTTTAACTTTAATATATCTCTGTCTTTTCCTTTTAATTGATCAGCGTAACCTGGAACATCTGGTCGTGGCCCTACAAAACTCATGTCACCAATCAAAACATTCCATAATTCAGGTAATTCATCTAGTTTATAGGCACGAAGTTTTTTACCCAAGGGTGTAATACGACTTTCTCCTTTCACAGATACACTTGAGCCACCGTGTCCAACTGACATTGAACGAAATTTGTACATCGTAAAGAGTTTCCCATTTTGTCCAACTCTTTTTTGTTGAAAGATAACTGGTCCACCTGGCATTTTGATTTTAATAAGTATTGCAATGAGCAATAAAACTGGCCAAATGAGCCACAAACCTAATAAGGATAAAAATATGTCGAGTAAGCGTTTTGCAATCATTTCTTTTTTGTGATTAATTGAATAAGTCCAACCAAAGAACCAATTCCGTATGAAAAATGTAAAGTAAGGAAAGCCATAAATAATGAAGGGAAATGTAGTTTATTGTTCATGGCTACTTTTAGACTAATTAGCCCAATTAATGCGGAATATGAAATTAACGACAAAGCAGAAAGAAATAGGAAAGGCGTCCAAATTAAAGCCAGAAGTAAAGGCAAAATGATGGACATTACAAAAATGAAAGGAATAAAGTGACGAAAAGAAAGAGAATCAAGGTTCTTTGTGTATTTCATCATTAAAAGATTCCATTTTCCATTTTGGAAATTGTTCTTTGCCAACGCACTAAATTCTTCTCGTGCAAAATAGGTGCAACTTGTATCTGGAATCAAATAGATTTTCCCTCCGTTTCTTAGGATTCTTTTGTTGAGTTCAATATCTTGATTTCTCGTTAATTTCGGATTGTATAATCCATATTCCTCAAAAACTTCCTTTCGATAACAGCCAAAAGGAACCGTATCAACTGCGGTGATTTTGTCAATTCCAATTCTGAAAAGTGAGTTTCCAACTCCAAATTTATTACTTAAAACTTCACGAATCGCTAAGCTTTTTGGTGTTTTATTGATCACATCCGTTTTACAGACAGCACCTACATTAGTAGCCTCGAGTTCTATGAGGGCTTTACTCAATACAGAAACATAATTGCTATCAAATTGAGCGTGCGCATCAATACGAATGATAATATCTCCTAAAGCAGCTTTTATTCCATAGTTCATTGCGTAAGGAACTGTTCTTTCAGGATTATCTAGAAGTTTTATCTGTGGATACTTTTTTTGTAAACCTTCAATGATTTCACGGGTTTTATCCGTACTTCTTCCATCCACAAAAATGATCTCAATTTTCTCTTGATCAATGTCTTGTTCAACCATCGATAAAATACAATTCTGGATGTATTTTTCTTCGTTATACGTTGGACAAATGATAGAAATTTCAGGCTTCAAGACAATAAAAATTATGAATGAATGTCAAAATTAAGGATTTGTTTTAGAATCCTGCTCATTATAAAGATCAATATAGCGCTGTGCAATTGATTTCCAGTTTAAATGCTGTGCAATTTTTTCTGGATCGAAATCAAAGGAATCATAATTTTCAATAATGCTTTTTATTCCTTCGGAAATTGAAGTTATCGAATATGGATTTACAGCCACACCAATATTTTCATTAAAAACGCCATCTATTCCTTCATTTTTTGAATAGAGTACAGGTAGACCTTGAGATAGAGCCTCGCCATAAACTAAACCAAAAGTTTCTCGAATGGAGGTCATACCATAAATGTGAGCTTGAGCAAAAAGCTGCTCTAGTTTTTCAAATGCATAGATTTTTCCGTGGAATTTAATGTGAGCTTTATTATCAATCAAGGCTAAAACCTTCTTTTCGCATGAGCCTCCACCACCAACGAGGTTAAGTTCGCAATTGACTCCTTGTTCAACTAATTTATTAACAGCTTTTACTAGATTCAAAGTGTTTTTAGCTTCAGAAAATACACCGATGAACAGCAATTTTATTGGTGAATCAATTTTTGTTTTTCTATCCTTTACATGATTAATCCAGTAGGGGTCCAAACCATTTGTGATAACCTTAGTTTTCTCAATGAAATTTGTATCCAATCTTTTGATTTTATCTAATGCCAGTAAACGTTCTTGATACCTCGGTGTGATAAGAATGACTTTGGAGGCATTTTTCAGTATTTCTAATCCTTTATTTTTTAAATGAGGTAATTTCCAAAACTGATTTAAATCTGATCCTCTTACAGCAATGATATAGGGAATATTATATTTTTTGTTCAATTTTAATGCAACTGCACCGTCGCTATACCATGTGTGCGCATGAATCAATTTGATATTTTTAAAGTCTACTTTTGTTAAAATGTCTTTATATATCTTGTTGATTTTTAATGGGAAAACAATCCTGTCAATATGCATGTTCAGGATGTTACTATAAATAATTTTAGATTCCTTTTGTTTTAATTCAATAAAATTTCCTCCGACACTATTTTCATTTTTCACAGGAGTATAAATCGTTTGTTTCAACCCATTTTCGTCTAGGTTTGCAACAAGATTTTTGTAAACTTTAGAATGGGCGAAATCATTTGTGATGTGAAGTATCATGTCAAAATTTATAGTTAATAATGCATATTACAAATTATATTTTGAAGACATCATGTTTTAATGTATTCCAATAGTGATCTCTCACAGCTTTGATTTGAATATCGTTTAAATCTTTGTCAACATTTGAAGAAGCTAAAGTAACGTTACTCATGATTGTGATAGGAATGTTCACCTTATATTTTGAATCAATTTTAGTGATAGAAGTATTGTTTAAATTACTCATCGCATTGAGCCAAACATCGTCTGCAAGTTTACATTTATTCATGAAAACAGTAGCATTAGAAGCTTCTTCTCCCAAAGATTTTGGAGGAAATAATGTTCCACCTCCACTGGTGAAGAAAATTTGATTGGATGTACTCGCACCTTTGTATTCCTTGATCCAATTATGATATGGTGCTAACGCTCCGTTTACTTTAGTCATCATGTGGGCACGGTGACAAATAATATGGTCTTTTTTCTTCTTATGTGCTGACATTAGTTCTTCAATTAAACTAGAAGGATAAATGAAGTCGTCGTCTACAGTGATAAAATGACTATCAGGGAATTCTTCTAGCGTATAAATATACTTTTTATAGGATCTAAGATCTCCATCACATAAATTAATTTCTAATCCCCTTTCTCTCAGTTTCAATAATCTTTTCGGGAGTTGGTCAAGACTTTTAAACTGTTCTTTTGAAAGCCAAAGTATAATTTTATCAGGCTTATAAGTTTGTCTTAACATACATTCAATTACTATCCAAATTTTACCAATACGGACAGGAAAAGTTGTTAATGAAACAATAAGATTAGATTTTCCATCAACTTTCAAACGATGGTTGTTGTGGTTGGTTAGCTTTAAATATATGGGGATAAAAAGATTCGCAAGGAATTTTAAGATAGCACGTTGTGCACCATAGAATTTTACTTTTGATAGGAAAGCATTTTTATTTTCTATGGACGAATAAAGCTTAGAAAAAAAATCAATCATGCTGAAGCGTTGGTTTTTTATAATAACTTACACAATAAATACTACCTATAAAAACCCATAAGACAGGTTGAAGTAAATAATTACTGTTAATCACAAATATAAAAGGAAGTGCGAACAAAGTAGAAACCAATATCGCTTTTTGTTTCAATTCTAGTTTTGGAATTCTTAGAAGCATTTTAAGAATGAAAAAGAGTACAATTAAACTAAGGATTCCTCCAAATTGAATTAAAAATTCAAGAATTAAATTGTGTGGTACAGTATATTTAAAATCTTTAAGAACTGTTTGGATACTTCCAATACCAGAGCCAAAGAAAGGTTTTTCCAAGTATTTTTCTAATGCATTGATAATTATATCAAACCTTCCGTTTTCTTTAACTATGGAGATGTCAGTTTTTGCTCTATTTGAGACTTCTCTGAAGAAGGTTTTAACTTGAAAAATGGCCACATATGCAGAAATTGGGATAAATAGAAGTAGCTTTTTTTTGAAGTGATGAACTTTAAGTTTCTGAATGTAAAACATCCAAATGAAAAAAACGATGGCACCAGCAATAAGACCACCTCTTGAAGCATTAATCATTAATGCAAAATAAGCGTAAGCTAAGATGATAATTCCTAAAATTTGAGTGCCAAACTTTTTATGTGTGTAGATATAAGAATATAAAAATGGAATGGACATGGTGATTACCATAACGTAGGTGTTATAGTTACCAAATGTTACAGAAGCATATTTCTTTGCAGCGCTAAAACTTTGTGTTTGGATCTTAAAGTCATCGGCTATTAGGTTTACACTTAAGTGAATGCCCAAGAAAATTTCTATCAGAGCTATAAAAGAAGTGAAGAGAATTAGAAAAAACCAGCCTCTTGTTAAGGACCTTAATGGGTTATTCGCTTTTGAGTAAAGAATTGCAATTAAAACAAAAACAGACAAATGTGTGAAGTAATAAACGATTTCTTTCAGTCCTTGCTTGAGGTCAGGAGTCCAAAAAATACTAGAAATGATTGCTAAATATAAAAATATGGAGACCGTATAAGCTCTGAAAATAAAAGATCCCTTTGTTGATTTTGCACATTGAATCACAATAAATGGGAGTGAGGCTAAGGTTATAATTCTTATCGGTTGAAACGCATTTCCATACATTCCAAAAACTACTAATGCAATATAACCTATCAAGAAATAATCGTATTTATTATTTTTAGGCGTAGTATCAGTAGGAATAAAATACATAAATTTTAGTCAAAAATTAACGGTATGATAACAAGTTTTTAATATTGGCAGCAAAAGTAATAATATTTGCTGGTATTAACCTTATTACAAGTTAAATGCTTAACGATTTACCTAGATATATTTCTTGATTAAATAAAATAAATTTCCCCATTCCTTTTTAACAGCATAATGTTTTAACTTGGTGTACATCAGTTTTCTAAAATACTGCTTTTGATATTTGTCCTTCATTTTTGAAAGATTAACATCTCTAAAAAATGTTTTCCTGATGTCAACAGTGTTTACGTCACTTCTATTTTCAGCCTCAATTTTATATTCGGCGGTAACATGATTTGATTTTACAATCTTATATTTTTGAGCCAAACGCACCCATAAATCAATATCCTCACCTCTTACAAAGTCTTCACAAAATAAATCATCAACAAGACATTTTTTGTGAACAACAACAACACTTGTCCACATTAGGTGCTCTGTTAATGAAGCCTTAAAATAGTTGTCGACTACATAATCTTTAACTTCAGGACGATTTACATGTTGTTCTCGAGGTATTGAATAAACAAAAGAACTTGTGAAAATATAGTGGTCTTTATAGCGTTGAATTAAATCTACAAATGTTGCCAAATGGTCGTCATTCCAGATGTCATCTCCATCCAAGAATGCAATCCATTCATTTCTAGCTTCTTTAATTCCTTTGTTTCTAGCGGCAGAAACACCTTGGTTTTTTTGGTCAACAAGCCGAATTCTTTGATCTTTGATTTGTTTTACAACCTCGACGCTTCTGTCTTTTGATCCATCATTGACAACAATTATTTCAAATTCTTGAAAACTTTGATTCAGAACAGATTGAATCGTTTCTGTAATACTTTGTTCTTTATTGTAAAGAGGGATAACAACTGAAAACATATCTTAATAAAGTTATTGTTTTTTGATGATTTTCTTTAATTCAGTTGTTGAAACTCCTTTGGTTCTTGGGAAATAACGAACTTCACAGTGTTCTTTTAAGAAATCAAATTTTCCTTCCCAGTCACTTCCCATTACAAAAATATCAGCGTCATTAGAGATTACATCATTGGTTTTTTGTTCCCAATTACTTTCTGGGATTACAAGATCGACATAAGATAGAGACTCTAAAAACTGTTTTCTTCTTTCATAAGAGAATTCACAAACTTTACCTTTTTCAAGATTAAATTCATCTGTAGATAATCCAACAATGAGTCGATCGCCTAGGTCTTTTGCTCTCCTTAGTATTTCAAGATGACCAAAATGTAATAAATCAAATGTACCATAAGTGATTACTGTAGTATAATCCTTACTAAGGAGTTCCTTAAAGTTTAATGAAAGTGTCTGTTTCTTTTGTAAAACAAGTAAATCAATCATTTTGTTGAGTAATGGTAATCTTTTTTGTAGGTCATCAGTTATGATCGAATCGATTAACTTGAGTGTTTTTATGCCTTCCAATACAACGGAATTTTCATTGAACGAAGAATTGTAAAAACCTTTACCAATGAGCAAGCCTAAAGTTCTATTTCTGCTCAAATCATTCAAGGAAGTAAGTGAAATATCTCCGACTCCACAGCCTAAAAATATTGTTTCCTCACGTCCTCCTAGTTTTCTTAATATAATTTTAATTTCAGAAATAGCCTTAGTTAAAATCAAGAAACGTGTATTTGCTGAATTGTATTTTGCATCAATATTACCCAATAGGATAGCGTAAATATTTTTAACGGCACTTAAAATTTCAACACCTTTAATGTCAGTAGTGTAATCAGTGAAAATATTGGTGTTGTCCAACATTTTATCTACAGTTTCAAGCTGTTTTTTTAATGTGAATCCTACGGTGAGAAGGGTGGGTATTCTATTGATCATTTCAGCACTAAAAGATGCACCTTTTAAGGTAATCACATTCTGACTCTCTAAAGATTCTTGCAGGTATTCGACAATGGTTTTTCCTTCATCGAAGATTCCTTTGGAAACATTGATAATGAGTGTTGAATCCTTTAAATGTTTTTTGACCTTTTCAATGGTGTTTTCAATACTATTCGCAGGAATTGAGTAAATTAAAACATCTGAATCAGAAATAATACTATAGTCAGTGGTTGCCTTAAGGCTTTTGTTCAAGTCTTTATTGAGAAAATATTTTGAGTTGGAGTGTTTGTTATTGATTTCATCCCTAACTTCAGTATCTCGCAATAAAATTGTAACCTCATTATGAGGATTGAACGATATTTGATTTGCAAATGCAGTACCAAAAGAACCACCACCAAGTATTGTAATTTTCATATTTTTTTATTCTTGTTTGAAACCGATGTTAACAGACATGTGCCTAATTACTTACCTTTTATTTTTTTAATAAATCTCTACTAAGTTCATCAAAAATATTTTTGGAAGCTAATTTATTGTTCGGCAAATTTAAGAAGTCATTGTAGAATGTATCTCTTTTGTGCTTTAAATTGTCATTTTCCTTGATGACTACTTCTTCTATAAATCTTCGGATATCAGCTTTAGATTTGGCTAAATCTATCACATTGAAAACCTCTTTTCCTAATTCATTGAATTGTGATTTTACCTCCTCATTACTCATTAAAAACTGAACAGGTTTATGGGTGTAAATATATTCAATTAAAAAAGACCCACTATCATGTATCATTGCGTCGGAGGTTAAAAATAAATCGATATATCCTCCTTCGGCTATTTGACCATTCTCCATATTTGCCCATTGCGAATAATAAGCTTCGGTTTTCTCTTTTCCCCAAATTTTATCGTCGCTCAACTTTCCTTTTAAATTAGGATGCGGTTTAAAACAAAATTGGATTTCTTCTTTGTATTCAGATGCTAATTCGAGCATAAACTCTGCATAATCTAAAAAGGTGGAGTAGTCTAATAATTTTTTAAATCCAGGAATTGTATGGTGCGGCGCCCATATTATCTTTTTTAATGTTTTGTTGGTTTTTTTCCAAACTTCATTTGGATTGTATTGGTTGTCAATTAAATTGTCAATACCAGGATAACCGGTCACCACAAAATTATCACCCTTTCTTGGAGAGTATTTTTCAGCCAGTTCTTTATGAAAATTAGTTTCTGTAAAAACCTTCCAACAATAGTTCTGCATATTCATTTGAAAATGAACTTTGTGAAGATTTGAAGAGTTAAAGCCATAAGGAGTGTAACAAGTTAATTTATCCATAAAATTTGAAATCAAATATTGTGGTAAGGTATGATTCCAGGGATTAGTGAAAAATATGATATCTGGATTAAACTCCTGTTTGATGTCTATAAAACTTTGATCTTCATTTCTTGTTTTATGAACAGTATATCCTTTCTTCTTAAAATTTTGATATGCTCTTTCCATTTCTGAGTTTGCAATATCTTCTCCATAGGAAATAAACGGACAAACGAATACCACAGGCTCATAACGCTCATCTTCTTTCAATAAAAAGTAGAGTTTTTCATATTTCCACATTGATTCGTAGATCAGGAAAAATGCCACTTTTATTTTTTCTTTATTCCTTAATTTTAAGACCTCTTTTTTATGCGTTGATTTCGTTTTGGCTATTTGAATCTTAATAAGAATTTTCTCAATCTTATTTTTGATACTTAAAGGAATATACTTTTTAATCATTTTATTTTTTTAATACTTTCAACAATAAAGCAACAACATCCTTTTCGAATAGATAAATAATGGCAAAGTACAATAATAAAAAAGCAATTGTCAATGCCGAAAGTATAAGGAATGGGCTTTCTAAAACTAAGATTAGTTGGGAATGAAGGTGATAAGATATTAGCATCGTTACAGCGCTAATGATAAATAAACGAATGGTGTCCTTTATTTGTTCTTGAACAGAATATGAGATAAGTTTTCCACTTACAGCCATGTTTAAAGCGGTAAAGAAAAATGAAACAGCCGTTAACGAAATAACCAATCCCATAATTCCGTATGGAAGCGCAATGATAATTACAATGATTCCTATGATTTTCTTTATCACTTCCAACTTTAGAAATAAGTCACTTCGCCCTTTTACTTTGAGTATATTTAGATTGTATTGACTAATTGGGCGAATAATTGAAGCAATGGCTAAGATCTTAAAATAGGGGACAGCAGGCAACCATTTTTCTCCAAAAAGGAACAAAAATAATTCTTCTGCACCAATGATTAAAATAAGCATGACGGGTAAAACTGCAAACAGGACGAGTTTCATTGTTGACCGATAAGCTGATTTTAGTTGTTGATCATTGCTAAGATTAGAAAAGAGAGGAAAAGTTACTTTTCCCATTACATAAGACATCTGCTGTACGGGAAATAAACGCATGTTTTCAGCCTGATTGAAAAAACCCACTGAGGTTGGAGAGAAATATTTACCAATAACGATTCTATAAGCATCATTGTAAACTGTGTCTAACAAACCTGAAAGGGTTAGTTTATAACCAAAACTAAAATGATATTTGAATCTTCTTTTGTTAAATAAGAATGAGGGTCTCCACTGTATAAATATCCAGTTTTGTATGGTGAAAATAATGGCTTGACTTAAGTTTAGCCATACCAAACTCCAAACTCCAAACCCCATGTATGCAAGTACGACACCAACAATACCACCAACAATTGTTGAAGGAACCTGAAGTTTCATAAGTGTTTTGAAATTCATTTCCTTCGTGAGTTTTGCAGTATGAACTGCTACGAAAGAGCGAATTACAAAAGTTAAAGCATAAACACGCAGTAGATTCGTGAGGATTTCTTGTTCATAAAATGCTGCAATTGCAGGAGCAGAAAGATAGGTGAGGATATAAATCCCTACACTGACCATCATGTTGGTGAAAAACACCGTTGAATAATCAATTTGATCTGGATTTTTAGTTCTAATTAAAGAACTAGTCATTCCACTATCCATAAGGGTTTGGCCAATTGAAATAAAAACCGTGAGCATAGCAACTAAACCAAATACCTCGGGCATTAAGAGTCGAGCAAGTATAATTTGAACACCAAAATTGATGATCTGCATACTGAATTGCTGCGAGAAAGACCAAATTACGCCATTGATGGCTTGTTTTCTTAAACTCATTTAATGTAGAATGACATTACTTACAGTAAATCAAATTATTGTTTTAGAATATCTTTGATGTAATCGTAATAATTTCCTTTGGTATTTTCTATGTTTTTCATAATGGCATCACTTTCTATCCAACCTTGTCTAAATGCGATTTCTTCCAAACAAGCAATTTTTAATCCTGTTCTTTTCTCTATTGCTTTAACGAACTCTGTGGCCTCCGTTAATGCTTCATGTGTTCCTGTATCTAACCAAGCAAAACCTCTGCTTAAAATTTGAAGTTTAAGATTCTCTTCTTCAAGATAGCTTTGATTTACTGAAGTTATTTCAAGTTCACCACGATCAGAGGGCTCTGTTTTTTTTGCTATTTCAATTACTGAATTAGGGTAAAAATACAATCCAACCACAGCATAATTAGATTTTGGTTCCTTCGGCTTTTCCTCTATACTGATAACATTGTTCTCATCATCAAATTCTGCTACTCCATATCTTTCAGGGTCATTGACATAGTTACCAAATATGACAGCTTTTTTTTCTGTTTCTACAGTTTTAACAGCTTCTTTAAGAATATTTTGTAAGCCAGCTCCATGGAAAATATTGTCACCAAGTACCAAACAAACATCATCGTTTCCTATAAACTCTTCTCCAATAATGAATGCTTGTGCTAAACCATCTGGGCTAGGTTGCACCTTGTAGTTTAGTTGAACACCAAATCGACTACCATCGCCTAATAGTTTTTGAAAGTTTGGTAAATCACTTGGTGTTGAAATGATTAAAATATCTTTAATTCCAGCCAGCATCAATACAGAAAGTGGATAATAAATCATTGGCTTATCATAAATAGGTAATAATTGTTTACTTACTACATGTGTTAAGGGATGTAGTCTTGTTCCTGAACCTCCTGCTAAAATAATTCCTTTCATATCATTAAGTTTTTGTTTAGTGTTAATTTTCTATTGGCTATGTTAAAGAAAGATTAAATCATTTTAAATACTCATTTAAACTGCTACGAATATAAGTAAATAAGCATTATCTACAATAATTAGAAAGCTTTAGAAAATGGAGTTAGGCCAGTATTTTTTTAGTATAATTCTTTAATTTGTTTTAATTATTAATTGGAAAGCAATAGAAATGGTGTCTAAATGAAATAGACCATGAGTATTATCTATTACGTCACATTAAACGACTGATGATTTGATAAGTAGTGCTCTGTTTCCAGAAGCAGATGAAGAAGAATTTGAATTGTTGAATCATTATTGATTCAGATTCAATAATGGTTAAGAACTAATTTTAGAACTCCTAGCATTCATTTTTTGTTGCTTGGAATTTCTTCGTTTTATTTTTACAAACCATCCTGTTTTATTGATTAAAAAGAAGAATAGAGTAAACAACAATAAAAGACAGATAAATAAGGTAAGTAGAATCCAATTGTTTGAAGAGACAGCTAAAAGTGAAATCAATATGATAACCAAGAAATTTGAAACTCCCAGTACGAAACTAGCTCTTCTGTGAGAAATACTGAATTTATCAATTATAATATGATGTATGTGAGAGCGGTCAGGCTTAAAAGGGTTTTTCTTTTTAGAAATTCGAACAATAAATACACGAACTGTATCGAAAAATGGGATAATCAAAATTGCACCTGTAACAATTGGTAGGTTTTCTGCTCTAATAGGCATTTTAGCTAGGTCAGTTGGATCTAAAGATAAAAAAGAAATTGCCATAACTCCTAACATAAATCCAAGAACCATAGAACCTGTATCACCCATAAATATCTTTTGAGTAGAAGAGAGGTTGTACCTTAGATAGGCCAATAAAACACCTACCATTACAAGACAGATTGAAAATAGAAAGGTGTGACTAATTGTGAAAAAAGCAAAGCCAAATGTAGAAAACATTATGATGGAAACTGTTGCTGCCAGTCCATCAATTCCATCAATTAAGTTTAAAGCGTTGATTACAGCAACTAAAATGAAAACGGCAATTGCACCTGCGAGAATCGGATTAATATCTTCAATTCCCATAAATCCATATAAGTTATTAATGGATTTGGAATAATGAAAAACGAATAAAGCAGCAGATATAATTTGAGCTAAAAGCTTTGATATTGGAGCTAATGCAATTATATCGTCTTTTAATCCAACAATAAATAATATGGTGAGTCCAGGAATTAAAGCCACGATTAGATTACTGGCTTCATAAACTGGGTTGGCATTATCAATTCCGAAAAACTTTGCCGAAGCAATCAGATAAAAAGAAATCATTAATACTACATAAAATGCAATTCCTCCTAAATTTGGAGTAGGTACATCATGTGAGGATCTATGGTCTGGTTGAGCAGCTATTTTTTTTGAAATCATCAACGTCCTAATCTTAGGTATCAGGTAATCACATGTCAAATATGAGAACACAAAAAGAATAGCGGTATAGATTAAAAAAATCATTTAATTTAGTTTTGTACTAAATACTATATAAACTTACAATTAAAACAGTTTTTAGAATTTAGCGTTTTTTTTAAATTTAGGTTGTAACAAATGTAATATTTTCTTCTTTAATATCTATAATATAATTGCTATTTTAATTTTCAAAACAATTGTTTTTAGTCCTTTAGAAGATCTGGTCGTCGCTCATTAGTTCTCCTTATTGCCTCGTTTTCTCGATATTCTTCAATTTTCTTAAGGTTACCTGAGAGTAGTATTTCTGGAACCTTATGTCCTTTGTAATCTGCAGGTCTTGTATAAATTGGGGGAGATAGCAAATTGTCTTGAAAACTATCTGTTAAGGCCGAAGTTTCATCATTTAAAACGCCAGGAAGCAATCTAATTAGACTATCTGCAACAACTGCAGCTGCCAATTCTCCACCCGAAAGAACATAAGATCCTATTGAAATTTCTTTAGTTACAAACAATTCACGAACACGCTCATCCACACCTTTATAATGTCCACACAGCAAAATAATGTTTTTAAGTCTACTGAGTTGGTTTGCAGTTGATTGTTCAAAAAGTTCGCCATCTGGTGTCATATAAATGATTTCATCATATTTACGTTCAGATTGTAATTTTTCAATGCAGGCAGCTATAGGTTGAATTGACATTACCATTCCTGCACCACCACCATACTGGTAATCATCCACATTTTTGTGTTTATCTGTAGAGTAGTCACGAATATTGTGTATATGTACTTCTGCCAGACCTTTGTCTTTCGCTCTTTGCATAATTGAGTGGCTAAAAGGGCCTTCAAGTAAATCTGGAACTACGGTTAAAATATCAATTCTCATGTTGCAAAAATAGTAATTAATCACAAATTAATTCTTATTCAAAGAGGGGAGGAGACTTATTTCTAAATGTTTTAAATATTTAAAAGTCCAAAAATGAAGATGGATATTTAAAACCATTAATAAAGAGAAAACTAGCGAGTTATTTACAACTATTAACATTTCCTTTTTTATAACAACTCACGACTTGTTTATTTCGACCTTAAATCTGAATTACCTTTGTCATGTGATTACTAAAACCTCAATACACGCACTTATAAAGTTGATGGATGATTCAGACCAAATGGTTGTGAAACATGCAAAGCACAAGTTGTTAGAGTTTGGTACTGAAATTATACCAAATCTAGAGCGACTTGAAGAAGACAGCTTTGTGAATCCGAGACAATTGGAAAATGTAACAGAAGTTTTAGATGCTTTGCGCTTGCAACACATTAAAAGCAGTCTTAAAGGTTGGTTGCAATCGGAAGATAAAAACTTAATGCATGCTTTATTTATCATTTGTTCATATCAATATCCTGAACTTAAAATAGAGGACTTTACTGCGCTGTTTCAAAAGTTACGTCATCAATGTTGGATGGAGGTAAATTCTCGTCAAACGAGTTTTGAAAAAGTTGAAGCATTGAATAAAGTATTTTTCGACGTTTTCAATTTTGTGAAAGTAAGTGAAATCCCATATTCGCCATTTGACATTTTTATTAATTCGGTGATGGACAGTCGGCAAGGAACAGATATCTCTTTAGGATTAATTTATAGTATAGTTGCCGAATCCCTAGATATTCCTGTTTATGGAGTTACAACGCTAAATAATCGAGCACCTTATATTTTGGCCTATATGGACAAAGATAATTTATTGCCTATTCTGAATTGGGGAATTGAAAATAATGGGGTACTTTTTTATATTGGAATAGGTTCTAAAGGATTGATTATAGATCCAAAACAATTGAAAGAAGCTTATGCTAGTGAAGGTCTACCACAAAATAAATCTCAATTTGAACCTTCTCCAAATACATTAATTATTAAAAAGTATTTGATGGATATCAAAAGAAGTTTTGAAAACCATGTTCAGTTCAGATATAAATTGAATGATATTGATGAATTACTAGAATTCTTTTAAATCTATTTTTAAGAATTTTGTATTCTCTTTTTCTGTCTTTTGATAATTCCTTTCAAAATCGCTGCGAGTATTAATCCAAATAGAACATAGGCAATAAACAATATGTATCCGGGTTGTAAAGATGTATTGTTCGTTGCAATACTGGTCATTGTTTCTGTATCGACATTCAAATACTCCATTTGATCCTCTAAAATTCCATTGAATCCAACATAAGCCATAAAGATGGCCACCACCATTACATCAGCCATTGACCATTTTCCTGATTTAAAAGCCAACCAAAAAATCACTTTATTATTCTGCCATTTCTCCTTTCCAAATAAATAAACTTGCGTTGAAATTAATTTAGATATAGGTAGGATAACACTAAAAGCCAATACCAATGCACCTACGAAGATAGAATCGATTTTACCTGTTTGTAGTAAAATGGTGACCATTTGTAAAATACTTTTACTCTGATAGAAAATAACTTGATCCTTAAACTGAACATTTTCACCTAATAAAACAAAATCTACCTGGTCAATACGCGCATCTATTTCTATCATAGCGCTGGTTAACCCTGTCAATAATACAACAATTGCGAGTAGAATTGACATGAAAAACAAGGGTTTTTGGAGATCATTGTATTTGAAAACAAAAAGCCAAAGCAATAAGAAAATTACGATAATTCCTATGATGTAAAATGCTTCTCGATAATTTTGGTCTTCTAATTGACTCGCTTTTTTTAATAAAACTGAGTTTATATTTTCGTCTAAGGACATTTCATATTTCTCATATACTTTAAGTACCTCTAATGAGTCTTGCCTGCTGTAAGTTTCTTCTGCAAACTCGTTCATTTTACTCACCGCAATGGTTTTCATCCTGTCCTTATTTTCTTCCTTCATGACTTCGTCAATGATACTTCGACTAAAATGGGGAGCACCTGCTTTAACCTCATTTGGATCTACAAAGGTTTGAACTGCCCATTTACGAATGGTTCCTTTAAATCCTTGGTCATTTGCTTTAATTGTACTGTCGGCTTGATCCACTAAACTCCTGATGAGTTCTGTAAGCTGGAGATGCAGTAAACTGTCTTGTTTCTCTGTTAATTCAAATTCTTCAATTTGGTGCTTCGCTATTTTTGTCATCGCTTCTTTCCAAGCTGTTACAGACAAAATTCCTTTATCGATGTAGTTGAGTGTGCTGTAATCATCCTTGATCTCAGATCTCTTAATTGAGTCTTGATAAACACCATTCGCAAAGAATATTGCCAATGCAAGTAGTGGGATAGTTACAAGAAATAGTAATAGTTTACGCGTTTTTGGTTGCGACATTTTGAATGTTTATTTATCTAAATATAACATTTAAAAACCTTTTTAGGTTCTTTCGGTTATAAAATTTGACAGAAACTTAATTGTCAAAGGCGGCTGTTAAATACAAATCTCCACGCCTATTGGGTGGAGATTGCTTTATTTTTTACTTGTAATTCCTGAGTTATCACTCGATATACAGAGTGTTTTAAAAGGTTAAACTAATTCCAGCGTTGAAAGGAATGTAGTCTGGTCCTTTACCTGATTCAAATAATCCATTCATTCCATAATTTGCGAATATGCTAACATCTCCAACTCCAATACGAACACTTGCATCTAACAAGAATGGGTTCAAATGATAATGTCCTTTTTCAATATCCTTACGTTTTTGATCTTGAATGACATATTTTTGTTTAATTCTTGAACCAATTCTATAATTCACAATCGCACCAACTGAAACATGAAAACTTTTGTTAGGATCTTTACCTGGCATAAATGAGAGGAATAGTGGAGCTGTTAAATAAGAAGTGTTTAAGTAATTCTTATCAAAGGTTTTTACACTGTCGGTAACGCTATAAATTGAAGTGTCATTATAAGATAATGTTGAATTTGTTGATTTAAATGCATACCTGTTAAAGCGAAGTCCTAATCCTGTGTAAAATCTAAATTTCTCGGAACCAATTCTTCTGTTGAATTCAAAAAGGTTTAAATTGATCATTAAGCTTTTGGCATAATCTAATTCAAGATAAAGGTTATTTGGATCATCATTTATTCCGAAATCATTCGAGGTAAAAAATCCATTAACCCCAAATTCTATTCCTTCCCATTGACTCACATCCCATTTTTTGTCTTCATCCAACATAGGTTCTTCATCGTCGGAAGTGAAAATGACCACTTTTCCTTTGTATTTAACTTTGGTAGTATCACGTTCCTTTTCTTCTTGTGCAAATGAAAATGTGGTGATCAATAATGCTGCTAAAATTGTAAATGCTATTTTCATAATAATTTTGTTTTGTTTGTCTGTAAGACGATTAACCTTTTGTTTTGTTACAGGTGAAAAAATTATTTCTTCTTTTTTCGTTCAATTTTAAATCCACCCAATTGGAAAATTACTGTTTTTGATTGTTCTTTTTCTTGGATAAGAATGATTGGCTTTTTTCTTGTATTGACTTCTGTTAGTGTATTTGCAATGAGTTCTTTCATGTTAGGTTTACGGTCTTCGTCTAAAACATTTTTCCTTTGTAAGTAATCTGCTGTTAAATCGAAAATGGTTTTATTTTCCACATTTTTAGTTTCAGTATTCTCCTCAAAATTTTTATATGAATTCTTTTTTGATGATGCAACAGAAGCAATTAATGTCGGGATTTTGGAAGTAGAAAGCTTGTTATTTCTTGTTGATTCACTGTGGAGTGGAAGCTGATCTATTTTAGATGCCGAATTTATTTGTTTTGGTTCTGAAACCTCTTTTTTATTCTGAATAGCTGTAGATTTTCTAACGCTGCTTTTTGGTATTCCTTCATTCTTAACAGCAACCAATGTATTAAGAACAGGAGGCTGATTTAAAATCTGATCTTCAATGGATAGCACATTAATTCCTTTACTTTGCTCTAAGGTATATCGTTTTTCGATATCTTGATCGAAAAGGTTAAACCAAAGAAAAAGTGCTATACATGCAGCAATCGCGGTGAAAATCCATCTTCTATTTTGTATTGAAATGACTTGAGTTTTACCTAAAAGTAGTTTTTCCTTGTTTGGAAATAAAACTTCTTCATTCGGTAATTTCGTAAGTTGAAATGATTTAAACTCTTTTTGTAACTGAGGATGTTGATTTAAAAAGTTCAACACACCTTGCTTTTCATTATCAGTTAAATCGTTCTCAAAATAAGCGACAAAAAAGTATTTGTAATTTTTAATATTTATAGATTCAAATTTGATGGCTTCCTTATCGAAATCAATTGCTTCTTCTTCAAACTTAATATCGGAATAAAGCCCTAAATCAGCCTCTTCTTTCAGTTCAGGATGCAGGTCTAAAAAATCATTCAGCATAGCTTCTTCTTGCTTGGAAAGATTTCCTTCCCAAAGGTCAAGTAAATAAGCTTCGTAATTTTCTAAATTTATTTCCATTATATAACTGCTTCTAATTTTCCGATGTATTTCTGTAATTGTTTTCTTGCACGATAGATGTAAACTTTGACTTGAGAGGCGTTTAATTTTAAAATTTCACCAATCTCATCATAACTATATCCTTCATAATCTCGTAGTAAAATTGCCGATCTTTGAACAGAGGGTAAGGTGGATAACGCTTGTTCTAAAACCTCTTTTAAATCGCTCGTTTCAGGATGAAAACTCGGTGGATTATGATATTCATCAATCGAAATAACCCTATCCTTTTTTTGATTGTCTAAAAAGCGATTGTAAACTGTTCTGAATAAATAGGACTTTATTTTTTCCGCTTGAATATCCTCTTTTTTAATCCAAACTTTTTCAAAGGCATCTTGCACCAAATCTTCTGCTAATGACTCACTTTTACTGAGTTTAATAGCGAAGCGATACAGTTTGTCACTGTATTCAAATACTGCGTTATGGTAGTTTTTTTTATTCAATTATGAATTTTTCAAATTCGAATTATACATGTAGGACGAACAAGTGTTTTAAAAGTTACACCTTAGTTTAAAATTGATGATTTAAAAATATAACCACTTTAGAAAATCAAACAATCCTATTAAGGTATTTTTGTAAAAGTAGCTGAAAATTAATAGATTTGTTTGTCTTGTAAATCCAAAGCAATGAAAAATATCAAGTGTTTTATTTATAGTTTATCAATTTGTTTTTTCCTTTTAGCTACTGTTTCTTGTAAAAAGAACACTTCCTTTAACCATTATGAACAGTTAACAAATGGCCTTTGGGATGTTACAGAAGTTAAGGATGATAACGGAAACTCAATAACCGAAGAATGTGAAAAAGATGACATTATTCGATTCGAAGAAGAATCTTTTACTTTCATTGAAGGAGAGAATATTTGTCATGAAGAAATGATTTTTAAATCTGGAAAATGGGAATTTAAAGATGACGGGGAAGGTCTAAAAATCACAAAAACAATGAAGTCTAGTAACGGAAGCGGAACCACAATACTTGTTTTAAGGTATAAAATTATTTCCTTAAGCGATTCAGAATTAGTCTTGAAAAGCGAAGATGAAGACAAGACCTATTATTATGAATAGAGGGTAATTGGTAATTTTATAATTGAAAATTGATAATTATGCTCATGTCTCAGACTGGCGAAGTCAACGGAGTGCTCTTATAATTAAAACTTATACTCCGACAAAGGCTTTGTAAATTCTTCTGGATTGGCCACCAAATGATATCTTGGATCATCAATGTCTTCGATGATGACTTCCTTGAATTTTGGACTTGCCTTATGCATGAGAATTTTACAATCTTCGCTTAAGTGTTTTAATCGAATTGTTTTTCCAGCGGTTTCATATTTTTCAACAATGTTGTAAATCGCTTCAAGTGCAGAATGGTCACTTACGCGTGATTCCACAAAATCAATCTCTACACGTTCTGGATCGTTCTTTGGGTCAAATTTTTCATTGAAGGCCTGGATAGAACCAAAGAATAGTGGACCCCAAATTTCGTAAACCTTTGTTCCGTCTTCTTTAAAACGTTTTCTTGCACGAATTCTTACTGCATTTTGCCAAGCAAATGACAAAGCAGAGATAATAACACCAACGAAAACGGCAATGGCTAAATCAAAGATCACTGTTACGGCAGAAACGATAATTAAAACAACAGCATCAGATTTTGGTATTTTTTTAATAATTCTAAAACTCGACCATGCAAAGGTTTGAATTACCATCATAAACATTACTCCTACAAGCGCTGCAATTGGAACTTGTTCGATTAATTTATCTGTGAATAAAATGAAAGTCAATAAAGTTACAGCCATCATAATTCCAGATAAACGTCCACGACCACCAGCATTGATGTTGATTACCGTTTGGCCAATCATTCCACAACCACCAGTTCCTCCAAAAAGTCCTGACATGATATTTCCAGCACCTTGAGCGATACATTCTTTATCTCCATTTCCTCTAGTTTCTGTCATTTCATCTACCAAGTTCATGGTCATTAAAGACTCAATTAAACCAACTGAAGCGGCTAAAAATGCATAAGGTAAAATGAATTTTAAAGTGTCTAGATTAAAAGGAAGATTTTGCCAAAGTTCAACGTTTGGTGTTGGTAGTTCACCCTTTAAACCTGTTCCACCACCTTCAATGATGTAAGAACCAACAGTTGAAACATTGATGTCAAATCCAACAACGATTAATGTAGTTACCAAGATAGCAGTTAAAGCTGCAGGAATTTTCTTCGTGATTTTTGGCAATAACCAAATGATTCCCATTGTGAGGAGAACCAATGCAATCATAATGTATAGTTCCGTTCCGTGCATGAAAGTACTTACATATTGTTTTACACCATCAGCTGACATCACCATTTCTTTGTGAGAAAACATTTTAACTTGTGCCCAGAAAATAACGATTGCTAAACCGTTTACAAACCCCATCATTACAGGGTGAGGAATTAAGCGAACAAATCGACCAAGTTTAAAAACACCAGCGAAAACTTGTATAATTCCCATAAGGATTACACAGGCCATGAGATAGAAGAATCCCATGTTTTCTATGGGTTGGTCCATGAGCATTCCTTTGGTGTGACCTTCTGCAATCATGGATACGAAAATAACCGCAACTGCACCAGCAGCACCTGAAATCAATCCTGGTCTACCTCCAAAAATAGCAGCGATTAATCCAACAATAAAGGCACCAGAAAGTGCCATTAATGGATCGATTTGAGCTACAAACGCAAAGGCTACCACCTCAGGAATCATTGCTAAAGAAACAGTGATTCCACTCAATATATCATTCTTTGGGTTGATGGTGAATCTTCTAATAAAACTATTCATTGCTGTGTATTTTTGTGGGTGCAAAAATAGACTTTATTTAGCGAATGCCAAGATTAAAGAATTTATGTTTCGTTTAATTCTGTTTCTTCAAGTACAATTGTAATTTTATTTATATTCGTGATCTCAATCATCATAGTGGATTTTGAGTAGTAAATAAAGCTCAGCTGTGTTGGTTAAACATTTAAAAAAATAATCCTTTTGAATAAAATAACAGAGCAATCAAGTCATTACGATAATTTAGAAAAGTTGAGCGTAGCAGAACAATTAACAGCCATGAATAAGGAGGACCAAGGTGTTCCTTTAGCGGTTGAAAAAATAATTCCTGAAATCACAGCTTTTGTAGAAGAAGCATTGGTACGTATGAAAAAAGGAGGGAGGCTGTTTTATCTCGGTGCTGGAACTTCAGGTAGGCTTGGAATTTTAGATGCTTCAGAATGTCCACCAACTTTTGGTGTTGAACAAGGATTAGTTGTTGGATTAATTGCTGGAGGTGATACTGCGATAAGAATAGCGGTTGAAAATGCAGAAGACAATAGAGATTTAGGATGGGAAGAGCTGGAAAAACACGATGTGAATTCCAATGATATTATTGTTGGAATTGCCGCTTCAGGAACAACGCCTTACGTTCTTGGAGCAGTTGAAAAAGCAAATGTTGCAGGAAATTTAACGGCCGGAATAACTTGTAATCCTGATAGTCCATTAAGTAAGATTGCACAACATACGATGGCTGCAATTGTAGGACCAGAGTTTGTAACGGGAAGTACTCGATTGAAGTCTGGAACCGCACAGAAACTTATATTAAATATGATTTCAACCAGTTTAATGATCGGACTAGGAAAAGTAGAAGGAAACAAAATGGTGGATATGCAATTGAGTAATGCTAAATTGGTTATTCGTGGCGCTAAGATGGTTGCTGAACAATGTGGAATTGATTTTGAGGAGGCAAAAGCACTTTTGTTAAAATATGGATCTGTACGAAAGGCGGTATTGGGGTACGGAAATACGTAAACTGTGTAGAATTTGATTAAAGGATTGAATATTTTTTCTTTTCCTAGAAAAATAAATACGGGATTTCATATAAAGAAATCCCGTATCTGTTTTAGTTTAATTTGCTAATTCTTTATTATTATCATTATTTCTGTAAACCCAATAGAAAATTTGAGGTAAAACAGTTAGGGAAAGAACCATACAAATCAGTAATCCACCAACAATCATTATGGCTAAAGGTTTTTGTATTTCTGATCCCATACTTGTTGAAAGTGCCGCAGGAAGTAATCCCATAGAACCCATTAAAGCAATCATAACAATTGGTCGAATTCTACTATATACTCCTTTAGAAATGGCATCTTTTAAATTCATAAAGCGTAGGTTTTCTTTCATTATTGCAATTAGAATTATACTGTTAATTGTATTTACGCCAAAGAGAATTATGAAACCGATTCCAGCCGATATTCCAAATGTTGTTCCAGTTATCCATAGAGAAGCAAATCCACCAATAAAAGCAAATGGAATTGTACTTGCTGCGATAATTGTATCTTTTGTGCTACCAAAATTGAAATACAATAAGAACAGAATTAAAACTAAAACTGCAGGAACAATCATTGCTAATTGTTTCGTAGCGCGTTCTTTACTTTCGAACTCACCAGACCAAATAATTTTGTTCTTTTTTGGAAGGTCAATATTTGCTGCAACAACTTCTTTAGCTTCTTCAATGGTAGAACCTAAATCTCTTCCTTCAATACTGAAACCAATTGCAATAAATCGACCACCACCTTCACGGTAAATGAATGCTGGACCGGTTAAATATTCAATCGTTGCTATTTCTTTTAGAGGAATTTTTTTTCCACTTGAAGAAGGAATAAGGATATCTCCAATCTTATTGGCATCGTCTCTAAATTCTTTCTGGAATCGTAACCGAACATCGAAAACACGTTCGTCTTCATAGAATTTCGTAGCTTCTGTTCCACCAATTGCCATTTCAATTACTGCTTGTGCATGTTGAATGTCAACTCCGTATCTTGCAATTTTATGATCATGAAGCTGAATACGAAGTTCTGGAAGTCCAATGTTTCGATAGACATTGATATCCGTTATTCCCTCGATATTTGTAATGTTTTGGGCTACTTCATCTGCGTATTCTTCAAGTTTGAAAAGATCATCTCCAAATATTTTGATAACCAAAGAGCTCTTTACACCAGCAACATATTCTTCTACGTTATCTTGAATGGGTTGACTAAAGCCGAATACAACGCCAGGGAATACGCTGAGTTTACTTCTCATTTCATTCAATAATTCTTCTTTAGAAATATCACGATTCCATTCTTCTTCTGGATACAATTGAATGTGGAATTCGTTGTTGAAAAATCCTGTTGGATCAGATCCGTCATTGGGTCTTCCCGTTTGTGTAAGTACGAATTCAACTTCTTCAAAGCTTCTGATTTTACCTTTCATTTCCTTGGAAAGTTTAACCGATTCTTCCAAGTTAATATTGTTGGGTAAAGTAGCCCGGACGTATAAAGCTCCTTCATTTAAACTTGGAATAAATTCGGTTCCATAATTCATAAATCCTATAGAACATAAAATTAGAAGTCCCACAAATGAGGAAATTGTAATTTTTTTATTTCTTGTACTCCATAGAAACATCTTGTTCATGTATTTTTGAAATCCCCGAGAAATGAAATTTTCTTTTTCTTTTACATTCTTTTTGAGCAGTGCTTTTAACATGACTGGCACGAAAGTGATGCTTAATAACAAAGAACCAATAAGTGCATATCCTAATGTAAAGGCGAGTGGAGAGAACATTTTTCCTTCCACTTTTTGGAATGAGAATATAGGAAGAAGTGCCACAATTAAAATAATTTGTGCGAATACAATATAAGAACCCACACTTCCTGCACTTTTTTTGATTATCCCAGATTTACTGACTTTATTGAATCGTTTCATTCCTAATTTTTCAGCTTGTGTGGCCATACCGACAAAAACTGTTTCTACAATTACTAACGTTCCTTCTAAAAGCAAACCAAAATCAATTGCACCCATAGAAATTAAATTGGCGGGTAAGCCTTGAATTCTCAACATGATTATTGCAAAAAGAAACGAAAGTGGGATAACTGAAGCAACGATTACAGTGGTTTTCCAGTTAAATAAGAAGATAAAGACAATAAATGAAACCAAAAGAATTCCCTCAATAATATTTTTACTAACTGTGGTTACTGTTGTATTTACTAAGTCTGTTCTATCGATAAACGGAATGATTTTTACATCATCTGGTAAAATAGATTTATTGAGCTCATCAATTTTCGCTTTTAAACTATTGATTACATCCCCTGGGTTTTCACCGCGTAACATTACAACAATTCCTTGAACAACATCATCCTGATCTTGGAAACTAACTTGTCCTAATCTAGGTTTTGAAGAAATAATAACTTCTGCAACATGTTTTACAAGAATTGGAGCATTGTCTCGAACTTCAATGATTATATTTTCAATATCCTCAATTTTTTCAAGTAAGCCTATTCCACGAACGACATAAGCTTGAGAACCTCTTTCAATTACATCTCCACCAACATTTATATTTGTTTTTCCAACTGCTTCATGAACATCTAAAGGAGATAAGCCATAGCTTTCTAGTTGATGTGGATTAATTTTTATTTCATAAATCTTTTCTTCACCACCAAAACTAACCACATTTGCAATTCCAGGAACAGAGACTATTTCTCTTTCAATAAGCCAATCTTGAATTGCAGTTTGTTCTTTGATAGGGCGATCACTTTCAATTATGTATCTGAAAATTTCACCTGTTGCTCCGAAAGGAGGTTCAATTCCTGCTTCAGCGCCTTCGGGAAGTTCTATTCCTTGTAGCCGGTTTGAAGTGTATTGCTGGGCGAAAAAATCTTCCACATCATCTTCAAATAAAACAGTCACAACAGATAATCCAAATAAGGAAATCGAACGCACTTCCGCCTTTTTTGGAATTGTATTCATTTCCTTCATTAAAGGAAGTGTTACAAATTTCTCCACTTCTTCAGCACTTCTGCCCGGCCATTGCGTAATTATTCTTGTTCTGGTATTGGTCACATCTGGAAAAGCCTCAATCGGAGTATTCACCAAACTTATGATTCCCGCAACGATTAAAATTCCTGTTAGGAAAAATACAATGAATGAATTCTTTAACGAAAAACCAATAATATTTTGTATCAACTTATTCATTAATCTTGTTTTTGAAAGTTCTTAATTTGTGCGAATAAGAGCAGATTATTCTTCACTATAATTTTATCCTCAGGATTTAAATTATCCTCGATATAGCACTTATCATTATTTTGGCTGATGAAATTGACAGGTGTTTTTATGATATTACAATCATCCTTGTAAATCATTACAAAGTTTTCATTGTCGTCAAAAATTAAAGCATCTGTAGGGATAGATATTGCTTTTTGATCCGTTTTTTGCTTGGCAATTACATCAACAAACATTCCTGGTTTCAACAGTTTGTCTTTATTGTCAATGGAAACGCGTGCTTTTAAAATTCGAGAGTCATTATCAATAACATGTGGAATTGCATCAATTCTGCCAATAAAATTAATGTTTGGGTAGGAGAGTGATCGAATATGTACTTCCATCCCTTGATTTATGTTTTGAATGTTAGAAGGATAAACACTGATTTGAACCCAAACTTCACTGATATCGGAAATTGTAAATAAAGATTCATTATATGCCGAAACATGTGTTCCTGATGTAATATTCTTTTCTGTAATATACCCGCTTCCTGGGGCTTTAATTAAAAATACTCCATTTTCTGTACTGGCGTTATATAATGCCAAATTTGAACTTAATTCTTCTAATTCAGAAGTTAAAGAAATAACAGCACTTTCGGATTGATTAAGTTGTTTTAACGAAGCTATTCCATCCTTAAACATTGATTGAACAGATTTAAATTCTTGTTTTGCAACTGTCAATTGTGATGTCAAAATCTTTTGTTGAGATTTCCATTCAGAAAGTTCAGTACTTTTTACTTTAGCTAAAACTTGACCTTTATGAACAAAGTCTCCAAGTGAAAAATTTGTACTTACAATAATTCCGTTTACCAAATTACTAAAGTGAATTACCTTATCTGGAACCGTTTCTACAACTCCTGTCATTGGAATCTCGTTGATTATCATTTCGTGAACTGGATTGACAGTTTTAATTTTTAAATTTTCATCCAAACAGAAGGATTTATTTTTATTTACATCTCCCGTGTTTTTTTTCTCTTCACGCTCAGAACAGGAAAGAAGCAAGGACATAATAATTGTACCGCTTAATAGTAAACGCGTATTTTTATTCCAATTGGTCATATTATTTTTATTTATGTGAAATTTCTTAATGTTTAAACTTTTTCGTATCGACTATTTTATAATGTCTTTTCCAACGGCATAATTCAATTCTTCAGCTCTGTTTTTTAATTTCAATGTAGCTTCTAGAATAATATTTTTGTTTTCAAGGTATGCTTCGAAAAAATCTAAATATTGTAGAATATCAATGTTTCTATTTTGGAAATTAGAGGTGTAAGATTTTAAGGTCTGATCTAATTCTATCTCATAACCTTCGTCAATCTGTTGAATCATTTTTAATGATTTTCTATAATTGAACAGAGCCGAATTCACTTCTTTTTCAATTACTGAAGAAACTAATTCATGATTGAATTTAGCCTCTTCAATATTTAATTCCGCAATTCGAATATTTCCTTTGTTACGATTAAAAACAGGAACATCTAACGCCACTCCAAAACCAATGAAATCAGTGTAAATACTTCCTCCACGATCGTAACTTCCAATTAATGTAAGATTTGGTACTTTTTCTGCTCGCTCAACGGCCAAGTGTTTTTGGGTATAATCTTCTTGGAGTTTAGAGATTTGATATTCAGGTCTGTTTTGGTGGGCCGAATCGATTAATGCCTCAATGTCTAGATTTAAAATTGGATTTCTCTGTTCTTTGTCAAACTCTAGTTTTAATTCAAAATGAGAGGATGGAGGCAAATTCATCAAGTTTTTTAGATTGAGTTTCACCTTGTTTAAATTACTTTCGATTTCATTGAGGTTATTTACTAATTCTAGGGAAACAGCCTTTAATCTGATGTATTCACCTTTATTTAAAAAACCTGATTCAACTTGATTTTTATAAGAATCAAGTAGTTGATTAATTGAGGCTAATTGATTTTCATAAATTTCAGTCTGATTTTGATAAAAAATGAGTTCATTCAATAAAGTTCTAAACTCTATTTTTAATCCACGAAGTACTTCTTCAAAGTAGTGTATTGATTGATTTAGACCAACTTTTTCTAGGGCAACTAATTTTTTTCGTTTTCCAGCCGTCAATATTAATTGCTCAATTGAAATTCCTACTTGTTGGTTATTATAATTTCCAAAAATAGGAGGAATTGGCTCCGACGTTGGATTTTTAGGTCTCCACAAATTAATTTGATCAAGTGTAAAAGTTGGATTGGGCCATACTTTAGCTTGAATTACTTTTGCTTCGGCTTTAGAAATTGAAAGGTTTTCTGCCAAAATAACAAGATTATTTTTTAGGAATACCGTTTCAGCTTCTGCTTTATTGAAAATGAGTGTGTCTTGCGAAAGACCGTTTTTAGCATAAAAAACTACGCTAAAAAGAAGAGATACTTTAATTAGTTTTCGAATCATTTAATTACCTTTTTTGAACAAGGCAAACATCATGAGAACGAACTTAAAATAAACTTAAAATGAATTAAATTTAGCTTAAAGGGAATTTGATTTCGAAAACGTTTAGGCCTTCTTTTCTGGAATAATAAATTGAAGCGTTGTGTAACTCAATTATCCTTTTTGTTAAAATCAACCCTAAACCTTGACCAGATTTATTTAGGCTATTCTGACCTCTAAAAAAGTGTTTGAATAAGAACTTTTCTTCTTCATTGGTAATTGAATCACCACTGTTGGTAAATTGTATGGTTAGTTGATTTTCGGAAGTAATTTCAATAAAAATATCAGCATTTTTTTTACTTGAGTAGGAGATGGCATTCGAAAGCAAATTAGAAAACGCTTGTTTCAAAAGTATTGGATTCATTTCTACCATTAAATATTTTTCTTCAAAATTCATTGGAGAATAATTTACGTCAAAAATAAAATCTGGATAAATGATGTTTAATTCATTGATACAATCATAAAGTAATTCGTCAACTCTTCGTTTCTTATTTTTAATATTTTGTCCAGAATCAATTTTGGAAATCTCTAAAAGTACATTAATTATGTTACCCAAAGACTGAGCTTTTATCTTTTGTAGATTGATTTTTTGCTGAATTTCAATCTCATTTGTCTGATCTTGAATTTTTTCTAACTCCGTAACCAGGATTGTAATAGGCGTTTTTAATTGATGTGAAATATGATTGATTGTGTGCTTTTGAAATTTGAAAACATCATTTGTATGAATTAATAATTCATTAAATCGAGTCGATAAAGTATTTAATTCAATGGTTGAAGTGTTGAGTAGAATGGGTAGATTATTTTCTTTATCTAATTCATAATTATTGATTTTTGAAGCCAATTCAGTTATGGGATTAGCAATCATTCTAGAGATGTAAATCGAAACAACCACTATTGCTATGGTTATCAAAAGAAAAGTAAGAATTAGAATATTCCTCAAAAACTCCAATTTTGTATATCCGGAGGCATCAAACGCTTTACTTATTGCGTAATATACTTCACCATTTCTTTCTATATAAACCCCAATTAAATCATATTCACCTTCTTTGGTTTCTATCCATGAGTTTTCGGAAGAAAGATTATTAATCAATGGTTTAACTTTATAGATATCTAAGTCGTCTAAACTGGTAAAAATCTCCTCTTTGTTTTCATTAAAAATAAGCAGTTTTTCGTCGTAGAAGTCATTAATATCTTGTTCGTCCAGCAAGTAGGAAATCTTAGCAGATTGATCTTTGAACTGTTCGATTAATTTAACTGTAGCTATTATTTTTGTATTTTGTTGTTGTTGAAACTCTTCTTCTCTATATCCTGAAAACAAGATATAAATCAAAACAAAAGTTACTGCTACTATAGGAATAACACTAATTGAAATATACGTAAGAATTTTGTGTTTAATCTTCATTAATCTCTAAATAATAGCCGTATCCAACTTTTGTTTTAATGGTTTTTTTGTCAAATGGTTTATCTAACTTATTTCTAAGGAAATTTATATAAACTTCAACAGTATTTGTATTTATATCATAATGCGTGTTCCATATCTTTTCAAGCATCTCTTTCTTTGATACAACTTCTCCTTTTTTCTCTATAAGTAATAAAATAATTTGGTATTCTCTCTGAGTTAAAATGACTTCTTTATTGTTGCGCATAACAGTCATTGATTTTTTATGTAAAACAATATCATCTGCAATTAAAGTCTCATTTTTAATAGGTTGATTTGAATTTCCACCTCTTTTGATCAAAGAATTAATTCTTAATGTTAACTCCTTCATAAAAAAGGGTTTAGTTAGATAGTCATCAGCGCCTTTAGCATAACCTTCAATTTTATCTTCAAGTTCTCCAAAAGCAGTTAGCATTATGACTGGTGTTGTTTTATTGAATTCTCTGAATAATTTGCAGACCTCCAAACCATTAATAAATGGTAGATTTATGTCTAGAACTATACAGTCAAAATTGTGTTTTTTAAGAATTTTCAATCCAATTTGACCATCATAAGCAGTTTCCACAGAATAATTTTCTTCCATTAAAGCTTCTTTTATGTTGTTGTTGAGATCTGGGTCGTCTTCTATAATTAAAATGTTCATTCTTATAAATTAGATAACTGTTATTACAAAGCTCTTTTAAAATTGAGCCTAGTTAAGATTAAGTTATTTATAGGTATCAAATATTTCCATTGTTTAAATATATAGCATCGACGAAAATTCAAGGCTTACTTCTAAATTTTAATTTATTCTTTTTTCGTTTTCATAAAGAACACAACAAAAACTAGCGCTAGAGCCAAAATGATCATGATCAAAATGGAATTATTAATCCATGGTAAATAGTCCTTTTGTGTTTCTTTCTTAGGTGGAGGAGTCATTTTTGGAACAATAGAAGAATCCATTTTTTCTTTCTCAATATAGTCCGTATTCATGCGGTATCTGTTGCTAATGATCTTTCCAAAATTGTTTTTAAAACTGATTGAAATATAGTTTTGTTCGGTGATTTCATCAGCAACATCATTGTACTTTTCAATTATACCTTGGTCTGTTCCATAATAATGCAATGCGGCTGAATAATAAAAAAATGCATTGGTCAAATAAAAGTAATCCATTTGATAATCTCCCATTTCTTCGAAGGCTTTAGCTAAAATATAATTCTTATCATCATTGAGAATTGTCGCATGACGAAGCGCTGAATCTATTGCAAAAGCTACATCAACATGAATATTGTTTTTCGGAGATTTCTTGTTCATCCTAGAATTTAAAGTATCTTGTTCTAAAATGGTAAAGATTTTAGTTGAATCTGGTATAAACGCTTGTTCCTTATATTTTTTAAAGGCACTATTTAATTCAAACATTGCGTCTTTAATGCTGTAAATTGTAGATTCATCATCCTGAACATTTTGTTGATTATATTCCATCAACATATCGTATCGTTGAAGATGTTGCAGGGTGGTTCTGTAGAGCATTTGCGCATGAGGATCTTGCACCGTATCCATTTCAATTCGTGCAAAAACACTTAGTGCCATTTCAAAATTTTCTAAATGTACATTTTCGTAGGCATAAAATAAACTGTCCTCTGCAGTCCATTTGGTTTTTGGCTTATTCACAATTTCTTCAATATGATCTACCATATATTGTGGTGGAGCAAGCTGGCGATGATATTTAACCACCTTAAACAGGTAAGTATTTTCTTGCTTTGGTGGATTCTGAAAATCTATTTTTTGACCAATGACTAAATTAAAATTTAGAAATATAGTTAATAAAACAATGATAATATTTAATGATTTTTTCATTCTAAACCGCCATTAATTAGTGAAAACTGTAAGATGTTAATTCCCATTTTTAAAGCTTTTTCATGATTTTCCTGGGTATCGTTATGTACTGATAAATCTTCCCATCCATCACCTAAATCTGATTCGTAAGTATAAAGCAAAGCCATTCTCCCTTCAATAAAAATTCCAAAAGCTTGAGGTCTTTTGTCGTCGTGTTCATGAATTTTTGGTAATCCATTGAACTTGAATTTTTGATTAAATAAAGCATGATCGTATGGAATTTCTACCAAATCTAAATTTGGGAAAAGCTTTTCTAACTCTGGACGAATGTATTGATCCATTCCATAATTGTCATCAATGTGAAGAAATCCACCTCCAATCAGATAATTTCTTAAATTTTCTAATTCTGAATTGGAAAAAACAACATTTCCATGTCCTGTCATGTGGATAAACGGATAAGAAGAGAGTAGTGGAGAACCAGCATCAACATAAGGAACCTCAGTTGAAATATTGGCGTCAAATTGTTGATTTGCATATTCCACCAAATTAGGAACCGCTGTTGGGTTGGCGTAATAATCACCTCCTCCGTTGTATTTTAAAACAGCCACTTGATAACTTCCTTGCGCAAATGCAATGGAGCAAAGTGTTGTGATAAGAAAGCTGAAAATATATTTCATAATTTTTAATTCTACTGTTCTTCAAAATATTGTTTGACTGCCATACAAGCATAAACACCAGCGGTTTCTGTTCTTAACCGAGTTTTGCCTAAAGTTACAGCTTGATATTGATTTTTTAGTGCTTTTTCTATTTCATTTAAGGTAAAGTCACCTTCTGGACCAATGAGGATAGGTGTATTTGCTTTTGTAAATTGACTGCTATTGGTCGAAAGTGATTTTGCAATTGTGGTGTTTCTATCTTCTTCTTCGTAGCAATGTGCGATTAATCCTGATGGATGTTGTGAGATGAAATCCTCAACTTTTGTTAGTGCATTGAGCTTCGGAAGAAATAATCTTTTCGATTGCTTAATGGCAGAAACCAAAATCTTCTGAAAACGTTCTGGTTTTATTCGTTTACGTTCTGCGTTCTTACATAAAATTGGCGTTATTTCATGAATACCAAGTTCGGTAGCTTTTTCCAAAAACCATTCATAGCGGTCATTGTTTTTTGTAGGTGCTATGGCAATATGAATATGGTGTTCATCTGGCGATTCCTGAATATAATCAAGTTTTTGAACGATCACTGATTTCGGAGCATCATCAATTATTTCACCTGTAAAAAGCACACCTTTTCCATTTACAATCTCCATTTGATCGCCACATTTCATGCGTAGAACTTTTGCGGCATGTTTTGATTCATCAGGAGGTAAAGTGACCTTGTCCTGATTTAAATCTGTGATATCAACAAAAAACCTTCTCATTAGTGCATCAATAAATATATTAATTCTCTCAACAAATCGGCATCTGTTCCCGGACCACGATCGATACCTTTACTTTTCAAATCATATTCTTGCAATGTCGCAATGTTCCTTGCAATTTTCTTTGGATTATAAATTTTCTTTGCTTGCAAAACCTCTTTGGCTGCTGGATAGCTCATTTTTAACGCTGACATTAGTCCATTAATATCTTGTGCATTAGAGAAATGTGCTTTCATCAATCGTTCGTGAAAACCAAAAAGTAGGGGTACTAATTGTGTAATATGAGCAGCTTTAGGATTTTGTTCAAAATAATTGATGATTTTATTGGCTTTTAAAATATCACGTGAAGCCATCGCATTTGTCAATTCAAAAGCGTTGTAGTCTTTCGAAATTCCGATGTTTTCTTCAATGTGAACTTCGCTAATTTGTGTGCCTTTTTCAAGTACAATCATCAATTTTTCCAGTTCTTTGGCGATTTTCCCTAAGTTCGTACCTAGAAATTCAACCAAGAGCATTGTGGCTTTTTGATTGATGGCATATCCTTTCTCTTTTAAATAATTGATGATCCAACCATCAACCTGATTTTCATAGAGCTTTTTACTTTCGAAAATTACACCATTCTTCTTGATCGATTTAAAAAACTTTTTTCTAGAATCAGCTTTTTTATGCTTGTGTGCTATAATTAATACCGTTGAAGGAACAGGATTGTCTAAGTATTTCTCCATCTCAGACCAACTTTTCACATCTTGCGCTTCTTTAAGGATAACCAATTGACGTTCTGCCATCATTGGATATTGTTTTACTTGCTCTTGAAGCTGACGCATATCTACATCTTTTCCATATAAAACGGTTAAATTAAAGTCTTTTTCGCTTTCATCTAATATGTATTTTTGAGCTGCATCAACAATCTCGTCAATGTAAAAAGATTCATCACCATGTAATAAATATAATGGCTCAGGGGTTTTATCCTTAAATTGTTTAATTATTTCTTTCACGCTTTTTTGAATCTAATTCGGTTTAATATAACACAAATTTTGTCAGTTATGACTGTCTAGCAAATTTAAGTAAATCTGATGCTATTGAAACATAAAAACGCAAAGAGTTTTAGCCTTCCAAATGTTAATACTGAAACAAGTCTCATATATATGTTTATTACTTCTTGTTCAGACGCCATAATGGAACGCGAATGACACGGATCTTCGAACGCAGATCATCGCGGATTTTATTTTAGAATATTTTAAATATAGATATCACCAATAACTGAGTATTTCAATACTATCAAAGTTACTTACTCCTTAAGTTATTTCATTTATCATAGATAGATACTATAATAAATCGGCCTTTATCCGTGTTGCTTTAGCATCTGCGTCATCCGCGTTACATGATAAGATAAATCGAATTCAATTCTACCTCGATAATACTATCTATAATGCATTAATCAGTTTCTGACTGTTTAATACTTCTCTAAAAAGTTATTTAATAATCGAACTCCAGTTCCAGTTCCACCTTTTCCTTTGTAATTATCTTCTGAACTCAAAAATGCAGGCCCTGCAATGTCTAAATGAATATAAGGAGCATCAACGAAATGTTCTAAGAATTTTCCGGCGGTAACCATACCAGCGAATTTCCCACCGAGGTTTTTCATGTCTGCGATATTCGATTTTAAATCTTCTGCATAATCATCCCAGAATGGAAACTGAACTAATCTTTCGTGAACTGTACTCCCTGATGAAATCAATTGTGATATCGTTTCTTGATTGGCATTTCCCATTACACAAGCACCTTTTTGTCCCACTGCAGCAACAGCAGCTCCAGTTAAAGTCGCAGCGTCGATAACTAATTCTGGATTCAATTCGTTGGAATAAGCCAATGCATCTGCTAAAATCATTCGTCCTTCAGCATCAGTATTTAAAACTTCAACGGTTGTTCCATCATACATTTTAATGACATCACCGGGAGCATAAGCATTTTTACCCGGACGATTATCTGTTGCTGGAATCAATGCAATGATGTGTAAATCCAATTGGTTCATTGCCGCAGCGTAAATTGTTCCTGCAATACAAGCCGCTCCACCCATATCACTTTTCATTATGTCCATGGAACCTGCAGTTGGTTTCAGACTTAATCCTCCTGTGTCATAAACCACGCCTTTTCCAACTAAAACAATTGGTTTTTTATTCTTTGGATTTTTAGGTTTATATTCGGCTATGGTAAATGTAGGTTCATCAACAGAACCTAAGTTTACTGCCAACAATCCACCCATTTTTAATTCTTCAATTTTCTTTTTATCGAAAACAGTTACCGATAAATTCTCAACATGGTCAAAAGACTGAATCTCTTTGGCCAATTGAGGTGCTGTTAAATAGGAGAGTGGCTCGTTTACCATATCCCTTGCCCAAAAAACGGCTTTCGTAGTGTTATTTAATCGACTAATTTCTTTTTCTTCAAAGTCATTCAACAAGTTGATTTCACTTAACTGATAACGTTTTTTATCGGCATCTTTGAAATATTTCAAAAACTGATAATTCGAAAGCGCCAATCCTTCCGCTAAAGCTAATGCTGGTTCTCCTTCTCCAGAAATGAATATTTCCTTAGCTGATTTAGCCAATTGTTTACGAATACCATGACCCGCAACGCGCATTTTTTCTAAATTATCTTGTGTTTTAACAAAGAAAATAAATTGATTACCAAGTTTTAAAAAATCTGTTTTATCTTCAGATTTCATGAATGTTTTTGCTTGTTCTTCTGCGATTGATGGAAGACCTTCAATTAATTCGAAATCTTTATTAAATACAAAAACAATGTGTTTGTCTTTGGTATATTCTTTTCCTTGTTTGATCATTATTTTGAAAATTATTTATGATTTCCAAAATTAAGAAAATTGCAAAGAATTATTCAATAAATATAGGTGAAGACAAATATTAAATAAAGAATTGCTTCTGATTCCACTTTACTTTTTGTTGTACTTGTAAATTGCAAAACTAGGAATGAAAAGTACAGCAATTCCTATAATACCTAAAATAAATCCAATTTATGCACCAGGCCATTGCATATACTTAAATAGTACACCTAATAGCGTTAAACTTGGAAATATTGATCCTGTTAAATAAGCAAATAATTTCATAATTGTAGTTTTAATTATTTTTCAAATTTATTGGTATAAGTATTTGAAGTCAATCACCATAAAAGGGGATTTTTTAATGTTGTTAATTGAGTTGAAACAAATTATAAAAACGGATTGTATTTTAGATTTACATAAAGGATTAAAGTGTTATAATTTATAATATCTGTTTTGTAGGCTTTTCAATTCAGAAAATTTATCTTGTTACCTTTGAGCATTGAACAACGGTTAAATAGAAATAAGCAAATCGATCGATCATACATTTGTACATATAAAATACAATAAACATGAGCAATAAAAAGAAATTGAGTTCTACATTAAGTAAGGGGATTTTTATTCCCAGTATGATATTTATTATTGGAGTTTGTATTTTATCTGCCATTTTTCCAGATGCTACCAATTCAATTCTCGACTTTGTAAAGAATTACATTTTCACCAACCTCTACTTCGTATTTGTATGGTCAGTAACAGCATTTGTACTGTTTTTAATTTTTTTACTTTTTACGAAGTACGGAAACATTCGGTTGGGAAAGAATAATAGTAGACCCGAATATTCTTTTTTCTCCTGGATTTCAATGCTTTTTGCAGCAGGGATGGGAATTGGATTGATGTATTTTAGCGTGGCTGAACCCATGCAGCATTATACCCACACTGCATTTTCTGAAAACTCAACGCTTCAAAGGGCAAATGATGCTCAGTTATTTACTTTTTTCCATTGGGGAGTGCATGCTTGGGCTATTTACGGAGTTGTCGGGCTTTCTCTTTCTTACTTTGCTTATCGTTACCGATTACCGCTGTCCTTACGTAGTTGTTTTTACCCGATTTTAAAAGACAGAATTAAAGGAAAGTGGGGAAATATAATTGATATATTCGCCTTGTGTAGTACTTTCTTCGGAATTACTACAACGCTTGGGTTTGGAGTATTACAATTAAATTCTGGATTAGAAAAGTTTAATATTGTTCCAGATACGAGCTTCGCTTATCAAGCTTTAATCGTTATTGTTTTGGTATCCATTTCAGTATTCTCTGCAGTTAGTGGAGTTGATAAAGGAGTAAAGGTCTTGAGCAGGATCAATATTGTGAGTGTAGTAGTACTTTTATTATTTGTACTTTTTTTAGGTCCCACTGTTTATTTAATTGGAACTTTTACGGAAGGCTTAGGTAGCTATGTCTCTCGTTTTTTCGACTTAACATTTTCGACCTATGCCAATGAAGAAGCAAAGCAACCCTGGTTCTTTGATTGGACAATTCTATATTGGGCATGGTGGATTTCATGGTCTCCTTATGTTGGGATTTTTATCGCTAGAATTTCTAAAGGACGAACGATTAGAGAGTTTGTATCCGCAGTTTTGATTATTCCTACCTTGTTTAATTTCATCTGGATGTCAGTTTTCGGGAATAGTGCAGTATGGTTTGATCAGAATATAGCAGATGGTGCATTGAGTTTACTCGCAGATAATCCTGATGCATTGATGTTTAGCTTTTTAGAATATTTGCCATTATCTGAAATCACTAGTTTTTTGACATTGGCTATTATCATTATTTTCTTTGTGACTTCAGCGGATTCAGGAATATTTGTAATGAATGGAATTGCATCAAGGAACGCACCTACATCACCGAAGTGGCAAATTGTAAGTTGGGGAGTTTTGCTTGCATCTCTTGCGCTCATGTTATTGCGTGCTGGTGGACTCGAAGCCTTACAATCCATGACATTAATAACAGCCTTGCCATTTGCGGTAATAATGCTTTTATTCATGATAAGTTTTGTGAAAGCCTTAATCATTGATCAAAATTATTACGAACGAGACTATTCTGTTTCTACAGTTCCATGGTCAGGTCAATCGTGGAAGTCAAGACTTGAACAAATTATTTCATTTAGCGATAAAAAAACAACAAATGAATATATTGAAAAGACAGTAAAACCAGCATTTGAAAGCTTGCACAAAGAGTTCTTAGAGAATGGTGTAAATGCCAAACTTAATTCTTTTAAAGACCCCAATAAAATGGAAATAGAAGTGGAGTATGATTTACTCAATAACTTTATATATGGAGTAAGAAACGAGTCTAAATTAGTGTCTGATAGTTTGATGAATGAACAAAATTCAAATGTTGTAGAAAACAACCGTGTGTTCTTTCCCAAGTCTTATTTTGGTGATGAGCGTGAAGGGTACGATGTTCAGTTGTTTACAGAGAATGAGTTGATTTCAGATGTACTCAAACATTATGAGCGTTTTTTAGGGATTGTTTCAGATGAGAAAAATCAATTATTTACGAGTCGTAATGTAAATAAAAGAATGAAATAGTCGTTGAGTTAAAATGTGTAGTGCTTTCATAATTAGAAGCTATAGTGCATTAATAAAAAACAATTGCATCCTTATGGTTTGATAGCAAATGAAGTATTGACCAATACTTATAAATATGCTTTTGGCCCATCAAATTCAACACCACAACTGAAGATTGAAATGGAAAATGAAACGGAAGAATTCATTATTAGTTTTTCAGATAACGGAGCTGGTTTTGATCCTAAAAAAAAACACGAAGGGAATCGGACTTGAAATTGTGAATGACCTTGTGGAACAACTTGAAGGCTCTATTCAAATCGATTCTAGCAATGGTACAAATGTTATCGTTAGTTTTAATCCGATGTAATTGGGCTGTTAAATGATGCTTTCTTAATTTATCCTAAAAAGTTATTTCTTAAACTTTCTGCAAATTAAAAAATCCACTTTTTTGCCAATTGTAAAACTTCAATTAATAATATTGGGATTATCTTTTGGGCTCATTGGACTTTTAATACTGAGTTGAAAGGGCTTGTTTTTAATGCTGATTTTCATTAAAAAATCATATTTGTTGCTAGATTTAAAATGCTGATACTAATTCTTTTGAAGCATCCTATAGCAATGCAATGTAAGAATTGACACATAAAGATATGCAAATTATTCTATTAAAATTTTCTGACGTTCTAAAAGTCCATCTTTTGCGATAATTAAAAAATAGATACCTGGTTTTAAGTCTAGACTTAGGACGTTGTGGCCAGTTGATAAAGAGTAGTCAGACATTACTACTTGACCTATATTATTCATTAGAGTTAAGGAACTTTCATCTTCTGAACTTATGATATTTAACGTTTTGGAAGTGGGATTAGGATAAACTTTCACCTTTTTCTTAGAAGTGAAGTCTTTAGTACTTAAATTACTGGAGTTGTTTAAATGAATCGATAATTCGTTAGACCAAATTATATCAGGTAATCCATCATTATTTAAATCGTCAGTGGCAACTTCTACTGTAGACACGACAACTCCTTGGTGTATAAGTATTGATGAACCAAAGTTTCCAGCACCGTCATTCTTATACCAAACAACAGTACCTAATTGTGGCATAGTAGTATAAAGATCAAAATCTCCATCATTGTCAAAATCTGCAGAGGTAATTGAATTACATTGCATAGCGTTAGAATCAATTGTTAAAGGAGATGAAAAATTACCATTACCGTCATTGGAATACCAACGAATGTTATTTGCTGCGGACTTATCTGTTAAAAGATCGAGGTCGCCATCTCCATCAAAATCGTTTAAATGCGTTAAAAATACCAAGGTGTTGTTGTCGGGAATATTGGCTGTACGTAAAGAATCATAGCTAATCACGCCATTCATGTTTTTGTAGATTATCGTTTTTATACCTCCTATGACAATATCTTTGAATCCATCATTATCAATATCAGCAATTGAGAGTTCATAGTATTCGGTTAAAATTCCACTTGGAATTATGTTTTTTGTAAAACTTCCGGTTCCATCGTTATAATAAACGATTAACTCCAAATCTGTTATCAAAATGATGTCTTGATCACCATCGATGTCAATATCTTCAGATTTTACTTTGACATTATAATTAAGATTTGAATCTATAATTATTCTTGAAGAAATCGTAGCTGTATTATTTAGATAAATAAATAGATCTCCGCTTGCCTCAGTTGTGAATGAGACAATATCCTTCCATCCATTGCCATCAAAATCAGCAGAAGCCAAATCAGTAGGGTAATAAATGTTTGAGTCAATCACCTGTTGATTTCCAAATATACCTGCTCCTTGATTTATATAATAGCTCACCTTGTTGAAAGGATTATACTTTTGAGAAACAACAATATCTGGCAAATTATCATTGTTGAGGTCAGGTGTAATTATCTCCGAAACTCCTCCTATATTAGCATCTACAATGTTTCTCGGTGCGAATTGACTAAAGCTTTCACTAGCGATGAATGTGGCAAAGAAAATTAAAATAGTTTTTAAATGTTTCATAAATTTTTTTTAAATAGTGAATTATTTTTCCTGTCCTTTTCAGTTAGTATGTTTAACCCGGATTATTCAACACATTACTTTACTTAAATATAAAAAATACTGTTTGTCAGTTATCTACACTGATTTTGAAGTGTAAATGACTACCCCAAATCCGATAATTATCGGGTTGGGTATCAATTATTTAATTCTTGGATTCTTTTGATTTTATATTTCAATTGTAATTTACTGATATAGAATGCTATTATCATCAAATCACGAATCTCATCTAAAATCAAAAATAATCTCATGAACCGAGCTTGCGAGCTCAACGAAGTTAATAATACGGATTAACTATAAGACGGTTATGATATTTATAAGGTTTTCTCAATGAAAAATTACTTTATTTTTTTACAACCTTTTTTAATACTTGACCCTTTGAGCTATGTATATTTAAAAAGTAAACACCACCTTCCAATTGACTTAGATCGATTTGCTTGGTTTTATATTTTTCAAAAAGTAATTTTCCGCTCAAATCATACACCGAAATTTTTACAATTGGTGATTTCGATTCTATTGTTAATGTAGAACTCACTGGATTAGGAAATACACTTATCGTAGGATTGTCAACACTATTAATTGTATTTGATAATACGTTATTACAATAATTTTGTTGATTAAAAGTTAACGCGTTTTTAAGGACAGATACATCAGAAAAGGAAATTCCCGTAACAGGATTTAGTTGAAACGCATCTGGTGTTGAAATAGATTGTATCCCATCTTCAATTGTGTGATTATAAGTAACATCACAATCTAATCTACTTGTGAGAAACAGTTTGTTAAAAACAAAATTTTGTGTATTAAAAGTTCCAGGATTTAGAAAACCACCGTAACTATAACTATCGTTTGTAGGGTGTGTCATTTTATTGCGAAAAGATGTACTTTTATGGTTTGAAATGTAGTTACCATTTTCATCTAACCTGACAAATAATGAACCATTACTGCCACCTTCACTATTGGCACAAATAATTATGTCACCATCAGAATTTTCGGAAATAAAATGAAATCCTACAATATCAAATTCGTGAGCGTTTACCATTTCAAAAGTTTCAATGTATTTTGTCCAAATAATTGCGCCTGATGCATCTATCCTTGATACGGTCATGTGTCCAGGAAATGCCACTTGCGCCGTTGCTAACAAATAATCACCATTGGCCGCTTTATTAATAGTTATACCAATCATGTGATCGTATTTTCTTTGCCAATTTATACTTTGTAAATCATTATCAATGTTGATGAGGTTTCCATCTAATAAAAGTAAATCAAAAGAATTGGTGTTCACTAAAACATCTTTCACATTTGACGTAATAAGGTTGTGCTCATGAATATCGGTGAAATTGCCAAGTAAATCGACTTTAAAAAGTAGCTGATGTATGCCCCCATCATTATATCTAGCGTTAACTAATATACTACTGTCAGATAACTGCTTTAAAAAGAAATTTCCAGATGCATTTGAGATGTTCATTTGCTTAACCCAATTGATATTTCCAATAGAATCTAGAGACATGAAATAAGGGAATGAGAGGGGCGAAGTGTTGGTTTTATAAGTTCCAGCTACTATAACATCACCGTTAGGCAAGGCCAATGCCTGTTGACTGTTTAAAGAAATACTAACGTCATTCGTCTCATAAGAATTTGCAAATTGAATATTGCCATCAGAATTTATTGAAAGAGCGGAAACAGATTTTCTGAAATTATTGGAAGTATCCACTTCAGTTAATATAAGCCAATGTTTATTTGTATTGCTCAATACGGAATAGTTATTTTTATGAAGTGTAGTATTATTAGTAAACTCTGTACTAAACTCCTGTGCATAAAGTATGTTGTAAATACCTAAAATTATTAGGAAGCATATCCATTGTTTCATCAGTGTTTTTTTAATTAAATATAATAAGATTTGCTAAGCCTTAGATTCCCTTTTTTAAGCGTTCAACCTAACTTTAATGATGCTAAAAAATCATTCAATCCTCAGATCAGTTATGGTGTGAAGGTGCGTTTTAGACTCCTCTAAGTCAACTTTCTATTCGAAAGTAATAAATTAATCTTAAGGGTTCAAGTAATGTAATAAACAATGAGTTATCTGTCTTTATAAAGGTTTTAAGTGAGAAAAAAAAGTACTTTTTTTAGTTGAACTGGTCTATTTGAGAGCTTAATTTTAATGCGTTTTCCATGTTTTCATTAAAATCTTTTGGTTTATCGATGTGCAGTCCAAGAAGGTTAAATCTTTTTTTAATTCCATATAAACCAATTAATTCGTTTTCCCTTTTTAAGTGAATTATAACATTGTGGCTTTCAAGATTTCCAAGTGGAGAAAGTGTTTTGGTGAATTTTTTCTTTTCTAAAGACTTACTTGATAGTTCAATTTTTTGGATATCCGAAAATGGAATTTCCACTTCATTTAAAATTCCATATTTTAATGTTAAACTGTTTTTAATTAATGGAAATAGGCCTTTTAGAAAGTGATTTTGCAAACCCAAAAACCTGAAGGGCAGTGTAGACACTTAATGTTGTTAAAATCCAGGCAGCAACTAAACTCCATTGGGCAAGTAAGAAATGAAGTGCAATTGTTTCAATAACAATTATCATAATAAATACACCAAATAACGCAGGGGCTCCACTTTCTTTGTGATAAGTAAATTCGTTGTCCTTTATCTTTTTTGTCTTCCAATTGAATAATCCATAATAGAAAACAGCAACTTCTGTAGCAAAAGGCATGACAAGTTTTTTTGGAAGAATTTCAGCGCAAGTGTTTTTTAGCGCGCTAAAGAAGTCTGGTGTAGAATTCTTTAGACTTTTGTGAACTTTTAGGGCTCTTCGCACTTTAAAAATAACAAAAGTTAAAATTGATATTTCAATTACGGGTAATGCCCATGTTTTGAATATTGACAAATAGGATTGACTTTCTTGAGGTAGAAAATATGAACCGATTACGAGTCCAATTATCATAACCGGAATAGCTGTAGTGTTGGGGATTTTAGATTTTCGTATGAGCAATAAGTAAACAAGAGGAACCACAATTAGCAAGTCAATTGTTACGGCAAGGTTTAAGATGTTATTTCCATTTAAAAAATGAAGATTTCATTAAAAAGATTAGGGATACCAAAAGAGAAAATGGAACACCAAAATTGATGAAATTGCGATTGATACGTATTGTTCTGTTCATTTCTATTTTTTGTTTAAAAGTCTGTATCACTAATTACTAAAACATATTCGTGACTAGCTATTGTTCTTTGATCATCAACGCTAGCATTCCAATTGGATAGTAGTTTGTAATCTTTAATCAAAGTATCTCCCGTTGCATTTGTAATTATCAAGTTATTACCGAATATAGCAGTTGGTTCGAAATAATCTGTCTGTTTTCCGCGTTTACTCCAAGTGGCAACATTCTTTTGTACTTTTTGATTTATTGTTTGATCAATATCCGTTGAGGAAATAATATTAGTCCCTTCAATATTTATTGTACTTAAAGATTGATTTTCTATAAAGAAATCAAGCTGAGTTTCTTTTTCACAAGAAATAAACCCAAAAAGGATCAATAATAAATAAGGGAATTGTTTCCTACTTTTTTGATATTTTATTGCGCAATACTTTGTCAATTTACGGAGTGTAATTGTGACTTAAATTACGTGTCTATTCAGACCTCTAAACTTCCTTACAAATATAAGACTAACAGATAAATAAGTGACAATTGAAAAGGGTTTATTTCTTGAAATAAATATGGATATTCTTTCTAGTTCTTAGAAAATTTAAAAAGGTGAAGTCCAAGTTGTTCGAAACTATAAATTCAATTCAGTGGCATGACTTATTTCATAATTCCTTGCCTCAAAAAGTCGTCAAAAATTTAAATCATTTAATGTTTAGGTTCATCAAAACTTACCATCCATTGAACTCCAAATTGATCCGTGAAATTTCCAAAGTAAGAATCCCAAAACGTTTTAGTCATAGGCATAATTATTTCTCCATTTTTTGAGAGGGCGTCAAATATTTTATCAGCTTCTTCTTTACTGTCGGCATTAATTGAAATAGAGAAATTATTCCCTTGTTTGAAATTTGCAGCCCATTCTCCACCAGTGTCACTGCCCAACAGAATTGAATTTGGGCTAATTGGATATGAAACATGCATTATTTTTTCTTTATCAGACGCTGCAACTGGAAATTTTGGGTTTTCTGGCATGTCTTTAAACTTTTGAATATGTGCGAAGTCTCCACCAAATACTGATTTATAAAAGTTAAAAGCTTCTTCACAATTTCCATCAAATGTCAAATAGGTATTTATTGTTGTCATAATGTAAATTTTTAAGTTTCTATTTGCGCATTTATTTCTGCTTTGCTTGATTAGTAGGAGAATACTTTTTTAAGCATTTTGAAATTTCACGAATAGCAAATATTGAATTTTGTTTTGACGTATTTGCGGGAGGACCATAAGGTGTATTGTTCACATCTACGATATATATTTTGTTGTTGTGTTTATCTCTCAACACGTCAAGTTCTCCGTATTCCAATTTTAGTTGCTTACAATAGGCATTCAATAATTTTATTTCTCCGTCTGTGAAAATTTCAGATGTCTTTTTAATTTTCGTGTCAACGGTTGTATTTTTAAAACGTTCAGATATATTTCTATATTTAAGATAGACAAAATCCAAAACTTCACCAACCACTGGAACACGAATATCCATAACTAAATCTTCTTCGTGTGAGTTATCGATAAGAATTTGATAAATATAACCTTGTTCTATTGAGTCAATAGGCTCTTGAAGTATTTCGCCATCGTGTTTTGCGTTGAGGTCATTTTTTTTGACCACTTTACCTGTATACTTTAATGGATCAATTTGTGTTGAATACCCGAAGACTTCTTCATGAATCTCATCAATATGTAGTTAACTTATGTCCCGAATGTTTTTATTTAAAACGTGCTTATTTAGAGCTTTTTTTTCTAAAACTTGGCATTCTTGCCTTACCGTAATGTCTTTCCAATAAATCGCGAATTCACAGTTTACTTTCGGGTTGTTAGTAAGGGTATGATTTAGCATTCTTCCAGCTTTGTAAATCGTGGTTCTTCGGCCTGGGAAATTAAAGTTGTTTTCAAAGTTTTGGATTTCAAGCTAAATACACTTTGTTTATAGTTTCGATTTATTGTAAAAAGTATACTTCGTCTCTTTTTGGAATGTTAATCGAAATTTAATAAAATTAGAAAACTGAAACGATTGTTTTCCCAATCTTCGGTCAAGCCGATTGCATATTTTTTTAACAAATAAAATTTTAGATCGTTTAAATTCACCCTTGGTTTTAATTAGTCTATTACAAGTGTTTTTTTAAAATTTCTAAAAGTTTATTTTCTGCGATTGGTTTTGATAAATAATAATCACATCCCGCTTCCCGTATTTTCTTTTTTTCCTCTTCCATTGCATAACCTGTTACTGCAATGATTGGAATGTCTTGATTTGTTTCTCTAATTTTTTCTGTAGCTTCCAAACCATCCATTTTAGGCATTCCAATATCCATAATAATTAAGTCAATTGTATTGTTATTTAGAAATATATCAATCGCTTCTAATCCATTTTTTGCACGAATAATTTTATAATCGTGTTCCTCCAATAATGCTTTGATAAACAAGAAATTAATAGCTTGATCTTCGGCAATTAGAATTGTTTTATCAGTGCTTAAAACTGAATTAATTTCAGTGCTATTATTTGAATCTATTATTTCTTTGGCTTGATTATATGGAATAGTAAATCGGAAGGTAGCTCCTTTGTTGAGCTCTGATTCTATCCAAATTTTTCCTCCTAGTAATTCTGTTAAATTTTTCGATATTGCTAATCCTAGACCCGTTCCAGGTTTAGATTTTGTATAATCGTCTTCAACTTGCCTAAACCTTTCAAAAATAAACGCTTGGTCTTCTTCACTAATTCCAATACCATCATCTTTAACATAAAACTCAAGTACTTCTCCTTTCAGAACATACCCAAATTCTATCTTGCCTTCTTCGGTAAATTTTATTGCATTTTCAAGTAGGTTAGAGAGTATTTGAGACAATCGATTTTCATCCGAAACAATACTGCTTTTAGCTTCATCTAAACCTTTGTGCGCAATAATTTCACAAGAAGATTTGGTATTTATTACTTTAAATTTTTCATGTAAATGATTTATGAGTTTATTAAGACTAAAAGTTTCATTAAGTATATTAAGTTGATTCGCATCTAATTTCGATAAATCAACAATGTCTGAAATGAGGTTTAGTAGGTTTTTACCACCTGATTCAATATATTCTAAATATTGGTCTTTTTTCTCTTCAGATAAGTTCTTCTTTTTAAGTAAACTTGAAAAACCAAGTATTGCATTCAATGGTGTACGAATTTCATGAGACATGTTAGATAAAAAAGCAGATTTTAAACGGTCGCTTTCTTCTGCTACTTCTTTGGCTTTTATTTCTTTCCTCAATTGTATTCGGTCGGTGATGTCATTAATAATGGCAACGAAAACATTTTTTTTATCGAGTTTCATGAGTTGAAGATGTACTTCAACATTGTATAGTGATTTGTCTTTACGCTGATGAACAGATTCAAATACAATAATACCCTTGGTTTTGGTGTAAAGTGGCTGTATCAGTTCCTTGAAACTTTCAAGTGAATATTCAGGGTTGATATCAAATGGTGTCATGTCCAATAATTCATCACTTGAAAAACCGATGTTTTCTATACTGGCTTGATTAACTTGAATAAATTTGAAACTTTCTGAATCAAATAGGTATACTTCATTCAATGAATCTTCAAATATTTGAGAGTACCTTTTTATGTCTAGCTCATTCTTCTTTTGTTCTGAAATGTCTTGTAAAGTACCGTAAAACCTAATACATTTTCCGTCTTTTATTTCTGATAATCCTATTATCCTCACCCAAATAATATTTTTTTCAAAGGTAACTAGTTGTATTTCATCGTCAAAATGGCTCACATGCTTAAAACGCTCCCTTAGTACATCTGAAATTTTACCTTTTTCAATTCCTTCTCTATAAAGTGGTATTTCGGTACTTGGAGTTAACACAGTATCTTTAGATAATTCGAAAATAGCATAAGTTGTTTTACTTATTTTGATTGTGTTTGAAACAAGATCAAATTCCCAAGCCCCAATATTTGCGACCTCTTCAGTTTGTTCAAGTAACTTTTGAGTTCGCTTGAGTTCATTATTAATTTTAATTAAATTTTGTTTACTTTTTTCAGCTTTTTCTTTTGATTTTTTTAGTTCAATTTCTTTGAGCTTTTTTGCAGTTATATCACGGTTTACACCAATGATTCTTTCTGCATGGCCTAAATCGTTTTTCAACACTATACCATTTGCTTTTATATACACTGTTTTACCATCGGGGTGAATGACCCTATAGGAGGTGTCGAAGTCTTTTTCCCCATTTACCGCTGCTGTTAATTCTTGAAAAGCACTTTCTTTATCATCTGAATGCAGTCGATTTAACCATAAATCAACTATTGTATCTTCTGTAGTAGACTTATTCAATCCATAGAGTTTATACATTTGGTCGTCCCATATGAGTTGGTTATCAATAATGTTCCAGTCCCAAATCCCTAACAATGCCGATTTTGAAGCTAGCTTCAATCTAAACTCTGATTCTTCGGCTCTTTCCTTAGATTTTTTTAATTCTTTTTCATTGAATAAACGTTCTGTAATGTCGAGAGCAGTAATCGAAATGTATAATATTTTATCCTTCGAATCTAAAACAGGGACAGCGTTAATAGACACCCACTTAAGGTTCTTACTACCTGGAATATTAATCCCTAATTTGTAATCTTTTATTTGTTTTTTCGATTTAATACATTTATTTACAGGATATTCTTCTAAGGGTATGTCTGAGCCATCAAGCCTTTTAAAGGACCACGCAGGATCTATTGCTTTTTTTCCAATGAGTTGGTCTTTTGATAAGCCTGTAATTTTTGATGCAGCTGCGTTAGAAAATATAACTTGTGTACTCGCGTCATGTAAAAAAAGACCCGTCTCCATATTTTCAACCAAAATATTATACTTCGTTTCTCTTTCTTCAACTAACATTTTTGTTTGTAGTAGTTTAGTATGATTCTGTTTTGTGGTAGTAATGTTTTTGTGGGTGATTACTGCGTGCATTTTTCCTTCAATCTGAATAGGTGTTACACGACCTAAAAACCATCTTTTTTCAATAGGTGAATGACATGGATATTCCATCTCGAAATACTTTCGTTTACCTGATAAAACATCTTTAATCCCATTCGCAAAAGGAGTTGCTCCTTTTGAAAAATCTCCTATTGCATCTTCACATATTTGAATGTAATTGACACCTTCTATTGTTGTCTTGGAATCGACTCCATTACGCTCTCCGAACTTTTTGTAGGCTTTATTGGTAAGTATAATTTCTCCTTGATCATTCAATACAACAATGTGCTCTGTTAGTCCATTGAGCGTATCACGTAAAAACTTCTCAGATTTTTTAATGGCCTTTTCTGCTAACTTACGTTTGGTGATGTCCTGATGTGTACCATACATCATTAAAGGTTTACCGTCTTTTGTCCATTCAATAACCTTACCTCTATCATAAACCCAAACCAAATTACCATTTTTGTGTGTCATGCGAAGTTCAATCTCATAGAATTCTGTCTTTTTTTCGAAACAGTCTTGAAGTTTTCGTTCTGATTCTTTGAGGTCGTCTGGATGACAAAACTTTCGCCAAGTTTCAATGCTGATTGGTGCGAGTTCTTCGATCGTGTATCCAATCATTTCAGCCCATCGTTCATTAAAAACAGTCTCATTTGTTTGGATATTCCATTTCCAGATACCAACATTAGTACCTTCAAGTACAAATTTATATCGTATTTCATTCTTCTTTAAGTCAGAAATATCCTGAAAACTTCCGATCAGCTTATTGTCTACTTTTCTTCCTGTGACTTTTACCCATATTAACCTATCTTTAGCGGTAATAATTTGACAAGTTATAATAAAAGATTTGTCTTTAGAAATACATTCTGTAATGGCATTTGAAATAATAGGCCTGTAATCAGGATGGTAAAATTCTATGGCCTTTACTTTGTTATGGTCAAAGTCCATAGGTACTTCATGAATTTTGTATACAAAATCAGACCAAATAGTCTTACCTGTTGCTATATCTAACTCCCATATACCTATATTGTTTGCTTTTTGTGTTTCTAAAAGCAATTTATTCTTCTTCTCTAATTCAGTATTTAAGTTATCAAGTTTTATGCTTTTTTTTCTACTTTCAATCAGGTTAACAGTCTGTTTTGCTAATTTTTTAAGCTTCTCCAACTGCAATTTGTTTAGCTTTTTTGGAGTGTCATCGATAGCACATAAAGAACCGAGCGGGTAGCCATTGGCTGTAACTAAAGGAATACCAACATAGAAAACAATGTGTGGGTCGCCAGCGGTAAAAGGGTTGTCATGAAACCTTTCATCACTACGAGCATCCTCTATTATAAAAGGGCTATTAGGGGTGTTGATGGCGTGTGCGCAAAAAGAATACTTTTTTAGTGTTTCTTTAATATCGATACCATAGTGGGAAAGAAACCATTGTTTGTCCTCAGTAATAAGACTAATCAGCGATACTTTTACACCACAAATTTCAGCCGCCATTGAAGTAATAAAATCAAAATCCGGATTTTCGTCAAGCCCAATTATTTGATGGCTTTCCAACTCTTTTAGCCGTTCCGACTCGTTTTTTGGTATTTTAGGTTCTTTCATCAGTAGTTTTTATTTAAAAAAGTTTTCTTCAGAAAATAATAACTCAAGTAATCAGGTAAAGAATCCGGATTTATGGGTTATCTAATTGAAATATAAACAGTTTACAATATAGTAATAAAATTTAAACTTTTAGAAAATACTGACCAACAACAATCTTTGAGGAAATAAAAGTTAAAAACAACTTCGTAGAAAGGAATTATTTGTTGAGATGATAGGCTACCACAAAAGAATGTTCAATTTGCCTCTAGAATCTGAAGAAGACTCAATAAATAATCTATTCTTTTGAGTTTATCTACTTGCTTTTTAAGTTTCATCTCACCTGTTGAATAATAACCCAAGAATCACTTTTCTTACAATCTAAATTTAATAGTATTGACTTAATAAAATTATATCAAACTTTTGTTTGCCCGTTAACAATATAAAGTGGTTTTCAAAGTAATGGATTTCAGGTAGTGTTTGATCAATAGATGTTTTCCGATTGCTATGTATTCCATTTTAATTACAAAAAAACCGAGTAACTCAAAAGAATCACTCGGCGACATTAAAAAAGATTATTTTTTATTTAAAATACCTGAAGTCTTGATTGTTTTCAATTTTCTTAATCGAAGCTAGAATCAACTTTATGGTATTGGCTACATCTTCTTCGTGTGTCATCTCAACTGTCGTGTGCATGTAGCGAATGGGTAAGGAGATTAAAGCAGCTGGAACACCTTCATTACTATAAGCAAAAGCATCAGTATCTGTTCCTGTGGCGCGAGATGCAGCCAAACGTTGGAACGGAATTTCTTCTTTTTCTGCAGCTTCTATAATCAATTTCAATAAATTGTTTTGAACCGCTGGACCATACGTTAAGACGGGACCTTTTCCACCTTTTAAGTCTCCTTGCTCTTTTTTATTGATCATCGGCGTGTTGGTGTCGTGACAAACATCAGTGATAATGGCCACATCAGGCTTTATTTTTTGTGCTATCATTTGTGCACCACGCAGTCCAATTTCTTCTTGAACAGAATTTACAATATATAAACCAAAAGGTAATTCAGTGTTTGTTTCCTTCAACATTCTGGCAACTTGTGCAATCATAAATCCACCAACACGATTGTCTAAAGCGCGTCCAACATAGCGCTTTTCGTTTAAAATCATAAAGTCGTCCTCGAAAGTGACAACACAACCTACATGTACACCTAATTTCTCTACTTCCTCCTTGTCACTACATCCACAATCTAAAGTGATGTTTTTTAAACTTGGTTTTGGATCATTTTCGTGACGAGTGTGAATAGCTGGCCAACCAAAAACAGCTTTTACTATTCCTTTATCTGTGTGAATATTCACGCGTTTTGATGGTGCAATCATATGGTCAGAACCTCCATTTCTTCGAACATAAATAAAACCATCATCGGTAATGTAATGTACAAACCAAGAAATTTCATCGGCGTGTGCTTCAATGACAACCTTGTATTTTGCTTCAGGATTGATGATTCCAACCACAGTTCCATAGTTGTCTACCATATAATCATCAATGTAAGGTTTGATGTATTCCAACCACATTTTTTGTCCTGGAGCTTCAAAACCTGTTGGTGCTGCATTGTTTAAGTATTTCTTTAAAAAGTCTTTGCTTTCTGATGTTATTGCTTTACTCATTGTTTAATTTTTTATAAAGATATAAATCAATTATGAATTACGAATGGTAGAATTACGAATGGTGGAATTTGATTTTTTACATCTAAGTAAAATTTGTAATAGTTATTATATAATTGACTATTCGCAATTGATTGTTTTTTTTCTAATTTTACGGAGAATTTTTATTTGAATGAAACCCATGAAAGAAATAACTGCACAAGAATTAGCGCATGCTATTGAGAATAAAGAGTCTTTTACTCTGTTAGATGTTCGTGAACCTTATGAATATGAAATTGGACACCTTGATTGTACACATATTCCAATGGGTGAAATTCCTTCACGTGCAAATGAGTTAGATAATACCAAAACAACTTATGTTATCTGTCGATCTGGTAAAAGGGCAGAGGCTATTGCCAATTTCTTGTGTGCAAACCATGATTTTAGAGATATCGCTATCATTACCGGCGGTGTTACAGCATATGCTGAAGAAGTTGATCAATCAATAGAAGTTTAATGGAAAAGAAATCAAGGTCACTTCCGCAATTGGGAGGAATTAGCTTACGTGGTTTGGCCATGGGAGCAGCAGATGTAATACCAGGTGTATCTGGAGGAACAATCGCTTTTATTACGGGGATTTATGAGGAACTGATTACTAGCATCAGTAACATAAATCTTGCCGCATTAAAAAAGCTTAAAGATGAAGGATTTTCATCTTTTTGGAATCATGTAAATGGTAATTTCTTTGTTGCATTGATCCTTGGAATAGGCGTTAGTGTAATGTCTTTAGCAAAAGTAGTTACATTCTTTTTAGTAGAATATCCTGTTTTATTGTGGGCTTTCTTTTTCGGTTTGATCATTGCTAGCGCTCAATTGATTTTAAAAACAGTGAGTAAATGGAATGTGGTGAATGTCATAGGACTCATAGTAGGAACTGCTGTTGCTGGTTATATTTCAACTGTGCATGTTGTAGCAAGTGGAGGAGACCTTTGGTATGTTGTTTTAAGTGGTGCAATCGCCATCTGTGCTATGATACTTCCTGGAATTAGTGGCGCCTTTATTTTGGTATTATTGGGTTCTTACGGAATGATTATCGAAGGACTGAAAAATTTAGATTTTACAATAATTGGTTTGTTTTGCTTAGGATGTTTAGTGGGTATTTTATCATTTAGTAAATTACTGAAATTCCTTTACGAAAACTATAAAAACCTTGTATTGGCTGTATTGTCAGGATTTTTAATCGGATCCTTATTGAAAATTTGGCCTTGGAAAAATCCTATTGGGGAAGAGCCTATTGTTGTTCATTCAGATGGAAAGGAAGATTGGATGATGGTAAATGTTTTACCAGAAAACTTCATCGGTGACGCACAATTAACTTCAGTGATCCTTTTAGCTGTGGTTGGTTATTTAATAGTTTTCCTTTTGGACCGCTTCGGAAATAAAAGTAAGAAAGCATAATTATGGAAAAGCAAGTTCAGCAATTTGGTTTGTTAGGTAAAACCCTTGGACATTCGTTTTCTAAGGATTTTTTTACAGATAAATTCAAAGCAGAAAAATTGAATGCTACTTTTGAAAACATTGAGTTGGAAGACGAAAATTCAGTAAAAACGTGGTTTCAAACTGCCGGAAAACAATTTACAGGTGTAAGTGTAACCATTCCATATAAACAAACTGTCATTCCTTTTCTTGATGAGTTAAGTCCAGAAGCAAAAGTCATCGGTGCAGTAAACTGTATTCGTTTTAAAGATGGTCGTTCAATTGGACACAATACAGATGCTTTTGGGTTTGGACAATCCATCAAGCCTTTCTTAAGGAATGTACATGAAAGAGCTTTAATTTTAGGAACAGGAGGCGCTTCAAAAGCTGTAGCCTACACACTCAAAAATCTTGGAATAACTGTCGGGTTTTTATCTCGAACTCCAGATCCTGAAAATATGATTTTTGGTTATGATCAAGCCAATAATATCATGGTAAACTCCTTTTTGATGATAGTGAATTGTACACCTTTAGGTACACATCCAAATATAGATGAACAACCTGAAATTCCCATAGAATATGTAGGGGAAGATCATTTTGTGGTTGATTTAATTTATAATCCATCAGAAACAAAATTACTTGCAAAAGCCCGTGAAAATGGAGCTGATACACTCAATGGATTGTCTATGCTAAAACATCAAGCACTAAAGGCTTGGGAAATTTGGAATAGCTGATTATCTTTGAAAAGTACTGTCTGTTGATTCAGACTTAAAACATCAAACCGTGAACATTCTTAAATCCTATATCAGAGAAGGGGAACATCAAACACAAGATTTTAAATTTCGAGTAGATGATGCCAAGAAAATTGCACGCACCTTAGCCGCTTTTGCCAATACAGATGGTGGAAGATTATTGATCGGTGTGAAAGACAATGGAAAAGTTGTTGGTGTCAATCCAGAAGAGGAGTTTCATGTTATTCAAGGGGCCGCAACATTGTATTGTAAACCTGAGTTAGATGTGAAAACCCAAATTATGCAAGATGAGCATAAGTTGGTTTTGGAAGTAACAGTTGCTGAAGTAGAAAATAAACCAATCAAAGCATTAGATGACAATGGAAACTGGAAAACCTATGTTCGTCGAGAAGACCATACTTTATTGGCAAGTAAAATATTGATTGGTGTTTGGAAAAAGATGCGCAATAAGACATCAACGCCGCAAACCTTCGATAAGGACGAACAATTGATTTTAAACACCATTAAAGAAGCAGGAAGCATCACATTGAGTAAGTTGTATAGAAGTACTCAATTAAAAAAGTCTTACATCGACAAGCTATTGATTCTTTTCATTACCTGGGAGGTAGTTCAAATGAAAATAACACCGAGCGGAACTTTTTTCTCTGTTGGAGAAGAGATAGAAGAATAAGTTAAGACGCTTTTTTGTTAATCCCAGAAAAATTCAAAATTTAAGATTAAAAAAAATGCCGTACACAAAAGTATACGGCATTCTTGAAATGAGCTATGCTCAATTTAAATCTTATGCATTTCCGTCTACATGGACATCCATTTGTGGATAAGGAATAGATAATCCATCTACTTCTTGATCGAATTTTTCATAAACCAATTCGTTAACATAGAAGTGAATATCCCAGTAATCCTCTTTTTTCGCCCAAACACGTACTGTTAAGTTCACTGAAGAATCTCCTAAAGAACCTAATTTTACAAATGGTTCTGGATCTTGCATTACTTTTGGGTGACTATTTACGATGTCTAAAACTGTTTGTTTCGCCAATTTTAAATCTTCACCATAACCAAATCCAAATGTGAAATCAACACGACGTGTAGGTTGCATGCTATAGTTTGTAATGTTTCCATTGTATAGAGAACCATTCGGTACTATAATCGTTTTGTTGTCTGGAGTTGTCAAAACAGTATGGAAAATTTGAATTTCTTTCACTGTTCCAGATTCACCTTGACATTCAACGTAGTCACCAACTGTAAAAGGCTTGAAAATTAATAACATTACCCCACCAGCTAAATTGCTTAATGTTCCTGAGAAGGCCATACCAATAGCCAAACCAGCAGCACCGAGAATAGCAATGAATGAAGTCATTTCAATTCCCAATTGAGAAAATACTGTTAGAACAGTTAAGACTTTAATTAAACCACCAACGAGACCATTCATGAAAGAGATAAGTCCTTTATCAGAATCTCGTTTTTCGAGAATTTTAGCAACCATTTTACTAAAAAACTTAGCTAATCTCATACCAATAATGAATATTACAATAGCAATAATCAAGTTGATTCCAATTTCCACTAATGTTGAGAAAATTTCTTCTTGTGGTATGCCAAATAATTCTTCTGTGTTCATATTTTAAATTTTAATTAGATTTGGAACAAATATAATATTTATTCTGTTTTTGCCTAATAATATTTTCGTAACATGCTCATAGTCTCCAAAATAATCTATTTTTTTATCACTCCTTTATCATGGTTAATCATTGCCTTAATTGTCAGTTTTGTTGCTCGAAATAAAAAGATAAAACGGAATGCCAAATTATTGAGTCTTATCATTGCAATATTTTTTTCAAACACTTTTATATACAAGGAGTCTTTAAGAATGTGGGAGTTTAATGCAGTAAAAAAAACGGAAATAAAACACCATGATGTTGGCCTCGTTTTGGGTGGAATGTTTGAATACGATAATGATGCTGATCGTTTAAGTATCCGTAGGGGAGGAGATCGAATTTGGCAAGCCATTGATTTATATAAATCCAAAAAAATAGATAAGATTTGTATTATAGGAAAACATGGAGATGTGATTGATAAAGGATTAAAAGAAGCTATTCAATTGAAAGAATTATTGGTTTCCTGGGGAATTCCTAAAATTGATATTATCGTTGAAACAGAATCGAGGAATACCAATGAAAATGCGAAGTTTACTGCCGAATTAATGCAGCAATCATACCCACACTTTGATTCATTTTTATTGATTACTTCTGCCCGACACATGAAGCGCGCCAAAGCATCATTTGAGAATTATAATTTGGAAGTGACTCCTTTTTCCACAGATCAATACGTAGGGAAAGAACGTTTTTATACATGGGATGAGTTTATAATTCCTAGTGTTGATACATTTCAAGGTTGGTTTGGTCTCATCAAAGAAGTTGTTGGCTATGTTGGGTATATGGTTGTTTACTAATTAGTTCTTTACAGAAGTCCCATTTATATTGAAATTAAGAATGATTCCAGATTTCACTTGTTTCAAAAGAATACCTTGAAATCGCTTAATATTTACTGTACAACTTTATCCAATATTAGGCCAATTTCCATAGCGAAGTTTAATGGATCGGCTGGAGTAACTTGTTCCATTTTGTAAGTGTAAACTCCTGTTTCTTCATATTGTTTGTCTTCTTCTACCAAATGTTGACTGTCCCATATATCATATCCTGGTTCTCCAATATAATCTCCATTTTCTTCACGCACTTTAAGCTTATATTCTTTTACCGATATTTTTCCACTTGGACTTGTTTCAGTAACCTTAATATTCGCAGTTTGAAACTGATATCCTGTTGCATATCTAAATGTTAAACTCATGTCATAAGGAACACTATTGTCTTTGATGGCTACTTCGAATTCTTTAACATCTTCTTTTAACCACTCAAGGTCTGGTGATAATACTTGATGTTCATGATAAATTCTGTTTTCAGGTTGGCAAGCTGTAAAACAAAAGACCAAAGCGAATAATACTAAGAAGATTTTCATATGAGAATTTTATGTGTTGTTACGAATTTAGTGATTATCTTGATTAAAATCTATAAGTTACACAATCAAAGTTAGTTATTCTTTATCAGTGTAATCGTAAGGCTTTACTGCTACTGGGTATTGAGAGAATCGTTTAGTTTTAAAAGGAGGTCAATATTACTTATTGACATACACGGTATCATAGCTGTTTTGAAATGCAAGTTTTTAGAAGGAATTTATATGGTTCATAGACTCCCTTCACAGCGTATGAAAGTAAGAATTAGAATGTGAGAAAAGAATTATCTTGGTGAACCAATCAGTTGCTTAAATTCATGTAGTATCAAAGCGGTGGCCCCCCAAACCACTTTGTTATTGATATCGAAATAGGGGATGTCATCCAAAAACCTGCGTCCAGAAAGTTCAATCTTCGTTTTTTTAATGACATCTTTCTCTAAAAGTTGTGCGATAGGGAAGGAGAATATTTCAGCCACTTCTCGGGTGTCTGGATAAAACAAAGGCTGAGATTTATAATGAAAAACAAAGGGTTGAATGCTGAAATTACTCACAGGAATAAAAACGGGTGTTAATTCTCCCATAAAATCAAAACCTTCATATTTTAGACCAGTTTCCTCAACACATTCTCTTAAGGCAGTAGCTTTTAAATCCTCATCGAATGTTTCCATTTTTCCACCAGGTAGACAGATTTCTCCACTGTGTAAACCTTTGTACGGAGAACGTTCTGTTAATATTCCATTGAGTTTGTTCTCGCTTTCATATAAGACCAAAGCTACAGCACTTTCTTTGAAGTTTTTTGCATTTCTTTTTGCTTCAGAGGATCTTCCTCTTCCAGTAGGGGACATAGGGATATGTGCTTCCTCTCCAGGTAGGCCCAGCTTTAAAGTTTCTCTTATTTCGTGAATCGTTAACTTCATTTATTATTCTTTCTAACTGTGCATTAAATTAACATTTTCAATCGGACAATTGTTTAATTCCAAAATAATTCTTCTTTAACTTCCTTTACCGTTTCTTTATAGTTGAAAAAATTAGATCATAAAAAAGCCCAAACATAAATGCTTGGGCTCTCTTTAAAAATAATGTATGATTATTCAACAATCTCCATTTCTTCAATCAAGTTGTGTGCTTCTCCGTATTTTTCAATTATGAATAATACATAACGAATGTCACAAGAAATTGTACGTTGGATGTCTTTCTCAAAGAAAATATCTCCAGACATTGCTTCCCAGTTACCATCAAAAGCAGTACCGATCAATTCACCATCTGCATTAATTACAGGAGAACCTGAATTACCTCCAGTGATGTCGTTATTACTGATAAAGTTAACAACCATTTCACCTTTGTCATTTGCATATCTTCCGTAATCTTTGTTTTTGAATAGTTCTTTCAATTTAGGAGATACATGGAATTCAGGGTTGTTTGGATCTTCTTTTTTCAAACCTTCTTCTAAGGTAGTGTAAATTCCGTACTCTTTTCCTTCTTCAGGAGAGTATGGCAAGATAGAACCATAAGTTAAACGTAAAGTACTGTTTGCATTCGGGTAGAATGTTTTGTCAGCATCCATTTCACGGTATCCTTTAACGAATAATCTATTTGCACGTTTAAGGTTGTTCATTTGTTGAATATACTCTTCGTCACTAGTTAAAGCTTCGTATTCAGTATAAATCGACTCAATGATTTGGAATAATGGATCTTTTTTAAGTTTTTCAATTGGAAATTCTTCCGAATCTTGAACTTTAGCATCAAACTTTTCAAAACTTTCTTTTGAAGCAAAAATTGATTTTTTTCTCGCTTTCTTTACTAATTTGTCAAGTTTTCCTTTGTCACCAGCTTTTTGAATTAACTCTGGCATCATATCTTCTGGAATGTCTTTGTAGTACATCTTAAGCACTGCTTCTAAAGTTTCGAATTCTAAATCCATGTTTGCAGTCTCGTAGAAACTCATTAATCTTTCTTTAAAGCTAGCGTAAGCTCTGTCGCCCATTCCTTGCTTTACATAATTTTCCAATAATACAAAACGGAATACGTTAAGGTTTAGATCAACAGAGTAAATAAATTCACTTTGGTAAACATTTGCATAAACACTGTTATTCGTGAATTTGTAAGTGTTTTCGATCATTGGTAATACTTCTGCATATTGTGGATTCTCTTCAGCAAATTCAGTAAAACGTGCTTCTAATTCACGTTTTTTATCCGCTACCTTGTTATTTTTTAATTGCTCAGATTGACCGATAAAGTATTTCCAGTAGTTGGCTACTTGTGCATGCTTTGAAGCATAGTTTAAACGTACTTCAGTACTTTCTTTCATGTATTTTTTCATGATGTCAAGTTTTACCTTACGGATCTCAACTCTTTTTGGTTGTTCAAGGCTAACTGCTTGTTCAACTCCAAAAGAAGAAAGGTATCTGTCTGTAGAACCTGGGAAACCAAATACCATTGCAAAATCACCTTTTTCATATCCTTTGATCGAAACAGGTAAAGAGTGTTTTGGAGTATATGGTTTGTTGTTTTCACTGTATGCAGCTGGTTTGTTGTCTTCTCCAGAGTAAATTCTGAATAGTGAAAAATCACCTGTGTGTCTAGGGTACATCCAGTTGTCTGAATCGTGACCGAATTTTCCGATTGACTCTGGTGGTGTACCTGCCAAACGAACGTCTTGGTATGTTTCTGTTACGAAAATGTAAAATTCATTTCCTTCAAAGAAATCACGTACAAATGCTTTATAGTTTGAGTCTCCAACAGCTTCTTTAGTCAACTGTGCAGAGATCTCTTTAATTTTCGTTGCACGTTCCTCTTCAGTCATATCGTCTGTAAGGTTCTTCGTGATTTGTTCAGTCACATCATCAATAGAAATGATAAAAGTAGCTGTTAAACCAGGAATCGCAATTTCTTCTTTGTGGTTCTTTGCCCAAAAACCGTTGTCAAGGTGGTTTTCCTCTTCTGTTGAAGCTTCTGCAATTGCATCATAACCACAGTGGTGGTTTGTTAAAATTAAACCTTGGTCAGAAATAACTTCTGCAGTACAAAATCCACCGAAAGAAACAATTGCATCTTTTAAAGATGAGTTGTTAATACTGTAAATTTCTTCTTGGGTTAGGTTAAGACCATGTTTTTTCATGTCTTCATAGTTCCTACCTAATAAAAATGGCAGCCACATTCCTTCGTCTGCTTTAGCAAAGCCAGAAAAAAGCAATGTACTGATAAAAGTAAGTGCAATGATTTGTTTTTTCATATCTATTTTTCTTGTTATTTAAAAAGGGTGTTTCAAATTGTTAAACGAGGGCAAAAATAGTAAATTCTCAGAACTTTCAGCAATTTCGCGAGATTAGCCTTGTTGGAGTAGTGAACCAGCATTATGAAGGCTTTTCTATTTGTTTATGAAAAAGAAAATATTTCTGAAAAATGTGTTTTTAAAAAAAATCAGAACTACTTGCAGTTTAGGTTGTGATTAATAAATGATAATTCTATATTTGCCAGCTATTAAATAATAAACGACACTTTAACTATGCGTAACAAAGGATTTTTTTGGTTTTTTACAATATTACTTCTTGTTGTAAGTATTTACCAAATCTCATTTTCGTTCATTGGAGGTGGTATTGAAAAAGAAGCAGAAGTATTAGCTACTGAAAGAGTGGAAGCTCTTAAGGCTAGTGCGAATGGTGACTCAGTTAAGTTGCCAAACGGAACTTTTGTAAATTTCAGTACAAATAATGAAGCTGAAGCTTTGGCTAAAGCTGCTTTTATCAATGAAATTTTAAAGGAGAAAAATGAAGAAGAAGTTTTCTTAGGAAACACTTTCAATGAAGTAAAAGGGAAAAGCGTTTCGCTTGGACTTGACCTTGAAGGAGGTATGTCAGTAACACTTGAGTTATCAATGTCTGACTTAGTACAAAATGCAGCTCTTAACCCAAGAGATTTACATTTTAAGAAACCTTACGAAAGTGCTTTGGAGGAATTCAATGCCCAAGGAGGAGACTTCATCGATATTTTTGTTGCGAAGCATCAAGAAATGTACCCAGACCGTCTTTTGATTCGTGAATTCTCAACAGATGATGTTGTTTCTAAGATTACAAACAAAGCAACAGATGAGGAAACTAAAGAATACTTAAGAAGTCTTTCTGAAGGTGCACTTGACGGTGTTGAAACGATTATGGAAAATCGTATTAACCAATTCGGGGTTGCTCAACCTAATATCACAAAAGATGATAATGCTAACCGTTTGTATATCGAACTTCCAGGTGTTAAAGATCAAGCAACTGTAAGAGAGCGTCTTCAATCAACTGCAAATCTTGAGTTTTACCTTGCATATAAAGGACAAGAACTAGGAGGTTTCTTTAATGAATTGTTAATTGAGCGTTCTGATGACGTAAGTGATGATGAGTTTGAAGACTTATTCTCTGAAGAAGAAGATACAACTGTTACAGAAGATGTTGCAGAAACTACTGAAGAAGACACAACTGAAATGTCTCTTGAGGAGGAGTTAGGAATGGAAAATGATGCTGAAGAAGATACATCTTTTAGACTGTCTGACTTTGGTAAAATGTTCCAAGTAAATATTGATGCTGAAAATAGATTCCAAAACAGTCCTCGTTTAGGTTTTTCTAAATCTTCTGATACTTCTAAGGTGAATAAAATCTTAAATGAAAAGGCTGAAGAAATGATGTTGGAAAACATCAGATTCGTTTGGGGTGCTAAAAGTGATAATATCGGAGTTTCTGATACTTTATATTACACTTTATATGCTATGAAGATACCTCAAGACCTTAAAGCAAGAGTAGGTGGTACTGATATCGAAAATGCCCGTTTATCTTTTGATCCAAATCAATCTGATAGAGGTGTAAGTATCGACATGAGTGACCGTGGTGCTGAAGAGTGGGGTAAAATGACTTCTGAAAATGTTGGAAACTTTATTGCCATTACAATGGATAATAAAGTGTACAGCGCGCCAATTATTAACGGTGCAATTACAGGAGGACAAACTCTAATCTCTGGTGATTTTACAGTGGCTGAGGCACAAAACTTAACGAACCTATTGAACGCTGGAGCGCTTCCTGCTCCATGTATTATTGTAGATGAAGCAGTTGTTGGACCAACAATCGGTGAAGAAAATTCACGTTCTGGTTTAATTTCTTTCGCTTTTGCGCTTGCATTAGTATTGATTTACATGGTGTTCTATTACGGTAGAGCAGGTTTAGTTGCTGATATTGCTTTGATTATGAATATCGTATTAATTGTAGGTTTCTTAGCTGCATTTGGTGCTGTTCTAACACTAGCAGGTATTGCAGGTATCGTATTAACAATTGGTATGTCTGTGGATGCAAACGTACTGATCTTCGAACGTGTTCGTGAAGAAATTCGTGAAGGTAAAGGTATGAAGTTGGCTATCAAAGACGGTTATAGTAATGCATTGTCTTCGATTATTGATGCCAACGTAACAACATTATTAGTTGCTATCGTATTGAAAACATTTGGTACAGGACCAATCGAAAGTTTCGCAACTACGTTAATCATCGGTATCTTTACTTCTGTATTCGCTGCCGTTGTTATTACACGTTTGATTTTTGAATCTCAAGTTTCAAAAAACAAAGGATTTGCATTTACGACTTCGATTTCTAAAAATGCCTTTACAAACATCAACTTAGGTTTTATTAAAAACCGTAAAAAGTTCTATATCGTTTCAGGAATTTTTGTTTTAGCAGGTATTATTGCAATTTCTACTAGAGGATTGAAGCCTTCTGTAGAATTCGCTGGTGGTCGTACTTATGAAACTGTTTTTGAAAAACCAGTAGGACAAAACGTTGAAGAATTAACTGAAGTAATTAGAAACACATTAGTTGTTGACGAATCTAAAGCTTCTGTTGAAGTGAAGGTAAGAAACTCTGATTACCGTGTAGAAATTGCAACAGATTACTTACAAAATGTTCCAAACTCTGAAGCTGATGTACGTAAAGACTTACTTGCAGCATTGGCAAGTGTTGAAGATGACTATGGTGTTGCAACGATTGAAAACAGTCGTTCAGTTTCACCAACTGTTTCTGAAGAATTGCAAAAGTCTTCTTCTATCGCAATTATCCTTTCATTGATTATCATTTTCGTTTATATCTTAATCCGATTCGGAAAATGGCAATATGGTTTAGGAGCAATCGTAGCAATGTCACATGATGTGATTATTGTACTTGGATTGTTTGCAATGTTGCATGGTATTCTTCCATTCAACATGGAGGTTGACCAAGCATTTATCGCTGCAATTCTTACTGTTGTAGGTTACTCAATTAATGATACGGTTGTTGTATTTGATAGAATTCGTGAGTTCTTAAACAAATACAGAAGAAAATCTCAAAACGATATTATTAATGATGCAATTAACTCTACATTAGGTCGTACGATCAATACTTCATTGTCTACGTTTATTGTATTGTTAACAATCTTCATCTTTGATGGAGGTGCAATAAAAGGATTTGTATTTGCCTTAATGATCGGTGTGATTGTTGGTACTTACTCTTCTGTTTGTGTTGCAACACCAATCGTAGCAGATTTATTGAAAAAGAAAAAGAATGACGAAATTACGGAAGCGTAGTTTTAAACTTCTAACATAATATTAAATCCCGGCAGAAATGTCGGGATTTTTTTGTGGTTTTAACTTTGTTCAGATAAGTTTGATGTACTGTATTTTTATTTGAGCTATCTTAAAATTAATATTTGATAAAAAAATTTTAATCCAATAATTGTGGATTACAATCAATTTTATATAGTATGCTTAGTTATTTCAATTTCGTTAATGAATAACTTTTTAATGGACGAAAATATCAATCTTACTAATGTTGGTAAAGTGATGAAATGCATCAATGAAGCATTCATTACTTCGTTATAGAACAATCATATAATTTTGTTCATTCTATTATAGAACTAACTTCTGGTATTTTCTTTTGGTAAGAATTTCAATTATTTTGAAGACTCAAAGAAGAAAGCAAAAGGATAATAAACTATATTTTTTGAATTCTATAAACCTTCGTTTTAGTTTTTAAAAGATATTGACCTTTAGATAATTTAGAAATATCGAGAATGTATTTAGAGCTATTGAGTTTCGTGAACTTAACTAGATGGGTAATCTCTTTTCCCGTTAAACTTATTAAATTCAATTGCTCTAGTTCAAAAGCGTCTCCAGAAATAGTAACTGAATGATTGGTCGGATTTGGATATATATTTAAATTCCCATTATTTTCGTTTGAGTTGTCAATAGTTCTTACTGCTGAATAAGAGAATTTTCCATCAAAATATACCTGCTTTAACCTGTAATATGAAACACCTTTAAATGGATTATTGTCAATTATTTGGTTAATCCTTTGCGTACTTGAATTTCCAGCAGCTTTTACTTTTTCTAAATTTATCCATTCATTATGCTTTGATTTTTGAACAATAAAGTGACTATTATTTACTTCAGATGAAGTTATCCAATTGATCTCAACTTTTCGTTCATCGAGTAGTTTTGCATTAAAATCAATTAATTTTATAGGAAGTGTTATACATAAATCCTCTGCAGGATATTCTGCTGAAATACTGTAAAAATCCGACGGACTATTTTGATTGTTGAACTCTGTTTTAATCCAGTCAGGAGACAAAACAGATGGAATCGCTCTTATCTCATCTAGATCTCCAGAAAATCGATTGTTTACTTCTCCAGATGAGTTTTCCCCACCAATTGATGGAGTTCCTGAAGCCGCTACTAATGTCCCTGTTACATTTTCTGATGCAACCTCAATTCCATCAATGTAAATTTTCTTCTCTTTTGTTGAATTATCGTAACTCGCAACGCAATAATGCCAAGTGTTATTAGAAATTAAAACCGGACTATCTAAACTCACAGGATTCATTCCACGAATGTAGAATCGAATTCTTCCAGTACCTGGATCTCCAACGCTTAGGGCATGACTACCATTGCTATTGTTTTCATCATCACAGATTATACGTTGTCCATGACTAGAACGATTAATTGTTTTTGCCCACCCAGAATAACTAAAACTACCAGTTCTTGAAGGATGATTATTAATTGAGATATAATGATTTGGTCTTGCAAAGTTTTGACCATTTGCTATTTTAGAAGGGGATGTATTTGTCGACCCAAAGTTAGAACCGTTGTTACCAGATGCAGATGCGTCCAACAAATCATTATGGAGGTGCCATACTCCATCATATCCGTGACTCCATGTGTTAGCGGAGGAGGGGTTTGAAGTTATTGTATTATTTCCATAATACATATACAAAGCATAATCAGAAGTAGCAAGTAACGAAGGAATTTTCACCCATATATTATATGTTCCATTTGCAGCGTTATAGCTTTCAATTTCATAATCGAGTTCAGTTACACAATCATCTGAAGTAAATGTGATGTCATAACCATTTTCATTTTGAATTCTACCACCATTTGCATTTGATCTTAAATCAGGATCTGTAAAAGAAATGAGTACAGGAAAATTGCTCAAGTTACTAGTTCCCGAAACTTTACTTGAATTAATAATGATTTGTTTTCCATAGTTGTATCCAGGGGCCTGAGAGATAAATATGAAATTTAAGGTGATAGCCAAAATAGTAGGAAGTACTTTATACATTTCAAAAGTGATTGTTCAATTCAAAAAAAAAATATTGTAATAAAAGATAGCTTTCTGTTGTATCTTTAGTTTTAAGGCTATAAAATTTTCAAGATTAAAATGTTCAAAGAATACTTGTTCATTAAAAAATCATAATATAAAAAGATCTTAATTTTTACATTTAAAATTTTACTATTTTTATAATAAATAAAACATGAAATATGAGTGGATTTTGGATAGGAATTATTGTTGTTGCGGTACTCGTTATATGGGTCATTTCAATTTACAACAGTTTAGTAAGATTAAGAGAAAACAGAGATAATGCTTTTGCAGATATTGATGTTCAATTAAAACAACGTCATGATTTAGTTCCTCAATTAGTGGGAGCGGTAAAAGGATATATGGAACATGAAGCAGGGACTTTGGGTGCGGTAACAGCGGCCCGACAAGCAGCAATAAATGCAAGTTCTGTTAATGAAAAAATAGCTGCAGAAAAACAATTGGACTCAGCATTGAGTGGTTTAAACATTCAAGTTGAAGCTTACCCTGATTTAAAAGCAAGTTCAAACTTTATGCAATTACAAAATGAGTTGGCTGATATAGAAAATAAATTAGCTGCAGTAAGACGATTCTTTAATTCATCAACTAAAGAGCTAAATGTATCGGTTCAAAAATTCCCGAATATAGTTTTCGCAGGGATGTTTGGATTCAAAGAAGAACCAATGTTTGACGTTGGACAAGCAGAAAGAGTTGTTTTAGATAAAGCTCCTGAGATTAAGTTTTAATTGATCTATAGTTCTCTATGAAATACATTGGTTTACAGCAACAAATAAGCAGTAACAATAGAAAGTCTATCTTATTACTCATGGGCTTTCCGATTTTGGTGTTAATTATGGTTTTCCTTTTCTTTTTTATTGTAAATTATAGTGAAGAAGGCCCACCAAATTTAAACTTTGTATTCGATCAATTTATTATTACCATTCCTTATATACTTGGTGGAGTTGCTGTTTGGTTCTTGATCGCCTATTTTTTTAATACTGCAATGATTAATCGTGCGGCCAAATCTCATACACTTTCTCGAAAGGACCATATGCGTGTTTACAATCTAACAGAGAACTTGTGTATCAGTGTTGGAATGCCAATGCCAAAGTTGAGAATCATTGAAAGCCAAGCATTAAATGCATTTGCTAGTGGAATTAATCAAAAGAACTTCACAGTTACATTGACACGTGGGATTATTGATCAACTCAACGACGAAGAACTGGAGGGAGTAATAGCACATGAATTAATGCATATTCGCAATAATGATGTAAAATTACTCATCGTTTCAATTGTTTTTGTTGGTATTTTCTCTTTTATCTTACAATTTGCCTTTCGTTCATTTCTATATGGTGGAATGTCTTCTCGAAGAAACAATAAAAATGACGGTAAAGGTGGAGCTGCTGTAATGGTTGTCATTATGGTTTTAGCTGCATTGGCTTATTTTTTATCCTTACTTTTTAAATTTGCTTTAAGTCGTAAAAGAGAATACTTGGCAGATTCAGGTGCTGCTGAAATGACTAAAAATCCTTTAGGTTTAGCTAGTGCTTTAGAAAAGATATCAGGAAATCATCACGTTGATGCCGTAAAAAACGAGGATGTTCAACAAATGTTTATAGAAAACGCTCCTGAAGATACTTCTGCAAGTTTATTTGGAGGCTTCAAAGGAATGTTTTCAACTCATCCACCAATTGAAAAAAGAATTCAAATTCTTAAACAATTTTAAATCGATTTAAAAGCGTTAAAATGCCGCATATAAAGAATGCACTTATTCGTTATAGAATTATAGATAAAGCCTTAGGAAATACCTATAATCCTTATCCTTCAAAATTAGATTTGCGTCATGCTTGTGAAATGGAATTGTATGGTGACACAAATGGAAAACATATTTCTGATTCTACCATAGAGAAAGACCTTTTTGCTATGCGTCAAGAAATGGATGCGCCGATAAAATATTCTAAAGCACATAAAGGATATTATTATGACAATCCTGATTTTACAATTAATGAAAAGCCTTTATCGGAAGATGATTTAACATCCATTCAATTTGCGTTAAGCACTTTATCACAATTTAAGGAAACGGAGATGTTTCAAAATTTTGGTTTTGCTTTGAATAAAATCATTGATAGGGTAAATGTCGATTCCGATGCACGAAAATCAGATGCAGATATTGATCAGATGATACAATTTGAGAAATCCACTGCGGCCAAAGGAAACGAATTTCTTCAGCCTTTGCTTTCTGCAATTCAGCATCAATACATTGCTTATTTCATGTATGAAAGTTTTGTTACTCAAGTGAAGAAACAGCGTAAGGTAACCCCCTTGCTTTTGAAAGAGTACAATAATCGATGGTATCTTATTTGTTTTGATTCTGTGAAGGAGAAGGTAATTACTTATGCTTTAGATCGAATTTCGGACTTAGAAATTATTGAACAAGTAGGAGAGAAGCCGAGTGATTTTAAAGCTGATTTATTTTTTAGACATTCCATTGGTATTACTGCTTCTGCTGAGGCAAGACCAGAGAAGATTATTTTTTCAGCAGGAAATATTGCAGCAAAGTATATTAATTCACAACCCTTTCATGAAAGTCAGAAAATTGTTTTAGATACACTAGAACATACTAAATTTGAGCTATTCGCTTTGATTTCAGAAGAATTAATTCGTGAATTACTAAGCTATGGTGGTGATATTATTGTTCAAGAACCAAATAGTCTAAAAGATGAATTGGTGAAACGAATTAAGCAAATGAAAACCAATTATAATATATAGTTTCTGTTTTTCTTTTGATTTAAATGTTGATTATATTTCAATATCAGATTTTTCTATAATATCCCATGTATGGTCTGCCAATAATCGCACAGTGGCAACAAATTCGAATGACTTTTTAGACCTTCCCCATTGGTCAGGCGCAATCAATGAAAGTAAATAGGTTTTATCTTCCTTTTGGTAGAGGTGATAAATGTGATTAATGAGTGGCTCAAATCGCATTTCAGCATTGTAAATCTTTTCTGAAATCACTTTTCTGTCTTGTAGACCTTTGGCTTGTTCGGCCAGTAAATTCATTTGTTCATACAGTTGTTTTAACTGCATGTCAGTTTGGTGATCCATGGCGTTGAGGGCACGACTTTTCAATTTACCTTCGTCTTCCGGCTTTACCAATGCACTTCCTGTTGTGTGAGGATAAGGCAGGTTATGTGGATTTTCTGTAATGTGATCTGGATCAATCGGATTGATGAAATCTTTATTGTCGTGTTGTTGTGAATTCTCTTTCTTCTCCTTACTCATTACATACAGCTTTTAAGTTTTCCTACTTATAACACGAAGATATGGATTTGGTTTAAATGTTTAAAGTAATTTTCTATTAGTTTTAAAAGTCGCCTATTTCAAGAAGTTTTCTATTTTTGTAAGCAAAGAAAAGAATATGGCTAATAACATACTAAAAGGAAAAAGAGGAATTATTTTCGGTGCATTGAACGATAAGTCAATTGCCTGGAAAGTTGCTGAATTGGCTCATGCTGAAGGAGCAGAGTTTGTATTGACTAACGCGCCTATCGCAATGCGAATGGGACAAATTAAAGAGTTAGCAGAAAAAACAAATAGTCAAATTATTCCAGCTGATGCAACAAGTGATGAAGATATTTCAAACTTGATTGATCAGTCAATGGAGATTCTTGGAGGTAAAATCGATTTTGTTTTACACTCTATCGGAATGTCACCAAACGTAAGAAAAGGAAAACATTATACAGAAGTAAACTATAAGTTTTACAGTCAAAGTTTAGATATCTCAGCAACTTCTTTGCACAAGATTTTATCTATTGCGATGAAAAAAGATGCAATTAGCGAATGGGGATCTGTTTTGGCATTGACTTACATTGCTGCGCAAAGAATTTTCCCAGATTACAATGATATGGCAGATGCTAAATCATTATTAGAATCTATTTCTCGTAGCTTTGGTTACCACTACGGAATTAAGAACAAAGTAAGAATCAACACGATTTCTCAATCTCCAACGCCAACAACAGCAGGAGAGGGAATTAAAGGATTTGATGAATTTGTTTCATTCTCTGATAAAATGAGTCCACTTGGAAATGCATCAGCAGAAGCGTGTGCAGAGTACTGTATTTCTATGTTCTCAGATTACACGAGATACGTAACAATGCAGAACTTATTCCACGATGGAGGATTCAGTTCTACTGGAGTAACTCAAGAAGTAATCGACAAGTTTACTGAAGAGTAAATTTACTTTTTAATATAAGAAATTAAAGGATGCCATTTGGTGTCCTTTTTTTGAATACAAAAAAAGGGGAATACGCTAGTACTCCCCTTTCGTTTTAACCTAAATTCTACTTTGGTAAGTGTAGAGTTCATAATATCTTCCTTCACGTTCAAGGAGTTCTTTATGCTTTCCTTTTTCTACGATATTTCCGTCTTCAATCACTAAAATTTGATCTGCTTGTTGAATAGTACTTAATCTGTGTGCAATCACAAAAGTTGTTCTGTCTTTCATCAATTCATTCAAACTTTTCTGAATAAAGGTTTCGCTTTGTGTATCTAAATTTGAAGTTGCTTCATCTAAAATAATCACTTTAGGATCTGCAAGTAAAGCACGCGCAATTGAAATACGTTGTTTCTGACCACCCGAAAGCTTAACACCTCGTTCTCCGATTACAGTATCTAATCCTAATTCAAATCGATCTGTAAATTCATTTACATAAGCACCAATAACGGCATTTTGTAACTCCTCTTCAGTAGCATTCGGTTTAGGGAATAAAATATTCTCTCTGATGGTTCCTTCATAGAGGAAATCATCTTGTAAAACAACCCCTAAATTTGATCTGTAGGAAGAAAGGTTTACTGTGGCCAAATCAATTCCATCAACCGTTACTTTACCCTCTGTAGGGTTTAAAAATGTAGCCACCAAGCCTGCAATTGTTGATTTACCAGAACCTGAAGATCCAACCAAAGCAGTTACAGTACCAGCAGGGGCTTCAAAGTCAATGGAATGTAAAACCTCTTTATCTTCCTCGTAGCTGAATCGAACATCTTTAAAAACAACATCACCATTCAAATTTTTAATGATATGCGTTCTTTTTTCATTGTCATCTTCTTCCTTCATTTTCATTAATTCTTGTGTTCTATCGAGTCCTGCCATAGCATCGGTTAACTGAGAACCAATATTACTCATCTGAACGATAGGTGCAATCATGAATCCAAGAAATAAGGTAAACATGATGAAGTCACCAGAGGTCATATCTTCAAACATCATATAATATCCACTCAATCCAATTATTCCAGCTGAAGCTAAGCCAAGGAGAAAAGTTGAAGAGCTGGTGATAAATGAAGTTGTAGTTAAACTCTTTTTTACATTTTGAAATAAACGCTCTACACCATCTTCAAAGACTTCACTTTCTTGTTCTTCTGCGTTAAATCCTTTAATGACGCGGACACCATTAAGTGTTTCTGTTAATCGTCCTGTGACTTCGGCATTGATTTTTCCCCTGGCTCTAAATATTGGTCTAATCTTTTTAAAGGATTTTAAGGCTATAATTCCAAATAAGGCAACAGGTATGATCGTAAAAAGGGTCATCACCCAATTCATGTTCAATAAAATTATCAACGACAATACAGCGGTTAATGAACCTCCAACTAATTGAACGAGTCCTGTTCCAACAAGATTACGTACGCCTTCAACATCATTCATGACGCGAGAAACTAAAGCTCCAGATTTATTATTATCGAAAAAGCTAATGGGTAATTTCAATAATTTACGCTGAACTTCTGCTCTTAAAATTGAAATTAACCGTTGTGCTTCTACACTCAGTAAAAGAGTTAATAAGTAGGATGTAATTGCTTGAACCAATACTGCGATTGCCACGATTCCAACCAGGATCATCAGGTTTTGCATATTTCCACTTGGGACAATATCATCTAGAAAAAACTTGGTTGAATAGGGGAGTACAAGTCCTGCACCACTTTTGATTAAGATTAAAAAAAGACCTAAGAAAATGAGTTTTTTCCTTGGCCAAATATATTCCTTGAATGCCCATTTAAAGGAAACATTCTTATTTTTTTCTTTTTTGCCTTCTTGGCTTGACATACCTCTCATGCGACAAAGATAGAATTAAGGATATTTAAAAGTTGAATTTAAATGATAGGAGGTGAATTAAATCTATAGAAGCAACTTTTCTGTGGGTAAAATAATGTCAACTGTCTATTGTAGGCTATACTATTAAAACATAGAAGGTATATTTAATGAAGGAAGAAGCTATAATTCTGATAATGAAAAGAGTTTAGCATAATGTTTAACAATTAATACCTAGAAATGATGAATTTAATTAAAGCTTGTGCATTTGCAACATTGATAATTGTAGGTTTTACAACATCTGCCATGGCCCAACCTAATCATAAACCGAAAAAGGTGAAAGTGGTAAAACAAAGCCAAGTAAAGTATAAGAAGCCAACCCGAAAGGTGGTTTCGGTAAGAACATTACCTAAGAAAACAGTAATTGTACATAAAGGACATAATTACTATTATGCCAACAATAGATTTTACACGCAATCAAGAGGACATTATATTAGAATTGCTCCGAAGGTTGGATTTAAAATTATTGTATTGCCATCAAATTATAGAAAGGTACATTACAATAACCGAGACTATTTTGTGGTGAACGGAATTTTTTTCAAGCAAAGTCAAAGTCAATATGAAGTGGTGAATCCTGAAATTGGAACAATTATTTATGAATTACCAGATGAATATGAAAAAGTAGAAATCGATGGAATAACATATTATGAGTATGCCAATGTTTTGTATGAAAAGATTCAAGTTGATGTCACCCGAGCATATGAAGTGGTGGGAATGATTGAAATTGAATAAGCCGAAAAGTTGTACTATTGATTTCAATAAAAAAGCCGTTTTGACTTAATCAAAACGGCTTTTTTATATCTCTAACGATGTAATTCTATTGCATTGATAATTTCTTTTCTAAATCACTTAAGTAGGCTTTAAATTGTTTATCGGTTTCTGAAAGATTGTTAACCGTTCTACAAGCATGTAATACAGTTGCATGATCTTTTCCACCGCAATGTGCACCAATATTTGCCAAAGATGATTTCGTCATTTTCTTAGAGAAGTACATCGCAATTTGTCTTGCTTGAACGATTTCTCTTTTTCTTGTTTTTGATTTTAAAATTTCAATTTCAATATCAAAATAATCACAAACTACTTTTTGAATGTATTCGATAGAAACTTCACGAGTGATGTTTTTCACGAATTTGTCAATCATTTGTTTCGCCAAATCTAATGTGATGGCTTTTTTGTTTAATGATGCTTGGGCAATCAATGAATTTAAAGCTCCTTCAATTTCACGAACATTCGTATTAATACTGTATGCAAGGTATTCTACAACTTCTTTAGAAAGTTCAATTCCGTTGCTGTACATTTTCTTTTCTAGAATAGCGATTCTTGTCTCCAATTCTGGAGCTTGTAAATCGGCTGATAATCCCCATTTTAAACGACTCAATAAACGTTGTTCCATTCCTTGAATGTCAACAGGTGCTTTATCAGATGTTAAAATGATTTGCTTTCCATTTTGGTGCAAGTGATTAAAGATGTGGAAAAATACATCTTGTGTTTTCTCCTTATTAGAGAAGAACTGAACATCATCAATGATTAAAACATCCATCATTTGATAGAAGTGAACGAAATCGTTTGATGTATTGTTCTTAATCGAATCAATAAATTGGTGAACAAATTTTTCAGAACTAACATATAATACTGTTTTGTTCGGAAACTGTTCTTTTATTCCAATACCAATTGCATTGGCCAAATGTGTTTTACCAAGTCCAACACCTCCATATATAAGTAAAGGGTTGAATGCTGTTCCTCCAGGTTTGTTTGCTACAGCATAACCAGCAGACCTAGCCAAGCGATTACAATCACCCTCAACAAAATTGTCAAAAGTATAAACAGGATTTAAGTTAGATTCTACTTCAATTTTCTTTAATCCTGGAATAACAAATGGATTTCTAATTTGATCTTCTCCAACTTGAAGTGGAACAGAAACAGGTGAGTTCTTTAATGAACTACCTCCTGATGTAGGTATTTTTACAGTATAAGGTGTTGAGTTAGGCGTATTACGTTCCATAATAATACTATATTCTAACCTTCCATTTGCTCCAAGTTCTTTTTTGATTACTTTCTTAAGTAAGCCAATATAGTGTTCTTCTAACCATTCATAGAAAAAGTGAGAAGGTACTTGAATCGTTAGGATATCACCATCCAATTTCACGGGAACAATTGGTGAAAACCAAGTTTTAAAAGCTTGCAACGGAACGATGTCTTTAATAATTTTTAGACAAGCCTCCCATTTTTGTTCATGCAATTGATTCATTTAATCAGTTTAAAGCGTTAATAGCAAATAAATATGTTGAAAGTGAAATTAATCACTTTTTGTATCATTTTCTTAGGGCAAATATTTGGATAAAAAAGTTTAAAAAAAAATAAAAAGCCTATTGACTTTTACAAAACTTTTACAGCTAACATAAAATTAATATTATCTAATATTTTATCGTTTTCATCGGAAAATTATGTTATTTTAATCGACATTTTATGAAAAAATGATCCGTAGTGTGCCTATTTAAAATTGAGTTTAAATATACGCATCTTTTTTTTAAAACTTACTTAAAAATCATTAATTAAATGAAGTCAGAAAATAATAGTTTACACATTGCAAAAACACAAATTCGTGTAAGGTACGGCGAGACTGATCAAATGGGATATTGTTATTACGGAAACTATGCGCAATTCTTTGAAGTTGGTCGGGTAGAGGCAATGAGAGATCTTGGGATGTCTTATAAAGATATTGAAAACAAAGGGTTTATGCTTCCTGTGGCAACCTTTAGTGTGAAGTATAAAGCCCCAGCTTTGTATGATGATTTACTGACAATCGTAACCAAAATTACGGACCAACAAGGCGTTCGTTTGTTTTTTGAATATGAAATTTACAATGAAGAAAATGTCCAAGTTGCAAGCGCTGAAACGGTTCTTGTTTTTGTAAATAAAAATACAATGAAACCTGTACTTCCACCGGATGATTTTGTTCAATTATTAAGGTCTAAAAAAGCGAAATTATAATGAAGAGTAAACATAAAAGTTTCGAATTTTCAAAATTACGTAATTCAGATATTTTGAATCATTTTTCTCCTCGAGATGGTGAACAAAAGCTCGGAGAAGTTATTAACAATTCTTCAAATTCTAAGTTTGTAATTTTAGGAATTGAAGAGAGTATTGGCCCAATTGCAAATAAGGGAAGAAAAGGTGCTGAAAACGGTTTTAAAGCGTTTTTAAACACTTTTTTAAACATGCAATCCAATGAGTATCTGAATGGTGAGGAAATTTGTATTCTTGGAAAAGTAAGTCGAATTGATGAAAATAAGAATTCGAAGAATGGAGTGGAAGAACTAGATGATTTTATTTATTCTGTGCTCAAAGAATATATCGGTGAAGGACAAATTCCTATCATAATTGGAGGTGGACACAATAATGCTTATCCACTTATTCACTTTTCAGCTAAACGTTATGATCAAAAAATTGATGTAGTAAATTTTGATGCACATGCTGATTATCGTTTATTAGAAGGGAGACACTCTGGAAATCCATTTTCTTATGCATATAGAGATGAGTACCTCGATCGTTATACTGTTTTTGGATTGCATCAACGCTACAATAGTCAGCAAATCCTAAATGACCTGCGAAGAGATCAACACACTTTTACTTTTCATGAAGAATATTTAATGAAAGAACGCAATTACTATTCTGACTTTAAAAAGTGTTTCTCAGAATTAGATTCAAATAAATACTTAGGTGTGGAGTTGGATTTAGACGTGATTTCTCGCATGCCAAGTAGTGCTTTTACGCCTGTAGGTGTTGAAATTGATGATTGTCGTAGATATTTAAAGGTTTTTGGAAAATGTCAAAAATTAGCGTATCTTCATTTACCGGAAGGAGCACCGATGGATGAATATGAAGATAGAATTGTAGGGAAAGCATTGGCTTATTTTGTTAGTGATTTCGTATCCTCTTATTTATCACGTTCAACTGAATAAATGACTACGGAAATATATATTCAATATTTTCGTTGGATATATACCTTTTAATAATTTGTTGACTAACTAATCCAGATTTCAGAGATAATGATAAAGTTGATTTTAAAATTCTTGGCCGCTTTACGCGCATTCTTTCCAATCAACTTGGTGTTTTCACAAATTAAATACAATCTCATTGTCTTGTTCTATTGGATTTTTCTATTTGGAATAATTAATAGTGCAATAGGACTCGGTATTGGACTACCTTATTTATTTCTTTCACCAGAATATCTTGGTTTGTCAAGTTACTTGGCATTTTTTATTCTTGGAACCAGCGTTGGAGGTTTTATAATGGCTTTCCATATTTACAGCTATATTCAAATTGGTCCCAAATATCCATTTATAGCCACATTATCTCGACCTTTTTATAAATTCTCACTGAACAATAGTTTAATACCATTTGCTTTCATCATTAACTTCTGTCTACGTATTTATTATTTTAGAATAGAACAAGAGTATGTTGGTGAATACATTGTTTATGGACAAATTGCTTGTTTGCTCGGTGGAATTCTATTGTTTATCTTAATTTCCTTACTTTATTTTTTCCCAACCAATAAAGATTTACTCTCTTTTACAGGAAAACGTTCAGAGGAATTTAAAAGGAAGACGAGTAACATAAAAACTACTTTACATAGAAAGCAAACTTGGTATGAGCCATTCATGACAAAAAATGTAGATCGCTATTATTATATCGGTTCAAGATTCAAAATTCGTCAATCACGTAGTAGTTCACATTATGATATAAATGTCTTAAATAAAGTGTTTTCACAAAACCATATCAACGCTTCATTATTTGAAATTTTATTACTCTTTACTTACATACTCATTGGTTTTTTTCGTGACCATGAGATTTTTCAGGTCCCAGCAAGTGTTAGTGTAATGATGATAATGACGATTATTATCATGTTAATTAGTGCGCTTTTCTCTTGGTTCAAAGCTTGGACCTATCCTTTTATTGTTGCTGCATTCTTTTTAGTAAATTATTTAAGTACAATAACTGACTTCTTTCAATTTCGAAGTTCCGCTTTTGGGCTTTCCTATGAAAAGGAGAAGCTCGTTGATTTTTCCAAGTCTTCACTTATTGATTTTCGTTATTCTGATTCTATCATTCAGAAGGATTATGATAATTACATTCAGACATTAGAAAATTGGAAACGAAAAACGGGAAAACAAAAACCAAAATTGATTTTACTGAATACCAGTGGAGGTGGATTGAGAAGTGCTATGTGGACTTTCCGTGTACTACAAGAATTGGATAGTATTACTGGTAATGAGTTTTCAAAGAATATTCAGATGATTACTGGTGCTTCTGGTGGTATGGTTGGTGCAGCCTATTATCGTGATTTAATCATTCTACAAAATAATGGTGAAATTGAAAATCGTACAAATAACCGTTATTTGTCAAACATTTCAAAAGACCTATTGAATCGATTATCTTTTTCAATTTCTACTAATGACTTGCTATTTAGATTTCAAAAAGTAAATATCAATGACCACAGTTATAGTAAAGACCGTGGTTATGCTTTTGAACAAGCTTTGATTTCAAATTTAGATGGAGCATTAGATCATTCATTGGGAGAATATGAGCAGTATGAAACGTCTGGTTTAGTTCCAACAATGATTTTTACGCCAACAATTGTGAATGATGGCCGTCGTTTATTGGTGAGTGCTCAACATCATGGTTATCTCCAATCCATGAGTCAATTGGATGAGCGCGTTGGATTAAATCCTCAAATGGAAAATATTGAATTCTTAAAATATTTCGATAAAAATGAACCTCATGAAGTGCGTTTTACTTCAGTGTTAAGGATGAGTGCTACATTTCCATATATTATGCCGATGATTACCATGCCTTCAAATCCTGGAATGCAGATTATGGATGCAGGAATTCGAGATAATTATGGTTCCAAAATTACGGTGCGCTACTTAATTGCTTTGAGAAAATGGATTAAAGAAAACACAAGTGGAGTAGTTGTTTTAAAAGTTAGGGACACCAAAAAGACCTTAATCGGAGAGAAATTTGAGAACATAGGATTGTTTGATAGGTTGTTATTGCCTTTTGGAAATATGTATGGAAATTTTCCAAGAGTTCAAGACTTCAATCAAGACGAGTTGTTTTCTACAGCCATTCGATCGATGGAATATCCTATTCAAGTTGTGACATTTAACCTGCGAGAGAATTACAATGATAAAATTTCTTTATCTTGGCATTTGACGAAAAAGGAAAAAGAAAAGATTATTAATGCTGTTCACTCTAAAGAGAATCAAGAATCATTAAATCATTTATTGAGTATTCTCAAATTGGAGAACATTAGAAAAAAAGAAAAATAGTATTTAAGGTATGGGGAAAAAGAGTAAAAAAAGAGAACGTATAGTGTACAGCACGAACCCAGATTTCGGATATGATGATGAGGAAATAACAGAAGAGGAAACTTTACCCAACAATCAACAATTGTTGTATGTTTCAATCGATCGAAAAAAACGTAAAGGTAAAGATGTCACTTTAGTTGAAGGTTTTGTGGGAACAGAAGATGATTTAAAGGATCTCGGCAAAATGCTTAAGTCTTCCTGTGGAGTAGGAGGAACAGTCAAAGATGGCGAAATACTGATTCAAGGAAATCATAGAGATAAAGTAATTGAAATCTTGAACAGTAAAGATTACAAAACGAAACGCAAAGGAGGTTGATTCCATAATATATTTAAAAAGTATGCATCTCCTTTGTTGAATTAAATTCATATTATTATAAAAATCATTACTTTATCAGGAGCTTCTGAACAGTGGTACATTTTTCAACTTCATTATTAATTTATATAAAATATTGTCATGTTTAGAATCAAAAGTAAAGATGAGATAAAGGGATTGTTTTTTGCTTTTATAGTGCCATTGCTATATGTGCTCATTAATCTTGTCCTTAAGATTCGATATGTAAGTTATCCATCTTTAGCAAATGATGAGCCATTTTCTGTTTATCACGCTCAATACAGCATTTCAACTATTTTAAGTGAATTAAGTCAAGGGAATAATCCGCCACTTTATGAGATATTCTTACATATATGGATTTCATTTTTTGGAATCAGTGAGTTGTCTGTTAGATTTCCTTCCGTAATTTTTAGTAGTCTAACAATTTACTTTATTTATCAAATTTGCCGAAAATACTTTAACTTAAAGGTAGCCTTTTTAGCTGTTACCTTATTTACTTTGTCCAATTATCAAATGTATTTTGCGCATGAAGCTAGGGTTTATGCACTATTTGTATTGCTGTCAACAGTTTCAATGTATCAATTTCTAAAGTTACTTTCTTCAAATTACGCTAAACTTGATGTTGTATTATACATTGTCATAGGTGTTTTACTGCTGTACAGTCATTTTTTTAGTTGGTTTATCTTTTTTGTACAGTTCATAGGACTTGTAATTTCTTTTAAAAAAGAGGAGATAATGAGGTTTGGTAAATATTTGGGGATAATACTCATCTTTTATTTGCCTTATGTCGGAATCTTTATTGCTCGATTTATAGACTCCTCAGGGGGAACATGGATTAAAGCTGTTGAGAATTTACGTCCACTTCACGTATATTTTGGCAAATTGGTCAATGATACACACATAGCTTATATTGTTGTTTTAACACTAGCGTGGGTAATAATTCAAAAGTATATCACCCATTTTTTCAAGAGAAATTTAATAAGGTTTGGTTTTATATTTCTAAGCATTGTTATACTTATTATAAGTCTTTCAATACGAATTCCCCTATTTCCATCTTATTTAATTCCATTAGAAAATGAATTTTTATCGCCTTTATTAATGGTCTCGTTTCTTTTGTTTTTCTTCGTTTTGTTTGTTCATTTTCAAATGAAAAGTGGTCAAAACTATGAGACCAAAGTGATACTGTCTTGGTTCTTCTTGCCTGGTTTTATAATGTTTGTAAGCTCTTTTATTATTCCAATGTTTATTGAACGGTATTTGGTTTTTATTGTACCTGGATTCTTAATTTTTCTATCTGTATCAATTAGTAAACTGGATTCTAAATTATTTCCTAGTCTAGCTATACTTCTGATTATTTTAATGTTAATTCCATTTAAACCGGTAACAAATAATGATAGAGATGTTAAAGCATTGGTTGCAAAGGTTAAAGCTCAACATGAAAATGGAAACAGTGCGATATTTATGTGTCCTGATTATTTTGGTCCTACTTTCACTTATTATTTTAATAAAGAGTTATTTACTCATACAGAGGGACAGAATCCTTCAGGTCATTTAAAGACGGTTTTAAGTGATGAAAATGTATTTTTAGTAAAAAGCGATCATGAAGTAGATTCAATATCAAAACTGAACAACTACGAAAAGTTTATTTATATTGATGCGGATGCAGATTTTGCCTATAGCGACAACAATATTAAGAATTATTTGAATGACAAGTTGAAGGGTGACTCTGTATCAATCGATTCTACGTACTTCCCAGGAATTTTTAACGTTTACACATATTCAATAAATGAATAAATTTTACTGTTCGAATAGTGTTTCTATGGAATAATTATTCTTATTATAAACAGTATAAAACAGAAATAAAAAAAGCGCAATAACAAATCTGTGATTGCGCTTTTAATAGATATAATCGGTTTTTACTTAACAGTAACAACCAAATACTTTGAAACTTTCCAGAATTTATCAGCATCTAGAATCACTAATTTATCACCTTCCCATTTATATGAAGAAATTGGGTGATCTGTGATTAAATCTGGTTTATCACCTACGATTCTAATTTCTTTCGTTTTGGTTTTATCCATTTTTTGGAAGTACTTTTCATTTAAATCTTCAGCAATATTCGTTTTACGTCCAATTCCAATAAAACCTCCTTCTCTTACTAAAACATCATTTTCAGTTAATTCATCTAAAGTTCCATAAGCATAGAAAACAGTGTTTAACTCCTTAATTGCGTCTAAAGTCATTTCAACTTGTTCTTGGTATTCATCAAATAACTCAGAATATTCCATGTCTAAGTCAGCAAGTGTTTTCTGTAGTGAAGCAATTTGTTCATCTTTTGCACGAATTTGCATCACCAAACGGTCTCTCATACTTTCTAATTCAGAAATCTTAAGGTTTTTCTCACTCAAACTTTGTTTTAAGTCCTTAAGGTTTTGAGCATTTTGTTTTCTTAAAAAGTTGATATTTTGAATTTCTTGTAAAATCCATTCTTGATCATCATTTGAAATTTCAGGATTATCACTTCTCACACGAATTTCTTCTTCCTTAACATTGATTTTTGCTAAGTTGTCTTGTACTTCATTAAAGAAAGCAATTGCTTCATTTAAGGCTGAATCTTTTTGAACGCTTTCCAATTCTAATTGAGAAACTTTGTTGCGTAATTCAATAAGTTCTTTTTCATTATTTGCTGTGTTCTCAGTATTTTTCGCATCATCTGTACAGGCAAACAACGCAATTATAAGTGATAATGATAATAAGTATTTCATATGTTTGTTTATTTGATTCCTCTTACAAAATTAAGGATTTCTTTGGGTAAATCGTATATTTGAGAAAAATCAATGATATATTATGAAAATTTACAATTTACTTGCTTTAGTTCTATTTTTTAGTGGAACTGTCTTAGGTCAAAAAGTGCATCATAAACTCTCGATGCCCGCTCCAGAAACACATTATTTTCACGTAGAAACAACCCTCACAGATTTTGATGAGGAAGAATTGGTGATTGTTATGCCGGTGTGGACACCAGGTTCATATTTGGTAAGAGAATTTCCGAAAAATGTCAATTTAGTTAGAGCCAAAGATGAAAAAGGAAATAAACTTGAAGTCAAAAAGGTAAGTAAAAACAAATGGCAAATTGATAAAGGAAATGCGAATAAAGTAACTGTAAACTATGAAGTTTATGCTTTTGAATTAACTGTGAGAACGTCATTCCTTGATAAAACACATGGTTATATCAATGGTACTTCAATCTTTACCTTTCCAGAAAATCACATCGATTTAGGTGGAAATTTGACAATTATTCCTCATTCTTCTTTTAAAACGATTACTGCTCCACTTGAAGAAAGTAAAGAAGGATTCAGTACAGACAACAACGCAAAAACTTTTGTATTTGATAGTTTTGATCACTTAGCAGATTCTCCTATCGAAATCGGAAATCAAGAAACTTTTACTTTTGAAGCTGCAGGAACAAAGCACAACGTTGCAATTTATGGTCCAGGAAACTATGATATCGAGAGATTAAAAGTTGATATGGCGAAAATCGTTGAATCAACAACTGCAGTTTTTGGACAAAACCCAAATAAAGAATATTGGTTCATCATTCACAATACGGATAGTAGAGGTGGAGGATTAGAGCACATGAACTCGACAACTTTACATGTAAATCGTTGGACTTATTCTGGCGATGCTTATCTTTCATTCTTGTCTTTAGTTGCTCATGAATATTTCCATATTTGGAATGTAAAACGTTTACGTCCAGCTAATCTTGTAGAATATGACTATAGCAATGAAAACTACACAGATTTATTATGGGTAATGGAAGGATTTACTTCGTACTATGATGAATTAATTTTACGTAGAGCAGGTTTCTATTCTGAAGAAGATTATTTAAATGTTTTTAAAAATACGATTAATTATGTTGAAGGAACGCCTGGAAATAGGGTTCAACCTGTAGCACATTCATCGTATGATGCATGGATTAAATCATATCGCCCAAATGAAAACAGTAGAAATACAGGAATTTCATATTATTCTAAAGGTGCAATGTTGGCACATGCTATAGACGCAATGATTATTAAGAAGTTTAAAGGAAAGAAATCATTGGATGAATTTATGCAATTGTTATACAAGAAATTTTACGAAGAGGAAAATTCAGGAATGACACCTGCACAATTCAAAGCTACTTTAGAAGATTTCCTAGGAGATAACCTTGATGATTTCTTTAAAAATTACGTTTATGGTATAGAAACTATCCCTTACGCTTCTTACTTTAAAGACTTAGGATTAACCATCGAAAAAGTACGTGAGACAAGAACTTCATTAGGAATTTCAATGTCTAGTAAAGAAGGAAAAGTGATTATTGATAGAGTTCAATCAAATAGTGAAGGTGAAAAAGCTGGATTGTCTCCAAACGATGAAGTTATTGCCTTTAATGGATTTAGAGTTGATGTAAGATCTTTACATGACTTTTTAGGTGAATTACCAGTGGGTACAGAGTTTAACTTGATTATTGCTCGTGGTGACCAATTGATGAGTATTGATGCCAAAATGGGAACAATTGACGCTCCTCGTTATGAATTCTCTTACGAAGAACATAAATTAGGAACGTATTGGTTACGTAAAAAATAATTATAAGCTATTGTTAGTATATAAAACACAGTTATGAAGTTATTAAATCGCTTGTCCTTATTGTTTATAGGGACAAGCTTTTTTGTTTTTGGACAAAATTTTGAACGCGTTCAATTGGAAAAACCAGTGAATGCAACTTACCGTTACGCTCAAGTAGAGCCGAGTATTGCAATTAATCCATCTCAACCAAATGAAATGATTGCAGGAACAGTGATGAATGATTATTACTATTCTATCGATGGAGGGAAATCTTGGGAAAGCTCGTCATTACAATCAAAGTTTGGAGTGAACGGAGATCCTGTTCTACATATCAATCAAAAAGGCAGATACTTTTACTTTCATCTTTCCAATCCGAAGGGAGGACAATGGATAGACCGTATTGTTTGCGATTATAGTGATACTATTTCAGGAGAATGGACAAGCTCAGCTACAAAGGCGAATCCACCTAAGGCACAAGATAAACATTGGGTTTCAGAATGTCCTATAACGGGGAACTTGTATCTCACTTGGACAGAGTTTGATTTTTATGGTTCAGACAAATGGAGTGATTCTTCAAGAATAATGTTCTCTCGAAGTATAGACGATGGCGCTACATGGTCGGTACCAAAAGTGGTTTCTACTCAACATGGAGACTGTTTAGATGGAAATAACACCGTTGAAGGCGCGATGTCTGCAGTGAATAGTGATGGAGAAATTGTCGTCGTTTGGACAGGACCGTATGGAATAAGAATGAACCGTTCTACCGATTATGGCGAAACATGGCTTGAAGAAGAAAAAGGAATCGTAGATCAAGTAGGAGGATGGAAATTCCCTATTCAAGGATTAGGCAGGAGTAATGGATTGCCGGTGACATATACTGATCAATCAAAAGGTAAATATCACGGTCGAATTTATGTGAATTGGGTAGATCAGAAAAATGGCCGTGGAAATCCTGATAGTTGGTTTGTTTATTCGGATGATAACGGAGAAACATGGTCAGAGAGAAAGCGTGTCAATCAAGATGATACCAGTAGAGAACAATTTTTTACTTGGATGAGAATCGATCAAAGTAACGGTAATCTCTATTTCATATATTATGATAGAAGAAATACCCGTGGGAGTGCCACAGAAGTTGTCATGGCATGGTCTAAGGATGGTGGAGAAACGATTAAAGAAATGACGGTGTCTGCCAAGCCATTTAAACCTGATCAAGATGTTTTCTTTGGAGATTATTTGAATATTGATGCTGTTAACAATGTTGTTCGTCCAATTTGGCCAAGAATGGATAATCGAAAAATTTCCTTGTGGGTAATGTTGGTCGATGGAAAAGAGTTAGATTGAATGAAGTAAAGGTTTAATTATATTCTTTGAGAAAGCTTTCAATATGTGTTTCTAATCCAATATAAATTACCACATCTGGTTTAAAAGTATCTATAACTTCTTCATTGATTTTGTATTGCCAAGCATCAAAAATCATCAGCGTTTCTTGAAAAACCTCTTTAACGAAAGGGCGAATTGCACCACCGAAGGAATCTCGAATGAAAAGAACCCGTAATCCGTCATTAAGTGTTTTATGAATAAATCGATTTTCGAACTCCCATGGATAAGCAAAACCATCAACACCTTTAAAGCCATATTTTTCAGCTTCAGTAGCAAGAGAGTTAGGTATTGTGATTGTTTCAATTTTTTCGCTTAATTCATCAATACCCATAACGCGATGATGGAATCCAGATCTAAAATCTTCATTTATATTCCATTTAATTTCTGGAATATTTGGAATATCCTTATTTGGAAATTTAAACCTTAATTTTTCTATTAGTTGCTCCGTAATATAGTATCCTGCACGTTCATTCCAGTGATTATCTAGTTTGAAATAAAGTTTAGCCTCTTTCTTTTTAGATTTTAAAAGATCAGTAGGGTCGATAATTAAATCAGGAAAGTCCTTTTCAAGATGTTTCTTTAAGACGTTTATTCTACTGGTTTCCGATATATTATAATGATTGGGTAATTTTTCAGTATATACTCTATGCTTTATGGGACAAATCATCCAATATACAGGTATTTCCAATGCCTCATAATATTGTTTTCTCTCTTTCCATTCATTGGTGAAAGAATCTAAAGTAGCCGTTGAAAAGTTAAGTTCACCGCTCATTATATCTGTTTCCTTTCCTGCTTTAAACATCCAACCATCTTTTCCAATAATTGCTTTTTCAGGATATGGAGAGGTTTTAAAAATATCAAACTTAATTCTATGATAGACGCTCAACATTGGAGATCTTAATATGAAATTATCGTTAATGTAAGCATTAAAATGAGGAGGGAAGTTGTCTAGCTTCTTTATATTGAAATTTATGGATTCTTTGAATGCTCTATTTTCATCTTTCCTTTCGAAAAAGTCAATGCCCAAAATAGTTCCTATGGCAGGAATGATAATTATAAGAAGAAATATAATCGATAGCTGATATTTTATGAGTTTACTTTCCTTCATTTCTTAGAATCTAAAATAAATAAAAGGACTGTAAGAGCCAGAATTAATATAAATAATAGAAATTATTAAAAGTAAAACTACACCCAAATCCATGAAAGTTTGAACCGTTTTGGTGAGCAATAGTGATCTTCTTTCCAGGATTTCTTTGATTTTCATAAAAAACAAGGAGCTAGAAATTATGGCCAGAATTAAAACTAAAATTCTTTCATTATTCAAATAATTAAGGAAGCTAAATTCACTTGAAAGATTAAAACTAAATAGTTTTTTAATGTATAATAGCGCATCTGAAAATATTTCGACACGAAATAAAACCCAGCCAATCATAACCACTATGATGGTATAGAACCATTGAACTCCCTTTGGTAGCTTGTGTAGAATGTTTTTAAACCCAATGCGTTCGATAATAAGGAAAAAACCGTGAAATAATCCCCAAATTACAAAACTCCACGTTGCACCGTGCCAAATTCCGGTGAGAAAAAATACGGTGATTAAATTGAAATAGGTTTTATAAGATCCATTTCTATTTCCACCCATAGGAATATAAACATAATCTCTAAACCAAGTAGATAAAGAAATGTGCCATCTTCTCCAGAATTCCTGAATACTTTTTGAAATATATGGGAAGTTAAAGTTTTCTAGAATTTTAAAACCAAACATTCGACCTAATCCAATGGCCATGTCAGAATAACCTGAAAAGTCAAAGTAGATTTGAAGAGAATAAGCGACAATACCTAGCCAAGCTGTTGGCGAATCGAGGGAATCATAGGAGCTGTTGAAAATACTATCTGCCAATTCACCACACGTATTCGCTATGACAACTTTCTTGAAAAGTCCTAGAACAAACCTCTGAATTCCTGAACGAAAAAGTGAAATAGAAGAGACTCTGTGTTTTATTTGACCAACAATATCATTGTATCTCACAATGGGCCCAGCAATAAGTTGTGGAAATAAACTGATGTAGAGAGCAATGTTGGATAGAGAAGTTTTTTCGGTGTTTTCATTTCTGTAGACATCCCATAATAAGGACATTTGTTGAAAGGTGAAAAATGAAATCCCTAAGGGTAAAACAATATTCTTAAAAGGAACCGGTGAAAAATCAGATATAAAAACAGCGCCTAAAATATTGAAATTATCAATTAAAAAATCTAGGTATTTGAACAAGACAATAATCAGTACATTGACCGTTAGTCCTATTATTAACCAAGTTTTTTTTAGCGCATTATTTTTCTCTATTTGTTTAACGAAGAGATAATTGATTAGAATTGAGCCAATTAAAATGAATGTATATGAAACGCCTCCCCATGCATAAAAAATGAAACTAAACAGTAAAATTGTATAGTTTCTATATTTTTTTGGCGTAAGGTAATAGAGCGTTAATAGTATAGGTAGAAATGCAAAAAGAAAAACTATACTATTAAATAACATGGTGAAATTGTTTAATCAACCAATTCCTTCTCAAGAGCTTCCTTTAAAATTCCAACGGCAAAATCAACCTCTTCTTTTGTTGTATATCTTGAGAATGAAAAACGCACATTTGGTCGACTTGTATCTGCTTTAATACCTTCAAGAACGTGAGAACCTTTCGCACTTCCGGATGTACATGCAGAACCACCAGAGCAAGCTACTCCTTTGATGTCAAGCGTGAACAATAGCATTGATGCTTTTGGAGTAGGAGGAATGCAAACATTCACCACTGTATATAAGCTGTTTTCAGGTGTGATGTCACCATGAAAATGTATATCTTCTATATTTTTCTTTAATTCAGCAATCATGTGAGATTTCAAACCTTGAACATGATTTTGGTGTTCTTCTAAGTCTTCGTAGGCGATTTCCATTGCTTTGGCTAAACCAACGATTCCATAAAGATTTTCTGTACCACCACGTAAGCCTCTCTCTTGTGAACCACCGTGAATAAATGGCAATCCTTTTATTTCGTTTTTGATGTATAAAAATCCTACACCTTTTGGTCCGTGAAATTTATGGGCAGCTCCTGTAATGAAATCGATATCCAATTCTTGCATATCGAACTTGTAATGTGCCATTGTTTGAACAGTGTCAGAATGGAAGTAAGCTCCATTTTGACGACATAGTTCACTTACTTTTTTTAATGGTAATAAGTTACCTATTTCATTGTTCCCGTGCATTAATGAAACTAAGGTTTTTTTATCACCTTGTTCTAATAATTCTTGCAAATGATCAAGGTCAACGTGTCCATTCGGTAATAATTTTACCAATTGAAATTCAACATTTTTGTCCTCACAGATGTTCTCAGCAGTGTGAATTACTGCGTGATGTTCAATTTCAGAAGTAATTACACGTTTCACTCCAAGTTGGTTAATCGCAACTGTGAAAGCCATGTTGTCGGCTTCTGTTCCTCCAGAAGTAAAGATGATTTCTGATGGCTTAGCGTTTATTAGACTTGCAATTTTTCTTCTTGATGTCTCAATTGTTCCTTTGGCTTGTCTACCAAATGAATGTGTTGAAGAAGGATTTCCGAATTCATTTTTTAAATAGGGAACCATCGCTTCAAAAACTTCTGAAGCTACTGGTGTTGTTGCTGCGTTATCTAAATAAACTTTCATTACTTTATATTGTTTTAAGGTCAATTTTAAGACCCCAAATTTTTTGTCTAAATTAATTAAAATTAGATTTCATTAATTTATTCTTCCTCACTAAAAATCTTCATTATTGTAATCTTAGTTGGAATCATTTGATCAACATTGAATTAGATTATAGTTTCGATTTCTTGCATAATATCTTTAGCCAATTGATCTGCTTTAGTATTATCAGTACTTTCTGCATAAATTCTAATGATTGGTTCTGTGTTACTCTTACGTAAATGAACCCATTCTTTTTCAAAATAAATTTTCACTCCATCAGTAGAATCTACTTCTTGTTTACTGTATTTGTCAGCCATTTCTACAAGAACTTTATCCACATTTGTTTCTGGAGTTAATTGTAATTTGTTTTTTGAGATGATGTATTTTGGATAGCTATCTCTCAATTCTGTAACTTTCATTTTTTTGTTGGCTAAATGCGTCAAGAATAAAGCTATTCCAACTAAGGCATCTCTACCGTAATGTAATTCTGGTAATATTACACCACCGTTTCCTTCACCACCGATTACAGCGTTTACAGCTTTCATTTTTTCAACTACATTTACTTCTCCAACAGCAGAAGCATAATAATCATGTCCATGTTTCTCTGTCACATCTCTCAACGCTCGAGTAGAGGAGAGGTTCGAAACTGTAGCGCCACCTTTTTGGGCCAAAACGAAATCGGCAACAGCAACAAGTGTATACTCCTCACCAAACATAGTTCCGTCTTCACAAACCATGGCCAAACGATCAACATCAGGGTCAACTGTGATTCCTAAATCGGCTTTTTGCTCTACAATAGCTTCAGATAAATCTGTTAAATGCGCTGGTAAAGGCTCTGGATTGTGTGCAAAAATACCTGTTGGTTCGCAGTGAATTCCTGTTACTTTTTTCACACCTAATGCGTCTAATAATAAAGGAACTGCAATTCCACCAGTTGAATTTACCGCATCAACAACAATTGAAAAATCTGCTTTTTTAATGGCTTCAATATCTACATAAGGTAGATTTAATACAGCCTCAATATGTTTTTGAATATAGTCGTTGTTCTCTGTTAACTTTCCTAAGTGATCAACTTCCGCAAAATCGAAAGATTCTTCTTCTGCGATTTTAAGTACTTTTTCACCTTCTTCACCAGAAATAAATTCACCTGCTCCATTTAAAAGTTTCAAAGCATTCCATTGTTTAGGATTGTGACTTGCAGTGATGATGATCCCACCATGTGCTTTTTCCATAGTCACAGCCATTTCAACTGTTGGAGTGGTAGATAGACCTAAATCAATAACATTAATTCCTAGACTTCTCAGTGATGAAATAACCAAGTTGTTGACGATAGAACCTGAGATTCTTGCATCTCTACCAATAACGATAGTCAACTTTTTGGCGTTACTTTCTTGTTGCAACCAAGTTCCGTAGGCAGATGCAAACTTTACAACATCTAATGGAGAAAGTCCTTCACCAACTTTTCCACCGATTGTACCACGAATTCCAGAAATAGATTTAATTAAGGTCATATCATATAAATTTAAAGTGTGTTTTTCAATTGTATCATTTTTAAGCAAGCAATAGCTGCTTCAACTCCTTTGTTACCGTGTTTTCCTCCAGATCGGTCAATTGCTTGTTGCAATGTATTGTCTGTAAGTACACAAAATATAACAGGTTTGTTGTATTTTAAACTCACGTCTTTCACGCCTTGCGCTGTAGCGTCACAAACGAAGTCAAAGTGTTTTGTTTCGCCTTGAATAACCGAACCGATAGCAACAACGCCATCAATTTTTTCTTTTTCAACTAACCATTGCGATGCAAGTGGCAATTCAAAAGAACCAGGAGTTAGGTGAACGTGAATATTTTCTTCTTTAACACCGTTTTCAATTAATGCCGATTTGGCTCCTTCAAGAAGGTTGAAAGTAATGTTTTCATTCCACTCTGAAACAACAATGCCGATATTAAAATCGGCACCGTTTGGAATACTGTCTTTATCGTAATGTGATAAGTTTTTATTTACTGTAGCCACGATTATTCAATTATTGAGTTTTCTGCTCTAGTGATATATTTATCAATTCCTTTTTGATTTGCAAAAGTTGAATAATCACTTTTAATGATTTTGTAAAATTCTGCTGCTTTTCCAAAGTCACCCGCTTCTTCTGCGTTTAATCCGGCTTTGAAGTAAAACATTGGAGAAGTTACATCATTATCTCTACGCTCAGCAGCTTTAACATACATTTCAACAGCACTTTGGTAATCTCCAAGCTCTGAATAACAGTCTCCTTGAGTTCCAATGGCTAAAGTCATTAAGTATGTGTCATCAATATCAACACCTTTTAATTCGTTCAATGCTGCTTCATAATCTCCTTGTTCGAAATATAAATTTCCAAGTTCAAACTGAGCAACTTCACCACCATTGTATCCATCATATTCTGATGCTAAATACTCAAACTCTTCTGTTGCTAATTGCGTAGAATCCTTTTCTAAATACATTACTGCATTTGCAATTTCTGCCTCTGAGGCTTTCTCTGTCGGTTCAACAATAAAGTTATTGTAAGCAAGTACTGCCAGTACTATTACTGCTATTACACCTACACCTGTTGTAGCGTATTTAAGGATCTTGTTTCCCTTAAACTGTTCGATCAATTCTTCTTTTGTAATGTTTTCACTCATAATTAGCTATTTTAAAGCAATTGCAAAAGTAATTTTTTTTTTCATCCAAAACGAAGAATTTTTAAAAAGTCCTTTGTTAGTAACTAATTTTAATTTTTTAAGTCCGCTAAAATGCTTTTAAAACATTACAATTTCTGTATCTTTACGGCGTGAGCAATCATATATATTTATCCAAATTGAGCTTGATTAATTTTAAGAATTATCAACAAGCTGATGTATCGCTTTCGCCCGATATCAACTGTTTTATTGGTCCAAATGGTGCTGGTAAAACCAATATTCTAGATGCTATTTATTATTTAAGTATGTGTAAATCATATTTGAATCCTATTGATAGTCAGAATATTCTTTTTGATGAGAATTTTTTTGTCATTCAGAGTACATGGAATAATGATGATACTGTTTATTGCGGAGTTAAAAAAGGGCAAAAGAAAGTTTTCAAGAAAAATAAAGTGACCTATGAGAAATTGGCCGATCATATTGGCTTGTTTCCATCTGTTATGATTTCGCCATATGACAGAAATCTTATCCTTGAAGGGAGTGAAGTGAGAAGAAAATGGATGGATGGAATAATTTCTCAGTTTGATAGACAATTTTTACATGACCTGATCAAATATGGGAAAGTTTTGAGTCAACGAAATGCCTTGCTTAAAAATATGGGGAGTTATGGCTTTTTCGATCAGGAGAGTATTAGTGTTTGGAATGAACAATTGATAGAATACGGAAATAATATTCATGCCGCTCGAAAAAAAATCGTAGATGACTTTATTCCAATTTTTCAGAAGTATTATCAATGGCTTTCTAACAACAATGAAGAGGTAAGTTTGACCTATCGATCACAGTTATTTGATTCTTCTTTTGAAGATTTATTGGCGGGTGCTACAAGAAACGATCAAAGGAAACAATATACGACTGTTGGGACACATAAGGATGATTTTATTTTTACGATAAAAGGACATCCAATAAAAAAATTCGGTTCACAAGGTCAACAAAAATCATATCTCATTGCATTAAAACTTGCCCAGTATGAGTGGCTTTTAACCCAATTGAATAGAAAGCCTGTTTTGTTATTGGATGATATTTTTGATAAATTAGACAATGGGCGAGTTGAGCGATTAATGCAAATGGTAAGTGATCAAGATTTTGGTCAAGTGCTCATTACAGACACCGATAAGGAAAGAATAGATACTATTTTTAAGAATAATCAAATCGAATATAAAGCCTTCGAAATTGAAGAAAATACTGTGGTTGAATCCACATTAAAAACAACTGTTTGATGAAAGAAAAGGATAGAAATCAGAAGGATCAAGGAATCGATAAGATCATTGATAAAATGATGAAAGCATGGGGACTTGAAGGGAAGATGAAAGAAATGGATATCATCAATGCTTGGCCAGAAATGATGGGGCAAGGTATCGCAAGTCGTACCGAAAAAATATATATTCGAAATAAAATATTACACTTGAAAATGAACTCTTCTGTGATGAGAGATGAATTGCATTACGGGCGTTCTATAATTATTCAAAGAGTAAACGAATACGCAGGACATCAGGTGGTTAATGATATCTGGTTTGAGTAATTGTTTAATTATTTATCTATGCTAAGAATTCATTAAATGGGGGTGAAATTTAACCTGAAATCCGAATTGATAAGGTCTGCACTTTTGCTTACCTCTGGAACGGTTATCGCCCAAGCCATTAGTTATGTCCTTACACCTTTTATCACCCGACTATATTCCCCTGAAGACTTCGGTGAATTTGGTGTAATAATGAGAATTGTAGCTTTTTTATCTGTTATTGGAGCTGCGCGCTATGAATATGCCATTCCGCTTCCTAAGAAAGATGAACATGCTTTTCATGTTTATAGACTCTCACTAAGAATTTTATTATACACCATAATATTGTCTTTATTCGTAGGGGGAATTTATTGGTTTTTTGATACCAAGCAAGATCACTATTTTTTCTATGTTTTACTAATTTCAGCACTTACTGGATTTACCGTATTTATTAGTATCGGTAGACATTGGGCAATTCGTAAAAAGTGGTTTAAAAATATCACCATTTCAACTTTGTTGACTTCTTCCACTTCTAACATTGCTAAATTATTGGCTGGAATTGCTGGTTTTGGTGTTTTTGGATTAGCTGTCTCAACGCTTTTAGGACTCATAATTGGGAGTTTGGTTTATGTCTTTGATGCAGTTGGAATTTATAAAGTAAACAACAAGAAGGAAAAACTGAGAAAGTCTGTTGTTGCTCATCAATATAAAGAGTTTCCTAGAGTAAACCTTCCTCATGCTTTAATCGATGCCAGTCGAGAGTTGTTAATTGCTTTTTTCCTAACATTGTATTTGAGTACAGCTTTGTTTGGATCTTATGACCATTCGTTTAGAATGTTGAAAATACCTCTTTTATTGATTGGAGTGGCAGTAGGTCAGGTGCTTTATAATCGTGTTTCAACTGATTTTGCGCAAGGAAGTAAGATATTTCCATTATTGAAACGCTCTGTTGTGCTGCTCACTTGCATTGGAATTATTCCTTTTACAGTTATCTATTTTTATGGCGCTCCTATTTTCGAATTTGTTTTTGGATCCGAATGGAGATTATCTGGTAACATTGCAGCTGTTTTATCTCCTTGGTTGATGGCAAATTTCGTTGCTTCTTCAATTTCGATGATTCCAGCTATTATAGGGAAGTTGAAATGGTTTTTCTGGGTTGGAATCTTTACAACATCGATTCAATTATCATGTTTCGCTTTCTTCCCAGAGATTATGGATTGGTTGAAAATTTCCGAAATTGAGATGTTCGAAATTATATCATGGATTATGTTTGTTCTATTTACGATTTCAGTAGTTTGGTTATTACAAATCACCAGAAGACTAGATCGAAAGGGGGAGCAAGAAAACTAAAAAAGAACAGAATGTTTTAGACGTTCAAATGTCTTTAATATCAATTCCTTTTCCTCTTCAGAATAAATCATGTCTTGCCAACTCAAAGGACGTTTTTCAATGCTCCAAATGAATTGATCGACGCGTTCTTCTTTCTTATCAATATCAGACATAGGATAAACAATACCATCAGGTTTATCTCTATAAGTTGCAGTTTCAATATCTCCATCAACAAAACCTAAACTTATATTTGAAGCGTAAATTCTATTCATTCCTTGACGATTGACGATGATTACCGTATCTTTTTCATCTTCTTCCTCCAAGAAATATAGTGTTTTTGCATTACCTATGATGTCGACTCTTTTAATTTGTGTACTATCGAAATAGGCATTCATAAGCGTTCCAGCAACTTGATTATAATAGTTTGTGGAATCAACAGCAGTAGCTACAAGTCCATTCTTTCTTAAAAATGCACGATGAATCTTGTTGTCTTTTTCGTAAATACTGATTGTATCACTTGTTAATTGTGCATTTTGAGCCCATAACGTAGGATCATGAAACATATTCATTTCTCCGTTAGCTTTGTCATAAACCAGTGAATCACAAATTCCTTGCATATCTCCACGGAATAGTTCAACTTTATTATAGGCTTGCATCATAGTAGGTTTTCCTGAAGAATCGGCATAATTATACAATGTATCTGCATGTATATAAAGCGTGTCTTCATCTTCAAATTGCTTTGCTAAAGCATGACCGGTTATAAAGGCATATCCTTTCTTGTCATCATTGATAGCATAATCTCCTTGAAAACCGATTTTGTTTGTTGTATCTACAATACGCACTTTTCTTTTTGCAATATATAAACTGTCTGGAGCAGAATAGAAAAGACTGTCTGCATTTATTTTAAGGTTTTCTCGATCAATAGATGCATTATGTTCAAGCACACCAATGTCTTCCTTAAGGTTATACCATCCTTTTTCGCAATACATTTTCATGTCCTCATTTGTGATATAAGTAGGACCGTAAAAAAATGCTTTTTCAGAATTGGCATTAAATTGAAGTGTGTCTGATTTTACCGTGAATTCTTCTCCTTTGTAAACAACATTTTTTCTAAAATTGAATTGTTTATTATTTGGATAGAAGTAGCCAATGACACTGCTTAAACTGTCGCTAGATGAAATACTGGTGATTAATCCTTTATTCTTGTAGATACCAACATCATTTTTTACATCATAATCGAGAGAATCTGTAGTGAGTTTATATTCATTGTCACGAATTCTCACATTTCCATACATTTTTGCATACTCTTTTTTAGTATCGAAAAAAATAGAGTCACAAAACATGTTTAATGTGTCTTCCTTGTTGAGATGAATGTTTCCATAGGCGCGGATGTTACTTTGTACAAGATTATAATAGGCTGAATCACAATAAAGTTTTGTGTTTTCTTTTTTGAAAATCACATTTCCTTTTACAATGTAATTCCCTGTTTTTCCATCCAAACGTATATCATCAGAACCTTCTAATAATTCAAAATAATCCTGAGAGAAGGCATTTCCCGAAGACAAAAAAATTGCGCTTCCAAGAAGGAGCGCAATTTTAAATATGTTGAATTTGGTTTTCAATTACTTTTTATTGTTCAATGTTTGACTTCTATCTGGACCAACTGAAACTGTTGTAATCGGAACTTCAAGGTGTTTTTCCAAATAACTTACATAGTCTTTAAGCGCTTTTGGAGCATCATCAAACGAAGTTAATTTCGTTGTATCAGTATTCCATCCTTTGATTGTTTCGTAAACAGGTTCAATTTCAATGTCCGTAATATCAAACGGAAGATAATCAATTTTCTTGCCATCAATGATGTAATGTGTACAAACTTTGATTTCTTCGAAGTGATCAAGTACATCACCTTTCATCATAGAAAGTTCCGAAGCACCATTAATCATAATACCATATTTTAATGCTGGTAAATCGATCCAACCACATCTTCTTGGTCTTCCTGTTGTAGCTCCAAATTCACCACCTGCTTTACGGATGTTTTCTCCAACTTCATCATGAAGTTCAGTAGGGAAGGGCCCCGAACCAACACGTGTACAGTAAGCTTTAAAAATACCGATTACATCACCAATCTTTGTTGGTGCAACTCCAAGACCTGTACAAGTACCTGCTGTAATTGTATTTGACGAAGTTACAAATGGGTAACTACCAAAGTCAATGTCTAAAAGAGTACCTTGAGCACCTTCTGCAAGAATTGTTTTTCCTTCTTTCATTGCTTTATTGATGTAGTGTTCACTGTCAATAGTTGTCAATGATTTCAATAGTTCAATTCCTTCAAAGAAAGCAGCTTCTAACTCCTCAACATTGTATTCAAATCCTTCGTAGTGATCAAGCATTCCTTTGTGCTTTTCTACAAGACTTTCATATTTTTCTTGAAAGTTAGCTGTAAAAATATCACCAACTCTCAAACCATTTCTACCTGTTTTGTCCATGTAAGTTGGACCAATTCCTTTTAATGTAGAACCGATTTTAGAGTTACCTTTCGCTTGTTCAGATGCAGCATCCAATAAACGGTGAGTAGGTAAAATCAAGTGAGCTTTGTTTGAAATCAACAAAGTTTCCTTAATCGGAAGGTTGAATTGAGCTAGGTTTTCAATCTCTTTTTGAAAGATTACAGGGTCTATAACAACACCGTTACCAACAATATTCAATGTTCCTTTTCTGAATATACCTGACGGAATTGTATGCAAAACATGCTTAATTCCATCGAACTCCAAAGTATGACCTGCATTTGGTCCTCCTTGAAAACGTGCGATGATATCATATTTTGGGGTCAATACATCAACGATTTTCCCTTTTCCTTCATCACCCCATTGTAATCCTAATAATACGTCTACTTTACTCATGCCTCTGGCGCATTTAATTGGTTAATGGCAGTTTGTTTGTCTGCCGAAATTTTAAAAACTGTATTTAACTTAGATATTTTAAATAGTGTACTAACAGTTTTGTTAGCATTTGTGAGGATTAACTCACCTCCTTTATTTCTAATTCGTGTAAACATTCTTAAAAGTAAGTTCAAACCACTACTGTTGATTTGTTTTAAATCTTTTAAGTCTATTATGAAATTCTTAAACCCTTCATGTATTTTTTCTTCTACAAGATCAACTGCTTCTATCGCCTCATTTTGTGATAAAATAGTGCCCGAAAAAATCAAGCAACAAACTGAAGATTCTATTTCTATGTCGATAGAAAGACTCACGTTTTAAGATTTTTCAGATGAATTGTCAGTGTCTTTTTCAACACGTTCACCATAAAAGTAAAGTGAATGGTGATTGATTTTAACACCAAATACCTCTTCTATAGTCGATTTAATATTCTGAATTCTTGGATCACAAAACTCAATTAACTCCCCAGTATCTGTCAATACAAGGTGGTCATGTTGTTTAAATCCGTGTGACTTTTCGAATTGTGCAATATTCTTACCAAATTGGTGTTTTCGAACAAGGTTACAAGCCAACAATAAATCTATCGTGTTGTACAATGTTGCACGCGATACACGATAATTTTTGTTTTTCATTTTAATATAAAGTGATTCTATATCAAAGTGACCTTCATAATTGTATATTTCCTCAAGTATAGCAAATCTTTCAGGTGTTTTCCTATGACCATTCTTTTCTAAATAAGCAGAAAATATATCTTTAACTGTTTCTTGTACGCTATTCATGCATCAATTACTTAAAAGACAAAAATAAGGAAATTGTGAAACTGATAAGCTCTTTTCTCGAGATTTATAGATAAGTTATAAACAGTGAAATTTGAGTTGTATTAAAATTACATCAAATCTATATTGTTTTACTCCTTACGTTGTCTGTTTTTATTGATTTCGTCTTGCAATTCACGTTTAATTTGTTGCTCTTTTTCCAAAGATCTTTTTCTTAAACTTACTAAATCATTTTCTGTCGATTGAAGCTTTTCTTTGGCTTCTTTTGTTTTTCTATTGCTTTTGTTGAAAATAACGAATAAGATTAAACTCAATATCATCAATCCGCCAATAATTCCCCAAGTAATGCTATTGTAAACTACTTTATGTGTTGGAATACCCACAAAATCGATGGTTTCAACTTGTTTTTTTGTATCAGTTAGTTCTTTTTCTAATGCAGATACTTGATTTGAAATACTGTCAATTTTATTTTTTTGCGCTGTAATTTTTGCTTTTGAAGTTTTGATGGTCTCCTTTAAATTAGCAATAGAATCATGAATGTTGTTCTGTAATTTACCTAATTCTGTTTTGTCAATGACTTTATAGCTTTGATATGAATTAGATTTATTAATTAAATCACTAAATTGATCGTCAATTGAATTTGTGTCCTGTCCAAAACTTGCAAAGTTTAATGAGAATAGTAGTGCAGTTAAAAATAAAATGTTCTTTTTCATCTGTTAAATTTGTTCAATATTGTAGTCTATTTACTTTTGATTCTACATTTGTTATGAATAAAATCAATAAGCGGAATTGTTTGACAAAAATAGTCATTTAAGAGACCTTTTTAACATTTCAACTTAATCTTTAGTGTTAACGATGGTTAATCCATATATGTTAAGCCTTGTTGGCATGTAATTTAAATTTTATAATCTCAGGTGACATCCCAATTCTTCCCGGGAAACCTAAGAATCCAAAACCTTTACTTACAAAAAGATACTGATCGTTTTCTTCATATAAACCCAACCATCTTTTGTATCTATACTTCACCGGACTCCATTTCCATCCAGGAATTTCGATCCCAATTTGGGAACCATGTGTGTGACCACTTAAGGTTAAATCAAATTGCTTTTTATGCATGCGAAGTTCGTTTTCCCAATGATCAGGATCGTGACTCATTACGATATTAAAGCGTTCATAAGGAGTATTAATGGAAGCTAAATCAATATCTCCATACTTTGGAAATGGACCTTCTCCCCAGTTTTCTAATCCAATTAAATCTATTTCTTCTTGACCATTATTTATTTGTATACTTTCATTTTTCAAAAGTTTGAAACCAGCTTCTTTGAATATACTTTCTAAATAATCTAAATTGGCTTGTCGGGCAGCTTCATTTTCAAAAGGAACATAATCACCATAATCATGATTTCCCAATACCGCAAATTTTCCATATTTGGCTGAAAGTTTTTTCATGCTTTCTATATAAGGTAACATTTCTGCTGCACGGTTATTTACTAGGTCACCAGTAAAAAGAATTAAATCTGGGTTTTCTTTATTAATGAGGGATAATCCGTATTCAACAGACTCAAAATCGTCGAAACTTCCTGCATGAAAATCTGAAAACTGAATAACTTGCAAGCCATCAAACGACGCTGGTAGTCTTTTCATTGAAAGGTCTAACCTCTTGATGTGGAAGTTGTATTTGCCTTTCGTCACTGCATAAATACTTCCGAGAATAGGAAGGGAGGCCATTCCAAGTGAAATATTGCGAACGAAATTTCTTCTGCTGGCAAAGTTCTTCTCTTTTTTATCCTTCTTAAAAATTAAATTTTTAATCCAAAAGCTAATACGTACAATATCTTCGGTAAGTAGAAATATGGCTGCGATAAGTTTTGCTACGAAAAAACCGAGTGATGTCCCGAAAAATATGTTAATAATTGGATTGGCATTATAAATACCATTTGAACCTCTATATAGGTTGATCGCAAATCCAGCTAAAAATAACAGAGATGAAAAGGGGATGAGCCATTTGAAAATGCTAAATCTTTTCTGCTGAACAGTTTTGCTATATCCTTTCCATATATATAAATCAAAGACGATAAATATTCCAAGAATTATGGAAAAGAAGATGATGTATCGATAACTCATTGCTAACTGAAATAATAAGTAAACTGGATTTTAATCATGGAAATCACCCTCTATATAATCCAATGGGTTTTCTTTTGAGATATCATCCCATCGTTCTACTCGCTGAATACCTTCAGTCATTTCAAACTTCTCGATTAATTCATCAAGATGATATTTGTCCATAACATACACTTGGATTTTCCCTTCAAAAATTCCATCTTTAGATTCAAAACTAATTGAACGCATATTTACATTATGCTGGAAGGACACGATTTCTGTAATTTTATTTACAATTCCGATGTCATCGATTCCAATAAGTTTCAATTTCGCCAAGTGGTCTTTAACCTCATGGTTCTTCCATTTTGCAGCAATACAACGGTAATTCATTTTACCCATTAAATTTTCTGCATTAGGACAATCATTTCTGTGTATTTTTATTCCATTACTAACCGTAATAAAACCGAAAACACCATCACCGGGTAATGGGTTACAACATTTGGCAAAATCGTAATCAATGTCTTTAAAGTCATCACCAATTACTAAAGTGTCCTTCTTACTATCAATGCGTTTGTTGATGTCAGAAGCATGTTTGACTTTTTTAGGTTTGTGTTCTTTTTCAACTTTTAAAATCCCACCAACATTCTTTATCTTACGAAGTTTAGTGAGATCGACTTTTCCTTTAGCGATTCTTATGTACAATTCTGTTCCTGTTGAAACATTGTAATAACGCTCTAGTACAGAGATGTTTTCACTTATAAAACGAATGTTATGTTGCTTAAACTTTCGGTCTAGAATTTCTTTACCATCTTCAGCAATTCTATTGCGTTCCTCATTTAAAGCGGCTTTAATTTTTTGTTTAGCACGTCCTGTAATTGCAAATTTCAACCATTCTTCATTTGGTCTTTGCTTACTTGAGGTGATAATTTCTACCTGATGTCCACTTTTCAATTGGTGACTTAACGGAACTAATTTTTTGTTCACTTTAGCACCAATACAAGTAAGTCCAATATCAGTATGAATATCAAAGGCGAAATCTAATGTTGTTGCTCCTGTAGGAAGTACTCGCAGGTCTCCATTAGGTGTAAACACATAAATTTCATCATTGAAAAGATTTAGTTTGAATTCATTCACAAAATCCATTGCATCTTGGGAATGATTTCCAATTAAATCACGGATTTCACCAATCCATCGATCAAATTTGTTTTCACCACTTTTCGATTCTTTATAATTGTAATGTGCCGCCAAACCTTTTTCAGCGATTTGATCCATTCGTTGAGAACGAATTTGAACTTCAACCCATTTACCTTGTGGGCTCATTACAGTGGTATGAAGTGATTCATATCCATTTGCTCTTGGAGTAGATACCCAATCTCTCAGTCTGTCAGGATTTGGTTGATAAAAATCAGTGACAATACTATAAACCCTCCAGCAATCTGGCTTTTCAAGTTCCTCAGGAGTATCTAAAATAATTCTAATGGCAAATAAGTCAAATACCTCCTCGAATGGTACTCCTTTACTTTTCATTTTACGATAAATAGAAGCAATGGATTTGGTTCTTGCTTTTAAATCAAAAACATATCCTTCGTTTTTAAGTGCTTCTTTAATCGGATGTGTAAATCGGCGAATAAAACGTTGTCGAACTGCGTGTGTTGACTTAAGTTTACTACTGATTTCACGGTATGCTTGAGGATTCATGTAACGAAGACATAAATCTTCTAATTCACTTTTAATGGTATATAATCCTAGTCGATGGGCGAGAGGAGCATACAGAAAATTAGTTTCTGAAGCAATTTTTAGTTGTTTATCTGGCCGCATACTTTCTAGGGTACGCATATTGTGTAAACGATCTGCCAATTTAATTAAAACCACCCTTAAATCATCAGAGATGGTAAGGATCATTTTTCTGAAATTTTCAGCTTGTATAGACACATTTTCATCAAAAACTTCTGGAATTTTTGTTAGACCATCAATGACCTTACGTACTGTTTCTCCAAAAAGCTCTTCAATATCATCAAGGGTGATATAGGTGTCTTCTACGGTATCGTGCAAAAGTGCTGCAATAACTGCAGTTGGACCAAGTTCCATTTCTTCTGCACAGATTTTTGCAACAGCAATCGGGTGATAAATATAAGGTTCACCCGATTTGCGTCGCATATCTTTATGAGCTTCAACAGCTACGTCAAATGCTTTACGAATTTGTTTAGTTTCTTCACGTGTTCGATTATCTTTCGTTACACGTAGTAAACTTCTAAACGCATTTAATATTTCCTTGCGTTCTTTTTCTAAATCAATTTCTTGCTTGTTTTCCACTCAGTCTAAATATAAATGTTAATCTGCAGGTAATACTTTAGTTGAAACTTCACCAAAACCAATACGTACTCCATTTGCGTTACAGTGTCCACGCATAATTACAGTGTCGTTATCTTGAATAAACTTTCTCTCAGAACCATCTTTCATTGGAAGTGGTTTAGTACCTCTCCATGATAATTCTAACATCGAACCAAATGATTCACGTTCATCACCTGAAATAGTACCTGAAGCCATCATGTCACCACAACGAACATTACATCCATTTATCGTGTGATGTGCTAATTGTTGTGCCATGTTCCAATACATGTACTTGTAGTTTGAGTTACAAACTGTAGTTTCTTCACTGTTTTCTGGTTTGATACCAACCTCTAGGTTAATATCATAGTGATGATTACCTTCGTATTCTAAATATGGAAGAACTTTTGGATCTTGTTTTGGACCTTCTGTTTTAAATGGTTCTAAAGCATCCATTGTAACTATCCAAGGAGAAATTGACGAAGCAAAACTCTTAGCCAAGAAAGGTCCTAGTGGAACATATTCCCATTTTTGAATGTCACGTGCTGACCAGTCATTCATGATACACATACCAAAGATGTAATCACTTGCTTCAGCAGTCGAAATGTTTTCTCCTAATGGTTTACCATCAAAAGTTACAAATGCCATTTCCAATTCGAAATCAACCAATTTACTTGGTCCGAAAACTGGATCTTGATCGTCATTTGGTTTTGTTTGTCCTTTTGGACGTTTGATATCTTGATGACTAGGAATTATAGAACTTGCTCTTCCGTGGTATCCTACAGGAATCCATAACCAGTTTGGTAAAAGGGCATTGTCTGGATCTCTAAATAAAGTTCCAACATTTGTTGCGTGTCCTCTAGAAGAATAAAAATCAGTATAGTCACCAACTTGAACAGGCATTAACATTTCAACTTTTGATTCGTCGATCAATACTTGCTCTACGTGATGATTGTTGTTTGAAAGATCATCATTGTTTACATCAAACAATTTAGATAATCTGTTTCTCAAATCAGTTGTTGCTTCTTTTCCTTTTTTCATTATTGGATTAAGCGCATCTGTTTGGAAGTCTGATTGCTCGAATGGTAAGTTTTTAAAATAACCCAAAACATACAATGCAGAAAGATCAATGATTTTGTTTCCAATTCTACTCCCTACACGGGCTTTTTCTTGATCAGTTTTAAAAATTCCAAAAGGTAAATTTTGAATAGGAAAATCTGAATTTTCTTCTACTTCAATCCAAGATTTTAATGAAGGGTCGTTTGCTTTAATCATTTTATTATTGATTTGATTTTGTTTTAAGCAAAAATACTAAAGTCTTTCGATTCTTCAAAGGTGAAATAGAAGTGATTTTGAGCTATTTTTTTGCATTCTTGGAATCGGTAAATATGCAAATATTGTTTCATTTATGAATATGCCAAATGAAGCATAAAAAAAGGGCAAGTGAGATCTCAATTGCCCTTTGAAATATTCAATTAAAATTAGAGTTGAAATAAAGGGTAGCCCGACATCATTTCTTTTACCTCTTTCACAACAGATTCTGTAACTGTTTGATCATTGATATTGGTCATTACTTTATCCATCAATTCAACAATTTTTGGGATATCTTTTTCCTTTAATCCTCTCGTTGTAATTGCAGGTGTACCTATTCTAATTCCTGAAGTAACAAATGGTGATTCTGTATCAAATGGAACCATATTTTTGTTAACCGTAATATGAGCGTCATTCAATGCAATCTCTGCATCTTTTCCTGTAATTCCTTTTGAACGAAGATCGATCAACATACTGTGATTGTCAGTCCCTTTAGAAATTATATCATAACCACGTTTAACAAATTCTTCAGCCATAACTTTTGCATTGGCAGCAACTTGTTTTTGATATTCAGTAAATTTAGGATCTAGTGCTTCACCAAACGCAACTGCTTTTGCAGCAATTACATGTTCTAATGGTCCGCCTTGTGTACCTGGGAATACAGCAGCATCTAGTAAAGAAGCCATTGTTCTTAAATTTCCGTTCTTCCAACGAATTCCAAATGGGTTTTCAAAGTTTTTTCCCATCATAATTACACCACCTCTAGGTCCACGCAATGTCTTATGCGTTGTTGAGGTAATGATATGACAATGTTCCATTGGGTTGGCCAATTGTTTAGTCGCAATTAATCCTGCAGGGTGAGAAATATCTGCTAGAATTAAAGCTCCAACTTTATCTGCGATTTGACGAATTCGTGCATAATCCCAGTCTCTTGAATATGCGGAAGCTCCAGCGATAATCATTTTTGGTTTAACTTCTTCTGCTTTTTGCTCTAAAGCATCATAGTCAATAAGTCCTGTTTCTTTGTCTACACCATAAAAATGTGGATTGTATAGTTTTCCTGAGAAATTTACAGAAGAACCATGGGTTAGGTGACCACCGTGAGATAGGTCAAACCCAAGAATATTATCTCCAGGTTTTAGACATGCTAACATTACTGCAGCATTTGCTTGAGATCCAGAGTGAGGTTGTACATTGGCCCATTCAGCTCCAAAGAGTTCGCACAATCTGTCGATTGCAAGTTGTTCAACTTTATCTACAACTTCACAACCTCCGTAATACCTTTTTTCAGGTAAACCTTCAGCGTATTTATTGGTTAAAATTGATCCCATTGCTTCCATTACTTCTTCACTAACAAAGTTTTCTGATGCAATCAATTCTATACCGTTGATTTGACGCTCTTTTTCTAATCCAATCAGATTAAAAATTTCTTTATCTCTTTTCATTCGCTTGTGTTTTATTCTTATTATCAATTTTTAGATTTGGTTATGATTAGAAGTATCTTTTTATGCCAGTAAACTTATGAGAATAATATTTTTTATCCTCGTTATAAACTCCTTCTGGATTTAAAGTGTCTATTCTAACTTTTCCATGGGCATGAATAATTTTTTCTTTATCCAAAATTATTCCCACATGGTGTATGTTTCCTGTTTTTTCTGACTTGAAAAAAGCTAAATCGCCAGGTTGTTGTTGATCAAATGCAATTGGTTCTCCTTTTAGGAATTGCTGAGAAGCATCTCGAGGTAAATAATAATTCATTTGGTGATATACCGTTTGAGTAAAGCCTGAACAATCAATTCCAAAAGCTGTTCTTCCTCCCCATAAATATGGACTGTTGGAGTAGGAGAGTGCTATTTCCGTCAAAGAATCGTAAACTGTGTTTGACCCCGAATTTGAATGGGATTCAAATTGTAAATCGTCAATTCGAAAATTATTTGATGTACTCAAGATCGGACTGCCTTGTAATACATGTTGTTTCCCCCAAGGTGTTTGCAATGTATTTAAATCTGTATGCTGTCTCTTGGTATTCTTATTCAAAGATTCAAATGTGCTATCTGAAACTTTTAAAAGTTGTTTATTGTCTACCCAACCTTCATATTGATCGTGAACAATTTTTATTTTCACCCACTGATGATGAATTTCAATTATAGTAACTGTTTCTCCAAAAAGAAGTTGAGTTACAATTTCAGAAGTGTCTTGATGATCAGCTCGAACAGGAATTACTGTTAGTCCACAAATTGCGTTAATGCCAATGTTCATTGTTTTTTAGGGAAATTAGGATGACTAAGAATGTTTTTTACTTGTTGGATGTGACGTTCGTTGTGATAAACGACAAACATTAGTGCATCTCCTAACCGAAGTCTAACAATTTTACTGATAGAAATCGGAATTTTAACTTTTTTCAAGTTTACCTTTTCAGCAGAATCCAAGATTGTCAACATTTCTTTCTGATTACTGATGAATTTTTCAACAGCTTCTTTTTCAATTAACTCTGGTGTAATTGATGGATTTTGATTTCTTGGTGCACGAAACTTTCGTTTAACATTGTTTAAACGTCCTAATTTCATAGATTTCCATGCACTTCTGCCTAAAGGAGAAGAAACAAAGTTCTCTTTGATGCTTAGAAATTTAGTATTGTTGATTTTTTCTATAAAAAGATGATGATAATAGGAAGAATAGCTATTCAAATGGGAAAGCACTTCTTGAATGTTCCAACTCTCCTTGTTGGGCCTCCATTTTATTTGATTTTCACCGAGATGCGTACATTTTTTCTGTACCAAATTGATGTTAGATTCACTGATATTCTTTAAATCTGTCAACAATTCTTCTATTAAAAATCCTTTCATAATTTTATTCTTGAATAGTCAAAAATAACATCATTAATGATAGCGACCAATTATTATCAAAATATTTTTTTTGCTCATTTTTTTAGAAAAAGATATGCTATTCAATTCGTTTATCAAAGTAAATTTTAATAAGACGTAGTTTGTTGTAAAACAGTGTGTTAATGAGTTTTTATGTGAGTGTTATAAATTTCAATTGAATAATATACAGATAAAGTAAAAGTTTAGAATTAACTTTACTACGATTTACTAACGGTGCTGTGTGCACATTTAAAGATTAAAAAAATGGCAAATATTAGAGATTTGAAAAAGAACATTAATGGGATGATATATGATGTAGTTGACGAATGTTATAGCGTTCAACTTTATAATGAATCAAAAACTGAAGAATCTGATGCTTTTATCGATGACGCTGCTGATTTTCAAGAAGAAATTATGGCTGAAATTAAAAAAGCAAGCAATAAAAAAGACTACAAGGCGATTGAAGCTAAAGTTGAAAAAACAAGAAATGAGTGGACTGACCGTTTGAATAAAATGCAGTAAACTACTTCAAAATCATTGAAGCGCTTTGTTCCGTGTGAATAAAGCGCTTTTTTATTTGCGTGAAAAAAGTGATTTCTTTTTCAATAACTTTTGTTGATCGCTATAAACACTATTGTTTCCTGAAATGATATAAGCGAAGAAATTGGCGATTGTAAAATACAACAATCCTTCAAATCCAAATAACTCTGCACCAATCAAGCTACTTGCAATAGGCGTATTGGTTGCTGCACCAAATACAGCGACAAAACCTAAAGCTGCAAGGAAGTCCATCGGTAATGGTAGGAATAAGAATAATGTATTTCCCAACATAGCACCAATGAAGAAGAGTGGAGTGGCTTCTCCACCTTTGAACCCAGCTCCTAATGTTAATGCGGTGAGTAAAATCTTAATCAGAAAACTGAACTCAAATTGTTGTTGCATAAATGCATCTTGAATTTCGGGAATTCCTAATCCTAGAAATGGTCGGATTTTAAAAGTGATAAATAGGAGCAGTAAGATTATTCCTCCAATCATTGGTCGTAAAAAGGGAATTTGTATTTTACTGAAAAGCTGGGTAAAAAACTGTTTGAATTTTGCGAAAACATAGGCGGAAACTCCAAAAGAAAGTCCTGCGATAATTACCAATAGCAGTAGGGTCCATGAAAATTCGGGGAACATTTTTACAGGATAAGTTGTATGATTTACTCCCCAAATTATACAAAAAATGTGTCCACCAAAAGAGGTCATTATAACCAAGATAGAATCTTGAATATTGAACTTTTTATCTCTTGCCAATTCAAAAGCGAAAATTGCACCTGCGAGTGGGGTTCCAAATACTCCAGAAAACCCAGCTGCAACTCCCATTCTTAATAAACGTTTTCTATGTTTTTTAGTCCATTTAAAGAAGTAAGTTATTGCGTCACCAATAGCTCCTCCCATTTGGACAGCAGTTCCTTCTCGTCCAGCGGAACCGCCAAATAAATGTGTTGTTATCGTTCCAATAAAAACCAATGGGACGATTTTCCAATGAATTGTTGTTTTAGGAGCATTCATTTCCTTGATGAGTAAATTGTTTCCACCTTCAACACCTCTTGAACCATAGAAGTACATGAGTCCAATTAATAATCCACCAATAGGTAAAAGATAAATGAAAATATCGTGATTAGAACGTAGATTGGTTACAAATGATAGACTTCCCAAGAAAAGTGCTGAAATACTTCCTGCAACTATAGAAACAAGTATAACGATGAGTAGCCATTGACTTATTTGCGAAATTTTTGACCTCATATTTAATCCCTTAATTTAAAGTTTAAACAGAAGTCATTAGTCTTTTGCGGACGGTTTTGGGCAGACATCATTGCCAATATTTTTTACAAATTTAATTGTTTTTTTCTTTTCACGAAATCTATTCAAAGTGTGATGAATCAAGGGTGGAATATTCATATTTTATTTCTTTCATTTATTCGTTGCTAGAATTTTAAAAACTCTGTTCTTAAACTCCCAAACCTCTCCCTAGACCTTCAAACCACTCCCTAATTAATCTTTTCCTTCCATTAATTTTTGAAGTCTAAACATTTCATCACGCAAACGAGCTGCTTCCATAAAGTCAAGGTCTTTGGCAGCTTTTTTCATTTGACGCTCTGCATTTTTAATACTCTTCTCCAATTGTTTTGTGTCCATGTATTGTTCTACCGGATCAGCGGCAATCATACTGTTGTCTTCTTCCTCAGTTCTATAATGGAAAGCATTTTCATTGGTTTTGTTTAATGCAGTCGGTACGATTCCATGTTCTTCGTTATACGCCATTTGTATCGCTCGTCTACGATTGGTTTCGTCAATTGTTCTTTCCATCGACTTAGTAACTTTATCGGCATACATGATGACTAATCCATTGACATTTCTTGCAGCTCTACCAACGGTTTGAACGAGTGAACGTTCATTTCTCAAAAATCCTTCTTTGTCCGCATCGAGAATTGCTACTAAACTTACTTCTGGTAAATCAAGTCCTTCACGTAAAAGGTTAACGCCAATTAAAACATCAAAAACACCTTCTCGTAATTGTTGCAAAATTTCAACACGTTCTAGTGTATCCACTTCACTGTGTATATATCGACAAAGAATCCCCATTCGGTCGAGGTATTTTTGTAATTCCTCAGCCATTCTTTTCGTCAAAGTCGTTACAAGGGTTCTTTCTTTAACTGCAATTCTATTTTGAATTTCTTCAATTAAATCATCTATCTGGTTTAAACTTGGACGAACATCAATTTCAGGATCGAGTAGACCAGTAGGACGAATAACTTGTTCTACAACAACACCATCAGACATTTCAATTTCATAATCGGCAGGTGTAGCACTCACATAAATCATTTGATTCATGATGGATTGAAATTCCTCAAACTTTAACGGGCGATTATCCATAGCGGCTTGTAAACGGAATCCATAATCTACCAAATTGATTTTTCTTGCACGGTCACCACCATACATAGCTCGAATTTGAGGTAGTGTCACATGACTTTCATCAACAACCATCAAAAAGTCTTTTGGGAAGTAATCCAACAAACAGAAAGGACGTGTACCTGGTAATCTTTTGTCAAAATAACGTGAATAATTCTCAATTCCTTGACAATATCCTAGTTCACGGATCATTTCTAAGTCATATTCCGTTCTTTCTAACAAACGTTTTGCTTCAGCGTGTTTACCTTCTTGTTTGAAAGCTTCCACTTGAATTACCATGTCTTCCTGGATAAATTCAATGGCTTGTTTCGTTGTTTCTGGTGAACTCACAAAGATATTGGCCGGATAAATGTTGATGGCATCTAATTCATCAATGACATCATTACTTTCTGGATCAATGGTGAAAATCCCTTCAATATCATCATCCCAAAATTCAATTCTCAAGGCATAATCTGCATAAGCGAGATAAACATCTACTGTATCTCCGGTGACACGAAAAGTTCCACGTTTAAACTCATCTCCAGCACGAGAGTATAGGTTTTCTACTAATTTAAATAGAAACTTATTTCTTAAGATGGTATCTCCAACCGCTACAGGGATAATGCTCTTTTCAAATTCATTTGGATTTCCAATACCATATATACAAGAAACCGACGAAACCACAATAACGTCTCTTCGTCCTGAAAGTAGGGCAGAAGTAGCAGAAAGTCTAAGCTTTTCAATTTCATCATTAATGGCTAAATCTTTCTCAATGAATGTATCTGTAACTGGCAAGTAAGCCTCAGGTTGATAATAGTCATAGTATGAAACAAAATACTCAACTGCATTTTCAGGAAAGAACTGTTTAAATTCATTGTAAAGTTGAGCTGCTAAGGTTTTATTGTGTGACAATATCAAGGTTGGTTTTTTAACTTCTTTAATGACATTAGCCACTGTAAAAGTCTTCCCACTTCCTGTCACGCCTAACAAAGTTTGATGCTCAGTATTATTGTTCACACCTTCAGCAAGTTCTTTAATTGCCTGGGGTTGATCGCCCATTGGTTCGAACGGAGATACAAGTTTAAATTCCATATTACAAACATAAAGAATTATTGTCAGTATTAATTGAAGTATTTAAATTTCAGTTTGTATGATGAATTATATTTAAAAATGAGTATGTTTGTAGATATACACAAAATAGAGTATAATTTAAATTATACATAAAAATGGGTATATTTAATTAGTATAAGTCATGGAAGCAATTATAACAGGTGATATTGTAAATTCGAGAGCTATAGAAGCAAAAGTGTGGATCTCGAAACTCAAAGAATGCTTAAGCTTATTCGGTAATGAGCCTGGACAATGGGAAATATATAGAGGTGATAGTTTTCAATTGAAAGTAGAACCCAAAAAAGCTTTGTTAGCGGCTGTTCTATTAAAAGCACAAATTAAACAATTCAAAGCGTTAGATATCAGAATGGCTATTGGAATAGGAGAAGTTAATTATGAAGCTGAAAAAATAACAGAATCAAATGGAGATGCATTTTTGAGGTCAGGTGAATGCTTTGAGCAGCTAAAGAAAGATCTTTTAAAGATGAAGTCACCCGACAAAAACTTTGACAAAACAATGAATGTAATGTTTTCACTAGCGGGAATATCAATGAATAGTTGGACTCCATTATCTTCTAAAATCATTCAATTGAGTTTAAAAAATCCTAACATGACGCAATCTGAAATGGCTAAATTACTAGACAAAAGTCAGAGTAATATAAGTATTGCATTAAAGCGTGGTGGATTTGATGAAATACAGAGACTATTAAACTATTATAAAGAAGAAATTCAGAAATTATGATTGTACTCGTACTAAAGTTTTTATTGGCGCATATTTTAGGAGACTTTGTGTTTCAATCGAGTAGATGGGTACAACATAAAAGGAGGTATAAGGTTAAATCAACAAAGTTGTATTTACATCTTTTGATTCACGCAATTTTTCTAATTGTTGTCTTCCAGTTTGACTTTAGTTATTGGAAAGGCTTCACAATAATTTTGGTATCGCACTATGTTATTGATTTGGGGAAACTATATGCGAATGATCGTTTTAATAATATAACACTTTTCTTTATAGATCAATTATTACACTTATTTATAATCTTTGGAGTGGTTTACCTTTATCAACCTGAAATAATGTCAAGTATTGAATTGTTTACACCAAATATATTATTGTTGACCATTGCTATTCTTTTGGTAACGAATGTAACATCAATTGTGATGCGAGTTCTTATTTCAAAATGGAAGCCAGAAGAAAATAATCATGAATCTTTACAAAATGCTGGGGCCTATATCGGAATGTTGGAGCGATTGTTCATATTTGGTTTCATAATTTTAGATTATTGGGAAGGAATTGGATTCTTGTTAGCCGCGAAGTCAGTTTTTCGATTTGGAGATTTATCCAATGCAAAAGATAGGAAACTCACAGAGTATATTTTAATTGGGACATTGTTCAGTTTTGGTTTGGCAATGTTAATAGGTTTAGGTTATCAATATATACAAACGATGATTTAGTATTCAACTTTTGAATTTATAAATACCTATGTCCTTGAAAAGAAATCTACCTTTCATTTAAAATATTGTGCACTTGAATCATGATAGATGCTTCTTCAAGAAGAACTTGGAGTTTTTGTAGTTCACGATAAGTCAAGACTAATTGGGTATTATCATTGAAAGTTGGTATTTGAATGCACTTTTGATCAATGTATTCATAGTTTTGAAAGTACTTATATTCATCTCTTGCAAATTCAATAATCTCCATAAGTTCATTATACTTTAAGTAGATTCCGGTGGTGCCAAAAAAGATTTGATAATTTCCACAATTATTGCATATAGCGATAAAACCATTTTTATCGTGAGAGAGTATTTGTTGAGGCATGACTGTCTAGACTTAAATTTAACAATTTCAATTATTTAGAATTGTTCTAAATAATACGTAAAATTAGAAAGCTTATAAAGAAAAGGCAATACCATGTTTAAGGTAAAACAATTTTAGAAATGTTGGTAGTTAATAAAAAGTAAGTCATGTATTCTGAAACTGTATGCTGAATACTGTAATTGCTCTTGCTACGTACCGAATTAGTTTGAGTTTGAAAAAAGAGGAAATAGTTAGCGTCAATTACCCAATAAAAATCGTCCTGTATGCTAAATACTCTTGCCCAATACTGTCTTGGAGTACGAGTCTTGAGGGACAAAACATTTTTTCGCAAGAGCTACTTCGCTGTATGCTCAGTACTCTTGCTCAAAACTGTAATTGCATTTGTTCAAAACTGAACTATATTTCCTTCGATATAGGAGTTATACATTTTATTCTGATGAACTTGTGGTTTTCCTGTATGCTGAATACTCTTGCTAAATACTGATTTAGTTTGAGTTTGAGTACGAGTCTTGAGGGACAAAACATTTTTTCGCAAGAGCTACTTCGCTGTATGCTCAGTACTCTTGCTCAAAACTGTAATTGCATTTGTTCAAAACTGAACTATATTTCCTTCGATATAGGAGTTATACATTTTATTCTGATGAACTTGTGGTTTTCCTGTATGCTGATACTCTTGCTACATACTGATTTAGTTTGAGTTTGAGTGTGAGTCTTGAGGGACAAAACATTTTTTCGCAAGAGTTACTTCGCTGTATGCTCAGTACTCTTGCTCAAAACTGTAATTGCATTTGTTCAAAACTGAACTATATTTCCTTTGATATAGGAATTATACAATTTATTCTGATGAACTTGTGGTTTTCCTGTATGCTGATACTCTTGCTAAATACTGATTTAGTTTGAGTTTGAGTGTGAGTCTTGAGGGACAAAACATTTTTTCGCAAGAGCTACTTCGCTGTATGCTCAGTACTCTTGCTCAAAACTGTAATTGCATTTGTTCAAAACTGAACTATATTTCCTTTGATATAGGAATTATACATTTTATTCTGATGAACTTGTGGTTTTCCTGTATGCTGATACTCTTGCTAAATACTGATTTAGTTTGAGTTTGAGTGTGAGTCTTGAGGGACAAAACATTTTTTCGCAAGAGCTACTTCGCTGTATGCTCAGTACTCTTGCTCAAAACTGTAATTGCATTTGTTCAAAACTGAACTATATTTCCTTTGATATAGGAATTATACATTTTATTCTGATGAACTTGTGGTTTTCCTGTATGCTGATACTCTTGCTAAATACTGATTTAGTTTGAGTTTGAGTGTGAGTCTTGAGGGACAAAACATTTTTTCGCAAGAGCTACTTCGCTGTATGCTCAGTACTCTTGCTCAAAACTGTTTTGTGGAGCTGGAGGGGTTCGAACCCTCGTCCAAACAATGAAATAATCAGCCTTCTACATGTTTAGTTTGTGATTAGGTTTTCGATTATGGAACGGACACAAACACCCTTACCATAACTTATCTTCATTCAATTTCGCATGCAAACAGAAGCCGTTTACAAACTATTCTCAAATTGTTGATTTCTCGGGATCCAGCGCTCATGAGACGGGAGAACTGGCGAGAAACTTGTCCCTCTTACTGTGCTTCGGAGTGGATTAAGCGTAATAACCTGAGGTTATTAGGCTGCAAGATTATATGACGTGTTGTCAATTATCGTGTGTGACCAGAGATTAACGAGACTCACCACATGGCTCGACATGCTTATACTAATTAGATGCAGTTGCTGTCAAATCCAGGTCAGCCCCATATAATTAGTCCTGCAAATATACATAACTTATTATGACATCCAATAAGACTAAGCATTAAAAAATGTTATTAACGGTGAATTTAAAGCTTTTATTTTTTTGACTTTTTCCGATTTTACTGTTCGTGTTTTCCTCTTCATTCTTAACTTTGGAATGTGGAAGAAAGAAAAACATATTTCGTAGATGTAATCCTACCTGTACCCATCAATAACGCTTTTACCTATCGTGTGCCATTTGAAATGAATGAACACATTAAAACGGGTGTAAGGGTTGTTGTACCTTTTGGTCGTTCAAAACTACAAACGGGAATTATCATTAAAATACATGAAAAGGTGCCGGAAGGTTACCAATCAAAATATGTTGAAGCGGTATTGGATGATGCTCCAATAATCACAGGGAAACAATTTAAATTGTGGAATTGGATTTCTGAATATTACATGGCTCCACTTGGAGATGTGATGAATGCTGCTTTGCCTTCAAATTTTAAATTGGGAAGTGAAACAAAAGTTTTACTCCATCCAGAATATGAAGGGAATCTTGATCGACTCACGGATAAAGAATACCAAGTTTTTGAAGCTTTAGAAATTCAAAATGAACTAGACCTGAAGGAAATTTCGGATATTCTTGGGATTAAAACCATACAACCTGTAATTAAATCTTTGATTGAAAAAAGAGTAATAATTACTCAAGAGGATTTAAAACAGAAATACGCTCCTAAAACACAGTTGTTTGTTGAATTTGCTAAGGCTTATCAATCTGATGAGCAAATTGAAGCTTTAATAAAAGTGTATAGCGAAAACGCAAGAAAGAAGAAGCAATTGGATGTCTTACTGACGCTTCTAAAATTAGGAAGTTATAAGCAGGGTGAATCAACACCTATTTTGCGTTCAGAACTCGTTGAGCATGGAGCTTCTGCGTCTTCTATTAATACACTAAATAAAGATGAGGTTTTAGAAATTAAACGTCTTGAGATTTCAAGATTAGCGGAAGGTAGCGAGGCTGATTCTTCTTTTAAATCACTTTCGGAAGCACAACAATCAGCTTTAGATGAAATTAGAACTTCTTTCATAGAGAAAGACGTAACACTTTTACACGGGGTTACGGGTTCTGGAAAAACAGAAATATATGTTGAGTTAATACAAGAGCAACTAGATCAAGGTAAACAAGTTTTATTTTTATTGCCTGAAATTGCTTTAACCACTCAATTAATTCAACGTTTGCAACGCTATTTTGGTGATAAGGTTGGGGTTTACCATTCTCGATTTAATCAAAATGAACGTGTTGAAATATGGAATTCATTATTGCATAATGATACCACAAAGTTTCAAATTGTACTCGGTGCGAGAAGTGCAGTTTTCTTGCCTTTTAGAAATCTTGGATTAATCATCGTTGATGAAGAACATGAATCTTCGTTTAAGCAATATGACCCGAGTCCGAGATATAACGGAAGAGACACTGCAATTGTTTTAAGGGCCTTTCATGATGCCAAAGTGCTATTGGGTTCTGCTACTCCAGCAATGGAAACATTTTTCAATGCGGAAGAAGGAAAGTATGGATTGGTGAGTTTAGATAAACGATTTGGTGACTTGATGATGCCAGAGATTTTTACTGCCAATCTTAAAAAAGAGAAAAGGGATAAAACCATGCAATCTGACTTTTCTGGATTCTTGGTTGAACACATGAAAGAAGCACTTGAAAATAAAGAGCAAATCATTTTATTCCAAAATAGAAGAGGATATAATCCTGTTTGGGCTTGTGAAGTGTGTGGTTGGAATCCGCATTGTAAAAACTGTGATGTTTCACTAACGTATCACAAGAATAGTAATATTCTCAAATGTCATTATTGTAGTTACTTCACGCCTCCAGTTGGAGCTTGTCCAAAATGTCAGAGTAACCGTTTAAAAATGATTGGATTTGGAACAGAGAAGATAGAGGATGAATTGTCTATTATTTTGCCTGGAGTTCGCGTGCAAAGACTTGATTTAGATACTACGCGACAAAAGAATAGTTATGAAAATATTTTACGTGATTTCGATGATCGTAAAATAGATATTCTTGTCGGTACGCAAATGGTTACCAAAGGATTAGATTTTGATAATGTGAGTCTGGTCGGGATTCTCGATGCAGATATGATGTTGAATCGACCAGATTTCCGTGCTTTTGAACGTAGTTATCAATTGATGTCACAAGTTTCTGGACGTTCAGGAAGAAAGACAAAGCGAGGGAAAGTAGTTATTCAAACTTATGATCCAGATCATTGGATTATTCAGCATGTCATCAATCACGATTTTATCGGAATGTATAAAAATGAATTGATTGAACGCAAGAATTATTTCTATCCGCCTTTTTACAAGATGATAAATCTAACTTTGAAGCACAGAGATCCGAATAAACTAGAAATGATGGCTGCCGATTTAGCTGATAGATTAGTCGCAGTTTTTGGAAGTCGAGTGCTAGGTCCAGAATTTCCTGTTGTGAAACGAATTCAAAATAGTTATTTGAAAGTTATTCGTTTGAAGGTGGAACGTGAAGCATCACATAAAAAAGTGAAGAAGTTATTGCAGCAAAAGATTGATGATTTTTATAGTGTGGCTTATAATAAGTCTGTGAGGATTATCATCGACGTTGACCCTTCTTAATTTTTAAAATGGAATATGCCTTGCTAACACGCTTCCATTTTAAAAACGATATGTTTCATGTAGAAAAAAACTAAAAAGGAAATACAAGGTTTATTTCTAGTGATTGGGTTGTACTCAATTTAAACTATTATTCTTGTTTAACTTTCCATTGAATATACCCTTTACGGTTTAAATCTTCTTCAAAATCAATATCTGATTTAGCTTCAAGTAGGGCAATACTCAATTGATTTTGCTTGGCAATAGATATTGTTGAAGGGCAAACATTTTCGGTACTCCATTCAATGTCTTGGAATAGAGCAGGAGTGGCTTTTTTCATTCCGATGAGGTAGTATCCACCATCTAAAGCGGGTCCAACAACAACGTCATTGGATGCTAACTCATCATAAGCTTTTTGAATGGTGTTTTCGTCAATTTCAGCACAATCTGAACCAATGACAACAGCTTTATGATAACCCAAATGAAAAACAGCTTCTAAAGCTGTGTTCATTCGGTTACCTAAATCGCCATTACTTTGAAGATTAAATAAAGTTTGATTACTTTCCCAGCGCGTTTTATCTTTTAATTCTGCTGTACTATAAATGAATTTATCAGCATTTACTTTCTTCGAAAAATCAGCTGTATAATCGAGTAACTGTATATAAACTTCTAATGCTTTTTCATCCCCAATTGTTTTTGCTAAGCGCGTTTTACATTGACCTAAAACAGGGTCTTTGGTCATTATTATTAAGGCATTTTTAGTATTCATAAAGCAAGAAATATGATTATATTAAAAGTTTAGATAATATTGTTTAAAGTGTTGTTATTTATGTGGTTGTCCCTTGGCAGCTTGATCCCGCCCCTGCAGTACATCCATAACAATGTTGACCAATGGTGATTTTTCTTTTTAACAACTCATCTTCATCAAAATCCTTAACATGCTGGCGTTTTCCTTGTACTTTTAATTGTAGCATTTGGTTGAAATCACAATCGTATAAATATCCTTCCCAATCTACAGAAATAGTGTCTTTACACATTACATTTTCTGCAGCTGCAGGATTATATGCGTTGATCAAAGTTTCCATGTAGCTTTCATATTTATTCGCTGCTAAAAGGAAATCTAGGTATCTTGATATTGGTAAATTGGTAATCGTATACAAGGAATTAAACTCAATATTCCAATCATCGCGCAATTGCTTTTTATAATCCTTTTCTAGGGCAGATTGTTCGGGTGGTAAACTTGCACCTCCAGGATTAAATACTAAATGTAAATCTAGTCCAGAACCTTCTATTCCATAGCCAATTTCATTTAATTTCAATAAAGCCTCAATGGAACGGTTAAATACACCATCACCACGTTGTTTATCCACATTTTCTTTCGTGTAGCACGGCATTGAAGCAATAACCTCAACATTGTGTTTTTTGAAAAAATCTGGATAGGTTTTATAGTGTTTATTCGAAACAAGAATCGTTAAATTACTTCTTACAATTGCCTTTACATTTCGTTTGGTTAATTCTTCCACTAACCATAAAAAGTGAGGATTCATTTCTGGTGCACCTCCGGTTAAATCTACTGTTTTAACATTCGCAGTATCGATGATTTTAAGTACATCTTCTAATGTCTCTTTGGTCATGATTTCTTTTCGATCTGGACCAGCATCAACGTGACAATGCTCGCAGGTAAGATCACACATATATCCTAAATTTAATTGAAGAATATCAATTGTTCTAGGTTTAAGGGGGAATTGATTATGTTCTTTAAGTTTTTCGCCAAATCGGGGACCAATAAGTTGTTCTCTTTCTAAAAGAAAAATTTGATTTTTTGCTTCAGATAAATAACTTTTTCTTCGTTTAAGTGATTTTAGTTTCTTCTTCTTTTTGGTTTCGATCATACGTTTGTAATATAATTTTAATATTTAAACTTGTTGCAGTCTATTGAACATAAAAATAACAATATTGTTCAGAAACAATAAGAAAATGTTGTAAAGCAAATTATATTTCAAAATTGATTCCCCAAAATATTTTAGGAATACAGCTGATTATATCAAGTTGATTTTAATAGAGTTTATTGATATACTATTCTAATTATATGTAATCATTTGTGAAAAGATATCAATAAATACCTCATTTTAAAATAGAAATGTAATTCTGTTATACTATTATTTAAACCTCTTTATTATCAGCTGATTGTTTCTTCAAATTCTCTTTTTTGATTTTCTCTAAACAATTCGAAGGTGTCATTTTCGTTAATTTTTTAAATACAAATGTGAAATTACTATGTGAGGTAAATCCAGATAATTCCGCGATATGGGAAAGTTTGTAGTTAATTGCTTTTGGATCGTTTTTCCACAAATCGATGACGTAATTTATTTTTAATTCGTTGACATAACTAGTAAAGTCTTTATTTTTATTCTTTCTAATTACTTGAGATACATAACGTGTATTACTGTTCAATTTGGATGTAGTTGCGGATAGGGAAACATCCCTAGATAAAAAGAATTTATTCTCTTCAAGAATCTTTAAGTTTTTGAGAATTCTTAATTCTGTTTCTTTAGGAATTGTAAATCCATGAGATTTTACTTCTTCGTTTTTTAATTGTGGAGTAGGAGTAGGTTCTACTTTGACCTCTTTATCATCTTTCTTAAGATTCGATTTTAATTGTAAACGCTTATTTTTAATATAAAAAACCGATATTAAAAGTAAAATAACTAAAATTGAAATAATTAAAATATAAACCTTGTTTTTTGAAGACCAAGACTCTTCTTCCTTCCTTAACTTTTCGAGTATACTTTCTGTAATGACTTTATTTTGTTCTATTTCTAGCGTGGTTATACTGTCAATCTTATTTTGAAAACGAAGCGCATTAGGATAGTCTTTTATTTTGCTAAAATATTGATGAAGTCTATCATAAGTTTTTTTAATGAATTTCATATTCTCTGAAGTCTTCGAATATTCCAAAGCCTTATTTAAATGAGATATCGATTTATCATAATTGTTTTGCTCTAAAGCAATCTTTCCAATATGTCCATTTAATAGACTTAGAATCGCATCATCATTAGTTTCATTATAGGTTTTTAGAGTGTCAACATATGCTTGGGCTTTTTGGTAATTTTCTAGTTGAATATTCACATCTATAAATGACTCATAAATTGTACTCAGTGAATACGATTTAATATATGAACTATCGTATTCATCCAACATTTTTTCGGAAAGATGCAATTGTTTTAATGCATTTTCATAGTTCCCCTTCTCAATTTCTAAAAAGGCTTTATCATGAAGAATAATACTTTGCCTTAAAGCAAACATTTCATCATCCTTTAGCATAGCATTTGCTTGTTCTGCCTTAAGTAAATAACGTTCTGCTTCACTGTGTAGGTTAACACTTTGATATAATGATGAAATGTAACCAGCAGCTTTAGTAGCAAGATCAAAATGATTTTTTTGTTGGGCCTTCTTTTCAGCTTTGGTTGCTAGATATACAGCTTCATCAATTTTTCCCATGTTTTCATTAACATAGGCTTTCAATAATAAACTTCTAATTTGTTGTGAAGGTTTTTTGCTGACCTTATAGAGAGAATCAGATAAACTTAATGCATTGTCAAGATTGTGAGTAAGTGAAGTTGAAGCAATATGAAAGTATACACTATCAAATTCCGCTTCAGTTATGTTATCTTTTGAAAAAGTATAATTTGAAATGATTACTTGGAGTAGAAGAATTGAAATTAGACGGTAACTATTGATCATAGGTATTTATTTAAAGCGCAAAAATAATGATTTTATACACTTTTTGAAGCGCTAAATTATTCTGCTGAATTATAAACCCAGTAATATTTATACTCACTCTCAGGAATATAGACCAGACCTATTCCAGCAACTCTGCTATTGGGTGCAAGCATATTTTTATAATGTCCATCACTTTCTACCCATAAATTAAACATATCTTCTACGTTTTTAGAACCGAATGCAATGTTCTCATTAATTAAAGTTGTTGCATCGTAAAATTGAGAAATTCTTTCAAATGTAGAATTTGCAAATTTACGCTTTCCGTCTTTACCTCTGTCATAACCTGTATGACTAATGTAATTTTGTGTAGCCATGTCATAGGCATGATATCTGCAAGCAGCAGAAAGTGCAGTATCAATTTTCAGTGGTTTTAAACCAAAACGTTTTCGTTCTGCATTGATTAAATTCATCATCGCCTGCTCTTCTTCTTTAAATTCTTGTGGAATATCTTCTTCTCCTGTTGGTAAGCCGAAATAAAGTGTATCAGCAATAACATCCGATTCAAAGTAAATTGGTACCTGACTATGTAAAGTAGTAGCAAAAAGCAATAGATTACTTATGGTTATTATCAAAATTATTTTTAAACCTGGAACTTTCATTTTCTTCTTATTTCTTTATGAATTTTATAGTTTGATGTATGTTTTCATTTTGAATTGAAACGAAAAAAACTCCTTTTGAATAATGTGAAATATCAAGTAAGGTCAGTGCACTATTCATTTTTACCTTTGTGACAAGTTTCCCAATTGAATTAGTAATAGTTATTTCATTATTTGAGACTAAGTTGAAATTATTACAAGCTAAAATAAGTGTTTCATTTGCTGGATTAGGATAGATGGATAAATTGAGAGATAGCTCTTTTTTATCCAAGCTTAAGGGCTGAACACATTTCCATGATTCTTTTAATCTGACGTCCTGGTCGTTTATTCCAGTAGTGTAATAAAGATTGTCACCATTATTAAAAGCCATTCCACCTTTTCGAACATTTCCAGGAATTTCCACTAACTCATGCCAAGTGGAGTCACTTAAATCAAATCGCCATAAATCCTTATGATAAACATCCATATCATCTATTCCAGCAATGACAAACAATTGATTTGAAATTAAATTTAAGGAAGAATGCATTCTTCCAGTTTCAGGAAAGGTACTTTTCAAAGTCCAAGAATCCGAAATAGGGTCATACGCGTAAAGTTTATTGTTTAAATTATTGCTTTCGTTCTGACCAAAAATCAAATATCCATAATTCTCCGATGATGTTCCTGATGCACGATATAGTCCACCAAAAGGGAAGTCGTTTTTTTGTTCCCATGTATCATCATTGATATTATACGCCCAAACTTCATCAATTGCATTTTCTATTTCTGTATTTCCACCCACAATATATGCAACCCCATTAATTACGAATGAGACGGAACCTCGCCTTCCTTCTGCAGGTAATGGAGTCATTTCTGTCCAACTGTCTTGCGATGAATTATATTTCCATAAATCATTCAAATGATCACCATCTTTAATTCCACCAAATACAAATCCTTTTGTTGAAGAGGCGAAAGCTGAAGCGTACTGGCGTTCTTCTCCAATAGGTAATGAGGAAACAGTAGACCATTGATCTGTGTTCATATCCAAAACATGAAAATCTTTCGTTTCAACCCAACCTGTTTTATATCCGGTACCACAATAGGCTTTGTCACCAATAACAAAAGAAACCCCATCATCACGTTCTGTAGCTGGAAAATCGTCAAGCTGTTGCCATGATTGCGCATTCAATAGAAATGAAAAATTGAAGGATAGATAAAGAAGCAACAACTGAGCAACTTGAACGGAATTGATAAAAGTAGTTTTATGAATAGGTGTTTTCATTTCATTGTGGATTGAATACACAATGTTCAACGTAAAAGATGTATAAATGTTGTGGAATTTAAGGAATTGAAATTATTTCTCTTTCTTCTGTCTCTAATGACCAATACACTTTCCACATTCGTCCATTAATTTGATCTAAAAGAATGAAAGTATAATTATTTGGAGTTGATTTTAAAACAAAACGATCATTGATTTGGTTCGATTTTTCTACAAGCGGAAGGGTATTGATATTGTTTTCATAACTTAAGTTATTCTTTTCATCAATGACCAATTGAGTAAGCATTCCGTTGGCAGTGTTTAGTTTTAGATAAACCCATTTGCCCATTTCATTAGAGGTATGATAAAGTTTATATGTAGAATTTGTAAGCTGTTCGAGCTTCTTAAATTCTAATTTTTCTTCGTTAATTGGTTCCTGACCATGAATTAAACCTGTTGAAAAAAGTAAAGAGAACATTAGTGTAAATAGTTGTTTCATCTTAAGTGATTTTAACTTTAGTGTATTTAAAGTTAAGAAAACAAATCAAATAAGGGTGAAATAGTTTAGTCGATCTTTAATTTCACTCTAAACTTTCCAATTCTACAATACGTTGATTATAATCAAATTGTAAATCCTCGTGTAATGCACCAATTTTCTTTTGGATAGATTCTATTTGACGTTCGTAGATATTAGTTAATGTTGTGTTATTAAAAATAGAAGGTTTAAGTTGAAGTAATTTCTCACAAAAATATAGGAGAAGCTCAACTTCAGTCGTTTTATTTTTTGAAAATCGAATGTATTGTCTAATTTGCTTTAAGATTTTACGGATAGTTTTTTTCATGTAAAAATAACTGTAGGTATTCATCTCATCAAAAAGTTCGTCAACGGTTTCCTGAACTGCTGAGATATATCCTTGTTCATCATCGGCTTGAAACAATAAATAGGTGAGCATAGCCTTGTTTTCCTTTTTGAATTTTCCCAAACGCAAACATAACTCAATTAATTCCTCCTTAGGAAGGTGCTTTAGCTCTTTTTTTATAGTAACAATAGATTCAATTTTCATACAGTAAAATTACGAATAACGATCCGAAAGATTTCGAATAACGAATTATGAATTTTCCTTCTAATTTAACAATTTTCAAATGAGAAGTAAAATAAATTTTTAGCAATACGATTTGAAGTAATGACATGTCGCCACCCTGTGGCTTGTTGTGCTTTAAGAATAAGCTTTTTAGTAACATCCCACCACGCTGTGGCGGTGATATAAAAGATTTTTTCAAAACTTTAACTTACAATTAATAAATCCTTTGTTTAAAGTTTTGCTTTTGTACCTTAAACTTCATTGTCAGTTCAACAAGCCCACGGAGTGGGTGAAACATTAATAAAAAAAACGTTTACCGTTTTTTGATAAGCCGCAGAGCGGTGACACAATCACAAAAGAGATGAGAAGCAATTATGCGCATAAAAAACATGTCGCCACGCTGTGGCTTTTTGTGCTTTAAGAATAAGCTTTTTAGTAATATCTCACCACGCTGTGGCGGAGATTAAGAAGCCATCTTCAAAACTTCAACTTACAATTCAGGGCTTGCATTTTAACGACCCTTTTTATTTACAACGTGGAGAAAGCTATTACCAATCAGCCTTATTGTGGATTGAAATAGACTAAGCTTTCTCCAAGAAATAAAAAGAGAACCCTATATTTGCACCATGCAGTCAAAACTTCTTTTAGTCACTCCTCCGTTTACTCAGTTAAACACCGCTTATCCAGCAACAGCCTATTTGAAAGGTTTCTTGGAAGAGAAAGGAGTTTCTGTGGAACATTTTGATTTGAGTATCGAATTATTCACTGAAATTTTCAAAGGTGAATTTTTGAACGAATTGTTTAAAGAAGCAGAAGAACTGGGGAATTTCAATTTTCCTGAAGTTTGGAAACGAAAACAGAAATATATTGATTGTGTAGAGACGGTTATCGCGTTTCTTCAAAAAAATGACCTTGAATCTGCTCATGTTATTCTTCAAGCGGACTTTTTACCTAAAGGACACCGACTATCAAAGGTGAATAATGCTATAGCATGGAAAGCTGGTGATATCGGAATTATTGATAAAGCGAAGCACCATGGAACTTTATTTATTGAAGAAATAGGAGATTTTATACAAGCCAATGTCGATGAGTTTTTTGCCTTTACAAAATATGCAGAACAAATCGCAACCGCTTCGTGTAGTTTTAATCAATTGGATGAGTTTCTGCATTACCAGCCAACACTCATTGAAGATCGTATGTTGGATTTAATGGAAGAGAAGTATAATCAAGAACAACCAACTTTGGTTTGTTTTACGATTCCTTTTCCTGGAAACTTATTCGCTGCCTTGCGTTGTGCTCAATACCTTAAACAAATTGCTCCTAAAACTAAAATTGCTTTGGGAGGAGGGTATTGTAACACAGAGTTGCGCTCACTTGAGGATCCACGTATTTTTGAATGGGTAGATTTTATCACATTAGACGATGGCGAAGGTCCTTTATTGAACTTATCCAAATTTACGCAAGGTGAAATAGGAGTAGAGGATCTAGAAAGAACGTACATCCTTGAAAAAGGACGTGTGGTTTATAAAAATAAGTTCCCGAATACCATTTTTCATCACAAAGATTTACCCGCACCAAATTACCAAGGATTACCTTACGATAAATATGTCTCTTTCCTTGATATCGTAAATCCAATGCACCGCATGTGGACAGATGACCGCTGGAATAAATTGACCATTTCACATGGTTGTTATTGGAAGCAGTGTACTTTCTGTGATGTTAATTTGGATTATATCGCTACTTATCAAAACACAACGGCGTATGCTTTGGTTGATAAAATTGAACGAATTATTGCTGATACCGGCATTACCGGATTTCACTTTGTGGATGAAGCTGCACCACCAAAAATGTGTAGGTCATTAGCTTTGAAATTACTTGAACGCAATGTCAAAATAACCTGGTGGACGAATATTCGTTTTGAGAAAACCTTTACAGCCGAATTGTGTGAACTAATGGCAAAGTCTGGCTGTATCGCGGTAACTGGAGGTTTAGAAGTCGCTTCAGACCGTTTGTTGTCGAAAATGAAAAAAGGAGTAGATATCGCACAAGTTACGCGTGTTACCAACAACTTTTCTCAATTCAATATAATGGTGCATGCCTATTTAATGTATGGCTTTCCTACTGAAAACGAACAAGAAACAATCGATTCTCTTGAAGTCGTTAAACAATTGTTTCAGAAGAATTGTATTCAGTCGGCCTATTGGCACCAATTTACAACCACAGTGCACAGTCCGGTAGGAAAAAATCCAGACGAATTTGGAATCAAAATAATCGGACCAACTTTCGAAGGTTTTGCCCAAAATGATTTATATCACGAAGATCCGCTTGGCGCTGATCACCGAAAATACACCGAGGGACTCAATAAAGCCCTTCATGCCTTTATGAATAATGTTGGTTATGATAAAGATATGCAACATTGGTTCGATTTTCCAGTTCCTAAAACGACACATCCAAAGGACATGATTGAAGGTTTTTTGAAAGAAGGAATGAAGAAGACGGTTGCGGTTGGTTAAGCTAGAAAGTAATTAATTTTGAGCTATATCATATCTCGCAGTAGGCTTGGCTTTTAATCGCTCTTCTCTGATTAATTCTCCTGTTCTTTCGCAAACACCATAGGTTTTATTTTCAATTCTTAATAATGCCGATTGTAACTCTTTCAACCTTTGTTGTAATCGATTCATTATTTCTTTGTTCTTAGCTTGTTGTTGGAAGTGTCTACTACTTTGATTAAAATCTACATTGGAATTGGCCCGCTTTTCCTTTTGTGTTTCTTGATCCTCTTCAAATTTTTTGAGCTCTTTTTCAACAATTGATATTTCTTTATCAATGATTGATTTAAAGTCTTTAAGTTTTTCTGGACTGTATTGTTTTTGTTCGTTTAACATATTTATTTTTTTAGTTAAGATTTGAAAAGCAGAATTTATCAGATTGAGTGTTTCCAATCTTTAATCGTATTGTTTGAAAATGAATTGCTTGTTTATAATATAAGAAATAAATGAAGTTTTGTCAAATGAATTATAATTCTTTATGATTCTGAATAATAAAGCTGTCTAATTTAGGAAGTGGATTTAGTTTTGTAATAAATATGACAGAACCAACTGGAGTTCTATTATTGATATTCTTTTATTATTTATACCCGAATTAATTGTGAATTGCCATGAAAAAAAGCGTAAAATGCTACCTATTACCAATCAATTCACTTTTCCCTCTTGTTGTTTTAGAGGTTTAATTACGTTTAAATTGAACCTCTTTAAGTAATTACTCTCTGATTTTAACTGCTTTATAAATACTCCGTTAACTAATAAAAGTTCTCATAGATTAATATTTTTTCCCTTAATAGAAACCCTACAATAAGAAACAAAATCATCACGATAATTGAAGAAATGTAATGTTTTTTAAATGTCAGAAATAGCGCAGGAATCAGAGCGCCTAATGTAAAACAGGTGAGGTTTATATCAGATCCATACATGTAAATTGAAACGTATTTTGGTAAAAGTGGAGAATCGAGATTTTGGATATGATCTTTGATTCTGAAAATCATTAAAACGGCATTTATTAGGATGGCTGAGATAATTAGGATGTTTAATATCTTCCAAATTTTATTGCTAATCTTCATTTTGAGTGAATCTAGATTGGTTTGGAATATCTTCTTGATTGACATTTCTTTTTAGTTTAATGAGCATTCCAGAAATGATTGCTGCAATAGAAAAAGGAATAAATATGTCTAAAGGTAATTTTTTTACTAGAATAAAGAGCGTAAGGAAAATTCCTAAAATAGTTACTCCAATAATTACAATTCTTGCTATTTCAACTTCTACTATTTTTAATTTAAGATAGTGAAATAGAATTAGGATTATTAAAAATACTGGAATTGAAATCGTTCCAATAACAGTAATATATATCAACAACATTTCAAAAACACCAAAATAGCTGGTTATTTCACTTAAACCAATTTCATATCCAAGAGAAATCATAGAGCCCAACACTACTGTCGCTGCATAATGTTTGAATAAATATGACCATCTCATAATTTTAAAATTAAGATATATTTTCAATTTCTTTGCTTTTCAATTTAAATATCATGCCTGAAATAATTGCTGCAAGTGAGTAACTTAAAGTTATCTCCAAAGTAATATTTTGCACTATTACTAACTCCGATAAAACCACTCCTGAAATTGTGGATAAAATGAGAATAGCTTTTACCTTTTTTGTTTCTACTGCTATCTTATCTAGATATTGGAAAATAAAGGCCAAAAGCGTGAAAGTAGGGAAGGAAAATAGGGTAACGTAAAATACACCGAACATAAGCCAGAAAATATGAATATCGTTAAACAGAACTAAAGAGCATAAAATTGTTCCCAAAACCACTGTGGTAAACCAATGTTTGAAAAAATAAGACCATCTCATAATTTATTCAATTTAAAAAAAATCTATTTATTAAATTTATTTTGAGCATCCAAAAAGGTTGAGTCCGATTGTTTTTTGATTGATTTTATTATGTCTAGTTTATCGATTATCCTTAACTGATGAATAGCAATCCTTTTCAAGTTCTCAAACCTATTTTCTTTGCTTATTTCATTTCTAATTAATTCGGAATTTATAGATTCAAGATTAGAAAGAACCGCTAATTCATTTATACTCGCAAAATCTCTCATGTTCTGACCATTTAAAGAAAGACTCGGATTAGCCTCTTTCCATTGCTTGGCTGTGCAACCAAATAAAGCGACATTTAATAAGTCTGCTTCTTCAGCATATTCAATCCATAAATTATCAAATTTTTGAGTTGATTTAGGGATTATATGATTTTTAACTGCATCAGTATGAATTTGATAATTTACTTTACTAAGAACTCTTTTCACATCCCACTCTAAATTATATTGATTAGATTCTATTTTCTTTAACCTTTGAAATTCTTTTATTAGTAAAAGTTTAAACATCGGACTAATCCAAGCACCAAATTCAAAAGCAATATCTTTATGAGCATAAGTGCCACCGTATCTTCCACTTTTAGATATAATCCCTATTGCATCAGTGTTGTCTACCCATTTTTTTGGTGTTAAATTAAATGAGTTTAATCCTGCTTCTTTTTTAAAGGTGTCGAATTCGACACCTTTAAAACTTGGATTATTTAATTGTTCCCAGATGCCCAAATACTCTACAGTATTTCTATTTCTCATCCAATTTCTAATATGATCATTTCCTTCTTCTCCACGCACCATATCAGTTAAACAAATATAATCATCATCATTATGAGATGTGATTGCAATGATCTTTTGTTCAACTTCAATTTGTTTCTTTTTTCCAGTCATAAAATTGTTGATTTAGAGAGGGTTATTTAAATTTGTTCCTTTATCATTAATTAAAATACGAAGAAATTGATAAAATCCATAAATAATTTTGGCTTAGGCTTTTGATTCGTTTTTCATTCCCCAACCAATACCTTCTTCACAACTTTCCCAGAACCAACATCAAAATGTAAAAAGTAAACCCCATTCTCAAAACCAGAAACATCAATTGTAACCTTTTCATCAAAAGATTCCATCGTTTTTACTAACTTCCCATTCACATCAAAAAACTCGATTTCTCCATTAATATTTTGTGTACTCTCAATCGTCAATATCGAACTTACCGGATTCGGATAAATGCTAAAATCTAAAGCTTCTTGATTTTTAATTCCTAAAGTGATATTAACATAACAATCAGAATAGGATGGATGCTGAAAGAAGTCTTGATTGTTTGAGAAAGAACAAGTCAGTAACAATGAATCAGGAACTTCTTCACTAAATTTAGTTGGTGTATTTGGAAAAAGTGGTCCATGAACACTCCCAATTCCTTCAATCCAAACTTCACTTAAGTGATCAAAAGCTGTGGGACCATTTGGTTCAGTAAAAATGAATTTTCTATAACTTTCTCCGTTCAACAGAACGGTTTCTATTTCATATACGTGAATCCATGAAGTGAAGTAGTCAAAATCATAAAATACACTATCTCCAATTGCTAAATCAAAATTATAAAGCGTATCAATAGGGTTTGTTCCGTTTTTGTACAATATCAAATCATTATCAACTCTTGTTAATCCCTCAAAAACAAGGTTGTTTTGAAAGGAAGAATCACTTGTAGAATATATTTTAGACCAAACTTCGCTATTTATCGTGCTGTCTCCTTGTATTCCAAAAACTGTTGTTGTAGTTGCTACAAAACTCGGATGTTCCTGGGTGGCTGCAGTGAATGATTTTGCTACGTGCCATTTTGAATCTTGATTCGAAAAGTGATGCGTGATTTGACTAAATAGGAGTGTAGGGAGTAGAAATGAGAGAAGTAAAATCGATTTCATTTTCGTGAGTTTTTTGTGTAGGTTAAATTTAGGGAATAAAATTGGAATTGAAAAACTCCTGTGCTACCTAATGGAATTCTAAATAAAATGCTGCCGCGAGATTTTATCTCATGGTCGTTTTATTTAGAATTATTTTTATTACAGCGTACTATTTATTTATCGTTTTAATGATTATAAAACTCCAAACGATATATGTATTCCCTATAATTCACATTACTATATGATCTTTGTTCCTCTTTAATAATCAAAGGTTGAGTAGGGGAATCAGAATATTCATAATTTACATTCAAACCATTTGAACGATCGTGTGTAGACCTTAATTCAAGAATTCTATTTTGATCATCATAGCTAAATTGATGATGATGTCTGTCATAATCCAAAAAGCTTTCTACCGCCTGATTATTTTCATTGGTTAAGATGTCCATTGGTGAACCTCTTTCTAAACGAACTCCAACAACATCTTTATTTTCATTCAGCAATAAACAATAAGAGTTCGTGCAATATTTATTTTCCTTTAAATACCTGAAATGTTGATATCCACTAGGCTTAAACTCATCTGTAAGGTGAATCTTCACTTGATAGCGGTAGTTGCCATTGTAGATAAAATGTTCTTGATTTATACTTACATTTAAATCTTCATCATATCGACTGTCATTGTCAATGTAGACTTTTTCAATATAATTTAGCTTTTTACCGTTATAATAGTGAAAATCTATATTCGATTCTCGACTCGTTTTTTCAACCTTGATTAATTGAGCGTTTTCATTGTATGTGAAACGTTCTTCTCTAAATAATTTATCATTCCCGTCTCTTGTTTCAACAGCTGTAACCAAACCTTGTTTGTTGAAGAAAAACTTTTTGGTTGATTGTCTTGTTTGTGTTGTATCTCTATGGTAAATGTTGTCAATAGACAGGGTATAAATCGATTTCTTAGGATCTAAATATTCTAACATATCAAGTTCTTTAGGAGCAGTGCTAAAACGAATCAAATTGAAATTCTCATCATTGTTTAGTTGTTCTATTTGATTCGGTGTCGGTGCTTTCAATGGATTACTGAAGGCCGGTTCAATTATTGGAAAGTCCTTTAATAATTGCTGAACATCATTGCCTTTAAGGAAAACACGAACAGGATAATTAAAAAAGAGCTTTGACGAATTTGAGTATTGAGGGAATTCAACAATAACTCCTGCCAAATACGGATAAATAATGGCTTCTGAAAAGAAGATTTTTGATGCGAAACTTGAATTGTGGTCTAGGTTCATTTTTTCATCATTATCTAACTCATCTAACGCAAGTTTTTGGGTTTGTAAGAGGTATAATTTCTTGAATCGATTCAAGCATAAATCCTTTAGCTTATTTTGTTGTTCTTGCGTTAATTGCTCGTTAAATGGAGTAACTGTACCTTTTTTGAAATTTGCAAAATAATATTGTGTAATCACTGCTTCATCGTCACCATAATAGCTGTTCTTGTTGATCACAAAATTGAATTTCATGGCGTAAACAGCACAATTGTTTAAAACACTTACTAAATCTATATCAATAGAGGTGAAGTTAGGCTGCATCGTAGAATAGGAGTCTCTTCCGTTGATTCTTTTCCATTCTTGAATGCGATTGCGAAAGTCTATGGCTTTAGATTGAATTTTAAAAAAAGAAATCTCATTTTTCACTTGATTCACAGCGATATCAAATATTTTATCCTCTACTTTAGCCCAATCTTCAGGTTTTTCTTCATTTCTGGATTGTACGATTTCTAGCTGACTCGGAGAGTAGGCAGCTTTAATTTCAGCTTTGAGTACCAAATTGTGAATTTCGTATTTCTTATTTTGATAAATGTCGGTAAACTGTGCTTTTACTGAAATGGTAAAAGAGAACAAAAGAATAAAAAGGAAGGCGTGTTTCATGTTGAATTTATTTTTCAATGGATGAACTAAATATTTTGGATTTTTCATGATTTATTATGCTTTATTTTTCTGTAAAAAATTCGATGTATAAAGCATCGTTCTCTTGCTCAATTTTAACTCTGTAAAATCCTTTTTGCTCTAAAAATCGTTGTATTTCATCAATTTTAACTGGCGTATTACTGCTCTTTAAAATGAATACATTTTCTTCTTTTAGATTTCCTTCAACTTTGATTTTACCAGCAACATAATTCGCACCTGCGACGATTCTTTCAGCACTTGCGTGAATTTTTGTTTTCTGTAGATTTTCCATTTGAAATTCAAGATCGGCTACAGTGATTTCAAATCCGTAAAACTGTTTAGCCTCATTGGGAAAGAGTGGAAGCCCATAAGTATTTAAACTTGGACGATTGTAGTTTAATGCTGCTTTTTTAATTTCAATCTGCAGTATTGAGTTGATTATGCCAGGAGGATAACAAACTGTTTCAGCTTCATTAAAAGTGATGGATTGAATGTCATTTTCATTAAAACGAATTCTTTTTGTATCAAAATTCACAGTGTAAGCATTTCCATTACTTTGCATTAAAGGGTTATTATTTAGTCCAATGGCGATGTTTTTTGCGTAAAGCGTCGAATTCATCGTACGTTCATTGTTGAATTGGTAGCTAAATTCACCTCTCATGTTGCTGATGTAACCGGTCGTTCTACATGGATTTAAGTTAAATTTTAGATAATTCTGTGCTGGATAATGAAAAGAGAAATCTCTAAACATTAAAAGTTTAAAACTGGTGTAACCACCCGAACGGTTATTGTCCGTTTGTAACCCAAGGTAGAATATATGATCATAATTTAAGCTGTCGATCGGAACAATTTTCTTTGGGAAATACTTGACAACATTTTCGTATTCTTCAAAGTGGGAAAGCATTCCGGCATAACCAATGGAACCAGTTTGCAGGCTAGTATCGTAACATCTACAAAAATCATCTTCTCCTAAATTTTCTTCAATGACAATTTTTCCATTTTTAAAATTACTGATTTCAGCTTTACCATTTTCGTCGTAATTGATCCACTTTCCATCTCTTTTCTTTTCTTTGAAACTACCGATGGTCCAAAGTTCTCCGTTGGCTCTGAATCGTTTGTAAACGCCATGTGCCACCTTATCTTTCATTTCATGTAGCGTGTTCAATTGTCCGTTTTCATAATAGGTGCGAACTTCACCACGACCAGTTGTAATGTTGTTTTTACGAATGGTTTTTAATTGGTTTCCTGCGTAAAATTGACGTTCTATTTGAATAGAATCTGCTCGTGTATCGAAATATCTGTAATTTGAGGTATCACCTTCTTTTCGCATGTATAAATAGGCTTCTTCTTTCGGTTTTCTCCAATTGTGGATTGTTCCATCTTCAAAATATTCTGCATAGTAAATCTCATTTCCGTTTTTGTCGGTTTCTTTAATTTCCTTTACAATGCCATCTTTGATGTAGCGGATATTTTTCTTGATTTTATGATTTTCATGATAACTAGAACGATTCAAGTTTATTCCATCAATTGTTTTTTCGAACCAATTTCCAATAGGTTTTCCATTTGAATATTCTTGTCTGTAAATGGTGTCTTTGGTGATCGGACTATAGACGGTCCAAATGCCATCTGGTAAACTGTCTTTAAATGAAACTTTGAAAAATGGAGTTCCATCAGCAAACTTCCATTGGTGTGTTTTATTGGTGAATCCTTCAGTAACAAGGTTCTCATTGTTCCAGTCTGGATTTTGACTTTCTGCAATGGCTTGGGCAATGTTTTCTAATTCTTGATTCCTAACATTTTGTCCAGTATTGGTATAAACTTGGATGATTTTACCCTCTGTTGTAAAGTTCGCCAATGCAGGATTAAATCCATTAGCATTAAAATGAACTCGTCTTAATTGACCATTACTGAAATTATCGAAACCAAGATAAGGTCTAGAGTAATTGATCCAATGAACAGATTTTAGCTTTTTGTTCTTGTTAATCATAAACCTCAAGGAGTTGGCTAACAAGATTTCGGTAGGCTGACCATTTTCAAAGGCCAAGTTTATACTTTTTTCATCTTTTCCTTGTGCATAAAAAATATTGGTAAGCTTTCCATTTTCGTCATATTTTCTATTCCAAGCTACATGCATGTTTGAACTAGAGTAGGGTGCTTTTTGATAATTTAAATCTTCCTTTAACTGACCGTTTTCATAATAAGATTGATAAGGCCCTTTTAGTTCATTATCGACAAAAGTCATTTTTCGTTCAATATTTCCATTGGCATAATAAGTGGTTGTAATTCCATGTTCTTTCCCACTTTTCCAATGTTTAACATAGCTTAGATTCCCATTATTCCATGCCTTTTCGGTTCCAGTTTTTTGAGAAATCTGTTTTCCGTTAACCGTTACAATTTCATAATTTGCTTCATAGCTTTTGTTTCCTTCTTGATCAAATCGTTGTTCTAAACCTGCTTTTAAATTGTCTTTGTAAATTGTACGTTGTGTTAATGTTCCATTATGGTAAGAGTAATTTTCAAAGACCCCATTTTTCATGTAATTATCCCAGTGTTCAACACGGTCTTTTGTGATTTGCATTGAACCATCTGGCATTTTACGTTCTTTGTAATGTATAATTTCTCCATCATAAACATTGTTATAGACTTGATCATCAACCTTAATTGTACGGTAATATATTCCCTTACTTTTGACTTTACCATTGGCAAAATAATTGACAAATGCACCATGACGTAAATTATTCTTGTATTCATTGACGGAACTTAAAGTAGTACTGTTTTGGTGATACTCTTTACAAGTTCCATGTTTTTGTCCTTCTAAGAATTCGTTTTCTGTTTTTAAGAAATCTTTATAATAATAACGACAAGTTCCGTCTAATACAGCTTTTTTTTGTGGAATATGTACGATTTCTTTATGTCTAACTTCACCGTATTTTTCTTGGTGTCGCTGCTTTATTTGGATGTAGTTTGGATTATCTATGATTTTATAGTTTTCATCTTTTCTAAGCCTTCCATTACCATCGTAGGAAAGTCTTCTGCCAACATTGATTCCATTCTCAAGTTGACCTTCCTCTTTTAATGTTCCATTGTAATTGAAAATACGATATTTACCGTTTTTTAATCCCTCAGCGTATTCATATTCTTCTTGAATTTCAGTTCCGTTACGGTAAATGGTAGTTTTACCATCGAGCAAAGACGTGTCTTGCTTTGGAAATGATTTATAATGTTCAATTTTAGTCAATAATTGATTGTACTGTTGGTAGTATTTTACAGCTCCATCGAGAAATCCATTTTTATATTCTGCAATTGCTTTTGCTTGACCACTTTTATAGAAGATTTTTCGTTCCCCATGTTTTTTTCCTTTTCGTAAGGAAACGATTTCAATCGTATCCTTTTCTTGATCACGAATGATTAAATCTTTTGTGTCAAAAAGATGCCCAATGAAGTTTTGATTTTCAAGTGTATCTGTAGCATGATATTGTCTGAAAATTGGCAATTCTTCAGGTTGTGCATTAAGCGAAGAATTAATCAAGAAAATCTGAAGAAAAAGTAAAGGAATATGTTGGAGTTTCATTGCTATTTTGTTGTTATAAGTGTACTGTACAAACGATAATGTTTAAGGTTCATTAATGAGTAATAAAAATTCAAATATTTTTTTTAGTACCTCATTTTTGAATCTGGAAAAGTAGAGAAATTAATTAAATAATGCGTTTAATGTGTATAAATTAATTGTCTTGAAAACATAATATTAGGAGGGAAGGGCCTCTAAATAAAATAACTCAAAATTTAAAGCCGTTAAAACGGCTAAAGTTTGTACAAATTTCATTGAATGCGGGATGAATCCCGCATCAATGGAATCGAATAGTTATCTATGATTTATGAAATTCTAAAAACAGATAGAAATATATAAAGAATAAATATCTGATAAATAATTAATATTATTTTTTAACGTACTATTGGTGAGGAATTCATCCCTCACTAATAGAAACGAAATTCTATCCAAAAGTGGTTTCAACCACTTAATTATTCAGAATATAATCATGAGTCATTTCATTTTTTTTTATCAAAATTCAAGCACAAAAAAAAGAGCGTTCCTTTCGAAACGCTCTTTTCTATTTTAACTATTTATTAATCCAAAAAAGAAGGAAACTCTTTTGGATCTGCCTCATTCATCAATTTATATGCTGCTGCATAAATGTCATCAATATTTGGCTTAGAGAAGTAATCTCCATCCGTTCCGTAAGCCGGACGATGGTCATTTGCACTTACTGTAACAGGTTCACTGTCTAATAAGTAATATGCTTTTTGCTTCACTAATATTTGATCTAAAATATATGCAGATGCTCCACTTGAAACGTCTTCATCAACAATCATCAAACGACTTGTTTTTTCTAATGACTTAGAAATGGTATGATCTAAATCAAAAGGTAATAAGGTCTGAACGTCAATTAATTCAACGCTAATTCCAGATTTTTCCAATTCTTTTACAGCACCTTCAGCAATGTTGAAAGTTGAACCATAACTTACTAATGTTAAATCAGTACCTTCTTTTACCACATCAACTTTTCCAAGCTCAACCTTAAATTCACCAAGGTTCGTTGGAACTGGTTCCTTAACACGGTAACCATTTAATGGCTCAATTACCAAAGCTGGTTCATCTGCTTCAATCAATGTGTTGTACATTCCTGCGGCTTGAGTCATGTTTCTTGGTACACAAACATTCACACCTCGAGCAGCATTAATGATCATTCCCATTGGACTACCAGAGTGCCAGATTCCTTCTAAACGGTGACCACGTGTACGAATAATAACAGGTGCTTTTTGTCCACCTTTTGTACGGTATTGCAATGTTGCTAAATCATCAGAAATAACTTGAATTGCATACAATAGGTAATCTAAATATTGAATCTCAGCGATTGGACGCAAACCTCTCATGGCCATACCTATTCCTTGACCTAGGATCGTGTTTTCACGAATACCAGTGTCAGAAACACGTAATTCACCAAATTTCTCTTGCATTCCTTCCATTGATTGGTTTACACCACCAATTTTTCCTGTATCCTCACCGAAAGTGATGATTTCTGGATGCTTTTCAAACAATTTCATGAAGTTATCACGAAGGATGATTCTTCCATCATCCACTTTTTCATCGTCTCCATAAGTTGGAGCAACACCTTCAATGTTTGTTACAGCATATTTTGAAGAAGAGTGTAGATGTGATCCATAACGCTCCTTATTTTCTTTTAATTTCCCTTTGTACCAGTTAATCAGTTGTGCTCTTGCATCACCTTTTTCGCCACGTACTAAACGTAAAACTTTGTTTACAGTATTGAAAACATCTCTTCGAATTGGTTCATACTCCTTTTCTAAAGATTCGATTTCTTTATTGATGAATGTTCCGTTAGCACTTTCAGAAGCTACGTTTTTCATCAATTGAATTGCTGTATTGAAATCTGCACCGACACCATTTCTGAAATCAGCCCAAGCTGCTTTCTTTTGAGCCATTACAGATTTTTTAGCCGCCTTCTGAATAGTATCTAACTCTTCTTCATTGGCAATCGTTTCGCCGTTTTCTCCCTTAAAGTTAACGATGAACTCTTTGAATTTCGCTAAAGCATCAAATTCTTTTTCCCATTTCAAACGCTCATCAGATTTATATCTTTCATGAGATCCTGAAGTTGAGTGACCTTGTGGCTGATTTACCTCTTCAACGTGAACCAAAACTGGAATATGTTCTTCACGCGCTAAACGAACTGCTTTTTCGTAAGTTGCGCATAAGTGTGGATAATCCCAACCTTTAGTGTTGAAAATCTCAAAACCAGGTTTTTCTTCTGTACGTTTAAATCCAGATAATGCCTCAGAAATATTTTCTTTTATGGTTTGAAATTTCTTTGAAACTGAAATTCCATATCCATCATCCCAAACAGACATTACCATTGGTACTTGAAGTACACCAGCAGCGTTCATTGCTTCCCAGAACTGACCTTCAGATGTACTTGCATCTCCGATTGTTCCAAAAGCAACTTCGTTACCTCCGTTTGAAAATGATTTGAATTTTTCTATGTTTTTTAACTCATCATGGTTTCTATAAACCTTTGATGCCTGTGCTAATCCTAATAATCTAGACATTTGACCAGCAGTAGGAGAGATGTCTGCAGAACTATTTTTTTGTTCCATCAAATTCTTCCATTCACCGTTTTCGTCAATGTTACGTGTAGAATAATGTCCTCCCATTTGTCTACCTGCTGAAGCTGGTTCTAAATTAACATCTGTTTCAGCATATAGGGCAGCAAAATATTGTTGAACATTCAGTTGATCGATTGCCATCATTATGGTTTGATCACGGTAATAACCTGATCTAAAATCACCATCTTTAAACTGTTTAGCTAAAGCTATTTGAGCGACTTCTTTACCATCACCAAAAATTCCAAATTTTGCTTTCCCAGTCAAGACTTCACGTCTTCCAAGCAAAGATGCTTCACGAGAAATACAAGCCAATTCATAATCAGCAATTACTTCTTTTTTGAAGTCTTCGAAATCTATTTTATTGGGTTCCTCTTTAAGGACTGTGTTTTTTGACATAAGGTTAAAATTTTAGAGTGCGAAAATAAGGATTTTATTTGACTATTCCTACCGAGGATAAGACAAACATAAGTGAGAAACTTTATAAAATAACTTAATTTCTTAAGTTAATTTTAATCAGATTTTATTGTGAGAAATTGGTCAGAATAGGGGATCTGGTCAACGCAATAAAAATGTGTTTTTAATTGGAGTCAAATTTTATTGAGGTGGAATTTATCAAACATTCAATAGAAATAGTACGCTCAGCCACGAGTCGTTTCAAGGACTTAAAATTCAACTTTTATAAATTTAAAATAAATCCAACCGATAGTATTTAAAACATCTTTAATAGTGGAGTAATTTCTCGAATCTATTGAAGTAAGTGATTGAAATCATCCCTAGGTAACTGACAATTTAAATTTGATGAGGGATGATTCCGAAAATTTTCGTGACCTCACCAATTGGATTTACTTCAATCTATGGTCTTCCAATATTTGAAGGAGGATAACTAGATTTTCTCTTTTTTTCTTTTTTACGTTTCTTTTTGTTCTTTTTTGAATTGCCTTCTTCTATATCCTCAGGTGTTATCGCTTGGTGTTTTCCACCGCTCACTGCTGAATTTGGATCTTCAGGATTAATCCATTTTTTCTTTACTGGAACTGTGACAACGGTATCTAATTTTGAATCGTAGGCTTTTAATTCTACTCGGTCAGACTCTTCTTTGTTGATTGCAATTATATCTTCTTCTAAATTCCATTGTTTTCCATCCCAGTTAAAAGCATCATATGACATATCTGGAATATAATATGATCTAAATTCTTTCAAATTTGGAGACTCTGGTGTCAAATGGTCAAAGATGATTTTTTCACGCTTGTCATCATATTTTAAAGACATTGTCGCTTTTGCCGAATGTTCAAAAATAACCCTGCGTGCTCTTCCGTTTTTAGTATTGAAAAGAGGGTAACCAAAATTTGGTTTACTTCCAGTGAAATAAAGCACATCAATCAATTTTATAGAACTTGATTGATTGTTTGCATCATATCCAAGTAAGGTGTAAAATGTTCTGCTTCTTCGTTTAACATCGATAATATCATAGTATAATGCGCCATACCAATTTTCATCGGTTACAGATTCTCCTTCTATCATAGAATACGGCTGCTGTTGTCGATTTAATTCTGTAACATAAACTTTATTCCTTCTTTCATCCTTTTTCATGATGAAAGAAGAGTAGTTGAACGCCAAATTTTCATATTGAACGTTCCATGTTATCACGCGTACCAATTTATCTTGAGAGTGAATTTTACCAACTGTTCTTAAGGATTCAAAAGGATAATCAAAAGCTCCGTCAATTAATAATGCACGTTTAAATTCTTTTTTAAATTCAGCATTGAGATCATCAATTTTAGCATCCTCTTTTACAGATCTTAATTCTGCCAATAATTGAGAAAGCTCTAATTCTTTTTCACGAAGTTTCGATTCATTCCCCTGTGAGAAAGAAAATGATGAAATTAAAAATGCGAATAAAAATAAAATGGATAGTCTCATAACTTTATAACGTTTAAGATCTTGATTTGTTACACAAATAATACCAGTTCAATGAAAGAGTTATATATAAAAATTGCAAGTACCTATATTAAGGTACTTGCATTAGTATAAACTAAATTATTTAGGATATCAAATTATTTTTCAATCCTGTTTAGTTAATTCTTATTTTTTGAAATTGTCAGCAACAATTAAATCTTTTGTTTTGTGACTCCAGTCATAGAATCCTTCCCCAGATTTAACACCTTTTTTACCTGCTGCTACCATGTTCACAAGTAGAGGACAAGGTGCGTATTTATCGTTACCTAATCCATCGTAAAGTACTTCCATAATAGCTAAACAAACATCTAATCCGATGAAATCAGCCAATTGTAATGGTCCCATTGGGTGAGCCATACCTAATTTCATTACTGTATCGATTTCTTCAACACCAGCAACGCCTTCGTTCAATGTGATAATTGCTTCGTTGATCATAGGCATTAAAATACGGTTGGCAACAAAACCAGGATAGTCATTCACTTCAACTGGAGTTTTCTTCAATGATTTTGAAGTTTCCATAATTAAGTCAGTTACCTCGTCTGAAGTAGAATATCCACGAATAATCTCAACCAATTTCATTACTGGAACTGGATTCATAAAGTGCATTCCAATTACTTTGTCTGGACGAGAAGTTACGCCTGCAATTTTTGTAATTGAAATTGAAGATGTATTCGTTGCTAAAATTGCTTCTGGTTTAGCAAATTTATCCAGTTGTTCGAAAATTTTGAATTTTAAACTTTCATTCTCTGTTGCTGCTTCAACGATTAAATCTGCATTCTTAACTCCTTCTTCTGTAGAAGTAAATGTTGTTAAACGACCTATTGTACTAGCTTTGTCATCTGCACTGATTTTCTCCTTGCTAACCATACGGTCAAGATTTTTCTCAATCGTAGCCATTCCTTTGTCCAACGATTCTTGAGCTATATCAACCAATGATACTTCATATCCAAATTGTGCGAATACATGAGCAATACCATTTCCCATTGTTCCTGCACCAATAACTGCAACTTTTTTTATCATATTTTCTAAAATTATTTTCGTGCTATAAAATTAAGGATTCTCATTAATTTGATTGGTATTTGTTTGCTTTTTCTGTGATTTTTTGTCGATTATAAGCAAAGCCTTCTCTAGGAGATTTAAAACTTCAATATTTCGACTTGAAATAGTATTGTTTTTGAAAAAAAATCGTGATGTTTGTCAATAAATCAGGACGCAAACAAAATTGTTTCAGCCGAAATTTAAGAGTTATTAAAAGTATGAAAATTGTAATTATTGGTCCAGCGTATCCTTATAGAGGAGGTTTGGCAGTATATAATGAAAGATTAGCCAAAACCTTAGAGGATGAGGGGCATCAAGTAAAAATACATACTTTTAGTTTGCAATATCCACAGTTTTTATTTCCAGGAAAAACTCAATTTGTTGACGAAGTACCAACCTACGATTTAAATATTGTACGTACAGTGAATTCCGTGAATCCATTAAACTGGTTAAAAGTTGGACGTCAAATTGCTAAAGAAAAACCTGATATTATTATTCCTCGATTTTGGTTGCCATTTATGGGACCATGTTTGGGAACGATCTTGCGTGTTGTTAAACGCAATAAGCACACAAAAGTAATTTCAATTTTGGATAACGTGATTCCCCATGAGTCAAGAATTGGGGATAAAATGTTTACTCAGTACTTTGTGAAATCAGTTGATGCATTTTTATCCATGACAAAAGTGGTTCAAGAGGATTTATCTACTTTTGATCAGCAAAAACCTAGATTGATTTCTCCGCATCCCATCTTCGATAATTTTGGTGAACATATTGAAAAACAAGAAGCTTTACGCTATTTGAAATTAGATCCAGAATTCAAGTATATGCTGTTCTTTGGATTAATCAGAGAATATAAAGGTTTGGATATTTTATTGGAAGCCTTCGCTGAAAAACGATTGAGGGACAAGAAAATTAAATTGATTATTGCAGGAGAATATTACACGGATAAGGAAAAGTATTTGAAGTTGATAGAAAAGTATCAATTAACGGAAGAGGTAATTCATGTGGAGGAGTTTATTCAGGATTCTGAAGTGAAATATTATTTCTGTGCTGCAGATGTTGTTGTTCAACCGTATAAAACTGCTACCCAAAGTGGTGTTACACAAATCGCATATCATTTTAATAAACCAATGATTGTGACTGATGTTGGTGGATTGAAAGAAATGTGTCCAGACGGTAAAGTAGGATTTGTCGTACCAGTTGATAAATCTGCTTTGGCTGAGTCAATTGAACGTTTTTACGAACAAACAGATCAGAATATTCTATTAGAAGGAATCAAGGAAGAGAAGAAGAAATACAGTTGGGAGATTTTAGTCAATAACATCCTAGAACTTTATAGACAAACAAAAAAATAGCAAATGGAAAGTAACCAAAATTATGAAAATCTATTTTCAAATGTAGATGAAAGCTGGACTTTGTTTTTGGATCGCGATGGTGTGATAAACCGAAAATTAGACAATGATTACGTGAAAAACTTGGATGAATTAGATGTTTTTCCAAGTGCCATTGAAGCTATTGCTTTACTTTCTAAATACTTTCACAGAATTGTTATTGTAACTAATCAACAGGGGATAGGGAAGGGATTAATGTCTCATGATGATTTGAAAATAGTCCATGATGAAGTTTTAGATAAAATTAGGTCTGCCGGAGGAAAAATAGATGCTGTTTATTATGCGCCTCAACTAGCAGCAGAAAATAGTGAAATGCGTAAGCCTGAAATAGGAATGGCCAAGAAGGCTCAATCAGATTTTCCAACGATTGATTTTTCAAAATCAATTATGGTAGGGGATTCAATCAGTGATATGCAATTTGGAGATAAAGCAGGAATGATCAATGTGTATATACATCCAAAAAGTCATTCAAATTATTTTACTGTTGAATCATTGTATGACTTAGCAAGTATTTTTAAGAAATAACTTACTGAACAAGGTAAAAAATAGATTAAGTTTATTTAAATATTTCTTTTTGAATTATACAAGAGCATACCAGTTTTCGATAATATCAACTGAGTTCTTAAAGAAAAGTCCCATAATGTAAAATACAGAAATACATACAGTTGATATTAAGTGCTGTCCTCTAAATCTAAAATAGAGTGCTGGAATTGTTGAACCGATAAGAAATGCAATTAAATTAATTTCGGCTTTATTCATATAAAGAACAGTATAATCTGGTATCATGGTGGTTGTCATGAATTTAGATTCGCTCCATAATTTGAAAATTAAAAATACAATTGCAGTTATAATAGATAGAAACGCAAATATGTTAACCGAATTTGATATTCTTTGATTCTTTGTTAATTCGACAGAATTCATAATTAGTATTTAAAATCCGTGCAAATATATATAATTAATCTTATAGTAAATGGGTTTCGTCTATAAAATTATCCGGTTAAACAGTTTTAAGTTCTTTTTAAGCGTTAAAACCACAGCCTTCAATAAGAAATAATTATTAAATTTTTGTGAATAATTGATTTAAATTTAAGTGTTTTTGGTTCGATTATTAATGACCTTTACAAAGAGTGATTTGCTTTTTCACGAATCCTTTATCTTCTGTCATAGAAAGATAATAAAGTCGTTCTCTAAATTTTAATCTGTTTTTTAAGTTATTGGAATGTCCTTGTTGAATATGAAAAACAAACTCATCACCCGATTTTAAACGGAATCCCAACCTAGAAAAGTTGGGGTAAGGCTGGATTTTATCTTGACATTTGTCCCACGTGGCTTGCTCAACGCATGATTTAGAATTTAACCAGGCTACAATTGTATCGTAGGAATCATCATAATTGGTGTAACTCGCCGATGGTGATTTGATGATTGTACCATATTTGTATTTTAAGAGTTCAGTTTTTACAATGTGTTCCATCTTATTAAATTGACCTTTTGAAATGGTTTTACAAAGTTTGCAATCATCTTGCCCAATTAAGTTAGTCGCCATGAAGATGAATAATAATAACATTGATAACTTCATATTTTTGAGTTTTTTCATGGAAATGGATACAAAATGACTCCGTCTTTCGAATTATTATTTAATGAAAGGATTCTTTTAGGTCCTACGATTTGATATCCTGACATTCCTCTAGTATTTTGTTTATCTATATAAATGTATTGACTATCCATGTTCCACTTCCAATTTCCAAGAAACAGTCTTCTACCTTCGTTAGCTGAATATGCTTTAGCATTACCGTTACGTTTAAACTTTAGTATGGTGTTACAATTTTCATAGCCTTGAGAGATTTTTAATTCTTTATTATCCTTCTGAATCTTTCGTGCAGGCAGTGCCATTGAGCAAAGTTTGTATTTTCCTATAATCTTTTTCTTTTCGTGAAATCCATTTACTCCCTCTACAATATCTTGTGTTTCATTCGTGATAAAATCAACAGATTGTAAGCTTACTTCTAAAGGATCTAAAATCATTTTCCACATGGAAGTGTTTTTCAAACGATCAGCAAAATGGCGGGAATTAGTATATTTAGAATAAAGAAATAATATATGTGTTTCTGTGACGTGAGCATAGTTCATTTGACCATAAAAACAGTAATCATCTAAAGCTTTGAGAACTGTAGAATCTTGCTTAAGAAAACTTTTCTTAATGGCGTATATGATCATGCTTCCATCTTTTTTATAATGGTTCCAGTCAAAAAGAAAAGGATGAGAGATAACCAATGAAAAATCTAATTCAACCTCAACAGTGGGGGAACATCCTATATTTAATTTTTGACTTCCTTCATTAAAAGATGAAGACTGAGCAAGAAAATTATTAGCAGGAATTGAATCTGTAATTACCTGATATTTAAAATTCGTAGGTAAATTAGTTAAAATAGAGTTTGTTTTTTGAGAAAATCCATAGTAGAAACAAAATTGAATGAGAATTGTCAATGTAATTTTGAAAATAAACTTTTGTTTCATTTGTTTGGTTTTGAGAGTCTAAAGTAAACAAATAAAATCAGAATTAATTAATTATAGATATAATTAGAGTTTATATATTAATTGCCAACCTTTAAATAGGTAGTTCCGTTAAAGAGAGTATTAAATATTAAAATTCTATTATTTATTTAAAATTGAAAACATGAAAATGATCAAATTTGGAGTTTATTTGTTGTTGGTGTCGGGGCTTATTTTTGCCTGTACACAGAAGTATGATAATGAGCTTGTTAATATTGAAAAAATTAACCTTTTCTTGTCTGATAATCGTTTTGAAGAACCAACAACTTCCAATGAGGAGTCTTTATCGGCAAAAGCGTTTGGTTTAAAATTATATCTTGATCTAGAATTAACAGAAGATTCTGATTGGGAGGATGAACCAGATTTTTCAGTAAAGAATACAATAGATTCAATAATAATAACATCTTCGTCCAATTTTGATAGTGAGCATCAATCAGGGGAAAATTTGATTAATCATTTTTCTGTTTTTGAAAATTATATGTTTTATTCAGTCCAAGATTATTTATCTGGTGACCGTGTAGCCAAAGTGAATGAACGAAAAGATGGTTCTTTTTTTGAATCAATAGATTTATTATTAAAAGAACTCCCAACTCAAGAAGAAAATCATGAGTTTACAATAAGGATAGTTACAATGAATAATGAGGTCTTCGAAGCGACATCACCATCAATTCAACTAACACTATGAAAACGCTAACTAAATTTTTGTTAATCATTCTGATTTCCAATTGTGCTCTTTCACAGGATGATGAATTTCGTTTTGGTCTACATATAGGAGTAGATTATGCTAATCAAATAAGTAACTTTTCCTCTTCTTCGATATATAGTGCAATAGATGAAAATCAAGCACATCATTTCGGGATTCATGCTAAGGCTTCATTAAATATAAATAGCAATTGGTTGGCATACTTCAAAATTCAAGCTACAGGAAGAAATATAAATCTTCCAGAAACGACCAATTCCCTTGAAAGTTATTATGACGATCATTTTTACGTTTTACAAACTGAAAGAGTACGCAATACGGAAGAAGATAAGCCTGAGAATATTTTTGCATCAATAGGAGGGATGTACCGTTGGACTCAAAATAAATGGGAATATCAACTTGGACTTGGTGTTGGATTTGCTTCAATGAGCAATTTAGAATACGCTTATATTTTAAAAGAAAAAGGAGCCAATCAATATTATGAAATTAATATTGTACCTAAATACGGTAATATGGTCAATTTATTTATAGAGCCTAATGCAAATGTTGCTTACCAACTAAATAGGAGATTAAAAATATTTGTTTCTGGAACATATAATATCATGCCTAATGTACCTATTACAATTCATAATACTAAAACAGATCTTTATTCTAAATTTCCGATTGAATCAGACAAATCTTATAAAGAATCAATTCAATTTTTAAACTTAAATCTTGGACTTGTCATTGGACTTTGGCAAAAATAAAGAAGTAATTAGATTGTATTTACAAAAATCCCTCGGACAACATAAAACAAAATTTTTAGTTTTCCGAGGGATGTATCTTTTTGATTTTAATCCACTATTTTCTTATTACAATTAAAATCAACTGCGTCAATTTTAAAGTCTTATTGTATTCCATTATTGAATTAGGAAACAATGTTACTTTCTCTACCAAATCTTTTATAAGAAAAGAGAATTGATAATGCAGCGAAAATTACCATGACCAAATAACTAATGCCTAACAAGACAAAATCAATTGTACCTGCAACCATTTCCTTTGTGGCTAAAACGATGTTCACAATCGGGATAAATGCTGTGGTATAATCCAATTCAATATTTGGTAACATCCCGATAATAGCAGGAAGGAAAATGATGAAATTCACCGGAGTTAAAACACTTTGCGCTTCTTTAAACGATTTTGCATAAATGGTAGCAGGAATCATAATTCCAGCAAAAAATATCGTTAGTGGAATTAAGAGAATCAACAATCCTACAATAAATGAAGGCGTTAAAATTCCATCAATAATTTCATTGATTCCAGGAATATCTACTAAATTGAAAAGTCTTAATCCAGCAAACATACCTACTAATGCGAACACAGCTGCGGCAATTCCAGATAATGATATAACTAACATTTTTCCGACAAGTATTTTCCAACGCGGAACAGGAGTTGTCAATAATGTTTCCAAGGTTTTTCTCTCTTTTTCACCGGTAAACAAGTCTATTGCAGGGTACATACATCCTATAAAACCAAAAATGATGAATAAATATGGAAGGAAACCTCCAGCAACTTTTCCGATGACCTCCTTTTTACTTGAAATGTCAACGTACTGCTCATTGATAGGATCGATAAGTTGTTTGTCAAGTGACAATCGCTCAAAACGATCTTCTAATAAAGTATTTTCTATGATGGATACATATCCTTCAACCCTGTCTTTATTACCTAAATTTACTCCTTTATGGAAAACTTGAATTGTTGATTGTTGATTCTCTTTTTGCTGTTGATCAAAATCTGCAGGAATCACAATGGCCAATTGCAAAGAATCTTCACTAATTTCTTTCTTAAGTCCAATCGTGTCTTGTCTGAAAATAAGTTCTTTTGGTCCTAAAGAATCAGGAATTGCTGAAAGTCTTTGGGTAAATTGATTATCAGTATCTTCTGAAATTAATGCAACTTTAAGAACTTCCTCTTTCTGTTTATCGTCAAAATATTTCGAAACAGAAGTGGACAAGCCTAAAATGATAGGGAATACTAAAATAGGAACAACAATCATTGCGATAATTGTTCTTCGGTCGCGTAAAGTATCGGTTAGCTCTTTTTTGAAAATTGTAAATATCATGGCCTAGTTATTTTCATTAATGATTTTAATAAACTCTGCAGTCAAACTTGAAGTTGTCATTGCATTTCTGTATTCTTCCATTGTGCTTGAATGCACGATGTTTCCTTTGTGAATAATCGCTAAATCATCACATAATAAATCAACCTCACTCATTATATGTGAAGAAAAGATTACGGTTTTACCTTGCTCTTTACAGTCACTAATTAATTTAATGATATTTTCGGCTGTTATCACATCTAATCCACTTGTTGGTTCATCGAAAATCACTACCTTAGGATCGTGAATCATTGTTCTTGCAATAGAAACTTTTTGCTTCATTCCCGTACTTAAACGACCAATTCTTTTATCCTGAAAATCATGCATTCCCAATAATTCATATAGGTGCTCTTTTCTTTGTTTGAAGTCTTGATCTGAAACACCGTAAAGTTTGGCAAAATAGCTAATGATTTCATTGGCTGTTAATCGTTCATAAAGTCCTGTTGAGCCTGTTAAAAAACCGATGTCTTTCTTGGCTTCATTTGGATTTTTCTGAATATCAATTTCATTAATTTGAATAGATCCACTTGTAGGTTGTAAGATCCCTGCTAACATTCTTAGCGTGGTTGTTTTTCCTGCTCCATTTGGACCTAGTAATGAAAAAATACGTCCAGGTTTACACTCAAAACTAATGTCATTAACCGCTACAGCAACTTTTTCAGAAGTATTGTTCTCTTTTTGCTGTTTCTTGGTTAATTCAAATTCTTTACGAATATATTGTACTTGAATCATAAGTTATATTTATAAGAATAAATAATGTTTTAAAAGTTCTTGAAAATAGAGTAAAAATATCTATTTTTTTCTGTATTTCAGTTGCATTCCATAAAGGAAGTTTCTCAAAAATTGATCATTACATTTTCTATATTGACGTTGTGTTGGTTTTCTGAAAAATGCACTCAATTCATGTTTACTTACACGCATATTTGCTAAATCGAGAATGTCCAAGATGTCAACATCTGTAAGGTTTAATGCAATTTTAAGTTTCCTGAAAATGATGTTGTTATTTAAATTGTCTTCAGGACGCATAGGTGGACCTTCTTTTTTACCTCTTTTTTCGTTGATGAAACCATTCAAAAATGTAGCCATTTCTTTATCGCTTAGTTTCACATAAGATTCTTCTTCCTCTTTTCTTAACCAATCACACACTTGTGCACGCGTGACTTCCATTCCTGCAGAAGCAAATAGCCCCATCATTTCATCGTCGTTGTAGTCAAATGCATATCGTATTTGGCGTAAAATATCGTTGTTCGTCATTGTTATTATTTTTTATCTTCTATGTATAGATAGGGTTCTAATTTCTTTAATGTTGCAGATCCTATTCCAGGTATTAATGTTAGTTGATTGAGCTTTTTAAATGCACCACGTTTTTCTCTGAATTCAATAATACTTTCGGCTGTTTTCTCTCCAATTGAAGGAATAAAAGTTAAATCTTCTAATGATGCTGTATTCAAATTCAATGGAAATAGATTTTTGCGTTTTTCAGCTTCTTTGGTTAAAACCTTTGTTTTAAATAATTTCGGAAAACCCCAAATTCCAACTTTATTTTCTTTGGCAATTTGTTCTAACATTTTAAAGTTTAAAATAGAATCTTTTTGTTGTCGATTGTAAGTGGAGTAGGTGCCATGTCCCGATTTCAACATTTCTCTATTTACAGAAATCGTATCCTTCCCTTTTCTAGCCAAAATATATGCACTATATCGACCAAATTGATGGCTAGGCATTTCCTTTCCAGCGCTAATCTTCAATTGTGCTCCTTCAAGTAAATTCTTAAGGTAATCATTTGATTCCTCAGCAAAGAAATAACTAGAATCCTCATGACCGCCCCAAACTCTAGGTACATTTACACCTAAAAGAGAAACAGGATAATAAAAGTTTGTATCTAACTCAACTTCAATGTTGCCACTGCGACCAAATCTAAAGTTTGTGTACCAATGACTGGTATCGATTTTCGGGTAACGATGGTAAGTTTTTTGTTCTGCGCGACTCATTACTCCTTTGAAATCTTGTAAAAATAGATTGGCAATTTTATTGTCGTAAATCATGAGAATGTTTTCATCATTGGCGATCTCTGCGGCTGCTGAAAAGTTATAAGAACCTACAATTGTTAAGGCTTTATGCTTTTCTGGGTAAGGGTATTGTGCATCGATAATCAAGGTTTTCGCATGGAGTTTTCTTACTTCTCTACCAGCCACAACTTTTCGATTTCCAAAGTTCATTTCTGCACTCGCCCAAATTTGATTGTTGTTTCGGTATCTTGCATAAAAAGCAGGGTCGATCACTCCTTCTAAATTAATTTCTCCTCGTCCAGAACGGTCAATTAATGCCTCACTAATTGAAATGTTAGGACTAATTGCGAATGCTAGAAAACGAACATCATGTTTTGCATAATCATTGATGAGCTCTGTAATTCTAGCGGAAATACTTGGTTTACGTTTATCTCTATCAAGTGGACCGAAATAGGCTTCAACTTTTATGTCCTTGATATAATGAATGTTTTCAGAAACATTTTTCTTGTCTTTATGAAAACGTGCCCTTTTTGCATTGGGAATTTCGGTGTCGCTTCCCCACATTTGTTGAAATTCTTCTCCGTAAACTCCGGATAATCCACTGTCCTTAATGACCATTGTAACATTCGTATTCCATGGTCCAGTATAAGTGACATTCATCGATCCCGTCCATAAATAATCATCTTCTGGGTCGTCGTTAATTAAATCAAAAACAGCGAATTTGTGGTGCATGTTAGCCCCTGAGTTAGGAAGGCTTTCATACAATTCAATAATTTCACCATCTGGAGCGTAAATTGTTCCGCTATCATCAATGTTGTATATTCCTGCTGCACGCAAAGTATCCCACATTGGATGAGTAAATCTTGGAGCGTGATTTCGGTGAATAACATCTGTAATTACTCGAACTCTAACACCTCGACGTTTAGCATTGGCAAGCGCATGTCCAACACGCATATTTTGTAAATCGTAGGCCACCAAGTCAATGCTGACCTTAGCACTGTCTATTCGGTCAACTAAGGCTTGAATAAGGTCTTGTAGGTCGTTTGATTTATTGTGAGGGAGTGCAAAACTATGATCTGATTGACCGTTGAAATAAACCTTTATCCATTCTACTTTACTCGTGTCATCCTTTACTGCAAATGCAATTGGAGCAATTATTAAAAGTAGAATAAACAGTAGGCTTTTCATTTTAATATTTTAGTTTTTCAATTCTGTCGTTCCTCAAAACTGGAATAACGTCCATTTGGTTTGGTGTTAAACAAAACTTAATGTCTTCATTCAAGTTCAATTTTTTCAACCTTCTTCTATGTGAACTGGCTTTTAAAAAGCCGAAATAGTTGTCTTTAGCAGTTAAATATAAATATTTTGCTGCAACTGAAGAGTCCTCGTTTGAAGCGAAATTTCCTGTTCTTAATAAGTTTTCTGCAATTGCTCCACCACAAATGGTGTCTTCAAGATTGAAATTGTCTTTCCAACCAGAACATAAGCACACAACATTTTTGTCTTGTTTTGCTAACCACTCACAAAGCACATCTAAATTTGTTAATGCACCAATAACAACAGTTTCTGCCTCTTTTGCTATGTTGATTGCGCGCGTACCATTCGTTGTTGAAAGTACAATGTCTTTTCCTTTTAATTCAGGCTTCATGTAGCTGTATGGTGAGTTTCCAAAATCAAAACCTTCAACGATTTCACCTTGTCTTTCGGCACCAACTAAATACCCCTTTTTTTGGTAATCTTTAGCTTCTTCAATTGTTGAAACAGGAATGACACTATTCACACCATTATTAATTGCTGAACAAATAGCGGAAGTTGCTCTTAATACGTCGATTACAACAACGATTTCAAATTTTCCTTTAAAATAGGCATAGTCTGCTGGAGTATAGCAAACTTCAATTAATTTTTTCTGCATGTGGCGAATTTAATGAATTTCTTGTATTGCGTTTGTATGGTCTTAAATTAATACAATTATAATTTTACTTAATTCGTTTTTACAAATTTCTATCGCTATGTAAAAATGATTGTTTTTAAGCTATTTGTTTTTAAATTATCAACTTTATTAAATTGATTGTTAATCAATGTTTTGTATGTTGTTATTTGAATCGTTGTCATAAATCTTAAAGCGTGAATTAATTCAAGGTCTAAATGTTGTCAATCAATAAATTGGCATCGTGATTGAATTGGTGCTGTTTCGGTAGTGAGAATTCTATGGAATTATCATATTTTTATCGATATTTGTAAGTTAAACTATGAACCAAAAAGCGCCAGATGTAACCGAAGTTATATTCAGCGTTCTATTTATATAAGATGAAGCATTTTTTCTCAATTTTAGCATTTGTACTTTTTGTTAATTTTGGCTATGGTCAAAACATTACTTATGATGGTACAATCACAGACATGGACTCGCAAAAATCTATATCAGGAGTTACAGTTACTGTTCTTTCGGGTGGTTTGAATGTTACAAGTTCAACGACCTCTGGTGGAGGGAAGTACTCCGTAAACTTTCCTGTTGGAAAGAAGTATACTGTGAAATACACCAAATCTGGTTATGTTACAAAAATCATTGAATTAGATGTAACTTCTGTTATTGCTGAAGATATGCCTCCTGGTGGAAAGATTTTCCCTCCAATTAATCTAGATCTATTTCAAAAAAGACCTGGTTATGATTTTTCATTTTTGGAAACAACTCCTGTGGTAAAATGGTATCTTGATGGTGACCGAATGAATTACAACAACGGTCAAATGATGCAAACCAAAAAGAAAATTGAAAATTTATTATTGGAAGCAGAAAGCGCTTTAAAAAATGCAGATGCGGAGTATAACAAATTGATTAAAGATGCTGACAAATTATTTGATGAAGGTAAATTAGAGGAAGCATTGAATAAATATGTTGCTGCTTTGCAGTTACCGGGTAAGCAAAAAGAGGCGCATCCCAATGCCCGTTTATTGGAAATTGAAGAGTTACTTCAGAAGAAGGAAGAGGAGGAGTTGGCTTTCCAACAAGATAATCAAGCCTACTTAAATTTGATCGCAGCTGCAGATAATTTTGCCAAAGCCAAAGAATATGATAAAGCCATTTCAAAATATGAAGAGGCCATTGTAATTAAAGACGATGAACAATATCCAAAAGATCGAATTGCTACGTTAAATGCTGAAAAAGAAAAGGCGAAAAAGCAGGCAGAATATGATAAGTTGATCAAACGTGCCGATGGTTTCTTTAAACAAAATAGTGTTCAAGCAGCAAGAGATATGTATCAAAATGCCTTGAAAATTTTACCGAATGAAGAATACCCGAAGTCTCAATTGGAGATAATTAAAGGAAAGTTGGATGAACAGAAAGCCATAAAGGAAAAGAAAGATAATTATAATAAAGCAGTGGCCGAAGCTGATAAACTCTTTGATGCTGGAAATTTTGAAGAAGCTATTGTTAAATATGAAGAGGCTTTGACATTTGAAAGTGCAGCGACTTATCCACCAGGAAGAATAAAAATGGCCAAAGAAGAAATTTCTAAAGCTAAAAGTCAGGAAGAATTTAATAAACTTGTCACTGAAGCAGACGCACACATTAGCGCAAAAGAATATCAACCTGCTATTGACAAATATACCCAAGCAATTGCTCTAATGGAAAGTCCAGAGGTTCAAACAAAATTAGACAATGCGAAAAGTCTATTGGAAGAACAAAAGAATAAAGAGCAACAGGCCCAACAAATTGCGGATTTATTGACTGCAGCTAAAGAAAAAGTTTCAGCAGAAGATTATTCAGGGGCTATCAATGATTTTGATGCTGTTCTAGCTATTGATGAAACGAATACAGAAGCGAAAACTGGTAAAGAAAATGCAGCAGCTTTGCTTGAAGAAAAGAAGGTTAGCCAAGAAAAACAAGCTAAGTTTGAAGAACTAGTAGCAGCAGCTGATCAAGCCTTTGAAGCAAAAACATGGGAAGAAGCAAAGACTAAATACGTTGAAGCACAAGGTGTTTTTGATGATAATGAACATGTGAATAATAGAATTACAGAGGTTGAATCTAAAATTGCAGAAGCTCAAAAAAGTGAACAAATTGATGGCTTATTGGCAAGTGCTAAGGAAAAGCTTACAGCTGAAGATTTCTCAGGAGCGATTACTGATTTTGATGCTGTTTTAGCGATTGAAGAAACGAACGCTGAAGCGATAAAAGGAAAAGAGAATGCTGAAACTTTGTTGGTAGAAAAAAATGCGAACCAAGAAAAAGAATCACAATTCAATGAGTTAGTGACAACTGCAGATCAAGCTTTTGATAATGCTGAATGGGAAAAAGCGAAAGAAAAGTACTTGGAAGCAAAAGCTTTGTTTGACGATAATAAACACGTGAATGAGCGAATTGAGGCTGTTGAAACAGCATTATCCAAAGTGGCAGAGCAAGAAGCGAACTCAGCGGAAATACAAGCATTACTTGATGAAGCAGAGGCATTAAAACCTGAAAATAAATGGTCTGAGGTGATTTCAAAATATGAATCTGCATTGGCTATTGACGAAGAAAGAACAGATGTTTCAGACATGCTAGAAGCAGCAAAAGCAAGCAAAGCAGAATATGAAGCACAACAAGCGAAAGCTGAATCTTCAGAGCAAATTCAAGCATTAATTGACGAAGCAGAAGCATTAAAACCTGAAAATAAATGGTCTGAGGTAATTTCAAAATATGAATCTGCATTGGCTATTGATGAAGAAAGAACAGATGTTTCAGAAATGTTAGAAGCAGCAAAAGCAAGCAAAGCTGAGTTTGAAGCACAACAAGCGAAAGCAGAATCTTCAGAACAAATTCAAGCATTACTTGATGAAGCAGAAGCATTAAAACCTGAAAATAAATGGTCTGAGGTGATTTCAAAATATGAATCTGCATTGGCTATTGATGAAGAAAGAACAGATGTTTCAGAAATGTTAGAAGCAGCAAAAGCAAGCAAAGCTGAGTTTGAAGCACAACAAGCGAAAGCAGAATCTTCAGAACAAATTCAAGCATTACTTGACGAAGCAGAAGCATTAAAACCTGAAAATAAATGGTCTGAGGTGATTTCAAAATATGAATCTGCATTGGCTATTGACGAAGGAAGAACAGATGTTTCAGAAATGTTAGAAGCAGCAAAAGCAAGCAAAGCAGAATATGAAGCACAGCAATCTGAAAAGGAAGCAAAGGCAGAGTTTAATTCATTAGTAAGTGCAGCTGATGAAGCATTTGACGCTGAGAATTGGAATAAGGCCAAAGAAAAGTATAGTGCTGCAAAAGCAATAAATGATGGTGATGAGCATGTTAATAATCGTATTGAAAAGATCGAAGAGCAGTTGGCATTACAGTCAGAAAATGCTGAAAAGAATGCTGAAATACAAGCATTACTTGATGAAGCTGAAGCATTGAAGCCAGAAAATAAATGGTCGGATGTAATTGCTAAATATGAAAAGGCGTTAAAGATTGATGAAAGCAGAACAGATGTTGAAGAGAAATTAACAGCAGCTAAAGCGAGTAAAGAAGCTTTTGAAACGGCACAAAATCAAAGTGAAGAATTTGAGGCTTTAAAAGAAGACGGAAATAAATTATTTGATAAAGAAAAATGGGAAAATGCGCAAGCTAAATATGAAGAAGCCTTGAAAATTCAAACTGATTCAGAGATAGAAGCGAATATGAATGTTATCAAAGAAAAATTAGCAGCAATCCAAGCCAATAAGCAAGCTGAAATAAATGCAGAAAAATATGATGAAGAAATTCAGTTAGCCGCTTCAGCAGTTAAGGAAGAAAAGTTCGAGGAAGCAATTACGCATTTGAAAACAGCAAAAAACTTAAAACCATCTGAGACTTTTCCTCAGGAGGAAATTGATAGGGTTCAATCTATTTTGGATAAAGTAAATGCAAAAGATCAATTAGAGGAAAATTACAAAAAGGCGATTGCAAATGCAGACAAGGCATTCAATAGTGGTGACTATAAAGAAAGTATTGTCTTGTATAATGAGGCATTATCTTATAAAGCTGAAGAAGAATATCCAAAGGCTCAAATTTTAAAAGTAGACCAAGCGATAACAGAAAATGCTTCAAATCAAGTAGAGGAGGAGTACAATAATTTCATATCTGCAGGAGATACTGAATTTGTAAATAAGAACTATGAAAAAGCCTTGGCGAATTATAAATCAGCTTTAGAAATAAAGGAAGAGGATAGTAAGGCCAAAGATAAGATTGATGAAACTCAACAGATTTTAGACAATCTTGCTGAAGCCAAAAGAAAACAGGAGTCTCAAGAAGAAATGTTTGATGAATACATAGCTGAGGCAGATCAATTATTCAAAGATGAAAGTTATCAGCAAGCAAAATCAGCATACCAAAAAGCACTAAGTATTAAATCCGATGATGCATATGCTAAGGAGCAATTAAGTAAAAGTATCCAGAAAGCTAGTGAAGAGTTAGCGAAAAAACAAGATTTACGTTATAAACAATCGATTAAAATCGCTGATGAATATTTCAATAATGAAGAGTATGAAAAAGCAATTACAGCTTATAAGAGTGCGAGTAATTTAAAGAGTACATCTCAGTATCCTAAGACACAAATAGCAAAAGCTCAACAGAAATTAGCAGCTTTAATTAAGGAAAAAGGTGGATTAGAAAATCTTGGTGAGAAATCTAATATTTCAATATTGGAAGGGGCTGCTTTGCTTCAAGAAGGAGAAATCGAAAGAGAGCGTTTGAAGCAAGCGGCTGTTGCAAATCGATTAAGTAAGTTTGAAGGAGAGGATGCTCAACGTGAACTGAGTGATTATGATGAACGTGTCGAGTTTAATAATGAGGTAAAAGCAATTGCCGATTTAAGAGATCAATCACAATTAAAAGAAGAAGAGAACAAAGGAGAATTGGCACAAAAAGTCGATGATCAGATCTACACTTTTGAAAAGAAAACGAATCAATTGACGAAGTATAAAGATGGAGAGTTATCTCGTTCAAGTCAAGAGATTGAATATGTAAAAGATGATTTTGATGTTGAGAAGGCTGATTATCGAGCAAAGCATAAAGATGCCATAGAAGAGTTAAAAGCCATTGAGTCGGAACGTAATATTATGACTAAAACTGAATCAAAACATCATCATGTTAAGGTTACAGCAACAGGTGAGGAGATTGATGAAATCGAAAACGGTCAGAATCCAGTTGAAGATTCAAGAACGGAGTATGAAGATGTAATTCGTTTGCAAGATGAGGCGATTTTAGCTGAAATTAAAGTGGCGGAATCTTCTCAAGAAAAAGGTGCAATTCAACAACAGATGAAAGAAGATCTTCTTGCTTATGAAATGACATTAGAAAAGAAATACGAAAATGAAGCGAGTACAGTTCATGGTGTTAGTGTAGAAATTGATGAGCAAATTACGGCTTACGAAAATCAATATGATAAAACTACATTAGGAAAAGATGATGCCCGACAAAGAGCAGTGGAACAGTTAAAAGAAATGGATCAAAGTCAACAGGTTCAAAATCTCGAAAGAAGTAAAGAAAAAGAAGACCGAACAGAAGAAATTTACTTGGAAGTAGAAGGGATTAAAACTGAAAATACTGAAAGATCGATAAAAAACACCAAAGACCTAACAGTTGTTGAAAAGGATGTGAAGGAGCGTATAGATAATTACGAAGAAAAAAACAGAAATAAAAGACAACGTGAGGTAGAAGAAAATAGAAATACTGGAAGCTATATAGACGATATTGAAAATAACAAAATCAACTTTACCGAAGCTATAGCGAATGAGTTAGGGGAAGATTTCCCAGAAGGAGTTACTCAGGAAAACTATATTAGAAAAGACAGTAAGGGAATACCTGTTAAAATCGTTACAAGACGTATTGTTGTAGTCGATGGAAGAGGGGAAGTGTATATTCGAACACAAACAAGAAATGGTTTAACTTATAGTAAAAATGGTTCGCCAGTAACAGAACAAAATTGGATAAATGGTACAGAAGACGCTAATTTGGAAAAACACTACTAAAAAAATTTTAGGAACAGTGATTTTATCTATGCTTTTTGCATGTGGAACACAAGAATCACAAGAAATTGCCGAAGATGAAACTTCTGATCTTAAACAGAAGAGTTTGTACGCTCAAAACACAGAGAATGTAGCTTGGCAAAATGAAAAATTAATTCATGGAAATGCTTTAGGTACAACCTTCGTTGTGAAATCAAGTGACGATTCTTTATTGACCAATCCAGAACAAATTGATGCCTTGATTGAAGATTTTAATCAAGAACTTTCAACCTATCATTCAAGTTCATTGATTAGTCATTTTAATACTGCGGATACAACTATTGATTTAAATTCGACAAAGTACTTTAAGCAATGTTTTGAATTGAGTAAAACGATATATGAACAAACTGATGGAGCTTTTGATCCTACAGTCTACCCATTGGTTAGTTTGTGGGGCTTTTTCAAAGATATAGATGTTGTACCAACAGAAGATGAAATTGATAGTGTATTACAATTTGTAGGATTAGATAAATCAACATTCCAGTACGAGGAAGGATTATTAAATAAGAAAGATTCTCGTTTCAAATTGGTTTTTAATGCCATTGCAAAAGGTCAATTTGTTGATGTTCTAGCAACACATTTGGAAGATAAAGGTCAGTCGCAATACTTTATTGAAGTCGGTGGTGAAATTCGCGTAAAAGGTAAAAATGATCAAGGAAAGAATTGGGTAATCGGTATTGATGAACCTGTTGAATCCAATACGGGTGTAAAAGGAGAGCAGCAACGTGAATTGGAAAACTATATTTCTATTTCAGATAAGGCTGTTGCAACCTCTGGCAATTATCGAAAATTTTATGAACTCAATGGAAGAAAATACAGTCATACGATTAGCTCAAAGACAGGTAGACCAGTTAAACATAATATTCTAAGTGCCACAGTAATTGCTGAAGATGCTGCAACAGCTGATGCTTTTGCAACAGCATTTATGGTGATGGGAGTAGAGGAATCACTTCAATTGATTAAAGACAATCCCGAATTTGGAATTGAATCGTATTTGCTTTTTGAAAATAAACAAGGTCGCATCGAAAGAGCATACAGTCGTGGAATGAATCAGTACTTATTAGATTAAAATTTCATTAGTTTCGAATAAACAACTATATTGACAATTATGAAGAAAAATATATTTTTAACGATTACTTTATTCATGATGGGATGCATTTTAAATGCCCAAACACCCCAACATGTTACGCAAACAGATGATGAACAAGTTAATTTTTGGGAATCAAATACAGCCATGATTATTGGTGGAGTGCTGATTCTAGTTTTGATTATTGCACGTGGTTGGTCTAAAAAAGTTCACAAGAAACGTGACGAAGTAATCAACGAAAAAGACAATAAAGAGGACGGTATATAGTGCTTTATTAAGTTTAAATTCATTGAAAGTAAATCTGATGATGTCATGATTAGAAGTTATAAAATTGCTTCACTTTAAATGAAACAAAAAGTGCGAAAAGAAAAGGATAACCATTAAAGCTATCAATTTCTTCTCGCACTTTTTTATTTATTCGTTGAATTAACTATTCATCCGATTGAACTCCAAAATTCAATAGTTCATTCTTATTTATTTCCAACCTTAATGTTGTGTCCCATTCGGTCACGTTTCGTTTCCAGGTAGAACTTGTTGTGTTTGTTACTTTCGATTTCTAAAGAAACATTTTCTACGACTTCCAATCCATATCCAATTAATCCAGTTCTTTTGGTTGGGTTGTTAGACATTAATTTCATCTTACGGACATTCAAATCACGTAAAATTTGAGCTCCAATACCATAATCTCTTTGGTCTCCTTTAAAACCTAGTTTTTCATTGGCTTGGATTGTGTCATATCCTTCTTCTTGAAGCTTGTATGCTCTAAGTTTATTCATTAATCCAATACCGCGGCCTTCTTGATTCATGTAAACAATAACACCTCTACCTTCTTCTTGAATCATGCGCATTGCCTCATGTAACTGAGGTCCACAATCACATCGACAAGAACCAAAAATATCACCTGTCATACAAGAACTGTGTACTCTTGTAAGAACAGCTTCATCTTTGTCCCATTCTCCTTTAACTAAAGCCAAATGTTCTTCGCCACTGTTTGTGTTTTCATATGCAACCATTCTAAAATCACCAAATTCAGTTGGCATTTGTACTTCAACTCTACGTTCAACAAGTGTTTCTTTTTGAACTCTGTATTTGATTAAATCTTCAATTGAAATGATTTTAATTCCAAACTTCTCACCAATTTCAACCAATTGAGGCAAGCGAGCCATTGAACCGTCTTCGTTTAATATCTCGACTATCACTCCAGCAGGCTGAAATCCAGCTAATCTCGCCAAATCAATTGAAGCTTCAGTATGTCCAGCTCTCCTCAATACTCCACCACGTTTCGCACGCAAAGGGAAAATATGACCTGGTTTTCCTAATTCTTCTGGTTTAATCTCTGGATCAATCAATGCTTTTACCGTTTTATAACGATCGCTAGCAGAAATACCAGTAGTACAGCCGTGTCCGATTAAATCAACAGAAACTGTAAATGGAGTTTCATACGCCGCAGAGTTTGAATGTACCATTAAATCTAAACCTAATTCATCACACCTATCTTCAACAAGTGGTGCACAAATTAAACCTCTACCGTGGGTGGCCATGAAATTAATGATTTCTGGCGTTACATTCTCCGCTGCAGTAACGAAATCTCCTTCGTTCTCACGGTCTTCATCGTCAACTACAATAACAACTTTACCTGCTTTGATGTCTTCGAGCGCTTCTTCTATCGTATTTAATTTATATTGCATTGCTGTCTTCTAAATTTTAGTGCAAATTTACGATAATAAAGCCGGAATATGAACATTTCATGCCTAAACCGAAGAAGTAAAACAAATTTTAACGACTTTATCACATATAAAAAAATGCATGTGTAGTTTAATCCTTTATAATTGATTGAATTACAGTGTTGAGTTGTGTTTTAGGTGGAAAGCTTTCAATTTCTTTTTATTGATTTAATTTTAATATCCAATTGGTAAGTCTCTTATGATTACTCAAAATCAAAAAACCAATCATTAAACAAAGTAAAGCATTAAACAAACGCTCATAATTTGTTGAACTATATCCAAATAAATTAAACTGCGGATCTTGTGTGTCTCTGGCAATATGGTCATTGAAAAACATTATCGTTTGGGTAATAAAATCGCCTAAATACATTACGATTAAATAGATTGAAATAAATATTAAACCAACGTTAACTATCCCTTTTTCATTAATGTTAAGAGAAATTTTGTCATTATCGAAACCCTCAGTTAATTTAAATAGATCAATAATTAAATTTGATTTGTAGAGTAGCAGATAAGTTAAGAATAGATAAACTACATTGAGGAAAATACTAAGAACATCAATGAAGTTCGGTTCTCGCCACATTACAATTAATGAAAAAATAAATATTAGGATTTGAATGAATAAGTAAAGGCCAAAAAGTTTAAAAACAATGGTAAATAGGTCTTTTTTTGTCATTTTAGTAGTTGTTTTTTTAATGTAAGGTATTGAAATTTTATTGTTTGAAATTGAAATTCAGCAGTTAAAAGATATTGAAGTATCTTAAATATTTATTCGCTTAACTACTTTTAATCAATTCAACTAATTGCTGTGTCACTTTACTCCATTCGTAATTTTCGAGAATAAATGACCTTCCGTTGTTGATGATATTATTTCTCAATTCATCATTTGAACTTAGTCTTTTAATTCGTTTTGCAAACTCATCGGCTGTATCTGCAATTAAAATTTCTTTTTCAGGTTTAGCGCCCAATGCGTTATTTGCTAAACTTGTTGTTATGCACGGAACACCTAGAGCCATTGATTCAAGAAGCTTATTCTGTAATCCAGTTCCCAAGAACATTGGTGCAACAAAGATTTGTGCACTTTGGTATGCTTGCTTAATATCGTCAACATAACCGGTGATCTCGACATTTTCTTGAGCCAATTTCAAAACTTCTTTTGCAGGATTAGAACCCGCAATTTTTATTTTAATTTCCTTTTTCAGTAAAGGCGTAATTTCATTGACAATAAATTGTGCAGCGGTTACATTAGGAGGGTAGGACATATTTCCGATAAAAACGATATCCGCAGTCTTTGGAGTATTATTATGTTGTCCAATAAATGATTCGTCTACTCCGTTTGGTATTACTGCAATTTGATCACGATTTTTATGAAAAATATACTGCTTATCTTGTTGTGAAATTATTGTATGATTTTCAAAATACTCGAAAATAGAATTTTCATAATTCAATAAACGCTTATATTCTTTATTGAATATAATTTTTCGAATTCCCTTTGCTGTTAATGAACGTCGCTCAATACCTTTGGATAATGCATCCATATAATCAATGGTTTTTGGACATTCATGGTAATTTTTCACATATTCAGCAGCACGAATTAATTGACAGTAAATATGATCGGGTTGTATTTCTTTTAAAAGTTTATTGACCTTCCACTGTATGGTTAAATGATGAAAATAACCGACTTGTATAGGCTTATGGGTGAAGATTTTTCTTCCAGAACCGAAAATTTTCTGGATCAATCCAATCGGAAAAACATTTATCGAGGCACAATAGGGGTCTAACTGAGTCTTGCTTTTTTCTTCAACCTTATGTTCTGATGTACAAATTAAATGTACTTCATAATGTTTTGAAAGTTCTTTTATCTGATGATATGCACGCAATTTATCACCTTTTTCAAGGGGAAAAGGAAAACGCGAGGTAAAAACCACTAATTTTTTATATGTCTGAGATGAATGCAAGGAGTCTTCGTGTTATTTTTTCTTCACTAAAATGATCGCTTATATATTTTTTGGCCTGTGTTCCTAATTGTTTTCTTAATTTTTCATCTAGAAATAATTTATACATCAATTCTCTAAATTCGTCAGGATCGTCTGCAATCATCACTTCTTTATGATGCGTGACATTTACACCTCTGACTCCTTCTGATGTCGTTATAATAGGTTTTCCCATCGCCATGTTTTCTAATAGCTTAATTTTTAAACCACTTCCTGCTTGCATTGGAATGATGCAAATTCCATGAGATGAAATAAAATCAACAGCATTTTCTATTTCTCCGCAATTTACAACTGTTGGATGATCTAATTCTGCTTTGTTTAAATTTTTCCCAGCGACATAAAAAGATGTTCCTTTTAATCCCTCTGGAATTACTTCTTCAAGCATCCAATGGATTCCTTCTTGATTAGGTTTCCAATCCATAGCGCCTAAAAAGTAGAAATCAGACAAACGGTAATCTGTCGGTGGAAACTTGGTCTTTACAGCTGTTGGAATTGAAGTTGTTAATACCTGTGGTTCAAATTGCTGAAAGAATTTAGCATCATCTTCTGTAATAGAAATGATCCCATCAACTTTAATCAACATTTCAGTTTCATATTTCATAAGTTGTTTTGACAATCTTCTAAAATACCATTTTTTTAAACTATTGTGAGCATGATCACTTAATCCAGCCCAAATTTGATGTTCAACGTTATGTGTTCTTACAATGACCTTGATGTTTTTTGATTTAAATAGGTGTAAATAGGGAAGAAGGTAAATACTTTCCATTATTACAACATCGAATTGATCTTTGTCTAAAATTTTCGTTATCGCTTGGGCTATATTTTTATCGTAAAAACGTGCTACATTATATGATTTGTTGAGTATTAAATGAATTAACGCGCCAAAGACATCTGTTTTTGTGTTGATTTTACCTGTTTCAACACGCATTCTTTTCAGCCAAGAATCCGGATATTTCGAAATGTCGAAGGGATGTTTAAAAGTTGAAATGGTGTAGTGTGTCACCTTATAATTTGGCGCAGAAAGTAAAGACTTTAAAATGCTAGAAATAGCAACACAGCCTCCATCACATTGTGGAAAAGGTGGTTTGTTTGAAAAGTGAAAAACCTTAGTCATTGGTGTCCTTTTTCCTTTTGAATCTTTTAAAAATATTCGGGAATGCTACAAAACTTTTATCATTTGCTGCACTTTTCAGTAAGAGTAATGCAATAGGTGTTAAAATAATATTTGGTCCCCACATACCCAACGATGGAGGAATAATACCACCATCAGCCATACCATCTCCTATGGTAATTAAAACAAAGTAAACCATAAATAATAATGCGGCAATAACTACAGGAGCACCAAATCCACCCTTTTTAACAATGGCTCCAAGTGGCGCACCAACGAAAAATAAGATGATAATAGAAAAGGACAAGGCAAATTTTCGATGAAATTCAATTTCAAATTTACGCAATTGTCGGTGTCTATTTTTTATGATGTCTAATTGACCATTCAGGGTCTTAATGTTATTCTCCAATTGAATATTCATATGATTAAAAGTTCCCTTTCGTTTTTCATCTGACATCTCAGAAAATTTAAAAACAGGAAAAATTAATTTACTGCTGTCTACTTTTTTTGGAGCTGGAGTTTGTTTGACAGTTTTCTTTTTATGCTGATTTTTTTCCTCATTGGATTTTTCAATCAATTCTTTTGTTGAATGAACATTTTGATATTTATTATTTGTAGGTTCCTTTCCTGCCAGATAATTTTTCGCTTGAAAATAAGGATGTTTTGTAAGTGTATTTTTCCTTAGCATTTTTGAAAGCTCATCGAAATTTTTTCTTAATGAGTCTACTGTTTCGTCAATTTGAAAAACATTAAGCATTTCGTAATCATCCTTAAACATTTCTTCTTTTGAGCGTTGTAGCTTAAAGCCACTCATGTCTAATTTATAAGTAGCTGTTTTAAAATCAGTTTTTCTTCCTGGAAAAATACTTTTAGAATTCTTTTTAGATCCTTGAAATGAAGGTGCGTTTTTTAGTTCTTCAATAACATCTCCATTGAAAAGTTTGAAATATAAAAACTCACCATTATCTGATTGATATAGTTCACCAGCGTCTGCACGAATGGTTTTTAATTCGGCACTATTTCTACGATCGTGAATAATAATGTCCGTAAAACTATTTCCGTCTTTCTCCTTGATTTTAATACTGAAACCATCAATTTCTTGCGTGTAGGCACCGGGTTTTAAGAAGGAGGTCATCTTCTTTTCTTGAATATCATATATTATCGAATGCCATTTATAGTTGGCTATTGGTATGATGTAATTGGAAAAGTAAAATGTACCGATGGCAATAAAAATAACTACAGCAGTAAGGGGTTTCAATATCTTGTAGATAGAAAGTCCGCTTGATTTTAAAGCCGTTAATTCATTTGATTCACCTAAATTTCCCATCACAATGAGTGAGGAAAGCAAAATTGCTAAGGGAAGGGCGAGCGGTAAAAGACTGGCAGAAACATAAAATAGTAATTCAATAATAATACTAATTTCCAACCCTTTACCCATTAAATCATCAATGTATTTCCATAGAAACTGCATGATTAGCATGAACATGGAAATAAAAAAGGTCGCTAAAAACGGCCCCACAAATGATTTTATGAAAAAAATACTTAGTTTTTTCATGGTTTTTATTCAAATGCGAAAATACTGATTTAATTTCTATCGACGTGTAAAAACAGTAGGCAGATATAAATAAAGTCAATTTTCTTTCTATTCTACTAATATTAAGCTAAAACCAACAGTCTACATGTTAATAACTACTGAAAGAGAAGTTTAAAAGCTTGAATCTTTTTTTCATATTTGTAAAATGAATTACTTATTAACAAGCTTATTTGCGGTTTTATTATCCTGCTTTCCTTTAATCGCTCAAGAAGATTATTTCTTGTCTCCTCAAAGTAAAGCCTACCTTTATCATACTGTTAGAAAAAGCCCAATCTTAGAACAAAACATAGGTCGATACATTGTTTACCAAGGAGAAGAAATTACCCTCCCAAATGGAGAAATTAATTATGATTCTACTGAACAGAAAATAATTAACCAGCCAGATTTATTAATGATTTATGCCCATGATATAAGTCGTTCGCCTAAAGGATTGTTAGCTGAATTAGCCAATAAAATGGCCATATGGGAATTAAACAAACTTTTACAATCCAATAGAAATAATTCTTTAATTAAAGATGGAAACGCTACTGATTACGAAAAGTTTGAACAGCTTTTTCTAAGTAAACTCCCTCCCCAAGCGAAAAAAGAAAAAAGAGATGAAATTGTCATTGTAAAAAGGATAGAGAAATTTACCAATCCAACCTTAACGTTTAAAGATAAAGTGGCTATTTTGGATGGTTTTGGAAGTTGGACCGAAATTGAGAAGAAGCAAGTTATTGTAGCATATAATAACGCTGTAAATACTTTTGTCTCTAATCGTGCGCAACAAATTTTTACTCAATTGGGAGGAAAAGCAGATTATTTCCGAAATGTGCTTACCGCAGCAGGAGATGGTTCAACAACATCTGGTTTGTTTGAAGAGCGTGAAAAAGACGAACGTGGACGATGGAATAAAGGTTTGCCAAAAGCAGTTGGTTTGTTTCCTTATGAACCTTATATTGGATTTAAACCAGATGCAAAAAAGAAGAAACCTGAAATTTTATCGAATGGAAGTACAATCCATAATTTTGAAATTGCTAAAGAGGGTAAGGAAACCAATATTCACCTAGATGTTTGGGGGTACAATTCTGAAAAACAAACAACAGTTGTTATCAAACGAGAAGGTAAGTATTATCCACTTTTTGGTTCAAGTAATACGCGCTTTTTATCTCCTGATTCAGCTTATGGTGGTGGAACCACATACTATTCTTTGATTCATAAACTGGAACAAGATATTGCAGATTTAGAAGATAAAATTAGTGGAAGAAGAGGTTATGATAGTCGTATAAAAGATTTGGAAGGTAGAAAAGATGATACCAACCTGGAGATTGAAAAAAAGGAGAAAGAACTCAATGAAATTCGATACAGTACAATTACGACTAACCACGAGAAGTATAAGACTGATTCGAAGCGTAAAAAAAGAAAAAAGCGTCAAGACGAAGTGGTTTCTGCATACAATTTATTGAAAGATATTGAAAAAAAAATCAGGCAATTAAAATTAGAAAAAGAACAAGTTTTGTACAAGAAAAGTTTGTTGGAAAAGAAAGTCCAGGAAATGTATAATGCAATTGGTCGAAAATGGGTCGAGTACAAAGAAAAAGATGGTTATTATCTATACGAAGATTCTACTACTTTTAATATGTTGACACAAGAATTTGTTTTTCCTCCTTCAAAAGTTGAAAAAGAGGACAAGGAATATTTTGATATCCGTTTGCTAGCTATGCCTATGTCTCATTTGAGTAATAATTATGATGAAGTAATGTTACATATAAATGTGACTGATGCGACTCCACTCTATACTTCAAATGTACAGCTACAATTGAATGATCTTTTTGAAGTGGATCAATATGAATTAAAGCAAGATCAGTTGTTTACAGCGTCAGATTCTATAGCTGTGGTAGAGTTTTTCGAGTCCTTATTGGATAATAAAAAGGACCTAAATATTATTGCAAGAGGTGGTGGAGTTGGTGTGAAAAAGAATAATAGAGTGGTGATTAATTACAATCCAAGTGAGTTGTCTAATTATCCAGGTGATACTCAAGATGAGAGGTTGGCAGCGAAAGAAAGTAGCCGATTTAAAGATTTGAGAACGACTGAAGTTATAATCCATATCGACCGTTCAATCGAAATGCAAGTCAATAGTTTTACGGATCCAGTTCAAAGTAATTTTAAACCTGAAAATGAAGATTTACTTTCAACGATGAATCGCAATAATTTAAGTGGAAACCAAATGTTGAGTACATATCGTGCTTATACAACTTTAAAAGCCTTGAAATCTGAATTAAATGTGTTGGCAGGAAAGTATTTGCCACGTAAAGAAGCAACAAAGGTCATCGATCGATTGAATAAAGCAATTGATAAATCAAAAATAACAGTAGGTGCAACCTCAGTGAAGTATAAAACTTTTGGAAAGTAGAAAAGGGGAGATTTAGAAGGTGAAAAATATGTAATAGGTAACTATATTTTGAGTATAGATGATCAAGAAAGAATTTCAAATTTTTTAAGTGATAAATCCATAGTTACAAACCAAATCACTCCTCAACATCTCCATAAAACTGACTATTGAAATTGACTAAATATAACTTGTCGGTAGCACGTGTTAGTGCCGTGTACAGCCAACGGAAATACGATTTGTCGAGCATGTCTTCTGTCAAAAATCCTTGATCTACAAACACGCACGCCCATTGACCACCTTGAGATTTGTGACATGTCACAGCGTAAGCATACTTCACTTGTAAAGCATTGAAATATGGATCTGCCATGATTAACTCGTAACGTTTTTTCTTATTGCGTTCGTAGGCATAATCTTGTTCTACAGCGAAAAATAGCTCCTTCATTTTTTCACGGGGTAAATTAGGACCTTCAACATCTAAAACTTCCAACATGATTTTCACTTCGAAAGATTCTGTATCAGGATAGTCAACCAATTGTACAATGGCTGTTACAAAGTCAAAACCATATAAAGTCTCACGGCTTTTGATACGTACTACATTAATGGTTTCACCGTTGGCAATGAATCCTAGTTTAGAATTGTCTCCTAACCAATAGTAATTATTGCGCACCACCATAAGTAAATCGTTGGCAACTACTTTTTCTTCAAACCAAAATATACGTGAACGGATTTGTTGATTGAATAAGTTTGCTCTTTTATTACTTCGGGTAATAATTAAGGTTTCATCGATGCCGTAATTTGAAAAGGAAGAGTCCAATTCATCTTCCAAATCTCCACCTTCCAATCGAATTAAATCATTTTTTCCACTTAAGTCAAAAGAAGGGTAGGTGTTTTCGGGTGCAGAACGAAGATTGGTTGCATTTTTCAATATGTCGGAATCCACTGCTTGACGTAAAACTTTAGTCAATTGATGTTTTTGTATATGTAGTTCTGGATAATGACTCGCCATGTATTCTTCGTTCAAAGCTGGACTGAAATCTGCGCCAACCGGAGGGAGCTGACCTTCATCACCGATAAGAATCAATTTACAGTTTTTGCCTCTATATACATAGTTGATTAAATCTTGAAGTAAATTTTGAGAACTGATGGAACCATCAGAACGCTGGGTATAATCGCCAATCATGGAGGCTTCATCTACCAAGAAAAGTGTGTTGGTGTGAAGGTTTGGTGCAACAGCAAGTACAATTCCACCGCCTGCAACTTTTTCTTTACGGTATATTTTTTTGTGAATGGTAAATGCTAACTTGTTAGATCGTTGTGCGAATACCTTGGCTGCTCGTCCAGTGGGAGCGAGGAGAACTGTTTTTCTCTTCAGTCCAGAAATTCCTTTTACAAAGGCACTAAGTAAACTTGTTTTCCCTGTTCCGGCATATCCTTTCAATATAAATAGGGATTGATCATTGGGTTGTGTATAAAAATCACACAATTCTGTCAATAAATCATTTTGACTTTCAGAAATATTGAATTCAAAATGAGCTAAAGTAGATTGGTACAATTCGTTTTTCAATGCCATATTGCGAATTTAAAGCTATTATTCATTGTAAAAGCTTTTGATTCAAAAAATATGAAAATGCCAATGAAAATAAGGAGTGATTTGAGAATCTATCAATTGAACATTTAATTTTGAGCGGAATTTGGATATAAACGTCAATCTGTTGATTAAACTGTATAAAAAATCTATACTTTATTTCAATAGCATTTCAAAATTATTGTAGATTTGTGGAGATACTAAAATGAATTTAATTAAGATCAAAAAATGAATAATCAGTTTTCTGTATTTGTAAAACGCTATTTAATTGCTGCTTTTATTGCTGTATTTGGAATAGTGATGGTTGTAATCGGTATGAACTCAAATCAAGATGCTATTTTTATGATGGCTGCCATAAATCTATTGATAGGTGGAGTTTTGGCAATTTTGTTTAGTGCCGGAATATTAAATAGAAATTTCGTTTTCGGAATAGGAATTGTTTGTATTGCTGCTTCAGTTTACTTTATGTATGAGTCATATGTATCAGTGGAGAAAACGCAACAACACCAAATTGACTATGCAAAATCCGAAGCATTGATGCGTCATTCTTTATCACAAATTAGAACGATTCAACGTGCTTACAAGTCAAAACACGGTCATTATGCCGAAGATTTTGATGAGTTGAAATCATTCTTTGAAAATGACAAAGTTGAAAAAATAGAGTCTTTGGGTTCTGTACCATCTAGAAAGTTGACCGTTGAAGAGCGTGATGCTTTATATGATGACAAACGTGCATTAGATAAAAATATGACAGAACGTGAAGCTGCTTTGTTAGCTGCACAAGGAAATCCTTCAAATGCTGAAGATTTAGCAGGATTCAAAAGAGATACATTACAAGTGCTATATAAAGATGAGTTTCTAAGTTCTCGTTCATTAAAAAGAGAACGCGAAGAATTAGGTCTTGGAGAATTTGATATTGATGAATTGAAATATATTCCAATGACAGATCCAAGAGAAGAGTGGACTATGGAAACACGTAAAAATGTTCCTTTCTTGAAAAGTGATACAATCGCAACAATCCACGTATATGGTAAAGAAGCAGTATCAAGATTTGAAGATGGTTCTCGTAAGGAAGTTGGTTTTGGTAACCTAAAAACCAATTCTGATAAAGCTACATGGGAATAAAAAAATCGCAACGTGAATAATACACAACTTGCTATACATATTTCAAGAACCTCAGTACATGTTGCTGAGGTTCTTCGTTCTAACCAAGAAATTATTCAACAATTCGATTTTGAGTTAATGGAAAGTACGCCTTTGGCTTACAAAAATAAACTCAGAGAAATATTTGATTCCATTACGACCTTAAAAGAGGAGTATCCTGAATACACTTTAGCATGGTCAACTCCTAGACATACGCTAATTCCTTTAAGTGTTTATAATGAATCATCTCCAAAGTCAATTTTCAATTTGATGTTTGGTGATGTAGTCGACGAAAAAATGGTTGACTTTAATCGTTTAATGGAATTAAATATGGTCAATGTATTTGAGATTCCAGATTGGGTAAAGTCATTTTTTACCATTCGTTACCCTCAAATGGTGTTCAAACATGAAAATTCAATTGCATTGCGTGCCCTTTTCCAAATGGGAACATTTAAAAGAAAGGTTTCGCTTAGTTTCAATGATGAATATGTCAATATTTTAATTATTCACAGCAATGAATTAATTTTCTCGAATAGTTTTGAATATCAAACACCTGAAGATGTGTTATATCATCTACTTTTTGTTTTAGAACAACAAAATTTAAAAGAGGAAACAGGTGAACTCAATTTTTATTTTACTGCTGAGTCAACAAAGTCTGTTGCCGAAAAAACAAAAGGATTACTCGAAGAACATAAGCTGTTAAAAAATCTTCAACTTAATTCAATCGATTCGATTCTTAAACTCCAAACATTGTGCGTATAATAAGTGGATTATTAAAAAAGCAGAGATTTAATCCCCCAAAAGGATTTCCTTCGCGACCAACTACAGATTTTGCCAAAGAAGGCTTGTTTAATATTTTAGACAATGAAATCAGTATGTTCGATATGGATATTCTTGACCTTTGTGCCGGAACAGGGAATATCTCATTTGAATTTGCATCTCGTGAAGCCGGAAAAATTACTTCAGTAGACAAGAATTTCAAGTGTGTGAAGTTCATGAAAGATTTCAGTAAAAAACATGGAATTTCAGAATCCATGAACGTGCTGAAGGCAGATGTTTTTAAATTCATCAAGAACAGTCATCAATCCTATGATTTGATCTTTGCTGATCCTCCATTTGAAGATAAATTGCATGTGGATCTTATCAAGGCTGTAATGGAAGGCGATTTGTTGAAAGAAGATGGAATCTTTATTTTAGAGCATAGTAAACACAATAAGTTTGAAGACCAAATCGGATTTGAACATTCACGAAGATATGGTCATGTAGTTTTTAGTTTCTTCAAACATCCGAAAATTGAATCTAATTTAAAAGTAGTCAAATGAAAAGAATAGCAGTTTTTCCAGGTTCTTTCGATCCATTCACGAAAGGTCACGAATGTATAATTGACAAAGCATTAAAACTTGTTGATGAAGTGGTTATTGCAATCGGACAAAATACCTCTAAAAACTACTTGTTTGATCTAGCCAATAGAAAAAATCATATAGAATCTATTTTTAAGGACCATCCAAAGGTCAGGGTACAGGAGTTTAGCGGATTAACTGTTGAATTCTGTAAGTCAATTAATGCCGAATTTATTGTTCGTGGATTACGTGACTCAAAAGACTTCGGTTATGAAAGAAGTATTGCCCAAATGAATTATGAAATTTCTGGCATAGAAAGTGTTTTCTTTATGACGGTTCCAGAATTTACTGCGATCAATTCTACAATTGTTCGTGAAATACATAAAAGTGGTGGTAGTATCGCTGCTTTTGTAACCAATGCCGATATTCTCGTTAATGAGGTATAGTTTCTTGTGAATTCTGAGATTTTTTTCATTTAAAATAGATATACCGATATGAATAGATTATTTGTTTTATTCCTCTTCTTAATATTAATCGTTTCTTTAAACGCTCAATCTAAGTCCATTACGACCATTTCTGGTTTTGCCAATGATTATGTAGGAAAGGAGGTAAAAGTGTTTGTAATTGAGGACTACCTCAGTCAAATGCGTACACAGATTGCAAGTTCAGAAGTCGAGGCAGATTCAACATTTAGCATGAGTTTTTATAATTCTCAAACAAGAAAACTGAGATTAGAAGTTGATGGTAATTACTTTCATATTTATACCCAACCAAAAGCAGAATATGAACTTTTTATAGAATCGAGTTCTCCTTACATGAGTGAAAATGCAAAAGGAGTAGAGGTCGATTTCTATTTTTTAGGACTTGACACAACGGACATCAATTATAAGATTCTACTTTTTGAAGATTTTCAATATAGTTTCCTACAAGCGAATTACAATAAACGCACCAGAAACTCTGTAGACTTTGTGGAGAAATTAGATACTTTTAAAATTCAAATAACAGAGAAATATAAAAACGACACCAGCACATTCTTTAAAAAATATGTGAAATTTTCAGTTGCATCGCTAGACGATTTGGCTTTTATGGGACACCGTAATGAGTATGAGAAATTTGACTTTTACATCAAACCAGAAACGGTATGGTATCAGAATGATCGTTATATGGAATATATTTTGAATTACTATAAAATGTATGAAAAACAATTGCCACAAAAGGTGAATGAAGCATTTTATGCGGCAGTGATTAAAAGTAGTCCAAGTTTAGCAATGAATGCATTAGGTGGAGATTATGCGTTGAAAAACATACGTTTAAGGGAGTTAATCATGTTGAAAATGTTGTCGGAAGTATTTTATACTAATGACTATCCTCAAACCAATATCCTCACCATTATGGATAGTGTTTCAAATCACGCATTTTTCAGTGAAAACAAAGTGATATCAAATAACTTAAAACACCGATTGTTGGATTTAGTTCCTGGAACAAAAATGCCAAGTTTTGGATTGGATATTAACGGAGAAAAAAAATATAGAGATGACTTTAGTGGAAAACATACCTATATTCAATTTGTGAGTAAAGACATTCAAAAATCAATTAATGACCTTCCTTTGTTGCGCAAATTGCAACAGAAATACAATAAACATATCAATTTTGTTACTGTTTTAGTTACAGATGAAAAAGATCCGTTATTATCAGATGCTACGCCTTTCATCAAGGAACACAATATTGCTTGGGATTTAGCGGTATTGACAAATAAGAGTAATGTTTTAAAGAAAATGAGCGTTGCAACTTATCCACAATACTTATTGATGGATGCCCAGGGGAATGTTGTATCAGCACCTGCACTTTCTCCTCGTCCTAACAACGATTATGAAACAATTGAATTGTATTTAATGCAAATCAAACGTCAATACGAGAGACTAGAATACAATCAAGAGTAATAATAATGACTCATTTGAATGTGTTTGTTCAATAGTTATCAATAAAAAACTTGCGTTCAGTAGCGCTAGGTAATGTACAATATTGAGCCTTGATTTTATGTCTCCTTTTGGCAATTTGGTCATATCCCCAATCACGTAAAAACTTTGGAATTAGATATCCAAGGTAAAAGAAAATAGGGTAGATTCCAGATAAATGTTTGGTAATCCGAATTGCTGCAGTTGATTTCTGATACAGTTCTTTCTTCTCAAAAAAATAAAGCGTATTCATTTTGATTTCCTCATGATGCAGAGCAAGAATTTCTTCGGCGAGTTTAGATTGTAACGGAATGAAATAAAAGTCTTTTGCTTTGTGTTTCAGGATAAATTGGATGGAAGAATTACAAAAACCGCAGCTTCCATCATAGAAAACAATACATTCAATAGTTAAAAGCTCTTCTAATTTCATGATTAAAACTGTTGCTAAACAAAATTAATGCTTTATATTAGAACACTCAAGAATTTTACAAGAACAAAAATATTATACAATGAAAATAGGAGTTTTATTATCTGGATGTGGAGTTTATGATGGTGCCGAAATACATGAATCTGTATTGACATTATTGGCCATTACTGAAGCAGGACACGAACCTGTTTGTATTGGTATAAATAAAGACCAACACCATGTAATTAATCACACGAATGGTGAAGAAATGAAAGAGACACGTAATATGATGGTTGAGGCCTCTAGAATTGCACGTGGTGAAATCACTGAAATTAATGACCTTTCTCCTGCAGACATTGATATGCTTATCATCCCAGGAGGATTTGGTAGTGCTAAGAACTTCACCTCATGGGCTTTTGAAGGTCCTGATGGAATGATCTTGCCAGAAGTTAAGTTGCTACTAGTGAATATGGTGAATGTTGGGAAACCAGTTGTTGCACTTTGTGTGAGTCCAGTTGTTGTAGCTAAAGCATTTGAAGATTCAGATATAAAAACATTCATGACAATAGGATCTGATAAAGCAGAGTCAGAATATGATATTAATGGTTTTGTAGATGGTTTATCAAAAGCAGGTGTTGCGACTACAATGAAGTTGGCCAATGAAATCAACGTTGATCGTGTAAATAAAATTGTTACTGCACCTTGTTATATGATGAAAACTGATCTAATAACTTTACGCAATAACATTGCAAATGCAATCAATGCTGGTTTAGAATTGGTTTAATTAATTTCGAATTTTTCAATTATGAATTGCGATTATGTGGTTTGGCTTGAGGGCCATAATAAAATCCTGATGCAACTTTTTACTTGCGTTTCTTTCTCACAAAAGAGGAAGTGAATTCAATAAATTCATAATTGCCAATTCGTAATTAAATCTTCATCCTCGCCTGTGGTGTAACGCTCTGATCGGCAAATTTTCCATTCAAATAATGGAATCTGCCGGTTATGGCAATCATTGCAGCGTTGTCTGTACAATATTCAAATTTTGGAATGTAGGTTTTCCAATTGCGCTGTTCTCCTTCTTCCAACAATCTTTTTCTAATGCCAGAATTTGCAGAAACCCCGCCAGCAATAGCTATTTCATTTATTGAATAATGTTTTGCTGCTTTTATCAATTTATCGAACAGAATATCTACGATTGTTTTTTGAAGACTCGCGCAGATATCTGGAAGTCTTTTTTCGATAAAATCCTTGTCCTTTTTTGTTTCTCGTTGTAAAAACTGAAGCACATTTGTCTTTAATCCACTAAAACTGAAATCGAAATTAGCCATTTCTGGTTTGGTGAATTTAAAAGCGTTGGCATCACCTTCTTTTGCATATTTGTCAATTAAAGGTCCACCTGGATAAGGAAGTCCCAATAATTTTGCTGTTTTGTCAAATGCTTCTCCTGCAGCATCATCTTTGGTTGTACCCACAACTTCCATGTCCAAATGATCACGAACAAGCACAACTTGAGTATGTCCACCCGAAACAGTTAAACATAAGAATGGAAAAGAAGGTTTTTCTTTTAATTCGTTATTTTCAATATCATCAATAAAGTGTGCTAAAACATGACCATGCATGTGATTGACTTCTACAATAGGAATGTCTAATCCTAAAGCAAAAGACTTTGCAAAAGATGTCCCAACGATTAAACTTCCTAATAGTCCAGGGCCTCTTGTAAATGCCACAGCATCAATGTCACTAATATGAATTTTAGCATTTTTTATAGCTGCATCAACAACAGGTAAAATATTTTGCTGATGTGCTCTTGAAGCAAGCTCTGGAACTACTCCTCCATAGGCTTCATGAACTTTTTGCCCAGCAATTTCATTACTTAAAATGGCTTCATTTTTGAGGATTGCAGCAGAGGTGTCATCACATGATGACTCAATACCTAGAATGATTATATCTTTTTTTGACAACTTTGAATATCTTTGTTATAACGAATGGCAAAATTACTGAAAATACTAGGGAATTTCACCCTTATTGTGGTTGAGATTTTAACAATCTTAATCATTGTTTTTGCATTTGCGATCAGAACCTCAGATTTTCAAACTTTCTTGGCTCAACAGGGAGCTGTTTACATGTCAAAAAAACTTGAAACAAAAGTCAGTATTGGTAAGGTAGACATAACTTTTTTGGACCGTGTATATTTTGATCAGTTGTATATTGAAGATCAGGAAAAGGATACTTTAGCTTATATCGATGAATTTTATACTAACTTTGATTTAACTGGTGCCATGGCGTTGAACTTCAATTTGGATGAAGTAGGAGTAAAGGATGCCAAGTTTGCTTTAAAAAAATACAAAGGCCAAGAGGATTTTAACCATCAATTTATCCTGGATTATTTTGCAAGTGATACAACACCCTCAGGTGATACAGTTTTTAAGGTGGATATTGCCAAAATTGAAGTTGAAAATGTCAACTTCTCAATGGAAGACTTTAACGATACGATTAATGATTTTGGCGTAGATTTTAATCACTTAAATGCTGAAAATATTTTTTTAGAGGCAGAAAATGTTGAAATCACTCCAAATGAATATAAGGCTAAAATCAATCATTTGGCATTGAAAGAACAAAGTGGATTCAAAATTAAAAGACTCAAATCTGAAGTGGTTTTTGGAAATGAAGGTTTAAATTTAAGAAATACGAATATTAGAACCACCAACTCAAAAATTGTCGCAGATAGTTTTTTGCTTAAAACCAGTGATTTGAATGATTTTTCTCATTTCACTGAAAAGGTACAATTGATCAGCGCTTTTGATACTTCAGATGTTTCTTTGCTGGACGTTTCATATTTTGCACCGCAGCTACAAGGTATGACAGACGTTGTGAGGCTCAAAGGACGTACAAAGGAGCCAGTGAATAATTTGCAAATCGAAGATTTATTTTTGTTCTATGGGAAAGCAACTATGTTAAAAGGTAATTTTTCATTGCCAGATTTTACAAACTTTTCTAAAGCAAATATTGATCAACAAATCGATTATATTTCATTAAATGTACATGATCTTGAACAGTTAGAACTACCTAATAGTGCATCAATTTCAGCAATTGAATGGCCTGAATCTTTGGTTCAGCTTTATACTGTTTCTGCTGAAAATTTGAATTTACATGGCTCATCAACTGACTTACATATTAGAATTGATGAGTTGAATACCAATTTGGGAGATATCGTATTCAATAACGAATTCAGGGTAGAGTCAGATACAAATTTTAATACAAGTCTAATTACACCACTTAACACCTCTGATCATCAGATTGAAATAAAAGATTTTAATATCAATCGTTTATTGAATAGCTCTGATTATGGAAAAGTCAATGGTTTTATAGGACTTGATAACGCTAAACTTCAAAATGGAAACTTCTATGTAAATAATGTTTTTGGGGTATTAAGAAATTTCACTTTGTATAATTATGCCTATGATTATCTGATTCTAGATGATTTCTCATATGAAATGAAAGAAAGTGCTTACAATGTTCAAAATAACGTTGCAGGTAATTTCTATGTTAGAGATGATTATTTAGACCTTTCTTTTAATGGTAAAGCAAGTTTAGGAAATACCCTCGATATTGAAGCTGATATTGCATTAGAATGTGCATACTTAAATAAACTTAACCCTAGTTTAACTGACAGAGGAGAGCTAAACACACAAGTGTATGTTGATGTTACAGGAAAAGACTTCAATGATTTTGTTGGAGAAGTGGTGATTGATTCTATTTACTATGAGGAAGGTGGAGAAGATTTTCATACTACGGATTTTAAAGGTTTTATAAAACGAAGTCAAGTTCGTGATAGTATTTCTATTCAATCTAAAGTTATCGATGTTCAGTTACATGGAAAGGTAGATTATGAAAATGTCGTAGAAAATATTGAGTATCAATTGGCGGAGATCATTCCAACGCTTAATCCAAATAAAGAAAAAGAAATCCTTGATCAATTGACAAACTTTAAATATAATATTCAATTTAAGGGAGTTAATGATATTTTAAATGTGTTTTATCCGTCTTTACAAATTGCTAAAAATGCCAGAATTGACGGATATTATGTTGGAGTAAAAAATAATTTAGGATTAAACCTTAATGCAGATTATCTTTCATTGGATTCCATTAAGGTTATTAATATTATGGCCTTACAAGAAATTTCTAATCAAGAATTATTGGCTTTAATTGATGTAGATTCTGTAACCATGAATGATACCTTAGCGTTTCAAAATATTCACTTTACAGGTCTAGCCGCAAATGGAACGATTGACTCACAATTGTTGTTTGATGATCCCTCTAATTCACGTTCAAGTATTGAGTTTTTGACCTTCTTAAAAGATGAATCTGGAGTAGATATAAAACTAATGCCTTCTTATATTAACATCAATGAAAATCGCTGGGATTTAGTAAAAAAGGCTGAAATTATGTATTCTGATAGTTGCTTGGTTGTAGATGGATTGAAATTAGAACACGAAGAACAATATCTCTCCGCTAATGGACAACTTTCTAATTCGATATACGACAAGTTATACATTGATGTTATGGATCTAGACTTGAAAGAATTCAGCCGCTTTTTAGGTCCAGATATGGAATTGTCAGGTATTGCAAATGTTGCAGGATATATTACCACACCACTAACTGATTTACAGTTTTTTGGAGAAGCAATTGTTGAGGAACTTTACGTAAACGAAACTGGAGTAGGGAACATTAGTTTTGGTGCGGATTATCAATCAGAAAAAGGAAAGGTAGAAATGTTTGGAGATATTTTCTCCTTGAAGAAGCAAACCTTTGCCTTTGAGGGTGATTATCTAATTAATAAAGACGAAGATTTAGGACATTTAGATTTTGATTTGAATTTTAAATCTACTGATATTAGTGTCGTTAAGGAATTCTTAGATCCCGATGTTATTCGTGATTTACAAGGGAAACTAGTAGGAGAGTTAAAACTTACTGGAACTTTTCAAGAGCCAAATTTATTAGGGAAAATTGATTTTGATGAAGGGAAAGTAAACATAGCACTATTAGGATCAGACATGTTCTTTAATGGAGAAATAGAATCTACCAAAGACGGTTTCTTTATTGATGTTATGCCCATAAAAGATGTGGAAGGTAATACAGGATTCATTACAGGCTCTTTATTCCATGATAATTTTTCTAATTTCATATTTGAAATCATTGTAAATATGAAAGAACATCCTACCAAACGTATGCCCAATGATCCATCTCGGGCATTACCGGTTAACCGTTTTAAGGTAATGAATACAAAGTATGAAATTGATAGTTATTATTATGGAGATGCATACGTTACAGGAATTGCCAATATTTCAGGAACATTGGATGATTTATCAATCATAGTGAATGCGAAAACTGAAAGTGGAACGCGTTTCGTTTTACCGATGTATGGTCCTACAACAATTGAAGACGATGGTTTTATTACTTTCAAAGATGCCGAAAAATTAGAGGAAGTTGAGAAGAAAGTCGATTTAACTGGAGTTGAACTACAATTGAACTTTGAGGTAACAGAAGATGCTTTAGCAAAGTTAATTTTTGATGAGAAAATAGGAGATGAAATTTCGGCTAGGGGAACAGGAAACTTGAGTTTATCGGTAAATCAATTTAATGAATTGACAATGGATGGAACTTATACTGTGGCCAGTGGAGTGTATAACTTTGCAATGGGTCCATATAAACAAAACTTTAATATCCAATCTGGAAGTACAGTTCAATGGGCCGGTGATCCGCTTGAAGCTTTGCTTGATATTGACGCATTCTATAAAACAACAGCCAATCTATCGGTGGTAATGCCAAATAATGTGATAGATGATCAAAGTTCTAACAATGAAGAGATTTTATCTTATTTGATGATAGACGGAAATATGATGAATCCTGAAATTTCCTTTGACATTGAGGCACCTAAAGCTTCTGAATCTGGAAAAGCTGTTATTTCAAGAATCAAAAGTGATCAAGACGAGTTGAATAAACAGTTCTTTTCTATTTTGATTTCGAAATCTTTTATGCCGTTGGCAACCGTTTCTGGTGGAAATGGTGGGGCAATTTGGGATCTTGCATCTACACAGATTAATTCTTTATTGAATAATATTTCAGAAGAATACCAAATGAACGTAAACTTAGAAAATGATGAATATTCTGGACAGTTTTCTGGAGAATTTGGAGTTTCAAAAGGCTTTTTAGATGATCGATTATTGGTTTCAGGGTCATTTGGAGTAGGTACTCAACAAGCTGAAGCTACTGCCAATACTGAGTTGACAAATCAAAACACCTTAATTGGAGATGTGAAAGTAGAATATCTACTCAATGAACAAGGTACTTTCAGAATGAATGTATTCAATGAGTCGAATAACTATACAGTTTTACAAAATGAGGCAAAAGGACAATTTACCCAAGGTGTAGGGGTAAGTTATAAAGAAGATTTTCATACATTAGAGGACTTTAAACTATTTCAGTTTTTCGCTAATATTTTTAGAAAACGTGAAAATTGGGTAGATTTACAAGAAAGCAAAGATAAAAGGGTTCCAATCCCTGAAAAATATTTAGAAGAAAAAGGAACAAAAAACGAAGAAGAATAATGAAGAAAGTATTAATCGCCAATCGAGGGGAAATTGCCAGAAGGGTAATTCGAACATTGAAAAAAATGAATATTGCATCTGTTGCAGTTTACTCTGAAGCAGATAGAAATGCTCCCTTCGTTCATGAAGCCGATGAATCAGTACTTATTGGACCAGCTCCATCTGCAGAAAGTTATCTTGTTCAAGATAAAATTATTGATGCAGCTAAGGACTTAAATGTTGACGGAATTCACCCAGGATATGGTTTTTTATCTGAAAATGCTGAATTTGCTGAAAGACTTAAAAAAGAAGGGATTACTTTAATTGGACCTTCTGCAGAAGCAATGCAGTTGATGGGAGATAAATTAAGTGCTAAGCAAGCAGTAAAAGCTTATGATGTGCCATTAGTTCCTGGAATTGACAAAGCTGTAGTTGATTTTGATGAAGCCAAAGAAATTGCAGTTCAAATAGGATTTCCTGTTTTAATTAAAGCATCTGCCGGTGGTGGAGGTAAAGGAATGAGATTAGTCGAGAAAGCTGAAGACATGAAAGAACAAATGGAATTAGCTCAGTCTGAGGCTCGTTCTTCTTTTGGTAATGACGCAGTTTTCGTTGAAAAATTTGTAACAAAACCAAGACACATTGAAATTCAAATTTTTGCTGATAATCATGGTAATGTAATTTACCTACATGAACGTGAATGTAGTATTCAAAGACGTCACCAAAAAGTGATTGAAGAAGCTCCTAGTGCAGTTTTAACACCAGAATTGAGACAGAGAATGGGAGAATCAGCTTGTGCTGTTGCAAAGGCCTGTAATTATTCAGGTGCTGGAACAGTTGAGTTCTTATTAGATGGTGATCTTAATTTCTATTTCTTAGAAATGAATACACGTTTGCAAGTTGAGCATCCTGTAACAGAAGAAATCACTGGATTAGATCTCGTTGAAATGCAAATTCGTGTTGCAAATAACGAAATGTTATCGATTAAACAAGAAGATGTTCAATTGAATGGACATGCGATGGAAGTACGTGTTTATGCAGAAGATGCACTTTCAAACTTCACTCCTGATATTGGAACATTAAACCGATACCAAAAACCAGTTGCAGATTATATTCGTATTGATGATGCATTTGAAGAAGGTATGGAGATACCAATTTATTATGATCCAATGATTGCAAAATTGGTTACTTGGGGTGAGAATAGAGAAGAGTCTATTGACAGAATGATTAAAGCGATTGATGCTTATGAAATTTCTGGATTGAGAACAACACTTGACTTTGGTAAATATGTTATGAAACATGAAGCCTTTAGAAGTGGTGATTTTGATACCAATTTTATTAAGCATTATTTCTCTGACCCAAATGTACTTCATACAGCGCAAGAGGAGGAGAAAAGAGCTTTAGAAGCCTCTTTAGATACCCTTTGGAATGATGTAATTGAAAAGAAAAATAATGAAGTTGCTTCAGAGTTGATCAAATAGAATTTAATAAAGTATTTTAAGTTTTGAAGAGACGTACAATTGTATGTCTCTTTTTTTATTATTCTTTTCTTGTGATTTTATGAGATAGGGATAGGGTAGTAACTAGATTTACTCCATTAAAAAACCCACAACTCTATAGAATTGTGGGTTTCTTTGTATTGTTTAATTCAATTATGAATTGATAATCTCGTCATATTGTTCTTGCCATCTTTCTAAGTCTTCGAAATATGGAGCTCCTTTGTCCATCATTTCCTTGGCTTGAGCAGTTAACCTCATTTCTTTTAGCACTTTAGCTGACTGAAATAGAGCTGACATTAATATCTTTTGATCTGCTTCAGACCATGACATAACATCTGCATCTTTCATTAACTTATTGGCTTCTTCCCATTTGTTACGACCAGTTGTTGCGTCATTTTTTCTTGTTCTTAGAGCACCTTCCATATATAAAGCAGGAATGTAGTCTCTACCAAACTTATATAATCTCATTGACCAACCAAATGCTCGTTTGTATTCTTCGTTTTCAACTTCATTTTGGATGATTTCAAGTAAAGAGAATTTCAATTCGTTGATAAACTCAGTGTGTTTTTCTTCTACTTCACCTGATTCATCATAACGTAGCATTTTACCCATTGCTGTAAAGGCATCCTTGTAGGCTCCTTTATATTCATCGTCTCTTTCAGCTTGGAATGAAATTTTATACAGTCCATATGACATATAGTAATATGGTAATGGGTCTTTACTGGTTGAACTTTTTGTTGTGTATCGGTCTGCTTTCTTGATTAATTTTTCCCAATCACCATCTGCCTGAATTATTAATAAATCTTCATAAGTGTTTTGAGCAAACAACATGAATGAAGAAAATATAAATGCGAATGCTGGTATTAGTTTTTTCATTATTACTTTGTTTTTTTTTAATACTTAAATTCAAGAACTGTGCCTAAATTTAAAACTTGTTTGTGTTATATACTTAATAAGTTTCTAATAATACACATTTTTACGAAAATAGCAATTCTCTAAAGTTGATAAATTAGGTTTTTCTGTCCTCCATTAAATATTTCCAATGTTTTAAATTAGGAGAATGGTCTATTACAACTTTACAAATCGCAAGAATAGGAACTGTTAAAATCATCCCTACCAGTCCTGAAACAGCACCAAATATGACTAAACTTAAGATGATAATCAATGGGTTGATGTTTACATTATTTCCCATAATTTTAGGAGTTATAATGTTTCCTTCGAGAAATTGTACCAAAGCAAATACCGCAACAACTCCAAATATATACCAAGCCGAGTCTTTCGTAAGAATAGCAATTATGATAGGTATTACTCCACTCACGAAAACACCAATATAGGGTAGTGGAGTTAATATTGCAGCCAATATTCCCAAGAATAATGAATATTTAATTCCAAGGGCAAATAAACCAATAGATGTAAGTGTTCCAACGACCAACATCACGATAAGCATTCCTTTAATGTATTGGTAAAGGTTTTGTTTTATGCCATCTATAACTTCGTCACTGTCTTTGTTTCCTTTACTTCTACGTTGTGCTTCTTTTACAAATCTATATACGTTGTTTCTGTAAAGAAGCATGAAAAAGATATATACAGGACAAGTTACCATAAACATCAACATGTTCGATAATCCTTTATATCCTCCTTCTAACATTGAAATTAATCCACCTTTTATGGCAGATAAATATTGTTGTAAGGATTCTGTTTTAACTGAAATCAACTCACTTATCTTTTGGGCTGTTAAGTCATCAGCATCAATGTGTAAAAAGTTTTCATTTTCACTCATCATTTTGGGTAACTCTGTAACAATAGCTTGACTTTGAAAGATTAATACAACTAAAATTCCTGAAGTCAAAATCAATAAAACGAAAACTGTCAATGCAACAGATATTGCCTGATTAATTCCCAAACGTTCAAAAAACTTGACAATGGGCAAAACAATCAAAGAAAGAATTGCTGAAAACAATATTGGCATCAATACAGATGTAAAAAAGTAAAATGCAAGTATTATAAATGTTATGATAAATAACACCTTTGTAATTCTATCAAGTTTGAAGTTTTGTGTCATTGTAGCAATTTTAGTTAATAATTAATTCCAATAGTTATTGTTATCACTATTGGGCAATAAAACAACTAAAATAATTATTAAAATGAGTTATTTCGCACTATCAATTAAGAGATTAAGTATTTTGATTGCAGATGACGAAATTTTAGTTCCAGGACCAAATACACCAAAAACACCAACATCATATAGATACTTATAATCTTGTTGCGGAATAACTCCTCCAGCGACTACCATAATATCACCTCTACCATAGTTTTCAAGCTCTTTTATAATTTGCGGAACCAATGTTTTGTGTCCTGCAGCTAATGAAGAAACACCAACAACATGTACATCATTTTCGATGGCTTGTTTTGCAGCTTCTTTTGGCGTTTGGAATAATGGTCCTATATCAACATCAAATCCAATGTCAGCAAAAGATGTAGAGATAACTTTAGCACCTCTATCATGACCGTCTTGTCCCATTTTGGCAATCATAATTCTAGGTCGTCTACCTTCTAATTTGGCAAATTCTTCAGCTTTGTTTTTAGCTGTGTTAAAATCGTTGTCTTGCATAGATTCACTTGAATAAACTCCACTGATCGAACGGATTGTCGCTTGATATCTTCCAAAAGATTTCTCCATTGAAGAAGATATTTCACCTAAACTTGCTCTATTTCTAGCACATTCAACTGCTGCTTCCAGAAGATTTCCTTCTTTCGATGCCGCGATTTTCTCCAGTTCAGCCAATGATTGCTGTACCTTTTCTTCATCTCTATTGGCCCTTAATTCTTTTAAACGCTCAATTTGAGATAGTCGGACCTTAGTATTGTCAACTTCTAATATTTCAATTTCTTCTTCTTTGTCCAATTGGTATTTATTAACCCCAACAAGAACATCTTTACCAGCATCTAAACGGGCTTGTTTTCTTGCAGCTGCTTCCTCAATTCTCATTTTAGGAACACCTGTCTCAATCGCCTTGGCCATTCCACCAAGTTCTTCAACCTCTTCTATTAATCCCCAAGCTTTTTCTACCAACTGGTCTGTTAATTTCTCAACATAGTAGCTTCCTCCCCAAGGATCGATGAAATCAGTAATTCCAGTTTCCGTTTGAAGGTAAATTTGAGTGTTTCTAGCAATTCTTGCAGAAAAATCTGTTGGCAATGCGATAGCTTCGTCAAGTGCATTGGTATGTAAAGATTGTGTTCCACCGAAAACTGCAGACATCGCTTCGATACATGTTCTCCCAACATTGTTGAACGGATCTTGTTCGGTTAAACTCCATCCTGAAGTTTGACAATGTGTTCTTAATGCCAATGATTTTGGATTACTTGGATTGAATCGCTTTACAATTTTCGACCAAAGAAGTCTACCAGCACGCATTTTTGCAATTTCCATGAATTGATTCATTCCAATTCCCCAGAAAAAACTCAATCTTGGTGCAAAATCATCTATTTTTAAACCAGCTTCTATTCCCGCTCTTAAATATTCTAATCCATCGGCTAGGGTATAGGCCAACTCAATTGAAGCTGTTGCTCCAGCTTCTTGCATATGATATCCAGAAATGGAAATAGAGTTAAATTTCGGCATATTTTGAGAAGTGTACTCAAATATATCAGAGATAATTCTCATTGATGGCAAAGGTGGATAAATATAGGTGTTACGTACCATGAACTCTTTCAAAATATCGTTTTGAATCGTTCCTGAAAGCAACTTCTTATCAACTCCTTGCTCTTCTGCAGCAACAATGTAAAAGGCCATAATCGGAATAACAGCACCATTCATCGTCATAGAAACAGACATTTTATCTAAAGGAATTTCATCGAAAAGCAATTTCATATCCATGATAGAATCGATGGCAACTCCAGCTTTTCCAACATCTCCTTCCACACGTTCGTGGTCTGAATCATATCCTCTATGGGTAGCAAGATCAAAGGCTACAGATAGTCCTTTCTGACCTGCTTTTAAATTTCTTTTGTAAAAAGCGTTGGATTCCTCTGCCGTTGAAAATCCTGCATATTGTCGAATTGTCCAAGGACGAGCAGTGTACATTGTTGAATATGGACCTCTTAAGTAAGGAGGAATTCCAGATACAAAATGACGCTGTTTTAATGCAGAAATATCTTTAAATTCATAATAAGATTTTAAGTCAATTTTCTCTGCGGTTTCATGCGTTTTCACGGCTTCGTGAGTCGATGAGTTTTTATTTTCTAATGGTGATACCTTATTAAAATCTACTTTTTTCATAACTCAACTTCAATTTTACAATCTTTTTCTAATACGACCGGTGTTCCGAATACTGTTTCTACATCGATTTTCCAATCAAGGTTTTGTGGATCTTCATTAAAGTATTTATTGATCCCAATATGTGTCTTTTCTTTTTGTTCAGCTTGTGAAATTCTTAACGCGGCTATTTTTTTAATTTCTGACTTTAAATTCTCTAATCCTTCTTTTTCTAACTTTTGGAAAGTACTCCAAGCCTTAGTTTTTAAAGTTTGTATCAATTCTTCAATGATGTAAGAACCTCCTGCTGGGTCTATCACTTTATCCAAATATGATTCTTCCTTCAATAATAATGCGATATTCAAACCTAAACGTTGTGTTTTGTCAAGGTTTTCATCAGTTGACCAAGCATTGTATGGTCGAATCGTTAACTCATCTATTCCTCCAAGAACTGCTGATAATGACTCTGTAGTTTGTCTCAATAGATTATTGTGTGGGTCTTTAATTGATTTGTTGATAAATCCGGTTTCAGCCTCAATGTATGGAATTGTTGAACATTCATGCTCTGGCTTGTAACTTTGAACCACGGTGTACCACAAGGATCTAAATACTTTGAACTTGACCAATTCAAAGAAGAAATTACTTCCAATTCCGAATCTAAACTTTAGTTGTGCTACAGCATCATCTACAGTCATTCCATCATCCATTAATGCAAATAACTCTTCATGACCTTTGTGTAAAGCATAGGCAATCTCTTGATGAACATTTCCTCCTGAATATTGAACATCAATAGCGTTGATAATAATGTTTCTTCTAGATTTAATTATCTTAAACTTTTGATTACCTGTGTTTATAGAAGTGTTATTTATATCTTTAGTTTCGGTAATTTTATTGATCCATTCATATTGTTCTTCTGTTGAATAAAAGAATGTAGAAGTAATGTGTTCAAACTCAATCTCCTTAATTACCAGTTCGCAATCAGCAGTACTGAAGTCAGAAAAATCGATTGTTAAACCTGTTGCTCCATTCATAAGCTGTTTTAAAGCAAACGAATTCATTTTTTTTGGAGAATCTAACGGTACAAAAACATTGTTGATCCAGTCATTGTTGTTTATCCTACCGCCTCTTGAATAGTCTGCTTGTCCAGGAGTGTTGTGATTTCCATTGTCATCGTTAGCTAAGCCATAAGAAGCATATTCTACTTCTTCGATTGGATGAAACTTATGAAGTGCATCTTCAATGCTTTTTCCTTTTAAATCTTTTTCCACTTTATTACGCCATTCTTCGGCAGTGGATGTTGAGAAATCTTTATAGAAATCGGTCATATACGAAGGTATTGTTTTAGAACAAAATTAATAATAATCGATAATAATGTATTAGTCTGTATCGCTTTATTAATCACAAAAGTCGTAAAATATTTAATCTAAGGATTATTTTTAATACTAAAATGTTAAATTCATAGGTAAAAACAGGTTATGAAGGTATATTTAGGTGTATTGATATTTAGCGGAATTCTTTTCAGTTGTTCGAATAATAGAACTGAAGATTTGGTAGATTCAAAATTAGAAGACGTAGCGCAAAATGATTTGAGTGAATCAGAGGGTGAAAAGCCCGATGATATGATTTTAAGTGATACGTCTTACGATATGAATCATTATTCAGGAAACGCAGAAATTGCAACTTATTCGCTTAAAAAAGCACGATATAATGGTGTGCATGAAGGGGAGGTTGTTTTGATATTTGTGACAGAACCTTTTCTGATTGAAAAACAAGTAAAAGCTGATAATCCAAATAACGATAATAGTGTGAATGTACTTAAGATGAATAGAATCGATCGTTTTGCCACAGGATTATACGATTACTCACAATTTACTTCTGTTTTTACACCAATTGAAAAATTTAGTGCTCAATATCCACTGAAAGTCACATTTGGAAGTCAAGATTGGTGCGGACAATCTTTTATGCAAATGAATCACAATAATGGTTTTGACCTTATGCAAAGATCCTATTTTGAATCTGAAGGTGATACATCTTTTCATATCGATCATGTGATATTGGAGGACAATATTTTTAACATGCTAAAAACATCTGTTGATTTGTTGCCAGTAGGGGACTTTGATGTTTTTCCAAGTGCTGCAACTTTAAGAAATTCTCATCAAGGAATGAAGGACTATTCAGCAATTGGAAAAAGTTATGAATCAGAGGGGTTGTATGTTTACGAGTATGAAATTCCTGCATTGAAAAGAACTGTAGAAATTCAAGTTGATTTAGAACAGAACAATAGAATAGTGTCATGGAAAGAAACTTATCCAACCGTATTTGATGGTGAGTTAAGAACTTCTATTTATGAATTGAAAGGTGTAGAGTCAATGCCTTATTGGAAATATAACAGGGTTGGAGATGTAGAGAAGAGAAGTGAATTTAAACTGATCTATTGATAAATACAAGATTTTTTATTGATTAAATTAGGAATTATTAATCTAGTTGTTTATCTTGGTCAAATTCGATGAAAACTCGATGTTATTTTAATAATTTAGATAAATATATATTATGGGTAGACCGCCAACAAGACCAGCGAAACTGAAAGATGGTTTTTATATAGAAGTAAGAAACGAAGGTTCAAAAGCTAATGGTATCAAGATTCGTAGAGATACTAAGGAAGAAATGGAAATGGCCATCGAAGATTACAATAGAATTAAAGATGTAACAGTTTTAGGTGAGCTCAAAAATGACAAGTGGGTGAACAAGAAAGAAGCTAAAGCTGCTAAAAAGAAGTAGTTTGTGTTACCAAGAATCTTAAAAGCTTTCCAATAGTGGAAGGCTTTTTTTTGTGGAATTTATTTTTTAGAATATAATAAAAATGACCAAATTAAAACCTTTCCTACCATGGATAATTTTGTTCACAGTTGCATTGGCAAGTATTCCGGTAATTTTGCACCATAAGGGATTTGGAAGTGCAAAAATACTTGGTATTGTTGTCGTAATTCTAGTTGTTGCTGCTTTGTGGGTGTGGAGAATTAATACACGAAAGAAATCTCCACGTAATGCAAAAATAAATTTGACAGTCAATGATAAGCACTGGATGAATAGATATATATCATTCTACAAGCGTCTTGATAATAAAGATAAAGTGATTTTTGAAAATAGGATTGCCATTTTCATTGCGGATGTCACAATCACTGAAATAGGAAAAGATAAGCCTGAAAAAGAAACATGTTTGTATGTCGCTGCTAGCGCAATAATTGCTTTCTGGGGTTTGCCATATTACAATTATGGTAATTTGCAAGAGGTGTTGGTGTATCCTTCTAATTTTGATGATGATAATTCACTAAATAAGCATGGAGTGATTAGTGGTAAAGTTCATCATGGTGGCTTAATGAATAACACAATGATTCTTTCTTTGCCAGCCTTAGTTAAAGGTTTTCAAATTGATAATGATAAACAAAATGTTGGAATACATGAATTTGCGCATTTACTTGATAAATCTGATGGTCAAATTGACGGTGTGCCAGAATATTTAGGTGAAGAGGATAAAAAGATTTGGGTTCAATTGATGAAGGAAACCATGCGAAAAATTAACGATGGAGACTCAACAATACCCGATTATGGAGGAATATCAGAAGCTGAGTTTTTCGCTGTAATAACAACATATTACAAAGAATGTCCGCAACTCTTGAAAATTAAAAACAGACCATTGTTTGATTTTCTAGAAAATTATTTCAATGCTACAAAGTCTTAAATTATCGTCTAGATTTAAATTAAATATGCATTCTTTTCGCCCTCTAAATCAACCTCAATTCTATCTTGAAGGGTGGTGGAAAGCGTTAATCCAACATAATCACATCGAATAGGGAAGCTCCTGTGTTTACGGTCTACCAAGGCTACTGTCTTTACTTTTTTTGTTGGTCGTTCTAGGAGTTTTAATAAAGCGTATTGCATTGTTCTGCCAGAGTTAATGACATCATCAATCAATATAATTGTATTTTGATCAAAATTTTCGAGAGGAATGTTTGTTGTGATCTTATGATCTAAAGGTTTTTTCTTGTCGATCGAAAGCTCACAAACTTCAATTTTTTGTTGACCAATGTCCTCTAAACGTTGTGCAATTTCTTTGGCGATTTCCAAACCATTACCACGGATTCCAACCAAATACAATTGTTCTTCATCAAAATTGTTTTCTACGATTTGATAAGCAATACGATCTAGCTTTTGTTGAATTTGTCTATTGTTGAGTACAAGTGTTTTCATATTCTTTTAGTTCCTATTTCTAATCCATCTCTGAAAAGCTGCTGCATTTCTATTGTGTTGTGAAAGTGATTTTGCAAAATTATGTAAACCGTCGCTATTTGGTTTTGCACACATGTACATGTATCCATTGTTTTCGGCGTTGAGTACAGCATCAACAACAGAGGAAGGTGGAATAAATATTGGGCCAGGAGGAAGGCCAGCGTAAATATAAGTGTTGTAGGGACAATCCCTATCTCTGTGCTCATAGGTAAGTCTTTCAACTCCTTTCAGTTCATCGCCCCAACAAAATCTAAATGTTGGATCTGATTGTAATTTCCAACCTCTTCTAATTCTGTTTAAATATAATCCAGCGATTGTTTTCCATTCTTCTGGGTGCTTGTCTTGTTCTTTATAAACAATTGAGGCAACAGTAACGGCGTCTGATTGACTTTCTAATCCTACTTGTTTTAATTTAGCGATACGTTCAGGAGTCCAAAACTTTTTAAACTCTGAAGCCATTTTATTAATGAATTCTTTGTGGTCAGTATCCCAGTAAAATCGATAAGTATTCGGAAGGAATAAGGCGCCTATTTTTGCTTCATTGAAACCGTATTTTTTCAATATTGAGTCTGATAAAATATAGTTTACAAAAGTAGCGCTATCCATTTCAATTTGCTTTGAAACTTTACCTGCAATATCTTTGATGTGTAGACAGTTGTTGAATGTTACTTCAACTTCTACTTCTTTGTTTCCGTTGTTTAAACTATTAAGTGTAAACCCATTGATTAAGGTTTTGTATTCTGTTCCTGAAGCAACGATGTATTTACCTGCTCCAAGATTGTTTTCATCAAATTCTTTGTAGTCTAAAACAGATTGAAAAGCATCAATATCATCGATTATATTTTGACGGACAAGAATTGCTTTTAACTCCTTTATAGTGGTGTTTGTTGGAATGTAAACGGCAACATCTTCTGTGTTGATTGTTTTTTTGTTTCCTCCGAAGTAGGCATTAATCGTGGTACAAGAATGAAGTACAACTACAAAGGCAAAAAGCAATACAATTGTTGATAATCGCAAAGGGGAATTCATTTTAGATAAATTTTTGGTAAAAATACGCATCAATTCCTTTTTGATTGTATAAATACCAATCTTTTCTCGTACCTGTTTTAACAAATCCACTTTTTTCAAAAAGAGCGATACTTGATGTATTGTCAGCTTGAATATCACAAAAGAGTTGTTTCAAGCCGATTTTCTTAGCTGCGAATGCTGATGTAATTTGTATGGCTTCTTTGGCATATCCTTGATTTCTGTTTTCATTATTGGCGATCAGAATACCAATTCCTGCACGTAAATGTTTAAAGTCGATATTGTATAAATCTATCGCTCCAACGGCATCGTCGTTATCTTTTCGGCAAATCAATAATCGCAATTGTTTGTTTTCACGTATTTTACTTGCTGTTCTAACATAATCTTGTATCTGCAATAGAGAGTATGGTGCTTCAGTTTCGCTATAGCGCCAATTTTCTGTGTCATTTTCCCAGAGTAGTATCAAATTGACATCATGCTCTTCAATAGGTCTCAAGTATATTTTATCTCCCTTTAACATATAGTTCAAAAATACAAATTTTATTGTTAATACAGAAGGTTTAGAAAGTTAGCCTCAGGAATTAGTTCTACTTATATTTCAATTTGACCAACGAAAACCTTCTCTGCCGGACCGATTAAAAAAATCGAATCAAAAGTTGTTGGAGCGTCTTCCATTCTTTCAGCTTTTACGTTTAATTCTCCTCCTTTAACTTGAATTCTTACATCAATGTCGTAATAATCTAACACTAAAGCATAAGCTAAGGCGACTGCTGTTGCACCTGTCCCACAAGAAAATGTTTCATCTTCTACACCGCGTTCGTAGGTTAGCATTTCCAAGTGATTATCCTCTAAAACTTCAACTAAGTTAACGTTGATTCCTTCTTTTTTGTATTTATTGGAATAGCGAATGTTCTGACCATATTCAACGATGTTTTCATGATCTACATCAGCGACAAATTTCACATAATGAGGACTTCCTGTGTCAAGAATAAATGCTGTATCATCCTTTTCAAAATGATCAACTTTGTTCATTTTCAATGATACGATATCTTGATTTACTGCCGCAAGGTGAAGGCCATCAATCGCTTCGAATTGTGCTGTGTCGTTGAATAGTTTTAAGGAATGAGCGAAGTGGACCGCACATCTAGCACCGTTACCACAAAAGCTTTTAGATCCATCAGAATTATAATAATCCATGATGAAATCTAGTTTTTCATGTTTAAAAATTAAGATTACTCCATCAGCTCCAATTCCAAATCTTCGGTCGCAAAGTGCTGAAATTTGTTCTTTTGCTAATTGGAATTCACTGTTTTGCGTACAGTCGACCATGATGAAATCGTTACCTGTTCCCTGGTATTTCGTAAATGAAAGCGTCATTATAATTTTAATGTCTTAAATTGTTTTGTTTTTTGAAGTACGATATTGATGGTTTCAGAAGTCAAAACGATTTGATCTTCGTTGTTATCTAGTTTTAAAATAATAGGATCATTTGGATTAAAACCGAATAATTTCAATCTGTTTCTTGAAAGCTCATAACCCGTAATATTGAGTGGGCTTTTCCAAAACTCTACCACAATGGTGTTTGAAAAAGATTTGCTTTTAAAATCAAGAATTTTAGAAATATCCGCAGAATCTAACTTGTTGGAATCTCTTAAGTCGATTGAACGTTTAGTGATTAATTCCTCTGTTATGATTGTTTCTTCGTCTGGATTACTCTCATAGTCGTCAGACTCAATGGTCGTATTCAAGTTTTCTTTGTCCTCCTCAAGGTCTTTTGTCGGTATGGAATCAATGATGAAGATGGTGTCTCTTATAATTAAAGGTTTGATTGCTTTTTGAGTAGGGGAAGGTGTTTGAATGTGGATGGTGTCAAAAACCACTTCTTTCTCTATGTCTTTAATGTTTTTTGAAGTACTTGCTATTTTACTTTCAATATTATCCTGTGTATATGAATTCGCAAAGTATCCAGCGATTCCACCACATAAAAAGAGTATTGAGTATAGAAAAATTTTTTTCATTTAAAAATAAGCATCATAAGGACAAAGCAAATGTAGTAAAAAAGAATAGAATATTGCTTAACATCATTTAACAGCGAAAAAATCACATTGAAACAATTTTGGTGTTAATATTGGAGCAGTCAAACACACAATAAAAAAAATAAGAATTATGAAAAAAAATATAAAATCAATTGGCTTAGGGATTTTAGGCGGTATCGTGCCTTTGGGGGTATTCTTAATGGTTGAAACATCAGAATACTCTAATCAATCAATCAATTCAAAACAATATATCGATCAACCATCGGCATCGGTTTCTCAAGTTAACTTTGCGCCATCAGAAATCAATGAAAAATTAGATTTCACCAAAGCGAGTCAAGAAAGTGTTCATTCGGTGGTTCACGTGAAAACTAAAGTTGTACAATCTTATGTTCAAACCGACCCTTTTTTAGAGTTTTTCTACGGGCCAGGTGCCGGAAGAGAACGTAAGCAATATGGAAGTGGTTCAGGTTCTGGAGTTATTGTTTCAGAAGATGGGTATATTGTAACCAACAATCATGTGATACAAAACGCAAGTGAAATTCAAGTTACACTAAACGATAATACAACCTTTGACGCTACAGTAGTTGGAGCAGATCCTTCAACAGACATTGCGGTGTTGAAAATTGAAAAAACGGGTTTACCAGCGATTTCAATTGCTAACAGTGATGATGTTAAAGTAGGGCAGTGGGTATTAGCTGTTGGGAATCCATTTAATCTAAATTCAACGGTAACAGCTGGGATCGTTTCTGCTAAAGCGAGAAATATAAATATTATAGGAAGTAAGAATAAAGAAATAATGCCTATTGAATCTTTTATTCAAACGGATGCAGCTGTAAATCCAGGGAATTCTGGAGGTGCGTTGATCAATACACAAGGTCAATTAATCGGTATCAATACAGCGATTGCTTCTCAAACTGGTAGTTATGCAGGTTATTCTTTTGCTGTTCCTTCTCGTTTGGTGGCTAAAATTATGAGCGACCTTATAGATTATGGAATGGTTCAGCGAGGATTCTTGGGAGTACAAATTCAAGAAATTACACAGGAATTAATCAATGAAAAAGAACTTGAGAATTCAAGCGGAATCTATGTAGCTGGAGTTAACGAAGATTCTGGTGCAGAGAAAGCAAAAATTAAAGTTGGAGATGTTATCCTTAAAGTAGGTTCTAAATCTATTAATTCAGTAGCAGAATTACAGGAAGAAATTGGAAGAAGACGTCCAGGTGATGAAGTAGCATTAACAATTCGTAGAGATGGTGAAATCATCAATAAAAAAGTAGAATTGAAAAATATTGAAGGAAATACAGAGCTAACTTCAAAAGAAGAGTTGGAAAAATATTCTGCCCTTGGTGCGACCTTTGAAGAGTTAACAAGAGAAGAAAAGAAAGAGTTGAATATTGAGAATGGAGTAAAAATTTCATCAATTTCAACAGGTAAATTAAGATCTTTAGGATTGTCGAAAGGAATCGTTATTACAAAAGTTAATAATGAAGAAGTGACTAGTGTAGAACAGCTTACAAGTTACTTAAAACGTAAAGACCAGAATGGAGTCTTACTAGAAATTGTAACAAAAAGTGGAAGGAAAGATTATATTGGATTTGGATTGTAACCAAATTTAAAATATTCCGTAATATCAATGCTCCCGTTCAGTTTAGGCGGGAGCATTTTTAATTTATAATTGACATTTAATTAATTTGGACACATTAATATTTTGTAGAATAGTTTAATTGATTTAAATTTGCAAAACTTTATTTATCCATTATTTAAAATAAGGAAAAGAAAAACATGAGACAACTTAAAATAACAAAGTCAATAACCAATCGTGAAAGTCAATCCCTAGATAAATATCTTCAAGATATAGGAAAAGAGGAGTTGATTACTGCCGATGAAGAGGTGGAGTTGGCACGAAAGATCAAACAAGGAAACCAACGAGCTTTAGAGAAATTGACAAGAGCGAACCTTAGATTCGTTGTCTCAGTAGCAAAACAATACCAAAATCAAGGATTAACACTTCCAGATTTAATTAATGAAGGGAATTTAGGTTTGATTAAAGCTGCACAGAAATTTGATGAAACGCGTGGATTCAAATTTATCTCTTACGCAGTTTGGTGGATTCGTCAATCTATTTTATCTGCTTTGGCAGAACAAGCAAGAATTGTACGTTTGCCATTAAACCAAGTAGGTTCGTTGAATAAAATCAACAAAGCATTTTCTCGTTTAGAGCAAGAGTATGAACGTCCACCTTCAGCTGAGGAATTGGCAGAGGCGTTGGAAGTTCCTGAAGATAAGATTAAGGAAAGTATGAATGTTTCTGGACGTCACGTATCTATGGATGCTCCTTTATCAGCAAATGAAGATGGTGGTACATTGATGGATGTAATGGCCAATGGAGATTCACCAAAAGCTGATACATTGTTGATGTCTGAATCATTGCAACGTGAAATTGAACGTTCATTGTCAACATTAACGGATAAAGAGCGTGAAATTATTCGTTTATTCTTTGGAATTGGAATGAATCACGGTTTGACATTGGAAGAAATTGGTTCAAAATTCAACTTGACGAGAGAAAGAGTTAGACAAATTAAAGAAAAAGCCATCAGGAGGTTGCGACACACTTCGCGTAATAAACTTTTGAAAGCTTATTTAGGATAAGAGATTTCGGGGCTGCTAGTATTAGCGGCCCTTTTTTTATGTGAAAAATAATAAATTAACCATAAACAATAGAATATGAATACTTCAAACGGGTATGAAGAACAGTTAGACGCTCACGTTAAAAGAGAAAGAGCAGCTGTAAAATTAGCAAGTAAAACCGGTCAGCTTCTTTACGATAAAGGAGTGGAGTTAGTATTATTTAGAAACCACCTTGTTGGATTAACAGTTTCTGAAATTATGAATTTGCATAACTACTCTAGAAAGGTAGTTCAAAAACCAATAGATGTTTTTACAACTTCAGATTTAGCAGAAGCACTTTTGTCTTTAGATTTAGCACCTTCAAAATTGGACATCGGCCGTTTGGCTTTTGAATACAATGAAGCTAAAGCAAACTTTGATGGAATGGAGGCCTTTTTGAGAGACACTTTGAAAGACTTTATTGGACAAGACAAAGCAAAAACAGAACCTAGAGACGTTGTACTTTATGGATTTGGTAGAATTGGTCGTTTAGCTGCTCGTGAATTAATTAAACAAGCTGGTAAAGGTCAACAATTACGTTTAAGAGCAATCGTTACAAGAGATGTTTCAGCTGATATTATTAAAAAACGTGCTGCTTTATTTGTGAATGATTCAGTTCACGGTGCTTTTGATGGAACTGTAGATGTAGATGTTGAAGGAAAAGTTTTAACAATCAATGGAATGAGAGTTCATATGATTGAAGCTAAGAATCCAGAAGATATCGATTATTCTGAATACGGAATTGATAATGCTTTAATTATTGACAATACAGGTGTATTTACTGACAAAGAAAGTTTATCAAGACATCTTCAAGCTAAAGGTTCTTCACGTGTAATTCTTACAGCTCCAGGAAAAGAAATTCCGAACATTGTTTACGGAATTAATCAAGGAACTTTAGATATTGAAAATCAAAAGATATTCTCAGCAGCATCATGTACTACGAATGCAATTTCACCAGTTTTAAATGTTGTGAATGATAAGTTTGGAGTAGTGAAAGGGCATATTGAAACAGTTCATGCATATACTAATGACCAAAACCTTTTAGATAATATGCACAAAAAACCACGTAGAGGTCGTTCAGCGGCAATCAACATGGTAATTACTTCAACTGGAGCAGGAAAAGCGGTAACTAAAGTTATTCCAGACTTAGAGAATAAATTAACTGCAAACGCTGTTCGTGTTCCTACACCAAATGGTTCTTTGGCAATTCTTTCTTTAGAATTAGATAAAGAAGTTTCAGTTGAGGAAATCAACAGTGCAATCAAGCATGCTGCTTTAAATGGAAGTTTGATTAACCAAATTCACTATTCAATAGATGAAGAATTGGTGTCAAATGATATCATCGGTAACACATGTTGTTCTGTATTTGATTCTCCAGCAACAATTGTATCTAATGATAAGAAAAACGTTGTATTGTACACTTGGTATGATAATGAGTTTGGATACACAAAACAGGTTATTCGTTTAGCTAAATATGTAGCTAAAGTGAGAAGATTAATCTATTACTAGGATAGAATTCAAAATAAATTTAAAAGTCGGGCAGAGGTGTCCGACTTTTTTGTTTATAATTCCTCCTTTAATTAAGTTGATTTTACTTATTGTTTATATTTTTAACGAATATGAAAGAAAGGTTTACTGTAAAAGTATTGGGTACAGGGACATCTCAGGGAGTTCCTGTGATTGGATGTGAATGTGAAGTCTGTACTTCTAATGATCCAAAAGATAATCGATTAAGAAGTTCAATCCTAATCAATTGGAAAGGAGAAAACTTCGTTGTTGATTCAGGCCCTGATTTTAGACAACAAATGTTACGGGAAAACGTCAAGTCGCTACGTGCAGTATTGTATACACATGAACATAAGGACCATGTTGCAGGAATGGATGATGTACGGTCTTATAATTTCTTAGAAAAGAGAGATATGGAATTGTATTGCAATGAAGATGTTTCTGCAACCTTGAAACGTGAGTTTCATTATGCTTTTGGTGATAATTTATATCCGGGTGTACCTAGGGTAAATATTAACTTGGTCGAGAATAAGCCTTTTCAACTACTTGATGGACCAATGGTTACACCAATTTTAATGTACCATTATAAAATGCCAGTGTATGGCTATAGGATAGGAGATTTTGCCTATTTGACAGATGTAAAAACAATACCTCCTTCAGAATTAGAAAAGCTAAAAGGAGTGAAAACCCTAATTTTAGACTGTTTAAGAGAGGAGCCTCATATCTCTCATTTAAGTCTAGAAGAAGCTTTAGATATTATTCGTGAATTGAAACCAAACAAGACTTATTTGACTCATATTTCTCATTTATTTGGAACACATGAGCAAATAAAAGTTAAATTGCCTGAAAATGTTTTTCCGGCTTTTGATGGTTTAGAGATTGATGTTCAGTGATTTGTGTTATGAATAACTCATTGAGTGAAGTGTTGTTAACATTGAGTTATTGAAATATTAGGTGTCTTAAATCTTTCTTAATCCAAAAGAACTGTTAACTTTATTACGAATTATTAAAACTTATAATTATGAAAAAAATCATTTTAACAGGTTGTTTGGCAGTTTCTGCATTGTTTGCAGGTAGCGCAAATGCACAGACTTTTGCAGACGTAGAAAAACCAACAGATGCTACTCCTTTTTCTATTGAAACTACTTTGGGTGGTACTTATGGTAACGGAATGAATTGGACAGCACCAGCATTACGTGGTCGTTATTTTCTAGACAATAATATTGCAGTTCGATTACAAGTTGGACTTGGAGATGGAATGGGTAGTGCAATGTCAACAACAGAGCGTTATTACGAGAATGCTGATGGTTCTGGAGGGGAAGGAACACTTGAATTCAATCGTATGGCTGTAAATCTTCAATTAGGTGGTGAATACCATTTCGTTGGAACGCAAAAGTTAGATCCTTATGCTTATTTAGGTGTTAACTTTGGTTTTGGTAACCAAAAAATAGTTGCTACTGAATTAGATCCTACTGATACTTACAATGCAGATTATTCATATGAATCATCAGGGTCGTACTCTAACATCGGTGGTGTACTCGGATTAGGTATGGATTTCTACTTTGTGGAAAATGTATACATTGGTGCAGAGTTAGGTCTGGGAGTAACTGGATTTACTTACCAGGATCAAGAAAGAACTGATAATTTTGTAGTGGGTGGTACTCAACAAACTGTTGAGAATAAAGTAGCAGGATACAAGGAATCATTTATTGGAACTCAAGGAATGCTTCGTTTAGGATGGAGATTCTAAATTTCAACTTTTTTGAAATGTAATTCTAAGAAGGCCGATGTAAGCATCGGTCTTTTTTTATCACTTATTTTTTATCTTTTGATGAAGTTGGTTATTATTGGAAGGTATTTTATAATTTAGTCTCAAAAATAGAACATGAAAAAAATAGTATTACTTGCATCGGTTGTGTTATTGGGGATTTTTAGCGCTTGTGAAAAAGACTTAAGTCCTGAAGAGCAATTTGAACAAGATCTTAGTGAAATTAAAGAATATGTAAAGAATAATAACCTTGATGCAAAGGAAACAAGTTCAGGATTACATTATGTAATTACGGATGAAGGAACAGGAAATTATCCTGATGCTATGGATGATGTGGTGGTACGCTATAAAGGATATACATTGGATGGAAGTGTTTTTGATGAAAGTGAGGAAGAAGGAATTTCTTTTAATTTACAAAATGTAATGGCTGGTTGGACAGAGGGAATTCAACTTTTTAAAGAAGGAGGGGAAGGGATATTATTGATTCCTTCCAAATTAGCATACGGAGAAACAGGATCTGGTCCAATTGATCCGAATACCGTTTTGATTTTTGATGTCGCATTATTAGATATTGTTGAATAGTTATCATTTGATTCAAGTTTTAAAATTTTAACGTTCCTTATTTGATTGAACTGGACTTTTTTATTAATTTTTAAAGAAAAAGAATTATGAAGTATAGTCCAGAAATGTATGAGCAAAAACTGAATGAATTTTTTGATCGTCACGATCCATTAAATAAACATTTGTCTTCTAAAATCGCTGAGAAATTTCCCGAAAGGCAAGAAGATGTTTTTAACCATTTAACTACTGTATATGCGAAAGCTGAAGGTACTTTAGAAAAAGCAATGGAGGAAGATATTATTTTAACTATTCCACCAAAAGCAAATACAGGAGTAGGTTAGTCTGGATAGTAAGATTAACTGAGTTGATTTATAGTCTGTTTTAATTTTGATTATGACGGACTTTTTTTATGGATTAAATATTAACCACAATTTATTGTTATTAACATTTCAATCAATCCTTATTAAATACGCTGTATTTGGTTTAATATTTCTTAATTTAGCAATATGTTTGAAGAAGAAAATGAAGATGATTGGTTAAACAATGATTATCAAAGAAGTTTAGCGATTTTTGATCAGATGTATGCCAATAACGAATATAAATACATTGATTCAGATGATGTAGAGTATATTTTAGATCAATTGTTGATTTCAAACCAACTTAAGAAAGCTCAATGGGCGGCTGAGCAAGCCTTATACCATTTTCCTAATAATAGTTCTATCATTATTCGATTGGCTCAAATTTTATCGCTTACTGGTGATGTAAATACAGCCTTGAAAAAACTCCTGAGTCTAGAGCAAATTGAACCAAATAATTTAGATGTACTTCTTTCAATTGCCACTTGTTATAGTCAATTGAAGCACAGTATTCAATCTATAAAGTATTTTCGAAAAGCCCTAGAAATTGCATCGAGTGAAGAACAAGTTGATATTGCTATTGATTTGGCCATGGAATTAGAAAGTACAGATGATTACAAATCTGCAATAAAAGTACTTTCAAGAACAATTGAAGTAGGACATGTTAACGATTTGTTGGTTTATGAATTGGCACATTGTTATGAAAAAATAGGTGATAATGAAAATGCTGTAAAAAGCTATTTGGACTATATTGATGAAGATCCATATTCATATACAACTTGGTATAACTTAGGGAATACTTATTCTAAAATTGATAATACTGAAAAAGCTATTTGGGCTTATGAGTATGCAATTTTAATTCAAGATGATTTTGTACCTGCTTTATATAACATTGCAAATGCTTATTTAGATGCCAATAAAATAGAGGAAGCCCTAGAATATTATAAGAAATGCTTAGCGTTGGATAAAAATGATCCTATGGTATTTTGTTCGATGGGTGAATGCTACGAAGAGTTAGACTTATATGAAAAGGCCTATGAAATGTACAATAAAAGTACAGTGCTTCTTCCTCAATTGGCAGATGCTTGGTTAGGGAAAGGAATAATGAGTGATATGCTTGGAAACCATGCCAAGGCTGTTCAAGAATTATTGGTTGCCGTAGATTTAGAACCTGAAAAGGCAGAAATCTGGCGTTCACTGGCCAATGCATACGAAAATAAAGAGCAAAATGAACAAGCTTTATCTTCGTATGAAAAAGCCATTCAATTAGAACCGAATAATAAAGAAATAATAATTGATTACTTATCCTTTTTAGCTGGACAATCTATTGAATCTGTTTTTGATGCTGTATCAGATCATAAAGATTTAAGAGATAATCTTGTGGTGACAATGGTTTTGTGTTACTGTAATTGGATGTTAGGAAACCACACTGAAGCAATGCTAAATTTTGATGAAGTGTTAGAAAATGATGCTAATTTAGCGAAAAGTTTATTTTTGCATTTCCCTGAAATGAAAAATGCGACATATTTTGTAGATAGGATGCAAGAATTTGATGAAAGAAAAGACAATGAAAAATTTTAGTTTACCATTTATACCAGAAAGACCCCAAAAGCCAAGAGAAAAAGGGGTGACGATGATGATGGACAAAGGCTTAAGCCTTAAGGAAACAGCCAATTTTATAGAGGCTAGCGGTCATTTGACAGATGTTGTAAAGTTTGGATTTGGAACTGCATTTGTAACAAATCAATTGGAAGAGAAAATCAAACTTTATAAGGAAAACAACATTCGTCCATATTTTGGAGGTACATTGTTTGAAGCCTTCTACGCAAGAGGAATGTTTGAAGATTATTTAAAACTATGTGATAAATATGATTTAGATCTAGCAGAAATTTCTGATGGTTCTATCATTATTCCTCATGACGAAAAGTGTGAATTGATTCGAACAATGGCCAAAGACAGAACTGTTTTGTCAGAAGTTGGATCTAAAGATTCTGGTATTTTAATTTCTCCAAATAAATGGATAAAAATGATGAGTACAGAACTCGAAGCCGGTTCTTGGAAAGTTATTGCAGAAGGAAGAGAAAGTGGTAATGTAGGTGTATTTAGACCTAATGGAACAGCACATACTTTCCTAATTAATAAAATTATCGCAAAGATTGATCCTAACAGAATTTTGTGGGAAGCACCAATCAAAAATCAACAAGTTTGGTTTATTAAACTTTTTGGCGCTAACGTAAATTTAGGAAATATTGCACCAAATGAAGTTATTCCATTAGAATGTCTTAGAATTGGCTTAAGAGGAGATACATTTTTCGAAAATCTTCCCGCAGATTACGCTGAAAGATTAAAGCAAGTCAATTCAGACGAAGAAGAGTAAAATCAGAATGACAGAAAGAAGATTGAAAAATATTAATTCCATAAGTGGCCATAGTGGGGCGATTTATGATGTAATCTACAATCAATCTTTTTTATATACTTCAAGTGCTGATCGCTATGTTGTAAAATGGGACGCCAAAACTGGAGAACAAACTAATTTTGCCGTCAAACTAGAAGAATCAGCATACAACATCGCTTTTTCTGAAACATTCAACATTTTAGCGGTTGGAACAAATAATGGAGGAATTCATGTAATTGATACTGAAAAGAGGGCAGAAGTACGACTTTTGAAACAACATAAGTCTGCAATTTTTGCGTTAACAAATAATCCTCTTAAAAATCATTTTTACTCAGGTGACAAAGATGGAATGCTCTGTGTTTGGAATGCTCAAAATTTTGAACTGCTCATTACTTTGCCTTTTAACTGTGGAAAAATAAGAGAAATTTCAATTGATGAAAAAGGAGATCATATGGTCATTTGTGGTCAAGATGGGTACATTAGAATTTTAGAGACTTCTTTTTTTAATGTTATCCATGAGTTTAAGGCACATAATGATGGTGTAAATTGTGCACTCTTCGATGAAGAGGTACTTTTTACAGGTGGCAAAGATGCATACATTCATAAATGGAATTGGAAAAAGGAGGCAAAACTAGCGAGTGTTCCAGCTCATAATTACGCAATTTATGATTTAGAATTCATCAATAACAAAGAAAACCTCGTTTCTGTAAGCTTTGATAAGAGTATTAAATTGTGGAATAAAGCTGATGTTTCAATTATTGAAAGAATAGAATTTAAAAATAAAGGTCATCGCCATACTGTAAATCGTTTAGCAAAAATAAATGAAAATAAAATTGCAACGATTAGTGACGATCGATTATTAAAAATTTGGGAATTAACAGATTAATTCACTTAAATAGGAGAACTAAAAAGGGCTATTGAAAATTTACAATAGCCCTTTTTAATTTTAGAAAAATAGTTTTATAATTCACCAACACCCTGACGAATTATTTCTGGAGCATCACCGGTACAATTTACTATTGTAGAAGCTTCTAGTTTACCAGGTCCACCGTCTATGATGGTTTCTACGACTTCATCAAACTGTTCATAGATTTTATATGGATCAATAAAATATTCGAGCATATCATCTTCATTGTTGTTTAAAGAAGAAGTAACCAATGGGTTGCCTAATTTTTCGACAATAGCCATTACAATATTGTTATCCGGTATCTTAATACCTAATTCTGTACGGTTCGAATCGAATAGTTTCGTGACTTCATTTGAGGCATTAAGAATAAATGTAAAAGGACCAGGTAATGCCTTTTTCATCAATTTGAATGTGGGTTGAGGTAGGTGTTTAACATATTGAGAAACCTGACTCAAATCCTTACAAATAATTGAAAATTTCGATTGTTTAAGTTTTATACCTTTGAACTTCGCTAATTTTTCAAGTGCTTTTTTGTTCTTCAAATCACAACCAATTGCGTAAACAGAATCAGTTGGATATATGATGATTTCACCATTTTTTAGGGCTTTAACAATATCATCAATTAGACGTTGGTCTATATTGTTATTATTAATTTCTACAAGCATAGATTTGATTTTTAATTTACACTAGTAAGTTACTCAAAAAATTGATATCAACTTCCAAATCTTATTGAAATATAATTGTTATGCGTTAAAAAAATACAATGTAGATTAATCTAAAAATGATCATCGAAAGGAAGAATAGTCTTAAATATTTGAATACGAACTCAACTGATTATCCTTAGTAGTAATACATGTTTATGATAATGAGGTTTGTACCTTTTAGTACTTTAAATTTAGCTTGCTCAAACTTTGGAGGTCCAAATTTATTCAGAGCATCATTACTAACTCCTAGTCCTTCTGTAGGTATTCCAACAAAATTGACATCCAGTTTATTGTTATTATTCTCATCATGAATTACACTCACTGCATACACACCCTCTTTTAAATTAGGTATTTGAAACTTTGCAGTATTATCCTTTATAACCGTTGATTGAATAAAAATAGCTTTCTTAGGAGTGTCTGGAAATCCAATTGGTGAATTGTATAATGTTAAAGCAACTTTGCCTTTAGAATTGTTTAAATTTTTAATCTTAACGGTTAATGTATTGTTATTGTAGTTGGTTTGGGCAACAATAATTAAAGCGTTAAATGATATACATAATACAATTAAGACAGGAATTTTTAGGTAGTGTATTACACAATGTATTCGGTTATTCATTTCATTTGAATTGGTTTCCTTTATAAATTTAAAGAAAATAATAGTTATAAAAAAAGTCCTACTCAAAACTGAATAGGACTTTCTTCAAAAAATTAAAAGATATTATTTCTTTTTAGCGTTTTTCAACTTTTCTTGTTGGGCTTTTTGCATTTGCTCTAAACGCTCTTGGAACTTTGATTTTCCACCTTTTTTACCATTATTCTTACTTGACTCTTTTTTAGCAGCCATTTTAGCTTTCAACTTATCTTCATTTACGAAGAAGTTTTTAATCATTAACATTGTTAAGATTGACATCAACGTTGAAATGAAATAGTAATAACTTAATCCTGATGCGTAATTATTAAAGAAGAAAATCATCATAATAGGGAAGAAGTACATGATAATTTTCATGTTTGGCATTCCCGGTTGTGATGGTTGTTGCATATTGCTACTGTTAAGCATTGTATAGAATAAAGTCGTAAATGCCATCAGTAAAGTAAATAAACTTACGTGAGCTCCATAGAATGGAATATTAAAACTTAAGTCTAAAATAGAATCGTAGCTTGATAAATCTTCAGCCCATAAAAAGCTTTCTTGTCTCAAAGTAAATGTACTTGGGAAGAAACGGAATACAGCAAATAAAATAGGCATTTGAATCAGCATTGGAATACAACCAGCAAGTGGACTAGCGCCAGACTCTCTGTAAAGCGTCATCATTTCCATTTGTTTTTTCATTGCATCATCCTTCTCTGGGTACTTTTTGTTGATTTCCTCAACTTCTGGCTTTAATATTCTCATTTTAGCTGAAGAAGCATACATTTTCCATTGAATAGGCGTAAGTACTAATTTTATTGCAACTGTTAATAATAAAATAGCGATACCTAAATTCATACCGTAAGAGGCCAACCAAACAAATATTGGTTGAATAGCAAAAATATTAATCCATCTGAATAATCCCCAACCATAGTTGATGATGTCTTCTGCTTCTACAGCGTAAGATTCTAATAGATCGTAGTCATTTGGTCCAAAAAACCATTTCATTTCAGCATTACCGTTTCCAGTATTATTGAATGGAAGGTTTAATGAAGATGTGTATGCTTTGATGTGTGTTGAATCCTTTTCAGATCCTTCAGCATAAGTTCTAATTTTGAAGTTAGATCCTTCTTTACTGAATCCTTTTTGAGGAATCATCATTGTAGAGAAGTAACTTTGTTTAAAAGCAACCCAATCCAAGTCTGTTTCAGCATTAAATTCATCATCAGAATATTCAGAAAGGTAATCGTATGTTCCATTTTTCTCTTTAAAGAAAACCGTTGAAATACGACGTTGTTCTGAAAGTAATCTTTCTGTTTTCAGTAATTCAACATGCCAGTCTAAAAATACTTTATCAGGATTAACCTCACTTTCAAAACCATTCATTTTCACTTCATAATTGATGTGATATTGATCCGGTGTTATTGAGTAAATTTGCTCAATTGATTTTCCTTCGTCAAATCGTGCAATAAATGAGATGTAATTCTCAGTATTTTTTAAAATTTCAAAAGCAATTGCTGATGTGTTTTGTTTTCCTTTGTTTGTGTTGAAAACTAATCCGTTAGATGCAACTTCTTCATCGAAAAGTTGAAGTGGTTCAATCTCATCAGTACCTTCATTTTTTCTGAAGTCTTCATAAGTTTGGTGCTCTTTAAGAAAAACACTTTTTACACCTCCACCTTTGTTGGTAAGAATAACTTTGATTTTCTCATTTTCTAAAGTAAAGGTTTCTTCTTCAACCTCATTACCCATTAAAAGACCTTGTTTTTTGGCAGGTTCTTTTTTAACGATACTATAAACTGGATTACCTAAACTGTCTAAAACAGCTTCTCCATTTTCGTCAATTAAAGCAACTGTATCTGCTTCAATTTTTGCTTGGACTTCTGTTGAATTTTCTTTTGCTTTATTTTCGGTTGCTTCAACTGCTTTTTTTTGTTCCTGAGCCAACTGTTCTTGTTGGGCCATTTTTTCTTTCAGTTCTTCTTCCGAAGGTTGGTTAAAGAAGGTAAAAAGAGCGAGAATCACTCCAATTAAACCTAAACCAATAATTGTATTTTTATCCATTACACTTTTTTTCTATAATTATAATTTATAAGATAGTTGTGTTACTTTTTGTTATCCATCACCGCTTTAACAAAGCTTTTGAATAGGGGATGAGGATTGTCTACCGTACTTTTATATTCAGGATGGAATTGAACACCAACAAACCAAGGATGATTATCAGCTTCAACAACTTCAACAAGACCCGTAACTGGATTGATTCCTGTTGCTTTTAAACCATTCTTTTCAAACTCTTCTAAATAGTCACTATTGAATTCAAATCTATGACGGTGACGCTCGTTAATTACTTCTGTATTGTAAGCATCATATATTTTAGAATTGGCTTTTAACTCACATTTGTATTGTCCCAAACGCATTGTTCCTCCCATATCTGAAATATTCTTTTGCTCTTCCATCAAGCTGATCACTGGACGTTTTGAATCTGGAGAAATTTCAGCAGTATGAGCATCTTCCCAACCAATAACGTTACGTGCAAATTCAATAACAGCACATTGCATTCCTAAACAAATTCCTAAGAAAGGTAAGTTGTTTTCTCTTGCATAGTGAACGGCATTGATTTTACCAGTAATACCTCTTGATCCAAATCCTGGAGCAACAAGTACACCATCTAATTTACCTAAGAATTCTGCTGTATTTGCTTTCGTTAATTTTTCAGAGTGAATCCACTCAATATTCACTTTACACAAGTTAGCAGTCCCTCCGTGAATAAATGCTTCGCTGATTGATTTATACGAATCTTTTAACTCAACATATTTTCCAACAATACCAATCGTTACTTCAGAAGTAGGATTTTTTAAATTGTTTAGGAAAGAATGCCAAGAATCAAGATTTGGCTTTGATTTACGAGATAAATTCAATTGTTTTAATACAACTTCATCCAATTCTTCTTCTTGCATCATTAACGGAACATCGTAAATTGTAGGTGCATCCATAGCTTCGATAACAGCTTCTGGTACAACATTACAAAAGCGTGCAATTTTCTTACGTAAATCAAGATCTAATTCATGTTCAGTTCTACAACAAAGAATGTCAGGTTGAACACCTAATTCTAACAGTTGTTTTACAGCATGTTGTGTAGGCTTTGTTTTTAACTCACCAGCTGCTTGAAGGAATGGAACCAATGTTAGGTGAATCACGATACAATCATCTGCAAACTCCCAACGCATTTGTCTTAAGGCTTCAACATAAGGTAAAGACTCAATATCACCAACTGTTCCTCCGATTTCTGTAATAATGATGTCGTAATCACCATTTTTACCTAAACTTTGAATGTTGGCTTTAATTTCGTTAGTGATATGAGGAATAACTTGAACTGTTTTCCCTAAATATTCACCACGTCTTTCTTTGTTGATTACTGATTGATAAATTCTACCAGTTGTGACATTGTTTGCTTGTGAAGTGGTAACATTCAAAAAACGTTCATAATGTCCTAAATCAAGATCTGTTTCAGCACCGTCATCAGTAACATAACATTCCCCATGTTCATAAGGATTTAAAGTTCCTGGATCGATATTGATATAAGGATCAAGTTTTTGAATTGTTGTTGAGTAACCGCGTGCTTGAAGAAGCTTGGCCAATGAAGCCGCTATAATTCCTTTCCCTAATGAGGATGCAACCCCACCAGTTACAAAGATATATTTCGTTGAATTAGACATTTTATAAAAGATTTGTAACTACGGGGGGCAAAGATATAACAATACTTAGGAGTAAGGAGAAAACTTTATGTTTTTTCACATTGATTTTTTAATCAAATTTGAAAAACAACAAACTTTTCATCTTATGATGCTAATTACAAGCAATATCAGTTTTTAAACGAGAAATATAAGCTTTGTTTTGAATGGAAATCGAAGTAGGAGCGGGAGGAAGTTGATGTAAAAAATGAAGAGGGAAAAACAGGCGTTTCTCCCTCTTACATATCAACCTAACTTAACCACCTAAATCAATACAAAAGTAAGTCATAATATTCTTATATGAAACTTATTTGGTGTAAATAAATTTATTTTGTATTTATTTAACATTAAAATAATGTGTTTTTTGTAAAATTTTTAACACAAGTCAAAAGTCAAGCTTACATCAATGTAAATTATTTGGTTATGAATTGATGAAGACAAATCAATAATTGGAAATACTAAAATAGGATTATGAAAATAGGGTGGAAGGTAGTTATAAAAAAAAGTGGGGTAAGCTATTTGCATCGCACCGCTACAACCTCCTACCCTTGCTACGTTCCCGTCCTGGGGGATTCAGAGGGAGCTGGTCGTACAAGACTTACCCCGCCGCAAAATTAGTAAATTGATTTTAGTCTGCAAGCATTCTTATCAAAATATTCTTAATTTTTTTTTGATAATTCTTTAATGACCTCTTCAATTGATTTAGTATCATCGAAATACGTTAGTATTTTATGTAAAACACGATCGACAACAGCATCAGGACAAGAAGCACCAGAGGTTAGAATAATATCTATTTTGTCCTTATTCGGCAAAAAGTTTTCTGTTACTACTTCCTTTTTGTTATGAATGTCGAAATGATCAATTTTTGATTTGCTAATATTCTCCTCCGAATTGATGAAGTAACAAGGATATTTTTCTTCTAGTAATTCTACAAGATGGGTGGTGTTGGAGCTATTGTAACCACCAACTACGACTGCTAAATCAGCATTAGATTCCATTAATCCATAGGTAGAGTTCTGGTTATCGTTGGTAGCATAACATAAAGTATCTCTAGTGTCAGCAAAATGATCCTTGATATTGTCTTTACCGTATTTATGAATCATGGTGTCTTTTACAAAATCAGCAATTTCTTGTGTTTCTGTGGCCAACATAGTTGTTTGATTCACAACACCCAATTTATTCAAATGTATATCTACATCAAAGCCTTCAGAGTATTTCCCTTTAAAAAATGTGTAAAAATATTCTTTTGGTTTATTACCCATTACGATGTCCATAAGGAAAACAGTATCTCCAATATCCCTCACTACAACTGAAGGTGCATCAGCAGAACTATGTGAGAAGGTAGCCCTAGTTTCTTCATGATTATTTTTACCATGAATAATGATGCTATGATCTGATTCACCAAGTTTTTTGGATCGATTCCATACTTTCTCAACGAAAGGACATGTGGTGTTATAGGCTTTAACATCAACACCTTTTTCTTCTAGCTTTGCAATTGTTTCTAATGGCGAACCAAATGCTGGAATGATAACAATATCTTCTGGTGTTAATTCATCAAAAGAGATGATTTCATTTCCTTCGGTATCTTGCAGAAATTGAATTCCGTTGTCTAATAAATCTGCATTCACATTTGGATTATGAATCATTTGACTCAATAGAAATATACGCTTATCAGGGTTTTCTGTAATCGCTTTATAGGAAATTTCAATTGCATTTTCTACTCCAAAACAGAAGCCAAAATGTCTTGCTATATGAAAACGAACAGGTCCAAAGTCTAGAACAGTAGGAGAGAAATCCTTCTTTCTTGGATCTTCAGCTTTTCTGAAATTTTTAACTTTCGAGATTATTGGTGAGCGATAAAACGCTGGAATATCAAATTGCTTCATTTCATTCTGTTTTGCAATTCAAAGATAATGCTTAAAAACGGAAACCAATCATGAATTGAAGATTGTCTATTATTGAATGTTAAAAAAACGTTTAGCTTTATTTGACATCAGTAACAGTCAACTCATATTGCAAAATAGAATTTGCAGGAATTACCTCCGTGTTTTTAGTAGCATAACCGAGTTGTGGAGGAATAATTATGTGTATTGAACCTCCTTTCTTCAGCATCATTAAAGCATCTTGCCATCCGATGATTAATTGATTTACATGGAATTTTAATGCTTCTTCCTTGTCAATTACTTGAAAGGTATTTCCGTTGAGAAAAGAACCTTTATAATAAAAAGTTACTTGGTCTTTGTATTTAATTAATTCGTCACCTTCTCCTTCCTCAATAATGTTGTAATATAGTCCAGATTCAGTTTTTTTCATATCTAAACCTGTAGAATCTATATGGTTTTGAATTTGTTGATCAAAGGAAGCCAAATCTTCTTCTGAATAAGTGGTACAGCTGAACATTGAAAAAATTAAAGCTATAAATATTACGTATCTCATTGGACTATAGTTGAACTGGAGTTAGAGTATATCCTTCTTTTCTGAGTAATTCAATTACACCTTCTGGACCACCAAGGTGAGCAGCACCTACTCCGATAAAGGCTTTATTTTTCTTAATGATTTTTGAAATTGGTTCAATCCACTTTTGATTTCTCTTAATCAAAAAGTTTTCTTCAAACTCAGGAGAGATATCTTTTGAGGTCGTGAAATTGTACAGAGAATCAATGTTTTGAGATAAATATATATTTGTCAATTCTCTTGTTTCTGATAGACCTCCATCTTTACTACGAATGCTTTCCATCACCATTTCAACCTGATCTTCTTGACTTAAGTTGTCAATGAATCCCATTTGCTCTTCTATCGTTTCAAGTCCTATTATTTCAACATCATGTTCTTTGGCAATCTTTTCCAAAGTCAATTCATAACTCTGAGGATTATCTCCGAAAGATTCTTTCATAAAAAGTTGAATTAAAACAAAAGGTTTCATTTTATTGAATGACATACGCATCATTTCTTCTGTAAATCCAAGATTCTCTTCTCCGTAAGTAAATATAGAGTCTAATTGCGCTTCTGTGAAAGGATCAAACATGGAACCAGAATCAAGCATCATTAATTGCATTGCTTTGAATTGTTCAGATAATCCACCAATTTCCATTACCAATATATCAGAAGAAGCTACTTTTTTCTTTAATGTTTCAGGAAATAAAAAGTCTTTTTCTGGAATCAAATGCATTGTTCCAAAAATATACGATGGGGATTTTACTTTTTTCCCTGAAATCTCCCATAATAGGGAACTACTTTGTTCACTTTGACCTTGTACAGAAAGAGAACAGAATAATATTGTACTAATGAATAAGATTAAATTTTTCATATTTATTTTCTTAATTGAACCAAAAATGATTGCTCATCTTTGGCAAGTAATGTCATTTCTAAACCTACCTTATTGGCTACTTCTTGGAATTTCTCAATATCCAAATATACCCAATTAAACCAATCACTTTCTGATTCTTTATATTTCATATTGAATTTAAACTCTCCATAATAATTGGCGTTTAAATCAACCCATAAACCACCTTCATCATCTTCAAAAATGTATTTTACATCTGTAGAATCACAAATGATAGAACCACCAGGAGCGAGTAGGGAAGAGATGTGATTTAAAAAATGAGGAACTTCATTCAAAGTACCTGCAATTCCAATACCATTCATTAACAAGAGAATTGTATCGTAAGTTCCTTTCTTAAAGTTTAGAATAGAATCGGAATAATGTGTTGCTTCTGGAAATGCAATTTTTAAATATTCACTTGCTTTTGAACTGATTTCTAGGGTTGTAACATCAAATCCTTTCTCGATTAGGTGTTTAGTGTGCGGACCTGCACCGGCTCCAGTATCAAGTACCTTTCCTGTACAGTGTTTCATAGCTTCAATTTCCAACTTTGGAAATTCATTAAATTCACGAAACAGATGATGTACTGGAAGGGTGTCGTCCTCGAGAATATCAGAAGCTACAATAATATCTTTCGGGTTATTGTTTGTATGATAATCCCATATAGCATTCCCGATTGGATCTTTTTGACTCATGGCTTAAATATCTAAATCGTCAATGTTCTCAAATGATTCACCTCCGAAATCATCATCGAAGTCATTGAAATCATCAAAATCTTCCAATTGTGGATCTTTATCTGTTTCAAACTTCATCTTTTCAAGATTTTTTGGACCACTTTCTTTTATTTCTTGTGGAATGTCACCAACTTCAAGAATCAACTGTGGATGCTCCACTTCCTCATTTGTGATTTCGTGTAATTCAATTAAGAATATCCACATAGAAAGAAAATCATGAACAAGAATAAGACGATTGTCATCTTTAGAGATTCTATCTTTTAATAAAAGTGATTTCATTTCAACTGGAGACTCTTCTTCTGAATGTCCGAATGACATGTCCATCAATGAGATTTCTTCCCCTTTGTTCCAGTCTTGATCACTCACAAAAAATGAAGCCATTTGGTCATTTGAAAAGCCAAAAGCATCTAAAATTGTATTGTAAAAATGTTCAAAATTAAAATCATCATTAATTAAGATATCTCTGAAAACTTCTTTGTCTTCAATGCTATCAAGTAATACTCTAAACTTAAATCCTGCCATAATTAATTATCCTGTTGAACAGTTAACGAAGTTAATAGTTTTCTATCTTTTTAAACCTAAATCTGCTCCTAATTTCAGCATCATTTCGAAAGCTTCATCATAATCATTTTTGATTTGACCTTCGAGAATAGCCTCTTTTATACTTTTTTTGATTGTTCCAATTTCACTGCAAGGTTCAATTCCAAATGTATCCATTATTATTTTTCCATCAATAGGAGGTTGGAAGTTTCTTACATTGTCCTTTTCTTCAACTGTTCTTAATTTTTCTTCAACACGTTTGAAGTTATTGCGGTACCTTTTTACTTTAAAATCATTTTTTGAGGTAATATCGGCATTGCACAATAGCATTAAATCATCAATATCATCACCCGCCTCATTCAGTAAACGCCTAATTGCTGAATCTGTTACATCACCTTTTACTAAAGCGATTGGACGTAAGTGAAGACGCACTAATTTTTGTACGTATTTCATTTTAGCATCCATGGGTAATTTCATTCTTCGGAATATTTTAGGTACCATTTTAGCACCTAAATCCTCATGTCCATGAAATGTCCAACCTGTTTTTTTATTGTATCGTTTAGTAGGTGGTTTAGCGATGTCATGCATAATAGCTGCCCATCTCAACCATAAATTATCTGTATGTTCTGAAATATTATCTAAAACTTCTAAAGTATGGTAGAAATTGTCTTTGTGAGAATGACCATTAATCGTTTCTATACCTCCAAGATTGACCATTTCAGGAAAAAACTGTTGGAGTAGGTTAGTAGCATTTAGTAATTTAAATCCTCGAGAAGGTGAGTTGCTCAGAATGATTTTATTTAATTCGTCAACAATTCTTTCTGCTGAAATAATAGAAAGTCGTTCCGCATTTTCTTTAATGGCGTTTAAACTTTTGTTCTCTATTTTAAAATCTAATTGAGTCGCAAAACGAATAGCGCGCAACATTCTCAAAGGATCATCAGAGTAGGTTGTTTCTGGATCCAGAGGTGTTCGTATAATTCCTTTTTCTAAATCAACTAATCCATCAAAAGGATCGATTAATTCCCCAAAATTATCAGCATGGAGACTCAAAGCCAATGCATTTATCGTAAAATCACGTCTTTGTTGGTCTTCCTCTAGGGTTCCATCTTCAACAATAGGTTTGCGGGAATCTCTATTGTAAGACTCTTTTCGTGCACCTACAAATTCTATATCTAAATCTTTATATACAAAATGTGCTGTACCAAAAGATTTGAAACGTGAAACTTTTTTAACCCTTAATTTCTTTGCTACTTTTTCAGCTAAATCTAAACCACTTCCTACGACAACAATGTCTATATCTTTAGAAGGTCGATCTAAAAGTAAATCACGTACATATCCGCCAATCACGTAAGATTCTAAATTTTCTTCTGTTATAATGTCTCGAGTGACTTTAAAGACGGGATGTTTTAATTTTTCTTTGTAATTCATTTTCATTTCGGGTGCAAATATACAGGACTTTGAGTAAAATTCGTTTGATTATTGATATAATTAAGAGGAATTGTATTAGTTAAATATTTATAGATGAAATATTGCTGTCGTCCTAAATTGGGAATTGAACAGTAAGATTCAAATTTTACATGCTTTAGACTCCTTATTGTATAAGTTTGAGGGTATTGTATTTATGTTGAAATTTATATTCAAAAAATTAAAGTTTGGAAGTCGTAATTATACTGTCATTATTTTTAATTTGTCTAGCATCTTTAATCACTAGTTTTGTAGCAATTATTCAAATTTTAAACAACGTTTTTAAAGATTCAAAAATAGTTTGGATTCTGATTTCAATGATCGCCTTTATTGGGCCTATTTTGTATCTAACTAAAGGAAGAAAGTTAATCGTAAAGTATTAGAAAAATTTAATTTGAATTGTAGACTTTTATCCATCCATAAACTGCTTTATGCTTAAAGTTGGTGTAATTGAGTACGCTACTTTGTTCTTCAGCTATACCACTAAAAAAGACCACAAATTGCCAATTCCCTTCTTCGTACAAAACTTTGTAAATCGCACCTTTGTTGTAATGAATCATTAAATTGCTTTCTGTACGTGGGAGAAAAGCTCCTTTTTCTATAATTTCAGGCGACCATCTGAGTTCTGTTTTTTGATCTAATTTCTTATATTCAGCCGAAAAGTCTGCGTGATCTGGAAAAAATTGACCTTTCATATCACCGGCATCTCTACCTACAAAGAAACGATCATTAACTTTTAATTCATCTTCTAATTGACGTACTCTATAAACATTGTGACTCGCACTTTCACAACAAGGATATCGGTGCACATAAATAATTAATTCATTTGTTCTAGGGTGAGTTTTGTATGCCAGTAGCTTACCTATTTTAGAAAATAAAGTTCTTTTATTCCTTTGTTTTTCAACATCAAATATTTCAACATATTCTCTTTCGTCATCTATTTTTTTTAGTCCTTGAAAAAGTAGGAGAGGAGCCTTGTTCTCCTTGAGCTTTATCCATGACCATTGTGATTCGAATTTATCCCAATATTCATCAAAATTATTGGTTTGGACAGAGTAGTCATGTGAAAGTTCATTGTAGGAATGTAAGATTTTCACTTTTTCCTTAATAGACTCATCCTTTTTTAAAATGTTTTCAAAATCTGTTGCTCCATCGTTGACAAAAATATGTGCAGGAATATCAACAAGCGTTGGATTTACTTGACCAAAACTGATTTTTGATACAAAGCAAATGAATAAAAAGAGATAAATTTTTTTCATGTGTGTAAAAGTAAAAAAGGGAGTAATTACACTCCCTTTAATAGATTAATTTATATTATTATTTGTCTTCTTCTTCTTTTGAATCATTGACTTTCGATTCTCCTTCAACAATTTCAGTTGATAAACCATCAGATGTTTCGTTTAGTGTTAATTTGATGATGTCACCTTCCTTAATTTTTGCGTTAATGATTTGTTCAGCTAAAGGGTCTTCAATGTATTTTTGAATTGCTCTACTCAATGGTCTAGCTCCAAATTTGGCGTCATACCCTTTGTCTACAATAAAGTCTTTTGCTTTTTTGTCAAGTTCAATTGAATAACCAAGCTTGTTGATTCGTTTGTAAAGGTGAACCAACTCAAGGTCGATAATTTTATGAATATCTTCTCTTTCAAGTGATTTGAAAAGAATCATATCATCAATTCTGTTTAAGAATTCAGGAGAGAATGCCTTACGTAAGGCACTTTGAATTACAGACTTTTGATCTTCATCAGTTGATGAAAGTTTAGCAGCTGTTCCAAATCCTACTCCAGTTCCAAAATCTTGCAATTGTCTTGCACCAATATTAGAAGTCATGATGATAATGGTGTTTTTAAAGTCAATTTTTCGACCTAAACCATCTGTCATGTGACCATCATCAAGGGCTTGCAACAAGATATTAAATACATCTGGATGTGCCTTTTCAATCTCATCTAATAATATAATTGAATAAGGTTTTCTTCTCACTTTTTCAGTTAATTGACCACCTTCTTCGTACCCAACATAACCTGGAGGTGCTCCAACCAATCGTGAAATAGAGAATTTTTCCATGTATTCTGACATATCCACACGAATTAATGCTTCTTCAGAATCAAACATTTTCTTCGCTAGAACTTTTGCCAATAATGTTTTACCAACACCTGTAGGCCCTAGGAAGAAAAATGATCCAATTGGTTTGTTAGGGTCTTTTAATCCTGCTCGATTACGTTGAATTGCCTTAACTACCTTAGAAACTGCATCGTCTTGCCCAATGATTTGACCTTTTACTTCGTCATACATTTTCGCCAATTTACCGCTTTCTTTTTCGGCAATTCTTTGAACAGGAATTCCTGTCATCATGGCCACAACGTCTGCAACATTTTCTTCAGTTACAGTGACTTTATGGTTTTTGGTGTCTTCTTCCCATTTGATTTTTTCTTCTTCTAGTTCTTCTTGAAGCGTTTTTTCAGTATCACGCAATTCAGCAGCTTTTTCATATTGCTGAGATTTGATTACATCATTCTTTTTCTCTTTAATCTCTTCAATTTTTCCTTCAATGTCTATTATTTGTTGCGGAACATTGATGTTTGTCAAGTGTACGCGAGAACCAACTTCATCTAAAGCGTCAATGGCTTTGTCTGGTAGATGACGATCAGAAATGTAGCGATCTGTTAAAGATACACAGGCTTTTAATGCCTCTGGAGTGTATTTTACACTGTGGTGATCCTCGTAACGCTCTTTAATATTTTCTAAAATCTGGTATGTTTCTTCACTTGTTGTTGGTTCTACCAAAACTTTTTGGAATCTACGTTCTAATGCCCCATCCTTTTCGATGTGTTGACGATATTCATCAAGTGTAGTAGCTCCAATTGCTTGAAGTTCTCCACGTGCTAGGGCAGGTTTAAACATGTTTGATGCATCTAAAGATCCACTTGCACCTCCTGCACCAACAATTGTGTGAATTTCATCGATAAATAAGATAACATCTCTGTTTTTCTCGATTTCTGCCATTACAGCTTTCATTCTTTCTTCAAACTGTCCTCTGTATTTTGTTCCAGCAACAAGAGATGCAAGATCAAGAGATACAATTCTTTTATCAAAAAGAACACGAGACACCTTACGTTGCACAATGCGTAAAGCTAATCCTTCAGCAATTGCACTTTTACCAACACCTGGTTCACCTATAAGAATAGGATTGTTTTTCTTTCTTCTTGATAAGATTTGACTGACCCTTTCAATTTCTTTTTCTCTACCTACAATTGGATCTAGTTGATCATTTTCTGCAAGTTTTGTTAAGTCTCTTCCAAAATTATCGAGGACAGGAGTTTTTGATTTTGCATCACCTGGTTTTCTAGCACCACCAGTTGGTCCAGAACCACCTGCGAATCCTGCATCCCCAGCACCTTCTCCAGTTCCTGGGAAGTCTGCTTTCGGATTATTTTCTTCTAACATAGCTTCAATTTCGTCTTTAATGTTTCCATAGATTACGCCGTAACGATTCAGGGTTCTACATGCAACATTGTTTTCGTCCTTTAATATAGACAATAGTAAATGTTCTGTTCCAATGATAGGACTTTTGAAAAGCTTGGCTTCTAAATATGTGATTTTTAGTACTTTTTCAGCCTGTTTAACCAACGGTATATTGGTTAAATCTTTCGCTGAATTATTTGATGATTTATTAAGGTACGATTCTATTTGATATCGTATCTGTTCTAAATCTAAATTAAATTCTTTTAATACGCGAATACCTAGACCTTCTCCTTCACGGATCAGTCCAAGTAAGAGGTGTTCAACACCTATATAGTCATTACCCAATCGAAGAGCTTCCTCTCGACTGAAGTTAATTACATCTTTTACTCTTGGTGAAAATTTTGCTTCCATAGTTTTACGAATATACATAAAAATTATGTTGTTTATTGATACAATAAATAACACTTCCAAAAATAAAACGATTTAAAAAGAGAATGGTTTAAGTTCTTCACAATTATTCACAGATTTTTGTTTATAATTTATAAAATTCCCTATCGCTACCTAGATTTAAATCCTTATTTTCGGGGATTCTAATGCACGCAACTTTCGTGCACTAATAAATTAAATGACAAGATGGCAGAAGGAGAAAGAATCATTAAGATAAATATCGAAGATGAAATGAAATCCGCTTACATCGACTACTCGATGTCAGTTATAGTTTCACGTGCTCTTCCAGATGTACGTGATGGATTCAAACCAGTACACAGACGTGTATTATATGGAATGCAAGATTTAGGGGTATACTCCAACAAAGCACATAAAAAATCAGCGAGAATAGTTGGGGAGGTATTGGGTAAGTATCATCCACACGGAGATAGCTCTGTTTATGACACTATGGTACGTATGGCTCAATATTGGTCATTGCGTTACCCACTTGTTGATGGACAAGGTAACTTCGGTTCGATGGATGGAGATAGTCCGGCAGCAATGCGTTATACTGAGGCACGATTAAGAAAGATTTCGGAAGAAATGTTGGGTGACTTAGATAAAGACACTGTTGATTTCATTGAGAACTTTGATGACAGTTTAACAGAGCCGACAGTTTTACCTACAAAGATTCCTAATTTACTTGTTAATGGAGCGAGTGGTATTGCAGTAGGTATGGCAACCAATATGGCACCTCATAACCTTACTGAAGTTATTAATGGAACAATTGCCTTCATAGAGGATAGAGATATTGATGTTGAAGGTTTGATGAAGTATGTTTCTGCTCCAGATTTCCCAACAGGAGGTATTATATATGGATATGATGGTGTAAAATCTGCTTTCGAAACTGGTAAAGGACGAATTGTGATTCGTGCAAAAGCCAATATCGAAGAGAACAAACATGGTCGTGAGCACATCGTAGTTTCTGAAATTCCTTATCAAGTAAATAAGGCAGATATGATTAAGAAGACTGCCGATTTAGTAAACGATGGGAAAATTGAAGGAATTACTGATATTCGTGACGAGTCAGACCGAAATGGTTTGCGTGTTGTTTACGAATTGAAACGTGATGCTATTCCAAATGTTGTATTAAACAAGTTGTTTAAGTATACTTCTTTACAAACTTCATTTTCAGTAAATAACATATGTTTAGTGGATGGTCGACCAGAGTTGTTGAATCTGAAGCAAATCATTGAAAAGTTTGTTGAATTCCGTCACGAAGTAATTGTAAGAAGAACTAAGTTCGAACTTAGAAAAGCAGAAGAAAGAGCACATTTATTAGAAGGTTTAATTATTGCCTCTGATAATATTGACGAGGTAATTAAAATTATCCGTGCTTCTAGTAGTCCTGAAGAGGCAAGAGAAAGTTTAATCAAACGTTTTGAGCTTTCAGATTTACAAGCCAGAGCAATTGTTGAAATGCGATTGAGACAATTAACAGGACTTGAGCAAGATAAATTACGTGCTGAGTATGCTGAATTGATGAAAACAATTGAAGACTTAAAAGATATTTTGGCAAATGAGTCACGTAGAATGGATATCATTAAGGAAGAATTAGTTTATATCCGTGATAAATACGGTGATGAGCGTCGTTCAACAATTGAGTATTCAGCTTCAGAAATGAGAATTGAAGATTTAATTCCTGATGAGGAGGTTGTTGTAACAATTTCTCATGCAGGTTATATTAAACGTACAAGTCTTAGCGAATATAAAGTACAAAATAGAGGTGGAACTGGATCAAAAGGTTCTACAACAAGAGATAAAGATTTCTTAGAGTCCATTTTTGTGGCTACAAACCACAATTACTTAATGGTATTTACTGAAAAAGGTAAATGTTTCTGGATGCGTGTGTTTGAAGTGCCAGAAGGAAGCAAGACATCAAAAGGTAGAGCAATTCAAAACTTGATTAATATTGAGCAAGATGATAAAATCAAAGCTTATATTAATGTACAGGACTTGACAGATGAAGAGTATGTAAACAATAACTTTATTGTGATGTGTACTAAAAATGGTATCATCAAAAAAACCAAATTGGAAGCCTATTCTCGTCCACGTTCAAATGGTATTAATGCCATTAATATTAATGATGGTGATGAATTGTTAGAGGCAAAATTAACCAACGGAGGTCAAGAGATTATCCTTGCTAAAAAATCTGGTTATGCAATTCGATTTAACGAATCTACTGTAAGAACAGTTGGACGTAATTCAATTGGTGTAAAAGGTGTGAAGATGAGTACACCAGATGATGAAGTTGTAGGAATGATTTGTTTAGAGCCAGATAGTGAGAATAGTATTCTTGTTGTTTCTGAACATGGTTATGGTAAACGTTCATTCTTTAACGATCCAGAAACTGGAGATCCAATTTATCGTGTGACGAATCGTGGAGGTAAAGGTGTTAAAACTTTATCTGTAACTGAAAAGACAGGTAATCTTATTGCGATTAAAAACGTTACAGATGACGATGACCTTATGATTATCACGAAACGTGGTATTACGATTCGTTCTCGTGTAGACCAAATCCGAGTTATGGGAAGAGCAGCTCAAGGTGTAAGAGTGATTAACCTTTCAAAAGGTGGTGATATTGCAGCAGTAGCTAAAGTACCGAAAGAGGAAGAGGAAGAAATCGAAGGAGAAGTAGTTGATGGAGTAGAAGAAGGTTCTGAAGCCCCTAATAATGAAGATCAAGCGTCTTCTGATGAAGATGGCACAGAAAATGATACAACAGAAGAATAAAATATAAAAATTAGATTAAAATGAAATTGAACAAATTAAATTTAGGAATCTTATGTGCTACTTTTATGTTTGGAGCTCAAGGATTTTCTCAAAATAGTAATGTAGTTTCAGCTGCATTGGAATTTCAAAAATATCAACCTGCGTTTCAAGCGCAGGATTTTGATAAAGCAAAGACTCATTTGATGGAAGCGAAAAAATTCATCGATCCAGCAATGAAAGATGAGTCTACTAAAACTGACCCTAAGGCAAACTATTATAATGCAATTATCAATTATAGCTTGATGGAAATGTCAACTTATAATGGTGATGATGAGTCATTAAAAGTTTATCAAAACGACTCAATTTTAGATGTTATAGAAACTTCAATTGGTCATACTGAGTCTAAAAGAAGATACAAGTCTGAAACAGAGGATTTTTTCAAATCAAAGGTTGGTCAAGCAGTATTTATAGGAGAATCAATGTTTAAGCAAAAGAAGTACGATATGGCTTTTGCTGGATTTGCTGGAGCTTATAAAGTAAAAGAAATCGCAAATATTGAAGAAGAGCAAGATGCAATGCGTACTAACGCAATTATTTCTGCTAGAAACTACATTGATACACTGAGTAAAACTGGTGAAAATGAAAAAGCACTAGAATTTATTTCTTCTGCTCTTGAAATGTTTCCAGGGAGTGAAGATTTAGCAATTTCAGGTGTAAACATCGCTTTGAATAACAATGATCTTGAAAAAGCTGAATCTTATTTTGATGAAGCTGCAAAAGCCTCTCCTGAAAATAAAGTATTGTTTTCAAACATGGGTTCAATTTTCTTAACTGCTGCCGATAAAGCGTATGCAGAATTCAATGAAATGGAGATTACTGATGAAGGGTATCAAGAAAAATCTGACGAAGTGGAAGGATTATACACAAAAGCAGAGAATAACTTGAAGCGTGCAATTGAGATTGACCCTGAATATGCTGAAGCAGCATACAATTTAGGTGTACTTTATTTAGGTAGAGGTGAAAAGTTGAAAACAACTGCAGCACAAATGGATTTCAATAATCCTGACTATGATAAAGTAAGTAAAAGAAGTCAAGAGATGTACAAAAAAGCAATTGACCCTTTAGAGATTTATATCAAACAAGATCCTAATAACTCAGGTGTTTTGAATGTATTGTTCCAAGTTCATAGAAACGCAGGGAATACAGAAAAAGCATTAGAATACAAAAAACGTGCTGAAGCAGCAGCTGCTGGAGCAGAGTAATTTTAATGATTTATTTCATGGAAGGTCGTTACTGAGGTAACGGCCTTTTTTTTTGTCGATAAATTTGATGGAAATAGGGTAGATGTCAGCATAATAACATGCTTATTCATCAAAAAAATAAAACAAAAAAAAAGATACTACGCTAAAAGTATCTCCTTCTTAATTTTGAATATTGTTGCTTTACACCAGATCAATTGAATCTTTATTCAGTTTTACAATTTTGTTCTTATAAAGATTCCCAACAGCTTTTTTAAATGATTTTTTACTCATTCCTAATTCAGCACGAATCAAGTCAGGACTTGATTTATCTGTAATAGAAATACTCCCATCATTTTCTTTGATGTAAGTGAGTACTTGTTCAGTGAATTCATCAAATTTTTCTAATCCAATTGGAACTAGTGAAATGTCTAATTTTCCATCTTGTCTGATAAACTCAATGTAACCTTTTGTTCTTTCACCATTTTTTAGTGGTCTAACCAAGCGGTCTTTAAAAATAAGACCATTATAAATATTATTGACGATAACTTTACGTCCTAAATCTGTTACTTCTCCGATAAATAAATCTACTTCGTCTCCTTGTTCTAGGTCGATTACTTCATCTTCAAGAAAACGATTGATTCTTGCTGACGCTACCAATCGATTTGTTTGTTCATCTCTGTAGAGTGTAACAAGATAAACTCCATCTTCGACCATTTTGGCTGTTTGCTCCTTAAAAGGAACGAGTAGGTCCTTTTCTAATCCCCAATCTAAAAATGCACCAAAATTACTCACCGCTTTAACCTTCAGAAAGGCAAAGTCATTCAATTCAATTTTCGGTGTTTCTGTAGTTGCAACAGGTCGATCTTCAGAATCATTATAGATAAAAACCTTTACATTCTGATTTTCTTCCATATCATCTGTGAGGTACTTGTTTGGTAATAAAACCTCAAATCCCTCGTCGTCCTCCAAATATGCACCGACACTGGTAAAACGATCAATTCTTAATTCTGCGTATTCTCCTATATAAACCATAACTTACTTTTACAGGTACAAAGTTAACCTAACTTTATTAGTAATACAGTTTTGAAAGTAATTTCGCATTAACAATTAAACATGGAAAGTTTCCTTCGTTGGTTATAAGGTTTTGTGTGTACTTTTCAAATTGTGAAAATAAACTTGCTGAATGATGAGAAACCGCAATCATATCACAATGATTCTTTTTGGCATACTCAACTACAACGTTATGAAAAGCCTTTCTTTCCTTTAATATGTGGATTTCACAATCAATTCCTTTCTCTTCGAATTGATTGCTTACTAAGGAAATTCTCACTTTAAGTTGTTGAGACAAACGTTGATCTGATTGATGTTCTGCAATAACATGGATTTTACTATCAAAAGTTCGTGCAATTTCACCTGCAAAATGGATAATTTGCAAACTTTCTTTTGAAGTTGAAATAGGAACAACAATATTGTCTAATGAATTTCTTTCAACGCCATCTTGAACGACCAAGAAAGGAACAGACGAATTACTAATCACCTTCATTGCATAAGAACCAAAAAGTTTTTGCATTCCTTTTGCACCATGTGTACCCATAATAATTAGACGGGCTTCTTCTTCCTCGGCGATTTTTGCAATATCTTCAAATATACTTCCTACAACAACCTTTGATTCAATTGATATGTCATCTGGACCTAGGTTTAAATCGGAAATAATTTTATTTAACTTCGTTAAAGCGGATGGTTTATTGCTTTCACTGTTCACGATATGAAGCAGTGTAATGGAAGTCTTTCGAGGTTTAGATAAAAAGATTCCATACTTTAAAGCGGCATCACCTACACTCGTAAAATCATGGGGAATAATAAACATGTTAGCGCTCATAAGTAATAATTTTATAGTTAATCAAATATAATCAAAATAAAACTTAGAATAAAAATATTCTTTTTTTTAGAATCTTTATAGATTATACATTTGGTTTATGTTGTTGATAAATAGGTTTTTAGTTGTTTATGTTCGAGGTTTGGGTAATTCATAGGCTATAATTTTTAACTTTTTTTGATTTTTTTCGGTTTACCAAGCAACTATTTAAAGGTGCATTTCGTTTAGTTAAAAGTAGAGCACTACTACTAATGAAAACTTCAAAAATAAGTCTGAGTCCTCAGGCTTATTTTTTTTTGCATGTATAAACAAATGCCGGAGGAAGATTATTGATTGTAAATTGAATTGAAGTCGATGTGAAAATTTTCAGTAATAGTTTTCTTGCATTTAAGGAATACTGAAATTGAATAAAATATCCTTGTGGCTTAAGTGCAATCTCTGCAGACTTTAAAATTCTCATGGTTAGTTTTTGATCGAAATTTGTCAAAGGAAGAGAGGAGATAATTACATCTGCATATTTATTATTGTCTTCTTCGATATATTTCCTGACATTTTCTGCACTATCATTGATGATTTTAACTTGCTTGTGTTGATCAAATTCCTTTTTTAGTTTCTCATAAAATGGTTTATGTAACTCAAACACATAAAGGGTCGCGTTTGGGTTCATTTCGTCAATAATCTTTCGCGTAAAAACACCAGTACCTGGGCCATATTCTACTATTACATCTGAGTTTTTAAAGTCTACGTTTTTCAGCATTTTTTTTGCCAATGAACGAGAACTAGGACGAATTGCTCCAACAGTTTTTCGCTCCTTAAAAAACTCCTTTAAAAAATTATTCTTTTTATTCTCCAAAAGATCTAATTGTTTAGTGTAATTGTATTATTCTTAATTATTCCTAATGCCTTCCCTTTTAGGGTTTGTCCTAAAAATGGAGAGTTTTGACTTTTAGAAAGATTACTCTTTTGATCAAAAGTCCACTCTATGGTTGGGTCAAAAATTGTGAGATCAGCAATATTGTCAACTTCAATATTTGTTTTTGTTTCGAAACCTGCAATTTTACGTGGCAGAATTGAAATTTGATCTATGATTTTCTCTGCACTTACTTTTCCATTTTGAGTTAAAGTAGGGAAAAGGCTTTGCAAGGTTATGTTACCAAAATCAGCATTGTCAAATTCGATTTCCTTTTCTTCAACGTTTTTTGGTTGATGATTAGAAACGATACAATCAATTGTGCCATCTTCAATTCCCTTCCATAAAGCCAAACGATCTTCTTCACGACGATAAGGAGGTAGCACTTTATGATTTGTGTCGTATCCTAAGGTATCTACTTCATTAAATAGCAATTGATTCACATTCACATCACAAGTTACTTTAGCTCCTTTCTTTTTGACTTTTCTAATTAAATCAACTGATGCAGCTGAAGATATTCCTGAAAAGTGTAATTCACCTTCGGTATATTCAAGAAGGCTCAAGTCTCTCTGTATCTGGATCTCTTCACCAATTGAAGGGATTGCTTTCAACCCTGTTTTTAAAGAAGCCATTCCTTCATTGACTTGGCCACCTTCATTGATGGATTCATTTTGTGGAAATGAAATGATTTTACCTCCGAAATTTTTTACATATAATAATGCGCGATATAAAATTCCCGCAGAAACAAATTGATTGCTATCTGAGAATAATTTAACTCCAACTTTATACATATCATACATTTCAGAAAGGCTATTTCCTTTAGCTCCTTTGGTGATTGCTCCTAAAGGATATAAATCAATGATATGATTTGTGCTTTCGGCTTTTATGTAATTTACTTGACCTTTATTGTCGATGATAGGATCAGTGGTTGAGACTAAGTGAACGTGTCCAAATCCTCCTGCTGTTGCTACTGCTATTCCTGTTTGAATATCCTCATTATATTCATGACCTGGATCACAGAAATCTGCTTTTAAATCTACCCAACTTTGTGAAACACATAAATGATTACTTGAAACAATTTGTGCATCTTCGTCTGAAATTTCATCAGCGATTTCTGCAATTGTTCCATCTACAATTAAAATGTCTTTACACTCTTTATAATTAGAGGATTCACGATCTAGAATTGTTGCTTTTTTAAGTAATATCTTCATTTTATATTTTCCAAAAGATGAGTATCAGCATTTCTAAAAGAAAAAACGTTAAGGCCAAAAATAAGAGAATTCTCCAAAATTCGCTTGGTTTTTTCAGGGTTAATTGCTGAATGTCATTAATAGTTGATATGCCTTCAATATTCAGTTTTGGAAGGTCTAACTGTTTGAAATAAGCTTCAATTTGATTCTCAGAATGATATTGCATATCAGATTCAATTCTGTTGAAGTTTAGTGCCAAATTTTGGATTGTATTTCCATTATCTAAAACTTCGTAAACACCATCTTTGATAGATAAGTTGTTTGCTGAGTTTCTGACAGCAATAGAAGTGAAACCATTGCTTTGACTCATTTCAGGAATAAACTCAAATTGATCTTGTTTTAACTTGATTGTTCTTTCGTTTTGTCGTGGAACTTGTGTTTTGAACTCCTGAGCAGATCCAATTGTTAAATATAGAGGAGCTTGACCTTGACTTTTTTCACCAATTCTTAATAACAAAGCAGAGAATAATGCAGACTTCCCAAAACTATTGAATTCTGAATCGATAGGAGTGTAGAAAGCATAAATTGAGTTACTTTTTGCTTGTTCCACCAACAAAGGCATTCCGTTTTCATACTGAATCAGTAAATTGTAATTAGAATTGTTATAAATATTCGAAGTTAAGTATTGCTTCAAAGGAGGCATTCTAATATTATCAACATCTTTTTCAAACATTCCATCGAAGAAATCCCGTTGTGATTCTATTTTTCCAATTCTAATTTCTTGATTTGATTTACTTTCAATTAATGGTAATTGAAAAGTACTCATTAGGTTATTGTAAGTTGTTGGATCAAAATTAGGCGATGGAATAATCACGATATGCTTTCCGTTGGCAGCCATTTGTTTCAATTGAGAAATCACTCCTGAACTTACTTCTTTTAGTTCATTTAATACAATTAAATCTGCTTGATTAAAAGAGGCTGATTTTAATTGGCCAATAGAGGTTTGATCTATATTATAAAAATCATCCGTGGCGTACACCAATTCAGGGTACTTTGTGTTGTTTTCATCATTAATAACTAAAACATTAACACTTTCTTCGACAGAATAAGCAAAGAAAAAACGATTGTCGAAATACAAATTCTCATCGATTACTTCAATTACACCTTCCTTTAATCCAGTGGTTTTATCCGTATAATTCATCGACACCGTTGTGCTACTTTGACCTTCAATGTCTGCTAATGTTTGGCGATTATTACCATTGATTTTAAGGTTTAGCTCAACATTTGTAAGTTTACTTTGACCCGTATTATTTACGCGAATATTTAAAGTGTTATTTTGATTAACTCGCTGAAAAGGTTGGTCAAACCAGACTGAGTCAATGAATAAGTTACGATCAATTTGAGGGGCTAATTTTAAGAATGAATAATTAGCTGTTGAATCAAGGTTAACCTTAGTCTCTTCAAAATTTCGCTCTTGAAAATCTGAAATAACATAATAATGTACGTTTCCCTCAAATCCAGTTGATTGAATATATTCATTAATACTTTCTAATGGATTCGTAACTGTGCGAGAAATAGGAGAGAAGCCAACTTCTTCAATACGGTCTTCGAGTTCTGATTTTGTAATAATGCGATGCTCAGTGCCGTCTAAGTTATTGGTGACAAAAACATAGCGTTGTCCTTTTGGATATGCATCTGCAATTTCTTGAATTGCTGTTTTTCCTTGATTCAATAAATCTCCATTACTACCTTTGGTTGTCATTGAAAAGGAATTATCTAAATAAATGGGAACAATATTCTCCAATGATTTAGACTGAGTTGAAGTAGGAACGTAAGGTTGAGCAAATGCGAGTATTAATGCTGTAAATGCCAACATACGACAGGCTAGAATAATATAATGTCTAATGTTTCGAGTTGCATTGGTCTCTTTTTCTACCTTTTTAATAAATTGTAAACTAGAAAAATATAGCTTTTTATATCTTCTAAAATTGAAAAGATGAATGATAATCGGAATGATTAACAAAAAGAGAAAATAGAGGATATTTGGGTGTACAAAATTCATCCATTCAAAATTAATAGAAATGATTCGTTTGGGATGATTTTTTCGTATTATATTTTTATTGAAGGACTGAACTTCAAATCAGCCCTTCAACAAATTCAATACTTTAATTAAGATTTACTCTCAAGCCAAAGGAGTTTTGAAAACCAACTTTTGAAATTGTAGATAATTCTGGGATGAAAAAGTTTGTCATATAAGGTCTAAATTCATAAAAGAGGTGAGTTCTCTGCCAAAATGGTCTGTTTTTTCCAATTCTAAAATCAATGCCTAACGGAATATAAGCTGCAAGGCTGTAAGTTGTTTCATTTTTGTAATGTTCACTTTCATAGTTGTAATTGTCGATTCCGAAAGATCCATTGAACTGTTGGCTAGCATTTCTTATTTCGGTTTTCTCATCATTAAATTTCGAAATGCTTGTATATGAGTCTATGGAAATACCAAAATTAAAACCAATTCCTCCATACATGGACCATCTGGCTTCTGGATCCGTTCTTAATATTAATGATGCATCAAGGTGGATGATATCCGTTCCATAGCTCATACTATATCTTTCAGTATTTACAGAATCAATATAATGCGTATTTCCAGTTTGACTAGAAATTAAAGTGTCATAAGGAGTTCTTGTTTCATTAGAATAAGAAGAACTTAATATAGAATTTTGAGAGTATCCAATTCCTATTCTTAATAATGGATTATTTCTAAATTTTGTACCTTCCTTATTTGCGAACTGAATACCAAGATTAACCGCAAACATACTGTTAATATTACCGTAAGAATATTTATGATTAGTAAATTCTGAAAAGTCATTTTGCAAGAATACCGATTCTGGAGCTAATGATTTGAAATGATCTAAGGTTGATATTTCAGATTTAAATCCAATAAAACTATTCGAGATGAAAACGTCAGAGATCTTGAGTGGCTTGACTTTTTTTTCTGGTTCTTGACTCCATAATGTACCAACCAAAACACAAATTCCGATTACCGATAATACACTTTTGTTCTTCATTTTATTTAATATTGATTTTAGTTGAGAACGAGATAATGACCTGAAAATTGCAATCGTTTATTAAATCTAATGCTAAAAAGAAGAAATTCAGTACATTTTTAATGGGTATTCCAAATTCAAATCTTTCTGCTATTTCATGGTGACTTTTACTATATTTGACAGCACTTATATAAATTGACGAACAATACTGTTAATCCACATGAATTTATCTGACTTTTTACTTTCTCAAGTTCCTTTTAGTCCTGAAGAATTGGAAGAGATTTTATCTTGCTTTGAAAAGAAAGAAATTCCAAAAAACACCATGTTAATTCAACAAGGAGAGATCAGTAGAACACTTTATTTCATTGAAAATGGAATGGGGAGGAGTTATTATTTAAAAAAGCAGGGCAAGGAAATCACGCAATGGTTTTTTGGGAGTGGTAAATTCATGGCAAGTGCAGATAGTTTTTTTCAGAAAACACCCAGTTTGTATTACTTAGAATTACTTGAAGACTCAATTGTATATACCATTTCAAGAGAAAAAATGGATATGCTTTTTTCAAAGTATCATAAAATGGACCAACTTGGACGATTGGTTTCAATTGAAATGCTGACTAAGGTGGTCAATAAACTCAATGCGATTCAATTTCAAACAGCGAAGGAACGTTATGAGTATATGTTAGAGGAGTTTCCTGACATCTATCATCGAATTCCATTAGGACATATTGCTTCTTATTTAGGTATGACCCAAGAAACCTTGAGTCGAATCAGACGATAAGCCCTTGAATCATTTAAAATTAAAACAACTGTTCAAATCATATATGGGACAGTCAATTCATCAAAGTCAATTCTTTAAAATTTGTTAAAACGATTGAGCATTTTTGCTTTTTGATTTATGTCAAAGGAATAGGGGAAGCTTCTCTTGATATTTGCATCAAAACATTAAAAAAAGTAAGCAATGCAAATACATCGACTCATTAAAAATCTAATGGTGATTCCGCTTATCGGAGCGTTTTCATTCACAGGGTTTTCTCAAAACTTAGATCCCTATCTACAGGAATTAATTCAAAAAGGATTGAAAAAGAATCAATCTATTCAAATTAACGAAATAAACGCTGAACAAGCTGAAATTGATCAGAAATTGGCCAAATCAACTTTTATTCCTAAAGTTACACTGAATGGTAGTTATACACGATTGAATGATGACATTACATTTGATCAAGAGACACAGGATTTGTTAATGGCAACACAAAAGCTTTTGATTAAAGAGGCAGCTGGAATACCGTTTAATACACCTTTACCACCTGGAGCAGAACTACGTGAACCAGCCAATTTACAAAACAAAAACATTCTGAAATCATCGGTGGATGTTGACTGGATATTGTTTAGTGGTTTTGAAGTTACCAATGCTGTAAAAGCGAGTAAACACAAAGCTTCTTCTTTGAATTATCTGGGAATGGCCGAGAAAGATAAGCTTGCAATTCAAATTATCACAGCCTATGATCAATTGGCGTTAGTTTACGCCTCAGAAAAAGTTTTAGAGACTTCAGCTGAATACTTAAAGGAACAATCTTTATTTGTAAAGAAAGCTATTGAAAATGGTCTTGCAACTCCAATCGAACGAAAAAAAATCGAATTAGCTCAACAGAAATTAGTAGGTAAAGAAATTGATTTTCAAAATAAAAAGACTTTGTTAATTGAACAATTAGTTCAGTTGACAGGAGAAGAAAAAAATCAACTGGAAATGATGGTACCTAAATTGGATTTTAATCGATTAAGCAATACAGATGACCAAGAAAAACGCAATGAAATTAAAGCATTAGAAGAAGCTGAATTGGCAGTTCAATACAAAGCAAAAATGGAAAAAAGTCATTTCATTCCTAAGATTGCAGCGACTGGACACTATGAGTTTTTAGAAAAAGATTTGTCTTTACTTGACCCAAAATGGTATGTGGGTGTCGGGATAAAATGGAATGTGTTTGATGGTTTTCAGTCACATTTAAAATCGAAGAAAACGCAACTGGAAGGATTAAAATACAGAACACAAATAGAAGAAGCTGAGGAAATGATTGCTTTGAGTATTGTAAATGAAAAATTGAACTACAAATCTAAAGTTCAAACTGTAAAAACGGTTGAGAAAGAGGTAGAGTTAGCTCAAGAAACCTACAAATTGATTAATCAACAACACAAGAATAGTTTGGCCTCGATTAATGATGTTTTAGATGCTTTGACAGAACTTGAGAAGGCAAAATTCAAATATGAAGAGGCAATCTACAATCAACGTAAAGCAGTCACAGCCTTACTTCATGCAAAAGGAACATTAAATTATTAAAAATAAAAGAAATCAAAAAGATGAAATCATACAAAACAATATTATTGAGCAGCTTGGTATTAATGCTTGCTACATCATGTACAGAAAACGAACAAATCACATCTCAACGCGGAAAGGTGAAATATGAAACCATTTCTATTAGTGGAAAATTAGCTGGTAGAGTTTCAAAACTCTATGTTGAAGAAGGGCAGAAGGTGAAGAAAGGAGACACCTTGGCGTTTATCGATGTTCCTGAAGTTACAGCTAAAATGATGCAAACTGATGGTGCAATAATGGCAGCAGAAGGTCAATTGGATATGGCGATCAATGGTGCGACAAAGGAACAATTGAATCAAGTGGAGCAAAAGTTAAAGGCAGCTCAAGCTCAATTGGATTTTGCACAAGAGTCTTACCGAAGACTTGAAAACATGCATAAAGACTCCTTGGTGAGTCAACAGCAATTTGATGAAGTGAAAATGAAAAGGGCAATGGCCAAAGCTCAAGTTGACGCAGTGAAAGCCAAAAAACAAGAAATCGTTAAAGGAGCACGTGCAGAACAGATCAATCAAGCAAAAGGACAATTGGATCGCGCTTTAGGAGCTAAAGAAGAAGTTAATGTGGCTTCCAATGAAAAATACTTAATCGCACCTGTTGATATGAGTATCGAAACGATTAGTTTAAAGGAAGGTGAATTGTTAACACCTGGATATGCTTTGATCAATGGATATGAGACGAATAGTATTTATTTCAGGTTAACGGTTCCTGAATCAAAGATTTACGATTTTAAAATCAATCAAGAAGTAACACTTGAAAATCCATATACCAATGCGCGTTTTCCTTCAAAAATTGTAGCAATCAAACAATTGGCAAAGTATGCAAATATCACAAGTACAACGCCTTTATACACTTTAGACGAATCAATTTATGAACTAAAAATTGTTCCCTTAAAATCAATTGAAGAAGGTGATCTTTATTTGAACAGTACAGTTTTACTTAAATAATAATAGCCATGAAAAAATTTATAGAGTTAATTCGTGTTGAGTTTCAACGTATTTTTTCGAATAACGTTTTACTCGCTATATTTTTCGGTGCGCCAATTTTGTATGGATTTCTTTTCGGATATGTTTACCAACAGGCGAAAGTTGTTGATTTACCAATCGTAATTGTAGATCAAGACAGAAGTCCAATGTCCGATAAATTTATTGATGCCTTTGATGATAATGAAGGGTTAAAAGTAGAGGATGTACGATTTTCATCGGGAAATATAGTTTCAGAAATGCCAAGTCAACAATATGCCGCCGTAATTACTATTCCAAGTGAATTTGAAGCAGAGTTGTTGCAGAAAAAACATCCTGAAATTCATGTGGATTTAAATATGGCGAACATTTTAAATGCCAATACAGCAAGTAAACACATTCAGTCTGTTTTGATGACACTCAATGCAGGAATTGAAATTGAAGGATTGAAAAAACAAGGAATGCATGATAGTCAAGCAGTAAATGCTTATGAAAGTTTTAAAATCAACTTCAATAAAATGTTCAATTCGACAGGAAACTACGTGACGTTTATGTTGCCTGGATTGTTGTCTGTAATTATGCAACAAATCATCTTTTTGGCTATGGCATTAGTGTTTGCACGTGACTTTGAGGATGGATATTTTGGAACATTGATTGGACACAGTAAAAATGCTTTTTACCATATTGTTCTAAAATCTACGCCATTTTTATTAATGTTACCATTAATGTGGTTTGGGGTCAGCTTATTCCTACCATACTTCCAAGTTGAAGCAAATATTTTTAATTGGCCGATGATTTACTTGGTAGGATTATTAACACTCGCTTCCATGTGTATCGGAATGCTTTTTTCAATTGCTATTCCTAGTCAGTTGAAAGCAACAGAATTGTTGATGGTAATTTCCACACCAGCTTTTGTTTTGAGTGGTTTTACCTGGCCATCCATTGCGATTCCTGAAGCAATTACCAAAATAGCTGATTTTATTCCACTAACTCATTTCTTGTCTGGATTTAGAAAAATTGCGTTTTATAACGGTGATTTGTCTTCAATTCAATCAGAAATTGGAATGTTAATCACAATTACAATAAGTTCATTAATAGCAATGTTGGTGTTATTACAAATCAAGATATCACGTCACAAGAAAAAGTCTAAATCTTTAGAAGTTTAAAATTTAAGGAGTAATATAAGTTTTAATAATTCAAGTAAGCTTTCCTTAGGTTGAAATGCTGGTGTCATTGGCGCCAGCATTTTTTATTTAATTGAGTTATAGTATCTGTCAAATGAAAAGCAATTACTCATCAATTCCTCATGATCATTGGGGAATTCTTTTTGGAGTTGATTAAAATATTCATTGTTCAAATAGATATAATCACCGTAAGAAACCACTTCCTGATTTTCATATTCTCCATAATTTGTGTTGAAACGTAATGCAAATTTTTCACATTTCCCCGCCATTCTGAGACATAAAGCCTTAAAGTCACCTGATGTGGCCGCTTTTTTAGCACGCAGGTAATAATCTATCGCATTGAAGCATGTATTGAAATCCTCATTATCAGCGTAAATGGTGTTATAGTTGTAAATTGACCAATAATAACGTTTCATCATCCATGAATTTCCATATTGTGTCATATTGTAATAACAATTCGCAATTTCAAATAAGACCTTCGCCTTTTCATTACCTTTTAGTCGCTTACTTTTTTGAATGCGTTTTTGTAGTTCCTGAGCAATTTCTAATTTTGTGTATGAAACGGTATCGCCTTTGGTAGGTTTATGACTAGAGTAGAAGTCGGAATAAAAAGGATTGGCTTGAAGGTAATCATCATAATTCCTAGCATCAGAATACCAGTATTCATTCGGTAATTTCTCCCAAGTTGATATTGATTTCTTTAGATTTTCTTCACGCAAATATTTTGTACCAATTAAATCTAGCCAGTTATAACGGTCACTTTTGAGTGATGTTCCCAATCCATCATATTTAGATTTGTAAATGGCTTTCCAACTTTTTTCAACTTCTTTCGCTGAATAATTGGCGTCGAAATAATCAAATACATTAGAATAAAAATCAATGTTGTAGGCTGCTAAACCATTTGATTCATGCCAAACAAATGAATCATAACGATAATCTGAATTGAGATGACTAAACATGAGGATGGCTTCTGTTAAATTTCCACTGAATTCTAATCTTCTACCAATAGCAAAAATGAACTTATTATTGAGCTGCTCACCTGAAAGAGTCAAACTGTCGATACACAATGATTTGAAATTAGGCTTTTTTTGATCATGCGCATTCAAAAGTATAAGCATATTGTCTTTCCAATTTTTTAAATCTGATGACTCAAATCGATGTTTTTCTATAGCTTCAATTCCAATGCTATAAGTCTTTGTAATCAGAGAAAGTGTAGCAATACTTGATGTATAAACCTCATGATTTATTGAGTTTTGGTTTATGATTAACCAATCCATTAATTCATGCGCATACATACGATCTTCTTGAATACGTTCTTGTATGATTTCATTTTCAATGTCATAAGGAGTTTCATGAGGGTATATGACAGGTTCAAAAGCTGTGATTTCTGGACCTAGAATCCAGTTTTCCAATTTATTGACTTCACGAATAATATGGAAATTCAATAATTCATTCTCGGGATTTAAACGATGAATTTCTTGTATATCTTCGAATGTTTTTCCTTGCTGACGTAAAATATACATGGCGTGAACATTGGCTTTTTCACGATTCGTAGTTGCCAAAGCAAGTACATTTTCCATTGGAGTTTGAATATCGAATAAGTTCCATAAACTACGTCTTTTAGAATGTACTGAGTTAAATAATTGGGCAACCCTTAGATTTCGTTTTACCGGGTTGTCTTCATAAGATAAACGATGAAATTCAGCCCATCTGTCAATTGCTAGCGTCCCTTTTCCTTGGAAATATTCTTGGTATATTGAGAGGACTTCTTCTTTATTATTATTGTAATACTGAAATCTCAAGGCCAAAAAAGCATATCTTCTTTTCAATTGTTCCTCGGTTGAATTTACTGCTTTTTGAATGGCTAAATCTGCTGCCAGCTCACGCATCGAATCATTGTGACTATCGTTTCTTTCCCAATAATTATAATTGTATGCATTGAGGTGAGAATAGGTCTTAGCAAAGACTAGATAATCTATATACTCTTCCTTTCCTTTATACTTTAAAGCATCAATAAAAGCTTCGCTTTTAGCTTCAAGTATTTCTTGAGTACTCAATCCATAAAGTACATGAAATACAGATGATTTGTCTACGTTTTTATCGATGAGTTCCCACCAGTCTAAAACGTTTTGATCATTCTCTGCAGAGAACTCATAACTTTCTGCAATAATGTCTGCTGAATAATAAAATTCAGAAAGTCCACCATTGTCAAACCATCCAGGATAGAGCAAAGAAAAACGGGTTTCCTCACCATATGGATACCATGGTCCACATGCATTTACATTAAAAATACTACTCAAAAAGAGTAAAAAGGCTATCCAAAATTTCATGATTGTATCGATTTAATTCTTGATGATCTAAATGATATATAGCGACATTCATTTTGTCTTGATCTAAATGATTTGCGAGAAGCTTTGCAGCTTTGGTTAATTGAGTTGCGCTGACCCTTTCAATTTTAATTTTTTCTCCTTTTTTGAAAAATAAATCTTGAATTAAAGTGTCTTTCTTGACGATGTGGTGCAGGTGCTGTTTTGCTGGAACTGTAATTGATTCAAGCTTTTGTGGAACAGCATGAAAAACACCAGAAAAACGTTGTTGATTGAATCTATATCCAGATGAATAGGCGGGAAGCGCAACATCAACGGGAGTAGGGTATGGAGTATCAAAATCAATGTATTTCTTTAATTCTTCGATTTCCAAGATTGTATTTTTATCTGTATTTTTTGTTGGATTCAATAAATTATAACACAATAACATGATGCGATCTACAGGAGGAGTTCCCATTTCATTTCTGTATTTATAAGGATATAAACGCATTGTACAAGAAATGTTCTTTTTCGATTTTTCTTTAATTATGTGAATGAGTTGAAAATACTTATCTTGATTTCCTTTTGACCAATCACAATCGAGTTGTATTTCATTAAAATCATGGATTTTTGCATCAGTTTCAAAAAGATATTCCTTAAAATATTTATTGATTAGAGAAATCATATTGTCAGCCAATTCACTTAGCAGTAAAGTGTTTAACTTGCTTAACACTTCATTTTCAATGAAGATGCACGGAACAATTTCGGCCTCTGAAATATATTTCTCGTTTAAGGTCATTTTCATCTTAGAAAGCGGAATAGCACCTTTGTCTTGATCGTAGCTAACTTCAAAAAGCTTAATATAAAGTCTTTCTCCTTTAAACTTTTGGAATAGTTTCTGATTTTTAATTGCATCGACATCTTGATGCGATTGCCAAGCATAGAAAGCTCTCGTAACTTCCGTTTTAGTTGTACAACTGAATACAAAACCGATGAGTATTAATAATAAAGTAAATTTGATCGGTATTTTCACGTGCTTGTTTTGGTATAAATTTAATTCAAATTAATCTGATTCTCTTGAATAATTCAAGTTCTTTACTTTTCCGACAAAGCCAATGTAATTCCTAATACTGTTAAAACAACTATTTTGCTCCATTTGGTGATTTTCCAAAAGGCTTGACTATTGACATATTTGGTGAGTTTACCAGCTAGCATTGCAATACTACTAAAAACAATAATCGCTTGTGTCATAAAAATCAAGCCTAAAATAATCATTTGTACAGTTACATTTATACCATTTGGACTAATGAATTGTGGTAGAAAAGCAATAAAAAACAAGGATACTTTTGGATTAAGTACATTCATTAAAAAACCTTTTTTGAGGAGCGGAAGAACTCCTTTTTTTACCGTGGTTTCTGAACTATTAAAATCAATTGTTACATTATTTTCTTTGGTCGCTTGAAAGGCAAGATAAAACAAATAAATGGCACCTAAATATTTAATTACTGTAAATGCGATTGCAGATTGTTGAATAATTATTGATAGACCAGTCGCTGCGGCTAAGGTATGCACTAAAACTCCAATTCCTAAACCGAAAGATATTGCCACGCCATTTTTCTGACCTTTTGTGAGACTTTCTGTTAACACAAAAATATTGTCTGGACCAGGCATTAAAGCCAATAAAACAGAAGCTGTTAAAAATGATAAGATTAATTCAATTTCCATGATTACATTTAAAAAACGGAAAGTTAGTCATTTGTATCAAGATTCAAAGATGAAATAGTTAAGCAATCAAGTTTCAGTTTTATAAAAGTATTGATTTAGCTGATGTAGATATAATTTATTTTCTCATTAACCGAATAAACACAAAAGAGAAGAAGATAAAAAATAACCAATCATTTATGCCATAAATAGAGTAGAAGACTCCAGCTAAGAGATTCTTTTCAAAAACAGCTGAAACGGAATGATTCAAATGCCATTGTAACCATATGAATCCATAAATAAATTTCTCAATGGCAAAAACCGCTACCAACCATTTTACTTGTTGATAGTTTTTAGCAATCGAGATATAGGCCAATCCCCAAATAAAAATCATCAGTAAACCAAAATTAGACATTACTGTTGTATCGAATTCTGCGATTACAGGATTAGTGAATAATTTTGAAAATATAAGCACTGAACTATTCGTAAGTCCAGCAAGTACAAACCCTTTGGAAATGGTATTATTGTTTATTGTCATCTTTTTTGTATATTTAATTTTTAATACCTTATGCTTCAATTAGAAAGTTCTAATTATCTAATTCAAATCACCATTTATTTTTTCCTTTTATAATGGTGCTGTGTAATTTGATTCATATAGGTTTTTGTTTCAATCAAATCAAAAGTAAGTTTTTGAGGTAACTCAGTAAACAATGAAGCTCCACCACCAAGTAAAATTGGAATAGTGGTTAGTATCATTTCATCGATTAAATCTTCTTTTAAGAAATTACGTATTGTCGTTCCACCATCTATATAAAGTTGGTGATATCCTTTTTCATGAATTTGACTTAAGATTTCTGCTAAAGTACCTTTTACTAAAAATGCTTTTCCTTTATGACTTTCAGGAATTTTCTCAAGAGTTGTGCTCAGTACAAATACAGGTTTTTCGTATGGCCAATCAACATCAAAACCTAGAACAGTTTCAAATGTTGTTCGGCCCATTACAAGTGCATCAATTTGAGAAGTAAACTCCACGTACCCCATATCATTGTTGTCAGGATTGGGTATCAGATTCAACCAATCAATTCCACCATCTTTGTCGGCAATGTAACCGTCAATACTTGTTGCGATAAAAACACTATTTTTTTTAATCATATTTATTTTGTTAGCATGAAATAGTTAAGATTATATAATCAATGATAAAATCCTTATTTAACCGACTTTCAGCACAATTTTTCCTTTGACTTCACCTTTTTTCTTTTAACTTACAAAGTCATCTCGAACGACTATGTCGGATAGATCTTAAAAATTAACATTAAACTGTTTTAGGATTATAATAAATTTGTCCAACTTCTTTGTGTAAGAGTTAGCTATATTCTTTAAAAATAAAAAATAGTCAAAATATTTCATGAGCTTATAAATTCATCACCAACTTTGATAAAGCACCCGGATAACCACGCTCAATAGCTAATTCCATGGAGAATTCATCAATTTCATTTTTTGAAACTGCTTCGAGTAAAAAGTTATTGAGGCTTTTCTTTTTCAGCAATGGAATGATTCCTTCTTCTTGAATTTTATCAATAATCTGATTGGCCACTGTTAATGCAGAGGAAGCTTTCACGATTTCGCTACGTGCGTAAGATTTGTATGGAAAACTCACTTCACCAACTCTTAAAGTAGCGTCATCACCAGGGATTTGTTGAGCGCCAAAAAGGGGAGGACCACCAACGGTTGCAGACGCAAAATCAGGAAGGTAATGGGCTACAGATGTAATCGCACTTTTGGTTCTTTGCTCAATGTCCTTCTCATCCCAACCTTTATCTAATTTCTGATTGATATCTGCTTTAAATTTAGGTTGTGCTTCATTTTTCTTAGCATGAATTAATCCATCTTTAAATAAAGTGATGTTTTGGGTCATTCCATGAATTTGATAATAATCGTCGCTATACGGCGTCAATTGCACCATTCCATTGGGTGTACCACGTTCTCCATGAAAAATAAGTTCTGGAATTAATCCTAAAATAGGCTGCCATTTGGAAACATAAGCCGCTTTAAATTCAATTAAACGCTCGTTTTTGATGTGTAAGGATTCATCGAATTGTCCTGTTTTGAATCCGCATGAATTGACCAAGTAATTCACTTTAAAAACATCATTTTCTGTGTGAATTTCCCAGTTGTAATCTACTTTTTGATTACGAACATCTTTAATCGATTTAACTTCCGTATTTGTCTTTAATAAGCAGTTTTCAGATTTATTCAATGCCAATTGTGCTTGAGCAGCCAGTCTAAACAAATTCCAGCCATATTCTTGAACAATGCTAACGGGAGTTTTTAGTTTTTCGTAATCAATAAATTTGAGCGAATTGGTCATCCATTCATCAGCAGTACTTGGAATTTTAACTTCAGGTTTTTCAGCTAATGCTTTAATTTCTGCTTTTGAAAAGGATTTGAAATAATCTTCAGGAGCTCCTAAGATTTCATTTTCAGGATCTTCATCAATTAAACTTTTGTAATATTCAACCAACATCTCCAAACGACTTTGAATTTTGTTTACGTCGTATTTCTGAGTCTTCGGAATACTTATAAATGTTGGTCTTTTATCAATAGACTGAGGAAACAAACGCGCCATTTCAATAGATTGCTTCATTAAAATACGACACTGTTCATCAGAAATATCTGGATATAAATTTCCCCCAGCATGCAAATGACAAAAAGGGGGGCCGTTGACAACACTATTTTTTTGTTCAAACAAAACAGTTTCAACTCCATTTTTCGCCAATTCTAAGGCCGTAATAACACCTGAAACACCACCACCAATTACACCAACGTTATAAATTTTATTCATTTAAAAGAATGATTTTAAGTTGGCAAAATGGTCCACAACAATCGTTGGCTGATAATCTGCAATATTTTCATTGTAATTATAGCCGTAACTTACACCAATACTCTCCATTTGAGCATTTTTAGCTGCAAGAATATCATTTTTAGAATCTCCTACCATTATACTTTTTTCAATTGTCGAATACATTGAATTCACTAAGTGAACAAGTGGAAGGGCATTTGGTTTTTTCTCTGCTAAAGAATCTTCACCAATCCATAATTTAAAGAAATGTTTGATGTTTAATGTATCTAAAATTGGTTCGATAAATTTAAAAGGCTTATTGGTGCAAATCACCATTTTGTAAGCATTTTGATCTAAATATTCTAATGTTTCGAGTACACCGTCATACAAGAAAGTGTCTTTGCACGTAATGGATTGATATGCTTTTAAGTATATATCAAAAGCTTGATTGAAATCGATGAATCTCTCCGGATTTTGTTTTAAAGCTTCTGCCAATGCTCTTTTCACCAAGGGTTTGGCTCCATTTCCAATAAAAGGAGTCACTTGTTGAATACTTAACGGGGTCAAATCAAATTGCTTCAGCATACTATTAATTGCCAAAGTAAGATCAGGAATACTATTGATTAGCGTTCCATCAAAATCGAAAATAATGAGTTCTTTGCCTTTAAAATTCACAATATTTGTTTTGTTGCAAAGGTAAGGAATTATTGAGGGTAGAGTGTGGTTTATTATCGGGAATTATTGAGGAATAGATAGGATTCTTAAAAGAAGAAAATGATTAGAAATCCTATTATTGAAAATATGCAATTCTATTATCTGGTGTGGGTGTACCAGATGAATTGCTTTTGCTCAAAAGCAAAAGAGGTGAAAGGTGAATTCCCACTGGAGTTCGATTTTATCTCGTTTTAGGGAGTAGTGGTTGTTGGATTAAGAAATATTTGTAATTTTAAAGTTAGTGATAGTTAGGATTCAGACGACCACGAGAAGAATCTCGCCTTTACTTTGTATTCTTTTAATATGAAAATCTTGGGCCTTGTTTATAATTCTAATTTATAAAACATCAATTAACGCTTGTTTATCATAACTGTTTTCAACATTTTTATCAATATCTTCTTTAATAGCGTCAAGCTCCTTTTTTATCGTTGATTTGTTTAGTTCTGAAATATTTGGGTTTTCACATATAAATTGCAAAGATTTAATCAATACGTACATTACAGAGTTGTCGTGTTTGGCATACAAACGTATGGGTTGAATAATCATTCGCATCATTTCCTTAGCAGTAATTTTAAAATCGGTAATGGTAATTTTATCATTAATTACATATCGAGAATTCGATTCTGGAAATTCTAAGTAGAGGTTGAGTAACTGACCAATTTTATTAATTGCATTTATTGCCGTTCCGGGATCATTTATACCTGGTGACATTGCTTTAACCGCTACTTCCATAAGTTTAATTAATCCTGTTTCATTATTCTCTCCTGCATGACGGTCCGGTGAAATATCAAAGCAGAAAAGTAAATTTTCCAACTCATCTTCGTCAATAAAATTTTTCACCTTCAATACAGGCATACCTTTCCAGATGTGCTGATTAACATAAGGAAGTATGATAATATGATTTCCTTTTTCTCTGATCGATTTTGTAAGTAATGAAACATCAAAACTTCTGTAATAACCCGTTCTATCAATTTTTATCGTTGTCCAATCCTCCGAATTTTGAGTATTGGTAACGATTTTATTCTCTTTTTGTTTTTTCAATTCGGCATCCAAAAAACATTTTGTACCATCATAAATCTTATCAATAATATTATGAATTTGAATCGCAACAGAAATGCTATTGATGAAATAAACGAATAAACCTATACATATTAAACTAGCAATAGCGGCCAACATTGTTGAAAGTCCAAGTGAATCAGCATCAACTCCGTAAGCACCTAAAGCTGTAAATGAAATGATACAAAAAAGCAAAGTACCGATGTAAAATCCAAGTATAATTTGATGTCTTACATTAGAAACTAAACTCGGTAATAATCGTGGTGAAAAGCTTGAAGAAGCTTGGTTTAAAACAACCATCACCATCGAAAAACTAAAAACAGTTAAAGATAAAATTCCACCAATTATTGTAGATAAAATCGCCCTTGCTGTTTCATAGTCTTTGATAAATAAATAAGGAACTTTTTCCTTAATTGAATTAATGAACTCGGTATTTTCTACATTAATACTAATGATCGCTAGGATAAAAAATATTAAGCTGATTAAGACCGGAAAAAAGGCAATACTTTGCGTAATTACAATGTATTTTTGCTTTAAGAATTTAATTGTTTTTTTTAGCATCTAGTTGTTTAAGTATAAAATGTTGTATTTGAAAATCATATTTATAAAAATACCTTTCTCGTTTCATAAATCAAAGATTTAAGGTTTAGGAATGAACTTATACTTGTGAAATACATGATTAAGTAGTGTTTTTGTAAGGAAATGACACACTTTCGCTGTAAAAAGTCAGTAGGGATATAGAATTATTAGGTTTGGTCTTAAATGAAAAAAGGTTGATTTGAAACCTAAAACTACTGTCCTAGTGATTCAAATCAACCTTAATTTTGAGTTGTAGATTCTTAAATACTCTCTACAAATGCTTTAAATACTTCTTTATGACGTTCTAAATCCATGTTTCCTGAAAGTGAAACACGTGCAATGTAATCTTTATCGCCTTCTTTTGTAGTTCCTTGAGTTGATGTCGCTGGAATTGTCCAATAACAACCTTTCAACTGACCATAACTCACACAGTACTTACTTTCGTCCGGTATCTCAGTAATCATCATATTAATGAGTTTCAAGTTTAATTCACGTTTGTAAGCTTCCTTTTCTTCTGGAGTATTTCCTTTAGTTGGAAGATCTAATGAGAAAACAGAAGGAGTGAAGTCTTCTTTTGCTAATTCCTCAGAAACAAAGTTGATTTTTGCTTCAGGCAGAACCTCTTCAATAAAGTTTACAAATTTACGTGTGTTTTCGTATGCTGACTTTATTCTAGCGTTCATTGATGGCATTTGTTCAGCTAAAACTGAATATTGTAATGCTGTCGCTTCGTTATCACATAAAGTTAAATGTGTTTCAATCTTATCTAATAAATCATCCGTTTTAGCATTTCCAATACAATATCCTGCTGTACATTTTCCTCCACTTGGGAATTTTGAACCACTAGCATAAGAAATCGTTCTTACTTCAGATAAAATTTCACCTTCTCCTAAAAAGTGAACGTTTGGGCAAAATGTTTGGTCTAATATGAAAACTGGATCAATTGCGATGTCTCCGTTCTTTGTTTTACGTTCTTTCTTTAAAGCCGCTTTTAAATCTTCTAAAACAGGAACTTCAACACGTGGGTTAGTTGGAATTTCAGCGATGATGTAAGGAACAGCATCCATTTCAGCAATTTCTTCCAATACTTTGTCAGTACTGCTCACCATATCATTTTCACCGTCAACAGGTAAGTCAACAACTTCTACATTGTCTAAACAAGCAGCAACTCTTCTCGCTTGATCATTGGTTCCACCATAACAGTTTGGAGGAACAATAAATTTAATCTCTTTCCCTTTATGATTTTCTAATGCGTCATCTACAAGTCCCATCATTATAGCATATTGCATAGATAATCCACTTGAGGCAAATAATGCTTTTGAATTAGATCCCGCAATTTTTTGTAAAGTCTTCACAACAGCTTTTTTATTCTCCTTTAAAGCTGATTGATCAACATTCTCAGTTTCTTGACCAAGAATCAATTGAATTGCCTTGTAAGAATCTGCTGGCGTCATAGAAATCGTTTCTCTTCTACGTACATGTTGAATTGCAGAAATATACGCTTCATTCTTTTCACCGTTAACGATAATAATACTTCCTAATTCGTCATACAAACTCAAGTGAAAGTCAACATTTGCTGAAAGATCAAACTTAGCACTCACTTTTGATTCATTCGATACCAATATCGTACTTCCTTCAAAAGATTTAAGTTCGCTTAAGTCATTTATTTTGTTTAACTCAAAATTATAACCGTAAACTGATTTAATTAATTCCGCATCAAATGATTCAGGAAGGTGATCAGTATAAACAATCTGTGTTTTTTTATTATCCAATAAATTTGTTCTCAATACTGCTAAAATTGGAGTAACAGCAGAAGAGAAACTTATAACTTGGTCAGATTCAAGATTGTTTAGTTTGGCAATTGTCCATTCTAAAACTGTTGACAAAGGATGTCCTAATCTAATATAATCGTAGGCGGTTGGTAAAATCTTAAGCGCCGAGTTGTCGAATGTGTTGTTTTCAAATAATGTCTCAAACTGCTCCAAAAACTGTGTTTTGGCCAATTTCTCTTCGTAAATATCTAGTCTGTGCGTTGTCAATTTAATCCAGTCCTCTGGCATGTTTTTAACAACATTTTCTACGTAAGTAAGTATTTTTTTGTCTTCCATTTTAATCGATTTTAGATCGGTCGACAATATACAATTTATGCAATTATTATAGGGTATAGAGTAGCTTAAGATTTTGATATTTGCATTTATTTAACCCTTTTAGAACAGATTTTAGTTTTAAAAATCAAACAACAATACAGCAAGACTTATCAATATTGATAAAACTTTCCTGCATTGCTGAGTGAGATAAGTACGCTCTAATCTTTGTAAATCACAGGATTTGGTTCACGAAGGTTATACTTTGATGACATTACCTCTCCATAAGCACCTGTACTGTGAATCTTAATGAAATCACCACGTTTTGTTTCTTTGAGTTGAACGCGCTTACCAAAGCAATCAGATGATTCACAAATTGGCCCTACAACATCATAAAACTCAACTTCATTTGAAGTGGAAGTAAGATTTTCAATGTTATGATAAGCTTGGTAAATCGCTGGACGAATTAATTCAGTCATCCCAGCATCTAAAATAGCGAAGTTTGTTTTGATTCCTTTTTTGATGTAGAGTACTTTAGAAATCAAGCTTCCACAATTAGCAACGAGCGAACGTCCCAACTCAAAATGAATTTCTTGATGAGGAAAAGGCTCTAAAAATTGATTGAAAACTCCAAAAAATAATTCGAAATCCGGAATTGGATTAGCTTCTGGTTCGTTGTAATCAATTCCTAAACCACCACCTAAATTGAGGTGTTTAATCTCTATGTTTTGTTCTTTAAACCATGTATTTAACTCATTCACACGAATACAAAGGTTCTTAAAAGGTGTCATTGATGTGATTTGAGAACCAATGTGAAAATGTAAACCTGTAAGCACTATATTTTCCAGCTTAGGCAGTATATCGATGATATTTTCTAATTCCCAACTATTGATTCCAAATTTATTTTCTTCTAAACCTGTTGTTATATATTTATGAGTCTTTGCATCAACATTAGGATTCAGGCGTAAAGCAATTTTGGCAATCTTATTTTTAGCTTTCGCCAATTCATTTATCACTTCAATTTCTTCAATTGATTCACAATTAAAAGCGAAAATGTCATTGTCTAATCCAATATTAATTTCCTCGTCAGATTTCCCTACACCAGCAAAAGCAATTTCAGCAGGAGCAAAGCCCACTTCTAAAGCACGTAGAACTTCATTTCCACTAACACAATCTGCACCAAAACCTAATTCTTTTATCGGTTGTAAGATTTTGGTATTTGTATTTGCTTTTAATGCATAATGAATATGATAATTATACTTCTGTGCGTTGATTTTCGCATCTTCTAAAGTTTCATTTAGCAATGCTAAGTCGTAATAATAGAAAGGCGTCTTTTGCTGTTTAATGTTCTCTAAATTCATTTTCTACTGATTAAAAAGTCCATTATTCAATGCAATCATTGCTTCTTTCTTGTATTTCGTTTCAATTACGATAGAAACGTTATGCTGACTTCCTCCATAGGATACCATACGAATAGGAATTTCCTTCAAGCTGTCAAACACTTTATTTCCAGATCCTTTCTGTTCTTGAGAGAAGTGTCCAACAACACAAACAATGGATAAGTTTTCATGAATTGAAACTTCCCCTAAATAGCGTAATTCTTCATGGATGGCAGCCAAATTACTGTTATCATCAATGGTTAATGATACTGCAACTTCTGATGTTGTAATCGCATCAATCGGCGTTTTGTAACGTTCGAAAATATCAAATATCTTTCTTAAAAAACCGTAGGCCAGAAGCATTCTTCCCGACTTAATATTGATGGCTGTAATACCATCTTTTGCTGCAACAGCAGTAAATTCACGTTCTCCAACTTCCTTTTCGATACGTGTTCCTTCTTGTTCAGGATTTAAGGTATTTTTCAATAAAATTGGAATGTTATTAATTTGTGCAGGGTAAATACTTGCCGGATGCAATATTTTTGCTCCAAAATAAGCCAACTCGGCAGCTTCATCGTATGATAAGTGCTGAATAGAGTAGGTGTCCTCAACAACTCTAGGGTCGTTGTTATGCATCCCGTCTATGTCTGTCCAAATTTCAATTTCTTCTGCTTTTACTGCAGATCCGATTAGTGCAGCTGTATAATCACTACCACCACGTTTTAAATTGTCTATTTCACCAAAAAAGTTTCTACAAATGTATCCTTGTGTGATGTATAATTGACAATCACATAGACTTAATTCACGTTGTAAATTGTGTTGGATATAGAAATTATCTGGCTCTAAATCTTTATCAATTCTCATGAAATCTAAGGCCGAAATCAAACAAGAAGAAGCCCCTTTTTCTTCAAGATAAAGTTGGAACATTGCTGTAGAAAGTAACTCACCTTGCGCTAGAATCGTCTTTTCTTCATGCATGGTAAATAAATCCTCTGTAAATGAATCAATATGGTTGAAATGACTGTTTACCAATTCTTTGGCCTTTTCTAATTGAGTCTTTGATTGAAGTAGGTTTTCAATATAGTTCTGATAGTGTTTTCGTAATTCTACAATAATTTCCTTAACAGCGCTTCTTTCATTTTTATACAAATGATCAACGATTTCTGTAAGTGAATTTGTAGTTCCACTAATGGCTGATAAAACTATAATTGCATTCTCATTTTTAATGATTTCAGCAACTTTTTGCATGCGTTCCGCACTTCCTAATGAAGTACCTCCGAATTTTATTATTTTCATGATCTTTGGAATGTACTGCAAAACTACTGATATCTACCTAAAATAATAATGTGTAGAAGATTTTTTTAGTATGAATTTGACTATTCTTTTATTGCTAAAAATAAAACTCAACTAACTAATTGTATTTGAGTTGTTAACTGTTCGAATAGCTAAATAAAAGAATGTATCATTTAATTAATCTTATTCACTTCTTGTTTAATGGAACATTTTTTGGAATATTTGTGATTAACCATGAGAAATAAGCTGCTTATCATCTTTACCTTTTTCGTCTTTCAAGCTGTTGGACAAGACTTGTCAGGAAACTGGACTGGAATAATCATTTCAAATAACCAAACCCCAAAGACTTCAGATGTAATTTATCTTAAGATTGAAGATGAAGGAAGTCAATTTACTGGTTTAACGAGAATTGAATTATTGGATGACACTGAATTCGCTGTAAAATCTTTCGAAGGAAGTATTGAGGATAAAGAGATTTTTCTAACAGAGAAATATGGTCGACGCTCTTCTAATTCACGAAAATCACCGATTTGTAAATTGAATTATACCTTGGTTTATGATGATTCTTTGGCCTATCTCAAAGGAAGCTATCAAAGTTCAGATTGTAGACATAATAGTGGAGAAGTGGTGTTTTTCAGGTCTGATCACGAATTAAATTTGGAGGACAATCCAGGTTCTACACATTTATGGAAACATCATTTTGTACGTTCCTACTTAAAAGGTTATCCAGCTCCAGAGGTAATGAAAAGTATACAAGCCAATTTTAAGTTTCAACCTATTTATTTTGATCACGACAAATCAGAAATCAAACCTGAGTTTTATGAATACCTTAATGAAATGGCGATGGTTTTAGACGGAATCCATGATTTGAGAGTAGAAATTACAGGACATACTGATGCTGTAGGTACTGATGATTACAATATTGGACTCTCTGAACGACGTGCAAAATCAATTCGTGATTATTTTAAGTCCCAAGGAATCGAAGCTGAAAAATTGGAAATAGATTTTAAAGGAAAGAGACAACCCATAGATTCAAACAGAACCAAAGAAGGGAAACAACGCAATAGAAGAGTGAATTTTAAATTTATCTAAGCGAATTTAACCTTGTTTATTTTCTTCAATTACCTCAAGAATTGAAGTGAAGGTATTGGATTGAACGATTTCTAGCTCATTTTGATCAAACCAACGAACTTCTGTTATGCCTTCCTCAGCTTGAGGAGTAACATCTGTTTCATGACTAGTCATTTTATACCAATAAGTTTTTTTGATAAAATGCTTTTCATAAGCAAAATAAACATGATAAGTAGGGGAGAGTTCTCTATTGATTTTTAATTCATTAATTCCACATTCTTCTTGAATTTCACGAATTGCACCACTTTCAGGAGATTCACCTTCTTCGATTTTACCTTTTGGGATATCCCAAAACCCGTTCCTTAGGATGAATAATTCTTTTTTTGTTTTATCGTTTTTTACAATACCTCCCGCTGCTTCAATCCATTTAAATTCCTTAAAAAAATTCTTCATCGCATGAAGAGGATCTGGACTGAAAACCGTGATTGTTTGAGTTTTGGAAATTTCCTTGATATCAGTTTTGAAGCTTTCAAATTTATCCTTCGAGAGAATTGGTAAATACTGCTTTGGTAGATTACAACTAAAGTTTAAATCTTTTTGAAAGCAAATAGAGATATTATCGACAAAAACTTTATACATTTGTGATTATGATTAATGATATTGATAATGCTGCAAAGATAGCAGAATATTTATTGCAGATAAAAGCGATTAAGCTTCAACCAAATGACCCATTTACATGGTCTTCAGGATGGAAATCACCAATATATTGTGATAACCGTAAAACACTTTCTTACCCACAAATCAGAACGCATATTCGACAAGTTTTCTCAAAGGCAGTGCTTGAAGAGTATGGAAAACCAGATATTATTGCTGGTGTTGCAACTGGGGGTATTGCTATGGGTGCATTAGTGGCACAAGAGCTGGGTGTACCTTTTGTTTATGTTCGTTCTTCTGCAAAAGGACATGGATTAGAGAATATGATCGAAGGTGATTATTCAACAGGTTCTAATGTAGTTGTTATCGAAGATTTAATTTCAACGGGAGGAAGCAGTTTAAAGGCTGTTGAAGCATTAAGAAGTGCAGAGTTGAATGTTAAAGGTGTTATTGCGATTTTCAACTATGGTTTTGAAACAGCAACCAAAGCCTTTGAAGAAGCTAAGTGTCAACTAAATGTTTTATCAAACTATGAAGTGATGATAGACATTGCCTTAAAACAAGGTACGGTGACAGAAAAGGATATGGATTCTCTAAAAAAATGGAGAGTTTCTCCTGAAACTTGGGGGTAATAATTTAAGAATATTATGAAAATAGACAGTAATAAATCAATTGTTAATGCACCAATAGAAGAGGTATTCGCTTTTTTACAGAATACAGAAAATATTGGAAAACTACTTCCAGAAAATGAAGTAAAGGATTTTAGAGGAACAGCAACAGAATGTTCTTTTAAAGTTCAAGGAGGAATCACAATCTCTTTAGTACAAAGTGATTTAAAACCAAATAATGAAATTAGAATGACATCTGGTGAAAAATCACCTTTTCCTTTCAAGCTTTCTGTATTACTAAGCGATGCAGATGGAAAAACGGAAGGTTTTATCGCTTTTGATGGAGAAGTGAACGCTTTTTTAAAAATGATGGTCAAAAAACCATTAACCAATTTGTTTAATCACATGACAGGTGAATTAAAACAAGTTTTTGAATCTTAACTTATTTTGTTGCAAATCTTTGACGTGAATTTTATGTTTATTTATTGAAGGTTTGCATCATTTTATTCTTTTTAAGTAGCAAATGAAAGATAAACAACAAAATTCAAGTTTATTAGATATTAACAATACTCCAAGAAGTATTGTCATGTTGATGGATTTTATTGTTTTCATTGCTGCATTAACACTTGCTTACCTAATCCGTTTTGATTTTTATACCGATTCAGAAACGATAACAAAAGAATGGGGATACATCAAAGATGTTCTTCCTTTTGTCATTTTACTTAAACCGGTTGTTTTCTTTCTCTTTAAGATTCATAAAGGACTTGTAAGGTTTACCTCTTTAGCAGATGTAAAAAGAATTTTCTTTGCATTATTAACCTACAGTTCAATTATTTTCGTTGCTGGTTTAGTAAGGTATATCTTTGTAGACAACCGATTTATTTTACCCAATTCAATTATTATTGTTGAGTTTTTGGTTTCTCTTTTATTTATGATTGGTTTCAGATTCACTGTTAAAGTTATATACTTTGAAATGAATAAACCAAAGGATGCTAAACGTAAAAATATTCTAATTTTTGGAGCAGGTGTTTCTGGTTTAATTACCAAAAGAACGATTGAAAAAGATCCAAATTTTAATTCTAAAATTGTTGCTTTTTTAGATGACAATAAAAACCTTGAAAGTAAAAGGCTAGAAGGAACTTCAATTTACAAAACTGATAACCTCGAACGTTTAATTGATAAATACGATGTCACAGAACTTATTGTCGCAATTCAAGAGCCTAATAAAGCGGTGATTTCAAGTATTGTTGAAATTTGTCTTGAAAAAGAAGTAGAAGTTAAGCGTGTTCCTAGTTTTAAGAAATGGATTAATGGTGAGTTTAGTATTAATCAAATACGAAAAATAAACATTGATGATTTATTAGGTAGAGAACCAATAAACTTAAATGTTGAAGGTGTAAAAAACCAAATCAAGGATAAAGTTATTCTTATTACTGGAGCCGCTGGTTCAATAGGAAGTGGAATCACCAAACAAGTTGTTCATTATAGTCCGAAAAAATTGATACTCTTAGATCAGTGGGAATCTGGATTATATGATTTACATATAGATTTAATAGCAGCTGGATTAGCTGATAATGTTGAGATTGTAATAGGAAGTGTTCGTGATAAAGATCGTATGGAAAACTTGTTTGATCAATTCAAGCCATCAATTGTTTTTCATGCTGCAGCCTATAAACATGTACCATTGATGGAAGGTAATCCGTCTGAATCAGTATTAACTAATGTTCTCGGAACTAAGGTTATTGTAGATTTATCTGACCATTATAAGGCTGAGAAAATGGTAATGATTTCAACAGATAAGGCTGTAAATCCAACCAACGTGATGGGCGCATCAAAAAGGATTGCAGAGATTTATGCTCAGAAAATCAATGAGACATCTCAAACTCAATTTGTAACAACGCGATTTGGAAATGTTTTAGGCTCAAATGGATCTGTAATCCCATTGTTCAAGAAGCAGATTGACCAAGGCGGACCAATCACCGTTACTGATGTCAATGTAACCCGCTACTTTATGACTATTCCTGAAGCTTGTCAATTGGTATTAGAAGCTAGTGCCATGGGGAATGGAGGGGAAATCTTCGTTTTTGATATGGGAGAGCCAGTAAAAATTGTTGATTTAGCCAAGAAAATGATTCGTCTTTCTGGATTAGAATACGGTAAAGATATTGATATAAAAATCTCAGGCTTAAGACCTGGTGAAAAGCTTTATGAGGAGTTGTTGGCCAATGAAGAAAATACGTTACCAACGCATCACAAGCAGATTTTAAGAGCACAAAATTGTCCGGCACCTGCCAATATAATAAGTGAGATCGAAGCCTTAATTGGGTTGTTTAAAAAACAAAACAACGAGGAAATCGTAATAAAAATGAAACAAATAGTTCCTGAATTTTTAAGTAACAATTCAGAATTTACAAAACTAGATAAATGATTAAACCAGCAAGAATACAAGTAAGATTTGCAGATTGTGACATGATGGGGCACGTAAATAATGCAGTATATTTAAGTTATTTTGAACAAGCAAGAATGCATTATTTTGAACAATTAGTTGGTTCAGAATGGGATTACCAAAAACAAGGAACTTTATTGGTTAAGAATGAATTAACTTATCTAAAGCCGGTTTTTTTACATGATTTCCCTGAAATCTCACTTCATTTGATTGAAGTTGGAGGTAAAAGTTTTACTTTCGGATATGAGGTTAGAGTTGATGGAGAACTTAGAACTACAGGCGCTTCAAAACTAGTATGCTTTGATTTTAGAAGTAACAAGAGTGTTGAAGTATTTCCAGAATTAATTGAAGCATTTAAAAAATTAGACGATAAAACATGATGAGATTTGGATTTTTAGTATTGATTTTAATATTTTCGACAGGAGCCTTTTCACAGATTAACGGGATAAAAAGAGGTCCTTGCTTTGAAAAGTCAGCCGAAAGACTTGGAAAAAAATATGTCGCATGGGAATGTGATGAACGAGACGATATTGTCGATTGTAATCAAAACTTAGAATCTGATCCAGGATCAAATCTCGTTTTTTCAAGAGAATCTGGAAATCCATTTACCGGAGAATGTGAAACTTGTCACAACAATGGTTTACGTCAGCGTTTAGTGAAGTTTTCTGGAGGAAAAGTAAATGGAATCGATACAACATTTTACAAATCTGGTTGTCCACAAGTTGTGCGTAATCATATTGATGGTGTAGAAAATGGTCAGTGGACTTTTTATAATGACACAAGTGGATTAGTTGCTTGGAACATTAATTATTCTAATGGTGAAAAGCATGGTCAATCAATTTACTACCGTCAGGTAAAGACGGGAACAGAAAAGTTCAAATTGGTCATTGACAATGTCGATAAGTTCATTGAATACCCTGTTTTTGAAAATGATACATTTAAGATTGAAAACTATAGCAATGGAATATTAAATGGTCCGAAAATCGATTTTTATGCAGATTCAAAAGTAAAAACAGAAATCAACTATAAAGACGGATTGTTTGATGGAGCATATACACAATATGATGGTGAGGGAAATGTCTTGCAAGAACGCCTTTACGAAGAAGGGAAGAAAACAGGAGATTGGAAATTTTATTATAACGATGGAAGCCTTCTAAAAACGGAGACATGGGAAGATGATGTAAAGAATGGCGTTTTTAAAACCTTCTTTATACAAGGTCACATTCAAACTTTAGAAACCTATAAAAACGGAATGAAACATGGTGAATTCATGGAGCGTTTTCCGGATGACAAATTAAAAATGGAAGCCCTTTATAAAAAAGATGAACTCATAGAGAAACATGTTTATGATAAATATGGCAATGAAATTGAAACTTTCGGTGGTGACGGACCAACAGAAGGAAATGAGGATGACGAAGTTCCAAATGCTAAATCCAAAAAATGGTGGCAATTCTGGAAATAGTCCAAACCATTAAACCAAACAAATTTTAATGAATAAAGATTCAAACTTAGCAGTACTGATTGATGGAGATAATATTCCAAGCAGATACATCAAGGAAATGATGGAGGAAATAGCCAAATATGGTACACCTTCAATCAAACGTATATATGGAGACTGGACAAAACCACATTTATCGAAATGGAAAACGCTTTTATTAGAAAATGCCATACAACCTATACAACAGTATGGTTATACCCAAGGTAAAAATGCAACAGATTCAGCAATGATAATTGATGCCATGGATATTTTATATGGCGGAAAAACAGATGGTTTTTGTATTGTATCTTCAGATTCAGATTTTACAAGACTTGCGACTAGATTGCGTGAGTCAAGTCAATTTGTAATCGGAATAGGAGAGGAGAAAACTCCAGAGCCTTTTATTGTTGCATGTGATAAGTTTATTTACCTAGAAATTCTAAAATCTGACGAAACAGATGAGAAGAAAGGGAAGACTAAAACAAAAACAAAGAAAACAGTTCAAAAAGTAACTCCAAAAATCACCCGATTAATTCGTCAATCTATTTATGATTGTGCTGATGATGATGGGTGGGCATTTTTAGGTGATGTGGGTTCATTGATCAATAAAAAACAACCAAATTTTGACCCTCGAAACTTTGGTTTTTATAAACTTACACCATTGATGGATGCTATTGGTACAGTGAAGATTGAGGAACGTCAAGCTCCAAATAGCCGTTCTAAACACATCTACGTGAAAAACATTTCAAGCAAGAAAAAACAATAGTTTTCGATAAATCATAATTATAGCTTGCGATTAAAGGCTTAAATTGCTATTTTCGCATTGCTTAGAAAAATTAATTTTAATTACAAAAAATAGACTATGGCCTTTGATATCGATATGATCAAAGCCGTTTATGAGCGATACCCAGAACGTATTGCGGCGGCAAGAAAGACAGTTAACAAACCTTTGACATTGTCAGAGAAAATCCTTTACACTCACCTATGGGATGGTGATGCAAACAAAGAATTCACGCGTGGTGGTTCTTATGTTGATTTTGCTCCAGATAGAGTAGCTATGCAGGATGCAACAGCGCAGATGGCATTATTGCAATTCATGCAAGCAGGTAAAGATAAAGTTGCTGTTCCTTCAACGGCCCATGCTGATCACCTTATTCAAGCAAAATTAGGTGCAACTAAAGATTTGCAAGAAAGTTTGAATAAGAACAATGAGGTATTTAACTTCTTAAGTTCAGTTTGTAATAAATATGGAATCGGTTTCTGGAAACCAGGAGCTGGAATTATTCACCAAGTTGTTTTAGAAAATTATGCATTTCCAGGAGGAATGATGATTGGTACTGATTCTCACACTGTAAATGCAGGTGGATTAGGAATGGTTGCAATTGGTGTTGGTGGTGCTGATGCTGTAGATGTTATGGCTGGTATGCCTTGGGAGTTGAAATTCCCAAAATTAATCGGTGTTAAATTAACTGGTGAATTAAATGGATGGACAGCTTCAAAAGATGTTATCCTTAAAGTGGCTGGTATTCTTACTGTAAAAGGAGGTACAGGTTGTATCGTTGAATACTTTGGTGAAGGTGCTAAATCACTTTCTGCAACAGGAAAAGGAACGATTTGTAACATGGGTGCTGAAATTGGTGCAACTACTTCTACATTTGGATATGACGATTCAATGCGTCGTTACCTTAAGGCAACTGGTCGTGCTGATGTTGTTGAGTTGGCTGATCAAGTTGCTGAACACTTAACAGGAGATGATGAAGTTTATGCTGAGCCAGAAAAATATTTTGACCAAGTTATTGAAATTAACTTGAGCGAATTAATGCCTCACGTGAATGGACCATTTACTCCAGATTTAGCTACGCCTATCGACAAATTAGGTGAAGTAGCGAAAAAAGAAGGTTGGCCTTTAGATATTGAATGGGGATTAATCGGTTCTTGTACAAACTCTTCTTACGAAGATTTAACACGTGCTGTTTCTATTGCTAAGCAAGCGGTTGACAAAAAATTAAAAACAAAATCAGACTTCGGTATTAATCCAGGTTCTGAACAAGTAAGATATACTGCCGAAAGAGATGGTCTTTTAAAAACTTTTGAAGATCTTGATGCGACAATCTTTACAAATGCATGTGGACCATGTATCGGACAGTGGGATAGAGCAGGTTCTGAAAAAGAAGAGAAAAATACAATTATCCACTCTTTCAACAGAAACTTCTCAAAACGTGCTGATGGAAACCCAAATACACACGCTTTTGTAACTTCTCCAGAATTAGTTGCTGCAATGGCAATTGCCGGACGTTTAGATTTCAATCCTTTAACTGATACACTGACAAATGCTGATGGTGAGGAAATTAAATTAGATCCACCAACAGGTACAGAGTTGCCAGCAGAAGGGTTTGATGTTGAAGACAATGGTTATCAAGAACCAGCAAAAGACGGAAGTGATGTTGATGTTGTTGTAAAAGATGACTCTGAGCGTTTACAAATCTTAACTCCTTTTGAAGCTTGGGATGGTGAGAACATTACAGGAATGAAATTGTTGATTAAAGCATTTGGTAAATGTACAACTGACCATATTTCAATGGCTGGACCTTGGTTACGTTACCGTGGTCACCTTGATAATATTTCAAATAACTGTTTAATCGGTGCTGTTAATGCATTCGGAAAAGCAACAAATGAAGTAGTAAACCAATTGACTGGTGAAAAAGGTGAAGTTCCTGCAACAGCTCGTGCTTATAAAGCAGCTGGAATTCCTTCAATCGTAGTGGGTGACCACAATTATGGTGAAGGTTCTTCTCGTGAACACGCAGCAATGGAACCGCGTCACTTAGGTGTTATGGCAGTAATTGTAAAATCTTTTGCACGTATCCACGAAACAAACCTTAAAAAACAAGGAATGTTAGGATTAACTTTCGCAAATGAGGCTGATTACGACAAAATTAAAGAAGACGATACTTTCAACTTCCTTGATTTAAATGAATTTGCTCCTAATAAGCAAATTACTTTAGAATTAGTTCATGCAGATGGATCTAAAGAAGAAATCAAATTAAATCATACTTACAATGAACAACAAATTGAGTGGTTCAAAGCAGGTAGTGCACTTAACTTGATTAGAAGAAAAGCAAACGCATAGTTTTTTAACTATTCTAAAAATTATATTTTAAATGCTGTTCCTTTATGGAGCAGCATTTTTTTTTGTACTCATTATGACTGAATTCATATTTTTCATTATCTTAATATAAGTTAACCACAAAAATCAATTTTAATGTATACAAATAATACCACCATCAAAACTTGGGCTGAAGAGGATAGACCTAGAGAAAAACTTCAAAATTCGGGAAGATCAGTGTTAACAAATGCCGAACTCATTGCCATAATTTTAGGTTCAGGATCACGAAGTAAATCTGCCGTAGATCTTGCAAAGGAAATTTTATCAGCCAACGACAATAGTCTCTATCAACTTGGAAAAATGGGACAAGCTGAATTAATGGAATTTCAAGGTATTGGAGAAGCTAAAGCAATTAGCATTATTGCAATGATGGAGCTCGGTAGACGTAGAGCAATTGCAGAAATTCCTAAAATCATAAAAATTAGACATGCCAAAGATGTTTATGATTTAGTAAAAAACAAATTTCAAGATTTAGAACATGAAGAATTTAGAGTGCTCGGTCTTTCGCGAAATAATACAGTTCTAGGAAATAAATTAATTTCTAAAGGAGGTAGATCAGGAACAGTTGCTGACGGGAAACTAATTTTTAAAGCATTATTAGATTTAAAAGCTTCTTCTTGTATTCTAATGCACAATCATCCCTCTGGAAAATTACTTCCAAGTAATCAAGATTTAGATTTAACAAAAAGATTAGCTCAATTTGGAAAACTGATAGATTTACCCATTTTAGATCATGTAATATTTTCAGATAATGGATTTTTTAGTTTTGTTGAAAATGGAAAACTATAATTCATTTTCTACCACTGGATAGGAGGCAAACTTTTAGATTTCAATATTTCATTGACTTGACTAAAATGTTTGTTTCCGAACCAATATCCACGATTGGCACTTAATGGAGATGGATGACCACTTGTTAAAATATGATGTTTGTCTTTGTCGATTAATTTAGCCTTTTTCTTTGCAAATCCTCCCCATAACAAAAAGATGATATTTTCCTTTTCATTGGAAATTCTACGAATCACTTCATCAGTAAATTTTTCCCAACCAAGTCCTAGATGAGAACCAGCCTTATGTGCTTCAACAGTTAAAGTAGCGTTGAGCAACAAAATACCTTGTTTTGCCCATCTTGATAGATCTCCATTATTAGGAAACGGAATATTCAAATCCTGATTAATTTCTTTAAAAATATTTAATAACGATGGAGGGGGAGCAACATCTTCATTAACTGAAAAACATAATCCATTGGCTTGTCCTATACCATGATATGGATCTTGTCCAATAATTACCACTTTCAATTCTGAAAAAGGAGTAAAATTAAATGCTGAAAAAATATGCTCTTTCTTAGGATAGCAAACCTTGCTTTCATATTCAGATTCAATTTTCAAAAGTAAATCTTGAAAATAAGGTTTAGAAATTTCGTGATTTAATTGAGCTTTCCAAGAAGAATTTAGTGTATCGATCATGTTACTACAGTTAATGATGAAGGATTACATTTTAAATTAATATTCAAGTTTTTAAAATTAACAGGTTCACCATCAATATGTCCCATACTGTTTTTTATTCTGATTTGCATTTCAGATGTTTTATAAAACTCAACATACTTTGAATGGTGAATTTGTCCTCGTAGGGAGGCGATCAATAAACCAATAAATGCAAAAGTTTGTGGCATTTTTACAATAACAACTTCAAATTGTCCGTCTTCTAGTTCTGAATTTGGAGAAATATAAAATCCATTTCCAAATTGAGAAGTATTGGCTACACTGCAAAATAACAAATCGGAAAATTCTTCTTTTTCATTGAGTATTACAGAAATGCCTTTGTAATTTCTAAATTCCTTGAGTACTAATTTGATATAACTTAAAAATCCACGCGAATGATATTCGTCAAATCTTTTGGCTATTAAAGCGTCAAATCCAAAACCAGAAACGCCAATGGCTTTTTTCTGATTCAATGTAACGGTATCAATATGCTTTAGCTTAAAAGTGTTCAACCTTTGTATTGATCTTTTTAATTTTAACGATAAACCAAGATGACGAGCAATACCATTTCCACTTCCAGTTGGTAAAATTGCTAATGAAGTAGAGCTGTTTATTAATGCTGTACCAGCTTCATTTACAGAGCCATCACCACCAGCAACACACACTATATCAACACCTTCTTCAGCAGCGGTTTTACTTAATAATCGTGCATGACCTCTATGTTCAGTAAAAAGAATTTTGTACGTGAAAATAGAATGATCCAAGTGCTTTTGAATCAAAGATGGTAGAATATTTTTTTCACCAATTCCCGAAATAGGATTAATTATAAAATGTATGCTTTTTTTCACTTTAACTTCATTGTGTTATTGATTAAGTCATGATTATATCGCTGAATTACACCTTTCAGTCGTTTGGTCATACTTTTATTAATTTCAGGGTAGAAAGATAGTGAATCATATTTCATTAATGTGTCAGATTTGTAATTATATAATGCAGTTGCTTTATTTTCTACAAAATTAAGTATGTAATCATCTTCAAAAAGTAAATATGAATTGGCAATATAATTCAATGAAAATGCTTCTTTTTGGTTGGTTTTAAAGAAGGAGTTTCCAAAAGCATATACATCCTTAGAATATCCTGTAAGGTCTAAAATTGACGGCATAATATCTATTTGATTAAATATTCTGTGATCAACTTTAGCTTTTAACTGATCACTTGGATCGAAAAATGCAATAGGAATTTGATACATTCCAATTCTTCTATTGTAGCGTGGAGTTGTTCCTGCTGGAGTGTGATCTGCACAAATTACAAAAACTGTATTTTCATACCAAGGCTGCTTTTTAGCTTCTTCAAAAAATAATTTTAAACTCATATCAGCATAAGCAATTGATTTTGCCATTGGATGTCTACCCGTTGGTAAATTATTTACATGCTCTTCGGGAACAAAATAGGGGTGGTGTGATGAAAGTGTGAAAAGTCCTGCTAAAAATGGTTCTTTTAATTCTTTCGTAATCGATTTAGCCGTCCAAGGCATAAAGTATTCGTCTAAAACTCCCCACGTTGCATCGGTATGATCTTCATTATTATATTCTTTTCTACCAAAATAATGGTCAAATCCAAGGTGTGCTGTGAAAACATCAAACTTCATTGAACCATTTGTCGCTCCGTGATAAAAAGCTGAAGTATATCCTTTCTCCTTCAATAATTGAGGTAAAGCACTAATGGAATTCGTACCATAAGATGATGAAATATAGGGATTATCCATTAAACTCGGGATGCCAGCAAAAATAGCAGGAACCGCTTCAATAGATTTCTTTCCATTTGCAAAAGCATTATCAAAATAAAGAGATTGATCTAATAGTGAATCTAAAAACGGAGTATACTCTTGATTTGACTTTTTTCCTAGCCATTCATTGCCAAAACTTTCCATGACCAACACCATAATATTTAGGTCTTCACGCAATTGATGTTGTGATGCTCCTTTATGTAAAGGTGTATAAATGTTCTCACTACCTTCAGGAAAAAAATCTACTTTAACCAAAGGTGATTTTCCAATGGTTTTGATAATTGAAAGCGGTGTATTGGCAACTAAAGCTGTTTTGTCAGGATCGGTAAGTTTGGAAACTGTTAACATATCCACCGGTCTATACCCAAATCCACCTCTACCTGCAACAAATAAAAGTGAAGGTACAATCAAAAAATTCAATACATCTACATATATATTTCTTGTTGAAGTAATGTTGTGTTCTGTCTTGTTATACATCCAGTTACTAATAATTATCATAACGATAAGTAGACCTATGAGCCACCAAAAATCCATGATGAATGTCGTGACAAGTTGATTCATATCATTCCCTGTGGTAACCATTGAGAAAAGATCAGAAGTACTTCTCTTGGCAGTAAACTTGAAATATTCAACATCCACAAGGTTAAGCGCTATTAAAATCGTATTTGTAATATGGAATAAGCCTTTTAAAAGTTTTTTAAACCAATTTTTTGAATAAAAATTAAAAGGAAGTAAGGATAGTATATAAAAAGGTAGTAGGTACATTCCCATGGTTACAATATCCATCCATATTCCATAAATGAAATCTAGCAAGCTAACAGAAGGAAAAGCATCCACATTTGAAAAATAAAATACACAGCGCGAAATACTCAACATGAGGAGTATAATTCCTAAACGTTTAAGAAGCTGAATGTCTTTAGATAAGATTAAAGAATTGCCTGTCATTAAATCTTTTGTTTCCTTTTTTTTATTAAAAACTAATTTGTTTTTAGTCCTAATTTATAGGCTCACATCAGCACAAATGTAACTATTGTACAGCACTAAATCCTAATTTTCATTTAAAGCATTATGGTATTTTATAAACATCGCTTTACTTTTATTCAAAAAATAGGATAAAAACATGATAAATCTTAAATTTGTGAATCAAGAAATAAAACGTTTAAAAAGTTAAGATATGTATCAACGTCCTAGAAGAAATAGAAAATCAGCAGCAATTAGAGGTATGGTAGAAGAGAACCATATTGAAATTGCGCATTTAATCTATCCTTTGTTTATCGCAGAACAAGCAAATGAAAAATCAGAAATTGCTTCTATGCCTGGTATCTTTCGTTGGGGTACGGAAAAAGTCCTGACTGAAATTGAAGAATGTGTTCAGTTAGGTATAAAGAACTTTGTTTTATTTCCTGTGGTTCCTGAAAAATATAAAACGAAAAGGGGAGATTACAGTTATGATGATCAAAACTTTTATTTAAAAGTGGCTACGGAAATCAAAAAACGCTTTCCAGAAATATCATTAATGAGTGATGTGGCGCTCGATCCATATAGTATAGACGGACATGATGGAATTGTTGAAAATGGAATTATCCTTAATGACGAAACACTGCCAATCTTATCGCAAATGAGTTTAGCCCAAGCGCAGGCTGGATTTGACATTATTGGACCTTCGGACATGATGGATGGACGCATTAGAGCAATTCGTGAAATGTTAGACGATCATAAATATGACCAAACAAGTATCATGGCGTATAGTGCGAAATATGCAAGTGCTTTTTACGGACCATTTAGAGATGCTTTAGATTCAGCCCCAAAATCAGGTGATAAGAAGACCTACCAAATGAATCCAGCAAATAAAGAAGAAGCCATTTTGGAAGGGATTCTCGATATAGAAGAAGGTGCAGACTTTTTAATGGTGAAGCCCGCATTGTCTTATTTAGATGTTATACATACCTTAAATGATAACTTTATTCAACCGATTACAGCTTACAATGTATCAGGGGAATACGCAATGATTAAGGCGGCATCTGAAAAGGGATGGCTGGATTATAATAGTACGATGGTCGAAACGTTATTGAGTATGAGAAGAGCAGGAGCCAATGCTATTTTAACATATCATGCAAAAGACTTTGCTAAATTGAAGAAAGGATAAAAGTATAATTTCCTCTTTGGATTAATGGGTTTATAGTGTTTCTTTTTAAGTTTTTAAAACTTAAAAGACTACTTCAATTTATTTTACCTTTTACTATAGTTGAGCAAACAGAACTTACTATTAGTTAGGTGTATGGTTATGAATTAGGTTTTGGAAAAGTTTGGGGATATGAATTTAATCCAACAAATGGTCAAAACATGCCTCAGCTCGTTCGTCGGCTAACAGGTTTTTATTCCAAAAAAGGAGCTCAACAATAATTATATTATACTTAATAATAATGCTGTATCCAACGGAGTTTGTTTTTTATAAGTTCAAGGCACAAAACCACTCATATTCAAAGAAAATTGTAGTTTCATATTAAGGAAACATTTAGCCAAAATAATTAATAGGTTTATTTTAAATTTAAAACAATCATTTCTCTATTTAAGCGGTGACTATTTTAGTTGATTTTAAATTATCTTTGTCTCTAATTTTCAATGTCGAAGTTTGAAAGTTAGATATTCAGAAATTAGAATTTTAAAATTGAGGGTAATTTGTTGATTTCTTGTTATTCTGTGTACTTTATTTTTTAATTGATAAATATTTAATTTCGTTAAACCTTTTACATTTCCAATTGTAAATAAGCTTATAATTAAAAATAATTACCTTAATGAAACAGAATAGTTTATTCGCCACCGTATTCTTTTTGGCTACATATTTTCTTTCCTTTTCTCAAGACATAACGGTCAGTGGAACCATTACCGATGGTAGAAATGGAGAAGATTTATTCGGTGCATCAGTTGTAGTTACTGATATGTCCAATACCGGAGCCAGAACAAATGTTTATGGTTTTTACTCTTTAACCATTCCTGCAGGAAAACATCAATTATCCTATCGAAGCGCAGGATTTGAAAATCAAACTTTTGATTTAAACATCACACAAGATACATTAATCAACCTTGAGTTGTTTATGTCTGATGAAGTTCAAAAATTAGAAGAGGTCGAAATTAAATCAAAAAAAGCCAACAACAATATTACTTCAGCGCAAATGGAAGTAACACGTTTAGATCCTCAAGCGATTAAAACGATTCCCATTTTGTTTGGTGAACAAGATGTAATGAAAACCTTACAACTAACTCCTGGTATTAAAGGCGGTGGAGAGGGTAGCGCTGGTTTTTATGTGAGAGGTGGTGGAGCTGATCAAAATTTAATTTTACTTGATGAATCTACTGTTTACAATGCTTCTCACTTATTAGGTTTCTTTTCAGTATTTAATTCTGATGCTATAAAAGATGTGGCTTTGTACAAATCTGGAATTCCTGCTGAGTTTGGTGGTCGTGCTTCTTCAGTTATGGATGTTAGGATGAGAGATGGTAACAATAAGAACCTTGCAGCTTCAGGAGGGATCGGTTTAATATCTTCAAGGTTAACAGTAGAAGCTCCAATTGTTAAAGATAAAGGGTCTTTTATTGTTTCTGGTAGAAGAAGTTATGCCGATTTGTTTTTAGTTTTTTCAAAAGACGAACAAGTACGAGATGCAACATTATTTTTCTATGATTTAAATGCAAAAGCAAATTATAAACTTAATGATAAAAACCGTATTTACTTATCAGGTTATTTCGGGAGAGATAAGTTCGGATTAAGTGATGCTTTTGGTTTTAATTGGGGAAACAAGACTGGTACAATTCGATGGAACCATTTAATTAATGATAAGCTCTTCGTAAATACATCAGTGATATTTAGTTCATTTGACTACGAATTTAATATCGGTCAAGGTGAGGATGGATTTGGAATTATTTCTTCAATACGCGATATTAATGTTAAACAAGATTATAATTATTATTTGAATTCTAATAACAGCATCAAATTTGGAGTAAATGCCATTCACCATACTTTTATGCCAGGAGCTTTGGAAAGTGGATCAAATGTTGGATTTAACGAAATAGAACTTGAAGATCGTAATGCATTAGAACTCGGTGCTTATATCCAAAACGAACAAAAAATAGGGAATCGTTGGGCATTAATGTATGGTTTAAGATATTCTGGCTTCAACTATATGGGATCAGGAACAGCCTATGAATATAATGATGAAGGAGAAGTTACAAGTGAAAAATCTTATGATTCTTTTGAATCCATAAAATACTATCAAGGATTTGAACCACGTTTTTCAGCGAGTTATATCATTAATGAAAGCAATTCGATTAAGGTAGGATACAATAGAATTTACCAATACATTCACCAATTATCCAATACAACAACAAGCAGTCCAACGGATGTTTGGGTTCCAACTTCAAATAACGTAAAACCACAAATTGGTGATCAAATTGCTGTAGGTTATTATAAAAACTTCAAGAAAAATGAATATCAGGTCTCTGTTGAGACTTATTATAAATGGTTACAAAATCAAATCGATTATAAACCGAATGCAAACCTTGTCTTGAATGGTCAAATAGAAAAGGAATTAGTATACGGGAAAGGTAGAGCCTATGGTGTAGAATTTCAAATTAAGAAAACAAAAGGAGATTTCACTGGATGGTTTAACTATACTTTGTCAAGAGCCTTGAGGTCTTTCGATGATATTGATGGAGGAGAAGAGTTTTCAGCAAGACAGGATAGAATCCATGACATTAACTTGGTATTAACGTATAACATTAATAAAAAGTTCGTTGTGAGTTCAAGTTTTGTATATTACACAGGAGATGCTGTTACCTTTCCAAGCGCAATTTACGAGATGAATGGATATGAAGTTCCTTATGTAGGAAAACGAAATGGAAACAGATTACCAGATTATCACCGTTTAGACCTTGGGTTAACATGGTATTTAAAAGAGAGAAAAAATTATAAACACAATTTGAGCTTCTCTATTTACAATGTTTACAACAGAGAAAATGCGTTTTCTGTAAGATTTACTGATGATTTCGAAGGGAATACAACAGGTCAAACACAAGCAGTACAAACGGCATTATTTAAAATGATACCATCAATTACATATAACTTTAACTTTAAGTAAAATGAAGAAAATACTATTAATTTCAAGCTTAATATTGTTTATAACAAGTTCCTGCGAAAAAGTTATCGACCTTGAAACAAGCAATACAGAACCAAAAATGGTTATCGAAGCAAAATATGATGCTGTGAATGAAGAAGTCTTTGTAAAGATTTCTAAAACTGTTGATGTTTTCTCAACAGAAGATTTCCCGAATATTTCTGGTGCCACAGTGCAAATTACAGATGAAAATGGTACAACTACTGATTTAATAGATCAAGGTGATGGAACATATCTACTTGAAAATTATACACCTGTTTACAATTCATTATATTCGATGAAAGTCAATGTTGAAGGAGTAGCGTATGAGTCAAGTGATTATTTAAACCCAATAGTTCCTCTTGATTCTTTGACACAAGAATTACAACCTTCTTCTTCTTTTTTCGAAGGTGGATATGTAGTATATATGAATTTAACTGACCCTGTTGGTGAAAATTACTACAGAGCAATACGTAAAGTGAATGGCGAATACAGGCGAGATCTAGGTGATCAATTTTTATTTGATGATGGATTTTCAGAAGGAAATTCTCAAAAAGTTCCTTTGTTTTCAGAGTTTTACCAAGAAGATGACACCATAACAGTGGAGTTATTGTCATATAGTGATAATTCATTTACATATTTTCAAGAATTGAACGCAATAGCACAAGGTTCAGATGCATCTGCTGCACCTGCAAACCCAACATTTAGATGGTCAAATGATGCGCTTGGTAATTTTTCGGTATATGGTTTTGATTCTAAAACGATTATCATAGAAGAATAATCATAAATTATTGTTAATAACTATTCTATAATCCTTAACGGTTTCTTAATGTTTGTATGATTAACATGTTATACTTTTGTAAAAAATATATAAAATAAAATTATGAAAAAGTTTTACTTATTATCAATGCTATTTATAGCATCAACGATTTACGGACAATCTCCAATCATTACAATGATCATGGATGGAGATTGTAGTGGAGGAAACCCAAAAGCTATTGAAATTTATGCAGATGGTGCAGTAGATTTCTCAAATTACTCATTACAAAAGCAATCTAATGGAGGTGCTTGGGGAAGTGATTATGATTTATCTGCATTAGGTACAATTACTGACGAATTTGTTTATGTATACGCTGATGACCCATCATTTGTTACAGAATTCCCTACAGTAACAAATTCACATGCAGCAACTACTGCCGTTTTGTCTATCAATGGAGATGACGGAATTAGAATAATCGAAACTAGCTCTAGTAATGTTATTGACCAATATGCTGAGAACGGAATAGATGGTTCGGGAACAAATTGGGAATATAAAGATGGTTATGCAAAAAGAAATGACAATACAGGACCTGATGGTGCTTTTGTTGAAGCTAACTGGACTTTTTATAACGGAGCCTTAGATGGTCTTTGTGGAACAACAACATACGAGGTAATTACAAACGCTGGTTCTTACTCTAGTACTCCTGCAACTACACCAACAATTACAACTTCAACTTCAACAGTATCAGGAATAATTCAAGTTTTAGGAAATCCTTCTCCTGAGGAAACTATTGATGTGTCAGGTGTTGAATTGACTGATGATATTACTGTTGAGGTTACTTCAGGTGACTTTGAGATTTCATTGACTTCAATGTCTAACTTCGGAACTACAGTTACTTTACCAAATGTATCTGGAACAGTTGCTGCAACGACTATTTATGTTCGTTTGAATGGTTCAGCTGTTGCTAACCCAGTAAACGGTGAACTAACAATTACTTCAACTAATGCAACTGATGTAGTTGTTTCTCTAGAAGGTGCAATCGTTGAATATACTCCAAGTACAGTTGGTGATGTAACTACTGTAGATGCTGATGGTGTAGGTGAATCAATTGGAGAATACGTTTCTTTAACAGGTGTTCTTCACTGTGACGACTTTAGAGGAAGTGGTTACGATATCGTTTTGATTGACGCTAACAACGATGGAATTAGTATTTTTAGTTTCGATGATTTAGGAACTTACTCTCCAGTTGAAGGAGATGAAGTTACAGTAGAAGGTGTAATTGGACAATACAATGGTTTACTTCAAATTGAACCATCTTCAATTACTGTTGTTAGTCAAGGTGCTACTTTACAAACTCCAACTGTTGTAACAACTTTAGATGAGTCAACTGAAAGTCAGTCAATCATTTTGGAAAACCTTAACCTTGTTGATGGGGAAACAATGTGGCCAGACAATGACAATATTTATGTTACAAATGGTGTTGATACTTTCTTAGTAAGAGTACCAAGTTCTTCTGCTTTAGCAAACACTGCAACTCCAACAGGAACATTTAACTTGATGGGATTAGGAAAACAATACGATAGTAGTTCTCCATACGATTCAGGTTACCAAATTTTCCCATGTAGCGTTATTGAAAATGTTGGTGTAAACACTAACGTGTTAGCAAACTTAACTGTATATCCTAACCCTGTTCAAAATGAATTGAACATCTCTAACGAAAATGGAGTAATTGAGAACGTAACAATCGTTTCTGCTTCAGGAAGTGTTATTTACTCTTCTGTTGTTGAATCAAATAAGGTAACTGTAAATACTGCAAACTTTGATGCTGGTATCTACTTTGTTACTGTTCGTTCTGAAAACAATGTTAAGACTGTAAAAGTTGTTAAGTAATTAACAAAACAACTTCATAATATGAAAGTCCAGGCGAAATCGTCTGGACTTTTTTTATGTCCAAATAATTCTAAAACCAGAAACTTAATCGTTTTTAATCAAGCACAAAAGAATAAATAAGCTATTAACTAAGCATCTTAAAGATGTTAAGAGGCATTTGTAAAGCGATTTTTGTTTTGATCTAATTGATGAATAGGGCGGATTGATTTTCTAATATTACTCCACTTTTCAGGATATTGCTGCAGAAGATAATTGATTTTGTTTTTCTTCTTTTTTATTGCATCCGTAATGGCTGGCGGAGTGACTGGAGGTGTTAATTGTTTTGCTATATTTTTTCCGTTTACCGATTCTCCAGTTTCTAATAATCGTATTGCAGCTTCTTCATATTTTTCCAAGAGATCAAAAGTTTTTCCATCCTTGTAGTATTGAGGAATACTCGATGTCTTGGTTTTAAGAGGAGATCGCATAGAGTCAATTTGAAGATGATCAGTCGTAATTCGAATATGATCTTCACCTAATGATAGATTATACGCTAAATAAATAGCATCATCTATCGCGACTTCAATATTTTCAATAGACAACTTTTCTTTGGCCAACCTAAAAACAACTTGTTTGTCAACTGTAAAAGACGTTTTTAATTTCTTTTCCAACTGCTGTTTATATTCAGTAATTATTGTGCGAATAGAGTTACTATATAATAATTCAGTAGTTTTTAAATTCTCAGAAAGCTGTTTAATCTTTTCGTCCTTTTTGTTATTGATGTTCCTAACCCCTTGAAGAAATTTTCGCTCTTGTAATACCCTTTCATGTTCTGCATGAAAAATTGAACTCAACATATTGCTAAGGATTATTTTCTCTTGCGTACTTATTCCTTTAAAAGTGGTATTTAAACTTTTTAAAAACACATTTTTTGGAAAGGCTATCAGAATAAGGTCTTTAAATTCATCAACTGGCGAGGGGAAGTAAAGCTTTAAAACATTAAGCGAATCTTCATCCTCAATGCTCAATTGACTTTTTGAAATAGTATCATTTCCAAATATATCGGATTGATTGGACCATTCAGTCACCTGTGAGCAACTTCTGATTTTCTGCGCCTTAACTTTAAGAAAGTCACTCAAGGATTCATCATCAAGTGATGTACGTAATTGCTTATCAAAATCCATGTATAAAGCAGCACTCACCGAGACCCCAGGAAGGAAGTCGGCAATCCTTTCAATAAGATAAGGAATTGGGTGATATGTACCGGCGAGTCTCACGAATTAACAAATGTAAGAAAACTTAACTTAATAATTTGCTTAATCAAAGACTTAATCTACTTAATTAAGTTTAATCTATTCATTGAATTGCAACTTACTACTTAATCGCATAAAGAGAATCATTTATCTCTACGAACTTTGCAGAGAACAATAGATATAGTCATGGAAGTAGCAATAACAAGTGAACATAGAGAATTAATAGAAGGAATTCAATCTGAATTAAATAATATTAAGCATGAAGTAATAGAATTAAGTATTCAATTTTATATTCAGTTAAAGTCAATTCTTCTTCAGTTTTTAATCAGTTATAAAGAATATTCATTCACAAACATCAAGGAGTACGGTATGACAGAAATTTTAATGAATCGTGCGAATCGTTTTTTTAAACTCGAACAAGAGTTTGAAGGACCAATTAAAAAGAGAAAATCTCCACGTAAAAAGAAGTTTTTTAAAAAGCAAAATAAAACACAAGGCACCACATTATCTACAAATAGAAATAAAAGTATTCGAAAGGAGAGGGGGCACATAAAATTGAGTGTTAGAAAGATTTCTAAATATATATTGTTACCATTTTATTTATGCTTGGTTGCAATCGGAATACTCTTAAAATCAAAAGATAACAAGAAAAAAGATAAAAATGTAAAAAACACCTATTCACCATATTGATTTAATAATGAGTGCTTTACAGCCTTATAATTGAATAAAAACTAAAATAATCTGTTTAAAAATGTCAATTTATTTAGAAAAACGTAACTTGTTGATAGAATGCACGTAAGAGTAAAGCGTAATCATAAACGAAACACTATGTTAAATCGATATGTTATCGCCTTGAACCGATTGAAGATGGCTGAAAGACAACTTGCAAAGCGTCAAAAACAAGGAATTAAAAGTAGTTTATCTATTATTGAAGTTGCAGAAATCATGGATATCGTCAGAAAGTATCCATCCAAAAAAATTGAACATGAAAATCTGTTTACTTGCGGATTTTCAAAGAATTAGATCAGTTCAAAGATGTTCAATGTTTTATAGTTTATAAATTGTTTTATTTAGAGAAGGAGGGACTTGTTCCCTCTTTTTTTTGCTTTATACTTAATCAATAGCTATTATAACATGAAGGAATAACGAAAGTCTGAATTAGAAAAGGGTAGAAGACAGCCATTTTTGTTTCCAAGATATCAATGCTATTAATTCTTATCAAAAAGAAAAACTAATTATATGTTATTGGATATTTACATAATTGAATAACTTATTTATACAGTTCCTATTGCTGCAAAACATAGTATAAATCTTGACTAATTTTTCAGTTACAGTCTGTTTACATTCGTTTACATATCAAAACTACAATAATTAACTTTTGTAACATTGTATAATGTATTGGTAATATACTTTTGTAAATTATAAGAAATATTTTATATCTTTACAATAAACAAATGTATATGTCAATTAGCGAAAGGTTACAAATGGTGATAAAGATGAATGGGATGACGAATGCTGCATTTGCAGATAAAGTAGGAGTACAGCGCTCTAGTATATCCCATGTTTTAGCAGGAAGGAATAAGCCAAGTATTGACTTTATACAAAAAACCTTAAATACTTTTCCAAAGGTAAATGCAGACTGGTTAATTACCGGAAAGAAGATTGGTAGGACTATCGATGATTCTCAGCAAGTAGAATCGATGGAGGCTGAATCCACTTCAAAAGAACAGCCTCAGGTTAGAGAAGAAGAGCCTAGACGTTACAACAACGCACCAGTCACAGATCTACCAGAAACAAGTAGCAATACTTTAAGTAAGACTAAAAAGATCTCTAGAATAGTTGTTTTTTATGAAGATGGAACCTTTGAAACTTCCCTTCCTAGAAACTAATCTCTCCAGACCCTAAGAGTTCGGAATTTTCGTTATAAAACGCACAAAATTGTCCAGGTGTAATTCCACGTTGAAGCTCATCAAATAAGACATACGTAAAGTCTTCCTTTTTCAATACTTTTGCAGATTGTAATTCTTGACGGTATCGAATCCTAACTTTAACATCTAATACTTCTCCTAACTTAAACTTATTCTTTAAGTTAGTATAACTAAATGATTTATTATCAATTTTTAAAGCTATCTTATTTAAACCAGGGTGACTGTCTTTTTGACCACTGAAAATAAGATTCTTTTTGGTGTCAACTTGAAGTACAAATGATGGATTTGGTCTACCGCCAATATGCAAGCCTTTACGTTGTCCAATAGTATAAAAATGAGCACCTTGATGTTCTGCAACCTTAATTCCATCCGATTCCTTAAATTCAATTGGAGCAACTAACTCTTCTATATGATCAAAATCTCTTGGAATGGCATGATGGTTTTGAATAACATCCAAGTCTTCAGGTATTTCAATAATGTTACCTTGTTTAACTTTAAGTTGCTGTTGTAAAAAGTCTGGTAAACTTACTTTTCCAATAAAACAAAGCCCTTGAGAATCTTTTTTGTCAGCTGTAATTAAATCCTGATCCTTCGCAATTTTACGTACTTCAGATTTTTGTAAATCTCCAACAGGAAACAATGCTTTAGATAATTGCTCTTGATCTAATTGACATAAAAAGTAAGATTGATCCTTATTTTGATCTAAACCAGCAAGTAAACTAACGCTACCATCTTCATTCTCTTGTCGTCTGCAATAATGTCCTGTGGCTACATAATCAACACCAAGTTCAAGTGCTCGTTTCATGAATACATCGAATTTAATTTCGCGGTTACACAAAACATCTGGATTAGGCGTGCGTCCAGCAGCATATTCATCAAACATATATTCAACAATACGCTCTTTGTATTCTTTACTAAGGTCTATGACTTGAAACGGAATTCCAAGCTTGTTTGCGACGAGTAAAGCGTCATTTGCATCATCAATCCAAGGACATTCATCCGAAAGTATAACCGATTCATCATGCCAATTCTTCATGAATAATCCAATCACATCGTATCCTTGTTCCTTTAGTAAATAAGCGGCTACACTTGAATCTACACCTCCTGATAATCCTACTACTACACGTTTCATGCTATAAATTTAAGAGTGCAAATCTACGGAAGTTTTATGTTTAAACAAAACAAGGTAGTGTTTACAAGTGTAATGTGATATGTTATTGTTTTGTGAAAAATATATTTTACAAAAGTAAAACAATGTTAGAGATCGTTTTTAGAAGATGTTACAAATGTAATCATACTTGTTATTTTGTGTTAATTACATTGTTTACAATTGTAACCTCATATAATAGACTTATTATTTAATTATATTTATCCTATGAAAAAAATGATGCTAATAATAGCTGCAACTTTTATATGGGCTGGTAGCGCCCTTACACAATGCGAGGAGATTTATCTAAAAGGTTATGTCATTGATACAGTGAAAAACCAAGGTTTTTATAATTTGATGGTGATCAATGTTACCACACAACAAGGTGTTTTTGGTCGTCCAAATGGAGAATTCTCTGTTTACGTTCGTCCAAAGGATAAAATCGCTTTCTCTGTTAAAGGTTATGGAAAAAAATTTATAGAAATTCCAAAGCAAGACCGTTGTGCTATTGATACTGTCGTTTATTTAAGTCCTAACATTCAAAAAATTGAAGAGGTAACCGTATACCCAATTAAATCTCTTGATAAAATAAAGGAAGAGCGTGAAGCTTTAAGTCGACGAGAAACAAGAACGGTTACAGGTGTGGATATGTTAAAAAGTCCTATTACAGCACTTTATGAAAGATTTAGTAAGAAAGCTCAATCCAAGAGACTTGTTGCTGAAATGGAACATCAAGACAATATCAATCTAGTGGTTAAAGAATTGATTCGGGTTTATGTTTCCTTTGATGTTGTCCACCTAGAAGAAGACCAGTTTGTTGGTTTTATCAACTTTTTGAACATCGACGAACATTTTCTAAAGACAGCTTCAGATTATGAACTAATTGTTTACATCAAGGATAAATTAGATCATTACAAATCATTACACCCTTATCTATTTGATTAGATAAGGGTAGAACGAAATTTTTATAGAACGATGTAAATATATGATGGAAAACGAATTGAATTAATCTTCTTTTCGCTTTCTACGCGGACGCATTACTCTTCTTTCACTTGTTTTCACTTCTTTTACTTCTTTTCTCGGCTTTGAAGGTCGATCAGAACGCTCTGGTCTTGAAGGTTTAGATTTGAAAGATTCTTTTGGCTTATTAATATTTTGTGGACGCTTTTCTTTTGGTGTAGCTAATTTAACATCAAGAACTCTACCATTAACTTCCATCCCGTTTAATGCGCTAATAGCTGCATTGGCAAGTGAAAGATCTTCCATTTCAACATAACCGTATCCTTTGGATTTTTTGGTTTTATTATCATATACAACATGTGCGTATGACACTTCACCAAATTGTGAAAATGTGGCTCTCAGGTCTTCGGATGTGATTCCAAAATCTAGGTTGGCTATAAAAATATTTGTCATTATCTAAAATGTTTCTCTGAACTGGGTGCAAATTTACTTCTTACTGTTAAAATATCAGCATGATTTTTAATTATAATTGGATTTTTTGTTAAAATATTCCATTTAGAGTGTCATCATTTCTTTAAAACGAATAGTCTGACGTCTTGAAATTTCAATCTCAACCTTATCTGAAAAGGTTAATTTCAATCCTCCATTAAACCAGTTTTCAATATTTTGTATATGATGAAAATTGACTAGGTACTTTCTATTGGCTCTAAAAAAATCTTCTGTTGATAATCGATCCTGTAATGCATTCAAACTTCTCAATATCATTGGATGATGGTCATTAAAGAATATCTTTACATAATTCCCTTGACTTTCAAAGTAACGAACTTCTGATAATTTAGGGAAATAACACTTTTCACCATCTTTAATAAAAATGTGATCATCTATAGTTAACTTTCTATTTGAACGCTCACTCTCTGTTGGAGAGAAAAAATCATCTTCACTATTGGTACTTAACTTTTCAATTGCCTTCTTTAATGCATCGGCTTCAATAGGTTTGAGTAGATAGTCTGTTGCACCAACTTTAAAAGCTTCAAGTGCGTAATTGTCATAAGCTGTAACAAAAATTACTTTTGGTATTTCCTCTAATCGATTTATCACCTCAAATCCATCCATTTCTGGCATTTGAATATCCAAAAAGATCAAGTCCGGATTTAGTGACTCAATCATTTTTATTGCTTCCTTCCCGTTACTTGCCTCACCGATGATTTCAATTTCATTCTTATGATTCTCTAACATGTGTTTAAGCTCTTGTCTAGCCAAACGTTCATCGTCTATAATGATTACTTTTAATTGTTCCATTTAAAGTTGATTTTGATTAATCCAAATGCATGCGTGAACTTTACCGTTCTTATTTTTTATCTCGTATCCTGCCGCTTGACCATAAATAATTTCCAATCTTCTGCGGCTATTTTTAATTCCTATTCCAGACTCTTTACTATCGTTATATATACCATCATTAATAACGTTCAAAACAAATTTATTGTTTTCAATTGAAATCTTAATATTGATTTCACCACCTTCAACTCGTTGTGAAATCCCGTGTTTTAAAGCATTCTCAACCAAACTTTGCAAAAGGAAAGGAGGAAGGTGAATCGATTGTTGTATCTCATTGTTTAATGTGTATTTCAATCGTTCCTCAAAACGTATTTTCTCAAGTCTTAAATACTCTTCAACCAATTGCAATTCTTCTTTCAAGTTTATTTTTGCTCGCTTTCCTAAAATTAGTGAATTACGTAATAAACTGGAAAGTGTGGTAATGGCCGATTTTGCCGTTTTGGGCTCAATCTCTATTAAGGCGCGAATGCTATTTAAAGAATTAAATAAAAAGTGAGGATTCAATTGATCCCGTAATGTTTTTAATTCATTCTGCGTTTGACTGGTTTGAAGTTTAAGATTGTTGATTTCTTGTAATCTAGATTTTTGCAATAAATGGTATGTCAAATAAACGGCGCTCCACATAATTAGAAATATAGAGTACAACAAAGTGTTGATTAAAAATTCTGAAAGAGTCAACCATTCTTCATTATAAAACAAGGTGTTGCTCGTATTGGATATCACCATTAATATTAAAGACATGGCAGTAACTAGACTCAGGATTCTTGGAATTAAAGGAGTTAGTTTTAAATTCAACCATTCTTTCTTAATAAATACCCAACGGATAAAATGCGAAACGATTAAAAGAGAAATGTATAACTCAACAATTTTATAAGCGGTCTTGTCATTGAATTCACCTTGAATATAGGTTGATACCCCAATAATTGAACATAGAATTCCCCATGAGATTATTTGAACAAACCAGTAAAGAAGTGTATGTTTTAACATTGCTTAAAAATAATTATTATTTTAGAATAAGTTAAAATAAGTTCATAATTGAGCTCTTTATTTGAATTTCTTACCTAGGTAGTTATCTTTGTTGGGATATGAAAAAAATTGAGTCTATTATTACAGCTAATTTCAAAGATATTCATCATAAAGTGTTGACCAACATTCGTTACACTTCTAATCACATTGGTTCCTATTACCATCATCAGTTAGAAGAATATGACTTAAGTATGGCACAATTTAATATCTTGAGAATTTTAAGAGGAGCGAAGAAGAAGTTGAACATCAAAACGGTGAAGGACCGCATGATTGAAAAATCACCGAATACTACGCGACTTATTGATAAACTCATCAGCAAAAAGTTCGTAAAAAGAAGTAAAGGTACTAAGGATAAAAGAGTGGTTGAATTAGAAATTACTCAACAAGGGCTTGACGTTTTATCACAACTGGATGTACAATTTGAGGATAATCACTTTAAGAACTTAACAAATGAAGAAGCTGAAACATTGAGCTATTTGTTAGATAAATTCCGCAATCAGTAAGTTTTACATACCTGAAAAGCTTATTTCGTTAGCTTTCAGTTAAAGCTATTTATTTAATCATTTGATTTATTAATTTCGCACAAAATTCACTTTATGCAATATTATTTTTGCCTCATTTTCGTCCTCGTTTCTACACTTGGATTTACTCAAAGTAAACTTTCTTTGAAAGTTGTCGACGATAATGAAGCGCCTATTGAATACGCAAATTTTCGCTTATTTTCACCAATCGATTCATCTGTTGTTAAAGGAGAATATTCCTCTTTAGAAGGGAAGATAGTGTTGGAAAATGTTCCTGCTGGAAATTACTATGCTGTGATTTCTTTTTTTGGTTTTAAAAACCACCAAATTGATCAATTTGAAATTATCAAAAACAAAAATCTCAACCTAGGAACTATTAAGTTGACTAAAATAAAAAGTCAAGACCTTGAAGAGGTAGAAATTAGAGGAGAAACTTCCTTAATGGAGTCAAGCATTGACAAAAGAACATACAATGTTAGCGAAGATATGACTGCTGTTGGTGGTGGACTTACTGAAGTTTTAAATAATATTCCATCAGTAGAAGTTGACAATGACGGAAATGTTTCACTACGTGGAAATGGAAGTGTCACAATATTAATTGATGGCCGACAAAGTGTATTGTCTAGCGGAGATGGTGCACTAGATGGTATTCCTGCCAGTGCCATTGAGAGAATTGAGTTAGTGACAAATCCTTCTGCAAAATACAACCCTGAAGGAACAGCAGGAATAATCAATATTGTCTTAAAAAAGAAAAAACTCCGCGGTATCAATACAAACGTCCAGTTAACCGCAGCAAGCGAAAATCTTTATAGCGCTAATGTTGGATTCAATATTAGAAATGAAAAAATCAATTTTTACGCAAGTTATTCATATAGGTATAGAGAAGGATTCAGAAATAACTTTAATGAAAGAACTTCTAATCTTGGTAGCTCTACTGAGTTCTTGACTCAAGATAGATTGGGAACTGATTTCCGTGAATCACATACTGGAAAAATAGGTGCTGATTTCTTTTTGGCAGACAATCAAGTATTTGGGATTTCTGTTGCAGGAACAGATACAGACCGTATCAGAGAAGGTCGACAAGATAATGAATTGTTTTATGATGATGCACTTTATCAAACCTGGGATCGTCAAGTTTACGACCCTAGAACACGAAAATCATTAGATATTAACGCCAATTACAAATTAGATTTTAAAGATGAAAAAGGAGATTTAATCATAGCTGCTTCACAATCTTTAGGAGATGAACTTTCAATTGGTGAATTCAAAGAAAATTACTACAACCCAGATGGTACACCAACTTCCAACTCATACCGTTTTCAAAATCAAGAACGCACTGAAGATAAAAGTAACTTTATTGTTTCAACAGATTTAGTTCGAGAAATCAATAAAAACATGAAGTATGAAGCTGGATTGCAAACAAGAATTAGCCGACAAAATGAAGGAAATTATTTAGAGTATTATGATACCATCACGGAGACCGTTCTTCCAGATCCTAATGTGAATAATGAATTGGCGTTTGATGAAGAAATTTATTCTGCATATGGAATTTTCGGTCATCAATTAACAGATAAATTCAAATATCAAGCAGGTGTTCGATTAGAACAAGCCTTTGTAGAGCCTCGTTTATTGACGACAAATGAATCTTTCGAAAACAACTATTTTAGTTTCTTCCCATCTATTCATGCTTCTTATGGAAATGATGAAAAGGGTGAAATTTTTGGTAGTTACAGTAGAAGAATCAATCGACCTGGTTCAAGAGAAGTAAATCCTTTTCCAGTATATAGCGATCCTCTAAATTTAAGGGTTGGAAATCCTGCAATCAGACCAGAATACATCAACTCTTATGAATTAGGTTATGAGAAAATTTGGAAATCAGCTTCTTTAACAAGTACCTTATATTTCAAGCAAACAGTGGATAGAATTCAACGAATTCGTCAATTTTATGATGATGGTGTAAGTATCACAAGTTTTGCCAATGTTGATGAAAGTTATGATTATGGAGTGGAGTTAATTGGAACGTATTCTCCTTTTAAATGGTGGAAAAACATGGTTTCTATAAACGCATACGAAAGTCGTTTGTCAGCAGAAATTAATGGAACAACATTGAGTAACCAAGGAGTAAGTTGGGATGCGAAATTAAATTCTACATTTTCATTTTTCGACAATACAACAGCTATTCAATTAAACGCTCAATATATCGCTCCACGTTATACTGTTCAAGGGATTTATCAACGTAACCCAGGAATTGACATTGGTTTTACAAGAACTTTGATGGACAAGAAAATGGTGCTTGGTGTTCGTGTTACAGATGTATTTAACCAAAAAGGATTCTACTTTGAAATTAATGATGGAACGGTAATTCAAGAAACGGAATATAAGTGGACAACAAGACGTTTGTATTTGACACTGTCTTATAAATTTGGAAATTTAACCACTAAAAACAAGGAGTTAAGAGATAAAATAAAAGATGCAGAAATAGAGGAGTAATGGAGTTTTAAGTTCTTTCAATCACAAAATCGTTTAATTCTGCTATTTTTGTAAAAACACATTTTATGACTACAAAAATTGGTATAATAAGAGAGGGTAAAGTTCCGCCAGATCAGCGTGTTCCTCTTTCACCGGATCAATGCCTTCGCGTTATGGAGGAATATCCAAATGTTGAATTAGTTGTTCAATCAAGTCCAATTAGGGCTTTTAAAGACAAAGAATATTCAGATTTAGGTGTACCAATTGTAGATTCAGTTGAAGATTGTGATATTGTGATGGGAGTAAAAGAGGTCAACATTGAAGACTTAATCCCAAACAAACAGTTTTTCTTTTTCTCACATACTTTCAAGAAACAACCATATAATAGAGATTTACTTCAAGCAGTAATTGACAATAAAATCAAATTGACAGATTACGAAGTGTTGACAGACAAAAATGGTCTTAGAATCATTGGATTTGGTCGATACGCTGGAATTGTTGGTTGTTATAATGGATTCCGTACCTATGGACTCAAACATGATTTATATGATTTGAAACCTGCAAACAAGTGTGATGATCGCAAGGAAATGGAAAGTGAACTATCTAAAGTAAAACTTCCATCAAACACTAAGATTGTTTTAACGGGTTTTGGTAGAGTAGGTCACGGTGCTTTAGAAATCATCAATTTACTTCCTATTAAAGAAGTGACGCCTGAAGAGTTTAAAAATGAAGAATTCGGTGAGCCGGTATTTACTCATTTAAACTTTTCAGATTATTTGGAACGTGAGGATGGAAAAGAATTTGACAGAGATGCATTCTTTGAAAGCGGACAGAGTCATCGTTCTACGTTCAATCAATATTTAAGCGAAACTGATATGTATATCGCTTGTCATTATTGGGAAAGCAGTTCACCTTATTTTTTTACAAGAGAAGACCTCAAGAAGGAGAATCTACGACTATCAGTAGTCGCTGATATTTCGTGTGACATCGATGGTCCAGTAGCTTCTACTATTCGTCCAAGTACAATAGCAGATCCTATTTATGGTTATCATCCAGCACAAGAAAAAGAGGTTGATTTTAAAGATCCTGATGCAATTGCTGTTATGGCGGTTGATAATCTTCCATGTGAATTACCAAAGGACGCTTCAAAAGATTTTGGAAATGAGTTGATAAAACATGTTTTACCTGCTTTGTTTGGAGAAGACCCTCATAAAATTATCGAAAGAGGATCTCAAACAACAAAAGAGGGTGAACTTTCAGCTGATTTTAAATACCTTGAAGATTATTTAGCAGGGAAAGAATAACACCTTAACATCGATAAAATGACAGAGTTTTTTAGTGACATCTCCTTATGGTTGCTCGTTCCGTTGGCTATTATTGCTGTTACTATCTCATTCGTTTTATACCGTAAAAAGGGATGGATAAAAGAGATTTCTGCTTTCAATCGTTTTGCTTTAATCTCTCTAAGGAGTTTAGGATTATTCTTAATTGGATTACTACTCTTAGGAATTTTAATCAAAGGTGCTAAAAGTGAAGTCGATCAACCATTGATATTAACATTAGTTGATAATTCTGAATCTATGTTGAACTATTCTGATAGTTCAACAGTTGAACAGTTAAGTAAAGAGTTCATCACTGAAGCTGGAAACAACTTTAAATCAGATTTTAATAGTTTAACCTTTGATTTAAATAAGAGCTTAGAAAACCCTGACTCACTTGTTTTTAATAATTCAAAAACTGATTTAAGTCAGCTATTCAATCGCACATATAATAATTACTACGGAAGGAATATTGGTGCGGTTATTTTACTTTCAGATGGGAATTATAATGAAGGATCAACACCTTTATCAATTGCTCAGAAATTTAAAAACACCCCAGTTTATACCTTATCAGTTGGTGATACCATTCAAAAAGTAGACCACAGTATTAAAAATATAACTTCAAATAAAATTGCTTTTTTAGACAATAAATTCCCTGTTGAAGTAAGTATTGAAGGAAATAAAACTCCAGAAGTTGCTTTTGAAATTAAACTTATAGAAGGAGGGAAGATCATAGATTCTAAAACTTTAAAACACCAAAAAGAAAGCTACAGTCTACTGAAAACTGAGTTTATCCTTGATGCTAAATCACTTGGTATCCATGAATATACTGTCCAAATTAGTGCAATTGACAATGAGTATAATTTAAAAAACAATGAAAAATCATTTTTCGTAGAAGTACTTGATGACAGGTCAAATGTTCTGCTTGTTTCTGAAGGAATTAATCCAGATGTCGGAGCCATTAAAAACGCCTTATCTACGGAGGACAATCTACAAGTGAAAACAGTAACAATTGATGAAATTCCAACTGAGTTAGAAAGTTTCGATCTTGTGATTTGGCATAATCCTGGAGTTGCAAATAATAACGCTGCTTTTAATCAATTGCTGAAGACAAATACTCCTAAATGGTTTATTGTAACTGCCCAAACAAAAAGAGTCGATATAGCGAAAATTCAATTGTTAGCAAATATTTCAACGACAGGTTCTGCAGATAACTTTGGAGCAACTTTCAACCCTTCCTTTAATTTGTTCAAACTCTCTTCTGAGACTCAGAAAAACATGAATCAATTTCCACCTTTAAATGGACATTATGGTGATGTCAGATATACAAATAAGTCTTCTATTTTGGCTTACCAAAGTGTTGGCGGAATCCAGAAACAAGATGCTCTATTTTTCTTTGGTGGACAGCAAGATGAGAAGTTTGCGGTTACTTATGGAAGTGGTTTATGGAGTTGGAGGATTGCAGACTATCAAATGAATCAAAGTCATATCCATTTTAATGAAATTGTACATAAAACTGTTCAGTATTTAATTCTAAAAGAAAACACCTCTCGATTAAGAATACAACTACCTTCTGTGTTGAATAGTTCTGAAGAAATGATGATTAATGCTGCGTTTTACAACAAAAGTTATGAGGCAATTACTACACCAACTATACAATTTGAACTAACAGCACCCAATGGTGAAAAATTTGACTATTCATTTTTACCCTTAACAGACAATTATGCATTAGATCTTGGCCAATTGAACCCTGGAAAGTATACTTGGAAAGCAACTACGGAGTACAATGGATCAACTTTCATGAAAGAAGGAACTTTTGGAGTAAAGTCACTTGAATTGGAAAAACAATCTACCAAAGCAGATCATCAAATGTTGATACAAATGGCTGAAAATGGAAATGGAAAATTTGCAATGCTTTCAGATTATCAATTAATCCTTGATGATATTAAAGAGCGTGATGACATTACTCCAGTTGCCTATGAAGCCAGTACTTACCATAAATTAATCGATTATATCTGGTTGATGTTCATCATTATTGCCCTTTTCACTATTGAATGGATAATGCGCAGATATTTAGGAAGCTACTAAGTTTTCACCAGTAGGCGAAAACAGTATTGAGCAAGAGTATTGAGCATACAGGCGTAATCAACTTTGTTCTTAGTTAGAAACAGTTTGGAGGAAGAGTTCTGAATATACGGCTGAAATTAACCATACCGCAGGTGAAAACAGTATTGAGCAAGAGTTTTGAGCATACAGGCGTAATCAACAATGTTCATAGGTAAAAGATAGTTTGGAG
>NZ_QURB01000002.1:165060-298090 GCF_003402975.1 Brumimicrobium aurantiacum | reverse complement strand
AGTTAGAAACAGTTTGGAGGAAGAGTTCTGAATATACGGCTGAAATTAACCATACCGCAGGTGAAAACAGTATTGAGCAAGAGTTTTGAGCATACAGGCGTAATCAACAATGTTCATAGGTAAAAGATAGTTTGGAGGAAGAGTTCTGAATATACGGCTGAAATTAACCATACCGCAGGTGAAAACAGTATTGAGCAAGAGTTTTGAGCATACAGGCGTAATCAACAATGTTCATAGGTAAAAGATAGTTTGGAGGAAGAGTTCTGAATATACAGCAGAAACTAACCAATCCGCAGGTGAAATCTCAGCGTTCCAACAACTACACGAACCTCTGCGAAACTTTGCGAAAACTTTGCGTCCCGACAGCTGTACGGGACTCCGCGGTAAAGAAAAAAACACCGCAGGTGTCCATATTCCAATCTCACCGTGAAATTCTAACCAATAAGAGTGAGAAACAGAGTGAAAACGAAGTGTTAAACACTACTTCCCCTTAACCTTCAATACATCCACTGCTTCCTCAATTCCTTTAATCGTCAATGGAAACATTCTGTCCTTCATCACTTTTTGAATCATTCCAATGGATTGTGTGTATTTCCATTCATTTTTAGCAACTGGATTTAACCAAACAAAATAGGGGAAGTGATCAATCATTCGTTCCAGCCAAACTTGACCTGGTTCTTCGTTGTAATGCTCAACGCTTCCCATTCTAGAAAATATTTCATAAGGGGACATCGATGCGTCTCCAACAAAAACAACGCGGTAATCATTATTAAAGGTATTAAACATTGTTTCTGTTGGCGTTTTATCATCCCAACGACGCACATTGTCTTTCCAAACATTCTCGTATAAACAGTTGTGGAAATAGAAAAACTCTAAGTGCTTAAATTCATACTTAGCTGCTGAAAATAATTGTGAACATAACGCAATATGATCGTCCATAGAACCACCAATATCGAATAGCAATAATACTTTTACAACATTTTTTTTTGATGGAACCATTTCAACTTCCAGCATACCACTATTCTTGGCTGTACTTCGTATAGTTTTATTTAGATCGATTTCTTCAGATTTTCCTTCTCGACTCAATATTCGTAACTTTCGAAGGGCCATTTTCATATTACGCGTTCCGAGTTCTTCATCCTGACTTAAATCTTTGAAGTTTCGTTTGTCCCAAACTTTAACAGCTTTTCGATGTCGACTTTTGTCTTGTCCAATGCGAATTCCTTCTGGATTATAACCATAAGCTCCAAAAGGGGAGGTTCCTCCAGTTCCAATCCATTTATTCCCTCCTTGATGACGCTCTTTTTGTTCTTTTAAAAGCTCCGCCATCCTGTCGATTAAACTTTCTAAATCACCCTGACTCTTTATGTTTGCTAATTCTTCAGGAGAAAACAAACGTTCACCATTTTTACGCAACCATTCATCAGGTATATTTAAAATATCTGAAGACTTAATTTGTTCTATTCCTTTAAAATAAACTGCGAAAATTTGATCAAACAGGTCTAAATGTTCCTCGTGTTTTACAAGAATAGTACGAGACAAAAAATAAAAGTCATCTACATTATATGCTGGGACATTTTTTTCTAAAGCACCTAATAAATCCAAGTACTCACGCAATGTTACAGGAACATCTCTATCTCTCAATAATAAGAAAAAATCTAAGAACATTTTAAGGGCGTTTTATCGTAGAATTGCTTTGTCTTGCTCATTTTTCAATAATGCACCCAAGAAAGGAATATCCTTTTTACCTTGCATTACTTCATCCAATTCGTTGGCGTTTATTTTTCCTACCATCAAAAGTTTAATCCAGTCGATAATCTCGCTCGTAGAAGGTTTCTTTTTAATGTTACGTTGATTTCTGATTGCATAGAATAAATCCATTGCACTTTCTACAAGATCTTGCTCTAAATTAGGAAAGTGAACTTCTACAATTTTTTTTAATGTTTCTCTGTCAGGAAAGGAAATGTAGTGGAAGAAGCAACGTCTTAAAAAAGCATCCGGAAGTTCCTTTTCGTTATTAGAAGTGATAATTATGATTGGACGATGTTTTGCAACAATTTCTTCACCCGTTTCATAACAAAAGAATTGCATTTTATCGAGCTCCAACAGTAAATCATTTGGAAATTCGATATCAGCTTTGTCTATTTCGTCGATCAATAGAATTACACGTTCATCCGCTTCAAAAGCTTGCCAAAGTTTTCCTTTCTTAATGTAATTAGCAATGTCATCTACTTTATCATTTCCCAATTGAGAGTCACGTAAACGAGAAACAGCATCATATTCATACAAACCTTGTTGAGCAGTTGTTGTAGACTTTACATGCCAATTGAAAAGAGGCTTATCTAATGATTTCGCAATCTCATGAGCCAGTAATGTTTTTCCTGTTCCAGGTTCACCTTTGATCAACAAAGGCTTTTCTAATGTTATTGCTGCATTAATGGCAACTTTTAAATCGTGCGATGCAATATATTTTTCTGTTCCTTCAAATTTGTTCATATCCTCGAAATTCGTTTGTTGCAAAAATAATTTTTATTTTACCTTCACAGATATTTCCATATCAAATACAGCAACGATTTCTCCATCTGTATTTTTGGCTTCAACTTTTATCCATTTATTGACACGTTCCTTAGTTGACATAGCTTCATCGAAGGCTTGCTTCACCAATTGACCTTCACTTGAATTGAAATAAACATCCGAAGTTGCACGTTTTAAAAAATCAGCTTTTACGGCTTTAAATGCAAAGGAAACCTTGACGCCTGATTGTTCTGCGAAATAGAAAGCATGCAGGCCCGCAGCAATATCAGCTCCAACAGCCAAACTTCCGAAATACATGGATTTCAAATGATTTTTTGTTCGGCGATTTAACTTAATACGTACTTGAGAATTGTCATTGTCTAACAGCATCAATTTCGGACGAACATAAGCAATCATAGGAATTTTAAACATTCCCATCATCCACAACAATCGACGCATTTTTTGGAGTGAAATCTTACTTTTGCTCATGGTATTCTTTTACAAACTGATCAATAATTGCTTTAATAGGTCGAACTGATTTTACGTTTTCAATTGTAGGTCCAGCACACCAAAGTGTCTTATAAGTCGCACTAAAAGCAGCTTTTTGTAAAGTTTTCATTCCCCGAATAAAAGTAAAGGCCTTGAACCATTTTTTTAATTTCTTATTCTTATTTAAAAGTTTTTCCAACCAATTCTGATCTGTTCCAATTTTCTCAACATAAGGCGTTTTGATCACGGTACATGGCGTTCCAGACAATTTTGAAGTCATGACGATGTCATTCTTTCCATAATCAATACAGGCTTGCTTATAATCTTCGTTTACACCGGATTCTTCAGAAGCAATAAATACAGAACCGATAGAACATCCTTCAGCACCAAGTTTTAAGGCTTCACGCAGTTCATAGCCATTTCCAACACCACCTGCAGAAATAACAGGAATCTTACAATTCTTTTTTAATTCAGGAATTAGCTCTTTTATAGAAATATTCCCAGCATGTCCACCTGCTTCTTTGTTTACTGCAATAATGGCATCTGCACCAAGTGACTCAACTTTCTGGGCGTATTTTAATGTCGTTACATCACAAAATACTTTGATTCCGTGCTTATGGGCTTGGTCAATAGTTTCTTTTGGAGATCCCAAACTCGTGATAATATAATCCACCTTTTCCTCACAAATTACCGCAAGCTGTTCTTTATAAGTGAAGTTACTTTTGTTGACAATAAGATTAATTCCAAATGGACCTTTTGCTTTCGCTTTAACCTCACGAATTGCTAATTTTAACTCCTCAGTAGTTCTATAATTCATTGCTGGAATAGCTCCAGTTGCTCCAGCTTTTATTGCTGAAATGATCATTTCGGTGTTAGAAACCAAAAACATTGGAGCAAGAATAATAGGGTAGCGGATATCGAGCATTTCACTCAACGCAGTTTTTATTTCAGAATTTTCCATATGCTAAAACTATAAAATAATTTTATGTATGCATAGAAATAATCTGATTTATTTCCACAAACTAATGATTAAAGCACTAACAATAGAAAAATTTTTTTTTGACTTTTGATTGTTATAACTATAATATGGATCCGCTCCAGAAAGTAATCTACCTTCGAGTCTCAAAAGGAAAGCGCGACCTGGTTGGTAATCTATATTGAGTGAAGCGCCAACATTTTCAAATCCATCATTTTCTTCAGTTATTGCAACACTATTATTTGGATCTAAAAAGTATTCAACCCGTGCAGCTGCATTCCACCTTTTATTGAAGTCATACTGATAGACAGCGATTGCGCCCAACCAACTACCAATATCATTCGGGTCTTTCACCAATTGATCCACGCCAAAATCTATCCCAGCGATTATATTAGACTTTTCTTTACTGTATTTTGCATAAAAATTATGGAAAAATCTATTTTCAACTCTTGACAAGGCAGGAACAGCACCTTCCAAATCAACCCTTCCAATAAAAGAACTACTATTAAATTTCCATTTCTCGTTGGGTGTATAAATTAGGGTGTGACCAAAAGAAGGGTAACCATGTATCATTTGCTGCCAACCATTTGAAAACAACAATTCCATTTCCCATTTTTTATTACTTGTAGTAAATCCTAATTTCGCCGCATTCAGATAATAAGGAGAACTTTCTGCTAATAAGCTTCGCGTAAGGGTTAAACATTCGCGACTTCGCACATTTTCAAACCCTAAGTTCGATTCCATAATACCAAATTCAAACCATAGATCATGTTTTTTGAGTATTTTAAATCCTAGGGTAGCTTCATAAATATGTTTAAAAATAGAAGGTTCATGTGCAGAATTTTGTTTTACATACGTTCCTCCCATAAAGAGTAGATTGCCTTTAAAACGGTTTCTTTTATAATCTATCCCACCAATTGCAGAATTAATATTGATCTGATTGTGATCTGTAAAATTATATAAAAAACTAGGACGCTCATCGTTAGAGGGTTGCGCAAAGTCAAAACCATAATAAGTCTCTAAATACGCATTTATAGCTAATTTAGGGGTGATATTAATACTATTACTCACTTGACTAAACAACTGATTACCAAATAATAAAACAACAGCAAACAAAGTACTACTTAAAGCATTAAAGTTCATATTTTCTTTGGTTAAATTTTAAAAAGTTTTCTATCTTAGCCAAGATACAAAATACTTCAGAAATAAAGTGCTATTAACTATTCATAGTGAATAACCTTAACATAAAGGAGCCAAAATACTAAGAAATAGATAGTATATTTGTTTGAATACTCATTAATTCGTGTTTTAAAATATGGCGCAAGAGAATAATTATACAGAAGACAATATACGTTCACTCGATTGGAAAGAGCATATACGCTTACGTCCAGGAATGTATATTGGAAAGCTCGGTGACGGTGCTTCTGCAGATGATGGTATCTATATTCTTATGAAAGAAGTCATTGATAACTGTATTGATGAATTCGTAATGGGAAATGGGAAGCGCATCGATATTAAAATCAAGAACGGAAAAGTTTCTATCCGTGATTACGGTCGTGGAATTCCGCTTGGAAAGGTTGTAGATGTTGTTTCCAAAATAAATACTGGAGGGAAGTATGATTCCAAAGCCTTTAAAAAATCTGTAGGTTTAAATGGAGTCGGTACAAAAGCGGTAAATGCATTAAGTAGCCATTTCAAAGTTTATTCTGTTAGAGACGGCAAACTGAAGAGTGCAACTTTTGAACGAGGTGTTCTGATTGATGACCCTAAAATTGAAGAATCTAAAGAGAGAAATGGAACTTTCGTTGAGTTTTACCCTGATGAGCAAGTATTTAAAAAGTTCGCCTATAAATTTCCTTACATCGAGAAAATGATTTGGAACTATTGTTACCTCAATAGGGGATTAGCAATATATTTTAATGGTGAAAAGTTTGAGTCAAAAAACGGATTAAAAGATTTACTGGAAAACAACCAAGATGGAGATCCATTATATCCAATTATTCACCTGGAAGGTGAAGATATCGAGGTTGCGTTTACACACGGTCGAACTTATGGAGAAGATTATTACTCATTTGTAAATGGTCAGCATACCACGCAAGGAGGAACTCACCACAGTGCATTTAGAGAATCTGTAGCACGTGTAATAAAGGATTTTTTCAATAAGAATTATGAAGCTTCAGACATTCGTCAATCAATTGTAGCAGCTATTTCTGTTAAGGTGATGGAGCCTATTTTCGAATCTCAAACAAAAACCAAATTAGGTTCGCAAGAGGTTGCGCAAGGAGGAAAATCGATGCGTGCTTTTATTAATGACTTCCTTAAAACAAAGTTAGACAACTATTTACATAAGAATAGCGAAACTGCTGAAATTCTTGAAAAGAAAATAAAGCAATCGGAAAAGGAACGTAAGGAGCTTTCTGGAATTCGTAAAATAGCACGTGAAAGAGCGAAAAAGGCCAACTTACACAATAAAAAATTAAGAGATTGTCGTGTTCATTTAACAGATCAGAAGAATGAACGATGTGACGAAACAACGTTGTTTATTACAGAGGGAGACTCTGCATCTGGATCAATAACTAAATCTAGAGACGTAAATACACAAGCTGTATTTAGTTTGAGAGGTAAGCCTTTGAATACACATGGCTTAACCAAGAAAGTTGTTTACGAAAACGAGGAATTTAACCTTATTCAAGCAGCTTTAGATATAGAAGATGACATGGATAATTTGAGATACAACAAGATTGTTATTGCAACTGATGCCGATGTCGATGGTATGCACATTAGAATGTTACTGTTAACTTTCTTCTTGCGTTTCTTCCCAGATTTGGTAAAACGAAACCATGTTTATGTATTGCAAACACCTTTATTTAGGGTAAGAAATAAGAAAAAAACACGATACTGCTATTCTGAAGAGGAAAGAAGAGAAGCGCTTGTTGCATTAGGAAAAACTGCTGAAATCACACGATTTAAAGGACTTGGGGAGATTTCTCCAGATGAATTTAAATACTTTATAGGTGAAGATATTCGATTAGAACCAGTACTAATCAGTAAGGAAGCTTCAATTGAAGAGGTCCTTTCTTTTTATATGGGTAAAAATACACCTTCAAGGCAAGAGTTTATTATTGAAAATCTTCGCGTTGAGACAGATATCGCTGAAGAAGTAGCAAACGATAAAGAAAAAATAGAAAAAGCATCTTAAAATTATGGCTGAAGATAATAATCACGAAGAAGAGGAAAACAATAACATTCCTGATGATGAAAATGAAAGTAGTGAGGATGTAAACGGTATCAAAAAAGTCGATGAAAACATCACTTCTTTGAATGGACTTTATGAAAACTGGTTTCTTGACTATGCTTCTTATGTTATTTTAGAACGTGCTGTTCCAGGATTAAACGATGGTTTAAAACCTGTTCAACGTCGTATTCTTCACTCTATGAAAGACATGGAGGATGGTCGTTACAACAAGGTAGCCAATATTATTGGTAATACCATGAAATACCATCCGCATGGAGACGCTTCTATTGGTGATGCTTTGGTTCAATTGGGTCAAAAAGAATTATTGATCGATATGCAAGGAAACTGGGGTAATACTTTAACAGGTGATAGTGCTGCTGCTCCTCGTTATATTGAAGCCCGACTTTCTAAATTTGCTTTACACGTTGCCTTTAATGCGAAAACGACCAAATGGCTAACGAGTTATGATGGTCGTAATAAAGAACCTGAGGATTTACCAATGAAATTTCCTTTGCTTTTGGCACAAGGAGCAGAAGGTATTGCTGTTGGTTTGGCTTGTAAAATTTTACCGCACAACTTTAATGAACTAATCGATAATTCAATTAATCATTTACGTGGAAAAAAAGTAGAAATCTTCCCTGACTTCTTAACAGGAGGAATGGCTGACTTCACCAATTACAATGATGGGTTACGTGGAGGTAAAGTACGTGTTCGTGCTAAAATTAATAAGGTAGACAACAAAACATTAAGCATAACAGAAATTCCATTTGGTACGAATACTTCTTCTTTAATTGATTCGATCTTAAGGGCCAACGATAAGGGGAAAATTAAGATCCGCAGAATCGATGATAATACAGCTGCAGAAGCGGAGATTTTAATTCACTTGACCAGCAATGTTTCTCCAGATAAATTAATTGATGCGCTTTATGCTTTTACAGATTGTGAGGTTTCTATTTCTCCTAATTCAACAGTAATTGACAAAGAAAAGCCTAGGTTTTTAGGGATGAGTGAAATTCTCAAAGAGAACACTGATTCTACTGTTCGTTTGTTAAAGCTGGAACTTGAGATTCGTAAAAATGAATTGGAAGAATCATGGCACTTTAGTTCACTAGAAAAGATTTTCATTGAAAACAAAGTCTACAGTCTTATAGAAGATGAGGAAACATGGGAAGGTGTTATTTCAGCTATTGACAATGGTTTAAAGCCATATATCAAGCACCTTAAACGTGAAGTTACGCGTGATGATATTATCCGATTGACTGAAATTAAGATTAAACGAATCTCTAAGTTTGATAAATTTAAAGCTGATGAAATCATTCAACGAATTGAAGAGGAATTAGCTACTGTTATTCACAACATTGAAAATATTATTGATTTCTCCATTGCTTACTTTAAAGATTTAAAGAAAAGATTTGGAGAAGGGAAGGAGCGTAAAACTGAAATTAGAGTTTTCGACAATATAAATGCATCTAAAGTTATTATCGCCAATGAAAAACTTTATGTTGATTACAAAGAAGGATTTATTGGATATAAATTAAGAAAGGCTGAATACGTTCAAGATTGTTCAGAAATAGATGATGTTATTGTCTTCTTCGATACCGGAAAAATGATGGTCACCAAAATTGCCGACAAGAAATTTGTTGGAAAGGGTATTGTCCATGCTGCAGTATGGAAAAGAGGGGATAAGCGAAGAATTTATCACTTAATTTATAAAGATGGTAAAAGTGGAAATTCATATATGAAACGTTTCTTTGTAAACTCCATTACAAGAGATAAAGAATATGACTTAACGACTGGGAAGAAAGGTTCAAAAATGCACTATTTCTCTTGTCATCCAAATGGAGAAAAAGAAATTGTAAGCATTAATTTAAGGGCGCGAACACATTTAAAAAGATTGAAATTTGATGTTGATTTTAGTGAACAATTAATAAAAAGTCGTTCAGCTAAAGGGAATATCGTGAGTAAAGAGGCCATTTCTAAAGTTACACAGAAAGAAGTCGGAGGTTCAACACTTGCCGCAAGAAAAATATGGTATGATGATATTGTTGGACGTTTAAATGATGATCAACGTGGTAAATTCCTTGGTCGTTTTAGAGGAGATGATAAAATACTAACGCTCTACAAAAACGGTGAGTATCGATTGTCAAATTTCGATTTAACTACCCATTTCGATGATGATATGATTCACATAGAGAAATGGAAACCGGAACATGCAATTTCTGCGGTGTATTATGATGGAGAAAAAGAAATTCATTACGCAAAACGTTTTGTATGTGAAGTAACCACTGATAGACGTGTTCCATTTATTCCTGAATCTGAAGGGACTGAGTTAGACGCTGTTTCAACAGCTTATCAGCCGGAAGTAAAGATTGTGTACAACAAATTGCTAAAAGCAACTAAACATCTTCCAGATAGAATTGAACGACTTGATGAATTCATCGATGTAAAAGGTATGAAGTCCATTGGTAATCAGTTGGAAAAACTAAAAACCAAAGAGATTCAACTAACACATCCTATTGAAGGAAACACGCCTTGGCCTGATGAAGCTGAAGAAGAGGACAATGATGATGAAAACGATGATGACTCAGGAAGTGACAATGGTCCTGATGATGGAAATGATGATCAGCCTGATGATGCTCCTAAATCTGGAGGTGGAGAAGCTAAATCATCAAATCAATCTGAAAAAGAACAGTCTAGGGATGATGGGAAGAAATCTGAAATACCTAAAAAAGAACTTATTCCACCTAAACCTAGAAAACGTAGTTTATCTAGAAGACCTTTAAAAGATCAACCTGCTCGTCAGGTAGAATGGGATTTGTTTAGTCAGACAGAAGAAGATAAAAAGAAAAAATAAGATAATTCTAATATTTTACGAAAGGGCCTGGGAATGAAAATTTCTAGGCTTTTTTCATTTTAAATGAATATGTTAACGATGGATTAACATTCATTCGGCTTTTTATCAGTTTCTTTGCATCGATTTTTCCAATATAGAATGATAAATTATCGTTCTGAATGGAAGTAAATTTGCATCAATGTCAATAGTTGAAACTTACTTTAATAACTCATTAGGGAAATTGAATCCCCTGAGAAACTCTATCAAATTAGCCTTATCGATTATTTTCCTATTTATTGGTTCTCAAATCAATGGACAAGTTCTCTTTCAGGAATCATTTAACGTTAATGATGGAATGACGAACGGTTCTGCCAATGGTGTTAACTGGTCTTCATCATGTCCAGATTGTGTTAGTGGAGATTATTGGGAAACTAAAAATGGTTTTTTTGAAGGACGTGATACAAATGGAGAAGCAGTATGGGAAAACGTTTCACCTATTGATATTTCAAATTGTGGTAATATTGAAATCAATTTTGATATTGAAAGCGTTGGAAGTATGGAAGACTGCAACACAGGATGTAATTCTGTTGATTGGGTTCGTTTTCAATACAATATAGATGGAACAGGCTGGACAGATCCTTCTAATTCCTATATGTGTGCTGGACAATGCGCTGGTTTCAATGTTGTTACATCTGGAGATACTCCATTTATGAATTACACAACTGGATGTATTCCAACGACGGGAAGTAATTTACAAATTCGAATATCTGTTCAAGCCTGGTCTGGAAGTGAATACTGGAGAATAGATGATATTACTGTCAGTTGTGGCGGAGGAAATGCTGGAACAAATGCTTCGATAACACTATGTAACACAGCTTCGAGTACAAATTTATTCAACGAACTAGGAGGAAACCCAGACAATAATGGAACTTGGTCAGGACCTTCAATGCTTACCAATGGAAATTCAGGAACATTTGATCCATCAACAATGACGGTAGGGACATATACTTATACAGTTGGTTCTGGAAATTGTCAAACTTCTTCAACGGTTGATGTTACTATAAATTCAACTGGAAATACTGGAACAAATGCTTCGATTGCACTATGTAACACAGCTTCAAGCACAGATTTATTTAATGAACTAGGAGGTAACCCTGACAATAACGGAACGTGGACAGGACCTTCATCTTTAAATAACGGAAATTTAGGGACATTTGATCCTTCTACAATGACGGCAGGGACATATACTTATACAGTTGGTTCTGGAAGTTGTCAAGCTTCTTCAACAGTTGACGTAACGGTTAATTCGACAGGAAATGCGGGAACCAACAATACCATTTCACTTTGTGATGTTGATTTGCCGGTAGATTTATTCAATCAATTAGGCGGAAATCCAGATAATAACGGTTTTTGGTCAGGACCTTCAGCGCTTACAAATGGAAATTTAGGAACATTTGATCCTTCTACTATGACAGCAGGAACATATACCTATACAGTTGGATCTGGAAATTGTCAAACTTCTTCAACGGTTGCCGTAACGGTGAATACAACAGGTAACGCTGGAACAAACAATACGGTTACACTTTGTAGTAATGCTGCAGCAATCAATTTACATGATAAACTAGGAGGGAACCCTGATAATTCTGGAATATGGACTGGACCCTCAAATTTAGCAAATGGAAGTTCAGGTAATTTTGATCCTGCAGCGATGAATGCCGGAATTTACACGTATACGGTTGGAACAGGAAATTGCCAAACAAATGCTTCAGTAGAAGTTATAATTAACCCAACTGGAAATGCAGGGACAGGCAATACACTATCTTTATGTGATAATACTTCGTCGGTAAATTTATTCAACGAACTAGGCGGAAACCCAGACAATAATGGTGTTTGGACTGGACCATCGACCTTAACCAACGGAAATTCGGGAACATTTGATCCAGCAACGATGAATGGAGGCGTTTACACCTATACAATTGAAAACGGTAATTGCGTAGCAACATCAACAGTAAGTGTGACTTTAAATAACGCGCCAAATGCACAATTTTCTTCCAATAAATCAACAATTTGTGCAAATGAGGAAGTGCAATTTTCATCAGGAAATATAAATTCTGTCAATTGTTTTTGGGATTTTGGTGACGGAAACACGAGTACTAGTTGCAATAACACAAGTAATTTATATTCCACAGAAGGAATTTACGATGTTAGCCTAACGGTAACAGATCTAAACGGCTGTATATCAAGTCATACAGAAAGCAATATGATAGAAGTTCTTCCAACACCAAAAGCTAAATTTACGACAGAAACGAAATCAATTCCAGTAGGGGAAGTCACAGTTGACTTTATAAACCAATCTGAAAATGCCAACACATATCAGTGGAACTTTGGAGATGAATCACCCGTTGAAAGTGACTTTGATGCAATACATTATTACACTGTTTCAACTCAGGACAATTTCATAATCACGTTAACAGCAACCAATAATGCGGGTTGTTCAGATTCATTCTCCATTCAAATTGATGTAGAAAACGAAGTGACGTATTTTGTTCCAAATGCATTTACACCTAATGGCGACTTTGATAATGAAACGTTTAAACCTTCATTTAATTTAGATTTTAAACCAGATTCGTATGATTTTCTAATCTACAACCGTTGGGGAGAACTTTTATTCGAATCTCACGATCCACAAGTTGGATGGGATGGAACATATCTAAATAATGTTGTTCAATCAGGAACGTATATATGGATAATGCGTTTTAGTAATGAAAACGATATAAATTTATTTACAGAAAAGGGAAGCCTCACAGTAATCAAATAATATAATTGAACAGGATAAAGTATAAATGTTTATTGTACTTAAAAACCCTATTTAACATAATATTAATTATAAGACAAAAGTGTGATACTTTATAAATACACAATTAGGAAGCATTTTAAGAGTAATTCCTTCAAGATTTAATTTATTCTTATAACATTTCGATACTTGCGCAATTAAACTCATTTAAAAATGATCGTCTAGGAATATATTTTAGGATAATCATAATTAATCTTAGTAAAGAATTTTCTAAGCTAAATTGTTAGCCTAAAAAATGTCACAAATGACTAAAAACGTTTTCATAAAAGCTCAATGATATATTCAAATAAAATATTGATTATTCTACGAAAATGAATTGGAAAATACTAAGGATGCAAAAAGAGAATTTGTAAGGAATAATCAACAGATTATTAAATATTTCTGAAATAATATGATAAAGTTTTGAGTCAAAAAGTTAATGATAAGCTCAATAAAAATATCTGGTTACTTAACAATCATAATAATTGTATTGTATAATTAACCTTTGAAAAAGTTATCTATAATCTTGGCATATTTAATGAATATTATCTCTTTCAAAAGTAATAATCGATTTTTCAAGAGCTTAACTCCCCTATTGATTACATTATTTTCAATATTTATTCAAAGAATAATCAAAGAAATGTGTTTGGTCAAATTTTATGATGTACTTTTGCACACATTTTAATTTGAAGCAATGAAACGTATTAATCAATACAAAAAGTTATTTAATGTTGAATCGGATATCGATTTGGCACAACTCAAGAAAACTTACCGTTCTTTAGTCAAAGAGTGGCATCCAGATAAATTTCAAGAGCAAGATGAAAAAGCAGCCATGGCAGAGGAAAAAAGCCGTGAAATTACACAAGGATATGAGTTCTTGATTAGTATTGCTCCTGAAACGAAGAAAAACAACGCAGAAGAATACCAAAACTTAATGAATACTGGTGCTATCGTTGACTTTCAATGGAAAAATCAAGTATTAGAAGTTGAATTTACAAATGGAAGTACTTATGAATACTTTGGAGTTTCAAAACCGTTGTACATCAAATTTGTAAACGCAGACAAGCAATTTAGATTTGGAAAAAGAAAAATCTTTACTACTTGTTTATATAGAAAATCGAAAAGAGATGTTGTAGCTTAAGTTTTACGCTCTTTTTTACATTATATAATCTTAAGGTTGCTATTAATTTAGTTACCTTTTTTTGTTTGTACCATTTTCTTATAAGGAGTAACTGATTTAGAGTTTCTATTATGAAGTTATATAATAGATTTCTCCTCATTCATTTATTAATTCAATTGGTGAGGGATTCATCCCTCACCAATTGGAATTGTGTGTTGTCCAAAAGTGGTAACTGATTTAGAGTTTCTATTTTGAAGTTTCAAATAAGCTCACAGTAAGAATTAGCTTCTTTTCTTTTTCGCATTATTCATTCTTGTCTACTTTTAATTGAATTCATGAGCTTCCTTCGGTCGGTTGCTCCAAATAGAGAGAAAACGAAGTTTTTGAAGACGAAACAGTAAGAAGCGTTAGTGCCGAAACTGTTAGGATAAAAAGAGCTAGCGCCTGATATTTTTTCTTGTCTCCACTCCTGAAAGTCGATAATGTCGGTGATCTCCTCAGACGAGCTGAGAAGCTTCCGCCATTATTAGCGATTTTCAGCACGCTTCACCGTCAAAAAAACATAAAGCGCGTCCCACCTATCAACATACATTTTCCTTTAATTGATTAATTTCCCTCCTTTTTCCAAAAGGCCCAAAAACTAAAAAACCATTTTGAATCTACTCTTCTATGAACAGTAAATTCAAAATGGTTTGAATATATATTGAAAAGCCTGTAATTAATGCAATAGCAATGATTCGACCTTCAAAAAGAAAAATGAATTAAGCTAAGTCTACATTAACAGCGTCCATTCCTTTTCTACCACGAACAACATCATAAGTTACCTTATCATTTTCGTTAATTTCATAATTAACGTTGTTGATATGGAAGAAGTATTTCTCTCCGTTATTGTTGTCATTGATAAATCCGAATCCTTTACTACTGTCGTAAAAGGCAACTGTCCCAATATTAACATCTGGTTCTCCAGAATCTTCTTTTTTAGGAACTCCAATGACGATGTCTTCAGCTTCAATTTCTTCTGGTTCTCTAACCTGCTCATCTGGCGGAGTATCCGTTAGGTTTCCATAAGCATCTACATAAGCAATCATGTCATCCAAACTTCCGCCTTGATTGTTGTCTTCCTGACGTTGCTCACGCTTTGCTTGTTTTTCCTTTTTCTTTTTTGCTTTTTTCTTTTCTTTCTCTCGTTTACTAAACGATTCTTGCGATCTACCCATTTATAATTTTAAAATGTTTTTTGCTTTTTGCTACCTAAAGCATATTGTTTAAGATTGATAAAACGAATCAATCGTTGGTGTAGCAATTCCAACTCTCCAAAATTAAGGAAATAATAGTAAAAAACACAAATAAAATATTACTTAATTGTAAATAAGTAAAGTATGAGGTCTACTTATTTGTTTTCTATCCATTCAATGATTTTTTCATCGTTTGGAGCTGTTTTAGAATAGTAAACTGCTTCTAATGTACCGTCCTTATTGATAAGGTATTTTTGAAAATTCCATTTTACTTCGCTGTCCATTTGGCCATTTAAATTTTTGGTTGTTAAAAACCTATACAACGGAATTTGATTTTCTCCTTTCACATTCACTTTCGACATCATTGAAAATGTTACACCATAGTTTTTCTGACAAAAGACTGCGATTTCTTCGTCTGTTCCTGGCTCTTGTTTCATGAATTGATTAGAAGGGAAACCTAAAATAACAAAATCTTGTTCACCATATTTTTCATAAATAGCTTGCAATTGTTCATACTGTGGCGTGAATCCACATTTAGAAGCTGTATTTACAATCATGACCTTTTTCCCTTTAAATTCAGATAAGTCCAGTGTTTCACCTTCGATTGTTGTTACTTTAAAATCATAGATTGTTTGCTTTTGACCATATACAAATGCAGTACAAAATAGAAGCATGCTTAAGAGTGTAATTTTCATCTTTTCAGTTTATTGATTTATACTAAAACAACAATAATTGGAATTTGTTTAGCGGTAATGCAATTCTACTGTTGTTGCACCTTTTCCGTATTTTCTAAAATCAGAATCATAGAATTCTAAGCCTTCTTTACCTTCTAAAAAATGACGTATCTCAGCTTTCAGTACTCCTTCTCCTACTCCATGAATAACGACAAGTTTTCTGATGTTTTTTTCACGTGCTTTTCGGAAAAATCGTTTAAATTCAATTAATTGGTGGTTTAACAATTGACCGTTGCTCATTCCACGTTCTGTATCCATCAAAACATGCGTATGTAGATCAATTTCCCATGAATCTTTATGCTTTGTAATATCGCCTAACTGTTCTTCGTAAGTAACTGTTTCTTCAATAACATCATTAATATCGAAATTATCAGTTAGAATATTGCTTTGATCACCGTGAATAGAATTTAAATCAGACTCCATAAATTCTCTATCGAAGCCTGTTTCATCTTCAACAATTACGATATTTTCATTTTTATAAGATTGTACTATTCCTCCTCCGACTTCTCTAAGGAAGCCCACTTTTTCACCTATTTTGAAACGCATGAACAATTGAATTGAAATCTGTTGAAAAAATAGCGTATACAGAAAGAAAAATTCCTCCTAACCACATCGCCAACATAAATGTTTTATAAAGTAGTGTAGCATCTTTTTTAGTAGGTGGAAATAAAACTCCATCGACCTGTTTAGCCACAATTTGATTATATCGCTCTTCTTCATTGTACTCCTCGATGTCGTTTAAAACTGGAGTATGATCAATAATGATTTGCTTAATTTTAGAATAGGTTTTATTTGAAATGTCTTCATAATTTGATTCATATTCAATATCGTCTTCTTTCATTTCTTTACGTATCAAGTAAAGTTTGTGTTTATTCTTAACGCGAAATCCTAACAATAATCCAAAGATAATTACCAACCAAGAATTAAAGTATAGCCCCACTCCAGCAATAGCCAATGAGGATAAAACAGTAAAAATTAATTGTGCAAATTCATAATTATTAAAAAACAAAATGCGCATGAGTTGTCCCCCATCAAGTGGGTCAATCGGAATTAAATTCATCACATTCAGTAAAATCAAAATAACCCCGAGTTGAATGGATAACGAATTGTCAAGTCCGCCATAAATCAATAAAAATGCACCAAGAATGATTCCTGGTAAAGGTCCAGCCAATACCATCAACGAACTTTCAATTTGCGAATAGATTTTCTTTCGTCCCGAAACCATGGCACCCATAAATGGAATAAACAACATATTTAACTCTTCATACTTGAAAAGCTTCATTACTAGAAAATGACCTAACTCATGAAACAGCAGAACAGCTATTAATAAAGTAATTAAGTAATAATCATCTAGAATTAACGAGAAGGTTATAGCGAATAAAACCATTGATAAGATGGTCAGGGAAATATGACCACCACTCTTTTTTTTAATTAAAGCTGGTTTTTGAGGATATTGTTGTTCGATATTTTCCATTTACACCAACAAAATTAAGTTAATTCAAGTTTATACACAAATTATATATTATTTTCGTCGCTCTATGATTCAAGCCTCAAACATAACGAAAGCGTACGACCAAGTAAAAATACTGAAAGGAATTGATTTAACGGTCAAAGAAGGAGAATTAATCTCAATTGTTGGTGCTTCAGGTGCTGGAAAAACCACACTTCTTCAAATTTTAGGAACTTTAGAACGTCCCGATGACGGTATTTATAAAGTAGATGATCGAACACCATTTGAACTGTCGCAGAAACAATTAGCGAAGTTTAGAAATGAGTATGTTGGTTTTGTATTTCAATTTCATCAGTTATTGCCAGAGTTTACAGCCATTGAAAACGCTATTTTACCTGCGCTTATTCGTGGTGATCAGAAAAGTGATGCCGAAAAAAGAGCAAAAGAATTGTTTTCTTTCTTGAATTTAAAGAATAGAGATTCGCATAAACCTTCTGCCCTTTCCGGTGGTGAACAACAAAGAGTAGCTGTGGCAAGAGCATTGATGAACTCACCAAAAGTGATTTTAGCAGATGAACCATCTGGGAATTTAGATACAAAAAACTCTGAAGAATTGCATCAATTGTTCTTTAGTCTACGTGAAAATTTTGGTCAAACGTTTATCATTGTGACGCATAACACCCAATTGGCAGATATCTCAGATCGAAAATTAGAAATGGCTGATGGAAGATTTATTTAATCTGAATAACAAAGAAATAAAAGATTTACTTGAAGTAAAGGTTAAACAGTTTAATGCGGTTGATTTTATTCAGGACGACCCTATTCTACTCCCTCATCAATTCAAGAGAAAACAGGATATTGAAATCATTGGATTTATTGTTGCCCTTATTGCTTGGGGAAAACGCAAGATGATTATCAATAATGGTGAAAAGTTGATTAAACTCATGAATCACGCTCCATTTGAGTATATTTTAGACTATGAAAAAGGAATGCTTCCTGAAAAAGCCTTTACGCATCGTACTTTTAATACGGATGATTTAGATTTTGTTTTTCGTTCATTAAAGCGCTGCTATCAAGAAAACGATTCATTAGAAGCTTGGTTTCAACTGAAGGACGGAGAAAAAGGAGTAAAACAACGCATCATTAATTTTAGAAATCATTTTTTAGCAACTCCTCACGAAAAACGCAGTGAAAAACATATTGCAAATCCAGGAAAAGGTTCGGCAGCCAAACGCATCAACATGTTTTTAAGATGGATGGTCCGAAAAGACGAAAATGGCGTTGATTTTGGGATTTGGAAAGACATTCAAATGAATGAACTTTTCCTTCCACTCGATGTCCATACCGGAAATGTAGCAAGAAAACTCGGTTTAATTACAAGAAAACAAGACGATTGGAAAGCGCTCGAAGAATTAATTGAGAATTTACGTAAAATGGATGATAATGATCCTTGTAAATATGATTTTGCATTGTTTGGACTGGGGGTTAGCGGGGAATTATAACGCAAGTTTAAAAAGTGAACAAATATTCATGAGGACAAAAGATCTAATATGGCTTATAAAAAACTAAAACTGTGGTTTGATAAAGAATTAGCTGAGTTGTTAGCTGACAAAATTATTCGGTTTTATCCTGATTTTAATAAGTCTTCCTTTATAAAAACAATTGATCAAAAAGTTCCAAAACTTGAATTAAAAGATAGAGTCGAAATAATTGCTGATGAATTAAGTAGTCATTTATCAACAGATTACGAAACGAATGCAAGAGTTCTAATTCAAATTTTAGGACCAGAAAACGAAGAAGAAGTAGGAATGTTTACCAATTTCTATTGGATTATGCCTATTGCCAAATACGTTGAGAAATATGGATTAAATCATTTTGAGCCTTCCATGGGCTTGATTGAGGAGATTACAAAACGAAACACTGGAGAATATGCTATTCGACCATTTATTCAGGCTCATCCTGAAAAAACAATGCAAAAAATGGAAGATTGGTCAACAAACCAGAATAAACACATCCGGCGATTATCCAGTGAAGGTGGCAGACCCAGACTTCCTTGGGCAACAAAACTAGATCCATTCATTAAAGACCCATCTCCTCTGCTACCGATTTTAAACAGTTTAAAAGACGATAAATCCAAATATGTTCAAAAATCTGTGGCCAACTGTATTAATGACATTTTAAAGGACAATAAAGAAGTTGGGATTCAATTAATTGAAAGTTGGAAAGAAGAAAATATGAGTAAAGAGCGCAAATGGATTATAAAGCATGCGTTGAGAAATTTGATTAAAAACGGAGAAATAACAGAATAATCTAAAATGACCCTTTGTATCATTAATCCATTGTATTTTAAGTAATTAACAATTATAGTGAATTCATGTTATTTTTTTTAAAGTAATGAAAATGACCCTTGTAACTACAATTTTTCTTTGTTTGGATTAGGTGTGAGTGGTGAGATGTGAAACTTCCAAAAATCGTTAAAACAAGATGTTGATGGTGAATTTTTATTACCTTAAAAGGACAAATTAATATCACAAATCAATTTATACATCACATGAAAAAAATTATAGTAATTAGTTTATTGGTTATTGCTGCAATCATAATTGGAGTGTTGACTTTTATCATTGGAGCAATTAAATTTCTTATTGGTGGAATTTCCTTAGGTACACTTCTCCTTGTTGTATTGATTTTATGGTTAGCGTGGAAAATTAATGACTAACAAATTAATTTTATCTTTAACGTATTATGCTCAAGACAAGAGTTTGGGTGTTTTTTTTAAATTTTAAATACAAATAAATGCAAGGAAATACCGAAGAATCATTTAAACACGGTTGGTTTTTTAAATCCATAGCACGTCTAATTGGGTTGATTTTTACTGTTTTAGGAGCAATTGTCCTTTTATCTTTTAATATTATTGCTGTTGTTTTTGGCGCAATAATGCTTGTATTTGGTTTGTATATGCTCACCGGAAATTCAGGAATAGATATTGATTATAAACAGAAGTTATTTAAAGAATATAACCAAGTGGCAGGAATAAAATTTGGAGAATGGAAATCATTAGACGACTACCCTTTTCTTACCGTATTAAAAGCAAACAAATCAAATAAAGCTTCTGACATCACTGGATTGAATAAAACAATTTCTACAAATGAGCATCTTGGAGTTTATTTGCTGACCAATTCCCATCGAAAAAAGATTTTATTGTCTAGAACTTCAAATAGAATGCAAGATGCAACAGCAGAAGCAACACGTATTGCAGAATTGACAGATAAAGAAATGATGAAATATAATCCAAGAAGATTTTTAAAACCACGTCATTAACAGTGTAACTTCTAATAAATTCAAGCTAACTTTGTGGGAATGGAAAATATTTCAAACAGAGCATTGATTAGTCGTTTATTTAAATCGGCTGAAGACCATGTAGCAATGGCAAATTTAGACGAAAATAATTGGGAGCACTCCTACTCTACGGTTCAAGAACTCACTGTTCCAGAGAAAATGGTTTATATCATTGTAAAATTGAATCAAGCGGTAACTTCAGGAGGATTTAGTAACTTCTATGAATCATCATTGGGCATATTCGCTCCTGAAATTATTCATGTTTTTAATGAAATTAAAGCCAATGAATCGGCTCGAATCGTTGTAGACTCTCTAGATATTGTCAATCAAATTGGCTTGTTAGATCATGCTTTTAAATCATTTGTGTTCAATATTCAATTGTCAGAACATCAACGTATGCAGCTTTATACTTTGGATATTCGCTACGATCAACTGCAAGATGCCGAAAACTTGGAGGATTTGCTTGGAGATTATTTACAAGAGTTGATAAAATTATAAGCTTTTCCTTTTAAAACCATTATAGCACTTCAAATGGCACATCGCTTTTATTTAAAGTCAGACAAAGACCAAGTAAAGACCCAGTTACACATTGCGTTTTTAGCTTTATTTTTTAATGCAGTCGCTTTTTTTATTGCCATTATCACAGGTTTGTATTTTCTGTTTTTTATATTCTTAGTAATTTCTTTAACCTTAATTGCTCCATTTATAGATGTTCCCCAATTGAAAAAATCAGGAAAGTTTATCTACTATTCAAATCTATTTTTGGCTGAAAAAGAGAAAGACGGAATCATTAAAGTACATGGTGGAACTTTGTTTGACTATGTTTTTACTTTAGAAAAATCATGGTCACCTCAAAAACGTAAAAGTTACATTTTGCAACAATATTTAGAAGGACTTTTGACTTTGATTGAAACTTTTGAAAATCAAGACAAGATAAAAATCAAAGGAACGACCTATTTTGTTAATGCTAAAACACTGAAGCGATTTGGATTTAAAAAGGTTTCTACTGACAATATTCAAAAATTCATTTTGTTCTATAATTATTTCAATTTATTGGTATCTAATTCGTTTGTTCATCAAAAACTTTCTTTTCCTAGCATGAGAAATTTAGCTACATTTGAAGGAGAAATAAGTGAAATAGGGAAACAAAAGGAATTGATTGAAACCTTAAATCAAAAATTGAAAAAACAATAAAATCTATGCAAACCTAAGTTACAAATGTTGCACTTTACAAATATGCTATTTTCTAATTTCACCAATAAATTGTAATGATGAAAAATAGAATTCTTAAAAACTGGTCTATCATTCGCGTTGTTTATGTGATTTTAGGAACAATGATTCTTGTTCAAACCGCTATGAATAGAGAATGGTTAGGTGTTTTAATTGGAGCGTATTTTGTTATTATGGGCTTGTTTTCGATTGGATGTGCATCGGGAAACTGTGCGATTGATTCTTCCAAAAACCCCGTCCAAACGAATAAAAACAATTAATTTTAAATCATGAAAAAGTTATTATTTTTTATTGTAATATCGTTTTTTGTTACTTCTTGTGCTGCCCAAAAAGTACAAAGTCCAGCCTACAACACGATGTTGAAATCGATGTTAAAGAATGATGTTCCAGAACTTACAGTTGACGAAGCAGACAGCATTAAAAATAATAATCCTAAGGTTGTTTTTATTGACACTCGAGAACAAAAAGAATACGAAGTGAGTCACCTCGAAAATGCGGTTTGGGTAGGTTACGATGATTTTGATTTATCCCGCGTAAAATCTATCGACAAAGACACAAAAATCATTGCTTATTGTTCTGTTGGAGCACGAAGCGAAAATGTTACCCGACAACTCATCGAAGCCGGCTATACCGACGTAAGCAACATGTACGGAAGTATATTTGAATGGGTAAACCAAGGAAAACCTGTTTATAACCTCGAAGGCGAAGAAACGATGAAAGTTCATGCTTACTCTAAAACTTGGGGCGTTTGGTTAAAGAAAGGTGAAAAGGTTTATGAATAATTATTATTCTCTCGAGATGTTATATATTACCAGATTATGGTTGATTCAATATTTCTGATTAAGTCGTTTTTTGATCCAATACTTGACCTAATTAAAAGACAAAAAGAATGTTCTCCTTCAATGAAAAAGGTATAAGTTCTTAGTTGCCATACCGTTTTTCATGATATGATGTAATATTAAGGAGTTATCATTGAAATTATAAGTCATTTCCCTGTCTTCTTCGAATAGTTTTGATACCTCATAATCTGTTGAAATAAAAAGTTTTTTAAAAGAAGTACCTATTATTGATTCAAAATACTCAATACTACTAGAACTTTTTTTTACTTTTTCACCATCAATCTCATCTTTCTTTTGAATAAAAAAGATATCCATATGTAATCCTAAAGGATCTGATTTATAACTCCAAAATCCTGGTTTTTGTACATATTGCTCTTTCCAAAATGAGGTATCAATTAAGAGTTTTTTTGAATAAGATTCCTGTTGGATTAAAGTATCAAAGTAATTCTCTTTAAAACTATCATCAATATCTATTTGACCTAAGATTTTTTGAGAAAAAATTATAATTAAAATTGCTAAGTAGATTTTGTTTTTCATTTCAATAATTGTTTCCTTAATTTCTATGGTTTACTTAAATTATACTAAATAGTAGCTTGAAAACAAAACAACTCTTAGTTTCAACAATGCAGGAATTTGGTTTCATTCTTCAAATCATAAAAGTACTATATTTCAAAAATCTACCACTACCGAATCGAAAAGCATTAAATATTAATCTCGATTTTTTAAGGTACAATTCTATTTATAGCGCTGCCGCGAGCTTGAAGCTCGTGGCAGTGCTATAAATAGAATCCATTAAGTTTAGCCCATCAATCCCAAAACAAATTTATAACAACGGCACCACCACTACATCATTTATCAACCCTTTTTCTCCTGAATAATCTACAGCACTACTATATTTATAATCTTCTGGATTTAAAACCATTCCTTTCTTTATAGGATTATTATGAATATAATTTATCTTTTGAGTTATCACTTTGTTGCTCCATAGTTCAATGGGCATATTGTTTTGCTGCCAAAATTGAAAATATTTCACGTTTGATCGATATTCGCCGTGACGTTTAAAAGTGTCCATAAATAATTTTCTATTTTGCTCACCATTATCTTTATTTATCAACTTAACAATTTTCTTACTAGTATGTGTTTTAAATTCTCCAAGCAATTTTCCTGGAGTTACTTCAGTTGTACTACGAAACACCAAATGAACGTGAGTTGGCATTATTACCCAAGCGTAAATTTCCATTCCTTTATTCTGCTGACAATAGTTTAAATTATCAACGAGAATATCCTTATATTTATCTTGATCGAAAATTCTTAACCATTCTACAACTGCAAAGCTTACAAAATAAGGTGCGTTTGGGTTATGAAATCTATAATTCCTACTCATGGTGATTTAGTTTGGTTATATTAAGATAGTAAAAAAGTTGATATGCAGATAACTATTTTGATAAAAATGTCTCTTGCTGAGAGACTTAAATATACCAAGAACACGAGCTAAAAGCTCTCGGTAGCTTGGTATATTTAACATTGCTTTTTATTATTTAAACTTTATAACTATTTAGAGTGCTAATCTTTAAGCTATCTCCTCTGTCCTGAAATTCGTAATTTTCAATTCTCAATTCGTAATTGTCTCCCTATTTTCTCCAACAAATACAAATTATGCTCTATAACCAAAACATCATTCTCTATCGCTAATTTTTCGAGGATGTTTAACAACAAATCAATATCAGCATAATGTAGACCAATACTCGGTTCGTCTAAAATAAACAACTGATCTTTAGGTGCGTCTTGCAACCAATTTAACAGCAGTAACCTTTGTTTTTCACCTGATGATAAGGATTGTACGCTTTGCGCTAAGGAAAGATGATCCAAACCTATTGCTGCCAATTGATCCAAGGATTTTATGACTTTCGATTTCACTTTATGGTTGGCTAACCAGGTATGAATTTCATTTAGATTCAAGTCTAAAACTTCGGCTATGTTCATCCCTTCAACTTCATATTCTAGAACAAATGGTTGATAGCGTTTACCTTCGCACTCTTCACATATTTCTATGGCATTTGAGGCAACGTCCAAACTGGTTTCAGTATAGCCTTTTCCTTTACATATCGGACATTGACTCGTTTTTGTTTTATAGGAGAAGTCCTTTACTTTTAAGGTGCTTTTCTTAGCAAAAACCTTTGTGACATCAGTTAAAAAGCCCAAATAATCAACCAATAATGTCGCGGAATGTGTTCTTAATTTCTTTGTTTCAAAAAAATGTACGCCTTCATATTGTTTAGGCGATTCAAAGGCGCTACAATAAACCGGTTTTCCACTCAAAATGCTCGGCATCAAGACTTCTTTAACCAAAGTTGTTTTTCCAACTCCCGATTTACCTGTAATGGCTGTAATTCCTCCTACTGGAATTGATATACTTGACTTTACCAAAGTATAACGTGAAATATCCTGAAAGGAAATGTGCGTTTTTGATTCTTTTGAACTTATTTTCTTGTCAGAACTTTTTAAGAAAGGATGGCAATTTTCTTGTTGAAGTATACCTAATGGCGAACCTTCGTAAGTTATTATTCCTCCAAACTTTCCTGCTTTGGGTCCTAACTCGATTAAATGTGATGCGGCAAACATAATTTCTTTGTTATGCTCAATTACAACCACCGTATTTCCTTTGGCAATTAAGTCATTTAAAATCGAAATTAAATCTGGAATATTATCGTTCGAAAGTCCAGCAGAAGGTTCATCCAACAAGTAAGTTATTCCAGTGAGTGGACTATTCAACTGTTTGATTAATTCAACACGTTGATTCTCTCCACCAGAAAGCGTAGCCGATTTTCTATTCAATTGCAAATGATCAATATGAAGTTGCTTTGCTCGTTTTAATGTTAATTCAACTTTTGAATATAAATGTTCTTTTAATTTATGGTCAATGGCTTCTAAATCATCCGTTTTCATCAATAGCCACTCTTTCAATTGACTGAAATTCAAAGATTTTACCTCATGAATTGATTTACCTGCGAATTTTACATTTAAACGGTCTTTTAATAATCCACTTCCTTCGCAAGTCGAACATTTTTTAAAAGTCAACAAAGCACGTAGATTTTTAATATTCTTATTCTTCCGTGTTTTGTAATATTCCTCCTTTAGATAGTTGAAAATCCCATCATAAGTCATTGTAATCTCCTGACTTCCTGTTCTCGTTTTGGTTTTAAACTCCCAAGATGTACTCCATTCTTTTGTGCCTGTTCCATTTAAAATTAAATCAACTTGTTTCTCCGTTAAATCTGCAAATTTAGTTTCTAATGAAAGCCCATTTTCTTTTCCAACTTCTTTTAAAATGGCCATATACTGACTACCAGAATTCCCATAATAATCCAATGCTTTGTTATGTTCGAAAAGACCAGTTGTGATGCTTAATTTTTCGTTTAACACAATTTTATTTAAATCTGGTAACAACTCCTCACCGACTCCTTCACAAACAGGACATCGGCCCAATTCATGTGCATTAGAAAAATGACTTGCGGTCAATTCTTCCCCTTCAAACATCGCTTTTCGTGAAAAAACAAACCTTAAAACCCGATCAATTCCCGTTTGTTTGGCAATATCTGTGCGTAATCCAAAATTAGCATCTTTCCTTGTGATACAAATCGTTGGTGTTAATCCAGAAATACTTTCAACGTCGAATTGGTAATTTGCTCCAACCCTCGATTGCTGATAACTCGAAAATTGTTTACTCATTTCTTGCATTCCATAACCATGTAGTGTATCAATCACTAATGAAGACTTACCCGAACCAGAAATTCCGGTCACCACCGTTAATTTATGTTTAGGAATGTTCAGGTTAAGGTCTTTTAATTGATGTGTTTTTGCACCTTTAATGATGATTTCATCACGTTTTTGATGCGTGATTTTCTCAAGTTCAATTGGCTTAAATGCTAGGGAATTATCCAATAAGAGATCACATTCTTTTTGAAAAAGTTGATGATTTTCAAAACAAACTATTCCAGCTGTACTACTTTTTAACGCATGTAAAGCAGAGATTAATTGTTGCGCATTTTGATAATGTAATCCTATACTCGGTTCATCCAGGATAAGTATCGTTTTGGTAGACTTTTTTGCAAAATACTTTGTCAACTTTATACGTTGCGCCTCACCTCCAGACAAGGTATTTGAAGGCTGACCTAATTTGATATACCCTAATCCAAGTTGAATCATTAAGGTGAGAATTGCAATAATTTTCTTTTCAGCATCAAAAAACTCAAGTGCTTCTTCAATCGTCAAATCATAAATATCCGCAATGTTCTTTTCCTTCCATTCAACCTGCAAAACATGTGATTTAAAACGCTTACCGTTACAAGTCGGACAGATTTGATTGATATTCCCCAGCACATTCATCGACAGTGTAATAACACCCGCTCCTTCACATGCTTCACATCGACCAGATTTGTTATTGAATGAAAAGTCGCCTTTTTTCAATTTTAGTGACTTAGCTTGAGGAGTTTTAGCCATTAAATCCCTTATTTTATCTGCTAAACCCGTATAAGTAGAAGGATTACTTCTAGGTGTTTTTCCAATGGGTTGATCAGTAACTGTGATATAATTGAAGTTATTTTCACTACAAAAGCTTTCAATTCTATCCATTAAATGGGTTGTTTTCCTAACAATTACATGCAATTTTTGTAATTCAGGTTTAAATGAATTGGCTTTTTGAATTTGAGGTGAATGTGTTGCAGGTATTTTGTCTGCTTGAATTGCTTTTAGGGTTGGACTATTTAAGTTTTTGGATTTAAGGAAATTAGTTGAGGTACCATTGTAAACGATTTCTCCACCATTGACTCCAGCAGCTGGTCCCAATTCAACAATCCAATCGGCGGTTTGAATAAAATCCAAATCATGTTCCACCACCATGACCGTATTTCCTTTTGAAATCAACCGTTTGAAGATATAAAGCAAATAACTTTGATAACGCCTAGAAAGTCCAATAGACGGTTCATCAAACACATAGAGAATACCTTGTAAATGGGTGTTTACTTGGTTGATTAATTTAATTCTTTGTGCATCACCAGAAGAAATTTCAATACTCGGAGAGTTAAGACTATACCCTTCCATACCAAGGCGTATTAAATCATAGAGTTTGGTTTTTAGTTGTTCCACGAGCACCTCCTCTCCTACGTTTAAGTCTTGATTTTCAAGTTTTTCACACAATTCATTTAAACTAAAATTCATCCAAGAATTAAAGTTATGCCCTTTCCATTTAAATTTGAGATGTTCAGCTTTTATACGAGCTCCATGACAACTTGGGCATTCACGTGAACTCACAAATTTTAAAATATTCGGATTCCTATCTCTTTTGAGGATATCACTCATAATGGGTAAAACACCTTTGTAAAAACCTTCTTCACGTGGTTTTGCTTTGAGTCCTTGCCACCTTAATCGCGACTCAATACTGTGTTTACCGTAATACACTTTAATGCGATCGCTACCTGACAAAACAACGTTTTGTTGTTCCTCGGTTAAATCTTTCCAAGGAATATCGACATTAAATCCATGTGCTTCACACAAACGATTTAACTCTTCAACAGTTACTTGAGAATAAACAATATAACCATTTGGTAAAGTGGTAACTATCGCTCCTTCTCTTAACGTTAATTTTTCATCTCCAATCAATTTATTTACATCAATAAATTCCTCTTCTCCAATTCCATTACATACTTCGCAAGCGCCTCGTGGATGATTAAAAGAAAACAAAGATTTACTCATTTTTTCATGAGAAGAATAACGAGCAAATAGAATTCTAAAAACAGCAGTCAACTCCGATAAAGTCCCGAAAGTAGTATTCACCGATTGAAAACGTTTGGTTTGTTCGACCTTAATAACTGGCGGAAGATGAGTAATGTCATCCATTTCAGCCGTTGGAATTCGCAAGTGATTCTGCTGACTATAAGCCGGCAAACTTTCCAAAAAGTAGCGATATCCTTCATTTGCTATGCAATTCATCGCCAAAGAAGATTTTCCCGAACCCGACAAACCTGTCACAGCAATAAGTTGATGTTCTGGAATTTCTAAACTGATGTTTTTCAGATTGTTTTGATGGGCATTGATAATTTTCATGAAGAATTCGCTTTTTAAAAAGAATAAAGATAAAAAGATTGAAAGCTTGAACAAGAATCAGAGTTGAAGTGTTTCTCCTTTCACCTCTTTTGCTCTTAAGCAAAAGCAATTTATCTGGTACGTAAGTTTTATAAAACGTCCATCCACACCAGATAATAGAATTGCATATTTTCAAATACCTACATCACTACTACTGCTACTACTAAGTGGAGGAACTGTTTTGTCCCAAGACCACGAGAAGCTGCGCTAATCCGTACAGCTGTCGGATCTCGCGCCAGCTTGGGGACATGAGGTCGGCCTGCTTCAAAGAGATGCAATAGAACAATTTGAAATCTTCCAAGAACATAAAAGACTAAAACAATTGGTGTTCGTAATTACTAAAATTTGGATCCAGTTATCATGCATAGTTACACCAGTTCTAACAAAGACTGAAGAACACAAACAAATAACAATGAATTGCTTACAGCAGATGTTTCAATCATTTCCTAGAAAAACAGTCTTCAAACTTCTGTCTATTTCTCCAAATACTTTTTATAGTTGGTCAAACAAAGAAAAGGTAAAGTGTGGTATCTCTCCATCAAGTCTTTGTTTCAAAAGACATCCTCTACAATTAGCAATAAATGAAATTGAAACCATAAAATCTTTATACAAGAATCAGAGTTTTGAATGTTGGCCTGCTGCTTCTATTTACTACCATGCAATAAGAAATAACCGTCTTTTTATTTCATTGAGTACATTCTACAAATACACTAATTTACTGAGTTTAAAGCGCAAATGGAGAAAGTCATCTGAAGAATATTACAACCCAATTATTACAACAAAGCCTAATGAATTTATTCATATAGACACAACATTCTGGCCGTTATCTAATGGAATCAAAGCAGCCATAATTCTTGTTTGTGATAATTTTTCTAAAGCCATACTCGGTTGGAATGTATCTCTTAGAAAAGATGGTAAAAATGCAAAAGCTGCACTTCAAAATGCTGTTGTAAATATTCAAAAACACCACCCAAATTTACAAACAACTTCTCTCATAACTGATGGTGGTGGAGAAAACAATAATATTTTGGTGGAGGATTTCCTCTACAACTTAGAAACACCAGAAATCATTAAATTACTTGCTTTAAAAGAAGTAAGGTTCTCCAACTCAGCTGTAGAAGCGGTTAACAAAATTATTAAACGGTATTTACGGAAAAAACTGCCACACACACTTGATAAGCTAATTCAATGTCTGGAAGAAATTATCAATGATTATAACACTATCCGACCACATGGTTCTTTATCTGGTCTCACCCCAATGGAATGCTATTCTTCTGAAGAAGTAAATCTTGATTTTAAACAGCAAAAACTCGAAGCGAAGAAGAATAGAATCCAACAAAACAAATCAGTGAACTGCGAGATTGATATTTGTAAGTAGATAATATTACTCATCTTGGTTTAGAACCCTTCTGTGCATATAATCTCTTACTCCATTACAACTAAATCTTTAGCTCAACTTTTATATTTCAAAGAACAAAACTTTATCAAATAGTCGATTAGAATTTACTAACCCATAACCCTTTGTTTCTTAACCTACTTCGTTACAACGAAGTAGGTTATTCGCTTTTGTCTCGGGAGTAGCGGCGGTATTACGTGGAATGTGCGGGCATACAAATCAATACCCCGCGAACGAGATGGAATCTCGCACGAGCGGGGGGAATGATGTAGAGTGCGCATTTGGATACCCATGTAGCGACGGATCCTATTTTTTAATTATATCATCACAATGCTCATGAGTAACATTAATTGAAGTCATACTTTTATTACCTCTTCGGGCAGTATACTTCAAGGTGTCATGCCTTAACATTAGTATTTCAAATTTTAATTTATCTTTCAATGTGATGCTTTTGTTTTTTGGATCAAAGTTCCATCTACCACTGTCCTTTACGTACCCCCCTGAATTATAATTTCCGTCTGCAAAAAACTCCAAATAATGCGTGCATTTCTCAAGGTTTTGAATTTCTCCATTTTCATCCAACAATTCAATCATATACCATCTATTATATAGTTCACTAGGTGGTTTTGAACTGTATGGTTCAGAACATGCAATTAATATGATGGTTAAACAAGTAATTAACATTAATTTCATAACTTAACTTTTTCTGCTTTTTGCAATACCTCTGTTTCTATTACTTTAACTTCTGTACGCACGTAGCCTTCGCCTCGTAATTCATTTCTTTGATCAACGGCCTCTTGCATGCTACCAATATCAAAACTCCCTGTTGATACGCTATACCCATCTTCGGTTGGTATAACCGAGAGTTCAAACCCATCTTTAGAAAACTTTGATAATAACTCCTTTGAATATTCAATTGCGCTTTCTTTGCTCTGAAAATCAGCAACAATTACACTTGCTTTATGTCTAAGTTTATAACTCCTCCATTCGCGACGGTCTAGTATCTCAAGTATGCCTTCAGCAATTTTATAACGCTCTCCTTGAGTTCCGGCAGCATCTGCGTGAGCATCTATTATTTCACTTCTAATTAACCCATCACTTGGATGCCAAAGAACATCAAAATAGCCCCCATCAAATTCAATAAATTCTTCTCTATCAGTAAACAACCAATCCTTTGAAAATGGACCATCATATCGTCTCAAAATGAATTCTTCCTCGTACGTTTTAAACTCTCCTCCCTCTGTAGTATAACCTAAAACTGTTTTCCAAAAAATCTTTTTTAATTCACCTTTTTCATCATGTCCCCATAAATAATAAATACGTTCCAATCCTTCAAGCTCAACAAAAGCAATTGTACTATTCTCACTAAACGCATAAGGAGAGTTATGCGGATATTCAGCCGCCAACGGATCCACCGCAAAGAACCTTCCGACTCTCGGATCGTGCATTCTGTACTTATAATTTACAGAGTTTCCAGGACCTTTAATTTCATCATCCTTCTCTTGCCCTTGGAAGCCATAACGATAATCCTCAGGCTGAAATTTTCTACCCGGCATCTGCGTTTTATATAGCCGTTTTACAGGTAAAAACATATATATCTGAAGTTAAGGTTAAAAATATTAAACCATCTTTCACTTCACTTTCAATATAATATACATTATTAAATTCTTCAAAACTTGAGTCCCAAACTTCCAAAAATAGGCTATCATTGCTTACAGTTATATCCCATCTTCCATTATTATTATATAATTGACCTATTGGAATAGGAAGCCTTATTACTCCATTTTCACGGAAGGCCATTAGATTAGACCCAAAATGATTACTGCTTGGAAAAATAAATTCATATTTTTCTTTTCTTTTTATTGTATCAATGGACCATAAATTGTACGATATCAGCTTATTTTTGATTTTTTTATAATCAGAACACGAGCCAATTGAAAATGACAAGATCACAATTAAAATAGAATACTTCATCATTACATTCATTTTTTCTCTTTTTCTTCTTCTTCTTTTTTAAATTCCTGATATTGTTGCAATAGAGAAGGTATTTTAAACTCTTTATATATTTGCGGAGCAACGGTATTATCAATATTTCGATTATCAGAATCATTAGGATTAAGAGAATAATGTGTTGACGTTGCAATTAAGTTGTAAAGTGACAATCCTAAATCGATTAGATCCTGATCCTGTGTCACATCAGGATCAGGATGAGTTTGTCCAAACAAAAGTACATTCGCGATTTTTGATAAGTCTTGAATATTCTGATACTTTTTCTCAATTAAATCCAAACCAATTGCAATTGTCAAGACATCGTATACATCCTCAAAAGTTGAATTAATTTGATTTTTAACCTCTCTTCCATTATTACTATTAACAGTATTATAATAACCAGTAAATCCCGCTACTATAGCATCAACAGCCAACAGTCCTTTCGCCACTCCATATGACATTCTAGCACCAGGGGGTACAAAATTTGGATCGTGAGTTTTGTTATTAAATGGTCCGGCCGGTCGAGGTTGCTTTTTAAGTTCTGTTTTCATTTGAAAGTTGCTACCTCCTGCTGGGTAACAACCGATACATTCATTATTATAACCATTACCTAACCCAGGATTACTTACCTGTTTCTCATTTTCTAAAAACCACCAATTCTGTAAAGCAATGTACGTTTTACCAGATGAAAAATAGTAAAGATACTGGTCACTTTCTAAAAACTCTAACCCCTCTAATTCAATACCATCAATCACTCTATTCTCACTAAATGCATACGGTGAGTTATGCGGATACTCTGAAGCCAACGGGTCCACCGCAAAGAACCTACCAATACGTGGGTCGTGCATTCTATACTTGTAATTGATGGAGTTTCCAGGGCCTTTTACCTCATTATCAACTTCCTGACCTTGGAAGCCATAACGATATTCCCCAGTACTTCCGTTCCTACCCGGCATCTGCATTCCAAACGGATAATAATCTGAATAACTAATCACGTCTTCAAAGTAGTACAAAATTTCATCCTGTGCAAGATTTGGTTCAGGAATTTTTCTATCTGTTATCACTGCTAGAACATTCCCCTGGCTACCGCGAGATTATTCTCTCGGATCTCGCACGAGCTGGGAGAGTAGTGATAGAAATCTTGGAGCGTACATTTTAATAAACCTTTACAAATCTAATACTCATCATTTCTTGCGTGACATCACGTTCTTTTGAAGCGTGAACTACAATTTTCAGTTCATTTACACCTTTCCGTAATCCATTCAATCGATAATTAGCCTTTTGGTGGTTTTCTGTTTCTACATAACCCCGTTTTTTTTTATTTAGATAGATAGTCATTTTAACTTTTGTTGCTCCCCAATAATGGGGTGTGATTTCTAAATTAAGATTGGATTTGTTAAAAACATGAATTGTGTCAGATAGAGGTGTTGGAACAACACTTAAAAATAAGGATTTATCATAATTTATTTCTCCATTTTCTTTGTATTCAATGTTCTCAACTAAAGAGTTATCACGTAGTGAATCAGTAGTATAATATGCCTTTCTTTTTAATCTTCCTTTATCTGAAAAGAAATATACAGGGCCATCAGTTTTAAATTTATCAAACTTCATTTTTGTATTTAGAAGCCCAATACCTTTTTTAAAATATAGCGTTTCCCATATTGATTCTTCGAAGCTCGTAATATTCTTATACTCAATTAAATTATCTTGATAATTACTATCTATTATAATAATAGAAGTATCTTTGTAGTTAATAGTGGTATCTGTATAGTCTTTAATCCTCATCTTTTCACTAGCTTTCTTTTCATGATTATTATCACATGAGTAGAAAACAGTTATTAAGCATAGTATCAAAAAAAGTATTTTCTTCATCTTTTTAATTTAATCATTAATGTACTTTGGATCAATTTCTCTTGCTGTATTTGGACCGTAAAAACTGGAATACCTTTGCTACCGCGAGATTCTTCTCGTGGGTTATACACAAAAAAGACATATAACATAAAATTATTATTGAATTCATTAAAAAGCTACCTTCAAACGAATAGACATACCTTTTCACCATAAAAAATACGCTTAACGCAAAAAACAGAATTAATATTGTAGATAAAACTTTATGAAATCTAAAATAGAAATACTCGTTGATTAATAAAGCAAAAATAATTATTAAAATCCCCCATCTTATTATTATATACATAGTTGAATCCCTAATAAAATCTTGCCACCAAAATATGTCATCTCTTATGGGATTTGTTATTCTATAAAAATAGAAACCAAATAATGTTGTGATTAAAACAATAAATATTCTATAAAATAATCTTTTCATATTTTTTACTTAGGTGCGTATTTATAAGGACTGGACCAAAAATTATAAACATCATCCAACTGATCATAACTCATAACAGTTGGTGTATTATTTGCTTTTCCATTTTTTGTAACATAATAACTTTTTCCAGCGTTATCTTTACCAAAATATACAGCAGCATGATTTTCAAACCAGCCCCATTCTGAAAATGATTCTAATGGTTTCATGTCCTTTTCGGAAATTTCTTTCTTATTATTCCAGCGTTTTCCCCCTCGCTACCGCGAGATCCGACAACTGTACGGATATATCTCGTGGTAGTCTGAATCCTAACTATCACCAACTTTAAAAATACAAATATTTTCAAATACCTACTACCACTACTCCATTTAAAATTCCTTTCTCTCCGCTATAATCAACAGCACTGCTGTATGGATAATCTTCTGGTCTAAAAACCAATCCTTGATTTACAGGATTATTATGAATGTATTTTATTTTTTTACTAATTACATGATTACTCCATAATTCGATTGGTTTATTGTCTTGTCGCCAGAATTGATTATACGTTACATTAGATTTTTTACTTCCATTGCGTTTAAAAGTTTCCAACAAATTTTCTTTTCGACTTTCCCTGTCATTTTCTTTTATTGTTTTTACTACTGTCATGCTGGTATGTCGTTTAAAACTTCCGAGTAACTGACCTGGTGGTATTCCTTCAGTACTTCTAAAAACTAAATGGACATGATTTGACATTATACACCATGCGTAAATTTCCATTCCTTTTTTTTCTTGACAATAATGTAAACTGTCAATTAAAATGTCTTTGTATTCATTTCTTGTAAATACATCTAACCATTCTACAACTGAAAAACTTACAAAATAAGGTGCTTCAGGGTTGTGAAACCGATAATTTCTACTCATTTGATTTAGGTTTATTGGGTTAATACTAAATAAGTTAGTGAAAATTATTCAATAAAGGTTTATGGAATGATGTTTTTGTGAGCTTTTTTGACTGAGATATATGTTTGGAGACCCAAGGCCACGAGAAGCTGCGCTAAATCTCGCGGCAGCTTGGGAACATCTTTTCTTCAATTTTATTGCCATCCTTCTACATCAAGTAACACCTTGTCTTTCAACACACTTCGTTCACGCCAAAAGTCGGACGCAGTACGACGAAGGGTTCTTTTCCCTTTTATCTCAAAGTAGACGCGGGGTCTTTTCTACTTAATGGATGTATAATTGACTTGTTAAAATATATCATTTTCTCTTTACTAATAAAGTCACATTTTAAAATTAATTTATTCATAGAAATTGCTTGGATAGTAGCTAAAGTATCTTTGCGAGTAGATTTATCTACCAAATAGCTACCAAGTTTATGATAAAAACTAGTATCAGAATCATGTATAATATAATCTTCTTCAAAACTTATTTTTATACCTTCATTACTTTTCCATGATCCCAATAAATGTGTGTCATAGGTGTTAATTACTGATTTTAGTTCCAACTTATTAACGTTCGAACTATCACACTTACATTTTTCAAAAAAAGGGTAAAAACAAACTAAACTTTCATTTTGATTTATATATAACTTCTCTTCAATAGAGTTTAATTGATGAAATTTTATACCTCTTTGCCTTGTATTAAATGTATCTACATATAAATAGAGAAATAAATTTTCATTTTCTAATTTCACAAAAAAAGAATAATAATTATCTATATCATTATAAAACACTGTATCCAAATTGTCTGGAATTGAATACGATATTTTATTAAATGTTTCCTCAAAAAGTAAATTAAAACAAGGAATATATTTATTGATTTCCATTGAATAAGATTCATTTTGAACACACTCCAGTTTCTCTTTTACTTTACCTTCACACGAGTATGAAAATAAAACAATTAAAAAACTTGCTATTTGAAGTCTGAATAATCTCATCAATTTATTTTTTTTCTATACATTCTGTTTTAACTCTTATTTTTACTCCGTTCCCTGTAGTACTATCCTTTGCTACCGCGAGATTCTTCTCGTGGTAGTTAGAATTCTAGCTAATACTAAGATTAAAATTACAAATATTTTCAAATACCTACCACCACAATTCTATTTCATTTTTTTTACGTAATAACCAATAGCACTATTGTGTATGGAACCCAAGGCCACGAGAAGGTTATGCCTATCCGCACAACTGTCGGATCTAGTGGTATCTTGTGTTAATACTTAATGTTTTTCAGTAATAAAGCCAACTACAAATTGATTTACTTACAAAATCGACAAGTTTTTTTTATTTCTTAACTTCTACTTCCTATATTTAGACTTTCAGAAGAAGCTTATGTTACATACAATAGAAAATGAACACCTTAAATGCACCATTGAATCTAATGGGGCTGAAATTCGTTCACTTATAGATAAGAATAAAGGTAAAGAATACATTTGGCAAATCGACGAATCTGTTTGGGGAAGTAGCTCCCCTGTTCTATTTCCAGCGATTGGAAACATTAAAGACGGAAAACAGCTATTTGAAGGAAAAGAATTCGCCATGACCAAACATGGTATCATTCGAAACAACGACCAATTAATTTTCAAACAATTAAGCCGTTCTAGCTGCGCTTTTACATTGAATAGCTCAGAAAAGACATTAGAAAAATATCCATTTGACTTTTCGTTTACAGTTGAATATTCAATAATTGGAAATAAATTGAAAATGGATTATCACATTGAGAATAATGGTACTGTTCCAATGTATTTTGCTTGTGGAGGCCATACAGCATACGCTTGTCCAATAGACGAAAATGTAAAGTTATCTGATTATGTGATAGAATTCCCTATCAAAAACAACTTAAAATCCCGAAAATTAGGTCCAACTGGTTTACTTTCAAATGAAGAAAAGGAAATTTCAATTGAAAATAGATCACTACAGCTTTCCGATACCTTGTTCAACGAAGATGCACTCATATTTTCGAACATTGATTTTGATTGGGTAAGATTAAGAAAAGTGAATGAAGCAAAAGGCGTGATTGTCCGCTTTACTGGTTATCCAAACCTCGCGATATGGTCAAAACCTAGCGCAGATTATGTTTGTATTGAACCGTGGTTGGGCCTTCCTGATAGTGAAGAAGAGGCGTTAGCACTTCCGAAGAAATCAACTTACAAGTCCCTTGACCCAAATTCTAAATTCTCAATTTCGATCACTACAGAAATTGAAAAATAAATATGATTTTTCACAGGAATTTTATACAAGCTTCCCTTATTTTAAATAGGAATTGACTTTATTGAACTATTGAGTTACCCATTTAAATAACAATCAAATCATATACACTTGTTAACCCAAATCCACTTTCAAATAAGCTCTATAGAAAGAAATTGCTTATTTTCTTTTTAGTTCACTTTTGTTTATTTTTTATCGTGTTCATGAACTCCCTTTGGTCGGTTGCTCCAAATAGAGAGAAAACGAAGTTTTTGAAGACGAAACAGTAAGAAGCGTTAGTGCCGAAACTGTAAGGATAAAAAGAGCTAGCGCCTGATGTTTTTTATTCAATCTTTTATATTTTTCAATTGTTTTCATGAGCTTGCTACGCTGCGGTTCTTGTCTCCACTCCTGTAAGTCGATAATGCGCTGTGCTGAGTTTACCGTAGTATCGGTGATCTCCTCAGACGAGCTGAGAAGCTGCCGCCATTATTAGCGACTTTCAGCACGCTTCAACTTCAAAAAAACATAAAGCGCGTCCCCATAAACATACATTTTCCTAATAATTGATCATTTAATGATTTCCTTTTAATATTAAAGTCCACAACACAAACATCTACATATCAAAAGTTTTACAAAATTTATTTGTAGAAAATTGCAAATTTAGAGTACGAGATTTAAATGGGTAACCCTTTTAAACTATATTTACCTTATTAATCATTTATAAAGACACAATGTCAAAAAATACAGATAAACCATCTCCAGAAGCTAAAGCATTATCACTTTTCTTGATGGCACATAAAAGTACAAACCAAAACTATAAAGAGAAATCTAAAAGAATCAATAAGTTGTGGACACAAGTTGCCTCAGGAGGAACAACCAAAGAAGTTTACCTAGAAGAAGTTCAAAACATGTTAGAATCATATGGTGGTTATGATAAAGTAGTTGAAAAAACTGTGCAATTTTACATCAATAAAACGGGTGAATGGAAATTGGCTGGAAACGACAAATTTTGTCAAGATGCACAAAAAATTGCTGATCGGCTAAAAGAAGAAAAGTAATTTATTGATATTCATCAATTAAGTACTATTTTATACGATACTATCTTAAAGGGAGAGAACACAAGGTTTTTCAAATATTATTTTGAATCATTGATTGCTGTTGGTTAATCCCGAAAATTATCGGGACTACAGCAGTGGTGTTTAGTGTATATTGAATAAAAATACAATATGAAAAAAGCAATTTGGAACGGAGAGATCATCGCAGAATCAGATGAAACAATAGAAATAGAAGGAAATGCCTACTTTCCACCACACGCTATTAATAAAGAGTTTTTTATTAATAGTCCCAAAACAACATTTTGTCCATGGAAAGGTGATGCCAGTTACTACGACATTAAAGTAGATAATAAAGTAAACGAAGTTGCCGCTTGGTATTATCCAAAGCCTAAGGAAAAAGCAGCTCATATTAAACACTTTATCGCCTTTTGGAATGGTATTGAAGTTAAATAAACAAGATAGATGATCATCTAACATTAAACCGATATAAATGTATTTCAATCAATTTTTAATTGCGTTACTATTCGCGACTTCTCCTTTATTATCTATCAATGGACAAGTTAATTTAGAGGAAAGTTTAACTCCTTGTTTAAATGCTGAGGCCATCAGTCAGGCTGGATTTAAGTCACTGCAAATTTACGCAGAATTGAATGAAGACCCAATCAACGAAAGAGGTAGTTACAGTGGGAAATTAGAAGAATACGAATTCAATAAAAATGGACAAGTTGTATATTGGTTAAGAAGTAATAACCGTGGAAATCTACCATTTATCGCTTATGGTAGAGGGAGCTATATTCACCTTAACACCTATGATGAGCAACAAAACTTAATTCTTGATTACAAAGAGAATTATCGAAATATTGAAGAGAACATTTTCAACTATGACGAAGAAGGAAATAAAAGCGACTATACAATTAAATATGATGGAGATACAGTTTTGAGTTACCATTATACGTGGAAGCGAAACAAATTAATTGAAACGCATTTAAATTATTCAAATTCAGCAAATAAAGATCGCATCAATGCGTTTGATCAAAAAGGTAGGATTTCACATGCTAAAACAGCTTCTCGTGAAGTAAAATATACCTATACCGAAAAAGAAGACACTTTAATTACTCAAATCAAAACCTTCCGCGCTGATACATTATATAACCTTGAAGAGCATAAAGTACTTTCTAAATTCAATAGAATGGTGAGTTATATACAACTCGATCATAAAAAAGACACAGTCGTAGAAATGAAGGCTGAATTAGATCAATTTGGGAATGCAATATTTTATTATCTGAATAATACACGAAACAAAATGCATGGAAATACGAGTTATCCACCACACTCCTACCGAATTGAAAATGTATACAATGAAAGTAATCTTTTAACAAAAAGATCATTTTTCTATTCGAGATCAGATGTTGGCGAAAATGAATTGGTTAAAATCGAGCATTACGTTTATTTAAAAAATAGTTTACCTTTTAAATTTAAAAAAGGAGATATTTATGAAGATAGCGATACGCAAGTAATTGATCGATAATAGATTAAATCCAACTTTGATTGCTCGACTCCACTTTATAAGTTAAGTAGTTTATCACTTTTTTCGCTTCAGCATACTTTAGGTAAGCTATACGCAATTGCCCAGAAGCCGTATAAATAATGATGTCGGCATGTCCGTTTCTGCGCTGAAACAAATTCCTTTTCATTACAATTGATTGAATTTTATAGGTGGACACGTATTTATTTATGGTATGAATTGATCCTCCATGCACTTGCAAAACATCATCATTCACTCCAATGTAGCTTTTTTGTACTTTCTTATACGCTACATAAAAGAATATAACAAAGATGAAAGATGTTATCATTGTACTAAACATCAATCCTTGCCAGTTATACAAAATGATCCCAATGAGCAACGAAAGCACAATATATTTGATGAGGACTCTAAAAAGTAATCGGTAACTACTTTTTGCAGTTATGAAATGTTGCGGATAGGGCAAATCAAATAAAGACTCAAATAATTGACTTAGGTTTTCATCGGAAACACCTACAATTCCAATCTTTTTTTTCTTACTTAACTCTTGTGCGGAAGCTTGACTAACAAAAATATTTTTGATTTTAAGCAAGTCCTTTATGGGGTTCTCCTCTACTTCAAAAACTTGTGTTTTGTTCTTCTTAATAACTTGACTTACGCGTTTAACTAAACCGTATTCCACTTCATAATCATCACCTGTTTTGGTCAATTTCAAGTCAAAATATTTTATCACCACACTAATGACTGTGACAAGGAAAGAAACAACTATAATGAACACAAACAAACCTGCAAAAAAGCTATTAAAGCCTTCCATAACACTTGCATCCATATTTTCAAAAGTCGCATCTAAATATTCCTCGAACTGTTTTTCGATAATTTGAAAAATAGTACCAAAAAATGCAAGCATAATACCAAAGCCTTTCAAATAGTTGGAACTCATCCCTACTTTAATCAACTGAAGGAAATCAAGCGAAAATACACGTTGTGGACTTTTTGTTTCAACAGCTATTTCTTTTTCTTCGGCAATGTTTTCAGCACTTCCATCTTCCTTTTCAACTTTAGTTTGTTGCGCTGCTTTTTGTAATAAAATCGATTTCAATTCATCTGCGACATCTCTTTTTAAAGCTCTAATTTGAATTTCAGCGGAATTTTGACCAGCTGTTTCTATCTCCAATCCAACTACATTCAGTACTTGTTGAATTAAATTTTGCTTGATGTTGATATTTTGAATACGATCGAAAGGAATTTCTGTCTTGGAAAAACGAAGTACACCATGTTTTAGAAAAAAACGTTGTTCTTCTATATGGAAAACAAAATTACGGTAACTTTTATAAGAATAAAGTAATAAAACCACGATAACAACTGCAGCAACGATTAAAATTGTAAACAGGTATTTTTCACGGAAATCACTACTTAAAAGTGGTAGCAAAACATAAAAATTGTGTTTGATACCTTTTATGATATTCATAAAGAATAGCACAAGAATACCACGTAAATTTTGCCGATTTGGAAAAGAAAAATCAGTCTTCATCTAAATCTGCAATTTTTAAAATTTGTGCTTTCATTTTATCTGCATCTTCAGGGTCAAGTCCAAATAAACTAAGGTCGCCACTTGAGGAACCAGCAGTAAATACTTTAATTATTACAATATTAAACGCTTTAAACAACAGACCTTGCTTCACCTCTACATGCTGAATCCTTTTATAAGGAACAATCGTTTCTCTAAAGATAATGAAGCCTTTTTGAAAAAGAATATCCTTTTCTCTTAAAGCGAATTTTCGTTTTGGAAAACCTTTTTCAACTTCTAAAATAAGGATTCCAAATATTGTAACAACCACACTAGCTATGATCAAAAACAATACAATGGGAAATTTTGGAATAAAAAACAATGCTGTTAATCCTCCTAAAAACACAAATAAAAAGATCAAATAAAGCAAACGCAGTACTTTTAAGTAACGTATAGAAACAGGACTCTTCTCTACCTCTTCAAACTTAGGTAAATCTTCTATGTTAAGCGTATTGTTTTCAAAATCTAACATTCTATCATTATTTTCAATAAATGTAAATAAAAATTAAGAATTGTGTTTTCCTTTATTTTCCTTCCAATAATTAGAAACAATTTTATCAATCAATTCATCTTTTGAAAGGCGGTTAAACACATTTCTCACTTCCTCTTTGGCTTCGTTTGGAATAGATTTGTCTAATTTTGATTTCAACACTTTATTGGCCCAAACAATCATTTTATTTGATTCTAGGTCTTCAGTATCTGCTTTTCCAACCACATTAAACTGAATCTCTAATTCTTCTTCAAATCTCCGGATTTCAGCTACTTCTTCGGTTTGTAAAATAGTCATTGAAAGACCTTTTTCTCCAGCACGACCAGTTCTACCGCTACGGTGAACATAGTTTTCAACAGTATCTGGAAGGTGATAATTTACCACATAAGCCAATTCTTTCACATCAATTCCACGTGCGACAAGATCTGTTGCCACTAGAATATTGATGTGTCCTTCTCTAAACTGCTCCATGATGCGATCACGGATTTTCTGTGTTAAACTCCCGTGAATTGCACCTGATGAGATTTTTCGTTTAGCAAGGTTCTTCGCTAATTTATTTACTGCAGCCTTTGTTCTACAAAAGATAATTCCTCTGTTTCCTTCTTGTGAACTTAAAAAATGAAGTAAAACATCTAATTTTTCTATTGGCTCAACAACTGTATATTGATGTTCAATGTCCGCATGTGCCTTTACTTCCATTTCAGCAGCCACAGTTAAAACATCTTTTGACATAAAATTATGCACATAGTCTTTTACCTGACTTGGCATTGTTGCACTGAACAAATAAGATTTCTTTGTTTGAGGAAGCGCTTTGGTAATTGTCTGCAATTCTTCTTTAAAAGCCTGAAACATTTCATCGGCTTCATCAAGCACCAAATGTTGAACAGATTTTAACGATAAGGCATTACGCTCCATTAAATCCATCAAACGTCCTGGTGTAGCAATCACAATCTGAGGTGTAGTATTCAATTCCTCTTGTTGACTTTTTAAAGAACTTCCTCCCGTCAACAAACTCACTTTTAAGCCGTCAATAGCAGCACCAAAATCAATAAGCTGTGTATGAATTTGCTGCGCTAACTCTCTTGTTGGTGCCAAAATAAGTGCCTGAATATTTGAATTTTGAACGTCAACTAATTGCAATAAAGGCAATCCAAAAGCAGCTGTTTTACCAGTTCCCGTTTTTGCTGTTGCAACAATATCATTTGATTGCTTTAAAAACAAAGGAATGACTTGTGATTGAATTTCTGTTGGTTGTAAGATGTTTTTAGCGTTAAGTACCTTTTGAATTTCAGGATTAACTCCAAGTTTTATGAATAATTCAGACATTGTATAATTTTTGTTCAAAGATAGTTAGTGTTTGTTCAGAAACACAATAAAATCAAGAAAATCCTTTTTAGACATATAAAGAGTGAATAATGTCCGTTAAAACCAAAAAGAGACGTCCATTATTGAACGTCTCTTTCTAATCTATTAAAATATTGGTCTACTTATGTTGTTCCCAAATTTGAACCAACTCACCCATTGTTTGCACCGCTTTTTGCATGTCTTGCACACTTACGTACTCATGTTTAGAGTGAATAGCCATTTCTCCGGTAAACAAGTTTGGACAAGGAAGTCCCATGAAAGATAAACGAGAACCATCTGTTCCACCACGAATAATTACAGGGCGTGGAGTAACATCTGCTTTTTTCATTGCGTCAATCACGTATTCAGTAACAAAAGGAACTTCTTTCAATATTTCCTTCATGTTTCTGTATTGTTCCGATACTTCAAATTCGAAACTTGCACCAGGATACTGATCAATAACACTTTTTGCAATTTCTTTCAAACGTGCTTCATATTCAGCTAATTTACTTGTTTCGTGATCACGAATAATAAATCCTAAAGTTGCTTTTTCTTGAATTCCATCAAAAGATGTAGGATGAACAAATCCTTCTCTACCTTCTGTTGTTTCTGGAGACCAGCTATCATTAGGAAGAGCAGCAAGAATCTTTCCTCCTAATTTTAGCGCGTTAATTAACTTCCCTTTAGCATAACCAGGATGCGCACTAACACCATGAACAGTTAATTTCACAGCATCAGCAGAAAAACTCTCGTCTTCAATTGAACCTTGAACACCACCATCAAGTGTATATCCATAGTCGGCATTCAATTTTTCCATATCTAAATGATCTACACCACGACCAACTTCTTCATCAGGTGTAAATAAAATTCGAATATCACCATGTTTAATTCCAGGATTCCCCATTAGGTATTCCACGAAATCCATGATACAAGCAACACCTGCTTTATCATCCGCTCCAAGTAAAGTTAAACCACTTGCAGTAATTAAATCATCACCAATTTTCTCTTTCAAATATGGGTGTTTATCTGTGGTAATTACCTGATTATTATCGTCTGGCAAAGTAATAGGATTACCATCATAGTTTTTATGTAAAATCGGCTTCACGTTCTTTCCTGTAACATCTGGAGCTGTATCCATATGTGCGCAGAAACAAATCGTTGGAACATCATTTGAAGTATTCCCCTTAACAGTTCCAAAAACATATCCCCATTCATCCATTTCCGCATCTTCAACACCAAGATCAAGTAATTCTTGAACAAGTACTTTACCTAGGTCTTTTTGAATCTCCGTTGATGGAAAAGAAGTTGAATTTGGATCTGCTGTTGTATCGATTTGCACATAGCGCATTAAACGCTCTGCTACCTTGTGATTATAATCTTTTATTGCCATTTTTTTATATCTTTTATTGAATCGCTAAGATAAATAAAAAAGAGTATTGTTAGGGCAATACCACCTAAAGATTCTACTCTGAATCCAAGTCAATAAACAATTTTGCAACACACTTTTTTTATTAAAAGTAACATCTCTATTGAATTGAAAACATTATTCAAAAGAGGCGAAAAACATAAAAAAATTATAAAAAAAGTAATTTTACTTTCAAACAAAGGTAATAATACGTATTTTTGGTAAAAATGAGCAGATGAAAAATAAAGAGCAACAATACAAAATAGAAGACACTCCATCTACAGTTTCTGACGTAGAAATGATTTACTACATGAACACTGTGAATATCGCAACAAAGGAATTTCAATTCTTAAAGAAATTAGCTCAAAAAACGGATAAAATAATCTCAGATTGGTTTAATATCAGTGAGAAAACCTATCAGAATTATAAAAGTTTAAAAACTGACATCACCCTACCTTTTAAAGAAAAATTTTTGCTTATCGTTGCTTTATACAAAAAAGGAGAAATAGTTTTTGGTTCCAAAGAAGCTTTTAATTCATGGTTAGACACTCCCAATTTCCACTTCAACAATGAAGCACCTGTCGATTTTTTTAAAACCATATCAGGTATCAGATACATTGAAGATCGCCTCACAGGTATAGAATACGGTGATAACGCATAAACATGGAAGTCTTTAGAATCTCTCATCAAAAACACTCCAAAAAATTAACAAGTTCTGGGGCTGCCAACAGATGGAATAAAAAAAATGAATTTGTTATTTACACAAGTGCTTCAAGATCATTATCTACGCTTGAATTAGTGGTTCATCGTAATTCAATCAGTCCAAATCCAAACTATGAAGTGATGAATATCTCACTCCCCGATGATGAAGAATTATATGAACAAATCTTAATAAAGGACCTTCCGAAAAATTGGAGAAAGTTCAACATGTATTATAAACTCCAGGAAATTGGCTCAGAATGGTACAGAAATAATCGATCGTTAATTCTCAAAGTACCTTCAGCTGTAATTGAAAAGGAATTTAACTACATCATTAATACCAATCACCCACTATTTGAAGAAAAAGTGAAACTTGTTAGAAATGAAGCATACTTTTTTGATGGGAGGTTATTTTAAGATAGATTATTCAAGAACTATAAAATACGCAAAGATGCACATCTGTACACCTTTGCGATTTAAAATTCTATTTTCTCAATTCAATATAAAGCTGCTTTTCTAATTGAAGACGGATCTTCTCCATGATTTTCTCAATCTGATCATCTTTTAGTGTTTTTTCAGCATCTTGGAAGTAGAAACTTACAGCGTATGATTTCTTTCCTTCTTCTAATTTATCTCCTTCATAAACATCAAAAAGATTAACCTCCTTCAGTAATTTCTTATCTGTTTTACGAGCGATTTCTTCGATTTCTTGGAAAGTAACTGCTTTATCCATTAACAATGAAAAATCACGTCTCATGGCAAAAGTTTTAGGTAAAGGAGAGAATTGAACTTTATTTCTATTCCCTAAACTCAAAATCATATCCCAATCTAAATCAGCGATATAAACACGCTGCTTTAAACCAAGACTTTTATTTAATTTTGAGCTAGTCCACCCTATTTCACCAATCTTATTTTTCTGAATATACAACTGCATTCCATCCTCAAGAATAGATTTTTTCAATGCTTTCATTGAAACAATACTTCCCAATCCTAGACGATCTAAAATAGTTGAAACAATACCTTTCAAGGTAAAGAATGACACCTCTTCTTGGTTTGCATTCCATTGTTCTGGTTCTTTTTTACCAGTTAAGAATATTGATAATCGTTTGTTTTCAGAAAATTCATTATTGAAGTTCTGATATACTTTACCAAACTCAAACAATCCCAAATCAGCATTTTGACGATTTTTATTGTGAGCAACAGTCGTTAATCCTTGAAAAATTAAAGATTGACGCATTACATCTAAATCCAAACTTAAAGGATTCAACATTTTAACTGCATTGTCTACAGAAAAAGTCTCTCCACCATGCTCTTCAATATATTTACTTGAAGTCAATGAATTATTCATCATCTCAAAATAACCCTGTGAAACAAGTAAGTCAGCGATTGTATTTAAACGTTTTTCCTCACTTCTCAAGTTTTGATCAGACAAACTAATATTCCATTTCTTTGGTAATTCAATATTATTGAAACCATAAATACGAAGAACTTCTTCAATTACATCAGCTTCACGGGTAACATCAACGCGATAAGTAGGTATTTTAAGTTTTACTTGATCTCCATTGTTGTGCAATATTTGAATATCTAATGCATTTAAAATCTCACCTATTTTTTCTACGTCAATTTCTTTACCAATCAATTGATTACAACGAGAATAACTGAACATCACCTCATTTGGTTCAACGCGTTTAGGATAATAAGGAATTGGTTCATGAGAAATATTTCCTTCTCCCAGTTGAGCAATCAATGTTGCAGCTCTTTTCATTGCAAAAGGAACCATGCAAATATCCACTCCTCTCTCAAAACGGAAAGAAGCATCAGTATTTAAACCATGTCTTTTTGCTGTTTTACGCACACTTACAGGATTAAAGTAAGCCGCTTCAAGGAAAATGGAAGTCGTATCTTCAATTACCCCTGATTTCAGACCTCCCATAACTCCTGCAATAGCAAGGTTTTTCTTTCCATTAGTAATCATCAAATCATGTTCAGATAATGTTCGTTCAACACCATCCAAAGTTGTGAATTTCTCACCTTCTTGAGCGTTTTTCACAATAATTTGCTCTCCTACTTTACTTAAATCGAAAGCGTGTAACGGTGTTCCCAATTCGTGCATCACGAAATTTGTAACATCTACGACATTATTGATTGGAGTTAAGCCAATAGCTAACAAATAGTTCTTCAACCAATCTGGAGAAGCTTGAATCTTAACATTTGAAATTACACACCCTTCATAACGAGTACACGCTTCAGGAGCTTCAACATTAATCTTTACTTTATCGCTATTTTCAACAACTTCATACGCACTAATATCAGGCATTTGAAGTCCAGTCTTTTCTTCTTTATGAACTTTGTTAAAAGCCACAATATCACGGGCTACACCTAAATGACCTAAAGCATCACTTCTATTCGGTGTTAATCCTATTTCAATTTGATAATCATCAGATAAATTAAAATATTCTGCAGCTTCCTGACCTACTTTGGTTTCTTCTGGTAAAACTAAAATACCATCGTGAGAAATACCTAAACCTAATTCATCCTCGGCACAAATCATCCCAAAAGATTCAACACCTCTAATTTTAGCTTTCTTAATTTTGAAAGGCTCTTCTGGTGTTGGATAAAGCGTTGCTCCAACGGTTGCAACAATTACTTTTTGACCTTCTGCTACATTTGGTGCTCCACAAACAATCTGTAATTCTTCTTCCGCGCCAACATTAACAGTTGTAACGTTTAATTTATCAGCATTTTCATGAGGAACACAACTGGTCACTTGTCCAACAACAACACCTTTAAGTCCACCTTTTATGGCTTCAACTTTTTCTAAACCTTCAACTTCTAAGCCAGTATCCGTTAGAATCTCACTTAAACGTTGTGGAGTATGCTCCGTTTTTACGTAATTTTTTAACCAGTTATAGGAAATTTTCATTCTTCTTTAATTTCGGTATTTTCAATGGACAAAAATAGTCAAAATATTGTGTTAATCGGTTTGTGGTTCTGACTTTGTTAGGATGAATTCTGACTTTTTCTGATTTGAGAGATTTTATCAAATCATTACTGAATAAAAGTTCAACTTATGCAGAAATTTATTGGGGATTTTAGCCAAAGTATTTAATTCTAATTATTAAAACCTCACTCTCAACTGAACTCCTACTTCACTTTTAACATTTCCTTCAATCTCTTCAGAACCACTACTCAAGACATCTTCTTGATTGTATACAAATGCTGCATATCTCAACCATAAATCGCAGGTTTCGTTCCAGAAAGTATACCTCAACATTACGTAAGTTCGACTTCCTTTATTAAAATAAGCAGGAATACTGAAGACATTTTCCAAGTTGTATTCGTAAGAATAAACCCTTGTATCGTAACTATCTGTATTAAAAATAGCATATCTTAAAGTCAATTCAATCGGAAATTGCTTGCTACGATATAATAAATCTTGAGTTAATGCAAAACCATCTTGCTTTCCTTCACTATCACGTTGGTCCGTTACATAATCAATTCGTGACCTCCACTTCCATCCTGAACCTAAATCAGCAGTTAACCCCAATTGATACTTCCTTTGTTTATAGCGCTCCACAGGACGAATATTTCCTTCAAATTCACTAACGTTAATCATTTTATCTTTTTCACGGACACGGATATAAGTTTCAAACTTTGAACTTGGTCGATAAGTTAACTGACTTAACACCTCATGTCCATCACTAGGAGCATCTACACGGTATTTCAACCATGGAGATTTGAAAAAGTCTACATAAGTATTTAAACGCCATTGTCTATTCAGTTTGAATGATCCTCCCAAATAAAGTCCAGACTCGTTATTGGTATTGCTTCCATCTCCAAATCCTTGCGCATAAAAAGTATGATAATCTTTTGGATAGTTTCTATATAAGGCTGTCAGAGAAGCTTTTCTACCCAAAGCCATTGTTAGACCTTGTAAAACGGCAATAGCATTTGAACTTCGACTTTGAGCCACTTCACCGTACACGCTTAAATTTCTAACAATAAAAGAATAATCAGCACTTAAACTGGTCAATTCTTTTCCAGCGAACTGATATTTATTCATCAAATTATCTGAACGCTGATAAAAAGCATCATAAGCTTGTTGAATAGCAGAAACTCCAATCTGGAAATTACGGCGTTCATATTTTACGTTGGCACCGTAAATCATTTCCATCAGACTGTTTTTACGATCAATTTCAGAGCTTGTTCGGTGATATCCACTCAAATTAATTGAGGAAGCTAATCTTGCTTCTTCAGAATCTAAGGTATCCAACATTTCCAAAGAGCCATCCACACCTTTGTAAGAACCCCAAGTAGTTAAAGAAAAGTCTCCAACACCAAGTTCTACTCCTGCACCACGCATAAACCGTGTTTCATCAGTTGAAGCATAAGGCTTTAATCCACGTGCATTTTTCTTTGCTGATGTAGCATCTGCTGTTTTACTAAAGCCATAACCGGTCCACATGGCCAAACCTTGCCCAATCTGAACTTGATAATCTCCAATTACTGCTTTTCTTACAAATTTATTACCGCTATAATAGGCGTGAGCACTATAAAAATCGAAGCCATTCGGTGATTTATCCCCAAAAAGCTGTTCACCAGGATCTTTTTCCATGGTTACCCCAATACTGAAATCATTTTTATGTGTATAACGAATCCTAGAATAGAGTTTATTTGGATCTCCCCAATAATATTTTGAACTCTCCTCTTTTTCTTCAGGACTAACATCGCTATACCCAACTTTATCCTCCAAAACTCTTTGATAACGGAAATAAGCTTCCACATTTCCTTCGGCGAGGTATTTTTTTAAATTTCCTTGTTTTTTCTCTTCAACTTTAGAAACACGAACAAAAGGAATGATATTATCAAGTGTCAATAAATCCCAATATTCAATATCCTTTAATTCAAACAAAGTACTGAACGCACCAACTTCATCTCTTTTCGCTAACAAGGCATTTATTTGAAAATCATTCAACAACATGATTTCTTGCAAATCTTCTTTGGTAGCAATATTTAAATTTAATGGATTGTCGTAGTAAGCATTTAAAACATCGAAAATATCTTCTAAAGAAACTTCTTCAGCGTCAAGGTCTTGAGCAATAAATTCAATTCTTTGTTGGATGACTTCATTTTTGGATTGACTTAGTCCAAGCAATGCAAAAATCAAGAATGAAAACAGTAATAAATACTTCATTTCTACTTCTTTTTATTAAAATCAAATACAAATGAAGCAGCTGGAGTCCAACCTAGATACTGATTGTATTGAGTTGCCAAATCCAACTTAATTCTTTCAAATGCTAAACCAAAACCAAAAGCAAAATCCATTGGTGCTCCTTGAACACCAGCACGTATATACAATAAATCAATCGGGTGATATTCAATTCCTGCACGGAGTCTCGTATCAAAATTAATCTCTTGTTCAATCTCACCAACCAATAATAACATTTCAGAGATTTGGTAAGAAAGTCCCAATCTTAAAATTGTACCATAACGGTCATTTTTATATTCAGAAATCTCAGTACGACCGATATTCACAACAGAAAAACCAATATTTAAACGATCATTTAACTTAGCTAAAGCACCAAATTCAGCACTAATTCCGTGTTTAACACCATAAGCTGGATCTAGTCTTGTACTTAAATAGTTGATTTGAACACCAGCAGCTATTCTATCAGATAATTTCATGCTGTATCCTAAACCCGCTCTTGTTGTGCGATAAGTGTCATATCCATAAAACTGCCCACCTGCTGAAATCACCCCGGTTTTAAGTGGAACAGCAGCGGCCACACTTTGCGTTTGCAATTCTTTCAAAGCGTATCTGCTTTCGTATGATACCCCAACACTTGCATTTTCAATAAAACCTAAAGCTCCTGGATTGTGATGGTAAGAAAAAGCATCAATTAATGTTACACCATTATTGGCCATTGCTCCAACTCGAGCTCCTTGAGAAAGCCAGCCTTGTGCATTTAATGAACAAATACTGACAAATGTTAATACGGTTATAAGTAGTGATTTCATCAATTGAATTTATGAATAAATACTAATATGGAACGAATATAATAGGTTCAATTTAGAAATACCCATTCAAAGGGAATAAATATTTTTAAATACGAATACCAGTACTTCTTCTCCTTTGCTTAAAAAAATATTCCTAAACAAGAGTCCTCAACCAAAACCCAGTTATAAATAAGGATACTTTATTTTCTGTAAAAACAATCCTTTAGCAGGAACAGAACAACCGGCAGCTCCCCTATCTTCTTTTGCTATGATATTCCTCACTTCTTCTGGAGCAATACTGCCATTTCCAACTTCCAACAAAGTTCCTACTATGGCACGAACCATATTTCTTAAAAAACGATTGGCTCTTATTTCAAAGCGTAATTGATCACCTACATGCTTCCATTCTGCAAAAGAAATATCACAAAAATTATTATTGACATCAGTATGTAATTTTGAAAAAGAAGTAAAATCTTGTCTTCCCAATAAAAATTGGGTGGCTTCATTCATCTTCTCTACATCCAATTTTCGAGGATAATACCAGCTATCATTTTGGTGAAAAGGCAATTTATGTTGATGCAAGAAATAATAATAAGTTCTACGTGTTGCATCGAATCTTGCATGCGCATCTTCTGCAACTTCAACAATTTCGTTAATTGCGATATCCAGAGGTAACATATTATTCAACTTGTATCTAAGTTGATCAGGGGCAAAATTTGTTGGTAAATCAGCATGAAAATAAGACTGACTCGCATGTACCCCAGCATCAGTTCTTCCGCAACCAACAATATCAACACTTTGATTTCCAAACAAACGAGAGAGCTTCTCCTCTATTTCTCCTTGAATTGTTTTTGCATTGGGTTGCTTTTGCCATCCAGAATAATGAGTACCGTCATAGGCACATCGAAAAAATAATCGCTTTTTCATGCCGCAAAATTACTAAATTATCGGTTTTAAATGTCCAAAAAGACCGTTTCAATACTTAAACCAGTACATTAGAGGCTAAACAGTACATTAGATGTTAAACTCTTAACAAATTTTACAATTTAACTTAAATTTAGTAATTTAGATTAATTAAAAACATTCATAATGAATAAATTAGCATTTCTACTTATTATTTTAGGAAGTAGCTTTTTACTATTCGGACAACAAAATCCAGAAGCTAAACGTGCCGATAAATGGTACTTTGGACATGGTGCTGGGTTAGATTTTAGCAGTGGAAATCTTGTTGCAATTAATGATGGACAACTTCACGCTAAAGAAGGCTGTGCCACTATGAGTGATATCAATGGGAACCTACTCTTTTATACTGATGGTGATACTATATGGGACAGAAACCATAATCCAATGCCCAACGGAACAGGTTTAGCCTCAACCGCTTGTGCCACAGGTCTTGGGCAAAACAGCAGCACACAAGGGGCATTAATCGTTCCGCACCCAGGTGATAATGACCAATATTATCTTTTCACCACTGATTGCGCAGAAAACTTTGGAGCAGATGGATATCGCTATAATCTTATTGACATGTCCTTGAATGGAGGGTATGGAGATGTTGTAAATGGGCAAAAAAGAGTATTACTTTTTGCTCCTTCAACAGAGGCACAAACAGCAACTATTCACGCCAACGGAAATGACTTTTGGATTGTAACACACGAATTTGATAATAGCAATTTTAGGGTATATAGTTTAAATAACAATGGGTTAAATACTACACCTGACATTCAACATGTTGGTTATCCTCTAGATAGATATAATAGTAGTGTGAAAATCTCTCCCAATTCAAAATATATGAGTTTAGCCAATCATATTTACGATTCAACATATACTTTTTTATATTCAGAATTGTTTTCCTTTGATAATTCTACAGGAAATATAGATCATTTTTGTTTTTTGGATAACGCTTACGGTGGGTTGTATTTTAGTTTTTCTCCAAATAGCTCAAAAATATACTTTACTTCAAGCGGATACCAGCTCTATCAATACGATTTATGCAGTTCCGATACTTTGACTATTCAAAGTAGCTTTAAAATGATTGATGATCAAGGAACTGATAATTCTGCACTTAAGGGTTTACAACTAGGTAATGACGGCAAAATTTATATTGGTGCGAGTTATATGACTCATCCTTCAATAAGTGTTATTGAAAATCCAAACGAAGAAAATGGAGATGCCTATCTTAGTTATCATACTATAGACTTGGACGGAAATTTATCAGGAGAAAGTTTACCAAACTTTATGGATTATATTTTTAATGAGGGTGATGGGTGTGAAAACAATCCAAATGAATATGTAATAGAGCCTTCTGTAAGAATTCCGAATGTATTCACCCCAAACAATGATGGAGATAATGATGTTTTTACTGTCAATATATATGGCTACTAAAAGATATGTTATTCGATTTTTAATAGGTGGGGCAATGAAATAAATACTGATACTCTTTCTGTAAATAACAATGAGGTTAAGAAAGTTCCTTTATGGGATGGGAATTATAAAGGAAAAACTGTTACAGATGGAGTTTACTATTATAAAATAGAGTTAACCCATCCAAATAAAAAAAAGGAAAACAAGAGTGGTTTTTTCCATCTCTTTAAATAAACAAGTAATCTAAAATCAATAGTTATTAAAACAATTCAGAACTTATGAAACAATCATTAATTTTCGCTCATCCCCCATGACGGTTTTGGAAGCAAGAAATAGTATTGTAGCCAACTACACGCTGAACTCCTGCGTGATGGAGTAATTAATTAAATATTAAAAAACAACTATTCATTTTGAATAAACTCGTTTTATACATAGTTTTATTTATATCAAACTTTTACATCGATATATTAAATGCACAAAATTTAGTTCCAAATCCTAGTTTTGAAGAAATAGTTCAGTGTCCTGAAATGCCTGACCCGGGACAAATACATCTTGCAAAACCTTGGTTTCAACCGACTCCTTGGTTTTGGGATTCTACCGATTTTGAAACAAGTAGCAGCTCTGATTTATTTCATGAGTGTGCTCCACAAGGTGAATCTGGAGTACCTTTAAGCTGGGCAGGTTATCAATTTGCAAGAACTGGAAAAGGATATGCGGGGATTGGATTTTGGCAATCCTCATCCAGTAGAGAAAGAATTGAAGTGGAATTGAATGATTCTCTTTTAAAAGATTCTACTTATTGTGTCAGTATGTATGTTGTGAATAAAACTACAAATACAATTGGTACAGCCACTTCTAATCTACATTTTCTTTTTACAAAAGATAGTCTAATTCAAAATTTTGGTTATTATACAACTCCATCAGTTGAAAACCCTGTTGCTAATTTTATTTCAGATACAAATAATTGGACTGAAATTAATGTAGAATATGTAGCCAAGGGAGGTGAAAAATTTCTCACCATAGGTAGTTTTTATAGTAACCAAAACAGCACTGTGTTGGACAGCAATTCATATACTGCTTATTATTTTATAGATGATGTTTGGGTTGCTAGGCTTGGCAGTAAGAATTGTCCTTGTAAAGGGGAGGAAGTAGATAAAACTATTGTTTTTCCAAATACCTTCACCCCCAACAACGATGGAAGTAATGACTTTTGGAGTATCGATTTTAAAAACGCTTCAGACTATGTTTTAATACTCAACCGATGGGGAAATAAAGTGACAGAATTAAACAAAAACAGCCCCAAGTGGGACGGCAACTGTAAAGGAAAACCATGCACAGAAGGGGTGTATTTTTATAAAGCATATATCAATGGTGAACCAAAACACGGGTTTATTCATTTGTTTAGGTGATAATATCTAGAACAATGAAAAATTTAAAATTATCAATAACACTTTTTTTTAAATGTTGCGTTAACAAGTGTAAGTTATGGACAATCACAATGGCATCAACAAGGCAATCTTAATAATCTCTACGGAGTAGGCACAAACGGCATCGGCAACAACGACTGGAAGAGTTGGGGATTTGGAAACTTCAATACTGCAACGGGAGTTACCCCACTTGCCCGGATTCATCTACATGATTTCTTGTTAGGTGCTCCTATTGACTACCAACGTGGAAATTTAATTAGAACGGATGGGGCAAATAATATAGTAAACCGATGGCAATTATTTACAGGGGCAACTTCAGGAACATCAACCGAAAAATTTCAAATATTTACGACCTTAAATAGCCCTATAGCCAATGGACAAGAAGTTAGTAATCAAAACATAACATTACAAGCTTCTCAACGCGATATGATTTTTAACGCAGGTGGCAATAATGAACGCATGCGTATTCTAGGTCAAGATCATAACCTAAGTATGACTGGGCCTTGGTTTGCAACAGCACGAGCAGGAAACGTAGGAATCGGTACTGCTCATCCTTTAACAATGTTACATATTGGTGATGATGGAGCATCTGGAGCCGGATGGAGACAATGGATGGATATTGGAACTTTCTACGGTAGTGATGGAGGTTTTGATAATATGTATATTGGTCTCAGAGAAATAGCAAATGACAGAAATGAAGCGATAATAAACTTTGGTAATAACCCCTCTTCAAATCCAGCAAATGGGGATAACCTTAGATTTGTTTTTACTGCTGCTCCAAATAACGGTATTGCATCTACACAGAATGGTTTTGAAATTGCTAGAATGTGGGCAGACGGTCAAGATAATGGTAGAATGGGTATTGGTGATTTTAATTCAGCAGGAACTATTCCAAGTAATACACTAGAAATAATGTCATCGTCTGGCTCACCTTATTGGGGAGCACCTGGGGGATCAAGCGGACTTCGATTTACAAACTTAACATCTTCTCAACAACCTATTTTAAATCCAGGAAACGGTGTTTTGTCTGTAGATAATAATGGAGATGTAATCTATGTTGATGGAGGAACTGCTGGGGGAAACTTAGGTAATAACTGTGGTACAACGCAGAACCCATTAGCTAATAATTATGAAATTCCACTAGAAAGTCATAATTTCTATTTTTCAGATCCTTCAACCTCATTGGATCAAGATGAAAATAGAGTAGTTATTGGACGAGATTGCAATGCTCAAGCTCCAGCAAAATTAAATGTTTATAGAGAATTGGGGATTAACAATCCATTACTAGTAATGGGGTTACAGGTTGTCAATACTGATATTGGTTTTTCACAGCCTTACTTAGGTATTGGAGTAGGTGTTCATAGTGAATCTCTAAAGGATAATAGAGAAAACATCGGTGTTTGGGGTATTGGAGAAAATGCTTCAAACAATTTTGGAGGAAGGTTCCATTCTTCTACCTTATTTGACGGAGTAAATGTAGGTTTGACAAATTATGGTATTGATGTTTCAGCTGGTTATGGAGATGTAAATTATGGTGTTGATGCATTAGCTGTTGGCGGTAGTCAAAATTACGGAATTCGTGCAATCGCATCTAATTCTACTGGTGTTAATTATGGTGTCTATGGTTCAGCAAATAGCTTTGGTGGTTCAGCAACAAGTTATGCTGGCTTTTTCGATGGTGATGTAGTTAGAACTGGTAGCGATAACTTTTCATCAGACTCTATATTAAAAGATAACATTCATAACATAACCAATGCAACACAGGTTATCAATCAATTAAACCCTGTTAATTTTGAATTTAAACATACTGCCTTTCCTCAAATGAATTTGGCAGATGGTACTCAATATGGTTTTATTGCCCAAGATGTTGAACAAATCCTACCAGATATAGTATCGGAATCTATTTTCCCTGCCTCGTATGATTCTCTAGGAAACGTAATTAATCAACAAGTTAATTTTAAATCATTAAACTATCAGTCTTTTATCCCTATTCTTACTAAAGGCTTCCAAGAACAACAAACAGAAATTGATAGTTTAAATGAAGTAATAAATTCTAAGGATTCTTTGTTATATGACTTAAACAATCGTTTAACTCATCTTGAAAGTTGTTTGAGTAATATCCTACCTATTCTATGTCAACTAAATCAACAAGCCATAAATACGAATAGTGAAGAAGACCAAAATGAATTAGAATCTCAATTATCTGTTATTTTGAACAATCGAGAGACAATCATTCTTGATCAAAATGTGCCTAACCCTTTTGCTGAAAAAACGGTTATCGATTTTTCAATACCAGAATCTGTTCAAAAGGCACAATTACATTTCTATAATAATATGGGTAAACTGATTAAATCGGTTGAAATTATAGACCGTGGAAAAGGAAGTTTAACTGTTTACGGTGCTGATTTATCTTCAGGTCTTTATACCTATACTTTGATAGCTGATGGCAAAGCTGTAAATACAAAGAAAATGATAAAAAGATAGATTTTACAATCATAAAAAGAGGTTGGAGTTAATTTGACCTCTTTTGTTTAACCATTTTATTTATACTTCGTTCCCTACCTATCAACACTTAAAAGTTAATAGAAAAGTGTTTACCCATTCAATCTGTGATGAAACTTAAGTAATTTTATCAAACCAAAAATATACAATTCATGAAAGTTCATTTTATCGCCATTGGAGGAAGCGCTATGCATAATTTAGCCATTGCATTATCAAGAAAAGGATTCGAAGTTACGGGGTCTGATGATGAAATTTTTGAACCTTCAAAAGGGCGATTGAAAAAAGAAGGAATTTTGCCAGAAAACATTGGATGGAATGTAAGCAACATCACCTCGGATTTAGATGCTGTGATTTTGGGAATGCATGCCAGACCAGATAATCCTGAATTAGCTAAGGCAAAAGAATTAGGATTAGAGATTTTCTCTTATCCTGAATACATTTATGAGCAATCCAAAAACAAAAAGCGTGTTGTAATTGGTGGTTCACATGGTAAAACCACAACGACCTCTATGATTTTACATGCTTTGCAAATTCTCGATTTCCCTGTAGATTATATGGTAGGTGCGCAATTAGAAGGTTATGATTGCATGGTTAAATTAACCGAAGAAAACGATGTCATCATTCTTGAAGGTGATGAATATTTAAGTTCGCCAATTGACCGAAGACCAAAATTTCATTTATATAAACCACATATAGCCATGATTACAGGAATTGCCTGGGATCACATTAATGTTTTTCCGACTTACGATAATTATGTTGGTCAGTTTGATCAATTCTGTAACATCATTGAAGAAAATGGTGTTTTGGTTTACAATGAAGAAGATGAAGATGTTCAAAAAGTAGCCTTGAAGCAAAGTAAAAGACTCCAATTAAAATCTTACAATACGCCTAAATATGAAGTTCAGGAAAACGGAACACTGTTTCACTATGACGGTCAAGAATTTCATTTAAAGATTTTTGGAGCACATAATTTACAGAATTTACATGGAGCTCTAAAAGTTGTTGAGGCATTAGGCATCACTCCTACTGATTTCTTAAACGCTATGAAAGATTTCACAGGCGCAGGAAAAAGATTAGAGAAAGTCAGTGAAACACCAGAACGTGTACTTTACAAAGATTTTGCACATTCTCCGAGTAAATTAAAAGCGACAACCGCTGCTGTTAAGGAGCAATATCCTGACAGAAAACTAGTGGCTTGCATGGAGTTACACACCTTTTCATCGTTAAAGAAGGAATTTTTGCCACATTATTTAAATGCCATGGAAACGGCAGATAAAGCATTGGTTTATTTCAGTCCAAAAGTTGTAGCACATAAAAAGCTAGATCCAATAACCAAGAAAGATGTTTTTGAGGCCTTTGGGGAAAATGTTCAAGTGGAAACAGAAACTCAAAATGTTTTAGATTTCATCGAACAAGAAAGTACGGATAATATGGTATTACTAATGATGAGCTCTGGAAATTTCGATGGAATTGATTATAATGAATTGTAAGTAGAATATGAGAAGTGAAAAAAGAATAATGAAAAATGAAAAATTAATGTATTTTTCATTTTCAAAGTTTTAATACTCTAAACTCTTTTACAGTACTGCTTTTTCTTCCGCTGTTTCTCTGTTTGCTGAAGGAAAAGCGAAATCACACAAACTTTTCTTTTAAGGTCTAACTTTTTAAAGTGTTCTATTTACTTTTCCCCATTATTCATCCTTGTCTGTTTTATTTGTATTCATGAGCTCCCTTCGGTCGGTTGCCGCAAAAAGACTGAAGCCATGCGCATCCAAAAAGAGTAACGTTTGGATTCTTTTTTAAAGCCCTCAGATTTCTCCAGCATTGCAGGTTGTTTGAAATGTTGTGACTGGGAATTTCCGTTTCACACTAAAAACAACAGGGTTGAGTTGGTCAATAGAGTTTCCTCGTCGTTCTACTCCATCGGAATGACCGCCGTTTGGGATGTTTAGTCGTCGCGTGAAGCGCGACGATATGATCCGAATAAAAATGTCATTTCGATGAAACGCAGTGACTGAGAAATCTTTTTTCAGAAAGGATGAAGCCATGTGGGGCACAAACGTGGTTTTCTTATGCGCATCCAAGAAGAGTAACGTTTGGATTCTTTTTTAAAGCCCTCAGATTTCTCCAGCATTGCAGGTTGTTTGAAATGTTGTGACTGGGTATTTCCGTTTCACACTAAAAACAACAGGGTTGAGTTAGGCAATCGAGATTCCTCGTCGTTCTACTCCATCGGAATGACGTGGCTTTAGGTGATTAGTCGTCGCGCTACGCGCGACGATATGATCCGAATAAAAATGTCATTTCGATGGAACGCAGTGACTGAGAAATCTTTCTAGTTAAATAATTATGAATTATCAATTTTTTAATCCTTCACCTCTCCTCTAAAAAAGCTCACTTTAGAACTAATTGGGTTTCCCGTAATTCTTCTAAATGATGATATTTGTCCGCAGTGCCAGATACTATCTGTGATTTGACCATTGATAAAAAACCAAAAAGGAACAGATTCATGGTTTCTCAAGTTTATATTGAAATTTTCAAACTCCTCTGCTTTTGCTGTTTTTAAAATAGCACTAACAGATTTTAAATTCATTAAAATTTTAGCTCTTTTTTCTTCAAAGTTGTGATCCTCTGTTGGATTTATATCGATTTTACACACCGACTTCAACACCATTGATGTCATTCCATGAATGTGGTCAATTGTTTCTGCTACACTACGTGATTCTAGAGTTGGTCTATATTCCAAGTCTTCTTTTCTTAATCCATCAATTAGCCGAGAAGCAACAGTTCCAGCAGTAAATGATTCTGAGTATTCTGGTAATTCATAATACGGGTGTGAACCAGCTTTTTGTGCCATTACATTTATTGTCACTAGAATAAAAATAAGTAAAATCTTCATGACTCAATATTATCAAAAATTTAAAACCTAGAAGTAAATATAATGAAGACATAACTAATCAAATACAAAAATTGAAAAGCAATGAAAAAAGGGAATGATTCGTTAAACATCTCTTGTAAACAAGAACTTATTTGGACTCACCAAGTTCGATTTCACTGCATACATCACAATACCGGCAGTATTTTTAGTCCCTAATTTTGCCATAATGTTTTTACGGTGTGTCGTAATGGTATGCGGACTCAAACACAGTACATCAGCAATTTGAGCATTGGTATTCCCTTCTGCGATATACTTAATGATTTCCAATTCTCTTTCTGAAAGTAAAACTGGTTCACAAGAAAAACCTTCATGATTAAGGTCATCAACGTCAATAGATGCTTTGCGAATAGAATCTAAAATTTGACCACAGAAAAACTTATTCCCATTAGAAGTCTCTTTAACAGAAGACAATATTTCTGGAATATCACAGTCTTTCTTAATATAACTCATCACACCTGATTTCAGTGCATCTAAAATAACAGATGGATTTTGTTCTGGAGTAATGGCAACAATCTTTAATCGTTTATCTGAAGAAAGAATCTTTGGAATAATATCAATTGAAAAGTTAGGTGCTGTATAATCAAGTAAAATCACATCAGCACTTTTCGCTTTCAAATCTTTAAGCAATTCTTCTCCACTTACTGCTTCATCAACAACTTGTATCAATGGATCGGAAGAAAGAATAGCGTTCAATCCTGCACGAACAATATCATTACTATCTGCTATGATTACTTTCATAGGGGCAAATATAAGATATTATTCTTCTTAATTAGAATGATTTTAAATAAAAAGTTAAAAACTATTGACCGTAATATTAAAGTTTAGACAAAAATAAAAGGCTACCGTAAAACGATAGCCTTTTAGAGTACTTAAAATAAATTATATACTAACCGATAACTTTAACGTTAACAGCGTTTAATCCTTTTCTTCCCTCTTCAACGTCGAATTCAACTTTATCGTCTTCACGAATTTCGTCAATTAGACCGTTTGCGTGTACGAATACATCATTTCCTTCTTCTGGTACGATAAATCCGAACCCTTTCTCTGTGTTAAAAAACTTAACTGTTCCTTGTGGCATAATAAATAATTAAAAATAAAGTACAAATATACATCTAGACTTTCTACTATGCAAGGAATACATCTATTTAATTCCGATATAGAGAATAAATTAACACTCTCTTCATATTGATTTTCAGTAATAAAACGATCCACCCCCTATTCTCATTGGCTCACCGATGAATACTATGTACACACAGGTTTTGAAGAAAAATATAGATTTTGGATGAAAAATGTAAAACTTACATCTCTAAAATCAATTAATTGACTATCCATTTAGACTGTCTTCATTATTGATGAGCTCCGAACTTCCTAAATAATTTAGGTTATCTGAATAAATAAAGAAACAAGAACCATTCTTGATGATATCAATAATAGTTGAAGCACTTTCCTTTGGTAAAGCTGGACATCCAAAACTACGACCAAGAACACCATTGTTTCTTTGAATAAAATCCTCTGTTGCATAATCAGCTCCATGAATAACTATTCCCCTAGCACGTGCTTTTGAATTAGACTCTTCTAAACCGTCTAACCTTAACGCATAATCGAATTTACCTCTATATGTTTCAGCAGTTCTAAAAAATCCTAGACTACTCTGTAAACTACCGCTTATATTAGAAAACTTTCTTGCCATAGCTCCTCCAGTATTCTTTCCATGTGCACAAAGGGTTTTTAATTTCAACTCAAAAGTATTGACATTGATAATATACATGCGTTTTTGAGATGAATGTTGGGTAAAATCTACAATGGTTAAAATAGAGTCATTATAGAAGTCTTCTTGTTCTTTTAAACGATAAAATCCTTTTAGACCATAATAAAAAGCATTAAAATCGAGTGTTGTATCGTTCAAGCTTTGGTAATTTTCATAGATACTTTGCTCCCAATTATGATCTCCACCACCCATGTTTTTGACTGTCATGGTATCTTTCAATTCTTCTGAATGCAAGAATGACGAACTAACAATTTTATTGTGCTTTTCATTTGTAAATCCAAATAATAGTACAACAGCACTAAGCAATACTATAAATTGAAGGGGTATTTTATTGAGCATAGCGGGGCAAAAATAAGAAATTGTCACTACATTTGCCCAAGAAATTGGATAGTATTTTCAGCTATTCGACTAATGCCCCGATATTTATGACAAATCAAAAAGAAATAGAAAAAAGACGAACGTTTGGAATTATTGCTCACCCTGATGCGGGTAAGACCACTTTGACTGAAAAACTATTACTTTTTGGTGGAGCGATTCAAACAGCAGGTGCTGTAAAGAGTAACAAGATTAAGAAAACTGCTACTTCCGATTTTATGGAAATTGAAAAGCAACGTGGTATTTCTGTTGCGACTTCTGTTATGGCTTTTGATTACCGCGAAAAACACATAAATATTCTGGATACTCCTGGTCACAAGGATTTTGCTGAAGATACCTACAGAACATTAACGGCTGTTGATAGTGTCATTTTGGTAATTGACAATGCAAGCGGTGTGGAAAGTCAAACGGAGAAACTAATGGAAGTTTGTCGAATGAGAAACACTCCAGTTATTGTATTCATTAATAAAATGGACCGATATGGTATGGATGCCTTTGACGTTTTAGATGAAATAGAAGAAAAACTAGACATCAAAGTTCGACCTCTAGCTTGGCCAATCGGGATGGGAGATGAATTCAAAGGGGTGTATAATATGTACCAAAATGAATTGAGTTTATTCAACGCCAACAAAACAGGAATTAGTGAAGAGTTGGTGAAATTTAAAGATTTAAGTGATCCAGAATTAGATGAGATTATCGGAGATAAATCGGCCAATGAATTACGTGAAGAAGTTGAATTAGTTGATGGTGTTTACGATTCATTCAATCAAGAGGATTATTTAAGTGGAAAAGTTGCTCCAGTATTCTTTGGAAGTGCGGTAAACAACTTTGGAGTTAGGGAACTTTTAGAAGCCTTTGTTGAGATCTCCCCTTCTCCACGTGGACGTGATACTGATGATCAATTCATAGAACCAGAAAATTCTAAATTTTCAGGATTTGTATTTAAAATACATGCCAATTTAGATCCTAACCACAGAGATAGAATTGCCTTTTTAAGAATCGTTTCTGGTAAATTCCAAAGAAATACTTTTTACAAACACGTAAGAAATTCTAAAAAGATAAAATTTGCCAATCCTACCTCATTTATGGCCCAGGATAAGAGTATTGTTGACGAGGCTTATCCAGGAGATGTTATTGGTTTATACGATACAGGTAATTTCAAAATTGGAGATACATTAACAGAAGGAAAAGACTTTAACTTTGTAGGTATTCCTTCTTTCTCTCCTGAGTTCTTCCAAGAACTGCGAAATAACGACCCTATGAAATCTAAGCAATTAGACAAAGGAATTCGTCAGTTGATGGATGAAGGAGTTGCGCAAATGTTTATTCAAGAACCTGGTAGTCGTAAGATAATTGGTACGGTAGGTCAACTACAGTTTGATGTCATTTTATACCGTTTACTCCACGAATATGGTGCAAAGTGTTCATTCACTCCAATGAATTACCACAAAGCATGTTGGATAACTTCAGACATTCCAGCTGAACTTGAAAAATTCCAAAAAGCAAAAGTCGGGAACATCGCCAAAGATAAAGACGGGAATTTAGTTTTCTTAGCCGAAACTTCTTTCTTACTTGAAATGGCGGAGAGAGATTATCCTGAAATCACTTTCCATAAGACAAGTGAGTTTAAGGTAAAATAAATATTCACGAATATTTTAATTACGAGTTGTGATACAATAACTTTAAGTAATAGCATTAAAAGTGTTTTGGCATTACTCTCAAATTTGATGATTTCATTTAAATGATCATTGCACTCATTCATATAATTGGGGCTCTTCTCACACATCACTGAATAAAAATAAAAGGTGATCGCAAATTTTATAAAGCAATACCTTATTTTGGGCAGATATACAATTATTTGAAATCAAAATATTTAAAACTTGTAACTGTAAAACACTACTATTGTCCATTTATGATGACCTATTGAATGGATTAGTTTGAGAAAAAGTAGACTTCAACTACAATTTTTATTATCTTTAACCATAGAATTTTTAAGCAGTTTTAAGAATAGATCTAAAAACTGTCTTACAAATTGAAATACACCTACTTTATGAAACAAAATTTCAAAATATACATTGTAGAAGATGACCCTTGGTATGGTCAAATTCTACAACACCACCTAAGTATGAACCCAGATTACGATCTTGAACTTTATACTTCAGGGAAGGATCTCATTCGTAATCTATATAAAAAACCTGATTTGATCTGTATGGATTTTGGTTTACCTGATATTAGTGGTAACAAACTAATTAAGGAAATAAATGCATTTAACAACAACATTCCCGTTATTGTAATTAGTGCCCAAGAAGAAATAAGTGTTGCTGTAGAATTACTCAAAGCAGGTGCAAAAGATTATATTATAAAGAATGATAACACGAAAGAAATACTCTGGAAATCAATCATAAACATTCGTGAGAATTTAAATTTACGCCAAGAAGTTGAGGAACTTAAAGAACAGTTAGGTCAAAAATACAGTTTTGAGAATACCATAATAGGCCAAAGTGATGCCATTAAAAAGACTTTTAAATTACTTCAAAAAGCCATTAACTCTAACATAAATGTTTCCATTTCTGGTGAAACAGGAACGGGGAAAGAAGTTTACGCCAAAGCCATTCATTTCAATAGTAATCGAAAGAAAAAGCCATTTGTAGCAGTGAATATGGGAGCAATTCCAAAAGAACTTGCTGAGTCTGAATTATTTGGTCATGAAAAAGGAGCATTTACTGGAGCTACAGGAACTAAAATTGGAAAATTTGAACAAGCACAGGGCGGTACGCTATTCTTAGATGAAATTGGCGAAATGGACTTAACGCTACAGAGTAAATTACTTAGGGTTTTACAAGAAAGAGAAGTTGTTCGTGTAGGTGGAAATAAACCTATAAAAGTTGATATTCGACTGATTTCAGCAACCCATAGAAACTTACCTGAAGAAGTTAAAGAAGGAAATTTTAGAGAAGATTTGTTTTTTAGGACAGTAGGTTTACCCATTGAACTTCCCCCATTAAGAAAGAGAGATCAGGATATTATTATTTTGGCAAAGTATTTCATCGATGAATATGTTTCAATCAACAAGGTTAAACCAATAAAATTAAGCAGCGAAGCGAAAACAAAATTACAAAAATACGAATGGCCTGGAAATGTAAGAGAATTGAAGGCTGCCCTTGATTTAGCCTGTGTGATGGCTGATGAAAACATTATTGAAGAAAAAGATTTAACCTTTTATGAAGTCACTAATTCCTCCCCTTATTCTGATAAAGAAAAAACACTAAAAGCCTACGAAGTTGAAATTATCTCGCATTATCTAGAGAAATACGACGATAATGTGCTTGTAGTTGCAGAAAAACTCGATATAGGAAAATCGAAAATATATAACCTTATTAAAAGTGGAGAGATTAATCGTAAATAGAAACACGATATTTAACGGATAAAAATTTACTCCGTCAAAGGATTGAATCAATTCAAAACAATTCAGTGCTTGATATATACAATAGTTGCAGGACAATGGAAAAAGAGAAATTAGAAATACAGGTTTTATTAGAGATCTCACTTAATCAGAAAATTGAAAAGAATTTAGCGAATAGTCTACCCTCAGTTTTAAATTTGTATTTAAGCAAGCTCGACTGTTTCGGTGTTGCAATTTATAGAGATGAGGAATGGCCTTTTGTTGTACCGAAAGATTTCAAATCAAGGACAGATTGGATGTCAAGTTTAGATTCATTTTCGAATACAATCGATCCTAAAAAAAATGACCCAATATATAAATGCGTTGATGATATACATTGCTATGGTTACTCATTAGACAATTACGGATGGTTGGTTTTAGTAAGGAAAAAGCAACTTAACAAAGAGATGTTTTTTGAATTAAATAAGGTTGTTTATCAACTGGGAAGGGAAATTTATCACATTCAAGAAGAAAGTCGTCTTCAGTTACAGCAACAAATGATTGACCAATATTCAGACGCCATTCAAATAGCAGAGGAAGATGGTAGAATGTATTACCTCAATCAAGTGGCGAGTGATAGATTAGGAATTGACCCTCGAAATGTCAGGGACTATTATGTCAGTGATTTTGAGGCCTCCTTAAAAGATCCAATAAAATGGCAAAACCATGTTAATGAATTAAAGAACAAAGGCCAAGTGATAATCAGAGGGGAAAATGTTAATCAGATTAACGGTAAAAAATACCCTGTTGAAGCTACAGTGAATTATACAGAGGTTAATTCTAAAGGTTTTGTGATTGCGAATATCCGCGACATAAGTAAAAGCATTAAACAAGAGAAAGCGCTTAATGTTTCCAACCAAAAGTTAGAAAGTATTTTTAACGAAATGACTGACGTGGTATGGTCTATTAACCTACCAGACTATGAACTAATATTCATCACTCCTTCCTATAAATCTTTCTATGAAAATGATTTTAAGTCCAATTTAGATAAAAAGGAATATTGGAAGAAAGTGATTCTTCCTAAAGATGAAAAATTAGTAAGTTACATTTACGATCAAATTGAAAAAACCGGAAGTTTCAATGTTAATTATAAAATTACAACCTCAAGCGGAGAAGAAAAGTGTTTAAGAAACAAAGGGAAAATCATAAGGGATGAAAACAATAATCCCTGTCGAATAGATGGTGTTATAATTGATAGAACACAGCAAAGTTTAACAATGGAAACGCTCGATCAAGAATTAGCCTTACAAGAATCCTTAATTGATATAGCTTCAACCTACATTAATTTAGATCCAAAGGATGTTGAAAATACAATCAATAATTCCTTGAAGAAAATGGGACTTTTTGTTTCAGCAGATAGAGCCTATATTTTTGATTATGATTTTATTAAGAAAACGACCTCCAACACCTATGAATGGTGTAACGATGGAGTAGATCCTGAAATTGAAAATTTACAAGAAATGCCTATTGAATTTTTTCCTCAATGGGTTGAATCGCACCAACAAGGAGAAGCCTTTTATGTACCAAATGTCAAGGATCTGACAGAGGAAAAAGACCGAGGTTTGAAAGAAATTTTAGATTCTCAAGGAATTAAAAGTCTAATAGCTATTCCGATGTTTGACGATCAAGAACTCGTTGGTTTTGTTGGTTTCGATTCTGTAAAAAAATTACATAATTACAGCGACAAAGAACAACGATTACTTCAATTATTCGGAGAAATGCTTATCAATATTCGCAACCGACAGAAATGGGAAAATAAGCTTAGAATTCAAGAAGAAAAATATAGGAATATTATCACAAATATGAACTTAGGTTTGTTAGAGGTAGATTTAGATGGAGTAATCATTTATGCAAATCAAAGTTTTTGTGACATGTCTGGTTACACACTTGATGAATTAAAGGGAAGAAGAGCACAAGCTGTATTCTTAAATGAAAAGCAACAAAAGATTCTTAAAGCGAATAGAGAGAATAAAGGCCTTACTTTATATGATAGCTATGAAGTTGAGGTTACTGCTAAAAATGGAAATCCACATTGGTGGTTTGTTTCTGGGGCACCAAACTACAATGATAAAGGTCAAATGGTTGGAAATATTGGGATTCATCTTGATATTACAGAACAAAAAGTTCTCGAACAAGAATTAGCCAAAGCCAAGAATTTTGCTGAAGCTGCTGCAAAAGCGAAAGAACTTTTCTTAGCAAATATGAGTCATGAAATCAGAACTCCATTAAATGTGATCATAGGAATGATTCGACAATTGGCAAAAGAAAATTTAACCATTGAGCAAATCTTTTATGTCAAGCAATCTGAAAGTTCGGCAAAACACCTTCTCACTATTTTAAATAATGTACTCGATATAGCAAAGATAGAATCTGGAGACATGGAAATTGTGAAAAATCCATTTAGTCCAAGTGCACTGGCATACAACGTCCACTCTATCATGTATTCTCAAGCCATTGAAAAGAACCTAGATTTTAAAATTAATATTAATTCAGCTATAAAACCAGTTTTAGAAGGAGATGAAACACGCTTAAGACAAGTCCTGATTAACTTATTGGGGAATGCAATTAAGTTTACCGACAAAGGAAGCATTGTTCTTTCTGTGGATTTAATTGAAGAAAATGAAAACACACAAAGTTTAAAATTCGACATTACAGATACAGGAATTGGAATGTCAGAGGATTTTGTCACAAGAATATTTGATAAATTCTCACAAGAACAGAATACGGCAGTAAGACGATATGAAGGTACAGGATTAGGGATGGCTATTTCCAATGACTTGATAAAATTAATGGGTGGAAAAATGGAAGTTCAAAGTACTAAAAATGTAGGTACGACTTGTAGTTTCACCCTCTCCTTACCTATTGGAAATCAAGAACTTTTAGTATCAAAAAGTAAACAAATTGAAGCTAATTCCTTTAAAGGAATGAAAGCATTGTTGGTTGAAGACAATGAAATGAATCGTTTTATTGCAATGCAAAGTTTAGATTATCTTGGTTTTGAAACAACAGAAGCTGAAAACGGACAAATCGCCATTGATAAAATTAAAAATGAAAACTTTGATTTGGTTTTGATGGATATTCAAATGCCGATAATGGATGGTGTTGAAGCTACAACTTATATTCGAGAGGAATTAAAAATTGACACTCCTATCATAGCATTAACGGCGAATGCATTTAAACACGATATTGAATTATATCTAAGTAAAGGTATGAATGACTTCATTACTAAACCTTATGATGAGAAAGATTTTTTTATTAAGATCGAACATGTGCTAAACTTAGCCTTTACTAATAAATTTAGCAATAGAAAAAACCTTGAGAAAAATTCAAGTACTTTTAGGGAATCTACTCCACAATTATATGATTTGAGTACCATTGAAAAAATGAGTCGAGGAAATCAAGAATTTGTTAAGAAAATGATTACTATTTTCATCTCAATTGCTAAAGAAAATACTGAAATCCTGAAGAAAGCACTTGAAGAAAATGATGTATTAACAATTGAAAAAACAGCGCATAAAATAAAACCAAGTATAGATCAAATGGGAATTACTTCATTGAAAGACGTAGTGAGAAAACTAGAGAAAATAGAAAACTTACAAATTAGTCAACAAGAGGTAAAAGACATGGTGAATCAACTTTCCGCTACTTTATCAAGAATTGTGAATGAACTCGAAGAGTAATTCTTCAATTAAAACAATAAGGAGAATCAATAGCAGGGATAAATGTAAAATTTTATCCCTTTTTTATTTCCATATTTTGGAATTAGACTGATTTTTGGAATTATTCTTTTGAGGCCAAAAACTCAAAACCCTGTAAAACAAGAGGTTTAGCTTACGGCACAGCTTTGGTTTGTTCGTAATTACTAAAAATTATAATTATGAATACATTGAACAATAAAATTTTCGTAGTAGATGATGATCTATTCCACTTAGGAGCAATGCAACAAATATTAAATTCAAATGGAGATGAAGAAGTAATCACCTTTGAAAATGGCATGGAGTGTTTATTAGAAATTCACCAAAATCCAAAAATTGTATTTCTCGATCACCAAATGGATATTTACACAGGATTTGAAACATTGAAGAAAATCAAAAGACATAATCCTAATATTTTTGTGGTTATGGTTTCGGCACAAGAAGAAATGCAAACAGCCATTGATGCCCTTAAATACGGAGCATTTGACTACCTTCAAAAAGATGAAAATTTGGAACATAAAGTTCTTGAAGTGATGCAAAAAATTACTGAAGTTAAACAAGTATTAAAGAAGAGAAAATCATTCGGTATAAAGTCACTTTTTAAAAAATAGGAAATCATGAAGAAGCTATTCCTTTTCGTAATGACCAGTTTATTGATGTTGACATCTTGTAGAACATCTAATCTTTTTATCGATAAAAAAGCGAGTAATTCAATTGAAGATTTGGACAGTGTATTTTACAATAACAATGATTATGAATATCACATTCGTAAGGATGATAAAATCACAATCAGTCTTTGGGGACAGGATGAATTGAGTGTAGGTTCAACATATGGTATTTACAACTCAAATGAAGTATATGGAAAGTGGCTCATGGTTGATGCAAATGGAAATATTGAAATCCCTAAAATAGGTACTTTCAATGTTGAAAAAATGACAATTATTTCATTAAAAGATACTCTAAAAGAACGTTACGAAGAATGGATTAAAAACCCAGTGATTGACATTAAAGTTTTGAACAGAGAAATAACAGTTTTGGGAGAAGTCATCAATCCTCAAGTCATCAATATAGATAAAGAACGTAATACTTTATTAGATATGGTAGCAAGATGTAAAGGCTTCGATGCTTACGCCAACTTAAAATACATTAAAGTTTTACGTCAAGTAAATGAAGATGTTTATGTAGCCAATATTAACCTAGAAGAAAAAGAGAATCACCTGATGAAAAATATCAACTTATATCCAGGAGATGTAGTAATTGTTCCTTCGAAAAAATATAAGGAATTTGACAGAAGAATTTCTACCATAATTCCATTTACAACAACACTTACAGCAGCGGCCATTTTTATGGGAGCATTTTAATTCTAATTCTATGTCTGATACTTTGAATTTTCTTAGACCTTATTTACGTGGTTGGCCTATCATCATTGGAGCAATGATTATCGCCTTCTTAGTTGCTAGTAAATACCTTAATTATGTGACTCCAATGTATGAAAGCACTGCTAAATTAAGGCTAGCAGATATGAATGAAGGTGTTCCCAATAGTAATTTATTTAGTGATTTAGATGTATTTGCGACAACTCAAAAAATAAATGCTGAGATTGAATTGCTCAAATCACATACACTGATTTCAAAAGCCCTTGAGAAAGTTCCATTTGATGTTCAAATGTACCGTGAAGGGAACCTACGAAAAACAGAATTATTTGATGATAAACCAATATTAATTTCACCAATCAATTGGCCAGAAAATTTAAAGGATAAAACTTTTTCTCTTCAAGTTTTTAAGGATAAATCATTTGCGGTGAAAAGTCAAGATGGAAAAATCTTTAAAGGGAGTTTAGGAGATACTATTTTAATCGAAAATGCCCTTACCGTATTTGAATTGAACGACGCTTTTATAGCCAAAAAAGAAGACCTTAAAATCACAGATAATTATCTTTTTTCTGTTTTAAGTGAAACTAAACAAATCAGTCTAATCAACAGTCAAATTGACATTATCGCTGTGGATAAAGATGTCCCGGTTATTCGTATTAGTTATAAATCTAGTCACCCAGGAAAAGCGGCATTATTTCCAAATGCATTGGCGGAAGCCTATATTGATGATTACATCGAAAACAAATACGGTGCTGCAAATATTACGGTTGAATTTCTGAATGAGCGCATAGCTGAAATCAGTAAAAAGCTGAATAAATCAGAGCAAATGATTTTGAAATATCGCGATCAAAAAAGCATCACGAATATTAGGCAGGAAACAGAAACAGAATTAAGAAAAATATCACAGTTAAAAATTCAGCTTACCAATCTAGAGATGAGTTTAGAAGCTATCCGTAATTTAGAAAATTATGTGCAATCAGGAAAAGACAACTTTTTAGACCTTGCTCCAAATTTTGAAGCCTTTACAGATTTACTTTCCACAGAAATCATTAAAAATATTAAGCAACTTCAGGCAGAAAGAAAAGACCTTTTACTAGAATATACCGAAAACGATGAAAAAGTGAAGGTGATCGACGCAAAATTGAATGATTTAACGTCATATTTAATTGAAAGTATTTCAAATACACGTAAAAATTTACAAACTAAATATGAGAAATTAGAAGCTGACATTGAACAAGCGGAAAAAGTATTTATTGATGTTCCGGAGAAAGAAAGAATGATGACGATATTAAATCGTGAATTTGAGATTTTCCAACAATCTTACAATTTCCTTAATCAGAAAAAAATTGAAGCTGAAATTGCCAAAGCTGCTAAAATAGCCTTTCACCGTATTATCACTCCTGCTTCTATAAGTAAGCAACCTGTTTCACCGAATCGAATAATTATTAAAGTCGTTTCTGCACTATTAGGAATGATGGGAGCGATTATTCTTATTTTCATTGTTCATGCTTTAAAAGGAAGAGTAAACAATGTATCCACCCTTGAATCACAAAGTATGATTCCAATTTTAACGACAATTCCTAAGCTAAAATCATACACAGAAAAGGAACAATTCTTCATAAAAACGCTAAGTGAATGGGAAGTAAAAGGACTTATTAAAGAAAAGAGCATACTTTGTTTAACAGGTTTTAATCAAAATCACGGTATACGATTTATCGCCAATGAAATGAATAATGTAATGTCAATTCAAAACCGAAAGACACTTTTAATTGAATTTGACGAAACTTCATCTATTCATAAAAATCACGAGATTATTGTTCGACCATTCAATGATTCAACGGATATCATAAAAGTCTCAAGACATCAAATAAAATCCTTAACCACTAGGAAATGGCAAGAATTATTAAATGAAAAGGCACAACAATACGATTTCACATTTTTAATTAATAGTGTATTTGGTGATTCACATACCTTAGCGGGAATGGCGGCTTCTGACTTAAATATTATTTGTTTAGACACACGTTTAACACCTGCAAAACATATTAATGAAGTAAACATCTTACAACAAGAATATCAACTTCCCAACATGTTTTTTGCATTGAATCGTGTTGGCTACAATCCAAACTTTATTCAAGAAGCTATAAAATGCATCAGCAGAAGACTCAAAAAATTCAAATTGAAAAAGTGATGATGAAGCTTCTTAAAAACTCAAAAGTTGTCATTTTACTTGATCAAGCTATTTTTAGTGGAACTAGCTTTATTTTGACAATTTTATTGGCACAGATACTTAGCATGGAAAATTTTGGTCAGTTTGCTATGTTTATTCTAGGAATACATCTATTAGTAAGTGGTATTGGTGCTTTTATCATCCAACCTTTTCAAGTCCTATTTGCGAAAGAAAATAATCATCAACAATACACCACTTTTGTATTTTGGTTTCAAATTTTAGCTATTACTTGCGTGGCTTTATTGTCATTTTGCATTCATTTAATTTTCCCTTCATTATTCCCTATTTTCCTTATCGCTTACGGAACTGGTTTTCTAATTCATGACTTCGGAAGACGATTATTATTAGTACTCAATAAACCAATGGCTACTCTCCTATTCGATGGTGTTTCGGCCTTATTATCACTAATCGCGATATATTTATTTAGTTCATTATCAGTTCAAAATCTTGATAGCTTATTTGCTGTACTCTCTTTTTCCTACCTAAGTTCTTTCATCCTATTGATTAATATTATACGTCCATCGATGCTTACACAAAGCTTTGTATTTCAAGGATTATTAAAACATTGGCGTGAAGGAAAATGGTATTTCTTTACTGTAATTTCTCAATGGTGGGCAAGTAATTTATTTGTTGTGGCTTCAGGCATATATCTTGGAACAGCAGCACTTGGCGCATTAAGATTAGCTCAGTCTTTAATGGGAGTTTTAAATATTCTTTTACAAACTTTTGAAAATTATATTTTACCTCTCACAGCTAAAAAGCTTAATGACCATCCCGAAGAAGGTTTAAACTATGTTGTTGGAATAAGTAGAAAAGCTGGCTTACTTTTTATACCTGTCTTGGTTGTGGTATTTCTTTTTGCAGAACCCTTAATTGTACTTGCTGGAGGGTCTGAATACGCTAGCTATGCATTTACGTTGAAAGGTATGACTATTTTATATTTCATCATCTTTTTAAGTCAACCTATTCGTTTATTCATTCGAGCGATGTTACTCAATAATCACTTTTTCTATGGTTATTTAATCAGTTTGAGTTTTTCCTTAATATTTGCACATACACTATTATCATCTTATGGATTGATGGGTGCAATTCTAGGACTTTCGATCTCTCAAATACTTTTGATCACCTACTGGACAATCATATTACAAAAGAAAAAAATACACTTATGGAAATCATTCATATCGTTTTAGGAAAAGTGAATCCAAATCGTTTAAATGGCGTGAATAAAGTGGTTTATAACATGGCTACAGAGCAGGTCAAAGCGGGAAAAAACATTCAGGTTTGGGGGATTTCCTCAAATACAAAACATGATTATCCTGAGCGAAATTTTAAAACTGTTCTTTTTCAAAATGAACGTTTTCCATTTTCAATTCCACCTGCTTTAAAGCATGCTATTCAAGAAAATAAAAATGCTGTTTTTCATTTACATGGAGGTTGGGTTCCAGTATTCAGCACGATTGGTCGTTTTCTAGCTAAAAACAAAATTAAATATGTGCTAACTCCACATGGGGCATATAATATAGAAGCGATGAAACGCAGTGGTTTTCAGAAGAAAGTATACAAATTTTTGTTTGAAAAACCATTGATTGATAAAGCCTATAAAATTCATTCAATTGGCAAAAGTGAAGTTACCGGACTTAGAAGCATCTCAAAAAAAGCTTCATCATTCTTACTTCCGTATGGGTTTATCTCCAATTCAACTACAACGAATGAACAAAAATCAAAAGAATTCATAATTGGTTTTGTTGGTAGACTTGATGTTTACACCAAAGGCTTAGATTTATTGATTAAAGCCTTTGAAAAATTCCAAAAATACAATACAAATTCCAAATTATGGATAATTGGTGAAGGTGATGGCAAAACATTTTTAGAAAATTACATCAAAGAAAAACGGATTCAAAATGTTATTTTATGGGGTAAAAAATTTGGACAAGAAAAAGATGATTTAGTGAGTAAAATGAACGTTTTTGCTCATCCTTCACGTAATGAAGGACTCCCATCTTCTGTTCTTGAGGCTGCTTCACAAGGGGTGCCAATGATCGTTTCTCATGCGACAAACCTTGCTGAATATGTTGAAAAATTTGAAGCTGGCATAGCAATTGAAAATGATAATGTTTCTGAACTAGTGACGGCCATGAAGAACATTTGTATTGCATATGAAAATGAGAAAGCCCAACAATTTAAGCATGGAGCTAAACAAATGTTGGAAGAGGATTTTAAATGGTCAATTCTGGTTGAAAAATATGATGAACTCTACAAATAAGCAATTTTGAAATTTCTAGATAAAGACCATAGTGCATTTATTAAAAAGACGAATTGGCAACTATTATTGCTCGTTCTTTTGATGACAGCGTGTTTTTTTACGTGGAGTGAAAATATCATCATCACACGAATTATCAAGGTAATTGGAAGAATGGGAATGCTCGCTGGTTCTTGGTATGTCTACAAAAGTATTTTAAAATATGGGGCGGCAGATAATCTTAAAACCCACAATATCCTCTCTTCTGCTTTTTATGGAATTTATCTTTTACTCGGGTTTGCCTCTTTTATGTGGAGTACAAACGTTGGATATAGTGCATTACAATGGTTTATGACTTCTCAAACATTGGTTTTTTGTTACTTCTTCATTAAAAGTCTTTATTTACTTGATGTCTATTTTCCAAAACATAAAATTCGATTGTACAACCTGTTGGGAAATGCTTCTTTTATTTTGATTTTGGTATTTGTCATCGGAATGTGGGTTAGTCCTGATGTGTTTTTCAGGTTAACACACGGTGGTGAAGAAGCACGTTTAGGTGGATATTTAATGAATCCGAATGAACTTGGAATGTTGGCTGGTGTTGGTATTGCAGGTTTAATGTTCGACATTCGCAGAAACCATAATAAATGGTGGACAATCTTAAAATTACTCATCTTATTTTATGGACTTTATGCGACAGGTTCACGTTCTTCTTTGATTGGCGCTTTATTGATTATCGGATTTCATGTCTTACAATCAGAGCAAAAAAAGTTTGCAGTAGTGGCAATTGCTATAATGATATTAGTTGCTCCAATTGCAATTTATAAAGTTGTACTTAAGGATGGTGATCCAGAACGTATGGAAGAAGTATTAAGTTTAACAGGTCGACTCCCCTTTTGGGAAGCTTTAATCAATGAAGGATTACCTAGAGAACCGCTTTTGGGATTTGGATTTATGCGCATTGATTATAAGGAATATTTCCAAAGTGCTCACACCTATCCTGGAAAAATGACACACAATACTTTTATGCAAGTATTGATGAATTTAGGATTTATCGGTATTACAATTGTGCTCTTTCAACTGATTTTTACGACTAGGGGAATTCTTAAAGAAGATTCTGAAAAAAAACTAATGCTATTCTGTCTATTAATTCCTTTGATTATCAATTCATTTACCGAGTTCGGTATTTTTGGAGAATCTAATTATGGTATTTTATTTTATCAATTAATCATTCTATATATTTCCTTTAAACCAGGGGAATTTTTAAGACCTAGTCAAAAAATACATCTCATTAAAACAGGTAGGTTAGCAGCACGTTAAAAGTAAAAACTGATTTAATTCTCATCATTTTTTTAGCATGTTTCCCTCCTATCCTATTAACTTTTGATAAAATGGGGAGACTTCAAACATTTATATATACTAACAAATTCGACCTTCCCCTTTTCCAAAAACATATATTTTTCCATTATATGGAATATTTTCAATAAACAAGATTCGTTGATCCTTTATTTATCAAGGGTTTACAATTTTAGCACATTTATTGGCATAGCAATATAAAATTAATAATCATGAATAAGGATTTAGCGAAAATTGGTCTTCACATTGGAAAAACATCAAAGCAGTCTATGGTTTTGTATTTTATCAACAACCCTGATGGTAGTCCAAGATGGATTTGGAATGCAAAAAATAAACGCCCTGATTTTTTAAGGTTCTATAATGTATCTTCATTCAAGTCCAAAATCTTCAGTTTAATGATTAAATTGATATTCTTGACAAGGCTTCAACATCTTATTTTTGGTAAGCATTCAATAAAAGCTTATAGAGATGAGGCACATTGTTTGTCGGAATTTACAAAAGGAGATTTTGCTTTATTTACTGGAACGACCGGTCCTAATCGTAAACTCGTTCTATTTGCTCAAGATCAGTTCATTAAAGTTGGTTTAACTATTTTAAGTATTCAAGCCTTAGAAAACGAACTTTTTAACCTCAAGAACATTACAACAAATTCAGCCGTTGAAGTTCCGAAATGCAAGAAAATTTCAGACGGAATTATTTCATTTTCAGACATTGGTAAGAATGGAAAGAGAAGCAATACATTCTCAAAAACGCATGCGCAAGGACTGCATGAATTATATAAGCAACATCCTACAACTATAAAAACATTTGGACAATCTGAAATTTTTCAAGAAAGTATCAATCAACTTCATAAATATAAGTTAGAGGCCAATAAAATAGAGATGAATAACATTATTGATAAATTAGAACTATTGGTTAATGACCTTGCTCAGATTGAACTGAGGTTTAACTGGAATCATCGAGATTTCACACCATGGAATTGTTATGCCTCAAAAAACCAAGTTAAAATTTATGATTTTGAATTAGCACATTCAGCTTTGCCTTTTGGCTTTGATGCTTTTCACTATGTTATGCAACAAGGTATAATGGTTGATCGAAGTTCTTGGAGTGATTTAAAACCTCTTCTTGCTTCTGCTTTTCAAGATTTAAAGTCGGTTTTTGGAAATGGTAATGAAAAATTTGAAGATCATTTGAAAGCATACTTACTCGTAAACATTGCTTATCATATAGATTTATATAGTCGTCAGGAAAAATGGCACCAACAAATTTACTGGTTATTAAACACGTGGAATGAAGCCTTAAGTGATTTAATACAAAATGAAACGAACTCAAGAGGTTTAGTCATTGGAGATGTTTTCGATTTTTTACAAAATGAAGAATATGCTGCAGTAAAATTTCCTGATATCCAACCGAAAACTTTAAGTGAAAATTCAGATATCGATTTATTGGTTTACAAAGCAACATCTCAAAGGTTGATTCAATATATAGAAGGTCATGCACTTGTTAAAAAAGTAAATCAAAAAGCTCAATCCAATATGACACGTTTACTAATTGTGTTGCAGAACGATCAAATTTTAGCCTTGGATCTTATATGGAAACTAAAAGTAAAAGCGTTAGAATTTATGAGTGTACAACAAGCAATTACTGCAGCTCAAACAAATGTTTATGGAGTGAAAAAGCTATTCTTAAAAGACCACCTGAATTATTTAAATTGTTTTTATGGATTAAACAACAGTTCTATTCCAGAAAAATATCAGTCAGATTTTGATTCAAACCAAGAAATCGTAACGGAAACACAAGAATTGAAACAGAAAATCAAAAACTTACCTCAAAACAAAGGAATTTCAAGATTGATCAATAAAGTAAATTACTTTACTGATACCTTAGGTCAATTTGTTTTTCAAAAAGGACTAATCATAACATTTAGTGGAGTTGATGGAGCAGGAAAATCAACAATCATAGAAAATACAAAGAAAGAACTTGAAAAGAAATTACGTAAGAAAGTAGTGGTTATTCGTCATAGACCTTCACTTCTACCAATTTTAAGCGCTTATACGCACGGGAAAGAAAAAGCAGAAAAAATTGCAGCAACTACTCTACCTCGTCAAGGAAAAAATAGCAGCTTCTTAAGTTCTTTGATTAGGTTTTCATACTACTACACAGATTATTTCTTCGGTCAGTTTTATGTATATGTAAAACATGTAATGCGTGGTGAGATTGTATTATATGATCGTTATTATTTTGATTTCATCAATGACAGTTTAAGAAGTAATATACTTTTACCAAAATGGTTAACAAAAGCAGGATATAAATTACTTTTAAAACCAAACCTGAACTTCTTTTTATATGCAGATGCCGCAACAATACTAAAGCGTAAAAAGGAATTAGATGAAAAAGCGATTAATTCTCTAACAAAAGACTATTTCAACTTATTTACAGAATTAGATAAAAAGTCAAAAGGCAAATATTTCTTAATTGAAAATTTACATTTACAAGAAACAATGTCATTCATAGCCTCTAAAACTAATCCGCAAATTTTATAATAATGAAACAATTACTACAATCCATTATTCAAAAAAGAAATCCTAATTTCTCATTTGATCCAGCTTTAGACAATTTTACATTAGTTTCATTCTTTTGGGCACAAATTTGGGGTATTTTAAGAGGATGTAAATTAGTATTCCGCTTTCAAAATCCAAAAATGGCATCACTTGGAAAAAATGTACATTTCTTTAATTCCAGAAAAATTTCATTTGGTAAATTCATGAAAATTGGAAATAATGTCCATTTAAGTGCATTAGGTAAAAACGGAATCACAATAGGTAACAATGTAAGTATTGGAGCCTTCAGTCGAATTATTATCTCAACTTCTTTTAATCATTTGGGAGAACACATTAAAATTGGAAATAACGTTGGGCTTGGTGAATTTACTTATCTTGGAGGTGCTGGTGGATTAGAAATCGGAGACGAATGCATCGTTGGTCAATATTTTAGTTGTCATCCAGAAAATCATATTGTAGCAGATCCAGATATTTCAATAAGACATCAAGGCGTAACGCGTAAGGGAATTAAAATTGGAAAGAATTGCTGGATTGGTAGTAAAGTTACCATTTTAGATGGTGTTGAAATCGGTGATGGATGTGTAATTGCTGCCGGAGCAGTTGTCAATAAGTCATTCCCAAAAAACTCAATTATTGGAGGAGTTCCTGCAAAAATTTTAAAAACAAGATGATGAAAAATATTTTAGCTACAGCTTATGCAATTAACCCATATAAAGGTTCTGAAGATGGTATGGGATGGAATTTTGTGATGCAAATCGCTCGATTTAATAAAGTAATTGCAATCACTAGAGAAAACAATAAAGAACATATTGAAAAATATATGTCTGAAAATCCGAACGAACTGTATGAGAACATTCAATTTCGTTATTTTGATTTACCTTATTGGATGCGTTTTTGGAAGAAAGGTGGTAGAGGTGCAATGTTATATTATGTTATGTGGCAAAGAGGAATTGTTCAGTTTATTAAAAAGCAAAACATCAATTTCGATATAGCTCACAATCTTAACTTTCATAACGATTGGACTCCCTCATTTTTATATAAACTCAAAAAACCAATGGTTTGGGGACCAGTAGGACATCATCCTATGATTCCCAAACAGTATTTGGCACCTTACGCAAAAAAATATTTATTGATTGACCGATTAACTTGGTTGATTAAAAAATACTTTTGGAAATTGTCATTCTCTCTAAAATCAACGGTAAAATATGCAGATCATATTTTATGTATGAACCATTCTGTTCCTGATGTACTTTCTCCAAAAACCAAATATTCGGTCACTCCATCTGTTGCAACACAAGACTTTGGCTGGAATGACGCTGAAGATTTAGACGATAAATTTACATTAATCTCAGCAGGAAGATTAGTACCTTTGAAAGGCTTTGATTTAACCATTCAGGCATTTGCAAACTTCTATCATCAGCTCAACAAATTCGAACAAGAAAAATGTCAATTACTCATTGTTGGAAGTGGTCCAGAGGAGCAGTTACTTAAAGATCTTGCCGTAAAACTAAAGGTTGAAAATCAAATTAACTTCATCAATTGGATTGAAAGAGATGAACTCATGAAGAAATTCAAAACTTCATCTGCTTTTCTTTTCCCTTCACATGAAGGTGCAGGAATGGTTGTAGCAGAAGCCTTATCTTTTGGACTGCCCGTAATTTGTTTAGATAATGAAGGTCCTGGTCAATTCATCAATAGTGAATGTGGATTTGCTGTTAAACAACAAGAGTACAATAAAACAATTGTAGAACTTACCAATGCAATTCAAATGCTACATCAACATCCTGAAAAAAGGATTGAAATGAGCATTGCAGCCCGACAAAGATTTGAATTAATGTTCCATTGGGACAGAAGAGGTGAACAATTAAAAAATATTTATTCAGAATTATGAGTTCTAAAAATCGTATCCTAGCCTTCCATCTGTTAAATGATCGTAGTGGAAGTCCGAAAGTACTAAGTCAAATCCTAAAATCATGGGCGAAAGAAAAATGTGAGGTAATTCTCTATACTAGTGCTCATGAGAATGGTTTTCTTTCTAATATTCCTGGAATTCAAAAGAAAACAGCATGGTATCAATTCAATGCAAATCCGTGGATTCGTTTGGTTTATTATAGTTTGAGTCAATTCATTCTGTTTTTTAGACTTTTATTCGTTATTAAGAAAACAGACATCGTTTATGTCAATACAGTATTGCCTTTTGGGGCAGCACTAGCGGGAAAAATAAAAGGAGCAAAAGTTATTTACCATGTACATGAAAGCACTGTAAACCCGGCTATTCTCAAATGGTTTTTATTTAAAATCGTTGCTTTAACGGCTACTGAAATTATTAATGTATCTCAATATGTAGCCTCTGCACACAACATTAAAAACACGAATAATCATTTAATTTACAATGCAATAGACGATTCTTTTTTAGCAAAACGAAAAGAAAGATTAATCAATGAAAAACCAGAAAACATCTTAATGGTGTGTTCATTGAAAGCCTATAAAGGAGTATTTGAATTTATCAATTTAGCTAAAGATTATCCACAATTTAAATTTAGACTTGTTCTTAATGCTCGTCAAACTGAGATTGATGCATTTTTTGAAGGACATATTATTCCACAAAACATTTCACTTTATTCAACACAAAAAAATCTACATCCATTTTATCAATGGGCTGACTTAATTGTAAACCTTTCTAGACCTGATGGTTGGATTGAAACCTTTGGATTAACTATAATTGAAGGAATGGCGTATGGGTTACCTGCTATTGTTCCTCCAGTTGGCGGAATTTTAGAAGTAATTCAAGATAGACAATCTGGTTATACTGTTGATTCTAGAAATCGTCAGGAACTCAATGCAAAAATTAAAATGTTAATGGAAAACAAATTTGTTTACAAAGAATTCTCTCAGGCTGCAACAAAACGTTTAGAACTTTTTAGAGAACAAAAAATGCTTAATTCTATAAATCAATTGATTTAAAATCACGTAAAGTCTAATTAAAGTAAATCTGATGACGCTTTAACCTTTCCTGAATCATAGCAAAAGTATCATTATTAGATTCATAATCAGTTCCAAAAACACGCTATGATTCCATTTTATGGAAATAATTGATACATATAAATATCTTAACCTATTGATTTTACTGGATTTATATTATTGGCACCGCTTTGGATATTGCTTATTCAAACAATTAAGTCATGAAAAAGAAAAAAAACAAAAAGAAAAGAATAGCCATCATTGGAACAGTTGGGGTTCCTGCGAATTATGGAGGATTTGAAACACTAGCAGAGCACTTAATTGAAGATTTAGGTCAACAATATGATATTACTGTTTTTTGTTCAGGAAAGAGATATCCAAAAGAAGAACGAAAATCAACATATAAAAATGCCAAATTAAAATATCTACCTTTAGAAGCGAATGGTATTCAAAGTATTCCTTATGACACCCTTTCAATTCTTTATTCCTTGTTTTTTTCAGATGTACTTCTTGTACTTGGGGTAGCCGGAGCTTGGATTCTTCCCTTTGTGAGATTTTTTACGAAGAAGAAAATTATTATCTCCATTGACGGAATTGAATGGAAAAGAGATAAATGGAATTTTATAGCCAAGAAATATTTGTATTGGGCAGAAGGTTTGGCAGTAAAATATTCGCATATTGACATTTCAGACAATGAAGCAATTCAAGATTACACTGCTGAACGCTATGGATCACTCAGTAGAATTATCGAATACGGTGCAGATCATACTTTAAAGGTTCCAGTTACCGAAAAAGCAACCGAGGACTACCCTTTTTTACAAAATGACTATGCATTCAAAGTTTGTAGAATCGAGCCAGAAAACAACGTTCATGTAATTTTAAAAGCCTTTGAACAAACAAATAAAATGCCTTTAGTTATAGTGGGAAATTGGGATAAAAGTGAATATGGAAAAACCTTAAAAGACCAATATCAAACACATGAAAACATCCATATTTTAGATCCTATATATGATCAAGAAAAATTAGACATCATGCGTGGAAATGCCGCACTTTATGTTCATGGACATTCTGCAGGAGGAACAAATCCTTCTTTAGTTGAAGCAATGTATTTAGGTTTGCCTATTCTGGCGTATGGCGTGTCTTATAACAGAGTAACCACTGAAAATAAAGCTATATACTTCGAGAATCAATACGATTTAGTGAAGGAACTTAATGAAACCTACACTGTAAAATTGAAAAAAGTTGGTGAAGAAATGTCTGAAATTGCACATAGAAGATATACTTGGAGTCATATTGCTTTTAAATATGATCAATTGATTCAAGAAGCTTTAACTACTTCTTCAAAAATGGATGTAAACGCAAAAACTAAAAATGTTCCATATAAAAAATTGTTGAAAATGGGACATGCACATTTGAAAACGAATAAGAATTTCTAAACCAAAGCATTAAATATTTCAAACTCCTGACTTCTTTGTAAGATTGGTTTGTAATGATTAAGTTTGAAAGAAAGAAACATATCTAATTATGAAAAAAAATAACAGTCAAATTTTAGTCAAGATTGTCTCCATGTTCATGTTTATTTTTCTTTTCTCTAATTGTGATAAATCTAGTTGTCAGGGTGAAATAAAAGAAGACTGTATTTGTCCTGCTGTTTACGATCCAGTTTGCGGATGTAACGACCAGACTTATGGAAATGCTTGTGAAGCTGCATGTGATGGAATTACGGAATACAGCAAAGGTACATGTAGCTAGACCAAACAGGGTAAATACTGATTATGAACAGTTGTAACGATTATTCAAGTCTCAATAAGAAGTTCCCATTCATGTTATAAAATAGATTTGCGATATGTAGCTTACCATTATAAACACCTATTTCACCTATTTTTTCAGAAATTGTATTAGGTAAACCAATCCAGTTTCCATCTTGCCATTTAATAATATTCTTGGAATTGACTGATTGAGTTCCTGAAAAATCTCCACCTACAAACAATTGTTTTCCATAAACGAAAAGTCTATGTACTCCACTCGACCCACCAATAAGACCAGTTCCCATTGATTCCCAATCAGAACCGTTCCAAATTGCAACATAAGCGCAGTTTGAATTACCACCTGCTGAGTTAAAATCACCGCCAACAACAAGTTTCCCATCGAGAACGACTAAATCACGAACTTTCCCATTCACACCATTTCCTAAGGCAACCCATTCATTTCCGCTCCACTTGGCAATATTATTTAAAATAGTTCCATTAGAGGAAGTAAACTCACCGGCACAATACAATTCTCCATTATACTCAAGAAGTGCATTGATTTCTACATTATCGGAATGATCAAAGTCTGGAAAGTTGATGCTCCCTGATGAAGACCGAACATATGGTGTGGATGCAAGGCCCATAATATTTTCTGAGTCATAAACCGTAAAAGCCGTCGGTTGAAGGAGATAAGATCCGGTAACAGATTCCCAACTACTGTATGCTGGCTCATCAAATACCTCCATATCAAACTTCCAAGCTCCTATTCCATCCCAAAATCCTATAGAGTATACCTGATTATCTATGACTTTAACATCTTCTAATCCTACACCACTCGGCCAATTATGAAATCCATGCTTCACTAAATTAGTATCATTTGAGAGGTGTCCAGATAAAAAGTATGAATCTTGATTTATATAATCAAAAAAAGTTAGAATCATGTTGTCTCCTACTGTTCCAATCCCTTCAATTAATTTATCTTTAAAATAATTCTCTTTAATACTTACCCAGTTGGAACCAGTAATGTTACCCTCCGGTCCATCAATTTTAGGAGAATTTTTACTTGAATCTATTTTTACCAACTCCTCTTTGTTACAAGATTGAAGTAATAAAAGCGCTGAAAGTAATAATAGTGTTTGTTTCATTATTTATGTGTTGAATTTAAAGCATCAAATGATTTATAAAATCGTATGGAATGTTTTTAATAACTATTCTTACCCAAAATTAATATTATTTATTTATACCGATTTTTGATTAACCATTCAATTTTGGTAATTTCATAATTCTTAAAAAGCATCAAAAATACAAATCATATGAACAAGGACGAAGCATTGCAAAAAATGATTGAGAATATGCCTGAGAAAACAGGAAAAGCATTGGAAGAATGGATGAAAATACTTCAGTCTAAATCTTTTGAAAAACATTCCGAAGGAGTCAATTTTCTAAAAAAGGAACACAATGTTACCCATGGATATGCCAATACAATCTACACCTTGTCCAAAAAGGAAGACACTACACCATCTGAACTTATCGATAATCAATTTAAGGGAAAAGAAGTTCTCTTTCCGATCTATGAAAGAATTGTAGCAATCGTGAAAGAATTTGGTGATGATGTTACCATAACGCCTAAGAAAACAAGTGTCAGTTTAATCAGAAAAAAGCAGTTTGCATTAATCAAACCGGCTACAAAAACAAGAATCGATTTAGGTTTAAAAATAAAGGATAAACCCATTACAGATCGACTAGAAAATTCCGGTCCTTTTGGTACAATGTGTACGCATAGAGTGAGATTAACAGATGTGAACGAAGTGGATAACGAACTTAAAATATGGTTGATGGAAGCTTATGAAAAGGCAAATTAGGATTGTGATAAAAATCAGATTTGATTAACATTATCTATCTTAAAAAATATTCACCTGACGATATCAATCACATTTTAAAGTAAGACTTTTCAAGAAGGACTGAATTTAAAAGTTATAATACTTAATTTACCTAAACTTTTTTTACTCTAAGTTGTTTTTAAAGTAATAAAACATTGATCAGCATCCTGATTAAGAAACAAGATGTTTTTTTAGTTATGGACAAGATTATTAACTTTTTAAATCAAAGGAGGATGAATAAAGTAGTTGAAAACCATCGTGAAGAAATAATCACCAAGTATATGCATCACATACTTGAAGTAGGAACACAACCCTTAAATATTTTCAAGTTTACCAAAGAAAATGAAATGCAGGAAAGTGATTTCTATGCTCACTTCTCTTCATTTGATGAATTGGAAAAGGAAATTTTTAGTGAATTCTTTAAGCAAACCATAGGGCTTTTAGAAAAGAACGAAGAATACCTAAGCTTCGATGCTCAGAATAAATTACTCAGTTTTTATTTTACTTTTTTCGAGATATTAACAAAGAACAGGAGTTATGTTTTACAAGCCATAAAAAACGATAAATTCAAAGGTTTGGGTGTGACCAAAAATTTAAGAAGTCATTTCAAAACATTTATAGAATCGATCGATATCGAAACAATCGATATTCCTGAAAAGCGTATCAATTCATTCAAAGAAAAAGGAATAGTTGAGGCCTATTGGGGACAATTTGCTTTCATCATAAGATATTGGGAAAAAGATAATTCTCCAAATTTTGAAAAAACGGATGTTCTAATTGAAAAATTAGTCACTACAGCTTTTGATCTTCAAGATATTAAACCCCTGGAAAGTGTAATTGACTTAGGTAAATTTTTATTGAAAGACTTAAAAAAATAACAACGATGGAAACGATTGATAATATTCCTATTTCAAAGATTAAACGTGCAAGCAAACTCGTTGGAACAGGTGCAAAAGTTGGGGTTAATTACCTTAAATATTATGGAAGTAAATTGGTGAAATCTGAGGAAGAAGCAAAATTAACTTTAGATAAAAATAATGCAGAGGACATTTACAACAGTCTAAAACAACTGAAAGGAAGTGCGCTAAAAGTTGCACAAATGTTAAGTATGGAAAAGTCAATTATGCCGGCAGCTTACGTTGAAAAATTTTCATTGTCACAGTTTTCTGTCCCTCCTCTTTCTCCGCCACTTGTCAACAAAACATTTAAAAGCTATTTTGGAAAAACTCCAAATGAAATATTTGATGAATTTAATACGACTTCAAATAACGCGGCAAGCATTGGTCAAGTCCATAGAGCTAAAAAAAATGGAAATGAACTTGCGGTAAAAATACAATATCCTGGTGTTGCAGAGAGTATTAGTTCTGATTTAAAGATGGTAAAACCAATTGCCTTAAAGATCCTCAATATTTCACCTAAAGATTCTGAAAAATACTTTAAAGAAGTTGAGGATAAGTTAATTGAAGAAACGGATTATGTACTTGAGCTCAAACAAAGTCAAGAGATTTCCAATGCCTGTAAATCGATTCCAAATTTATTATTTCCGAAATATTATGAAGAATTTTCTTCTGATCGAATTATCACAATGGATTGGATGAATGGTAAACACTTGTCTGAATATACTTTCAACGAAGCAAACAGTAATAAAATTGGACAAGCACTTTGGGATTTTTACATGTACCAAATTCACAAATTAAATAAAGTACATGCAGATCCACATCCTGGAAACTTTATGATTTCAGCCGATGAAAAATTGATTGCCTTAGATTTTGGCTGTATGAAAACAATTCCAAAGGAATTCTACACTCCTTATTTTGAATTGACTCAAAGTGAAACTTTAAACGATAAAAAGCTATTTGAAGCTAAAATTCTTGAGTTAGAAATCATCAAAGCAACAGATACCGAAGAAGAAAAATCATTTTTTACGGAGATGTTTCATGAATTACTTACGGCTTTTGCAACTCCATTGAACGCTGATTATTTTGATTTTAGCGATTCTGACTTCTTTCTAAAAATTGCACAACTAGGAGAAAAGTATACAAAGAACACTGAACTCAGAAAAATGGATGCCAATAGAGGTTCAAAACACTTTATTTATGTGAATAGAACTTTCTTCGGTTTATACAATTTGATGCATATGATACAGTCCAAAAATATAAAAATCAATAATTATAAAAGCTTATAAACTATCCTATCCTTGTTCCATTTTGAACTTTTTGCGCTGGCTGGATGATTGTCACTCGTTTCCCTTCTACTCCACCAAGGACAAGACATTCACTCATCATGTTGGCTATTTGTTTGGGCGGAAAGTTTACGACGGCCACAATTTGATTTCCAATTAAGTCTTCGGGTTGATATAGTTCTGTGATTTGTGCTGAAGTTTTCTTTATACCAAATTCACCAAAATCTATTGTCATTTTATAGGCGGGATTTCTTACCTCTTCAAAAACTTCAGCAGTGAGAATTGTTCCGACACGCATTTCAATTTTTGTAAAATCTGTCCAAGTTATTTCCATTTTCTTCAATAATGTTTGGCACGAATTTAATGAAATAGTAAGAAATTTAGCATTGAATTATTTACCTTCACCTAAAACAAACACATTGAAAACAGAATATCTATTTAAATCAGCGCGCTTAGGATTCCGGAATTGGAAAGATGAAGATTTGAATGCATTTACCTTATTAAATGCTGATACAGAGGTCATGGAACATTTTCCTAAATCTTTGGATCGTCAGGAAACCATGGAATTTATTCAACGATTAAAAGCACATTATGAAACACATGGATATAATTATTTCGCAGTAGAATTATTAGAAAATGGCGAACTTCTAGGATTTATTGGATTAGCCTATCAAAACTATGAAGTGGATTTTCTGCCAGCTGTTGATATCGGTTGGAGACTCAAAAAAAGTGCATGGGGAAAAGGTTATGCCACTGAAGGTGCGCTAAGATGCCTAGACTTTGGCTTCAACAATCTTAATCTTGAAAAAATCATTTCGACTTGTACTTTACAGAATAAAAAATCAGAAAAAGTTATGCAGAAAATTGGAATGAAAAAGGTCAAGAAATTTAAGCATCCTAAACTCAAAGCTTTTCCAGCTTATGAAAATTGTCTATTGTATGAAATTAAAAAAGAAGATTGGAATGAAATAGTTACATAGTTTCATCAGTCTTAAGTTAAAAGAAGTTTCAATCTCCGTTTTTATTCAAATTTCCTATCTGAAATTATTGAAGGAAAAAATACACCTGCACAAACTAGATCAATAAGTTCAATGTAAATCAAATTATAACAACTAGACCATTTCATCACGTTTTTTAGGGTATTGCTTCCGTTGTTTTTGTGAAATATACAGGTAAATAGATAAGGTTAGAATTAATATTCATTTCACATGGTTAGCTGATTAACTTTACGTAATTTACATGAAATTAAAAATTAGCTTATGAATAGAAAAATTACCTACGCCTTAGGTTTACTCTTTTTTGGTTTATCAGGAGTTACTTCTGCACAAACTTGGACTGAAAAAACGGGGTTAGAAAGCAACACAAGACATCATCCTGTTACCTGGGCCATAGATGGATTTGGTTACTCGGCAACTGGAACAAACACAAGTAACCTTCCAACTAAAGATTTTTATAAGTATGATCCATCAAACGATTCGTGGGAGACATTAACAGACTTTCCTGGTCCAGCAAGAAGTTTTTCAATTGGTGGAGTTTATAATGGAGAAGCCTATTTAGGTTTCGGATCGAATTCAACCACTTATCATGATGATTTATGGAAGTACAACCCAACAACTGAAACGTGGACAGAATTAAGTACTTGTCCTTGCATTGGAAGAAATCATCCTACGTTGACGATAAATGAAGAATATGGAAAACTGTATGTAGGAAAAGGAAATGACGATGCTGGAAATTTAGACGATTGGTGGGAATATGATATTGCAACAGACACATGGACACAAATGCCAGATTTTCCGGGTACAGAAAGACACCATCCATTTCACTTTTCAATTGGTGATTTTTCCTATACTGGTTTAGGTCATGATTTGAATCCACAAATGGCAAGAAGTGATTGGTATCGATTCAATCCTTCTGACAATACATGGGATCAGTTAAGTGATGCTCCTGGAGCTAGAATTGCAGGAACACAATTTTCATACAACGGTTTAGGTTATGTTTTAAGTGGTGATGCTGAGCATCATGGCGCAACATTTCCTTCTATCTTTTGGGTGTATGAGCCAAATGGAGATCAATGGACAGAATTAAATCCACATCCAGGAAATAGTATTTGGGCACCTGGTTCTTTCGTTATTGATGGAGTTGTTCATTTCTTTGGTGGAGTTGATTATATTGATCAAACCTTCCCAGGTGAAATGTGGACTACTGATTTAGATGATATAGCAAGTATTGATTCCAATGAAGATATAACATTTTCAGTTTTCCCAAATCCAGCAAATAGTAATCTAAAAATTCAAGCTAGCAATGAACTGGAAAATTCAGAAATTAAAATTTATAATTTAGACGGAAGATTACTTATTCATGAGAATTACCAAGGCAGTATTGACATTAGTTCAATTATTTCTGGTGTGTATATCCTAGAAATTACAAACAACGATCAAACTTCTACAGTGAAATTCGTGAAAGAATAGTTTTTTAATACGACCTCTTTAAAGAATGCTGGATTTTTAATTCAGCATTTTTTTTATCCAAAATTGAAATGCTAATAATGAATAGCTAAAATTATGAACATTCATATTTATTTTGTTGAAAAGTAGCTTTCCAAATTCTACACTTCCCTCCTATTTTATGCTTAATTTCATAGGGTTAAACGACAATTCGTTCGTTAACTTTATAAATGGTATAAAATTTCAATATGTTCAATCAATTTTCGCTTTTCAATCGCCTTATTTTTATTACAATCACTTTAGTTTTCTTTGGATGTAGTAATGAAAACCCTGAAGACTTCAAGGTTAATCCAGAATTTCAGAAACACATCTCTTCTTATACTTCTGGTGTGATTTCTACAGCAGGAACTGTCACGATTCAATTGACCAACTCCGTTTCAGATGATTTTCGAAAAAATGAAGATAAAACCGATGCGTTGCTTTCAATTTCTCCAACTGTTGAAGGTAAAACCATTTGGAAAGATCAGCATACTTTAGAGTTTATTCCAACTCAAAAATTTGAATCTGATGCAACCTATTGGGTAGAATTTAAATTGGGTGATTTAATTGATCTACCTAATGAACTCGAAGTTTTTAAATTCCCTTTTTCTACGATCAAACAAGCGATAAATCTTGAAGTGGACGGACTAAAAAGTTATGCCGACGGTTCAATGGATTGGTATCAACTTAAAGGTTCTGCAATTACAGCAGATGTTATGTCCATCAAAACCTTGAATGAAAACACGACTTTTTCTGTTAATGGAACTTCAAAAAAAGTAAAATGGACAAAAAAAGGAAACCAACATATTTATGAATTTACCTTAGACAGTATTCGAAGAAAAAACGAAAACGGAACTGTTGAGATCAACTGGAATACCTACCTTAAAGGAGACAAAGAAAGTCAAACCGTATCGCATGTAATTCCTGCAATGGGAGATTTCAAAATCACGGGAACAACTGTAGTCCAATACCCTGAACAGTATGTATTGGTACGTTTTTCGGATCCTTTATTAAGTACACAAGACCTCAACGGATTAGTTGAAATTGAAGGATTAAACAATGTCAAAACAGCAATTTCTACCAATGAATTACGAATCTACGCCGGAAGTCGTCTTGAAGGATTACATACTGTAATCATCAACAGTGCAATTCAAAATTTAAAAGCTTATAAATTCAACAAAACAGAGCGAATCAGCGTTGATTTCAAAGCAATAAAGCCAGCAGTTCGTTTGGTTGGAAAAGGAACAATCTTGCCTTCTACGAATAATATGATGCTTCCTTTTGAAGCCGTAAATCTTAAAGCTGTTGATGTAAGAATTATCAAAATTTTCGAAAACAATGTTGTCCAATTTTTCCAAACCAACGATTATGATGGAGATGATGAATTGAAAAGAATTGGTCGAGTAATTCGTAAAAAAACTATTTATTTAACCAAGGACAAGCCTTTAGATCTTGGAAAATGGAACAGATTTAATCTTGATTTATCCAAATATATTGAAGTCGACCAAGGTGCAATTTACCGTGTAGAAATAGGCTTTAGAAAACATCATTCTGTATATCCTTGTCAAGATGGTGCTGCTGAAGACATTCAAATGGATGAAACAGATTGGGACGAAAAAGAGAACCCAGAAGCAGAAAAATGGGAATATATCAGTGATTGGAATCATTCGAACTACAATTCAGGATATTTTCAAGGCTATGATTACCGAAAACGAGAAGATCCTTGTTCATTTTCTTACTTCCGCAACAAAAGCGTTGTCAAAAACATCTTTGCTTCCGACATTGGAATTGTAGCCAAAACGGGAACCAATGGGGAGATAACAATTGCGGTAGCTGATATCATTAGCACATTACCAATTCAAGGTGCAAGTGTAAAACTGTATGATTATCAACAACAAAAAATTGCAGATTTAACCACGAGTGCAGAAGGAATCGCTGTATCCAAACCGTTAAAAAACGCACCATTTTTTATCATTGTTGAACATGATTTGAAAAAAGGTTATTTACGTCTAGGAAATGCAAATTCACTTCCGCTTAGTCGATTTGATATTGATGGAGCAACGGTTCAAGAAGGAATTAAAGGGTATATTTATGGTGAACGAGGAGTTTGGCGACCGGGAGATACTTTATTTTTGAATTTTATTTTGGAAGATAAAGACAATGTTATTCCAGAAGATCATCCTGTTATTTTTGAACTGTTTAATGCGCGTGGACAATTGGTGAATCGTGAAATTCGCAGTAGTTCACTCAATGGTTTTTATAATTTCACAACACCTACAAATGCCGATGCTCCAACAGGAAATTGGTCTGCTAAAGTTGAAGTGGGTGGAGCAACTTTCCAAAAAACTATTAAAGTTGAAACCATAAAACCTAACCGTTTAAAGATTAATCTGGACATTAAAAACAAATTGCTTAGTGCTGCTTCTCCTCTAGTTAATGCTGATTTAAGCGTTAAATGGCTGCATGGAGCTCCTGCGAAAAACTTAAAAACGGACATTAGTGTTAAGATGCTTTCTACAGCTACGCATTTCAAAGGTTTTAAAAAATATCAATTTGATGACCCGAGTAAAACATTTTACGGTTCGGAAGAAAAGTTCTTAGAGCGAAAATTAAATGATGCTGGTAAACTAGCCATTAATAAAAGATTGGAGGTACATGACCAAGCTCCTGGAATGATGAAAGCTGTTTTTAAAACAAGGGCTTTTGAACGTGGTGGAGATTTTAGTACAGACCAAATCGCTGTGAATTATGCACCTTACGAACATTTCGTTGGAATAAAATCACCTGAATTAGATAAATACGGTGCATTACAAACAGATTCAACTTATCAATTTCCAATAATCTCTTTAGATAAAAATGGAGTTAGACAAGGAAATCGTAGGATCGAAGTTGAAGTTTATAGAATTGAATGGAGCTGGTGGTGGCAAAGTGGATCAAATAACATTGCAAGTTATATCAACAGAAGCAGTGTAACTCCAGTTTCTAGAGAATTCATCACGACGAATTCAAAAGGTGAAGGAACTACAGCTACAAAAATCAACAAACATAGCTGGGGAAGATATTTAATCAAAGTGAAAGACGTTCAAAGTGGTCACTCCACTGGAATAATGTCTTACTTTGATTGGCCAAGTTGGATGTCAAGATCTGGAAGAGCAGCTCCCGACGGTGCAAATATGCTCTCTTTTTCATCAGATAAGGAAGAATATGAAACTGGTGAAAAAGCCAAAATTAGTTTTCCTTCATCTGAAAACGGAAGAGCTTTAATAAGTATTGAAGACGGCAAGAAAGTTATTGATGCATTTTGGATCGAAACCATAGACAGTGAAACCTCATTCAATTTGCCTATTACACCAGATTTAGCGCCGAATTGTTATGTACATATTACTTTCTTACAACCGCATAAACAAACGCAAAACGATGCTCCAATTCGTATGTATGGTGTAATTCCAATTATGGTAAAAGATCCTTTAACGATTCTTGAACCACAAATTAAAATGCCAGATGAATTGGCTCCTGAATCTTCATTTAACATTCAGGTTTCAGAGAAAAACAGTCGAGAAATGACCTATACCATTGCTGTGGTTGATGAAGGACTATTGGATTTAACTCGCTTTAAAACACCAAATCCGTGGAATCATTTTTATGCGAGAGAAGCATTAGGTGTTAAAACATGGGATTTATACGATCATGTAATTGGAGCTTATGGTGCAAAAGTGGAGAATTTATTGACCATTGGTGGAGATCAAAACATCAACCCTGGTGACGATAGTCCAATTCGATTCAAACCAATGGTTAGGTTTATCGGACCATTTAAATTAGGAAAAGCAGGAACAGCAAATCATAAAATTCATGTTCCAAATTACATCGGTTCAGTAAGAACAATGGTAATTGCTGGTCAGGACGGTGCGTATGGAAGTACAGAAAAAACAACACCTGTAAAGAAACCTTTGATGATTTTAGCTACCCTACCAAGAGTATTAGGTCCAAAAGAAAAAGTAGCCTTACCAATCAATGTTTTCGCTATGGATAAAAAGGTGAAAAATGTTAAACTTCAGGTGAAAACTAATGATAAATTAAAGGTTATTGGTTCTACTACAAAAAACATCACATTTGATGAAATTGGAGATCAGGTAGCTTATTTTGATTTAGAGGTTGGAACATTAGTTGGCGCTGCCAAAGTAGAAGTAATTGCAACAAGTGGAAGTGAAAAATCAACTTATACTATTGACCTGGAAGTTCGTCAACCTAATCTTCCTGTAAGCATTTTTAATGAAGGAACGATAGATGGAAAGACGACTTGGACAAACACTATTGAATTACCTGGAATGCACAATAGCAATTCTGCCAAACTAGAATTATCAAGCATTCCTCCTATCAATTTAGAGAAACGTTTAGGTTATTTAACCCGTTATCCTCATGGCTGTTTAGAACAGAAGACATCTGGTGCTTTTCCGCAGCTGTATTTGGAAAATTTAATTGATTTGGATGCTGATATGAAGGAGAGAATTCAAAACAACGTTACTTCTGTTATTAATAAAATCCAAAGACATCAATTGAATGATGGAGGATTTGCGTATTGGTTAGGCAATGGAAATTCCAATGATTGGGGTTCCACATATGCTGGTCATTTCTTCTTAGAGGCGGAGAAAAAAGGATATACGCTACCGTATGCAATGAAAGAGAAATGGATTAATTTCCAAAAAGAAAAGGCTAGAAATTGGAGTCCAAGAAATGTGAACAATTACCGCAACGCTGATCTTCCGCAAGCTTATAGACTGTATACTTTGGCTTTGGCTGGACAACCTGTTTTAAGTGCAATGAATAAATTAAGGAATCAAAATGATTTATCTATTCAAGCGGCATGGAGATTGGCTGCTGCTTATCAAATTATAGGTAAAACGGAAGTCGCAAATGACATTGTTAAAAACAAAACGACTGAAGTTAAACCATATACAGAATTGAGTTACACTTACGGAAGTCATCACCGTGATTTAGCCATGATTATAGAGACTTTAACATTAATGGGGCAGAAATCAAAAGCTGCTCCTTTAGTACGTGAATTATCTTCTACTTTAAGTGAAGACCGCTGGATGAGTACGCAAACAACGGCATATTCCTTAATGTCTATCGCTTTATTTACAGAACAAAACAAGCCAAAAGGTGGTATAAAAGCAAGTTTTGTTTATAAAGGAAAAACAATCAATGTTTCAAGTCAAAAAGCCATTGAATTGATCGATTTAGATGTTGCCTCAACACAAAACACGGTTGAACTGAGTGTCAACAATAAAAATGAAAGTCATTTGTTTGCAAGAATCATTGCTACAGGAATTCCATTGGCAGGACAAGAAGAATCTCATGCGAGTGATTTAGGTCTGAAAGTCGTTTACCGCAATGCAGCCAATGAAAAAATTGAGCTTAGTGACATTGCACAAGGAACAGATTTTTCAGTTGAAGTAACCGTTTCAAATCCTGGAATTCGTGGAGATTATCAAGGATTGGCATTGTCTCAAATCTTCCCGAGTGGTTGGGAAATTCACAACCGAAGAATGGATTTGGATTATTCCGGAAATGAAAGTAATGCATTCAATTATCAAGATATTCGAGATGACCGAGTGTACACCTATTTCGATTTAAGAAAGAACAAAAGTAAAAGCTTTAAAATCAATTTACATGCTGCTTATGTTGGTGAATATTATATGCCAGCAACCCATGTTGAAGCCATGTATGATGCTACAATTTCTGCATTAGTAAAAGGAAAACGCATTAAAGTTGTTTCACCGGGTCAATAGATTGTGCAACTAAAATCAGGAAAATATCGATTTTATTTTTCAATGAGAACACTTGCTTTTGCAGGTGTTCTTGCATTTCTTGTATATTTTATTGGATGTTTGCCTAATCCATTATTTAAGCAAGCTACCTCCACTATTCTATTGAGTAAAGATGGCCGATTGATGAATGCGAAGATTGCAGAAGACGGTCAATGGCGTTTTCCGGTGATGAATAGTGTTCCGTCAAAGTTTAAAGCAGCCATTATCGCATTTGAAGACCATGATTTCTATGACCATGTCGGCGTAAGTTTAAAAGCCATTGGACGAGCTGTAATTAGCAATTTCAAAGCCAAAAAGATTGTCAGCGGCGGAAGTACAATCACCATGCAGATTGCAAGAATGGCGAGAAATGCAGACAGAACATTTTACAATAAACTCATAGAATCAATTTGGGCACTGAGGTTAGAAACACGTTTTAACAAAGATGACTTGCTTTCAATATATGCCTCTCACGCCCCTTTTGGAGGAAATGTGGTTGGATTAGAAGCAGCATCATGGAGATATTATGGTTTGCCACCTACTGAATTATCTTGGTCTCAAGCAGCCACTTTAGCTGTTCTACCAAACGCACCTGGACTTGTTCATCCCGGGAAAAATCGTGATATTTTATTGGCCAAACGCAATAAAGTTTTGAAAACACTACACGAACATGGTGAAATTGATGACATCACCTATGAGCTTTCATTGGAGGAATCATTAATTGGAGCACCACAAAGACTTCCTTCTCTTGCTCCCCACTTACTTGAAAACGCCATCAAAAATGGACGTAAAGGACAAAGGATTAAAACAAGTTTAGATTTTGACAAACAACAAAAATTGACCAATACAATCTCCTTTCATCAGAAACAATTGAATCAAAATTTCATCCATAATGCGGCAATGTTGGTCATCGATGCAAAAACCAATGAAGTGGTGACATATATTGGAAATTCTGCACAAGAGAATAAATACCAACAACATGTAGACATCATTCAAGCACCAAGGAGTTCAGGGAGTGTACTCAAACCCTTTTTATACGCCGCGATGACTCAAGAAGGTATGTTACACAACGATCAATTAATTCCTGATGTTCCAATGCATTTCGACCATTTCACTCCACAAAATTATGACGAAACCTATGAAGGTGCGGTAAAAGCTGGAGATGCTTTAGCGCGTTCACTGAATGTTCCGGCAGTCTACCTTTTAAAACAATATGGAATCGATAAGTTCCTTCATAAACTCCGTGCAATTGGTCAACATCAAATCTCAAAAAGCGCTGAACATTATGGATTATCCTTAATTCTTGGAGGAGCTGAAACAACTTTGTGGGATATTGCCAATTCCTATGCAGGAATGACCAAAACATTGAATTTCTACAATCAAGAAAATAAATACAATTTGAAGACGTGGAAAAATGCCAAATTATTCACCCAAACAAATGAGCCGAATAACGCAGTTTCAAGAACAACTTCAAAGTTTGAAGCTGGAGCAATTTACACGACATTTCAGGCTTTATTGAGCGTAAACCGTCCGCACATGGAAGCTTCTTGGGAACAATACACTTCTTCATCAAAAATAGCGTGGAAAACTGGAACAAGTTATGGAAACAGAGATGCTTGGGCTGTTGGTTGTACACCTGATTACATAGTTGCGGTTTGGGTTGGAAACGCAACTGGAGAAGGTCGACCGGGAATCATTGGAACCACCGCGGCAGCACCCATAATGTTTGACGCCTTCTCTTATTTACAAGAAACTAAAAGTTGGTTTATTCCACCTTATGACGAATTGGTTAAAATGTCGATTTGTAGTGAAAGTGGCCACCGTAGCGCAGTAAACTGTACAAAAACAGATACAGTAGACGTACATTTCAATGCTTTGCGTGGGTCATCATGTAATTTTCATGAAGTGTATTTAACGGATCAGCACAATGAATTTCGCTACAACAGAAGCTGTATCAATTCAACTGAAGTTCAACAGTTTTCTCAATTTGTTTTACCACCCTTGCAGGCGAACTTCTACAAACATGTTCACCCGAATTACAGAACGCTTCCACCCTATCATCCAGATTGTAAAATTCAACAAGCAGAACAAACCTTTACCATCATTTACCCAGAACACAACAGTAAAATCATTGGTACCATAGATTTAGATGGAGACGAGAATGGAATTGTGCTAGAAGCTTCTCACCCCAACACTTCTGCGACATTATTTTGGCATGTCGATCAAAACTTTTTAGGGAAAACAAAAGGAAAACACACCTTGAAATACAAACCTGAAATAGGTAAACATTTGTTGACGGTATTGGATGAATTTGGAAATCAGAAGAAAATATTGTTTGAAGTATTGGAATGAGAAACCATTTAAAATTATTAATTAGAAATAGTTCTCTCATCGTTCCGATTTCGAGATGACTTTGTCGGAGAAATCTTTTTCCAATTAAAATAACACCTTTAGAACACAGGATACGCCGAAGCAACAAGACAATCAAAAAATCCAATTTATCCAAAATCAGAAACACTTTTTTACTTGAAAGTTGTGGATGCACAAATTCAATTTAATCGAGATGAGGAAGGACAAATCAAAAGTTTGACCTTACTTTAGGGCGGTCAGGAGATTGAAGGAAAGAAGGTGATATAGCAATGGAACTACTCGAAAAGCGCTTAAGCATTAGCCCTACAATTTGAAGCTTAGCTTGAGATATATTTTTGATTTTTATAATAACTCTCCAATATTCCTATTTTTGTAAGGATATAAAACAGTCAACGTGGGAATTGTTCAAAGACAAAGTTTAAAAAACTCTATTGTAAATTACCTTGGAATCATCATTGGTGGTCTGAGTACAATGTTTATTTACCCACTTGATTGGGAGTTGTACGGAGAAATTCAATTCAGTCTCTCTTCTGCTATATTACTCAGCGCTTTTTTTTCTTTAGGAAGTCATTCGCTAGTCAATAAATACTTCCCTTATTTTGAAAAAACCAAAACCAAAGGCTTTTTATCTCTACTATTTATTTACAGTGGAATAAACATTCTATTGGTTTCTTTTTTATTGTTTATTTTCCGACAGCCTTTTACTTCTTTTCTTGAAATTGGAGGCTTTGATGTTGATCAACTCAATGAACATTTATTCGTCATATTTCCGCTTGGAATTTTAATGGTGTACATCGCCATTTTAAGGGCACACAGTTACAACTATGCAAGGATTGTCTATCCTGATATGATCTCAAATTTTAGTTTAAAATTTGCCGTTCCTGTATTCATACTACTGAGTTACTTCTCCATCACAGACTACCAAATCACAGGATGGTTACTCGTTATATTCCACCTACTTATAACAGCCTTACTGATGTTTTACATTAACTCTTTAAAAGGCTTAGATTTCAGTTTTGGTGTTATCAAAAACACAAGTAAAAACAAGCACATTGAAATGATTCGCTACATGCTTTATGGAGCTATGAATCATGTCGGAAACATCCTGGTTTATAAGATCGATGTGGTGATGATCGGACTTTTATTATCCACTACAAAAGTTGGATATTACAGCATATTCTTATTCCTATCTGTGGTAATTGAAATCCCCACAAAAGCCGTATTTCAAATTACAGGTCCGATGATTTCAAGAGCATTTGAAGAAGATAAAATCAGTGAAATTCAATCCTTATATAAAAAGTCATCTGCCAATTTGTACATCATTGGAATCGTCCTATTTTCTTTAATCTGGATGAATATTGGCACCTTTTTCGAAGTCATGACCAATGGAGAAGATTTAATCATTTACAAGACTGTTTTCTTATTATTGGCACTTACCAAAATAGTGGATATGCTCACGAGTATTAATTTCTCTATTATCTCCTACTCTAAATATTTTCGCGTAAACACCCTTTTCATCCTCATCTTAGCCATTTCAAATGTAATATTAAACTACATTTTGATTCAAGAATTTGATATTGTTGGAGCGGCTTTGTCCACCACAATTTCAATGTTGATTTTCAATATTTTAAAGACAGTCTTTGTTTATTTTAAATACAAAATTCACCCCTTCACTTGGCCTTTGGTCATCATCAGTATATTCTTAGTTGCCGCTGTTGCCCTACCACTTTTACTCCCAGTGATTTTTGAATCCATAATCTTTTCAATGCTGATTTCCGGACTATTTCTACTCATTTTCATATTTGTGGTGTATAGATTAAATATTTCGATAGAAATTAATAGATTTATCGACAAATACAGCGCTAAAATTTTAAAATAGGCATAAAATGGACATTCAGAAAATTGTAATAGTGGGGAATTCAGTTGCATTGAGAAATCGACCTCACAACAATTTAACGAGTAAAAATTATGGTCAAATTATCGAGAAAACGCTGAATGAAGGCAAGGAAGACGGAATTATACAAGTCAAAAACCTCGCTTTTACCAGAGCCACAATGTATGATTTACACAAGGTTTATCCCGAAATCATCAACAATTATGGCGACTATTATATCATCAATATTGGGAGTTCTGACGCTGCAACACGTGAAATTCCAAGGTGGTTTGCCGACTTTCTATTTTCTAATAAAAGAAGTTTTTTCGTTAAACTATTCAAGGCTTTTCATTTATACTGTATCAAGCCAAACAGACGATTATTGGTGAAATTGAGAGGGAAAAGAGCATGGACAAGTGCACGTGTTTTCAAGCAGGAATACGAAAAACTCTTGTATGAAATTCAACACAATACCAATGGAAAAATAATTTGCTTATCCATTAACCTTCCGGGTGACAGGGTAGAAAAACAAATTCCAGGAACTTATAAAAACTACGTCAAATTCAATAAGATCATTGCTTCACTTTGTGAGCAAAAAGGCGCAACATACGTCGACTTAGACGAATTAACTCCTGAAAATCATTTCCCTGATGGAATACACTTTTCAGAAAATGGAAACAAAGAAGTTGCAAAGAGACTTTTGTCTATCCTAAAAAAACAATTAAAATAAACATTTATAATTCTTCATCTATGAACTTTAAATACCTCAGTGAAACACAGAATGCCTTGTTAGAAATGGCAAAAATCATTGACCAAAAATGTAGAGAAAACAATATCACATATTGGATTTGTACAGGAACTGTGCTGGGTGCTGTTAGAAATAAAGGTTTCATTGAGTGGGATGACGATTTAGACATGTGTTTTCCTGTTGGGGAATATGACAAATTGATCAATATTCTACGTGAGGAAGTGGTAAAGGAGAATCCGCATTACATCCTCTACAATGATCATAGACCACATGCTCATTATTCAGAATATCTTGCAGATACCCGAATTATGAGTGATCACCTATACCCGATCAAAATTGATTTAGTCAAAGTTAAATCGATTCCCAATACACCTGAAGCGATTCAAAATGATGTGGACCGTGTGAATTTATACGCCTACATTTTTGGGAAAAAGAAAGAACTTAAAATTGAAAACAAATCACTGGTTGAAGAACATCTTTACAAAGGAAGCTTCTGGTTTAAACGCGAGCGCTATTTGAAAAACTTTATCGCGTACGTGAATGGACTCGATCAAATAGATGAAAGCCACGTTTACGAGAACATTTACAATGACATCTTCTTTTCAAGAGAGGTAAATCCATATAATTACGAGGATTTATTTCCCTTGCAAGAGTTAGAATTTGAAGGAGTTAAGTTCTTTGCGCCAAAAAACACAGATAAATATTTATCTAATTTGTATGGTAAAAATTACATCATTCCTCCTCCTGAAGATAAAAGAAAGCCATATTCTAAATCATTAGGACCTTCTAAAGTTTCTCCATTCATTGCCAAGAAACTAATTTGGACACTTTACTTCCTAAAAGCAGTAAAAGGCAGTTTTACATTACCTTCAAAAATTAAAAAACTGAAAGCAAAAGGCTACTAAGTCGCTTTAATTTTCATGATTCGCAGAGATAGACTTATTCATAGGTTAATTTCTGAACAAGATTTTATTATATTTGTCTCTTATTTTTTACAAGCCATGAAACAGCTTGAAAACCCTCACTTACAGAAACAGATATGAACAAGAACCAAGCAATAAGCAATCTTAAAGAGTTAGATGAAATTTTTAGAACTTTAGGAGTAGAATATTGGTTATCGAATGGAACATTATTAGGACTTTATCGCGATAATGAATTGATTGACAATGATGCAAATACTGATCTTTCAGTAAATGTGAAGACAATCTCAAAAGACATGTTCCAAAAGATTAAATCTGCTGGTTTTTCATTAGTAAGTTTCTTTGGAAAACTTCAAGATGGGTTTACTGTTGAAATCGCTAAAAATGACATCAAAACCAATTTATTTTTCTTCTATAAGAACAAAGAGAAATGGTATCACTCTGTTTATGTTGACATTGATGGTGAAGAATCATTGAAACATGATTATATCTACACGCCATTTGAACTCACAGAGCAATCATTCAATGGAAATCAATTTGTAATTCCTAAACAAACTGAGGAGGTTTTAGCACAACAATATGGTGATGACTGGAAAATACCGAATCCCAACTGGTCGGCAACAGAATCCCCTAAAAACGCTATAAATACGAATGAAAAATTTAAATTCAGTGAGTCTGAAAACGACTTCAACGATTTAATGAATTTCGAAAACAAATCTTATTGGGACGAATTCTACAAGTCGAATAAAGACTTAAACAAAGAATCAGCTTTCGCCCGTTTTGTTTATGAGGATTTGGAAAAAAGAGACCTTAACCTTGATGCCATCAACATGGTAGATTTAGGTTGTGGTAACCTTAGAGACACCAAATACTTCCACAGTAAAGGAATAAATATCGAAGGTGTTGATTTGAGTTCTAACCAAAACGACTCTTCAATCAAAACTTACAATAAGAGTGTGTTAGACGTTGATTTAAAACCATATAACGTTTTTTATGCACGTTTCTTTATTCACTCGATTAAGGAAGAAATCTTTGATGAGTTACTAGAGAAAATCAAAGGTGAATCTGAAAACTATATCTTCTATATCGAAACGAGATCGACGAAAAACATCACCAACGATAAAAAATCGATAACTTTCTTTAAGTCTGCAATTGGAGATAAACACTATAGGTATTTATACTCAAAAGAATACTTTGAAAGTAAATTAGCTCCTCAATTTAACATCGATTATATGATTGAAGACAACGGAGTGGCGATCTACAAAGAAGAAGATCCATATTGCTTAAGGGTTATTTTGAAATCGAAATAGTTCTAGAATCTAAATTCACAACAATTCTAAAGCCGTTTTGAGCATTTCTTTCACATCAGCTGAAAGTTCAATTGCCTGATTTTTAACTTCAACATCTGTTTTATAAATAGGGAATTGAGTTAGCACTTTCGCATCTAAAGCTTTTAATGAAAAGAGTAATGATTGCATGGCATGTTCGCCGCGTGGCGCATGTGGTGTAAAAGTGATGGGAATAATCTTTTTGTCTGAAAACTCTCCCGAATGCGTGCACCACTCTATCATGTTTTTCAATACCGCCGGAATGTTATGCGTATATTCTGGCGTAGAGATTAAAACAGCGTCCGCCTCTTCAATTTCATTTTTAAACTCCTGAACTATCGTAGGTATCCCCTTTGATAAGTGATCAGGTGAAAACAAAGGAAATTCAGACAACTGATTGTAAATCGAAATAAAGTATTCATCCTCAAAAGATTTTTGAATGGCAGCTAAGAAGTTGAAATTACTTCCTTTAGGACTTGCAGAACCTGAAATTGCTAGAATATTCATCTTTTTTATTTCGAAATTAAAGAAAATCACGAATTAATTCTAATATAAGGGTAAAGCTTATGCGTTATTCTACTTTAATACATCCTCTCCTCCTTTTTGCTCCCCCTAAAATCCAGTTATTAACATTTATTCACTTTTTAAACACCAACCCTTGTTTTTGTTCTGCCGTGTTAAACATACACACTAAAAAACAATACAATGAAAAAAACAGTTATTACATTAGCTACTGCTATGACAACACTTTTTGCATTCTCGCAAAATATCGTTGAAGACCTTAATCAAGGTTCAGGAAATGCAATCCCCAACAACATTACATTTATTGGTTCAACTTTTTATTACACCGCAGATGATGGAGTAAATGGAAATGAGTTATGGAAATTTGATGGCGTTAACAACACAATTGTTGATGTTAACCCTGGTTCATCAGGCTCCTTCCCTACGAACCTATTAGAAATTAACGGTGAACTTTTATTTGTCGCCGATGATGGTACTAACGGTTCTGAATTATTCCATTATGACGGAACAAATTTAAATGCATTTGACATCAATCCTGGTTCTAATGGCTCCTCAGTTTCGAATTTATACATCTTCGATAATAAAGCCTATTTTTCTGCAGGTGATGGAACAAATGGATTTGAATTATGGGAATTTGATGGTACTGATGTTAACCTCTACGACATCAATCCAGGTTCAGGTGACTCCTATCCAAGTAACTTTATGAAATATGACAACAACCTATATTTTGCTGCTGAAGATGGCACAAATGGTAGAGAGTTGTTTATGTTTGATGGTGCTTCAGTTAGTTTAGTTGAAGACCTTAATCCTGGAACTGGCACCTCTATGCCTTCCAATCTTTTGGTAACGCAAGGAAAACTATTTTTCACGGCCGATGATCCTACAAATGGAACAGAGTTAAGGGCTTATGATGGTACAACAATCGATGTAGTCGACATCAATCCAGGAGCTTCGGATTCCTATCCCTATTTTTTGACGCCAGTTGGCGATACGCTTTATTTTGGTGCTACAAATCAAACAGATGGAACAGACCTTTTTTCCTATGATGGTACTAATTTGATTGGACATGATATTAATGTAGGAACAAATAATTCTGCACCAGGTTTCTTGAGAATAGGTGCCAATGGAGAATTATTATTAAGTGCTGATGACGGAACCAATGGTAGTGAATTATGGGTTTTTGAAAACGGAAATGCTTCCATGATAGACATTAATCCAGGTGCAAATGGATCACAAGCATCATATTTTACAATTTTTGAAAATGAAGTCTATTTTTCTGCTAACGATGGTAGTTCTGGAGACGAATTATTTAAGTACAATAACGGAACTGCAGTTTTGGTTGAAGATATTGAAGTAGGATCAGGAGCTTCTTCTCCATCAAACTTAATTGTTTATAATGATCGACTATTCTTCACTGCAAGCACAATGTCTAACGGACGAGAACTTTATTCTTTCGATGGAAATACTGTCAATTTACATGAGGTAAATCAAGGTGCTTCTGGTTCCTCAGTTTCGCTTTTAAACGGTGGTTTAAATAGAATTCTATTCAGAGCTGACGATGGTTCACTTGGTTTAGAATTATACCAACTTTGCGTGCTTGACACTTCTGTTACCGTTTCTGTGAATGGTGATTTCACTTCAAATGCTACAAACGTCGATTATCAATGGGTAGACTGCAGCAATGGTTATTCAGCGATTTCTGGAGAAACCAACGCTTCTTTCACCCCTACAACGAATGGTGATTATGCCGTAATTATCTCATCGAATGGATGTGCTGATACTTCATCTTGCTATACTTTAGCCAATGTAGGTACAATGGATTATGAATTGCAAAAATTAAAACTCTATCCAAATCCTGCGAATGACTACATAGATATTGATACAGATTTAACAATCGAATCTGTTCGCTTAACATCTTTAACTGGACAAATGATTCAAGCGGAAATCAATAATAACAGAATCAGTCTTGAAGGAATTACTAATGGAGTGTACATCGTTAATATACATACAGAAAACGAGGTGATTAGAAAACGAATTGTAAAAGAATAGTTTAAACGCTAATTATTCAATACTTCCAAACAAAGCAAAGAGAGATAATTTAGTTTATCTCTCTTTTGTTTTTTTATGTTCTATTTTGGTTGATTCTATTCTTATTTTAACCCTATTTAAACTTTATTGCGGTACAATAAACTCCATGACAAAAATAAATACAGCCATTACGAAGATAAAATAACCAAATCCTTTTTTCAATTTTTTACCGTCAATGAAGTTCCCTAAATAACTTCCGATAAAGATTCCAACCAAAGATAAAACGGTGAATATGGACAAGAAAGTCCAGTCAATTTCCATTGTCAAGGCATCTCCTAAGAAGAATCCTAAAAGCGATTTAAAAGCAATGATAATTAACGAAGTAGCGACTGCCACCTTCATTTCTACATTAGCTAAAATAACCAATGCAGGGATAATTAAAAAACCACCTCCTGCTCCAATCATTCCTGTCACCCCACCAACGATTAAACCTTCAAGTAAAATCAAAGGATAATTGTATTTCACAGGACCTGAAGATTTTTTCGTTTCTTTTCTTTCTTTTAACATAGAGAAAGCCGCAGGAATCATAAGCGCTGCAAACAACCCAAACATGGCCATTCTACGGGTAAAATCAAAATCACCAAGTGTAAAAATCACATCTGGAAGAGCAGGAACAACAAAACGTCTAACTAATGAAACACCAACAATTGCTGGCAAACCAAAAACAATTGCTGTTCGCCAATCTACCAAGCCTTTAAAATGCTGTTTTAAACCACCCACCAAAGCACTTGCACCCACAATAAATAGCGAATAGGCTGTAGCTGCCTTTTCATTAATTGAAAACAAATATGCCAACACTGGAACCGCCAATATTGAACCTCCTCCACCAATTAATCCTAATGATAATCCTATAACTAATGCACTGATGTACCCTATAATTTCCATTACTTCTGTTTGTTTATAAATAATACAAAGACAAAAGTACCCTCTAGCTTTTGTTATAGGAGTAACATTGGTTACATTGGGTTGGGGAAATTGCAAAGAATAAATCATAACATATTCAATATATGTTTTTGAATGTACTAGGATATATTATGATAAGGTTTCAAAAGAGGATGTTAGGAAGCTATTTGGGGTGACAGGTTTTGAGGTGGAGTGAGATATAGGGTAAAACAAAAGAAGAAATAACCTTTGTTTATTCAACACTAGTTTGTTAATTTAACGCACAGAAATACTGGGACAATCAGTTTAACTTATACCGTTTTTAGAGCGGATGAATAAAAATAGTATAATGCATTTTCATCAAAAAATACACGAACTCTTACTTACATATAGAGAAAAGCATAATAAAAATTTTAAATTTCTGGTCAGACAAAGAGCAAGTACCAACGACAAAAAATACCCTGGTGGAAAGTTTGCACATGGTTTGGTGTTTCAGGGGACAGAAAAATATTGTTTTGTAGGCCTATTAGATAAAAGTGGAGGTGCTAACTCCACAAAAAGTGGAGGTCTCGTTATAAGTCCAACCCAACATGATGGTTTCAAAGCACATTTTGAAATAGTATTTCCAGGAATAGAAGACCTTGAAATAATAGCATTTTATAAAGAACTAGCTGCAAAATTTGCAGGGATAAAATGGGATAAGAAAGGCGAAAGAGCCTGGTTAAATATTGGAGAATTCACTATAGATGACCCTTCGCTACTGTACAAATGGTTAGATAAAAATTATTCTATCATTACAGAAACTGCTTCAAATTCTAGAATAGAAAACATAATTCCTAATGAAGTACGCTTTAAAAAACTTCAAGATAATTTAGAGTTAAGGCTAAAATCGGATAGAAAGCCAATAAATTATTGGATATACTCTCCAGGAAGGAGTGCAGAACATTGGAATTCATTTTATGAAGAAGGAATAATGGCCATAGGTTGGGACGAATTAGGTGATTTATCTCAATACGATACCAAAGATGATATTTATTCTGCTTTACAGGAAAATTATGGCGGTGAAGGAAGCAAAAAGAATAACGTTGCAGCAAATTTCGAATTTTCCAAAGAGATAAAAATTGGAGACATTGTAATCGTAAAGAAAGGAAAACATGAACTTTTAGGCTATGGTATTGTAACCTCAGATTATTACCATAATAATTCCAAAGAAGAATATAAAAGTAGCAGAACAGTAGATTGGAAAGTAAATGGAAATTGGAAAACGAGTCACAGTCTGGTTTTGAAAACATTAACCAATATCACTAACTATAAATCAGACGGTGATAATTATGAATTTTTCTATCAGCGACTGATGGCTTTAATGAAAGGTGAGAAAAAAGAACTAGAAACAATTCAAAATCCAAAAAAGTCAATTAACCAAATCCTTTTTGGACCTCCTGGAACTGGGAAAACATACTTTCTAAAAGATCAGTTATTTGATAATTATACAGTAAAGGAAACTTCTATTTCGAAGGAGCAACACTTTGAAAATGTTGTGAGTAATTCCTCATGGTGGCAGGTAATTGGAATCGCTTTGTTAGAAATTGGTGATTCTAAAGTTACAGAAATCTTCAACAATAAATGGATAGAGAAAAAAGCCAGTCTTTCTAATTCAAAAACAATCAGACCAACATTGTGGGGACAGCTACAAAGTCATACCATAAATGAATGCGAATTTGTAAAAGTAGCCAATCGCCAACAACCACTTATTTTTAATAAAAGAGAGGATTCAACTTGGGAGATATTAGAAGATGAAGTGAAAGAATTGGCTCCAGAATTATATGACATCAAAGATTCTGTCGATAATTACAATCCTAATCCTGATAAAATTATCAAAAACTACGATTTTGTTACCTTTCATCAATCTTTTGCTTACGAAGACTTTATTGAGGGAATAAAACCGATTTTACCTGAAAACGAAGCTGAAGAATCAATAGATCTCGGTTATAAAATTGAAGATGGTGTCTTTAAAAAACTGTGTTTAAAGGCGAAAAATGATTCAAATAATAGATATGCTATCTTCATAGATGAAATTAATCGTGGAAATGTTTCTGCAATTTTTGGTGAGCTCATTACCCTCATTGAAATTGATAAAAGAACTGGCGCAAAAAATGAATTGAGTATTAAACTCCCCTATTCTAAAGAATTGTTTAGTGTACCTTCGAATCTCGATATATACGGCACAATGAACACCGCCGACCGTTCAGTTGAAGCACTCGATACCGCATTACGTAGAAGATTCTCCTTCCAAGAAATGATGCCCAATCCTGAACTTTTGACGGATATTGAAATTGAAGGGATAAATCTAGCACAACTCTTAACTACAATAAATGAACGTATTGAAGTACTTGTAGATCGTGACCATACAATTGGCCACTCTTACTTCCTGAATGTCAAAAGCAAAGAAGACTTGAAAAATGTTTTTAAGGATAAAGTCATCCCTTTACTTCAAGAATATTTCTTTGGAGATTACAGTAAAATGGAAATGGTGATTGGCTCCTATTTCTTTATGGAAAAACTAAATAAAGTAACTTTTGCTGTTTCGAATGATAATTACTTCGAAGAAAGAAAACGCTATGTTTTTAAGGATTTTGATCAACCTGATTTTGATATTATCACCGCATTGAAAGGTTTACTTGGAATTAAGGAAGAAAATAAGGAAGAGTGAATAAAGCCATCAACAGATTTGAACATGGGCGTTTATTCATTGGTGAAGAAGGCTTCAATCAATCGCATTTAGATGCGCTGATAAAGCTGAACACCGTTCATGAAAGCGCGTATTTTGACATTATCCCGAAAGGAATAAAGTTCAAGCAGTTTGTGGGTGTTTTACAAGTCGGAGAATTATTGCTGCAAATTCATCCTAAGGCAGATAAAGATGAAAGTGATAGTGAATGGAGAGGTGTTTTGTTGCAAATGCTAAAAGCGTGTGGAAGATTAAGTGCCGAAAGAGCTGGTGAAGCACAAGTGAAAAAGCAAAACCTTAATTTGCTAGAAGTCTATTTTGAATATTTTCTGAGAGAAATTGAATACTTGATTCACCGAGGTTTAGTAAAACAATACCGACGAGAATCTGGTAATGTAAAAGCATTGAAAGGAAAATTAGAGTTCGCCGAAAACATCCGTCACAATCACATTCATAAGGAACGTTTTTACACCACACACCAAGTGTATGATACCAATCATCAGTTACATCAAATTCTGGCTGTTGCTTTGAATATTGTGGGACAATTTTCTCGTGGTTCACGTTTAAATGATTTGTGGAGACGCATGACTTTGTCTTTTCCTGAGGTTGAACACATTAAAGTGACGCCCAAATTATTGGAAAGCGTGGTTTTTAACCGTAAAACAATGCCTTACAAAAGAGCTTTTGAATTGGCCCGCTTGATCATCTTAAATTACTCTCCCGACATCAATAAAGGACGAGAAAATATGATTGCCCTACTCTTTGACATGAATGAATTGTGGGAAGAATATGTATTTGTGCAACTAAGGAAAGAAACCCTAAAACCAAGTTCTAATTTTCAAGATTACACTGTTTCTCCGCAACGCTCTAAAAGTTTTTGGAAAGGCAATAGTCTACAACCAGACATTGTACTTGAACACAAAACGACCAAACGAAAATACGTTATCGATACCAAGTGGAAAAGACCAGGATTCTCAGCCAGTGTTGACGATTTGCGTCAAGTTTACACTTATGCTCGTTTTTGGAATGCTGAAAATGTGATGCTGCTTTATCCCGGAGATCCCCGAAACAACAAAGATGATGTTTTTAAAACTACAGACTTAGTACCTTTTGCTAAAGATGATTTCTCGCATAAAGGATATTTGAAATTTGTGAAGGTTGTTGAGGATGGTGAATTGTGTGCCGATTTGGGGGTAAAGGTTTTGGATGGGTTTGTGGGGTGAGTTACTCCATTTAAATCCTATAAAGTTCTATGCTTAGATTATAATACTAAGTCGGAAGTCTTCAAAAAACTGTGTCATATTCGGGTCACCTGGCATACATCGCCCGCATCTTCTCCAACATTACATTCATTTCTTCAACAAGCCAATCCGGCTCCAAAACTCGCAATCTATCCATGTGCATAAAAAGGAGCTGACTAAATTCATAATTGGGTTTTAAATAATATTCAACCAAGGTTTCGCCATCTTTTTCTTCAAGGATTTTCTGTGAATGATGCAAGGGTAGAGATTTTAAATAAGGAATTTGAGTTGATTTTACTGCAATTACAATTCTAGTGAGTTCACTTAAAGAATATGTTAGTCCCACAACATCATGAAACCGTTCTTTTAAATTAAGTGATTGGTCTGGAACAAATGTTTTGGTGAGTATTTCCAATTCCGAAATTCGATCTAAACCAAAAGTTCTTACTTCTTCCATTCCTGAAACCACTCCCACAACATACCATCGTCCTTGATATTCTTTGATAAGATAAGGTTTCATTTGATATTTTTTTGATTTTCCTGAATGATAATTATCGTGTTGAAATCGAATGCGTTGACAGTTACGAATTGTCATTAGAATATCTTGTAGAAACTCAATACCTGAAACATTTCCTTCATACTCAAAGTCGATATAATTCAGTGTCTCTTTACTTTCCTTCAAACTCTCTTGAAAGACATTTGCTGTTTCAACCAATTCCAATAGCCTCAGAAAACTATCAATAGCTAAACTCTTCTCTCTGTTGATAAAGTAACCGCGATTAATAGAATTGTATTCAATCTCCACGTTAAACTCGTTACGAATGGCTTCAAAATCTCGTTCAACAGTTCGTTTAGAGGCTTTTAATCCTATACGCTCGATATATTCCATAATTTCATCCATAGAAGGAAATTGCCCAGTTTCTATGAGATCGATGATGCGTTTGTAACGGCGAATGATGGCTTGTGCTGACATTGAGTTTTTAAGCGAATATAAGAATATTGGTATTTCTTCAACATTTCTAGTGGGAGGAATCTTTATTTTTCTAGTCCTCCCCTTTGTCCCCCTCCAAAGGGGGAAGTAATCACGAATATTCTCTTTTTAATAAAACATTTTTAAACTTTTTAAAGAAGTAATACGCTTGTTTAAACAGAAAGCTACTTGACAGCGCCTCCCCCTTTGGAGAGCATGAAGGAGGAATTTCAATACAATTACTCTTAATTCACCTTTATTTAAAAGTATAATGCCTATCGGAATCTTAGCCAGTAGTGAAATCATTTAAGCTCCTTTACCTCGCAAATGGTTTACGCTGTAATGGAACACGGATGACACGGATGCTTTGGGCTTACGCAGCAGAACTGCAAGCAACGCGGATAATCACGGATTTTCACCTCAGGTGAATTCGGATAATCACGGATTGCTTGCGTCATGAATCCTAAATATTGTCATATATTGAAATTAATAATATACCATATTTTATAAATCTCTGTTTTATGGAGGATTGAAGTTTAATTCAAAATTTACTGGTAAAGTATCGGATACGCATTAAAAGTATAAAACCACCCTCCGACATCATTTGGCGGCATCTGCCCTGACCTTTGTTTTAATCAAAATAAAAAACGAAGATGAATAACAATTTAATGGAGTTAAAAGAAGTATTTAATGAGAAAATTAATCGCTTAGAAAAGATTAGAAATCAACTTAAAACTGAATTTACAGGTATCGACAAAGCAATTGATGAAGTCGTTGACAACATACGCTCATGGTACACTTTGGCGGAAATACAGACCCAACCCAATGTGGTTAATTTATGGGGACTTACTGGCGTAGGAAAAACTTCTTTGCTTTTAAGAATCGCTGAGTTATTAGAGATAAAAGACAAAACATTTCGGATTGATTTTGGTGCGAAATATGGACCGCATTCTTTTAATCAATCGGTGCAACAAATTGCCGCGGTTTTAAATGACGAGCCTTTGATCATCATTTTAGATGAATTTCAACATGCACGAACCATTGAAAAGAATTTATCAGGTAAAAAAGAAGTGGAAAATGGCGCTCATCGATTGGTGTGGGACTTGCTGGATTCAGGGAAAATTATTGAAAATTTCTGGAAACAAATTGTTACTGAAATTCTAAAGCACATCAGAAGTCTAAAAATGTTGATTTCGAAAGGAATGCTTATCGAAAACGGAATAGTTGTCGAAGAGAAAAGTTTGTTTTTGGAAGAAATGAAAACAGCAATGTTAATCGACACGGAACCCGAAGAATACCTAGCTATTCCACAAAGTTTACATTACGAATTGGTAAAATATGTGCCGCAACGCTATAATCTTGACATGGTTGAAGAGTTGGTATTGCATTTAAAAACATTGAATGGCAAAGAAACCATTCGTTTTTTGGAGGAAGCCTTACTCATTGCGCGTCAACCTGTGGAACGGAAATTCAGTAAATCCCTCATTTTCGTGGTTGGAAACTTGGACGAAGCTTATAAAATCAACAATAACCTAAATACAGACATTTCTGCCGATGAATTTTATGAAGTCAGCAAAAAGATAACAGTTCCCGACATAAAATCAGCCTTGCAGGAGCGTTTTCGTGATGAACAAATTGCACGATTAGGAAATAATCACATTATTTATCCTGCATTAAACAAAAAAGCATATCGCCAACTTATTACGATGAAGCTTGGCGAGTACTTCAAAATGCTGGAAAAACATTATTCCATTCACTGGACTTATGACTCAACTTTAATCGATAAGATTTATGATGAAGGCGTTTATCCAACCCAAGGTGCTCGACCTGTTCTCACCACAATTTATCAACTCATAAAATCGCAAACGGCACTTATATTTCAAGCTGTATTACAGGAAGAAAAGGAAATACATGAAATTTCATTATCTGAAAAGGACAACAAACTGCTCTGTACTTTTCTTTCCCAAAGCAATCAAGTGAATGCTTTGAGTATTCCATTGCGTTCAAAATTAGGAGAATTAAGAAAACCAAGAAACAATGAGAACCAGGCAATAACAGCAGTACATGAAGCTGGTCACGCAGTAGTGATTGCTCATTTATTGAACGAAGCACCAAAAATCATCACCGCAACAGCCACAGATGGAAAAGAAGGCTTTGTGTTTTCACGTTCCAATGAAGACTTTACTTCAAAAAAGAGTTTATTAAACAAAGTTGCAGTAGCGCTCGCTGGAATAATGGCAGAAAAGTACATTTTTGGAAAGGAGTATATTACATTGGGTGCAAGTTCAGATATTCAAAAAGCGTATAGCTTAATTGACAACGCTTTTAAAAACGCCGGAATGGGCGAAAAACTTTACCATTATGCAAGCAATAAAACCGAAAATTCAACAAGCTTTCATCAAATTGAAGAAGTGGAAAAAGAGATTTCTAATGTAATAGATGCGGCACAAATTCTAGCCGAAGAAACGCTAAAAAAAGAACGCAGAATGTTACTCGAATTGGCACAAATACTTCAAAACAAATCAAAATTTGAACAACAAGAGTTTATTGAATTGTACCATAAACACGGCGCGAAGAAGATCGATTTTAAGAACGAGTCAACACATTACCGTGATGCAATTGTAAAGGCTTTAAAGGAATTAGAAAGCATGAAAGATATAGCAATACACAGAGCCATTGTTCTTAATAAAAGTCAACAGAAGGACAATGTAATAACTGATACTTTAAAATCGTGGAGAGATGAAAAGTAAGGAAGAACAAAATGAGATCACTGATAAAAGAGAATCTAGCTTGAAGCATCAAGTGAAGAAGGTAATAGAAAAAGCTGAGAATCCCTTACTCCTTTCATTAAATACAGGATTTTCAAACATCGACGATCAACTCAATGGATTAAAATTAGGAGAACTTTACATTTTAGGTGGAGCTGCTGCAATGGGACAGCAAACATTCATCGGTCAGCTTGCTTTGGAAGTCGCAGAACATTCAGGTGTTTTGTATTTAACACAATTTGAATCTCCATCAAAACTAAGCAAACGTTTACTTTCCATTGCTGGAAATATCCAATCGCACCAACTTGAGCAGCTGCCTTGGAATAAAGAAACAACTGATCAAGCTTCAGAAATACTGAACTCTTTTAAAAGCAAAAAGCTCTTCATTGAAAAAGAAAAGCAGTTTGAACAAAATGAATTCTTGGAACTTATCGAAGATTATGTCACTCAAAATGGAATCAAATTGATAATCATAGATAATGAAAATAATTTATTTAGAAATTTAAAAGTCAAGCTGACAACAGATGAAAAGTATGACTTTATTCTCAGATTAAAACTACTTCTTCGACGATTGGATTGTTGTGGGATGATTCTTAAGAAAATAAAATCGGCTAAACGTACCCAGGAAAACCCTTTTCAATTACCACAGATTCCAGACATCCAACTCGAATATAACTTAGCAGATTTGGCTGATCATATTTGGTTTATGCACAGGTTAGAATATTATGGAATTGATAGAGACGGAGCAAATAACTTGACTAAAAATCGTATTGACTTGTATGTGATGGATGACGATGGTGGGTATTTGAAAAATCTGTATTTTAGGTTTAATGAGAGGTATACGGGGTTTGAGGTGGATGAGAGAATTGGGACTGTAAAGAATTTTGTGTTTTTGAAAACGAAAGAGCTGAAATATGCACATTAATTTTGTAGGCCAAATGGGATAAATTATTAATTTAGGGAACTTAAAACCGCCTAATATGGAAAAAACAGAAATAAACTTGAATCGATTAGTAGAAAACAAAACTTTAACATGGCTACCTTGGATTGGAAAAAATTATATCCACTCGAAAAACAAGCTTCTGATTGTTGGAGAAAGTCATTATTATAATCCAGAAGAGCAATCCTCAATCGACAAACATCAGAATGTTAATTTCACAAGGGTCGTAATTAATGATATTGGAATAAAAAAAGAATATCTAAAATATCCTGACAAAAGAAAAGCACGCTTGTTTCCGAACTTTCATAAAACTGTTTTTGGAAGTGATAAAGCTGATACTTCAGAATTATGGGAAAACGTTGCTTTTTATAACTTTATTCAAGTTCCGATGCACTCTAATAAATCCAGACCTTCTACTAAGGAAATTTATGCAGGATGGGATAGCTTCTTTAAACTTCTAGATGTTTTACAACCTGATCGTATCTTATTTATTGGAAGTGTTGTTTTAGATAAATTTGAAATATATAGCAGAAGAAATAAATTAAAATACCACAGGGTTTCCAAAAACCAGGTTTCTAGGGACTTTAGCATCACACTTAATAACAAAGAAATACCTATAATTTCAATTAAGCATTGTAGTCAATATTATAGTGTAGATTTATGGAGGAATTATTTATCTAAAATAAATATGTTTGATTTTATTGAAGAACAAAAGTAAACTTTTACGCAACTAATTAATATCAATAAGTTCAAAATTTAATAAATCCTTTATTTGAGAATATACTCAAAAACATAAATCCTTAAAAATCAATTAATTAGATAACATGGCTAGAGAAAAATTCGATAAAATTCAAAAACACTGGAAACAATTTAACATTTCAGCAAATGCAATAGCTAATGAACTAATGCGAAGTAAAAACATTGTTGCAGAAATGACTGAATTCTATTCACATCAATATTATAGTGGAGAAAAACTAAACGTATCTAGTAAAGGTATTGATATTATCTCGAATTCAAAGAGTTATCAAGTAAAAGGGAGAAAAGTTGGAGAAAAAATTAAAAGCACATCACTAGGGATAATTCGTTCGTGGGATTTCGATTTCCTTACCGTTTTAATGTATAATAATGAAGGTGAAATTATCAAAGCCATAGAAATCCCCTCAAATGCAGCTAAGGAAATCAGCAAACAGAATAAACATCAGAATGGATGGGTTATAAGTACAAATTCAAAGCTTTTTAATCATGTACTTACTAAAGATATTACTTTAGATCTTAAATCCAAATTAGGGATATGAACATTGCCTTAATCTTTTGACTTAGATCTTTAGCGAGCTGGACTTTAAATTCATAATAAAAGTGAGGTTATTCATCTTATCCTCACTTTTATTATGAATCGTTTTAAAATCTATACAACATTCCGCATATCAATAATACTCTTTAATATAAGCATAAGCTCTATCAAACAACATTTGATCTTTGTGCAATTTGTATTTATACAATGCTTTACGAAGTGATTTTTGAACTTCACGTTCACCCTGAGAACTATCTTGCCAACCTGCAAATCTCACTACCCGGACTATTGAGTCAATATCTGTGACAATTCGTTCCACTACAGCAGGTGTTTGATCGGTTTTTAATTCTAAGAATAAATCTGTTAGAGCTGCCTTTGGAGATTTCTCTTTTACTTCTTCCTGTAATTCCTTTTCAGCTTGAACGGTTTCTTTAGCAATCTTACATAATTCTTTAACAAATTCAATTGACGAAATTAATCCCTTTTCGGCCTTGTCTCGAAGCTCTTCTAGTCGCTCAGATAAGCTTTTGAATTTAGGTAATGAACCACGGCCTCTAAATCGACTTATTAATGTTCGTATTAAGCTTTTTGTTTTTTGTGGATCAGGATTGTTGAAGATATCTTCTATGATATCGGCATCTAAAACAAATTCATTCAAATTATGAACTTCACCAACATGGATATTTTCATGAATTAATTTGGTTGTTTGGGCTCCTAATGAGAACCAAAGCAATTTCCCTATATCATTTGATGCTGGGCGTACAGATTCAAAAACTTGCGATAACCACTTATAATCTTCTAGATATTGATCCAAAACACGGTCTGGTGAAAGTGATTCCCATATTTTTGATAAATGTTTATAATCCTGAGCAAAGGCATCTTTTAACTCTGGAGTATTAATTGCATTTTGAGCAGCTTCTAAACCTTCAAAACCTGTTATTTTTCTATCAACACCTTCAAAATGAAACAATGCTTTAGCCATTGCTTCTGGAAGCATTTTTTTTACCTCTGTAAGATCTGTGATTACACGTTTAACACTTTCCTCATCAAATTGAAGTGCTTTTGCCGTATCATCGAATACTCCAAAATAATCCACTACTCGACCAAAGCTTTTATTTTTATAAATTCTATTTGTTCTACAAATGGCCTGTAATAATGTATGATCTTTCATTGACTTATCCAGATACATTGTCTGTAGTATTGGAGCGTCAAAACCTGTTAGTAATTTTGATGTTACTATAATGAATTTCAGATCTGAATGTTCATCATTGAACTCCTCCACGATTTTTGTTTGCTGAGATTTGTCTACTCCCCATTTTTGTTTGAACTCTATCGGATCATTTGCAGTTGTTGACATTACAATCTTACTCGCTTCTTCTGGAAAGAATTTATCCAATTCTTCTTTATATTGAACACAAGCATAGCGATCTGGTGTAACTATCATCGCTTTAAAACCATGTGGTTCTACTTTCTCTTTATAATGTGTTGCAATATCTTCAACTATTTTCTCTATGCGTTCAGGTGATTTTAAGAATGCTGACATTTTAGCTGACTTCTTGGTTAATTCATCAGCTTCCTCATCCGTTAAGTCAAGATTTTCTTTTAATTCAGCAAAAGCTTTGTCAATCGTCTCTTTATCAACATGAACATCTACAAGACGGGGCTCAAAATGCAACGGTAAAGTTGCTTCATCACGAACAGAATCATGAAAAGTATATCTTGACATATAACCTCCATCATCTTCTTCAGCTCCAAAAGCCCAAAATGTATTCTTATCTGCTTTGTTTACAGGAGTTCCTGTTAACCCAAACAAAAAAGCATTAGGTAAAGCAGAACGCATTTGTCGTCCTAAATCTCCTTCCTGGGTTCTATGGGCTTCATCGACTAGCACAATAATGTTCTCGCGTGTATTCATATTGGGTTTTGCATCCCTGAATTTATGAATAGTTGTAATTATTATTTTTCGAGTATCACGCTCAAGCATTGCTTGTAATTCGCTAATACTATCGGTTGTTTCAACATTAGGAATATCCGCAGCATTGAAAGTTCCCGAGATTTGAGTGTCTAAATCAATTCGGTCTACCAATATGATAACGGTTGGACTCTTCAATTCTGGAGATCTTCTTAACTTTTGGGCAGCATAAACCATCAATAATGATTTACCTGAACCTTGAAAATGCCAAATTAGTCCTTTTTTAATACGACCTTCGATTACTCTTTCAACAATCATATTTGCTCCTTCATACTGCTGGAAACGAGGAATGATTTTAATACTTTGGTTCTTGTTATTTGTGCTGAAAAGTGAGTAATTTAATAAAATATCTAATAAACGTTTAGGATTAAGTAAATCTGTTAACTCTGCACCTAAACCTGACAATCCTAGTTGTTTTGCTAGTTCGTTTTCATCATTTTCGAGTCGCCATGGTGCCCAAAATAAAAGTGGAGTACGCACTGTTCCGTAATACAATTCTTTTCCTTCTGTAGCAAAAGACAAAATATTTGGTACAAATAACTGGGGAACAGCATTTTCATAAACTCTATGAATTTCATTGGCTCCATCTAACCATGAAACAGAAGGACGAATTGGAGTTTTCGCTTCTCCAATAACAACCGGCATTCCATTAATCATCATAACAATGTCTGGAATCTTTGTTTCTCGGTGGTGAATGCGATATTGACTAGTCACCACATATTCATTATTTGATAATTCTTTAAAATCAATTAAACGGATTACTTCATGACGATTATTCTCTCCAAAAGGCATTGACTTTTGACCAGTCATCCACTTGAAAAACTCCTCATTCGCACGCACTAGTCCAACTTGGTTTACAGAAATTAAAATTGCTCTCAATTTATAAATGACTTCATCTGCTAAACTTTCATCAGCGGCAATACTTGGATTTAACCTCATCAAAGCCGCTTTTAAAGATTGTTCGTCTAAAACTTCATTCACTGATCGGTTCAACTGATCTGAACTTTTAAAAGTCCATTTCACTCCATATTTCTCTATGGGTTCTGCAGCTCCTTTTGAATTTAAATTAACACCGCTGAGTTGATGAATGATATAATTTTCTACAGAATTTAGTTCGTTAAATGTCATATTTAGTTTTTAAGTATTTGGGTGATTTTTTCTTCTACAAAAGGCATCCTTTCACCTAATAATAAAGGATGAATATGAGCCATTAAAACCTCTGTTAGTAAACCTTTGTCAATGATATTTTGTAATTGCTCCTTTATAAAATTAGTTATGCGATTATCATCCTTGGAAATTTCTTCGACGATGTTTATCCTATTGTCTAGTACATAAATTATGTCTTCTATATCGTGACTGGTTCGATAATCTATACCTCTGTTGTTGAATGCTTCAAATTTGGTAGCCAAATAACAAGGTGCGGATAATATTTTAATGTCCTGTGCTTTTGCTTTTGCGGACCATAAGTTTTCAAAACCTATTTTGTACCAACTGTTGGCAGGCCCCAACGGACCATCTTCGGTCGCCATTATATCTACTGGAATATCTTTGTATTTGTAACTACAAATGGCATGACCGAAAGGATCGGGATAAAAACCTAATGCACCTAATTGTGTTTGCACCTCCTCCCAGTGGCTTAGATTAATAATATTCAGGGTCATATCAATATCTTGAGTAGGCCGAATTTCATCCGCAGCAGGGTCATCCGTATATAAACTTACTACTGCACCACCTACAAATACCATATTTCTTTTAATATGTTGGAGTGCTTCAGCAACCTCTGCTACAACCGCTATGTTGATAGTTCTATTCTCCAAGGTTTAATCTCTTTTTTAAGGTTGAAACGGCCAACTCTCTCTCTCTTGCTCTTCCAACTCGTAAGGCATCAACCAAGGCCAACAATTCATATAATTTCTCATCTTTTAAAGCCGCCTCAGGTACCGAAGGGTATAAAGGCAATATGCTTTGTCCACGAACCGTTCCTTTACCATAAGGCCATACATAAGCTTCTGAACTTTGAATTTCTTCACTCAGTGGTTTAGCTGAATGTGAAGTAGGTACACCACGCACTACAGGTCCAGGTTTAATGGGAAACACATATCTTAATCCGTATTGCAAAAACTCCAGCAATGACAGCCGCATTACCATTTTACCATTTGGAGCTAAAAGTCCAGCGTATTTGCAACGACCTACAGCTTCACTCACCTCAGACTGACTCAAGCCTAAGGATTCTGCCATTGGTTTTTGATTCCAGGAAGGAGTGTTGTTACTCACAATTTTAAGTAACAGTAAAACATCCTGTGGTTTAAGCTGCTGGTTTTGTGTCTTCATCATTCAATCTATTGCGTATCGCGATATGCAATAATAAGTGTTTTTTAATTGACTTACAACTTTAAAGGTTAAATTTCTATATGGGAATAGGAATATTGGAAATATGTTATTGTTGTCACCTTTTAAGTCTGTTAAAGCTAATACGACTTAGTATTGTATCGCATATCGCGATACACAATACTAATTTTAAACAATAGATATGAGAATTAAAAGGAGAACATTTAGTGCATCATATCGTTTGATAAATGTATATTTAATTCTTTACATCGTAATTTTATAGCCATTTCAAAGATACCCAATAGTTTCTTAAACGCTTCATCATACATTGGCCAATGATAATAAGAATGAGCCATTAAATATTCTACCGTTTTATAACTTTCGAGAATATCTTTATGGACAAGCTAGTGAAAGCTGGCTTTTATTACATATTTCTTAATTATCAATCTAACTTTTGTTTTTCACTATTAATCTCAACTCCAAAAGCATCTCTACAAATCCCATTAAACTCCTGTAATACCATATCAGTAGTTTCTTGACTAGCGAATCGTTGTAAATCAAAAGGGACAGCTAACCAGTTTCCTTTTAAAATCTGTTGATTGTCATGGGTTGTTAGGTTTCCATTTAGGACATGTTGCATTGGGCAACCATTGTCATTTTTACTGAGTACAAAAAACAAACGTGTTTTAGATGTATTCACATCTCCAAATTGATCCACATTAATTTTCCCTACTTTCTTTTCAGCATTTGCATCGTAATATCCTGTATCTGCCTGATGCACTATTTTAAAATGGTAGCGATCTTCTCCTCTATCTATTCGTCCTAAATTAAACTCGTAGGTATATAAAGACAGCCAGTTCCAAGATAAATAATTGATATTAGCTCTATTACCGTTTTGAGCTGGTATACTAAATTTAGCCCAACCGCTATTGAAAACGACATTATAGTTATTTGAGCAATATTTTACGATATCTAATACTCTTTTCTGATATAAAGCAATAAGTCTATAAGCTTTTCGCACATCTTTAAGTGCTTCATTTAATTCTCCTGTATTTAGTTTGTCCATGATGTTGAAAAATATTGAATAGATTGATTATTAATTTTAACTGATTTTATAAAACGTTCAAGCCAAGGCGAGGTAGGATAACCAAATAGTTCAAAACACATTACCATATCACTTAATACATTGAGTACCGCGCGAATATTATTGGTGTAATTACTGGCTTGTTCTATATCGTAAGTAACATTCAGAATTGTATTTAATACGCTCTTCCAAGTACATTTGTAAATTTGATGTGATACCTCCTTTACTTCAATAGTTTCTGTTTCTGTGCTATATAAACCACCTAGAGCTATAAACACCAATTGCTTTTCATCTTCTGCGTATTCATTATAATACGATTGTATTTCATTTCTCCATTGATGCTTGGATTGTTGTTTAGTATCATTCCTTTTGGCTTCAATAATTATATCTTGTTTCACAGTACGAATAAAAACATCCGGCTCTACATGATTCTTATTATAAGTGTATTCAGGATCCCATTTAGGCCAAAATTCTATACTTTCTATTTGGTGTAGTTCTAAGCCCTCAATGGTGTCAAATAAAGCAGTAGTGAAAATATAATGCAACAACTCTTGGGGTAAATACATTAACCGTTCAAAAACAGATGATGTTAGAGCATCCTCATTGGCTTTGTATATGGTACGGTTGACTTTGTTGTGTTTTATGGCGTGTAACATAGGTGGTTATTTGAATTAACTCCTCTAAATTAAGAAGATTTTTAAATTAGAACCCCTAGGTATAACGAAATATTACCTTTCTTCACTCACCTCCCCATAAATCTCCCTCGCAATCTCCTTAGCCTTTTCTAATCTCACATTATTAAAATGAATTTCATTTTGAAACTCCGGCCATTTTCCAGTTTCCTTTCTAACTTTAAAAACCAATTCTGCTTCAACCGCTTCTGCTAAAGCTATATGTGGCTTATCATCATCGTGCTTATTTCCTTTTAATTCTTGATCAAATATAAACACCAATAATTCTAATTCTGAAACTTGTTTCCACTTATTACCGTGATATCCATTTTTACCTGTAGCTCGTATTCCTTGACCTAGTCTAGTACCAATTGACTGGCTTGCATAACCTACATAAACTATTTTCTCCTTCGCTTTTAGAATATAAATTTTAGGTGTTTTTGATTTGGTAACTGGTTTTTTAAAATTAGTTTCATGGCCATTGCTGTCCTTTTTGAATAAAACACGTTTATCTTTTTCTCCAGAAAGAAATAACGTGTAACAATATGGTCCCTTAAAATCCATTTCTTAAAATATCTGGTTAATTAGACTTTTTTGTAACGATTGAGAGCTTGTGATTCTGGATTTAAAATCAGTAATTGACTTATCAAATTTTTCAGCAATCTTGACAAATTCCTCTCGTTCTATTCTATCTAAAAGAGGTATTTTAATTAGACTAAAATCACTTTTATTGAGTATTGGTACAACTGAATTTGCAGCTCTAGATATAATTCTATGTATGAATAAACTTAATGTATTGTACAAATATTTAGGATTTATATCCTTATTTGGTATAATACTATTAATTTGCTGATTAGTGGCACATGTTTCAGAAGATATCCCCATTTTACCAACTGATGCAATACAAACTATCATGACTGAATTAGGTGGGATTTCCCTAGTTACTTTAAGCCCTTCTTCAGTGATATATCTTTCTGTTTTGTCAACAACTATTTGGGTCTCTAAATCCGAGGGAGTAACAAATTGAATATTTCCATTCCAGTAATCTGTATTTTTAGTAGATGGTGTTGATCCTGTAATTATCTTTCCAATTTGCTTTAATTGAAATTCTTTTGTGTCCTTCTTAAAAAAATCTTTTAAACTGACAGTTTTATCTATTGTTAATTTAGTCAAAACCTCTCTCTCCCTCTCAACAACCTCATCCATAGCCCAAAGTAATTCAGCAAGTTTAGCTTGTTGGTCTTTTGGTGGGAGAAGGAATTCGTAATTAACCAAATCTTTAAACTTCACTCTTGGAGAGAGTCCACCAGCAGAATGCTTAATCGCATAGTCAAAAAACTTCTCGTTGTTAACTATAAATGGAAGTAATTCAGGAATCAGCTTATCCTTAGCTCTAAATACAGTTATATCACCAGAACAAACACCCTCAAAAGAAGCTTGAGCTGCCTTTTTCAAATAAGCCCTTCTCCTACCGAATAATACATCATTAACAGAAAAGCGCTTTGTAAATGTTGTTGGCTCTTCAATTCCTTTTGAGTTTCTAAGGTGTATATCTTCAGAGCTTATGTGTTCCAGTCCAACCACATGTTTAATTCCATCTGCACTTAGGTCTTTACTGGACTCTTTAGGTTCAAATACTACATCGCCAAATTTGACCGGTTTCCAATCTGATTTATCAATTGATAATATATTTTCTAATACTGCTTCCATTATTTTTCCAATATTTTAAATAATTCATCCATTGATGATTTCAATTTTTCACCTGAGTTAATCCAGTTTTCAAAAGACTCTTCAAAGGGCAGAGCTCCAACTCCTTGTTTTTTTTCTGGCTGAACATAGAGACTAATGTTCAAATTACCTTTTTTCGCAATAATATCTTTAATATTAACAACTGCGGCAAAATCATCTATATTTTTATATTTACTATATGCTCCAAAAATTTTGTTAATGTGCTTCTCTTCTAAAAAAGACATTGTTTTATCTTGCTTTACTTCATTCACAGCATTTATAAATAACACCTTCCCTTTTTTATTTTCTTCTTTTCTGTTTTTTGTAATCAATAAACACGCTTCCATCGGAGAGTTGTAAAACAAGTTAGGACCTAAACCAATCACACATTCTACCAAATCATCTTCAATCATTTTACGTCTCATGTCACTTTCAGAATCTCTAAATAGTATACCATGTGGCCATAAAGAAATAGAACGTCCATTTTTATCATCTAGACTCTTTTGGATATGCTGTTGGAAGGCATAATCTGCACAACCTTGCGGTGGAACTCCCCACAAATTCCTACCATAAGGGTCATTTACAAAGGCTTTTTGGTCCCAAGCTTTTATCGAGTAAGGTGGATTGGCCAATATTACATTGAACTTTTTCAGTTCATCATTTTCCAAGAACGCTGGTCGTGACAAGGTATCTCCACGCACAATGCTAAATTCTTCAATTCCATGCATAAACATGTTCATTCGTGCAATGGCAGAAGTAATGAGGTTTATTTCTTGTCCGTATAGTTTTAAAGTTCGGTATTCTTTTCCTTCTTCTTTAAGATGCAATGCGCAATTCAACAACAATCCTCCAGAACCACAAGTCGGGTCATACACACTTTCACCTGGTTGAGGATCCATAATCATGGTCATCAACTTTACAACTGTTCTGTTGGTGTAGAATTCAGCAGCAGTATGTCCACTATCATCCGCAAACTCTTTAATCAAGTATTCATAAGCATTACCCAATTGGTCATCAGGAACATTCGCTAAATTCAGTTTGTGTTGAGAGTAATGCTCCACTAAATTCGTAAGCGTTTCATCAGAGAGTCTGTTCTTGTTTGTCCAAGAAGCATCTCCGAATATTCCATACAAAGTATCTGGGTTTGCTTTTTCAATTTCACGCATGGCATTTTGCAAAGCATCACCAACATTTACAGTGGTTTCTCTTACATCATTCCAATGCGCTCCTTTAGGAATAATAAAATGATGATGTTCTTCGAAAGCAGCGTATTCCAAATCACCATCACTTTCCTTTAGTGCAGTTTCAAACTCTTCATCATAAACATCACAAATGCGTTTAAAGAACAATAAGGGAAATATATATTGCTTATAATCTCCTGCGTCGATTGTTCCGCGTAATTGGGTTGCTGCACCCCAGAGGTATTTTTCTAGTTGTTTTTGGTTCATTTTGAGTTATTAATAAATCGTTCAATTTCCTCATGTTGAATTTCAGGAATTCCACCGTTTGGATGTTGGTTACGCGTAAAAATGTATAAATTCAATGTTGATTCAGCACATAAAATACTAGCGGTACTTTCATTTTTAATCATTTGATGATGAGAAATGTTTTGGTCACTTATTACTACGATATGCCACTTTAACTTACTTGAAAATTTAATAGGAAAGCCTGTTTTAGTCTTATTTCCGAACTCATCAACTTTCTTATAAGTACCAACTTTAACACTTTGCAATTCATTCACTGCCTCTAATGCTTTATTCAAAGTAGGGGCAAAATCCCTTTTCCACCCCAAATCCATTTTAATATCAATAACATCAGTTACAATATTATTTCTAACAATTGCTATATCGGGATAAATTGTGATTGAAGAAGGGTTGTTTTTCTTCGTCAATTTCGTTTTAGATTTATAGGTCATAGGGTAGTCTACCCATAATTCAGTATTTTCTTTATCTAATTGTTTTAATAGAAAATATGCGAACAAATCTTCAACTTTAGAAGATATTGAATGTTTTCTTCCACGTGTAATTTGACTATGATTATATTCTGAATCACGAGCTTCAGAATAGTACTTTTGAATATTATCAATTAATTCTTGATTAGTCATCTAAATAAATTCTTTTAATATCGTTTTAAACTTCTTTTCAGCTTTCTGGCTCTCGCTCCATGCTTCCTTTAAATCAGCCAGTGCTTCCTCAACAGAAGGAAGGTTATCTTCAATAATTTTCTCCACATAGAGTGGAATATTCAAGTTGTAATCATTTTCTTTAAGGTCCTCCTGTGTGGCAACAGAAACATAATTTTCTACTTCTTTATAGTCACTAAACCATGTGTAAATCTGATCAACATGTTTTTTTTCGAGATAACTTTGTGCTCGGCCTACACGTATTTGGTCAGATGCATCAATAAAGAGCACTTTCCCTTTTTTATCAGCTGTTTTTACTTGCTTAAAAACCATAACACAAGCAGCCAGTTGCGTACCATAGAAAATGTTTGAACCTAAACCAATAACTGCTTCCAATAAATCTTGTTCCAGTAATGCTTTTCTGATTTTTCCTTCAGCACCTTTTCTAAATAAGGCTCCATGTGGCAAAACAACAGTCATTCTTCCAGAACTGTTCATAGATTTTATCATGTGTTGTACCCAAGCCATGTCCCCATTTCCTTTTGGCGGAACACCGGCTATATTTCTTCCGTATGGATCATTGGCCCAGTTTTCTGCTCCCCATTCTTTTAAAGAAAAAGGAGGATTTGCAATCACACAATCAAAGGTTCGTAAACCATCCGCATCAAAAAATGCAGGTTGACGTAAAGTATCGCCTCTTGTTATTTGAAAGTCTTCAATACCGTGCAAGAACATATTCATTCGAGCAATTGAACTAGAAGTCAAATTCTTTTCCTGTCCGTATAGTTTTAGCGTTCTATAATCTTCCTTGTTTTCTTTCAGGTGATCAACACATTCTAAAAGCATTCCTCCAGTTCCGCATGCAGGATCATAAATACTCTCTCCTTCATGAGGGTCTAAGATTTTACCCAATAAATGAACAACAGACCTTGGTGTATAAAATTCACCTGCTTTTTTGTTAGTTAAATCTGCAAAGTGTTTAATCAAATACTCGTATGCGTTTCCTAGCATATCAGGATCAACCAAACTATTGGATAATTCATATTGAGAGAAGTGTTCAACCAAATCTGTCAATAAACGATCAGATAATTTGTTTTTGTTACTCCACTGTGCATCTCCAAAAATACCATACAACAATCCTTGATTGGCTTGTTCAATTCCTCTCAACGCTAGTTCAATAGCCGCTCCAACATTGTTTGTTTGCTCTCTTACATCATTCCAATGGCAACCTTTAGGTATTTCAAAACGGTGAAATTCAGGTAAACTAGCATATTCAGCATCTCCATCTGATTCTTCTAAGATGGTTTGATATTCTTCTGTATAAACATCAGAAAGTCTTTTGAAAAACAATAAGGGGAAAATATAAACTTTAAAGTCAGAAGCGTCAACAGGTCCTTTAAGAATCCAGGCTACTTTTGAAAGGTATTGTTCCAGTTGGGAGAGGGTTAATTTTTCTTTATTCATTTATTTCAATATTTGAAATCAGTAAGTTTTACATCTACTTATCTTATTCCTAAACTTTTATAAAAGATTGTACTTATTTGGTATTCAATAGTAATTCAGATGCAAGGTCTAAATATAGTAAAATTGATAATAAAAGTAAGATGTTAACTAATTTCGAGAGGTCACTTTTAACAAAACCAGCCCACTTCTCGATACACCGCTTTTTTATTTTAGGAAAATCAAAGTGATGAGCTATAATTCTGAGGTATTCACTAACCTCTTTCTCTTCCTCTTCCTCCTCAAACCTCTCCCTGTAAAAACAGATTCATCAGTTTTTACTTCCCAATACAGAAATTAGCAAAGATATTCCCCAGCAAATCATCGGTGGTAATTTCACCTGTAATACTTGACAAATGACGAATGGCACTGCGAATATCCATAGCCAATAAATCACCTGAAATTTGCATTGCTAAGGCGTTCTCTACTTGATTCATGTCGGCAAGGGCGTTGTAAAAGGCTTCGTAGTGTCGTGCGTTGATCACGATGGTATCGCTTTCTGTGGAAAGGGCTTCGGCGGATTTGGCTAATTCTAATTTTAGCTCCTCTAATCCTTGGTGTTTTTTGGCTGAAATAGGAATAATTGGATATTTTTCGCTGTACGAAGATAATTTCGAAGTATCCATTTCCTCCGTTTTATTGGCCAATAATACGATAGACAATCCTTCTCTTTCTAAACGTTTTAAATCGTTTTCAACCGTTTCCTTATCTAATTCTTTGGCATCAAAAACATAAAGGAGAATGTTGGATTTGTTGACTTCCGACATGGCACGCTCCACTCCTATTTTCTCGATTTCATCGGTTGCTTCACGAATTCCAGCAGTGTCAATAAAATTGTATAAAATCCCATCAATGGTTAAACGCTCTTCAATGGTGTCACGTGTTGTTCCTGGAATGGATGATACAATGGCGCGCTCTTCATTTAACAAGGCATTCAATAAAGTTGATTTCCCTGCATTTGGTCGACCGGCAATAACTGTACTAATTCCGTGTTTAATTGCATTTCCGTAGGCAAAAGATTCGGTCAAGAGGGTTAACTTCTCTTTCAATTCTACAACTAATTCATTGAGTTCTGTTCTGCTGGCAAATTCTACGTCTTCTTCAGAAAAGTCGAGTTCTAGTTCGATTAATGAAGCAAAATCCATCAATCGCTGACGCAAATGAGCAATTTTATCAGAATAACCACCACGCATTTGATTCATGGCAATTTCGTGTCCTTTTTTAGAATCGGCAGAAATTAAGTCGGCAATGGCTTCTGCTTGAGAAAGGTCCATTCGTCCATTGAAGTACGCACGCATGGTAAATTCACCAGGATTAGCCATTCTACAACCTGCTTTAAACAGTAAGTTAAGAATTTGCTGTTTGATGTAAGAAGAACCGTGACAAGCAATTTCTGTAGTATTTTCACCGGTAAAACTTTTTCCTTCTTTTAGAACAGTAACCAAGACTTCATCAATGACTTTTTGCTCGGCATCTCTTATCGTACCGAAATGTACTGAGTGAGAATCCACTTTCGTTAAATCCTTAGAAAAAATAGCTGATGTAATTTTCAATGCGTCTTCACCAGAAACACGGATAACAGCAATTGCTCCTACTCCATTCGCAGTAGATAAAGCACAGATTGTATCTTTCTCGATTAATAAAGCCATGGTAAATGTTCTATTTGTTTAAGCTGCAAAGATAGGAAATTGTTTGAAGCCTTTTGTACTATTTAATGGAAGCCTTGAATTGGTTGTAGATCTTTCCCTATCGAAGGTAACGATAAACAACACTATTAGGTATTCAAAAATAGATCCCTCCATCTTCGATGTTCGGGATGACAGTTAATTTATAGTTAAACTGGAAAAGGAGGGAAAGCTTCGCTTCCCCTCCTTTTCCCCCTATTCAACCCTGAAAACTGTCATCCCGACAGAGTGAAACGACGAGGAATCTCTTTTTTCTTATCCTAAATGTCAATAAATGAAAGCAACACGGATTATCACGGATTTTTAATTCACCGTAAAGACTGGCATGTCTAAAAAATTAGATGTTAGACAAAGTCTAATGACTAACATCTAAATGTCTACAGTCTTTTCCACTTCCTTCTCAAACCATTTCCACAATGGATCATTTGGAACGTCGGCTAAAATTTCAACAGGTTCTTTTTTAACAGGATGAATAAAGTTAACCTTTCGGGCATGTAAGGAAATACTCCCATCCTTATTTGATCGGCGTGAACCATATTTAACATCACCTTTGATTACACAGCCAATATTGGATAATTGTGTTCTAATTTGATGATGTCTCCCCGTTTTAGGATAAACTTCCAATAAGAAATAACGGTCACTTTCTGCAATTAATTCATAATCTAAAGTCGCTTCTTTTGATTCAGGAGTTCCTTTACTCACTGGATAACTTTTATTTTGCTTCTTATTCTTTTTCAAATAATTCAGTAAAGTTCCTTTTGGAGTCTCCGGTTTAGTTTCTACAATAGCCCAATACACCTTTTGAACTTCCTTTTTCTTAAAAAGTTCATTCATTCGAGAAAGCGCCTTACTCGTTTTCGAAAAAATAACTAAACCTGAAGTTGGTCGATCTAAACGGTGAATCACGCCACAAAAGACATTGCCCTGTTTATCGTATTTTTTGGCCAACCAAAGCTTAATCTTATCTGGTAATGGTGTATCTCCAGTTTTATCTCCTTGAGTAATGTCACCTGAAGATTTATTTACCGCAATAAGGTGATTGTCCTCATAAATAACATTTACTGACATGCCTAATATTGCTCTTTTTCGTTTGGAAAATCACCAGAACGAACATCTCCAATATATTGTTTAAATGCATTGGTCATTTCTTCGTATAAATTGTGGTATTTACGTAAAAAACGCGGATTAAAATCGTTGTTAATTCCAAGCATATCATGTACAACAAGTACTTGACCATCCACACCATTTCCTGCACCAATTCCAATAATTGGAATAGAAACTTCTTTGGCAACACGTGCAGCTAATTCTGCTGGTATTTTTTCTAAAACAATGGAAAAACAACCTGCAGCTTCCAATGCTTTTGCATCTTCAATCAAACGATTGGCTTCTTCTTCTTGTTTTGCACGAACAACGTAAGTTCCAAATTTATAAATAGATTGTGGCGTTAAACCAAGGTGTCCCATAACAGGAATTCCAGCAGTCAAAATTCTAGAAATAGATTCAATAATTTCTTGTCCACCCTCCATTTTCACGGCATGTCCACCAGACTCTTTCATAATGCGAATAGCAGTTGAAAGGGCCTCTTTAGAGTTCCCTTGATAAGAACCAAAAGGCATATCTACAACAACCAACGCACGTTCTACTGCTCTAACCACAGATGCAGCGTGGTAAATCATTTGATCCAATGTTATAGGCAAAGTGGTTTCATGACCAGCCATCACATTTGATGCTGAATCTCCCACCAAAATCACATCAATTCCAGCTGAATCAATTATTTTAGCCATAGAAAAATCATATCCAGTTAACATCGAAATCTTCTCGTTGTTATCCTTCATTTCCTGTAAAACGTGAGTTGTTACACGTTTAACGTTTTTATGTACAGACATAATCAGTTTATTTTAGATACAAATGTAATAAACAAATCAAAATGGGGGGTGAAATTCGGTGGATTTGTGTATGGGCGGTTTTTGTTTGGGGGGTGTGGCAAAAGGCACAAAACAAAAACCACCAGAACAAACGCCCCTACAACAACC
>NZ_QURB01000002.1:0-165050 GCF_003402975.1 Brumimicrobium aurantiacum | reverse complement strand
TTTTGTTTTTTTTTTTTGTGGTTTTGTTGGTGGTGCACTTTGCCAACCCCCCCCAAACAAAAACCGCCCATACACATCGCCCCTACACAAACACACGCATATCGCCCCCACACATCGCCTAAACCATCACCAACTCATGCCTCTTATGTCTTTTCTTTTCTCCAAGGTAAAAGTCTATTCTTCCCAAAGCTAATCCAGCCCAACCAACTTGGTTGATTAAGACTTTTTCACCGATTTTATTGGTGTGAACTTCTGGTTTTGGAAGGAAGGTGTGGGTGTGTCCACCGATGATTAGGTCGATATTTTCTGTTTCTGCGGCCAATAATTGATCATTGTCTTTGAACTGTTTGGCTTCATAACCTAAGTGTGAGAGACAAATGACTAAATCACATTCTTCTTCAAATCTTAAATGCTTTGCAATTCCATTGGCTACTGGAATTGGTGCTGAAACTGTTGTATCTTGAAAATTGGCTTTTGCCACTAATCCATTCAACTGCACTCCTACTCCAAATACTCCGATTTTAAAGGGCCCTTTTTTGAAAATCTGGTATTCTTTGATGACGTCCTTTAATACGGTATTGTCAAAGTTGTAATTGGAACATACAAAAGGAAAATCTCCGTATTGGTATGCGTTTAGGAATCCTTCTAGTCCTGCATCGAAATCATGATTTCCCATTGTTGCACAATCATATCCCATGTGAGACATCAATTTCATTTCTAATTCTCCATGAAATTTATTGAAATAAGGTGTTCCTTGAAAAATGTCACCTGCATCTAAAAGTAAAACATTTTTTTCTTCCTTTCTAATTTGTTTCAACAGTGAATATCTTCTTGCTACACCTCCTTGGTCAGGATATTTAGCATGTGTTGAAGGAAAGGTCTCTATATTTGAATGCGTATCATTGGTATGTAGTATTGTTATTTTCTCCAAATGTTCAGGATGCTTTGGAAAACTCAATAAACTTGGACTAATCGCTAGTCCTGTTCCTACAATTGCACTTTTCTGTAAAAATATTCTTCTTTCCATATTACAACATGATTCTATTATCTAAAACGGGATGAAAGTTTTTCTTTTTTTCAACCTGTTGAAGTAAAATATTTCTCAATAAAATTCCTGTATCGATGACTTCATAACGCTGTTTAAAGAAATTCATATTATCTCCTCCATTGGCCAAGTAATCAGTCGTTACAACGTATAATGTGTCATTAAAAGTTGTTCCTTCGTCAAAAGCCACATCCTCCTTTGTCAATTGGAATCCTCCTATTGGTTCTCCTCCTGAATTTATAAGGTATTTTACAATAGAATCAAATGCTGTCATTGGTAATTTTGCAAGCACAATTGTATTATCAAAAGGCATCAATTTAAAAACATCGCCAACAGTTATATCACCATAAGAAATTGGAGATCTCAAACTTCCGTGATTCATTAAAGTTATAAAATTATCTACAGGAAGAACATTGTTTTGTTTAAGGTAATCTTCTGTTTCATCGATCACAAAGTTACCTAAAGGACCTTCTGGTCGAGCACGAACCAAATCGTCTGATGCAAATCCGATTACGCGATCCATATCTGCGGCGAGTGCCTTTTTATATGGTGCGATTAATGTTTGCAAGGTATCGTCTGGATGAATTGAAGTATTCACTCCTACCTTATCCGTTTGGACAAATACAGAAGCAGAAGAGCAGGCCCAAAGACCTGCTCCTAATGCTATTATCCATAAAATTTGAATAATTTTCATATTAAATGTTAGCTATTATTGAACGATAATTCTTTCTACTAAATTACCTTTTTCTGTATTAATATTCAATAAATACGTACCTGAATTTAAAGTAGAAACATCCACTTTTACAAATTGGTTTTCCGTTGTGAAAGAACCAACTTTTCTTCCAGTCATATCCATTACTTCAACAACATCAATCTGTACACTGTTAAGTTGAACATATACAGTTTCATTTGATGGATTTGGGAAAATTGATAAGTTGTTTTCTACAAAGTCAGTTGACAAACCTAATTCACATCCTTCAGTAATGTAAGTTACATCATGGAAATCTACATAACAAGCAAAATCAACGCTATCAATATACGGGTTTCTATTGTTTTGAATACTGTAAATCAACTCGTGTCTTGCAATTTCATAACTATCAGGAAGGTCAGTAAAATGCCAGTTTTTCAATACTTCTTGATCTTGATTAGAAGGCATACCCCAGTTGTCTCCTGTTCCATTAGCTCCATTGTAAGCTGTTGTCATATAAAAAATTGATCTAGCCAAGTTTCCTTTTTGCTCATCTCTTGGTTCATAAACCATTGCACCATTAGCATTTGTTCCTCTAGCTCCGTCAAGGAATTCAAAGATTGGCGTTCCTTCAATTTCTCCAAAAGGAAGGTTACTTCTTGGTGTATTTGCATCATTTAAGTTAGTAGGATAAAGATTGTGGTAATCTGCATACTCCAATTCTTCTGGTTGACCATTTGCTGGGTAAGTTGGCATCCAAGAGTGTGCATACGTGTGTTCTCTTGAGTATCCTGTTGCCGTCCAATCGAATGAACCACTGTAAACTTTACGTTCACCAGAATATACACATGTTACATAGCTTTCACCATTTACTGTATCTTGTGCTTCAAATCCATCCATCATTAATGTTTTGAACAAGAAATAAGAACTGTAGTCATGGTTATTGATCAATGCTGTTAAATCATCTGTCAAAGTTGTGCTTGCAGTTGAAATAGTTCCATAATAGTTCCCAATGTTACTTCCAGTAGACATTTGGTTTCCATCAATAACATCAACTTGGTTGTAATTCACATAGTTTCCAAAACCATTCATTGCATACACAGTATAATAGTAATCTAGTTCAGCACGAATTCCTCTTGGTGTGAATGTATTCGAAGTTCCTACATAAGCAACTTTACCATCACCTACAACATCACCTCTCATATATGCTGTTCCATCAGTTGGTGTTCCTGTTGGAGCACTTCCTTCTTTCCAAACCACTAAATAAGCTTCTGCATCTGTTGAGGCATCAAAACCTACATTCATTGTATATGCTTCCACATTTGAGAACATTAAGTTTGATGGACCATTTGCTGGCTCTGTTGCTAAGTTGTCAGCTCCAATTCCATACAAATTCAAAGTAAATACCGGAACATTAGGATCGTTTGAAGCGATTTCTAAAGTTGAAATTCTAGATCCATTAGCTGCTGTAGAAAAATCAATTGCACCTGTAGTACTTCCTCCACCAGCAATCGCACCAGCAGAAACAGTAGTTGTATAGTCAGCTGAAGCGTTACCTGTAAAAGTAAGTCCTGAAACTGTTAGGTCATTAACACCTAAGTTTTTCAATTCTAATGATGTACTAGCAGTCGTTCCAATTTGAATTGTTGTTCCATCCAATACAGGAGTTCCATCGACAACAACTTCTATCTTTTTATCTGGAGCAGAATATCCATAAACATCGTTTATATCACGTGGAAGTAATTGGAATAATCCATTGTATTCACTCAATAAACCAACGATTGTTTGAGCACCACTTGGAATTGTTTGTCCAGCCATTCCTGTTCCAGAATTGATACGAATTGTACCTGTGTTCGTACCATCTGTAAAGTCATAGTTCGTACTATTTGCAAATGTTCCACCAGCTTGCAAGAAAGTCACATCGTCGATTTGAACCAAACGACCTTCGTAGGCATTTCCTAAATCAACAATATTGATATTCCATGCATCAATTTGAGTTGCTGGACCATGGTTTGTTAAAGAAGTAATTGGATCAATTTCTAACAACCCACTAAAGTCTTTTACAACTCCAGTTACTGTAACAGAGTCACCTCTATTTACACCACCAACTGAAGAACCACCATAAATTGGAAGTCCACCAGTTTCATCTTGAATGTAACGAATTGGTCCTAGCTCTCCTCCATCAGAAGAAACACCATTAATTGTTACTGTAGCCCCTACCGGGAAATTTCTAGCATCATCAATATCTGTTTGTGCAAACAAAGAAGAGATTGAAAATAATGCACCGAAAAGCAAAAATTTATTTTTCATTTTATTCTTATTTCTATTATTAAAATTCAAAACCTAATGAGAAGTTTAGACGAACTCCTTGACCGAAGAATACTCCAGCTGAAGCAGCATCAAATCCACTCCCGTTTTGATTATTTCTAGCATCTGAAATGTATAATGAGTTCAATGCGTTAAATACATTTCCTCTCAACACTAAACTTGATTTTTGGAATTTAAATCTATATCCTGCATGTAATGACAACAAACCGTAAGAAGGAATTTGCCAAGACTCTTTTCCTCCATTTCCACTAGATACATCTAATGAGAAAGGATCAAAGTCACTGTAATAACGATCAAAATAAGTATATCCAGCTTTAAAATATAAACGTGGAATTGGCTCGAAACGAATAGCTCCTGCATAAGTTGATTGTGCTGCATCACCTACGTGAACACCTGTTGCATCAAATTCGAAAACTTGACCTACAACATTGATTTTTTCAGATGATTGCCAAGTCCAGTCTCCTAAAGAAACCATACCTTCTAGTGCAATAGACTTGGTTATTTTATACACTCCATCAAACTCGATTCCCATGTGCAATGCATCCATTCCGTTTACGTTTGCTCTAACAAACTCTGTTGGGTCATTTGGGTCTGGAACTGAAACTCCATACGGGAAAGGTTTATTCTTCCACATTGTATAGTATGTATTCACATTTCCACTAAAACGCTTAGATCTATATCCATATCCAGCTTCAAAAGCAATGATGTTTTCATTAGCAATTTCTTCGAAGAATTGATTGTCTTCATTGTTAATTACATTACTAAATTGTGGAGTTCTTGATAAATATCCTGCATTTACAAAAACATTCATTCTTTCAGTAATGTTAAAGTTAGCTCCAGCTTTTGCTGTAAATCCTCCTAAAACTTTCCATTCAGTTTGGTTGTATTCCAAACCTGGATGATCTGGGTGGTAATACTCACCATCATATTTAACAACATCTTGTCCACCAATATAAAGAATAGTATCTTCTAATTGGATCTGTCTTTTTTGGTGATAATCAATTCCTTTGTACCCATTTACAACAGTAGACAAGTTAACAAAAGTTGACCATCTTCCTTTAGAATATTCAGCTTGACCAAATGCTCCTCCCCATTGAACAAGGGCATCACGATGATTGTGATAAGGTTGCCACCCCACTTTATCACCAACAGTTTTCATTGTTGTACTTGCATTTTGATCTTGTGAATTAATCCAGTAGTTTCCACCCAGCAAATCTCTCAACTCTGTATAATGTTCACCTTGGTAATATCTATAATCTAAACCACCTGAGATATTCCAAAACTCGTTTAAATCATAATCAAATTGTGATACACCACCTACCCACATGTGATTATTTACAGAAGAAGTAACTACTTGAGAAGATTTTAATAAAGTAGGATGATGTGTAGGATCAACTGTTGGGTATGTATTTCCAAACAATGAATATTCTTGGTTACTTTCAGTAATTCGGTCCCAATCCACATGACCTTCTTCATCATAAATAATTCCACTAGAGTTTCTTAAACGCTCTCCACCACCACGTCCGATAGACATGTAAACCATGTTAGAAATAGAAAGTTTGTCGTTTACTTTCCAAAAATCTTTCAAAGTAATTTGTGGTTTATGATAATAGTTTCTACGTTCAGCTCTTGCAACTTGATTTCCATTTTCATCAGTATAGTAACCAAAATGTTGGTTGTGCTGGATTCCAAAGTTAATTTGAGGTGAATTAGGATCTACTTCAATTCCTAAATCTCTTGCATAATCAGCATCCCAATATTGAATTTTCTGATTATATGATCTTTGCGCATGTTCTTGAGGCGCACCAAATCCACTTAATGAAATAAGGTGTTTTCCTACACGTTTTTGAATTTTTAGATAGTAAAACGCTCCTCTTGTAGAAAGTCCGTCAACCCATCCATCACCTTGTTTATATGATCCTGAAAATAATACTCCCCAACCATTCTTCAATTTACCTGATTTATAAGATAAAGAAGTTCTTAGGAAGTTTCCAGTTCCATATTCTTGATTTACTTTGATTTGTTGTTTACCTCCTGTTGGTTGTGTAATGATATTCATTGTCCCCCCAACTGATGGCATGGCTAATTTTGTAGCACCCAAACCACGTTGTACCTGAATTTGGTTTGTAATTTGATCTAGACCAAACCAGTTACTCCAGTAAACAGCCCCATTTTCCATGTCATTCACAGGAACACCATCTATCATCACTCCGATATTACGTTGGTTAAATCCACGAATACTAATTCGGGCATCTCCATCACCACCACCTTGTTGGGTAGCGTGAACTCCAGGTGTTGAATTAAGAAGCATTGGAAGTTCTTGAGAACCTAACTCTTCTGTAATTTGCTTTGCCGAAATACGACTAACCGCTACAGGAGTTTTACGGTCAACAGCAAGCTGACCAATTACTTCAACCTCTTCCATTTCTTGTGTGTCTCCCATATAAAAATCTTCACTAACTACTGGCTTGTCAATGGTTACAGTAGTTACTAAAGTGTCATAGGAAAACATTGAGATTTTCAAAGTGTACTTTCCATAAGGAAGGTCCTTAATAGTATAGGTACCATCCAATTGTGCTTTTGATCGGTATTCTTTTGAGATAAATACGTACGCTCCAATTATAGGTTCATTAGTAGCGTGATCGATAACCTTTCCTTTTAAAGTTCCTTTTTGAGCAAGTGCAAAAAACGGTACTAGGAATGCTAAGAGAAAAATTCTTTTTACCAAAACTAAAAAAATTGTAATGAAAAAGGGGAGCTTTAAACTCCCCTAATAAATTGATTTTTATTTAACAATTACTCGTCTTGAAGTCACAGCTCCATTGGACGCTTTTAAATTCACCAAATAAACACCTGATTGAGATCCTATAGAGAATGACTCAATTCCAGCATTGTTATTTTGTGTATATATTTTCTGACCAACTGCAGTGTAAACTTCTACACTTACGATATTGCTTTCTGAAGCAAAAGTAAATGTTCCGTTTTCAGATGGATTTGGGTAAATAGATAATTTGAATGTATTTTCATCTTTTACAGATAATTCGTTACACTCACAATCATGATTACCTAGTGTAGACCAATTTCCTTCGATTCTTGGGTTTCCATTACCATCAAAAACTGTATCTCCATTGGCGTCCAACATAGTAATAACTGGAGGTAAAGTATCATATTCTGCCATTGCATCAAATAACGAAGGTAATGTTGTAACACCTGATTTAACATTTGCTTTACGTACTAATGAATGGTCTGAAGTGATATCCACTCCTACTCCAACGAAAGGAGATTCTGTTGTCCACCCGTTGTATTCAATTCCGTTAGAAATTGTTTCTGGATCTTCACCAATCTTACCAAATAAGTCAATAAGCTGTGTACTTGAATTATCAACATCTGCCAATGTTCCTTTTTCTAAAGTCACAGCATCATTTCCATTGAAATACATCGCTTTTGAAATGTTGTAATCCGGACAGTAAAATCCATCAGCACGCACTTGAAGAGAATCCCAAACCGGTGCTTCTTGACCTGTTCCATTTTCATCTTGCTTGTCTAAAACTGCAACATATACATCATACGGTTGGATTGTTCCTGATAATTGAACAGCCGCTCCTGAACCTGCAAAAGATGCACCATTAGAATAACGAACAATAACATATTCACTCAAGTCAATTGGTGAATCTGTAGGGTTATAAATCTCAATTGCTTTGTTGTTTGACCAACCTTCAACATACTCAGAGATAAATAATTCAGAACAATCTTGAGCACTAACAGCTGCGCTCAAAAGAAGTCCTAGAGAAAGTAAAACTTTTTTCATAGTTATTATATTTAATTGAAAATTATACGAATTTATAAAAAAACAAAATGGTTGCTAGCTTGATAAAACTACTTAATAGATACAACTTACTTATTCATCGTTTTTTTTGTTTTATCATTCTATGGTTTCAGCATGAAAATTTGTGCCTCAAGGAGAACATAGAATGATTTTCGGTACAAAACTAAGGCTTTTTATTGAACCTTATATTATTGAATTATTAACAATTTTTATTTGATTTCTTTAAAACTCCCGCTACTCCTTATAGATTCTAGTAAAATAACTTTCGTTTGTTTCATAAAATTATATGCAAACCTAACGATATATCATTATTACAGAGAAGTTAAAAACTTCAAACTCCTTAAAATTATTTGATGAATAATAAATGTTGAAAACATCCTGTAACCAAACGAAGAAAACGCATTAATAAATAGTTATTTACAAAACTTACTAAAGATCCGCATCAAACTATCCTATTAGATTTCGATTGTTTTTTTCTATTATCTTCGCAAAAAACAAGATTATATCATGAAAAACATTTCAATTTTAGCTTTTTTAGTGCTATTGGGTTGCATAAACACTTTCGCACAAGAGCAAGATTCTTCAAAATCACTTTCTGTTGAGAAAATATGGAAAGAATATCAATTCTATGGAAACGGAATAAGTGGATTTAGATCAATGAAAGATGGTCTACACTATTCAAGATTCGCAATGATTGACAATAAAAAATCTATTGCCAAATATGCGTTCAATGATACTGTTGGAAACTTTCAAATTATTTTAGACGGAAAAGAATTAAACTTTAGCGGAGTTGATTTACGCGTTGATGGATATGAATTTAATGAAGACGAAACAAAGTTATTGCTTACAGTAAATCGCAAAAAAAGATACAGAAGAAGTTTTACTGCTGAGTACTTCATGTATGATTTAAACACAAAAAAACTAGCACCACTTGATGATACAAGAAAACCTCAAACACTAGCTTCATATTCTCCAGATGGAAAAAAAGTGGCCTATATATATGAAAACGATATATATGTAAAAGATATTGCTTCTGGAAAAGTTAAAGCCATCACTGAAGATGGAAGTGTAAATGAAATCATCAACGGAACGACGGACTGGGTTTATGAAGAAGAGTTTGCTTATACAAAAGCCTATGATTGGTCACCTAATAGCGAGTACATTGCGTATCTACGTTTTGACGAAAGTAAGGTAAAAGAATTTACAATGGTTTACTTCCGCGAACTCTACCCTACTCCTTATACATTTAAATATCCAAAAACAGGAGAGGATAATTCTAAAGTTTGTTTAAAAGTTGCCGAAGTAAAAAATGCAAAATCAACAGTTATAGAACTGGGAGAATATGAATACATTCCAAGAATTAAATTTTCATCAAAAGAAAACAAGTTGATGGCCTTGACACTAAATCGCCATCAAAATCACCTTAAATATCATTGGATAGATGTTTTAGAGAAAAAAATGCCTTCAAAAGTCGTTTATGAGGAAAAAGATGAGGCGTATGTTGAAATCGATGATAACCTTTCTTTCTTAGAAGATGGTAAACATTTTATCAGAACTAGCGAAAAAGATGGTTATAATCACATATATAAAATCGGAATTGACGGCTCAAGTCAACAAATCACAAAAGGGAAATGGGATGTTATTCAATTTCACGGAATCAATGAAGCAACGGGAAAAATTTATTACACTTCAGCTGAAGAAGGCGCAATGTACAAAGCTTTGTATTCTATTCAAATTGATGGAACTCAAAAAGATAAACTTAGTGTTAACAAAGGAACGAATACGGTAACCTTTTCTGAAGGATTAAAATACTATGTTAATAAATGGTCTAATATCAACACTCCTCCAGTCTATTCTTTACATAATGCGAACGGTCAATTGATCACAGAGTTAGAAACCAACGAATACCTTCGATATTTAATAAAAGAGATGAATTTTCAAGAGAAAGAATTCATCAAAGTTAAGGGAGCTTCAGAAGATTTGAATGCATGGATACTTTACCCACCAAACTTTGATTCTACTAAGCAATACCCAGTTTACTTTAACATTTATGCAGGACCAGGTTCAAACATGGTAAAGGATTCCTACGATGGTGGAAATGGAGCTTATCATCAGCTATTAGCGCAAAAGGGTTATATTGTAATGAGTGTTGATCCGCGCGGGACAATGTACAGAGGTGCCAAATTCAAAAAATCCACTTATTTACAATTAGGAAAGTTGGAAACAGAAGATATGATTGCTGTAGCAAAATACATCAAGAAATGGGACTTTGTGGATCCAAACAGAATTGGAATTATGGGTTGGAGTTATGGCGGTTACATGTCATCTTTAGCCATTACCAAAGGGGCAGAACATTTTAAAATGGCCATTGCTGTTGCACCGGTAACAAATTGGAGATATTATGACAATATTTATACAGAAAGATTCATGAGAACACCTCAAGAAAATGCCAAAGGGTATGATGACAACTCCCCTATTAATCATGTTGATAAATTAAAGGGAAATTACTTCTTAATTCACGGAACTGGAGATGATAATGTTCATGTACAAAATGCTTATGAAATGGTTAAGGCATTGGTGAAAGCAAATAAAGATTTTGACCAGTTCATTTACCCAAATAAGGACCATGGAATTTATGGAGGAAATACCAGAAATCATCTATTTAGAATGATGTTGAAATATACCCAAGAAAACTTATAAATAATTTAACATTAAAAGTACTTCAAACAATAGTAAACTAAGTAATTTTACGCGAAGATTATTTTTTTATAATAATTGAAAAAGATATTGCTAAAATATCGGAATATGTCAAAGTTTTAATTAATTTAGGCAGCCGAATTAAAATTACATTTAAAACGAGTAAAATAAAATGAGCGAAACTGCAAAATTAGAAATTGGTGGGAAAACACATGAATTCCCTGTTATCACTGGTACAGAAAACGAAAAAGCAATTGACATCAAAACGCTGAGAGGTACTACGGGATACATAACCATAGATCCAGGATTTAAAAACACAGGTAGTACACAAAGTGCAATTACCTACTTAGATGGAGAGAACGGAATTTTAAGATACCGTGGTTACCCAATTGAACAATTAGCAGAAAAAGCAACATTTTTAGAGGTAGCATACCTTCTTATTTATGGAGAGTTACCAACTCAAACTGAATTAAAAGACTTTAAGGAAAGCATCACTAATCACACATTGGTTCATGAAGACATGAAACAATTTTTTGAAGCTTATCCTTCACAAGCACACCCAATGGGAGTATTGGCTTCAATGGTTGTAAGCTTATCAACTTTCTATCCAGAATCTCAAGATCCAAACAGATCTTCTGAAGCAGTAGACTTAACAATTCACAGATTATTGGCTAAGCTTCCAACATTGGCAGCAATGTCATACAAAAATGCAGTACGTCACCCATTCATCTACCCAAAGAATGAATTAGGTTATGTTGAGAATTTCTTAAACATGATGTTTGCAATGCCAACAGAAGATTACAAACCAAATTCAGTTGTTGCTTCAGCATTAAATAAATTATTAATCTTACACGCTGATCACGAGCAAAACTGTTCTGCTTCTACTGTAAGAATCGTTGGTTCGTCTCAAGCAAACTTATATGCATCTATCTCTGCTGGTATTTCAGCATTGTGGGGACCACTTCACGGAGGTGCCAACCAAGCAGTTATTGAAATGTTGGATAAAATTCAAGCTGACGGTGGTGACTTGGACAAATGGATTGCCAAAGCGAAAGACAAAAATGATCCTTTCCGCTTGATGGGATTCGGACACAGAGTTTACAAAAACTTCGATCCACGTGCTAAAATCATTAAGAAAGCAGCAGACGATGTACTAGAACAATTAGGTGTTCAAGATCCTGCTCTAGATTTAGCGAAGAAAATGGAAAAAATTGCATTGGAAGATCCTTATTTCGTAGAAAGAGGTTTGTATCCAAATGTTGATTTCTATTCAGGAATTATTTATAAAGCACTTGAAATTCCATCTGAAATGTTTACAGTAATGTTTGCATTAGGACGTTTACCTGGATGGATTGCACAGTGGAAAGAAATGATCGAAAACAAAGAACCAATCGGAAGACCACGTCAAATTTATACTGGTGCTAACGAGCGTGACTACGTTTCTATCGAAAAAAGATAATTTTAAAATTTATCAATAGATAAAAGGTGCTTTTCGAAGCACCTTTTTTTTGTTTCTTGACATTTCATTTTATCTAAATCTAAGACAAAATCATTATATTCACAAAAAAGTCAAGAGTAGATGAAAATTTATCCATTAAACACAGGAAACTTTAAATTAGATGGTGGCGCAATGTTTGGCGTTGTACCAAAATCACTATGGTCTAGAACAAATCAACCAGATGAAAATAACATGTGTAGTTGGTCTATGCGTTGTATGTTAATTGAAGATGGTGATCGACTGATGTTAATAGACACTGGAATTGGTGATAAACAAAGTGAAAAATTCTTTTCATATTACTATCTTTTCGGAGATGATTCTCTTAAAGGAAATTTGGACAAATTAGGCTTTTCACCAGATGACATTACCGATGTATTTTTAACACATTTACACTTTGATCATTGTGGTGGAGCGGTAGAAAGAATTGGAGAAAACCAATTTTCACCCGTTTTTAAAAACGCTACTTTTTGGAGTACAGAAAAACATTGGAAATGGGCAACTGAGCCAAATGCAAGAGAAAAGGCTTCGTTCCTTTCTGAAAACATTTTACCAATTGAAGCATCTGGTCAATTAAAATTTGTGACAAGAAACGATGATTTCACCAAAGATGTTTTTAACGATATCGATATATTATTTGTTGATGGTCATACAGAAAGCCAAATGATTCCCCACATCCGTTATAAAGGAAAAACAATTGTGTTTATGGCTGATTTATTGCCTTCAGTTGGACATATTCCTTTGCCTTATGTTATGGGATATGATACAAGACCATTATTAACATTAAGTGAAAAAGAAAAATTCTTAAAGAAAGCCGCTCAAGAAGAATATATATTATTCTTAGAACATGATCATGACAACGAATGCTGTACTTTAAAAGAAACAGAAAAAGGAATTCGCTTAGATCAAACATTTAAATTCGACGAACTATTTTAATTTTCTACAACTATGGACCAATACATAAAACAATTACTACTCCTCCATTCTAAAGTTATTTTACCTCAATTTGGCGCTATTTTTATCGCAAATGAGGAAACAGGTGACTTGTCGTTTAACGAATACTTAAGTTATGACGATGGTAAACTTGCAAAGCTCTTGGAAGAAGAATCAAATATGGATCTTCAAGAAGCACAAAATAGTGTTGCAAAATTTGTTCGTGATTTAGAACTTCAACTGAACAAAGGAGAAACATATTCAATTTTTCAATTGGGTGAGTTTAGTAAGGATAATGATGGTTCATATATCTTTAAAGGAAATATTAAAAACAATCAAACGCAAGAGGCCATAAGTGGTCCTTCCCCTACTCCAATTGCTGAAGAGAAAACAGATTCAAAGGAAAAAACTGAAGATATTCCAACAAAGGAAGAAAGTGCTCCGGTTGAACCTAAAAAAGAGGAAATAAAAAAGGAGCAAAAGAAAGAATCAGTTGAAAAGGCAGAATCGGTAAAACCAAAACCAACTCCAACCGTTCAAGAGAAAAAAACAAAGAAAGAGCCTGAGGTAAAACAAAATGTTTACGTTGAAAAGTCTGCAGCAGATTCTAAGTCTAAAAAGAAGGAAGTCGCTGAACCAAAAACAACTTATATTGAAAAAGACAATAAACGTAAAAAAGGTTTTCTATTTTGGTTTTTATTAATCTTCCTTTTACTCGTTATTTCTGGAAGTGTTTATGTTGGATTAAACTATGATAAAGTTGAAGAGTATATGGGTTGGACGCTTTTTGATGAAAATGGTAAAAAAGTAAACCAAAAGAATGAAAATGAAAGTGAAGCAATTCCATCCAAAGATGAAAACATAAGCGCTGTAACTGAAGAAAATAATGTGGAAGACACAGTATCAACATCTAAAGAAGAAGTCTCACCAGAAGAACAAAAATCGGAGCCTGAGCCAGAAGAAGAAGAGTTTACAACTCCTGTTGAAGTAGCACCTTCATCAGGAAATTACCGCATTATCATTGGTTGTTTTGGTGACAAGTCAAATGCCGATCAATTGGTCAATAAGTATAGAGCAAAGGGATATGATGCTAAGATTATAAAAGTTGAAGGTGGTTTACATTTCGTTTCTGCGCATAGTTATGATAATTACAGCAAAGCGAAGTCTGTGCTTGAAACAATAAAACAATCTATTGACGGTGCATGGCTTGAAAAAATCTAATTATTCCCTATTTTTGTTAGTCAATGAGCAAACAGAAAAAAATAATTGATGTCAAACAAGTAATTCATGAAAAGAACCCAAACTTTTTAAAGTTCTTACCGGGTTTTATTGTTAGATATCTACAGAAGATTCTTCATGAAAAAGATGTAAATGAGTTCATCAACGATCATAAAAATGATTCTCCTATTGAGTTTTGTTTATCAGTGATGAAGAAATTCAACATCGATTTAACTTATGAAGGATTAGAGAATGTTCCTGAAGAAGGCGGAGCAATATTGGCGATGAATCATCCACTTGGAGGAATGGACGCCATGGCAATGGTCGCTGTTTTACACCAAAAACGTCCTGACATAAAGTTTGTTGTCAATGATGTTTTAATGCATCTTGAAAATTTACAACCAATTTTCGTTGGAGTTGATAAACATGGGACAAACGTTGCAGCTTCATTGCGAAAAGTTGACGAAACATTTAAGGGAGATGATGTACTTTGTATTTTTCCTGCTGGATTGGTAAGTAGGAAAGAAAACGGAGAAGTAAAAGATTTAAAATGGAAAAAAACTTTTGTGACCCGTTCTATTAAATACAATAAAACAATAGTTCCTGTATATATTGAAGGAGCATTAACCAATTTCTTTTATCGCTTGCATTCCATTCGAAAAAGTATTGGAATAAAAGCAAATATTGAAATGCTTTACCTCGTCAACGAATTATATAAACAACACAATAAAAAAATTACAATTAGATTTGGAAAACCCTTAAATGCAAACGAATTTGACCGTTCAAAATCACATGATGAATGGGCACAATTTGTAAAAGGGAAAGTTTATGAATTAAAAGATTAAAATGTCAGATACTGTAGAAAAAATAATAGATCCAATTGATCGACAATTACTAAAAAACGAATTAACAAAAGAGCGTTTTGGACGTAACACACGTAAAGGAGGTAATGAAATATATATCGTGAATCATCACAATTCTCCTAATTTAATGAGAGAAATTGGTCGTTTACGTGAATTGTCATTCCGTTCTTCTGGCGGAGGAACCAAGAAATCTATTGACATTGACCAATATGATACTTGTGAAAACTGCTACGAACAATTGATAGTTTGGAGTCCAGAAGATGAAGAAATCATTGGTGGATTGCGCTTTATTGATTGTGCAAAAATTTTAAATGACGATGAAGATCAGTTTATTCCGATGAGTACTTCTCATTATTTTAACTTTTCGAAAAAGTTTAAACAAGAGTTTCTACCTTATGCCATAGAATTAGGGCGTAGCTGGGTTCAACCCAATTACCAACCGTCGGTAAATCCTCGTAAAGGACTTTTTGCACTAGACAATCTTTGGGATGGTTTAGGAGTATTGACAGTGATTTATCCCAAATTGAAATACTTCTTTGGAAAAGTAACGATGTATCCTGATTACCATGAAGAATCGAGAGATTTTTTACTTTACTTTTTGCAGAAATACTTCCCTGACAATGATGGATTAGCAACTTCAATGTATCCTTTGGATCAATCTTATGATGAACAGAAATTCCGTGATAAACTTGATGGACTCAATTTCAAAGAAGGATTTAAAGTATTGACACAATTCGTTAGAGAAAACGGAGAAAATGTTCCACCATTAATGAATATTTATATGCACCTCTCTCCTACCATGCGTTCATTTGGAACTGCAGTAAATCCAGATTTTGGTGGAGTTGAAGAAACTGGAATTGTTGTGACCATTGACGATATTTATGAGGACAAAAAAGACAGACATATTAAACCATTGCTGAATGATTAAAAAATCACTTACAGCAGCTTAGTAAGAATAACAGCTACAATTATCCGCTAAAGTGAGAGATTGTTGCTATATTTGGAACCGAATAAAAATTAATTATGGCAACTACATCAGATATAAGAAACGGGCTATGTATAAACCTTAATGGTAAACTTTCTACCATTATTGAATTCCAACATGTTAAACCTGGAAAAGGCCCTGCCTTTGTACGTACAAAAATGAGAGAAATTGAATCAGGAAAAGTACTAGATCACACTTTTTCTGCTGGTCATAAAATTGAGATTGTACGTATTGAAAAAAGACAATACCAATTCCTTTACCAAGAGGAAAACATTGGATACCACTTCATGAATACTGATAATTACGAACAAGTAATGATTCCACCAGTTTTGATTGAAAATCCTTTGTTCTTAAGAGAAGGAATGATTTGTGATATCACTTTCCATGCAGAGGAAGAAAATCCATTAATTGTAGATTTACCAATGTACATCGAGGCGGAGATCACCTATACAGAACCTGGAATTAAAGGAGATACTGCAACAAACACAATGAAACCAGCAACAATTGATACTGGAGCAGAAATTAGAGTTCCTTTATTCATCGATACTGGTGAAAAAATTAAAGTGAGCACTGCTAAAGGTGAATACGTAGAAAGAGTAAAGTAATTTTTACTTTTAATATTATAAAATTAAAGCCCGATTTAGATTGGGCTTTTTTGGTTTTATACATTACATTTTAGTTTCATAAAAGAGCAAATTATATAATGGAAAAATTAGTCTTGATACATGGTGCTTTGGGTTCACCAACTGAATTTAATACTATTCAATCTCATTTTGAACGTAACTATGAAGTTCATGTTTATACAATTCCACATCACGGTGAATTTAAACAATCGACTATTCCATTTGAAATTGATTTCTTGACAAATGACCTACTCGATTTCCTTCAAAATCTTGGTCCAAGTTATATTTACGGATTTAGTTTGGGAGGATATTTAGCTATTGCAGCGGCTCAAAAAGATGAATCAAATATTTTGGGAATAGTAACCCAAGGTACAAAATTTCATTGGACAAAAGACGCGGCTGCAAAAGAAACGAAAACATTAACAGTTGATTTTCTAGCTAAAAAAGCCGAAGGATTTTATAATTACCTTAATCAACTACATGGGGATTATTTACCTGAATTATTGGCAAAAACAGCAGATTTCATGACTAAACTGGGAGAAAATCCTGTAATTTCAAGTAAAACGGTTGAAAAACTAAACATTCCTATCCGATTTACCCGAGGAGGAAAAGACAAAATGGTCACCGAAGAAGAAACACTTACAATAGTTCAAGCTACACCAAAAGGACGCTATTTTGAAATTCCAGGAATGATACATCCTTTGGGTTTTATTTCTGCCAAACATAGTATTCGTCACATATCAATTCAACTTGAAAGCCTAAATTATCAATGGTCCACTACTCCATTTGGTGAAATGGCCTACAAAGTATTTGGTGAAATCAAATCCGAAAGTGAACCCGTTATTTTATTTTTACATGAAGCCATAGGTTCAATTGCACAGTGGAAAAATTTCCCGCAAAAATTATGTTCAAAACTAAAACTTCCCGGAATTGCCATTGAATTTCCCGGTTATGGATTTAGTGAATCAGAAACTAAAGTACGAGATGAAAACTATTTACATGAATTTGCATTAGAAAATTTACCGGCATTTTTAAATTCAATAGAATTGGAAAACCCTCTTTTTATTATTGGACATTCCGATGGTGGAACAAATGCGCTACTTTACAGTAAACGATTTCCAAACAATGTAAAAGGAATCGTAACCATGGCCGCCCACTATATCAATGAAAAGGAAACGAGAGCTGGAATTCAACCTGCCATTGACGCATGGAATGATGGAAAGTTAAAAGGTTTGGCTTACTTCCATGGACAAAAAACAGAACGATTATTTTTTGCGTGGGCCAATACTTGGTTAACCCCAGCTTTTAAGGATTGGAATATTTCGAATGACATTAAAAACAATACTGTGCCTGCTTTAATTTTACAAGGAAATGACGATCAATATGGAACAGACCAGCAAGTTCATGGAATTGTTGAATTACTAAATAATGCTCAAGCCTATTTTATTCCGGAATGTGGACATGCTCCTCACCTAGAAAAACAAGAAGAAGTAATCAAAGCAATTGAAAATTTTTGGTCAGGAATTGATGTTTAAAGTTGAGTTTCAGCGTATCGTTTAGAAGGTGTTGCTAAAAATGGAAAGTCTGATTTTTAGAAGAATAATCACACCTTTTGATATTGAATCCCCATAGTTTTTTTAGGCTTCGAACCGCCACCAAAGGCAGAGTTCAACACCAAGCACAATGAAGATAAGGCTTACTTGAGTTTATTGATGCTTAATTGTTGGCAGCTGCTTTTTTTTATTATCAAATTGTAGATCATCGGCTCAACCCATATCAGAATCAATAACCAATCGGTAATTTTTGTTCCTCTACTTTCCACCATTTCTGAAATTGCAATTATCAAAGGTATTGTCCAAATCAAAATTGGAAGATAGAATGCAATCGAATTATTTTGTCTTTTCGGGTAGCTGAAATTCAAAGCGTTGATAAGTCCATTCAGCAGAGTGTAAAGTAATCCTCCTACAATTGACATTATTAAAAGTCGTCCTTTTGAATAATCGTCAATCTGATTAAGAATACCCATTAAATTAATTAATAAGACAGTGAAAACAAGTCCAACTATCAATTGGGTTAAATAATATCTCTTTATCAGCTTTGTCATTTTAATTGCCCCTAACAACCGGCTATCGACCATGGTCTATATCCATCCTGTATCTTTTTTACTCAAATTTAACAATTAAACCCTATCTACAAAGGCTTTTGCTTAAACTAACTAAGTTTTGTTTCGAAATTAATCGTTTGTAAATGAATAATTATTCGTATAATTCTACGACTAAGGTTTTTTGCAGGGGATTTAGCTCCGCAAGAATTACGCAAGAATTTTGTCAATTAAAAATTAAAGAGGAATAAACAGAAAAGGCATAAAAACCTACAAATATTAAAAACAACACGCTCATGATCAAAGCGTAAATTAGCAAAATAATTTTTCAAAAACAAGGTATTCAATCGTTTTATCCATGCGTTGGCAAGTTTACTTTGACTCGCTCAGTACATCTCAGTACAGGTAGGGAAATCCGGATCCGTCAACATAGTGTTATTCATTTCTTGTTTATTTTCAAAGGTATTCATGAGAACTTCGTTGTTCAGCGTTGGCCAACTTAGCGAAGCGATCTCACAACCGTAGGGCGTAATCGGCACGCCGAAGACTTAGTTATTGGCAAATCGTTTTAAATTTTTATTTCTGCTTCAAATAGTTCTGCTAAATACTTTCTTGATTTAATACTTTCATACTTAAATCCTCCTGTTGTTAATCCATAACCAAACAGCAACATCGCAAGAGGTATCAGTATGGTCGGTTCGAAAGTTCCTTTTCCTATGGATGAAGTTAATAAAGCTAAAAAACCAAAACCAACTCCTCCACACCAAATGAACATAAAAACCAAAACAAAGGGGTGAAGTCTCATTTTTACATTCACCTCTGTCTCGCCAAAATCCTTTTTAATACTTCCTTTTATTATTGGTAAAAAAGAATTTCTATACCCTATTATTCGAGTTATGTTAAAGGAGTTTCCAATGATGCTTCCTTCATAAGGTTTATGGTTGCTACTTCCAAAAATGCCAGTCATTCTAAAAGTTTTTTTTGGTTCAATCACTTTATTAATCCTGCTTAGAATTTCCTCAGGATCGAGTTTGGTTTGGAATGTTATATTTTCAAATGGTAAGTACTTCATCTTAATGTTTGCCAACGTTTTGGCTATGCGCAGTGTCCCGAAGGGCATTGCGTATAGGTATTGTTGTAGGTATGTGCTTTTTTATTCTTCTATTTCTTCAAGTCTGATTTTATAAACGTTGTCACTTTTCATTTTCATAAACATTCCAAAGTCGTCTTCGTTTTCAGTTTCAGAGTCCATCATGACGTCCATTACCATTTGAATGTCAGCTCCAACATAGAAACCATTTTCTAAATCAAAATAGTAAGTCGCATTTCCTGTTGTTGAACACTCATATTCTCCTTTTAACTCTTCGGGAACATCAAGTTTTGAAATGTCTATAACTCCTTTTAATACAGCACAGTTTCGTCCTTCAAGTTCTTCATACCCCGTAAAAGTCAATGTGTTTTGTCCTTTAGAAAAAAGTCGTGAGCCATTTGCATTAAAAGGCATTTGCATTGGGATTTCATCTGATTCACCTTTTTCTAAACTCTTATTTGGCAAAGGGAAAATCATATCAAATAGAATGTCTGTGTTAGAATCTCCAAAGCTCCCATCTGGTTTCATATCTTGAACAACATTTGCAGGTGCTTTTTGAGTCATTGTATCTCTTGGAGTTCCATCTTCATTGAACATTATCATGTTCATTTCAATGTCTGTTAAACTTAAGTCGGCAAGGTTATTTTCTTTTACACGAACATTTAGGTGCCCAACTCCTGTCATATATGTTTTTTCCGCAGGTCTGTCCTTGTCCATTTTATTCTCTCCTTTTACTGTTTGAGAAAATGAATAGATAAACTTTCTTTGCCGACTAAAATCCCATTGAAATTGAGATTCACTTGAAAATTCTGTCTCAGTTGACTTTGTGTTTCCATTACCACAACTGGATAAAATCAGAATTGATAATCCTAATAGTATATTTTTCATATTTCGTTTTTTCTCATTACCTACAACAATTAGCTATACGCATTGCGCTTATATCGCCTGTATCTTCTCCATCAAATATAGCATTATTCTCAATGCAAAGGCATGTCACTCCGTCTATTTTCTATAGCTTATCGCAAGAAGATGAAAGTAGATTATTCGCGTAAGCGTATATTATCCGTATAATTCTACAACTAAGGTTTTTTGCAGACGATTTGGCTCCGCAAGAATTACGCATGAATTTTGTCAATTAAAAATTAAAGAGGAATAAACAGAAAAGGCATAAAAACCTACAAACATCAAAAACAACACACTCATAATCAAAGCGTAACACACAAAAATAATTTTTCAAAAACAAGGTATTCAATCGTTTTATCCATGCGTTGGCAAGCTCAGTACAGGTAGGGAAATCCGGATCCGTCAACATGTGTTATTCATTTCTTGTTTTTTTTAAAGGTATTCATGAGTACTTCGTAGTACAGCGTTGGCCAACTTAGCAAAGCGATCTCACAACCGTAGGGCGTAATCGGCACGCCGAAGACTTAGTTATTGTATGCCGTATTTTTTCATTCTTTTCCCATTTGTGAACCAATAAAAGGTATTCTCGGAGCTAAAAAATAGCCTGTTAAACTTGCAAATAAGATTGGAATAAAATGACCAAACCCTGTCAAAGTAGCAAGTAAAATTGTTGTACTCATTGGTGTTCGAGTTACGCAAGCGTTAATAGCAGCCATACAGCTAACTATCGCTAATGTCAAATTTATTGTTGGGAAAAGTTGATGAATTATCAACCCTAAAGTTGCTCCTACGAAAAACAGCGGAATTATAAATCCACCTCTCCAACCTGATGTTACGGTTATTGAGATAGCGATAATTTTAAAAATCAAAATAGCAAGCAATAAAGTCAGTGAAAAATTCCCCGATAATAGTTCGTTAATCTCGTGATGTCCGAAGTATCGGGTTAATGGAAAGTAAAATGCTATGATGCCAAGTAGAATGCCACCAATTAACGTTTTGATGTAAATTGGTATGGGTCTTTTCTCGAAAATTGATTTGAAAAATTTGGTGCAAATAATAAAAGCCCAACCAAAGGCTGCTCCGATTATTGCAAAGAGAACTGCATAGCCAAAATCAAAAATTCCTGAATATTCATATGCAGATAAATCCCAAATAGGGCCAAGTCCCAAATGAATGATTAAAGCGAACACTAAATAACTAAAACAACTTGCAACAAATGCAGGAATAATTGCTTTGTAATACTCAACTGCGTGTTTGTGATGAAGAATTTCTAATGAAAAGAGGCTACCACCCAAAGGCGCACCAAATAAAGCTGTAAATCCTGAAGCCATTCCTGCGATACTTAATGACCTTAATTCTTCTCCTTTTAGTCGAAACAATTTTCCTATCCAAGTTCCTGTTGAGCCTGTTACTTGAACCAACGGCGCTTCGGGTCCGAGACTTCCACCTGACGCAACGCATAGCAATGAAGAGAGAACCATTGAAGGATTGTTTTTAGGGTCAAGTTTTCCTTTATTAAATCGGATATTGTTTACAATCAAATGTATTTCGCCTGGGTCTCCAATGAAATGAATTATCAAACCTGCTAAAAGTCCGCAAATCGCCATTACAGGTATTACTTCCCAACCACTAAAAAAAGCTAATTGATGAGTTAGAAACTCAAGTCCAATCCAATAAGCTCCTGCAATTACTCCACCTATCAATCCAAGTAAAGCCCATAACAAAAAAGTCCTACTGAAAACGAAAGGATTAAATCGGACAGGTTGGTCTAAAATATTTAAGTATGTTACTAGTTTTCTTCTTCGTTTTAATTTCACTGTTTCATTTCTGTTTTATATGGCATACAACGTTTTGTGTATGGTGCGTATCCCGGAGGGTATGCACTATACATATTGTTAGCCTTTCTTTTATTTATTTCCAACTAAACTTGAATATATCTTTAATCTTAAAGGTTTTTGCATCTTCCCAAGATTGCTTTAGAATTTGTTGTGATTTAAATATTATTTCTTCTTGCATTGTTTCCAATTCATCAATTTCAGTACTTCCTTTTCCATGAGTAGCTTTGTTAAAATATTCTTGAATGCAATCTTGAAGTTCAGAATGTTCAGTTTCTTTCTTATTGTTTAAGAATAACTTAATCTGATTACCGTACTCAAAGACTTTTTTAAATGACTCGGTTTGTTTGTTATACAAGTCTTTTGCTTCTTGCTCTTTTCCTTTTTCGCCTAAATCTAAAACTATTCTTAAGTTGTAGTTTAGAATCATAATTTCGGATAAATACTGACTAACTATTTTGCGTAAATTTTGAGTCCATTCAATACGGGCAGAAGAAATGATGTTTGCTTTCACTTGAAATAATGCTAGTAAACCAGCAATTAATGCAACTAAGATTGGTAGGTAGTCTTTAAAGTTAGTTTTTGAGCTGATTTGTTGATCAATTTTCTTTAAATCGACACGTAATATATCGAATTTCTTTGAAAATATTGAGTCAATTTCAATACGATTTTCAATGGTAATATCGTTGGTTGGGAATGATTCCTGCTTAGTTGGTATTAAATTACACTTTAAGCTATCTTGAGCGTGAATAGATAAAATCTGAAAAAAAAATACTAATGTTAAAATGTAATTCATGTGTTTTATGTTTCTTAATGAATGCTAACAATTGGCTAATCGTATTACGTTTAGCCATACTGTATCTTTTTTACTCAAATTTAACAATTTAACCATATCTACAAAGGCTTTTGCTTAAACTAACTATGTTTTGTTTCGAAATTAATCGTTTGTAAATGAATAATTATCCGTATAATTCTACGGTTATCTATTCTTCTCGGACTTTGGCTTAACGAAAGGTAATCGAGTAAAAGAACTAGAGATCTTCCTACAGACCTTAGGACAAGTTATCAATATGGTTTTAATTATTTCTATTCTATTTTCATAGCTCTTCTCTTTTTGACGTATAAGCTAACTGTACTTGGATGTTGAGCTCCTCACTATTGGGTTATTCGAAATATATCTATTGATCGCTGCCGAAAACACCATAAAATGCTGAAGTAAATTGCAAAAAAAAAGCCGTATCCTTTCGAATACGGCTTTTATATTTCTTGGCAATCAATTAAGTATCAATTGTTGCATATTTTGCATTCTTCTCGATGAAATCTCTACGAGGCGGTACATCATCTCCCATTAACATTGAGAAAATTTGATCAGCTTCAGCAGCATTATCGATTGTAACTTGACGAAGAGTTCTAAACTCAGGATTCATTGTTGTGTCCCAAAGTTGTGAAGCATTCATCTCTCCAAGACCTTTATAACGTTGGATACCCACAGAAGTTCTAGGAGCATTACCTCTCATTCTTTCGATGATTGCATCTCGTTGGTCATCATTCCAAGCATATTCAAATTTTGCTCCTCTTTTCAATAAGTAAAGTGGTGGAGTTGCAATATAAATATAACCTTGTTCGATTAATTCCTTCATATAACGGAAGAAGAAAGTCAAAATTAAAGTTTCAATGTGCGCCCCATCGACGTCGGCATCACACATAATCACAATCTTGTGATATCTTAATTTTTCAGTATTTAATGCTTTCGCATCTTCTTCAGTCCCTACCCTTACACCAAGTGCAGTGTAGATATTTTTAATTTCTTCGTTTTCAAAGATTTTGTGTTGCATTGCTTTTTCAACGTTCAAAATCTTACCACGTAAGGGCATAATCGCTTGGAAATTACGATCACGTCCTTGTTTTGCAGTTCCACCTGCCGAATCTCCCTCGACAAGGAATACTTCACACGCTGCAGGATCTTTTTCTGAACAATCGGCAAGCTTACCAGGAAGTCCACTTCCAGACATTACACTCTTACGTTGCACCATCTCACGTGCTTTACGTGCAGCATTACGAGCACGTGCAGCAATAATAATCTTTTCAACGATTTTCTTTGCGTCAGCAGGATGTTCCTCAAGGTAATTCGTTAACATTTGAGTTACCGCCTGAGAAACTGGAGCTTGAATCTCTCTATTTCCTAATTTTGTTTTGGTCTGCCCTTCAAATTGAGGTTCAGCCACTTTAATCGAAATAATTGCAGTCAATCCTTCACGGAAATCATCACCACCAATTTCAATTTTTTCTTTCGTTAACAATCCTGATTCATCAGCATATTTTTTCAAAGTATGCGTTAAACCACGACGGAAACCAGAAAGGTGCGTTCCACCCTCATGTGTGTTAATATTATTAACGTATGCTAAAATGTTTTCAGTGTATGACGTATTGTACATCATTGCTACTTCAACAGGAACACCGTCTTTTTCACCTTCCATGTAGATTACATCCTCGATTAAAGGCTCTCTACTCTTGTCTAAGAACTTCACAAATTCTTTAAGACCCCCTTCAGAATGGAAACGTTCAGATGGTGAGTTACCGTCTTCATCTTTAGATTCCTCTCTAAGGTCAGAAATTGTAATTGTAATTCCTTTGTTCAGGAAAGCCAATTCACGCATACGCGCTCTTAAGGTGTCATAGTTATAGTGAACTTCTTCGAAAATACTAGGATCTGGACTAAAAGTCACAATAGTTCCCGTTTTTTCAGATGTACCTATTTCCTTAACATCGTATTGCGGTATACCGATTTTATATTCTTGTTGGAAAATCTTACCGTCTCTGTGTACAACAGCTGTTAAATCAGTTGACAATGCATTCACACAAGATACACCAACACCGTGGAGACCTCCAGAAACTTTGTAAGTATCTTTATCAAATTTACCCCCTGCGTGTAGCACCGTCATTACGATTTCTAGAGCAGATTTATTTTCTTTGGTATGAATAGCCGTTGGAATACCACGACCATTATCTTCAACAGTTATTGAATTTCCTTCGTTAATTGTAACACTTATCGTATCACAATATCCTCCCATTGCCTCATCAATCGAGTTGTCAATTACCTCATACACCAAATGGTGTAATCCTTTCTTTCCAACATCACCAATATACATGGCAGGACGCTTTCTTACAGCTTCTAACCCTTCTAATATCTGGATATTATCAGCGGAATATTCCTGTTTCTTTTTTTCAGCTTCGCTCATTTGTTTACAAATAATTTAAAATGTATTCGTTCGTCTCGAAAAATATGAGACGATAGCAAATATACGAAATTAAGGACTAGAAATCACCCGATTTCAAAGGTTTTTCAACGGGGTTATCAACAATTGAATTTAGAAAAATAAAGGAAGTAATATTTACAATATAAACACTATATTATCAACACAATAACTATGATTATTTAGACAACTACATTCAATAATTGTACACAAATCATGATTAGTTTTCTTTTTTATAATGATCATCCCAATTTTTTACCTCCGGATCGCCAAGTTTATCCACTGACTTTCCAATAATCATCGATACTGCGGCATCACCTGTCACATTTACTGTTGTTCTCAACATATCTAATGGACGGTCAATAGCAAAAATCAGGGCCAATCCTGCTTCTGGAATTCCTGCCTGAGCTAAAACAATAACCAACATCACCATTCCTGCTCCAGGAACAGCTGCAGAACCGATACTGGCTAATGTTGCGGTTGCTACAATTCCTAATTGCGCACTCAAATCTAAGTCCATTCCGAAAGCTTGAGCAATAAAAATTGCGGCCACCGCCTGATACAAACTTGTTCCATCCATATTTATCGTTGCTCCAATGGGCAATACAAAGCTTGTCACCTCTTCTTTTACTCCCAAATGCTCTTCAACCCTTTCCATTGTAACAGGAAGAGTTGCAGCTGAGGAACTTGTACTGAACGCCAATAATTGGGCAGGAGAAATTCCATTTAAAAAGAAGCGTGGTGTTTTTTTGGTGATCAAAAAGACTATAAGCGTGTAAATTAATATCATTAACAATAAACCAATTACGACACTTATCGCATACCAAAGTAAAGCCACAAATAAATCCTGACTTGGAGATTCTACGACTAATCCTGCCATAAGTGCGAAAACTCCGATTGGTGCAACCAGCATGATCAAGTCAATCAATTTTAAAATCACTTCATTGAATCCATCAAAAAAGGCTTTAACAGGTTTAGATTTTTCTTTTGAAATTAGTATTAATCCAACGCCAAAAAAGATAGCAAAAACAATGACTTGCAACATATTTCCGTTGTCAGTCGCTGCAGCAAAAATATTATCTGGAATTAAATCCTCTAATGCTTGAAGTGGACCATTTTCTTTTTGTTTTTCGGCATTTGAAATACTCTTTCCTGCTTCTCCACTATAATTTTCAATAAGGTTTTCACGCGTTTCCTCTGAAATTGTTTTTCCTGGTTGTATGAGATTAACGATAATTAAACCAATAGAAACAGCTACAAGAGTAGTCGCTAAATAAGTTAAAATGGTTCTCACTCCCATTTTAGATAATTTCGAAATGTCTTTTAAATCTGAAACCCCTTTAATGAGTGAACCCAAAATCAAAGGAACAGCAATCAATTTTAATGCATTGATGAACATATTCCCAAAAGGCTTAACCCAATTGCGTACAAATAATTCTGCATTAGAAATAGGTAATTCCTCACCTCCTACCGTGATCGTCGTCATGGCAACTCCCCATGAAGTACTGAGTAAAAGTAAACTGAACAACACTCCTAATGCCATTCCGATTAATATTTTCCAATGTAAGGCTAATTTTTTCTTCTTTGTATCTTGTGACATAGTCTAAAATTGTGTCATTTTATTTCGCAAATAATGATTTAATACTGTGATTGCTGCCATTGCTTCTACAATAGGCACTGCGCGTGGAACAACACATGGGTCGTGTCTTCCTTTCCCGTCTACAGTAACGCTTTCCATTGCAGTATTTATACTTTTTTGAGCTTGCATTATCGTTGCAACAGGTTTAAAAGCTACATTAAAATAAATTGGATTTCCATTTGAAATTCCACCTTGTATTCCACCGCTAAAATTACTTTTTGTTGTTCCATCTGTTAGAAACTCGTCATTGTGCTGACTTCCTTTCATTTCAACTCCAGAAAATCCAGAACCATATTCAAATCCTTTCACTGCATTAATAGAAAGCATTGCTTTTCCAAGATCAGCATGTAGTTTATCAAAAACTGGTTCGCCTACTCCTGCTTCTAGTCCAGTGATTTTAGCAAAAATAACTCCACCAATTGTATCGCCTTCTTTCCTAATTTCTTTAATGTAATCAATCATTTGATTGGCTACCTCCGAATCAGGACAACGGACAATATTCTCAGTTTCTGGGAGCTTAATTTGAGTTAAATCTCCTTGCAACTTGATTTTTCCAACCTGACTAACAAAAGCATTAATTTGAATTCCTTTCTGTGCTAAAAATTGTTTAGCTATAGCACCAGCAACCACTCTACTTGCGGTTTCTCTAGCACTTGAACGACCACCTCCTCGGTAATCTCTGTGACCATATTTTTTATCGTAAGTAAAATCAGCATGAGAAGGACGATATACATCCTTCAAATGACTATAATCTTTCGATTTTTGATTTTCATTTTCTATGATAAATCCAATTGGAGATCCTGTTGTTTTTCCTTCGAAAATACCCGAAAGAAAACGCACAGTGTCAGACTCTTTCCGTTGAGTAACAATAGAAGATTGTCCAGGTTTTCTTCTATCTAACTCACGTTGAACAGCCTCTAAATCTATTTTAAAATTTGAAGGAACACCGTCAATTACACCACCAATGGCTTCACCATGAGATTCACCATAGGTGGTTAATTTAAACGTATGTCCAATTGAATTCCCAGACATTCACTATTGCTTAAGAAGTGTTGTTTCTGTGGTCTTTAATATTTTTCTTACTTCATCAAGATCTGTTGCCTCGGCATAAACCCTTAAAACAGGTTCTGTTCCTGAAGGACGAATCATTACCCAACTGTCGTTTGGTAAATAGAACTTAAATCCATCAATTGTTTCAACTTTATCTACTTTGTATTCTCCAAATGAAGCGTAAACATTGTTTTTACAATTCTCAATGATTTCTAATTTTAAATCTTCGCTAATATGTAAATCACTTCTTTCGAATTTAAATCCTCCAACAATCTCATATACCTCATCAATTAATGAAGCCAATGATTTACCAGATTTCGCCATGAATTCCCAGATGATCATTCCCATCCAAATTCCATCACGTTCAGGAATATGTCCTTTTGTTGCAATTCCTCCAGATTCTTCACCACCAAGTAAAACATCTTCATCAATCATGATTCCAGCAATATGCTTAAATCCAATTTTCACTGTTTGATGCTCTAAACCGTAATGCTCACACATTTTGGCGATTTTAGGAGAACAACTAAATGCTGTTACAACTTTTCCTGACATTCCTTTGTATTTCACCATGTAGTGAATCAACAATAAAATGATGTGGTGAGAGTCGATAAATTCTCCATCTTTTCCATACAAACCAATACGGTCGGCATCTCCATCTGTTGCAAGTGCAGCATCGATGTTTCCATTTGATTTAATGAAAGCTTCTAATTCTTTTAAGTTTTTTGCAATTGGCTCTGGAGCTTGTCCCATAAATCCTGGATTGTGCTCACAGTGTAAAAACGACATGTCTGGAAACAATGGTTTCAAAACGTTTTGACCTGATCCATACATCGCGTCAAAAGCTAAATTTAATCCAGAGTTTTTAATGGCCTCGATATCAAAATTTTCTTTTATAGCATTGATGTAAGCTCCTTCTAGATCAACTTTAATCAATTGTCCTGATTTTTTTGCCGCGTCCAAATCAGCAGTGTATTTCTCTACAGCTAATTCGTCAGGAATTAAATCTTCTACCTCTTGAATTTTTGCTGGCAAAAGTGGTCCACCATGATTTGATTTTAATTTATATCCGCCATAAGAAGGAGGGTTATGAGAAGCCGTTAAAACTACTCCGATATTTGCACCATATTCCTTTGTACCCATAGAAACCATAGGTGTAGAAACAAATCCGTCTGCATAGTACACCTTGATTCCGTGATTTAGGTAAACTTTAATGGCTGTTTCCATAAACATTCTACCATTAAATCTACAATCATGACCTATCACAATTGATGGTGAATCTGATTGTTGTTTAACCCATTGTGCCGTACCTTCTGCCACACGAGCAATATTTCTAATTGTATATGTATCTCCGATCACTGCTCTCCAGCCATCTGTTCCAAATTTTATTTTATCTATCACGTTTCTAAATTTTAAATAATGATTCATAAATGATTAGGTTCGCTAAAATAACAATGTTTAGTTAAATTATTCAGTTTCGGTAAATAAAATGCGGGTTAAAGCTGTATATATTTCCATCTGTTGCTATTGAAATTTCACTTAAAATGTGAAACAAAAAAAGGAGAGCAAATGCCCTCCCTTCTCTGTCTTTAAATCGTATTCAATATTTCATTTCATTGGCCTTTTCACGTGCTTTTTCCATTACATCATCTGCTCGCTTGTTGGCTTCACTTTCTATTTTTTCAGCGGCCTCTTCCCCTTTTTCTCTTACCTTTTTGGCAGCAACTTCTGCAGCTTTCTTTTTAAACACATTCGAACCTGCTTCATCAATTAACTTCTGCGCATTTTTATCGGCTTCTGCTCTTGTTTTTTCGGCCAATTTTTTCCCTTCTTCTTTTATTTTATCTGCTTCTTTTTGCGCAGCATCCAGAAGTTCTTGTTTTTTCTTTTCAAGTTCTTCCTTTGCTTCATTTACTTTATCGTCAACAACGTTTTTAATGCTGTCTTTTACTTCCTCAATTTTATCATCGACATAATCTTGAACTCCGCCTTTAATATCACCTCCAAGCTCCATGATTTTTTCTTTCATGTTTGTTTTAATCTTAGGCTCTGTAATTGTATTTGTAATTAAAGCGGTAACAGGGATATTATTCGGTAATTCTTTCATATTAAAGCCTGGAATATTCTTCGCTTTTTCAATGGCTTGCTCTGCAATTCTCAACACTTCACCTGGAATTTCTTCCTTTGGAATATTCATCACCATTTCATAATCGATTTCTTGCAAGAATGAAGTTGTACCACTCACATTCGTCTTAATATCTCCCATTTTAATGTCAAACGGTTTTACCCTAACTTTTCCCTCTGAAAATTCAAAAGTAGCATTGATATTATCTAAAGTTTGTTGACCAATTTTTGGAATTTGAATGGCATCTGCCAATTTTTCTAAAGGTTCAAAGCCTGTAATTGAAACTCTATTGGAAAAAAGTGATCCATCTCCTGCTAAAGTATTATATATTGGTTCTAATGATGGCTTCAAACTAGTGGTCATTGAGAAATCAGAAGAAATTTTCCCTGATGTATATTTCGCTACTGGAGCTAATTTATCGATCGTAACAAAGTTCTTCGTCAATTCTTGAATATCGAGATCTTTAATGCTGTAATTAAATTCAACCTTTGGAACTGCTTTATTTTGTGTATTGTATTTACCACTCATTCCAACACGCCCACCTAAAGTTTGCATTTCTAAATCATTCAAAATTGCTTCTTGGTCTTTTATCACAACTTGACCTTGAACGGCATTTATATCCATTCCATCATAAATGATTTTGTCTATAGATGTATTTAAAACAAAATCGATATTCTCTGGAATTAAAATCGCTTCCTCGCTAGTTTCTGTTGGTACATCTTCGGTTGTTTCAGATGTAGACTCTTCTGTTGAAGTACTTGGTGGCATCAGTTCATCGACATCTAAAAGATTTGAGTGGTATTTAAACTCTCCTTTTAAAGCCCCTTCATTAAACATATAGTCCATGTAATTTTTCACTTCACCTTCCATAGCAAAATCACTTTTCCCCATCGTGGCATTCAAATTAGATAACTTCAGTTGTTGTGGAGAAAATTCAAATAACATATCTTGAATATCTACAGGAGCTGGAAGATCATCAGAAGCATAATGGAAACCTTTCAAATTCAGTTCTCCTTGTGCATTAAATTTGTCATACTCCTCTTTTTCAAGGGTTGACATACGTCCTTCAATAGAAATATCAGAAACTAATTTCCCAGTATACTCTTCACCTTCCATAGGGTAAACCTGATCTAACGTAGACAAATCCACATTCATATTGATTTTAGACTTCATATAAGGATCTGTCATAGGATTTCTCATGAAAAAATTAGCATCTATGCTATTACCAACGAAATCAGCCTTAAATTGATCGATGTCCACAGTCATATCATCAAGATTCGTTCCTCCATTAAAAGTTGAACCACCAACAATTTTTATATTATCAATTGAAGCAGGCATATCAGGATAAACGATAGATGCACCACTAACATTAGCTGCTACATCCCACGCAGGATAATTTACATCATCAAGTTTACCTTTTACAAAAGCATTTAAGCTCATACTTCCTTTGGCTACCATACTTTCATATCCTGTGTGATAAAAAGCAGGGATTAATGATAGTAAGTCTTTAAAACTTGTATTATCAGCGTTTAACTTAATGTTCATTTCATCATAGCCTTTAAACATCTCATAAAATCCATCAAAAGACAACTTCAGAGCATTAAGTTGCAATTCATTTTCCTTTAAAGTATATTTTTCACTACCATCTTTATACTCCATAAGTAGATTCATCACAAGATCTGTTTTAACCTCTGATAAATATGGAATTCCATCCATCTCATAAGTAAGTGCATCAATTTCTGTTTCTGTTTCGAAATCTATAACGTCTGCTGTCATATCACCCGTACCTGAATGAGTCACATTTTTAATTTTCGCATACATATCACCAAGTTGATCATCGTAAATAATATTACCATCAACAATCTCATAATATTCTAAAGAGAATTTAAAATCAGAAGCAGTCGTATCTGTCCCCTCTTCTGCCATTTCCTCAGTAGATTTCATAATATCATAATTGGCTTCACCAGATTCAAGTACTTTCACGTGAATATTTGGTTCAATTAAGCTTACTGAACGAACTGAGATATCCTCCATATTCACAACACTCCAAAAATCAAGGTTTGCCTCGAAGCTTTTCATGTCAACTAGCTTTAAGCTATCAAAGTTGTCTCTACCGGTAACAGAAACATCTTCGAAAGAAAGTTTCATTTTGGGAAAAGAAGTGAAAATGGTAAGATCAAAATCTCCGACTGCTACATCTGCTTTCAACATTTTATTCGCTTCTTTCAAAGCCAAATCTTTGATCTCATCCTTAAAAAAGAAAGGAATAAGCACTACCGCAAGAATGATTAATAAAAAAGTAATTCCCGTAATTTTAAGGATACTTTTAAACACAGATTTCTTCTTTTTATCTTTATTTGTTGACATAAAATAATTTTAATGAAGGTTAATTTTAATTTTTTCCTTTAATTAGCTAAATATAAGTTGAATTTTCAAATATCATTTCTCAATTTTTATTAAAATATCATGAAATACCTTATTACCCTTTTGTTTTTGACAAGCTATCTTTATGGTGGCACACAAATAATCACGAATAATGAAGAAACTAAAAAAAAGGAAAGCACCGATCTTGATGTAACTTCCAATAACAAAAGTGGAACTGAAATATATTTTGGGGCCAGTCCATCGTACACATTCAGGACTTTGGAAATCAATGAAGGAGTTTTTGCAAAACCAATCGGTGAAAGAGCCAATGAAACTGCAGAATGGGAAACCGGATTTAATGCTGGTGTGAGAACAAAATTGAATCAACACATGAAATTTGAAATTGGTGCTGGATACGCTGCGAATGCTGAATCATACAATTTTTCAGAAAACGACTCACTTTATAAGTACACCAATACATATCGTCACATTTCCTTCCCTATTCGTTTGGCTTATACTTTTGGTGATGAAATTTCATTTTATGGTGGAGTTGGTGTGATGCCGAAAGCCTTTATTTCAATGAAAAAAGAAACCACAACACTTGATATAAATAATAATGAAAAGACTGTTACGACAAATGAAACAGATAAATTCAACTACTTTTTAGTGGATGCAGTCGCTACTTTAGGAACACAAATAAAGTTTTCTGAACACTATGGAATTTTTGCAATGCTCGAAGGTAGAAGACAATTGAACAGTAGTTATGATACGCAATCTCCATATATTAGGAAAGCTTATGCCTTAGGGTTCAATTTTGGGATTGAAATTTATTTCTAATTCATTAAAGTCAATGACTACTTTATTAGATAACTACTTTCTTTAAAAAAACGCATTAATAAATCGTTAATTAAATTACCTTAGCAAAGTCATAATATAAGCTGTAGGCTACACTAGGTTTATTGAATAAAAAGCAGAAACAAATCAACTAAAACTTAATCCTTAACTAACGGAAAACTACTTTAAATGAACAATATAGAGACATTTATGAAATCAGCGTTGGATAAACGCACGATAGAATTAAACATTCGTAAACTTAGATCTTATGAAGGGTTTACAGATTTTTTCTCAAATGATTATCTTTCATTAGTAGAAATGCAATCACCTAAAGACGTAGACGAAAAGCCTGGAAGTTCAAGATTAATTTCTGGTACAACTAACTCAATTTTAAAACTGGAACAAAAATGTGCTCAATTCTTCAATGATGAATCAGCACTAATTTTCAATTCAGGTTACGATGCCAATGTAGGAGTATTCGCGTCTATTCCTCAACGAGGAGATATAATTTTGTACGATGAAAGCGCACATGCAAGCATGATTGATGGAATGCGTTTGTCATTAGCTAATAGAAAAAAGTTTAAACACAATGATCTGGCTGATTTAGAAAAGAAACTTCAGCAACAAAATGCTACCCATTGTTTTGTGGCTGTTGAAGGTCTTTATTCAATGGATGGAGACTTAGCACCAATAAAAGAGATGCAAGCACTTTGTGAAAAATATAATGCTTTTCTTATTGTTGATGAAGCCCATAGTGGTGGTGTGTATGGAGAAAACGGAAACGGATACTGTCAAGCCTTAAATGTAAAACCATTCCTACGTATTTTTACATTTGGAAAAGCATTCAGTAGCAATGGAGCTTGTATTGTTGGAAGTAAAATCAGTACTGACTTTCTTACTAATTTTGCAAGAACATTCATTTTTACAACCGCTCTAAATGAATCTACAGTTGCACGATCATTACATATTTTTGAAAATGCTGACTTTAATGCTCAACAAAAGAAGTTACAGTCAAATGTACAGTATTTCAATGAGAAGTTTTCGGAATTTAGATTAACCAGTGATGACAGTTCTCCCATTAAAATCTTAAGACTTAAAGACAGAAAAGAGATTCGAACTGTAGAGGGCAAACTTCACGATCACAAAGTTGGTACTGTTGCTGTATTTTCACCTGCAGTACCATTCGAGAAAGAATGTTTGAGATTTTCATTACACGCCAACAATACGAAAGAAGAAATAGATCATTTACATGACCTTATTGAAGAGGAAATGGATTAAGTTCTATTCGTTTACGATAAAAACTAAAAATGGAAGAATAGATTAACTATCCTTCCATTTTTTTATTAGACTCATTTATATTTCTACACCGTTTTCCAAGCCTCAAAAGTAGCTTTTTGCGCTTGACTCAATTCTTTCATTTGACTCAAATAATAGCGCTGATAATACACTTCATCACTTTTTGGTAATTCCAATTGAATCAACTTCCCTCCTCTATTTACGATTAATACTTTTTCCTCATTTTTGAAATACCTGGCCCAACGATCGGCATTTTTTTGAATTGAAACTCCATTCATCGCTAAAAGCTCATCTCCCACCATTGCCCCGGCTTGATCAAGAATACTGTTTGGAAAAAGAGCCGCAATTTTTGTAGCCTCATTTACTTCAACAATCTTTGCCCCCAAATAAGCAGCAAATTCACTTTTAACAGGTGTTGAATTGTACTTTATTCCAATCTCATTTAAACATTCTATCAATAATGGCGTGTATGCTTTTGTTCCGTGCAAATAATCGTCAAAAAACCACTGCATAGTTTGATTCGTGATTCTCTCTACCTCTTTTAAATAGTCTGCTTTTGAAACGCCAATGCCCTTATCTCCATAATTAAGATACAATTCTCGCATTAAATCGTCGAGACATTTTTCATTATTGGTATGTTTTAAAATATGAACATCTAAAATAAAGGCCAACAAACATCCTTCTGTATAAATTGACACTTTTCGTTCTGGTGCTCCTGGGACATAACCATCCAACCATGTATCAAAAGAAGAATCGGCTACAGAATAATTTAAACGTCCAAAATTATCCATGTGTTTTTGTATTTGTTTGTCCATTTCTTGCAAATACTGTTTGAGGTTAAACACACCACTTTTGTACAACATCAAATCGCCCATATAAGTCGTAACACCTTCTGCGATATAACCTAATTCTGTATAGTTTTCTTCTTTAAAGTTATAAGGCATCATTTCAACTGGACGAATCGATTTTACATTCCAAGTATGATACAATTCGTGAGAACTAACCCCGAGTAATTCTTTGTAAAACTCTTCAAAAACAGCATAACTTGGTCCAAGCGTTATTACCGTTGATTTAGAATGCTCCACTCCATGGTAAGTTGCGTATGGTAAAACTTGAATTAAGTAATGGTATTCATCCGTTGGGAATTTTGAAAAAGCCTTAATTTGCGATATCGTAAAAGCTTTAAAATCGTTTTCTAAACGTTTCCAATCAGGTTTGACTATCCCATTAAACCAAATATAAAAAGTTGTCCCTTCTACCGTGTAGCTTGTTTTCTGTAGATTTCCAGAACAAATAAATGGACTATCGACCAATTCATCATAATTAGCAGCTGTAAATGAATTGTTATCAACTTTTAAAGAATGTGCAACGTCCCAAGCGTCAGGAATATTTAATTCAACTTGAATAGGATCATTGTAAATTTCATCAGTAAAGACACAGCAATTTACTGGATTAACATAAAGTTGAGAAGCATCTAAAAAAGTAGAACCCGCATTTAAATCCTTAGCATAATAACTATATTTCACTGTAATGGTTTGCACATTTGAGGTTTGCACAATCCACGTATTTTTATTCGACTTTTGATATTCCACCTTCTCCCCTTTTTCATCAAGAATTTGAAAGTGATTTACATTTTTAGCGAAATCACCTAATTCATATCTACCGGGTCTCCAAGCAGGAAAAAACAATTCTGTTTCTGCTTTTGAAACCTCAATTTCAGCAGTGATTTGTATGTATTGTTTATGTGGTGATTCTATATCAAAAGTGAATTTCATGGGCCTTTTATTTTTTTTATAAAGTTAAAAATAAAATGAAAGTGAATACAGATTAAGTTGAAGATTTGGGAGAGTTATTGCAAATTGATATGGCCATAAAACTCATTTGTTTATATCGATACAATACCGTAACTTAGCTACATAAAAGCTCAATTTTAAGAAATGCAAAACTATAGTTTAAAAATACAAGAAAAAGATTCCAAAACGGTAGCACTTATCAACTACCTTAAATCATTAGACTTTGTAGAGGTAACAGAAGAGCTTGATTGGTGGGACGAGCTTGATAATGAAAGTAAAATTTCAATCGAAAAAGGACTAAATGATTTAAAACACGAACGTGTTCATAGTGATCATGAAGTAAAAGCTTCAATCAGAGAAAGAATTTTAAATTCTAAGGAATAATGATTATTTGGTCCGAAGAAGCAAAGTATTCCTATGAAAATATTATTGATGATATTTTAGCAAAATGGAATGTAAAAACTGCGCTTAACTTCGAACAAAAAGTAAACAATTTACTTGAAAAATTACAAATCAACAACCACCTCTATCCAGCCACAAATTATAAAGACCTAAGAAAATGCGTAGTGCATAAAAACAGCTCATTAATTTATAAAATCAATCAGGAGAATATTGAAGTTGTTACGCTAATCTTCAATAAAGACAACCATAAGTATTATTAGAAACAACTTAATCCTATACTTCTCTTCAAAAAATCTATTCCTTTATCCTATTATTAAGGCTTAAATCATTAAATTCGCACTACGAAAAATTTGAAAAATCTAAGAATATGAGTTACGATATTATTGTTGTTGGAAGTGGACCTGGAGGATATGTTACAGCTATCCGTGCTTCACAGTTAGGTTTAAAAACTGCTGTTGTAGAGAAAGAATCACTTGGAGGAGTTTGTTTGAACTGGGGATGTATCCCAACAAAAGCCCTTTTAAAAAGTGCAAATGTATTTGATTACTTAAATCATGCAGAAGACTACGGTATTACAGTAAAAGATGCGAAAGCTGATTTTGGTAAAATCGTAAAACGTAGCCGTGGTGTTGCTGAAGGAATGAGTAAAGGTGTTCAATTCTTGATGAAAAAGAACAAAATTGACGTAATCAACGGAACTGGTAAAATTTTAGCAGGAAAGAAAGTTGAAGTAACTGATGCTGATGGTAAGAAAGAAACATACTCTGCTGACAAAGGTGTAGTTATCGCTACAGGAGCACGTTCTCGTCAGTTACCAAACCTTCCACAAGACGGTAAAAACATTATTGGATATAGAGAAGCAATGTCATTAGACAAACAACCTAAGAAAATGGTTGTTGTGGGTTCTGGTGCTATCGGAATTGAGTTTGCTTATTTCTACAATTCAATGGGAACTGAAGTAACGATTGTTGAATTCCAAGACAGAATTGTTCCAGTTGAGGACAAAGATGTTTCTAAAGAATTGGCAAAAAGCTTGAAGAAACAAGGAATTAAAGTAATGACGAGTTCTTCAGTAGAAAAAGTTGACGTAAAAGGTGGTAAATGTACTGCCCACGTGAAAACGAAAAAAGGAGAAGAAACAATCGAATGTGATGTTGTTCTTTCAGCTGTAGGAATTGAAGCGAACATTGAAGGAATCGGACTTGAGGACGTTGGAATTGCAACGGATAAAGGTAAAATCTTGGTGAACGACTATTACCAAACAAATATCCCAGGATATTACGCGATTGGTGATTGTGTTCCTGGTCAAGCATTGGCTCACGTAGCAAGTGCGGAAGGTATTTTATGTGTTGAGAAAATCGCTGGACACAATGTTGAGCCATTGGATTACAACAACATCCCAGGATGTACTTATGCTTCACCTGAAATTTCATCAGTTGGTTATACTGAAGAACAAGCAAAAGAAGCTGGATATGAATTAAAGATTGGTAAATTCCCATTCTCTGCATCAGGAAAAGCAAGTGCAGCTGGAGCAAAAGATGGATTTGTAAAATTAATCTTTGATGCAAAATATGGAGAGTTACTAGGTGGTCACATGATCGGAATGAATGTAACAGAAATGATTGCTGAATTAGTTGCGGTACGTAAATTGGAAACAACTGGAGAAGAGTTAATCAAAACTGTTCACCCTCACCCAACAATGTCAGAAGCTGTTATGGAAGCAGCGGCTGCGGCGTATGATGAAGTTATACACTTGTAGATTGGATATAAAACCCGTTATCGGCGTTGCACATATTTTTTAAAGCAGTCATTGACAATTGTCAACTCCTTAACTTAAAAAAATACGAACGCCTTGCTAACGAACTTTCTATCTCAAACTACATAAAAAGGAATATTATAATTATAAAAGCGAGAAACGTAATTGTTTCTCGCTTTTTTTTGAGGTTTTTTGAGTGAGGTTTATGATTGGAAACCCAAGGCCACGAGAAGGCTGTGCCTATTCTCGCGGCAGCTTTGGGCTTCGCCGATCCGTACAGCTGTCGATTGTGCACCAGCTTAGGAGCAGCATAGCTTGTTCTCTCTGCAGCTCGTTTTTTCCTTTCAACTGTACATTATTCATTTAGTTTTAAATTTTTACGCGCACTTTTTTTGCCGTATATTTGCTTTAGAATGCAACATTGACGAATTAAAACAAAGCAAATATTTGCAACACAGAAGATTATGGAAGCAGGAAATACATATATCATACATACCGAAAATCAAGAACAGGCAAACGCCTTGAAAGCTTTTGTAAAGGCGCTTAAAATGAAATTGGAGGAAACTAATGATAAATCTTATAATCCTGATTTTGTCAAAAAGATAAAGCGCAGTAAGAAAGAATTTCAAGAAGGAAAATATACCACTGTAAATAAAGATAATTTAGAATCATTTTTAGGACTAAAATGAGTTATCAATTAGACATTTCAGATACAGCTACTAAGGATATTAAATATTATAGAAAAAGTGGAGATAAGGTTCTCCTTAAAAAACTAAATCACTTACTCCTTGAAATTATTGAGCATCCTTACACTGGAACTGGTAAACCCGAACAATTAAAACATGAGCTTTCTGGTTACTGGTCAAGAAGAATCAACAAAGAACACCGTATTGTTTACCAAGTAATTAAAGAAGATAATAAGGTTATTGTTCTTTCTTTGAAAGGACATTATTGGTAACAATTCCCCGCAAACGAGATGGAATCTCGCACGAGCGGGGGCGGCATCTTGGGGATCCGACAGCTGTACGGATCGCGCACGAGCTGGGGTATTCGAATAGCAAATCACCTTTTTTTGTTTTGCTTTTCAATTCGTTTTAATTCACAAAAAGGATATTCATTCAAAAAGAACACTACTTTCTCTAAATTATTCGAAGCGAATATATAAATCTTTTCATTATAAAATTGATCTAAGCTTACTTCAATTTTACAGTTATTTACCTCTTTATTAACAGATATTGGGACTTTTAAAGTGATTTGTGTATTTCGTTCATCCTCTCCTTTAAATAATTTACCGTAATATAGATTAATACTAGAATCACTTACAGTTACCCTTCCAGTTATATATTTGATGTTCTTATTCGACCAGTTCAATTCAATCTCAAGAGTATCACTCTGTCCAATAACTGAAAAGTGCAATAGTAAAACAAAAGGAATTAAGAGTGACTTAATCTTTTTTCTCTTTCCTAGCCTTCTTTTTCTCAAATCTTTTAACCCGTTTGTTAGCTTTTCTTTGTGTATATACTTTACCATCTAAATTAAAATTATCATTAATTGTGGAGTTTCCTCTCACGTCTCCTCTCATTTCTCCACCTAACCACTTCTTTCCCTTTAAATCTTTATTGTCTCCAATTCCTTCACGACCTAATATTTCCTCAATATCATGCGGAGATAACTTCAAAATACCGTTTAGTTGAGAGTACATTAATCCACTTTTGTGAGTTAATCCCAAGTTATGTCCAAATTCATGTGCTATTGTTTCTTTATCCGTTTCGCTTTTATCAGATATTAGAATTGATCGTCCAAATCCTTTCCTTTGCTACCTCGATATTCTTCTCGTGGTCGTTTGAATCTTAATTATTAGAAGTATTAAATTCTCCGTTTAATTCCTTAGCTCTTAAGGCATATTGGTTAGCCAGTAAAAAATCTATCTTAATAAGTTAATATGTCCGGTTACAACTTCAGGATCAGAACTTTCATCTGTTCCATATTCAACTCTATAAACATACGTTCCTTCGGGACATTCTGTACCCTTATATTTTCCATCCCATCCAATTTGAGGATTGAAGGATTCAAAAATTAACTTTCCACGTTGGTTGTAAATTTGAAAGTTGAAATCATTCGGATTGAATCCAGCCACAAAAATGGGCGTAAATAATTGATTGTTTACATCATTATTTGGAGTGAAAGCATTTGGAATAAAATACAGGGGGCCTTGAACAACCAATATTTCGATTGTAGCGCTATCTGTACAGCCATAATCAGATGTGGCAGCCAAACGTACCTCATAAGTTGTGGTCAATCCAATATTGTATTGATGAGTCGTATTTGTGTCATAAACATAAGGAGAATTGTCTCCAAAATCCCATGTGTAGGCGGAAGCTCCCGTCGATTGGTTTTGAAATTGTACCCAACCATTACTTAGGTCATCCAAAACAGTAGGATTTGCTGTGAATGCAGCATTTGGCATCGAATCACCAATTGAAAAATTTTGATTTATGAAAGCTACGTTTCCGCAATCGTCCGTAACACTATATGTTCTCACTACATTTTCTGGACAATATCCAAAATCAGAATCATCACCAACCCATTCTACAACTGGAGTAGTACTACAATTATCAGTTGCATCTGTAATCAAGCTGATATCTGGAAGTGGTAAAGCTTCTACATTTTCAGATGGTAAATCACTAGCTGTGGGTGCAATATCATCATGTAAAACAATAACTTGAACCTCAGTTCTTGTATTGCCGCAATTGTCAGCTATTGTCCAAGTTCGAGTAATTGTTTCTGGACAAATTTGACCATCTGAAACTTCAACACCGCTAATTGTACCATTTGCACCACAATTATCTGTCCAAGGAAGAGTAGCCATTGGTGGAAGATTTGATGGACATTGTATGCTTAAGTCTGCGGGTACAAAATTTATGATTGGTGCAATTGTATCGTTAACTGTAATCACTTGGGTTTGTGTTGCAGAATTCCCACAACTATCTGTAATGGTCCAAGTTCTTGTATATACTTCAGCGCATGCTGAGCCACCTGAAACCTCTGTTCCAAGCACATTTCCAGAGCCCATGCAGTTGTCTGTCCAGGTCAAAGTTCCTATGGTTGGAATTTCGGAGTAACAAGCAACAGTTAAATCTGCTGGTGCTGCTTCTAAAACTGGTGCTACGGTGTCATTAATTACTATAACATGATATATTTCAACGAAATTACAGGAGTCAGCAACTTGATAAGTTCTTGTTAAAATTTCAGGACAAGTATTTCCATCTGAAACTTCTCCAACATAGCTTACTGTCGGAGAAGCTGTATAATCATCCATTACATTTGTAATAATAGAAGGATCTGGCGCTGGAACATCAGAAATACAATTAATAAATGTTGTGTCTGGAGTATCCGCAAATGGTAAAGAATCAATGTGAACAATCACCTCTTGGGTACAAGTTCCATAGACCGATCCCCATCCACAATTCAATCCCGGATTAACTAAATCTAATGAAGTAGCCTGACAAACGAAATCTGCCTCTGTATTCGTGTCCGTTGAACCATTTCTGGATAAGCTATAAGGAATTGGGCCGACATTGGTACAGGCAGGATCGCAACTTATGCCGCTCCATTCTGAACCCAATGTGATTACATTTCCAGCTATGGTAGGTGCGAAGCCTGCTAAATCAGCTAATGTCCATCCCCAAGCAACAAAATCTACGAGATTCCCTTGATCATCAATTATGGCTGCCCACCCTGGATAGCTAGGATTCCAAAACATATTATTACCCCAATAATTAGGGGAATTTAAAACATCAGTTACAGAAATCATTGTACAAGGAGCAAAACTATTGGGGAAACTCCAAAGGGATGTATTTACGAGATTAATATTTGTATAAGAATTACTAATTGCCAAAGACCACCCTGCAGTATTAACAGGTGAGCTATATAAATTAGAAATTTCTAAATAATCTGCAGATAGTCCTCCAGAAAATCCATGAAGTCCTGCTTCAGTAATTAAAATTGATCCAGCATTTGACCCAGAATTTTGAATAGATGCCGTTCCATCTACTTGCATATAAATAGTGTCATCTTCAAATAAAGGTGGTGTAGTGTAGCTTGAACTGTCTATGAGTTGATTCCCGATGGTTTCATTGTCCCACCATGTGATGTTGTTATTTGGAAATTCTGTAGCGCTGACTGTAGCTGTATTTCCATGACATATAAATGTATCGGCGGTTATTGTTGGTTCTTGAATGATTTCAACTAAAAATGTATCTTGAATAACTACACCCGGACAAGTTGAACATCTGGTTTCAACAAAATATGTTTCAGATGTTAAATTTGTGGATATGTATTGATCATTTGTAGACCACGCCTGAATAACACTATTTGAAGAATTGAGTACTTGGAATTCAAAATCTCCAGCACAAGTTCCAGTTGCAGAAAATGCTACGGTGTCTGTTATTCCTTGGCATAAAATCATGGCTTTTGGATTGGATTCCAAAAACGTTGGTCCACATTGTGCAAAAGCGGATTGGGAGTAGCTTAATACTAAAACAAGGGTGAAAAAACTATATATATATTTCAAATCTTATAGAGTTAAAATGGTGACGAAATCGATGTCCTCTTGAAACATTGAAATGTTTGAGTCTAAAACATTTGTGTTTTGAATCGCAATATAAACATAATTTATTTTATAATAAAAAGTCATTTTTACTTTCCTATTGAGAATAAGGAAAGTTGCAGAAATCATAATTAATATAAATATTATCAATGGAATTAGTGTTTAATAAGTTTTCAAGTGTAGTTTTATAACTCTCATTTTTTGACTCTTTAATATTTTTCAACACTGTCGAGGTCAAATCAATATCGCTTATATCAACTTTACAACTCATAATCAATAGAGTAAAAACTGTCAATAAAGTTGAGAACTATATAGTTATTTTATTATGTTTCATAAAGTAATTCATTTCTACTTAAACAATTTTACCCCTGCTATCGTAAGATGATTCTTGGGGTTGTCTGGCTCAAATATTGTACCTTGTAATACTCCACTCCTTCAAAGGTTTGAATACGCGTTCATTATTGAACGACAGGCTTTTTAAAACTTCAATAATCATTGTTTTACTTTCATTGATACTTGAATTAGTACTTACCATTCCCAAATCAAATAAATCCCCATCTTTAGAGAATAATATTGAATTATAATTAATTTCTTCTTTTTGGGTAGTTCCGTTAATACTCATCATAATAATTGTATCACTTTCACTTGCTAAAATGGTCTTTGTCGCCTGTTTTAAATAATTTATTTCTTCTTTAACATCGGAGTAGTACTGTTTAGAGTAATGGTCAATTGACTTTTCGTCACTCTTATGAATAACCATATAATTGTTTAAATTAAATGAATCCTTAACAGGAATTACAGTTTCAAAAACATGTTTTGTAGAAGTATTAATTCTCCATGTTGAGGGTACAGATATCTTCATGTTTGGAGACGTGAATTCATACCATTTAATCTTTTTTAAATTATTTTCAAAACCATATACCCACTCACCTATTTTCGAAGAATATGAATAGTTTCCATAAAACAAGATTTCTTTATTTTCATTTTCAACTTCCCAGTATCCATTTTCACATGATTCGATATTATCAATATCCAAATCTAAAATAGTTTTACGTAACACACCATTTTCAACGTAAATTAAAGTATATGAATTTTTACTACATGAAGTAAATATTAAAGCTACTAAAAACACACAGATAACTCTTCTCATAGATTATTCTTCATTTTTTGGATTCGATAAAGAAACCCCTGACTCTCCAGATATATAAATGTTTGAATTGGTGGACGTAGGTAAAGTAATCTCTAATTTTACAGAGGAACTTATACTTTCTTTCGTTCTCCCTTCTGAATTAGTACTTTCTTCAGTTTGTAAAGTTACACCTGCATTGACAACACCTGTGTTTGGACCAACTGTTACACCTGTTGTTTTTTTTGAACTTCCATCAGTACTTATTTCTTCTTGATTAAAAAATTCAACTGGCACGCCAGAAGGACTTGTAACTTTAATTTCTTTAACCACCTTATCAACTTTTACAAATTCAATACTAAACGGAAGATTATCTGGGGCAACATATGTATTATTTCCTGAATAATCTAAATACCCAGATAAATCAAAGGTTATATTTATTTGGCTCGCATCTACAAGACTAATAGAAGTTGTAGTAGTATTACTTTCTACTACACTACCAACTTCTAAAGTAAACCAACTAGAAACAGTATTTGCAACGCCTGAAAAATACCTTCTAAACCCTTCAGTTACGGCATACATTGCATTAGGTCCTAAAGGGATGTACACTTCTAACCCCTCTAATTCATGAGAATGAATGACTTGATTCTCACTAAATGCATAAGGACTATTCTAAGGATATTTATCTGCCAACGGATCCACCGCAAAGAACCTCCCAACTCTCGGGTCGTGCATTCTATGCTTATAATTCACAGAGTTTCCTTTCCCTTTCACCTCGTCATCCATTCCCTGTCCTTGGAAGCCATAACGATACCCACTAATAAATACTAATTCTTGAGTTGAACCAAACATCGTCGATTTTTAGTTTTACAAGATAGCTTCCTTGATGCAATTGAGCAACATTTAAGGTGAATAAATTGGAATGAACTTGTTGGACGGGAACTTTAACGCGTTGGCCTGTGATGGCATAAACAAGTATTTCATTGATTTCTACGGTTGAGGAAATCGTGATTTTTTCATTGGATGGATTTGGGTAAATCTTTATTAAATCACTAGCTTTATCTATGGTGCTTAAACCTACAATTCCTCCAACTTCAATTGATAGGTCTAAGTTACAACCATTGGCATCGGTTACAGTTAAATCGTAATCATCTGCACAAAGGTTTAAGGCACTCGATGTATTGTTATTTGGGAAATCATCCCAGACATAAGTATAAGGTCCTGTTCCTCCATCGACAATCAATTGAATACTTCCTGAACAATTCCCTGTGTTGTCTGGACTCACAAATGAATTGTAAATAAGCGGATCTGGTGAAGCTATCGTTATACAATAATCATCTACTTCCCCTAAAGCATCAGTTACGATCACACAATAAGTTCCTTCGCTTAAATTTGTTGCCGTTTGTGTCGTTTGATTATTTGCATTGGCATCCCATTGATAAGTAAAAGGTGCTTGACCCAAATTTGGTGTAATAGTAGCTTCTCCATCACTCCCTCCATCACAAGAAGTATTCTCGTGACTTGGTACCAATGCCAAACCATTGCTTGTTGGATAGGTTACATCTACTTTTAATTCGACGGGTAGATGGTCAGACATATAATACAAGGCACGTACAACATCAGTTGGATACATACTATTTGAACCAGAAATTAAACTTCCATTATAATGATTTCCATCATTTCCTACTGCACGGTAACTTCCTGTTTGATACTGAACATTATCGCCGTTATTCATTACGTTTTGGGAAACTAAAATTTGATCAAAACGATCGTCTAATCCTCCACTCGAACCACAATCAAAACTACCACTTGTACGCGTAGATTGTGTATGAATCACAGCATAAGAAGAACTATTATTCCAATTTCCAGGGGTATTGATTGGATCTTGCATTGCAAAAGGTCCAGAAATCATATTTTGATATCCGTCATCGTTAGAACTATATACATTCATGTCTCCACAGAAAAACACATTTCTATCCGTTGGACGATTGGCCAAATAATTCATTAAAAGTTGCGTTTGTGTATCACGCTGTGCTTCACTAGAACTTGAGCTTCCCGCTTTTAAATGCATCATATACACTTCAATAAAAGTAGTATCATAAAATACATTCAAATTGGGGTCGTTCATATAAAATACATAATGATCTATATCTCTTGGAGAGCTTGCTACCACATGCTGACTTTTCAAAGTAAGTTTATCCGAATTGTAGAACATTGCGTTGTGCAAATAACCGCTTCCGTTAAAATTTGCTGCAACATAATTGGTATTTCCTCCAGTGTTTAAAGCATCATTTAGAACGGCATTAACACCCGTTTGATTCTGAACTTCACAGGCCACAAAAATGTCTGGCTGAAGATAATCAGTGATTTTTTTTAAGGTGTCAGCCCGATTTGGAACTACGGTATTTGAACCACAATCATCTCTTCCGTCTGGGAAATTAAGTAGATTGTAAGAAACGATAGACAAGGTTTCATCTTGTGCCGAAACCATTGTCGAAACAGCAATAAAAAGGATTAAAATATATTTCATGATGCAAATGTAGTTAAATTCTATCGCTCAAAAGAAAAGTAATCATAACTCTATCAAAATGTCTTTTAAAAATGTAAAAAGGCAGAAACCGTAATCGATTTCTGCCTTATAAATAATTAATTAGCTTTTAAAATTAACTAGTGAATAGCATTTCACGTAATTTTGGGAAAGGCCATGTTTCATCATCAACTAAAATCTCCAATTTATCTGTATGGTAAGCAATATCTTTAAAGTAAACTTGAACCGTTTCTTTATAAGCTTCTGCTTTCTTAGCGATATCTTCAATTTTATTGGCTTTCTTTCTATTTTCCAACATCAAACGAGAATACTCTTGCATTTTGTTCATGTGCATAGAAAGATCAATTAAAATTCCTTTTTGAGCAGCAATTCCTTGTTCTGCCTCCTTACCAAGAATTTCTGTAATTCCTTTGATATTTTCAATCAGTTTATTCTGGTAATTTACAACTACTGGAATTACATGATTTTGCGTTAAATCACTAATCAAACGTGCTTCAATTTGATTACGCATAATGTATTTTTCGTATTCAATTTCCTGACGAGCAAGTAATTCACGTTTAGAGAAAATTTCCATTTCTTCAAAAACATCAATCACTTCTTGACGTTCCCATACTTTAAGTGCGCTTGGTGTATCTTTCAAGTTACTTAAACCTCTTTTTTCAGCTTCTTTAACCCATTCCTCACCATATCCATTTCCTTCAAAACGAATACTTTTAGATTCCTTAATTAATTTTTGTAATTCCTTAAGAATTGCTTCGTCTTTACCATTTCCATCTTTAATACGTTGATCAACAGCAACTTTAAATAGTTTCAACTGACGCGCCATGATTGTATTGATGGTAATCATTGGTTGTGCACAATTCGCTAATGAACCTACTGCACGGTACTCAAATTTGTTTCCTGTAAATGCAAACGGAGAAGTTCTATTTCTGTCTGTATTGTCCAACAAGATTTGAGGAATTTTACCAATGTTTAATTTCAATTCTGTCTTATCAGCTGGAGTCATTTTTCCAACTTTGATGTTTTCTTCTAAATCATCTAATAATGAAGACAAATGAGAACCAATAAATGCTGAAACTATTGCTGGTGGTGCTTCGTGACCTCCTAAACGGTGATCATTAGATGCACTCGCAATAGATGCTCTTAACATATCTGAATGCTCGTGAATGGCCTTAAGTGTATTCACCAAGAAAGTTAAAAATTGTAGATTACTTTTTGGGTTTTTACCTGGTGCCAATAAGTTAACTCCAGTATCTGTGGCCAATGCCCAGTTATTGTGTTTCCCTGAACCATTTAATCCTGGGAATGGTTTTTCATGTAAAACAACTCTAAAGTCGTGCTTTCTTGCCACTTTTTCCAATAAATCCATCAACAATAAGTTGTGGTCATTGGCTAAGTTACATTCTTCAAAAATTGGCGCACATTCAAACTGATTTGGTGCTACCTCATTGTGACGAGTTGTAACAGGAATACCTAAACGAATAGCTTCCATTTCAAATTCACGCATAAAATTCGTTACACGTGCAGGAATAGAACCAAAGTAATGGTCATCTAATTGTTGTCCCTTTGCAGGAGGATGACCAAAAAGTACACGCCCTGTCATCATTAAATCTGGACGTGCATTATAAAAAGCTTTGTCAATTAAAAAGTATTCTTGCTCCCATCCTAAGGTTGCATTTACTTTCGTTACATTTTTATCGAAGTATTTACAAACATCAACTGCTGCTTTGTCAACGGCGTTTAATGCTTTCAATAATGGCATTTTATAATCTAATGCCTCTCCTGTATAAGCAATAAAAATAGTTGGAATACATAAAGTATTGGCGATTACAAATGCTGGAGAAGAAGGATCCCATGCGGTATAACCTCTTGCTTCAAATGTATTTCTAATTCCTCCATTTGGGAAAGAAGAAGCATCTGGCTCTTGCTGTACTAATAAATCACCACTAAATTGTTCGATTGCTCTACCTGGGCCAATTGGCTTAAAGAAAGCGTCATGCTTTTCTGCTGTTGCTCCTGTCAACGGCTGAAACCAGTGTGTATAATGTGTAGCACCTTTTTCCAATGCCCACTCCTTCATTGCTGAAGCAGCGATATCTGCAATTCCTCTATCTATTTTTGTTCCGTGTGAAATTGCACTTTTAATAGATTTATAGGCTTGTTCTGGAAGATATTCACGCATTTTATCTTCATAAAATACATTTTCTCCAAATTTTTCTGAAATTTTTCCAGTCCACTCGAACTTTTCTGTTTCGCGATGTAAAACATCTTGAATGGCATTTTTTCTAACTGTTGACATAAGCTATTTTTTGTTTGAAGCAAAAGTAGAAATAGTTTTCACAAAAAACACCAAAAAAATCACACTTTTTATCAACACCCCCTATTTAAAACAGGGTTGATTTTAAAAAAAACACACTTTTTACAACATCACCCCCCTTAAAAAACAACCCTATTTTAAGGTTTTATTAATAAATTGATTTAACAACTCCTGATGTTCTTGCCTTAAATCTTGATGAATTATTCCATTTTCGGAATTAAAATTGTCATAAAAGGAAGGCAAGGAGAATACTGAAATGATATTAGCTCCGAACTTAGGTAATCGTGATTCGGCTGCATGTATTACATTTTTGGCTCCATATCCACCTGGTGAAGTTCCCATTAAAAATACAGGAATATCATTGAAAAATTTTAAAGAATGTCTCGAACACCAATCAAATAAGTTTTTGGCTGCAACGGTATACGATTGATTATGCTCCGCCAAAGAAAGTACTATTCCATCTGCAGATTGAAGTTTTTCGACAAATTGCTTTGCATTTTCTGGAATACCTTCTGCTTCTTCTAAATCTACTCCAAAAATAGGCAAAGGATAATCTGTAATATCAACCCACTCCACTTCTACTTGCTCTATCTTACTTAGAGTATATTTTACAAGTTGTTTATTAATTGATTGACTACTATTGCTTCCTGCGAATCCTATAATTTTCATAATATTAAGTTTTAAAGCGTGTCGTTCAGTAAGGTAATAAACTTTTTAGCAGCACTGTTCATGTATCTTTTTGTTCTGTAACCGCTCACCCAAACGACTCCATTAATGGCATTGGTCAAAAATATCTCATCGGCTACCAACAAATTTTGTGGAGTAATCGATGATTCATAAACCTTGATGTTGTTGGCTATGGCTAAATTGATAATTCTCATACGCATTGTTCCTCCCAAACAACCATCATTTAAACTCGGCGTATACAAAATTCCATTACTTACGATGAACATATTGGAATTTGTACTTTCAATTACGTTTCCATCTTGATTGGTAATCAACAAATCATCTAATCCTTTTTCCTTGGCTTCAATAGCACCTAAAACATATACCAAAGCATTTTTTGTTTTAAAATTAGCGAGTATATTATTATGTTTTTTTACAGTTGTATATAAATCAATTTCTAGGCCTTTTGAATTCAAGACAAACTCGTTTTTATCTAACGGATAAACCTCAATAAAAAATGTCACTTCATTGGTCAATGGTCGATAAGTACCTCCACTAGCTCTATCTACTGAAATACGAACTCTTCCACCTGCTGAGATATTTGATTTTTGAATCAATTCATTGATGCGATGCAAAAAAAACTCAGGTGTAAAATAGTTTGGAACCCTCATTTTAAGCACAGACATTCCTTCTAATAATCTATAAACATGAACATCAATATTTACGACCTTTCCATCTACAATGCGTATACTTTCAAACAATCCATCACCATACAAGTGCCCTCTGTTGGCTGAAGCCATTGTAAAACCTTCGTTGGGAATTATTTCTCCGTTGTTATTCACAAAGTTCATATTCATTCTAGCTTAAAATATATTCAAAAAATTCTGATCCTTTAGAGAAGTTGATCAATAATACATAGATGATTCCAAATATAGCACCTCCAAAATGGGCATCATGAGCAATACCGGTTCCACCCTTTTTACTCATATAATATTCAAAGGCCAAATATAAAATACCAAACAACCAAGCTGGAATTTCAAAAGGTATAAATAGTAAATATATCCCACCTTCAGGCATCCATAAGATAGAAGCAAACAATACTGCAGAAACAGCACCTGAAGCACCCAAACTCATATAGTTTGGATTGTTGTAATTTCTTGTATAAGGCCAAAGTGACGCAGCTAATCCACCTAAGAAATAAAGCAAAAAGAAATGCACACTACCCAAGCCTTCACCAAAATAATGAATAAATATGTACTCCATATTTTGACCAAATGAAAAGAGGACAAACATATTAAAGAATAAATGAGTCATATCTCCATGAATAAAAACATGAGAAAGGATACGGTAAAATTCATTATTGTGATTGACTTTATACGGATAAAAAATCCATTTGTATTTCATTTCAGCATCTTTAAATGCCTTTAGTGAAATGATTACAGTGGCAATAATAATTGCAATTGTTACGGGAAAATTAATTAATTCCATATCTATATGTTAACCTTTTATAAGATGTGCGTCCTCAAGTAAATAATTCTTATTTTTATAATGTAATCTCACACTATGAAAAACAAAATATACTTTTTTTCTATACTACTCTCTTCTTTACTTTTGTTCACTTGTTGTGGAAACGACGATGAATTTAAAGAAAATGAATTGAATGGCAGTCAAAAAGAGGAGCAAAAAAACATAAGAATTGATAAAATTACGATTGACGACCTAAAGATTAAGGACTCTTATAAATCGTGGCTTCATGAACTATATGAAAAAGTAGACTATACACCATTTTGGATTCAAAAAAACATGGATAAAGATTCTATTGGAAAGTTTCTCAATTACATCAATTCTGATGTCACATTAAATTTACCTTTCAAGTATTTATCTAGTCCTACATTCCTTCAAAAGGATGCACCAATTAAAAAGGAATTGTTAAGTATTTTGAGATGTGCAAGCTTTTTATCGCTTAAAGACACTACGATAATTAATTATCAAAACAACTCATTGGTTCCAGTTCAACTGGTCTCTCAAGATGCTTTTCTTCAATTCATTCAAGAAAAGTCACCTGAAGAAAACTGGATTCATCACCTTCTGCATTACAAAGAAAACAATCCGCAACTAATTCAATTGCATTTAGCGCTAAACGAATTCACTTCAAATTTCGGTGTCGAAAACAACGTCAATGAAAAGATCTATTTAAAAACGCCAGAAGATAGTTTGGCAAGACTTTTCATCACACAACAATTGAATCTGAGAAACTATCTTAATGATACAATTTCGGACACAACATTAATCAAAAATAAATTACGTGAATTTCAACTCCTAAACGGATTAAACACAGATGCTAAATTGGGCAAAAACACCATGGAGGCGCTTAAAGAAACAAATTACTCTCGCTATATCAAAGGTGTTATTACCCTAGACAAGATGCGGCTAACACCTGATTCTCTTTTGAACACCAAGATGATTACCGTAAATATTCCCAGTTATAATTTAGCCTTTTTGATTGACAATAAAGTTGTGAATACTTCAAAAATAATTATTGGGACAAAAAACAATCAAACCCCGGAATTTGCTTCTGTAATGAAATACATCGTGGTAAATCCATATTGGAATGTTCCCTATTCAATTTCAAGTCGAGAGATTTTGCCAAACCTCAAAAAAGACTCCACCTATTTAGCCAAAAAAAATTATGAAGTCCTCGATAATGGAAAAAATCCTATCAACACGGATAGCATAAATTGGAATATGTACAATGCGAGAAACTTTCCATTCTTTATTCGTCAAAAACCAGGTCCAAGCAACAGTTTAGGAAGAGTAAAACTCATGTTTCCAAACAATCAATCGATCTACATTCACGATACTCCATCAAAGTATTTATTTGCAAAAGACCATCGTGCATTTAGTCATGGATGCATTCGAACTCAATCTCCATTTCAATTGGTCAATGATATTTTAGTTGCTGAGGAACATCCATATTTGGATTCAATTGAGGTTTTCAAGAAAAAAGAGGAAGAGACATATTTGATATTAAATGAGAAATTTCCTGTGAATCTTGTTTATCATACTGCCGGAATAAATGATTCTACGCAACAAATTCAATTCTATAAAGATATCTATACCAAAGAAAAAGCTTTATATCAATTGTTCGAAGCTCCATTTAAGGAGTTTTAAATTCAATTTTATTGGCGGTTCCACTCCACAAGAAATTCTTATTTTTGTGAAAAAACGAAAAGATATGAGTACGATTGTTTCCCCTTCTGTATTATCTGCAGACTTTGCAAATTTAGAGCGTGATGTTAAGATGTTAAACAGCAGTGAAGCTGAATGGTTACACATTGATATTATGGATGGTCAATTTGTTCCTAACATTTCATTTGGTTTACCTGTTATGAAAGCGATTCACAAACATGCAACAAAACCTTTGGATGTGCATTTAATGATTGCTACGCCTGATGATTACATCTCAGAATTCAAAGATGCAGGAGCTGAAATTTTAACTGTTCATTATGAAACTTGTACTCACCTTCACAGAACTTTACAACGTATTAAGAGTGAAGGAATGAAAACTGGTGTTGCTTTAAATCCGCATACACCTGTTGATTTATTAAAAGATATTATTCACGACATCGACTTGGTTTTGATCATGTCTGTTAATCCTGGATTTGGAGGTCAAAAGTTTATTCCACAAGCAGTACAAAAAGTAGCTGCAATAAAATCAATAATCAATGAAGCGGGTGCAAAAACACTTATCGAAGTTGATGGAGGTGTAAATCTTGATACAGGAAAACAACTGGTTGAAGCTGGTGCAGATGCTTTGGTTGCCGGTAGTTTCGTTTTTGGTTCTGAAAATCCTGTTGAAACCATCAGTAAACTAAAAGTATTATAGTTGAAACTCCAATTGGATGATCACAAAAAAAAGCAGTAAATTAAAGTTCAAAGTAGACTACTTCTAGCTTTAATTTACTGCTCAACTTAATCTATAGAATTGAATCTATTACTTAATTAATCTTCTTTGTTGAAAGAACTCAACATCCAGTGCATTTTCTCTCTTCTTCTCATAAATCCTGTCACCAAGTCATCTGTTGAAATATCACCAATTTCTCTTGCTGTTTCGATTGTTTCAACCATGAATGAGAAAAGAATTTCATAATCTCTAAGGATCTCTTCGATAATTTCTTTCGAACTTAAATCCGTTCCTGTTTCTTCAATTTCTGAAACTTCCAAGTATTCCTTTAGTGTACTTATAGGTGTTGCTCCAAAAACTCTAATTCTTTCGGCGATTTCATCAATTTCACCTACTACCTCTGTGTATTCTGCTTCGGTTGTTTCGTGAATATCAAAAAACTCACCTCCTGTTACATTCCAGTGATAGTTACGTAATTTTTGATAGTGTACATGTAAATTCGCCAATAATGAATTCAAATTTTCTACTACTCTTTCTGATTCTTCTGAATCAAAACCTAAATTTTTAAACTCTTTCATTTTATCTTTTTTTCTTTTTTGATTTCTTATTTATTGTCATCTCCCAACAAATTAAGGAGTTGTTCTTTGTATTCTTTCAATGCCTTAATAAAATCATCACTTTCTTCGTCTTGATCATTTGGAATTGTCTGAGGCGATTCCATTAAATGCTCATAAACTGCAGGTTTTTCATCACGTAATTTGTTTGTCAATTCATTGATTTCTTTCTCTAACGCTTCTTTCTTGTTCATAGTTAATTTTTTAAGTAAAACATTGATATTTCTAAATGTAACAAGAATGTCCGATTTTTTTACAAATTCAACTATTAAAAAAACTTAAATTAAATGTCATCGATTTATATCAAAGTGCTACTTGTACAACACATTTATTCTGTTTTTGTTTAACAGCACATAAAATAATTGCAATATATTTATGGAAAATTAGAATATTTTGATCTCAATAAATAGATGAGCAGAACTAGAAAGAAATTCTTAAATTATTCTGACAATGAATTGTTGTCTGAATTTCGCAGCAACCAAGATAAAAAAATCATTGGTGAACTTTACAATCGTTATGGTCATCTGGTAATGGGTTCATGCCTCAATTACCTCAAAAATAAAAGTGATGCTGAAGACACGGTAATGGAAATATTCATAAAATTAGGTGATAAAATTCAAAAGCACGAAGTAAAATACTTTAAGTCTTGGTTGTTTATCCTGACTAAAAATGAATGTTTGATGCAATTGAGAAAGAAGAAAGATTTCAATTCGGAATTGAATGAAGAGCAAGTTGCATATACTGATGAAGTTAAAGAGAAACAAATTCAGGAAATTAAGCTCAGTGAATTAGAAAGTGCTATAGATGCGCTTGAACCTCCGCAAGACACTATCATCCGTCTTTTTTATTTAAAACAGCTTTCTTATAAGGAAGTAAGTGATCAGCTCAACATCACGCTGAATAAAGTCAAAAGCGCAATTCAAAATGGAAAGCGTAATTTAAAAATTAAACTCAAGGAACATGATCTTTTTAAATATACTAAATAGAATTTTTGGTCCGAAAAAGCCACTTTCACGTCAAGATATTGATGCGTTAAAATCTGGTCAATCTACTACCCACGAATTAGATTCCAAATTAGCCAATTCTGAATTTGACCGAAATGCCATGGAAGGTTGGAAAAGCACATCTGGAAAGACTTCTAAGGAAATGTCAAATCTGGATCAAAAAATGGATCAATTCGTTCACAATGAAAATACAAAAGGAGGAAATTCGAAAGGAATGGCTTTAAGTTTTGCTTTATTTTCTGCAGCAATGATAGCCATTATCGCCTTTACATATCAAGGCAATAAAGCAGTGGAAACTAAACCCGTTGAAACGCAAATTGTAGCCAATGAACGTACACAAGCAAATAATAAGTCTTCTACTATTGACCAACTTTCTCCTATTCAATTAGAAAAGCAAATTACTTCAAAAGAATTGATGGTAAATCAAGAGAAATCTGACAACTCAAAACAGTCCAACATTTCAGTAGATCAAAATTTAGAACAGGATGTTCTAGAAAAAGAACAAATTGAATTGACAGACGATCATCAATTAAAACTCCCTATTCAATCATCTGGTAAAATTCCTAATGCTTCTCCTTCAAACTTGGTTCATAAATCAGCGAAGGAGGTTTACATCGCGGGACTTAAAAACGTTGATTATCGCGCTTACAGAAATCGTCCGATGACTAAAAAGCCAGATTTAAACATTGGAGTTCCAGCGAGTAAATCCTCAAAAGAAGAGGAAGACAAATTTACTTCAGCAAAGTCACATGAAATAACTTATATCAATTATTTAACGACTGCTTCTAATAACTTTAAAAACAGACGTTATAAATTGGCCTTAAAACATTATTTAAACATCATTGAAACATATCCAGATGATGTTAATGCTAATTTTTATGGAGGACTTTGTTATTTTAATTTAGGTGAATTTGATCAAGCTTTAAAGCTACTTAAACAATCTTACTCACTACAATATGGAAATTTTAAACAAGAAGCTGAATGGTTTTCTGCAAGAGCCTATTTAGAACAAAATAAAGTATCTACAGCTAAAAATTTATTAATTAAAATCAAGAAGCAAGAAGGATTCTATAGTAAACAAGCTGAAGAATTACTTAAGGAAATTTAGATTTATAAACATAAAAAAAACACCAGTTTAGCCTGAGCTAAACTGGTGTTTTAATTTATTTTCAGTCAATGAATTAAGCTAGAAGAAATTTTGCTGTTTCTTCACCATTCTTTTCAACATTGGACTAGGTCTATAACGGTCTTCACCATACTCTTCAAATAAGTCTTTTAACTGATTAAGTACATTATCAAGTCCTATTTCGTCTGCCCAACGTAATAACCCTTTCGGATAATTTACACCTTTGGTCATTGCTAGATCGATATCTTCTTTTGATGCAACATTTAAGAATAAAGCATCAGCAGCTTCATTAATTAACATAACCAAAATTCGGTTTAAAATCTCTTTTCCTAATTCCTCATCCTTGTTTGGTTCAACTGCTTTTGCATTTTCGCTATAATCATAATACCCTCTCCCCGACTTACGTCCGTAATAACCGGCCTCAGAGTGACGTTTTTGTGTAAATGATGGTTTATAACGTGGATCGTAATAGAAGGCTTTAAATACCGTTTCAGTCACCGTATAATTCACATCATTTCCAATATAATCCATTAAAGTAAATGGTCCCATTCTAAAACCACCTAATTCTTTCATGGCCCAGTCAATGGTTGCAAAATCTGCAATTCCTTCTTCGTAAATTCGCAAAGCCTCACCATAAAAAGGTCTTGCCACACGATTTACGATGAATCCTGGAGTGTCTTTCGCCAATACAGTTACTTTTTCCCAAGAATCAATAATTTGTCTTGCTTGGTCTTTTACTTCATCACTTGTTTGAACAGCTGGAATAATTTCTGCCAACGGCATTAATGGCGCAGGATTAAAGAAGTGTATTCCAATTACTCGTCTAGGATTTTTCAAAATTGAACCAATTGCAGCAATAGAAAGTGAAGATGTGTTCGACGCCAAGATACAGTCTTCATCAACGATAGATTCCAACTTAGAGAAAACCGAATGTTTAATGTCAATATTTTCAACAATCGCTTCGATGATTAATCCAGCACCTTTAAAATCTTCTACCTCATTCGAAAACAAGATTCTTCCGAAAACTTCATCACCAAAATCTTGCGTCCATTTCCCTTTTTCAATCAAACGTTCGATGATTTTAAGCAACTTTTCTTTGGCAGTATTGATCGCTTCTTGGTTTACATCCACCAAAACAACTTTGTGTCCCGATTGTGCAGCAACCTGAGCAATTCCAGCTCCCATTGTTCCTGCACCAAGTACACCTACTTTAATTTTACTCATATTCTAATTTCTTGATTTTATTCTAAAATAAGTTTTGTTTTACTTCCCTTGGAATTCTGGTTTGCGCTTTTCTAGAAAAGCTTGAGTACCTTCCTTAAAGTCTTCCGTTGAACCAGCAATAGCTTGAAGCTTCTCTTCTAATTCAAGTTGTTCCTTCAAAGTATTATTGAATGACTCATTTACTGCCTTCTTCGTCAAACCATATCCTTTCGTTGGCATTTTCGCCATTTTAGCAGTCATTTTATTGATATAAGCATCGAATTCTTCATCTTCAATTGCCTTATAAATCATATTCATCGCCTCTGCTTCAGCCGCCGGAACTTTGTCGCCAGACAACATTAAAGCAAGTGCTTTTTGAGCCCCTACTAAACGCGGTAAAAAGTATGTTCCACCTGAATCTGGAATCAATCCAATTGCAGAAAATGCTTGAATAAATGTAGCCGATTTCTTTGCAACCACCATATCACAAGCCAATGCTAAGTTTGCTCCTGCACCTGCTGCTACTCCATTCACTGCCGCAATAATTGGTTTTTCAATGGCACGCAATTTTAAAACAATTGGATTATAATGATCACCTACAATTTTCTTTAATGGTGGCCCATTTGGATCTGTTGCTTCTGCCAAATCTTGCCCTGCACAAAATGCTTTTCCTTCACCTGTGATTACAATTACACGAACTGCATCATCTTGTTCGCAGTCATCTAGGGCCTTTTGAACAGCAAAAGCTAATTCTTGATTAAAACTATTGTATTTATCTGGACGGTTAAACTTTAAAGTTGCAACACCGTTTTCTTTTGAAAATTGTAAAACCATTTTTTTATCTTTTTTGCTAAAAATAGAAAAGAATCATGCACTAGCAGTACTTCATCTTTGATTTTTCGAATAATTCTATACATTTTTGAAAAAAATCATTGAACATGAAGAAATATTACTTCGCTATTTTTAAACCTTTCGATATGCTCTCCCAATTTACAGGAGATGAAAACGCTAGTCTTTTAGGTGATCTATATAACTTCCCAAAAGATGTTTATTCGATTGGTCGACTCGACAAAACAAGTGAAGGACTACTTCTACTCACAAACGATAATGAATTTAAAAACAAAGTTTTAGACCCAAAAAACAAACTCACTAAAACATATTATGTTCAAGTGGATCACGACATCACACCAGCAGCTTGTAAAGCATTAAGTGAAGGCAAAATAAAGATAAAACACAATGGAAAACAACATCAAGTTGCGACAGCAAAATGCCAAAAAATAAACGAACCTGATTTGCCTGAAAGAAGTGTTCCTATCCGTTTTAGAAAAGAAATTCCAACCAGTTGGATCTCCTTAACACTCAAAGAAGGAAAAAATCGACAAGTGAGAAAAATGACGGCCGCAGTTGGTTTTCCTACATTAAGATTGGTACGGTATTCTGTAGGAAATTTCACCATCGACAATATGAAACCCGGAGATGTTGTCGAAATTCATCCCAATGAAGTAATTCCAAACTGGATGTAAAATTAGATAAAATAAAGACCCACTCAAGAAAGTTATTCCTTTTACAAAAGCTTGCTTAATGGTTCGACTTCTTTTTTATCAAAAAAAATTATGTACTTTTATTTAAAATTCTTAAACAATGCGAATACCCGTATTCATTTTTACCTTTTTGACTTCAATTTCTTTGTGGAGTCAGGACTATAACAAGTCTAACTTTAGCATCAAAAAATCAAATACAATTTCTGAATTCAAAGGCCAAGGACCTTTTCAAGAAAAAGTCAATAATTTGGAAATGCCCTCACCTGGAGGAACATCCGCAAAATCTTATTTATTAAGACAAAAGCAAAAAAGTAAAAACTTTTATAAAAATTATAAAGGTGTAGGTCAAGCTTCATTTTTAAAGTCAACTGCACAACCAATTGTTGGTGATTCGATGGTTCCAAAAAGATGGTATAATGGAACACAATATCCTGTTTATGGAGGTATTCCAAGTGATAATACCTTAGCCGTTTCTAATGATGGAGTACTTCTATTGTCTATGAATAGCACTGTTTGGGCATACGATATGAATACTGACACCACACTTTTCGAAGATCAAAGCATTTCTTTAAGACACTTCGTAGATGGACTAGGATTAAGTAATTACTACGATCCCAAACTTGCTTATGACCCAGAAATGGATCGCTTTATTTTAGCTTTACTTAAAGATAATGAACCTTCTACAAGTGAAGTTATCATGTGTTTTAGTTCGACCAACGACCCACGTGACCCTTGGTATGTTTATAATTTACCAGGAAATCCATTAAACAACAACAGATGGACAGATTTTCCAACAATTTCTGTTACACATGACAAAATTTATTTCTCGGCAAATTTGATTATTCCTAACGAACCATGGCAAACAGGTTTTGACGGTTCAATCATTTGGGAAATGGATAAATTTGAAGCTTTTTCTGGAGATACAACGATGCAAGCTTCGTTATATGATAATATTACTTATGATGGTGACTACCTAAGAAATCTGCACTTGGTAACTGGAGCAAATGGAAATACGGCTACTCAATATTTACTTTCTAACCGAAATTTTGATGTACAAAACGATTCTATTTTTATGGTTGAAATCGCAGAAGGCAGTTTAAATATTTCTGCTTTAAAAGCTGATACACCTTATGGCGTTCCCCCAAATGCTAGACAACAGGACACTGATACTTCTGATGCAACTAACGGATTACAAACCAATGATGCACGAGTTTTAGGTGCAATTTTGATTGATGATGAAATTCAATTTGTAAGTAATACCGTTAACCCAAACACAGGTTTCAGTGCGATTTATCACGGTGTAGTTTCAAACATTTACAACGGTCCTTCTGTTACAGCAAACATAATCGGTGATCCAGTGAAAGATTTTGGCTATCCTAATATTGCATGGTCTGGAAATGAAGCTTGTGACCGCGAAGTAATTATTGCTTTCAACCACTCTTCTTTTACTGACTTTCCTGGGAATTCAACAGTGTATTGTAATAATGAACGACAATATTCAGAGGTTTTAGAAATCAAAGCAGGAGAAAACTATGTAAATCGTTTAAGTAGCAGCTATGAAAGATGGGGAGATTATTATGGACTTCAACGAAAATACAATACAGGAGAAATCTATTCATTTGGTTACATGGTCATGGTGAACAATAGAAACACTGGATTCTTAACACAATTGTATAGTCCAGACACCAACCGATTAGTTGTAAAACTTGAAGTTGAAAATTACGAACTTTGTAACACAACTTTAAAAGCTTCAACAATAGGTGGAGTTGCACCATTTGAATACTCATGGAACAACGAAACTTTCACTTCAGACAATCAATATATTGGTGGATGTACAAATGACACTGTTCAATGTATTGTTAGAGATGCACGAGGTTGTATAGACACCTTAAACTATATTATCCCTCCAAATACCAACTCATCTGGGAGCATCTACCCCAACCCAACTTCTGATTTTGCTGCAATTCAATTTACTATTGAAGAACCACAAACGGTTTATTTAGAGATTTATAATTCAAATGGACAATTAGTCAAAAGATTAGAAACCTTACCAGCCAAAAAAGGATTAAATGAATATCTTTTCACAATGGATCCTTTGTCAACAGGAGTTTATACAGTCCAATTGATTTCAAATGAAGAAATACTCAAACAAGAAAAAATTGTAAAAGAATAAGATCAATAAAATTGATGATGGAAAAACCAGTGCATTTTGTACTGGTTTTTTTATGAAACCACATATTTATCCAATCCAAATCAAAGTATTTTAGACTATTGTTTACAATAATCGATAGTCCAACAAAACGATTGATTATTTTTGCCAGACATTGAGAAGTACACATGCAATTATCCATTACATACAAACAAATTCTAAAGGTTGCATTACCTCTGATGCTGGGAACATTTATCCAATCTATCGTAATGATTACCGACGCCTCTTTTTTGAGTCGTTACAGCACCATAAGCTTTGACGCCAGTGGAAATGCCGGACTGATATATGTTACGCTCTTTATGGGACTAACAGGTCTTGGTGACGCTGCACAAATCATCATGGCCAGAAGAATAGGACAAGCAAAAGTAAAAGCGCTGAACGCTACTTTCCAATCTGCTTTATTCGTTATCACATGTTTTGCAATGGTTTTCTTTTTGTTCATCCAGTTCAACATTGGTGATTTACTGATGGATTTTTCCAAGAACAAAATATTAGCCCAAGAGCAAATAGACTTTCTTTCCATTCGATCTTACGGATTCTTTGTTGGAATTTTAATGCTCACCTTAAACAGTTTTTTCATGGCCACAGGAAAAACATGGGTAATCATGGTCAGCACTGCATTTTTTGCTGCTTCAAATATCATTCTTGATTATTTACTCATATTTGGTTTTTGGAATATTGAGCCCTTAGGAGTTGAAGGAGCCGCTCTTGCCTCTGTGATATCAGAAGGATTAACCACTGTGGTTTTATTGATTTTCTTATTTACTTCTAAAGAAAGACACATTTACGGTATATTCTCTAAATTCCAAGTGACACTTTTGAGTTTAAGAAATCTATTTCAAGTAGGACTTCCTTTATTAATCCAAGGCTTTTTCGCATTGGCTACTTGGACTGTTTTTTTCATCTGGATAGAACAGATGAGTACCTATGATCTAACTGTTTCACAAAACATTCGTGCAATTTACTTTTTAGCCTTTGTACCAATCTTCGGGTTTGGAGCCACCACAAAAACTTATATTGCGCAATACATGGACCATAAGGAAACTTATATTATTCCTAAAATCATTCGAAGAATACAGTTCCTCACATTAATTTTTCTGTTGGCCATATTTCATGGTGCCTTATTGTATCCTGAAACATTAATTTCAATCATTAATCCAGAAGAAGCTTATATCAAAGACAGTGCATATATTTTAAGACTCGTTTTTGGTTCCATCATTATTTTTGGAGTATGTACCCCCTATTTTCAAGCCATCAATGGTTCTGGAAACACGAGAATCACACTTCTTATTGAAATAATAGCAATGATCGGTTATATTCTTTATGCTTATTTCACGATTAAAGTTTGGGAATGGAGTATTTCAGCCATTTGGACTGTAGAATACCTCTATTTCATAACCTTAGGAGGATTATCAATATTATATTTGTCTATATTTAATTGGCGTAAAAAAGAGTACTAAATGAAAGAAAAGAAAGATTTGAATATCGTTTTTATGGGGACACCTGAGTTTGCTGTAACCATTTTAGAAAAGCTTATTAAGGAAGAATACAATATCAAAGCTGTTGTAACTGCACCAGATCGACCAGCAGGAAGAGGTAGAAAATTAAAAGGAAGTGCCGTAAAAGAATGTGCGATCGCAAATGATTTACCTGTTTTACAGCCAACATCCTTAAAAGACGAATCATTTATTGAAGAGTTAAAACAATGCAAAGCTGATTTATTCATTGTTGTGGCCTTTAGAATGCTACCTGAAATAGTTTGGAAAATACCGGCAATGGGTACTTTCAACCTTCATGGATCATTATTGCCACAATATAGAGGTGCAGCTCCAATCAACTGGGCTGTAATCAATGGAGAAACCGAAACAGGTGTTACTACCTTCTTTATTGATGAAAAAATTGACACTGGAGAGATTTTAAAGCATGATACCATGACCATAGGAGAAAATGAAACGGCAGGTCAACTACATGATAGGATGATGGTTTTAGGTGCACAAACAGTTGTTGATACGGTAGAAATGATTCGTAAAGGAGAAGCCAATCCACAACCACAATCTGAGAAAGATTTAAAACTGGCTCCTAAAATATCGAAACAAGATTGTTTATTAGATTTAGATCAAGCGATTGTCAAAATACACAATTTCATTCGTGGTATGTCTCCCTACCCTACAGCTTGGATTAAATTACAGCACATTGAAAGTAAAGAAGAGAAAACCTTAAAAATCTTCTCTTCGGAAGTCGTAAATAGTGAAAATGGTAAGCCTTTAAAACTAATAAAGGAAGAAAAAAAGCTATTGTTAACGACACCCAATGGAGCTTTGGACTTAAAAGAAGTTCAATTACAAGGTAAAAAACGCCTAGACGCGAAGTCATTTTTAGCTGGATTTCCAGTAGATGAATGGCAGATTATCACTGAATAGCCCATAAAACCGAGTTTTTTTTCAAAAAATCTACTGAGAATTCACAAAAAAAGTAAAATTGAATCAGAAGCAAAAAGTGAACAAGCATAAACAGCTGATTTTAAACACTTAACAAAAACATTACAAAGCAATAAAACAGCGCTAAACATCAAAAACAAAGGCGTTTAGCGCTATTTACCCCCAAATTTTCATGATTTTTTTTGTGTATTCTTTGATTTTTTTTTCTGAAACACTTGTGAGTAGTGGATATTCCGCTATATTTGTTGGAGTATAATTTTTTACAAATAAAAAAACCATAACTATGAACAAAGCAGAATTGATCGAAGCAATGGCTTCAGAAGCTGGATTGTCAAAAGCAGACTCAAAAAAGGCTTTAGACGCATTTATTAACGCAACAACTGGATGTTTAAAAGACGGTGACCGTTTATCTTTAATCGGATTTGGTTCATTCTCTATATCTAAGCGTGCAGCTAGAACTGGAAGAAACCCTCAAACAGGTAAAGAAATCCAAATTGCAGCTAAAAATGTAGTTAAATTTAAAGCTGGTTCTGAATTGGCTTCTGCAGTTAACTAGGAGCAATTTCTTTAAAAAAATTGTTGGGAGCCTCTAAAGCTCCCTTTTTTTTTGTTTAATACATTTATCAATGCAAGAGAAATTACTAGAGGCTTTATATCAAATTATCACACCAGAAAAAGTTGAAAAATTTGAACGAATTGCTGCTGAAAGAACAAGATATGCTACCGTAGCTGTAGAGAACTTATTTCAAGAACACAATGCGAGTGCTGTAATGAGAAGTTGTGATTGTTTTGGAATACAGGATTTACACATCATTGAACAAGACAATAAATTCAATGTTAATCGTGACATAGCTTTAGGTGCGGGACAATGGGTAGACCATCATCACTATACTGATATTTTATATCCAACCACGACATGTATTACAACTTTAAAGGAGAAAGGTTATAAAATTGCTGCCACTACTCCACATACAGACGCTTACACCATCAATAATGTTCCTTTGGATGAACCAATTGCTTTTGTTTTTGGAACAGAGCAAACAGGACTTTCTGAGAAGGCTTTAGATTTGGCTGATTATTATGTCAAAATACCTATGGTTGGATTTACAGAAAGTTTTAATATTTCAGTTTCTGCAGCACTCACCATGAATACCATTCGTACCAGATTAGAAAATATGGAAGGGCTAAATTGGAAATTAACCAAGGAAGAACAAACGGCCTTAAAAATTGAATGGTGTAAAAACATCATCAGGAATCCAGACAATGTTATTAAAGATTTCATCCGTCGGATAAAAGAAGGAGAGCTCTAAAAACTCCACAAAAATTCTTTTTATTAGTCTAAAATTCTTACATTTAGCAAACAAACTAAAAATTTTTTAGAACATGGGAAGAGGTGATGTAAAAACAGCAAAAGGAAAACGATTTAGAGGTTCATATGGTAAAACCAGACCAAGAAAATCTGGTACAGGAATTCAAATTACAGGAACGCAACCCAAGGAACCTAAAATTACAACGGCAGCAAAGTCTGAAGACAAGAAAAAAGCAACCAAGAAAAAAGAAGCAAAGGCGCCTGTAAAAAAGAAAACTACAGCTGCTAAAACTACTGCCAAGACTAAAACTTCAGCAAAAAAAGAAGAAAAGCCAAAAAAGAAAACGACTAAAAAGAAAGCAGAAGAATAAACATTCATATAATCTATCAAGAGTCGACCAAAGTGTCGGCTCTTTTTATTTAAAAATTCATTTTATTTTAATCGTAAAATCACGAGTAATTCGATGATTTATTAACATATTTGTAAAAAAAAGTATTATGAAACATAATTTTGGAGCAGGACCATGTATTTTACCTCAAGAGGTCTTTAAAGATGCTGCAGCGGCAGTACTCGATTTCAACGGATTATCAATTTTGGAAGTATCACATAGAAGTGCAGATTTCGTAAAAGTTATGGAAGAAGCCCGTGAAAATGTGAAAAAGGCCTTAAATGTACCTGAAGGATACACGGTACTTTTTCTACAAGGTGGTGCAAGTCTTGGTTTTTTAATTTCAGCGTATAATTTTGCTGGAAAAAATAAAAAAGCAGGTTATGTAAATACTGGTACTTGGTCAACTAAAGCAGTTAAGGAAGGAAAAAATGCTGGATTGGAAGTAATCGAAATTGCTTCTTCAGAAGATAAAGGATTCAATTACATTCCTGAATTAAATGATATTCCAGAAGATTTAGACTTCATCCACTATACATCAAATAATACGATAGCTGGAACACAATTTAAATCTATTCCAGAAACAAACATTCCATTGATTTGTGATATGTCATCTGATATATTCTCACAACCAATTGATGTTTCTAAATTTGATCTAATTTATGCAGGAGCTCAGAAAAACTTAGGTCCAGCAGGTTCAACTTTATACATTGTAAAAGACAGCGTTTTAGGAAAATCTACTTTAGATATCCCAACCTATTTAGATCTTCAAGTTCATGCTAAAAAGGACAGTATGTTCAATACTCCACCAGTATTTTCAGTATATGTAGCAAACTTAAACTTGAAATACATGATCAAGAATGGTGGTGTTGATGCCATTGCCAAAAGAAATGAAGAAAAAGCTGAATTGTTGTATAATGAAATTGACAACAATCCAAACTTCGAAGGAACAACGGAAGTAAAAGACCGTTCCTTAATGAACGTTACATTTAGATTAACAGATGACAGCAAAAAAGAACGTTTTGATCAACTTTGGAATGATGGTAACATTGTAGGTTTAAAAGGTCACAGATCAGTTGGTGGATACAGAGCTTCAATGTACAATGCATTAGAAATTGAAAGCGTTAAAGCATTGGTTGAAATAATGAAAGCATTATAAAATTATTAGTTAAATGAAAATATTAGCAAACGACGGAGTTTCGTCAGAAGGTATAGAGAAATTAGAAAAAGCAGGATTTACTGTTGTTACTGAGCACGTTAAACAAGACGAGCTTATTGACACAATAAACAAGGAGAACTATGTTGGATTACTTGTTCGTTCTGCAACAACTGTTAGAAAAGACCTCATTGATGCATGTCCTAATTTGAAATTTATTGGACGTGGTGGTGTTGGAATGGACAATATTGATGTTGAATATGCACGTGAGAAAGGATTGACTGTTGAAAATACACCTGCAGCCTCTTCACAATCAGTTGCTGAATTAGCAATGGCTTCAATGTTTACCTTGGCGCGTTCAACTTATGATTCTTATAAAGAAATGCCTAAAAATGGACATTCTGAATTTAAAAGTCTAAAGAAGAAATACAGTAAAGGAGTTGAATTAAGAGGTAAAACACTTTTGATTATCGGTTTTGGTAGAATCGGTCAGGCACTTGCTAGTTATGCATTAGGTGTTGGAATGAAAGTTATTGGTGTTTCTCTTCAAGAAGAAGACATCGAGGTTCCTATTCAAATTGAAGGTGTTGGTGAGGTTGTGAGTACAATTACTACAACAACAGACCTTAAAGCAGCTTTACCAAAAGCAGATTTCATTACCATGAATGTTCCTAAACCAGCAGATGGGAAATCTGTTATCACAAGTGAGGAATTCAAAATAATGAAAGATGGAGTTAGAATCATCAACGTTGCACGTGGAGGTGTAATTGATGAAGATGATTTATTGAAAGCTTTAGAAAGTGGAAAAGTGGCTGCAGCATCTTTAGATGTATTTGAAAAAGAGCCTACTCCAAGAGTTGATTTATTAGAAAATGAAAAAATTGCAAACACTCCGCACATTGGAGCGGCAACAACAGAAGCACAAGGTAGAATCGGAACTGAATTAGCAGATAAAATTATCGCTACATTCAAATAAATTCATCTCAATATAAATTATGAAAGCGCTTAACAAACAGTTAAGCGCTTTTTTTTATCATTCATAATTATAACTATAACAAAACAATTTTCTTGGTATAAACCTTCTCATTATAAGTAAAAGTAACCAAATATATACCTCTTGAGAATTGTGCGATATTGGTAGTTAACACCCTATTCTTTTGCTGTGCACCAAATCTCATCATAATTTTCCCTGTAAGATCTGTGATGAATAATTCACCAATGTCCTCCCCTATCTTTATATTTAAATCACCTTGAGTTGGATTTGGCCAAACATTCCACTCTAAGCTAATGAGTGTATCACTTTCATCTGGAATAATTGGTTCCTCAATGGCTTTTTCGTCATTACATTCATCAACAAAAGCATAAGTATCAATAATTCTAATCATTAAATCATTGAGCAGTTCAACTTCATATTCATCTGTTGAAGGTTCAATATGTGTGTTACCAATACCACTATGGTTTGTAAGAAAAGCATATGTACCATTGCTCGCTAATGCAAAAGAACGCATTAAATATTCTGTATCTTTCTTTATTCCACTTGCAGCTAAAGGAACAATACGAATTCCTTTAGAAGCTGCTGCTCTTGCTAATTCTTTAAGTTCACGCAATTTTTGAAGTGAATTATGAGGTGGTGCATCAAGTACCAGGAATAGAATTCGTGTTCTTGCAGATTCACTCCATTTTAGCTGATGAATAGCAACACTCAAAGCCTTGGCAACTGCTTCTTCGTAATCGCCTCCTCCAGCGGCTTTTTGTTGAGTAATAAAATTAACAGCAGTAGACAATACTGTTGTAAAATCCTGTTTTTTGGTTAAATAATCATCAGCTACATCACGGTAAAAAACATTGGCGAAGTTGAAAGTTAATGATGGGTTTGCATTCTTCGCTTTAAAAATCACCTCATTCAAATCCTTTTTTAGATAATTTATTTCATCTCCCATTGATCCTGTTGCATCAACTACAAATGCAATATCGACTTGATTTGAGGCTCCACAATCTACATTTATAACTTTACTATTTACACCTTCTTTAAAAGGAATTAGCCTGCGTATGCGATAAGAAGCTTCACCATAAAAAATACGCGCCGAAACATTTTCTTTTGATATATCATCGACTCCAATCTTCCCCCATAATTCAGCTTTTCCTGTGTTGTCTGTTCGACTTTCATAAAGTAAATTTCCTGATTCATCAAGCAATTGAACTACAGCATCAACGATTGGATAATCATCTTCGTTTTTCAATAACACCGTATAACGATCACTGAAAAACATATCCCATTTCGTTTTATATTGTGACAATTCATCCGCAGTGATATCATTCCACATATCCCATTTTGCAAAATCATTAATTTCTCCAGCGGTTAAAGTATTACTGCGTGATTGAACCTCACGATAATCGGATTTTATTGGTGCATCATGAGCAATAATGGGGTGCTTCACAATCTTTGGCGTTCCTCCATCTCCCCTATTCTTGATTTCTATTTCAGCTAAAGCATCTCCAAACATCATACGTTCTTCCTTTGAATAACTATATGATTCGGTTGATTCTGTATGAACCTCACTTAACACTTCGACAGGTGGAGCATATCCTTTTTTACGCTTTAAAGCAAAATCATTTTTTTCATCTCCATCCACATGAATATTTTGAACTAATTTTTCATGACCTTCATAATTAAATTCTACTCGGTAGTATCCTGTGTCTAGTTCAACATTAAAGTTTCCTAATTCATCTGTTAATACTGAAGCAATTTTCTTCTCCCCTTGATAAATATCTACATTTCCATAGCCGAGTGATGCAATATTCCCCGAATTCATGTTACCACTAATCGATTGACCAAAAGTTGATATTGAGATCAAAAACAAAGTGATGCAGCACAAAAAAGTAATTTGATTTTTCATAATATATTGGTTTAATGCACCACTGTACAGCTCTTGATCAAATCGGTTCAAATTAATATGAAGAAATGTACTTTTAATAATAGAAAAGTTGGAGAAAGCTTAATTCTTGAAATTACCTTAATATCTATTATTCCTTTTTATCTTTGCATCCTTAATTTCAGCGTAAAATAACAATGCAAAACCCAAGTAAATTCATTTCTTTCCTCTCTGATATTTCTGAATATTCTTTACCAGAAAAATTTACTTATCCTTTTTATTATACACCTCACCCACTGGCTGAAATAGCTGCAAAAGAGTTGCAAGATTATATTTCTTCACAAGAGTGGGATCATAATTTCGGTTTAAATCCGAAGGATGAAGGATTAGAAATCGGAAAAATGTTTGGGGTTTTAGTGGTGCAAAATGATCAAAATGAAATCGGCTATTTGGCTGCATTTTCTGGGAAATTGGCTAATTCAAATCACCATCAAAACTTTGTTCCTCCAGTTTTTGACATGCTCACAGAAGGAAGTTTCTTTTTAGAAGGAGAATTAGAAATAAATGCCATCAATGAAAGAATTGCTGAACTAGAAAAAGAACAAGAGTTTCTCGATTTAAAACTAAAGTTTCAAAAACTTCAAGAGCAATTAAAAACGCAAGAAGAGAGTTTGCGTTCTGAAATGAGAGAAGCCAAAGCAGCTCGTAAGAAAAAACGAACAGCGGGAAAATCTAGCTTATCTCCTACTCTGTTTGAAGAATTAAAAACTGAATTGGCCAACGAAAGTATCGCCTATAAAAATAAACTCGCTAAGTTTAAAACTGCAAGTCAGGAAAAACTTCAGCAATTAAAAAATGAAATCGCACCATTTCAAGATGAGTTTGATCAATTATTGCTCAAAAGAAAAACAGATTCAGCAAAACTTCAACAACGTTTATTTAAAGCCTATAAATTCTTAAATATTGATGGTGATCAAGAAGCATTGTTAGATATTTTTAGCGGTACAGCTTTCAAAAGGCCACCTGCTGGAGCTGGAGAATGTGCAGCACCGAAATTATTACAATATGCATTCAAAAATGACTTAAAACCAGTTGCGCTTGCTGAGTTTTGGTGGGGAGCTCCTCCGGGAACTGAAGTACGTAAACATCAGCATTTTTACCCTGCTTGTTTAGGAAAATGTAAACCTATTTTGAGTCACATGCTCGACGGAATTCCTGTTGACGAAAATCCTTTATTGAAAAATCCTGGTATAGATAAAGTGATTGAAACTGTTTTTGAAGACGATAAAATTCTTGTCATCAACAAACCACACGATTTACTCTCTGTTCCTGGAAAGGAAATCTACGATTCTGTTTTTAGTCGCATCAAAAAGGAATATCCCGATGCTGAAGGTCCGTTAATTGTTCACCGTTTGGACATGTCAACCTCTGGACTCATGATAATTGCCAAGGATTTAACGACAAATCATCACTTACAACAGCAATTTATTAAGCGCACCGTTGCCAAAACATATACAGCCCTACTCGTTGGATACCTCAAAGAAACTTCTGGTGTTATTGATTTACCATTGGCTTTGGATGTGCTTGACAGACCAAGACAGAAGGTAGATTTTGAAAATGGGAAATCTGCCAGAACAGAATGGGAAGTTTTGGAAAGAAGAAAAGGAACGACAAGAATAAAATTAATTCCAATTACTGGTCGAACACACCAATTGCGTGTGCATTGTGCCCACAGTAAAGGATTAGACACGCCCATCAAAGGCGACGATTTATATGGTCAGGTAGACAACCGTTTGCACCTCCACGCCACTACGCTAGAAATTACTCACCCAGAAACAAAGGAAAGGTTGAGATTTGAAGCGGAGGCTGGTTTTTAAAGAACTTCTTTCTCACACTCATTTTCAAACTCGCTCTTAGTTTTGTTGGTTTATTTTGCGCTGTAATGGTACGCGGTACCGAAAACTTTCGGTAACACAGATCTTCGAACGCAGATAAAAGCGGATTTAATAGGTGTTTTTAATGTGAGTAGGAGAAATCAAACATCAAACTAAATACAACTTTATCCTCCCCCTTGATCCCCCTCCAAAGGGGGAAATGCTTCGAAACTAAGCATTAGAATTTGAAATACGATAGCTATTCTATATTAATGAACAAAAATACTTGTCTTTAAAAGTAAGGCTCGTTAACAACCTCTCCCTTTGGAGGGAGACACAGAGGGAGGACAAAGTCATTTTATTCTCTGCTTTTCTAATGCTTGGTTGAAAATTTTATTGGCTTTTATTCCGTTAATATGCTTTCAGGATATTCATTCCATTCTTGCCCTTCTAAAATTCTTCCATTGGATTTTTTACTTCTTTTTACACCATCTGCACCCCATGTTCCCCATTGCTTGAAGAAAAATGCTACATTTTGTTCTTCACATTGACGTTTAACATTCAAAGCCCATTCTTTATCCATTGGACGTGCTTTCGGACCACTTTCCCCACCAACAATTACCCAATCTATTCCAGTTAAATCGATTTCCCCAATATCCTCTAGTAGCGGTTCTACAGATAAAAACTTTATCTTGGCGGGAATATTTCTCAATTTATCAATTCGTGGAACACCATGTTTTTTATCTTCACATGTTACTCCTAGCCATATATTATCGGGGATTTTCCTATGTTGAAAGTAATCAAACATAGCCGTTTCTCTTTTTGTTAATATCTGATAAACATGTTGAGGAGTTAAATCCATTACCCCCATGATTTTATCTAAAAACAAAGGATCCATTTCTTCGTGAAATAAATCACTCATTGAATTTACAAAATACTTCGTAGGCTTCTTTTTCTTCAGTGGTTGTTCCAACCGCTCTGGCATCATGGAAAATTTAAATCCATTGTCATATCCAGGAGCACCCATCGCTTTTAGTCGTTTAGCCATGGTTTCAGCATAACAATGTTTACAACCTGCCGATACCTTTGTACAACCAGTCGTAGGATTCCATGTTTCTTCTGTCCATTCGATTTTAGATTTTTTCATAATGAATTATTTTTTTATCCTTAAAAACGTTGTTGTAGGTAACCAACGGTGAACGTCCATTATATTCTATTTTCCTCTCTTTTTTCAATTTCTTTAAACATTCTTGGGCATGTTTTCCAATATGACCTTTTTCATAAGTAAACTCTAGCAATTGTTTGTTGCTTTCTATTTCACCATTTAGAACTTTTGCCTTCACCTCCTCCTGAAAAGCTTGCTTTTTCGTTAAACGTCGTTCACCCGTAAATAAATCAAGTTGATTTGCATTTGCTTCATCATCAATATCAAAATTAGCATCTCCATTTTTATCATTTAGTTTCCAAGCAATATTTAAAAACTTATCAACTGCGCTAGGATGTTTAGATCCAAAAATTAATCCATGTATATTAACTCCTTTTTTTAAGGAAAACGGATATAATTTTAATTTTGAATCCAAAGGTAAATTCTTCTTTAGTTGTTCACAAATAATTCTATGAATGTTTGAATATTTGCTTCTTTTAATTTCCTCGTAATCTAAATTCAAATGCTTCATAAATTCAGGTCTACTTATAAACCTTTTAATATAAGAGCTCGACAAAAAATAAATAAAATCAGTTTGATGCATTTTCTCCAATTCAGAGAAATAATCGTCAGAAATATATTTCACTCCATTTTGATCAAGAAATACCAAGGCTGGATGTTTTTTAATTGTTTTAAGTAATTCAGGAAACAAAACTGCAAAATCTTCATTATATAATTTAAGGTCAACAAAACCTAAAAGGCCATTGTCATTCACTTTATTTTCACAAGCTTCTTTTAAAAGTTTAAATTTTTTGAAATTAAATTCATTAAAATGCAATACAACTTTTTTATCTTTTTGAAGAATTAATTCTTTTTGTTCAATAACCTTATCAAGGATTTTAATCGGACTTCCACTATTTCCGTCTAGATCATATCCAGTTCCTGCAAAGAAATCGAAAATATGTAATTCTTTTGCAAAGGGTGTCATTAAAAAAGTTGGAATCCAAGCTTGGGCATAACTTTCAAATAAGGTTAATTTTATTTGTGTAACCTCATCAAAAGGTTTGTCGTGTAAATCTATTGCCGCCATATTTAGGTGTTTTTCTAATCAAATATAAGATTATTTTTTAATCAAAACAATAAATCCGATCTGATTTGTCTTTGATTTTAAAAGTAATACGGCATTTTTCAATCTACCCTCATCCACTTCTCTAATGCTTAGTTGAAAATTTTATTGGCTTTTAAAACATGTCATTAATCCTTTGTAAACATTAAATCATTGGATTTATATACTTTTGACTCTAAAAAACTAATGTAAGGTAAAAGCATTTCTTCAGGAAGTTCTTTTGGGTTTTCATAAACAATAACTTCTTTAATTTTTTCTTTTGGACAATCATCAAAAAATGTTGCTTTATCCCATTTTTGAAGTACCGTTTTATTTAATCCTGAAACAGTTTTGTTTATTCTGAACATCTTTTTTCTAAGGAAAAAGTAATTTTCAATTCTGTCGTTTGATATCATGATTTCTATTTTAAATTTTAAGATCGTTTACAAGTTTAAAAGCCTTTTTAAAACTTAAAGGTTTAGACATTTTATTTATATAAGCCTTTTCACATTCATCTATAAATGAATTAATGTAAAAGTATTTTTCATCTAATTCATCCGATGTTTCCTTTTCATTAGTTCTTAAACTTGCTTTGATTTTTTTTAATACTTTTTGCACCTTTTCATAGTTCCCATCTTTTAGGGCAATATTTATAATGTAATTTCGGAAAAAATCATTTAAAGCTGACCTTGTATACTTATCATCTGAATCGTCTTCATTTATTTTGAAAATAGCATCAAATGATCGCTCGATAAAATTAAAACCTTCATCTGGCAATTGGGTATAATTCTTTATACTAATTCTTTGATCAGGGTGAAGAAATTGAATTCGATTTTCTAAATCCTTTGCAATATAATTGATAATTTCTGGCTGATTGGTTCTTAATAGAACATTTGCAGCATTCGTTTTATATTTAATCCTATTTGAGTCAAGATATTTTTTTGCTTTTAATATACATTCATCCTCATGAACCTCCTTTTTCATTGAAATTTCAATTGCTTTCCAACAGGCAATGGAATAGATGTCTGTCATCATTTCTAAAAGAATTTCAGGACCGTTTTTTTCAATATATTTATCGAGCAAAGGTAATTCACTCCTTATATCATCACTTCTTAATAAATATTCTTTTATAAATTCAAAAGACTCTTTCAGATCGTTTTCCAATGCATAATATGCATGCTTTATATAAACAGAAGAGAATATCGGTCGACTTAAGTTTTCTAATATTTTATTATCCAGATTTTCTTTATCTTGTATTTTATTCAGATACTTTTCAAATTTATTTTCATTATTATCAAAACTTCTAATATCAAAGTACTCGAGCGTTTTCAACAAGAAGTCTTCAGGAACACTAATACTAAGCGAATCAATTAAAATAAGTTCATGAATAGCTTGAATAATTTGAAAAGATTGATAGTTATCTTTATCTTGATTTTTAATAGAGAATTTAGAACTACTGCTGTACTCCAAGATATCAGTAACGTTTATTTTCGTAATCAAGTCTATGACAAAGAGCTCCATATTTTGTTTTATTATTGAAGCATTTATAACAATATTATCATGAATCATAGCATCTTTAACTTGTCTTTCAATAAAGAACACAAAAAACTTAGGTTCATCAATATAATGCTCGCATTCTTCTATCGAAACTTCTTTGTTATCTTCTTGAATCAATAATGAATTTATTAAATCATAACCAACACCATGATATCCAAAAAGTATAAAAAAATCATCATCTCTATTGTTCTTAATTAAGAATTCATGATACAACTCTTTTTGGGTGACCTTATCTTTATCTAACTGCTTAAATAAAGCATCAACTTCTTTAATGAGTCCGTCTCGATTAAACAATAGTTTAAGGTCTTGTTCGACTTTCTTTTTATATTCTCTATTTAACTCTTCCATTGGAGTTATAGATTTTAAAGGATTTTTAATTCTCACATTACTTTTTTCGTAAGACTTTTCAATTTTGAAATGCCAATCTTCTTGTTTATGATAACTAGAAACAATATTCCTAAACCCTTCCAAGTGAGGATTGTTTTCACCCAAAACTTGAAGCCAATTGTTAATGTAATAGTTAATACATTCCTTATTTACTATTCTAGCCATTAACCATTTTGACTTTGAAAAGTCTTGTTCCTCAAATAGCCATTTGAACAATCTTAAACATTCATCAAACATTTGTACAACTCGAACAATAAAATCATCCCTGAAGTGAAAATTAAAATCATTTTGAGTTACAACTGATTTGGCAAGCTTTAAAATAATTTCTGAATCATCTTTTTTCATTTCTTTTAATCTTTCGATAATTTTCTCTTCATTATCTGGATAGCGGTTTCTAGATTTATTGTTGTGGAGATATTCCGTAAGAAGCTCTAAAAAGTTTGAATTCTCTTTTAATTTCAACATCAAATCCTCAACTTTCAAACGATTTCCTCTTATAACTCGATCATCATTTCTACGTTTTTGCTTTCCAAAAATAAAATCAAATTCTTTTTTTATAAAATCAAAATAGTCATCTATATTATGTTCATCTGTTTTAATTATGCTAAGAATACCTGTACTAATCTCTGAGTGATCTTCTTCCTTAAATATTTCAATGATTTCATGAATTATGTTAGGGTGTTCTTTAACAAAATTCCATTTTCGAATTAAGTTAATCAAGTACCCTTTCAGATTTAATTTTGTATCAGGATTTTTAAGAATCCCAATAAATCGTTCTTTCAGTTCATCAGTATTCTTTGGTTTAAAATGCTCTAATAAATTAAGAGCCGAAATTCGTACTCTAAAGTGCTCGTTTTCATCTAAAAAATAAGCCAATAAAAACTCTTGGTTATTATGACAATCAGCAAATCTAGCAATTTCCTTCACTGAAACACTAGTTGTATTTCCTACCCAAAGGGTAGTTTCGACGCATTGTTTTTTGAAGTATTCTTGGAAAACTGGAATCTGAAAACTTTTAACCCTGTCCAAATCAGCTTTGAACAATATGTCTGGTTTTATTTCAGAAATCCATTGAAGTAATTCCTTTTGCTTATTTATATGATCACCCAATAAATCGAGCAACATTGTCAATGAATTCTCTAAACTAGGTTTAATTGCTGGAAGACTTTCGATAGTAAAAAGCTCTTTTATTCTATCTAAATCTAAGGAACTTATTAATGATGCTGATAAATACTCCTGTAACTGCTTGTGCTCAAACAAACAATCATTTTGATTATTTAGAACAAATGCACAATGAATAAATGATTCTGTTCGTTCCTGATTTCGCTCTAACAATTTATAAATATTCTCTACACTAATTTCTAAAGATTTTGTCATTTCAAGAAACAATGCAACACGCTGACTGTCATCTTTTATATCATAGTAAATGAGCTTTTTCTTACTAAACTTAACTGTCTTGTCATGTTCTAAGATTGTTTCTAAATACTTATTCCATAAAACTGTTTGATTCGTTTCTAACTTTCTGAAATCCTTATAATAATTAGCTAAAAGCTGCAATTTAAATGGATCATCGATGAAACTTGAATTCAGTGAGAACTCATAGAGTTGATTAATGTCAAACTCCTCATTCGTTAAAATGTAAAGCATCTTTTGAGCTTGAAGAGTTGATAACTTTTGTAACTCATAAGTTTCAAATTTATCTAGCTCTTTTTTATAGTTTTCGAATATATTTGATCTACAACTCAAAACATATCGATGTGATTTATTGCGACGATTAATAAAGTAATTATTGAATTTACTAAGGAAATCTTGTTCATCTTTAACTTCATCTAATCCATCAAGAATAAAAACAACATTGAGATATTCATCAACTTTGTCTAAATCAAAGAAGCTTGAAATATCATCATTTATTGTAAAGTTACGTAAATCCCTGTAGAACGGAATTAAATCATTGTCCTTATCGTTCCATAAATCAAGGGCCAATCTTCTCAATTCCCCTGATTTTCCTGAGCCAGGATTTCCTATTAAAATAATCTTTGATTCGTTATTCTTTGCATTAAAAACATCTTTGAAATTTTCTAATGAATTTGAGTCTTCAAAGAAATCAAAAGTATTTTCTTTATTACTACTTATAGTTTTAATATGTCTTTTAATAAAACTAGCTACTAGCGTTTCATGATCAGTTAATTTTCCTATAAAAAAATCTTGATTCTCATGAGCACTTCCTTTATCATATTTAATTTTTACCTTTCCATTGAATTTTTCTAAAATCTCAACTGTATTCCCTAAAATTTGCTCCTGACCAGTTATTAAAGAATTTTGACTTGAGCTATGTTGTCTTTGAATTTTTATCAACTCATTAAATCTGTTCTCATAAACATTAAAGGTTAAATACCTATGCGCATTTTCCCTTTTTGCCAAAGCATATTTAAAGAGTTCTATAAACTCTTTTTTTTCTTTTGGTAAGTTTGAAAAGTCTTCACTTTTTAATTCACCATTAAAAAAATCACGCAGGATTTCTTTATCCACAATGAAAGCTTTGTCTCTTGCTCCATGATTTTTAGTCCAATCCTTTATAACATCGTCATATGCTGCTTCAATTTCATTTATTACTTTTTTGCTGCAATGAAAAATATTAATCTTTTTGGCTAGAGACTCTGCACTACTTGTAATAATGCTAATAGCTATTCCGACACCTATCGCTTCTAACATCCTCAATTTAATTTAGGTTCCTAATCTCAGTATCCACTCTTTCATACTCACTCTCCCCCATCCAAAAATCCTCATCAACTACCTTCACTTCTTCATACGTCAAACCATACAAGCGATAAACCAAAACGTCTATCTCGCGCTCCAAAGCGGTGGTGTCGGCTGATGGATCTTCTTGCTTGGCGGTGAGGATTTGGTCGACGAGATTGATTAAAGCAGGTTGTAAATCCAAGTTGTCAATGGAAATAGGTAAAAGCTGTAAGTCTGACATTAAAACTTGTGGAAAAGCCTGTTTATTCGTAATGAATTTCTTTTTCAGGAAATAATCTAATAGCCTTGATTGTAATAAACCGAAAATGTATTTTGTGTCAATTTCCTCTTTTAAAGACCAGCAAGAATATAAGGTAGATTCTGTTAAAGCAGGTTCTTCTAAAAATGCAGAGCACAAATGGTCACCGGTTCTTCTAATTAGAATCCTTGGAGAAACATCATGTTTACTTTTTAACTTAGTTCCTCCTACAATTTTCAAAGAATCATAGTCTGTGTAAAAAGATTTATTAATTGACCATTGAGAGATACAATTTCCTAGTAAGAATTTATCTGTATTTTTCTCATCAGCTTTTTCAAAGAGGTGATTTTTTCGATCACTAACGACCATTCCTTTGAAAAGCATACAAATTTCTTTAAGAGGTATAAATTTATTACTCTCCATTTTGCTTATTACGGGATTAGTGATTTTCTCTATTAATACTAGTTTTTTATCCTCGTTAAAAAGACTTTCAACCACTTTCTCATTAAAACTTCCTTTTGAAAAGATGAATATCACATTTCCTGTATTAGCCTCATCGAATACCATACCTTCAATTCGGATAATGTTGGTAACACCTCCATTCTGCTCGAAATATTTAAGGGTATCGGAATAGCTTCTAGTTTCAAACAATCCCTCGGGTACTATCATAGAGTGATAAACATTCTCATCACCAATTAATATTCCTAGTTCTATAAATAGATTAAATATGTTTTTTGAAGAAGAATTATTTATTGTTCTATAATTGGATAAATAATGTTCGAGTTCTTTTCGATCAGTATTGTTCTTTGTCATTATAAAATAAGGCGGATTCCCAATCACCACATCAAATCCAACAAATCCACCGTCATCATCCAACACTTCAGGAAATTCAAATCGCCATTCAAAAGCATTTTCGTAAATCTTATTTTCTTTGATTTCGTCCAATTGCTTTTTCAGCTTTGTCACTTTCTTTTCTAACGTTTCTCTGTCTTTTTTCAGTTTAGATTTTTGGGTTTTCGTTAAGGTGTCCTCAAAAAGTTTTGGAGACATGTGCTTTTCGTACAGTTCTGCACTAAGTTTATCATATAAACGTTGTTCTTTACTATTTCGAGAGATTTCGGTTTTAAAATCACCTTTAATGTCGGCAATTAAGCGATCCATTTCGTGTTTCTGCTCTTTGTTTTCGGCGTTGCGGTAAGTTTGCACAGCTATGCGATAACTGTCCATATTCCATTTGCTACTGCGCAGGGCTTTGCTTAAATCAGCATCCAAATCAAAACGACTAATCAATGAATTCCCACATTTGATATTAATGTCAATATTGGGTAAGGTTTCAAGTTCCGTTTCATTTTTATAGTAAGCATTTTTGAGGAGTTCAATCCAGAGTCGCAAACGACAAATTTTAACCGAGTTGGCATTGATGTCAACGCCAAACAGACAGTTTTCAATGATGCTTTGCTTTTCATGGAATAAGGTTTCCTGCACCCGCTGACTTTCTCTATTTTTAGGATGGTACTCAAATAATTCGCCGTTGTAATCTGTGATAATCAATTCATCATTTTCAACATGTACATCATAATCGCGGAGCAATTTTCCTTTACGATCATGCAAAACACCTAAATCGTGTTTTACGGCAATCATTTCGTTGAGCGCAGAAACTAAAAAGTGTCCAGAACCTACCGCAGGATCGCATATTTTAACATCATTAATAAGTGCGTTAGCTTCTTCGTGTGAAAATTCGCCACGTGAACCTATGGCGTTGTAAATGTCGGTGATGGAAGAGTATTTGTTTGCTCCGCTGGAATCCTCCCCCCTGCCCCCCTCCAAAGGGGGAGTTGGATTATCCTTTGTTAAAACATTTGTAGCTTCGTTGAATTTTTGTACTACAGCTTTTCGGATAGTTTCACGGCACATGTACATGGTGATAAAACCAGGCGTAAAGAAAGAACCATCTTTGTAACCATTTATTTTTTCAAAGATTAAGCCTAAAACAGAAGCGTTAATCAATGTTTTATTGTCTTCTTGAATATTTTCAGAGCCTTCACCGCTAAAATCGTAAGCATTTAGGAAATCAAACAAATATTCTAAAGTAGAAAGTTCACCTGTTCTTCTTTTACCTTTGGCATCTTTTAAAACAGTTTTCTCGTGAATTGGAAGTGTTTTATCATCGCGAAGATTACTAATGAATAAAGCGTTGTGTTCAATTTCTGTTGGTTCAAATAAAGAACTATTTAAGTAAGGAACTTTTTCAAAAGCTTTACTAACATCAGCGTTTCTGTCTTCAAATTTCCGTGCTAAAACTTGGAAAAACAAGCTATTGAGATCGTCGTAACTACTAATACGTTGAAAATTTAAAAAGGCATAACTTTTATCTCCTTCGTGATAGGAAATTAATTGTGCTTCCAACAGTTTAAGAAACAAAATTCTATTGATCCACGTAATTGACAATTCCAGTCCAACATTAAACAAGCGTTCTTCTTGTGTTTTACCAAACTGTGAAGGTCTATCCAATCGACTAAGTTTATCCATACTATCGATTTGAATAATCGCATCTTCTAGTATAGACCCAGAATTTCTATCTTTCTGAGGATTTCGTTCTATAATTTTCTTTCCACCTTGTTTTTGCTCACTTAACCCAATAATATGTAATAATTCAGCGTAAAAACTTTTATCTAAACTGTTACTGTCATTGGAAAAAGGCTTTTTAAGTAGATGTTCTGGAGACAAAAGTTTAAACAATGCTACAAGTTGAACATCATCTTTTTTATCGGTATTTCTGAGCGGTTTTTCATATTTTCTAAAATCAAAGTGTGTACATTCTATTTCCTCCTCTATATTTTCAATTACTGGAGCAGCAATTTCTTTATAGAAAAAATCAGTTGATGTACCTGAAAGGCTACCATTTTCAAAATCTTCAAATTGTTTTACGAGTTTTTTGTTCTGAGCGAAGTACCTTTCAAAAACACTTGCATCGAAGATATACCACTCATAAATATTGGTAATAATCAGCTTTTTAACTTCTAGATTTTTGCCCGTAATTCGTTCACGAAGATAATACAAGATCAATTCTTGTAACGCTTTCGTATTGGGTTTGTCAGCAGCCATCATTTCCCCCGAATTGGTAGGCTTTTTTGTTTCTAAAATAACTCCTACTGGAGATTTTGCTTTACTACCGTTATGAATTACTAAGTCATTACGTCCTTTTGTATTGATAAAATAGTCAGGAGCATAATATGTACTTTTTAAGAAGTCTGAAACTAAATTCTTATGAAACTCTTCTGATTCGTGATCATTAGAATTATCCAGTAACTCAATTAAATTTTCTTTAAAAGATTCAATTTGATTACGAATAGGTTTGATTTTCAGATATGCTTTGTTTAAAGCTTTTTTAGGTTTCAACAGCTCTAGATTCATATGGTACGTCCTTTAAATTTTACGATAGATAAAGATAACATTTTTGTTTGATAGCATTATGAATTTACGTTAGAACTAATCTCGTTTCACTATTATCCTCCCCCTTGATCCCCCTTCAGCTAACGAAGTAACAGAGAAAAGGTCAAAAAATATGCAACAACAGTTTTGAGCAAGAGTTTGGAGTAATTAAGAACTCAACTTCTTCCATAATTTAACTAAAAAATGAATTCGGATGTTTAGTCTTTCGGATGTGCCTAAGAAAACCACGTTTGGGCCCCACTTGGCTTCATTCTTTCTATAAAATTTATAGTGTTTGAAAACGACGAGAAGAGTTTGAGTTTATAAATTTTAGAAAGTGAAGACAATAGTGGGTAAAAGGTTTTCTAAGCGCTAGCCCTTTTGGTTTTACTTTTTGCGGTGATGGGAAAAAGTAAATAATAAAGATTCAGTCGTGAAACAGAAGATTTCTCAGTCACTATGTTCCATCGAAATGACATTTTTATTAGGATCATATCGTCGCGCGCTGCGCGACGAAGATTCACCCCAAATCGATGTCATTTCAAACAGCATTAAATGCTGGAGAAATCTAAGCATTAGAATTTGAAATATGATAGCTATTCTATATTAAAGAATATAAATGCTTGTCCTTAAAAAGCAAGGCTCGTTAGCAACCTCTCCCTAAATACTCTCCCTAGCAAAGCTAAAGCTTCCACAGCTTACTTCGCTTTAATTGGCATCCCAATCATCCTGGCGTAGACAGAAGTAAATTTCGCTCCGAGGAAAATGATTTGTGAGATGTAGAATATCCAAGTAAGTACAGCTAAAAGTGTTCCTGCAACTCCACTATTGGCAGCAAAGAAATAATTGGCGAGGTAATAGTTGACTCCTAACTGACCTAAATATAAAAGTATGGAGGTAAACAAAGAACCAGCCATGGCGAGTTTCCAACTTACTTTTCCATCGTGGAGGTATTTAAACATAAAAGTAAATACCAAAAAGTTGATGGATAAAATGGAAACGTGTTCGAAAATAGAGAAAACCACTTCTTGAAAGACACTTCCATCTGAAAGTATTCTTGTTCCTACTCCGATTAAAATAGATTGTGCAAAGTAAATAATAATGATAATTGCGCCAAAAACAGCCATTAACCCGAAGGATAATAATCGTTTTACCAACTCCTCTAAAACAACATTATAGCGTTGAATAGGGACAATACCAAAGAAGGTATTCAAACTTTTACTGAGTGAGTTAAACATGGCTGTGGAGATAAAAATCAAGAAGATAATACCTACGATTTGCAAGAAAGGTGTTCCTCCTTTTCCTATTTCCCATTGGTACATTAAATCCGTAAAAAAGGAAACATCACTAATGCCCATGTTGGTTTCCAATAAATCTCCTACAATTGCAATTACGGCATCTTGTCCCATGATTAAGCCGAAAGACGTAATACCAAGGTATAAAATAGGAACCAAAGCAAAAATGGTATAATAGGCTAAAGCCGCACCATGCATAAAACTATCGCCATTAAAAAACTCTTTAAAACTAATTTTAGTGAGTTCCCAAATCTCTGGCCAAGTAAGTCTTCTGCCTCTATTCTTATCCTTTACAACTTGAATATCTTTATGTTCACTTTCGTGATATCTTTTACTTCGTGACATAGATTTCTTTTGTCTTCTTTAATTCTTCGTCGGCATACAAAACAATCGTCTTACCATTTTCTAAACGAAAGTAATTCGCAAAGTAAGTACCTTTAAAACTAGCATTTTTCCATGAAACATCTATTTTTAAAGCCTTTTCATTGGCCATTAAAGTATATTCATTTGGACGAAATAGCACTTGTTTTTTGTTGATATAAACACTATTCAACTCTCCGAAGAATCGACCTTCAAACAAGTTCTTAGGTTTAAAATAGGCTTGATGTGGTGTATAATTAGATTTTATTTCACCATTACTCATTACCATTATTCGGTCTGACCATGAAAGTGCTTCTACTCCATTATGCGTGACCAAAACCACACTCATATTCCTGACTTTAGCCAATTCACGAATATAATCTTCTATTTTTTTATTCAAATGGACATCCAAATGCACAAAGGGTTCATCCAAAAACAAACACTTGGGTTCTTTCGCTAAAGCACAAGCCATGGAAAGTCGTTGCTGTTCACCTCCAGAAATTTCTCTTGACTTCACCTCAGATAAACTTTCTAGTTCAAATATTTCAAGCAATTCATTGGTAAATTCTTTTCGATCTTCATTGTTTAAATGATGCAACTGATTAGAGATATTCTCCCTTACGGAAAAATATTCATCTAATTTAAACAGTTGATTCACCAAAGCAATCTCAGGGTGTCCTGGAATCAGTAAATCTCTCGGATTAGGTAATAATTCATCCTCAAAATAAATTTTGCCACTATTCAAAGGAATTAAACCAGCTAAACATTTGAGTAAGCTTGACTTTCCAGTTCCACTAGGTCCTACGATACTTAAGATTTCACCAGCTTGAAGGGTAAAACTAATATCCTTGAAGACCATTTTTTGATCTATATAAGAAAAGCTAATATTTTCAGCTTTTAAACTCAATCCACCAAGAATTTAGGAAAATCTTGAATCGCAATGTAAATTCCTGGAATTGGATTCGTTAAAGGTTCCATTTCTTCAAGGTAAACACTCAAATTAATTTCATTTTCTGTTTTTTCAACATCAAATTTCATTACCAAAGACTTAGAACATGCCATTTGTGTAACTGAATCATCTTCTCCAATGATGTTAAACAAAACCACATTTTTAATATCTTCAGTAAATGCTTCACCTCCTTTTTCCCCTTGAAGCTGGTAAACTCCTTCTTCAATTACTTCAATGTCTTTAACTTCGTTTGTAAGAGCCAATTCATCTTCCCAATCGTAAAATCGATTATTTTCAGATTCATTTCCATCGTGATGCGCTTCGGCAAATTCAGGAGAAAAATCGTAATTCATTTTATAAAATCGAGCTGTACACTTCATAAATAAAGGATCTTTTAATTGAATAACAAAAATACGTTTAATATTAGTTTTAAGTTCAAGCTTCTACCACTAATTTAATCGAAGTGTTTTGTTCAACAATTGTATCTGCTTTAATTATTAAACCGCTTTATATTAAAAAAAAATCTCTCCGACAATGTCGTTCGAGATGAACTTCTTTGAAGCGAAATCTCTAAATCGGAAAAAAAAGAGAACTATTCTATTAATTGTTGAATGATTTAAATCAAAGAATATGGAAAAGAAAATAGTATTATTTTGTCACGATTTTTATATAAAAATACGCGCCAAAACAGTTTAAACAAACACACGCTATCTGTGGGTTGAAACCCACAGCTAGAGATCATTGTAAACTTATTCATAAATCAATGACCTTAAGCGAATTAAAAAAGTTGATGTAATTTTATGTCGCTACGATGTGAGGTGCAAGGTTTTATTAATGACAATAGTTTTTCTAAAATTAGAAACAGCTAAATATTAATTGAACATAATTCTCCGACAGTATCGTTTGAGATGAATTTTTTTCAAGCGAAACCTCTAAAAATCCGTCATCGTGAAATCGGAACGATGAGAGAACTTTTCAATGAATAGTTGAATGATTTAAATCAAAATAGAAAAGAAAATAGAATTGTTTTGTCAAACACACGCTATCTGTGAAGTTAAAACCTATAGATATAGGCCATTATAGTCTATTTCTTAAATCGATGATCGGTAAGTGAATTTAGGAAGTAAAGTAAATCTTTTCGCTCTTTTTCTGATAAAGAAAACGGTGTAATCAATTCACTTTGATTTGAATGCTTTGCCCCTCCTTTTTCATAATGTTTTACGACTTCTTCCAATGTTTGAAAACTACCATCGTGCATATATGGAGCGGTTATTTCTATATTTCTCAAAGTGGGAACTTTAAATTTCCCTATGTCACTCGAATCACCGGAAATCATATAATATCCTTGGTCTTTATAAATTGAATAAAGTCCATTATTCTCTAGGGCATTATTGGTAAATTGTTTACCTCCGTGACATTGAACACAGTTGAGTTTTTCTGTAAAAATTTCATATCCTCTAACGAGTGCTGAATCTTTAAGACTGTTCCGATTTCTCCAATCGTCAAACGCACTGTTTTCAGCATATAAACTTCTTTGGTAAGCACCCAAAGCACGGGTTAAAACGAAAGGATCAAAATCCCGATCGTATAAAATATGAGCGAGACTGTCGTAATAGGGAATATCTGATAATTTAGGGAAAAGATCGGCTACCAAAACACCCATTTCGTTAGTGTCTTGGAGCGGAACGATGGCTTGTAACTCGAGGGTTTTCACTCCTCCTTCCCACATGAATTTATCTTGATTTTTAACATTCCAAAGCGTAGGAGCATTTCTTTTTCCTGACCTACGGTGAATTCCAATACTGCGTTTTTTACCATCTGTAAACGCACGATTTGGTTGATGACAAGAAGCACACGAAATTGTGTTGTTGTAGGATAATTTTGGATCAAAAAAAAGTTTTTCACCTAATGAAATAAGCTCCTTATTGAAAGTCAAAGAATCGAGAGGTTCAAAGTGATATGTCTCAATAGTTGATTTTTCAGAACAATGAAATAGAAATGGACAAAGCAATAAAATACCAATCCATACTTTTCGTTTCATTATGCTTTTTTACTTACAATATAAAGAATTTCTTTTGGATTCAAGCGGTATCTTTCGATGTCTTTAGCAGGAAATTCCTTAGAAGTATGAAACTCTTCCACTTCGAAACCAGCACGCTTCAACCACTCTGGATAATCTCTTCCAAATAAACGCACATGGTCCTTTTGCCAGAAATGTTTCTCTCTTTCTTCAGGAGAAGTAATTGTTGGGTCTTCGTAAGTAATTTCACGATCAAAATCTTGAGGTACTTGGAATATTCCCCATCCTCCAGGCTTCATCACACGATTCAATTCTTTCATACATTGCATTGCGTCATCAACATGCTCAAGCACGTGATTACAGAAAATGACGTCAAACCTATTTTCTTCTAACGGAATAGAATGTAAATCAAAATGCAATTCTGCCAAAGGAGATTCAAGATCACCTGTAACGTAATTTAAGTTTTTTTGTTTCTTAAATAAGCCGTGGAAACATTGTTCTGGTGCGATATGCAACATTTCCTTCTTGTTTTTGAAAAAATCTGTTTCTTGTTGCAAATACAACCACATTAAACGGTGGCGCTCCAAAGTTAAATCGTAAGGACACAACACATTATCTCTATGTGCGATATCAGAACCATAAGAAAGGAACTTGCTAAAAGAACGCTCACAAACAGGACAAGCCACATTATTTCCTTTGTACAATAAAGGTGCTATTCTCTTAAAAACGTAACTTAAACGAATCAGTAAAGGTCGTGGAAGTTTATTGAGTAAAAACTTGTATAATTTTTTCATATGCTTAAAACAAATTTAATCAAATTTGAGGTTTAATTGATACAAAAATATAAAGTTGAAGCACATAGTGGCAATTTAATTTGAATAACGTAACTTTGAACCCCATGAAAGTGTTGTTTTTCTTTTTCTTGAACATCCTACTTTTAGGCACATTAAAGGCACAAGATAAAGCGTTGCCTTATGTTATGTACCCCAACAATTTGGTAGGCTACACTTCATTAACTATCAACGGAGCACCCATAAAATTAAGTGATGATTTTGGAGGCTTTAATCAACTTAAATTAAAACCCAACCTCAACCTCATTCAAGGAATTGGAATTGCCTATAAATGGCTAACATTAAATATTAGTTACAAATTACCTGGACACATTAAAGATGTTGAAGATTATGGAAAAACCAGTTATTTTAATCTCGGAGCTCAATTCAGCTATAAAAGATGGGATTTTGGTGTAAGTTTTCAAGAATTTAAAGGGTTTGGAATTAAAGATGCCTTAATGATTTCTAATCAACTTCCCGTCACAGAGGAAGGATATTATCTCAACTCAAGTTTAAGGTCACGTGCTTTTGGAGTTAATGCCTATTATTTCAATAATCCAGATATGCGAATGAAACCAGCTGTTGGAATCATTGGACGCTACACCGATTTAGTTCACGGGGCATATTTAAGACTAACTACTAATATTCATTCACTGAGTTCCAGTAATGGAATTATTCCTCACCAATATTTAAATACAGCGGCTTCTATACATCGTGCGAATACAATTTCTGCCTTTGATTTTGGTGCTGTTCCAGGTTATGGATTTGTCAATAACATAGATGGTTGGCAATTTGGTGCTTTTGCTGGAGTTGGGGCAGTTATTCAAGCCAAAAGGTACAAATTCGACAATACAAGTCGTGGCTTTTTAGGCTTAGCTCCACGCGTTGATTTAAAATTGCAATTTGGATATAACGTTGACCAATGGTTTATGATGTTGACTTCTACTTTTGACCAGAAAAACATAAAGTACTCATCTTATAAATACAACCAAACTTACTACAATTTTAGTGTTACTTACGGCTATCGTTTTAGTGGAAATAAAATGAAAAAGCTCTTCGATAAACAAAAAGAAAACTAGTTTATACTTTATCCTTTACTTTCTTTGCTTTGGTTTGTCGCTTGACATGAACCCAATCTGGCCATGTACTTTCATCATCGGCATCGTAAACCCTTAATTTTTGATCTGCTTTAGAAGTTAAAACTTCATCTGGATGAACATTTAAAATATTTGCAGCTGCATTAATTCCCGAAGAAGTTGCTCCTGAAACACCGTGAGAAAGGGTACTTGCACCAGCCAAATAAAGATTTTTAATTTCTGATTTGTTTTTAAAAGCTAAAGGTCCAATATTTCGTAGTGTTTTTTCTGTCCCATAGACGTTGCCGTCAGTACTATTGATATAATATTCGTTGGTTAGTGGTGTACCTAATTCTGCAAATGCTATGCAGTCTTTCACCTCTGGAATAAGTTCTTCAACATTATTAATCAACTTATTTTTAACCTTTTCTTTAAAAGAGCGATATTCTTCGGTCTTGTAATCTTTTAAATGCGCAAAATGTTCAACACAGTCATAATTAACATAGGTTACCACTTCAAAATTATGATGAACACCATTAAAACTTGGTGGGTCCTTTAAGGTCGTACAACTCATAAAAACTGCAGAAAACTTATCCCCTTTTGTTACATCTTCACTTGTTAATTCTGAAAAATGCTGATTCAAATCTTCATCTTCCATAATCCAATAGTTTCCAGAATCAAGTGGTGAATTCGAGAGATCAATTTTAAGTGTCAAGAAAAGTATGAAGGAAGTCACAGAATATTTTGTTCCATTAAGTTTCTTAAGTAGTTTTTTGCTTAAGAATTGTTCTCCAACCAACTTTTTGTAGGTGTTGTGCGGATCGGTATTAGAAATAATACAATTACTTTTAAATACATCACCTTTTTCGGTTTCTACCCCTATTGCTTCATTAGCATCGTTTAATAGAATTTTTTTGACTTTGGTACTCAAAATAATTTCACCACCGTGTTTTTTCACAGCCTTTGTCATACTTTTCACCAATCCGCCGCCACCGCCATGAGGATAAAATCCACCATTCATATAATGTCCCATAACAGAACTGTGAACCGGAAAAGGTGCCTTCTTTGGAGGTAAACCGTGGTCGCCACATTGAATATTTAAAAAAGATTTTAAAAGTGAATCTTTGAGGTGCCAACCAATCACACGTTCAAGAGAGAAAAGTCCAAACTTTCCAACGTGTTTTGTTTTAAAAGGCGCTGTAAGTTTTTCAAAGAATGTTTTAAAAGTAGACATTAGCTGAATTTGATAGTTTACGCGTGCTACCAATCTCACATATTTATCTATCGCTTTATGTTCTTTTGGAAATCGATTTTGAAATGCAGAAATAATGTTTTCAAGTCCGGCAGGAATATCAAATCTTTCACTTCCTAAAATACAATGTTCAAAACCTTTGGGGTTCATTCTAAAAAACACCAAGTCATTAGCGATACCTAGCTTCTTATACATCTCATTCGTGGTTTGACCTTCGTCTAACTGACCAACATAATGTACTCCTGGACTAAATCTATGACTATTTAAACTAAAACTATGACTCCATCCCCCGGGTACTTCATGTTGTTCTATTACAAGCACATTGTAACCATTTTCTCCGAGTGCAATTGCGGTTGATAATCCACCAACACCTGAACCAATTACTACAGCATCATAAGTTTTAATCCCCATATTATATGTTTAATTCCAAAATTGAAAATAGTTAAACCATTGATAAGGATATTTATCCATGATTGTTGAAATACTGTTTACATAAGCATCTAGTAATTTTTTTTCATTGCGATGCTCCACTTCAGCGATACGAGCATATAAATGATAATGTGTGGCACTATCCTTCATCACATATACAAATATAACTGGTACTCTAAGTCTGGAACCAATCTGAAAAGGACCAGCAGGAAACTTTGCTGTTTTACCTAAAAAGTCTTTTTCCATAAATTTACTTCCAGGCATATAGCGATCACCTGTAATACAAATAAATTCATTTTTTGAAAGTGCTTCATTAAACTCAAAAATATGTGACATATCCTCTTTGATAAGAATATATTTCATTCTCGATTTTAATGAGAGATGCTCTAGGTAATCTTTAATCTTTTTCTTTTCAAGATCAGTGGTTACAATATTGGTCATCAGGTGTTCATCAACATCTTCTAAAAAATATTCAGAAATTTCGAAGTTCCCGACATGCCCACTAATCAAAACTGCTCCATTTCCTTCCTCAATTACTTTTTCAATGTTTTCTATACCGTCGAAATCATAGGTAAAACGATCTTTCTTCCCAGAAGAAATCATCAAACGATCTATTAATGTTTGTCCAAAAACATAATAACTTCTGTAAATTCCCACAAAGGATTTAAATGCAGAGAATTTTTGCCTTTTCCTTAAGTAATAATATATGCTTTTACTACTTGACCAGGAAAATAAAAAGTAATACAATGCCACAAAAATGAGAATAAAGTAAGCAAACCTTAACCCCATATTGTGTATAAGAAAAACAAAAATCTTATAACCTAAGAGGTTTCCTTTTGATTTCCCTTCCCATTCTGACATCGATCTTATTTTTCTTGAATTTTACTCTCCAATACACCATAAAAATCTTTAAAAGATTCGATACTTTTAAAATCCTCTTCACCGAGTTTTACCCCACTGATCGATTCTATGGCAACGACAAGGTCAACATAATCCAAACTATCTAGGTCAAGAGTTTCTCTTAGGTTAGCTTCTGGCGTTATCGTTTCCGCCTCTACTTCAAACTCATCTACAAGCACTTCGTTAACTTGTTCGATTATTTCGTTCATCTTCATTTTACTCTTATTATTTAATTTTTTTTAAAACTAGTGCCGAATTAGTTCCTCCAAACCCGAAAGAGTTCGACAAATAGGTATCAAATTTTTTATGTACTGTGTTTTTAACTATATTCACCCCATTCGTTTTTTCGTCTCCTTCTTCAAAATTAATATTTGGAGCAATAAAATCGTTTTGCATCATTAATGTTGAATAGATGATTTCACTTGCCCCTGCCATCCAACATTCGTGTCCAGTCATAGACTTAGTTGAACTCACATAAGGACCGTTTTCACCAAAAACATCAATGATAGCTTGAGCTTCATTCGCATCTCCAATCGGTGTAGATGTAGCATGAGCATTAATGTATTCAATCTCTTCTGGGCTAACTCCTGCTTGGTTTAATGCTTTTCGCATAGCTGTAGCTGGTCCAACAATATTTGGTGTAGAAATATGTCCACCATTTGAAGAAAAACCATAACCTAGAATTTCGGCGATAATTGGTGCTCCTCTTTTTACAGCAGATTCATAACTTTCTATAATCAAGGTTGCTCCACCTCCACTTGGAATTAAACCACTCCTATTTTTATCAAAAGGTTTACATGCTTCGGCTGGATTATGATCATCAGATGCAAAAACTCCTAGCGCATCAAAACTACCCATTGCGTACTTATTCACCTCTTGGGCACCACCAGAAATCACTATATCTTGTAGGCCGTTCTTAATCATTAAATAAGCCAAACCTATTGCGTGAGAACCACTCGCACAAGCTGCGCTTATTGTCATATTTACCCCTCTCATTTTGAAAATCGTCGACAAATTCATCGAAACTGTTGAATTCATCGATTTAAAAATTGCACCTGATCCAATTAATGCTGTATCTCTTTTTTCACGCATTATATCAGTTGCTTCAATTATAGATTTTGACACGCTGTCATTTCCATAAATCAAGCCAACTTCATTTTCATCAAAAAAGGCATCAGTAATCTTAGCATTTTTAAGGGCTTCTATGGTTGCCATATATGCGTATTCACTTTCTTCGCCCATACTAATACGCTGCCTTCTTTTCAACAGTTTTTTCAGTTCAGGTCTTTCAATTTTACCTGTTAATGCAGATTGAAACCCAAATTCCTTTCTTTCAGGGTCAAATACAATTCCAGACTTTCCATTTTGTAGAGATTGGGTTACTTCCTCAAGATTGTTTCCAATACATGAATGTATTCCCATTCCAGTGATTACGACGCGATTATCCATAGTTTTTAAGAATAAATTCCACCATTAATATTGATAACTTCTCCTGTAATATACGATGCTTTTTTGGAAGTTAAGAATGCCACTAAATCAGCAACTTCTCTAGCTTCACCAAAACGATTCGCAGGAACAAGTTTAGCCATTTCCTTTTCATTAATTTCTTCAGTCATATCTGTTTTAATGAATCCAGGAGCTACGGCATTTACCGTAATATTTCTTTTGGCCACCTCTTGTCCTAAAGCCTTTGTTGCAGCAACAACAGCTCCTTTAGCAGCAGAGTAATTAACCTGACCAGCAGTTCCTTTAACTCCTGAAACAGATACCATATTGACAATTCTACCGTACCTTTTACGCAACATTTTTTGAATTACAAATTGACTCAAATTGTAAAAACCATTTAGGCTTGTATTCACAACGCTAGACCAATCTTCTTCTTTCATCCACATGAACAATCCATCTTTTGTGATTCCTGCGTTATTCACCAAAACTTCTATCCATGCATCAGGATTTCTTTCTTGCCATGCGTTCAAAGAGTCATCTACCGCTTTTTTATCAGCTACATCAAAAGCCATTATTTCTGCTTGATTTCCATGCGCTTCAACTAGCTTTTTAGTTTCTAAAGCAGCCTCCTTATTTGAAGAATAATTTATTATAATTCCGTAATCAGTATTTTCAGCCAATACTTCACATACTGCACGACCAATTCCTCTTGAGCCACCTGTTATTAATGCGTATTTCAATGCCATTCTGTATTTATTGTAAAATGATACTTCTTCTAATTTAGTAATAAAATCAGATATAAAAATATATATTCTGTCTATTGATATTTATTCTATGATTTCAGGTAATTTACTGTATTCTCAATAATCGGATATATCGGATTGTCTTCAATAATTTCAGGCATAAACTCCTTTAAATCTTCCATAATATTCCTACTATTAGAAGAAAGCTTGTCTTCAATTTTGAGATGTTTAATCGCTTGATATATGGCAATCAATTCAATCGCCATTACTTCAAAAGCATTGTTAATGGTTTTCGATGCCATTTGTGCAGCATTGGTCCCCATACTCACAATGTCTTGATTGTCATTATTACATGGAATAGAGTGAACATACATTGATGTTGATAAAGCTTGGTTTTCGGCAGTTGTAGAAGTTGCAGTAAATTGCGCTCCTTGAACACCATAGTTTAACCCTAAAACCCCTCTATTCACAAATGGAGGTAAAATTTCATTGATTTTAGCATTTAATAAATAGTTCAATTGACGATCTGCTAACATTGTCAATCTTGTTACCACCAATTTCAATTTATCCATTTCAAGTGAGACATAATCACCATGAAAGTTTCCACCGTGAAAAACTTGCCCTAAATCACTATTAATAATCGGGTTATCATTGGCAGAATTAAGTTCAGACTCAAGCACATTCCCTACATTTTTGATTGTTTCATAAACAGGTCCTAAAATCTGTGGAATACAACGAATGGAATAATACTCTTGTACCTTTTCTTTAAAAATTTCTTCTTTATTTTCTCCGGTATATAAGTGCTGCTCTCTTTTTTTTGTAAGCTGACTATCTTTCAATAGTTCACGCATATTTTCAGCAACCTTATTTTGTCCATCATGCATTTTTGCCCCATTTAAAGGAACTGAAAAATGATCATCATAGGCTTCAACCAATTCATTAATCATTGCAGAACAATTCATTGACCATTTCAACAACTTAGTTGCATTGTGATGATTTAGCAATCCTATTCCTGTCATTACAGAAGTACCATTCATTAATGCCAAACCTTCTCTTAATGTCACTTCAATAGGAGAAATATTCAATTTATCAAAAACTTCTTTTGTCGCCTGTCTTTCACCTTTGTATATCACCTCACCTTCACCAATCAACACGAGTGCAACATGAGCAAGTTGAACTAAATCGCCACTTGCACCAACACCACCATGCTCAAAAACTACTGGATAAACTTCTTTGTTGATCAAATCCGTCAAGGTATTGATTACACTTGGATGAACACCTGACTTGGATTGACTTAAAGAGTTTAGTCGTGCAATCATTGCTGCACGAACATGATTTACGGGTATAGGCTGTCCCGCTCCAGAAGCATGACTTCTAATTAAGTTATATTGTAGTTTGATTCTTTTCTCGTCAGAAACCCTATATTGAGCCATAGGACCAAATCCAGTATTCACTCCGTAAATTACTTTATCATCCGCAAATTCTTTAAGAAAATCATGATTCTTTTCGACCCTTTCAATTAGATCTTTATGGAGTTCAAGTGGTGTTTTGTTTTCAACAAGAAGAATAAAATCTTTATTCTTCAAAAGTTTGTTTAAGACGATCATTTAGATATTTTTGTTCATAGTATATAGTATAACACTTATATATATATGCAAATATAAAAATGTTTTTATTTTATCAATATGAAAAAAGTAGATGTTGATGTACTTGTTATTGGTGCTGGTCCATCAGGAATTGTTTCCTCTACCTATTTAAATAATCAAGACGTTGACGTTTTAGTTGTTGAAAAAGCCAAGTTTCCGAGGCCAGTAATTGGCGAAAGCTTCATTCCAAGAGTAATGGATCATTTCGACGAAGTCGGTTTAATCCCTGCAATTGAAGAGGCTGGTTTTGAAAAAAAATGGGGAGCTCGATTTATTGATAAAGAAAAAGTTTGTGTATTTGATTTTAGCGATAAATTTGGAGAAGGCTGGAATTGGACCTACCAAGTTCCTCGGGCCGATTTTGATCTTGTTATTGCTAATGAAGCTCAAAAAAAAGGAGTAAATATAGAATTTGAATCAGAAGTAACAGCCGTTAAATTTGAAAATGATAATTCGTTGGTAACCATTAAAGATAAAGATGGAAACGCTCGAGAGATAACTGCAAAACACATTATTGATTCTAGTGGATTTGGAAGAGTTTTACCTAAATTACTCGATCTTGACGCACCTGCATCAGTATCGGGAAATTCGTCTATTTTTACACATACAAAAGACATCAATCGTCCAAATGGACAAGAAGGAACACTGATTACTTTTGATATTTTAGAAACAGAAGTTTGGCTATGGGTCATACCTTTTTCAAATGGTGTAACCAGTATTGGTGTTGTTGGACCAACAGAATATATTGAAAACCTTTCGTCAGAAGGAGATGCCGAAGAAGCTATTCGTAAAGCGATTTCCTTATCAGACTTCTATAGAAAGAGATTTGAACATAATTCATTTTTATTTAAACCCGTATTTTTAAAAAACTATTCCTGTTCTGTGAGTAAACTCTATGGTAAAGGCTTTGTGCTAACTGGGAACAGCTCTAGTTTTCTCGATCCAGTATTTTCATCTGGTGTTGCATTTGCTACAGAATCCGGTATATTAGCGGCAAAATTAATTACACGCCAATTAAATGGTGAACATGTAGATTGGGAAAAAGAATACGCAGAATATATCGAGAAAGGGGTCGAAGTTTTCTCTACCTACGTAAAAGAATGGTACACAGGAAATTTACAAAAAATATTCTTCCATGAACCTGCTAATCTAGATGTTAAGAGAAAAATATGTGCAGTATTGGCAGGATATGTGTGGAATGAAGAGAATCCATTTGTTAGAAAACATCATCGTGTATTAAGTAATATGGCTTATACTTTAGATTTAGAAAATGAAAAATAATATGTTATTAAAGGGGTTTTATACCATTAAAGAAATAGTAAAAGTCAGTGAAAAGGAGTACAATGCCTTTATCCACTTAAATAAAGATCATGAAATCTTCTTAGGTCATTTCCCTGGGAATCCAGTGGTTCCAGGTGTATGCATGGTGCAAGTTTTGAAAGAATTAACTTCCGAAATCACAGCTAAAAAACTGATCATGAATACTTCGAATAATATTAAATTCATGTCATTAATAAACCCCAACACAAGTCCTGAGATCAAATTATCAATTACTTTAAATACAGATAATGAAGATATTATAAAAGTGAAAAACATTTGCTATATTGAGGATAAAATTGCACTTAAAATGAGTGTAAAATATTCAATCTTATAAATATGAAAGCAATACTTTTGACATTGGTGCTTACCTTGTTTTCTAGCGTGAACCAGTTAGATACATTGCGAAATGCATTTCGAAAAGCCGAAAGCGATAAAGAAAGCGCCGTATACTTTAATGAAGTAGCGACCAAAAGTGATACTATTCAAGCGAATTTACAATCTGCATATATAGGTGCTTCGGAGATCATGTTGTCAAAATATCATGATTCACCAATTGATAAATTAAAACAATTTAAAAAGGGAGTTAAAATTCTAGAAGAAGCTGTTAAGGATTCACCTTCTAACATTGAAATTAGACTTATACGCGTAATCATACAATCAAACATACCTTCATTTTTGACTTATTCTGATGCGATAGCCTCCGACAAAAAATTTATCTTAGAAAGTTATATGTCATCGGAAAGTGATGTCAAACAGTTCATAAAAACCGTAGCTAAAGAAACAAGTGTCTTCAACGAAGATGAACTTAAAAAACTTCAGTAGTTCAATGGAATCAACAGTTTCAACCACATTATCACATTGTGTTATTATTCCGACTTATAATAATATCAAAACTTTAAAGAGAGTTATTGATGGTGTATTGACTAAGGTTGACGAAAAAGACATCATAATTGTAAATGATGGTTCTACTGATGGCACATCAAAAGTGCTCAAAGCATTTGAAGGAATCAATTTAATTGAATTCCCTAAAAATATAGGCAAGGGATATGCATTAAGGCAAGGATTTAAAAAAGCAATAGCTTTAGGATATACCCATGCCATTACCATAGATTCAGATGGACAACATTTTCCAGAAGATATTCCTATTTTACTTTCTGCCTCCAAAAAAGAACCCACGGCTTTATTTATCGGTTCCCGTAATATGAAACAGGAAGGTGTGCCTGCAAAAAGTAGTTTTGGAAATAAATTTTCCAATTTTTGGTTTTGGTTTGAAACTGGAAAGAAGCTTGAAGACACACAGTCTGGTTTCCGCCTCTACCCTATTCATATTATGCCTAAACGATGGTTTACAAAGAAGTTTGAATTCGAAATTGAATGTATCGTAAGATCCGCTTGGAAAGGTATAGAAGTAAAAAACATACCTGTTCAAATTAAATATGATGAAAATGAAAGGGTAAGTCATTTTAGACCATTCAAAGATTTTACCCGTATAAGCATTTTAAACACTGTATTAGTGATATTTACTTTGCTATATTATCTTCCAAAATCATTTTTTAATTCATTCAAAAAAAAAAGTCTACGCAACTTTATTAAAGAAGACATTTTAGGAAGTGGAGATAGTCCGAAAGTCAAATCTTTATCACTTGCATTAGGCGTATTTATTGGGATCATTCCAATTTGGGGGGTTCAAACTGTAGCTGTATTATTTTTGGCTGTGTCATTTAAGCTAAACAAACTATTAGCTTTTGCGGCTTCAAATGTTAGTATTCCTCCGATGATTCCAATTATTGTCATTTCCTCTTTATACCTGGGAGGACTTTTTACCAATCACAATATTGACCAAGAAGAATATAGTAATGTCGTAGATTTTAAAAACCACCTTATAGAATATCTTCTTGGAAGTTTTGTTTTGGCTACAACCGCTGCTATCCTCGTTGGAACTATTAGTTATTTTATACTTATTTCAATTCAAAGAAAAAGGGGAAACAAATGATCAATTATCTAATCAAAACCTATAAATCAATACAAAAGAATAGCCTTCTTTTTGTTACGCTATTGATTCTATTTTTGTCGAGTTGCTTCTTCTTTGCATTACGCATAAATTTCAGTGAAGATATCACCCAAATCCTTCCAAAAGGAGAGCAAAACAATAAAACTTCAAAAGTACTTCAACAACTTAATTTTGCTGATAAAATAACAGTAATGGTGAAGTCTACAACCTCTAGTTCACTTGATAAAGCAGCAGAAGTTGCCGAACTATTTCTAGACACAATAAAACGAGACTCCATTTATTATTCAGAAGTTCAGGGAAAGGTAGACATGAATCAAATTGATCAAACTTTTTCCTTCGTTCATCAAAACTTGCCTTACTTTTTAAACCGAGAAGACTATAAAAAGCTATCAAAAAAAATAGAGAAAGATGAAATTGATAAGCAAATTAAAAATAGTTATAAGACCTTAATTTCACCTACAGGAATCGTTGCTCGAGAATTTATTTTAAATGATCCTCTTGGCTTTACATCATTAGGACTTAACAAATTGAAATCTATAGGTGTTTCAAAAGACTTCATTATAAACAATGGATTTTTAAGTTCAAATGATAGTTCAACGATCATGTTGTTTATTACTCCCAATTTCTCAGGGACTGACACAAAAAAAAGTGAGGTATTTGTAGATCACCTTTATGCTTATCAAAAAAGTTTAAATGAACAATACAAAGGAGCAATAGAAATCAGTTATTTTGGTTCACCTTTTATAGCATTAGCAAATGCTAGACAAATTAAATCAGATATTCAAAGTACAGTACTTTTTTCCTTAAGCATACTATTCCTTATTCTTATTCTATTCTATCGTCGAATTTTAATACCGATTACTCTGTTTGTTCCAGTAATTTGTGGTGGATTATTTGCTTTGGCAATAGTCTCTTTAACAACTGAGGCTATATCTGCAATCTCTATTAGTATTGGAGCCGTATTATTGGGTATTACCATTGATTATTCGCTACACATTGCAACACATTATCGAGAAAAATCAGATATAGCATCTGTATACAAAAGCGTTACTAAACCCATTTTAACCAGTAGCATAACTACATCAATAGCTTTTTTATGCCTAACTTTTGTAAATTCTAAAGTACTTCAGGATTTAGGGATTTTTGCTTCGATTAGTATAGTTTCTACTGCCATCTTTGCGTTATTAATTATTCCACATTTATACAAGCCAAAACAAAGACCCAATGTCACTATTATTGATAATTTAGCTGAACACAAATTTCATAAAAACAAAGTACTATTATCAATTGCAATCATTGCAATACTTTTTGGGATATTCTCCTATGACAAAGTGGAGTTCAATAACAATATTGCCGATTTAAATTTTGTTCCTGATGAAATGCAAGCCTCAGAAAAGCAATTAGAATCACTAGGAAGTATTGGTGCTAAAAGCATTTATGTTACTGCATATTCTGACACATTAGAATCAGTTTTAAACAGGAATAATCAATTAGAAGAAAAACTCCACCAGTTAGAAAAGGAAGGAGTTATAGAAGATTATACTTCGATAGGTGAATTCGTATTATCCAAAGAAAAACAAAAGGAAAAACTTAGATTATGGAATCATTTCTGGAATGACCAAAAAATTGATTCAACCATCAAATATGTCAATTTAGCTGCAAAAAAATTGGGATTTAAAGAAGACGCTTTTAGTCAAGTTGATACAATGCTAAATAAAAAATATCAACACATTCATTTAAGAGATTACCAAGAAATAAAGACCTTATTTTTAGACGAGTTTTATTCAGAGAAAAATGAATTTAAGACCTTATCGACTATTGTTAAAACAGACTCTATTTCCAGAGCAAATGTACTTCAAACTTTAGCCAAAGAAGAAAACATTGTGGTGATCGATCGAAAACACCTTAATGAACAATTTTTAGGGGAAATTAAAGATGATTTTAAACGATTGATGAATTATTCATTTATTGCTGTTTTTATAATATTACTTTTCTTTTTTAGACGTATTGAATTGGCGTTAGTAAGTATAATTCCTATAGTTCTAACGGGTATTGCAACGACAACATTTATATATTTATTTGGGCTAGAATTAAACATATTCAGTACCATTGTTACCACCTTAATTTTAGGTTTGGGAATTGATTTTAGTATATTCATGACTACCGGTCTACAAAATAAATATACCAATGGTCAAAATAATTTAAAAACCTACCGAATTTCAATCTTATTGGCGGTACTCACAACTGTTTTATCGATTGGTGTACTCATTTTTGCTAAGCATCCAGCATTAAAATCTATTTCTTTAATCTCTTTGTTCGGAATCATTTCAGCAATGTTGATTACCTTCTCTATTTATCCAATAATATTCAGTTTTATATTTGAATCGAGACCAAAGCAGGGTAAATCTCCCGTTTCTCTGCGTCTTTTTATTTCTGCAGTTTTATCCCATCTATATTATGGTTTGGGAGGATTGTTATTTTCTTTAATTGGTATTGTTTTTATAAAGTTACTTCCCTTCAATATGGAGTTTAAGCAAAGGCTTTTTAGAAAGAAAATTTCGCGATTACTCAAGTCAGTAATGTACACCAATTATGGTTTAAAAAACATGGTTTATAATCCACATCACGAAGCGTTTGACAAGCCTGCAATAATCCTTCCTAATCACACCTCTTTTTTAGATACATTGAGCATTGGATTTATAAACACTCCATTTATCTTCTTTGTAAACAATTGGGTGTATAACTCTCCAATATTTGGTAAAGCGGTTCAATTAGCGGGGTATTTTCCTATTACAAAAGGATTAGAATCAAATGAGGAAGAATTGATTGAAATGGTGCGTAAAGGAAATTCATTGGTTATATTTCCTGAAGGTACTAGATCTCTCACCAATGATATCAATAGATTTCATAAAGGTGCATTTCTTTTGGCTCAAAAATATGACTTAGACATTGTTCCTCTTTATATTCATGGAAATGCTGACTTACTTCCGAAAGGAGATTTTATCATTTTTGATGGTAAACATACCATAGAGATTGGAGAACGAATTTCAGTAAATCAAGAATATAAAAACCTTACTTTAAGGGAACTCACAAAAACGATCAGTAAAAAGTTTAAATCCAAATTTAAAACTATCCGTTATAAATTAGAAGATGAAGATTATTTTGCACAAAAAGTGAAGTTAAGCTTTCTCTATAAAAGAAATGAAATTGTAAAAAAGGCAAAACTTGAGTTTGAACTCAACAAAAAAACATATCACCAAGTCAATCCACATATAAAACCGGATGCAAAAATTCTTCGTATAGGAGATGATTTAGGAATTTGGGATATCATGCTCACGCTTCAAGAAGCCAAAAGAAAAGTATTTACTTTTATTGAAAATATAGAAAACCAACAAATTGCCGAACAAAACTACTTGATAAACAAAAGAAAAATCAATTATAATAGAGATCCACATTCAGCATATGAAACACTATTGATAACCACAAATGTGAATTCTGAAAAAATTGAAGCACTATTGAATAAACATGAGTTTGAACAAGTTATTATTGTTTCATCTTCAATTTACCAAACGGATTTGCTTAAATTTGGTTTTCAATTAGAAATCGAAGAAAATAATTATTCTATTTTAAAAAAAATATAGCTTGGAAAAAGAATATGATATTGTCATAATTGGTAGTGGAATGGGCGGTTTATCTGCTTCTATAATTCTTGCCAAAGAAGGTTTGAAGGTTTGCGTTCTAGAAAAGAACAATCAATATGGAGGTAACCTACAAACCTTTGTTAGAGATAAAACTATTTTTGACACAGGTGTACATTATATAGGTGGTTTAGAAAAAGATCAAAACCTATATCAATATTTTAAGTACTTAGGAATCATCGATGATCTTCGCATAAAAAGAATGGATCAAAATGCTTATGATTATGTAACTTTTGATGATGATCCAATTAAGTACCCTCATGCACAAGGATATGACAATTTCATTTTACAACTGACTAACATTTTTCCAAGTGAACGAAAAACCATCGAAAAATATTGCAATGATATAAATGATGTTTGTAATTCTTTTCCGATGTACAATGTTGAACAAGGTGCTCCATATAAGGATGGATTACTGTCCATAAAAGCTAAGGATTATTTTGACGAATTAACAGATAATGAAGACTTAAAAGCTGCATTAGCTGGAACAAATTCACTGTACGGAGGAAACGGTGAAAAAACACCACTCTATGTTCATGCCTTATCAGTAAATTCATATATGCAAAGTGCCTGGCGTTGCATCAACGGTGGGAGTCAAATTACCAAGTTATTGGTTAAACAACTGAGGAAATATGGAGGAGATATTTTTAAACACCAAGAGGTAATTGATTTTAAATTCGAAGACAATCAATTAATTGGGGTAAAAACCATTAAAGGCGATTATTTTAAAGCCAAACAATTTATATCTAATATTGATATAAATGCAACCATAAAAATGGTAGGAGAAGAACGATTTAGAAAATCCTTTCGAAAAAGAATTGAACGTCTGAAAGTGACACCTTCCTCCTTTAGCATTTACATTTCATTTAAACCGGAATCTTTTCCTTATTTAAACCATAATATTTACCATTTCAAAAGTAAAGATCTAATTTGGAAAGCAACAGAATACTCTCCAGAAAGGTGGCCTGAAGGATATATGGCTTCGATGGGCGTACATTCCGAAAATCAAAAATATGCAGAAAGTTTGTCGGTAATGACATATATGCATTTTAGTGAAGTAGAGCAATGGGCTGAAACAAAAAACACAGTTGCTTCGAAAGAAGAAAGGGGAAAATCTTATGAAGAGTTTAAACAAAAACATATTGATTTATTAATTGATGAATTAGAGAAAAAATTTCCCGACATTCGTTCTTGTATCCACTCTGTTTATGCCTCAACACCACTCTCCTATCGAGATTATATTGGTGGACAAAATGGCAACATGTACGGTTTTGAAAAAGACGCGGACAATCCTATGAAAACATTTATTTCTGCACGAACCAAAATTCCAAATCTTTTTTTAACAGGACAAAGTGTGAATATGCATGGAATGCTAGGTGTAACCATTGGTAGTGTTGTAACCTGTTCGGAAATTTTAGGGAAGGAATACCTCATAAATAAGATTAAAAGTGAGATCAATGAATAAGTTAAGTTATACAGTCGTTTTCCTTTCACTTCTTACATTTTCCTGTGGAATGAAAAAATCTGTGGTACATCGTCCAGATTTAACTCAATTCAATGATGAAAGACCTGTTGTTATTAAGCAACATGATAGTTTATTTATCTCTGGTGAGAGTTATCTTACGAAAAATAAATACGCTCAATGGGAATTATATATTCAAGGGGACCCGTTAGAAAGAGGGTTGCTTGCAGGGGCTTTAATGGATTCTCTTCTTGCCAAACAAGAACCTATCTTTTTTAATAAAATAGAAGAGTTCGTTCCCTCTAAGAAAAAGCAAAAACGACTCACCAAATTTCTTCAATGGTACAATAGAGAACTTTATAAACATGTCCCGAACGAATTCAAAGCAGAAATTTATGGATTGTCAAGATATGTTCCTGATACTTACAACTACATCGCACCTCCATATATAAGAAGTTTATATCTTCATGGAGCACATGATATCGGTCATGCTCTCGTTGATTTAGCAATGATTGGATGTACTTCTGCAGCTCTTTGGGATGATGAAACTGAAGACGGAGAATTGTTGATAGGGAGAAACCTAGACTTTTATGCTGGTGATGAATTTGCTGAAGAAAAATTAATCCTATTTATCGATCCTGATGACGGTATTCCTTTTGTATCCATTGGATGGCCAGGAATGCTAGGAGTAATTTCTGGAATGAATAAAGAAGGCTTAACAATTACCATGAATGCGGGTAAATCTAAAATTCCCTTAAAAGCAAAGAAACCTATTTCAATATTAGCTAGAGAGATTTTACAATATGCTTCCACCATTGACGAAGCCATAGCAATCGCAAAAAATAGTGAGGTTTTCGTTTCAGAAGCTTTAATGATTGGTTCGGCAAATGATAATAAAGCAGTAGTTATAGAAATGTCACCTAAAAATTTTGGTGTATATGAGATTGTAAATTCACGTTTGGTATGTTCAAATCACTTTCAAAGTGAAGCCTATAAAGATGATAAACGCAACAACAAAGCCATAGAAGAAAGTCACTCACAATATAGATTTGAGAGAATGAATGAGCTATTGGATGAATATCCAAAAGTTGATCCTACAACAATGGCCAGTATTTTAAGAAATAAATATGGAGAAAATGATGAAAAGCTCGGCTTTGGTAATGAGAAAGCCTTAAATCAACTATTGGCGCATCATGCAGTAATTTTCAAACCTTCTGAGAAAAAGATTTGGATATCATCTAATCCCTATCAACTTGGTGAGTTTACGTCTTACGATTTAGATGAAATCTTCAACGACAACAAGCAAAATGTATATAAATCACAGTTAATAGATTCTTTAACAATACCCGAAGATGACTTCCAATACACTAAGGCTTTTGAGGATTATGAAGCGTACCGAGTGATGGATAGAAAAATTGACGAGGTGATATCTTCAGAAGACCAAAGTTTTGATTTAATGCAACTCAATATTTATAGAACCCTCAATCCAGAGCTATGGATTGTACATTACAAATCTGGTTTAATATACTATAATGCAGAAAAATATGAGCAAGCAAAATCTGCTTTTGAAACAGCATTAAGCAAAGAAGTAACGACAGTACCAGCCGTTGAGCAAATTGAAAAAATACTAAAAAAAACGAATAAAAAATTAAAATGATATCTCAAATAGAAAAGCAAAGTGCGCAAGAAATAAAGCATTTTCAAAATCAAAAATTAATTATACAATTGGCCTATGTTCAAGCAAATTCTCTTTTCTATCAGAATCATTTCAAAAAAGCAGGAATCGATATTCAATCGGTAAAAACAATAGATGATTTAACTCAACTTCCTGTTACAACTAAAACTGATCTACAAGAAAATAATGAGGATTTCTTCTGTGTAGACCCAGTTGAAATAATTGATTTTTCGAATACTTCCGGAACAACCGGAGCTCCTGTAAATTTTGGACTAACTGAAGAAGACCTTAATCGACTAGCTTTTAATGAAGCGCAATCATTTTCTTGTGCAGGAATTCAAAAACATGATATAGTTCAATTAATGACAACAATGGATCGCCAATTTATGGCTGGTCTGGCTTATTTTTTAGGGATTAGAAAAATTGGTGCAGGAATAATCAGAACAGGTGCAGGAGTACCCGCTTTACAATGGAATTCCATTCTATTAAATAAACCCACCTATCTTATTGCTGTTCCTTCATTTTTACTCAAAATGATAGTTTATGCTGAAAAGAACAATATTGACATCAACAATTGTAGTGTGAAAGCTGCAATTTGCATTGGAGAACCATTACGAAATCAAGATTTTTCACCATCTGAATTAGCTAAAAGAATAAATGCTAAATGGGATATTAAACTGTATTCGACTTATGCCTCTACAGAAATGAGTACTGCATTCACTGAATGTGAATTTCATCAAGGTGGACATGCTCATCCAGAATTGATCATCACTGAAGTGTTAGACGAAGAAAATAAACCTGTTAAACCTGGAGAAGTGGGAGAATTAACGATTACCACACTCGGGGTCAAAGCATTACCTCTCGTTCGATTTAAAACTGGAGATATTGTAAAAATTGACTACACGTCATGTCCATGTGGTCGAAACACCAATAGAGTCGGTCCTGTTTTAGGTAGAGCACAACAAATGGTGAAATTTAAAGGGACCACTTTATATCCTCCAGCGATACATGACATTTTAAATGCTTTTAAGGAAATTGAGAGTCATCTCATCATTTTACACACCAATGATATTGGAACAGATGAAGTGACTGTAAAGATTGTTTCTCAATTATTTTCAAATGAATTAATACAGAATTTAAAAGAAAAATTCCAAGCAAAACTTAGGGTCATTCCAAATATTGAATTAATAGCTTCTGATGAATTAAACAAATTGGTATTATCGAATAATTCAAGAAAACCAAAATGGGTGATTGATAAAAGAAAGTAATGCTTTTATTTCTTTTTTAATCCTATCAATGTATGTGCAATACCTTTCATGTTGTATTGTTCAACTACTTTGAATCCTGCTTGATCAATTAATTCAAAAAATACCTTACTGTCATACATTTGACTACACCCATTCGCCATTGTTGTAAAGTATAATGATGTCATTTGTAAGGCAAAAGCAGAAATTTCGAAATCTTGTAAATCCCAAAATGTTTCATTAATAAATACAGTTGTATTTTCATCAGCCACCTCATGGCATTTCTTAAGAATGGAAACAATTTGTTCGTCAGAGAAACAATCTAAGAATTGACTCATCCAAATAATATCACAACCTTCCGGTAATTTACTTTCAGATAAGCGAATATCCATCTCATGATAAGAAACTCTATCTCCAAAATTTGATTTATCAATATTTTGTTTCGCAACATTTAATTGTACGCCTAAATCAACCAAGCCTACTTCAACATTCTCATCGTATTCCAAACACTTCAAAGTCCATTTCCCAGTGTTTGCACCAATATCCATAACTTTTTTTGGTTGGTGATTAAAGACAATTGGCAAAAGTTCATCAAAGGTAATGTCAGAATAATAGTGATCAAATTCAAACCAGCTTTTCTTCGCTTTAGGAGGCAAAACCGGTAGTCCTTCGTAAATGTGTTCCCATTCTCCAAAAACTTTTAATCCTTCAGGATTTGAATTTTCAATACTATCTTTTAAAGAATTTGCACCTTCATAACAAACATCTTTCATAAAATTGAAGTTTGTTACCACAGTTTTGTCATTTAAAAAGAAATATCCCGCTTTGGTTAGGCAGTATTTACCGTCATCCAAATAGACTAAACCTATTCCAAGTCCTGCTTCTAAAAGTATACGCACTCCATAATGAGAAATATCAACTAAAGAAACGATTTCTTCAATTGTAGAGCCATCAGAGTTTTCGATAATATCTAAAATTTGTTTTTCCTTCAATAAGCTAGAGGCTTCCCAAACATATGGTGCAAAAGAAATTAAATGTGCGAGATTTAGAGCTTCAATTGCTTTTTTATTATCTGTATTAAAAAGCGTAGTACGTTCGATAGGTTTTGTCATTTTCTATTTGTAGAATATTGATAATGCAAGGTTTCTATACAAATATAGCATTAAAATGCATTCATTTAGACATAATTAGCGAACATTGAAAGTGATTAACGTTTGATAAGATTTATTTTGATAGGCAGTTCAAATGATTCAAATTGTATCGTCTCTATTTGGGTTGATTTTGCATAAAAATAGACTCCAACTTTATCTCTAAAAATAGAAGACTGCTTTAAATACACCAACTGATCTTCCTTATTCACATACAAAAATATGCGCTTTCCTTGTAATTTAGAAATATAAGTTTTTCCTTCTTCAGCAAGGTATGTTTTTTTTATGGTAAAAGAAGGATGTATTATAAGTTGAAAGTAATTTTCAAGCATTTGGATGACTAGTTTTTTATTTAGATCATCCATAATATAAATCACATTGACCTCATCGTTAACAAACTCAAAATCGAGTAAGGTATTTCCAAAATCAGATATGAGCGCTAATCTTTTCTTGTTTTCATCTATTGTTTTAATCACTAAAATTCCGTTCAAATCATTCCCGAAAACTTGCATTTTAGCATCAAACAAAAACTCACCATCAATCTCATTAAAATAAGGAGAGGAATAAATTGATTTTTCGTTGGCAACCTTCTCTCCTATTGGCTTATAATGAGTGCAGGAGGTTAAAATCAATAAACTAATGCTTAAAAATATTTGGATCAATTTTAACATTTAGCTTTTTATTTTTAAATAAAATCAAGGTATAATCTCCTGAAGGTTCAATCAACTTCACTTTTGAAACAAGGGCTTCATTTTGTGGAAAATAGAGATGTACTTCTGTTAGATATTTTTTTAAGGTTTTATTATCTGGAATCAATTTCACTTTGATTTCATTATCCACTTTGAAATAACGAATAGAAAAATCATTGTCATTAAATAATTTACCACTTACACTTCCAGCAATAAGATGGTTTATCTTTTTAAACATATCTTGATCTCCACTAACAGTGCTTTTTTTACCATTATCATTAATATAAATGGCATTATTCTTAAATATCACACTGTATTTATTCGGTTCTGTATAAGACCATTTCAAAGCACCATCAGCCCTTAAAAACATTTTACCATAAGATTGTATATCATTAGATAGAAAAGCCAAATGTTTTTGTTGCTCAAAGTCAGTGGTAAGGGAAGTTAATTTTTTCGTTTCCGTTTCAATACGTGTTGTAAACGCTTTTAATTCAGTTTCTGTTAATGGAACTTCTTGAGCATAAATATTGAGGCTAATAAAAATAAATAAGAGCAATACTGGTTTCATTTCTTTCTTAATTTTAATAATTCATCCACTGTAACACTGCGATAATTGTTGTCGTTAAGGTATTGCAATAAACGCTCCAAAACAATAATAGATTTTTCAGAAGTATCATGAAGCAAGATTATACTTCCATTTTTAACCAATTTAGTAATACGCTTTAATATTTTATCTTCACTTTCTATAACAGTGTCTAAAGACCTAATATTCCAACCAATAACCACATGTTTAGATTGCCTAATCGTACGCATAAAATTGGGATTTGTTACTCCATACGGTGGTCGAAAAAATTGAGGTTTAACACCAGTTTGTCTTTTTATTATTTCATCTGTTTTTTCAATCTCTTCAATCAATTTTTTCGTGCTTGCAAAACTTATATGTTTAGAATGAGAATAAGTATGGTTTTCTATAGAATGGCCCTCTTTAACAATTCTTTCTGCCATTAAAGGATTTTCCTGTATTCTTTGACCAATACAAAAGAAGCTTGCTTTATGCCCTCCTTTTTTAAGTATATCTAAAACAGCGTTTGTATGAACTGTTGGTCCATCATCAAAGGTTATTGAAACAACTCTTTCATCTGTTTTCACACTTGAAATAGCCTTTAAATGATAATTGGAACGGATGAAAAACGAACCATACAACACCATTACAAACCACAGTACAAAAAAGCTAACATAATATATGACAGACCATCCATTCACGATGTATCCATAAACATAAAATAGTGTGAAAACACCAAAAATAGTATATCCAATTTGATGTTTAGACATCTTCCATTAAAATTAAACTATGGTCCTTCCCTCTATATTGATTGTAGATAAGAATGTTTCCAATTTTATCAGATTTACGCACTTTTTGCTCTCCTAATAAATGTTCAGGGATAACTTGTTCTCTAAGTATCTTAGCAGCGATATAGGTAGCCACAGAAGATGAAGTTAAAAACTCACCGAATAAATGTTTGTAATACAGTAGAGTTGAAGATTCAAAAATAGATGATGCTTCATCATAATATGTATCAAATTCATCATCTCCATTATTACCTAAGATGACCACATCAATTTCATCTAACTTCAATTCATTTTTGGATAAGAAATCTAAAATAAAAGAAGGTAAATCTATTTGATCAAGCTTATTTACCAACTGAACATCTAATATTTTAGCATAGGTGGAATCTGATTGTTCATTTCCTAAAACAAAATAAGACGCTCCTTCACCAGGAATAACACCTGATTTTCTTTGTTTAAGAATATTTTTTTTCCCCTCCTCATCTTGTCTGTAATATCCAATTGCCTGATACAATTTATTGGTGTATTCTGCATGTTCATCTACTCCACCAATTAAAATATTGTTTGCTTCTTCCCCTTCAAACATTAATAATCCATCAATCAATGCAGATTGAAAGGAACCTCCAGTATTAACATAAGTAAAGTTATAGGCCTTACATTTTAACTTTAAAGCAATTTGTCCACTCACAGTATTATGAGTCGATTGAATAAAAGCGGTTGGGGTTAAATACTCCTCATTGTATCCAATCATCTTATTTAAGAAGTTTTCAGAATCTTGAATACACCCCAATCCTGTTCCAACAATAATTCCATCTAATTGATCAGCAGAAGCTTCTTTTATAGCTACTGAAGAGGCTACAATACTATTTTTTACTCCCGCACTCATTCTTCGAATTGATGCCGGTGGAATAAAAGATTTGTAATTGGGTTTAATTGCTTTTACAATGTTCAAATTAGAGATGTCAATAGCATCTTCAAAAAATGTATTTTCAAAGGTATTTTGTGCCGAAACACAACCTATTCCATTAATAAAACAACTATTCATGTTGATGCAATTATAATGATTAACTAAATTATTTCTCGAAAATTAAACTAGAACAATTTCCACCAAACCCAAAGGAATTCGAAAGTACGGTATTCACTTCTTTCTTTTTAATTTCAATTTGAGGGGTTAAATCAAATTCTTTCATTTTAGTTTTAAAATTCAAATTAGGATAAATTATATTTTCTCGCAGTGCTAAAATACTGAATACAGCTTCAATAGATGCTGCTGCAGCTAAAGTATGTCCAGTAAAAGGTTTTGTTGAACTAAAATCAGGTATCTTGTTTTCAAAGAAATTCAATAAGGCACGACCTTCAGAAAGGTCATTATTTGGAGTGGCTGTTCCATGCGCATTGATATAATCAACCTGTTCTGGTTGAATTCCTGCTACCTCAAATGCTTTTTTCATCGCTAAAAATGCTCCTTCACCTTGTTCAGAAGACGCTGTTTGATGATATGCATCATTCGCATTGGCATACCCTGTTAAATAAGCCAACGGCGTTTTATCTCGTTTTTGAAGTGATGATTGAGATTCTAATATTAAATAGGCGGCGCCTTCTCCCAAGTTTAAACCAACTCTTTCATCATCAAAAGGCTTATTGAAACCATTTGATTGCAACATAAGTGTATTAAAGCCATTTAGCGTAAACTTACAAAGTCCATCCATTCCGCCAACAACCACCTTTTCTGCTCTACCGCTTTTAATCAATCTTGCTCCTAACATAATTGCATTAGCTGCAGAAGAACACGCAGTACTTATTGTAGTTACAAATCCTTTAATATTAAAGTAATCAGCCATTAAATGAGTATTACTTCCCGCATCATTGACACTGATATAATGTTGATTTTTTTTGTCAGTTAAAAAACTATCATAGAACTTTTCTACCATATCCATACCTCCAACAGTCGTTGAATTTACGAAAGCCATTGATGTATTGTCTTTTACTTGAATCTCAGCGTCGCGAAAGGCCTCTTTAATGGCTATCATTCCCAACATAGAAGAACGCGAAAAACTATTTGGAGTTGGTAGTTTTAAAATTTGCTCTAATTCTTGATTTGACTTCTTTATTTCTCCAACAAGAATATTTTCCTTTAAAATTGTATCGACAAGTTCAACTTCTGAAATTCCATGTTGGCCTTTTTTAAGGGCTTCAAAATTTTCTTTGGCATTCATTCCAATTGCAGAAACAATCCCCATTCCAGATATGGCAACACCTCTATCCATTCTACTTATTTACTTCTGTGTTCAGCAATATAAGTGGCCATCGTTTCAATTGACCTAAATATCTTTTTCCCGTCTTTTGAATCCGTTAATTTAATTCCGTAATCTTTATCAAGGATGATTATCAACTCTAATGCATCAATTGAATCAAGACCTAGACCTTCTTCAAAAAGCATTTCATCATCACTAATATCTTCTACTGACATATCTTCAAGGTTTAGGGCCTCGATAATTTTCAATTTCAATTCCTTCTTTAAATCTTCCATTTTATTATTTATTTCAATTTTATTAGATTCTTTTGTGTTAATTCAATACCATCTGATTTTTCCACTATAAACAAGAAGGCGTTGTAATTATTCTCATTTACTTCGACCCATCCTGACAAAACACGATTTGATTTACCTAAATCAATCAAACTATTGGTATAATCGATTAAAAACTTTGGGTTAAAGTACTCAAAGATAAAAAAAGAATTCTCACTTTGAAGCTTATATTTTATGCTTATTTCACCAAGCGCTATATTAGGTAGTGTATAAACGAAATTTGCTGGACTGGCGTAACTATCCGCTTCTTGAGAAATTGTTTCTTGATGCTTTCTATCTATATCGATACATGAAGATTTATTGGACAATACCAAAGCCATATTTGGATCTATTTCTGAACCTGTATTTTCTAACAAAATACTGGCTGCTACTATAGATAACTTACACAAAGGATCCATTTTATAAAACTTTGGATATGCTAAATCAAATTGCTTATAAACGGTTTTGATAAACGACAAAAAATCTTTCTCTACGGTATTTACATAAAGTGATTTTCCATTTACAGAGACTGAACCATCTTTTATATTACAATAATGAATAATGTTATTTTTCATTCGATTTTCCTTTTCTAAATAAAACGGCTGTATTACTTCCTCCAAAGCCAGATGCTGTTTTTAAAATCACATTTATTTCCTTTTGTTGAAAGGATTTTGAAACGTTCAACGGCAATGTAACACCGTGTTCTTCATACCCTATCGATGGAGGAATCATATTGCGTGTTGAAAAATTTAAAGCAATCACAGTCTCTAATAATCCAGCGGCTCCTAATGTATGTCCAAAACAAGATTTCAAACTGAATAACGGAACATCTTGGAGTGATGCCCTATTGAAAGCTTGAGCTTCCATTTCGTCATTATAATTGGTAGCTGTACCATGGGAAGATATCATATCAATTTTATCCGTCTCCGCTTCCTTAATAGCATTTGAGATACTTTTAAACAACCCTTCACCTGTTCTAGACGGACCAGAAATGTGATTAGCATCATTTATTGAACTATCACCGATCAGCTCATAAAAAGGTTGGTTATCGATCAAACTTTTATTTTTTGTAACAAAAATTGCTGCAGCTGCCTCTCCTAATGTTATTCCATCTCTACTCTTATCGTAGGGCTTACAAGGTTGATTACTTATCGCTTGAAATGATTGAAAACCACTAAACACAAATTTAGAAAACACATCAGCTCCAATAATTACGAAATGTTTGTAGCTCCCAGATTGAATTAATCTTTTAGCAACCGATATAGCCATAACCCCAGAAACACAAGCGTTTGACAATACAATAGGTTCTGTTGCTATACCTATTGTATTTTTTATCTTGTTGGCTAAACCATATAATGCATAATTTTCTTCATCAACTTCTGATGATAATTCATCTATATTGCCTTTTGTGGTCGAAATAATGAGTCCACAATCATCTTTAAAAAGTACTTTAAATTCTGATTTTATTTTATCTACTGTGATGAGCATCATTTTTTCAAGATCACTATACTCTCCTACGTAATTGAGTTCTTGAAATGAAGTATGGAGTCTATTTTTATCTACAATTGCACCATAAAAAGAATCCTCTTGCAGCTTTTGATCAACGATTTTTGAAATTCCAATTTCTCCTTGTATTAAACCGTTCATATTTTCAGTAACATCAATACCCATAGGGCTTAAACAATTACCTCTCGATACATAAACAGATATCTTATTTGACGAAGCACTCATGATTTAAAATTAACTTTATTTTTCCACTCTTCGTAAAACTTAGGCAATGTCAATGACAAGGCTCCTTCTTTATTTACAAAAACTTGTATTGTTTTCCCTTCACATGCGAGCACGCCATCTTGATTATAAATTTCATAAGTATGAATAATTTTTGCAGCTGGACAATCTAGCACATGTGTTTTGATGGTATAAGTATCGCCATATTTCAAAGGAAACTTATTATCGCACTCCATTCTAACGATAGGAATACTAAAGCCATGATTATTGATATCTAAATAGGTGATTCCATGTTCTCTTCCAAAGGCCTCTCTTCCTTCTTCAAAATAGGAAACATAATTTCCATGCCATACGATTCCCAGAGGATCAGCTTCATTAAACTTTACACGAGCAGAAAACGTTGTTGTTAAATGATCTATTTTTTTATAATTGGTTGATCTTTTTCTCATATATAACTGCAATAGTAATGTTAATTATAAAGAATACCAATAGTAGCGACAAGTATGGTGCAAGGGAAATAAAATTTGCATCACGAAGTAAAACGTTATAAAACCCCTCTAATCCCCAGTTCATTGGTGAAACCTTAGCAATCATCCGCATTGTTTCTGGCATTGCAAAAACAGGAAACCAAAGTCCTCCAATGGCCGCTAAGATTACAACTGAAGTTGCTCCAAATGGTGCAGCTTGTTCATGGGTTTTGGCAAAAGTTCCAATTAAAACTCCATATCCGATTGCTGCTAAACTCGAAAATAAGGCCATTACAGTTAATCCTATCAATTTACCTTCAACGATCAATGCTGGCAATCCTAAAACTGGAAAGAGGAAAATACTCACCAAAAGCATAAGATAAAACTGAACCATACAAACCAATAAGTAAACGATAATTTTACTCGTCATTAATGTTAATGACGAAACTGGTAAAGCCTGTAATCGAATAAATGTACCTTGATTTTTCTCCTTTACGATATTGATAGACAAAGGAAGAATAATAAAAAATATGGCAAATAAAGTCCAAGCAGGAAGATTGTGCTGAACAGGTGTTGGAGTCAAGTTTTTATCAAGAATAGAAACTGAAATTTCTTTAAAAGAAATTAACTGTTGTTCGGTTAAAAAACTTAAATCCGCCTCAAATTCTTCTTCAAATGTATCATAAAGTGCTTTTGCTTCAAGGTCTGACACCATTCCTTCCATCGCTCTTTTAATATCCAACTTAATGCTATTGCTTATCGCAGGATCAAAGTGAATTTGAACTTCTTTTAATGATGATGTTGATTTTTCTACTTGAGAAGACTGGGAAGGATTAGGCATCACTTCGGCCAACAATTGACTCACATGATAATCTGTTTGCTGATGAATATAATTAGAAAAGTCACTGGGTATAACAATTAATATCTTTTGAACTCCTGACTTTATTAAATTTCTTCCAGTATCTTCGGTTAAAGCTTTGCCTTTATATTCTGTAACAAGTTTAAGATTGTTCTCATCTACAAGTTTATTGATGATTTTTTTTGATAATTCACCTTCATCATTATTTACAATTAATATAGGCAACTTGACATTGTTCGAATTATTTTCTACACTATTTTGAATAAATGTAATGGTAATTATTAGCACTACCGGCATTAGAAAAATAATTGCAAAACCAAGGAGATCCTTACGCAATAATCGCAATTCTTTTATAATAGCATTAAAAACTTTACTCATTTCCTACTTTGAATTACTTGTGTTCTCAATAAATATCTCCTCCAAAGACTTCACCCTACCTTCACTTACTAAAATATCTTTTGTTGCTCCTTCTACTTGAATTTCTCCATGGTCTATAATTGCAACTCGCGAACAAAATGACTGAGCTTCATGCAGCAAATGTGAGCTGTAAACAATCGTTGTACCAGCCTGATTCAAGGAAGTTAAAAATTCAATAATTACGTGCTTAGATTGGACATCCACTCCTACTGTCGGTTCATCAAGAAAAATTAACTTCGGTTCATGTAATACACCCGCCAGCAAATTAATTCTTCTCTTCATTCCCCCAGAAAAAGTATCAATTCTTTTGTTGGAAAACTTTGAGAGCCCCATCTTTTCGATTCCCTCATCGATTCTTTTCTTTAATATTTTCCTATCAACACCATACATACTTCCAAAGAACTGAAGGTTTTCTTTGGCTGTTAATTTAGGATACAATGCATATTCTTGGGGTACTACTCCTAAAATTTTTTGAATCTCATGAATGTTTGCTGAAGTCTCCAAACCTTCAATGAAAATTTTTCCTTTATCCGGTCTTTGTAAACCTGTTAGCATTGAAATTAAAGTGGTTTTTCCAGCTCCATTAGGCCCTAATAAACCTAACACTTCATTTCTTTTTACCTTTAAACTTAAATTATTAATTGCCTTAAAATCGGTGTTTTTATAACTTAAACTTAGCTGATCTATCTCAATACTATAACTCATTCAACTATATCGATTTTTTTAAATCCTTAAAAAACTGCTTTTCACTTTTTGAAATTTCTAGCATTAATGAAGAAATATTTTGATATGCATTTTCATCATTATCTCTTGATTTACAAATCCGTGAAGCTTTTAATGCAAAATCTCTCCAGTCATCGCCAATTGCCGTCATTCTATGAGATAATTCAAGCCATTCAGACCGATTCATTATTGATGCTATTTCTTGAAGAAAAGCAGCGAAAACAAATCTAAATCCTCCTCCTCCTGTTCCTATTTCCTCTTGCATTCTAATAATTTGAGCCAAATAATGATTGGTTTTTTTAGTACCTACTTTATTGGCCCAATAGGGTATTTTTTTTGCAACATATTTTATACCGTTCGCACCTACAAAAGGAACGGGTGCAAGCATATCTTTACAGGTCTTCTTTAACCCATTAATTATTGCTGATTCCAACTCCATTTCTTTAGGAAACTGAACTGGGTAATACATATGACCTTTTGGAGCAAATACACCTTTGGCAAAACGAACTTTTTCTAATTCACTGCGCGTTAAGGTAGTTGTTGTCTCCATAACAGGATCACTAATGAGATACTCATTCCCCTGTTTACCGAAAACAACTAAATTATGGGCGTTAAAATGAAATCTATACTCATCTGGAAAATAAGGTAAATGATAAACACCTACTTGCAAACCACTGGCAATTCCATTGTCTAAATTACGATCCAAAGCATCAAATGATTTATCGACATTTGAAAATCGTTCACGTTTTATTTTTACATTTAATTGTTTTGAGGCCCTTGAAAATATAAATCCTGGCATTGGACGGTAACTAATTGCAGGCGCTTGATTTACCTTTAAAAATGGAATGTAAATATAAAAAAGTCCTGATCCTATTCCGAAAACCATCGGTTCAGAAAGGTCAAAGCCATTAAATTTAAAGATGTTAGAAGCAACACCATTCTCACAATGAGCTGATTGGTGATGGTAAAAATCAATATTACTCATTAAATTTTGTCAGTTTAGTTTCATCAACCGAAAAGATATCTGCATACTTTTTAACGGTAGATATTTTTAATTTTTCAAAAACATGAGGCTTAAAATGTCTTTTAATAATCCATTTTGGTCTGCTCATATATCCAGCTAATATTCCAATATCCATTTTTTCACGAATCATGAAATAGTAAATTGGACTTTTTTGACCCTTAAGCACTTCGTTTTTGGCTTCTTCGATTTGTTGGTCTAAATTTTTTATCGTTAAATCTAAAGCAATTGATTTTGCCTCCCACCCTGTACTTAATCCAGTTGTATAATTACCATTTTTATCAACAGCATAACACAACTCTTTCATGTTTTTATCAGAGAGCTTACTGTCATCTTGCGGAATATCATCTTTTCTCATTAAAAATAATTTAGTCTAAATTATACAACTCTTTAAGTAGTTATACTAAAGTTAAGCTTTAATTATCAAATTGAAAAAACATTGAGCGACTAATTCATCATCAATGAAAGTTTCACTTTTCATATTACAATTATAAATGTCATCAATTGAATGTATACCTAAAAGCTCTCCTTTGGTTTGTAAAATTGAATTTTTAGGTGGTAAACTGTGTATTTTGACACTTTTTATTGTTGAAATATAACCCTGAATTTTATATCCTTCCTTATGTTTATTTGATTCAAAATGAGGACAGCCTACAATTCCTGATGAAGTTTGTGCGGCATTTTCAATAATCCCGATCTCATTTAAATATTCATTCTCCAAAAAAATATTACTATCCTTAATCTGAAAAGTTGTTTCTATGAATTGAGAATCCAGTCGAACTATAGTGTCAACCATTAACATTGGTTCACGATGAGGAAGGTACTCTCTTATACTCATAGGTAGTTTCATCTTACAAAGATAATTAAATATCTAATTGTGTAGCTTTAGGTTTCAGACAATACCGTCTTCATTGAAGCTGTCAACATAATTTCATCATTACACAACACCTTCCCTTCAACTAAAGTTACTCCCATAAACTCCTTTATTACATTTACGACAGTTACAATTTCTGAGTTTACTTTTGGTCGTTTAAACAACTGAACTTTATTCACTGCACCAATATAACCAAGCGGAGCTTCAATATTTAAAAGTTGATATCTATAACCAATATGTAAAGCTATAGATTGAGCAATATTCTCAATCATACCAGATTCATTAAAACAACCTTCTTCAATAAAAATATTGTGATCCTCAATGTTTAACCCAGTTTTAATCGACTCACTATCAAAACTCAACAAATGACTCACCATAGTAAAGGGAGCTTTTTGAGGTAATAAATTTTGAATTTCATGTTCTGATATAATAGATTCCATAACGATATTTAGTTTTACTCTACAGAAATTAATGCATACGCATAATTGAATCGACCGCTTTCTGGCACAGACAATAGTATTTTATCTCCTTTTACAAGACGTTTACTATACATTAATTCCTCCAACATTAAATAAATTGAAGCTGAACCAACATTTCCAATTTGATCCAAGTTAATAAATAATTTATCATCTGGAATATCTAATCCTTCTGCTCTTATACCTTCCATTAATTTTTCTTTAAAGAAAAAAGAAGAAATATGAGGTAGAAAATAATCTATTTCACTAGCTTCAAATTCATGACGATTCAGCACATTCTTTAAGCTCTCAACACCGTTCTTGATAATTTGTTCGTCCAATAGTTTAATATCTTGACGTATTGAAAAAATAGAACGTTCTGCCCATTCAGACGATGAAAAGTTCATCCATGAAATCAAATCACCATTCTCAGCTTTTTCCGCTCCTGAATACATACATGTTTCTAACTCCGATGCAAATGATTGTCCGTCCATCCATTCTATTTTCAGGTTAACTTCATTGCGAGGATCGGGTTTATTTTGCAATAAAAATGTTCCCGAACCATCAGATAGCATCCATCTAAGAAACTCCTTTTCAAAAGCCAAAACGGGGTTTTCTTCAATTTTTGCAGCGGTATCCATTTCATAATTAAAATTTCCCAATGATAGCATTGGAGAAACCCTTTCACTCCCACCTGCAACCGCATTATTCACCATTCCAGATTTAATAGCCATGAATGCATATTTCAAAGCATTCATTCCAGAAGTACAAATACCAGAAGCAGAGTTAATTTCAAGTCTATTACTTCCTTTCATCAAACCGTGCACCATGGCAGCATGTGAAGGCAACTGTTGATCTGGTGTTGAAGTTCCTACAGACAGTAATTCAATATCTTCAATTTTAAATTCGGAATCTAAAAGCCCTTTAATTGCTTTGTATGTTAATTCCGCATTAGAATGTGTTATATTCTTACTCTTATCAATTGCATAGTAACGATTAAGTATTCCATTATTTCGTAAAACAATGTTCTTAACACGTTCCGAACCATTAAAGAAACCTAAAACTTCTCCCATTTCATCATTGGATATTGGGGAGTTAGGCAAATATTTAGAGGCTTTAGTTATATATACTTCGCTCATATTAATTTTGCTAATTTGCTTTTGAGTAATAAACTTTTTTCTCGTTTATTCTCTTTATTCTAAATAAGTAAGTAACTAGAAATAATACATAGACTATCGGTGACAACACCCAAATAGCAATGATTAAATACACTTTAAAAAATTTTAACTTAAGCCTTCGACTTTGTTTATTCTTTAAAACAAACTTAGACCAAATATTAAACATTTTATTGGCTTTTTCATCCATTAAAATAACAAATGACTTGATATTCACACCTCCTTTTTCAATAATTGATTTTTGTAAAGTGGTATAGTCATTGGATTTACTGGATGACAATATTAGCTCACCAAATTGTGAAGCATTATCTATGTCTTCATCTGAAACACCTGGTTTGGGAAAAACTCCAAATTTACGGTTCTTCTTACCTCCCATCATCCAATGCACAATTGTTATTACACTAATATGGTTTAGGTGACGATCAACAAAAGCAACATTTCCAACGAGTTCCCCTTTAGCTTCAGCAATCAACTTTCTCATTTTCTCCTGAGATTTAGCCCACATATTTCTACACCCAATAACAGTTACAACTTTCCTTCCATTCAAAATTTGTGAAGCATACTCACTTTTCAAAAATGAATTAATGGGAATTGATGGAGTTAAAAACCAGATTTGATAAGCTAAAATTACTAAGTCATATTCTTGTCTTAAAAAATCTTGATTCGGTGCTTTAATAGCTGTTGGAATTTGTTGAAAGGATTCTGGAAAGACATCAAAAAAAGCGGAATTACTCCATGGAAATTCATATGGTTTTTCAGGACAAATATTATAGTAATCTACATTAAAATCATCCTCTCTTTCAAATGGTTGTAACAAATTATAAACAATATCTTTTAACTGTCCAGTTTGAGAGTAATATATGACTAAAATGTTTTTTTTCACGAAGTAATATCAATTAATAAATAGTCAGGCATTTATGTTTAATCACAAAAATATAATAATTTTAGACTTACAAATTTATTATGCTTTCATATCTTCAACTAAATCCAAACAAGAAAAAGTTTTTCATTTTGTTGGTAATTTAATCGGTAAATAATTCCAGTATGATTTAAGAATATTTCATGCTCAAAATGGTCTATTTTAAAAATAGACACTTCATTTTTCAGATCTTCTATTGCACCTCGTTTAAACTTATAAAACGCCTCTTTTGCACACCAAATCAATTGAAGTTCTTCTAAGGAAAAATCCATATTTTCTTCATTAGAATTTAAAAAATAATGCTTCCCTTTTTCTAATGAAGGTTTGAAAACTTGGATATCAACTCCACAACATTCATTCGACAGAAAAATAGAGAACCATCCTTTATAATGTGAAATTGATATATGAGCATACCTAGAGTTCTTTATCACTGGTGCTCCATTTTCTATGCGATAAAGTTCCGTCTCTGGATATAACTCCTTCAACATTTCGGAAACAGCTTTTCGCTCTGCATTCTGCTTGAACTCTTTATACTTTTTAGAATTTATGAGATTTTCATCAAACCAAAAATAAATCCTTCCATTTGCTGTGGAAATTGATTGAATTTTATGCTCCATATACAAGTCCTTGAAAGTAAAAAACCCCAAAAGCCAAATCCTCAGCTTTTAGGGTCCAAATATAAATTAATTATTCATTTAACTATCGTTTACCAGGAACCCCTCTTACTCCTCCAGGTCTTGGAGTTGAAGGTGGACGACGTCTTTTTGGTGGACTTACTTTTCCTCCAACACCAATGAAAACTGATGGGTTAATTCTAATTTCAGAATTTCCTTTTTTATCCTTGGCTTCTCTTTCATTATCTATCTTTGGCTCTGTTCCTTTATCTGTTGTTTTTGGCGCTTCGTAAACATCTTTTAAAGCAACAGGTTCTAATCCAAGATGACCATAATCGTAAACAGCTCCAAACAAATCTTCTTCCGCTACTCCTGCTTCTTTAGCCTTTCTCAATCCCTCTTCAATTTCATCATCTTCTAGCTGTGCCAAAGTCAAAACCTCTTTAGGATAACGAATACTGTCTGGAATATTGGTCATTTGATTCCTCATTAAAGAGTTTGTAGAATCTAATTGGAATTGACTTCCAAATGTACGTGTGATAAAAAACAATTCCGCTGAAGCTTCTGACAATATTTCTGGGTTTGTTCTGTTGCTTCCAAAAACATCTACTTTTTCTCTCGATGCTTTTTCACGGGTCAATTCCTTTCCAGTCTCTTGATCGTAAGCAACAATATCATTCTTTTCATCGTCATTATTCCCTAATAATCCGTAATAGTTTTCTTTACATTCAGGAATGTATAGTTTTAAATCAAATAGCTGTTGATCACTAAAATCTCTTTTTGAAATACTTAATTGTTCACCTGTTGGCCACTTCACTAAGTATTGATTTTTCTTATATTCAACTACTCCACCTTGTGGCAAAACCAAGTTAGATTTTTCATTTTGAATTTCTTGATCATTTACGTGAATCATTTTTTTCTCACTGTCTTTTCCTACCGAAGTGAAAGTAAGTAAATCACCATTAATATTCATAGCTACGGCTCCGTTAATAGCAATACTAGGTGAACTTCTTACTTGCTGCGTTTGAATCATAAAGGTATTATCATCTGATGCACTCAACAAATAATCTCCTGCATTTTGAAAATCGTATCTTTCACCATCAAAGGTACGTATGTGAGGATCACCATTAGAACTACCATTGCTATTCATATCACATTGTGAAGAGTTTAGATAATTTAACCATTCTTCCCAATAGTATTGATCATTTCTACTTGTGTTTCTTTCATTATCCAATTCTGAGGAGGCTATTCGACTAATCCTTTTGACACGATAATCGTCCATTGACTGCATTAATTCATATGGAGTTTGACTTAAGTTTGAAGGTCTTTTTGGTTGTTGTTCACGCATTACCATTGCAGCCATACTTTCATAAAGATATTCGCCTTTAATTTCATCCCAAGCAGTAAAAACTTCTTTTAAATGATCAGAATCTCTTCTTTCATAAGGAACGTCTTGATTTTCAACCTTTGCCCATAAGCTAAAAGCCAGTATTTGAAAAAAAACAATTGTAAAATATTTCATAGTCTTGATTTTAAATTTGTTGTTACATGATTCAAAAATTATACCAAAAAAAAGCCTCAACGATAACGCTGAGGCTCTTCAATTATTTTGATTTGAATTACTTCACCATCACCTTAGGTGCAGCGTTGATAATTTCCTCTGAAGCATCACTTTCGAAAATCTCAAAGTTCTTCACAAAAGCTTGTGCTAACTCATTGGCTTTCTTTTCAAATGCAGCCTTATCTTCCCATGTATTTACAGGGTTTAAGATTTCAGTTGGAACATCCTCACACTCTGTTGGCATATTCAATCCAAAAATATCATCTTTGATGTATTCTACATTGTCAAGTTTCCCAGTTAATGCAGCAGTAATCATTGATCTTGTGTAACTCAATTTCATTCTAGAACCAGTTCCATAAGCACCACCAGACCATCCAGTGTTTACTAACCAAACGTTTACATCATTATTCTCGATTTTTTCACCTAGCATTTCTGCATATTTTGTTGGGTGTAAAGGCAAGAATGGTGCACCGAAACATGCTGAAAATACAGTTTGTGGCTCAGTAATACCTGCCTCTGTTCCAGCAACTTTTGCAGTATAACCTGAAATAAAGTGGTACATTGCTTGACCTGAATCTAACTTAGAGATTGGAGGTAAAACACCAAATGCATCACATGTTAAAAAGAAAATATTTTTTGGAGCAGTTCCTTTTGAAGGAACCATAATATTGTCAATGTGGTGAATAGGATATGAAACACGTGTATTTTGCGTGATTTTATCACAATCGTAATCTGGAGTTGAAGACTCTCCTTCAAAACCTATGTTTTCTAAGATTGCTCCAAATTTAATAGCATCGTAGATTTGAGGTTCTTTTTCTTTAGAAAGGTTAATCGTTTTTGCGTAACAACCTCCTTCGAAGTTAAATACGCTTCCGTTATCAGCCCATCCATGCTCATCATCACCGATTAAACGACGTAATGGATCAGAAGATAAAGTTGTTTTTCCTGTTCCTGATAAACCAAAGAATACTGCTGTATCTCCATCCTCTCCAACATTTGCTGAACAGTGCATAGAAAGAACATTTTTCTCAAATGGAAGAACGTAGTTCAATACTGAGAAAATACCTTTTTTGATTTCACCAGTATATCCAGTACCTCCAATAATAATCATCTTCTTAGTGAAGTTAATTACTGCATAATTTGATTGTCTTGTTCCATCAATTTCTGGATCTGCCATGAAATTAGGTGCACATACAACATGCCACTCAGGAGTAAAGTTTTGAATCTCTTCATCCGTTGGACGTAAAAACATATTGTGTGCGAACATATTTGACCATGGTAACTCAGTTACCACACGAATATTCATTCTATAATCTTCATCTGCACATGCATAAGCATCTCTTACATAAACATCCTTACCTGTAAGGTATGCTTTCATTCTGTCGTAAAGTGCATCAAACTTTTCAGCGTCAAACTTTTTGTTAATCTTTCCCCACCAAACAGAGTTTTCTGTTTTTTCATCACAAACGATGAAACGATCCTCTGGAGATCTACCTGTGAAAGTTCCTGTATTAACAGCAATTGCACCTGAGTCAGTCAATACTCCTTCTCCTAGAAGAACTGTATCTTCAACTAATTCTGCTGGACTCATGTTCCAAAAAATACTTCCAAGGTTGTCCAAACCTATGTCCGACTTTAAATTGGTATTCGAACCTCTTTTACCAAATTCATTCATGATTTTATTTTTTACGTTGGGCTTTATATTTTACAAATTTAAACGATATTAATCGCAACTACTTAATATATTCTGTATTTTATTCACAATGTACTTTTAAATGTTGAAAAACTATGATTTATAAGTTCTTATATACTTAATAAGCAAAGTTAACCAACCAAATATCAACAACAACCCTCCAATAGGAGTAATTGGTCCGATAAATTTATTCATCTCTATTCCAGCAGTTGGTAACAATACCAATGCAAAAATAGATCCGGAGAACATTACTGTTCCCCACAAAATAGCTCCAAATTGCATGCGCAATTCGAAATCAAACTTATGTGCAATTCCAGCTACTGCGAGCGAAGCGATTCCGTTGTACAATAGATAACTCGTTCCTGTGGCAAAACTATCTATCTTCTCTTTATCAATGCCTATGGTCTCTAAATAATGCGCTCCCATTGCTCCTAGAATAATTCCTAGAACGATGAAGATCAATCCAATCAATATAAACTTTCTATCACTCATTCATTAAATTCTTTGCATTCATTAAAGCTGCTTCATTAATTTTACTTCCACTCATCAATTTAGCAATCTCTTCCACTCTATCTTCCTCTGTTAATCGACGTAAATATGTTTTTGTTATTCCGTGTTCATCATTTTTCTCCACCAAAATATGGTCTGAACCCTTACTAGCAACTTGTGGTAAGTGTGTAATTGCTAACAATTGCATTCTCTCTCCCATTCGTTTTAAATGATCTCCAATCTTTTGTGCAACTTCTCCTGATACCCCAGTATCTATTTCATCAAATATCACTGTTGGCAACTGTTGTTTTTCAGAAAGTAAATATTGAATGACCAACATTAATCGAGACAATTCACCTCCTGAGGCTGATTTTTCAATCACTTTTGGCGTCATTCCTTTATTTGGCGCAAAATAGAGTGCAACACTATCTGTACCTAGTTCGTTTAATTCAACTGTATTCAAATCAAAACGAATTGTTGCTCCTTCTAATTTTAATTGATTCAATAATTCCGCAACCTCTTTTTCTAATTTCTTAGCAACCTTTTTACGTGAGGTTGATAATTTATCAGCAAATTGAAGTGCTTTTTTATTGACTTCCGTAAGCTCTTGATTCAGTTCTATAATGCGTTCGTCTATTTGACCTGAATCTTCAACTTCTTTTGATAAACTTTCGTAAAGTTCTAATAGCTCCGATTGAGTATTTAAATTATGCTTTCTTAACGCTGAGTTAAATGCATCCATTTGGTGAATGTATTCATTCAAGGTCTCCGGCGCTAAAGTCATTTCTGACAAATCATCTTCAGCATTGGCAGCAATATCATCTAGTTCAAGTTTTACAGATTGAATACGTTCAATCAAACTTTGAACTTTAGTGTCATTTACGTTGGCACTTTTTACAAGTCGATTCAAAATTGATATTACACCTTCGTCATCGTTGTTTACAAGATGAGAAATAGATTGATAGGCTGATTTTATTTCTTCAAACTGTTCACCTCTTTCAACCTCTTGTTCAATCTTTTCATAATCGACACTTGTAAGATTTAATTTAGAAAGCTCCTCGAGTTGAAAAGAATTGAAATCATGCTCTAATTCAATTTTAGATTTATTTTCTTCTAACCTTTTAATTTCCTTTATCAAGGCTTTTCGTTCGTTAAAAACGCTCTTTAATGATTTTAAGGATTTTTGATTATCCCCTAAAACATCTAAAATTGACATTTGAAATTGTGTATCTTTCAAAGACAAGGTATGATGTTGAGAGTGTATATGAATTAACCTACTTGCTAAAGATTTTAAAACGTTAAGTTGAACAGGCGTGTCATTAATAAATGCACGTGATTTCCCTTTAGCATTAATTTCTCTACGGATAATGGTTTCAGATTCAACATCCAAATCATTGGTCTTAAAGAAATCAGCATAAAGTTTGTCATCAATAACAAAAATAGCCTCTACAATTGTTTTTTTCGTCTCGTCTCTTATTACAGTATAGTCTGCTCTTTCACCTAAAATTAATTTAAGAGCACCGAGTAATATAGATTTACCAGAACCTGTTTCACCTGTTATTACAGTGAATCCTTTATTGAGTTCAAGCTGTGCATTTTCAATTAATGCAAAGTTCTTAACTGATAACCGTTTGAGCATTATTCGAGAATTTCTTGATATTTAGAAGAATTTGCTGGGTCGAGTCTTTTCAAAGTGTTCACGATCTCAACCTTCTGCTTTCTATCTCCATCTTTAAAAATCTTCTTGATTTCTTCTCTTTTAGAATAGGCGAAGTTTAATATGTTTACTGATCCGGGTCTGGAACTTGTAACTTTCAATAGTTTTTTTGTAGCTTTTAATATCTCTGTTCTTGCCAAAGCCTGATCCTCATATAAATTATCAACCCCTTTTCTATGGTAATCATAATACCCTTCCCTGAATGGTGAAAACAATTCTTGCAATGTATTTTCGATTAACCAATAGCGGTTTTTTCTTCCTTTTTCGTTTGCTCTCCATCCAGATCCACCTCCACTTTGGGCCAAAGAAACAACATTTTGTGCTTTATCAAAATGAGGGTCTCCACCATTCAACAAAAAAGAATCTGCATCTAATCCTATGATATAATAAGCATAGAAAGATAAAACAGAGACTAAATTTGAACTGAACTGGTTTTCTGTAAAAAGCAATTGGGCATTTCGTTGAAAAGAGAAGCTTAAATCTTCATCTAAAAAGTTAAACAAGGTCGTGTTATACGTTGAATTGTATACAGGTCTTGTCGCTTGCACTTGCAAGGAAGCTTCATAAGCACCTGTTCCTATTATTTTAGTTATTGAAATTTGAAAAACACAATTTATACGCTCCTCTACTTCAAAATTATCTTTGGTCCAAGTGGTATTATTCATCAAATCAAAGACCTTTTGTTCAAGTTCTTCGAAGATTTCCTTTTCAGTAGTTGTTACATCTAGTGCAGGATTCGCTACAACATTCACCTGGCAATTAAGCTCTTGTGACAAAGCAACTGAAGCAATACCAAGTAAAAAAAAGAGAATTATATATTTCATTTCGTTAATTTCATTAAGTAATCCAAAATATTTTTGGCTACAACTTTCTTAGATGATAACTCAAATGTAGTGGTTTTATTGTTGAAGTCCAACAAGCTTATTTTATTTGTATCATGTCCAAATCCAGCGCCTTCATCTTCAAGAGAATTGATTACAATTAAATCTAAATTCTTTTTCTTGAGTTTTTCCGCACCATATTCTAATGCGTTATTGGTTTCCAAAGCAAATCCAACAAGAAATTGATGTTTTTTTTTGATTCCTCCAATTGTTTTCAAAACATCAGGATTTTTCACCATTTCGATGTTCATTTCATTAGAAGATTTTTTTATTTTTTGCGTAGCAATATTTTTTGGACGATAATCTGAAACTGCTGCTGAAAATATACCTCCATTACATTCAGGAAAGTACTTCTCTGCAGCTTCAAGCATTTCATTTGCCGTTTTGATTTCTATTCTGGTTAAGTTTTTATGATGAAGCTTACATTTTGTTGGACCTGTAATTAAAATCACCTCGGCTCCTCTTTTCAAAAGATTATCGACCAAGGCAAATCCCATTTTACCTGTTGAATGATTCCCAATAAAACGTACTGGATCTATTGCCTCATAGGTTGGTCCGGCAGTCACAAGTACTTTCTGACCTTTCATTGATTGATTTAATTCAAAAAATGTTTCAAGATGTTCAACAATTGTTTCAGGTTCTGCCATACGACCTTTTCCAATTAATCCACTTGCTAGAAATCCATCTTCAGCAGGAATTATATGAACTCCATGGGCCTCAACTTTACTTAAATTTTCATTTGTTGTATCATGGGCATACATATCCAAATCCATTGCAGGGGCAATAAAGACAGGACATTTTGCAGAAAGGTAAGTTGCAGTAAGAAGATTATCACAAAAACCGTTTGCAATTTTCGCAAGTGTATTCGCAGTTAACGGCGCAAGAAGCATAACGTCTCCCCACGCTCCGAGATCAACATGATTTGTCCACTCACCATTGTCTTTATTCCAAAAGTCAATGTGTGCGGGGTTCTGTGAAAGTGTCGAAACAGTTAAAGGGGTTATAAAATCAGAAGAGGCAGGAGTTAAAACACATTTAACTTCTGCCCCTTTTTGCTTTAATATTCTTATTAAAAACGCAATTTTATAAGCTGCAATACCTCCAGAGATACCAATTACAACGCGTTTTCCTTTTAACATTTGAAGCTATTTATTCTTCAAGTGCTCTTTTTGAAAGCTCATCGTTTTCAAATTCATCGATTGCCATAGCAGTTGGCTTTGGCAAACGTTCATAAAAACGAGAGATTTCTATTTGCTCTCTATTTTCAAAAATTTCTTCTAAGTTATCTGTAGAAGATGCAAACTCTTGAAGCTTTTGCGTCAACTCCTCTTTTAAATCAACATTAATTTGGTTTGCACGCTTTGAAAGCATAACAATAGATTCATAGATATTATTTGTACCTTTTTCTAAATCTACTGTATCTCTAGTAATTGTAGAACGTTCTGCTTTACTATTTTTGAAGCTCATATTTATATAATTATATTAACTATTGACTAATTCTTTTTCGGCTCTCTTATGAATTGCCTTTGCCTTATCTAATAATTCCGATTCAGGGTATTTTTTTGCAAAGTTATCAAATCTTTTCAATGTTTCCTCAAGATAATAAACTTTTTTCTTCTCTGAAGTTGTTCTTGACAACTCATACGCTTCCCCTATTTCTCTAAATGAATATTGTTCCGCAACTGAAATCAATTCGTCAGATAACTCTTCATTATATCTTTTTGTCCTCTTAGCGTAAGACTCGTCTTCAAACAAATAGCTATACTTCGCATAAGTTTCCATCGCATTTTCAACTCGTTCTTTCTTTTTACTCAGCACACTATTCATTGCCAAAACGTATGAATTTCTAAATTGAATATAGGCTGCTTCTTCAATATATTCTGAACGAGGATAATCTTCTAAAAAAGATTTTGAAGCGGCTACCGCTGCTCTATTATTCTCCATTCTATCATACAATTCAACAGATTCAAACTTTTTTGTTTCCAATTTAAATCTCAACCTATCCATTGTTCTATTACAAGAATCAATCAAATCACTATCAGGATAACGTTGAACAAAAAGTTGTAAATCATTCAAAGCTAAATCTGTTTCCTCTTGATCAAGTGAAGGTTTTGGACTATTTTTCACAGAGCAAATTGCAGTCATAAACAATGCTTCTTCAGCATTTTCACTTACAGGATAACGTTGAGTAAACTGATTGAAGTAATATCCAGCCATGTAATAATCCTCCAACGCAAAATAAGATTTACCAATTCTATAATAAGCAACTTCTCCTTTATCCGTTTTTGGATAACGTTGATAAATTTGCTCGTATAAAGTTAAAGCTTTGGTATATGAACCTTTGTCGTACATACGGTTCGCATGTGCAAACTTCTCTTCGTAGTTGTCTCCTTTAACTATTTTCTGATATTCACTACACGCTGAAAAAACGCCTAGAAATAGAATTACTGTTAGAAACCTTAAAATCATTTTCATCTTCGCAAAAGTATAATTTTTATGACTTTAATTGCAATTTTTAATAGAGTTTAACGAATTCAATCTTGATTTCATTAACCTCCTAACATTATTGTCAATTCATCAAACGTTAGTCCACATATTAAATTGTAATGTAAAACCATTATTTCAATTGAATAACTATAAATTTCATTATCATCAAAAAAACAAATAATTTCGCAATATGAAAAAACGAATTTACACAAGATTGCTGATGGCAACAGTATTGACCATGAGTATTCAAACATTATTTGCACAAATTCCAACTGGATATTACGATACAGCTAATGGACTCACGGGAACAGCATTAAAATCTGCCTTAAACAACATCATAAAAGGACATACTACCTTCCCCTATTCTAGTGGAGGAACTGACGTTTGGGATATGCTTAAAGAAACGGATAAAGACCCTTCAAACCCAAACAATGTAATTCTGATCTACACTGGTGCTTCAGTAAACGGAGATCAAGAATACAACAATGGAAATGGATGGAACAGAGAACATGTATGGGCTAAATCTCATGGGGATTTTGGAAATAGTCAAGGTCCAGGAACCGATGCTCACCACCTTAGACCGAGTAACATTCAAGTGAACGGAGATAGAGGAAATAAATGGTTTGGAAACTGTTCAACACCTCATACTTATAATGGTTCTGCAACTGGAAACTTCTACAACAACAGTCTACATCTTTGGAAACCAAGAGATGAAGTTAAAGGAGATATTGCTAGAATGATATTTTATATGGCTACGCGATACGAAGGACAAAATGGTGAACCAGATTTAGAGGTGATTGATTATTTACCTTCAAATAATAGCACGACAGATCCGGTACATGCATTATTATCTGATTTGTTGGCATGGCATAACGAAGACCCAGTAAATGATTGGGAAAGAAATAGAAATGACGTAATTTACTACGATTTTCAAAACAATAGAAATCCATTTATTGACCATCCTGATTATGCAAATTTAATTTGGGGAGACACAACAACAACTTCTGTTGACTTGTGGAAGAAGGAAGAGCCTAAAGAACTATTAAAAGTAATTGATATGACTGGTAGAGAGGTGAAACCTATGCCAAATTCTATTTTAATATATATCTATTCTGATGGGACGAGAGAAAAGCGTGTTTTAACAGATTAACATAAAATAAGATAATCGCCTCAGGTTAAACAAATTGAATCACAATTTTTATGTAGTTTGTATGGAAAATAAAAACATCTACTTTTTAATAAGATAAACGTAGATAATTATTCACACTTAAAACTATTTATTATGCTTAGATTATCAATTGGGTTAATTGTAGTTGCTATTATTGCTGCTATTTTTGGATTTGGAGGAATTGCTGCTGGAGCGGCTTATGCTGCAAAAATCGTGTTTTTTATTGCTGTAGCACTTCTCGTGCTTAGCCTTATTTTTGGAGGATTCAGAAAAAAATAACTAAAAGGTTTATTTCTAATAATATAATCCGGATTTCTTCTAAGTAATTCGGATTTTTTTTGTCTAAAAACAGCTTTGAATCTACATTTTTCAATGTTTTAACATAAATTACCAATGAAATTGAACTTATTTTAAGAAAAAGGAGCCATAAATTTTGGACATCATCACATAAGCCATACCTTTGCAGAAGATTAGAGTAATTAGACTTTAATCAATATTAATATACAAAGACAAATTTTATGAGTCAAGTTAAACAGAATGACAAGGTAAAAGTACACTACACAGGTAAACTAGCTAACGGAGAAGTTTTCGATAGTTCAGTAGATCGCGAACCAATGGAATTTGAAGTTGGTACAGGTCAACTTATCCCTGGATTTGAAAATGGTGTAATTGACATGAAGGTTAATGAGAAAAAAACAATCGTAATTCCATCTGCTGAAGCATATGGTGAGCCACGTCAGGAATTAATCCAAGAAGTACCTAAAGATCGTTTACCACAAGAAATCAAGCCAGAAGTTGGAATGGGTCTAGTTTCAAAAACACCAGACGGAAACGAAATCCAATTAGTAGTAAAAGAAGTTAAAGAAGATGCGATTATCGTTGATGGTAACCACCCTTTAGCTGGTCAAGAACTTACATTTGATATCGAAGTAGTAGGAATTAACTAATTCTTACAACTTATTATATTTTGAAGGCGAGATTTATTTCTCGCCTTTTTTTTGCTTAAATTTTATAACCATATAAAAGTTGATTCTAAATCTACCTTACCAACTTTTGTTTAAGCTAAAAATGCCCACTCCTCCTGACCCTCATATTGCAAACAAGGTTTAAAACAAGAAAGATTAACCATAAAAAAAAAGGAAACAGTTTAACAACCATTTCCTTTAATCCTCTATTTGAAAATATATGAGTATTCTACCCAAATTTTCAAATGTATATTTTAATCATTCAAATATTAACTTTGAACTTGTCCTTTAATCGTTACGATTTTTTGAGCACCTGGGATATTTCCAGAGATCGTTACTGATTTATTCATTGGCGCACCAGCTTGACCAGGATTAGATTTGTAAGTTACTTCTAATTCTCCTACCTCACCTGGTAAAATCGGCTCTTCTGGCTTACGTGGAACTGTACAACCACAAGAAGCTTTAGCATCATTAATGATCAAAGGCTTATCTCCAGTATTTTTGATTTTGAAAACTGTTGATACTGGTGTTTCTTTTGGAATACTTCCGAAATCATAAACACTTGGAGTTACTTCCATAGTTGTTTGATTTGCCAATCTTTCTTCCTCTCTTTTTCTTTGTGCTTCTTCTCTTTCTGCTGCAGCTTTTTTCAATTCTTCGGCTGATTGAGAACCTGATGAAAGACGAGATCTTTTCTCACCTTCTTTAACTTCAATACTCGCATCTGTTTTCGTATCATTCGCACATGAAAATGTCAAAAGTGCAAAAGAGAATACCCAAATAATTTTTTTCATAATAATTTATTCTTGTGTTATTGGTGTTACAAATATATAAATGAAATTTAGATTTACCGTTGAACCTGCCCAATTTAACATGTGTTGCAATTCAGTGGGTTTTATTTTTCAATTAACTCTAAATTATCATATGTATCATTTTTTAAAGCTTTTAAACCTTCCATGAAAATCTCATTTTTCACATTAATAATTTGATAGAAGGCTTCATAATCCCATAAATTTTGAGCAACCATAGCTTTCAACCTTGTTTTTAGAAGATCTTCACTAGTTTTAAAGTCCTCCTCTACAAAGGTCAAACTTGTATCTTCTGCTACTGCATATTCAAAAAATTCATCTAAAAAAGTTTGATCAATATCGAATCCTGCTTTAAACGCTTCAAAGGATTCATATTTGCTTTTAATTGAACTTCTATTTGCATTGGCGTATTCTAAAGCAAATGTATTGATTACACCAGATCGACTTAAATCTTTATAGTAATCTGAGTATTCTAAAGTATCTAAAGGAACAAATACATCTGGCATTATTCCGCCACCTCCATAAACATTTCGTTCTTTAATAAGTGTTTTATGTACTAAAGAATCAGGTAAATCGATACTGTCTCTATGCATCATTTCTCCATGTAAATATCGCTCCATATAATCATTTCTATATGCTGCAATGTCTTCGTATGGTTTTTGAATAAATCTCCCACTAGGAGTGTAGTATCTTGCAATTGTTAAACGCAACTGACTTCCATCAGAAAGTTCAATTGGCCTTTGCACCAAACCTTTTCCAAAAGAACGACGACCTACAACTAAACCTCTGTCCCAATCTTGAATAGCTCCAGATAAAATTTCACTGGCAGAAGCTGAACTTTCGTCAATTAAAACAACCAAACGTCCTTTCTCAAAATCTCCTTTTTTATCCGCTTTTAAAACGCTTCTGGGCTGTTTTCTTCCTTCTGAATAAACGATTAACTTATCATCAGATAAAAATTCATCTGCAACATATTTTGCAGCGTATAGCAATCCTCCTCCGTTTCCTTGAAGGTCAAAAATAAGGTCTTTCATTCCTTCCTTTTTCAAGGTTTTAATTGCTATATCAACCTCTTCTTCTGTCGTTCTAGAAAAGTTTGTTAATTTGATATAACCAACTTCTTCATCAACCATATAGGCACTCACTACTGAATTAACAGGAATCTTATCTCTTGTAATAGAGTATTCAATTAAATCTTTGTTTCCTCTTTTAATTTCTACCTTTACAACACTCCCCTTCTCTCCTAGTAAAAGCTCTCTTACTTCAGAATTTTTAAGTCCAGTTCCTGCAATTAATTCACCATTAACTTTAATAATTTGATCACCTGAACGTATACCTAATTTTTCGGAAGGCCCACCTGGAATTGGATTTACAACCAACAAAGTATCTTTAAGAATATTAAATCGGATTCCTACACCTACAAAACTACCGTTTAGTCTTTCATTGGCTTGCTCTACGTCAGAAGCAGGAATATAGGTTGAATGTGGATCTAACTCCTCCAGCATTGAAACAATTGCTGCTTCAGAAATCTTCTTGTTTGGTACATCATCTACATACATCCTATCGATATAGGTATAAACTTCATAAAGTCTCATCATGTTGGGATCATCATCTTGAGACCAAACAGAAATGGTTAGTAAAAAGGTCAATAAGGTTAAAAATATTCTATTCATGGTTTGTATTTTAGATTCTAAGATTGCTAATCAAATATGACACCAAATTTAACAGTTTGGTATTTTAAAACACGTAATTTAAACATTTGTTTTACTTTTTAAACATAAAAATGTTAATCTTATCAATACCATTACAATTTCAGAACAACACTTTAAGTTAAATTTGTAAAGACGAATAATATTGAATCATGCGCAAACTAATTATATTTCTACTTCCATTGCTAATTGGCTTTACTTCCACTGGCCAAATTCTTGAATTCGACCAACTGGAGATGAGATATGATCAGAAACAATATAAAGCTGTTTACCGCAAAGCAAAAAGACTATTGGATAAGCCAGATTATGATTTTTCCTTTCTTCCGCGCTATTATTTAACGCTTTCACAACTTCAACTGGCTCAAAATGAAAGATGGTATAAACGAAATCAATATGCAGTTACTGATGCTTTAGAGACCTTTAAAGAACTTAAACAATCATTAGAAGGTAAAGAACTTATTCGTGCTCACGCTTATGAATTAAGTGTATTGAAAAGTGATTTAAAACAATGGATGTATGAGTTAAAAAGAGACGGAGATCAAAAAACTTTTGACATGGTAGAAGAAATTGTGAATACCGTTTTTGAAGAGGTTCCAGAAGTTGAGCAAATGGAAGAAGACATTGTGACTCCTGAAGAGATTGAAGAAAAAGAAAAAGTTATTGTAAAAGAAACTGTCGCTATTTCTGATGTTCGAAAAAAAACCTTGGCACTTTCAAATGATCTATTAGGCGTTCCTTATAAATGGGCTGGCAACACTCCAAAAGGATTTGATTGTAGTGGATTTACTTGCTACTTAGCCAATAAAGAAATGGGAATCACCTTAAACCGAAGAGCAGAAGACCAATACAAGGCAGCCACAAAGGTTAAAAGAAAGAATGTTAAGCCAGGTGATTTTGTCTTTTTTGACAATGGTTCTGGAATTTCTCATGTAGGTGTTGTGTATTCAACAAACAACAACAGTATTCAAATGATTCACGCTAGTACAAGTGTAGGAATTTCAATTGTTGATATTTACCAATCTTCATATTGGAAAAAGAGAATAGCTGGTTTTGGAACTTATTTTGAAGATTAGTTATAGATCAATTATTGAGCCTTCTTATTGAATAATCCTACAAGACTCAAAACGCTTATCAACAAGGCAAGGAAAAACAGGATTATTGAATTTAAAATTAATTCAATCTCGAAGAAAGCAATTAATGCTACAGCGACAAATAAAGAGAAGTTAAAAACGTTTGCTATACGATATAACACGCTTTTACCATTATTGTTTGAACTTCCATTTATTAAGCACACAGTTGTGCCAATTTGAAAAATACTCCCACCTAGAAAAGGATAAACATTTTCAATCAATACAGTATATGAAAAGGTTCCAAAGGCAATAATTAGAAAAGGAAAACTCAGAATAAAATATCCAATCACACGGAGTAAATTATTGATTTTACACATTGAAGAAATTAATCCGATAGGAATTAACGTAAAAGTAAAGGAACAAACAAGTAAAAGGTATTTGAGGTGAAGTATTGGATTTAAAACGCCAAAAACAAGTAAAAGAGCATAAACAATAAGCACTAAAAGACTTATCAAAGACAATAGTTTAAATACTCGTCCTACTCTACTTGATTTTGGCATTCATCAATTTATTAAGCTTCTTCCTTGTCCTTTCTTTTCATCAAGAAGTCTTTAAAGAAAAACCCTCCAATAACAAAGAACAATAGTAAAGAACCTGCAAAAGCAATATTATTTGCGGTATCAAATTTTGGTACTTCAAATTTCATTTCTAAATCATATTCACCTGCTGGAAGTTCAATTCCACGCATTAAATAATCGACTCTATGGATATCAACTTTTTCACCATTGATGTAGGCATTCCATCCATCTGGATAGTACATTTCCGAGAAGACTGCAAATTGCTTTTCAGTCACATCTACGGCATAAACCATGTGATTTGGTAAATACGACTTCATCTCAATACTTCCTTGACCACTGTAAGTTAATGAAGAAACACTATTTGCTACTTCACTACCTACGATTGCTTCATTTTTCGGATCGAAATCATGAATCATCTCAATCGTTAATAATGTTTCAAAACTATTTAAAGTATCTTTCTTTAACTCAACTGTTGGAATCCAGTTTACATTCCCATTTGCATCTTGAACAAAACTAGAACTTACACCTGCTCTCACAACATTTGTTAAATCAACTTTTACAGAATCATTTTGAAGTAAAACCACGTTTTCTCTTCCAGCAATGGTGTCTCTTTGTTTCTCATTACCATTGACTAAAAGCTTAGCATTTGATTTATTGTTCAACAAATACATATTTCCTAAGGCAAGTAACTCTTTATTTGGATTTGCTTGAACATTAAGCTCCTTTACGAGCCAAGCACTTCCTAAGGCACCAGGATTTCTTCTTGCTTGACCTTGTTGTAAGAAATATTTCACATTCAACATGTTCAACACATCCATATTGTTGTAATTAATATGAAAGTCTTTTACATTTTGAATTCTTCTCAGTTTTGCTCCATGATACCCATTAATCGATTTATGAAAGTACGAAGCTCTTGAACTATTGAATCCAAGTGACGGCTCATAAACCCTATAATTTGTTGCCATACCCAGAGTTTGTAGTTTTTTCATCCACAACTCATTTTGGTTAACACGACCTCTACTTCCTTCGCCTTTAACAGAAACATTATTGACTAAAGTTTTTAATTCAGGATTACTTTCAATTTCTTGTTGCAACACTTGTTTGTCAGCCTGTGTTGGAGTCACAGGAAATTTAACATCTTCTATTTTGGACCAATGGTCATAATTTCTACCATTTGATTTTTTATTGTTCAGGTAATTCAAATCAACCATCACTAAGTCAATTACAACAAACAAACCTAAACCAATTAAGATATATTCTTTTTTGACATTTGATTTTAAGTATACCGTAATCAGTCCTATTCCAATGATTAAAAAGAAAATAGAAGTCAGCATACTTGATTGATAAATTCCTTTTCTGAACTCTGTGAGTGCGTTAAACTGTGCATCTACCCTTTGCGTTTGTTGGTCAACAACTTGTTGAACTTGATTTGCATTATTAACATCAATTCCATTTTCTCGCAATTTGGCAGGATCTTCATTGGCAATTTGTGCTCTAACTTGATCCCCATATGAGTACCAATATTCACTTTCTTGATTAGATAAATAACCATTTCCTAAACCTGTGAATGTCAAGACAATCATTAAACCTAACATAGCACCTGAAGCGATATAGAAAGGTTTGATATTCGCTAAAATCTCGTCTTTTTTCATAAATAATTTATTTACGAACAATACCGCTAATAAAGGAATAGTTAGTTCTACAATTGCCAGAATAATGGTTACAGCTCTAAACTTGTTATAGAATGGTACATTATCCAAGAAAAAGTCAGTTAAACCCATAAAATTCTTTCCCCAAGAAAGCATTAATGCCAAAATAGTCATTCCAAAAAGGGCCCATTTCATAGCGCCTTTTAAATACACCATCGCTAGAACAGCCAAAAAGAGAACAATTATCCCTAAATATACTGGTCCAGAAGTAAATGGTTGATCACCCCAATACACATTATTTTCAGCAATTAAACTAGCCTTTGAACGCATTTCTGGTGTTCGCAGCTCATCTGAAAATTGACTATTGGCTATTGCCGCACTACTTCCACCATATACATAAGGAGAAAGAAGTGTCATGGATTCTTTTACTCCATAACTCCATTGCGTAATATAATCCTTATCTAAACCAGAAGTTGTGTTTTCATTATTTGCGCTACCATCAACATTGATTGAAATATCATTTCCACCACGGATTGTATATTTAGAATAGTCGTTTGTTAATGAAAGGTTTCCATAATTGATACCCAAAGCAAATACATAAACCAGCAATAAACCAGCAGTAGCTTTAAAGAAACGTCCTAATTCTTTGTTTTTAACATTACGAATAAATTCTGCAACCCCCATAAAAACAAGTAACATTCCAAGGTAGTAAGTAATTTGAACATGATTCGCAATAATATGAATACTCATAAAAAGGGCAGACAGAATAATTCCCCACTTGAGATTATGTCGGTAAGCCATGTAAAACGCACCAATTACAGGTGGAGCTAACGCTATTGAAGCAGCTTTTGTATTATGTCCAGCTTGTAAAATGATAATATAATAGGAAGAAAAAGCAAAAGCAAAAGCTCCAAAAATAGCCACTTTTGGATTTACCTTCATGCATAAAAGCATAATGTAAAATCCTAACAAATAGGCAAAGAACATACCTGCTGGTGAGGCCATCCATAATTTAAATCCTTTATAGACATGAACAAGCAAATTCCCTTCATACTTTGTTGAGATTTGATATGTTGGCATTCCTCCAAACATAGAATTGGTCCACAAAGGCTCCGTTCCTTCAACATCTCTAAAATGATTTATTTCATTAGACATTCCTTTGAACTGTTCAATATCATGTTGTTTCAATCCGTAGCCATTAAACTGAGGTTGAAAATAAATTATGGTTGTTAGAATAAACAATGCTATTGCTAGCAGGTGAATCCAGTTTTTCTTGAAAAGTTCTTGAAAATTAATTTTTCTCATAGTTTAAAAATTTACCTCAGTTGTATAAATCGTAAATATAAATAAAGTAGTGACTTAAGCCGTAAAGGCATGTTTAATATTATCCGTGGATTGTTTCCTTTTTCCCGTATTTCAGCATGAGTTTTCCTTCGTATTCAAGAAACTCCTTCCAACGTTGATCAACATCAATAGTTGTAGCATGTTTTTTCGCAAAATTCAAAAACATCGTATAATGTCTAGCTTCACTTTCCATTAATTCACGATAAAAAACCCTTAAATCAGCATCATTAATATGCTCTGATAACAATCGGAACCTTTCACAGCTTCGGGCTTCTATCATGGCTCCAAACAACATCTTTTCTACAAATTGCTGCTCTTTTGAACCTCCCTTCTTTTGAAAAGCTAACAAGTCATGAATGTATTCATCCTTTCTTTCGTAACCTAATTTAAAGCCACGTTTAAGCAATTCTCTATGCACCATTTGAAAATGTTCCATTTCCTCTTTCACCAATTCCCCCATTGCTTCAACAACATCAGGATACATAGGAAATTTGACAATTACTGTTATTGCATTTGTTGCAGCTTTTTGTTCGCAATAAGCATGATCAGTAAGAATTTCTTCAATGTTTTTTTCGACGATATTTACCCATCGAGGATCGGTTGGAAGTTTTAAACCAAGCATAGATTTATTTTTAATTTATGTGTACAAAAATAGATTTTGTAAATCAAAGTGCAATATTTTTTTGATTTTCTATACTTAAAATAGATTACTTTCAAAATAAATGGAAATAACTAAACTTTTTAGCTAAGAATAGCTTCTACTATTTTATTGTAACAATATTTTATTTACATTTGGTACTTATTTTTAAATCAACAAAAGTGATTAAAGCAATGAGATATATACTACTTTGTTTACTATCAATGACTTACTTCTCCGGAATGAGTCAAACCCAAATTTGGAGTGATGATTTTGAAGCAACAGCTGGAAATTGGAACTTAACAATTCAAACCGGTCAAAACGATGCAAATGCCAATACTTGGTATATCAGTGATGAGGAAGGTGGTGTTGCACCTCCAGGTTGTGGTGTTAATACAAATGGAAACAAAACACTTTATGTAGGATGTCAAGGAGCAGCATGTGCACCATTAAATCCAGGGGCAAATTACTATCCTGGAGATAACGGAATGGGTGGACAACCAGGAGTTACGAATATACAAGCAGCATTAACCACACCTATTTCAACAGTAGGAGAAACTCAATTAGAACTTGAATTCGATTGGTTAGGAGTTGGTGAAGCTGGTGTTGATTTTGCTGAATTACAATACAGTATTGATGGTGGTGCTTCATGGACAACAATATGGACACAAACACCTGGACCAACATGTCCAACTGGAGAAGGACAATGGGGACAAGAGACGGTAAATCTACCAGTAGCTACTGAAAATCAAGCAGATTTGAGATTTGCCTTCAACTGGCAAAATGATAATAACCTAAATGGTACACAAACGATATCTTTTGCGACTGACAATTTATCATTAACAAGTAATGCAGGTCCTACAGGTGGACCAACTGCTGATTTTACAGCAACTGCATTAACCATTTGTGAAAACGATTGTGTTGACTTTACAGACGCTTCTACAGGAACAAATATTAACGCATGGGATTGGTCATTTAATGGAGCAAATACTGCTACTTCGAATAATCAAAACCCAACAAATATTTGTTGGACTACTGCAGGAACTTACAACGTAACTTTAACTGTTACAGACGACAACGGAACAGACGATGTTACTTACCAAGTTACAGTTCAAGATTGTAGTAATCCACCAGTTGCAGATTTCACTGCAGATACTTTAGTGGTTTGTGCTGGTGAATGTATCCAATTTACGGATTTATCTGAAAATGATCCAGAGACATGGAATTGGGATTTTGGAGGTGCTACTCCCCCATTCTCTACAGAACAGAATCCAATTGCTTGTTTTGACACAGATGGAACCTACCAAGTTACTTTAACAGTTACAAATAGTACAGGTGTAGATCAAATTACAATTCCAGTTGAGGTTTTACCACTTCCGACATTAACTGCATTTGGAGATACTTTAATTGACATCGGTGGTGCTGCAGAATTATTCGTTGTACCAGACCAACCTGGTTCAGTTTTCTGGGAACCAAGCGAAAGTGTTGACTGTGATTCATGTGAATTAGTTGTTGCTAATCCGGTAATTACTACTACATACTATCCATCTGTTACGGATATGAATGGTTGTGTAGGTTATGATACTGTTACAGTTTACCTTGCATTTGAAGAAATCGTTGCCGTACCTAGTGCATTCTCGCCAAATGGAGATGGAGAAAACGACAGATTAAATGTTCTTGGTATTGGTATCGAATCTATTGACTTTAAAATCTATAACAGATACGGTCAAATGGTTTTCTCAACAAATGACCTAGATGAAGGTTGGGACGGAACAATGGATGGAAAACAACTTAACCAAGGAGTTTTTGTATATACACTAAGTTATACCCTTATTGATGGAACAAAGAGTAAGATATCGGGTAATGTTAAACTTGTAAAATAATTTATAATAATGAAATTTACTTTAATAACAGTCGCTTTAACTACCGTGCTTTTTGCTACAGCACAACAAGGTACTAACTTTAGTATGTGGTTTAAAAACAACATGCAACACAATGCAGCTGCAGTAGGAACAAACGACAATGATCTAAGGGTCTTTACAAATTTTAGAAACCAGTACTTTAGTGTTACAGACTCACCGTTTAGAACGATATCAGCATCTGTTGAAGGAAAAGTTTTTGAGTCAAAAAGAAAGAAAAATCACTTTGGACTTGGTGCTACTTTCATCAATGATGTGAGTGGAGATGGACGCTATGCAGTTAACAACTTTAAAGTTCCGATTTCTTACCACATTTATTTTAATGATGAAAACTCTATTTCTCTTGGTGTTTCACCTGGAGTATATCAACGTAGTGTAGGAAACGGTGTGTTAAACTGGGAAAACCAATGGAATGGTTATGAGTTCGACCAAAGTATAAATCCAGAAGGAATTCCAAACATCTCCGTTGCTAATTTTGATTTAGGTGCAGGTATTTTCTATAAACATCAAACATCTAAATCAAATAAGGTATATTTCGGATTCTCAGCCAATCATGTTTTAGAGCCAAGAATTGGTTATAATATTCAAGATAATCTGTATATCAGATATGTTGGTCAATTTGGAATGAGTCACAGATTTTACAATAGCTACTTTGGTATTTCACCGCAAGCGCTTGCAGTATTTCAAGGACCAAATCAAAACATAATTTTTGGTACAAACTTCGATTATTACCTTCAAGACGCATCGAAAAGAACTGGTTTTTATACTCCAACAGTATTCTCATTTGGTCTTTATCACCGTTTGAGAGATGCTATTGTAGTTAATGCTCAATTTTCTTTCAAAGGATTAACGATTGCAGCTTCATATGATTCAAACATCAATTCAATGTTACCATCTTCTCAAAGTATTGGAGGATTTGAGGTTGCTTTGATCTATGACATTACAGTAAATAGAGCTGGAAAATATATCTATTAGTATTTGAATTATTTAGGACATCTTTATTTTTCAAAGGAAAATCATGAATTAATGGTCGCCAATTTATTTGGCGACTTTATTAAAGGAAAAGATTATACTTACTTACCTTTAATTGTTCAGAAAGGGGTCCTACTCCACCGACAAATTGATGATTACATCGATCATCATCCATTGGTCACTCAACTTCGATTAAAACTTTATAAGTCATTACCAAAAATTGCAGGAATTGCAATCGACTTATATTTTGATCATCTTTTGGCTAAAAACTGGAGTAAATTCAGTTCCCATCAATTGAATGACTTTATTGATGGTTTTACATTCTATGCACTTCAATATGAAAACTTGGTGTTTTCAGGGGAAGACTTTGTTTATCCAGAGCATTTTCAGACTTTAATCAAAACAATGGTTGAGCATAATTTTTTAAAACGGTATAAATACCTTGAAGGATTAACAATGGCATCAACAGGTTTATCAAAAAGAATTTCATTTGAAAATAATTTAAATGAAGCCACTGAAGTATTCGTAAGTAACGAGAAAGAAATCACCACCGTATTCTATCAATTCATGGAGGACGCTATAAATCATTTTAAATAGAACTCAAACAATCCTTTATCGTAACTGTTTGATAAACAAATCAGAATTGTTGAATTAAGAAAATTTAAGTTTATTCATTTTTTTTCTTATATTTAAGTAATCTAAAAACTAAATTTTGGTCGAAAGAAGAAATTTACATTATGTCGTTTTAATCTGTCTTGCACTACTTACTGTAATTGCATTTAGCTGCCAAAACAACCAATCTAATAAGGAAAAGGTAATTGGTAAGGCTACAATCGAAAAACAGGGTGATCTTGGTGAAATTCTAAAAAACAACAAGCTAACTGTACTAGCAGAGAACAGTGCAACAAGTTATTTTATATATAGAGGGCATAAAATGGGACTTGAATATGAGATTCTAAATGAATTCGCAAAAGAACTTGGTGTAAAATTAGAGATTAAAGTTGTTAAGGACTTAGATAACATCATTGAGAATTTAAATGACGGCGAAGGAGATATTATCGCATGTAATTATACCGTTACCAAAGAAAGGAAAAGTAAAATTGATTTTACAATTCCGATTATGAGAACCTCTCAAGTATTAGTTCAACGAAAACCAGAAGATTGGAGAACAAGACGTAAAAGTGATTGGAAGAAAGATGTGATACAAGACCCTGCAGAACTTTCGAGAAAAACGATTCATGTATGGAAAAACTCGAGTTACTATGATCGATTAGTCAATCTACAGGACGAATTAGGAGATACCATTATTATAGAACCATTGGACGGAAACGTTATTCCAGAAGATGTTATTGAAATGGTTTCTGAAGGTTTCATCGACTTTACTGTTACAGATGAAAATGTTGCTTCGATCAATAAACGATATTTTCAAAATATAGATGTTGATTTAGAATTAAGCGTAAAACAAAGAATTGCATTTGGAGTAAGGAAACAAAGTCCCCTATTGCGCAAAAAACTAAATGCTTGGTTGGAAGACTTTATGAAAACTTCAACTTTCAACTATATTAAATATAAATACCTTAACAATTCATCAAATGTATCAAAATCGAAGAGTGATTATTCTTCCATCAGTGGAACAAAGATTTCACCTTATGACCAAACCATAAAAGTCATCGCTGGAAAATACAATTGGGATTGGAGATTGATTGCTGCTTTAATTTATCAGGAATCGAAGTTTAAGTTAGGTTTACAGTCTTGGGCAGGAGCTTATGGATTAATGCAATTTATGCCGACGGTTGGTCCAACCTTCGGAGTGTATCCAGACTCTCCTCCTACGGTACAAATTGATGGCGGAATTAGAAAAATTGTAAAAAACTATAACGAATGGGAAAGTATTCCAGATTCCATTCAACGTGTAAAGTTTACTTTTGCAACGTACAATGCTGGAATTGGACACGTCCTAGACGCACAGCGATTGGCAAAAAAATATGGAAAAGATCCATTAGTATGGGATGACAATGTTGAGATTTATATTAAGAATCTTTCAAATCCAAAATACTATCATGATCCAGTATGTTACTATGGATATATGAGAGGTTCTGAAACATACAATTATGTTCGTTCTATATTTATTCGATACACAGAATATAAAACAGCATTTCCAACAGAAATATAGACAGAAAAGAGTAATAAAAAGGGGCATCACTATAAGAAATGCCCCTTTTTATTGAGAATAAGCAGAAAATTATTTACTCCACTCTTCTATTGATTTTTGATTCATTCTAATGTAATCAGCATTTCCTGCATCAGTAGCTTTTTTCAATGAAACCTTTGCTGCTTCTATTGCTTCTTCATTACGCCCTAGTTTATTTAAGATTATAGCTTTCTTTCGTACGTAATAAAAAGGTGCGTCACCTTTTAACTCAATAGCTTTGTTGATGTATTCTAAGGACTTTTCCAACTCTGTACCTGAATTTAGGTAATAAGTAGATGCACTATAATAATCACGCTCTGTTGGAGTTCCGTTCATTGTTTCTTTAATAGAAGCAACTGTTAATTCATTTGTTGGCAATTCAACCTTGATTGATAACATTGAGTTCCCCCAAGATGCATTCAAATCAAAATCATTAATCGTTAGGTTGTCAAATGAAATTGTAAATGTTTCAACTGATTTTTTCAATTTAGTAACAGGAACCATTAATTCGGCAACAACCTTTTCATTCTCCCATTTTTTTGGAATTCCCCAATTTTCTACATCACTGTAAAGGGTAATCTTCCATTCTTTTTCACCAGGAACAGCATACATTGCATATTCACCTTCTTTTACATCTTTCCCACCAAATTTAACTGGAGTTTCAAATGAAATTGTAGTGTTTTTGTTTGCACCAAAACGCCATTTTTTTCCTACTGGAATAATTTCTTTGTGTAAATCTCTTCCGCGTAAAGAAGGACGTGAATAATCAATTTCGATTTCTGTTAATCCTACAGTTTGTTCGATCTCAACTCTTGGACTTAATTGTGGAGTTTTTACTTGTGCCATTGAACCAAATCCAATAAACAAACCACTTAATAAAAATAAAGTTTTCTTCATAATATTTAATATTTTAAACAAATATAGAGAAACCAATCTATCTAAACCAACCAATAAAAGGAAATCGTCTACTTTATCAGTTTGAATGAAAAAAGGAATTATTTACAGGTGTTTTATATGCCAATAAGGTATAAAAAGTGTTAAATACAATTACTCAGAAATAACAATAAAATCTAATTTATAAACAAGGTCAAAAGGAAGTGCAAACCACTATAAATCAAGGATGCAATTATATCATGAATACTATTTAGTGATCTTTATCTGCAATAATAATTACAAATTATTCTCACTTTACTTCGCTGAATACTACGCCGAAATTTAAATAATAATATTAACTTATATGGGACATAAGAAAGCCTGTCACTTTTCTGCAAAATTACTAAAAACAAAATTCCAATATGAGCCGAATAAAAAATTTACTACTTCCTACCAATCGTAAAAGAAGAACACTTCGAATTGTTCTATATTCTATAATATTAATATTAGTCGCTTTTAGAATTTATCTTCCTTTTTTACTCAAAGATAAATTAGTAGCTGCTGTAAATGAAGTTGAAGGTTATGAATGTACATTGGGCGACTTAGACTTATCAATTATACGCGGAGCAATGGTATTGCAAGAATTTGAAATTAAAGTTACAGAAAATTCAGTAACAAAACCCTTTGTCTATTGTAAAAATGCGGATATCTCAATAGAATGGAATGCAATATTTCACGGTTCAATTGTAAGTGAGGTAATTCTTGAACAATTAGAGTTGTATTTTGCCGATGGTAAATCAGAAGACGAGGAACAAACTGGAGGGACATCTTGGGTTGAGCCAATTATCGATTTTATTCCTTTAAAAATAAATAGGTTTGTCATTAACAATGGACAGATTGAATTTGAAAACATGGTCGCTGAACCTCCTGTGAACCTCAAACTAACTGAACTTCAACTAAAAGTAGAAAACCTTACTAATTCTACTGATTTAGAAGAAAAATTACCTTCAAGTCTAGAATTGACCTCGAAAGTTTTGAATAAAGGAAATTTACATGTGAATGGAGGATTAAACATATTGAAGGATTTACCAGATATGGATTTGAACCTAGATGTAAAAGATGTAGACTTAACTGAATTAAATGAATTTACTCAAGCATATGCCAATTTTGATTTTGAAAAGGGTAATTTCGGTTTAGCCACAGAATTTGCAATGCTCAATGGTGAAGTTAAAGGATATGTTAAACCCATTTTACAAGATGTCAAAGTCTTGAATATTAAAGAAGATGTTCCTGTCTTAAATACTTTTTGGCAAGCGGTTGTAGGACTTGTATTCAACATCACAAAAAATATACCTAAAGATAAGACGGGGACAAAAATTCCTATTTCAGGAAATATTGATAATCCTGATGTCGAATTAGGAACAACGATTGTAAATATATTTAGAAATGCATTTGTTGAAGCCTACAAAGTTAAGGTAGATAATACAATTAGCTTGAAAGACATTGCCAATGAGCAAGATGAAAAAACATTTTGGGAAAAGTTTAAAGGCCTGTTTACAAATGATAATGATGAGGAACAGTAGTAACTTTAAATCCAAAGAGGATCGAAAATAATCAAATAGTTGATGGGAAATCAAGCGTTAAATCAATCAAAAACAGCGTATAATCAATACTTTACATTTTATAACGAATCCCTTTCATTTATATCTATTTTTAAATGAAGTATTCAATGATATTCACTATTTAAATACAGGAAATATATGAAACAGATTTATTATTTATTAATCTTAATAGGGTTTAATTTTTTATCAAATGACTTTAGTTATGCGCAAGAAGAGCATTTAAACTGTTCAAAAAGAGATGCTTTTACTCAACACTTAACGAAAAGTCCAAATTTGTCTTTGCAATATATTGCTAAAGCAAAGAAATATGATGTTCATTTTTATGCTCTTGATTTAGAGATGGATCATTTATCTAAGGATATCGACGGAATAGTTGAGATTCATGGGAAAACGTTGGAGTCGTTGGATTCTGTAATCTTTGAATTGCATTCTGGTTTCAATATTCCGGAGATAAAATTATATAATAATACTGTTTCCTTTAATCGACATAATTCGGTAGTTGCAGTACCAGTAAATTTAAATCAAGGGGAGGATTTTATATTGGAAATAAGTTACGATGGAACAGCTCCTGATGCTTCCTCTACTCCATTTGGAGGTTCAGGGTTATCGAATCAGACATCTAGTACATACGGAAATCAAGTCACTTGGTCACTCTCAGAACCATTTTCTGCTTATGAATGGTGGCCATGTAAACAAGATTTAAGAGATAAAGCAGATAGTGTTTCTGTAAAAATTACTGTACCAGATATCTGTATGGCTGGCTCGAATGGTTTACTTGAAAATTCAGTTGATTTAGGAAATGGCACAACAAGATATGAATGGTTTCACAGACATCCAATCGCATATTATTTAATTTCTGTAGCCATAGCTGATTATGAGGAATATAATGTTTATGCTAATCCTGTTGGAGCGTCTCAACCTGTATTAATTCAAAATTTTGTTTATGATAGTCCTAACTATCAAAACTATGAAAATGATATCAACGTGACAGTAGATTTCATTGAACTATTTGCTAACCTCTTTGGGCCTTATCCTTTTGATGATGAAAAATATGGACATTGTATGGCTCCAATTGGTGGAGGAATGGAACATCAAACCATGACAACTCAAATTGGATTTTATAGTAATAGTTTAACAGCGCACGAATTAGGTCATCAATGGTGGGGAAACAATGTAACTTGTGCTTCTTGGTCTGACATTTGGGTAAATGAAGGTTTTGCTACTTATTGTAGCCATTTGATGTATGAAAATTTATATCCTGGTCAAACTGCAAGTAACATGATAAATATCCACAATAATGTTATGTCAGCTCCTGGTGGGAGTATTTGGGTTTCAGACAGCTTAAATCCTGCATCAATTTTTAGCGGACGCCTTTCTTATGATAAAGGAGCTGCTTTTGTTCATACACTAAGATTTATGTTCAATGATGATTCATTATTTTTTCAAACATTAAGTGAGTTTCAGGATGACTTTAAAGACAGTGTTGCGATCGGACTTGATGTTAGAGATCAATTAAATGCTGCTACTAATGTTAATTTCGATGCTGCATTCGAACAATGGTATTTCGGAGAAGGATTTCCAACCTATAATGCAGTTTTTAATAACATTGGAAATGATTTAGCATTGAATATAAGTCATACAACATCGAGCTCAACACCTACTTTTACTACACCACTTGAAGTTCGTTTAGACCGAACAGGAATGCCAGATACAACAATTCGATTAGATATTTCAAGTAATGATGATCATTTTACGCTCTCAAATATAGGTGGAAACGTCATCAATGTAGTTATTGATCCAAATAATTGGATTGTAAATCGATTAGGGACAATCCAAGAAGATGAAAATTATGTTTCCTTAAATAACGAAAGTGAAATTATTAATTTAAATCTCTATCCTAATCCTTCAGGAGGAATTTTCAAACTTTCAATGAAAAATAGTGATCTTAATTCAGTAAAAGTTTATTCCACTCAAGGTAAGTTACTAATCGAAGAACAATTTAATTCATCTACAGTCATTGATTTATCTGCATACGAAAACGGTTATTACATCTTTAAGGTGATGGATCAATTCGGAAATCAGAGGATAAAAACTGGTGTTAAAGTAGATTAAGAAATTGTTCGTTAAAACAAAGTGAATGAATTTTGATAGAATTCTTGCTTTAAGACGGGATTTTTAATATTTGAAACTATTATAAAATTGAGATCTTCTTAAACCTTGAACATTTCTTTGAATTTATTTCGAAAGGATTAAATATCCTAAACAGCTCCTAATTCCGAATAAAAGCTTTGAGTTCTTTCAGAACTCTAGTCCTTTTTATTCAGTCATATAAAAAAATACGGTCTTCATGAGCTTGCTTCGCTACGGTTCATTTTATAAAACCTTGAACATTTCTTTGAAATGCTCAGACTTTTATAAAATGAAAAAAGCCTTCACTATCGTGAAGGCTTTTATTCTTAGTGAGCCCGAAAGGTTTTGAAAAATTCGTTTTTGGCAGTACTTCTAGATGATTCGTATCACAGGGTATCACGAAATATGGTATTTAATCTTTTAATCTATTATTAAGAAATGTTGTTAAAACATCTCTTAATATGGAAGCATTATCCTTTGTCAAAGAGATAAGGCCATTCTGATCATCATCTTCACCTAAAAAGGATATTTGTAAAATTTCTCCATCATCCTCAATTGTAAATGTCCTATTTACAGCTTCTTCTTCTGTTGGAAGCATTAAATCAATGTTTTCAAGTTCTACTTTCATATATTTATGTATTATTATTTATACCCTAAAGCAATTGCAATAGCTTCTAAAGAAGCAGGGTATTGATCATTTCTGCTAACATTTAAACCGTTTTCAATAATCATGTTTCGTTCTATTCCAACTGCTAATGACAGTCTTTCAAACTCTGTTAAATCAGGGTGGAAATCCTTAATTCTTCAGCAATTGAAGTGTAATGTCTTATTTTTGATTGCATATCTATTTTTCATTAGTTACTAATCTCAACAGATAATCCTTTTTATCAGGACTTACTTCGAACGTAACTGAAATACGATCCGCATCTTCAATACTTTCCTTATCAACAAAAACTTTTGGATAAGTGAATAAATCGATAACACTTACTCGCAAACATTCTGCGATTTTTGCAAGTTCATCTACTTTCAACTTTCGAGTTCCTTTCTCTATTTTACTAATAGTAGAGATATCTAGATTAAGAACATCAGCGATAAGTTCCTGATTAACACCTTTTTGTTTCCTAATTTCGATTATATTTTTTACTACGTCCATGTGATTAAAGTTAATGTGTTGATTTTCAATTCCATATTCTATTTTCGCAGTTTAATTTGCGATTTAAGCAGTTTTTATTTGCGATTATCGAAAGTTTTCCTTTACATTTGTCTAAAGTTGTTCAAGACTGTCAAAATAATGCAAGAATAGCGCCATTAAGAGCTGTATACGGCATTGAGCGAAAGAAAATTTGTAACCAATAAAGAATAGTTATATGATAAAAAAGAAGATCGAAAGATTTAAAGAGGTGCTTACACCTACAGAAGCGGCTGAATACTTAGGCGTTTCTAGAAGAACGGTAGATCGTGCCGCTGAAGATGGTAAACTCAATAAATACCGCATTAATGGTGGCCAAAGAGTTTTCTATAAAAAAGAAGAGTTAGAGAAATTATTCACTATTGAAGATTAAGAACCATGAAAGAAATTAAACAATACTTAAAACATAAAGAAGAAGAAATTGCTAAAAAACTAATTTCCTTAAGTTTTACAGGTCTTTTTGGTGCATTCTTCTCAATAGAAAAGAAAGACGAGATAAAGCAAAAAGAGACAATTGCGAAAAAAGAGTACTCTAAAATAAAAGAGCTTCTTCAGTCCTTAGAAGAAAACACAAATTCAACTTCTACTGAAGGTATAAGAAGTACTTATATACACTTGGCTCATCTTTTATCCAAAGAAATAGAGCGTAAAAAAAGCACTATTGATGTTCAGGAAAATGAATTGTTTGCACGGTTAAGAGCTTCTCAATTGGAATTTGCACACCAACAATTGAAGCAATCTATGAATACTTATGAATCTAAACAATACTTATAATGATGTATAAATATAACTTTCTTCTGTTAATGCTACAGATGCCTTTGAAAGAATATAAAAAGGCAGATCAATTTATCCCTGAAGCTTTAAATATTTCTTATTCCACATGGAAATCTTGGAAGTACATAAAAGTTGGTGATCCTAGAGAGGTACGACCAGAACAATTAATGGTGATCTCATCATTTTTTGAATGTACGGTAGACGATCTGATCTATAAAGACGAAAATCAACATAGAGATTTAAGGGAAGAATTTAAAACACTAGACCAATGAATAATATAGACGAAATAAAACAAGAAATTACTGAAGAACGGCTTTGCGAAGGTTGGGTTTTTGAATTGAACAATTCGAAGGAATTTAAAAAAGGCGCAGTAAAAAAAGAGGAAAAACTTAGTGTTTATTTTAAAAGAAAACTATTCAGCTTAAAGCTAGAGAAAAAAGAACAAGGATTAATATTCAGAACGATTTCAACAGTTGATTATACCGCATTCATTCGTTATTTATTTGAAGTCCTTGAAAAAAATAGAGGTTTAGAACTCCACGAAATGAAACGCAACTACTAATCCAAAATTAAAACCATGATGCTATCATTTAACAAATTAGACTTTAAATACAAAATACTCCAGGGATCAAAAATTCACACCATAAGAAAGGATTCAAAGAAGGCTTGGAATGAAGGGATGGATATTCATTTTTGGTTAGGTGATCCAGGAAAGAAGGAGTCCAACCCTACCCCACATCAATTTGCAAAAGGTAAAGCAAAAATGGTGTTGGAAGTTTATATTCATTCAAAAAGGAACATTGTTTTAATTGGTGGATCTAGCTATGGATTACAAAAAGCCGCATTAGAAAAATTTGCTATAAATGATGGTTTTAGTTCCTGGGAAGAAATGAAAGCCTACTTTCCTGAAGAGGGCTATTATAGAATAATCTATTTCAAAGATGTCAAAGACATTTTAAACAACCAACTCACCATCTTTTAAAATACAAGATCATGCAAGAAATTAACAAGATAGCGCTCCATTCGGAGCAATTAATATTTGATATCAATTATAAAGTGCAAGACTTAAACCTTGCCCTTTTACAATTAACAGTAGAAGTTGAAGATATTGAAAAGAAAGATTTTTTAAGAAAAGAGATCATTGAAGCAATTAACCAGTTGCTCAAATTTCAAAACTACATTGATAAAAAAAGAATTTCCCTGGTTAAAGTCTACAATCTTTTTGAAATGAAAAAAGTGGATATAAAACAAACTCGAATATTACAAAAACCTACAAAAGCTTTATACAATGTCTAACGAAAACGAAAACAAAAGTAATCAGCCACCTACGCAATGGGAATTAGTTGAAAACTATATGAGAGAAAGGTTTGAGATTAAAAGAAACATTGTGGCCAATACAATTGAGTTTATTGATAAAGAAGATGATAATAAAAAAATTAATGAACTTAACGAATACAGTATTTATAGAGATTTGAAGAAGAGAAATATCAAGTTCTCTATTAATGATTTAAAAGCAATGTTGGCCAGTGATTTTGTTGAAGAATATAATCCATTTACGAACTATTTCAATTCTTTAGATGAGTATGATCCTGTAAACGAACCTGACTATATTGAAAAACTTACGAATTATTTACCTGTAGAAAAAGGAAATGAATTGGCGTTTAAAACGCAATTAAAGAAAATGTTTGTTAGATCGGTTGCATGTTCTCTAGGTGTTCAATTAAACAAGCATTGTTTTGTTTTCGTACAATCGGGTCAACACAATGGTAAAACGACTTTATTGAGGTGGTTTTGTCCTCCTGAATTAGAAAGTTATATTGCTGAAGATATTTTGTTTGACAAAGACAGTTTAATTGCTTTGTGTACAAACTTCATTATTAACCTGGACGAATTATCTAAATTATCCAAACATGACATTAACGCGATTAAATCTGTAATGTCAAAAGATGCCGTAAAAGCTCGTTTACCTTATTCGGCTCGTGCTACACGATTGATTAGAAGAGCTAATTTTGTTGCTTCTACCAACGAAACGGAGTTCTTAAGTGATCATACTGGTAACGTTCGTTGGATAGCTTTTAAATTGGATGGGAAAATAAATTTTGATTACAACAAGGATATTGATATCAATCGAATTTGGGCGCAAGCTTATTATTTATTTAAAGGCGGTTTTCAGCATCAATTAACCAGGGAAGAAATATTGGAAAACGAAGAAAGAAATGTTGAGTTTATGCAACGTTCAATTGAGCAGGAATTGATCCAGCAGTATTTTCACTTGCCTAGTTTTCCAATCGATAAACAATATTGTTTCAAAACCACAACTGAAGTGAAGGTTATTTTGGATCAGAAAACACTATCCAATAGAATTACTATTCGAAAAGTTGGTGTAGCGCTGAAAATTTTAGGTTACGAACAGGCATCACAACGCACAGATGAAAAGGATTATCCAATTAAGGGGTATTATATAAAGGAGAAGTGATCTACGTTATATAACGACCGAATAGAAACCTGTTTTAATGGCTTTTATTCGGTCGTTATTTTTTATTTATCACTATAATGACCATAACACGAGATAAGTTCTATTTTATCTTTTGAGGAATATGTATAAATGAGCCTATGCTTCTGATTAATCCTTCTTGAATAACATCTGGCAAGATTTCCTTTTAACAATTCAGGTTGACCAATTCCTTCAAGCGGTCTGTTTAGACAGTCTTCTATAGAAAAAAGGAGCTCCATAACTTTAGAAGAAAGTTTTGAATTCTCACTTTTAAGCTTTTTAAAATCTTTTTTAAACTGACTAGTAAATCCAAAACTCATTAGGCTACTAATATTTTGCTTATTTCGTCTGAACTTAGATTATCAGAATTGTTTTTAGATTCAAATAAACTAATTCTAATTTTAATATTTCTTATCCATTGTGACTCATCATCATCTGATGGATTCCATAAACCAAATTTATTTGAAAACACAGCATATTCCTCAATAGAATTTTTTAAAGTCAATACTAAATTTTCAACCTCTGATTTTTTAAGCTTTAATTTATTATCGAATATTAATTCTGCCACAATTAGAGCAAAATCCAAAGTTATTGAGGATTTAAGATAAGATATAATAAATTGTGACTCCTTTCCAGGTAAGCTCTGTAATAAATCAATGAAACTTTTATAGTTGAGTTGGGGAAAATTCTTAATTGAAGAGAACGAGTTATTAGGAATCTTATCTAAAATATTTTCAGTGATTTCACCATAAATTTTTAATGATTTCACAAATGCTAACTCTAATTTCTTTTGATTTGTAGTTTTATCAAACTGACCTATCACCCTATCTTGAATTGTATCATTAATGTTTTTAGTAATGTCTTGTAACAATTGAGATTCATTTATAATATCTAATCTTAATTTAAATAAATCATCTTCTAAAGAACCAAGAGTTTTTTCTACTCCATCTTTTTCAGTTCTCAAAATAATTAAATCTACTAGATTTCTTATTTTTCTCAATAAAGGTTCGTCTTTATACAAACCATCGTTTTTATAAAGAAAATTTATTACTTCACCTATTGGAGCTTTTGTAGTAACCATATTACAAATATAAGTAACAATTCATATTAAAACTAAAAATTAACGCTTGTTGTCAAAAAGGGACAGCTTAAATAACAATTTAACTTCTTTAATACTCTCTATACGTTGTGTAAACTGGGTCATTCCAGTTACAAACGCCTCCATGATGAGAACAAGCTCCCCTCCCTCTGGCACTAGATGTTGAACCGTCACAACATCTTGTCACATAATGGGAAACTTTTCTTTTTAAGGGATTTATTTTGTCGTGTAGTTCTTCAGCTTTTTCATTCCCAATTTTGATAGCTTCTTTTAAATCTGAAACAGCTTCAGCTATTTCATTCATTTTTATATAACAAACTGCTCTATTGTATAAGTTTTCAGTAGCATTTATCTCAGAAGAGATTAATGTGGTATAGTAATTAATAGCTTCTGGATAGTTCTTCGATTTAAAATAAATGTCTGTTCTTCTTGCTAGAATAGAATCTTTCTCACCTTTGGCAAAACCTAATGAAATATTTATTTGCTCTATTGATTCTTCATATTTTTCATTCTTAAAATAGTTTAATCCTTCATTATAATAAAAGGTCAAACTATCAATTCTCTGATTTTCTATTCTTTTAGCTTCTTTCCGTTCCTTATCATTTTCCAGACGTATTCTTAATGTTTCAGCCTGTTCAATTTGATCATAATTGTAAGTTGAAATACCTGATCCAATAAATAGTACCAATACAAGAGCAGACTTAAATATCCAATTAAATTTATCATTCATCTTTTTATAAATAAAAAAATGCGTTCTTGGAAACAAAAGTAAAGCTATTAGTAAGTAAAAGAAACCAGTCCAAAACCGATCATAAAAATAAGTGAGAGAGATATATAAAAAGATGAAAAATCCAATTTTGGAGATAGTCATCCACCATTTAGGTTTAAAATTTTTGTAGGTTACTTTTTGTTTCATGAGTGATTAAGTTTAGTGTTGATAACATCTTCCGCCTCCGCTTACTTTTCTTTTACAGTACCCACCTGATTGTGTTCTTGCACCACAGGTTGAAGAATAACTTTTTGATTTCTTCGGTTTGGATATTTGAGGTGTGATTTTACCGTCACAGTAATTCCGATTAACATACTGTTTATTGTTATTTGAATTAATATAATAACAGCCACCTCGCGAACCTTTTAAATATACTTTTTTAGGGTCAAATGGTAATTCAATGAGCTTAGCATTTAAGCTATAATAATTTGATGTAATAGATTTATATTTTGATTTATGAAGATAATATCTGTATTTTTCATACTCTCCTTGTGAAATGTATTTTGGGTTTCGAGTATATACTTCTTGGTAATCATTCTCTTCTGAACTTAGAAACAAGATAGTACCTTTTTTAATTGTGTTAGCAATTAAAGAATTTGTATCTGCTTTAGAGAATAGCTTCAGTTCTTCATTCTCAATTTGTATAATTTTTGTTTCTAGACTATTGATCTTAGAAGAAGAGGCACATGAAACAAAGAGTAAAAAAATAATTACTATTTTAAATTTCCAAAGTAGTTTTATAATCATTCCTATTGATTTTTTGAGTTAAATTATCTGTAATTGAATAGTTTTATATTAGACGATATTATGTTAGTGGTTTTCCTGATCATGTAGTAAGATTTAAATAAAACTTGATAGGTAAATCTAATAAAAAAAAAGGTTTTTTAACACTAAAACAAAAAAAAACAACATTTAATCCTACTACTTACTACAAAATTCTATAGGTATTGTATTTATAAGGGGTTTGAGTGTAGTAGGATTTATTTTTCAATCTTACTACAAGTTACTACAAAAAAATAGAACACTATCAAAACCATTATAAATACTGGTGTAGTAGGATTGTTTTATGGTTATATAGAAGCTACTACACAATGTTTATAAGGCTTATAGCGCTTTTTGTAGTAAGTAGTAGCTGTAGTAGGACATATTTCGAGTTTTTATGAATCAACTTTTTATACCTCTCTCCTATTTCATTTTTACATCTCGAGTATCAGAATTTGGTACGATGAGTACCATTTCTAACTACTACTAGTACCATATCCCACTACTAATAGTTGTTAGTTATGGTACGGTTTCCAAAAACCCTTGTTTAAAAATCAAAGTGTAATCACATTTGTATCAGAATGAAAGCAAAATGATATCAAAATGGTATCAAACGAAATCAAATTGATTTCATTCTGATAACATCTGGTAACAGCAGTAAACAAAGGAGTATGGTAAAAATTAAATATCCTAAATATTACAAGGACTTATCGATTAACGATCTTAAAAATAAGTGTCTAGAAATATTTGACACCAAGTTAAAAGGGAAGAAAGTAATTAATTCTAATTCAGGAGCAATAATAAAACTTAGCAAAAAAGGAGCAAAACACGCCTTGTTTGCTAGAGGAGCGGGCTTCAATAAAGTATTATGCGTATCTAAAATAGATCAAATATTACGACATGGAAAAATGTATTCCATTGAAAGAAGCAAGTCTAAAGGAGTTTTATTCGTAATTAAATTTTTAACAGAAGTAAGTATAGATAATGAGAATATGTATGTAATAACATTTATTCGATCTACCAACTCAGGAGAAATGTACTATGATCATGCGGTAATAGAACAAAAAAAGCCTCAGGATTACCGCAATGGCTTTTTATAGCTTACACGTCGTACATATCCCTTGGCCTTTAAGACAAAGATAATAAACTTTAAATAAACAAACAAAATGTATCAAATACCAAAAAAACAATTAGCAGTTAAACTTTCAGATTTTGAAAGGAACCAACTTCAAGAAGTTTCTGATCAGCTCCAGGAGAAGTTAGAAACAACGTTTTCAAATGGAAACCATGTTGTTTTCGGCATTTTACAAGAATTGAAATCACTTGAAACCAAAGTAAAATCACTTGAAACCGATTTGGAAACAGCTGAAAACAATTTGATTACAGCTGAAACCAAAGTAAAATCACTTGAAAACGAACTGGAATCAGTTCGAAACCAAAGTGAAAACAGTTTGGAAACAGCTCAAAAATTGGAAGCTTCAGAAAGACAGTTGAATGATTTACTGGCCGAACGTCTTCGACATGATGAAAGCGAAAAAAACAAAACAGAAAAAGAAACTGAAGCTGATCCAGTAGAATCAAATTCAAATGAAATCAAATTTGAATTGTCATCCGATGAATTGGAAATGGCAGAATTGGTAAGATCAAATAGATCTGTTGAATTCAAAAAACAAAAAGAAGAACCTGAAACATTAACTGAAATGTTCAAAAACTGCTTTTTTGATTCTGGAAACTTAATTTCATTCAACGGTGGTTGGTACACAGGGGTTAAATAAATAGTAATCAATTATAAATAACAATAAGATGTCAAAACCAAATGTTATGACCTATGCGAAGGAAATTCGCAAGGAGGGAGAAAAATGGGAGGATGCAGTTGCTAGAGCAGCCAAGATATTATCAGGTCAATTACCAAAAGAAGGTAAAACTTTTACAAAAGGTGAGTTTCCTGAAGCTGACAATATCCCATCCCATAAAGCCAAGACAACAGAAAGAACAAAACACACAGGTTCTATGCGTAATGCAGGAGAAACTGGAGAAGCATTCATGAAACGTAAAAGATCAATGTAATGAACTACGAAAATTTAGAAAAAACAGAGTTAATTAAATTACTGAAAGATCGTGACGAAGATCTAAAAGATATTACCCGCGTTATTTTAAAAATGCTGGCTTCACTCAATTTAGAACCTAAAGATTTAAAGGTGGATCCAAACGCAACAGAAAAAGAAATCAAAAAAGCCAAGCGCGCCAAACAAAAGAAAGTAATGGGAACATTATCAGACATTGTTAGTTCCATGATGTTTAATTCTTCAGCGCTTGAAGAACGTTTTTCTTTTTTATCTCAGTTTGAGCCGCTTCTTATGAAACATGAAAATTTAATCGCAGAAATACAGGCAGAAACAGAAAACAATGGATAATCTATTAGAAAAGGTTGTTTTAACGGACGTACTAAGCGCACCCACTAAAACACGACCAGAAAACACGGATCAAAAAACAAATTTCGACCAAGAAGAGCAACAGGAACTCCCTAACGATGATTTTACAGCGCCCTTAAACCAAGTTTACGAAGATGACGAATTTGAAGAGGAAGAGGATGATGACGAGTTTGACGCCGAAGAAAGCGCCGAAAGCGCTATCGACATTTTAGACGTTATTCAACAGGGTATTTTTATGCCTGTATCTTTCATTAAATTACAGAAACGATTCGGAGGTAAAGAGCGATTAAATAAATTAAAAGCTTCGTTTATCAAAAAAACCAACGGCGAAGAAATGACCGAAGAAGAAAACGCCGAAGCTATGCAGTATGAAGTTTTTGATTCTAAATTACGCGAAATTCGCGAAGAAATACCCTTTTCTGAGATTGACGTAGCAGCGCTAAAGCCGTCGACAGTAAAGTATTGCGCTAAAAAAGGTATAGACGTTCACGAAAATTTAGCAATCGGCGCTGGATTGGTTAAAGTTCTTTCTGGTCGATTAATTAACATTGTAATGATTTAAAATTATGCGTGACAATTTAGTTACAACCGTTTGCGGAAATCGAGGAACAGGAAAGACAGATTTTTTAAAAGAATTGGTTAAACAAACCAATTTGCCAAAAGTGTTAATTGTTGACACTTACGATAATTCACGCTGGCACACAATGGAAACTTATAAAAATCCAGAATGGGAAAATATTCCTATTCCTGTAATTCCTTTTGAAAAATTGAAATATTGGAAATCTGGAATATATAGAATTTATTCTAGTGACTTCGATTATATGAAATCGCAAATTTCAAAATATGTAACAAATACACTTTTGATCTTTGAAGATGCAACAAAATATTTTGCAACTAAATTAACCAATGAAGATAAAGCTATTCTTTACGACACGAAGCAAAAAAACGTTGACGCCGTTTATGTTTTTCACTCATTAAGAAAAGCAAACGCCGAAATTGTCGATGGTTCTGATCTACTTACTTTATTTCATACCGCAGACAAGCCAAAGCGAATAATGAGTAAATACGAAGACGATAATATTCTGGAATTATACGAACAGGTTAAAAAAAATACAGATCAATATTATAAGCAAACCGCTTTTATTAATTAATTAACCATGGAAGCATCACATAAAACAAGGGGAACAATAACAAAAGCGGAAATTTGTGATTTATATGAATTTTCGGGCGAAACGCTTCGAAAAATTTTAAATGTTCATTTATATGAAGAGTTGAAGCCTTTAGGTTATAAAAAACGCTGTAAACTTGTGCCGAACGTTGTTTATAGAAAATTCCAAGAGTTTTGGGGCGAACCTTTAAACGCTTAAACATGAAAAAACCACCGAAAAAAAAGCCCTTTATTAAATGTGATTTTTGCAACCGTCCTGCAGATCCAGAAGTTTCTAAAAATTTGATTTTTCCAGCGTGTAAAAAACACGAATTAAACTCGATTGAACTTTATGAAAAATATTAAAAATAAAATTGTTTTTTTATTCGTATTAGCGTTTTTGTTTTCGTGTTCACCGATGAAACGCCTTGAACGCTTTGAGAAAAGACACCCTTATTTATTCGAATCGATTAAAGTTGTTGACACGTTTACATATTTTGATACTGTCTATGTACCAACAATAAAACATGATACAATTTTTAGAATAACTAAGGATACCATGTATTTAACGAAAGACAGGTTAAAAGTCAAGTTGCTATATAAAGACAGTATTATTTATTTAGACGGTGAATGCGTTGGAGATACTGTTTACATTGAAAATGATATTATTAGAGAGGTTCCGAAATTCCAAACCAAAGAACCTCCAAAATTTCAAGGTCTTAAAAAGCTATTTAATGTATATTTCATTGCATTTTTCTTATTGGCTTTAATAGTATTTTTACTTAATAGAATTTATAAACCTCCGTGACATAATCAAAACAAGACATGAATTTTTAAAAAAAAGTCCGTGCATTTTGTACGGGCTTTTTTTTGTTAACACCTTTAAAGACAGTTAAAACCAAGCTTTAACAACCTAATCCACAAAACCGCAAACCGTTCTTTAACTCCTTCCAATATTTGAAGCCGAAAGCAAAAAAATAATTAAAGAAATTGTAATGGCTACACCCACAAAAAAAATCACAAGAAAAAAGCCGAAAAACGTGTTAATGATCGCAGTTGTTTTACTGCTCGTTGCAGTTTTAGCGGTTCAATTATTCTACCCAGCTAAACTGGAGAACGGAAAATTAAAACGTTTAGGCGGCGGCTCATCTAGTCCAGCACCAGCAAAGGCACCAGCGCCAGTTCCAGAAGCGCAAGAAAACACAGAAACAACAGAAGTAAACAACGATCCTGTTGTAGGTTAGGCAAAAGTTAAATTATTTAAGAATTAAAAAAAAAAGAAAAAATGTATACAGGAGAAGGAGATATTTTCGACTTTAAAGGCGCTAGATCTTTTAAGGGCGAGCACCAGACGGGTAAAGATTTCGGAATGGAATTGAAAAACACGTCAGCAGTAGACAAAGTAGTAGCATTTTCGCCAGCGTTAATGTTAGGGATGACAACGTCGGCTTTAAAAGGTAAGGTTGCGGGAATCGATGGTTTCATAACCAAAGATGGCGCTATCGAATCTGATGAGGGTACAGCAATCACAGGATTAGCAGATCCAGACGGGGGAACCTCTGGAGTTTTAACGTCTTCGTCGATGAACTCTGCGTCACCGATTGAATACATGATGAATTACGTAGCATCAAACCCTACGAGAGTAGTTCGTATGAACTTGCAATCAAATCAAAAAGAACAGTTTTCTACTGTGATCGAGCAGTCTGTAATCTCTCCATTTGAGAGATCAAACGGCGCAATGTCTATTAACTTACGTGACTACGTAACGGCGGGACAATTTCAAAACGACAGAGTGGAGATTCCACTTTTAGCAAAAGGAAAAGTTTTGACTTTAGCGTCTGACGTGGTGATCCTATTCAAATTGAAAGCAAATTCAGCAATGCAAATCAATTGGGATATTGGTGTAGGTTTCTCTGCGTCTCATATTCTTCGCCGTCGTGGTGCTATTGCTAACGCTCATATTTTAGCGGCTGGTCAAAGGCTTCAAACGAAATAAGAAGAGTTTTTTTTAAACCGTTTTTTATTCACCTTAAAAAAGCGCCCTAGCCTTTACTAGAGGCGCTTTTTTTTATCAAAAAAAAAATTATGTCTTTAAATAATTACAGTTTACCGACTTCCAATATTTCAAATTTTGAAACTCCAATTGTCGACACTACGAGTGGAAACGCTATGCCAAGCACTGAGCAATCAGGCGGTTTTAATTGGGATAGCGTGTTTAATTTTGGTGGTCAATTGGTTGAGAATTCTGGACAATTAGCATCTGTTTTTTCGGATAAATACCGTAATGATCAGATCGCTTTAGCGCAAAATCAAAATATGTTTTCTCAATATGCTCCAACTTTTGGGGCAACCGCAGAAGATCGCGCCGCAAATCAAAAAACAATTGCAATTGTAGCTATTGCGCTTATTGTTGTAGTTGTAATGTTTTTCCTACTTAAAAATAAATAACAATGGCAACTGAAACCACACTCCAAAAAATTGCAGAGCATGAGGCAGAAATAACTGCTTTAAACGCTCAAATCGCGAAAAAAGAAAAAGACTACACATATTATAAAGGTCAAGCTGACGGCTGGAAACGGCTGTACGAAAAACGATTAAAAGCTATGGCTTCACAAGCTAAGCGTGAGGAAGCTTTAGTAGGTTGGAATAAGAATATGAACCTTTATAAAGATGTTCAGAAAGACATAAGCAGCCTTAAAAGTCAGGTTTCCAGTTTAAATGATTCAATCGAGACATTTAGAAACCTTATTGATTCCAACGCAGAGCAAAATGTAATTTTAGCCGAACAAGGTTTAACTGCTGATTCTGTTGAAGCAACCGCCGAAGCTGAAAGCGCTGTTAAAATAGCAGAAAGCGAAGCCCGTAAAAGCAAGGTTGAATCAGCAAACCAAGCAACTTTATTAATCGCGGCTGGTGTCGCTTTGCTTTTGTTAACGATAACTTTTTTTATCGTTCGTTCAAAAATCAAGAAAAAAAAACGTAAATAATGGAAGAAAATAATTTAGAAATAAGCGTGGCGTCTTCAATTATTGAGGATAACGCCGCATTCGTTCAGCACGATGATTTTTTAGTCAATCAAGAATTGATTAAACCCGTTAATACGAAAAACGAAGAGCAAACAACAACCAAACACAATACAAATACCAATACGAAAAACTCGGAAGTAGAAACTTCACAGGCTACGGATATGAATACAGTAACGCCGTTTTCTGGAGAAAAAAATACGCCGTGTACTTCTTGTTTAGGTGATTCTAAAATAAAAAAAGAATGGTTGTATATAGGTGGCGCCGTATTGGTATTAATAATGTTTGTATTTATGATTTCAAAACTTAAATAATATGGAGCCTTACTCTTTACCAACTTTAAATTTTGACGTAGAAATTTCAACACGTTCTATAATTTATTTATCGCTCGCGATCATTGTATCAGCTTTAGTTGTAATTCTAATTTCGCGCCAAACCAAAAAAGCCTAATAAAATGGATCTTAAAAAATTATACCAGAAACAAAGCGACCCTATTAAACTCTTAATTATTGTAATTGTGATAATTGTTTTTTTGTATTTCTTGAAACAGGCGAAGACCTTTTTTAATACGCCTCTTGTCAATATGAATAACATACCTTCAGTCGGTCAAACGCCTAGCGGAAATATTATCCAATGGAACCCCGACCCTTTAGCTGCGGAAATCGCGCAAAAATTAGAGGGTTATAATTTTAATACTTACCCAGAAGTCGCGCAAAAAGTGCTGGATCTTCAAACAGACGACCTGGAATTCCTACTAATTTTGTGACAAATTTTATCAAGCCACTTTATTAATTTTCCCTCTTAACTTAATTTCCATTTCTAGAGGGGAAACATACCCTAGAGATGAATGTAATCTTTCTGTATTGTACC
>NZ_QURB01000019.1 GCF_003402975.1 Brumimicrobium aurantiacum | reverse complement strand
CTTCCGATAACACCCGCTAAGTATTATCGCCAACGAAACTTTTAAAATGAACATTTTGATTAAAATAAAATGACTACTTTAGACTAAATTAAAAATGAATGGCGACAATACGTAGCTTGGACGTTGGCGGTAATGTAAAATGACAAAAATTATAACCATATTATCTTTCATATTGACCATAAATGCTTTTGGACAAGAAGTTAATTATGAAATGAAAGCAATAGAGTACTACATAAATAATATTGAGTCAGATTCTACTTTTCACCAAGGATGTGACTGCGTCTATCATGATTACGACACAGAAAAAAAGCTAACTGTTTATGATTCCAGTTACTTAGAAATTAATCCTAGGATAGCATTTAATAAATTACAATTTGAGTGGACTGACTCATTACTATGGACAAATTTGAAAACTGAAAATATTCAAATACAGAATGACCAAAAATTAAATCGAATACAACTGACAAAGGACTTTAAAGATTTTGATCCAAATCACTACTTAATCCGTTTTTCAGAAAGGCTTGAGTACAAAACTTGGACAATTATTGAATTCAATATTAAAGGTGAAAAAATATGTTCAGGGATCAATTATTTTTTCCTTTTCAACGAAATGGGACAAGTAGAGAATTGTAAAATGATAATATGGTGTGACTCGCCAGGATAAAATAACACTACCTCCAACAAGGTGTATAGCCAATAGGGCATTTAGAGATAAATTGGAAGTCCTGTTCTCTGAGCAGGCAACGCCAAAACAAAGTTTTGACGTTTAACAAAAAAGAAAATTAAAAGTAAAAACGTTTGTTTTGGCTTAGTGGTAAACTGAAAGTGAAGTCCTTCGACCCTGCCCTACTGTCCATACACAGAACGTTAGTGGTAATATCGAACTCCAATAAAATCAAAAATAAAAATGATGAAAAGGTTTAAATTGGCAATTTTAGCCGTTATTTTCTCAGGTAATGTGATTTCGCAATGTATAAGTGAATTTGGCATTTGGAATAACAATGCAAATTTTATTATTGAATATTACCAAGATAAAGTCATAACTAGTACTACTTCTGGTATTCAATTTATAGATGTATCGAGCCCATCTTCACCCACACCGACGGCATCTTTAGGAAATCCTGCAAGCTTCCCTATGGCAATTGAGGTTGATGGTAATTACGCCTACTTTGGAGGTGGGATGAATCCATACTTCATGATTGCAGATATTTCAAATATCAACTTTCCTACTCAGGTTGGCATAACAACGAATCTTAGCGGAACAGCTTATGATATTGCTTTAAGTGGAAATTATGCTTTCATGCCTACTAGTTCTAGTATTTTATACGCTATTGACATCACGAATAAAACGACACCTTCAGTGGTTAGTAGTATAAACCTGGGAAGCTTTTCACAAGGCATAGCTATACAAGGAAACTATGCATTTGTAGGAACCAACGCTGGGCTTCAAGTCATTGATATTTCAGATCCCTTAAATATGACGATTGTGACAACATTTGGGGGAGGCTATGCTCAAATCGCTGCGGATTTAGCAAATAATCGTCTTTTTGTCTCGAAAACAGCTAGTGGTTTTGACGCAATAGACATTTCTGATCCGACCAATCCCGTGGGCCTATTTCAAGGTATAGGTGGAAACACATTAGGTAAACTAGTTTACAAAAACAACTACGTATTTCAAATTGGAACAAATGCAGTAAGTGCATTTCATATTACTCAGAATTCTTCGACTTATTTATGCTCCTATAACTCAACATTAAATGGTCAAATAAACTCTGTAGCAGTTAAGGATTCAGTCTTTTACGTAACTACAGTGAATGATTTCCACGTTTTAAATCTTAATGGAGCAATAATTGGATTGAATCACTTGGACAATACATCTAAATTAATAGCATATCCTAATCCAGCTAAAGAAAGTATTTATCTTGAAGTTCAAGATAATAAAACATACCTAATTGAAATTGTTGACACAAAAGGTAAGGCTCAATATTCAGATCAAATAATGTATGGGAAACTAGAAATAAATACTTCCAATTTAGAAAGTGGTATTTACTTCATCAGATCATATTCTGATGGAAATTTAATGATAACTAAATTTGTTAAACAATAAAATACCACTAACAAGCACTAAACAAAATGGCGCAATAATTAGAATCAAGAGATAGCGCCACTTCGCCTAGTGCAGAACCGTTAATCGTAAATAGTCCACCACGTGTAGGACAACCCACCCTCATATTGAACGCTTTATTTTTTCAAGATTTTTCTCCAAACTAAGAACGATAACCAGGTAATTTGCAAAATGATTTGGTTTTAAA
>NZ_QURB01000018.1 GCF_003402975.1 Brumimicrobium aurantiacum | reverse complement strand
ACTTCCGATAACACCCGCTAAGTATTATCGCCAACGAAACTTTTAAAATGAACATTTTGATTAAAATAAAATGACTACTTTAGACTAAATTAAAAATGAATGGCGACAATACGTAGCTTGGACGTTGTACTTCATGAACGATAAAATGGCAAGAATACTATCAATATTATTTTTAATACCGCTTTCCTTAATAGGGCAAGAAAATAATCTTTCAGAAAATCTTATATCGAAAGAGTTCTTGACAAGAAAAGGAGGTCAAGAACTAGATATTTACCTTTCTAGGTTTAGTTCGAAAGAACCAAAAAACCTCAAGGTAATTAACTTCTTAGCAGATGCCTTTTATCAAGAACTTTTTTATCGTGGAATGGAGTCACCTAAAATTGAAAAAAAGATAAAGGAAGAAGACCCTATTTTAGAATTTTCATTTTCTTATGGAGGTTTATTCGGAGGACCTAAAAAAGGATACAAAAGTCTTATTCATCATAAAAGAAGTGTTATGGGAGCAACTCGTTCTCGAACACTTGAAGAATTAAAAAGTCTGGACTTGATTTCGATTTACACTTATAATGAATCAAGAAGTAAACTAGCAGATTCTACGATCCGAAATGAGGTTGAACTTTTAATGTTTGTAAAGTCAAAAGAAGAATATTTTATAAAATACAACCAATACAAATCGGAAGAATTAAAATTTGCTCAAAACTTAATCGAGTTGAATCTAATTGATGAGTCTACTTATCAAAGCATAGAAAACAGCTATTCAAATCTTGAATTGAAAGGAAAACCAGCAATACTTTCATATTCTGACCAGTGCCAAATCATTAACCTACACGATTTTGAACCCAATCCAACGACTATTTATAATCATGTTTTCGAAGTTATTAAGCAATTAGTTCCTAATTTCAATTACTCTGATTTACAAATAATTCTTAAAGAATTGGAGGAAGAGTCAGACCTTGTAGAACAAAGACTAGAGGTCAGCTTTGTGGCAAATAATAAAACATATAAAAATGAGTTTTTTCATGATTTTAAAAGAGTCCGTAATTTCAAAGAACATCATAAAAATGACCTCCCAAATAAAATAAGCACAAAGTTTCATCAGGGTATAAATAAGTATTTAAGAGATAAAGGAGTTTCATACCGACTTCACACAATAAATATTAAAGATAGTCGGAGTGTATATGGTCAAGAAAAAATTGGATTGATCATTTTAAATGAGGAGCAATCAAAAGAATTAAATCAAGAAAGTTATTTCTTATCTGATGAAACCTTCGATAATAGATTCAACACTGAAGGTATTGAAAAAATCTTGCAGGACTTTGAATCGATAGGTTTGTTTAGTCATTTGACAAAAGAAGAATTTAAGGAAGGAAGGTTGCTCTTGGAGTCGAAAGACGTTAATGATTTCAATGATATTCTTTTTGCATTCCCTAAAATAATCGTATCGTTTGATTGGGAAACAGGCAACCTTAAAAACCCTTATCAAGAATTAACGAATCAATTTGGATTAGCATCTAGGGGTGTTTTTAACCCGACAAACATTAAAGATAATTTCGAAATTTCCTTCGATAACCAGAATAAAGTCGAGTATTCATTCTCATTTAAAAATAAGACATACTCTTCTTATTTAGATATGCAAGGCGACTGGTTAGACCCAAAATTTATGGCAATAATTGAAAAGTCTTTAAGCGAAAATGAAATAGATGGGAAATTTCAGTTCTGCTATGATAATGGACAAGAAACTGGCTTTATTTTCCTTACACAGAAACAACGGGAATTTATTGAGTCGAAGTATCCAGACTTAATTGTAAAATATGAATAACACGAAAGCACAACAATTTGTATAGTGCATATGCACCCTTCGGGATGCAAACGCACCATACAAGAACCGTTACCAGCAATGAAAAGAGCGTAAAAAACCACAAGATTAGACATGAAAACAATTCATTAGCTGAATATACAAACACATCTTTCTCTTATTGAAGAAAAATTTGAACGATAAATGAATAATTTAAAAACATCTAACTGGTTTTATTTATTTTATTTAGTTCTAATAGGACTGAGTATTAAAACCAACTTAATTATTCAAAATGTTTTGGATACATCGAATCCTCCAATCTCAGGAGACGCATTGGGAAATGGATTAACTGTTACTTTTCTTGTTTTAATTTGGGGGCTTTTTTCCATAATTTATTTCCTTTTTGCAATAGTCAAATACTTGGACACACGTAGAAAAATAATTTTAAAAAGATTGATACTTTCAATTTTAACTATCATTGTTATAGTTGGAGCAGCAATACTTCAAGCTTACATGAATATCTAAAAAGCTGGTAACACAGGTCTAGCAATGACGTATACTAAATCAAAGAGCGAAGAAAACTTAAAACGTAAACTTTACGAATGGTTGTTATTAAGGTGATTATTATTGTGCTCATTATTTTACTATTCATCGGCACCCCGATTGTATGGGTCCACTTTTGGCTTAAGTATATGAAGAAGTTTGTAGATACTTTAAACAAAAAAAAGAGTGACTTAGCGAGGCTAATAGTATCCAAAGAGATTATTTGGTTTGTTACGAGTCTATTATTACCATTTTTAATTTTCTTGTTAGTATTGCTTTACGGTTATTTATTCTAATGAATAGACTTAATATGCTGGTAACAACACCTAAAAAACACTGCAACGATTGCACTTCGAATGATAAATCATCCTCAGCTCAATCACTCTCCTTTCAAATTATTGCTTAACTTTATGGATAGCAGCGATTTTTTAGCTGTGGAACGTTAATCGTAAATAGTCCACCACGTGTAGGACAACCCACCCTCATATTGAACGCTTTATTTTTTCAAGATTTTTCTCCAAACTAAGAACGATAACCAGGTAATTTGCAAAATGATTTGGTTTTAAAATCTGTTTCGGGTAAACCGTGCAAACA
>NZ_QURB01000017.1 GCF_003402975.1 Brumimicrobium aurantiacum | reverse complement strand
TCTTTTGTCTTTGAAAAACAACTCCCAATTCTCCTTTTACAGAATTGTAAGTATTGCCATTTTCTGCAGAATATAATAAAGGTCCATAAAGGCTAAATGAGGTTTTCGCAACTAAACCCATATTTCTATCTTCCTGCGAATTAGCAAATCCAGTTATCAAAAATATTATTATAAATATTAATACTCTCATAGCTTAATCAGTTTAAAGGATCTATTTTGATTGATAAAAGTGAGGATGTACATGCCGCTTGAAAAGTTGGCGGTATTCACTCTTGATTGTCCCTTCTCAATCTCATAATTATCAATAATTTTTCCTTCAATAGACTTTAAAATCAACTCGTCTTTTTGAGGACTTTGTATAGAGATATGATTTTGAAATGGGTTAGGATGAACATTTAAAATAGTTTCATTATTTTCCTGATTATTCAATAATTGTTTTCTGTTCATACCTTCCTCAACTTCTTCTATATCATCTTGCTGAACCATTCCGGAGCTACAACTTTGTTGCTGTATTACATACCAAACAACAGGCAAATCATTATTTCCTGTGTGACTTACTGTGAGTTCGGGGTACTCTAAAGTTATTCCCCATATTCCATCTTTTTTATTGGTTTCAATGCAGTCAGTTTTTATATACTGATTATTACTGTACCAATCAATTTTATATTCAGTGTGTGTTTTTAAATTATTTATGCGTAATCGTTTAAACAAATACACATCATTCCATTCAGTGTTTCTAGGGGATTCTACTGCCGTATTATTAAAAGGATAACCACTACATTCAGTCCCGGCATTTCCTCTAGTATTAATGTTAAAACTTCTATTCTTAACATAACCTACTGCTTTCCTTTTATCTGATGATTTGTAGTATTGGTGTTCAACTGAATACTTCTCTCGTAAATTATTTTTATATTCAGCTGCCCCCATCCCATGCCACCAATCGCCCCAGCCATCACTCAAGGTACTAATCACATCATCACCATTCATGTGATTTTGGGCTCTAAAAGTGTTCTTCCACAATTCGGTGTGGTAGCTTCCATCCTCTTTTGGGTCTCTACCATCCCAGAAGTGAAAGCCTGCAATACCAGTGAAACCGAGGGTCATTTGCCTCTTCAAAAGTATTTTCATATTTTTATTCTCAGGTTTCATTTTTTCAATTTACGAAAATTATTTGGTTTTTTTGGCGTTAGGCTTTGAGCATAGTGCATCGCTTATAGCCTAAAGATTCCTGCCTATAGCATACAGCCTAAAGCCTACATCTATTTACCTAAAGAAAACACATACCGTAATCCCAACTCCAAATCAAACATCATTATCCTATCATTTTCTGTTGAAATAGGAATGTAATTTGGCTCAGGTTCTGGATCTGATTTATGCCATTCTTTATATCCTACTTTTATCGATCGAAAAGAAATTCCAATATCTAGATTAACATATAACCCTTCAATTACTCTAAATTCATTACCAATTGAAAAGCTACTAATCAACGGAGTAGAAATATAATAATAAGAATACCATTTATTATTCCCCACAGTTGGACCTCCAAGTTCCCCATCTTGTGCAACATTTGTTGGTCGAAAGGAATATCCTCTTTCCAAAATTCCGTGACTGTCAAGGTATCCCCCTTTATAATTTGAATGTATCTCTGTAGATAAAGCTATACTTAAGGTTGGACTGTAAAAAGAGGATTGATCAAACAACCTGTACTTGATTTCGCCTCCCAACAAATGATAGTCTAAGGTGTACATATCTACGATTTGATGTTTTACACTGCTTTTCCAATTTCCACCATATTGATATTGAAACAAAAGGGAAACACCACCAGTATTAAACGGAATATTAAATCCAACACCAACTGTACTTTCAGTAATTATCTTCGAATGTAAAGATTGAAAAAGTTGAATTACTGGTTTAATTTTTAATTGAGTAAAACTAGTTAATGGGATAAATCCAAGTAAAAAAAATAACATTTTTCTCATAGCTTAATCAGTTTAAAGGATCTATTTTGATTGATAAAAGTGAGAATATACATGCCGCTTGTTAATGCAGCAGTATTTACTCTTGTTAGTCCATTATCAATTTTATAGTTGTCAATCACTTTTCCTTCTATGGACTTTAAAATGAGTTGGTCTTTTTTGATGCTTTGAATTGAAATAAAGTTGTTAAATGGATTAGGATACACATTTAAAACTTGCTCACCATTTATATTATTGTTTAGTATTTGCGTTGGGTTCAACTCTTCCTCATATTCTTCGATATTGTTTTGTTGAACTATACTAGAATTGCAGTTTTGTTGATATACAACATACCAAATAACAGGATTTAATGGGTTGATCGATGTATTTAAATCAGGGTATTTCAACCTAAGTTCTCCATTATTATTTGTTTCATCACATTGTGTAGAAATATAGTTACCTGTTCTAAAAGAATAGTAATCAATTGTATACTCCTCACTTGAATTTAATCCAACTAAGTCTAATCTTCTATTTATTGGCAATCTATTATCATTCCACTTAATGTTTTCTAAATCATCAATTGGCTCTATATCCCCAAAATCTAAATCACAATCGGAGTTTACTCTTTTTGTATGAACGTTATAGGTGCGATTTCTAACATATCCAATAGCTTTTTCTTTGTTGCTAGATAAATAATATTGGTGCTCTATTGCATCAACATTATCATTTAAAGTCACAATAAATAGTTTACTTTTCTCCATCCCATGCGACCAATCTCCCCAATTATCACTCAAGGTACTAATCACATCATCACCATTCATGTGATTTTGGGCTCTAAAAGTGTTCTTCCAAAGTTCAATATAATTTGCAGTATGTTCCGCTCTACCATTCCATAAGTGAAACCCAGCAACTCCAGTGAAACCGAGGGTCATTTCATCAACAATGTCCATGTCAGTATTTCGAATTCCAGGCTTCATGTTTTTAAGGTACAGAAATTATTTGGGTTTGAAAGTGAAGGAGTAACTTAATCCCAATTGGACATCAAGCATGTGGAAGTAATGATTTTCGTTGGGGGTTGTTTTCAGTTTTTCATTTACATCTTCGCCTAATTCCCATTCAGCATATTTAGTTTTCATTAAACGTAACTTATAACCAAAACCAAATTTTAAGTGCAAATTTTCTATAATTCTAAAATCACCCCCCATAATTAAACTTGAAACTAAGGGAGTAGACTGATAAATCCTCGATTTATAGAACACGTAAGAACCATCATGGTTAAAATCAGAACTGTAGGTAAGTGAATGAGGAACATAATAATCATCCATGTAAGCATTCTTTGAATTTGTAGCTATTTCACTCTTTACTTCAATAGAAAAATAAGGCCTAAAGCGCTTGATTTCACTGTACAATGAATACTGTATGACTCCTCCAATCATATGATTCCGATAACGAGTAAAATCATACAAATTAGTAAAAACACTATATTGGTAATTAAAAAGCATCCCGAAAGTACCTGAGTTAGTTTGTAATTGAATTCCTGGATTTAAATTTAAACCTAATAACCTTAAAGCTGTATCATCAATCTCGTTTCTACTATAACTATTTAAACATAAAACTTCTGATGCTCCATGAATGTTAAGAACTGGCTTTACTTTCACCTGAGATATTCCAATTGTTATGAAAAAATAGAAAAATATAATTAAAATAGAGAATCTCATCGCTTAATTATTTTAAAGGTTTTGTTTTGGTTAATAAAACGAACAAAATATATCCCCGAAGTTAATTCTTGAGTTCGAATTCTATTTTCTCCTTTTGAAACACTCTGCTGTAAGACAACCCTTCCCGAAGGATCTTGAACTACCATTTCATCTTCAACTGGACTTTCTACAATAAAGTAATCTTCAAAAGGGTTAGGATAAACATTTAATTTCAATTCTTGCGGCATTGAATCCTGTTCGCTAACAAAAAGTTCTTTTGAAAGCGCAACTAAAGTATCTTCTTCTTTGTTATTATTCTGCAGCATGCCATAGTTACCTTCTCTTTTGGCAACAAACCAAATAACAGGACGGTTTTGCAAAGACTCCTTTACCCATAGTTCTGGATAGCAGAGTTTGAGCATTATGTTGTTTTCATTGATTATCATTCCTTTTTAGATTTTTTTCCAAATGAAAAATCATAGCGTAGGCTCAATTGCGCATTAGTATATAACAGGTTTCTAGATTGAATCGGCATACCTTCTAAAATTTCTCTATAATCTTCGTTGTCGTACCATTCTAAATACTTATATCGAATTACTTTTATGCCAAGGCCAAAATCCATGCTTAAATACAAGGTACTAATCAAACGAAAATCAAATCCAATTGACAATCCACCAAAAAAAGGAGTTCCATAATAGAATCCAGAAGCATTATAGTAATTAGGATAGAACCCATTACCTTTAGAATAATTATTTCCGACAATAAAAGAAGAATCCGCAATAAACCCATTTTCATGATTGGAACTTATTTCACTCATAATAGTCACACCATAATAGGGTTTAAT
>NZ_QURB01000016.1 GCF_003402975.1 Brumimicrobium aurantiacum | reverse complement strand
CAAATAAAAAAAGTATATAAAACAAAAAACCTCACACAAATGAATGTATGAGGTTTTTAAAAAGTGGCGTCGACTTACTCTCCCACCCTTAAAAGGGCAGTACCATCAGCGCAAGCAGTCTTAACTTCTCTGTTCGGAATGGGAAGAGGTGGACCCTGCTGCAATAGACACCGAAAACTGTTGAAGATATTAGACTATTAGATAAAAAATATGAGACAAGCGATGCTTGTTTAATCTTTTGTCTTTTTTGTCTATCTTCTAATGTCTTAAGTTAGAAAATATTGGGTGATTGAAATAGTAACAGTAGAGAACTATAAGTTTATGGGTAATTAGTACTACTCGGCTTTGACATTACTGTCTTTACACCTGTAGCCTATCAACGTGGTAGTCTTCCACGGCCCTTTAAAGATTTCTCATCTTGAGGTGAGTTTCGTGCTTAGATGCTTTCAGCGCTTATCTCATCCGCACGTAGCTACCCTGCGATGCAGCTGGCGCCACAACAGGTACACCAGAGGTGCGTCCTCCCCGGTCCTCTCGTACTAGAGGAAGGTCCTCTCAAAAATCTAACGCCCACAACAGATAGGGACCGAACTGTCTCACGACGTTCTGAACCCAGCTCGCGTGCCACTTTAATGGGCGAACAGCCCAACCCTTGGGACCTTCTCCAGCCCCAGGATGTGACGAGCCGACATCGAGGTGCCAAACCACTCCGTCGATATGAGCTCTTGGGAGTGATAAGCCTGTTATCCCCGGAGTACCTTTTATCCTTTGAGCGATGGCCCTTCCATGCGGAACCACCGGATCACTATGCTCTAGTTTCCTACCTGATCGACTTGTAGGTCTCTCAGTCAAGCACCCTTATGCCATTACACTCTACGCACGATTACCAACCGTGCTGAGGGTACCTTTAGGAGCCTCCGTTACTCTTTTGGAGGCGACCACCCCAGTCAAACTACCCACCACACAATGTCTCAGTCTTACGACTGATTAGATATCAAACAATTTAAGGGTGGTATTTCAACAACGACTAAACTACACCTAGCGATGCAGCATCAAAGTCTCCCACCTATCCTACACATAAAGTGTCCAATATCAATGTGAAGCTATAGTAAAGGTTCACGGGGTCTTTCCGTCCCGTTGCGGGTAATCGGCATCTTCACCGATACTACAATTTCACCGAGCTCATGGCTGAGACAGTGCCCAGATCGTTGCACCATTCGTGCAGGTCGGAACTTACCCGACAAGGAATTTCGCTACCTTAGGACCGTTATAGTTACGGCCGCCGTTTACCGGGGCTTCAATTCAATGCTTCTCCGAAGATGACATCTCCTCTTAACCTTCCGGCACCGGGCAGGTGTCAGGCCTTATACTTCAACTTTCGTTTTCGCAAAGCCATGTGTTTTTGATAAACAGTCGCCTGGGCCTATTCACTGCGGCCTCTCTTACGAGAGGCGTCTCTTCTCCCGAAGTTACGAGACGATTTTGCCTAGTTCCTTAGCCATGATTCACTCGAGCACCTTAGGATTCTCTCCTTGACTACCTGTGTCGGTTTGCGGTACGAGTAATTGTAACCTGAAGCTTAGAGGTTTTTCTTGGAAGCACTTAGGATCATTATCCACTCATCCGTAGACTTGTGGTACTATCACATTCGCCATTCTGTACGGATTTGCCTATACAAAATTTAGCTACACGCTTTAACGAACTATTCCGTCAGTTCGCAGATCTTTCATCACTCCGTCACCCCATCGCAGTTACAATTAGTACTGGAATATTAACCAGTTGTCCATCCACTACCCCTCTCGGGTTCGCGTTAGGTCCCGACTAACCCTGAGCCGATTAGCGTCGCTCAGGAAACCTTAGTCTATCGGTGAGCAGGTTTCTCGCCTGCTTTATCGTTACTCATTCCTACATTTGCTTTTCTATACGCTCCAGCATACCTCAAAGTACACATTCAACGCCTATAGAATGCTCCCCTACCACTTACAACTAATGTTGTAAATCCATAGCTTCGGTAATACGCTTATGCCCGATTATTATCCACGCTCGATCGCTCGACTAGTGAGCTGTTACGCACTCTTTAAATGAATGGCTGCTTCCAAGCCAACATCCTAGCTGTCTAAGCAATCGAACCACGTTAGTTCAACTTAGCGTATATTTTGGGACCTTAGCTGATGGTCTGGGTTCTTTCCCTCTCGGACATGGACCTTAGCACCCATGCCCTCACTGCTCAGTATATCTTATAGCATTCGGAGTTTGTCAGGGTTTGGTAGGCGGTGAAGCCCCCTAGCCCAATCAGTAGCTCTACCTCTATAAGACTCTACCTGAACGCTGCACCTAAATGCATTTCGGGGAGTACGAGCTATTTCCTAGTTTGATTGGCCTTTCACCCCTACCCACAGTTCATCTGAAAACTTTTCAGCGTTTATCAGTTCGGTCCTCCATTCCGTGTTACCGGAACTTCAACCTGACCATGGGTAGATCACAAGGTTTCGCGTCTACCCCCATTAACTACGTCGCCCTATTCAGACTTGCTTTCGCTTCGACTACGGTTCTTAAAACCTTAATCTCGCTAATGAGGAGTAACTCGTAGGATCATTATGCAAAAGGCACGCCGTCACCCGTAGGCTCCGACCGCTTGTAGGCACACAGTTTCAGGATCTTTTTCACTCCCTTATTCAGGGTTCTTTTCACCTTTCCCTCACGGTACTCGTTCGCTATCGGTATTTGAGGAGTATTTAGCCTTAACAGATGGTTCTGCTTGATTCAGACAGGATTTCACATGTCCCGCCCTACTCAGGATACTACTAGGTATATAAATTATTTCATGTACGGGACTATCACCCTCTTCGGTTGAGCTTTCCAACTCTATTCTATTATAATCCATAAGTCCACATTGTAGTCCTACAACCCCGTAGTTGCCGAAACAACTACGGTTTGGGCTATTTCGATTTCGCTCGCCGCTACTCTCAAAATCACTATTGTTTTCTCTTCCTCTGGGTACTTAGATGTTTCAGTTCTCCAGGTTTGCTCCTTTCGGTGACTACTCTTCAAGTAGCCGGGTTGCCCCATTCAGAAATCTACGGATCATAAAATATTTGCTTCTCCCCGTAGCTTATCGCAGCGTATCACGTCTTTCATCGCCTCTCAAATCCAAGGCATTCCCTGTGTGCCCTTAGTAACTTATTAGTTTTCTTTATTCTATTACTATTTCAATCAATTCCAACATTTCAAAGAACTTTTTTGTAAATTATAGCAGCTGCTAACTCCTAAAACTCATAAATCTGTCTTAATATCTCTTTTTTTTACTCCATCTTCGTTTAGATGTCGTTTTTTTCAGCTTCTTTTCTTTCTTTTTCTACTTATTTTGACTTTCATCAAGAAATAAGACCATTTTTTTAACCCATAATAGGTGAAAAAGTGGAGAATATCGGAGTCGAACCGATGACCTCTTGCGTGCAAGGCAAGCGCTCTAGCCAGCTGAGCTAATCCCCCATTTTTAATGTAGTCCCGAGCAGATTTGAACTGCTGACCCCTACATTATCAGTGTAGTGCTCTAACCAACTGAGCTACGGGACTAAATGAATAATCCCACCTCTTAGTATTAAAGCTCCACTGGTGGGAGAGATATTAGTGATTAAGAAATGGAAAACAGCTAACAAACTACGTTAAGCGCCCTCTAGAAAGGAGATGTTCCAGCCGCACCTTCCGGTACGGCTACCTTGTTACGACTTAGCCCCAGTTACCGGTTTTACCCTAGGCAGCTCCTTGCGGTTACCGACTTCAGGTACCCCCAGCTTCCATGGCTTGACGGGCGGTGTGTACAAGGCCCGGGAACGTATTCACCGCGCCATGGCTGATGCGCGATTACTAGCGATTCCAGCTTCATGGAGTCGAGTTGCAGACTCCAATCCGAACTGAGATCGGCTTTCGAGATTCGCATCCAATCACTTGGTAGCTGCCCTCTGTACCGACCATTGTAGCACGTGTGTAGCCCAGGACGTAAGGGCCGTGATGACTTGACGTCGTCCCCGCCTTCCTCTCAGCTTGCGCTGGCAGTTTCTCTAGAGTCCTCAGCATTACCTGCTAGCAACTAAAGATAGGGGTTGCGCTCGTTGCGGGACTTAACCCAACACCTCACGGCACGAGCTGACGACAGCCATGCAGCACCTTGCAAAATGTCCGAAGAAAAAACTGTTTCCAGTCCTGTCATTATGCATTTAAGCCCTGGTAAGGTTCCTCGCGTATCATCGAATTAAACCACATGCTCCACCGCTTGTGCGGGCCCCCGTCAATTCCTTTGAGTTTCAACCTTGCGATCGTACTCCCCAGGTGCATTACTTATCACTTTCGCTTAGACACCAACTGTATATCGCTGATATCGAGTAATGATCGTTTACGGCGTGGACTACCAGGGTATCTAATCCTGTTCGCTCCCCACGCTTTCGTCCCTGAGCGTCAATTCAGGCCTAGTGAGCTGCCTTCGCTATCGGTGTTCTGTGTCATATCTATGCATTTCACCGCTACATGACACATTCCGCCCACTTCGACCGAATTCAAGACTAATAGTTTCAATGGCAATTTCTTGGTTAAGCCAAGAGATTTCACCACTGACTTAATAGCCCGCCTGCGGACCCTTTAAACCCAATGATTCCGGATAACGCTTGGACCCTCCGTATTACCGCGGCTGCTGGCACGGAGTTAGCCGGTCCTTATTCGTTTAGTACCGTCAGCCCAGTACACGTACTGGGGTTTCTTCCTAAATAAAAGCAGTTTACAACCCATAGGGCATTCTTCCTGCACGCGGCATGGCTGGTTCAGAGTTGCCTCCATTGACCAATATTCCTCACTGCTGCCTCCCGTAGGAGTCTGGTCCGTGTCTCAGTACCAGTGTGGGGGTTCACCCTCTCAGGCCCCCTACCTATCGCTGTCTTGGTAAGCCGTTACCTTACCAACTAACTAATAGGACGCATGCCCATCTTCTACCGCCGAAGCTTTCTTTGATCTAACTTGTGTTAAATCAATCGTATGGGGTATTAATCCGGATTTCTCCGGGCTATCCCCCTGTAGAAGGCAGGTTGCATACGCGTTACTCACCCGTGCGCCGGTCGTCGCCGAAGTGCAAGCACTTCTCGTTACCCCTCGACTTGCATGTGTTAGGCCTGCCGCTAGCGTTCATCCTGAGCCAGGATCAAACTCTCCGTTGTAAAAGACTTTGAATTTTGTTGTGGCTCTTAATTTCGTTTATTTACGCTGTTTCCTTATTTCTCAATCTATCAAAGAACTTATTTG
>NZ_QURB01000015.1 GCF_003402975.1 Brumimicrobium aurantiacum | reverse complement strand
CCAATTCAAGTCCGTTCGATAAGTAGTCAAACGAGCCGTTGAGTTCTGCAACTCGGTCTTTACAACGGTTGATTTGTTTAATGTCCGCTTGTTGTCTTATGCAAGAATTGTTTTCCATAAACACAAAGATAGTCAACTTGTTTATTTAAGCAAATGCTAAAATACAATATTTTAAAAATAACCCGATTTGTTTCTCGGGTCGTTTTATTGCCTGACCGCTAACTTTTTATATATCCAGCCAAACTGTATTAAGCATTTTTGAAATAAATTTATTGTACAGTTTTACCGGTTTTTATTACCATAAAACTAATAAATAAAACCATATTTAAAAATTATCGAGTAGGCTTTCAAACATAATACCTATCCCCTCCACTTCCCCCAAATCCACTTCAATCCCTTTGTCACTAAAAAACTAACTGTTGCACCAATGGCTGCGAGAATAATTGTTTTGATTATGTCTTGAATATCAAATGTGGCGAGGATGCTTAATATCGTTCCTGATACCGTTCCTATTACTGTTGTGTTGTCATTTGAATGTTCCATTTATGATCTGTTTTAAAATGAGAAAAGCCACCAGGCAGAATTGCTTGGTGGCTCTCACTCAGAAATTTATTTTCTAAAGTTTACTCGCCATCTGAACTAGATCCGATCTTAACTGATACGGTCAATATTCCTGAATCTTCTTCAGTTTGGTTGTCCCAGTCAATATCAATTTTGTTCACTGTACTTGCCAGTTCGGAACCGGCTTTAAACTTTGGTCCTGATTTCTTTACGTTGACCACCATTTCAGGTGTTGCATTTTCATTTTCTGCCATGATTTCTCAATTTTTGTTCTCCTTTTTGTAATTAGAGAACTGGTTAATACTATTTTTCTTCTTCCTCACAATCCATTTCCCCAACTGCTGTTTGACTCACTGCTGTGATAACAGTTCCACCAAGTAGAACATATCCTCCGATGGTTACCGCCATTGCGGGCAATGCAATTGGTGCTGAAACAATCGTTGTTCCGATTGCGGCCAACACCAATCCTGCAGTTCTTAGCTTCTTGAAAAATGGAGGAGTTTCATTTGTGCATCTTTTAGCCAATGAAGCCAATGCATCTTGCTTTCTTTTTTCCATAATCATTAGATTTTTTTCACTTTTCATTTTTCGCTTTTCATTAGATATAATTACTTCATCCAAACAATTGAATGTTTTGCTATCTATTGAAAATTATACTACGTCCACAATGTTCATGGCATTGTAGCCACCATTGTTTAAACTGTATTGCGTACCATTGATTTCTTGGAAAAATTCTAAAAGTAAGATATATACCGCTGTTCCTGTTGCTGTCGGTGCAGATGCGGGTGCAACTGCCACTGTCGATTGCGTACTGTCCAGTGGTAAATTCGAAGGAGCTGAAAGTGCTAATTCATAGGTTCCATTCTCAAAATCAACATTTGCCCATGCAGCTGTAAAAGATACATGTGTTGAATTTGCTGGTGCAACAATATGATTTGTTGGCACTAAATCCACAATTTCGATTTCTCCTGTTGCAGGATCTAGACTTAATGGTCTATACAAAATTGTATTCAGCTTCGAACGTACATTGAAATTGAATCCTTTCAACATGTCTTTGGCTCCTTGATTTTGAATTGCCACTCCAACTGAACGGTTTCCACGTCCACTTGTCGTATCCAATTTTCGAATGGAAGACATAACTTTCGTTAGTCTTGATGTCACTCGATTATCAGCTGCGCGCATCATCATTGGACGAAAAGCATCTCTCAATGTCTTTCCTGCATTGGCTGCCAACCCAAATTCACTTCCGTTCTCTCGGGTTCTTGCAAAAGCAGGATCATTTTTGATTCTTTCTCCATCAACACCGCCTTTCTCACGTGCCAAATAACCATCCTTAGACTTGTAAAAAGACAAATCTCCAATCTTACCTGTAAGCTTGATTATTCCTTTTTGTTTTGCCATGATTACTCAATTTTAATTTGACAATATCCGGCTGAGACTTTCTCAGCGTTCCTCATATTTCGTCGCGACATGAAATTGATACATCTAATCTAAATCAAGCAACAGGAATTTAATACAATTCACTTCCGTTCAATAATCTTTGTGCTGTTTTGCTGTGTTTTTGCTCTTTTTATATCCTCCCAATTACTATAATTTTGTAAAACAAAGGAGAACCTCAATTCTCTTAGATACCTCAAAGGCATAACAGGTATATACATATTGTATGGATAAAGTATGAGAAAAGTCAAAAAGCACTAAAAAACAACAAGAAAAATGAAACGAATCGTTCTACATACTAAAGACGTGATGATCATCACAGGAAAGTCTGAACGATACTCACGTGAACTCATCAAAAAAATGAAGGAACATTACCTTAAAAAATCACACCAATATGTTTCCATAAAAGAATGCGCTGAGTATTTAGGTTTGGACTTTGATGAGGTGGAGGAAGTGTTGTTTTGAGAACTTTTAACTAAATAGTTGGTTTAGTTAATTTGCGAAAACGAGTTAAATCAATTATTTTTTGGATAAAATTTAGATCTTAAAAATTAACATATGAAAAAGTCAAATTATACCAAGTTTATTCTCATGTTGATTTGCTCTGCAATTTCAATGTACATCACAATGTATTTTAACACTTATGAATTCAGTCATGTTTACTTTAGTTGGACAAGGATGTACATGACACTCATAGGAATTGGAGGAATGGCAATTATCATGTTCCTATTTATGCGAAAAATGTACACCAATAAAGGTAAGAACACTGCTATTATAGTTGGGAGTTTAATCTTAATGTCTATTTCTACATTTTTAGTGCGTCAACAAATTCCTGTAGAAGATGTCCGCTGGATGCGTGCAATGATTCCCCATCATTCTATTGCTATTTTGACAAGTAAAAATGCTGAAATCAGTGATCCTGAGGTCAAAAAACTTGCAGAAGACATTATCGAGGCTCAAGAGAAAGAGATTAAAGAGATGAAGAAAATGATTGAAAGATTAGAAGAATAATACAACTTAGAGCCAGGGGAGGTGTTGCTAATTCGACTAATCATGGAACAAACCTCTCTCTTAGGATTCCAACTTCAAACAAGGTATTTAGAGTTGTTTAATACTAGTTCATCATATTTTTTTCCTATATTTGTTGTAATTCACAGCTATGTTAAAAAGAATTTCATCCATATTACTGATGCTGGTTATTCTCGTATTAAATTCGGGACTAACGCACATTACGCATTATTGCGGTGGTGAAGCGGTAGAATCTACCTTTAGTTTGGTTCATTCAGATTTGAGTTGTGGAATGACTTCAATGGAAATGGATTCATGTGAAAATGATGAACACAAAGAAGTTATCGGAAAGAAAGGTTGCTGTGAAAATGAATATCATTCTATTTCTGCTGAAATTGATTACAACAAAGCTCAAGTTTCTGCAAATACGCACATAGAATTTAAGTTTGCTGTAGCTTTTGCTTATTCTTTTGTTAGTAATTACCTTTTCTTACAAGAAGAGAAACCTACTTTCGAAACCTATCGGCCTCCCTTTATTGATCAGGATATTTCTGTCTTGCATCAAGTATTTATAATCTAGAAAAACATACAATTTTTATTTCATTCATTGAGAATGAAGTCAGAGGATACTTTCGTATTCCTCAATGAATTTATTATTCATTTTAATTGTATGTTATGTTGAATAGAATTATTAGATATTTTATTGAAAACAAGCTGGTTACTATTTTAATACTGGCTTTATTTATAGGATGGGGATTGGTTACTTCTCCGTTTAATTGGGAAACAGGTTTTTTACCTTCAGACCCAGTAGCAGTTGATGCTATTCCAGATATTGGAGAAAATCAACAAATAGTTTTTACCGAATGGATGGGAAGATCACCTCAAGATATCGAGGATCAAATCACTTATCCATTAACGACTTCACTTCTTGGAATTCCTGGAGTAAAGTCAATTCGTAGTTCTTCTATTTTCGGATTCAGTAGTATTTACATCATTTTTGAAGAAGATGTTGAATTCTATTGGTCGAGATCAAGAATTATTGAGAAGTTGAATTCTCTTCCTGCTAACTTATTACCTGACGATGTTCAACCTGCTTTAGGTCCTGATGCTACAGCATTGGGGCAAGTATATTGGTACACTTTGGAAGGACGTGACAAAGACGGGAATCCAACTGGCGGTTGGGATTTACATGAAGTCAGAACAGTTCAAGATTTCTTTGTGAAATACAACCTTAATGCGGTGGAAGGAGTTTCTGAAGTGGCTTCCATTGGAGGTTATGTTCAAGAATATCAAATCGATGTAGATCCCGATGCCTTGAAAACTTATGATATCCCACTTTATGATGTGATGAATGCTGTAAAGAAATCAAATCGAGATATTGGAGCCAAAACCATTGAAATCAATAAAGCGGAGTACTTGGTAAGAGGTCTTGGATATGTGGAAAGTATCGAGGATATCGAAAAAGCTGTGGTTACGGTAAATGACAATGTTCCCATTAGAATCAAAGACATTGCGGTGGTAAACTTGGGACCTTCTACCCGACGTGGATTATTAGATAAAGACGGTGCTGAAGTTGTAGGTGGTGTTGCTGTGGCAAGATACGGAGCTAATCCTTTACAAGTCATCAATAATATTAAAGATAAAGCAGATGAAATTGCCAGTGGATTACCCAAGAAAACCTTAGCCGATGGAACAGAAAGTCAATTGACTATTGTGCCTTTTTACGACAGAACAGAGCTCATCAACGAAACCATTGGTACGCTGGAGGAAGCTTTATCACTAGAGTTGCTGATTGTGATTCTAGTAGTTGTAGTGATGGTGCTCAATTTGCAAGCATCAATTCTTATTTCAAGTCTGCTTCCTGTTGCAATCCTGATGGTCTTTATTGCGATGCGTTATTTTCATATTGACGCCAACATTGTTGCGCTTTCGGGAATTGCAATTGCGATTGGAACCATGGTCGATTTGGGGATTATTCTCTCCGAAAACATTATAAAACACATTAAAGAATCACCCAAGAGTCAGAAGTTGATTGATACGGTTTATAATGGAGTTGCTGAAGTAAGTTCGGCTATTCTAACCGCTGTTGCCACCACAATTGTGAGTTTTATTCCAGTATTTACAATGGAAGCCGCAGAAGGAAAACTGTTCCGACCATTGGCATTTACCAAGACTTTTGCATTATTGGCTTCTTTAATTGTGGTATTAATCATCCTTCCAACCTTGGCACATTTGGTTTTCAAAATTAAAATCAAGAAAAATACCAAAGGAATTATTGTGAATTTACTTTTAGTAGTTGGTGGAATAATTGCCGCTATCTGGATTAGTATTTGGGGTGGATTGACCTTACTGGCGTTTGGGATTGCGTGGTTCATCAAAGAATACAGCGGAAAACAAAACTTTTTCATCAAAAACCTGCCGATCGTTATTACTGTAATTTCTGTGGTTTGGTTATTGGCAGAATACTGGATGCCATTGGGAGCTAGTAAATCTACTCTAATGAACTTTTTGTTTGTTGGAATTATAGTAAGTCTCATTTTGGGTGGATTCTATTTATTAGAAAAATACTATATCAATTTACTGAATTGGTGTTTAAATAATAAAAAGAAATTCTTAATGATTCCTGCATTTGTGATCTTATTTGGTTCTACAGCATGGCTTGGATTTAATTCCATATTTGGATTTGTTGCCACTGGTTTTGACAAAATTGGGGTGAATATTCGAACGACTTCTGTTTGGAATGAACTTTCTCATTCTATGCCTGGTCTAGGAAAAGAGTTCATGCCATCCTTAGATGAAGGAAGCTTTTTATTGATGCCGACCTCGATGCCTCATGCAGGAATTGAGCAAAACAAACAAGTAATTCAACAATTGGATATGCTTTTGGCTAATATTCCAGAAGTTGAATTGTCAGTGGGGAAAATGGGAAGGGTTGAGTCTGCCTTAGATCCTGCTCCAATTTCAATGTATGAGAATGTAATCAATTATAAATCGGAATACGTGCTCAACAAGAAAGGTCACCGTGAACGTTTTAAAGTAGATGAGGACAATAACTTTATTCTAAAAAATGGCGATACACTCAGTACTGAAGAAGCAATTCATAAAAATATTGGCCGAGAAGACTTAATTTCAGACGATTCAGGACAGTATTTCCGAAATTGGAGAAAAAGTATTCGTTCTCCAGATGATATTTGGGATGAAATAATTAAAGTGACAAATATTCCAGGAGTAACTTCTGCACCAAAACTTCAACCGATTGAAACACGATTAGTGATGCTTCAAACGGGAATGAGAGCACCAATGGGAATCAAAGTTTTTGGTCCGGATCTCGAAACAATTGAAGATTTCGGAATGGAGTTAGAATCAATTTTAAAGGAAGTACCCACCGTAAAGAAAGAAGCTGTATTTGCGGACAGAATTGTAGGTAAACCTTATTTACATTTCGATATTGATAGAGATGCTATTTCCAGGTATGGATTGAATATTGAAGATGTGCAACAAACCTTGGAAACGGCTGTTGGTGGAATGGAAATTACGTCAACTGTAGAAGGACGTAAAAGATTTCCTGTGCGTGTACGCTATCCACGAGAACTCCGCGATGATCCTAGTCAGCTGGAGAAAGTATTTGTACCCACTCCAACGGGAGTTCAAGTTCCATTGATTGAATTGGTGGATATTGAATATGTTCGAGGTCCACAAATGATAAAAAGTGAAAATACCTTTCTCGTAGGTTTTGTACTCTTCGACAAAAAAGATGGCGCTGCGGAAGTAGATGTTGTGGAAGATGCACAGCGTTTTATTAAAGACAAAATCGATAATGGTGAATTAATCGTTCCAAGCGGAGTGAATTATGAATTCTCTGGAAATTATGAAAATCAAGTGAGGGCTGAAGAACGTTTGGCGATCATTGTTCCACTGGTACTCGTGGTGATTTTCCTCATTCTTTATTTCCAATTTAAGTCAGTGAGTACTTCTTTGATGATTTTTACAGGAATTGCAATGGCATTTAGCGGTGGATTCATCATTCTTTGGTTTTACGGACAAGATTGGTTCTTGAACTTTAATTTCTTCGGCACACACATGCGGGATTTGTTTCAATTACAAACCATCAATATGAGTGTCGCTGTTTGGGTTGGTTTCATTGCCTTGTTTGGTATTGCTACCGATGATGGAGTTTTAATGGGAACTTACCTCGATCAAAGTTTTAAGAAAAACAAGACGAATTCTTTAAAAGAAATCAGAGACGCAGTTGTTATTGCTGGTCAACGTAGAATAAAACCTGCAATTATGACTTCAGCGACAACAATCATAGCCCTACTTCCAATTTTAACATCTACAGGAAGGGGGTCTGATATCATGATACCGATGGCTATTCCAGCTTTTGGAGGGATGTTATTTGCTTCAATCACCTATTTTATAGTTCCTGTTTTATACGCTTGGAAAGAGGAACGTAAATTTAAAAAACAAACAAAATGAGAAATTATTTAAAAATCCTATTGGCTTTATTTATAGGAATAAACACAAATGGATCTGCTCAATCTTTGGATAAATATTTAGAGGAAGCTGCAGAAAACAATCCATTATTAAAAGCCAAGTATTCGGAGTTTCAAGCCGCTATTCAAAGGGTTGCTCAAATGAATTCACTTCCGAATCCGAGCATTTCCTTCAGTTATTTACTGAGTCCTGTTACTCCTCACGTAGGAAACGCGAAAGCAAATATTGGTATTCAACAAATGATTCCTTGGTTTGGTACTTTGGAAACGTCGGGTAATGTTTATCAACTTCAATCCGAAGCACTTTATCAGGAATTTATAAATGAACGCAATCAACTGTTTATGGAGGTAAAGTCGGCTTGGTATCCGCTTTACGAATTGCATCAGGAAATCAAATTGCAAAAGGAGAATAAAAAGGTGTTGTTAAGTTATAAGCAACTCGCCACAACAGGATTTAAGGTTGGCAAAAACAGTATGGCCGATGTGCTGCGGGTGGATATCAAAATTGAAAGCACCACCACAGAAATTAAGTTGCTCGAAGAAAAGATCAAACCTTTTACGGTGCGTTTCAATAGGCTGTTGAATAAATCAGATACAGCCGCAATAGAAATTGAAGAAACGATACAATTGGCAGAAATCCCTTTGAATTATAGAAGAGACAGCTTGTTGGAAAATCATCCCAGTTTAAAAGCTTTGGATTTAGAATATCAGTCCGCTCAAGCTTCGGAAACCTTAGCCAATAAAGAAGGAGCACCTAGTTTCGGTGTAGGTTTGGATTATGGATTTATGCCCGATGCTCAAAACATGGTAATGCCTATGGTGAGTATCTCTCTTCCTATTTACAGAAATAGATACAAAGCCTTGAAAAAAGAAGCGCATTTAAAACAAGAAGCCATTTCATTTTACAAAAAAGACTTTGAAAATGAGTTGATTTCCAATTATGAAATGACAAGATACGAATTGGATCGTGCAAAGGAAAAGTTTTTACTTTATCAACAACAAATTGAAAGAACCAAACAAGTTATTCATCTGCTCGAAGTGGAATACAGCAATTCGGGCGATGATTTTGAAGAAATACTGCGCATGCAACAAGATTTAATTAATTATCAAATAGGAAAAGCTACAGCGGTTAAAGATTTCTTTACGGCCTTAGCTAAACTCGATTATTTAACAGCAAAATCAGAATAAAATGAAAAATAGAAAGACAATATATATCGCAATTTCCACTCTTGTTTTAGGCTTATTATTGGGGTGGATGATTTTTGGTTCAGCAGATAAAAGCTCAAATTCAGCGGAAGCTCACGATCATTCTGAAGAAACCATTTGGACGTGTTCAATGCATCCTCAAATTCGAGCAAATGAACCCGGAGCTTGTCCTTTGTGTGGAATGGATTTAATTCCTTTGAGCACGGATTCTAACGATGATGGAAATCCTTTAGAAATTCGAATGTCTCCAACGGCTATGCAATTGGCTTCTGTACAAACTTCCATTGTTTCTAAACAAAAGCCTATCAAGGAAGTGCGCATGAACGGAAAAGTGAAAACAGATGAAAGAAATGTTTTTTCGCAGTCTTCACATATTCCGGGTAGAATTGAAAAATTGACAGTTAATTTTACTGGAGAAGCTGTTCAAAGAGGACAAGTTTTGGCTTACATCTATTCTCCAGAATTGGTGGCTGCCCATGGAGTGTCTATATTTGTTGTGACAGATTAATTAAGCCCGAAATGATTAAATTTGATTTATGGCAAAGAAGTATGACAATGACTTTAAAATTCTCATAGTAGAATTAGTAAAGTCAGGAAGACCTAT
>NZ_QURB01000014.1 GCF_003402975.1 Brumimicrobium aurantiacum | reverse complement strand
GCATAGACAAAACATATTAATAAGAAAACAATACAAATCAAAAAAGCTGAGTAATGACGTCATTACTCAGCTTTAATTTATAACTTTAATCCTTTAATAATCTGTATCGCTTATTTAGGACTTGACATTTGACTTAAATTACTTACTTATGAAACAATTCGCTTTATTGATGTCAATGCTTATAAGTCTTGGCTTAAACGCACAAAACTGGGCACCTGTAGGGGCAGAATGGTATTATTCTGAAATTCCTGTACAACAAGAAGGAGTTACTTTCTCTAAAATAGAAGTAGAAAAGGATACCATTGTAAATGGGCAGCAATGCAGTAAAATCATTGGGAACTTCCAATGTCCATGGTCAGGACCACAGTTTACTTACGAAAGTAATGATACGATTTACTTTTACAATTCCGAAGTTGATACTTTTCAATTTCTTTTTGATATTGGCGCAAGTCCAGGCGATACTTGGGAAATCAATTATATTCCAACAAGTATCTCTACAGACACCGCAAAATTTATTGTAGATTCTGTTGGACAAACTAATACAGCTGGTGAAACCTTAAGGATTGTACATATTACACAAATGAATGTAAATGATGTAAATTTCGGCTTTTATGGTCCAATCATTGAACGTGTTGGAGCACCTCAATTACTCACTAACTATTTTAACTGTCACCCCGAAGGACAAATCCGTTGTTACTCTGATCAATTGATTAATTATCATAAGGATACTTCAATCCCTTGTGATTATTCGACTGTCGGACTAACTGAAGAAGCAAAATCAAATATCAATATTTATCCCAATCCGGTAAATAATGCATTAAAGATTTCGTCAAATTTTGAAAAGAAGTATACTTATGAAATATATAACCTTATTGGTGAAAAAGTGTCTTTTGGAGGTGTTTTAAATAATCAAATTGATGTTTCTTCCTTGGAGTATGGTACTTACCTTCTGAAATTAAATGATGGTCTTGAAGAATTCAGCGTTATAAAATTTATGAAACGTTAAAAAAAACATTGTTTCGTGTTAAAACAATAGTAGAGACGCACGGCCGTGCGTCTCTACTATTGTTCAATGTACGTCAATTTTATTTTATGCCAATATTTTTCAAATGAATCAATTTATTTTATTTCCTGAATACATTATTTAAAACAACTCTTTCTTACTTTTGAAGCATATTCAAAAAACAGCATGAAATTCTTCAAACATTTCGCATTGGGTATTCGCAGTTATTGGAAGGCAATTAGCTTTATCAAAACGCATAAATTATATTGGTACTTGCCAATTCCCGCTGGATTAATGCTGCTCATTTATTATGTAGGAAGTGAATTTGCATCATGGCAAGCCGGTTGGTCAGAAGAACAAGGTTGTTTGGAGTGTGCCAACATGAATGAAACCATTTGGTTTTTGTTGAAGATGTTGTTAAGTATTTCCATTGGTTTAATCTTAATGAAATTTGCTAAGTATATTGTTGTTGTTTTACTTTCTCCGATGATTTCTATCATTTCTCAAATTGTAGAAAAAAAACTAACAAATAACAAATATCCATTTAGTTTACAACAAACCCTGCACGATGTAAAAAGAGGATTACATATTGCCATGAGAAACGTAATGTGGGAATATATTTTCTTTTTATTGATTTTAATCGTTTCTGCATTAGGATGGGATGAAGTACATCAATCTCCATTCTTTTACCTCACTTTTGCCATTGGTTTCTTCTATTATGGCTTTAGTTTTATTGATTATATCAACGAAAGAAGAAGACTAGATATCGATCAAAGTATTCATTTTATTCGTCGGCATAGAGGTTTAGCAGTTGCAATAGGTTGTATATATTCTGTATTCATCTTGGTTCCTGTCGATTTAGGACAAATGGTGAACTACGAAGGCTTTTTGGATCATCCATTTCAAACCTTAGGAACGAGTTTACTGCATTTTTCTCTTTGGATGTTGGCTTCTATTGCACCAATTTTAACTATTGTAGCTGCTACAATAGCTATGCATGATTTGGTAGATTTGAGTGAGAATGAGTTTGCTATTCGAAATAATAGTCCACAAGTTTCAATTGATAAATCAGAAAATTAAACTTACTATAGGTTTTTAGTTTGTCACTAAATGCAATTTTATATATTTGGAGCTAAATTTGCAATTATTTTATTAGATTGCTTTTCCAATTAAGAATATTACCTATGAAACTATATTTCTCTCTGTTTGCACTTTTTTTTGTTTTAACCTCAAATGCCAAAGAAATTGAATCAATAGCAATAAATCCGCCAGATTCAACAAGTTCACTTATTGATAGAACAGCTTCTTTATTTTTGATTGAAGAAGGAAAAGAAGCATTCTATCAAGGGCGAATGAAAGAAGCGATGATTCGTTTTCGTGAAGCGTATGTGCGAGATCAATACAGTTCAAAAGCTGTATACTGGATCGGAGAAACGCATTACAACTTGGATAATTTCGGATATGCCCTAAAATACGCACGAATTTCAGAAGCGCTTCGAGAAGAGGTGGATGGGAAATTACTTTTTTTGATGGGAAGTGCATATCACCGCCAAAATCAATTAGATTCTGCTGCTTTATTTTATGTGAAAGCTGGAGCACTTTTTTCAAATACATTGAAGAAATCTTATCAAATAGATGATTTATTAGCCCAAGTAGCTTTTGCCGATTCTGTTCAAAAATTGGATAGATTATTTACAAAAACGCTGCTCGAAGATCCAATTAGTTCTGGTTACGATGACTATAATTTAGTTTATTCTCAAGACGGAAAAGAAATGTTTTTTGTTTCACGTAGACCAGACACCAAAGGCGGGAATTTAAATCCTGATGATCAACGTTATTTTGAAGATTCCTATTACTCAAAATGGAGTGATTCACTAGGTGGGTGGACGAAACCGACCAATGAAATAGAAAGATTGAACAGTGAAGGGTTTGACGCTGTGAATTATATTAATGCTGATGGGACTGAAATTTATATGACTGTAAATACTGCTGTTGTCGATGTTAGTAATGCTACAAATAGTTCTGATATTTGCTTGTCAAGAAAAACCAAACAAGACAGGTGGAGTAGTCCAAGACCAATAGATAATAAAACGATCAATACTTCCTATTTTGAAGGAGCACCAACATTTACAGAAGATGGTAATACAATGTATTTTGTAAGTGACAGAGATGGTGAAGATTCTCGTTCGGATATTTATGTTGTTTATAGAAACGGAAGAAGCTGGGGAGAAGCTCAAAAACTTCCTATGACAGTGAATACTACAGATAATGAGACAACTCCTTTTGTTTCTCCAGATGGTAGATACCTTTTCTTTTCTTCTGAAGGCTACACAGGAATGGGAGGTTATGATGTTTATGTTACCGAAAACAAAGGAAACGAGTGGACAACGCCTGTAAATTTGGGCGCTGATTTCAATACCGTTAACGACGATTTGTTCTTTAAATATTATGAAAAATTGAAGAAAGCAAATGTCTCAACGTATCGTATTCAAGGAAATAAATCCAGTATCGATATTTTTGAAATAGACATTGACGAATGGGAAATACCTAATTAATTACGAATTATGACGACCATTCGTAATCCGATAGCTATTGGATCGTAATTGAAAAACTCGAAATTATCTACTCGTAATTATTTAACGACCGTTAACTTCGCGAATTTCAAAATTAATTTCTTTTGTCCAACTCTTGGGAAGAAAACAGTTGCTTTTTGGTCTGATCCTTTTCCATCTAATGCAGTTACCTTTCCTTTTCCAAAACGCGCATGTTCAACGTTATAACCTACTTTTAATTCGTCTGTTGTACCGCCACCACTAGATGCTGGTGTTGAGTTAACCTCTCTCATGCTTTTAAGATTTCGTTTTGGTGCTCCCATTTTTCCAAATCCAGCAGTTCTACTTTCCGATGGACGTTTGTAACCACTGAGTGATTTCCCTCCTGAACGCCCTCGAGTTTCATTTTCAAGGTTAACGAAAGTTTTGTCAATTTCATCGATAAAACGACTTGGCTCCGCAGTGACCAATTGTCCCCAACGATAGCGACTCACTACATAAGATAAAGTACAGGTTTTTTCTGCTCTCGTGACTGCAACATAAAATAATCTACGTTCTTCTTCTAGTTCTGTTCTTGAAGTAAGCGAAAGTTGAGATGGAAATAAATTTTCTTCCAAACCAACAATGAAAACATGTGGAAACTCCAATCCTTTGGAGGCGTGAATGGTCATTAAGGTAATGGTGTTTTTATCTTCTTCTGTCTCCTTGTCAGCATCCGTTAATAAAGCAACATCAATTAAGAAATCACTTAAAGTTCCTTTTTCATCTTTCTCTTCTTGTTGAACAGAGAATTCTTTAATTCCGGCCAATAACTCCTGGATATTTTCATATCGTGTAACACCTTCAGGGGATTTATCATCATATAGATCTTTTAAAATCCCAGAAGATTGTGCAATGTTGTTGGCTAAATCATAAGCTGGTGCATGCTCCATTTGTGCAGCATAACTCTGGATTTTTAAAGAGAACTGTGCAATTTTATTCTTTGCTCCTGCACCAATTGAAACAGGGTATCTTTGAAAATCAGAAATTACATCCCACAAGGAAACGTCATACTGACGTGCAGCTAGAACAACGCTATCCATCGATGTTTTACCTATTCCTCTTTTTGGATAATTGATAACACGTTTAAGTGCTTCCTCATCCTTAGGGTTTGCCGACAAGCGGAAGTATGCGATTAAATCTTTAATCTCTTTACGTTGATAAAATGATAGTCCACCATAGATTTTATACGGTAAATTTAGTTTACGTAAGGATTCCTCAAATGACCTTGATTGCGCATTTGTTCGGTATAAAATCGCGAAATCTTTATACTCCGCTCCCTCGCTTTGTTTAATGTCATAAATGCGATTCGTAATTACACGCCCTTCTTCATTGTCTGTTAAACAACGGATGATATTGATTTTATTTCCTTCGGTGTTAGAAGTCCAAACATCTTTTTGAATTTGATCTTTATTTCGTTTTATAATACTATTTGCAGCTTTTACAATATTGTTTGTACTACGGTAATTCTGCTCCAGCTTGAATAGTTTAAAGTCAGAGTAGTCCTTTTTAAAGTTTAATATGTTCTCTATATTCGCACCACGGAAAGAGTAAATACTTTGTGCATCATCACCCACCACGCAAATATTTTCATACATAGCAGCCAACTTCTTAACGATGAGGTATTGCGAATAATTTGTATCCTGATACTCGTCTACCAATACATATTTGAATTTTCGTTGGTAGAAATGTAAAACCTCTGGAAAATCCCTTAATAAAACATTGGTTTGGTATAAAAGATCATCAAAATCCATTGCTCCAGCCTGGAAACAACGTTTTGCATATTCTTTATAAATTCTAAATATTTCAGGCTTTTTAGACATTCTATCTTCCCCTACAATTTCGGCATTTGCTTCGTATGCTGCAGGAGAGATTAAATTATTTTTCGCACTCGAAATACGACCTTGTACTGCATTTGGTTTGTACACTTTCTCGTCTAGCCCAAATTCTTTAACGATGGCTTTAATTAAACTTCTAGAATCTTGCGTGTCATAAATGGTGAAATTTGATGGATACCCAAGTTTGTCGGAATTGTAACGTAAAATCTTGGCGAAAACGGAGTGGAATGTTCCCATTGTAATATTCATGGATTCATTTCCACCAACAATAGAATTAATTCTTTCTTGCATTTCTTTTGCAGCCTTGTTGGTAAAGGTTAGGGCTAAAATGCTAAAAGAATCTACACCCTTTCTCAAAAGGTGAGCTATGCGGTAGGTAAGCACTCTTGTTTTTCCTGATCCTGCACCAGCAATCACCATCATTGGGCCGTCAATATTCTCAACGGCTTGGCGTTGACTATCATTTAATCCGTCTAAATAATCCATAAAAACAAAGATATAAATAACCAGTTAGGGAGGAATGATTTGGGATTAAAATTCTAAAATGACTTTTTCTTTTGAAAAATCTAGATCAAAAAAAAAGTGTAAATACTTCTGTCCTCACTCTTTTTTCTCATTTCTGAGTTGCTGTCCCACTAGGGCTCAATGAAAAACCTCACACCCTTGACTCTGTCTGAGTTTAAGGGTTTTTGATATATGTTGGTCACCACATAGGGCACGTGAAATATCGTGAATTATGTACTTAAATGAATGAACGTTATGATTATAAAGATAAACAATTTCGTATTCATACACTTATAATTAACACTAAAAATTATTTACCTATGACTTCTTTTACCTCCCCACATTTCAACATTGCATCTCCATAATATAGATTTCGAATTTCTCTCGATTTAATGGAATTATTCCTCTTTATCTCCTCCCAATCTTCCTCCTCAACAATTGCGCATTCAAGGCACAAACTATTGTACTAACGCTCATCAATGCCGCTCCAAAAGCAGGGCTAATCATTAGTCCTGGAATGAAACCTGTTGCTAAAGGCAAAGCGATAACATTGTATCCCGTAGCCCAAACTAAATTTTGAACCATTTTTTTGTAAGTCGCTTTTCCAAATAATATTAAATTAACAATGTCCTTCGGGTTACTGTCCATTAATACGATATCGGCCGTTTCGGCAGCTACATCAGTCCCTGAACCAATGGCTATTCCAACATCCGCTTGGGCAAGAGCAGGCGCGTCATTTACACCGTCTCCAACCATGGCCACAAATTCATCTTGTGCTTGCAATTCTTTTATTTTTTCCAGCTTTTGATCAGGAAGCACCTCTGACATATAATCGTCGAGACCCAGTTTGGCTGCTACATCCTTAGCTACAATTTCATTATCTCCAGTAAGTAAAGAAGCTTTGATGTTGTGATTATGAAGGGTTTTAATAGCGTCAAAAGAGCTTTCCCTTATTTCATCTGCAAAAGTGATAAACCCAATTAATTCTCCATCCACAAAAGTGAAAATTTTGGTTTCTATTCCTTCATTTTCGTCTTTCTCGACTGTTTTATTCATTTGCTCCAGCAACAAATGTCCGCCGGCGTGCACTTCCTTATCGTTTACTTTTCCGCTAACTCCAACGCCCGCCGTATATTTAAAATCAGTCACTGAAGGAATGTCCAGTTGCTTTTCTTTTGCTTTTCGTGCTAATCCCTTGGCAATATGATGTTCTGAGGGACTTTCTACTGCCGCAGCATAGGTTAAAAGGTCCGTTTCCGTATAATCAGAATGAAGTGAGACCATACGTGTGATTTCATGTGAACCTTTGGTTAAAGTTCCTGTTTTATCAAACACTATAGTTGAAATTTTACGCGATGATTCAAAAGCAGTTCTATTGCGTATTAATAAACCATTTTGAGCAGAAATACTTGTGGAAATTGAAGCCACAAGTGGAATGGCTAATCCCAATGCATGTGGACAACAAATCACCATCACTGTTACCATGCGCTCCATTGAAAAAGCTAGGTTTTCACCTAATGCCAACCAAGTAAAGAAAGTTCCAAAACCTAAAACTAGCGCTACAATTGTCAACCATTTAGCTGCGGTGTCTGCGAGGCGTTGCGTTTTTGATTTTTGTTTTTGAGCGGTTTGCACCATGTCAATCACCTTAGACAGATATCCTTCTTCTCCACTTCCTTTAACACGCACTTTTATAACCCCATTTCCATTGATGGCACCACCAATAACTTCTTCGTTAACTGTTTTAGTTACGGGTTTACTTTCCCCTGTTAACATACTTTCATTGAGGTCACTTTCACCTTCGACAATTATTCCATCGGCGGGCACTTTCTCGCCCGGTCGAATTAAAATTATATCCTCTTCTTTTAAATCACCAATATTTACTTTACGTGTTTGACTACCTTCAACCAAGTTCGCTTCATTGGGCATCAATTCCGCTAAGGCTTCCAAAGCTTTACTAGCTCCAAGAATTGAACGCATTTCAAGCCAATGTCCGATTAACATTACATCGATAAGTGTAGCTAATTCCCAAAAGAAAGTTTGACCTTCAAAGCCAAAAATAACTGCGACACTGTAGAAGTAGGCAGCGGAAATAGCGACCGCAATAAGGGTCATCATTCCAATGGATTTACTTTTTAGTTCACTAATTAAACCTGACAAAAAGGGCCAACCACCATAAAAATAAACAATACTGGCTAAACCAAAGAAAACATAATTACTTCCTGGAAATTCCCACTCTACTCCAAGCATACCTTGTATCATCGGTGATAATGCAAGAATTGGAAGTGTTAAAATCATTGAAACCCAAAACCTTCGTTTAAAGTCTTGTATCATCATTTCATGATGATTGTGTTTCATTTCTCCATGACCAGAATGATCCATTTTTGAATGGTCCATTTCTTTATGATGTTCGTGTTGTTTCATAATTGTAATTATTATTTATTGGTCTTTTAATTAACTATTTAATAACTTGTTTTACCTCACCACACTTCAACATCGCTTCACCATAATATGGATTCTTAATCTCAGACTCTAAACTCAACCAATCTGCACCGTTGTTGTTATTCACCATAGGACAATGTTCGATGTAAATGGCCTTGTCCATCGCTCCAAAAGATTTCAGAATCATAATTAATTGATTCGAAATTTCCTCAAATGGTTTTCTAAGCTCTCCAATCTCTTTAGTCGAAATTGCTTTTTTTAATTCCTTGCTTAGAACGTCACTTCGCTTCATCCAAAAGTCATGGGCTTCGCCTTTAAAAATTTTCATGTCAACTTTATTTAAGATTGTAGTCATTTCTTTCGCACTTGAAATTCCAGCTTTGAAATCGTCATTTACGAGATTGTTTTTTAATTTGAAATAAGCTTCGAAAAGTGGAGACAAGGCATCTTTTTCCTTTTGACCGATGGACATTTCTTCCATTGTCATAGTTTCAGAATGAGAAGCTCCTCCATGATTATGACCTGAAACAGGAACTCCTCCTTCTGGACTCATCATACTTGGCTTGCCCGCCAATTGCGCTGCTGCGTCAATACTAAATGTTCCATTCGTAGCGATTTCATCTCCAACTTCTAGACCTTCTTTAATGAGGTATCCGTCTCCCAATGAAGGTCCTAAAGTGACCATTTTCATCAAAAAGCTAACTTTATCAGAACTTGCGTTTTTCACGTAAACAACAGAACGTTCTCCTGTCCACATTACCGCAGATTTGGGCACAATAATCACTTTTTCTTGTTGCTCCAATTCGCTTTTTACAATTCCTCGAACAAACATATCGGGTTTTAATCTTTTCCCTGGGTTCTTGATAATGACCCTAGCCGATGCAACTCTTGTTTTGGAATTGATAACAGGATCGATAAAAGAGACTTCGCCGTTAAAAGTTTCGTTAGGCAAGGAGCGAACAGTAAACTCCACTTTGTCGCCTTTTTTTACCCACGGAATATCGCTTTCGTAAACATCAAAAAGCACCCAAACGGTACTGATATCTGCAATTTCATAGAGCGATTCTCCTTTTTTAATGTAATCGCCGAGATTGATGTTTTTCTTTGTTACGATTCCTGAAACATCAGCCAAAATTGGAAATTGTTCTTGAATCTCTCCAATCTTTATGATCTGATCAATTTGCTTTTGCGTCAGTTTCCAATTTTGCAGTTTTTCTTTGGCGGCTTTATATAAAGAAGGTTGTTCTTCTTTTATTTTTTTCGCCTCAAATAATTCCTCTTGGTGGAATTCCTACTAATTTTGTGACAAATTTTATCAAGCCACTTTATTAATTTTCCCTCTTAACTTAATTTCCATTTCTAGAGGGGAAACATACCCTAGAGATGAATGTAATCTTTCTGTATTGTACC
>NZ_QURB01000013.1 GCF_003402975.1 Brumimicrobium aurantiacum | reverse complement strand
CCGCTAACAATGTATATACAAAATAGGCGAAATAGCAGTAAATTCAACGGTTGTAGCTCGCTTCAACTTCATCTCGGTTTGATAAGTTTGAAGCCCGCAATCGCCTACTTTGCATATACTAAACGTTAGTGGTAATGAGTAAAGCACAACAAACAATACAAATAAGATGAATACAATAACATTGATTGTTGTTTATTATGGTTTTTCCATAGTTTTTGTAATTTCAATTGTTATTTTTCTCTGGAAAAGGAAAAAACGACACAGAAACAATTACCCAAAAGATTGGAAGCATTTGAAACACGCTATTGAAGAAGAGAATATTAATGATTTAGCAAAGTATGGAAGTAGAGTTATATGGAATGATAATCTTGAAGCACAACATAAAAAAATTATATACCGAGAGATTGAAAAACGAAAAGATAATTATCCAGAATTGCAAAAACTTTGGAAAGACGTATATTATAAAATGAATGGTTTAGAACCATCACAAGAATGAATACCACTAACATGCGGTAATAAAAATGGCGCACGATTACACTCTAAAAAAGCGCCACTTTTCGTACCGCAGAACCATTGTAAGTAATGCAAAAACTGTACTGCGTACTCAAGATATTAAAGCAATAAATCTAAATTAAAAACTCTATTTTAGAGAAATGCAAACCGTAGATGAAATCCTTAAAATAAAAAATGTGAAAAATACCGCAGTTCGAACTGTGGTTTTGAGACATCTTTTAAGTCAAGAAAAAGCACAGTCTCTAAAAGATATCGAAAACGCATTAATCTATACAGACAGGAGTTCTATTTTTCGAACTTTGAAAACGTTTGAAGAGAACAAAATTATACATAGCATAGAAGATGGTTCAGGTATGATAAAATATGCTGTTTGTGCAGAAGGATGTAATTGCGACCCAAAAGACTTGCACTACCACTTTTATTGTAATAACTGCAACAAAACATTTTGTCTTTTTGACGTTCCTTTTCAAAACATCGAACTTCCCGAAAACTTTAAAATACAACAAGCTAATATGGTTGTAAAAGGATTGTGTAACAACTGCAACAAATAATCTTTGCAATCGAGTTGCACCACAAGACTTTTACATTTGTAATATCATTAAAACGATATTATGAAACTTTATACTTCAATACCAAAAGAATTAAAACCTTATTTCAACACAGAATTAGAGAAATACAGAACTGAAAATATCTCTGGAAATCTATTAAATGCTTGGAATCATTTGGAACGTGCTCATATAATCGGGCAAAAGTATCCTTATGCACATACTTTAGTCCATTGGAAAATGCTAAAATTTGGATTTAAAATCAAAAGCGTAAAAGAAATCTTTGGTCAGATTCCAAGACTAATTTTTGGAGGTGTAAAGTCATTTGTTGGAAAAATTCCAATTGGTAATCCAGGAGGAGCCAATGTTGCTCCTCTAAAGTCATTTCCGATAAAAAAGGAATTACAAGATATTTTCACAAACGCTGGAGTCTAATTCTAACAATTATGAAAAAAACGACATTTGAAATAACAAAAATGGATTGTCCTTCAGAGGAAAATTTAATTCGAATGAAATTAGACGGAATTTCAAGTATTGCGAATTTGGACTTTGATATTCCGAACCGAAAACTGACTGTTTTTCACAGCGGAGAATCCGACCAAATCGAAAAGTCCGTTATTGAACTAAATTTAGGCGGAAAGAAAATCTCGACCGAACAGACCGACCAAACGGAATTTAATGAAAATACAAACCAAAAAAAGCTACTTTGGTCTGTACTTGCAATCAATTTTGCCTTTTTTATTATCGAAATGACAACAGGAATAATCTCAAAATCAATGGGACTTGTTGCAGATAGTCTCGATATGCTTGCGGACAGTTTTGTGTATGGAATTAGCTTATTTGCAGTTGGCGGAACGTTGATTAAGAAAAAACGGATTGCAAAGCTTGCTGGATATTTTCAGATAACACTTGCGATTATCGGATTTGTAGAAGTTCTAAGAAGATTTTTCGGAGACGAGAAACTTCCAGATTTTTCGACAATGATTATCGTTTCAATTTTTGCACTAATAGCAAATGGAATTTGTCTTTACATTTTACAAAAGTCTAAAAGTAAAGAAGAAGCCCATATGAAAGCAAGTATGATATTCACTTCAAATGATATTGTCATCAATTTAGGAGTGATTTTGGCAGGTTTTATGGTGAATTGGTTGAATTCGAGTAAGCCAGACTTGATTATTGGCACAATAGTGTTTGCTTTGGTAATCCAGGGTGCTTTTAGAATATTGAAATTGAGTAAATAAGCATGATTGCTTGTGAAATTTGATTATTACAACTTTAATTTGATTATGTTTGTCTTAATATTATGATTTTAAGCCAACTAGTTACTTTTAAAATGTTTAGTATTAACCTAATTTATAAGATATGCCAGTAAAACATAATCCAACAGGAGAGGTCCATAAAGGACAAAAAGGAGGTACAACAGGTTGTGGTGTGAATACTTCATTACATTCTGATCATTGGAGTAATTCAAGTGGAGCAATTACATGTGATAAAAACGGATGTAAAAATTAGATTGCCATCCACAAACTTCTAGAATTAAAATGTTATAACACCCACAACGGATCCATTTTTGTTTTCCTTGTGGGTGTTTTGTTTTAATAAGCTTAAGAAATTAACCTCTCACAAAACTGATAAAGCCGTATAAATTTACTTCTCTCGGTTCCTGGTTCTGTTTCATGGATTTTCCGTTTAATTTTTTCCATCTCTGCAAGAATTTCTTTCCTGGGCATTGTTCTTAAAATGTTTTTTGTAACTGCTGGATTGATATGATACATAATATTTGATTTTGTGTTCAGGCCACCTCATCATTTTTGAGATGGACCGAACGGGTTTGTAATTACTGTTTAATTAATTGGTGAACTAGAACTTGTCTTAATTGCTTTAGTGTGTTTTGGATTCGCTTGTAGTTCTCTTCCTGCTGCTCCAATTGTAAAAGTGATGAAACAGTCTTTTTGATTGCTTCGGGATTGTTAGAGGTGGTTTTCTGAGCATCCTTGATGATTCTGATGAGGTCATTTTTTCGAATGAAGGGAATCACAGATCCAACTAATGCAATTTGAAATTGTTTTCCTTGATGCAATGAGTAAATAATCCAGTACAAGCTTTCTTTTTCTTTTTCCGTTTCACAGCTTATAACAAAGCAATTTGGACATGGCTCTTTGAGTGGTTTTCCGCTGTTCAATCCTTTGTTAAGAATAAAGAAATGAGGACGTTTATACACGTTTTCTGGTCGATAGGTAATCATTTTGAAATTAGACATACTTATGGTTTTAAAAATTAAGTCTGTTCTAAGTCGCTTCGCTCCGCGAGTATTTCCAAAAGAAAAAACCAAGAAAAATGACCAAAAGGCCAAAAAAAAAGGAAAAAAGAAAGCTCATTTTTTAGGGCTAAGTAGCAGCTTTGTCAAGGTTTTTGACAATAAAAAATTTGACTCCTGCGGAAAGGCAAAAAAAAATGGGCATCTTTTGAGAAAAGCAAATTCAAAGTAGAAAGAAAACACAAAATTATTATTGCAAAACCCGAAGGGCTTGACCTTTATAAAGCTGTGAACAGCCCTATTTTTGCTTTTATTTTTTATCCATAGGGGAAATCTAGTCAACAAAAATGTTGAAGCGAAGGTGTATCTATAGAGTTTGCTATAATGATTAAACGAAGGGAGAATTTTTGGTTCAAGTGTAGATGTTTCAAAACTATAGCATAAAACATAAGATTATGGAAAGCATAAGTGAGCCAAGAGAATAGTTATTGATAAAAGAAAACAGCTACTCTTGACTTACTACCAACGTAGTTTAGCAAGAAAAGCTTTAAGTATTTGCTGCCTTTTTTAGGCAGCTGATACCTCCTTGCAAAAATGTGAGTTAGTTCGAAGGGAAGATGTTTTTCAAGTGTGCTTTTTGATTGATTACTGGTTTAACTATGGTGAAAGGGAATATTGTCGATGCAACGCAAAGAGTATTAGTGTATATGAAAAAAGCATTCTTGACTTCGAGAATACTAGATGGAACAGTAATTTAAAAAATACCTGCTGACCGAAGGGAGGCTGGTATTACCATGCTAGATGCTATTCAACTGGATAATTATAGCCTGGAACTTTTAATATTGTTTTAACGATTTTGCAATATGTCTTAATTAATCTGTCACAACAAATGTAGACACTCCAGTTTCTGTAATAGTCACCAATGAACTTGGATGTACAGCTGAATTTACAAAACAAGTAACTATTCCAGAAGAGTGTTTCTTTGGTGATATAGAATCTGCACCTATCTCAGCAACAGTTTGTCAAAACGAAACCGTTGTTTTGACTTATGTTCCAGATGGTGATAATTGTACTCAAGGTGCTACTTACCATTGGATGGATGGAAATACGCCAATTGGTGTGCCACAATCAAATAGTTCATTAACTGTCAGTACTACTGGTTTTTATTGGGTGAAAGTGATTAGTGCCAATGGTTGTGAATATTCTTCCCCTACACAAATAAAACCTTTGTTTCAAACATTACCCAATGTAAAGCTAATTGGAGAAAGTAATTACTGTGTAAACGAAGATATTCTGTTTTCTGTTTCAACCAATGCAACTGATATTGAATGGAAGTTGGATGGTGTACTGGAACCATCGTTAGATGATCTAATAGAGGCTGATTTTACAGGATTATCATCTGGTAATTATGATGTGAGTGTTACTGTTACGTCAGCAAATGGCTGTACCAATTCTGCGACAATGAACTTTAGTGTGGTAGATCCTTTAGCGGCTATTTCAATTAATGAAACATACAGCTGCACTCCATATAACGTAGTTCTTGACGCTATTCCGTCTCCATCCAATCCAAACATTACCTACAACTGGAGCAATGGAGCGTCTACACAATCCATTTCAGTACCCGATGGTGGTCCTTATCGTGTTACGGCATCATTAGGTGGATGTAGCATTTCAAAACAAGTTGATATTCCTAAAAACCCAGAAGATTACTTATGGATTTACCCTTCAGGATGTTATACAGATTGTTTTGCTAAAAAAGAAGAGGAATATGGTTATTTAATAGGGCCAACATTACCTTTGCCTTCTTGGAGTTGGAATAATTATGGAAGTCCAGTTCAATCTGGGTTAAATTCATTCCAAACACCATTCTATTTGTTAGGTGACGGTTCTTACACATCAACTATAAATACAGAACATTGTATGGCTGAATCAGATCCTTTAGAATATTCATTAATTGATTGTGAAAAATGTGAAATAGAGGATGTCAAAATAGAAGATGTATACCAAAACAATACACCTTATTGTTCATTTACATATCAAGTTATGATTTATAGTTCAACGAGTGTGCCTTTTTCAGCTACAATCGCTGATAATTTCAATAACGTGTCAATCATTCCGTCAACATTTATGCTCAATCCAGGTCCGAATTACTTGTCATTCACAGTGATTCCACAAAATCCATTTACGTTTGGAGTTACCGACTGGACAATACAGGGGGCTATCTTCAAAGACGATCATTATGTACTTTGTACCTACGGATTAAGAGTTGAGATACCTAAATGTGGTAACTCTGCTTATTACTCAAAAAAAATAAAGGTAGGTGATAGTTCGGAACTAGATGTTGAGGAAATCCTTAACGTTTATCCAAATCCTGCCAAAGAAACGGCAACTATTTACTATGAAATATCGTCAGAAGAAGGAGGTCTAGAAGTTTATGACTTATCTGGACGGAGCGTAGCTAAACACAATTTACGTTCAGCAAAAGGCGAAGTTCCGTTGAATACCGGTAAATATCAAGCAGGAGTTTATATTGTTGTCCTTAGACAAAGTAATGGACACACACTACAACAGAAGTTAGTGATCGAATAAATAAAACTATAATATTAACTTAAGTAAGGGTAGGCACTGCCTACCCTTTTTTTTAAACTATAAAACCATGAAAAAAATACTACTCTTAAAACTTATGTTTTTATGGACTTTAACCATTTCAGCCCAGTGTTTTGATACCTTAACTTTTGGTGGTGCTCATACTGTTGGTCAAAAACCTGATGGGACATTGTGGGGTTGGGGGTATGGTGTTGTGGGGCAACTATTAACTACAAATCAAGTGGAACCAAATCCAATTCAATTAGGAATCCAAACTGATGGATATAAAATCAGCACTGGTGGAGCAAACACTTTTGTTATTAAAGATAATGGCACTTTATGGGGGTGTGGTCTAAATCAATTTGGTTGCTTAGGGATTAACTCTACTTCTCAGAGTTTTTCAAGTTTTCAACAAATAACAACTTCCAATGATTGGGTGAAAGTTTCTCCTTCTAGTTACTTTACTTTAGCCTTAAAAGCAAATGGAACTATTTGGGCTTGGGGTCAAAATAATGAATATCAACTTGGAAATTCTCCCGCTACACCTGAACAATTGTTTCCTATACAAGTAGGAGTGGATACTGATTGGGTGGAGATTGCAGCTGGTACAAGTACAACATCTTTCGCTATAAAGTCAGATGGTACAATATGGGGATGGGGTTCAAATCCTTCCTCAATTATTGTCATGGGCTCAAGTACCTATACAGTAGCTACCCCAACTCAAGTTGGTACGGATACAGATTGGCTTACGATGAGTGTAGGAGTCGAACATTTATTGGCTCAAAAACAAGATAGTACCCTTTGGTCTTGGGGGGGAGGGGAAGGTTTAGGATTTGGAGGCACTCCAAGTGTAACTAACACTCCTCAACAAATATCAAACGATAAATGGATAAGTTTCTCTACTGGATTTAATACTTCATACGGAATTAAAGAAGATGGTACATTATGGAGTTGGGGGCGTAATTCCTACGGACAGTTAGGAGATGGAACTACAATAGATCGATTAGTACCTACCCAAATAGGAAACGATAACAATTGGAGTACCGTACAAGCTGGAAACTCTCAGACAGTTATGGCTACCAAAACAGACGGAACTGTTTGGTATTGGGGCGGAACAAATTATTATGGAGAGTATGGTAACGGTTTGAGTTATGGCACTACATATATTCTTTCTCCCACTCAAACCCAAGGAATCTGCGTAACACCAACAACAGGTGGCGGGCCGAGCTATACACCTTCAACAATTGGAGCGGTTAAAGGCAATGATGCCAACGGAATTGGAACATCTGTCGGAGATAGTGTTACTTTAACAGGAGTTGTACATTGCCAAAACTACAGCATTTCAGGATATGACTTCGTGATTATTGATTCCAATAACGATGGAATTACCTTGTACAACTTAACAGATATCAATGGTTATGTTCATTTAGAAGGAGATGAAATTGAAGTAGATGGAGTGATCACACAAGTCAATGGTTTAATTCAAATAAAACCAGATAATATTTCTGTTTTACAACAAGGAGCTGCACTTCAAAGTCCAACAATTACTTCTGTTTTGGATGAGTCCACAGAGAGTCAATTCATAAAATTAGAAAACCTAGAACTCGTTAATGGAGAAACAATGTGGCCAACAAACGGAAACATTGAAGTAAGCAACCAAGTAGACACTTTTTTGGTGAGAGTACCTGCGGTATCAGCATTAGCAGGTACACCAACACTAGGGACCTATTTTCACTTAACTGGACTTGGAAAACAAGATGATGCTTCTAGCCCTTTCGATAGTGGTTATCAGATTTATCCATGTGGTGTAGACCCATATTGTGATATAGATGTTTCTACGACGTTAAATAATGAAACTATTTCGGTTGTTGATACAGGACATGCCTATCAATGGATAGATTGTGCAGATAGTTCATTTATTACTGGAGAAACGGGTGAATCGTTTACAGCAACTACAGACGGAAACTATGCGGTAATTATTGCGCAAGGTCCATGTGTTGATACTTCTGCTTGTGTTTTTGTTGATGTTTTGGGATTGGAGGAGGATGAATTGAAAGGTATTTCTGTGTATCCCAATCCAATTACAGATGAGTTAAACATCAATAATGAAAACGTAGCGTTGGTTTCTGCGGAAATGGTTGACGCAAAGGGGAGTGTGGTTGCTTCTACTAAGGCGGCTTCGAAGAGTTTTACTTTTAATACTGGAGAGTTGAATTCTGGAGTTTATATTTTGATTGTGAGGTCGGAGAAAGCGGTGAGGACTTTTAAGGTGGTTAAGTAATTATCAATTTTCAATTGTTAATTATCAACGGCAACTACTTACTATGAAATGTCGTCAGAAGAAGGAGACCTCGAAGTTTATGACTTATCTGGACGAAGCGTAGCTAAACACAATTTGCGTTCATCAAGAGGCGAAATCCCTTTGAATACTGATAAGTTTCAAGCTGGAGTTTATATTGTTGTCCTCAGACAAAGCAATGGAAATGCACTGCAGCAAAAGTTAGTTATTGAATAAAAATAATTTGAAATATTAATAACCATAACGGGGGAGGGAATCCCTACCCCGTTTTTTCAAAATACAAAACCATGAAAAAAATACTACTATTAAAATTCTTTTTACTCTCCTCTTTAATTGTTTCAGCACAATGTTTTGAGACTTTAAACTTTGGAGGGGGGCATACAATAGGTAAACTAAATACTGGCATTCTCTGGGGTTGGGGTTATGGAGCTGGTGGTCAATTATTGACAGCAAATCAAACAGAACCTAATCCAATTCAATTAGGTACTGAATCAGATTGGGATATTGTGAGAAATGGCGTCGAAAATACTTTTGCAATCAAAAATAACGGAACACTCTGGGGGTGTGGAAGCAATCAATTTGGATCGTTAGGTGTTAATTCTTCAACACAGTTCTTTTCAAATTTTCAACAAATTTCAACTTCCAATAATTGGGTCAAAGTAGCTCCTTCTAGGTTTTTTACGATTGGACTTAAATCAGATAGTACGATATGGGCTTGGGGTCAAAATGATAATTATCAACTAGGGAATTCTCCTGCTACTCCAGAACAGTTGGTTCCTATACAGGTAGGAACAAACACTGATTGGGTAGAGATTGCTACCGGTACCAGTAGAACAGCTTTTGCCATAAAATCTGATGGTACGATTTGGGGATGGGGTAAAAATAGTTCTTCAATTATTGTATTTGGTTCAGGAACTGCGTCTGTTGCCACACCTACTCAAGTTGGTACAGATACAGACTGGCTAACTATGAGTGTAGGAGGTTCGCATATATTGGCTCAAAAACAAGATAGTACCTTATGGTCATGGGGGGGGGACTAGGTCTAGGAGTCGGAGGAACTCCAAGCGTTACCAATACCCCTCAACAGATATCAATGGATAAGTGGATAAGTTTTTCAACAGGAACAGGAACCTCTTTTGGAGTTAAGGAAGATGGTACGCTCTGGGCTTGGGGGGTTAACACAAACGGTCAATTAGGAGATGGCACTTCTACAGACCGTCTAGTTCCAACACAAATAGGTAATAATAGCAATTGGTCAAAAGTTCAAGCAAGAAATTATGCAACAACCATGGCTACCAAAACAGATGGTACTGTTTGGTATTGGGGTTTAAACTATTACGGAGAGTTTGGTAATGGTTCGAGTTACGGTACTGCATACTATAATACTCCCACCCAAACCCAAGGTATCTGCGTAACATCAACAACAGGTGGTGGGCCAACTTATATACCTGCTACAATCGCTGGTGTTACTGGAAGCGATGCTAGTGGTGTAGGAACATCTGTCGGAGATAGCGTTGCAATTTCAGGTGTTGTACATTGTCAAAACTTCAGCAGTTCAGGATATGATATAACGCTCATAGATGCTAATAACGATGGAATTACACTTTCTAGTCCAACGGATATAAACGGCTACATCCCCACAGAAGGAGATGAAATTGAAGTAGAAGGAGAAATCACACAAGTCAATGGATTAATTCAAATAAAACCAGATAATATTGCTGTTCTACAACAAGGAGCGGCGCTGCAAAGTCCAACACTTACAACCGTTCTAGATGAAACCACAGAGAGCCAGTTGGTGAGATTAGAAAACCTAGAACTCGTAAATGGAGAAGCAATGTGGCCATCGGATGGAAATATAGCAGTCACTAATACAGTTGATACTTTTACAGTTCGCGTTACAGCCTCATCAGCACTAGCAGGTACACCAACACCAGGAACCTATTTTCATTTAACAGGACTTGGAAAACAATACGATACATCAAGTCCTTATGATGAAGGCTATCAAATTTATCCATGCGGAGTTGATCCTTATTGTGATATAGATATTTCAACGACACTAAATAACGAAACGTTAAGCGTTAATGACACGGGACATACTTATCAATGGATAAATTGCGCAGATAGTTCAGTAATTACAGGAGAAACAGGAGAAACAGGAGAAACATTCACTCCAACAGCCAATGGAGATTATGCTGTAATCATCACTCAAGGCCCATGTGTGGATACTTCAGCATGTGTTTTTGTGGATGTGCTAGGATTAGAAGGGAATGAGTTGAATGGAATTTCCGTTTATCCGAATCCAATTACAGATGAGCTCAATATCAACAACGAAAATGGAACTGTAGTTTCGATGGAAATGATAGATGCAAAGGGAAGTGTGGTTGTGACTTCACAAGTTGAATCTAAAGAATTTAAATTAAATACTTCGGATTTAAAACCAGGCGTTTATGTGTTGGTGTTGAGGTCTGAGAAGTCGGTGAAAGCATTTAAGGTGGTGAAGTGATTATAAACTCTGTTTGTTCCAAACAAAAAAAGACCTCCAAATGGAGGTCTTTTTGTTGTCCCACTAGGGCTCGAACCTAGACTCTTCTGTACCAAAAACAGACGTGTTGCCAGTTACACCATGGGACAATTTTTGAAACGCTTTAAAATCTATCTTGCGTTCTGCGAGTGCAAATGTATGAACTTTTTATTTATCCGCAAGGGAACTTTTAGAAAAATTTTTCGATTTATTTATTTTTCACTGATAATCAGTGAAATAATTTTTACTTTTTTTTAAATAAAATAAGCTGTTGGTGATTTTTAACAGCCTTAAAACAATATTCGAATTGAATTTCGGTAATGATTATATTAAATTTTAATTTTTAGATTGATAATTATGTCCACAAGTTGAATATTATTAACTTCGTGCGATTCAAATTTACACTATGAACTATAAAAAATTAGATATTTCTATTGGATGGTTGTCGTTTTTAATCGCGACAATCGTGTATTTTATTACTGTTGAAGATACGGTTTCCTTGTGGGATTGCGGTGAGTATATCACTGCGGCCTATAAATTAGAGGTCGGTCACCCTCCAGGTGCTCCCTTATTTATGTTAATTGGTCGATTGTTTTCTCTTTTTGCAGGAGGTGATGTGACTGAAGTAGCGCTATGGATAAATCGAATGTCAGCCTTAAGTAGCTCTTTGACTATACTATTCTTGTTTTGGTCTATTACTAAACTCGGAAAGAAAATTGCTGAAAAGGATGGAGCTGTCATGACGAAAGGACAAAAAGTAGCAATACTAGGGTCTGGTTTCGTTGGGGCAATGGCATATACTTTTACTGAATCCTTTTGGTTCTCTGCTGTGGAAGGGGAGGTGTATGCAATGTCTTCTTTGTTTACTGCAGTTATTTTCTGGGCTGTTTTGAAATGGGATGAAGAGATGACGATGATTAATCGTGGACAAATTAGTCCAGAAATCCGTCCTTTAAGATGGATGGTGTTAATCATGTTCCTTTTCGGACTAGCTATTGGAGTTCACTTGCTTGGATTGCTCGTTCTTCCAGCAATTGCCTATGTTGTTTCGCATCAATTGAAACCAGAAACAAATTTTAAAACTTTCTTTATTACAGGGATTATTGGTGTGGCTGCACTTGGATTTATTCAAAATGGAATTATCCCTGGAACTATCGCTTTGGCTTCTAAAATGGAGATTTTCTTTGTAAATTCTATGGGGCTTCCATTTGGTGTTGGAGCAGCTCTTTTCTTTATTCTTCTAATTGGAGGTTTAATTGGTGGATTAATCTTTACCAGAAAGAAAGGGTATAAACTTGGAAATACTGTAATTCTAGGTTTGATAATGCTTTTTATTGGGTATGGATCTTTTGCGACAATCGTTATTCGTTCAAATGCTAACCCGCCTTTAGATGAAAACAACCCTGAAAACTTAGTAACATTACACGCTTTCTTAAAACGTGAGCAATACGGATCTTGGCCTTTACTTTATGGTGAGTATTTTAACTCTAAACCTGCAAAACAAAGTGAATGGAAAGATAGAACACCAACTTATGATAGGCGTTGGGTCGTTTCTACGAGGTCAGGAAAAGAAATAATTTCTTTTAAAAAGAAAGAAATAGCTGAAAACTATATTAAAAATAGCGGACAGAGTTATGAAATGAATGAGAAGTACTTTGTGATCAATCAAGGTGCTATTGAAAACCAAGTTGCCACTTATCAGCAAAACACTATTTTCCCACGTATGTATGTGAGAAATGATCCGCAAAGAGCCAATGGGTATAGAAATTGGTCTGGTTATGATCCGAATAGAAAAGTGCCAGCTTCACAGATTGGTGATGATGGTCGTCCTATTCCAACCTTTGGGAATAATCTGCAGTACTTTGTAAGTTACCAGGTCAATTGGATGTATTGGAGGTATTTCATGTGGAACTTTGCAGGTCGTCAAAATGATATTCAAGGAGATGGGGATACTTTCCGTGGAAACTGGATTTCTGGTTTTGATGTAGTTGACGAAGCACGTTTAGGGGCACAAGGTGAAAATGCACCTTATTATACTCAGGAAAATCCAAGTCATACTAAATTCTTCTATATACCTTTAATCCTTGGACTTATCGGAATGTTCTTCCATTTCTTAAAAGCACCTAAAGATGGTATTGTCGTCTTGGTTCTTTTCTTATTGACTGGATTAGCGATTGTGGTTTACTTGAATCAAAAAACATTCGAACCTCGTGAAAGAGATTATGCTTTCGCAGCTTCGTTTTATGTTTTTGCTATGTGGATTGGTCTAGGAGTTTACGGTTTATTCGAAGCGTTTAGATCATTCACAAAAGAAGACTTTAAGAAATTAGGAATGAGTATTGCTGGGCTTTTACTACTAGGTTTAGTTATCGATATGCAATCTAATAAAGGGATGTCAACGTCACTTTCAGTATTGATTATAGGGGTCATTGGTGGTGGAGCAATGTTAGCAATGACATTACTAAGAAAAATGAACGTTCCTAAGGCCGGAGCGGCAATGTTTGCAACAATACTAGGTCTTTCAGCTCCTTTGCTATTGAGTGTACAAGGTTGGGAAAGTCACGACAGAAGCAATCGTTCTCCTGCACGTTCATTAGCCTATAATTATTTAGTTGGATGTGCACCAAACGCTATCTTGTATACGAATGGTGATAATGATACATTCCCATTATGGTATTTGCAAGAGGTTGAAGGAGTCAGAACAGATGTTAGGGTGGCAAATCTTTCTCTAATGCAGACAGATTGGTACTCAAACCAAATGAAAATGCGTGCATATGAATCAGATCCTTTACCAATTGAATTTAGAGAAGATCAAATTTTGATGGGGGCAGGAAATACTGATTATGTACCATTCTTTAGTTTTGATATGTACAGAAGAAGTATTTCTCCTGAAAAAGCAAATGAGATCATCTCAATGAAGATTAATGCTAATCCTAAATTGTTCAGTGAGGCAATCTCAAGATTGAGAACAGGATTAGTTGGTGCTCTTCAAGCCATGACACCAAACAATTCTCAAACAGCAACTGTGCTTGAAAAGGTGAAGGCAGAGCTTTCTGAGCCAGTTTCAAACCCTGGTGTTGAGGACTATGATAAAATGAATCTTATCTTGAGAAAAATCTTCAGTGATGTAAGTAGTAAAGATATTTCTGCAGATAAAAATCTGATTTCACAATTGGAGGTTGCTGCAAATTCTTGGACAGACTCATGGGATTATTTGCCTATCGATTATGCAATGGATTTTGTGAAGAATGATGATAATATCTTAGAACAGCCTGGTAGAGATTTACGTTTCTTCCCTTCTTCAGGATTTGTATTGGATGTGAATGTTGAGAATGCTGTTGAAGCTGGAATTATTTCAGAGGAATACGCTGATCAGGCTGAATCTGAAATTAGATTTGACTTTAGAAAAGGAATGTACTTTAGATCTGAAGTACGTGGACTAAGTCGTGAAGAAGTGATGATGATGGATATTCTTGCGAATTTCGACTGGAAAAGAGGAATTTATTTCTCAAGTCCTGGAGGGTCAGATGTTGCTAAAGCATTGTTAGGTGCTGGGGTAGTACAGAGTTTTGGTCAGGTTCATGGATTAGTTCCATTAATGGGTAGCGCAGGAGAAAAATTCTCTAGAGAAGTAATGTTCAATAACTTAATCAATGAATATGACTATGCAAACCTTAATGGTGAAGGTGTTCTAGTAGATTACTATACACGTCGTCATACTGCGCAATACCGTAATAATTATGTTGAGCTAGCTTCCAAATTAGCAAGCGCATACAGAAACGCGAAAAACTCAAATGTTACAGATTCATCAGAGGCGAGTCAAAACTCTCCTGCATACTATGCAGATAAAGTTGAGACGGTTATTGCTCATTCATTAGAAAAATTACCGATTGATAAAGTTTTGGACTTTGGTGAGCCTAGAGCAACAGGTAGACAACTTTCTACAGGAGATGGTATTCCTTCAGATGGAGCTATTCCAGATTTCATTCAAGCCCTTTATCAAGTAGATAAAAATGAAATGGCTGATGAATTAGCGATCGAATATATGTTACAACTTGAAACATTGATGGATTACTATGACAATAGTGATGCAATGATTGCTTATCGATATCAACAAGATTTCCTTGCTTTATCAATGAATTTCTTAAGGGTTTATGCTCAAGTAATGGTGAATTCTCCAGGTAGTGATGCTGAGCAATTAGGAAATGAATTAGATCAGAAATTGTCGAGAAGTGTTGTTGGTGGAGTCGTTGAAGAATTGCGTAATCGCGAAACTTCTGAAACTATTCGTGGTGGTAGTACTCGAGTGAGAACTATGGAAAAAGAAGCATTAGAATTTGCGAAAATGTATAACGCCGTTTTAAAACAGAATGGCTTCCAAAGTGACACTTCTAACTAAGCACATTATTATAAGATTACATAGAATACCAAAGATTGTGGCGTGGATTTTTCCGCGCCGCATTTGGTTTGCACCAAACGATAATGTATGCTTAACTTTTGATGATGGTCCGCATCCTGAAACGACTCCTTGGTTGTTAGCGTTTTTGAAAAAACACAATATTCAAGCGACTTTCTTTTGGCAAGGTGAGAAGATTAAGGAAAACCCAGCGCTATATCAAAAAGCGATAAGTGAAGGTCATGTCGTTGGACATCATGGCTATGTACATGTTTCCGCAAAACAGCTATCGTTTGAGCGTTTTTGTGTGAATTTTGATCAATCTCAAACTTTGGTTAATTCAACTTTGTTTAGACCACCGCATGGTAGATTGAATAGAAAACAAGCGAATTACGTAATGCAAAAAGGAATAATTGTGATGTGGAGCTGGATGAGTTATGATTTTGACACTTCGCTAAGTGCTGATGCTATAATTCAGAAGGCTACTAAACAAATTCGAAATCGAGATATACTGGTATTTCATGAAAATGAAAAATCTAAAGATAAATTGAAACAAATAATCCCTGCGATAATTAAAGTTATTCGAGATAAACAGCTTAATTTTGCACTGGTTGAAAAGAAACAATAAATTATGAGTGAAGAGAAGAAAACATCATTAGAATCCATTGGAGAATTTGGATTAATTGAGGAATTAACGAAAGACTTCAAGAGTAAAAGAGAATCTACAATTTATGGAGTTGGTGATGATGCGGCATTAATCGCTAAAGATGATGAAAATGTTACACTCATCTCAACGGATGCATTAGTTGAAGGAATTCACTTTAATTTGATGTATACTCCATTAATGCATTTAGGATATAAAGCCGTAGTTGTGAATTTGTCAGATATTTATGCGATGAATGGTGCTGCAGAACAAATTACAGTTTCTATTGCTGCATCTAGTCGTTTTCCTAAAGAAGCCCTTGAAGAATTGTATAAAGGAATTCATAAAGCTTGTGAAATTTATAATGTTGATTTGATTGGAGGAGATACTACTTCTTCAGTTTCTGGCTTAATGATTTCTGTTACGGCTATCGGAACAGCCAAAAAAGAAGATGTCGTATACAGAAATGGAGCTAAAGAAAACGAGTTAATCGTGGTAACAGGAGACCTAGGTGCTGCATATATGGGACTCCAAATTCTAGAGCGTGAAAAATCAGTATATAAAGCTAATCCTGATATTCAACCAGATTTAGATGGATATGATTATTTGTTAGAAAGACAGCTTAAGCCAGAGGCAAGAAAAGATATCGTTCGATTTTTGAAGGAATTAGACGTGAAACCAACAGCGATGATAGATGTTTCTGATGGATTAGCATCTGAATTATTTCATATTTGTAATCAATCCAATGTTGGAGCTAATATTTATGATGAAAAGTTGCCGATAGATACCAAGGTCTCTACAACGGCTATTGATTTTGATATTTCGCCAACGACTTGTGTTTTAAACGGAGGAGAAGATTATGAATTACTTTTCTCTATCAAACAAGAAGATTTCGACAAAATAAAAGGAAATCCACACATGACTGTAATTGGACATTTTACTTCAAAGGATTCTGGTTTATATTTGATTGATAAACAAGGTGCAGCTATTCAATTGAAAGCACAAGGTTGGAATCACTTTAAAGGAGAATAAGTTGGAGTAAATGATATTTTATTGATTTTTGCACTCGGTTACCGCTCCGAAGAAGATTGTCGATTAGATTTCAAAAAAGTTCGCCGACCAATGGAAGATTTATTTGATGCGATTTGAGTTTGTGGCTAATGGTTGTAAGCTTTAAGCTTTTTCTATCTGTTGGATTTAGGGTTAAATGAAACGCAGTAACTGAGAAATCTTTTAGTCATTTTCTTTTTATCAATATTATTCTTTTATGGGTATAGTATTGAAATCAACAGAGGGGATTGTATAATTTTATTTAATGGGAGTAATTTGGTTTTCTCAAGTGGCATAGATTGTCGATATTAAGTTGGAATGTTTAATTAATACTTCTACCTTTAATTCAAAACTACAATATTATGATAAAGCCTATTTTCAAATTACTCATACTTGTTGCTATAACCTTATTTGCGAATCAGGTGAGGTCTCAATTGAATGATAGTATATTTCCAGAGTTAAACAGCTTTGATGTTGACATTTGTCTGCATGCGTGGGATTTTGAAGGTATGTCTCATTTTGAATATTTGACTGTTTCTTCAGATACGCCCTTTTCAGACACTCTTAGGATTAAAGATCAGGGTAATGTACTTGCCCATTTATGGATAGATGGAAGGAAGACCTGGTTGAAAGTTGATTCGATGGCTTTGTATTCAAGTGATTATTTTTATATGTTCGAAGGAATCTATGAAAATGATTATCCTTTGGATGAATATTTTGTTTTGTATGACTTTAATGATCTAGATTTAGCTGCTATTGGAGATACGATGCGTTATGTAAATTCAAGAAAAGATGTAGAGTTTGTTATATCTTCAATTGATACTATTGTCGTGAATACCGTTCAAAGGGTTCGTTACGAGGTATACAACCCATACAATGATCAGGTTAAAGATTATTTGGTGGAAAATCTCGGTGGGCATAATCCTATTTCTCCTATCTTAACTCCTCAAGGTTTTTATGGAATGTGTACCTGTAATTACGATGTGACTTTCGCGAACGCAACTGATACACTATATCTTGAAGATGAAAATGTTTTCGGAGATGCAGGTAATTATTGTTTGTCTGCTGGTTTGTCTAAAGATAAAATTAAAGTAAAGTTGAAAGTATTCCCAAATCCAGTTTCTAGAAATTCGTTTACTATTGACGCAGATAAAATGAATAGTGTTCTAGATGTGAGTTTGGTTAATCCAGTTGGGCAAGAAGTTCAAATGAACTACATTTTTAATGAAGAAGAAGATGAAATAGTAGTCACGTTTAGAAAAAAATCAACAGGTTTGTATATTCTACTTTTAAAAACGAAAGAAGGTCTGTCTCGATTCAAAGTATTAGTGAATTAGTGATGGATTCTGAATTTAATGAGCCTTGATTCCTGTCGTTCCTTATTTGGCGCTCACAGGATCTCAACTTTTTGAACAAGTAATGTATTCATTGATAATAACAACACCTGATTAAATTCTAATTTATAAAGCATGAGATTACTTTTCTTTTAGATAAGTAATCTCATTAAAGCACAAGATTTTAGTACCGCACCAAGTGGTTTGGCTAAACAGAGAGGTACTCCATTAAATCATAAATATGCTTTCTTAAACTAATCTTCTTTTTTATCTACCAATATGGTAACTGTTCTTCTGTTTTTCTCTGGCATTGTCCTAAAAATGATGTCCCAAATTGGCGTAGAAACGCCAAAAGCTTTATCGTGTTGTTGATAATGATGAATGTTATGATGATTCCACCACCAACTTAAAAACTTATTTTTGGGAGGCGAAAACTTGTGAATAGTCCAGTGTATTGTCATGTAAACGAGATATCCAATGAGAAAGCCAGCACCGAAAACCAATGCTTCTGATTGGAAAATCAAGTAAAACAACCCTAAAAATAATGCTGCGATAAATAAACTTGGAATAACAGGAAGTATCATTCTGTCATTGTCTGTAGGATAACGATGATGTATCCCATGAAACAAATATTGAATTCCCTTGTCATAAGAAGCGTCTTTAATTTTATGATACAAAAAACGATGCATTAAATATTCAGCTAATGTCCATGACAAAAAACCAATTGCAAACCATTTGAAAATAGCCAAAATACTAGGATTTACATTGTAGAAATAGGTTGAAATAAGCATGATACTTATTAAAATGTACATTGAATTAATCACGTAAATATTGGTTCTAGTTAGATATTCAACCATTTTACTTTTAAATAATTTAGGTGACTTTTCGTTTGGATATACTCTAAATTTCATATCGCGTAAATTTTAGTGTTATATAATTCGTTAGTAGTTAATTTCAAATAACTTGAAACCTGCAATTAATATAATAGAAAATGATGTACGTATTGGATAGTTTAACCGTTTTTAACCTTTTGTTCTTTAGGAGCTGACGTCTACTTTTTTTGTTGAGAATTTGACTCGAATTGAATCAATAAAGATGTTAATTTCTTTTATTGCCATCTTTGAGGTGAATTAATTCACGTACTTTTTACTTTAAGTTTACTTTGTTTTAAAATAAATTGAGTTGATCATTTTTTGTTTCCTTACTAAGGATTTCTATTCGTTTTAATTAAACATGTCATTGCTGATAACTTCTCTCTCAAGTTCGTGAAAAGTGATGCTTTTTTTCTTTTCTTCGTACAAATTTTGAAAATGATAAACGTAGGGATTTTTTGTGGTGGATATTCTTCTGAATTTGAAATATCTATAAAAAGTGCAAACATGATTTTGGATCATCTACCAAAAGATGAATACAATGCTTTTTTGGTTCGTGTGAATGAAAAGGGGTGGTTTGCCGATTATAAAGGTGAAACATTAGAAGTTTCTCCGATTGATTTTAGTTTTGTTCTAGAAAGCGGAGAACGAATCGTTATTGAATTAGCCCATGTTTATATTCACGGAGATCCAGGGGAGAATGGTAAGCTTCAAGCGTATTTCGAGATGAAGAAGTTGCCATTTGTAAACAGTAGTGCACTATCTTCAGAATTATCATTTGATAAATGGTTCTGTAATCAATTTCTTAAAGGTTTTGGAGTAGAAGTAGCGGAGTCTTACTTGATTCTTAAAAATAGTCATTACAATACTGAGTTGATTGGTGAAAAGCTTGGTTTTCCAATGTTCGTAAAGCCCGCAGATTCAGGTTCGAGTTACGGGATTTCAAAAGTTTATGAATTAGAAGATCTACAAAATGCCATTGACGAGGCTTTTGCAGAAGGAAATACTGTTGTTTGTGAAGCTTTTCTGAAAGGTACAGAAGTTACTTGCGGGGTATATAGGAATAGTGAAGGTATTCATCCTTTACCTTGTACAGAAATTATTTCAGAATCTGACTTTTTCGATTATGAAGCAAAATACCTTGGTAAATCAAAAGAAATTACACCGGCGGGTATTAGTGAAAAGTTGACGAGCCAAATTCAAGAATTAACAGTTTTGATTTATCAATTACTGCAAATGCGATCTCTAGGAAGAGTGGATTACATGATTGTAGATGGAAAAATCTATGTTATCGAAGTGAATACTACTCCAGGTTTTTCAAAAGAATCCTTAGTTCCTCAAATGTTAGATTGTGCAGATATTTCTATCGGAGAATTTTGGACTGAAATCTATGAGTTTGAAAGAAAACAATTCGGTATTTAATTGCCGAGATACTGCAAGTTAGAACTTGGTTTTATAAAAATCCAAGTTCTAGTTTTGCTTCCTCACTCATCATTGTTTGGTCCCAAGCTGGTTCGAAAACTATAGTTACATTCGCTGATTTTACGCCATCAACTGAGGCTATTTTATCTTCAACTTCTTTTGGTAATGATTCTGCTACCGGACAGTTTGGAGAAGTTAAGGTCATTTCTACATCAACTGTTTTATCACTGTTGATTTTTACTTCGTAAATTAAACCTAACTCATATACATCTACTGGAATCTCTGGGTCATAAATCGTTTTTATAACATCTATAATCGAGTTTTCTAAAGCAACATTTCCCATCGTAATTTTATTTTTTTACAAAGATATTACATGTTTTAGAGAAGCACAGCATATTTTACCTCTTTTTTAGAAAGCTTATAAATTAGTTCTGCTGATGGGTACACAATTTTGTTCAACCTTTAAAGCTAAAGAATGTAAAATCAAAATAATATCACCTTCTCGAATCCTTGACTTGTTCAAACTTTTGTGTTGTGAAAATGTTATGAATAGGACAGTATTAAATCGGCTAAATTTGACCTGAAGTGATGCCTAAAAAAATAAACCAGTTTTTAGTTTGTCAAATACCATATATTAGGTATTTTTGCGGATTAAAGAAGGTTATTTAGATTAAGTTTAAATAACTAAAATACGAAGTTGAAAATATGATAAAAGTAACAGAATCAGCTAGAAAGCAAGCCATACGATTGATGGAGGATTCGGGTGAACCGGATAGTTTCATTCGTGTTGGTGTTCAAGGAGGGGGTTGCTCTGGATTAATGTATGAATTGAATTTCGACACAAAAATGAACGAAGATGATAAGGCCTTTGAAGACAATGGTGTAAAGATCGTTGTAAATAAAAAGAGCTTTTTATATCTCGTAGGTACAACTTTAGACTTCTCTGGAGGTTTGAATGGTAAAGGGTTCGTTTTTGTTAATCCTAATGCCGACAGAACTTGTGGATGTGGCGAAAGCTTCTCTATTTAAAAAATAAAATTATCAAAGATGGGCGAAACTTATACTGAAGAAGATTTAGCAAAGAATTTAGAACAACAAGAATATAAATATGGGTTTACATCAGATTTTGAGTCTGATAAAGCTCCAGTAGGTTTAAATGAAGACATTATTCGTTTTATTTCTGCAAAGAAAGAGGAGCCAGAATGGTTACTTGAAAAACGATTACAAGCTTTTCATGCATGGGAAAAAATGCAAGAACCAGATTGGGCGCACGTAAATTATGATAAGCCAGATTTTCAGGCAATTTCATATTACTCTGCTCCAAAGCAAACAAAGAAATACGAAAGTTGGGATGATGTAGATCCGGAAATGAAAGAAACCATGAAAAAATTGGGGATTTCATTAGAAGAACAACAAAGATTGACAGGAACAGCTGTAGATTTTGTTGTTGATTCTGTTTCTGTAGCTACCTCTTTCAAAAAGAAATTGAATGAATTAGGAATTATCTTTTGTTCATTCTCTGAAGCGGTTCAGGAACACCCTGAATTAGTAAAGAAATATATGGGGACAGTTGTTCCTCACACGGATAATTTCTATGCTGCATTAAATAGTGCGGTATTTACAGATGGTTCGTTCTGTTATATCCCGAAAGGAGTGAGGTGTCCAATGGAACTTTCGACTTACTTCAGAATCAACGAAGGAGGAACTGGTCAGTTCGAGCGTACTTTAGTGGTTGCTGATAAAGGTTCTTATGTTTCATACCTAGAAGGTTGTACAGCACCAATGAGAGATGAAAATCAATTGCACGCTGCTGTGGTTGAGTTGATTTCTTTAGATGATGCTGAAATTAAATACTCAACAGTACAAAATTGGTACCCTGGAAATAAAGAAGGAGTTGGAGGTGTATTTAATTTCGTTACCAAACGCGGATTGTGTGAAAGAAATGCGAAGATCTCTTGGACACAAGTTGAAACAGGTTCGGCGGTTACTTGGAAATACCCTTCATGTGTGTTGAAAGGTGATAATTCAGTTGGAGAATTCTATTCTGTAGCGGTAACCAATAACTTCCAACAAGCCGATACAGGTTCTAAAATGATTCATTTAGGGAAAAACACAAGTAGTACAATTATCTCAAAAGGTATTTCTGCTGGTCAGTCTCAAAATGCGTATAGAGGATTGGTTCAAATTCACGCTGGAGCCGAAAATGCTAGAAACCGTTCTGAATGTGATTCACTTTTACTATCAGACCGTTCAGGAGCGCACACATTCCCTTATATAGAATGTAAAAACAACTCAGCAAGAATTGAACACGAAGCAACAACTTCAAAAATTGGTGAAGATCAAATCTTCTACTGTCAACAAAGAGGAATTGATCCAGAGAAAGCAATAGGACTTATTGTTAACGGATACTGTAAAGAAGTATTGAATCACATGCCAATGGAGTTTGCTGTTGAAGCACAAAAATTACTAGAGATTTCATTAGAAAACTCTGTAGGATAAAATCAAACGTAAAAGTTAAATTAGAAAATTAAAGTATATGTTATCAATAAAAAATCTTCACGCATCAGTTGAAGAAGGACAAGAAATATTAAAAGGACTTAATCTTGAAGTGAAAGCAGGAGAAGTTCATGCGATTATGGGGCCAAATGGATCAGGAAAATCTACTTTGGCTTCTGTTTTGGCTGGTAAAGATGGTTATGAAGTAACAGAAGGTTCTGTTGATTTTGATGGGACAGATCTTTTAGATTTGAAAGCAGAAGATAGAGCAAAAGAAGGAATGTTCTTGGCTTTTCAATATCCTGTTGAGATTCCAGGTGTATCAAATATTAATTTCTTACGTACAGCGATTAATGAAATTCGTGAATACCGTAAAGAAGATAAAATATCTGCAAAAGACTTTTTAGCAAAGGTAAAAGATGCATCAAACCTTGTTGAATTAGATAATAAATTGGCAAGTAGAGCTGTAAATGTTGGATTCTCTGGTGGTGAGAAGAAAAGAAACGAGATTTTCCAAATGGCAATGCTTGAGCCAAAATTGGCGATTTTAGATGAGACTGATTCTGGTTTAGATATCGATGCTTTACGTATCGTTTCTGAAGGAGTAAACAAACTTAAATCAGAAAAAAATGCAATCATCTTGATTACGCATTACCAAAGACTTTTAGATTATATCAAACCTGATTTTGTTCACGTTTTAAGTGAAGGACAAATTATCAAAACAGGTACAAAAGAACTAGCCTTAGAATTAGAAGACAAAGGTTACGATTGGATTAATGAAGAAACTGCGCAATAAATATGGAATTAGTTGTGGATAATAAAGTACTAGAGTTTGTTGCTGACTTCAAAAAACCTGAAGAGGGAAGTGAAGTGAGAAAACAAGCGATGGCTGCTTTAAATGGGATGGATTTCCCAACGACAAGAATTGAAGAGTGGAAATATACTCGTGTTGCTAAATACGTAAAGAGAAAGTACAAACAAGTTCAAGCAACAGCAAATGTAGAAAACTATAAGATTGCTGACTTGAATGCGCATCAATTGGTGTTTGTGAATGGATACTATGACGAATCATTGTCTACAATTTTAGAAGATGATGCTGTAGAAATTCAAAATATTGATACCCTTGATGAAGCGTATTATTCTGATTTGGTAGATGGAACAGAAGAAAATGTTTTTTCTTTGATCAATAAAGCCTACCAAACAGGTGGTGTTTCGATTCAGATTAAAAAGAATAAAAAAGCAAATCATCCTATTCATCTTTTACATATCGTGAATGGGGAAGAGGTGATTGCAAATGCACGTCATTTTGTACATGCTGAAAATGGTTCAAAAGCTGAAATCGTAGCAACTTTTCACTCAGAAAATTCAGAAAATAGTTTTTCAAATATTGTTTTTGAAGGACATGTGGAAACAAACGCAAGTTTGACAATTAACAAGATGCAAACTGAAGCGAAAAATATGCTTCACATTTCTAATGAATTGTTCGTGCAAGATGAGTCAAGTAATTTCTTGATCAATACCATTACAACAGGAAGTTTGTTGACAAGAAACGGATTGAATGTAATTGTAGAAGGTGAGAATTGCCATACTGAGATGAATGGAGCTTACTTAGGAACAGAAAAACAACATTTAGATAATCATACTTTGATTGATCAGTTGTATTCAAACTGTACTTCAAGTGAGTCTTACCAAGGAGTAATGGATGGTAAATCTGTAGGTGTCTTTAATGGTAAAGTAATCGTTCGTCAGGATGCTCAAAAAATTGAAGCTTACCAGTCGAACAGAAATATATTACTTTCTAAAAAAGCAAGTGTAAATTCTAAGCCAGAGTTAGAGATCTATGCCGATGATGTTCGTTGTTCTCATGGTTCAACAATTGGTGAATTAGATCCTGAAGCTATCTATTATTTGCGTTCTCGTGGAATTTCTGAAGAAAGCGCGAAGCAATTGCTCGTTGCTGGATTCATTGGAGGTGTTTTAGATAAAGTTGAAAACGAAGCTTTAAGAGCAAATATTGATGATTTGTTTTTAAAAGATTTTGGTTGGAAATTTTAAACATTGGGAATAACATTATTTAAGGAAATTTAAGCTCAGCGAGATGAATTTTCTAATTTAATTATTTATATTTGAGTAAACAGAATTATTAATTAAAAACAACAAAACAATGGCATTTGAATTACCAAAATTACCATACGCACACGATGCATTAGAACCAAATATAGACGCAAAAACGATGGAGATTCACCATGGTAAGCATCATCAAGGTTATACAACAAAATTAAATGCTGCAATTGAAGGAACTGATTTAGAAGGAAAGTCAATTGAAGAAATTTTAAAAGCAGGAAAAGATAAAGCAGCAGTAAGAAATAACGGAGGTGGTTACTATAATCACAACTTATTCTGGACTGTAATGTCTCCAAATGGTGGAGGAAACCCAATAGGGGATATCAAAGATGCAATAGATTCTGCTTTTGGATCATTCGATGCATTCAAAGATGAGTTTTCTAAAGCTGCTGCAACTCAGTTCGGTTCAGGTTGGGCTTGGCTTTGTGTAAAAGATGGAAAATTAGAAGTTTGTTCTACACCGAATCAAGACAATCCTATCATGGGAGAAGGGTGTGAAGGAACGCCAGTTCTTGGACTTGACGTTTGGGAGCATGCTTATTACTTGAATTACCAAAACAGAAGACCAGATTATATCGAAGCATTCTTTAATGTAATCAACTGGGAAGAAGTAAACAGAAGATATAACGAAGCAAAGTAATTACTTTGATTTAACTTTCTAAGGGAATTATCCCTAATTTTATTAAAAAACTCCAAGGAGAAATCCTTGGAGTTTTTTTATCGCTTAATATTGGGGTAAAAATAAACCCAAGCCAAACGAATTACTTGGGTTTATTTTGAATGTTTGGGCTTACTACTTAAATAATTGTGTAACGTTAGATGCAAACAGTTTTACGGCGATTGCCAATAAGATGATTCCAAAGACTTTCTTTAGGATTGCAACACCACCCGGTCCGAGCATACGCTCTATTCTTCTTGTTAATTTTAATGTTGCAAATACAATAACCATGTTGATCAGAATTGCCACTAAAATATTGATCATTTCAAACTCTGCACGTAAAGAGATTAATGTTGTCATAGATCCAGCACCAGCGATAATAGGAAAGGCTAAAGGGACAATTCCTACACTTTTTCCTTTCATTGGAGTCTCCTTGAAAAGTTCAATGCCCATAATCATTTCGACGGCCATAGCGAATAAGATAAAAGCACCTGCAACGGCAAATGATTCTACATTTACACCAAATAAACTCAAAAGACCTTCTCCGGTAATTAAAAATGCAATCATAATAATCAAAGAAACGAGAGTAATGCGATTGGCATGAATGTCACCAGAGGTTTCTTTGATTTTTATAATGATAGGAATTGATCCAATGATATCTATTACGGCAAATAAAACCATTGTTGCTTTAAAGATTTCATCTGTTTTAATTGAAGCGAAAAACTCGTTCATAATCAGTTGTTTTATTTATGTATAATTTTAAAAAGTGTGCAAAGATAATGGGTTTTTAATCTACACAATACTTTTTACAATAATTTATATACTTCCTTTTATAAGGACTTTTATTTCCGGGTTAATCTTTTGAGCAAGAATGTTTATTGATTTTTAACAGCATTAATACCACTAACTTAAAACCTTTTTGCTAAATTACTGTTAAACTAATAAATATAAATAACTAAAAAAATACATTATGAGCTCAACAGAGGATAAAATAAAAGGTAGTTGGAATGAATTGAAAGGTAAGTTAAAGCAAAAATATGCTGACCTTACTGATGATGATTTAAAATATGAAGAAGGTAAAGAAGATGAATTAATCGGTAAACTCCAACAGAAAACAGGAGAAGGTAAAGAAACGATTAAGAAATACATCGATGAATTATAAGTTTTTACTCTTCATTGTAATATAAAGTGAACAGGGATGTTCACTATTTTTATGTATTACACTGAATTGCTTGTAAACAAAAATCCCAATACAATGAAATTCAAAGTATTGGGATTGTTTTGTGGTGATGGACGGAATCGAACCGCCGACACAAGGATTTTCAGTCCTTTGCTCTACCAACTGAGCTACATCACCGTTGTTTTTTCAAACAAGTTATTTGGTTAGGTGGGGGCAAAGATACTGAACTTATTTTGTTTTGAGGGCATCTTTTTGAATTTTTTTTTAAAATCTTCTGTTAACTTTGTCTTGTGAGACAAAAAAAAACGAAATATTGCATCGTTGATGCAGGAAATACAAGAGTTAAAGTTGTTGATTTTGAATGTGATGAGATTGTAGCGGTCGACACCTTCTCTATGGACGAAAAAGAAAAAATAAATTCAAAATTATTTTTAAAAAAAGATACAAATTCGATTTTATCGTCAGTTTTGAGCCCTGAAAATCAAAAATGGATTGAAAAAACCTTGCAACCAAACATTGTTTTGAGCAATGTAACTCCTTTACCTATTTCTTTATTGGATTATTCCACTCCAGATACTTTAGGTGCAGATCGAATAGCGAATGCAGTTGCAGCAAATCATTTTTCTAAAACAGAAAATAGTTTAGTAATTGATATCGGTACTTGTCTTAAGTTTGACTTTATTCAAAATGGAGCGTTCAAAGGTGGTTCTATTTCGCCTGGTTATAATATGCGCTTGAAAGCCATGCACGAATTTACTGGAGCACTGCCATTATTAGAATTAGAAGAAAAGACAAGTCTAGTCGGTGATTCTACGAGAAATGCAATGATGTCTGGTGTTTTAAACGGAATTCAAAAAGAGATTGAAGGTTTTATAAGTCATTATAGTCAACAATATCAACCGTTAACAATTTTTTTGACAGGTGGAGACAGCAAAAGATTTGATAAAGAGTTAAAAAATAGCATCTTTGCGGATGTTAATTTAACCGTGAAAGGTTTGCATTTAATTCTAAAACACAATGTATAGAAGTTTATTGGTGACATTATTTATTGTACTAAGTGGAACAGCGCTTGTACAAAACAGTACCAATAGCCCATATTCGTCAAGAGGTATTGGTGACTTGGGGTATTATGGAAATGCGTATACATCGGCACTTGGAGGTGCAGCAACTGCATTGATAGATTCAAGTCAAACGAATTTATACAATCCGTCTACTTATTCCTTAACAGCCAAACAAAATCCATTATTCTCAATGGGGATCGCTCACGAAGAGAAACGTTTTTCTAACAATGGAATGGAATCTAGTGGTAGATATACTGGGTTAACTCATTTTGCATTGGTTATTCCTTTTGCAAATCGTTTAGGAATAGCAGCAGGTTTGAAACCACTCAGTAGAAGAGGTTATGAAATTAATGATTATGAGATGGTTAACGGTGATAGTGTGTTTTATGATTACACAGGAAGTGGTGATCTTCAAGAGTTTATGATTGGTCTTTCTGGAAATATTTTAGACGGTAGAAAACAAAGTTTGTCTGTCGGTGTTAATGGGAAATATTACTTTGGACAATTAGAGGATGAAAGAATAGTATACCGTAATGAAAGCTCAATTCAATCTGGAGGATTCAATAGACAAACATTGCGTGCTAAAGATTTCGGATTTGAATTTGGATTGAATTATGACTTTAGACCAAATCTAACACATAGTTTCAGGGTGGCAGGAGTTTATCGCCCAGGGAAAGAATTAAATTTTGAAAAAACAGAATCTAATGTTTATTTTTCAAATTACTATAGTCTGCCAACTTACGATACGCTCTATAGTTCTGGAACAATTGATGGAAATGTTTATTTAGCCACAAAAACAAGCGTGGGACTAACGTATACCTATACTCCACAAAATGACAGTACTTCAAGAAGTTCAAAGTTACCCTCTTATATGTTAACAATGGAATATGCAAGTGAAGATTGGGGATCCTATAAAGAGGACTTTAACGCTTCAGTGACAACGGGACAATATGTAAATTCTAGTTCATTGAGGTTAGGTTTTGAGTTTGTTAGGCATAGACTTGCAACAGATCGATCAGCTTATGTTGGTTTTTTAGATAAAATAAGATATAGAGTGGGTGCATATTCCGTAAATACACCTTATGAGGTAAATGGTACTCAATTAATTGATCAAGGGATGACAGCAGGAATTGGGATTCCATTAATTATGGCAAGGTCAGTTTCAACTTTAAATATATCAGGGACTTATGGTTCTTTAGGCGGGAATGCTGGAGATGGAGTGCTAAGAGAAAATTACTATGGATTTAAACTCGGCATAAATATTGCTCCTGGTTATGATAAATGGTTTCGAAAATACAAACTTGATTAACAATTATAAATAAAATGAAAATAGGAAAATTAATATTAGGAACTCTTTTTACTTTGAGTTTAGGAATGACAAACTTCGCACAAGATGGAGGTAATGAGCCAAACGAGTGTACAAGGTATAAAGCAATTGCAGGTAATGCTTATAAAGCAAAAGAATATGAAAAGGTTACAAGATCTTATATTCGTGCCCAAAAAGAATGCGGTACTTTGGAAATGGTCTTCTATAATCCTTTTATTTATTCAGTTCAAAAATCAATGAAAAATGCAGCTGATGATTCAACGAAAGCAGCTTATCTAGATACATTGATTTCAGTTTATGAAACGGCTCAGGAAACACATGGTGTTCAAAAAGACTGGCAAGCATACCTTGGTTATTACTATATGATGCAAGGGAAACCAGGTAACATGAAGAAAGCTGATGATGCTTATAGAATTGGGATTCACCACGAAGGAAAAGATGTAAACAAAGGATTCTTACAACAGTATTATGTGAATCTTTATAATCTTTGGGTTCAAGAGCAAGACGAAAAAGCTAAAAGTGAATACAAGAAAAGAATTATTACTGAATACTTTAAATTGACAGATTATGCCAATAAAGGTGAAATGGGAGCAGCAGTAGTAGATTTCGTTTCAGTATACATGGATAGAGCTGTTACAGATTGTGAGTCTATCGTTCCAGAAATTGAAAGTTTCATGAATGAACTACCACAAGATGTTGAAACTAAAAAATCGACAGTAAACAACTTTATGGCTTTACTTGAAAAACAAGAATGTACTTCAAGTCCAGTTTATGCATCTCTAGTTGATACAATTATTGCAATTGATCCATCTGTTGGTGCTGTACTAGCAAAAGCAAAATTATTAATTAGTCAAGGAAAAACTAGTCAAGCAATTCAGACTTTCACTGAAGCGAAAGGAATGACTGAAGATGCAGATCAAAAAAGTGATATCGAATTTGAGATTGCAAATGCATATTATAAAGCAGGGAGCTTTAAGTCTGCACACAACGCCGGATTAGCTGTAAGTGGTAAAAACTCAAGTAAAGGGTATGAGATTGCTGCAAAAAGTGTAAGTGCAACAACTAGTGATTGTGGTGTTTCTACTTTCGAGCGTAAAGCGAATTATTATTATGCTGTTGAATTAGCAGAAAAATCTGGTAACTCAGCATTGATTAGTTCTATGAAAAGTCAAGCGCCTACTTCAAGTGATATCTTTAATGAAGATAAATCTGTTGGAGAGACTGTAGAGTTGAAATGTTGGAATAAGACGTTTACGATTAAAACATACTAAATCTTGAACAACATAACGTTTAAAATATATTTGATTCCTGTCATGATTTTCATGATGGGAATCTTTTTTTCATGTGAAAACGACTTGGATAAAGTCAAAAAAATTACCTCACACCCAAATGATCCAGATGAAACCAGTGAAATGATGCATGTTATTTATACTGACTCTGGCTATGCTCAAATTGAAATTTTTGCCACAATCGCAGAAACCTATGCTAAACCTAAAGATGTTACAATCTTTAAAGATGGTTTAAAGGTGAATTTCTATAAAGATGACGGAACTGTTGGCTCTGTTTTGACTTCTTTATATGGTCAGATTGATGGTGGTACAGGTAATATTACAGTTAGAGATAGTGTGAAACTAATGAATCTAGAACAAGAAAAGACACTTGAGAGTGAGGTGCTTTATTATCATAAAAAAGGAGATTCAGTTTATACAGATCAAGATGTTGTAATCCGCTCTCCAGATATGATATTGTCGGGTGTTGGTGCATGGACGACCCCTGCTTTTGACACCGCTCAGTTTTTTAAACCAACCGCAAAAATTTACTTAAAGGATTAATCAAATGGAAACGTATAATAAAATAATGATGAAAGTATTGTTGTTCGTTGGAATAACAATTTTTGTAGGTGTTACTGTTCTTGGGGTAATTGATGGGTTTGAACGATGGAGTGCATACTATTTTTTAGGTTTTTTTATTTTGGTGCTATACTTAATTAGAAGAGCCATGATGAAGAGAATGATTAAACATCAAGAATTCCTTAATGAACAGAATAAAAAGAAGTAGGCTTTGTTGAGCTGATGAAAGCTGTTTTTACTAACTAAAATTATTTATTTTAATCACTTTCATTTAATTTCACCTGATAAAATAATACACCCAATGATGTTTGTTTTGATTTTTAAATGAAAAACTTTCCAATATATCTGATTTTTATTGTTTTCGTATTTATTGGAAATACGAGTATTGGACAATATGTGTTGAAAGGGAAGATTGTTGATGAAAGCAATATTGGAATTCCTTTTGCTGATATATATGTTAAAAACAATAGCGATCTAAGGACCCGTGCAGATATTGATGGTAATTATTTGATGAGACTTCAGGTGGGAGAGTATTATATAGTTGTATCTGCTACTGGTTTTGAAACTCGTGAATATTATACTATTATTAACGAAAAAGATAATGTTCAGCATATGCAGCTGTTTCCAGTGAATATCAAATCTCTGGAAGAATATGATGTTTCTGTAAAACGAAGGAATGTTGGAAGGGAGATCGTTTTGAAAACCGTAGAGCACAAATCTCAATTTGATTATAATCAGTTTCCTTATTCAAGTGATGTTTATATTCGGGCTAGAGATAAAAAATCGCTAACAGAAAAAGGATGGGAAGATTACTTTGAGGATCAGGAAAAAGATGAAGAGGATGCGCGTTTTGATGATGTAGAAGAATTGAAACGTAAAAAGCTTGATCAAATTAGCAATCTCAATATGATAGAAGTAGAGATGCACCGAAGTTACGCTCCACCAAATAATATTAAAGAAATTAGAACAGCTTATAAAAAACGAGGGGATGATCGGAACCTTTATTTTACAACAACAGCAAAATCTCATTTTAACTTCTTTCAAAATACAATGTATTTGAATGACTTGAGTAAGTCACCAATACTTTCACCTATTTCAACTGCCGGGATTCTTTCCTATAAGTATCAATTAGTGGATAAGATTCAAAGAGATTCACTCCCTGTTTTAAATAAAATTAAAATATCATCGAGAAGCAGTTCTGTTTCAACGCTGGATGGTTTTGTCTATATTCAAGACAGTACATGGCTAGTCGAGAAGCTTGAGTTTAAAATCGTAAAAGGTAACTTGTACATTTATGATGAGTTTTCAATTGCTCAAGATTTTGAAATTTATGGAGATTCGATGTGTGTCTTGAAAAGTCAGACAATGGATTATTCAGTTTCTTACCGTAAGGAGATATTTAATGGGAGAACAATAGTTAATTATTCTAACTATGATTTTAATCCTCAATTTGATAAAAATCACTTTGGAAATGAAGTAGCTGTGACGACTAAAGAGGCATATGAAAGAGACTCGAGTTATTGGACGTCATCAAGATTAACGCCGTTAACCCTTGAAGAACAAAATTACATTAGAAAACAAGACAGTATTGAACGATTGTTTACAAAGTCATCTTATCTCGATTCTATTGATTCGGTTTTTAATAAGATTAATTTTTGGAAGGTTGTATGGTTTGGTATTGATCGACGAAATAGGGCAAAAAAGACACAATGGTCTTTTAGTTCATTGGCTGCTATGATGAGACCAATTTATATCGCAGGTCCTCGAATTGGGCCAGATATTGATTACTTTAAAAAATGGGATAATGAAAAAACAATAAATGCATTTGTTAGATCCGATGTTGGTTTGTTGAATGGAGATGTGAAAGGAGCCGCGAATGTTACGCATCTCTATAATCCATTTCGACAATCAAGAGTAGGTTTGTTTTTTACACATAATTATGGATTAATTAGATCTTACGATGCGATAACCCAAGTTCTACTTCGTGATAATTTTATTGAGCGGACTTCAGGAACATTGTATCATGATTTTGAAATTCTCAATGGATTGTATTTAGAATCTAATTTGACTTATGTTAACCGAAGAGCACTATCTGATGATATTAATTTCGTTCATTGGTTTGATGAAGTTTTAGATAATAATGAACCTACAGATTTTCAACCTTATGATGGTTTGATTACAGAATTTACACTTCGTTATACTCCTTTTCAAAAATACATGCGTGAACCTAATCGTAAAGTGATATTAGGGTCAAAGTGGCCTACTTTTTATGTGTTTTATGAAAAAGGAATACCTAAGCTTTTCGGTAGTGAAGTGAATCATGATTACATTCGTTTTGGAATGCGTCAAACATTTAAGGTTTTTACTTTTGGAACATCTAAGTATCATATCACAACAGGTAAGTTTTTGAATCAAAAGTTGCTACGTGCTCCAGATATGAAGTATCATAGACGTTCTGATCCAATTTGGTTTTCAAACCCATTGTTTTCTTATCAAGACTTAGATTCTACATTGCCAACCCAGGACTGGTATTTCGAGTCTCACTTTATCCATCATTTCAATGGGGCCTTGATAAATAAGATTCCTTTTATGAAGAAAACTAGAATTTCTACTGTAGCTGGAGGAGGTTATCTCTGGGTTCCCGAGCATAAATGGGTGCATTATGAGGCTTATGCAGGTTTAGAACGTGTTTTTAAATTTGCAAAACGAAGATTAAGGATAGGGGCCTATGCTGCCTTTTCTAACGGAAATCAAATCTCACCTAGAACTACCTTTAAAGTCAGTTTCGCCATCCTTGACGAACGAAGTATGAAATTCAATTTCTAAATAAGCTGTAGGTTATTGGCAGTAAGTCGAAGTTTTAGGGAGTAATACTGTTGCGCCGAAATTATAATCTATCCTTTTAGTTGTTTTTACCTTTATAAGCAGTTGGCTTTTTTTATTTTTTCAAATATTATATGTCTACTTATATTTAGGTGTGATTACTACATGTAGTTCAAGATAAGCTTTTCCTTATTATAGTAAATGTAAGATAGCGCATATGTGTGATTGGTTTAACTGTTTATATAGTTCCTTAATATAGGTTGAAGTGAAATAATGAGTGCTTATAAGCATGGAAGGGTTAATAATATAAGTGAGTTTAAAGTTTGTTCAATTAGTTTGTGTTTTATTTCAGTGACAACTGTTAGACTATAAGCGTTTTATAAATTAGTTTAAATAAAGTTTACCAAAAAGCTTGTTTACTGATAAAAGCTCAGTATCTTTGCACCCCGCAAACGAGCAGTGAATAACTTGAAAAGCATTTAAGATTACGATTTAGCGATAAGGAGTGAGATTAAAAAAAGATTAAATAAAAAATTCAAAAAAGCTTGTTACTTTAAATTTAGTGACTATCTTTGCACCCCGCAAACGAGCGAGGTTAGAAAAAAAAACAAAAAAGACTTCAAAAATCTTTTTTAAAATTTAATTCAAAAAAAAGCTTGCAGGTTAAAAATTATCACTAATTTTGTCCTCCTCGAAACAAACGAGTTTAGAGAAAGCAAGATAAGGTTTTTAGTTATTGAATTAACGAGAAACAGCAAATAAGTTCTTTGATAGATTGAGAAATAAGGAAACAGCGTAAATAAACGAAATTAAGAGCCACAACAAAATTCAAAGTCTT
>NZ_QURB01000012.1 GCF_003402975.1 Brumimicrobium aurantiacum | reverse complement strand
GTACAATACAGAAAGATTACATTCATCTCTAGGGTATGTTTCCCCTCTAGAAATGGAAATTAAGTTAAGAGGGAAAATTAATAAAGTGGCTTGATAAAATTTGTCACAAAATTAGTAGGAATTCCAGATAATCTCATCAGGTACTAAGACTTTATTAAAAAGTTAATCATTAAATATAGTGCGGGTTCATGCCGATAGCTATCGGCACCCGCTCCGGGTACAAAATCCTCAACAGAAATGTTGGGGATTTTTTGGTTTTAGACTTTTCTCTTTCTTAATATAATAATCTGTTAGTATTTTTGTTTATCTTTTAGTTTTAATCAACTGATTCAAACTAAATAAAACTATGGCTTCCGTATACATACTTTTTTCTAAGGAAATTGATAAATTCTATATTGGAAGTTGTAATAATCTTACACAGCGATTGTGGGAACATAATAATAAGATTTATAAAAATGCATTTACTGGTAAAGCCAATGATTGGATTTTGTTCTACTCATATGAAAATCTAGATTACCAAATAGCTAGAAAGATTGAACAGCATATAAAGAATATGAAATCAAGAATTTATTATAGTAATCTTGTCAAATATAGTGAGATTATGGAAAAATTAATTGACAAATATAAAGCGGGTTCATGCCGATAGCTATCGGCACCCGCTCCGGGTACGAAAACCAGAGTGATAATGAGAGCGAAAGCGAACTTTATCCTCTGGTTTTTTTTCTTTTGCACTCTTCTCTCACACTCACACCATAAAAATAAGCATCATAACTAATTAGGACCCAAGACTAATTATTGGAGTTTAGGCATTATATTCCACTTATTTTGATTGAGGTTTATTGGGTTAATACTAAATAAGTTAATGAACAATATTCAATCATATTGTATCGAATAATGTTTTTTATCCGCTTTTTAGACTGAAGTATGTGTTTGGAGACCCAAGGCCACGAGAAGCTTCGCTTAATCTCGCGGCATCTTGTTTTTTTTGCTTTATAATTTTATAGTGGAATTCCATACAAATATTGGATCAATCTCAATAATTAGAGAAGATTGATCCCAAATCAGCTGAATTAAAAAATCCCCATTCTTTTTTACTTATAAAATTAAAAAAAGTTAAAATTTATTATAAATTTGTCTCTTTTACAAGATACTACTAAAAAATGCTTATGATGCAAAAAAACTATTTTCAACTTACGTCACTATTATTCATACTCCCTCTATTTTTTTGTATTTCTTGTCGCAAACAAGAGCCCAATACTTTACCTAAAAATGGTGAATTAGGAAGTTTGCTTTCTTGTGATAACGGTATAATGGATGGTAATGAAGAAGGAATAGATTGTGGAGCACTATGTGAACCGTGTGAATTTTCTAACAATGGTGGATGTTTTACTTTATATGATTTTGACGAAAAACAAATAACAACAAGCATGGGGATAGTTACTTTCGATGAAGTAAGCGCTCAAGTTATAGGTGATAACTTTATTGCTATAGCTTCAAATAGCAATGGAGATTCTATAACTTTTACCTTTCCTGAATATGATACCATGTTTTTTAAATCTTATAACCCAACCATAGAATCGTCTATTGTTATGGAAGAGGTTTATATCAATGCTCGACTTGAAGTAAGTCCTTTACCACCTCCATACAATTCTCCTGAGGTTTTATATTTTGAATCTGACCTTAATTCAGAGAGTAATGAAAATATAAACAGGGTTCACCTAAATAAATCATCAGGTAAATTCCATATTTCATTTTGTGAATTAAGCCTTAAAGAACAATCACAATATGGTCGTGTTGATTTTGAAGGGCAATTAAACGAAAACTAAACTACTATGAAATTTAAAATTATTTACCTTCTAGGTTTACTTATTCCTACTTGTTATTTTAATACTTTAAATGCACAAGATCTTGATATATCAGAAGATGACACTGTTTTTTATACAAATATATTTGACGCTCCATCACAACTGAGTATGTTCACCTTAAATATTCCTATTTACCATGGAAGTTTATCACCAATCAATACATCAGCTTATGATTTAAAGGCTAGTCTGCAATACATTGGTAAAGGACCTGTAAATGGAAGGATATCTTACAATTATGCTTTAGGAGATAAGGTAAACAAAACATCCTTACAAGGAGATGAATACGTTCGAGTAGATAATGTTATACCTTTCTACCATCCCAAAAATGCACAAACATTTAATGCAGAAGCTACTTTTTTCTTTGCAGATTACGAAACAATAGAGAATACAAGTATCTATTTAAAAACTAAAAAAAGTTACAATACTAAAACAACATTTTATTCAAACTTTAAAACTAAATACATCACAAAGCATGGTGTTACAGTAGGTGTTAAACAAGGCTATACTTGGCACCACTTAAATGTAAATAATTTGCAACTATACAATGAGGAATATGATATCACTAGATCAGTTGATTTAGGTCCTATGTCAACGGTTCAAAATTATCAACATATCAAAATTGGTTATCAAAAGCAAAAAATCATTAACGTTAGGAAGAATTTCGAAAAGTTTGGTGAAAATGGTGAATCGAAAATCAATGTCACTGGGTTTAACGTATTATACGCGCTTCAAAATGAATTCGAAGATGTTTATTTAGGAGAGTATTACCCGAACAAAGATGATATGACTTATTATGAAAAATATCAAATATCACCAGAAAATCAATTTTTAAATTTTGGATTCGAATTTTATCAACGATTCTATAACAAAGAAAGTAACTTCGCCTTTGAGTATAGCTTAGCATATCTTCCTGGAATGTTGTACAATATAAATATAATGGCTCAAGCTGGAATAAGTTTCCAAATTGACTTCCTAAAAAACAACCTTAAGGACCTAGGCAAGAAAAGATAGAATTTTCTTTCTCCAATAGTATGGCTGAAAATACCCTCGCTACCACGATTTTCTTCTCGTGGTAGTCTGAATCCTAACTATCACCAACTTTAAAATTACAAATATTTCTTAATCCAACAAACACTAAACCTACTTCACTGCCACTCCCAAGCATAACTCAGCTGGTACTATCCGAATTCCTCTTTCACTGGTTTCCGCATCTGGCAGTATCTCACAATTGTCCCACAAACCATCAATTAAGGTTTTGGCATATTCTGGTGGAAGTTGATTTTTTGTCATAGCTTCACTTGCTGCTTGATGATCGTAAGATAATGAATGTGAAGAAAATGTTTTGGTTTTAGCATTGTATAAAGTATACCAAACACGCGGTGTTCCATCGTTTGCTGGCATTCCAATTACTCCAGGGTTAATCCAAGTAAAATCATCCAATGTTTGCATAAAGGGCAAACCTGAATGACCAGCAATAACGACATCTACTTCCAATTCTTTGGCTATTTCTTCCTTTATAGACTGAGGTGTACTTTTAAAAATAAATTGTGAAATATCAGTTAATCCTCCATGGATCATTCCGATTTTCACACCGTCAATTTCAAATTTAGAATGCGTTGATAAATCTTTTAACCAAGCTTTATTTTCCAATGAAACATTCATTTTTGCATAAGGATACCAAAGGGTAGAAAAGTTTGCACAGCGAGTACCTTCATCAAAGTTACAGCCACAATCTTCTTCATCTTCTCGCAGTTGTACTTCTACATTTCCAGCAATAGCATTTATTCCCCAATCTCTAACCAAGTTTAATGTTTCGTTTGGAAATGCACAATAGCCCACAACGTCACCTGTATGGTAAATTTTACGCGATGAAATATTTAAACGCTTTGCTTCAATTTGCAAGGCTTTCAAAGCATGAAGGTTACTATAAGAACCTCCAAAGAAGAGATGTAAATCAGTGTTTTCCATATTTATTTTTTGGATTTTAACCCAATCGGTATAAAGTAAACAATAAAACAAACAATTATTCCAAAAATTGTGATCCACAGTAAATCACTATAAGGACCATCTGTTATAACTAACGATTTTGGAAATAAATCTAGTACAGCGAGCAATCCAAATCCAATTCCTGAAAGTACACTCAAAAAGAAACTCAATTTTGGAGCGGGAATTTTCCAAAATAAGAAAATGGGGGTTAAACCAATTACCATTACTCCACTGATTGTTGTAGCAGATAAAATCGCAGGATCGAAAAACAAGGGAATAGAGCCTGCTATCGTGAAAATAAGCATCGACCATCGTCCCACTTTTAGGGTCTCACCTTTTTTTAAATCAACAGCAATTAATTTTGAAGCGGAAGAAAAAGAAGAGTCTAATGTCGAAGATGCTGAAACAATCATAATGAAGTTAATCAGCAACAACATCAACGGACCAAACAAAGCTCCAAATGAAGTTAAATCACTAGAATCAGCGCCATTTAGTCGGCCATAAATTCCAACCAAACTAAATGTAAAGATTAACAAGCCTCCTAGAATTCCTGCAAAGATAAAACTCCACAATGTTGTTTTGGGTTTTGAAATAAATCCTCTATCTGTCATCACAGGGTCGTGAAATGGATAGGAAAAACTATGGAGTAAACCAACCAAAATCAGATTCACGCCATTGTCGAATGAAAAATCTCCTTCGGTTACCACTTCTCCTAAACTGGATTCACTTTGACCTCCGAAAATCACCAAAATGGAAATCAGTAAAATTCCGAATAACCCAATTTGAATTAGATCGGAAAAGATAGAACTACTCAATCCTCCTTTTAAGGAATAAATCAAAGTTAATACCGTAAAAACAATCACCGAAGCAAAAAATGGCGTACTTCCATAATCTCCGAAGTAGTAACCAATTACCATGGTGTTTGACCAAACTTCGTTGAATAACCGAATCGCGATGACAACAGAAAACAATTGCAAGGCCTTTTGTCCAAATTTCTGTCCTAAAAAAGAATGAATACTAGTAAAGCCACCTATTGTTCTCATTCTGTAAATCACAACTCCAGCAACTAAAAAGGAACCGTAATAAGAGGCATACGCTAATCCTCCGGTAAAACCATGTTCAAAACCTAAATCTGAGGCTACAGCAATTGATTTAGCAAACACCCAAGAAATGACCAAACTTCCAGTGAGCATTCCAAAATTGGGACTTTTCCCTTTGGTTTGGGCATTAAAAAATTGTTTTGCATTTTTCGCTAATGGAGAAAACACAATCAAAAGGACACTGGTAGCAATTACCAATGTCCATTGCCAAAAACTAAAATTTTCTTCTATTGTTCCCACCAACCTTTGCTATTATAATTATCACCTCCTATCGCTCCAGCGGCTTGAGAATAATTTGAACCATTCACTGCTTGTTCCGTGGAGGGATAAGCATAACGAACAGGAAATACATTATTGTTTAAATTGTCTTGAGGCATTGGTAAGTCAGGGAAACCTGTTCTTCTGAAATCAAACCAAGCTTCAAAGCCGTTTAAAAAGGAAGCAATCCATTTTTGAGTCATAATCTTCTCTAATTCATTTCCAGAACCTAATGGGACATTCATTTGGGTTAAATATCCACTTGGCATTTGTAATCCCAAATGATCAAAAGAAGCTTGAATTCCATTTTCATAATAGGTTGATGAGCTTCCGCTAATCAATCCTTTTTGAGCCGCTTCTGCCAAACAAAATTGCAATTCTGAGTAGGTCATAAAAGATGCTTTTACGGCATCTGGCTCATCTCTCAAAAAACTCCCCATCAATGAAATATCGCTTAAATCATAATTGTTTTGACTTTGTCGACTCAATCCATTGGGTAATCCTAAATATTGCTCGTTTCCAGCTGTTGAATTTGCCGTTGGTTTATAATAATGTGCCATCCTTGGATCATTGAGTGGCGTAAGAATATCTTCAGCAGTTTTACTCATTCGCACATCTACATATCGTCCTTCACGCTCCGTGAAAATAACCCACTGATTTGGTGATGCTGACAAGTATGGAACATCAGCTTCTTCCATCACACTTTGAAATAGAACACTATTATCAACAATATCTTGTAGTTCAGTTGACACATTTACTTTGTTACTGATTCTAACCAAATATCGCACTCTTAAACTATTTGCAAAAGCAATCCATTGATTTAAGTTTCCTTGATACATTAAGTCTCCTTCGATTCGATCTGTCGTATTTTGAAGGGTATTTACTGCATTTTCTAGCAAATCTAGAATTCCGCCTTCGCCAGTATAAATCTCTTCCTGAGTATCGAAAGCTGGCGTAAAGTTTCCTTCATCTTGACCATTCAACGCTTCATAAAATGGAACATTTGTCCATAAATCTGTCAACAGACTCGCTTGATGCGCCGTTAAAACATCTGCAACAGCTGTATAAGCTTCGTTTCCTTGTTCACTGTTTTTAATGTCTTTTAAGTCTTTCATCAAACGATAGGTTGCGGTCCATAATCCTTCATTTGAACCCAAGTTGTATCTGTCAACCGGCAAAAACTCCAAATTGGAGGAATGTTGCGCAAGTAAATTCCCTGCATGCCAGCCCCAATAGGCTTGATTATTTGAAGCCTCTGCCAAAACATTGGAAAGTAAAAACTGCGGATTTACATTTTCTGGAGCATTTTGATTGATATTCGATTCATCAAACTTTTTACAGCCAAAGAAAAATAAGGCGACTACGATATATATTATTATATTTTTCATGATTTAAAATTTAAATTGAACTTGAATTCCATAACTTCTTGAAGATGGATAAGATAAATCTTCCACTCCATATATTTGAGACGTTCCTTGCATGGCACTCAATTCTGGATCAAAATGTGGATTCTCTGTCCAAGTGAATAAATTACGTGCTATGAAACCAACTTTAAAGGCCTCTATATTGAATTTTGAAACCCAACGGTCTGGAAATGTATACGAAAGTCCTATTTCGCGAATTTTTAAATAAGAAGCATCATAAACTGAACTTTCTTCATTTGCACGATTATAAAATTGATTATAGTATTCTGAAGCGGAAACTGCTGTTGTATTTTCTTCATAAATTGGGTTACTTTCTGTTCCTACATTAACAACTCCATCACCAATAATTCCATCTTCTCTTCCATCAATGGTCTCTGCTAAAACTCCAGATGTAGAACCTACCGCTCTTGTACGGGATATTATTTCACCCCCATGTCTCCAGTCTAAAAGTACATTTAGCTTAAATCCTTTGTACTCAAATTGATTTCCAATACCAAGAATAAAATCAGGATTGTAATTCCCTAAATAACGTAACTCATTGTCACGTAAAGGTAATCCGTTGGCACCATAAATTATTCTTCCATCTTCGGTTTTTTGAAATCCTGTTCCATACATATCTCCAATTCGTCCACCATCAGAATCAGCAATATAAAAAACAGTATTTTCTGCGGTTGTGTATAAACGTGCAAAACCTGTTGTATATTGATCTATTCCTTCTGGTAACTCTTCAACATAACTAGCGCCTTTACTGAAGTTCACATAAGTTGACCAGCTGAAGTTTTCTTTTTTGATATTCGTTGTGGTTAGCATAACCTCTACTCCTCGACTTTGAATAACTCCACCATTAATTACTTGACCTGCATATCCACTAGATGAAGAAGTCGGTAAAGTAATGATCTGGTTTTTCGCTGTATTTTGATAAACGGTAACATCTAAACCGATGCGTTCATCAAAGAAATACAATTCAGTACCCGCTTCTAAAGCATTAATTCGCTCAGGTTTTAGATTTTCATTCAACAAAATTGAACTATTGGTAAGTAAAGGATAACTCCCATAATTTTGGTTAAATGCGTAAGTATTTCGCAGTTGGAAAGGATCTGTATCAGAACCTACACTCGATGTACTCACCCTTAACTTTCCATATGAAAACCAGTCAGGTGTATTTAATTTTTCTGTAAAAACAAAAGCTCCGTTTACAGAATAGTAAGCAAATGAATTGCTTTCAACAGGTAAAGTCGTTGACCAATCATTTCTCAATGTTACATCTAAGAATAAAAAGCGATCATAAGCAATACCTGTTAAACCATAAACAGAATTGATTTGCTTTTGGGCATTAAATTGAGAGGCTTCTAATGGAATTTTAGAGTTTTCAAAATTATAGATTCCTGGAACAGACAATTGACCTGCCAATAAACTTTTGTAGCGCGTTTCTTGCGTAAAGTTATTGGCTCCAATGGCTGCATTAAATTTTAGTTTTTCACCAAAATTATTATCATAAGCCAACATTAAATCAGTGTTTAACTCAGTAAAAGAGACATCATCTTCTCTGTAAGCTCCAATAGGGAAACGCTGAGTACTAAAGGCTCTACGTGAAGTTCTTAAATCTGAATAGGTATCAACTCCTGAACGAAATCTTAAGTTTAAATGTTCAGAAATTTCATATTTAAACATAGCATTTCCGAGTAATCTATTCTTTTCAAATCCATTGCGGTTTTCATAGACATTAAAATAAGGATTGTCAAGCCATTGACTATTGTAAGTATATTGCTTAAATCCTTCTTGTCCAGCTTGCCAATAATCTTCAGCTGCTGTAAGGTCTACTTGTCGTCCCATCCAAAGGAAAGAATACATCACATTTTCACTTCCATAACCTAAACCTGGTCGGTGATTTGAAGAAGAGTTGATGAATGTAGCATGTGTTCTAACACTCAAACGATCGGTGAAATTATAGGTACTTGTTAAAGCCACATTATTTCTGATAAAATCTGAGTTTGGTAAGGTTCCTTGATTATCCAATCTTGTATATGAAAGTCGGAAACTACCGTTATCATTAGCTCCAGATAAAGCAATGTTTTGTTGACTGGTTACCCCAGTTTGAAAAAAGTCTCTAACGTTATCTGGATTTGCATTCCATGCTGTAGGAGTAATTGGATTTCCATTTCTTGCAATCACATCTCCACCGCGCACCGGATTTCCATTTTCATCGTAGGAAGGACCATCGTATTGCGTAATCAATTGGCCATTCATTTCAGGACCAAAACTCACCAATCCACCATCACCAATCCCACTACCTAAGCCATCTTCATAAGCAAAAACACCTCCAGCACCTTGACCATACCTATTTTGAAATTGAGGTAAAAAAGCAATTTCTTCAAAAGTAACACTTGAATTAATACTTACTCCAATTCCATCACTCGCTTTCCCTTCTTTGGTTTCAATGACAATAACACCACCAGCTGCACGTGCACCATAAAGTGCAGCAGCACTTGGGCCTTTTAAGACATTTATGGAAGCGATATCATCTGGACTCAAGTCACCAATTCCATTTCCATAATCTACCTCATGAAAACCAGATTCTAAATTTTCAGTATTGTTGGCAATGAATTCGTTACTCACCGGAACACCATCTACCACAAATAGCGGTTGATTATTTCCAGAAAGTGAAGTTTCTCCACGAATAATTACACGAGAAGATGATCCTACTCCAGAAGAACCGTTGGTGGTTTGAACTCCAGCCACTCGACCAGCCAATGCATTCACCAAATTTGGATGTCTAACTTCAGTAATTTCCTCTCCTTTCAAGGTTTGAACAGCATAACCTAAATCGCGTTTATTTCGCTTTAAACCAAGCGCTGTTACAACAACCTCATCGAGTTCATTTACAGCTGAAACTAATGTAATGTTCCAATCTATACTGTTTTGAACAGAAAGTGTTTGGTTTTCATAGCCTATTGCAGAAAAACGTATTGAATCTGATGCGTTTACCATCAATTTGAAGGCCCCATTTTCATCTGTCTCAGTTCCCTGATTTTTATTAATAATTTTTACTTTAACGTAAGGAATAGTTTCATTTTTTTCGTTGGAAACCACACCTTGAATTGTCTTTTGTGACAATCCAACTAATCCTATCATCACGAAGATGACGGTGTAAAATAATTTCATAAATAATGTTATTTAGTTAAAAAATAAGCGTATTAAATGCATAGAATATCCAATTGACTTTAACTAAAAAGTCAAAATTTCTTTTGAATAAAAAAGTATTTGTTTTAACTAAATAAATGAAGGAGAACCTCGAATTTCTGTAACACCATGAAGAATGATGTCCATTTGAAGTTGAGGATAATTATCGAAATGATTTGGTTTTGAAATAAGACTTAAGAAGAAAGTATCGTCTTCTAGTCTAATATGCTTCGTTAAAAGTTGCTGAAGGAATAGATTTAAGTCGTTGTGCGTACTCAATTCTGTGTAAACCTCATCGAGTTGAACAAATGAACTTCCTTGAAAAATGGCCCGTTCTTCAATAGATTCAACCACATGACTCGTGCGCCAATCGACTGCTTCGAATGAACATTTTGAAAATGCATACTTGGTTAATCCAATCGTATAAGCACCGCCTAAATTGGTTTTCCCTACAACGACATCGTTATGTTCAAAGTGATCTACTACATCATGTAAAGTTTTACTATTGACCTGTGGAGTGTCATTTCCCAAACTAATTACCGCATCGTATCCAGCTTGAAAAATACTTTTAAACGCATTTTTAAATCGTTCGGCAAAGGTTCGGCCATGTTGTTGAGACGAATCAATGATAAAATAATTGTAATCTGTATCTTTTACGGTATTGACGATTCTTTTATTGAGGTACTTAAACAGCAGAACATTTTTACTACTCTCGCCTTTAATCAAAGCTTTGTGCTTCAATTCTTCGTATGCATTTCGCACAAAAAGTAATACTGCTATTTTTTTGATTTCTCTCAAATTATAGATTCGATTCTAATCCTTAAAAAGGTGAATATCACCATTATTATTTGATTAAAACAAGAGAAATGTAAAAAGGTTTAAAATAACATTTCAACAACGAGTATGAGTATATTGTATAAATACTTTTTTTGTTTAAATTTGAATTTAATTAGAAGATTTTACTTATGACAAAATACTTACTTACACTACTGACTTTATTCTTTTCTTTTTCTGCATATAATCAATTAGGTCAAATAGATTTAACATTCAATACTGTGGATGACCTTTCATTTGGAGATATGACAGGAGTTGATAATGTTCAAGCAACTGCTTTACAAAGTGATGGCAAATTAATTATCGGAGGAGACATTACATCTTATAATGGAGAAAGTATAAATTATATTGCACGATTAAACCCGGACGGATCTCTTGACCAGTCATTTAACGTTGGAACTGGATTTAACGGTTTTATATTCGATATTAAGATTCAAAGTGATGGAAAGATTTTAGTTGGCGGAGTTTTCGATACTTTCAATGGAATTCCAGCAACTGGAATTGTTAGGTTATTGAGTGATGGAAGTATCGATAATAGTTTTAATGTAGGTACTGGAATTACTGGAGGATTTCAAAATGTAAAATCTATTGAAATTTCACCAAATGGGGATATCTTTATTGCTGGAGATTTTACATCCTATAACGGAAACCCAGTTCATGACATCGTGAAAGTAAATAGTAATGGTACGTTTGATAATACATTTATTGTAGCAGCAGGTTTTAATTATTCTTTAAATGAAATTCATTTACAATCAAATGGTAAGTTAATTGTTCGTGGTAATTTCACTGACTACAATTCTTCAGGAATCAACAAAATTATAAGGCTAAATCAAGATGGTACTCATGACACTGGCTTTAACATAGGTACAGGTACGAATGTAGGAATTTCACTTATTTATGAAGCACCAAACTCGAAATTATATATAGGAGGTCAATTCACATCTATTCAAGGAAATAACAACATTAAGTACTTAGCAAGATTTACTGCCGATGGAATCTTAGATCCTTCTCTTGATTTTTATCCAGAGGTTCAACCTCCAACAGTGCTTGAGGAAATTAATAGTGAAATTTATTTTGCAGGTGGTTCTTCCACCCCATTAGAGAGTCGAATGTATAACGGAGATGAAATACCAGGTAATTCGGGACCTCATTCAATTTATAGTATGGCATATGATGGAACTACAATGTATGTTACAGGGTTTACAGGGGTTTATAAAATAGATCTACCAAGTTGTGAGCCAGACCCACAATACAATATAGGTAATGGAACTAAAGAATTATCACAAGTAGAAGTATTACCCAATGGAAAGTTACTTGTTGGTAACAATGGAAAGGTGATAAATTTCTACAATTCCTCAATAATAGAAAGTCCAATATTAAGATTATTGCCCGATGGACAATTAGATTCTACTTTTTCATTAAATATTAATACACACAATGGACATGTGCATTATATAGGAGATTTTGTTGTTCAAGATGATGGAAAAATACTGGTATGTGCCACATTTGATGTCAATAGTAGTCAATATGAACATTTACTTAGGTTCCATCCAGATGGAAGTGTAGACAGTACTTTTCAGTTGGATAACAGTATATACACTTCGGATCGATATTTAAAAATGACCATCCAAGACAATGGTAAAATAATGTTAGGAGTCTCTACTCTGACGCAGGCTGGTGTGACAGAGAATAGACTCTATCGTCTAAACACTGATGGTTCAATTGATTATAGTTTTAATGGAACAAGTATTTACTCCCCTAACAATGTTGGTAGAATTCTTAAAATCTTGTGCGCCACAAATGGTGATATTTACGTTGCAAGAGAATCTGGTGACATATTAGCTCTAAATCCAAATGGTAGTGTAAATTCAAGTTTTGCCAATCTTAATTTAAATTTCAGTTACTTTAAAGATATTATTTTTGATCATAATGGAGACCTTATAATTGTCGCAAAATTCGGTACTAGCTTACATGAGAAAAAAAGGATTCTACTTCCTTCATATACAATTGATCCTAATTATGATAACAGCTTATCCACTGCAGATGATTTTAAGTTAAAAATGCAAAGTGATGGTAAACTAGTTACTTTGGATACCTATAAAACATCTGTAACTTATGGTTGGCAATACAGTAATGGAATTAGAAGATATAACTATGATGGGACTTTCGATGAGAATATTTTTGGCTCAGCAAGTGAGTCTTATGAAGCACATTTAGCTCAAAACATGACGTTTAACCAACAAAACGACATTCTACTAACAGGAGGTTTTAACAATTTAAATACTTCATTCCTAAAAAATGGAATTACACGAATAATCAATGATGCTCCTTATGATACTTGTGCATATATTGACGGATATATTACAATAGATTCTCTTGTATCTTGTACAAGTGATGGAGGGCTTTCAATTAATGGAATTAATGGAGCCTCTCCTTATTCTTATAACTGGACAGTTGGAAGTTCAGGAACGAGTTCTTCCTTACAAGTTTCTTCAGGTGGAGCCTATATATGCGAAATTACTGACACTAATAACTGTACCGCAACAGTTGGTAGCTATATTGAGGGGCCAACATCAACAGGAAGCTCATTTGATCTAAACGCTAATCTTGTTTACTCAGAATTTAGACCTGGTTTTGACTCTAAAGTGTGGTTAAATGCATTCAATAACGGATGTCAACCTACCAATGGACAACTTAAACTCGTTCTTGACAATAATGTATTAGTGAATAGTTCATATCCACAAGCCACCTTTTCTGGTGACACTCTAGTTTGGGACTTCTCAGCTATGGACTACTTTTCAACACATTTCAACCCATTTATAAATGTCCACACTATTAACCAAGCACAAATTGGTGATACTGTATGTTTGGAATTAATTATCACCCCTATTCCAGGTGATCATGACACTACCAATAATGTAAAAACTTATTGTGTTCCTGTAGTTAATGGATTTGATCCTAATGACAAACAGGTTTACCCTTCTGGTAAATGTATTCCCAATTATATAACACAAGATCAAAAACTAACCTACAAAATTCGTTTTCAAAATACAGGGAATTCAGAGGCTATAAACATTAATGTAATTGATACCATTGATAATAACCTTGATATGAACACATTTCATGTTATCGGAAGTAGCCATGATATGAAAACAGAAATTCTTGGAAATAATATTGTAAACTTCGTTTTTGACGATATTCATTTAATTGATAGTTTTACAAATGAAATTGAAAGTAATGGTTATCTCATTTTTGAAATAGAACCTAAACCCAATCTTCCACACGGTACTGTTATTTCTAATGAATCGGATATTTACTTTGATTTCAATCCACCAGTTCTTACAAATTCGGTAAAAAACACCATATATGATGGTGATTTGAGTAGTTTGAACTGTTTTGCTTCACTTGAACAAACAGAGAAACTTCAGAAGTCATTGGTTTACCCAAATCCATTTAATGATGAACTAAAAATTAAATCATTTTATGGAAAAGGTCAGTTAACATTATACTCAAGTATTGGGCAAAAAATAATGAATGAAAGTACAAATCATCAAGGAGAAGGACTTATTAACACAAAAGACTTAAGTCCAGGCATCTATATTTTAAAGTTAAAAAATAATACAACTGAGGAAACAATTCGGATCGTCAAATCGAATTAAAGAAATTCAAAGAAACGAAACTTTTTATTCACGTCATTTCAAGTACTGTAGTGAAACAAAAGCGTATCGAGAAGAGTGCTGACTCCTTAAGTGAGTCCTCGTTGTTCTCAATACAAATTTCTTCACTTCATTACGTAATCCTAATGCTATTGGATCACTTGAACTGACTAGAAATCTGCTTTCTACAAAAAATTCGTAAATCGTAATTCCCCTATTCGTAATTATTTCCCCTTCCCTACTTTCTTCTTAATCTCATTCAGCTTAAACAACGCTTCCACTGGTGTCAATGTATCAATGTCCATATTGGCTACTTCTTCTCTGATACTTTCCAAAATTGGATCGTCCAATTGGAAGAAACTCAATTGCATATCTGCAGCATTTCCTGCTTCCTTCACTTTTTCTTTTTCCGACCCTCGGTTCGATGTCTCTAATTCTTTCAGCATTTTTGAAGCTCGCTCTACAACAGGATTCGGCATTCCAGCCAATTTAGCCACGTGAATACCAAAACTGTGCTCACTTCCTCCTTCTATTAGTTTACGCAAAAAGAGAATTTTTGTCCCAACTTCTTTAACAGAAACAGTGTAATTTTTAATACGAGGAAACTTGTTTGTCATCTCGTTCAATTCGTGGTAATGCGTTGCAAACAGCGTTTTACAATGCGCTTGTGGATGTTGGTGAATGTATTCTGCAATAGCCCAAGCGATAGAAATTCCATCATAAGTACTTGTTCCACGACCAATTTCATCTAATAAAACCAAACTACGCGGCGAAAGATTATTCAAAATACTCGCTGTTTCGTTCATTTCTACCATAAAAGTAGATTCTCCTGAAGAAATATTATCTGAAGCTCCAACACGGGTAAATACTTTGTCGACTAAACCAAGTTGCGCCGATTTTGCAGGAACAAAACATCCCATCTGCGCCATTAATGAAATCAATGCCGTTTGTCTCAAAATTGCACTTTTACCAGACATATTCGGTCCGGTAATCATAATGATTTGTTGTGTTTCGTTGTCTAGAAAAACATCATTTGGAATATACTCCTCGCCTATTCCCATTTGTTTTTCAATTACAGGATGGCGACCTTCTTTAATGTCTAGTGCATATCCTTCGTCAATCGTTGGTCTATTGTAATTATTAGCCTTTGAAACTTTTGCAAAAGAAGAGAAACAATCCAATTGTCCAATTAAAAAGGCGTTAAATTGAATCGGTGTAATGTAATCAGCCATTGATAAAACAAGTTCTAAAAACAGTTTTCTTTCAATTACATCTATTTTTTCTTCTGCTCCTAGAATTTTCGTTTCGTATTCTTTCAATTCTTCGGTGATATATCGCTCTGCACTCACCAAGGTTTGTTTACGAATCCATTCTTCCGGAACTTTATCTTTGTGTGTATTTCGAACTTCAAGATAGTAACCAAACACATTATTGAATGCCACTTTTAAACTTGGAATTCCTGTTCTTTCGGCTTCACGCTTTTGCAAATCTTCTAAAAATGTTCTACCAGAATTAGACAATCTTCTCAACTCATCCAATTCATCGTTAAATCCATCCGCAATTACTTTTCCTTTCCCCACCTGAATCGCAGGATCATCGTGCAATTGTGTGTTAATCAAAGTCATTAATTGTTCACATGGATTCATTCTATCAGCAATACTCAACAAAGCCTTTGAATCTGTGCTTTTTAACAATTGCTGAATAGGTTCAATCTCCAGTAAAGTGTTCTTTAATTGATTCACCTCTTTTGGATTTACTTTTCCAACGGCAATTTTAGAAGCCAAACGTTCTAAATCATAGATATTACTTAAGCGCTGACTCAATTCAAAAGCCACCTCTTCATTTTTAATTAAAGCATCTACAGCATCTAATCTTGCTTCAATAGATTTTAAATCTTTCAATGGTAAAACCATCCAACGTTTCATCATTCGACCTCCCATTGGAGTAACGGAACGGTCTAAAACAGAAAGTAAAGTTGCTCCATTTTCATGAGGTGAGTGAATCAATTCTAAGTTTCGTGTGGTGAAACGATCCAACCAAACATATTTATCTTCTTCAATACGACTGATTTTAGAAATATGTCCTAAATCTTTGTGTTGCGCATCTGAAATGTATTGTAAAATTGACCCCGCTGCAATAATTCCTTCCGTCATTTCTTCAACACCAAATCCTTTTAGATTTTTTGTTTGAAAATGTTTATTCAGTGATTCACGTCCAAAATCTTCAGTAAATACCCAGTCTTCCTGACGGAATGTATAGAATCGTTCTCCAAATAAATCTTTAAACTTTTGATTTTGCTGACGAGAATATAAGACTTCACTTGGTTCGAAACCTTGCAGTAATTTATCGATATATTCTGAATCTCCTTGGGCAATTAAGAATTCTCCCGTGGAAATATCCAAAAATGCTACACCATGTTCTTTTTTACCAAGAAAAACCGAAGCCAAGAAATTATTTTTATTGTGTTCAAGTACTTGATCGTTTAATGCTACACCTGGAGTTACCAATTCCGTGACGCCACGTTTTACAATTTTCTTGGTTAGTTTAGGATCTTCCAATTGATCACAAATGGCAACACGTTCTCCAGCTCTTACTAATTTGGGCAAATAAGTTTGTAATGAATGGTGTGGAAACCCAGCCAATTCAATATGAGAAGCACTTCCATTTTTTCTTTTGGTTAAGACAATCCCTAAAATTCTAGACGCCTTCACAGCATCTTCTCCAAAGGTTTCATAAAAATCACCCACACGAAATAACAACATTGCAGTTGGATGTTTAGACTTTATCTGATTGTATTGTTTCATCAGTGGAGTCTCTGTAGCCTTTTTTTCTTTCTTTGTTTTAGCCAAAATGAAAATGTTTGTGTTAATTTGCAAATCGTAAACATACAAGTTTCGTTGGAAAGTCCAACTCAATACAGGATTCAGTTATCAATTTTTATGAACAGAAAGTTAAAATTATGGGAGTTAAATCGCCCAACGGTAGAAGAATTTAAGGAAAAAGAAAAGTTTCCTTTAGTAGTTGTTTTGGACAATATTAGAAGTTTGGCAAATGTAGGTACCTTTTTTAGGACTGCCGATGCGTTTAATGTTTCTAAGGTTATTTTAGGTGGAATTACAGCTCAACCACCGCATCGAGAAATTCAAAAGACGGCACTTGGAGCTACGGAATCTATTGATTGGGAACACCATGAAAATTTGATTGACTTGTTGAAGGAATATCAAGCAGACGGATATAAAGTTTATGCTGTAGAACAAGCTGAGGAAACACTGCTATTACAAGATGTAGTGGTGAAAAGCGAAGAAAAACATGTGTTGGTCTTTGGTAATGAAGTCGATGGTGTTCAACAAGAAATTATTGATTTGGCAGATGTGGTTTTAGAGATCCCTCAATTTGGAACGAAACACAGTTTGAATGTGAGTGTTTGTGCAGGTGTTGTGATGTGGGAGTTTGTGCGGGTTTTGGGTGCTTAACCGCAAAGATAGCGGAGGTTTACGCGTAGTTTCGCAGAGTGCTGTACAGTTTACTGGTCACAAAGAGCGCCTGTAACATTTGATTTTACACAGAGATCAAAGAGGTTTTCACAGAGGGTCACGGAGAAGAAGAAAGATACAAATACTATTGCATTTAAAAGCCTAAATATAGAGTTAGGTGTTTAATCGGAGGTAATTGCCACCTCTCTCTTCGTGAGAACTTTAGAAATGTAACCGCAAAGATAGCGGAGGTTTACGCGGAGTTTCACAAAGAAAAAAGTATAAAATCAGTACTTCAAATCTGCGACCTTTGCGACTTCTTAGCGACCTCCGCGGTTAAAACTTGGAAATCGCAGTTTAAAATCTTCCAACTTCTTCTCCCGATTCAATTCAAACTCCTTCGCCTTTTCTGATGCTGGATGTAATGACCGATGCGCAAATAACATTCGAATTTTTTCATATTCTTTACAAATACTGTCTGTTTGTTCAGTAAAATAAGCTTCCTTAAATCGCTTCCAAATTTCATCAACCGCTATTTCGTTAGGATGAAGGCCATCTTTTTTGTAAAATGCATAATCTCGCATTTCATCAAGCATCAATTCATAAGCGGGGAAATAACCAACATTCGAATATTTGTCATTTAATTTATGAACTGCATTCAATAAAACAGCTTTACTACGTGCATTTTCTACTAAGCCGTCTTTAACATGTCGAACTGGACTGACCGTAAAAATGAGTTTAAGATCACTTTCTAAATTTAGTTTTTCAATAAGCTGACTCCATTTTTCTGTGATTTCTTCTACTGTCAATAGGCGTTTTGTAAAATTCTTATTGGGAACTTTATGACAATTTGCAACAATTTGATGCGTGGAATTCTTTTCATAAACCCAAGCGGTTCCAAAAGTGACAAATAATATTTTAGAAGAAGACAAGCTATTTAAAAACTCTTTTCTTAATTCAACGAGTTGTGTTTTTAAAGTCTTTTCAGCATACGTAAAACAGGTACTATTGGCCAACCAAGACAAAGCCACTCCATCTCTTTCAAAAACGGAATCTTCGAGTACTTCATCGTCTCCAAGAAGTAAATCTGCCAAAGAAATTGGATTAAAAATCACACCAAAAGGGTTCGCAGAAACGGTAAAACCATTTTCCTTCATTTTAGCAGATAGATGTTCTGAAAAACAACTTCCTAAAAATGAATAGTGAGAAGCATAATCTACACTTTCAACCTTCGGTATTTTCACACTCGTTTTTTGCATTTTTTAATTCCTTTATTTCAAAGTTTCATTAAGCACCCTACTCCAACCTTTCCACTTTCCGTAGTCTCCAATGGTTTCATTGTGCCATAATGCTACAAAATCACCACCGTATGTTTGCACTTCTTTTTTTAAACCTTGAACAACTTCAATGGCTTCATCGATAGACAATTTCATGTATTCATTTAAAGTACCATCCATATAAGAAATCGGGTGAAGTATTAAATTAGTCACATGATTCACTTTTAAATCATAAAATGGAAAAGATCTAGCCACTCCAGCTCTAAAACCAATTTTATCTGCATAGCCCAAGGAATAATCATCCGTAAAACCAACTTTTGATAATTCTCTAAAAGTATAAGGTACTTTAACTTTTAGGAAGTGTTGCCTTGAATGAGTCACTTCCTGACCTATTATAGTTTCGAGCCTTGTTTTTTCCTCTCGAATATTGGTAATTGCTTGATTAGAACGATAACTTGGATGCAGGTTCACTTCAGCATATTCATTAACTTCCTTTATTATTTTTTGATGATCTAGGTCTTCATAATTTACATTTCGGTCAAAAGTAGCATAGTCTCCCAATAACCAAAACACCTTAACATCAAATCCCTTTTTAGCAATTGATTCAATAATATGATAAGTATCATATGGATCCTTTTGTAATCCTGAAAGGACATCTTTACGTTCTTTTAAACGGAATTTATCAAATTTCAATACATCTCTTCCAATACTCATCAATTTTCTCCATCCCGTTTTTAACCGATAAGCATATACGTTATCAATATCAAAAGTCGGGATAATGTTGAATGGAATTACTTTTGTTTCTAATCTGTAATTGTTGTGTTTTTCAATAAAATCAATGAGTTGTTCAGACCAACGTTCAACGATCAGTTGATCGAGCCATCCATACTTATATAAAATTGATTTCGCTCCAATATTTCTATCGTGTTCATCCGTTTCTTCTTGCAAGGTATCATCATACAATGTAATTACATAGAAAATACTCGCTAAAATATCTGAAACGCCTTCAATTTTAAGCACCTCATGATTATTCCACATATCCTTTTCAACAAGTACAGGCAAGAGTTCTTCTTCAAACAACAAACTTGACGGAGAGATTCGAACATTTTCTTCAAATAAAGGATTATCTGAATAGGCAAATTTTGGGAATGCCGCTTGCTGATATTCGTATATATCATTAACCAATCGAAAGTCAATTTCACGAATATCAAAAACTATCGACAGTACATATTTTAGTCGTTTTGAAATTTGTTCAGCGTATACCGTAAGTATCATAGTATGCTAAACTACTTATTTTTTGAAATATGATTGAGTTTTCGATTAAAATTTGTGTTGAAATTAATTTTGAAATTGTTTAGAGGGAATTTTCACAGTGTCTTTTCAAAGATCTCTCCAACAAAGTTGTTCGAGATGACATGTTTAATGGAAAAATCAATGAAAAAAGGCAAATAAAAGTCGGGGAGTTCCGGCATCTCCCTGCCTTTTTTCAATCCTAGCCACAAAAACAACGTCATCTCGATATCGGAACGATGAGAGAACTAATTCCAATTAAAACACCTGTGCAGAGCTTGTCGAAGTAAACTAAACGCAGTATTTGAAGATTTCTTGTAAAGACTATTTCACATCATTCAAACTCCAATCATAATCCTGATAAGTGATTTCAGCATCTGGTTTGATTTTTACATCTGAAAACTTGTTGATGTATGCTATCACTGACGGAGCGTTATCTTTAAAATCTCCTGCAAACCATGTAAATAATGAAGACACTTTAGCTTTATCTTCTGAAATGGTATTCTTCGTTTTATCGTTGATGAATTTTCGCATTTGTTCATCCATTTGGGCTTCAAGATTCTTTGCTGTAAAAGCTCCCTGACGTAAAGCCGGACAAGAAACAGAAGCACAATTCACCACTGCATGAACTCTGGCATCTTCCCACTCTTTTCTTAGAATATTGTGTTCAATGTTATTTAAATCGTAGGTTTCATCTCCTAAGTGAATAAACTTTATGTCCCAAGCTGTATTTACCCTATAAATAGAACCACCTAGATCTTTAATCGATTTCACCGGATAATTTCTGATGATTAATTGAATTGTAAAGGCATTGTAGGCATTTATCCAATAGGCTTTCTTTTGTGCTGAGGTCCATTTGTCATTCGGATGATTTTCTGCTAACTCCTCAAGATATGCATTCAGTTTTGTTGAATCTTTGATAAATCCTTTGTAACGAACAAATCCGTCTTTTGTAACATACTCTTTAGTTAAGGCATCCCATTTTTGATGTTTGTGGAAATTATCCTGAGCAGATACACTTGAACAAAAAACTATAGCTGTTGTTAAAAATAAATAAAGCAAAAATTTGAGTCTTAACATAATAAGTATTTTACATTTGTATTAATGAAACATTCAATTATTATTCCAACATTAAACGAGGAAAATAAAATTGCACAGCTACTAGACTTTCTAACAAAGCATGCACTACACTCCTCTGAAATAATTGTTGTTGACGGAGGAAGTAAAGATAAAACACTTGAACTCGTTAAAAAGTTTTCAAATGTAAAATTAATTCAAACAGAACAAGCTTCTAGAGCATTACAACTCAACAAAGGTGCGGAATCTGCAACTGGAGAACTTTACTATTTTATTCATGCAGATGTTATTCCTCCTGTGACTTTTGAGTCTGATATTGAGCAAACTTTGGCAAAAGGTGGAGATCTTGGATGTTATCGTTTTGTGTTTGACAAAAATACAGTCATGCTCAAGTTTAATGCTTGGTGGACGCGCTTCGACTTTATGTTTTGTCGCGGTGGAGATCAAACCTTATTTGTCACGAAAGATATTTTTGAAAAGTTAAATGGTTTTGATGAAGATTACATCATCATGGAAGATTTTGATTTTATTAGAAGAGCCAGAAAACAATTTAAGTTTAAAATCATTCCTAAAGATGTAGTCGTTTCTGCACGAAAATACAAACTCAACTCCTATTTTAAAGTCAATATGGTAAACTTATATAGTTACTGGAGTTTTATGTTAGGAAAATCCCCTGCTAAAATCAAAGAAAACTACAAAACGTGGTTAAAGTTTGATTGAGTGAATAATAGTAATAATGTTTTTTAAAACGTCCTTATTCGGTGACTTCGATAGGCTCAGTCACCGAAGATCCACCCGTCAAAGAACCTGTCGAAGTCAATATTTACTAGGAAGTCTCCAAAAAAAATCCGATAAATAGTAAAACTATCTACCGGATTATTTGGTATTGGTTAGTTATGTCTAATTATGTACAACTGTACCTGCGTATATCGGTCTTTCGTTTGGTGCAGGATTAAATATCTGTACTTTCCAAATGAAGGACTTATTGCTTTCTGTTAGTTTTCCTGTTCTCTGATCTGTTCCGTCCCATGCATTTGTAGCATCAGTGGATGTAAACACGATTCCATTATCTACAGGATCAATAATCGTCAATTTAAATTGCACTTCTCTTTCTGTTAAAGAATATGGCATGAAGGTTTTATTACGAATATCAGAACCTGTTGGTTTAAACGCATCTACAGCCATTAAGTTGAACTTATCTCTAATGTGAACAGATTTCGAAATTGAGTTTTTACAACCATTTAAATCCGTAACATTTAATGTAATGTCATAGTCTCCTTTGTTGAAAAAGTGATGTTTAGCTGATGCTCCATTTACTGTTGACTCGCCATCAAAAGACCAATTATATGCTTTGTAATCTCCATAAGATTCAACATTTACAACTGGCATACCTTCTTCGAAAATATTAGCTTCCATTTTAAAGTCAATTGAAGGCAAAGCATTCACCGTTATTTTTTCTTCTGCAATAACTTCTAAATCTTGATTTACAAATGCAACTACCAAATGCTCAGTTGGTTTAAAATTATAGTTTTCGCCAGCTTTTAAAACAACCCAATTGTTTCCTAGGCTAAAACGAACCAATTCATCTTTTGAATCATTTCTTATTTCAATGGATTCTCCAGTACATATCGTTGTATTTGAAATTAAACCAGCAACATATTGCTCAGTCACTTCAGCAGGTTCCATTAGCATTTGAGGTTCATTTTTCTTTTCAAGTTTATCTTTTTGAGGATCATTAGTATTGTCTTTAACCGGCTCTGAATCTGAAACTTCAGATTGTGTTTCCACCTCTTTTTCATTCAATTCAGGTTTTTTATCCTCTATTTTAATTGAACTTTCAACATCATCCTTCTTTTCTACTTCTTTTGAAGTTTCTTCAAAGATTGAAGTTTTCTTCTCTTCATTATTCGTTTCCGTTTGTGGCGTTACTTTTTCAGTAGTGACCGCTTCAGCTTGTTGAGGTTTCACTTCATCCTCCTTATCAATGAGGAAATATGAACCCGTAATCACTGCACTGAGGAGAATAATCGAAAGCCCCCATTTGTAAACGCTAGCTAGACCAGTACCTTTTGCGGCTGATCTTGCATTTAATTTGGCATTCATCGCGCTCCAAGCCGCTTCATCGTATGGTGCTTCATACGACTCGAGACTTTCCTTGAATGCTTTTTCTAAATTATCTTTCATGGTCTATATTGACAAATTTCTCACTTAATATCTTTCTTAAATTCTGCTTTGCTTTCGCTAGGTTTGATTTTGAAGTTCCCTCAGTAATATCCAAAATTTGTGCAATTTCTTTATGCGAATAATTTTCAATTACAAATAGGTTAAAAACAGTACGATATGCAGGTGACAATTCTTGAATTGCTTCCATGGCATACTCAGCTTTAATTTTAGTAATATCTTCATCGAAATCATGTTCTTGAACACTGCTTCTTTCGTTAAAGACATATTCTTCATCTGTAGAAAATGGCTGACGATTTCTCTTACGAATCGCATCTATTGAAGCATTAACCATAATTCTTCGTACCCATCCTTCAAATGAACCTTTAAAATCAAATTCTCCTAACTTATCAAAGACCTTTATAAAACTCTCTTGAACGACTTCTTGGGCCCTGTCATGATCTTTTGTATATCGCATACAAACCCCTAACATCTTCCCGTAGAATAGTTTAAATAGCTGTTCCTGAGCACTTCTATCTTGTGCTGCACAACGTTCTATTATTTCCTTGAGTTGATCGTCTTCCACTTTTGTTTCATTTTAAAAACGAATAAACTTTTTAAGGGTTGCCTTTTTTAATTTTCTTTCTCTAGAAAAGAGAACTAAACCCTAATTTTTACATTTCATATTCTATGTTTCAATAATATTAAAATACTTCTACTTCTACCCTATTTTAGTCAAGAAGTTTAGGTTTAAAAACGTACTTCACTACTTACAAGTTTCACAGAAAACATTACTTTTTTACCAAAAAATATAAAAACCATCAATAAAATGGAATTAATCCATAACTATTAACCCCTTTTTTAAGAAAATTCTTAATTTCGGCAACAGAATATTCTATTAAAAAATAAAATTATATTACAATGAAAGTTACAGTTGTTGGAGCAGGTGCAGTAGGTGCAAGTTGTGCTGAATACATCGCGATGAAAGATTTCGCATCAGAGGTTTGCCTTTTAGATATCAAAGAAGGTTTTGCTGAAGGTAAAGCAATGGATTTAATGCAAACTGCATCATTAAATGGATTCGACACGCAAATTGTGGGTTCAACAAATGATTATTCAAAAACAGCTAATTCTGATATCGCAGTAATTACTTCTGGTATTCCAAGAAAACCAGGAATGACGAGAGAAGAATTAATCGGTACAAATGCAAACATCGTAAAAACTGTTGTTGAGCAATTGGTTGCTAATTCACCAAACGTAATCATTATCGTGGTAAGTAACCCAATGGATACAATGACTTACTTGGTACATAAGTCTACTGATATTCCTAAAAACAGAATTATAGGAATGGGTGGTGCGTTAGATAGCGCTCGTTTCAAATACAGATTGGCTGAGGCTTTAGAATCTCCAATTTCTGACGTTGACGGAATGGTAATCGGTGCACATAGTGATACTGGAATGGTTCCATTAACAAGATTGGCTTCAAGAAATGGAGTTCCTGTTAACCAATTCTTAGACAACGCTAAATTAGAGTCTGTTGAACAAGAAACACGTGTTGGTGGTGCAACTTTAACTAAATTATTAGGTACTTCTGCTTGGTATGCTCCAGGTGCTGCAGTATCAGGTTTGGTTCAAGCCATTGCTTGTGACCAAAAGAAAATGTACCCTTGTTCACTTTACCTAGAAGGTGAGTACGGACAAAATGATATTTGTATGGGAGTTCCTGCATTGATCGGTAGAAACGGTGTTGAAGAAATCGTTGAAATCGAATTGTCTGACGACGAAAAAGCTAAATTTAATGCCGCGGCTGACAAAGTACGTGACACAAACGGAGCTTTAGAACTTTAAGAGATAAAATTACTTGAAATAAAATGGTTGTTGGAGGAATTCAACAACCATTTTTTTTGATCCAATTTTTACTCCTACTCTACTTTTAAGTTTTTTTTCAGGGCGTCAAAGCTGGCTATCTATTCCAATCTTTTGCTGTTTAGCCTACAATTATAACTTCCCAAAAGAGCTTCCGTTGGTTGCTTTTTGGCTACGAAAATTGTTAACGCTAAACAGAAAAAGGATTTCCATGACTATCCAGGACGCGAACGATGGAACGATTAAACATTTGCATCATAACGACTTAAATTTTATTTCCTTTTTATTGAACCGATTCTTTCTTTAACTGTACATTTGAATATGATTTATAGAATTACATTAATTTTATTGGTAGCTTTAATGCTCCATCCAGATATAAGTTTTGGTCAAAACGACAACACTTCCCAATTACACATAAAGTTAGTTCACGATGGTATAACTTATCCTTTAATCGTATCCAATAATTATCCGACCTCCAAAAATTATAAAATACGCACTGTTTTTAGTACAAGCACCTATTACAGTAGAATCTACATTTTGCTAAAATCAAAAGATACCAGTGATGTGTTTCCAAAGGAAAATCACAAAATACAATCTGGTAGATTAAGCTTAAAAAGTGATCAGAACTATCAATTAAAGATCATCAAGCAAGATGGATTTAATTTAAATATTCAGGATTCAATGGTTATTTCAATCAAAAAGCTTGAAAAAGACGCCCAACTTATTCTTGATTTTAAGAAAGGGAAATATCAACTAGAAAAAATGAAGACTTTTCAAACACTCAAAAAGAGTGAACTTCCGCATTTCAATTCCTATAATTTTCAAGAACATAAAATCAAATTAAAATTAGACAGTACAGCCTATTTCAAGAATGGAAATGTAAGCGTCAAATACTTCTTGGTAACTAAAAACTTTCCATTAATTTATGTACAAGAATTTGACTCCATCAATCCAAGCAAATTTGCGCAAGGATTCAGATTGATTACAGCATATAAACATCCACAAGGTCCACAAATAAACCTAGGAAATTGGACTCAAAACAGCAATAATAAGTATGGCTATTGGGAGTATTTCCAAAACGAAAACAAGTACAAACATGAATTTTGGTCCTCAGTTTTGCTGGAATCCTACGAATGGTTCAATCCAAAGAAATTGAAAGAGGTTTATACTTTCCAACAGCGAAATTATAACACAACAATAAAAGTATATTTCAAGAATGGACTATTAAAATCAGAGTTTACACGTATTCACCAGCCTTATTCAGCTGAATTAAAAGAATACAATTACAATGAAGAACAAAATTTAATCCTTTTAAATGTTTACCACAGCGATGACGGAATACTCAAAAACAAATTAAAAAAACGTTTGATTTACTATCCAACAGGAAAGTTAAAAATGGAGGAAAAGTTTGACAGTCAATACAACATTAAATATTACAACGAAGATGGAACAGAAAGGAAATAAAAATTGGATTTTAGCAGTGCTTTTGACACTTATTTCCGTTGCAACATTCGGGAAGTCTCCACAAGAATCAACTTTTAATTTGCTGTTGAGCGTCAATTCGAATTGGAAAAATCTCAAACATGAAATTGTATTTACACAAACTCCTCAAACAGAACAAAAGTTGGTTGCGCTTCACTTGAAGAATGTGATCGCTTATTTAGAAAATAAAAACACTGAACATCTAAGTGAAAAGCTACAAATAGCGCGTCAATCCAATATTAAAATATTAAAAGAATATACGCTACAAGGAACATTTCCTTCCAATGATTTCCAAAACTCAAGAGTCCCAATTTTCATTGATAGAAATGATGTTTTCTGTGCTGTTGGATACATCATTAAAGAAAATGGTTTAGAAAAGATAAGTCGTGAGATTGCAACAAATCAACTGTTCAGTTACCTTCATGAAATACAACATCCAGACTTAATTAAATGGCAAAAAACAAGTGGATTAACGTTATTTGAACTGGCTTTAATACAACCAACTTATGGACCACCTATAATGGTTTGTGCTGCAGAGAGTCAAGTGAAATGGACAGAAAGTAATAATCAATCTAACACATTTGATAAAATCATTAAAGATGAAGAAAACAATGTGCTTTATGCCATTTCAAATGCTGATCAAAATGGATTAGCACATCAAGTAATGCGCTTCAATGTTTTGTCTAATGAATGGTCCCAAGTTGGTAATGAAATTAATGGTGATATTCTAGGTATTCATTTTTTCAAAAATGAACTTTACATTTCAGTTTTACTTCCTTTTGAAAATTTCCCACATCAACTCTTAAAGTTAAAAAGAAAGACCTTCGAGAAAACAGCTCACTTTAATGGAAATATAAAAAACATCGAAGTCTTTAATTCTAAAATGTACATTCTAGGAAGTTTTAATCACATAAATGATAAACCACTCACTAATTTGGCCTGTTTTGATGGAAATGAATTTTCTAAGTTTGAGGCTTATGGATTAAATAGTAGAAATTATAGTGAAATGATCGCCGGTCAAACGACAATGTATTTCATTCAGCATGGAGGAATCTACAAATTCAAAAATGACAGCATACAATATTTGTCGAGTATCAAATATCATCAATATATAAAGCATTACGATTTAGACGTACAAGAAGACACTTTATATATTTCGTCGATCAGTATTGGTGGATATTACAAATACAGTCAACCCATTGAGCAAACAGTTCACATGCAAAACATGGTCACTCCTAAACAGTATCCATATGGAAGTCAATTCTACTCAAATAGCAAAATGATAGGTCAAAATATGATTATTTCAGGGAATTTCAGAGCCAACACAATGCAACCTCAAATTAATGACAACAGACAATTACAAATATGCTCTAATGAACAAAGCAATCATTGGTTTGGAGAAGGGTTAATATTTCAATCAGGCAATATATTTTACCCCATATTAAACGAAGGAATTGTACTCGATTTTGAAGTCATCGGAGATCGTTTTTTCATTTTGAAAAATAATGGAATATTAAGTGAAACCAGTTTAGCAGATATTCAAAAGGAAGTGAAACGTATGGAAAACTATTGATAATAATTTTATTAAAATATTTGGATGTAATTTAACGGATATGAATCTTATTTTGTCCTAACACCTCTTAGTTTTTCTTCTTCAATTTCACCTCAAAATGCTATCAAGGATTTCACATAATGAAATAATCGTTAGAAATTTAGCGAATAGTCTAATTATTGAGGAAGAAGGGTAGAAAATAAATTTTTAGAAATGTGAATATTGACCATTTTTTATTGAGTATTAATCCATCCCAATCATTTGTATGATTAATAAAGTATTTTTGTACCGTTGAATTTGATTTAAAACTTGAATCCAGCAAAAAAACTAAGGTGTTAAGTTCAAAATTTAAATCATTATTACGAAATGAATTGTTTGTTAACTGGTGGATCAGGAATTGTAGGAAGTCATATTATATTTGAATGGATTCATAAAGCCATTATTGAAAGGTCGGTTAATCACCTTTATGTTGTGATTAGAAATAATGAAAAATCGGCTCAACAACGTTTAATTGACATATTACAAGACGCTTCTCGACCTGCATTTTTAGACCAATTTTCTATTGATGAATGCTTAGAGAAAATAACCGTTATTCCAGAAGACTTATCTTCAATTAGCAATGAAACACTTCGTCATTTTAACTTTGAAACCGTAATTCATTGTGCGGGTTCAACTAGTCTTTTAAAATCAAATGAGTCTAAATCTAAAGTACACAATCAGAACTATTTGGTAACGAAAAACCTGTTAGAACAATTGCCTAAATCAGTTAATCGTTTCCTTTACATCAGTACAGCATATTCTTTTGGAATCCAAAACAACAAAGTAAATGATGCCATAGAAAGTTATGATATCAAAGAATTTAGAAATCCTTATGAACAATCAAAATATGAAAGTGAACGTTATGTAAAGGAAATTTGTTTACAAAAGAATATTAAATCTCAAATTCTCAGACCCAGCATCATTTGTGGTCGTTTAATTGAGCAGCCACTTTTTGAAACACCAAAATACGATGTTTTTTATTCGTGGCCGATTTTCTTAGATAAATATGCCAATAAATCAATCGATAATTTTAGAATTTGGATTGACAAAAAGAGTGGATTAAATATAGTTCCAGTGGATTTTGTATCAAAAGCAATATTGTATGCTTTATCGAATCCAGAAATTGAAGAACTCAACATCGTAAATCCGAAGCAGATTTTACATAAAGATTATGTAGGATATGTATTAGAGTCTTTTGATATCCATAAATACAATTACGTTGAGGAAAAACCAGAAAACCAAAACACTTTTGAGCTATTGTATTACAAAACGCTTGGCGGTTTATTTGAAAAATACGTTTCGATTCCTGATTTACAATTTAAGCCAGATTTAATTTTAAAAGTAATAGAACAATTGAAATTAGATATCAATTTAGGTGTACACGAAAACTTTATGAATCTGATCGATTTTTCTGTAGAGAAAAAGTTTAAAAAGAGCTATTAGAAACAGTAATTTACCCTGAGATTATCTCCCTTTTTTGCGCATACTTTTTCAATAACCAACCGATAATTAGTGTTGTGAAGAAAGAAAAACCGCCATACAATACCGCGATTAAAGAAAGTCCATCTATTTGAATTACATTATTTGCCAAAAAAATAGCCAAAGCAGAATTTTGTAACCCCATTTCAATGGCAATGGTGTATTTTCCTGCATGGTCGATTCTAGCAAAACCTGAAGTAATAAACCCAACCATCATCACCAATACATTTAAGCACAAGGCTGGAAGTAAGAGCTCCCAATACTCCAAAACAGATTTATCTCCACTCCCCTGTTCGTTAATGAGTACCAACAAAAAAACCAAAAACATTATTCCTGGTAAAATATACCTCAAAGGTATTCTCAACTTTTGTACGAAATTCGGATAATAATGTCGCACAACCAAACCAACCAAAACAGGAAGGAAAACAGTAAATGTCACCTCCTTAAAAGTATCTAACATCGATAAACTAATCTCCTTGGTGGAAGTCCAAAATAAATTAAATGCTAAATCGAGAATTAAAGGAATCGTAAGAATAATGAGGAAACTATTGAAAGCAGTCATGGAAACAGATAAAGCAACCCTACCTTTCAACATAAAAGTTACAATGTTTGAAGAAGTTCCTCCTGGACATGCTGCAATTAAGACAACTCCTAATTGATAAATGGGATCTAAGTCAAAAGCAAATGCAATTCCAAAACCAATTAAAGGCATCATGATCAATTGACCAAACAACCCAAATACAACTGCTTTTGGAGCTACAAGAACACGTTTAAAATCACTGATTGTTAAACCTAGACCAATTCCAAACATTATTACGGCAATTGAAAATGGTAATAAATAGTCTAGAAAGGCTTCCATTCAAATATGATTAGTATGCTTTTTTAATTCTATCCATTGCTCTTTGATCATCTTTTGCTTTTAAATCCTGACGTTTGTCATAGAGCTTCTTTCCCTGTGCCAAAGCAATTTCTACCTTAGCATAACCTTTGTCGCTAATAAAAAGTCGCAAAGGAACAATTGTAAATCCTTTGGTTTTCATCTTTTTATCTAGCTTATTTATCTCTTTTCTATTCAACAATAACTTTCGATCGGCTTTAGCTTTATGCTGATAAAAAGAAGCATTTCCATACTCTGCGATGTGCATGTTTCGCAAGTAAACCTCACCTTCTTCAATGACACAGAAAGCTTCTAAAATACTCGCTTTTCCTAGTCGAATACTTTTGATTTCTGTTCCTCCAAGTTGAATTCCAGCTACATATTTATCCAGTAACTGATACTCAAAACGAGCACGTTTATTAACTATATTTATCCTGTTATTATTTGTTGACATATTTTATTTCCCTTGATGAAATTAGTTGATCCAAATCAATTTGATTGAGTCTTATTACCCCATAATAAAAGAAAATTACTGTGGTTACCATAATTACATGACTTAAATCTTCTTTATTAAACCATAAATGGGGATTTAATTGCAATGTAAAGATAAAAATCGAAGGAATTAAAATCAAAACAGCATAAACCGTATATTTAAATGATGTTAACCCTTTTCTCCAATAATAGATTCCAAATCCCATACAGAAGAAAAGGTAAGTAATTGCGGCATCAGCCATAACAAAAACAAATGATTTTTGATAAATAGCAAGAATTGCAAAAACAAATAATTTCAGAGTTAAGAAACGGATTAGCCCTTTATACAACTTTGGAGAAATAACATTTAAACTAATCATTGCCTTCCCTGCGTAAAATGCAGAAATAAGCCCTAAAGTCCATGTTGGAAACTTCCCATAAAAACCAGTGTAATTAAAGAACATGTGTCCAAACCCACTAAAAAACGTACTCAATCCAAAAAAGAAGTAAAACCATTTCCAGTTTTTCTGGAAGTTAGTTTCAGTAATTTTCATTTTTGAATAAATCACAAAACAAGTTATGGCAATCAAAAGATTGGTAACCATCGCCATAGGCTCTTGCAAACACAGTCCCATAAACTCAAACGGTAGTTTTTCTGCTGGGATTCCACATAAATTTTCCATACGATCAATAATGCTGCAAAATTAATTAATAAAATATTAATACCAATAAGTTATTTGGCTTATACTCATTTTAAAAGCAAAGGCTATATCCAGCGATAAATTGAAGCTTTGAGGAATAATTCAAGTCTATAATTTCATCAAAAACGCATAATTTTTATTCTAATCTCAAAAAGCTCATTACTTTTGTATTCGTGGATTTACCTTCAAAATATTTAAACGAAGCTGTTGAGCAATTTGCCTCATTACCAAGTATTGGAAAAAGAAGTGCTTTAAGATTAGTTTTGGATTTACTTAAAAGATCTCCAGAACAAATAGACCGTTTCTCAAACGCCGTACAAAACATCAAAGACAACATTAATTATTGTATCAATTGTGGTAACATTTCTGATGATAAAATTTGTGTGATTTGTGCTAATCCATCTCGGGAGCACAGAACTGTTTGTGTGGTTGAAGATATTCGTGATATTTTGGCGATCGAGGCAACAAGAAGCTACCAAGGAATCTACCATGTCCTAGGAGGTGTTATTTCACCAATGGACGGTCAAGGACCTGAGGATTTAAACATTCCTACATTATTAGACAAAGTTGAAAATGGTAAAGTAGATGAAATCATTTTTGCTTTAAGCTCAACAATGGAAGGTGATACCACTAATTTTTATATTTATAAAAAAATATCTCCTACAAACATAAAAGTAACTACATTATCAAGAGGTGTTTCTATTGGTTCAGAATTACATTATGCTGATGAATTAACCTTAGGTCGTTCAATTCTACAAAGACTTCCATTTGAATCTACATTTAAATCTAAATAAGGATAAATCAATACCTTAACTTTTGCATAGTTTTTTTGATCTTCAAAAGGTCTGAGATTAGATTATTAATTATGAAATATAAAATTTTATAATTTTCGCGTTAATTCAGTATTATATTAACATAAAACCTTATATTGTGTTATCGATTCGTGGGTAAGACCATTTACCTTATTTACTAACCGAATGATTTTTTCATTCATAAAATATAATAACATGGAAGTATTATTTAACACTGACAACAACATAGAAGGAAAAGAAAGAATTGAAGCCTACTTTTCTAACAAGATAAAAGAAGATTTAACCCGTTTTGAAGATAAAGTGACGCGTGTAGAAGTTCATCTATCTGACGAAAATGGAGACAAAGGGGGAAATAAAGATAAAAAATGTGTTCTAGAAGTACGTCCACAAGGTCTAAAACCTGTTGCCGTGACTAGCCATGATGAATCTATCGAAAAAGCCATCAGCAGTGCAACGAAAAAAATGACAAGTAGTTTAAATACATTAATTGGAAAACTACAAAAACACTAAATAATTTATCGTTTAAAGCAAAAGAGACGTCAATTGACGTCTCTTTTTTTATTGTAAAAATAATTTCAAACTTAATTTGTATTCAAATTATACTCTGCTAATACGACCTTCCATTCTAAGCCCTCTGTTAGTTCTAGTAAACTAGTATTAATATCTTTCAATAAATTATCATCAAGTACAGGATTCATTCCTAAAGCATAATATTGTGGATTAAATTTATAGGGTAAAACCTCATATTCGTTTAAGGTATCGTTTTTAACCATATTCTTTAACAAAGGCAAATCAAAAACAACAGCGTCCACCTCATCTCCTCGAAGTTTTGATAATAAATCATCCTGTTTATCTAGCAAGATAACATTATTGTAAAAATTGTCTTTTAGCCAGTCATCAGTACTTGATAAGTTAACGGTTGCCAACTTTTTCTTTTTAAAATTATTAATATTATTTGTTCGACTCTCTAATTCCGTGACCGTTAAAGAAGATGCTATACTCGCAGTTAATCCAGAAATGATGATTATTGCAGTAAACATCCAGACCAATGCTATTGCTCTTCCTCCGGTGGTTTTAGGAGATTTATCACCATATCCTACAGTCGTCATCGTAACGGCTGCCCACCAAAACCCACTCCATAATCCTTTAAGGCCATCTCCAAACTCTTCGGCATTTCCTTTTCTTTCAAATCTCCATGTCAAAAATCCAAAAACCATCAAAATCAAGAATAACGAACCTAATGCACGGAAGAAATTCAATGAAAAAAAAGATTTAATGAATAATAAAGTACTTTTCCAGGAGGAGGATTTATTGGTTACAATTCCACTATGGGCTAAATAAAAAGGTACAGAAAAATCAATCTCTTTTGCCCTACTACTCGTGATAGACATAGGATAAAGTGCCAAATCAACTTCACCATTTTTCAAGCTATTTACAAGCTCTTTCGAATTCATTTGAACATATTCGCAATGGTAGTTATTTTCTTCAGCAATATTATACCACAACCAACTTATCGGTCCTTGCAATCTATTATTCTCCTTAAAAATAAAAGGTGCAGAATTTACATATCCCACTTTCAAAGAGTCTTGAGCATATGCAAATTCTTGACAAAAAAGGACAAAGAAAAGTACTAGAATCGAGAAATTTATACGCATAAAATTGACGTTTTTAGTTAATATTTCATGACAAGCAAATCTAAATAAATTAACCCAAATATTGAATTTATACCACTCATCTATTTAAAACTCATTTTATCATTTAACAATTAGGCTGTTAAGAAATTTTACGTTTCTTTGAAAAGAATAATAAATTAACAAATGATGAAAAGAATATTTTCTGCAGCTTTAGCCGCAACTTGTGCGTTTGGCTTACATGCTCAAAAAGGTAATGTCGACTTCGTTGAATACGACCTAGACAATGGAATGCATGTAATCTTACATGAAGACAACTCTACTCCTATTGTTGCTGTTTCAGTACTTTATCATGTAGGATCAAAAAATGAAAGCCCAGATAGAACTGGCTTTGCTCACTTTTTTGAGCATTTAATGTTTGAAGGAAGTGAAAATATAGATCGTGGAGAATTTGATCAATACATTGAGAGAAATGGAGGAACATTAAACGCCAATACTTCTCAAGATAGAACTTATTACTACGAGATTTTTTCATCAAATAATTTAGAATTAGGTCTGTGGCTAGAGTCTGAAAGATTATTACACGCAAAAGTGGATAACGTAGGAATCGAAACACAACGTGAAGTCGTAAAAGAAGAGAAAAGACAACGTGTAGACAACCAACCTTATGGTTCTTTTATGGCTTCTGCTTTTGATTTATTGTACGATAAACATCCTTATCAATGGACTCCAATTGGATCTATGGAACACTTGGATGCTGCTCAAGAAGAAGATTTTATCAACTTTTATAAAACGTTCTACGTTCCTTCTAACGCAACACTTTCAATTGCTGGAGATATTGACATAGAAGAGGCTAAAATTCTAATCGATAAATATTTTGGTTCAATCCCAAAAGGTCAAGCAATCAACCTTTACCGTGATTATTTAAATTTAGACAATGACGCATTTACTGCAAAGTATGGAAAAGGTAAAGCAATCTTTAATGAAAAGGACTTTTTCAACACAACATCTAAAGATGGTATGTGGTTGATTAACGAATATAAGAAAAAAGAAACTGTTATTCCTCGTCCTGATATCGTTGAACCAAAGTTAGAAAAAGAAATCGTTGACACTGTTTATGACAATATTCAATTGCCAGCTGTTTTTATCGGTTATCACTCTCCTAGGCAAAACACAAAAGAGGCGTATGCTCTTGAAATGTTAAACGCTGTTATTTCTGGAGGAACAAGTGCAAGAATGAATAAAAACATTGTAGAAGAAAAAGAATTAGCAGTCTCTGCGTTCTCTTTCGCTTTTCCATTGGAAGATCCAGGAATAGCTTTATTTGCTGGAATTGCAGCTAAAGATGTTGAAATTGATAGCTTAAAAGAAGCATTAGAAGTTGAAATCAATAAAGTCAAAAACGAATTGGTTTCAGAAGTAGAATTTGAAAAAGTAAAAAACCAATTTGAAAATGACTTTTATTCTTCAAACAGTTCAGTTGCTGGTAAAGCAGAGTCTTTAGCTAACAATTATGTATACTTTGACAACACAAACTTGATTAACGAGCAATTAAGTGTTTATGACAACATTACTCGTGAGGACCTAATGGCAGTTGCAAAAAAGTATTTCACAGAAGATGCACGATTGGTATTGTATTACTTACCAAAGAAATAATTGAAGTCTAATTACAACATTTAAAATACATTGAAAATGAAAAATTTAATTTTAGGATCAGCACTTGCACTTACTTCTGTATTTGCATTTGGACAAGTTGATCGTTCTAAAGCACCTATTCCTGGACCTGCTCCAGAAATAAATATACCTCAACCTGTTGTTTTTGACTTAGACAATGGAATGAAAGTAATCCTTTCGCCAAATGATAAAATTCCAAAAGTTTCTTTCAACTTAGTCATGGGTTCTGATCCAAGATTAGAAGGAAACAAGGCTGGACTTTCTGATGTTGCAGGAGATTTATTAATGTCTGGTACTGATAATAGAACCAAAGATGAAATTGATAATGAAAAAGATTTTATCGGAGCTTATTTATCAGCAAACAGTTCGAATATCTACTTAAGTGTATTAACAAAACACATGGATAAAGGATTGGATTTAATGACTGATGTCATGAAGAATGCCAACTTCCCTCAAGATGAATTTGAACGTATTAAAAAACAATACGAATCTGGATTATATTCAATAAAAACAGATCCAAGTTCAATGATGGCCAATGCAATGCAAAAAGTACTCTTTACAGATCAACATCCTTATGGTGAAGTGATGACTGAAGAAACTTTGGCGAATATTACGCGTGAAGACGTAATTGATTTCTACAATAAACAATATACTCCCGCTGGAAGTTATTTAGTTATTGTAGGAGATATTACTGAGGCTGAAGCAAAGAAAGTTGCAAACGAAAGATTTGCTGACTGGGAAGGAGGCGTTCCTTATGAAAAAGCTTATAGTCGCGGAGTTATACCTGAAGGAAATCGTGTTATTTTTGTTGAAAAACCAGGAGCAGTTCAGTCTGTAATTAGTGTTTCATTCCCAATCAATATGGTGCCTGGTGATGAAGATCAAATTAAACTATCTACATTGAACAAATTGTTTGGTGGTGGAGGTTTTGGAACTCGTTTAATGCAAAACTTACGTGAAGATAAAGCCTATACTTATGGAGCATATTCAAGAATGAATGTAAATCGTAAAGGTAGTTATATCAATGCGCAGGGAAGTTTCCGTAACGAAGTTTCTGATTCTTCAATCACACAATTCCTTTATGAATTCAATAGAATTACACAGGAATTAGTTACTGAAGATGAATTATCTTTAAACAAAGCTTCGATGGCAGGAAGTTTCGCTAGAACTTTAGAATCACCACGTACAATTGCAAACTTTGCATTAAGAACGTACAGAAATGACTTGCCAAAAGATTATTACCAAACTTATCTTCAAAAACTTAGTAATGTTTCTCAAGCAGACATTCTAGAAATGGGAAAGAAATATATCAAACCAAACAACCTTAACATTATTGTTGTTGGTAACGAGGAAGTATTGGAAAACCTTAAACAATTTGACGCTGATGGAAATATCGAAATTCTTGACGCTTTTGGTAATCCTAAAGTTGAAGTTACACTTAAACCTGCTGATATTTCTAAAAAGGAAGTTTTTGAAAAATACGTAATGGCTGTAACACAAACTTCAAAAATGAAGAAAGCTGTTAAGAAAATTGAAAAGGTAAAAACAATGACTAAAAAAGCTGTTATTGTTCCTAATCAAGCACCAATGGAGTTGAAAATGACAACTTACTTCAAAGCTCCTAATATGTCTGCTTCTAAAATGGAATTTAACGGAATGGTTATTCAGGAAGAAAGATTCGATGGTAAAAATGGAATGACAAAAAGAATGAGTCAACAAGGTGGTTTTGATGAAGAAAAAATGACTGATGAACAAATCGAAGACCATGCGCGTACAGCATCATTTATACCAGAATATAGCCTACTTTGTAACGAAGAGGACTATCAGCTATTAGGTATTGAAAATAGAGATGGAATAGATATGTACGTTGTTGAATATACAATCGGAAAAACAACAACTAAATCATACTTCAATACAGAAAATGGATTGAAAGAATATTCTGAAACCCTAGAAGTTACTGAAGAAGGACCACAATCCGTTGTTTTAATCTATAGTGAATTTACAGATTACCAAGGATTCTTATTCCCTAAAAAGACTTCACAAGTTGTTGAATCAGTTGGTATGACTGCAACACTTAACGAAGTTGAAGTCAATAAAAAAATTGACGATTCAAAATTTGAGGTGAAATAATTCCAATCTAAATCAAATTATAAAATGCGACTCTTTTTAGGGTCGCATTTTTTATGTTTCTATATTTATACAACTTTCATTTAAGCTCAATCTTACTACTGATCTAAGAGAATAGCAAACACCAATGGTACTACTATTGTTGCATCTGATTCAATAATGAATTTTGGCGTATCGATTCCTAATTTGCCCCATGTAATTTTCTCGTTTGGAACTGCTCCAGAATAAGATCCATAACTTGTTGTAGAGTCGGAAACCTGACAAAAATAACTCCAAAATGGGGTGTCTTCACGCTCTAAATCTTGCGATAACATTGGAACAACACAAATTGGAAAGTCTCCTGCGATTCCTCCACCAATTTGGAAAAAACCAATTCCTTCTTCACCTGCATTATTTGAATAGTAATCGGCTAACCACATCATATACTCTATTCCTGACTTTATTGTAGAAGGCTTTAAATCTCCCGTTATGCAGTAAGAAGCAAAAATATTTCCTAAAGTTGAATCTTCCCAACCTGGAACGATAATCGGTAGGTTTTTCTCTGCTGCTGCAATCATCCAAGAATTTTTAGGGTCAATCTCGTAATACTGCTCTAAAACACCAGATAAAATCAATTTATACAAAAATTCATGTGGGAAATAACGCTCTCCTTTGTCTTCTGCTTCTTTCCAAATGTCAAATACATGTTGTTGTAAACGACGGAATGCCTCTTCTTCTGGGATACATGTGTCTGTAACACGATTTAAACCTCTTCCCAACAATGTCCACTCGTCTTCCGCTGTTAAATCACGATAATGTGGCACACGCTCATAACTGTTGTGAGCAACTAAATTCATTAAATCCTCTTCCAAGTTCGCACCTGTTGTTGATATCATGTGAATTTTGTCTTGACGAATCATTTCCGCCAATGATATCCCTAATTCTGCTGTACTCATTGCACCAGCAAGTGAAACCAACATTTTCTTTCCTTCTGCAAGGTGTTTTTCGTACCCCTTTGCGGCATCGACAAGTGCCGCTGAATTAAAATGTCTGTAATTGTACTCAATAAATTCTCTAACTTTTCCCATTATGAATTAAATTTATAGGATAATATTTTATATAATAATTTCGCTGCCATAAAATCTGGCGCTGGCACTCCATTCACAGGAGCCAGTTCAACAATATCAAAACCAACTAAGCTTTTCTCTTCTACTACTCTTCTCACCAAAGTGATTACATCATACCAATACAAGCCTCCCGGTTCAGGTGTTCCTGTTGACGGCATAATTGATGGATCAAAAATATCTAAATCAATTGTCAAGTAAACTTCATCTCCCAGTTGATTAATCACCTCATCCATCCAGTTTGAAGTTGAATTAATGCGGTACATATCGAAGAAATTCTCCTTTTTTACGAATGGTAATTCAACTGCATCCATACTGCGAATTCCTACTTGAACAAGATTCGTGTTTTTTGAAGCTTCATGTAAAGCACATGCATGATTACAAGCCGAACCATTATATTCTGGTCTTAAATCGGAATGCGCATCCAATTGTAAAACGGAAAGATTCTCGTACTTCTTTTTAAATGAACGAATCGCTCCAATTGAAATAGAATGCTCCCCTCCAAAAAGACATACAAACTTCCCTGTTTCGATATATTCATCTGTTGTTTTCTCTACTGCCTCACACATAGCTTCTGGTGAAGACTCCTCTGTTACCGCTGACGTAATAAAGATTCCTTTTTCATAAACCACTGTATTGGTCTCAATATCGTACAACTCCATATTTTCAGAAGCATCCATTAACGCTTCAAATCCTATGTCGGCTCCTTTCCCGTAGGTAGAAGTACCATCGTAAGGCACAGGAATAATTACGACTGCTGCGTTTTCTAATTTCCCTAACTCTTCGGGGATTCCTGCAAATGTTCTCATGAGTATCCTAAAATTTTAAGCATTTCTTCACTTGTTTGTTGTGGAGCAAATAGTTCATCTATCACTTCTCCATTTTCATCCTGATTTATTAAAATATGTTTTGGACTGGGGATTAAGCAATGTTTAATTCCTCCATATCCAGAAATTGATTCTTGATATGCACCGCAATTAAAAAAACCGACATGCATTGGTTTCCTTTTATTGAAAACAGGTAAATAAATTGCATTGACATGTTGTTCAGAATTATAGTAATCATCACTATCACATGTTAAGCCACCCAAAAACACACGTTCATATTTCTCATTCCAACGGTTAATCGGTAACATAATGAAACGCTTACTAATTGCCCATGAATCAGGCAAAGTAGTCATAAAAGAACTGTTAATCATGTTCCACTTCTCTCTATCATTCTGCTTCTTCTGATCCAATATAGTGTAAATCATCCCTCCTGCTTCCGCAATAGTAAATGAACCAAATTCTGTAAAAATATCTGGATGACATGCACTCACATGATCTGCCGATAATTTAATTTGACCTATAATTTCTTCTATCAAATATTCATAATCGAATTCGAATGCCAAAGAGTTCTTCACAGGAAATCCTCCTCCCACATTCAAGTAAGTAATATCAGCGTTATTCTTAATCAAGTTTTCATAAACACTTAAGAATTTGTGTAATTCGTTCCAATAATATGCGTTATCACGTATCCCTGTATTTACAAAAAAATGCAACATGGAGAGCTTAAATTTCTTGTGGTCTTTCAGTTTCCAATTATAGAATGAAACCACATCTTTGTATCCTATCCCCAATCTTGATGTATAAAATTCAAATTTGGGATCCTCTTCAGACGCAATACGAATACCTATCTCTAATTTATGATCAATTTGCTCATCTAGAATATCAAATTCTTGAAAGTTGTCAATTACTGGAATAACCTTCGTAAAACCTAACTCTAATAATTCCTTGATTTTCTTAATGTAAACCTCTGTTTTATATCCGTTACACAAAACATAAGTGTCTTTAGCTAATTTTCCTTTCTTGTGCAAAGCAATCAAGATATCGATATCAAAAGCTGAACTCGTCTCGATATTGGTTTTATGTTTGGTACACTCCTCTAATACAAAATTGAAATGCGAACTTTTCGTGCAATAACAATATTCATATTTCCCGTTATAATTTTGTTTTTGAATACTTGTATTGAACCAATTTCGACATCGTTCAATTTGCTTTCCTATTGCTGGAAGGTAGGTAAAACGTAGCGGAGTTCCATACTTTGCGATTAAAGCATTCATGTCTATTCCTCTATATGACAATGCTCCATTTTCAACACTAAACTCCTCTTGTGGAAAATCGAAAGTTTGTTCTATTAAATCTTGATACTTATTCTTCATTCTTTACCTCAGAAAAAATTGATTACTTTATATTTTATAAGTTTAAAACGCTGCAAAATTGATCTAAATAAGTGAAATAAAATACTAATGAGTAAAACTTAGTGTATTTTACTTATATCATATATATTTACAGATAAAAACACTAAAAATGGATAATATTGATAAGCGAATCCTTGAAATTCTCCAAACCGACTGTTTAAAGACGGCTAAAGAAATGGCTTCTGAACTTTCTTTAACCACTACTCCTATCTACGAAAGGATTAAAAAATTAGAAAAAGCGGGATACATAAAACAATATGTTGCCCTATTGGATGCAGATTTACTCGGAAAATCGATTGTCGTTTTTTTAAATCTCACTGTGAAAGACCATCACGTTTCGAAACGAACAGAATTCATCCAACAAATGGAATCTCTAGAATCAATTACTGAATTTTATCACATTTCTGGTTCTTATGACTTTTTAGCCAAAGCTAGATTTTCGAGTATCAAAGAGTATCGTGACTTTTTGGTAAACGATGTGGCATCTATTTCAAATGTAAGTGATATTGAATCACAAATCGTTTTAGAGGAGTTGAAGTATTCGACGAAGGTGATTATTTAGAGTTAACCGCGGAGATTCTGTGTTAGAAAACAAATTTTCATTAGCTTTTTTTACGTAAATTTGTTTTCATGGCAGTTTTAAGCTAGCCTATTAAGAGGGTAGGATTTTTTCATAAATCCACCCTCTGATTTTTTATACTACAGCTACTTTGTTCTTCATACCTTCTTCATATTCATTTAAATACTCTTTATCATAAGGTTTTCTCGTTTTATACAAAGCAAACACTAATTCTAGTAGTTTTCTTTGTATTACAACTCCTACCTTCATTTTTACACCGTGTTTTGACACATGTCGACTAAAGGTTAATTTAAATCTTTCATCATATCTTATTGCGGTCCATGCTGGAAAGTATAGTGCTTTTCTTAAATGTTTATTCCCTCTTTTCGTTATTCGAGCTTTACCATTTATTGAGGTTCCAGACTGCCTCTCTCTTACATCTAATCCAGCATAACTAACTAATTGTCTTTTATTTTTGATCAATTCAAAACCATTGGTTTCAGCTAGAATAATTGCTGCGGTTACCAAGCCTATTCCTGGTATGGTACAGATGATGCCAACTATTTCAAGAATCAAATTATCCGCCTTTATTAAATCACTTATTTCTGTTTTTATTTCTTTTTCTTGACTATTTAAAAGTTTAATTCGTTCGTTTAAACGCTCTATTGAACGCTTGTTAGGGTGAGCTTCTACTTTTTCTGCATGTAGTTGATTCTTAACCATTGTTCGTTCATGAAGTACTTGATCTCGTTCCCGAGTAAGCTGCTTCATCTCTCTATAAATTGGTTTAGGTCTATGCCAGCTATCAAGTTTTCTTTCCAAGCCAAACATTGCAATAGCCCTAGAATCAGATTTATCATTTTTTGATTTTAAGTTAAACGAACGAATATAATTACTGATCTTATTGGGTAAAACTACGCTTAATTCATAACCTTTTTCATCTAGAAAGTAAGCAAAAGACTCATGATACACTCCAGTAGCTTCCATCACAAAACGAAGTTTAATCGACTCTAAAGTGTGTGTTTTAACCCAAAGCAATAATGTTTTAAAGCCATGTTCAGTATTATTAAACACCTTGTGAGCGTAGAGTTCTGGTGTAAAATCTGAATCCATTCTACCTAAACAAACCACTAGTTCCTTTTGAGAAACATCAATGCCTACTGCTTGTTTTACAATATCCATAATATGAATTTTTAATTAATATTAGAATAAGATGAATCATTTCCCTCCGTTTTTTCTACTGATCGGTCATTCTGGATATACCACATTGTAGCATTCCTTACATTCTGTTCAAACTCTAAGAAATTGAGAAGGAATGAGGCAATCTCTCCGCGTGAACATACCTTTAAGGTTGCTTGTTCGCAAATTAGCTCTCATTCCTTTTCATCTTATTTATCTTCAAATATATTGAATTACAAACATAGGAGAACGCTAAGATTTCGCAGAGAGCCGCCTTTGGTGTTGTGGACGCTGATGGAGTGTGGAGTGATATGTTATAACGCAGATTAACGTGGAATTAACCTAACCTAACCTAACCTAACCTAACCTAACCTAACCTAATCTAACCAAAATTGATTAAATTCTAATCAAGATATAGATTAGTAAATAAACATTTATTACATTTGTAAGCGTAAAAACAAGTGCCAAAAACACAAATTTCTACTACCCAAAACGATATGCAGTTTTACATGTATTTGAACCTTTTGGTTCAGATGTATAAGACTTTTAAACAAACGTAAAACTGAACAAATGCAACAACAACACCGTGCTATTGTCCACATGGATTTGGACACATTTTTTGTCTCTTGCGAACGACTCACAGATAGTCGACTCGAAGGAAAACCCATTCTAATTGGAGGTTCTTCAGATCGGGGTGTCGTCGCCTCCTGTAGCTATGAAGCTCGAAAATTCGGGATTCATTCTGCCATGCCAATGAAACTAGCCATAAGACGTTGTCCCGAAGCGATTGTAATTGCTGGAAATTCCGAAACTTACAGCAAATACTCACGCTTAATTACAGACATCGTAAAGGATGCGTCGCCTGTTTATGAGAAAAGTTCAATTGATGAGTTTTATATGGATTTCTCTGGAATGGACAAATTCTTTGGTTGTTTACAATACGCCAAAGAACTTCGGGAACGTATTATTCGAGAATCGGGACTTCCTATTTCATTTGGTTTATCAGAAAACAAGACAGTTTCTAAGATTGCAACTGGAGAAGCTAAACCAAATAATGCAATTAATGTTGATTACGGAAGTGAACGTACATTTTTAGCGCCTTTGTCTATTCGAAAAATCCCTTCTGTTGGATTAAAAACATACCAAACCTTCTGTGGATTAGGTGTCAAAAAAATCCAAACGCTTCAAGAAATGCCAGTTGAATTACTGGAACAAGTTTTTGGAAAAATGGGTCGTGCTATCTGGAAAAAAGCACATGGAATAGACACATCTCCTGTTGTGCAGTACAATGAAAAAAAATCTATTTCAACAGAACATACTTTTGAACAAGATAGTATCGATATTCAACGTATACGCGCTTTACTTTGCGGAATGGGAGAAAAACTCACCTACAAACTCAGACTAAGTCACAAAGTTACTGCCTGCGTTACAGTAAAAGTTCGCTATTCTGATTTTCAAACCAAAACCTTACAACGAAAAATCCCCTACACTGCAGCGGATCATGAAATAATTCCTTTGATACTCACTTTATTCAATCAATTGTATCAACGTCGCGTAAGGGTAAGATTAGTTGGTGTACGTTTGAGTCATTTGGTGCAAGGTGGACAGCAAATCAGCTTATTTACCGACGATGGAAAGTATTCAAACTTATATCAAGCGATGGACCGTATCAGAAATAGGTTTGGGAAGGATAGCGTGATGTATGCCCGCTCCAAGTAATCTTTAATAAGAATGCTTCAAATACTTCGTTATGCTCGTTTTTAATTACAATCATTTACGAGAGTAAACTCGTGACAATTAAAAACTTCACAAGCCTTGCCTTTAAAGCATTTTTATTAAAGATTCGAAACAAATTAAAAAAGCCATTTAAAATAAAAGTAAAAATGTTCATCCACACAAAATACAGCATAGGTTATGGCATGAAATCCCCTGAAAAAATAATTCAGTGGGCAAAAAATCATGAATTTCCATGTTTAGCTATAACAGACATCAATACAACTACTGCAATTTTAAGCAGTTTAAAATATGCACAAGAAATCGACTTTCCGATTGTGGCTGGAGTAGACATCAGAAATGGAATGCAACATTGCTATTTAATCATCGCTCAAAACAACAGAGGATTTCACGAAATGAATGCGTTTTTAACAGCGCATTTACATGAAAACATCAATTTCCCAAAAGTTGCGCCCTACTTTGCCAACTGTAAAGTTATTTATCCTTTAGGTCAAAAACCAAAGTATTTACGCGAGCATGAATTTATCGGTATCCAAGCCCATGAAATCAACAAAGTGCCATTTATTAAAGATGTAGCGAAAGAGAAACTCTTGGCTGCTCCAATAATGACTTTTCAATCAAAAAGGGAATTCAATACACATCGTTTATTGCGCGCAATTAATGAAAACACGTTGCTCTCTCAATTATCGAAGTCGGAACAAGCTCCTGAAACAGAATGGTTTTACAATTTAAAAGAATTGAATGCTAAATTTGAACCAGCAAACTTTGTAATTACTCAAACTTTCGAACTTTTAGCACAATGTAAAATCGACTTTGGATTCAATGACAATTCTGAACCTCAAAACATTCAAACTTATACCGGAACACATGAAGAAGACAAAGCATTGATTCAATCCTTATGTTTAAAAGGAAGAGCTAAACGATATCCTTGGGCTGATTTTTCAACAGAAAACAAAACAGCTAAAGAAATTACAGAGCGAATTGATAGGGAAATAAAAGTCATTGAACAAAAAGGATATATGGCATACTTTCTTGTGACTTGGGATATTATTCATTATGCGAAATCTCAAACTTACTTTCATGTGGGACGAGGAAGTGGAGCCAACAGTATAGTCGCTTATTTATTGGGAATTACCGATGTTGATCCATTAGAACTCGACCTCTATTTCGAACGCTTCATCAATCTACACCGTAAAAATCCACCCGATTTTGACATTGATTTTTCTTGGAGAGAACGCGACGATGTTTTAAAGTACATCTTTAATCGTTTTCCAAACACAGCCTTGATTTGCACTTACAACACTTTTAAATACAGAAGTTGTGTACGTGAACTAGGAAAAGTATTGGGACTTCCAAAATCAGAAATTGATAAACTAGCCAAAGGAAAATTCCAACTTCATGAACTCGACCACATGAGTCAGTTGGTATTAAAATATGGAAAATACATCGAAGGACTCCCCTCCCATTTGAGTATCCATGCAGGTGGAGTAATCATTAGTGAAAAACCAACTTCATGGTTGAGTGCTACATTTCTACCACCGAAAGGTTTTCCAACAGTACAATTCTCAATGCTAGAAGCCGAAGATGTTGGCCTGTACAAGTTTGACATTTTGAGTCAACGAGGATTGAGTAAAATTCGTGAAAGTTTGGACGTCATTGCTTACAATCAACCCGAAGCTAAAATCCACGACATTCATGACTTGGTCTTTTTCAAACAAGACAAGAAAATTCAGAAGATGTTGCAAAACGGCGAAGCTATGGGCTGTTTTTATGTAGAGTCTCCCGCTATGCGCATGCTCATGAAAAAATTGAAAACAACAACTTATTTAGATTTAGTTGCTGCGAGTTCTATTATTCGTCCGGGAGTTTCCAGTTCAGGAATGATGAAAGAATACATTCTACGCCACAAAGATAAAGCACGGAGAAAGCTTGGACATCCGCTCTTGCTATCCATTATGCCTGAGACTTATGGAATTATGGTTTACCAAGAAGATGTGATAAAAGTAGCACATCATTTCGCAGGATTAACACTAGATGAAGCCGATATTTTAAGACGAGGAATGTCAGGAAAATACCGTTCCCGAGGAGAGTTTACAGCCATACGAGATCAATTTTTCTCCAATTGTAAAGCAAAAGGCTATGCTGATGAACTCACACAAACGATATGGGAACAAATTGAAAGTTTTGCAGGTTATGCCTTTTCCAAAGGACATTCGGCTTCCTATGCTGTAGAAAGTTTTCAAAGCTTGTATCTCAAAGCCTACTTTCCTTTAGAATATATGGTTGCCACCATCAATAATTTTGGAGGATACTACTCCACAGAATTCTACATTCACGAAGCGAGAAGGCTAGGTGCAAACATAGAACCACCTTGTATACAAAACAGTAAGTGGGAAACAGTAATTAAAGGAAAGACAATTTACCTCGGTTTTCAGCTTATTTTGGGAATTGACAGTAAAGAAATAATAAGATTACTCCGTTTTAGAGCAGAAAATGGGAATTTCAACTCATTGGATCATTATTTGAGAATGTTGCATCCTACATTGGAAAATCTATTGTTACTTATTCGAATCGGTGCATTTCGAACACTTTCAACCAATAAACAAGCCTTAAAATGGCAAGCACATTTATTTTATAAGAAAGCAAAGGTAGTCAAACATCAAGCCCTATTATTTCAGCAAGAGACCAAGCAGTATCAGTTACCACAACTTCAAACAGAGAAACTAGAGCAAACCTTTGAGGAGTTAGATCTTTTAGGTTTCCCATTGGGACAACCATTTGATCTTTTAGAAAAGCCTATTCAAAATTTCATTCCCGTTAAGGACTTTTCTAAATATGACGGTCAGCATATTATTGTCTATGGATATCTAGTGGCAATAAAGCCAACAAGAACAAAAAAAGGAGAAATAATGAATTTTGGAACCTTTCAAGATTGCGAAGGACATGTTTTTGATACTGTTCATTTTCCTCCTAGTGTCAAATCATATCCATTTAGAGGAAAGGGTATTTATAAGATACAGGGAAAAGTTACCCAGGATTTTGGTTATTTTAGTCTAGAAGTTAACAAACAAGTTAAACTTAAGGAAGTTGATGATCAGCGATTTTAACCGTTCAATAAACATATTCACCCACTCAATCATAAAAAATATTAAAAACTTAATAAGATTAGATTATTCATTATTTAAATATTAGTTTTGGAATCAAACAAAATTATAGATATGAAAAAAATTTACTTTTCTGCATTAGCTTTAATTGCTACTGCAAGTATTAACGCACAAGTTTTAAATCCAGGATTTGAGTCATGGACAAATGATGAACCAGATGATTGGAATACACTAAACATTTTAACAACGCTTGGTGACGTTACTGATGGAACTAACCCACTTACACCAGCTACTGAAGTAACGACTGGTGCTACTGAAGGGTCTAGCTATATTGAATTAACAACGTTCAACCTTGCAAACTCTACAGATCCAACAAACGCACCTGATGGAGACTATGGTGGAATTGCTACACAAGACATCATAACATCTACAAAATATGAAAGTTTTTCAATGGATGTAAAATACGATGTAGCTGCAAATGACACAGCTATCGTCTTTATCAACGCATACAATGCAGGTGGAACAGCAATTGGACAAGGTTTCGCTACTTTCGCAGGAACAGAAGCTACTTTCCAAAATGTTACTGTAGACATGCAATACATCGGATCTGTTTCAGAATACACTATTTTTATAGCAAGTAGTGAAAGTCAAATACTTCAAGGTGCAGCCTCTACATTAACTTTAGGTTCTACGATTTCTGTAGATAACATCACAGTTGGACCTGCTATTCCTGATGCACCAAATGCGACAAACATTGTAGCTTCAGATGTTTCTGATAACGAGGATGGTTCTGATTTAACTGTTTCTTTTGATACACCAGACGAAACAAATGTATCTAGTTACTATGTTTTAGCAATGACATCTGCTGTTACACCAAGTCAACTAAATGACGATATTGGATTCATTAAAGCAAATGGTATTCAAATCACTCCAAATGGTTCAAATCAAACGTATAACTTTACAGCTACAGGTGAGTACTGGAAAATAAATGCTGCTGGAAATGCTGTTGAAGCGGCTGCAATCGTACCAAATGAGGAAATGGTTGTTTACGTTTTAGTAGAAGGAGCTAACGGATACAATGATGTATATGATGCTTCAAACGCTATTACACTTGACGGTGGACTTTCTGTAGAGAAAGAAATCAAAGAGATCAACGTATACCCTAACCCAGCGTCTAACTTTGTAAACATTAAAGTTGATGGTTTAGTGAACGGTACTGTTACAATTAACTCTGTTACTGGACAAGAAGTTGTAAACTCTTCAATTGTTAACGGAACAAAGAAAGTTAACGTTAGTGACCTAAACAATGGTGTATATATCTACACTGTTCGTGACCAAAATGGTGAGGTTATCAAAACAAACAAATTGGTTGTACGTAAGTAATTACAACATCAATTGTCAAGTCCTAAATAAGCGATACAGATTATTAAAGGATTAAAGTTATAAATTAAAGCTGAGTAATGACGTCATTACTCAGCTTTTTTGATTTGTATTGTTTTCTTATTAATATGTTTTGTCTATGC
>NZ_QURB01000011.1 GCF_003402975.1 Brumimicrobium aurantiacum | reverse complement strand
TAGGTCTTCCTGACTTTACTAATTCTACTATGAGAATTTTAAAGTCATTGTCATACTTCTTTGCCATAAATCAAATTTAATCATTTCGGGCTTAATTAATCTGTCACAACAAATATAGACACTCCAACCAGTTAATATTGCTGTACAACCATTATAATAAAACTTACGCGGTTGATTACCCTACACTCACGCTTTTATTTTCTAATGAGTGGGACGACTGGAGCGGTAAATATGCAGAGGTAGCTACACGTTTGCGCGGCTTAGGTTTGAATTAAAACTAAAAGGCATGAATCCGGCGAAAAACCCACAAATGAACAATTACAATTTAATTTTAGATATGACGATTCTAGCGGCGGGCGGCTGGCTTATTTCTTTACAAGAAATAGAAACACTAGCTAGGATTATATCGCTTTTAGTTCCCGCCGCGCTTTCTATATTATTGTATTTAAAAAATCAAAAAAAGAATGGCAGAAAAGAGAAATAAAAACTCTAAATACATCATCGTTATAGTAGTTGTAGCGTTGTTGTTTTATTTCTACTTACGCAATAAAAATCCAGAAATTATACAATCGTCTCCAACCGTATTAAAACGCGGCGATAATGGTGAACTGGTGAAACTTGCTCAACAAAAAATCAATAGTGTTGCGGGTGTTTTAAATATCCCGACGTTGGTAGAAGATGGTATATTCGGAGATAAAACCGAAGCCGCATTTATTGCCCTTTTAGGTTCTCCTAGCGGTACAACATTTCAAGTATCTAACGCTGTTAAAAGTCTAGTATAATGCAAAATAAATTAAGAAATATATCATTCATTGTCGGAATCGTTGCTTCGATTATCACGATATATTATTACGTACAAGCAACGAAAGAATTAAAAAAATAAATATGTCTACGATTAGTTTAGGAGGGACTGACTGGTTAGGAATTGGATCAGCAGTATCAGGATCATCAGTTGAGGGATGCGGAACACGTCCGCTTTTTGACTCTGACGGAAAAGCCGCATATGATGAATGTGTCGCGAATCAACAAAAAATAAAAGCTGCCGAATTAGCCTCCGGCAGTACAACATCACAAAACAATACGAAATATATAATGATTGGATTAGTGTTAATCGCAATAATTATCGCGGTTATTTTTATTTCAATTAAGAAAAATAAAAAATAATGAAAAAGCGCTTAAAAAACTTCTTGCTGGGATTATCAGACGGAATACTGCCCACCTTTAAAAATTCAATCACTACGGACGAAAACGGAGAAAAAGGATTGAATTACGCTAGAGCAATAGCCGCTTTTTTTGGTTGGTTGTTTTTTGTGGCGCTTTTGAAAGGATGGATCAGGCTAGATGAATTTTTATCATTCATTAAAATCATTTTCATTATTGGCTAATGAAGATAAAAGAATCTAAACAAATTATAATTGTGGTAGTCTTACTGGCTGCCATAATTTTCATTTACATGAGAATTATGAGAAAACGAAATTTAGTAACCTCCGCAAAAAACGAATTAATCTTCTGGGGCGGTAGAAATGAAAACGAAACGGCAGTTCATTCTCGTTTAGTTGATTATTGGCAAAAAGGCGCTGGGTGGGATTGGATTACTTTAGATAATATAGAGGAATTCGATTCCAAATATGCTTGGAGCGCTGCGTTTATTTCTTATATCGCTAGAAAAGACTATTTCAATTTTCCAGCAAGCGCCACACACGCAAATTATACTGTTTGGGCTAGAGAAAGAGCAAACCAAGGGCATACGGCACAAATTGCCGTTGAAACTCATTCTTATAAACCAAGACCAGGCGATATTGTAATTAAAAAACGTGGTTATACAGGAGACTTGGCGGGGTTATATCCAACGGCTAAAACTCACGGCGATATCGTTGTCGAAAATAACGGGAATTATATAACTGTAATTGGTGGAAATATTTCTAATTCAGTCACAGAAACAATTATTCCAGCAACAAACGGATTTATTAATCATAGCGATTGGATCGCGGTAATTAAAATGTAATATGGCAAATCAAGGAGAAATATTTGAACTAAAAGCTGGGGAAATATCCCCATCAGGAGAAATTTACGGAAAGATAAAAGCAATTCCCTACTCTAATTTTAGAGCAACTTCAGCAATAGATGATGATGAAATTACAAATGAACCTGTTGACATCTCTTTAGAAGAAGGTGGAGAATTGACAGGTGAGTGGACGAATATTCGATTACTTTATGGACGTGTTTTATTGTACCCTGTTAACGGTTGTTCTGGCGTGCAAGGTGAACCAGGTCAAAACGGTCTTTCTGCTTATGAAGTTTGGTTAGCGCAAGGAAACACAGGAACGGAACAGGAGTTTTTGGATTCTTTGAAAGGTGCAGATAGCGATCCTTCAGATTCTATTAATATTGGAAATAGTGACTTGGAAATTGCGCCTGGCATTAATAGAAAAATTTCACTTCAACCAGGATTAGATTCTGAATCAGGAACATTGTTAGCCATTGGTGGTCCTAATAATAATAATATCTATTTCACGAATGATCAAGATTTTGGTTTTAAATTCGGAATTAATGCTCCAGTATCAATTCAAAATAATGATCTGAACGTAATTTTTGGAAACATTAATGTATACAACGGTGGTCTTGGAATTAGTGAAGATTTACGTGTGAACGGGCTTGGTAAAATTATTAAAGGAAATACCGAAATTTCCATTGATGGTATTACAACAAATGGAATAGTCTCAGACGCAGGAATTAACAAGTTTAATGGCGCTGGTATTGAAGCCATGGGATCAGGTGGTAAATTTTCAAAAATATTCTTTTCAGATTATGATAATATCAGAATAGAATCAATAGATGATGATCCATTAAATTTTCTAAGAATTACAATGTCTGACGATTCGCAGATTAATCTTAAAAAACAAGGTTCTATTCAAACAGTTCAAGGCTTAGCAGATGCTTTAACGTCTATCGGTCTCTTAGAAAGCAGCACGATTGAACCTTCAGATACTGAAAAAGGGATATTGAACGCATATAATCAATGGTTAAACGCTGGAAATGGTGGCGATGTTTCAACTTTTTTAAACTCTTTAAATAAGAATTTAGAGAATAGAAACATGAATATCGGAACAGGGGTTTCAAGAATAATCAATCTAGCTCACCGAACTTCAACATTGAAAATTCAATCTTTATCAAATGAAATATTTCATGGAGGATTCGATTTTTTAAATTTATATAAAGATTCTATTCAGTTCTGGACTGAAGATGGAAATGATAAAATAGCCCTTAAAAAAGATGTACAATTTGACGCTTTGACTACTTTTTATGGTGAAACAAATTTCGACGCATCGTCTATTTCTGCCAATGGTGGAACGAGCCAGTTTAATGGTGGGGGATTACAAGCTTTAGGATATGGGATTGATGTTTCTCAACTATGGGTTAAAAAAAGGATTGACATAAAGTCTCATGAAGCGTCTGGCAGTATTTCAGTTAGTGACGCCCCACTTGGTGGAGAATCACCAGTAGGTGCTGAGGGGAAAACTTTATTTATAACTTTAGCTGATGACCATATTATTGAGTTAAAAAAATCCCCTTCAGTTTCAACAATTCAAGGCTTGGCAGACGTATTAACTTCGATTGGTTTACTAGAAAACAGTACTATTGATACAACTGTACAAAATGGTACTGATGGACTATCAGCCTACGAAGTATGGTTAAACCAAGGAAATGAAGGAACTGAACAAGATTTCTTAGATTCATTGAAAGGTGAAGATGGGGCTTCGTTTAGTGATGAACTTAACGCTTCATTCATTTCAATGAAATATGATAGTACTTATCCAAACCTAATTTTAGTTCCTTCTACTCCGTTAAAAGATAGCGGAGGGGTTAAAGAGTTTAAACCAATTGTAACATTGAACTCTGATGAAATAACTTTAGATTTTACTGGTGGATTGTTGAACGGAAATCAAGTAGATGTTAATTCTATTGCTCCAATTCTTCAAGTTACCAGTGGACCACTTGACACTATTTTAAGAGCGGTACCTGATAGAACGAACAATATTATTCGCATTAAAATACATGGAACTCCACCAGACGGAGACACACCATTAAACTCTTTAGTTTCATTCAATTTTTTATCAATGAGCAATTTATTTAAAAAGTAAAAAGTAAAGTATAAAATGTATATTATAAACTTGAAAGCCCTGGTCATAGATCAGGGCTTTTTGTTGTTTGCAAGTTTAAAGTATTCATTCGTCCTTTAAACCTTGCCATTCATTCAATAAGTCGTTTTTGGAACGGTTAATGATGTTTAAATGTTAATTTTGTTAAAAACAAAAATATATATTTATGAAAAAAATAATTTTTTTTATCTGCTTATTTACTTTATCCTCATGTTGGACTAGAATTGGAGATTTAACTATGGTCGCCAATAAAAACGTTGATTCTTCAAAAGAATATGTTCTTGTTGCTCAAAACGTAGAAGGAAAATCCAAAACCAAAAAAGGTGATCCTTTAGAAAGTGCTATTGATGCAGTAGTAGCAGAACATAAAGGAAATCATTTAATGAATGCGAAAATATTTATTAAGAATAACGGTAAAAAAGTTAAAGTAATTGGTGATGTTTACGGAGACAAAGAAATCTCGATCACGACAACCATATCGAAAGAAATAATTTTGAAAGTTGGTGATGACGTTTCATTTAAACACAATTTAAAGCTAATTAAAGGTGAAATTATTGGTATTAATTCTGATAATGCTGTGATTGAATTTAAGATAAATGATGAAAAGAAAATCAAAGAAATACCGTTTGAAGATCTTACAAAATTAAAATAAGAAAATGTTTAATTAAAAAGCCCTGGTCATAGATCAGGGCTTTTTAATTTATTTATCCCAATTTATATTTCTTGCTGCTGTTTCTAAATCTCGCTCTGTGACCCTTAAATATTTTCTTGTCATTTCCATTTTTGAATGGCCTGCAATCATTTGAGCCTTTGTAATATCTAAACCAAAATCATTGACTAGTAATGTTATACAAGTATGTCTTGCGAGATGTGAATGCAATTCTTGTTTAATTCCTGCAAAATTCTGTAATTCTTTCAATTGTCTATTATAATGTTGATTCGTGTATCTGAAGAAAAAACGAATGTCTTTTTGAACATCTTTTACGTTTTCAAATTTCTTAAAGTATTTCAAAATAATCTTGTCAATTTTTCCTCCCCAAAAATCAGAAATAATCCATTGAACCTTCTTTGCACTTCTATGTCTTAACTTCTCCTGAATATAAGTTAATCTAATTCTCCCCTGCTCTAATACTTCAAAATTTTCAAAACTTAAATTTATTAGATCACCAAACCTTAACGAAGTATAACAAGAAAACAAAAACATATCTCTAGTTTTATCCAGCTCAGGTCTCAAAGACATATCCAAATTTTCTATTCGTGTTAATTCTTCAAGAGTTAATGAATGTGTTTCAGGTTCAACCTGGTGTATTTTAAATGTTCTAAACGGATTTTTTGCGTAATCCACTACTCCATCATTTACTGCAACATTCATAACGGTTTTTAAACGAAGCATTAGAGATGCACGTCCATTTAATTTTAACTTTTTGGTTTCCTTCAAGAAAATGTTAAATGATTCCAAAAAGAACACATCAACTTTTGTAATTGGGAAATCTTCTTTTCTAAATTCCTTTAAATAACGTAGTGTTCTACGGTATATCATTTGTGTTCCTTCAGTAAGTTCTGAATTGGTAACCTTTATTACACGATGTTCAAAGAATTCAAATAATTTTACTTTTTGAGTTCCTAAAGTTACACTAGAGAAATCTCCAGACATTGCTTCTTTGATCACTTGATCTTCTAACGAGTGTCTTTTAAGTATTAATTTATGATTTAATTCCTGGTAGTTTGGAATTGATTTTTTGAGTTCATTCTTATTTTCATCCCAAAATTTTGGGGCAATAAAAACTCCAGTTGAGCGGAAAATCCTCTTTTTTCTACTCAAATAAATCATCACTTCAACAGGTGCCTGTCCTTTTGTATTCAACCGTTTTTTACGATTGAAAATGTATTTTGTTTTCATAGTATCACGAATTTTGAAATTGGTATCACGGATCAGTATCACAATCCTTTACGTTGTTCAAGCGCTGCCAAAAACAAAATCGTTCTAAACCTAATATACTCTAGACCTTTGTCTAAAATAAAAAAGCGTTGATGGAAACCATCAACGCTTATAGTGAGCCCGAAAGGATTCGAACCTTTGACCGCCTCCTTAGAAGGGAGGTGCTCTATCCAGCTGAGCTACGAGCCCTAGTTTAAAACTAGTGTAAACACACTTTTAATCAAAAAAAGGGGATGAAATCAATCATCCCCTTGTCGGGGTGGCAGGATTCGAACCTGCGACCTCCTGCTCCCAAAGCAGGCGCGATGACCGGGCTACGCTACACCCCGAACTGGTCATTCTTTACATTAATTCAATAACGTTTTATTGAATTTATTAAGATTTAAAATCTTAACGCTAATGTTTTATTTCAATCTATTCTTTTCTAAAGAATCATTTGCGGGTTGCAAAGATACAAACAATTTTTAACTTAGCAAGCGTTTTATTTAATTATTTTTTAATAAATTTTTAATCACTTAGTAATCAATAAATTCATCTTAAAATTAATTTCAATTAAAACAAACTCTACAGTTGATTCAACATTTTCTCTTCCTAACTTCATCGAAAAGTTTTAACATCTGTTTGTATTTATCGTGCGGAGAGAGAGGGATTCGAACCCTCGATACAGTTGCCCGTATAACACCTTAGCAGGGTGCCGCTTTCAGCCACTCAGCCACCTCTCCGTTTATTTCAATTTACAAGATTTCGCTTAACCTTGTTACAACTTTATCGTTGCGGACTGCAAAAATACTAATAACTTACACTAATCAAACCTTTTTAAGGAAAAAAGTTAATGATTTTTTTTTACTCAATACGCTAAAACTATATAAGTCATTCGCTCAATGAAAGTTAAAACAGCTACTCCTTGCAACAATAAAATGATTTCTTTTTGTTTAGTTTCTACAATTCCTACTTGATTTAGGCAATCATACAAATAAAAAATAAATGCAAAGGCAATAATTACAAAGTCATAAACCAAATGATCATCAAGATTTGGTGAAAAACTGAAAAGCAAAACAATACCTAACACAGGAATAGCGCTTTTAAAGAAACCCAATCCAATAGTATAAGATAATTTAAAAATCACACTTATAAAACCTAACACAGAACCAATAAGCACTAAAGGTTCTACATTCCTTAAATAGCACTCTACAGTTTGATAATCAAAAAACACCTCAACAAAGTATTGACCAACAAAAATGAGAGATAAGAGCCAAAAAGAAGTGAATATTTTAAGCAGATTGAACTCTTTAAAGGAAGAACTTACGAGGTAAGCAATTAAAAATGTAAGAAAAAGGAATGGTTTTAATGGAATCGGTGGAACGAAAGTCCCCAATTGAAAAAAGCTGCTTAATCCATATAAAGTATAAATTAAGCAGCTTAACGTAACTATCTTTTGCAATCTTTCCATAATTGCCTTAAAATATTCTTAAGAAACATTGTCCTTTTTAGCCAAAGCTTCTTCAACATATTTAAATGTAGATAAGACATCTGGTTTACCATCTACTACAGCAACATCATGTTCAAAATGTGCACTTGCTTTCCCATCAAGGGTCACTATGGTCCAATTATCCTCAAGGTATTTTATTTGGGCTGTACCAAGATTAATCATTGGTTCTATGGCAATGGTTAAACCTTCCTTAATCTTCTTTCCTCTTCCTCTTCTACCGTAGTTAGGCACCTGAGGCTCTTCATGCATTGTTTGTCCGATACCATGACCAACCAATTCTCTCACCACACCATAGCCTCTGTCTTCAGCATGTTTTTGGATGTGGTAACCTATATCTCCCATTCTGTTCCCTACTCTAGTTTGCTCAATTCCAATATTCAAACATTCTTTGGTAACTTCAAGCAACTTTAAAACTTCTTCAGAAACATTACCTACAGCAAAAGTATAGGCATGATCTCCGTAATATCCATCGAGAATTGCTCCACAATCTACAGAAACAACATCTCCATCTTTAATTGGTTCATCGGTTGGATAACCATGAACAACTTGTTCATTAACAGAAATACACAAAGTATTTGGAAAATCGTATAATCCTAAAAATCCAGGAACAGCACCCTGAGAGCGAATATAATCTTCTGCGATAGCATCTAATTCCAATGTAGTTACACCTGGTTCGATCGCCTCTGCCACCTTCCCTAAAGTTCTACTAACAACCTGTGCAGCAGCTCTAAGTTTTTCGATTTCCTCTTTTGATTTATACTTTATCATAAGATCAGAATAATTTGTTTTAATAAAACGATAAAAATGTAAAAAAGGGAACACCTAAATGCTCCCTTAATACTATATAATATTTAATTAGACTTAAGCTAAAATCTTTTTCACTAAGTCAGAAGCTTCTTGAAGTAAAACAGCTGAATGTACATCCAATCCTGATTCATCAATTAATTTCTTTGCTTCTTCAGCGTTAGTTCCTTGCAAACGAACAATGATTGGAACTGGAATACCCCCCATGTTCTTGTATGCATCTACAACACCTTGAGCAACACGGTCACAACGAACGATACCTCCAAAAATGTTAATTAAAATTGCTTTTACATTTTCATCTTTAAGGATAATATCAAATGCTTTTTCAACACGTGCAGCATCAGCTGTACCACCAACATCAAGGAAATTTGCAGGGTTACCACCTGATTGCTTAATGATATCCATTGTAGCCATTGCTAAACCAGCACCATTAACCATACATCCAACGTTACCGTCAAGTTTAACGAAGTTTAATCCTGCTTCATCAGCTTCAACCTCTGCAGGATCTTCTTCCGTTTTATCACGCATTTCTGCATAATCTTTGTGACGGAATAAAGCTGTATCGTCAAGCGTAACTTTTGCATCAACAGCAATCACTTTATCATCTGAAGTTTTTAATACTGGATTAATTTCAAACATTGAAGCATCAGATCCGATGTAAGAATTATATAATGCAGTTACAAACTTTGTCATTTCTTTAAATGCTTTTCCATTAAGTCCAAGATTAAAGGCAATCTTTCTTGCTTGGAAACCTTGAAGTCCAACTCTTGGATCAACTTCTTCTTTAAAGATAAGCTCTGGAGTTTCTTCCGCAACTGTTTCAATATCCATTCCACCTTCAGTAGAATAGATAATTACATTTCTTCCTTTATCACGGTCCATCAATACAGACATGTAAATTTCAGAAGGCTCACTATCACCAGGATAATAAACATCTTCTGCAATCATCACTTTGTTTACTTTCTTCGCAACACCATTTGTTTGCGCAGTTTCAAGATGACCACCTAAGATACCTTTAACAACTTCTTCTACTTTATCAATTCCTTTTGCTAAAACAACACCACGAGAACCTGTTTCTTCTATCGTTCCTTTTCCACGACCTCCAGCGTGAATTTGTGCTTTAACAACGTACCATTCAGTACCTGTTTTTTCAGTTAATTCTTTTGCTTTTGATACTGCATTTGCAACGTCATCAATAACAACGCTCTCTTGAACAGCTACTCCAAAAGTTTTTAAAATCGATTTCCCTTGATATTCGTGTAAATTCATTATTTGACTTATTTATTTCGGCACTAAATTAATCTTATTTCCTTCAAATTTCAAGATATTGCTCTTAAAATATTCTTTTTTTCTTGTTAAGAAACTCTCCTCACAAACCTTGATTTTTTAAAGTATATATAAACTAAAAAAGCCCACCTTTTATTGATGGACTATTTAATTATATACTAACTATATTCTAGCGTTTTGCTAACTTGTTACTAGAAACAGTTAAACTTTTTCTTCCTTTTTTACGACGCGCAGCTAATACTCTACGACCGTTTTTAGTAGCCATACGACTACGGAATCCATGCTTGTTTCTTCTCTTACGTTGTGATGGTTGAAATGTTCTTTTCATGACCTATTTATTATAAATTTAAAATTCTCTTTCTAATTAAGGACTGCAAAGATAGTCCTTTTTTGCTCTAAACAAAATCGAATTGCAAAAATATTCAAATTTAATCGTATTCCAAAGTTCTTACATTAACTTTGTGGTCAAATTATTTTTACCGAACAAGAATGCTTAAGCCAAAGAATAAAAAGAAAGAACGTGTAAAATTAAGTAAAGAGTCAGTTCAAAAGGCAAAAAAAATATTTAGCTATTTAAAACCTTACCGAGCTCATTTTGCACTTGGATGGATTTTCTTAGTTATTTCATCATCTGCATCCCTACTCTTCCCTTATCTTTTAGGCCAGTTACTAGGTAGTGACTTACCTTCTGATACAGCCAGTCCAAATAATCAAGAAATTTTAGAAGGTATAAATTTAGACAACATTAATAGTGTTGCTTTACTTTTATTAGCCTTACTCATTATTCAAGGAGTTTCTTCTTTTTTCAGGGTTGTCATTTTTACAAAAGTAACGGAGCGCACAATGCGTGATATCCGAAAAGATGCTTTCGACAAATTGATATACATGCCTATGGAGTTTTTCAACAAAAATAAAGTTGGAGAAATCACTAGTAGAATCTCTGCAGACATTACCTTAATCCAAGACACCTTAAGAACTACAATCGCCGAACTATTTCGCCAAGTGATCACGATCATTGGTTCAATCATTTTCTTAATGGTTGTAAGTTGGAGATTAGCCTTAATTATGTTAGCTACTGTACCTGTAATGGCAATAATCGCAGTGATATTTGGCCGATTCATTAAAAAATTAAGTAAAAAAGCGCAAGACTACTCTGCAGTCTCAAACTCTATTATAGAAGAAAGTTTAATGGGAATAACCAATGTAAAAACCTTTACAAATGAGTTGTTCATGATCATTAAATACAGAAAATCTATTGAAACAATTAAAAAGCTAAACATCAAAAGTGGAAACTGGAGAGGCCTATTCATCACTTTTATCATTACATGTATGTTTGGAGCAATCATATTTATCATCTGGCAAGGACTCCATATGACACTTGGACCTGATGCAACATTAGACCGTGGCGATTTCTTTTCTTTTGTCATGTTTACAGTATTTATGGGAGCTAGTATTGGATCTATTCCAGACCTTTATGCTTCCATGCAAAAAGCTGTGGGTTCAACAGAGCATTTAATGAATATTATCGCTGAAAAGACTGAAGAAGACATTCACAAAGGAGAAAAATCAACGGAAATCAAAGGAGATGTCGCGTTTAATAACGTTTCATTCCACTACCCACAAAGAAAAGACATTCAAGTCCTAAACAAACTTTCATTCACAGCTAAAAAAGGAGAAAAAATAGCCCTTGTCGGTGCTTCTGGAGCAGGAAAATCAACGATTGCTTCATTGTTACAAAGATTTTACGAGCCTACATCTGGACTATATACTTTAGACGGAATCAATGTAAAAGACTTGGAATTAAAACATCTTCGTGAAAACATGGCTCTTGTTCCACAGGAGGTAATTCTATTTAGTGGATCCATAAAAGACAACATTTTATTTGGAAAGCAAGATGCGACAGACCAAGAAGTTGAAAATGCTGCAAAGAAAGCCAACGCCCTAGAATTTATTCAATCATTTCCAGATGGATTTGACACAGAAGTTGGGGATCGTGGAATCCAGCTTTCAGGAGGACAAAAACAAAGAATAGCTATTGCAAGAGCTATCTTGAAAGATCCAACTATTTTAATTTTAGACGAAGCAACATCAGCACTTGATGCAGAATCTGAAAGTTTAGTTCAAGAAGCTTTAGATCGATTGATGGAAAATAGAACATCATTCATTATTGCTCACAGATTATCCACCATCCGCAAAGCCAACACTATTTTGGTTATGGAAAAAGGAAAAGTTGTAGAACAAGGAACACACGAAGAATTGATTTCAAAACCAAACGGTGTTTATGCGAATTTAAATGAACTTCAAATCAATTAATTTTGTAAATAAGCTCACGAATAAAATTATCAGTTAAACTAAAACGAAGAGCTAAATGAAACAGAAAGGTCTAGCGTAATCAACTTAGTTTCAATTAAAATAACATTAGCTGAATAAAAATTTAATTTGATTATTTTATCATACTTACTATATTTGTATAATTATTACACATTAGAATTGATTAACAAAACAAATATGAGATACCTAATATTGACTATTTTCTCTCTTGCTACGCTATTTTCGTATAGTCAAAGCAATGGTGGTTTTGGTAATTCTAACAATTGGTCCTTAAATAAATCAGAAATTTTCTTCTCTGTAGGAGCTACACAATTCTTGGGTGATTTAGGAGGATTAAATAGAGAAGGAACACAAAACTCAATTGCAGATTTAGATTGGTCAAGTACGCGTTATGGTGCAGGTTTTGGTTATCGATTTAGATTCCATCCTAGATTCGCAACCTCTACACAATTATACGCAGGAATGCTATCAGGAAATGATGCAAATACTGATGAAATCATTAGAAGAAGCAGAAACCTATCTTTCAGATCCATAGTTGTAGAACTTAGTCAAAGATTAGAATATATTATTTATGCTAAAGAAGAAGGTGGAGCTAGATACAATTCCTATGGCACTAAAGGGCGTGGAACTAAAGCAGACATTTTTTATGTTTTCTCTGGAGTTTCTGGTTTCTTTTTCAATCCACAAACAAAAATTAATGGCAGTTGGACAGATTTAAGACCGCTTAGAACTGAAGGTCAAGGACTACCTAACGGTGCTGAAGAATACAAAAGAACAAGTTTATCTATTCCTTTTGGAGTTGGATTTAAATTTGCTATTGGTAAATATTGGAGACTTGGAATAGAAGTTTCTTATAACAAAACATTTACAGATTATATAGATGATGTAAGTACAGTGTATTACGACCCAGAAACCCTTCAAGACAAAGTTGGTGGCAATGCTGTTTACGCTGCTAATCCTTCAATAGAGAACCACACATGGTTTACAGAAGGACAACAAAGAGGGAACCCAGAAGACAATGATGCTTATATGTTTTCGAACATCACCATCATTAGAAATATTACATATCCAAAACCAAAAGGTATGTCTAGAACTCGTTGGAATGGTCGAACAAAGTTCTAGAAAAAATGGATTGAAAAAATTTTAAGGTGAGTCAAAGGCTCACCTTTTTTTATTGCTATTTTTGTGCAAACAAAAGAATTATGTATTCCATTATTAAACGCGTTTTCTTTCTTTTCGACCCAGAAAAGATTCATTATATTACTTTCAAACTTATTAAAAACACACTTGCCATTCCAGGAGTTAAATCGCTTTGGAAAAAACTTTATGTTGTAGAAGACAAAAGGTTGGAAAGAGAATTATTTGGTTTAAAATTTAAAAACCCAGTAGGTTTAGCTGCAGGTTTCGATAAAAATGGAAAACTATTCAATGAATTGGAATATACTGGATTCGGTTTTATTGAAGTTGGAACGGTAACTCCCCTACCTCAAGAAGGTAATCCAAAAAAACGCCTTTTCCGATTGGTAGAAGATGAAGCGATTATCAACCGTATGGGTTTTAACAATGATGGAATTGAAGCCCTTGTTGAAAAGTTAAAAAACAGAAAATCGGATCTATTGATTGGAGGTAATATTGGTAAAAACAAAGTGACACCCAATGAAAATGCAATTGACGATTATGTTAAATGTTTTGATGCACTTTATAAATATGTAGATTACTTTGTTGTCAATGTAAGCTCTCCAAATACACCAAACTTAAGAGCACTTCAAGATAAAGAACCATTAACAGCTTTGTTAAATACTCTTAAAGTTTTAAATGATAGTAAGGAAATTCAACGACCAATTTTATTAAAAATTGCTCCTGATTTAACAGATGATCAACTAGATGATATCATTGAAATTATTGATACCACAAAAATAGATGGAGTAATCGCTACTAACACAACAATTGACCGTTCTGGATTAAAAACAAATGACGTTGAATCTATTGGAGCTGGTGGACTATCAGGGAAACCACTAACAAAAAGATCTACTGAAGTGGTTCGTTATTTACACACAAATTCGAAAGGTAGTTTTCCAATTATTGGAGTTGGTGGAATCCATTCTGCAGAAGATGCAATGGAGAAATTCGAGGCTGGTGCATCACTTGTTCAAATCTATTCTGGGTTTATTTATGAAGGACCAAGTCTTGTTCGAAAGATTAATGAGGCTATCTTAAAATCATAAGCTTTTTGTATATTCGTGAATATGGAAAATCTGAAAATAATCGAATGTCCAAGGGACGCAATGCAAGGAATTAAAGAATTTATTCCAACAACTACAAAAATCAATTATCTCAACGAACTTTTAAAGGTTGGTTTCGACACGATAGATTTCGGGAGTTTTGTCTCGCCAAAGGCTATTCCACAAATGAGAGATACAGCTATGGTACTGGAAAAACTAGACCTTTCTAAAACAAGATCAAAATTACTAAGTATTGTAGCCAATGAAAGAGGAGCCAGTGACGCTGCTGAATTTGAGCAAATTAATTACCTAGGTTATCCTTTTTCTATATCCGAAACTTTTCAGCAACGCAATACCAACACTTCTATTGAGGGTAGTTTAGGAAGACTTGAATCCATTCAAAATGTAGCAATAAACTCAAATAAAAAATTGGTTGTATATCTTTCCATGGGATTTGGAAATCCTTATGGTGATGAATGGAATGCGGATACAGTAACAAAATGGGCTTTACGTCTAAATCAAGAACTTGGTATTGAAATTTTAGCTCTTTCTGATACTATTGGTATTTCAAACCCTGGAATAATAAAAAGTGTACTCAACAATACACTTCCAGAAGTACCTAACGCTGAAATTGGTGTTCATCTTCATACCACACCTGATACTTATGAAGAGAAAATAAAATCTGCTTATGACGCAGGTTGTAGAAGGTTTGATGGAGCAATTAGAGGTTTTGGTGGATGTCCAATGGCCAAAGATGATTTAGTAGGAAATATGCCAACTGAAAAAATGGTAAAATACTTTGATGAACACAAGATCAGAACAGATTTAAATTTAGAAATGCTTGACAAAGCCGTTCAACAAAGTAATTACGTATTTTAAATAGCGATTATGAAAGGGATCTTAATATTTATAGTTAGTTTCATCATTTTATCAAACTCCTTTGCTCAAGAATCAACGGTTTATGAATTATCTAAATTCGAAAAACTTGTGGTTATTGGAAACTTCCCTGTTCAAATTATCAACTCTTCTGAGAAGGAAGCAATTGTTGACAAAGATGATAATGATGTTAATCTTGAAAACTTAACTTTTTCTTATTCTCAAAATACACTTACCATTAAGTATAGTGGAAGTTTTGTGGAAGAAATAGGGATTAACTTAACATTGTATTATGCTGGTAATATAAGCACTATTGAAGCAAGAAGAGGCGCTCAAATTAAAGTAAAAAATGCAGGTGAATTTAACTCTACTGTTTCTTACCTAGCTGATGCTGGAGGAAAGTTGGAAATTAATGAAGTTTATGCCCCATTGATAAAATCAAATGTTACTAAAGGTGGTTCTATCAGTATCAATGGAAAAACGCCAATATTTGAACCAACAATAAAAGCAGGTGGAACAATTGCAGCTGTTCGTCTGAGAGCGGACGAAGTTAATGCTAACGTTACCTTCGGAGGTGAAATTATTTGCGCTCCTATTCAAAGTTTAAACGCAAATGTTACAAGTGGTGGAATCATTAACTATAATGGACATCCTAAAGTCAACAAGAATATTAAATTAGGAGGAACTATTGAAAAACTATGATAAAACAATTTGCTTTCATATTGTCCTTATTTCTACTATTTTCTTGTACTGAAAACAGGGAAGAATCTGTAGAAAAATCAGTAAAAACAGATAAAAGTAACAATCATAAAGTTCAACAACAAAACACTTCAAAAGAAGAAGTTGAGTCTATAAAAAAAAATGATTCATCTCAAGAAAAAGATACAATTAAAGACAGCGGCTTATTTACCATAGGTGGTTTTCAAGACAAAAAGTATTATGAATTATTGATTGAAACTCACTTGTGTAATCCTAAACTTAATGATTCTGTTGCCAATAGTTCTACTCCTTGTAGCTCCCGATTTTTTAAATTTTTTCCTTACAATCACAACAGACGAATAGAAGATGCTTTTATGCTTCAAGTTCGAGCTGGAGTAAATAATTACCCTTATCGAAGATTATTAATTTTCGTAAGAGAAAAAGGAAAATTAGTATTAATGAACGGTATTGTTGGTTACTTAGTTGAACGTATTTCACAAAACAGTGGAGTTGACGATTTAATTGTTGCTGTTTTTGATGACCTTGGTAACAATAACTTTGATCGATATGATGTACTTTTAAAATACAAAGACGGAAAATATCATTTTGTTGAGGCTATTGGTGATTTGGAAGGTGAATTCAAATCAAAAAAACTTAAAGAGACCGCCTCGAAAGCCATTAAGGAAAGAATTGACGAAAAACAACTCATCTTTTGAAAACACTATTTTACATCATCATTACCTTACTTTTTACTTCTTGCATTTCGGAAGCAACATTGCAAAGTGAATTTCCTATTCAAATATTAAATGGACATAGTGCAAAAGTATGGGTAATGAAAAACTCTGATCGTCCAGGAGATAAAGAGTTCTCAGCAATGGAAGAATACAGAAAAACACTTACATTTCACTTAAACAATACATTTAGAGAACAAGAACTCATCAATTTAGGCAGTAATAAAGGTAAAAAAGGAAAATATAATGTTGAATTGGACCAATATGGGGATTTTAACCTTATCCTTGACTATGAAGGTTTCGGAAAACAGCGTTACATAATTAAAGAAGCTAGTAATTTTAAACTTTGGCTGTATAAATTGGATGGTAGTAAAACGACATGGCAGTTTGGAGGACTAAAAGCACCTAAAATATGATTTTGATTGTTGATTGTGGTTACTCTTTTATTTATAAACTAGAAGATCTAGTTGACCAATACATCGACTATAAAACAATTTCAATTTACGATATCACACCTGAGGAATTAAAAGCTATAAACCCTCTTGCGGTTATAATTTCACATGCACACATTTCGATTCACGAAACCAATGTAGAGAAGTACATTGAAAAAATAAAAATCACGCTTACGCTGGATGTTCCTGTTCTAGGTATTGGAGTTGGACACCATTTGCTGGGTGTTTGTTTTGATGCAAGACCTGCCTATGAACCCTATAGAAACGAAACAGTAGCCGTTGGAATTATCGATACTGATGGTATTTTTGACAAATTACCCCAAGAAGTACAGTTCATTAAAGACAATGCAGGAACAATCTCAATTCCTCCAGGATTTCAACTTTTAGCAAGTTCCGATTACAGCATTAACGAAGCCATGAAAAAAAACGGGGAAGACATTTATGGTGTTCAGTTTCTTCCTGAAGTTTCTGGAAATTTAGGGGCCGTTGTTATTGATAACTTTGTGAATATTTCATTGGCCAAATCAAATTGATTCACACTATTTTTTAGAACTTAGCAGCTATGTTATTGAATAGACTGTGGATTGGATTATTTTTATCAGCCTTAGCTGTTGGACTTGGGAAATTGTTCTTTTTTGGAGACATGATGATTTTCAAGGAAATGGTGGATGCCTTATTTGAAAGCGCTGAATTGGCGTTTAAAATTGCATTATTCCTAACAGGAGCTCTATGCTTGTGGATGGGATTCATGGAGATTGGTGAAAAAGGTGGGGCCATCCGTGCCTTAACCAAAGTCGTTTCTCCATTGTTTGGGAAACTTTTTCCTGACATTCCGAAAGATCACCCAGCAGTTGGTTCCATGATGATGAACTTCAGCGCAAACATGCTTGGACTGGACAATGCCGCTACTCCACTAGGATTAAAAGCTATGGGACAGTTACAAGAATTAAATCCTAAAAAGGATACGGCTTCCAATGCACAAATCATGTTTTTGGTGCTCAACACTTCAGGATTAACCATTATTCCTGTGAGTATTTTAGCCTACAGAAGCGGCGCAGGATCTGTTTCTCCATCTGAAGTATTTTTACCAATTTTATTTTCCACTTTTTTCGCTTCATTAATCGGACTAATCGTGGTTTCTATTAAACAAAAAATCAATTTACTTAACAAAACGATATTGGCTTATTTAGGCACACTCACACTTTTTATTGTGGGGTTATTGCTTTTACTCTACAACAATCCTGAGTTGGTAGAACCAGTATCAAATGTTGGAGGTAACCTCCTCCTCTTTTCTGTGATTATTGTCTTTTTAGGACTAGGAATTAGAAAGAAAATCAATGTATATGAAGTATTCATTGACGGGGCAAAAGGAGGTTTCGATGTAGCGATAAAAATTGTGCCTTACCTTGTTGCCATACTTGTTGCTATTGGAGTATTCAAAGCTTCCGGAGCGATGGAAATGATGTTTGACGGCGTTCGTTATCTTTTAAAATTAGCCTCTGTAGCCAACACAGAATTTATTGAAGCATTGCCAACTGCATTTATGAAACCATTTAGTGGTGGAGCAGCACGTGGAATGATGTTGGAAACATTTGCAACACATGGTGTCGATTCTTTTATCGGTAAAATGTCTGCTACTTTCCAAGGTTCAACAGAAACTACTTTTTATGTGTTAGCGGTTTACTTTGGTTCAGTTGGAATTAAGAAAACAAGATATGCTGCAGGAGTTGGATTAATTGCTGATTTAGCCGGAATTATTGCAGCCATATTTATTTCATTCCTATTCTACACCTAATGAAAAAACCCATTGGAGAAATAAAACCAGAAGATGCTATTCCATTATTTGTTCGCATAAAACAATTAATTTTAGGGAAAACGAAACCCGATGGTTTCACTCGACTCATGTTTTCTTTTGCTTTATTTTCATGGTGTTTATTGGCCTTATGGAACGCCGTTAGCTATTTTGTACTTTTAAGTTCTAAAGTTATTCAACAAAATAAAGGGTTTTCTGTTCATGAGGTGATTATAAAAAATGGTCAAAATCTTGGATTTAATGGAGAGGAATTTTTAGGTTCCATCACCAACTTTTATTTTAATAATTTATTTATTTGGCTTTTAATTTTAATCGGAATAATATTAATGTATAGAAAATTAAAACTATACCCTTTTATTCTACTCGGAGGATTGGCCATTCATTTTATTTATATGTTTTTTGTTTTGGGATTTCAATACTTCATTGAGGATATTTCTTTTTTTGACAAAATCCTCTATCTCATCCTATTCTTAGTCACTTTAATTCATTCATTTTTAATGAATAAAGAACAAAGTAAAAAGGGGGAAATCACTCCAATTGAGCAAAACGAGTTATAAATTATTTATTTTTTTACATTTTATTAGAGTCAAGCATAATTCCATAATGACAAATTTTTCAGCATCCTAATTTTGTTATTTTTGCAATTAAATTGATTTTAAAAACCAATTTGACTTTGAAAAAAGGGAAAGCTATAAAGAAACTCACCTGAGATTTTATAGGCATTGATTGATTTGAAGTTAAATACAAGTAATACATTGTATGATTCTAACAATTGAAAACATTCTTCTCATAGGTTCTTTCCTCCTATTTATCAGTATAGTTATCGGTAAAACATCTTCTAGATTTGGTGTTCCGACCTTACTTCTATTCTTAACAATAGGTATGATGGCAGGTTCTGAAGGAATCGTTGGAATTAAATTTGACGATCCTCAAATTGCTCAATTTATTGGAATTGTTTCACTAAACTTCATCTTGTTTTCTGGGGGACTCGACACTAATTGGAAAACCGTAAAGCCCATTTTGAAAGAAGGTATAGCTCTTTCTACTGTTGGTGTATTTTTGACTGCCATGTCAGTTGGTTTATTTGTAAATTGGCTTACAGACTTCTCATTATTCGAAAGTTTATTGCTTGGAGCCATTGTTTCCTCAACAGATGCAGCTGCGGTTTTCTCAATATTACGTTCTAAAAACATTGCACTAAAAGCTAATTTAAGACCAACATTAGAGCTAGAAAGTGGAAGTAATGACCCTATGGCTTATGTTCTTACAATTTCGTTCTTAACTCTTGTTACCAATCCAGAGCAAAGTTTAGCTTCTATCCTTCCTATGTTCTTACTCCAAATGATTTTAGGTGGAATTTTAGGATTTGCTTTTGGAGTATTAAGTAAAAACATAATCAATAATATCAAACTAGGATTTGAAGGACTTTACCCTGTTCTGATGATTGCAATGATGTTCATCACTTTTTCGGCAACAGATGCACTTGGGGGGAATGGATTTCTTGCTATTTATATTTGTGCAGTTTACTTAGGGAATCAAGATTTAATATCCAAAAAGACCATCTTAAATATGTATGATGGTTTAGCGTGGTTGATGCAAATCATACTATTCCTTACGCTTGGACTTCTGGTTTTCCCTTCACATGTGGTTCCATTTATGGGAATTGGTTTATTGATTTCTTTATTCTTAATTTTTATTGCTCGACCACTTGCTGTTTTTATCAGTTTGCTACCTTTCAAAATGAAACTAAAAAGAAGATTTTACATTTCATGGGTTGGTTTAAGAGGGGCTGTTCCGATTGTTTTTGCCACCTATCCTCTTATTGCAGGAATTGATAAAGCAAATATCATTTTTAATATTGTGTTCTTTATTTCTGTAACTTCAGTTCTTTTACAAGGAACGACACTGAGTATTTTTGCAAAATGGTTAAAAGTTGATTTACCTGACGGTAAAAAAATCATAACTGAGCATGATCGTTTTATTACCAATTCTCCGAAAGCCGTAATGCATGAAGTTTACGTGACATCAGATTGTAAAATGATAGGAAGTAAAATCGTTAAACTTGGTTTTCCAAAATCAGCTGTAATAACCATGATTAAAAGAAATGATCATTATATAACACCAGATGGATCAACGAAAATTGAACCAAATGATATCTTGGTAGTCTTATCAGATAATAATGAAGATTTTGAATTGGTAAGTCAATGCTTGAAACAAAAAGTTGTTAATCCTAAATAAGCCCTGTTTTTCATTATAAAACGTAAGGGTTTCCTTTTTATTCTCCTCCCATAAATGGGCTAAAACATCGTTTCCTACTTTAAGCAAAAAATCATTTAAAATCCTTACATTTGGAACCTTAAATATTCAATATGTCAGACGATAAAAAAATCATTTTTTCAATGATGGGCGTGAGTAAATCAACGCCAGCAGGAAAACAAATTATAAAAGATATTTCGTTATCATTTTACTATGGTGCGAAAATCGGAATCATCGGTTTAAATGGTTCTGGTAAATCTACTGTAATGAAAATCATTGCAGGATTAGATAAATCATTCATTGGTGATCTTTCTATTTCAGATGGATATACTGTTGGTTACTTACCGCAGGAACCAGAATTAGATCCTACAAAAACCGTAAAGGAGATTGTAATGGAGGGAGTTCAAGGAACTGTTGATATTCTTAAAGAATATGAAGAAATCAACAATGCATTTATGGACGAAGCTGTATTGAATGATCCAGATAAAATGGAGAAATTAATTGCCCGACAAGGAAAAGTTCAAGATCAAATTGATGCTTTAGATGCTTGGGAGTTAGACAATCAATTAGACCGTGCAATGGATGCATTACGTTGTCCACCAAACGATCAATCTGTTGAACATTTATCTGGTGGAGAGCGCAGAAGAGTTGCCTTGACTCGTTTGTTACTTCAGAAACCAGATATTTTACTCTTGGATGAGCCAACCAACCACTTGGATGCAGAATCTATACACTGGTTAGAGCAGCACTTACAACAATACAAAGGAACAGTAATCGCCGTAACTCACGACCGATACTTCTTAGACAATGTTGCTGGATGGATTTTAGAGCTTGACCGTGGAGAAGGAATTCCATGGAAAGGAAATTACTCTACTTGGCTTGAGCAAAAATCGAAAAGACTAGAGCAAGAAGACAAACAAGCTTCGAAAAGAAAGAAAATGTTGGATAGTGAGTTGGAATGGGTTCGTATGAATCCAAAAGGCCGACATGCGAAAAACAAAGCGCGTTTGAGTAACTATGACAAGTTAATGTCAGAGGATACAAAAGCCAAAGAAATGAACTTGGAGATTCCTATTCCAAACGGACCTCGTTTAGGTAACAATGTAATTGATGCTGTAAATGTTGCGAAATCATTCGGTGACAAACTTTTATATGATGACTTAAACTTCAGTTTACCACCAAATGGTATTGTTGGAATTGTTGGTCCAAACGGTGCTGGTAAAACAACGATCTTTAAAATGATCATGGATGAATTACAGCCTGATGCTGGAGAATTCAAAGTTGGTGAAACTGTAAAATTAGGTTATGTAGATCAAGCCCACGAAGACTTAGATCCTGAAAAATCAATTTATGAAGTTGTTTCTGGAGGTACTGATGTAATGGAAATTGGAAATCAGAAAGTAAATTCAAGAGCATATATTTCGAAGTTTGCATTTTCTGGTTCAGACCAAAATAAAAAAGTTGGAGTTTTGTCTGGAGGTGAAAGAAATAGATTACACTTGGCCCTTACTTTAAAAACAGAAGCCAACGTATTATTATTGGATGAGCCAACAAATGATATTGATATCAACACATTGCGTGCATTAGAGGAAGGTATTATGAACTTTGCTGGTTGTGTGGTTGTAATATCTCACGATAGATGGTTCTTAGATAGAATTTGTACGCACATCTTGGCTTTTGAAGGAGATTCTAAAATTTACTCTTTCGAAGGAAGTTTCTCTGAATACGAAGAAAATAAAAAGAAACGTCTAGGTGATCATACACCAAAAAGATTAAAGTACAGAAAGTTAACAAATGATTAAGCAGGTAATTTATTAGTTATCAAGTTTTCAAGTTCAGTAGTTCTCAAGTGGAGCACTAGATAACTTGATAAACTTGATAACTTTTTAACTAACTTGAAAACTAAAAAAAAATGAGAATATTTCAATTTGAAGAAATCCGAAGCTGGCAGAAAGCAAAAGAACTAACAATTGGAGTATATCAATGTTTTTCAGATAGTAAAGATTATGGAATTAAGGATCAAATTCAACGTGCATCAGTTTCAGTAATGAATAATATTGCCGAGGGTTTTGAAAGACAAACCAATAAAGAATTTATACGTTATTTATACATTTCTAAAGGTTCATGTGGAGAGGTTCGATCAATGCTGTACTTAGCTAAAGAGTTCAAATATATTACAGACGAAGAATTTGAAAAGCTATACAACTTAAGCTTAGATGCAACCCGACTAATTTCAGCCTTTATTAAAAAATTAAACGAAAAATAAACAAACTTGAAAACTAAAGAGATTCAGAACTAACCAACTTGAAAACGTGATAACAAACGAACTTGATAACTAACCAACTTGATAACTTGAAAACTTTTTAACTAAAAAAATAAAAAAACATGTCAAACGAAGTAAAAGCACTAGCACCAAAAGAAATATGGGAAAATTTTGCGAACTTGAATGAAGTACCACGTCCAAGTAAAAAAGAGGAACGTGTGATCCAATTCATGGTTGATTTTGGTAAAAGCATAGGTTTAGAAACCACTACTGACAAGATAGGTAATATCATCATAAAAAAACCAGCAACTGAAGGTATGGAAGACCGTCAAACGGTAATTCTACAGTCTCATGTTGATATGGTTCACCAGAAAAACAACGACACAGATTTCGATTTCGACAAAGAAGGAATTAAAATGTATGTAGATGGTGACTGGGTAAAAGCTAAAGGAACAACATTAGGAGCAGATAACGGAATTGGAGTTGCAACAATCATGGGGTTATTGGCTAGTTCAGATATTCCGCATCCAGCATTAGAAGCTATGTTCACTGTTGATGAAGAAACAGGAATGACTGGAGCTAAAGAATTGGACCCTTCTTTTTATGAAGGAACAATTTTATTGAATCTTGATACAGAAGATGACGATGAAATTAGTATCGGTTGTGCTGGAGGAATTGACACCAATACTTCTTACGATTACGAAACAGTTGACTCTGACAAAGACGCAAAAGCATTCAAAGTTGAGATTAAAGGTTTGAAAGGTGGACACTCTGGAATGGATATCGATTCTGGTCGTGCAAATGCCAACAAATTAATGGCGCGTTTCTTAATTGAAGCAGATGAAAACTTAAATCTTCACGAATTTAATGGTGGAGGATTAAGAAATGCCATTCCAAGAGAGGCAGTTGCAATTGTATCAATGTCCGCAACCGATGTAGATGCATTCAAACAACATTTAAAAACTTCTGAGGCTACTTTTCAAGAGGAATACAAACCTGTTGAAACAAGCATTGAAATTAGCTTAAGCGAAGTTGACACACCTGCTAAAATGGTAGCTAATCATGAGAAAAAAGCTATGCTTTACACGATCAATGCCGTCCATAATGGTGTTTTCAAAATGAGCTTAAACTTTGACAATCTTGTGGAAACTTCAAGCTCTTTAGCACAAGTAATCATTAAAGATGGTAAGTTTGAGTCAAAATCATTACAAAGAAGTAGTGTTGAATCTACTAAAGCAGATGTAGCAAGAACTATTCGCAGTGTATTTGATTTATTAGGTGCGGATGTTGAACAAACTGGTGATTATCCTGGATGGGAACCAAATCCAGATTCAGCAATCTTAAAAACAATGCGTGAAATGTATGAAAAACGTTTCAATGAAAAACCAAATGTTATGGCTTGTCACGCAGGTTTAGAATGTGGTATTCTAGGAAAACATCTTCCAGGTGTTGATATGATATCTTTTGGACCAACAATCATGCACCCACACTCTCCTGATGAAAAAGTATCTATCAGTTCTGTTCAGAAGTTCTGGGGATTCTTATTGGAAGTATTGAAGGAAACACCAAAAAAATAATTCATTGATTTAAAAATGAATAATCAACAAGAATTAATTGATTTAGCAAATATGAGAATGCCCTTTGGAAAATTCAAAGGGCTTCTCCTTGTTGAAGTACCAGAACCATATTACGTTTGGTACAACTCAAAAGGTTTTCCAAAAGGAAAGCTAGGAAATCAAATGCAATTGATGTATGAAATAAAAGTTAACGGATTAGAACACTTAATCCGACCTTTGGTACGGAAGTAATTGAAAAACAATAACGCTAAACAAAAATTCGTCCTTCCCTATCACTCTCCTCACTAGCGCATTTTCTAATTTAAAAACAAGGCACATTGATTTTATCACGATTTTTTCAGCAAAAAGTCGCGCTAAAATATAAAACCAACCCAATAAAAAAGTTTAAATTTAATTACAATTGCCCTGATTTAGATAATAGTTTTATTTGGAATCTATCAGCCTAAAATATTCTGTCTACAGCTTATAGACTTAGACACATCGCTCTACTCCTACTTCACTCGACTTTTGCCACTTGAACATCATAAAAAATGGACTCACCCGGACCAACCATTTCAGCCAATCCTGCCTTTCCAAAAGCTTCTTCTGACGGGACTAAAATCAATAGTCTATCTCCTTCTCGTGCCGTTTTTAAAGCTTTATTCAATCCTGAAATACTATTTCCATCATCAATTGTCATTTCAAATGGCGCGCCTCTTTGGTAACTGTTGTCGTATCTCGGTTTACTTTCTGAACTCACCCAATAATTTATTAATACCTTGTCTTTGGTTTGAATAGAATCTCCTGGATTTTTTAATTGATCATATTTCCATATTTTAACTCCATCAACAATTGAAGTAGGTTCCATTTTCTCTAAAACACGCATAGAAATAATGTTATTCGCATTTGGAGGAACAATTCCCTTGATTCCTTTTTCTCCTCTTGCGTATTTAGCAGGCAAGAAAATATCAACATCATCTCCTACACGTAATTCTTTCAATGCAATATCCCAACCTGAAGTTTGCTGATTCCATCCTACAAGAAATGGAATACTTTTCTTTTTCACCCTATGATTTCCGTCATAAACTGTTCCGTCTTCCAACTTAGCACGGTAATCGATTAAAACAACATCGTCTTTCTTGATTTGCTCTCCATTTCCTTTCTTAAAGTAGGTGATTTTAATTCCATTATTCAATTTCAAAGTGTCACTCGGCTCTTCGACTACCGTTTCAACTGGCTCAATTTCCGATTCATCATGCGATATTTTAACCGTATCCTCTTCAGATTTTGATGTATATTTTTTCGATGTTTGATCTGAATTTGAATCTGAATCAACACCTTTAATATCACATGAAGAAATAAGCAATCCTAAAAATACAATCCAAGCTAAATTTCGCATACTAATATATTTTAACCAATTCTAAATCAACCACCAACACTTCTAAAGGTGGAATTTTATTATAATCTCCTAATAATCCATGAGCTAAATGACTTGGAATAATCAACTTAGCCTTGTCACCTTCAGAAAGGTATTTAATCCCTTCCATTACGCCAGTTTCTATATCAGATTTATCGACTTTAAATGTACTTACTTCATCCTCCTCCGTTTTATAAATCAAGGAATCACTCAGCATGCTCACTTCAAATTTCACATCGACTTTATCTCCTTCAACGGCATTTTCACCTTCCTGGTCTTCATAAACCCAATATCTCAATCCTGAGCCTGTTTCAGTAGTTTTCCAACTTTTTTTTCGATCTAAGAATAAACGAATATTGATTTCATCTTCCTGTGTAAACTGCTTGTTCATCCTTGTGGAATGTTCAACAGACCATTGGGGAATCTCTTGACGCTCTTTTGGTTCATCGCCACAAGAAGCAAGTAAAAAGCATAAACTCCCGATTAAAATAATATTCTTCGACATCATAAAATACAATCTAATTAAACTCAGGCAAAACACGCTTCACTTCGGCAATTGCTTCAGCCATGTTTCCGTCCCATTTACCTCCAGCAGCATTGGCGTGTCCACCACCTCCAAAGTAGGTATTTGCCATCACATTTACAGGATTATCCTGTCCTTTAGAACGAAATGAAATTTTAATTATTCCATCACCTTCTGACAAAAATATTGATTTTTTAATGCCTTGGATTGATAAACCAACATTTACTAGTCCTTCTGTGTCTCCTTTAACATAATTAAACTTTTCTAATTCTGATTTTTCAAGAGAAATAATCGCTGTATCTAGTTCTTTCAAAATTTCCATCTTTTCATTGATCGCATAACTTCTCAATTTTAATTTGTCAAAAGTATTGGTGTCAAAAACTGCTTCATGAACTTTGTATGGCATAACACCTCCTTTCATCAATTTTGAAATAACCTCGTGCGTATGTGCAGTTACACTTGGAAATCTAAAGGAACCGCTGTCGGTCATAATACCACAATATAACGCTTCACCAATTTTGACATCCAATTGATCCAAATCTCCCCTAGCATCAATAAAATCTACAATCATTTGTGCTGTGGAACAAGACGCTGGTTCTGAAAACAAAACATCAAATTCATCACTGGGATTTAAGTGATGGTCAATCATAATTTTAAATGCCCTGCTTTCAATCATCATTTCCTTCATGACACCTACTCTACTCATCGCATTGAAATCAAGACAAAAAATAATATCCGCACTTAGAATTTCTTTTTCGACAAGATCAAATTGAGTTTCAGCATCGATGATTTCATCCACACCATTCATCCAATTTAAAAAATAAGGAGAAGGGTCTGGGTGACAAACTTTAACATTATAATTCAACTTCTTTAAGTAATGATAAAGTCCTAAAGAGCTCCCAATTGAATCTCCATCAGGAGATTTATGGGCTACAATTACTATTTGTTTTGTTGGTGATAAAACTCCGTTAATTTGAGCTAATTTTTGCTCATTAAAAATATGCATATAAAATTGATTAATGATTTTTAAAGTTTTTGCTCCTCAATAAGAATAAAAACACAATCTGTAAAGTTAGTAACTTCTTCGCCATTCAAGAGTAAACGAATAGATAAAATCTTCATTCGCTTTGTTGCAATTTCGATACTTGGCTCTGATGACATTTGACTGTCATACAAAATGACTTCACTATTTTTTTTCTTTCCTTTTTTTTTATCTACAACAACCTCCTCATTCAAAGTTATTTTATAAGCAACATTATAATTTCTCCCTTTAGAGTCTCGAGTAAATACCTGAATTCTATTATTCGATTTTGGCTGGACAATAAAAAAATACTCAAAATCATCAAGCTCTTTCATTTCTATCACCTTAGATTGACTACTCAAATTCCATGAATCATTTTTACTGTAAACATCTTCTATTTTCAAACATTGTGAATGACTATAGTTAAATGAAGTCAAGAATAGTACGAGCAAAAGTAAAGTTTGGTGTTTCATTGCTTATTTTGTTGAAATAAATGAGGTTCGTATTTTATCAACGATGGATTGCATAGATTTAAAAGTCTCTGGTGTAAACGTACAAACTGTTCCACCATGCAGAATCACCTTTGATTCTTTATTTTCAATTTCCAAATCATGATAATTACAATTCAGCTTTTCATAAGATCTTTCTAATTTTTTCAATTGATTATAATATTTAGAATCTTTTTTAGTTGAATTTATTCTCAATAAATTTTTAAGAATATATCGTTGATCAATAATGTATTCTTTTAGATTCTCATTGGAATAAACGGAATCTTCAGAATGAAAAAAGATATACATTGATTCAATCCAATAACCATTCATCATTAATGTAAAATCATTGGAATCAACTTTCGATTGAACTGAATTATAAAGTGTTGTATAATATTTTAAATTCTCATTCCAATAATTATCAGATAGAACTGCTTCAACTATATCATGCTCTTCTTTTTTACTTTCAAGATTAAAATCAAGTCCTAACTGACCTGATAATTCTTCTAAAGCAGATCTGTAATTAATCATATTATCATTCGATTGTTGGAATCGAACCAAATAAGCTAGGTCAGATAAATAAACTCCAAAGTTTAAAAGCTGTTTTGGTTTTTTATCATAGACGGTAAGCTTATTAAGAATATCAGGATTGAAAATAGAGGTAAGATTTGACAAGATACTCAATTGTTCATCTGGTGATGGTATGGCGTAAAAAATTTGTTTATTGGTATCTAAATTTATAATATTTTCAACTTCCAACTCAGTCACTTGAGAATCATTAACAGTACTTGGTTCTTCTTCACAAGCAAAAAGGACAAAAATCAATAAAAAATATAATGAATGTGTAGGTTTCATTTTAGTTGGGTTAAGACTGTTTCCAAAAATACAAATATTATTTACAGCGACCTAAACCAAATATGTTAAAAACATAAAGGCATCTTAACAACAAGTTAAAATGCCTCTATTCATTAATGCTTAATTTAATCTAATCGATCTCAGACAATTGACTTTTAATCTTCTCTTTCAACGTTGTTGATATTGTTGTTAAAGGCAATCTCACGGTATCGGTACCAATTTCAAGTAACTCTAAACAGTATTTAATTCCAGAAGGATTCCCCTCAGCAAAAAAAGCATTTGTGATATCCAACAATTGGAAATGAATTTTCTGTGCGTTCACTAAATCACCTTCCAAAGTAGCCTTCATCATTTCAGAAAATTGCTGAGGTAAAGCATTGGCTACAACAGAAATAACACCATTTCCACCCATTGCTGTAAAAGGCATTGTTAAAGCATCCTCTCCAGATAACACTGCAAAATCAGCTGGTGCATTCTTTAAAATCTGCATTACTTGATCAACATCTCCTGAAGCTTCTTTTACTGCTACAATGTTTTCTACTTTCGCTAATTCTAATGTAGTTTCCGCAGTCATATTACTTCCCGTTCTTCCAGGAACGTTGTACAAGATAATTGGCTTAGTGGATACTTCTGCAATTGCTTTAAAATGTGCAATAATTCCTTTTTGACTTGGTTTATTATAATGTGGGGAAGCACTTAAATAACCGTCTACTTTATCATTATTGAAAGCTTTAATTTCTTCAACCAAAGCCGCAGTATTGTTATCCGCTATTCCCAAAACAATAGGTAATCTACCATTATTTTGATCAATTACGATCTCCAAAACTTGATCCTTTTCTTCCTTTGTTAAAGTTGCTGTTTCACCTGTGGTACCTTGAACAACTAAAAAATCTGTTCCATTATCCACTTGGTGATCTACTAATTTTCTAAGTGCTGTTTCATCTACAGCTCCTTCCCGTGTAAATGGTGTAACCAAGGCTACTCCTACCCCTTTAAATTGCATTATAATTGTATTTTAGTTAAATAATTATTTATTTCTTTAAACAGTTTCCCATCTTTCAATTGGGATTTTCTAAATGATAAATCAAAATTTGGCAACTCTTCTTGCTCCATCCCTATGCTTGTGAGTTTACTCAACTTCAAAAGTTTAAATAACAATTTGTTTTCTTTCTCTATTGCAGCAATCAAAACACCATGCGATAAATTAAGTATTTGTCTAACTTTCTCGTTTTTTAATTTCCCGAAAATTGAAAAATCATGTTTAGAAACGAAGAAGGCATTTTTAAGTTGAGGTAAAGCTTCTTTTTTCTTTTGATTTGGATGAAGAATGATGTAAGAATATTGAACCTCCAACTCAATATTTCTTTGTAAATCATTGATTAATTTTTTAAACGCTGCTTCTCCATCCCATATCGAAACAACCACAATATTTTTAATACCACTATCCATTAATCATTGCGATAAATTGATCTTCACTTACTAATTCTATTCCTAGTTTTTCTGCTTTCTCTAATTTTGAAGGCCCCATGTTTTCACCGGCCACAATAAAGGATGTTTTAGAAGATATACTTCCAACATTCTTCCCTCCATTTGCTTCAATGGCAGCTTTAAGTTCTTTTCTTGATAAAGTCTGAAAAACGCCCGAAACTACAATTGATTTACCTGCTAAAATAGCACTATCGAGCTCCTTTTCTTCAATCTCAAAGTTTAATCCTGCAGCCTTTAATCCTTCAATAATCTTTTGATTATCCTCTACTAAAAAGTGTTGTTGAATTGATATTGCGATCTTCTCTCCTACCTCATCAATAGCAAGTAAATCATCAAAACTGGCATGCATTATTGCATCAATATTTTTTAATGATTTAGCGATTTTTTTAGCTACTGTTTCGCCAACATGTCTAATACCCAATGCAAATAAAACGCGTTCAAATGGAATCTTCTTCGAGTCTTCTAATCCTTTCAATAGATTATTGGCCGACTTATCACCCATGCGTTCAAGTCCAGCAATTTGTTCAAAACTTAAAGTATAAAGATCTGCACTATTACGTATCATCCCTTCTGCAAATAATTGCTCTACTGTTTCAGCTCCAATTCCCTCAATATCCATTGCTTTACGTGAAATAAAATGGATAATTCTACCTGTTATTTGAGGTGGACAACCAGTGTCATTTAAACAATAGTAATGTGCTTCACCTGCAATTCTTTTTAAAGGCGTATCACATTCTGGACAATTTGAAATAAAGGAAATTTTCTTGGCATCATCTGCCCTTTGTTTAATGTCAACACCAACAATTTTCGGAATAATTTCACCTCCTTTTTCAACATAGACCACATCTTTTTCATGTAAGTCCAATTTATTCATTTGATCTTCATTATATAAAGATGCTCTACGTACAATTGTACCTCCCAAAGCCACTGGTGAAAGATTCGCGACTGGAGTAATCGCCCCTGTTCGTCCAACTTGGTAGCTTACACTTTCCAAATTTGAACTCGCTTGCTCTGTTTTAAACTTATAAGCAATTGCCCAACGTGGAGATTTTGCTGTATTTCCTAACTCTTCTTGCTGACTGTAATCATCAACTTTTATTACAACTCCATCTATTTCAAAAGGAAGTTCAGCTCTTTTTTCATCCCAAAAATGAATAAAGTCCATAATTCCCTCAATTGAATTTGTCTTTTTTAAATAATTCTTTTCAGGTAGTGGAATTTTAAATCCCCATTTTCCAGCATTCAAAACACTTTCATAATGTCCATCAGCGGCTAAATCGGTTCCATAAACTCCATATAAAAAACAGTCCAACCCTCTGTCAGCTACAATTTTAGAATTTTGAAGTTTTAAAGTTCCAGATGCTGAATTTCTAGGATTTGCAAAAAGTTCCTCCCCATTCTCTTCTCTTTTTTGATTTAAGGAATTAAAAGATGACAAAGGAAAAAATATCTCTCCTCTAATTTCAAAAGTTTCAGGGAAATCACCGTTTAAACGTAATGGAATTGTACGAATGGTTTTCACATTTGAAGAAACATCCTCTCCTTTTGTTCCATCACCTCGCGTAACAGCCCGTTTGAAAGCTCCGTTTTCATAACGAATTCCTATCGCTACACCATCATATTTCAATTCACAAACGTAATTAATTTGTCCAGACACCAATTTTTTAACACGATTCTCCCATTCCACAATTTCCTCTTCTGAATACGAATTAGAAAGAGAAAGCATGGGATATTCATGTTGAACAGTATTGAATTTTTTAGTGATATCACCACCTACTCTTTTTGTTGGACTATTAGAAGCTGCTAATTCAGGAAACTTTTCTTCTAAATCCTGTAACTCTTTCAATTTCAAATCATATTCGTAATCTGATATTTCTGAAAGACTCAATACATAATATTGATGATTATAGTGATTTAACGATTTTGATAAATCTTCAATCCTTTTCGCCGCTTCTTGTTTGTTCATTTGATGTGGGGTAATGATTATTGAATAAATATATTAAAGCTATAAAATTAAAATTGTGCGTGAATCATTCTATCTTTTCCTTGCAAATCTTTCCTTATTTCAACTTGAGAAAAACCATTTGAAATTAATAATTTTTCTACATCTTTTGCCATCTCTTCATGAACTTCAAAAAATAAACTTCCTTTAGGAACTAAATGCGTTTTGGCATAAAGTGTAATCGCTCTATAAAAAAGTAAGGGATTATCGTTGGGAACAAATAATGCTGTATCAGGTTCATAATCGACAACATGATCATTCATTTCGTCTTTTTCTTCGATAGGAATATATGGTGGATTAGATACAATAACATCCCATTTATACCTTGAATAAGCTTCTAATTTTAATGCATTGGCAAAATCAAATTTCACATCTAGTTTCAATTGTTCAGCGTTTTCCCTTGCCAAATCAATTGCATTCTGAATAACATCCACCCCAAAAACATTACTTTTTGGAATTTCGTCCTTTACGGTTAAAGCGATACAACCAGACCCCGTTCCTACATCTAATAATTTTGGACTATCATATTTCCACATTTTAGAAATCCATAAAGCAAGCTCCTCGGTTTCTGGACGTGGAATTAAAGCCCTTGAATCAACTTTTAATTTTAAATCGTTAAAATACATATGACCTAAAACATATTGTACAGGCTTACCACTGTTAATTTTTTCAATTGCTTTTTCCAATTTTTGTACAACATCTTCTGCTACTTCTTGTTTCCGATTCAACAAAAGATCTGTCCCATCTTGGTTCATGTAATGCATCATGAACATTTTGGAAATATGTCTTTTTTCTCTATCACTAAATACATCGTTTAGTTTTTCACCAAAACGATTCATCATTTCGTTAACAGTATACATCGCATTCTAGATTTTGTGTAAAAGTAGTAATAAATTAAGGGCTATATCTACTTAAATATTCTAAATTAGGCTTAGTTTTGTAATTCAAAATTAATTTGTCACAATTAGCTATGGAAATTGAAAAAATGGAGCAATACGCTTCACAAACGAGAAGAGATATTGTAAGAATGGTTGCCGCTGTAAGTTCAGGACACCCAGGAGGTTCATTAGGATGTGCCGATTTTTTTACAGTAATGTACCACAAAATCATGAAACACAATCCTGAGAAATTCACAATGGATGGAAAAGGAGAAGATTTGTTTTTCCTTTCAAATGGACACATTTCGCCGGTTTGGTATAGTACTTTAGCCCGCGCAAATTACTTTCCAGTATCAGAATTGGCTACTTTTAGAAAATTAAATTCTCGTTTACAAGGACACCCAAGTGTAGACCATCACCTACCAGGAATAAGAGCCGCTTCTGGTTCACTAGGACAAGGTTTATCTATGGCCATTGGTGCAGCCGAAACGAAAAAACTTAATAAGGATGATCGTTTTGTTTATGTTTTAATGGGAGATGGTGAATTGCAAGAAGGTCAAATTTGGGAAGCAGCAATGTATGCAGCAGCAAAAAATGTAGACAATATAATTGCGTCAGTAGACTACAATGGTAGACAAATTGATGGAGATGTTGAAGACGTTCTTTCTTTAGGTGACTTAAAACAGAAGTGGCAAGCTTTTGGTTGGGAAACATTAGTTGTTGATGGACACAATATGGAAGAACTTATTACTACCTATGAAAAAGCTCAATCTTTATCAGGAAAAGGAAAACCTGTAATGGTATTGTTAAAAACTGAAATGGGGCAAGGTGTTGATTTCATGACAGGAACACACAAATGGCATGGAGCAGCTCCAAATGCTGAACAATTAGAAAATGCTTTAAGTCAATTGGAAGAAACTTTAGGAGATTACTAAACTGATCGAAAAAAGTTTCAGGGAATTAAAACAAAACGAGAAGTTTTGAAAACGATAAGCAGTTGAGAATGAAAAAAATTATACTTGCATTATTCATTAGTCTTGCTGGATATTCTTATTCACAAGAAGAATTAACGCGTATACTTTTTGTACTCGATGCTTCAAACTCCATGAATAAAAAATGGGGAAACGAGGCCAGATTTACAACTGCAAAACGAATTATTTCTAATTCTGTTGATAGTTTAAGAGGTGTTCCAAACCTAGAAATTGCTTTACGAGTATATGGACATCAATCACCGATAACTGCAAATTACCAAGATTGCGCAGACACCAAATTGGAGGTTCCATTTGCTGCAAATAATCACACAGCAGTTTTAAATAAACTGAAAACCATACGCGCTAAAGGAACCACTCCAATAGCACGTTCATTGGAACAAGCCGCAAGTGATTTTCCAGATAAATCATCTAGAAACGTAATTATTTTAATTACTGATGGTGTAGAAGCATGTGATGACGAACCCTGTGTAATAGCTGACAAACTTAGAGCCAAAGGTGTAACGATTAGTCCTTTTGTAATTGGTTTAGGGATGGACATGTCATATTTATCACATTTTGATTGCTACGGTAATTATAAATCTGCAGAAGACCCTGTGTCATTTGAAGCTGTTTTAAAAAATGTGGTCAACAAAGCATTGGTCAACACAACAGTTCAAATCAATTTAAACACGGTTGGTGGTCAACCTTTAGAAACTGATGTAACCATGTTTTTATATGAAGCAGGAACTCAAAACCTCAGATATACATATAAGCATACCTTAAATGAAGAAGGGTTGCCCGATACACTGATTTTAGACCCATCAACTGAATATGACTTATATGTTAAAACATTACCCGAACAAGTAAAGAAAGGAATAAAAATACATAGAAATACCCACAACACTATTGAATTACCAGCTCCTCAAGGAAGGGTGAAAATTGAATTCAAACAACCTACCCGATATAATTTCGTGGACAGTCGCGTAATGCAAATCAATAGTGAAAAGACTTTAAATGTTCAGAAGATTGATGAGTTACAACAATACATTGTAGGAAAATACAAAGTTGAAATATTAACATTACCGAGAAGGTACAAGACCATTGAGGTTACGCAAAGTAGAACAACAACAGTTTCTGTTGAAGCTCCTGGAGTTGTTAATTTCAATGCCTATAAAGTTGTCACAGGACAAATATTTGAAATTAAAGCAAGTAATCAATTTGAATGGGTTTGTGACCTTAGTGAAGATAGCACTAAAAACACTTTTATATTACAACCTGGTAAATACAAGGTTGTTTATAGACAGAAAAGTCTGAAATCAACAAATTATTCAAAACAACAAGATTTCAGTGTATATACGAACAAAACAGTAACGATAAATTTATAATGGAAAAGAATATCAAAATTTTAGGCGAAAAAGACACACGTTCTGGATTTGGAGAAGGCTTACATGAATTAGGTAAATCTCATCCAAATGTAGTTGCATTATGTGCAGATTTGACAGGATCATTAAAAATGAATGCTTTTGAAAATGACTTTTCAGAACGATTTTTTCAAGTAGGAATTTCTGAAGCAAATATGATTAGTATGGCGGCAGGAATGACCATTGGTGGAAAGGTGCCTTATACTGGTACTTTTGCAAACTTTTCTACAGGTAGAGTTTATGACCAAATCAGACAATCTGTTGCTTACTCAGGCAAAAATGTTAAGATTTGTGCATCTCACGCTGGTTTAACATTGGGAGAAGATGGAGCTACACACCAGATTTTAGAAGATATTGGAATGATGAAAATGTTACCTAATATGACGGTGATTGTTCCAGCTGATTTCAATCAAACAAAACAAGCTACAAAAGCTATTGCTGATTTAGATAGTCCTGTTTACTTACGTTTTGGTCGTCCTAAAGTTCCAATTTTTGTTGCTGATGATGCAGAGTTTGTAATCGGTAAAGCAGATACTATTTTCGAAGGGAAAGATGTTTCTATCATTGCATGTGGACACATGGTTTACAAAGCAATTGAAGCCGCTCAAGAATTAGCTAAAGAAGGAATTGATGCTGAAGTAATCAACATGCATACCATTAAACCTATCGATGCTAAGGCTATTTTAGCAACCGCAAAAAAAACTGGTTGTGTCGTTACTGCTGAAGAACACATGATCAATGGAGGATTAGGTGATTCAGTTGCACAAATTTTAAGTAGAAACACGCCTACTCCACAGGAATATGTTGGAGTAAATGATACATTTGGTGAAAGTGCTACACCTGCAGAATTAATGACAAAATACAACATCGATACAGCTGATGTAATTGCTGCCGCGAAGAAAGCGATTTCAAGAAAATAATTTTCCCATGAGTATTTTATCTGCTGAAGAAAAGTTTAAAAACCTTCAAGGTCAAACTTCGCCTTTTCCATTTTTAATTGATGTTGATTACGCTAAAGGAAGCTATATTTACGATAAAAATGGAAAGGCTTATTTGGATATGATTGCTGGAGTGGCTGTGAACAATATTGGACACAATCACCCTGAAGTGGTACAAGCCTTAAAAACTCAAATCGACAGGCATTTGCACGTAATGGTGTATGGAGAATTCATTCAAGATGCACCCTTAGAAATGGCTGAACGATTGGTTGAGATGTTACCTGAGCAGCTAAACTCTGTTTACGCTGTAAACTCGGGAACAGAAGCCAATGAAGCCGCAATAAAACTAGCAAAACGAATCACTGGAAGAAGAGAAATCATTTCCTGTTTCGGTGCATATCACGGTAGTACAAATGGGAGTTTAAGCCTTTCAAGTAACGCAGTAAAGAAGAATCCATTCGAACCTTTACTTCCAGAGGTCAATCACATTCGTCATAATTCAATCGAAGATTTATCGAAAATCACAGAACAAACTGCAGGTGTTTTTATTGAAACGATTCAAGGAGACGCAGGAGTTAGACAAGCTTCTACTAATTACCTAAAAGCATTAAAAGCGCGCTGTGAGGAAACTGGAGCACAATTAATATATGACGAAGTACAATGTGGATTAGGTAGATCTGGATTAAATTTCGCCTTTGAACACTCGGGAGTCGTACCTGATATTCTTACTCTTGGAAAAGCCTTAGGCGGAGGAATGCCCATAGGTGCTTTAGTGAGTCATAAGGAAAAAATGGACCTATTTAGTCACGACCCTATTCTGGGGCATATCACTACATTTGGAGGACACCCAGTGGTTTGTGCCGCTGCCGCAGCAGGATTAAAGGTTTTATCTGAAATTGATTATCAGCAGATAGAATTAATTGGTCAACAAATCGAAGATGAGCTACTAAAATTAGAGGAAGTAAAAGCAATACGTAGGGTTGGTTATATGTTTGCCTTTGATATGGAAAGCCCAGAATTGGTTAATCAAATCGTTACAGGTTGCTTAGAAAAAGGACTACTCTCTTTTTGGTTTTTATCTCATCCTGATAGTTTCAGATTGAGTCCACCTTTAACTTTAAGTAAAGAAGAAGCTGATATCGCAATTGCGATTGTTAAAGAAGTAATCATTGGTATTCGACAATTAAAATAATGAAAGTTTAAAACAAAAAAATCCGTCTAATGACGGATTTTTTGTTGATAAAAGATTAGTTCAAAAGTTTATCATCTCTGACTAAAATCGAATTTCTTTCAAGATGAATCACTCCCTCATGTTTCAATTCATTTAATATTGTTGTAACTTTCTGTCTAGAAATCCCCGTATAATCAGCAATTTCTTGATGTGTTAAATTGTGTTTAATCAACATTTCATATCCCACAGCTTTTCCAACATCTATAGACATTTCTCTAAGAAAGTCAATAATTCTTTCTTTAGATTTTTTAAGCATCACAGATTCCAATCGATCATTTAATTTTTTAAAATTAGATAAAACAGTATTGATAACTTTTGTATGTAACTCTTGATTTCTTTCAAAAAGTGCTTTAAGTTCACCTATTGGTAAAGCTAAGACTTCAGTTTCCTTATCCATGACTACAGCATAATCAAGATAATGGCTATAAGCTTCTCCATTCAAAGCTGAATGTTCTCCATAGTAATCACCTGGATATAAAATTCTTTTTAAACATGATTTATCCGGACTTATTTTATTTATAATTTTCACTCTACCTTTAGCAACAAAGTAAATGTTATGAATTGGATCCCCCAATTCGAATAAGAACTCCTTCTTTTTAACGTAAAGCGGACTTAAAATGCTTGTCAAGGTTAATTTCTGATCAGCAGACAAATCTTCAAAAAGTTCAATTTTATTAACCAAGTTTAAATTCGCATTTTTATCGTTTACCATATTATAATTTGTTATTGTTTATTTTTTTTTATTGTAAGAATCTAGTAATTAAAACAGTGATTTTCCAAATTAGTTCAGAAAAACATAATTTTAGAGGTAATTTTGATAAGTTTAGATGGCTTTTTACAGAAAAGTATCCATGAAATGTTACCTAACATACTAAAACGTTTCAAAAATCATGTAGTTGTGAATTTTAATTCGAATTGTTTAAAAAGGTATTTTTAGCGTGTTAAATGTAAACTTTATCGATCAAATAGTTACCTACCTCAAAATCAACACTTCTAATTAAACCTAAAATTCTAAAACATCTTTTTTCGATTGCTTAAGAAAAAATGAAATCATTTTATTTTAGAATAATTTATAATTCTATGCAACCAATATAGAAAGAAATAAGTCTAACCAACAGGATAGGGTTAATAAATAGTTTACAATGAACAAAACGGAAAATCCCTTTTATTTAACTTTACCTAGAATATTAATTATAAAATAAATAACTCATGAACAAGTTGCTAACACTTTCGATTATGATTCTATTTTCCTTAGGATTAAACGCCCAACAACCTGTAATTTCAGATACAGACGGTAAACTTCAATATGAAGCTATTGTAAAAGACAAGAAAGACAAGAAAAACGATGTGTTTTTTAAATTCTATGAAGTTAAGGTTAAAAACATTTCAAACGAAACGGTGACATTTACACCTGTTTTAAATTACATCAACAACAATGGTCAAGCTGTTAACTCTTCAAATCATGATGGTGTAAAACCAATTACTTTAGCTCCAGGTGAATCTATTGGTGGGCATCAAGAAAATACACCGGGATTATATTTATTCAAAGAGTTTATGGTTGGAAATAGCGGTAAAAAAGCTTCTGACGCATCTAATTCATTGAAGTCAATTACAATTAACTATTAAAACATAGAACTATGAAGATATTAATTACACTTTTACTTATCACAGTATCATTTTGGTCGTATTCACAATGTACTGTGACTATTGAAACGCAATCAGACTCTTTAGACTGTGGGGATTGTTTTGATTTAACAGCTGTTGGGGTTGCTCAAGATACATTACTAGGAGAAGACTTTAACTCTGGTGCATTAGGACCAGGTTGGTTTACTTCTCAAACGCTAATGTATACCAACCCTTGTGGACCAACTCCAGATGGTACCCCAGCTGGATGGTTTGGTGATCAACAAGCACACCCAAGAGAATTAGAAACAAATGACTATGATTTGAGTTGTGGTGGTGACATTTGTTTCGAAATGAAATATGCAACTCAAGGTGGTAGTGGTAGTTGTGAAGGACCTGATTTAACAGGTGAAGGTGTAGACCTTCAATACTCTATCGACGGTGGTGTAACATGGGTAAGTATTCATTATGAAGCAGTACTAAACAACGGAACAGATCCAATCCAAACTCAATGGACTCAGTATTGTCATACTATTCCAGCTGCTGCGATGACAACTTCAACACGTTTCAGATGGATTCAAACAGGTACTAGTGGTGCTGGAAATGACCACTGGGGACTTGATAACATTGCTGTATTAGGAACTATTTGTGGTACTTATTACTATGACTGGAACGTTGATGGAACAACAGATCCTGCAGACACAAATGATTGTATTATTCAAAATGTTCAAACTTACGACGTAGTATTTACTGATGGTATTTCTGATTCTTGTTTTGCAAGTATTGACATGTATGGTGTAATTGATCCAAACCTTCCAAATGATACTTCATTCTGTGGATTGATTGATACTGCAATCGTATCTAATCCTATTGGAGGATCGGGAGATTATGACTATGTATGGAACAATGGTGATACAGATAGTATTTATGAAGGTCCTACAATCGGAAACTATTATGTTGATATTGTTGATGTCAACTATCCTGGCTGTACTGCTAGTGATTCGATTTTATTCCAAAACTATCCTTTTGCAGATGTTGATTTTGATGCATCTCCTTTATGTCAAGGATCATTAACAAACTTTACTGACATGTCTACACTTCCTCCTGGATTCAATATTGACAATTGGAGTTGGAATTTTGATAACCAAGGAAATACATCTACAGACCAAAACCCAAGTTACGAATTTACTGGTGTTGGTACTTATAATGTAAAACTAACTGTTGAAACAGAATTTGGATGTGTTACTGATACAACAATCGAATTGTTTATCGAGCCTTCTCCGTATGCAAACTTTACTTACCCTCCAGTTTGTCAAGGTGAAGAAATTCAATTTACAAATACTTCAATTGGTAACTTTGTGAACTCAAAATGGTTCTTTGAAACTGGAACAGATACTGTATACTCTACAGATGCTAGTTATACGTTCCCTTCTAGTGGAACTTTCGATGTAACTTTAACTATTGAAGACGCTAATGGTGATTGTACAAATACTAATACAATACCTGTAACAGTTCTACCTGCTCCAGATGTTTCATTTGTTGCAGATCCAATTTCTGGCGAACCAGTACTTGATGTATCATTCTTCAATGATCCAAGTAACCTTGTAAGTAATTATTGGGATTTTGCAGATGGAAATAATACGACAGAATTGAATGATACAATATTCCATTCATTTACCGATGCTGGTGTTTACACAGTAACTCACACAGGTGTTGATGCAAACGGATGTACGAACACTTATTCAACGGATATTTTTGTTGATTTTCCAGAAGTTCAATTTGAAATTCCAAACATTGTTACGCCAAATAACGATGGAGTTAACGACGGATTCTACATCAATTATAAAGCAGCATATGAAACAATTACAGAGTTTGAGATTAATATCTTAAACAGATGGGGTACTTCTCTTAGAACTTATAATGAACCAGACTTTGTTTGGGATGGTAAGTCTAAGTCAGGAACCCAAGTAGCGGATGGAACTTATTTCTATAAGATTACATTCAAAACTTTAAAAGGAAAAACATACAATGAACATGGATTTGTTCAAGTGGTGAATAACTAATCCACTAAAAATTTCAAAAAAAGGGACTTCGACTGAAGTCCCTTTTTTTATGCATTGAATTTTGAACACAATAATAACCTATCCAACTGAAAGTAGATTAATATCTTTAAATGAAAATATTCTAGTGAATTTTAAGCGATGCTTTCTTCATTAATTACGATCGATTTCCCACATTTAAAATGGCCTAATGGACATTTAGTAAATCCATGATTACCGCATGGTCTGCAATCAAGACCTAAAGGAGTTTCAATTACCTTTGCATCATCTGCTAAAGGTCCAAAGCCGAATTTAGGAACAGTTGAACAAAAGAAAGCACGTGTTGGTGCATTCATCGCAGAAGCAATATGTAAAGGACCGGAATCATTAACATAATTCATTGTAGCATCTTTCATTAAGGCAGCACTTTGCATTAAAGTAAGTTTTCCGGCTAGATTATGCACCCCTCCAGGAAACTCTTTTTGAATGTCATCACATAAATCATGATCATCTGGACCTCCAAGTAATTTAACCTCTCCTTTTTGAAGTAACAAATTTATCAATTCAGTCCACCCTGATGCTGGTAGTTTCTTGGTTGCCCAAACTGAGGCCGGTGCTAAACAGAAATATGTTTCAGATTTATAATCTTCCACAAGTTCCATGTCATTACTCGAAGGAAAGAGTTCTGGTCTAACTAATTTTTGAGCACCATGATGAGCAATTAAACTCAAATTTCTTTCCACTTCATGATTTTCACCCTCTAAAGAATGTTTAACAGTTTTAGTATACATTGATCGAAATGCATTTTTATCGAATCCGATTCGCCTTTTCGTTTTCGCAAATAGAGTAACTAAACCTGCATTGGTATATCGTTGAAGCGTTATAACTTCATCGTATATAACTTTCCGAATATTTTTAATATTGCGCAATAGACTTCTATACTTCCCTCCTTTTTTATCCCAAATAAATATTTTATTGATTTTAGAATTATTTATGAGGAGAGATTCGTTTCCTTTACGCACCAATACATCAATTCTTGCTTCTGGATAAATCCTTTTCAATTCAGCTACAATGGGTGTGGCTAAAATAACATCTCCCAAAAAGGCAGTTTGTATAATCAGAAAATTTTGCACGTCCCAAATATAGTAAAGAAGGATCTAAAACGATCGAGGAAACATTTCTTTTCAACGTGCAATTGAAAAATAATGTTATTTCCAAAAAATGTAACTAATGATGCAGCAACTAATTCATAATATTTATTATCTTATTAGCTAAATAGATTTGAGCAATTTTTGTTGATATGACAAATTATCATGTTAGATTGACACTGGCGCCAAAACAACTGTATATCAGACATATACAAGTAATTAAATAGTAATTTGGTTTGGTTTAAAAGTTAAATATTGAAATAATAGAGAATAGAACAATTGTTGCACAATTCTTAAAAGTTTAGAAAATTAAATAAATAAATAAAATACATGAAAGTATTAGTAATCGGTGGTGGTAATATGGGACTCACCTACTCAGAAGGAATGTCAAGATCACCATTGTTGAACAAAAGAAAGTTAATGATTCAGGATTTAAGTCCAGAAACCCTTTCTAATTTAAGAGAGAATCCTGATTTTGATGTGTATGACAAAATTGAAGATTGTTTGCCACAAGCAGACATTATTTTCGTTGCTGTTAAGCCTTATCATTGCGTTGAGCTATTTGAGGTAATGAAAGATATGGTTAATGATCAGCAAATAATTGTTTCATTAATGGCAGGAGTAACCATTGATTTCATAAAAGATCACTTGGGGATATCTAAAGTAGTAAGAACAATGCCTAATTTACCGGCAAAGGTTGGAAAAGGAATTACCTCTTTTACAGAATCTCATGAAGTTTCTCGCGTAGAATTATTAATGGTTAGAAACCTTCTTGACACTACAGGAACTTCGATCCATGTTGAAACTGAAAAATTCATTGATAAATCTACAGGGATTTCTGGAAGTGGACCAGCATACGTTTTCTATTTTATGAATTCAATGTTGGAGGCTGCTAAAAATATGGGATTCTCTGATAACGACTCAAGAGTATTAGTGAGTTCAACATTTGAAGGAGCTGTCACATTGTTTAATGAATCAAATATTTCACCTCAAAAATGGATGGACAGGGTTGCTTCTAAAGGGGGAACAACTCAAGCAGCATTAGATTCAATGGAAGACAACAATGTTGAAGAGCTTATTAAAGAGGCCGCATACGCAGCATTTAATAGAGCTGTGGAATTGGGTAACGATCCTGAATAATAAACAACGTAGTAAAAACAATTCAAATTATATATTAATAAATACAAATTAAGTTTTGCGTAAATTCAAAAAAAGAGTAGTAATAAAAGTAGGTACAAACGTAATGACCAACACTAGCAATCGCATTGTTGGACCGATTTTAAAAAATCTGGTTCGTCAAATCGCCTATTTATATGAACGTGATATCATCACGATTTTAGTTTCTTCTGGTTCTGCGATTGCAGGGAAGGAAGTTTTAGGAGATTGTTCAGCAACTGATCCAACAACAAGAAGACAAGTATTTTCATCTGTTGGTCAGCCACGATTGATGCGCCATTATTATTCCATGTTTCATGATTTTGGAATGCGATGTGCTCAAGTTTTGGCTACTAAGCGCGATTTTGCTCCAGGTCAATATCGTGACAATATGATCAATTGTTATGAAGCTTTATTAGCAGAGGAAATTATTCCGATTGCAAATGAAGATGATGCAGTATCATTAACCACATCTATGTTTACAGACAATGATGAATTGGCCAGTTTGGTTGCCGAACTTGTAGATGCTGATATGTTAATCATGCTTACTGATACTGATGGTCTATACACAGGACATCCAGATGATGATGACTCTGAGTTACTTCACCATGTAGAAGGAGATCAAGACGTTGAAAAATATGTACAAACATCTGAAAAAGGTGAAGGAGAAGGCCGTGGAGGAATGGGGTCTAAACTAAGGATTGCCAAATCTACAGCCAATAAAGAAATCCCTACTTACATTGCCAATGGTAAAGAAGACAATATTATTATAGACATTTTAGAAGGTAAAACAGTAGGTACGAAATTCGTCTAACCTACATACAATTACAAACTTATTTAAATATACAACCACAAACATGAAATTTTTAGATACAGAAACAAAAAACAATGTACTACAATCGATGATAAATATTATCGATAAGAAGAGAGATGAAATCTTAGCTGAAAACAAAAAGGATCTTGATGCATTTGAAAGAGATGACCAAGCTTTATACGATCGATTAGTTGTTAATCAGGGAAAAATAGATGGAATGATTACAGCTATTCGTCAGGTAAAGGGTCAAGATGATCCTGTAGGAAAGAAAATTTCTGAATTAAAACTTGACAATGGTTTAGAGGTCATCAACAAAACAGATCCATTCGGTACAATTATGATTATATACGAATCAAGGCCGGATGTAACCATAGAAGCAGCAGTTTTGGCTTTTAAAGCCAACAACAAAATATTATTAAAAGGTGGACGAGAGGCTTACAACAGTAACAAAGTTTTGGTAAAATGTTGGCATGAAGCACTTCAACAAAACAATCTTGATAAAGATTGGATTAAAATGCTAGAAATGAACAGGGATGAAACCCAGGAATTCTTAAGAAACCCGACAGAGAAATTAGATTTAATCGTTCCTCGAGGAGGAGAAAGGTTAATTGATTTTGTAAAACAACATGCTAAATGTGCAGTTTTGATATCAGGAAGGGGAAATAATTTTATGTACATTTCACCGGAGGCAGATTGGAACAAAACAATTAAAGTTTTACTCAATGCCAAAACAGATAAAACATCTGCTTGTAACGCATTGGATAACATTTTAATTGATAAGAATATTCCAAATTATGAGGAGAAATTAAAAGACCTAAAATCAATCCTTACTGAAAAAGGTGTTGAAATCATAGTTGACAATAAAACGAAAAAAGTATTGTCTGACCTTGAGGAAATGGAAAGTGTAAAGGTTTGGAAAGAAGAATTCCTTGCCATGAAGATATTGATAGGTACTGCAGAAGATTCAAAAGAAGCCATTGAGTTAATTAATGAGCACTCAGGAAAACACTCTGCTATTATCATGACTGAGGATAAAAATGATGCTATAGCATTTATGGAGCAAATTGACAGTGCTGCAGTATATCAAAACGCTTCTTCACGATTTACGGATGGTGGAGCAATGGGTGTTGGTGCAGAGCTAGCAATTAGTACAGATAAACTACACCATAGAGGACCATTAGGGTTAAAACAATTGACAACCAATAAGTATTACGTATTTGGAGATGGTCAAACAAGAGATTAAGTTCGATTAATTTCTAACTTTTAGTGTAAGCCACAAGGAATATTAGAAAATGTTCTTTGTGGCTTTTTTATCGTTGTTAAAATAGAATTCTTCATTTTAACATTAGTTATTTCCGGAGTTATAAAGGATAAAAAAGTCTTTTTCTCACATCTACTCAACACTTTAAACAAGTTATTCACGTATCTAACTCCGTAATTCATCATTTTATATAAAACCAAAAATACAATTTTAAGCGAAAGCTATGCACACTTTTTAATATTAAATTATATATTTGCTTAAGCAACTATTTAGAAAAACTTTATATGACAAATGAAAAGATATACGTTAGTGATATCGCTAAAATCGAATTTAAAGATGATGGCATATTTCATTATGTTCTAAAGCCTAGCGACAAAACTTATGACCTTCAGGAAGTATTAAATCAGAAATTATTTTTCGATAAACTTACAGGTGGAAAGAGATATAAACTACTGATAGATACTAGACAAACATTAGCAATTGAAACAGATGAATCATTTGAAAACCACATCAATAACTTAGAATTAAACCCTAATATTTTTGCCTTAGTTTATAATTCTCTACCTATGCAAATCTCATTACGTCGTTTATTCTCCAAAAATGTACCCAATAAGAAGTATTTTAAGGACTATGATGAAGCTTACAAGTGGCTAAAGGATTATGAATTATAAAAGTTAGCTATAAATTTAATTCCTCAACCAAATTCTCAACACTTTGTCTATCTCTTAAAAAAACAAATCGTGCTTGATTATAGTACATTTCTCTCTCGTTAAGCTTATTTTCTATAAACAACAACAATTCCTCATCGTTTAACTCTTTTAAAAGAGGCCTATTCCCCTTACCGTTTACCAAACGATGATAAAGTTCCTTTGGCGGTCGTTTCAAATAACATGTCACACCACTTTTATTCATCAATTCCATGTTTCCATTAAAACAAGGCAACCCACCTCCTACTGATATAATTGCATTATTTTCTTCACTGATGATACTTTCTAGCATCTTGGTTTCTTCTTTTCTAAAAGTAGTCTCACCATATTTATTAAAAAATTCATTAATTGAAATTTTAAACTTGCTTTCGATTTTTTGATCTATATCTACGAAGGTATATTCAAGCTTTTTGGCGATTTTTTTTCCAAGAGTAGTTTTACCTACTCCCATAAATCCAATTAGAAAAACTAAGTTTTTTTGCATAACTCCAAATATATAGAAAGTAAAGGTTATTTGAACACCTAATACAGGTTACATTTGAATGAGAAGTACAATTCTTAAAATAGAGTAATATTCACCTGAAGATAAAAAAATGAAAATAATATGAATTGATTAGAGCTTATAAATCAGTGAGTTTAAAATAAAACCAAAAAATTATTAAAAAAAATCACGTTTCAGGCTTGTTAGTTTAAATAAACCCACTATATTTGCACCCGCGTTAGCGATATAATTTAAAAAACAAAAACAACGGTTTTTGTAAATAGAAATAACATGATTCCGTAGCTCAGCTGGTAGAGCATTACACTTTTAATGTAAGGGTCCTGAGTTCGAACCTCAGCGGGATCACCAATCAAAAATCATTTCTAATCAATTTGATTTTTATTTTTTTTTGAAATATTTACGATTCCGTAGCTCAGCTGGTAGAGCATTACACTTTTAATGTAAGGGTCCTGAGTTCGAACCTCAGCGGGATCACAAAAAGCCTCTCATTCGAGAGGCTTTTTTTGTTATACACCTCCAAATCCTATGAAAAACCCCGTAAACAGGGCGTTTTCCAATTTACCACAAAAGCAATCAAAATCAATTAAACACATAAATCTCGTGGTCTATGTGGTGGTCAAAATTTGTAATAAATTTAGACCACCAGATTTTAAGTTAAAAAGTGATTTTTTACCTGAATTTAAGAGTGATTTTTTGATCATTTAGAATCCAATTCTAAACCTCAAAAAATTAGTACTTCAAAAACACCAAAATTCAACACAATCATTTTACAACTGGTGGTCAACTGGTGGTCAAAAACGGTCCTCAAGAATACTTGACCACCAAAGTCACCAAATCTCAATTATACCATTGGGTACAAAGGGAATAAATAACTTAAATTCTTTAGCTGAATGAACCATTAATTTGGAAACATTTAAAATTTATAGTTATGAGTAGAAACCAAAAATTTAACGTGCATTTCTTCCTTAATAAAAGAAGAAAAAAAGATGGAAAAACACAGTTGTATATCCGTATTTTTATTGACCAAAAAAGAGCTGAAATTGCAACCACTTATTATGTCCCAATTTCATCCTGGAATGAAAATAAACGTGAAGTCAAAAATTCATATGCAAAAGCAACTTTTATTAATGGGTATATTAATAGAACTATTAACGAGATAACTCAAATATTCATTAAGGAATCATCTCAACGTGATGCCATTTCAAGTGTTGAATTAAAAGATATTTATCTGGGGAAGCAGAATGGAGAAATTCAATTAAAAACAATTCTCGAAGCCTTCAACTATCACAACACTAGAATGGAGGAAGAAGTAAAGATTGGAAAAGTTGTAAAGAAAACTCACGCACGATACATCATTACCAAAAACAAAGTTCGCTCTTTTATGAAAAAGCAATACAAAGTCAAAGATATGCCACTCCCCGATCTTCGTTTACGCTTTGTTACAGAGTTCGAACACTACCTTCTAACTAAAGAGAATTTACAAGTAAACACTGCACATAAATACATCAAGAATCTCAAGAAGATTATGAACATGGCAGTTGGACTTGACTGGATTCCATCAAATCCCTTTAATAATTTCCGTTGCAGTTACACTCCTCCAAAAAGGGAGGTTCTTACCCAAGAGGAATTAAACAAATTAATGTCGAAGAAAATATCTATTGAACGACTTGAAGAAGTCCGAGACGTATTCATCTTTTGCTGTTACACTGGTTTTTCATATTCTGATATTCACAACTTTGAATACGATGCAGTAACAACAGGAATTGATGGTGAAGCATGGCTATCAACAGAAAGACAAAAAACGGGAACAAAAGAAAGTGTTCCCTTGCTTCCAGTCGCTCTAGAAATCATCAATAAGTACAGAGAGAATGAACATTGTATTTCAAGCAACAAACTTCTACCTGTAAACAGTAACCAATGTTATAATGCATACCTAAAAGAGCTTGCAGACATTTGTGGAATAGAAAAACGTATAACTTCACATATTGCTCGTCATACCTTCGCTACAACCGTCACGCTTGCCAATGGTGTACCTATTGAGACCGTGAGCAAAATGTTGGGTCACTCTTCCATTCGTACAACCCAAGTCTACGCTAAAGTAATTGAGCAAAAGGTATCAGAAGATATGCTAAACCTTAAAGACAAATTATTTGGAGAAAAAGCAGAACCTCCAAAAAAAGACAACCAAAAGTCTATTACCGGATAAAACTTCAACTTAAACACCAGGCTAAGCTTGGTGTTTTTTTTATATGCTGTAAAACTCCATTCGTCTAAACGACAAATCTCAATTTGTCTAATTAATAAAATATTTTTAAATTCAAATCCTTAAATTAAGTATGATTTACTTTTTTTTAGTCATGAAACACGCTAGATATGCAAGATTTATTCAACAAAATCATTTCATATCATGATCTTATTAATGGTGACTTAACCCCGAATAAATTAAGGCCTACTGCTATTGCTAATTTTTTAAAATCGGAACAGCTCACATGTAAGGACATGATAGTTGGGCACTACAGAGGACACAAAGTTGTTAGTCAAATAAAAGTATCTTCTGCCAATCCTATTGCTCACAAATTCTATACAAACAAGAATTCTATTCAGCACCAAGTATATTTTAATTCTAAATACCAAGGCATTCTCGAATCAATAAATAATACTGCTTTTAAAAGTATGACAATACTTGAAAAAATAGTCTATGAAACACCAATTTCAATGCCTACTGTAACAGACTGGAATGAAATTGAAAACGACCGCTTGAGGTATTGTTATTTCAATCAACTTCTTGAAAATTTAAAAACCGAACATATTTACGAGATCAGACAGATCACTTTGATTGATGATGAAGAAACTTGTAAAAAGAAAATCTCAAAACTTCACAGATTGCTTAATAGCTTTTTGATTGAATTAACTGATCGCTATAAAATTAAACAAGCTGATTTAACACTTCAACTTAAGCACGAATACACCAACAGAGATTGCGCAATTCTAATCTATATTTCCATCGTTGAAATATTGGATCATACTTATAAGTCTTTCAAAAGGTATTTGGACCTTAGTTTAAACATTCCGTTTTCATCAAAACTCATTAACAATACAAACTTCATTACTAAAACGAGGCTGATTGAAAGAAAGCTTAATGCGCTAACAGTTGATGAAGAATTGAAAGATATACTAAATGCTGAACTGAAGAATATTCTAAAATTTCAAAACACCAAAAGAATTTCTTACAATGATTATCAATATTATACTGTTGTATTTAAGTCTTTGAAACGTTTTTTCCTCAAAAGGAAAATTAAAGAACTTGATCAAGAAAAAATTGTGACCTACCTTATCTCCATTAACTTTAAAAACAAATCATTTTTTGACTACCTAATAGAATCTATTATTTCTGCTTCTAATGATTTTGAAGAACTTGAAGAAAGAAATAATTTTCTACAGGTAAAGACGAAAGAATTTGAACAATTAAAAGTCTTAACCTCTGGTGATCAAGAAAATTGTAGTCTAATAAATAAACTTCTAAATTGGTTAGCATTAGAAATTAAACACATTGAATCTGATATCATTTCCAAACAAAACCAATTAAATGAATTCAATACCGACTCAATAAAATTAATAAGTACACTCAACATTAATGAAATCGCACTTTTATTTCGATTGCTAAACGAATTAGACATCTTTGAACCTGAAAAGAGAGTTAGGGTTGCTGCTTGGATCAAGCAATCAATTACAAACAAAGACAATCGAATCTATTCTCAATCAAGTCTTAGGAATAATATGTATAATCCTTCTACTGCAAGTATTGACAGAATCAAGAAATTTGCTATCGAATTAAAAAGGACCATTGATAGGCTTGACGAATGAATTAATTTAAAGGATAATTTCCGTGAACAATTGCTTTAGTTTCTTTTAATTCTTCTGTCCATCCTTCCATTTGAGACAACTCACTCTCGTCCTTTGAGAGCAATTCCTCAATAGTTTTGATGTCATAATATACCATGAAGATAATAAGCTTATCTACCTGAGACATTGTTAACGGATACTTAAGTAATTCTACTTTTAACATGATTTCTTATTGTAGTAATGTAGCATGAGCCCAGTCCTGCAGCATTCTGGGCACCTCCAAATGCCCTCTCCTCATACATTCTTGAGCCCATGCCATAGCAGGGCGTCAAGACTATTTATGAGGAGATATAAAATTGGAGGTTTTAGAATCCCATAATAGCTTCTACGCTACAATATATTTAATATGTCTATTTTCTTATTCTATATCCTATTCATTTTTTGATTTCACCCTAAAAAGGGCTTTTCATCGTTACAAATCTAAGTCAATTGCCACTATTTTCAAACAAATTTAATGGACAATCACACGTTTTACAAAAACATCAGTGTTTATAGTACTTTCAGAGGGGGTTGCAAGGGGGTTGCAAAAAGTATGATTTTTGGGTAATTATTCAACTCAACTAACTCTCTAAAATACTGATATAATGAATCTTAAAACTCTAAAAGACAAAATGCAACCCCCCTCTAAAAAACCATGCTTTAAAAACCCGATTTTTAATAGGATTTGATTCAATTTAGTGTGTTCTAGTCCCTTTTTTCGTAAAAAAATCCGTTTTTGAAAGTCAAAAATAAATTGAAAAAATATTTTCCTTCTATACCCCCTATAAAGTGGAGGGTTGCACTTCATTCTGCAACCCCTCTGCAACCCAAAAAATCAAAAAACTTTTTTTCTATTTGTAGAGAATCTTAAAAACCAATGTCTTATGAGTATCTCAGTAGTAACAAAAGAAGATCTACAAGAATTAAAAGAGTACATCTCTGAATCAGTAACATCAATTTTAAAAGAACATTTAAGCAACACCGTAGAAGAACCTGATATCGTATTATTAAAATCACATCAAGTTCAACGCATGCTAAAGATCTCTCCAGGTACTTTGCAAAACATGCGCGTAAATGGTACACTTCCGTTCTCTAAAGTTGGAGGTGTCATTTTCTATGACAAGCAGGACATCCTTAACATCATTGAGGACAACAAGCAAAATGTGTAGTCATGGCAGAAGTGAATTACATACACCACATGGAAAATACGTTGGTCAAATTTGCAAATGATCAACGTGTTACTCCGTGGCATATTAGCTTGTACCTATCGCTATTCCAAATATGGAACAGTACTCATTTCAAAAAAGAAATTAGCATACACCGGAATGAATTGATGCATCTCTCCAAAATAGGTTCTGCTAATACATATTCGAAATGTTTAAAACAGTTAAGTGACTGGAAGTATATCAAATACACCCCTTCCAAAAGTCGATTTACAGCTTCAAAAGTTCACATGTACAGATTTGATACAACACGTGATACAACATCTAATACAACACCTGATACATCATGTGATACAACAAGTGATACATCATCTGATAATACATCTGTACCTCTCGTGCGACCTTACACAAACAATATAAAACATATAATAAACTATAACAAACAATATAAAACTAAAGAAGGGGAAGAAAAAAAATCTTCCCCACCTCTATCCAAAAATAAAAAGGATAAATCTTCTTTTCGTAAGGACGAATTGCATTCGTCCGATATGTCAAAAAAAACATCACCCACCAAACGAAAAAAATTCGTTCCTCCAGAACTCAAAGAAGTCAAAACATTTTTTCACGAGAACAAATCTTCCTACCAGGTTGCGGAAATGTTTTTCAATCATTTCGAGTCAAACGGCTGGATGGTCGGTGGTCGTTCAAAAATGAAAAACTGGAAAGCTGCAGCTCGAAACTGGATTTCACGAAACGAACAATACCAAACACAGAACCAAAGTCCGGCACAACAACGTTTGCATGTCAACGAGAACAAAGATTATTCAGAACCATTGTAAAATTTTAGAAGATAAAAAGCTCAAGCTAGAGCGAGATCCGACAGCTGTAGGGATTTATCTCGTTCCAAAAAAAACAAACTATGAAAAAACCATACACAATCAAAAATAGAATGAGACACTTCAAATTCCATGACACTTTGCATTTCCTCCAAAAATTCGGAAAGCAAAAGTATGGCCAACAATTTCGTTTTCACAGCGAGGACATTAAAATTCTTCACAAGCTCATCATTTACATGATCCATGAAGATATACAGTGCAAAAAATATGAAATTGATTTAACCAAAGGAATTTTGCTAACGGGTCCGGTCGGTTGCGGAAAAACCTCATGGATGCATATAATTCAAACCATAATTCTACCCGAACAAAACTTCCAAGTAAAATCCACCAGGGACATTGCATTTGAATTCAACCAAAATGGCTTTGACACCATCCAAACCTATGGAAAAAATAGACAACGCCCCTTATGCCTAGATGATATCGGAGTTGAACAAAACATAAAATTTTACGGAAACGAATGCAACACCATTGCCGAGATTCTATTGCAGCGTTACGACCTTCTGGTGAATCACCAAATCGTCACCCACGCCACAACAAACCTCACAGCAAAAGAAATAGAAAACCTCTATGGAAAACGTGTCCGTTCAAGACTACGAAAAATGTTCAACCTCATCTCCTTCCCACCCGAAACAAAAGACAAACGCAAGTAGGGACGTTTTGCAAAACGTCCAAAAACAGTAAGGACGAATTGCATTCGTCCAAAAATTATAAAATAATTTTTCTATGAAAACATTGAAGCTTAGTTCAAAAGGCCCACTAGTAAAACAACTCCAACTCCTACTCAACATCCTACCCGATGGAATCTTTGGACCCCAAACCCATCAAGCTGTTTTGTTCTTCCAAAAATCACAAAACATAACCGTTGACGGAATCGTAGGACCAGTAACCTGGTCACTACTCTACGACGGTTGGGAAATACTCAATAACCCAAATAATGAAGAAGAAATTTATTCAGAATACTACCTCCCAAACCACGGTTACCACAATCAACCAACAGAAAAAAAACACATTTTCTTGCACCATACAGCAGGTTGGCAAAACCCATATCGCGTAATTGATGACTGGGGAGAAAGACCACACAAAATAGCAACGGAATTTGTTATAGGCGGACAATCCATTCACAATGACAACACAGAACACGATGGAAAAATACTCAAGGCCATACCGAACAATTGTTGGGCTTGGCATCTTGGAATCGGACATCAACCACTCCACAGAGAAAGCATAGGAATTGAATTATGCAGCTTTGGTAGATTAACAAAAGGCTACTTTGAGAAAGAAGAAAACGGAAAACCAAAAATCATTAAAAGAGATAAAAATACATACTTCACTTATGTTGGTCAAGAAGTTAATCCAGAACAAGTTGAAGAACTAAACAAACCATTCAAAGAGTTTTCTTATTACCACAAATACTCTGAGAAGCAAATAAAGGCACTAAAAACACTTCTTCTCCATTTAGCAAACAAACACTCCATCGATATCAGAGAAGGCCTTCCTAACTTCATCAGAAAAGAAGGAGTTAAAGCTTTTGATTTTATTGGAACGAAAAAGTGTATTAATTCTCCTGGTATTTGGTCGCATTCGAACGTAATTAGCTACAAAGATGATATTGCTCCGCAAGAAGGGTTAGTTGAAATGTTGTTGGGATTGTGAAATTCATTTCGACAATAATATATTATATTTGAAACTATACAAACTTAGAACACTTCACAGTATATAAGTAAAGGGAATTATAATAAAATGAAGAGCGATCCTAGGATGAAGAAATAGGAATTAATAAACAAATTAAATGACTTAGAGTGGGAAGACTTTGAAGTAAAGGAAGCGAAAGCAGAAATCCCTAAATCTTCTTGGGAAACTGTTAGTGCGTTCTCAAATACAGCTGGTGGTTGGCTTGTTTTCGGAGTTAAGGAAATTGGAAAAAAATTCGAAATTCAAGGAGTAACAAATCCTGAAAAAATAGAGCAAGACTTTCTTGCAACAATGAGAAATGGACAGAAATTTAATGCTATACTTCATCCCCAAGCCACAAAGTACAAAATTGAAGATAAGATTGTTATAGCTTTTTATATTCCTGTTTCTGATAAGAAACCCATTTACTTTAATAGCCAGTCAAATACATTCATTAGAAGAGGGAGTGCTGATCAGAAAGCGACTTCTGAGGAAAGAGATGCGATGTACCGTGATCAAACTTTTGGAACTAAAACATCCGAACTTGCAAAAGGCACTTCAAGAACAGATTTAGATGATAAGTCCATTCGTCAATACCGTGACTACATGTCACGATTTAACCCGGGTATTAGTTACAATCGTTATGATGAAGAAGAGTTGCTTTCAAAGATGCGAGTGATTGATAAAACAACTGGCCAGTGTACCTATGGAGGATTATTGTTTTTTGGTAAACGAGACGCTATTGAAACTCATTTTCCTGATTTTAGAATTGATTTATTAGAGATTCCTGGCTCTTCCTACGAAGACGCTAGCTCCCGCTATACATTTCGCCTAAGCGAAGATGACTATCAAAACTTATGGGAATGCTACTTTGAATGTTTTACACGACTTAAGAAGAATGTAGATGTTGAGTTCAAAGTATCAAGTGAAGGCTTTGGTGAAGAACTCTCTCCCGGTCTATTGGCCATGAGAGAAGCATTGGTTAACTTATTAATGCATGCAGACTACTTTTCACCTGCTTCTTCTCGTATCAGGATTTTTGAAAGTAACATTGAATTTTATAATCCGGGTGGTCTTCCGAAACCAATTGAAGAATTAAAAGAGAAAGATTTATCGATTCCACGTAACCCAATTATTTCTAAGTTGTTTAGAATGGTTAGATTAGCCGAAAATGCTGGCTTCGGATTTGATAAAATTGATTCCAACTGGAAGGAATACAACAATTCAGAACCTATTTATGACATATCATTTGATTCGACAATTGTAAGATTGATAACGGGAGTTGTAGATGAGGTTAATGTTGAAAATGTCGGAAGAAATTCGGGAGAAGTTCGGGAGAAGTTCGGAAGAAATTCGGAAGAAATTCGGAAGAAATTTGGGAAAGGTGTTGAAGAAACATTCAAGCTTATTGTTAAAGAACCATATATTACTGCTAAAGAAATCGCAGAACATATTGATAAGACAGCTAGAACAGTTGAAAATTATATTGACAAACTTAAAAGCGCCGATATTATCGAACGAAAGGGATCCACTAAGGCGGGTTTTTGGAAAGTTAAACAATAGTTTAGCATGTGGAGCGAAAGGTTCTTTTATATGTTATTAGAAAAAACAAAGAGGGAATGAACGAGCGTTCTATCCCCTCTTTTACTTCAACCTAACCACCTAAATCGAGACTAAAGTATAGGTTTTTTAGATAAGTGTCAAAGGATTAATAATGTTTGAAGTGGATTAGAGTTATTTGATTTATTTTTCTATAACCCACTAATTTAAAACACCTTAAATTTCACTAACTTATTTAGGAAATGTCAGAATCAGATTATAAACTTCTCATTTAACTCCAATTAAACAATCTAAACAAGACAACATAAAAGAGAACTTGTTTTGTTCAAACTAAATTATTATTTTGAACAGAACACTTTAAACTACCTAAACCTTAAACCAACTATTTATAAAATGGTAAAAACACAAACAAATTTAATCCAAGCAGACTATAACGCAGAAAGTTTAAGGCACATAATTATCGGCTTAAAAAATTCTATTAAAACAATAGAAGCAATATATTCATTTGATGGTATTTGGCTTCTTGAAAAATCTGAACCAGTTTTTGGCATGGCCTTTATTGCTTTTCAAAATTATATAAACACAAGCATCAAAGATCTATTTGATAGTACAGCAAACAAAATCACTTACTATAAAATAGGTCCAAGACTTGAAAGATTTGAAAGAAGTAATGCTGAGTTAATTATCGGCCTTGCAAATTACTTAAAACATAAAGATGAAGGTAAATTACATTCGGGTACCAAAAATATACTTAATGCATTTAATTTAGAAACCAGTGAAATGATAGAAGAATCCCCCATTTTTAAAGGATTAGATATTCTAGATGAAAAATGGGACCTAATTAAAATTTATGAAATGATTATTGATTGGAGGAAAGAACTATTCGCCCTTTACCTTAAGGAATCTCCCTAACTCTCGCGAGATTACATCTCGTGAGTCCTACAGCCATTAGAGTAAAAGAGAAAACAATATCTACCCTATTTCAAAGTAGTAATGAATAATTAAAATCAATGGTCAGTATGAGGACTTCTACCCAGATGCATAAGTCAAAGACCAAGGTAAAAAGAATACTCTTCTAACAGAAAAACTCTTAAATTAAATGCAAAACAATATCAACGGCAATTTATGTAAATTATGCGGTACTCCAGATCAGGTCAAAAGCCATATTCTACCAAAATTTATATTTAGATGGTTAAAGAAAACCGGAACGGGAAGACTTAGAAATATAGAGAACATAAATCTACCAACAGAAGACGGAATAGTAAAAAAGTTTTTATGTAAACACTGTGAAGATAAATTTAACAGAGCTGAAACTGAATTTGCAAATAATGCTTTCTACCCAGTGATAAATAAAAATACTGCAGAATTCGTTTATGACAAATGGTTTAAATATTTCATTGTATCTATTTTCTGGAGAACTTTAAAAGATTCTATTTATGAGCATGTGGAAAATACAAAATGGCATAATGTCTTATTAAAAATTGAAAAAGTATGGTCCGATTATTTAAACAACGATATCTCTATGAATAACTTTGATGAAATACATTGCATTGCCGGAGTTGATTTACTTGAAGAAAAAAGACATAGTAATTTTGTGATGTATATGTCACGTAGAACAGACGCAGGCATCCCGAACAATGACGATTTTTGCTTTTTCTATGTTAAAATACCTAGATTCATTTTTATAATGCCAATTTATGGAATAGATTTAGACTTGTTCGAAAACTCCAAGATTGAAAACGCTGGAACTTTTGAATTAAAAAATGTAAATATTAATGAAACGATTATTGCTAACTACCTTTTTGATCGTGCCAACGAATTTGAGAATTTAAAAAGTAAAATGTCAGACAAGCAAAAACAAGCATCAAGGAGCTTAACAATTAAACAAGAGAAAAATTGGAAAAATAAGGACTTAGGTGTAATTGATGAGTATTTAAAGAAATTCTAATTAACAATACCCCCCCACCAAACCCCATCAAATCAAAATAAAATTTGTATCTTTTCCCTCTTAAATAAAAAAACGATGAGGTTATTATTGTAACCTGATATATCAATTCGAACCAACTTTATATAAAATGGCATTATTTCAATCTTCGGTCCTAAAGTCACATCTTGCTTTACTTAATGAAAAAGACCTAGAAAAAGCATATAAGAAATACAAAACTTACTTTCACAACACAAAAATTCAAGAAAACATCAAGAAAGCTAAGGAAGAGCAATTTCAAGCCACTTTCTTAAATGAATTGTTTGTGAATGTTTTAGGATATACATTATTTCCCAATCCTAATCCAAACCTTACAACAGAATTTAAAAACGAGAAAAACGCCCGTAAAGCAGATGGTGCAATTCTTAATGATGGAATCGCGGTTGGTGTAATCGAATTAAAAGGAACGAAAACCAAGGATTTAGAAAGTATTCGACAACAAGCTTTTGATTATAAAGCAAACCATAAAGAATGTGTTTATGTCATCACCTCAAACTTCGAAAAGCTGCGTTTCTACATCAGTGACGCTACCGAATATGAAGAGTTTGACTTATTTACACTTTCTCGTGAACGATTCAACTTACTTTATCTATGTCTTCACTATAATCACATAAAGACCAATACACCTTTAAATATTAAAGAAGCGTCTATTGCTGAGGAAGAGGAAATCACAAAGTCTTTTTATCAAGATTATTCAGTTTTTAAACGTGAATTGTATAGAGATTTGGTTCGAAACAATTCTAAAACGGTTAAAGAAAAACTAAGTTCCAATATCAATGAAGAGGAACAACTTGAAATAGCACGTTTAGAGAAGAATGTTAAGCTAACATTGTTTAAGAAATCTCAAAAACTAATTGACCGCTTCCTTTTTGTGTTTTTCGCTGAAGATAGAAACCTTTTACCCTCTAACTCTACCCTGCAAATTCTAAATAAATGGAAAGACGACCAGGACTTTGGTGATGACCGACCATTGTATGATTTATTTAAACAATATTTTAATTTCCTCGATACAGGTAGAAAAGGAACAAAAAGCCGTGCAGAGATTTATGCCTACAATGGTGGTTTATTTAAACCTGACTCAATTCTTGATGCATTAGAAATCGATAACGACTTATTGTACAAATACACATTAAAACTATCAAATTATGATTTTGAAAGTCAAGTTGATGTCAATATTTTAGGTCATATTTTCGAAAACTCTCTAAACGAAATTGAAAGTGTTAATGCAGAAATTGAAGGAGGAGATTTCGACAAACAAACCAGTAAACGTAAGAAAGATGGTGTTTTCTATACACCGAAATACATTACAAAATATATTGTAGAAAATACAGTAGGAAAATTGTGTAATGAAAAGAAAGAGGAATTAGGTTTTGAAGAAGAACAATACTTTAAGGGTCGAAAAAATAGAGCAGATAAAACGCTAAAAAAACTAGTTAATATTCTAGATGATTACCGTGAATGGTTATTGGAATTAACTATTTGTGATCCTGCTTGTGGTTCTGGTGCCTTCTTAAACCAAGCACTTGATTTCTTAATTAAAGAACACAGTTACATTGACGAATTAAAAGCGCGAGTTCTTGGAGGTGGTTTACAATTCCCAGACATTGAAAACACAATTCTAGAAAATAATATTTATGGTGTTGACCTCAATGACGAAAGTGTAGAAATTGCAAAACTTTCCCTTTGGTTAAGAACAGCACAACCCCGAAGAAAACTAAACGACCTAAGCAGTAATGTAAAATGTGGAAATAGTCTGATCGACGATAAAAAAGTAGCGGGAGACAAAGCCTTTAATTGGGAAAAGGAATTTCCCGATGTTTTTGAGAAAGGTGGGTTTGATGTGGTGATTGGGAATCCTCCTTATGTGAGGGTTCAAAATATAGACATAAACTCCAGAAATTATTTTTCTGACAATTATTATACTGCATTTAAAAATTACGACTTATATGTTCTTTTTACAGAAAAAATTAAGGATATATTAAATAGTACTGGTAAGGCTTCATATATAATGCCTAATAAATTTATAACAACAGAATATGGTGAAAAGCTAAAGAAATTTTTATTTGAAAAGAATTTTTTATCCGAATATATAGATTTTTCAAATTTTCAAATATTTGATGATGCTACCACATATACTGGAATCTTCATTTTTGACAATAATTCAAAGCAATCAATAAATTATTTTAAAATCAACAATGATCCATTAAAGTTTTTAAATAGTGTTTCGTTTACTAGTGTAAATTATGAAAATATTAAAGGGAAAAGATGGGTTTTTATGGATGATATTACATCAAAGCTATATCACAAATTAGGGGATTTAGAAAAAATTAAAAATTCAAAAACTGAATTATTTGTAGGCCTTCAAACTAGTGCTGACCCAGTATTTATTTTAGAAATCAAAGGTGATAGACTTTACTCTAAACATACCGGTAAATATTATGATTTTGGAGAAAGTGCCATATTAAAACCTCTCCTTAAAGGTGGAGAAATAAAAAGGTATTCAACTCCAAAACCTAACTATAAATTAATTTTCCCATACATTATTGAAGGAGATGATTTTAGACTACTTTCAGAACAAGAAATGAATTCGAATTATCAAGACATATGGAATTACCTAATAGAATGTAAATTAAAATTAGAAGGTCGTGAAAACGGTAAAATGAAAAATGATAGATGGTATGGTTATGTTTATCTGAAAAACATGACACTGTTCGACAAGCCCAAAATACTCACACAGGTCTTATGCAAACAGTCATCTTTATCAATGGATTTAAATGATAATAATTATTTTGTAGGAGGTGGCACCGCAGGTGGATATGGAATAAGTATTTCAGGAGATTTAAATCCATATTCTTTAATTGCAATTTTGAATTCTCGCCTAGCTCAATGGTATATTAAGCAGTTTGCCTCACCTTTCCAAGGTGGATATTATGCTTATAATAAAGGAACGATAGGTGAGATACCATTACCTAATTCATACAACAATCAAGATAGTCATGAAAAAATTGTATCAAAAATAAAAGAAAAGAATGACGCATATAACGATCTTCTTTTAAGATTTCTAAATTACCTTCAATCTCAATATAGCATAGGTAAATTCTCTCGCAAACTCCAAAACTGGAACGAACTCGATTTTAGTGATTTCATCAAAGAACTCAACAAAGCGATAAACAAAGAAAACCGAGAACGACGTAAAAACGAAGAGGAAGAGATTCCCAAGCTATCCAAAAAAGATGAGTTTGAGTGGATGGAACTTTTCGAAGAAAACAAGAAAAAAGCCGTAGAACTTCAAACGCAAATTGATACAACTGAGAAGGAGATTGATGAGATGGTTTATGAGTTGTATGGGTTGAGTGAAGAGGAGATTAGGATTGTTGAGAATAGCTAGAAGATGGAAAACGAAGAAATCGACTTAGAGAAAATACGAAAAATAATAAAATCAAGTCACGATTCGATTGATGCAGACTATCAAGAAAAATTAGAATCTAAGTTTGTACATTTTTTGGTTTTAGCTGCAAAAAAAAAGGGTGGTACAATCAAGGTTACTAATTTTTTATTAGCAATAAATGGTTTCGATATAAAAGCCAATGAGGCATTAGAAGAGAATAAATTTGATTTGATATTTTTCGGAACTCTAGAAAATAATATCTTCATACTTAAAGAAAATAATAATAGTATTCACATAAAAGAGTACAACAAGCCAATCATTACGAATTTAATCCCTATCTATATTCTTTTAGGTTTATTAGGTCTAGTAGTACTTTGTATTGGAATCTTTCTATTGCCAATTGTTTTAGTTTTATCAATTCCGGTAATTCTGTTTATGGCGATCTTTAAGGAAAATTTGAAGAAACCGTTGTTGTATATTTTTGCCTTGTTAGGAATAGTAATAGCGGTTTTAAGGTATCTAAAAATAGAAATATTTTAGAAAAACAAATTGTTGGAATAATGGTGTCTTATAAATAGTTTTTTAAATAAAGATTGCAGTAAATGAATATAGATGAAAAAATAGAGTTTTATTTAAAAGGTGCTAGAGAGTTTTTTCCACATCTTAAAACCTCAACAGTTTCCTCATTTTTTGGGTCTTCTGAACCAACGTCAGGTGAAATTGAATTTAGAAGTCAATTCATTAATGAAATTGCATTAAAGGAATCTCCACTTCAATTTATCCACTACACAAGCCTTTCAAGTGCGATGAATATTTTAAATTCTGGGAATATTAGACTTTATAATTGTTTGAATTTAAATGACCCATCAGAGATTAATTACTTGCTGAAAAACTCTCCAATTAACTTCACAGAAAAAGAAGTTGAAAAATATAAACGAGAGCACTTTATATTATCGGGGAGTATCTATAAATCTAAGAATGATGAAGAGTTTAATTTATGGAGACTTTATGGAGATCAGGGAAAAGGAATAGGAATAGTTTTTGAAGTAGATAATAAAATTGAAAATTGGACTTCTGTATTTTTACAAACGGTTACTTATGGAGCTAATAAAAGCAATTCGAAAAATATTATTGGCTTTTTACACTTTCATAAAGTATTTAATGAAGAGCATAAATTATTTTCTAATACACCAAGTTTATTTAGTCTATTATCAACTGGAGTTAAAAATGAAATGTGGTCCATTGAAAAAGAATTTAGAATTGTAATTAAACTTTTACTTGACAAACATTCCAATCTTCCTGAAGACTCAATATCTAACAACTCTTTAATCACCTCAAGGTTAAACCATGAACTTAAACCAAATGGAAAAATGGTTTCCTACGTAGAGTTACCTTTGCATTTAAAAAATTACAAATCGAAAGTGGTGGAAACTCCATTCTCTAAGGAAGAAATAGATTTGATTGATTATATACCTAATCTAAAAGTAAAAAAATTGATTCTAGGTCCAAATAGCATATTTAAGAAACGATCTGATTTTTTAGAGTATGAGATGTGGGTTAAGAATAAATGGAAGTACAATTTCGAAGTGGAAAAGTCAAATATTGAGTTTTAAAACAAAGCAATATGAATGAATACATCAAGAACAAAGCGAATGAACTTATTGATGAGCACATTAAACGTGGACTATGGAATACGGAAGAACTCTTATCAAAAATAAGCAGTCAATTATATGAAATTAAATCAGAAAGGGATAAAATTGATATGATTACATTAATTCTAGAAGCGAATGAGTTAAGAAATATAAAACAACAATCAGGTAATTTTAATAATGATAACGGTGCTACTAAAGTCAAGTATCTTGAGATCAACTATTTCTTACATCAAGAATTAGAAGAAATTGGTGTCAGGCCATCTGACAACTTCACAAGCGAAGAAAAAGAGAGGTGAAATGATAAATTAGATGAAATTCTACAAACAATAATTAATGCTAATGAAATTGTTTCTGAACAAGTTGAAGAACTCAAAGCAGAAATTGAGGAGTTGAAACATTTATATGTTTTAGGAAAGAAAAACTGGAAGCAACAACTTGGTGGTAAGTTGACTGGATTGATGATGTCGGGTGTAATTACGGAAGCTTCAGCAAAACCAATTATTGAAAAGGTTTTAAAACCAAGTGCAGATTTTATTGTTGGTAGATTGATGGGGTGAAAAATAAATAATAATTTTAACCCAAGTTAATTAACTTCCTATCCTCTTCTAATTAAGAATATCATTAAAATTGTTATTTTTGAGAGATATCAACCTAGTTAATCAATATTATGAACGACAACTTAACAAGATCTAATATTAGCGACAATGTTAAATCTAATCTAAATCAAACTAAAATAGAATCACTTTTATGTAACACAAAAAGCATTGTAAAAACACACAATGACAACGTCCGAGAAAGAGGTGAAGATTTTAATATCTTCGTAAGCCCCCGACCAACTACATCTTTCATTAGCCACACCAATTTCTGAAATTTGCCAGAAAAAAATTATGGCGATAAAAGAAGAAATGTATAACGAGGTTCAATTATGGAAATCAAGCGGTAAGAGCAAAGGCGATTTTATTTTAGACAAAGATTATTCAAAAGCAAAATTTGAATATTGGATCAACAGGTATAATAAAGAGAAAGTTAAGCCAACAAAATCAAACTTCAAAGAAATCCCAAGCAAAAGTTCCGTTATCGTTCCTGAAATAAAGCATGAAAAAACCTTACAAATAGATCTGCCTTCAGGAATTAAAATCACAGTCTACAAATGATGTTTGGTTTAGATACTTCCACAAAAGTCTTTCTGTATGCCAAGCCATGTGATATGCGCAAAGGGTTTAATGGACTTTTTGGATTAGTACAAAACGAAATGGAATTAAATCCATTAAGCGGTTATATTTTCGTTTTTATTAGCAAAGACCGCAACAAAGTGAAAATACTTTTTTGGGATAAAGATGGTTTGGTTTTGTATTACAAGCGGCTTGAAAAAGGAACTTTTAAACGTCCAACTGCCAATGTTTATGCACCAAATAGTGAGCTTACTCAGGAAGATATTTACATGATTTTACGGGGAATCGACTTTGAGAAAACCAAGAAAAGAAAGCGTTACTTATCCAAGTAAATTGTTGATTACTTTGCTTGATAAAGCTACTAAAAACAATGCTTTTAGCGTATCTTTGGGGCATAGAAAACGAGTTGGAAAACATGTCAAAACAGGAGTTGATTGAGCAACTTTTGACGCTCCAAAAATCCAACCAAAAACTTGAATCTTCCAACCAAAAACTTGAATCTTCTAACCAAAAGCTTGAATCTTCTAACCAAAAGCTTGAATCTTCTAACCAAAAGCTTGAATTTTCTAACCAAAAGCTTGATTTTGTTAATCAAAAGAAAGATCAAGACATTGCTAAGAAAGAAGATGATATCGCTCGACTAAACATCATTGTAGCAAATTTGCAGCGCATGCTTTTTGGTTCTAAAAAGGAACGGTTCATCAATAAGAGCAAAGATCAATTGGCGCTATCATTTGAAGAGTTCGCCTCTCAAGAAGCTTTAGCCGACGATACTCCTGTAAAGGAAAAAATCACTTATGAGCGTAAAAAATCATCTAAACATACTGGTCGAAATAAATTGCCAGAAAACCTTCCAGTAACAGAAGAGTTTATCGAACCAAAAGATTTAACTGAGGACATGGTGAAACTAGGAGAAGAAATTACCGAAATATTGGAATATACACCAGCTCAGTTTTTCAAGCGCCGCATTATCCGCCCTAAATACGTAAACAAAAACACTCAAGAAATCAAAATTGCTGAGCTTCCATCCAGACCCATTGAAAAATGTTTAGCAGGAAACTCAGTTTTAACACACATTTTGGTCAGTAAATATGTAGATCACCTACCGCTTTATCGTCAACAACAAATATTTAAGCGAGCCGATATAGAAATAGCGCCATCTACGATTGATTCTTGGGTGGCGCTAACAGGAAATCTTCTTGTTCCGCTATATGATCGGATGGTAGAATATGTCAAACATCAACGCTACCTTCAAGCCGACGAAACAACTTTAAAAGTATTAGACAAAAACAAAAAAGGTAAAATACACTTGGGTTATCTTTGGGTATATCATGCGGTAGAGTCCAAATTATGTGTTTTTGATTATCAAAAAGGACGTGGAACTGATGCTCCGCGCCAAATGCTCACGGACTATCGTGGCGCATTACAAACTGATGGCTATAAGGTTTACAATCACTATTGTCTGAGTAAAGAAATAAAACACCTAGCTTGTTGGGCTCATGCACGCCGCTATTTTGAAAAAGCATTAATGCAAGACAAAAAGCGTGCTTCATACGTGTTGGAAGAAATCCAAAAACTCTATGCTGTTGAACGTAAAATCGCCGATCTTACCGCTGAAGAACGTCATGAAGTTCGTTTAGAAGAAGCACTTCCGATAATCAATAATCTCGGAAAATGGATGCATCGCGAGCGAAATATGGTATTACCTAAATCACTCATCGGTAAAGCCATTGAATACTGCACCAAGTTATGGTCAAGTCTAATGACTTATCTAGAAAACGGAAATTACCATATCGACAACAACGCAATCGAAAATAAAATACGTCCAGTAGCAATCGGTCGAAAAAACTACCTCTTTGCAGGCTCTCACAATGGTGCCCAAAGAACAGCAATGTTTTATACCTTCTTCGCCAACTGCAAGCTCAATGGCGTAAACCCTGAGAAATGGCTCAATAAAGTGCTAGAAGTAATCGCTGACTATCCATGCAATAAATTACAAGACTTGTTCCCTGAAAATTTGGAGGTGTAGTTGCTCGGGTGGATACGGTTCTATAAAGAAAAGTTAAATAACAAAATTCAACCAATTATTAATCGTTATCAAACACAACTTGGAGTAGAACCAAAGTCTAGAAAAGTCATGGAATTACAAAATCGTTGGGCATCGTGCACCCCAGACGGAAAATTAAATTTTCATTGGAAATGTGCCATGGCTCCGATTGAGGTGCTTCATTATATTGTAGTTCATGAATTAGCACATCTAATTCACCCTAATCATTCTACCGATTTTTGGAATGAAGTAGATAAAATTTTACCCAATTACGACAAGCATGTTAATTGGTTGAAGCTGTATGGTGCTGGGATGGATTTGTAGGATTTATATTCCCAATCCAGCATGTACACAAAGTAACATACTCTAATCCTCAACAATAGAACCAAAAATAATTCATATTAGATTCATTCATGTATTATTATAAGTGATCCAACGATCCATCTACCTTGTTTGTCTCAAACGCCTTAAAAAAACATTTTGATTAATACCGCGATGTTCTAATGTAATAACTAGACGAATAATCACCAGAAATATATTCATTCCCTCCATAATTCAATCCTCCAGCTGAAGCTGCAATCTTATATGAACCACTTGAGAGATTTGTCGTTCTTGATCTACCTTTAGGTATATTTATTTTTATCACAGATGGACCGCTATATCTTACAGTTAGATCATATCCCGTATCATTTTTAATAGTAACAGATGAAGAAGAACTATTTCCATAATTTGTTCTAGAAAAAGAAGGAAGTGCTCCCGTGTTACTTCTTCCAATAATCTCATCTACTTCTAAACTAATAATTTTCTCTTTTATGCGTTTCCTGTCAGGATGATTTGGATAATCATTTAAAAAACTAAGCCATCCTATTGAACTGTTTTTATTTCGTGCATTATGTCCCGTCCTGAAATAGCGATACACTAAAATAGTAGTATAATGACAAAATCAGAAAAGACAGGGTTTCCAAAGCGTACCCAAAAAGATTATTCTCTTTCTTTTAAGCTTCAATTAGTTCAAGAAA
>NZ_QURB01000010.1 GCF_003402975.1 Brumimicrobium aurantiacum | reverse complement strand
ATAGGTCTTCCTGACTTTACTAATTCTACTATGAGAATTTTAAAGTCATTGTCATACTTCTTTGCCATAAATCAAATTTAATCATTTCGGGCTTAATTAATCTGTCACAACAAATATAGACACTCCAGAACATACCTATACAAGCTAGAGTTTGGTTTAAAAGATGATGATTCTAGAAAAATTGTAAAAGGTAACTTCTCGTTAATAAAATAATTTAAACGAAAAACAAAATACAAAAGCTGCTCCTTTCAAACGGAGCAGCTTTTTTTTGGCGTTAAAAAAGTAAAAACTTGATAGAATATAATCTCATTCCTACATAAAGATTGCAACAAAAAAAAGTCCTGACAAATACGCCAGGACTTTACTTATTTTTTGCTTTATAAGACTAACCTTTTTTCAGTAGCTTTTTCAAACTAACTTTTTCATCAATGATAGAATACAAATCTTGAATCGCAACTCGCTCTTGTTTCATGGTATCTCTATCTCTAATGGTTACTGTATTGTCTTCCAATGTTTGGTGATCGACTGTAACATGGAAAGGAGTACCAATTGCATCTTGACGACGGTAACGCTTCCCTATAGAATCTTTTTCATCATACTGACAATTGAAATCGAACTTCAACTCATTAATAATCTCTCTTGCTTTATCAGGTAAACCATCTTTTTTCGTTAATGGCATAACAGCAACCTTATATGGAGCCAATGCTGGTGGAATAGAAAGAACTACTCTTTCTGAACCATCTTCTAATGTTTCATTCTTTAATGACGCACTAAATACAGCCAAGAACATTCGATCTAAACCTACTGAAGTTTCCACAACATACGGTGTATAGTTCTTATTCATTTCTGGATCGAAGAATTGCAGTTTTTTACCAGAATGTTCTTCGTGTTTCTTCAAATCAAAATCCGTTCTTGAATGAATCCCTTCAAGCTCTTTGAATCCCATTGGGAAGTCAAACTCTATATCAGAAGCAGCATTTGCGTAATGCGCCAACTGAATATGATCATGATCTCTATAAAACTCTTCTCCAATTCCTAGCGCTTTGTGCCATTTATTTCTTTTCTCTTTCCAATGCTCGTACCATTTGATTTCTTCTCCTGGGCGCACAAAATATTGCATTTCCATTTGTTCAAATTCACGCATTCTAAAGATAAACTGACGTGCAACAATCTCGTTACGGAAAGCCTTACCTATCTGTGCAATTCCAAAAGGAATTTTCATACGTCCTGTTTTTTGAACATTCAAAAAGTTAACGAAAATACCTTGCGCGGTTTCCGGCCTTAAATATATCGTTGAAGAATCATCAGCTACGGAACCTAATTCTGTAGAGAACATCAAATTAAATTGACGTACTTCTGTCCAGTTTTTTGATCCCGAAACAGGACAAGCAATTCCTAGCTCATCGATCATCGTTTTCAAGGCTGGTAAATCATCATTTTTAAAAATTTCCTCAAGCTTAGTTTCTAACTCATCAATTTTAGCTTGATTTCTTTTAACATTAGGATTTGTAGCCAAAAATTGAACTTCATCAAAGTCATCACCAAAACGTTTCTTTCCTTTCGCAACGTCTTTAGCAATTTTTTCGCGGTATTTTTCGATGTGTTCTTCCACTAGAACATCTGCACGGTAACGCTTTTTTGAATCCTTATTATCAATCATTGGATCATTAAAAGCTTCGGTATGTCCAGAAGCTTTCCATGTCTTAGGGTGCATAAAAATTGCGGCATCTAAACCAACAATTTCTTCGTTCATTTGAACCATTGCAGCCCACCAATATTTTTTGATATTGTTTTTCAATTCAACTCCTAACTGACCGTAATCATAGGTTGCAGAAAGTCCATCATATATTTCTGAAGATGGAAAAACATACCCATACTCTTTGGCATGAGAAATAACTTCTTTTAGCTTGTCTTCACTCTTTTTCATGCTGCCAAAATTAATCATTTTTTTGAAGAAGAGCAGAATATAAGAGGATTTGAAAATGAATAATAATCAGCCGAAATCAAAAAATAATAATCAATACATTATTAAAATGAAAAAGGAATATTAGATTTACATCTTTATAACAACTACGATGAAACTAATATCAATTTTACTTTTCTCCCTTTTACTTGGAATAAGTTATAGCCAAGAAAATCCATCACGATTTGGTAGTTTAAACACGAAAAGAAAAAAAAACTAAACCTACATATATCCATAATATATACACCAATCCAGTTCAATACATAATGACTGATATAAATATAAATTATGACCGGAGAATTAGTGAAAATTGGAGTGGAAGCATTGGAATTGGTATGACCTATGGAAGAACATTAAACAAAATCTTAAATGATAATTATGGAGCCAACTACAATAATTCGATATCTGGAACAAAACTAGGTTTATCACTTTTAGCAGGTTTTAAATTTTATACTAAAGAAGTATTTGATGGATTTTATTTTGGTTTTGATTTTAAAACACGTCGTTATAGAGAGTCCGGTAGTAAATACCTCACTAAAGAAACTATCTTTATTCCAGGTGTAAAAATAGGATATGATATGGTTTTATCCGACAACTTCTACTTTGGATATGCTTTTGGAGCTGGAGCAAGGCTGGTATTTAGCGAAGCACAACCACATAATTTTGATCAACCTTACAACAAAGAAATTACATTCATGACATTAGATGAAGGAATGCCTTGCTTCATTGGTGGTATTAATATTGGTTATATATTTTAAACATTTAAGTTTATTAGAATTTACTTGATGTTTTACTAAAAAAGTTATTTTTGTTAATTATTGATAAAAACACACAATGAAATATTTACTACTTTTTTCTCTCTTATTTTCTACTCTACTTTTTGCTCAAGATTACGAGGCTCACAAGTATGAAAATAATACATTTAAAATTATTCATATTGAAGACGATGACATTTATCGTGTTGGTCTTACCAATGGAGGTAAAGACTTTTTTTACAAAAGTAGTCAAGGAGAGGACCTTGCAAAAGTTCAATTAACAGAAGGCTCCACCAAATGCAGAGGTTTCTATTATCGTGATGGTTTTTTTTACAGTGTAAATGTAGAGAATGAAGTTACTCAAATAAATATCATTCTTAAAAAAATAAATAAGAATCTAGAGATTATTGAAGAGCGAACTATTTTCTCAAAACCACCTTCAAGCATTAAGCACTCTGGAAAAACTTACTTTGATTATAATGAAAACGGCTTTGTGTTAGCGCATGATTATACGAGTAGAATCAAAGTAAGATTTGAAGTTTTTACCTATGATTTCAATACGGATAAGCTTACATATAATGATACTACTTTTCTTTCAAGAAGAAACCTAAAGGTGATGGATTTTGAAATAAGTGATCAATTAAATTCTGCCTTTATTTTTGATGCAGACGAACCAATTGGAACCTTAAAATTGAAAACGCTAAAAGATTTAGAGACTTATTTGGTCTACAATCAAAAAGAAGGAGCGCTAAGTGTACTTAAATTAACTGAAGACGAAAATTATTTTGAACGTTCCTTCAATGCAGCATTTAATGGTGAGGAACTTTTAATGGCGAATTTAAATTTCAATAATCCATCCAATATTTTAGACGGTTATACTATTAAAAAATATGCCTCACACAACGAAAGTTCATTAAACATGTTACAGGCTAGTTTTTTCCCATTGGAAGATTTTGCCAATAGAGAAGAATGGGGTCCAGCATCTAAAGACGCTCAAAAAAACTATAAAAAGGATAAGGATAACAAGAACACAGACTTTGAAGCTTTTGCTGCAATGGAAATCTCTGATTTAATCATAGAAAATGAGGAGGCGATCATCATTGTTCGAGAAGTTTTTGATATGGTGAATACACAAGCAAACAGCGGAACATCAGTGCATGGTTCTCCTATAAATGGAGCGCATAGAACGCAACAATCAGCCTTAGCAACCCAAAATTATACTACCAAAAGATTTAAAGAGTTTCAAATCACGAAAGTAGACTTAGATACAGAAAAGGTACTATGGTGGAACAGATTATACAACATGCCTTATACCAATGGAGCGTACAACGCTGAAAAGGTATCTCAAGGGGATTATTTCTGGACAAATCAAAATGTATCAAGAGCGTCTAAAGTTTACTACTCTTACCAAAAAGGAAATGACCTTGTTTTACTCTACCCTACTTATTCAGCACTTTATAATAAAAATGGATACTTAGAAAGCGATATAGTTAATCAGCGACCTTTTGTTCCACTTAAGTTTCTAACCTATAGCTTTATAGGTAAAACTGAGATTAATTTATCAAATGGAGAAGTAGAAAACTCACTCCATATTTCTGACTACGATGGGCTGGGAAAAATGATTTCTGCTACAATAATAAATTTAGATGCATTTTACTCGGATAATGAAGTTTTAGTCACTCCAATTGAACATTTGTTGAAAAAGATTTCTGTACTTAAAATTGTAGATAAGTAATGCGTAAAATCTTATTTCTTCTTTTCATTATAATGACTACAACTACCTTTAGTCAAAACATATATGTTCGCGGCGGATTATACTCACAACGATACCTATCAAGCAATGGAGTAATTCATCCAACAGGATTTCAATTTTCACTTGGTACCAATCAAACAGATTCAAAATTCAATTTAGATTTTGCTTTTACACCAATAAATACAACTTTTTACACTGGAAATGGAAAAAATGCTCTCTTTTATACTGAAACGCTAGACACCACTGTAAACTATTCAGCTAAGGCAATATTCTCATTTAAATTTTCTGTTTATGCCTTTATAATTAGCAAAGGAAAGCATAATGGAAGCCTAGGTGTTAGAGCAGGGATAGACAAACCCTTTGGTGATCGAGAAAACACAGCAATTGAATTTGATGTCAAAGACAAGTTGAGTAGTATGAATATTGGAGTATTTGGAGAATATCAATATAAGTTTAACCATAAACAAAGTGTCTTTTTAAATGCTGGAATTGACCTTCATCTTTTTGGTGTAATTGACGATTCCCCTATGGAATACTCTAGAAGAATAAAAGGGCTGCGACCAGTTAAAGAAACGATTTGTATTGGATACTCCCATATCATTTTTGGAAAGTAAAACCCTACCCAGACAAAATCAAAAGCTATATATATATAAAAACAAATAATTATGATTAAAAACAACTTAATAACAGGTCTACTCCTGATCAGCTTAGCATTATTTAATATTTGCTTTGGACAAACTGAAAACTTTGAAATCATTGAAGGTGAAGAAGTAAAAAAAGGACGAAAAGACTATATACCCGCAATTAAAAGAGGAGATAACAAGGTATTTATATTAAAATCTCAGTTAAGCTATTTTGGTAGTGGAGATTACACGCTAGAGGTATATAATGAAGCAATGAACTTACAAAGTAGTAATGAGGTTGTTCTCCCTGGAAGAGACATGAGTATTACAAGACTTGAGCACCTTGAAGGCCAACTTTATGTTTTCGTTGAAGAATTTGATAAGAATAGTAAAACAAACACGATTTATATTGGTATTCTATCAGAAGAAGGAACAATCTCAGGAGAGCTTGTTGAAATTTCACAGTTTGAATTAGAAAGTAGAAGAAAAGTTAACGACTTCCAAACAACATTATCTGCAGATTCAACCATGTTTTTGATCACTGTTACACCTCCTGAACTGGATAAAGAACAAGAAGTAAAACGCCAATTTATCACAATAGACCTCGATCTTCAAGAGGTTGAAAACTTTGAAATAGAATTTGATTACTTAGAAGATAATTTTTATATCTCGCAAACACACTTAGATGTAGAAGGAAACATCCATATGTTAAGTTACACTTCAATTGAAGAGTCTAAAAGAGGTTTATTCTTTAAAGAGGTTGACAGAGAAGCTAAATTACTTACCCTTTACGATGGATCGAATAACGTAGAAGAATATGATTTCCCATTTCAAGATTCCGAAGCAAGTTACATTAGTCAAATTAAGCTTAAAACAGATAAACAGGGCAACATCAGATGTGCAGGATTCTATTCTGATGCGAAAGGAAACTCAACGAAAGGTATATTCAGCTTTACAATTGATTCAAAAACAAAGGAAATCAGTGAGATTAGTTCAAAACCATTTGAAGAAAGTTACTTAAATGAGTTTTTAACTGATCGTCAATTGAAGAAAAAGAAGAAAAAAGAAAAAAAGAAAAAAGATAATCCATACGAAAGATTACACAACTTCAAAATTCGTGATTTGGTCATGAGAGATGATGGAGGATTCTATCTTATCGCGGAATATTATTTATACAGAGTTACAACCACAACAGATGCAAACGGAAATACAAGAACAACGAATCACTACTATTACAATGATTTAATGGTAATAAGTGTGCAAAAAGATAACGAGATTGAATGGAATAAAAAAGTTTCAAAATATCAACACACAACAAACGATGGTGGGTATTATTCGGGTATTGTTTTTGGACTAAACAAAGACAACTCACTTAATATCATTTTTAACGATAATGTTGACAATTTGGAATTAGTGACACATGACAACAGAACAAACATGCGTTACAAGCATCTAAGAACAGTCTTGGTTAACTTCGACTTATCTGGTGAAGCGAAAAAAACACTATTAATGAATAACAAAAAATCAAATGCAATCTTGGTTCCACACCTTTCTTTGACTTCTAAAGAAAATGATATTATACTTTATTCACAGGTTAAAAAAGCAACAAAACTGATAAACATTCTATTAAACTAATCCAAAATGAAAAGGCTTCTACTTTTATTTCTAGTATTCTCTAGTATAGATGTATCTAGTCAAATTAAGGTTGTTGACCTCGAAGATGAAAAAGAAGGTCAAAGTCCTTATTTCAACACTTTAAAAGTTAAGCCTTTTGATGCTATAATTTCAGATTTCCCTATCGTATATGAGCGAGCCTTTTCAAAAAGGTTCGCTCTGGTAGGAAGTTTAGGATTAACGAACTTACTTAGCGTACTTATGTCCACTACTGATTATGTTGGCAGGAATGATAAACTTGGCTATAGTTTGGCTTTTGGCCCTAAAATATATTTTAAAGAAAAATTTGATGGTTTGTATTTAGAAACACTTCTGAAGTACAGACACCATAGATCGATATATCTAAATGATGAAGGCGAAATTTTTAAAGGAAAAACAAGTCATTTATTACCCCGTATCAGTATGGGATATTCATTCATCATATTCAAAAGAGGTATCCTAGACCTAAGTTTAGGCTATGGTACATCAATAGCAGATGAACACTCTTACAATTCATATAAAAAAGAATATGAAAATAAGAATATTTCGAAAACACATGTCATTCACATTGGTATAAAAGGCGGATTCCTCTTTTAAATAAAAAACACACTATTTCCATGAGAACACTTTTAACACTTTTGAAGCTCTTTATTTTTCAGTATTTCTGCTACGGACAAATGGATAACTTCATCCTCAAAACAAGTGATGAAGAAATTAAAAGTAAAAAAGAATACATCTTAGCTGTTCAACACACAAATAATTTTTCGATTATTCTAAAGTCAAAATTTTCTCTCGAAATCTACAATAATGAAATGAAACTTCAAGAAAATATAGCACTTGAACTTCCGCATAAGGATTTGAGATTTCAAGACATTTTTATTGTTAATGGAGAAATATATCTTTTCATGAATAGATATAACGGTAAAAATAACGAACACTACTTATACGCTACTATTTTATCTAAGAAAAGGGGGGTGGTCAATGATATTTATCAGATTGAAAAAATTAAAATGGGTGATCAATTAAAAAAACACCAACAAGAAAAGGAAAAGTTTGAAGTGTCTGTTACTGCCGACTCCCTTGCCTTCTTAGTACGAAGTTCGACTAAATTGATGGACTATGATAAGAATGCTAAACGAAAATTTTCATTTATCAGCCTAGACTTCGAACTTTTAGACGAAAGAACAGTAGTGTTCCCAGAACTTGAAAAACACTTTTTCCTTTCTAAAACAATAACTGATAAGAAAGGAAACATTTTTCTGGCAAGTCATAGATCTTTTGTTGAAAATGACAAAACAATTTTCAAACCCGAGGTTTTTGGAAGAAATAAGGCCTTTTTTTATAGTTTATTTTTTGATGAAAACCACATTTCAACCCATGAAATTCAACACTCAACTCGTAGTAGTTTTAATATTTCTGAATTAAAAACAAAGATAGACAGTCATGGAAACGTCAGATGTATGGCTTTCTTTAGTGCAACTTATGAATACGCAGCCATAGGGAGTTATTCTTTTACAATGAACACAGAATCAAGAGAGATTGAGGACGAAAAAACTTTTCAATTTGAGGATGGACTCATTGATCAATTTTACACAGAAGAGCAAATTCATGAAAGAAATGAAAAAAGAAAGGAAGACATATACATCTGGACCAATCAGTTACACAATTTCATCATGCATGATTTAGTGATGAAAAATAATGGCGGTTATTATTTGATTGCTGAACAAATTCACCCTTTAAAAACGTCAAAAGAAGATCCACATTTTACACCAAGGATAGGTATACCTATTAAGCAAAATTATAGTTTTAATGGATTAATGATATTTAGCATTTCTAAAAACAACGAATTAATTGAATACTCTGTCATACCTAAAAAACAAGCCAGTAAAAACCATATATCCTATGGTCAACACTACGGTGTAGGAATTGTAATGAGCCTTGGAAACAATGATGACCTCAACATCTTCTTTAATGATGATAAGGAATATCTTGACGAAAAATTTAATACTTCTATAAATGATATGTTTATTGAAGATCAAGTTTTTATTCGATACACTATTACCCTTGATGGTCGCATAAGTAAGCACCCAATTATCGAAACGGATAAACACAATATAAATATTGATCCCATCACTAGTCCTAAAATACAAGGCAACAAATTATTCCTGATTTCAAGAAGAAACAGATATTACTACAAGCCTTTAACATTAGAGATGATGAAGGAATAACTTCTGTCTTTTTTGGTGATAAAAGACAGTTTACTCACGTACCAACAACTTAGGATCAAGGAAGTCCAACATTGCATATCGCACGCCTTCCCTACCGAATCCAGAGTCTTTTACACCTCCATAAGGCATGTCGTCAACTCTAAAAATAGTAGACTTATTGTGAATCAAAGCACCAACTTTTAGTTCATTAAATGCTTTATTCCTATTTTGAATGCTGTCTGTAAAGATTGCTGCTTGCAATCCCCATCTGCAATCATTCACTTCATGGATAGCATCATCCAATGTTTCGAAAGACTCAAGAATAACCACCGGACCAAAAACTTCTTCATCACGTACTTTCTGCCCTTTTGCTACATTGGTCAAAACCGTTGGAGCGTATAAAGCTCCTTCACGCTTCCCTCCTATTAAACAAGTTGCTCCTGAACTAATTGCTTCATCAACCCATTCTTCAACACGCTTCGCATTATCTTCGTCAATCATTACTCCAAATTCGGTGTCTTCATCCATCGGATCTCCAATAGTTAATCCTTCAACTTTTGCGAGGTAAGCACTTTTAAAATCTTCAAACAACGATGCATGAACATAGATTCTTTGAGTATGAATACATACTTGCCCAGAATAGGCAAATCCACCAACAAACAATTCCTCAATTGCTAACTCAAGATTTGCATCTTTTGCTAAAATTGCTCCAGCATTTCCTCCTAATTCAAGAACGGTATGCTTTTTTGCAGCCATAGATTTCATTTTCCAACCCACACCAGGAGAACCAGTGAATGATAGAACATCAATTTCATCATGTTCTATTAACTTATTTCCTGTTTCTCTTGAGCAATGAACCAATTCGAATCCACCTTCAGGCAATGAAGTATTTTTAATAATATTAGAAAGTAAAACCATAGTTAAAGGAGTTTTACTTGAAGGTTTTAGAATCAATGGACATCCTGCTGCAATTGCAGGAGCAATTTTATGTACAGCCAAATTTAAAGGAAAATTAAAAGGCGAAATTCCAAAAACAACACCTTTTGGCACATATTGAAGTTCTCCCATGAGGTTACGCCCTTTTTCTGTCGCATCAATATCAAAAAGATCATGAGGTAATCTCTTACATTCTTCGGAGGCGATTGTAAAGGTTTGAATAGCCCGATTCACCTCACCTTTTGCATAACGATATGGCTTCCCACTTTCTTGGATTATCGTTTTCACCAAAGCATCAAAGTTAGAATGAATTCCTTCTATGATTTCATTAAGAATTTTGGATTTATCACCAGAGGAAAGTGCTTTTAATTTTGATTTAGATTTGACTGCTAACTCAACTTTATCGAATACTTCTTCTTGGTTTTCTAATGTGATTTCACCAATCACTTCGTTGTTGAAAGGATTTTTAATTTTCATGATTTGAAAGTATCAATTCAATTCATGAAAGACAAGGGAAAATCAATCAAAAAATGTTAATCAGTTGATTAAACCATTAAATATTCTAGTTAGATCTGGAAATGAGAAATTGTTAGATGAAACTTCTTTTCTATTTGTAAAGTCATTCAACTCTACTCCTGAAATTGCATGTTCTTCTTTTTCTTCTACAGTTTTAATAGTGGACTCTGTCACTTTAACCAATTTTGCAGTATATCTATTTTTTGCCAATCCACCAATGACATTTATCATATCGCTAGTATTGGTTATTGATTTATCAAAATAGACTTTAATTTCATTAGAAGTTTTCTCTTCATTAAAATTCACGACAACTTCTGAAACACCACCTGTTTCGTAAAGTCCTTTTCTTAGAATAGCACCACACCCTTTTTGACACATCATTCCTTCCACATCAAAAGTAGCCATATGTGTAGCATTCACGGCTTGCTCAGTATTTTGCTCTGTTGTTGATTCTACATCTGAATGACTACATCCAGTTAATACAGAAGCGGTTAAAAACACAAAAAAGAAGTTCTTCATAGCAATGAAATTTCATCAAAAATAATAAATAAAAAACAGTTGGCAAAGGAATTAAGTTCTATGAAAACTAAAGTTTAACATAAAAGTCAATAATTATAATGTGATAAGCTAAAACATATAGATTCATCTACTACTTTTGCAGCATGAAAGCAGATTTCAAGTTTATATTAATACTCATTCTTCTTTCCATAGTATGGGGAAGCTCATTCATTTTAATGAAGCGGGGAATGATTGACAAGGAAAGTGGAGATTTAATTTTTAGCAGTATGCAAGTTGGTGCTATGAGAATGCTATTTGCTTCTTCTGTCTTATTACCTATTGGATTAAGATCCATTAAAATTATCACATCCGTTAAAACAGGGATAAGTTTAGCGGCCGTATCTTTAGCAGGAAGTTTTATTCCTGCATTTCTGTTCACATTTGCAGAGACCGGAATTAGTTCTGGCTATACCGGGATGTTAAACAGTACCACTCCAATTTTCACTTTAATTATTGGAACACTTTTCTTTTCTCAAAAATTAATACCTAAACAAATTTATGGAGTAATTATTGGAACAATCGGAATCGTAATTTTAGTCAATGGTGTTTCGGTTGTTGATACCTCTGGAACCTATCTCCATGTTTTGGCTGTTGTTACTGCTACAATTTGCTATGCATTAAGCACCAACACCATGAAATACAACCTTAGTCATTTAGCACCATTCAAAGTTACCTCTGTGGCCTTTGTTTTTGCTTTTTTACCCGCATTATTTTTATTCTTTTACTTTGATACTCCAACTACCATTGCAGAAAATGAACACGCCAGTGAAGCATTAATTTACATCTCAATTCTGGCAATTGTTGGAACTGCATTATCTTTAATCTTATTCAACTATTTAATCAGTAACACTTCTGCATTATTTGCAAGCAGTGTAACATATTTAATTCCAATTGTAGCAGTAATTATAGGATTCTTTGATGGAGAAGAATTAAGTTGGATTCAAGTAATCGCAATGTTTATCATTCTTTTCGGTGTATATGTAGCCAATCGATTAAAAAAACAAAGGATAAATTAGAGTATATTTATGTTCTTAAGAAATAATTACTTACATTTGCAGTCTGAATTTTATAGAATATTAATAATTAATTTAAATTAGCTATGTACGCAATTGTAGAGATAGCAGGGCAACAATTTAAAGTTGAAAAAGATCAACGTGTATTTGTTAACCGTTTGGACGCTAAAGAAGGAGACAGTGTAGACTTTGACCGCGTTTTATTGACGGATGACAATGGAAAAATTAACGTTGGCGCCCCAGCTATAGATGGTGGACAAGTTTCTGCTAAAGTAGAACGTCACCTGAAAGGAGATAAAGTAATTGTCTTCAAAAAGAAAAGAAGAAAAGGTTACCAAAAGCAAAATGGTCACCGTCAATACTTAACTGAATTGACAATTACAGGAATTAAAGCATAACATTAATTGAAGATTAATTTTTTCAATTTTAAAAACTAAACAAAATGGCACATAAAAAAGGAGTCGGAAGTTCGAAAAACGGTCGTGAATCGGAAAGTAAACGCCTTGGTGTAAAAATATTTGGTGGACAAGCGGCTATCGCTGGTAACATTATCGTTCGTCAAAGAGGTACTAAGCACCACCCAGGATTAAATGTTGGGATTGGTAAAGACCACACCTTGTTTGCATTAACAACAGGAATTGTTGAATTCAGAAAGAAAAAAGACAATCGTTCTTATGTATCTGTTACACCTTTAGAGGAAACAGAAGCTTAAGAAAAAATAAGTTTAATATGAATGCCATCCGTTTTTCGGGTGGCATTTTTTTTATGCTTATTTTTATGCAAATCAAAACAAACAGAATGAATTTAAAAGCTATTCTAACAATCTTTGCTTCGGCTATACTCCTATTTGCCTGCAATATTAAACAGATAGAGAAGTACAATGAAGAGTTCAATGGAAAATGGAGAACGGATGTTTTTTACTCTCCAACGAAGGCTGACACTTCAAGAAACTATTTAACTGTAGATGGAAAGAATAGCGGATTTGGTGTGGCCTGTCATATTGATGATTCATTTGAAGAATGTCTGGTTTTCCAAACAGGTAAAATTAAAATCAACTCATCAACTAAAGCTGTCCAATTTGGTAATTCGGTTTCACAAATTCATTATGTGACACAAGAACCTTTTATTAACACCGAAGGAGTGTGGGAATTAAGTCTTGACAGTATTCAATACTTTAAGTACTAGACACAAAGCTATTGATGATGATATGGCTCTCCTTTTAAAATTGTCATAGCGCGATAAACTTGCTCAATAAAAAACATGCGAATCATTTGATGCGAAAAAGTGAGCTTACTTAACGCCACTTTATCATTGGCTCTCTGGTAAACAGTATCACTAAATCCGTAAGGTCCACCAATAACAAATACCAAGCCCTGACTACCAGCATTGAATTGCTTTTGAAGATACTTTGAAAAAGCAACGGAACTAAACTCTTTGCCTTTTTCATCCAAAAGTACTACAACATCGTTGGGTTTGATGTTTTTCAAGATTACCTCAGCCTCAAGATTTTTAATTTCATCTTCAGATCTTTTCTTTGCATTTTTAATGTCAGCGATCTCGATAACTTCAAATGGAATGTAACGTTTTAGTCTTTTTGTATACTCCTTTTCTCCGTCCTTTAAGAAGCTTTTACACGTCTTCCCGACATAAATCAACTTAATCTTCATACTTTACCTTGAAATTGTAATAGACTCTATGCGATGGGAACTTTTTAAGTTTTTAAACTTTATGCTGACCTTGTATTCTTTACTCGAAACATATTTACCAATTGCAAATGTTGACGCACCAGATTCCTTCCCTTTAAAATTAAATGAAAAAGACTTTGGTGGATTCTCTTTAAAAAACGAGGCTAAAATCTGTGTCCCTTGAGATTTACTATACACCCCTTCATTCCCTTCGATGGAAATAAGTGTCTTTGCTGTTCCCAAATTCATTATTTCTGTCGCATTTCCTTTGGAGAAAGCAGACTCTACCTTTGAATAAGGTATTGTTAAAATTGAATTGAGCGTTAAAAATAGCCCTATGATGGTTGTAATAAAATAATTCATTGTTTCCTTTTGTTATCGCTATGAATAGCAAATTTTGTGCCTTTAAAATTTACCGACTCACTTAAAGTACTAATATCAGGAATTACATCTTGATTTGAGGGGTTCGGGCATACTCTTCCCACCACTTATTTGAAAATATCTTTTGAAGTTTATAAACAATTTGATCGTCATTTGCAGACCATTTCACCAAACCGTATCCTTTAGCAAAATACCTTTTGATCACAATATCTTGCGCACTACTCTGCTTTGTATAAACGTTTGCCATCAGCCATTTCACTGAATCTTCAACCACCAAAGCTGGAATTTCTTCACCTAGAACATCAACAACTTCATCTTCAGCTAAGACTCTTCTTTTTGAGCGATAAACCATTGTAATTGAATCTAAATGAGAAGGAAAATCTGACAGGAACAAAGTTGTATCGTCTTTAGAAACTGGAAACAATCTATTTGAACTCAATTTCGCTTGTCGTTTCAATCCATCTCCATCCACAATCATGTGATCTGTGACTTCAAAATTTTCAAGATCATGTGTAAAGCCTTCGGTAATTTTAAAATCCGCATTATAACGTTCTACAATCAAAGAAGTGTCAGATGCTTCTGCAGAACGATAAATTCTAAATATTTTTTCATCTAGCGGATTACTTGTATTCTGAAATGTATATATGTAGGGCTGAACACTATCAGTTGGATAAAAATAATCAGCATAAGTAGGCTCACTTTCATTATCACTTCCTTCGTTTGCCCTATCCAATTTTTCATCATTTGAACAAGATGAGATAGCTAAAACAAAACCAATCATCAATAGAAATAACTTCATTTAACTCATTTTTAAGAATGAAACTTCTTTACTTGTTAGGTGTCTATATTGTCCTCTTGGAAGGTCTTTTTTATCTAATCCAGCAAATTCAACACGGTCTAATTTGATAACTTCGTGACCTAATTTCCCCATCATCAATTTCACTTTATTACTCTTGTGAGAGAAAATTCTGACTCCGATTTCATTGTGTGGTTTTCCTTGGATAAAACTTGCTTCCTGGGCACTAAACATCTTATCATCAACAAATAATCCTTTTACTAATTTCTCGATATCTTCTTCAGAAACCGCGTTTTTCAACACAACATGAAACAATTGAGAAACTTTAAATTTGGGATGCGTCAACTTTTTCTCCATATCACTATCGTTGGTGTACAATACCAAACCACATGTACTTCGGTCCATTTTCCCAACTGGGCTAAGCATTTCTTTACTTGCTTTTTGAATTAAATTGTACACTGATTTTTTCGAAGGATCCTCAGAAAAACGTAAACCAAAATCTCTTGGCTTATTCACCAAAACATAATGTTTTTTCTCATGTTTGATGGCTACACCATCATATTTCACTTTATCAGTTGGGTTCACTTTATAGCCCAGCTCTGTAACAACTGTACCATTAACACTTACCGTACCTGAAGCAATTAAGGTATCAGCCTCTCGGCGAGAACAAATTCCCGCATTAGATAAGTATTTATTCAATCTTATTTTATCGTCAAACTTTGGTAAAGGTTGACCTTGATTATTTCGGATTCTTTTGGGTAAACCTGCCGCTCCTTCAGAAACTTTCTTCTTTCCGCGAGATTTTGTTAAATATCTGCTTTCTTTTCCAGCATATTTAGACTTTCCCTTCTTGCGGTTTTCTTTGCTCTTTGGATTATGTCCAGTATTTTTACTCATTTCTATATAAATTATAATGCAAAGATATATAAAGATAATTGATAATAGAAAATAGATATCAGTTTGATGGTAATTCTATAATTTATGCTGGAACGAAGACGTGTAGAACATAGTCTAAAGCCGTGGATAAAACGCTTCATCAATATGTTCAATGAAAGTTCCATGCGAGTTGTGAACAATTGAAATAATGTCGAATTGCGCCTCAACATCTAAGTCTTTTGACACGATATAATGATGAGCACATTTGATGATCTGTTTTTGCTTGTGACGTGTAACAGATTTCCAAGGCGGCCCTATTTCAGCAGTTTGGCGGGTTTTCACCTCTACAAAAACTACTTTTCCGGGTAATGTATAAACAATATCGACCTCATTTCGATGGTAACGATAATTTGTATCAACAATATTAAGTCCTTTTTTTCTGAGAAACTCTAGCGCTTTCAATTCGCCAAAATCCCCTAATTCTTTGGTGGTCATGTTCTTTTAGGTTTAAAGTTCATATTAAGATCGGGAATAATATTTAAAAGAACAAATAATCTTATAGAAACTACCTTAATCATTTTGCCGTAATTAATATTTATCATAGAATAGAATTACCAAAAGAAAAGGCATAAAAAAAGCCGATATAAATATCGACTTTATAAAGAATTAAAAAAAATTTTTATTTAATCTCACAATCAGTTGTTGTTGTGTACTCTCCTGATGAAACAGAAGTTGACATAGCCTCACATGCATCTTCAGCATCTTTCTTTTTATCTTCAATTGTTACAGAAGTTGAACCTTCTGAAGCTCCTGGCATGTTCGAAGAAGTAGCACACTCACACGTATATTCTTTCTTACAAGAAGTTAATGCTAAACCTCCAAACAACAATCCAACAAATAATACTTTTTTCATAACTTTTAGTGTTTTTAATTAATAATTTCCAACAAATATATAAATAAATATAACTAATCAAAATACTTCTATCATTAAATTAAAAACAACAATTTATGAGCTATTTAAGCAGGTTTACGGATATATTTTCTTAAAAATGCAACAAAAAAGGTGTAACAATTAAGTTACACCTTATTAAATTTTTATGCTATAAATTATTGATTAGTCCACCGACCAAGTTCCTTCTATAACTCCTCCTTCACAATCAGCTTTCTTGTCCTCTGCTTCATCATTCGTTAAGTCTTTGTGCTCCTCAACTACTTTTGTTTCACCTTCACCGTATGTACAAGTGTAATCTTTCTTACAAGATGTTAATGCCAATGATCCGAAAACGATTCCTACAAATAATACTTTTTTCATAATAGTTATATATTTTTATTGATTCCCAACCAAGTTAGGTATTCTTCAATGATTAGAAAGTTAAAATCTGTAAATTCACATTTTTTTAGAAAAATATACAACTCAAAAAACCAGCCATAAACAGTGTATAATCAACAAAAACACTATATTAGAAATATAAAACAAAAAAAGCATGTTAGAAAAGGTACAACTTGAAAAAATACTGTTTCTTGATATAGAAACTGTTCCACAGGTATATGACTTCAAAAATTTAGACGAAACCACAGCAGGGTTATTTAACCAAAAAACTAGGTTTCAACAAAAGGATGGTAAAACTGTGGATGAAATTTATGGTGAACGCGGAGGAATTCTTGCTGAGTTCGGAAAAATAGTTTGCATATCTGTTGGTTTTGTAACAGAACCTAAATCGGGAGTAGTCACAGGAAAAAAAATCAGAATGAAATCTTTCTATCACGATGATGAAGAAACCTTATTAAAGCAATTCGCTGATTTATTGAACGACTATTATAATAGTCCATATCATTTACTATGTGGTCACAATGCTAAAGAATTTGACTTTCCATATATTGCAAGAAGAATGTTGATTCACGGACTAAAGCTTCCGAATGCTTTAGATATTGCAGGAAAAAAACCATGGGAAGTGAATCACCTTGACACCTTAGAATTGTGGAAGTTTGGAGACTACAAGCATTATACTTCCCTTCCTCTATTATGTCACATCTTTAATATACCAACACCAAAGGACGATATTTCTGGGGCTGACGTAGCAAGAGTTTACTATGAAGAGAATGATCTTGAAAGAATAAAAGTATATTGCGAAAAAGACGTTGTAGCGTTGATTCAGTTATTTTTAAAAATGAAAGGGAATGACCTTGTGGAAGAAAGTAATATTCTATACTCTTAGTGCAATTACGCTGTTTTTAACGGCATGTAACAACAAACCTCTTGTCGAGGAGAAGGAAGTTCCTTCGCAAGCGGAATTGGTTTCTCAATTTTTCTCACATTTTAATGAATGGAGTTCAAATACTGTTGATAAACTTGATAGTTTAGGCATACAAATCGCAACCAAGGATAGTATTTTAGAATATCATAGCTTTACAAACAACTATCAAAAAAGTACTTTTATTTTTTCGTCGAAAGAAAGATCTACCCTTAAAGTTTTTGAAGAAAGTAATTTTCTAAAAAAGGAAACTCCTGTTAAATACGACTCCTATTTAACATGGCGAAAAAATCTTGATCAACGAAAAATACTCGACTGTAGCATAGAACCCCATCCAACGCTAAAGTGGTTATTTACCATTCGTTTGCGTGGGCAAGAATAAATGGATTTTTAACCGTATATATCGTTGAGCAAACCTGCCAAACGTACACCACCTTTAAGCAGTTGTTTTTTCATGGTGTCCCAATGAACATATTGGTACTTGTATGCCCATGAATATCCATCTGCCATAGTGTAAATTCCGTCTCGAAACTCCATACATTGATGCGCCCAATCCTCAACATTGTCCGTTTGCCACGAAACGATTTCTTCGTGCTCAGGATGATTGATAATTTTAGTTAACTCCGTATAGCTGTATTTTTTTCCATCTAGCATTTGGGTATCCCACACACGATGAAGATTAGACTTCTCACCAAACCAACGTACCTCCACTTGATTTCCACCTCGATCAGTTCCATTCCCTACATGAAGAGGTTGGTGAATATCTCCTACGAGGTGAACCAGCATCATTAGATACTCTTTTTCTCGTGTAGGATCTATAGTGTCAGATTTCAATTGGTCAACAACAAAGTTAATTCCCGCAATAACATCTCCTTGTGGATTCTTGTTTGTTTCGCTATATCGCATACCATCAGGAATGGTCACATAATGCCAAGGTTTTAAGGAATCATATTTCGAATCTGATTTAATATCATCCATCCACGTACTCACCTCCGCCAAAGTTTGGTTTCCTAGGATACTTTTGATTTTATGTTTTGCTGATTCATTGAGATGATGAATTGCCACCTCGCCAACAACACGATGACCTAGAAGTCCCCAAGCATTTGCCTCCAAAGACACTATCAATGTAAAAACAAACAATATATACGTTATTATTCTTTTCATTTTCATTCAATTTATATCAAAAATACGACCCTAAAAACTGGGAAACATTATGTCAAGGTTATTTAACAGTTTATTTAGAACTTTTCTAAACATAGCAAATATTCATTTGTTAATTCGTTAACTTTGTAAACTTCTTCAGAAAAGTTATTCAATATGATTAAAGCTGAACAAAACGTCCCTTTAGGAAAGTTATTTGCGATTTTAACAAAACAGTACTTAGGAACACTGAGTGAAAAACTTGAGCATTTACCTATAGATCGATACTATTATTCATTTTGGATCATTTCAGAAAATGATGGAAAAATAAATTCTAAACAATTAGGAGATATTGTAAGAACCGACAAAGTAATGGTTGTTAGAATCATCAAGCATCTCACTGAAATGAATCTAGTTGAAAAACGACAACACCCAATAGACAAAAGGTCTTTTTTACTTCATATCACTGAAAACGGTAAAAAATATGTTCCGGATGTTACACAAGCCTTAATTGAAACAGATCAAGAATTTACAGAAGCATTTGATGCAAATGCAGATGACGATTTCTTCTCTGGAATTACAAAGTTGGTGAATAAACTTGGACCTGTGAAGGAAGAAAAGATTGTACTTGATTATAAAAGAATTAAAAAATAGAAAATGAATATTAAAACGCTCATACTTTCGCTTCCAATGCTACTTGTTTTATCATGTAGTGAAGATCCAGGGTTAAAAACAAACACTGGTGCGATTGACTACACAAAGGTTAACTACTACGTAGCTCAAGCCGAAACATTCGAGGAAATCATCACTGTTCCAGGAAAAACAATGCCATTTGAACAAGTGAAAATCTTCAGTGAAATTAATGGTAGAGTGAAAAAAATTCATTTTGAAGAAGGAAGTCTTGTCAAAAAAGGCCAATTAATGGTCACAGTAGATACGGACATTCTTAATGCAGAACGCAATAAATTAAATGTTGATTTAGCTTTAGCTGAAAAAGATAAAGCCCGAAAAAAATCACTTTTAGAAAGTGAAGCTGGTACAGAAGAAGCATTCGAGCAGGCGGAATCAAAAGTTAATTCTTTAAAAGCTCAGATTCAATCTTTGGATGTTCAAATCGCTAAAGGAAGAATTACTGCTCCATTCACAGGAAAAGCTGGTTTGAGAGAAATAAGTGAAGGCGCCTTTATTACAACAAATGATTTAATCACTGTCCTTGCGCAAACCGACAAACTAAAAGTAGACTTCGCAATAGCGCAACGTTATGCTCATAAGGTTCAACAAGGACAAGAAGTAGTTTTAAGACCGCCGTCTGACTCAATTCAGTCCACTCCTGTCAAAGCTGAAGTTTACGCAATGAACCCAGTTATTAATGAAAATACTCAGATGTTAAATGTTCGCGCAAAAATCGAGCAAAGTGATAATATCGTTGCAGGAGGATTTGTCAACGTAGATTACAACATTGGGGAGGTTCCAAACAGCATTAGCGTTCCTACATCTGCAATTGTTTCTGTTATTGATGGTCAAATTGTTTGGGTATTCAAAAATGGTAAAGCAACTCAGAAAAAGGTGAACATAGGAAATCGATCAAATAAAATGGTTCAGATTTACGGAGAAGTCCTGCCCAATGACACTATTGTAATGACAGGACTTTTAGGAATGCGTGAAGGGATGTCTATCAAAGCGAAAAACGAAATTAAATGAGTATTTCAACAACAAGTATAAATCGCCCTGTTCTCGCGATAGTAATGTCTATCGTAATTGTGATTTTCGGAGCAATTGGTTTTTACTCCTTAGGTGTAAGAGAGTTTCCATCTGTAGACCCACCAATTATTACAGTAACAACAAACTATTCTGGGGCAAATGCCGACATTATTGAGTCGCAGATTACGGAACCTTTAGAGGAAGCTGTTAATCAAGTCCAAGGAATTAGAACGATGACTTCTGTGAGTAGTGATGGACGAAGCACAATTACAGTAGAGTTTAATCTAGACCTTGATTTGGACAATGCCGCAAACGATATTCGAGATAAAGTTTCTGGAGCGATACGACAATTGCCAGATGATGCTGATCCACCAATTGTTGCGAAATCTGATGCTGATGCCGAAACCATTTTCTCTTTAACTGTACAGTCAGACAATCGAAGTTTACTTGAGTTAACTGATATTGGAATCAATTTATTTAAGGAACGTTTACAAACCATTTCGGGAATTAGCCGAATTTATCTTTGGGGGGAAAAGTTATTCTCAATGAAATTGATGCTTGAGCCTAATAAATTGACGGCAAAAAACATCACTGCAACTGAAGTACAAGCAGCCTTATTGAGAGAAAACATTGAACTTCCGTCCGGGAGAATTGAAGGAGATGATGTTGAATTAACCATCAGAACATTTGGTCGATTAACCACAGAAGAGGAATTCAACAACCTTATTATTCGTGAAGAAAATGACGAAATCATTCGATTGAAAGACATTGGTTCTGCAGAAATGCGACCTGAGAACGAAAGAACGATTCTTCGAGGAAACAAAGGTGTTCCAATGATTGGAATTGCCATTCAGCCACAGCCTGGAGCTAATTACATTGAGATTGTAGATGAAATTTATGCAAAAATCAATCAAATTAGTGCCGATTTACCTGAAGACATTCATCTTGGTGTTGCATTAGATACAACAGAAAACATAAGAAAATCTATTGCCGAGGTGAAAGAAACGGTATTGATTTCATTTTTATTGGTTGTGCTTGTCGTATTCATGTTTTTGAGGAATTGGAGAACTACGCTTGTTCCTATTATCGCAATTCCAATTTCATTAATTGGTACATTCTTCATAATGTATTTAATGGATTTCTCGATTAATATCTTAACCTTATTGGCTATTGTACTTACCACAGGACTGGTGGTTGATGATGCCATTGTGGTAATGGAAAACATTTATACGAAAATTGAACGTGGGATGAAACCCAAAAAAGCGGCCATTGAAGGAGCAAATGAAATTATTTTTGCCGTAATCGCAACAACAATTACACTAACAGCTGTATTTATGCCTGTAATTTTCTTGGAAGGGTTAACAGGTCGATTGTTTAGAGAATTTGGTATTGTTGTCGCAGGTTCCGTTATCATCTCTTCTTTTGTTTCTTTGTCTTTAACACCAATGATGTCTTCTCGTCTATTGAAGAAGACCAAAAACAGAAGCAAGATTTTCATGAAATCAGAACGCTTTTTTGAAGGTTTAACAAGAGGTTACAAACGTACTTTAATCGCCTTTATGAAACGTCCATGGCAAGCATTTATTTACATGGCCATTATAATAGGATCAATCTTTTTCTTTGGAAGTCAGTTACAATCAGAATTAGCGCCAATGGAAGACAAAGGCCGATTGATGATCATGAGTACAGCGCCTGAAGGAACTTCTTATGAGCGAATGGATGAATTTCAACGTAAAATCATTTCGTTTGTAGATACAATGGAAGAAAAAAGAAATCTTCTAGCGGTAACCTCTCCAGGCTTTGGTTCATCAATTTCAACGAATACTGGGTTTGTAAGAATGAACTTAGTGAATAAGAATGAAAGAGAAAAAAGTCAGAGTCAGTTGGCCAATGAGATTTCAACCAAGCTCAAAGATTTCAATTTTGCCAGAACATTCGTCGTTCAAGAGCAAACCATTGGAGGCGGAAGAATGTCAGGCTTGCCGGTACAATATGTTTTACAAGCCCCAAACCTTAAAAAGTTGGAAGAAATACTCCCTGATTTCTTAGACAAGGCGAGGAACAGTCCTGTTTTTCAAATGGTAGACATCAATTTAAAGTTCAACAAACCCGAACTACAAGTTACCATCAACCGTGAGAAAGCCAATACAGTTGGCGTTTCAGTATTGGACATTGCGCAAACAATGCAATTGTACTTCTCTGGACAGCGATATGGATATTTCATTAAAGATGGAAAACAGTATGAGGTGATTGGACAAGCCATGAAAGAATTCAGAAATGAACCAAAAGATTTACAGGAAATCAACGTGAGAAGCAAAAGTGGGGAATTAATTCCGTTGAGCAATTTAGTTGACATCAAAGACGAATCCAGTCCGCCCCAATTATTTAGATACAATAGATATGTTTCGGCAACCGTATCTGCTGCTCCAGTTCCTGGAAAAACAATTGGAGATGGGATTGCAGAAATGGATAAAATCGCAGAGGAAATATTGGATCCATCATTCTCAACTTCTTTAGCTGGAACATCAAAAGAGTTTGCAGAAAGTGGAGGAAGTTTAATCTTTGCCTTTGGACTGGCACTTGTACTGGTTTACCTTGTATTATCAGCTCAATTTGAGAGCTTCAGAGATCCATTTACGATTATGTTAACTGTTCCATTAGCACTTGCAGGGGCAGTTTTAACCTTGTGGTTATTTGATCAAACATTAAATATTTTTAGTCAAATTGGTATTATTGTTTTGGTCGGATTAGTTACCAAAAACGGAATTCTAATTGTTGAATTTGCTAATCAGCGAAAGAAAGCTGGTCTAACATTAAAATCTGCAATTATTGACGCATCATCTGAACGATTTAGACCAATTTTAATGACTTCTTTAGCAACTATTTTAGGTGCGCTTCCAATTGCTCTTGCACTTGGAGATGCTGCAACAAGTAGAATACCAATGGGACTTTCAATTATTGGAGGTTTAACCTTCTCATTGGTGTTAACCCTCTACATAATTCCAGGAATATACATTTATATTTCTTCGAAGTACAAAGGTAAAACAGAAACAAAAGAACTTACATAATGAAAGCACTTATCATAAGTAGTTTACTAATTTTCAGTTCAATTGCAATTGGACAAAAGGAGCTAAGTTTACAGCAAGTTGTTGACCGTGTGTTAACACAAAACTTTGGTATTCAAATTTCAAAAATTGATGCAGAAATAGCCAAAAACAGCAACAACCCGGGAAATGCAGGATATTTACCTACCTTAAACATTGAAGCAACTCAGGACTTAACTTTAAATACAGCTCGACAGGAATTTTTAAGTGGTGACATTACGGAAGCTACAAATGCTAAAAACACAGCTTTTAGCGCTGGTGCTGTTTTAAACTGGACATTTTTTGATGGATTTAAAATGTTTATAACAGACAAAAAACTAGACGAACTAGAGCGTTATAGTGAGTTAAATCTTCGTGCAGCGATGGAAATGAAAATTTATGAGGCAGTTGTGAATTACTACACCCTTTTATCTCTTCAGGAAATGGAAGAAGTCTACACTGGTGCAATTGAATTATCGAAGATGCGTAAGGATTATACACAAAACCGTTTCAATAGCGGTGCTGCAAATAGAATTCAATTGATGCAAGCAGAACTTGATCTTACAGCAGATAGCGCTGCATATATTGCCAATCAACAAGCTCAAGCTCAAATTAAAGCTGATCTAATCAAGATACTTCAGCTACCTGTAAACGAGGAAATAAGGGTTAAAGGAGATTTAAATGTGAATGAAGAAACACCAAATTGGGATGAAATAGCCAAACAATTTAGTGAACAAAATACTTCAATCATGCAAGCAAAATCAAACATTGCAGTAACTGAATTAACCACCAAAGAAGCAAAAAGTAGATTTTATCCTCAATTGAGTTTTTATGCTGCATATAATTTCGGAAGCTCTGTAAATGAAGTTGGATTTTTAGCTTCCAATCGAAGCTACGGACCAAGTGTTGGAATTACAGCTTCATGGAGTATCTTAAATCATTTATCTCGTGCTACTGAATTAAGGAATAGTCGTTTGAACGAGGAACGTGCGCAATTGACTTTAAAAAATGATTCAATTTCTGCTTTAGCGGATTTAAACAATTACTATCAAGTTTTACAATTCTCTAAGGAGAAATTATTGTTTGAACAGCGTAATATTTCACAAACACAATCAATTATTGAAATTTCACAGAAAGCGTTAAATGCAGGAAGTATAACACCTTTGGAATTAAGAGAAATTCAGTACAGTGCAATTCAGGCAGAAGGAAGATTGCTTCAATCCCAAATTGAATACCAAACTGCAAGATTAAACATTGCTTTGTTAAGTGGAGATTTTCAAAGATTGTTTTAACGCCACAATTGACCAATAGGTATTTCGACCACGAATTGAAAGCGCGCGGCAGCGAAATATTTATTTTGCTGTGAGATTGATTTTTTATACGCGTAAACTAATTTAGTTTTACTTGAGAAGTTTGGCGACTTGAGTAGCATTGTAGTCCCATGACATTTTCTTCAATTCTTCGTAATTTGTTGTGAATTCTTTTTTTGCTTTGAAATCCATTAGGGCTTCCTTCAAATAAGTATAAAGCTCTTTTGTCTCTGTACGATCAAAAGCCTTTCCTGCTTTACATTTTTCGATTGCCTTCGCACTATCTCCTTTTCCAACACTTACAATTCGTCTACCTGAAGCTAAATACTCAAATGTTTTTCCTGGGATTGTACCTTCAATTCCTGGAGTAATCAATAATAGCACATGCGATTTAAGCATCGCATGTACCGCCTCTTCATGAGGTACAGGGTCGTGAAATGAAGCTTTATTTCCTAGTTTATCTTTAATGAAATGTTGTAATCTGTCTGAGACCACGCCTGTCGCTTTGAATCGAATTGGTGCATCAGGAAAATCGTTTGCCAATTGACCTAAAGCTTCAAAAAATATTTCAGGTTCATAAGTATCAGAAACAGTTCCAATATATGAAGCAAGAAAAACATCTTTCTCAGGTTTAACCTCATCCTTCATGCGAAAATCATCAGGATCGAAAGCATTCGAGATGATTTCAAACTTAGTGGGTTTTACTTTGTTGGTTTTAGACAAAAATGATGATTTAAACCCTTCACCAACAGTAATGATGTGATCTGATTGCTCTATGACCTTTCTTTCTAGACTAAGGTTTATTTGATGTGAAATTTTAGAATGTTGTAATAATGGATAATAATAAATATCTGTCCAAGGATCTCTAAAATCAACAATCCAATTTAATTTCTCTTTTAACTTTTTCTTCAGTTTCAACCCAATCAATTGTGTTGAATGAGGTGGTGAAGTTGTAATTACATTATGAATATTTTCGTTATTAATAATATCCAAAGCTTTCTTAACAGCATGATTTTTCCATCCCACTCGAGGATCTGGAATAAAAAGATGACTTCGAATTCCACTTACTAATTTTTGCTTCCAATGTTGTTCGTCCACATTAGAGTAGCCAGCAGTTGGCACATTCTTCTTACCAACGAATTTACTGTAAATGTTAATGGGTTCAAATGAATCCGAAAGGTGAACTTTAACATCAGGATGAATATCTTGTCTCAAACTTTCATCAACCGCAAAATAACTTGCTTGTTTGGGATCAACCGTTAAAACATGTACTTCATGACCTAATTTGCATAAATATTTAGTCAACTTTAACCAACGTTGAACTCCTGCCCCTCCACTTGGTGGCCAATAATATGCAATAACAAGTACTTTTTTCTTCTGATTCATTATTTCACCTGATTGAAGGTAAAAATAAGAAATGAAATGAAATTATAGTTTGAGAAGCCTTGAATTGTTGCTATGTTATAATTTCGTTCTTTTTTATAACATCGTCAACCACATGATAAACCAAATATCAAACACTTCGTCTTCGGATGTGCTGCGTTTTTCTGCAAGATGCGGAAGTGATGTTAAGATAAATTGGTTGAGGTGTTTCATCTCAGGAGAGGATTCATGTTCTTGAATGGTAAACACATATTTTTTGTGGTTCCACAGCAACTCAAGTTCATAAACGACTTCATTTTGTTCATTTAGAAACTTCCATCCATCATCCGTCTCTTCAATATGAAGTGAAATTTCATCATTCATGATGAGTCTGTCTTCATGTTTATGCAAGGTCAACAAAGTGTCCATTTCATTTTTCACAAGGTATTTCTTATTCCATTCACGAATACCATCCGTGTCTTTTTTTAAACCTTTTCCATTGGCAATTTCAAAAACACCTTGATTCTCTATATTATATTTATTCCACTTAACTTTTAAAACTAAAGTAGAATCACCATGATGATCAACTACTGAAAAATCATCCTTGTTCTTAAAAAGTACACAGGTTTTAGTTGTGAATTGTGCGAAAGAAAAAACTGTCACAAGCATGAATAAAAGAGATGTAAAAATATTCAATTTCATAATTTAAAATTAAGGTTAAACAACATATAGGTCCGACCGACTCAAAATTTCCTCGTCAACCAGCGCTTACTTTTTAATTCGAATGAGTTCTTGGTGCATTTTCCCATTCCCTTGAATTTTTAAAATAAATATACCTCCATTCATATTAGTAAGATCAAGACTAAATTGATTCTCGTTAAAGACTTCACTTTTATTCGTTCTTCCTAATAAATCTATGACTTCTACTTTAAACTCAGTTCCTTTTACTTCATTCGGAATATTAACATTAAACAATCCATTACTTGAAGGATTAGGATAAACTACAAATGCTAAATCCTTCTGAGGAAAATCATCCGTTGATAAAGAACTTATTCTGGCTCCATTAATCATTAATGAAAAATCCTGAAAACCGTTGACAAGGTTATTTTTATGCGTTACTGAAACAGTGTAGATTCCTTGTGGCATAAAATCTACATCAATTCTTTCAAAATTATCTCTGTAATTATCACCTTTTGTTGCTGCATCAGTAAAGTTATCAGAAGTTGAGTTAGGCGTTAACACCCAAGGTTCATAAATCTCTGTACCCGCTGCATTGGTAATTCTAATATCTAAATCATTGACAAGAATTAGAGTTTGATCATCAACTCCTCCACTTGTAACCGGAGTTCCCGCAGGGTCTGTCCAAGCAATTGTTGCTGTTAATGGCTCTCCACCTTCAGTGATAATCAATGTTGAGTATGATTCATTATCGGCTAATGAAAGTTCATTCAGTTCTGATGAAATGCCCATATTGGTAATTACTTCAGCAGCTCTTTCTGCATTCATTAATCCCCAACCACTTTGAAAATCCGGGCCATCATTTGCTCCTGCCTCATCGGTAGTTCCTTGCAACAATGCTCTAACTGTTGCTGATTTCATGTAAAATCCTTGATTGTTATAATAATGTTCTTGTAACAATGTAACAGCACCAGTAACTGCGGGAGCAGACATTGAGGTACCACTTTTTGTTGAATAATCTGTGTCATTGGCATTATCCGCTGAATAAACTGAAACTCCATTGGCAGTTATATCTGGTTTTATTCTCCAATCATCTGTCGGTCCCCAATTTGTAAAAGAAGATTGTATAACAGATTGAGGGTTTATATAATTCGGCACATCATTAACTGCTCCAATTGTAATAACATTTTTAGAAGCTGCTGTTGTGTACATCAAGTCATATCCGTTATCCCCTGAATTTACGCCATCATTTCTATTATTTCCTGCCGATTTACAAATGGTTAAATATGGAGCATCGTAGGCTATTTCATCCCAATCTTCGGAGTGGTAATTGTAAAGTCCATATTTTGTTAGGTCTCCATTAGGATTTCCAGAACTATATGAATGATTTGAAACGATTCCTCCTGCAGCCCCAAAAGCAGCCATTTCAGCCTCGTCATTGTTACTTCTTCGAGAAATAATTGTCGCACTTGAAGCAATTCCTCTTGCATCAGATTCTATTCCTGTTCCTATCATCGTTCCTGCGGTATGTGTAGCATGACTCGTCACTGTTTCGTTTTCAGCATGTGTTACACGACCATTGTATTCTTGATGTGAAATTAAAGCTAGACCACCTGCTTCCCAATGACCAATTTCTATGCCTGATCCATCTAGATTGAGGCCACTTGAACCACCTGACCAAATTCTATCAATACGACTTGAAAAAGCCAAGTCTAAATTATCATCAGTATCGTAAACAGGTCTACCTTCAAAATCAAATCCTGCTAGATAAGCCCTCTGGTTATTGGTTGAAATTATTTGTTTTGGAATATCAAGTTTTTTTGAAATTGTCAATCCATTTTCAAATCTAGCATTCCATTCCTTTGCTTTTTTATTTAAGGATACTGTATCTGTTAACGCGATTATTCGGGCTCTATCTTCAGGACTTTGTGCTATAACATTTGCATGAACAAGCGGCAAAACCAATGATATCAATAAAAGTTTCTTCATTGTAGTTTGTGTTTATACTATAATAAGGCGCAAAATTTCAATCATAATTAGCGCCAAAACAGAGAACAATATATTAAATAATAGCTTATGCCAAGTATTTTAAATTACTCCATCATTGATTACACGCAGCACAATTAGATTCACCAGTTAAGTTTCCTTGCTCATCATACTCGTATTTACAACATTCATTGAGTTTCGATTTGAGCATTTCTTTGGCTCTTCTGACACGTGCTTTAACATTGGTTAAACTAATCTCTAATTCATCCGCAGCCTCTTGTTGTTTCTTGCCTTTAACATAAATCAATTCAATGCTATCCCGGTACTTCTTTGGTAATTCTTCAATAAATTTATCGAAACAGCATACATCAGTAAAGAAAGCTTCATCTTCTACTCTATTCCAATCGGTCTTCATTTCGTAAACCTTTTCCTGGTTAAAGAAATTGATTATTTCATTACGCGCTATTTGAAAGGCCCAACTTCTTAATTTCTTTTCATCCTTCAATTGAGCAATACTTTTATGTATTTTATAAAAAGTATTTTGAAGTACGTCGTTTGCTATAGATTTGTTCTTCACCTTTTTCAAGATGAAAAAATACAACTCTTCATTTAAATCGATCCATACCTTTTGTGTTTCCATAATCCTTCATCAAAAAGAGGCCGATTTTATCAATCGACCTCCTTATTAATATTTAACAGCAATCACATTTAGAACACTCGCATTTAGTACAAGGACATTGATTTTCGAGGCAATTTCCGCAATTACATTTTTTACATTCGCAATTGATACACTTACAATTATTCATTTCTCTATATTTTATGGTTCATTTAGTAGACCTAGAAATAGAGAAAAAGATACATTATTTTTTAGAAAATTCCAATTCAAAAACCCTCAAACCTATTTTAGATACTCTTTCTCAACCAATTGAACAGCGCGATACAAATTAGCAATTCCACCCGATACACTCAACGAATTAAAATCAACCAACACTTCTCCTCCAGGTTGAACAACCTTTTCTGTTTTTGGAATATACACCGATCTAATGATGATTTCCTTCAATTGACTGGCTGTTAAATGAGAATAATAGGATTTTAAAACTGCTGCTATTCCCGCTACAATTGGAGAAGCATCACTTGTACCACTTGACATACCATATCCGTTCTTTAAAACGCATGTAGCGATGTTAAATCCTGGGGCAAAGACATCAACATTTTCTCGTCCATAATTAGAAAAAGAAGCTACTAAATTTGTGTCATCCTGTGCTCTAGAAGCTCCGACAACCATATAATTTTGGGCTTTTTCCCCATTTAGTTTATAACCTGTGGGATAACTTATAACCTCATCTATATTTTCAGAAGAATTTCCTGATGCATTGACAATTAACACGCCTTCTTTTTCAGCTTCTTCAATTGCCAACTGAACAAAATCATGATGTAGCGCATACTTTTTGGCAAAGCTACAACTTATTATGTCTGCTCCATTCTGAACTGCATATCTGAATGCCAAAGCAATGTCCTTATCACGTTCGTCTCCATTAGGAACAACCCTTAAAATCATTAATTTGACATGTTTAGCAAGACCATCAACACCAAAATCATTATTCAAAGCGCCGATAATACTTGCTACACCCGTTCCGTGATATGGACCTCGAACATCAAGCATATTGTTACCATAATCAGTATCTTCTAGATCATCTGGATTGTCTCCTACGATATTCTCCCTATTCTTAAAATCAGGATTTAACCTTGTTTTTAAGGCATTTACATTGGTTTTCAATTCCTTCTCTATCATCGATTTAGAAATATTATTATCAAACATGTAAAGCATAAAGTTTCGTGAAGCGGTAAAATCAGTATTTCTAATTTTACTTTTCTCAAGCTCCGTTCTGGTGTATTTTTCATTGCCAAGATTTTCTTTAATGGTTTGATCTGCATAGTTAAACTCAATTAAAAGCTGTTTTAAATTGACTATACTTTGTTCCCTTTCTTTGACTTTTGACAAGTAATCTGTCTTTACCTTTAAATACAATTCATATTCCTGATGTTGATTCTTAGGGAGCTCTTCTTTAGCAGTATTCTTATATTTTTGATGAAGTTGAGCATAAAGACGAGTTAGTCCTGTTGTTTCATTTTTAAGGTTTTCCCCTTTTTCGTTTCCTAAAAAATTCCAACCATGAATATCATCAACATAACCGTTTTGATCATCATCGATTCCATTATCGGGAATTTCATTTGGATTTACCCAAATCACACCTTGTAAATCATCATGGGATAATTCTACTCCATTATCTACCACAGCTACAATTACAGTGTCTGGAGTTTTGTCTTTTAATAATTCATAAGCTCTATACTTACTCACTCCTAAAACACCGTTGGTTTCAGGATCTAAATGGTGCCAGTGATCAGATTGTCCCTGCACAGATAACACTCCAAAAACAAGTAGACAAAAAAGTGAACAAATGCCTGGATGATTCATAACAATTGAAGATTAAAATAAATGAAAACAATGTGATTACCTTGTACGAAAGTAAAAAAATAATCTCGAATCAAATTAGACTTTCTAAAACCTCAAATATGATTGATTTTATCTTAAAAAAAGTAAAAGTTGCGAAAAACAACAATATTTCGACTGAAAATCAGGATATTTAGGACTAAGCTTAAAACGATTGCCCAAAACATAAAACAATTAAAATGAAAATTAAAAAAGTTCTCGTCGCTAACAGAGGTGAAATCGCAATCCGCATCTTCCGTTCATGCACGGAAATAGGATTAAGAACTGTAGGTATTTACACCTTCGAAGACCGTTATTCACTACACCGTTACAAAGCTGATGAAGCTTATCAGATAGGTGAAGATGATGATCCAATCAAACCCTACTTGAATATTGACAAAATCATTCAAGTAGCCAAGGAAAACAACATTGATGCCATACATCCGGGGTATGGTTTTTTATCAGAAAATGCTGATTTTGCCCAAGCATGTAAGGACAATGGAATTATTTTTATTGGACCAGATGTTTCTGTTTTAAAATCATTAGGTGATAAAGTCATGGCTAAGCGCGTTGCTATTGACAACAATGTTCCAATTATTGAGAGTAATCAAAACGATTTGACCACTGTCGAAATTGCCATTGAAGAAGCGGAAAGAATTGGATATCCTGTAATGTTGAAAGCAGCATCAGGAGGAGGTGGTCGAGGAATGCGCGTAATTCAGAACCAAGAACAGCTAAAACAAGCATATCCAGAATCGAAAAGAGAAGCTAAAGCAGCTTTTGGAGATGATACTGTTTTCGTAGAAAAGTTTGTACAGAATCCTAAACACATCGAGGTCCAAATATTAGGAGACCAACATGGAAATCTGGTACACATGTATGAAAGAGATTGTTCTGTACAGCGCCGTTATCAAAAAGTAATTGAGATTGCTCCATCAGTTGACTTGAAAGAAGAAGTCAAAGAAAAACTATACCAATACGCCCTTGATATAGGGAAAGCTGTAAATTATAGCAATGCAGGAACAGTTGAGTTTTTAGTAGATGAAGACCAAAGCATTTACTTTATTGAGGTAAATCCACGAATTCAAGTTGAGCATACGGTGACAGAAGTTGTGACTGGTATAGACATTGTGAAATCTCAAATTTTCATTGCAGGAGGTTATAAATTAGCAGACGAACAAATTAAAATTTTCAGTCAAGAAACTATTTCAACAAAAGGATTTGCTGTACAATGTAGAATTACAACTGAAGACCCTCAGAATGATTTCAAACCAGATTATGGAACGATTACTACCTACAGAAGCGGTGGAGGATTTGGAATTCGATTAGACTCTGGAAGTGTTTATCAAGGGGTAACCATTTCGCCATTTTTTGATTCCATGTTGACCAAAATAACTGCCAACAGCAGAACATTAGATGGAGCATGTCGTAAAATGAGACGAGCATTGGCTGAATTTAGAGTTAGAGGAGTAAAAACAAACATGGCATTTCTCGACAACATTCTACAAGATCCGACATTTAGAGAAGGAAAAGTGACTGTTAATTATATTGCAAATACTCCTGAGCTTTTCAATATTCAAGAACCAAGAAACAGAGCAGAAAAAATGCTTAATTTCTTAGGTGATATTGTCGTAAATGGAAATCCTGATATAAAATCATTCGATCCGTATAAAAAACATGTTAAACCTCAAATTCCAAAGTTTGATCAGCATGCAGCCTACCCGAAAGGAACAAAAGACATCTTAACGGAATTAGGTCCTGAGAAATTTTCAAAATGGTTGAGTGACGAAAAGAAAATTCATTTTACGGACACTACAATGCGTGATGCACATCAAAGTTTATTGGCCACGCGTATGCGAACTTATGACTTAGAAAAAGTAGCCAAAGGATTTGCAATGAATCATCCTGAAGTTTTCAGTATGGAAGTATGGGGAGGAGCTACGTTTGATGTTTGTATGCGATTTTTGAAAGAAAATCCTTGGGAAAGATTACGTATTTTGAGGGAAGCTATGCCTAATATATTACTTCAAATGCTTTTAAGAGGATCTAACGGTGTAGGTTATACTGCGTATCCTGATAATTTAATTGAACGTTTTGTAAAAGAATCATGGGAAAACGGAATTGATATCTTCCGTATTTTCGATTCACAAAACTGGATGAAATCAATTGGTCCTACAATTGAACATGTTCGAAAACACACCAATGGTTTAGCTGAAGGTTCAATGTGTTACACTGGAGATATTTTGGACCCAAAAGCAGATAAATACACTTTAAAATATTATTTAAACCTTGCCAAGGAAATTGAAAATGCAGGAGCTCACATTTTAGCTATAAAAGATATGGCTGGACTACTTAAGCCTTATGCAGCAAAAGAATTGGTTACGGCACTTAAATCTGAAATTTCAATTCCTATTCATTTACATACACATGACACTTCGTCTATTCAGTCTGCTACGTACTTAAAAGCAATTGAAGCTGGTGTAGATGTTGTTGATGTTGCCTTGGGTGGATTAAGTGGATTAATATCACAGCCGAACTTTAATTCATTGGTTGAAACCATGCGTTTCCAAGAGAGAGAAAATAAAATGGACTTCCAGAAACTGAATGAATATTCAAATTATTGGTCTGATGTTCGTGAACATTATTCTCCATTTGAGTCAGGATTAAAATCTGGAACAGGAGAAGTATACAAACATGAAATTCCAGGAGGTCAATATTCGAACTTAATACCTCAAGCAGAATCTTTAGGATTGAGAGATCGATTTACAGAAATTACAGACATGTACGCCAAGGTAAATGACTTGTTTGGTAATATCATTAAAGTTACTCCAAGTTCGAAAGTTGTTGGAGACATGGCCCAATATCTTGTAAGTAATAATATTACAATTGAGGAGTTTATGGAAAAAGGTGAATCCCTTTCTTTCCCTGAATCAGTTAAAAACTTCTTTAAAGGAGATTTAGGTCAACCTGTAGGAGGTTTTCCTAAAGACGTACAAAAAATAGTACTTCGTGATGAAAAACCTTATACCAATAGACCAAATGCACATTTAGAGCCTATTGATTTTGATAAAGAATTTGCAGAATTCAAGAAAACATTTAATAAAGGAATAGATAGAGAATTGGAAATTACAGATTTCTTATCATACAAACTTTACCCTAAGGTATTCACGGATTTATATGACCACTATGTTAAATTCGGTAAGGTGATGCACATTCCATCCCTTAACTTTTTCTATGGATTACAACAAGGAGAGGAAATCATTGTGGAACTAGATAAAGGAAAAACTTTATTGATAGAGTTAATTTCTGTTACGGAGGCCAATGAAGACGGAGAAAAAACTGTATTCTTCAAGGTAAATGGTCAAACAAGAAGTACAGATATAAAAGACAACTCAATTGCTGTAGAGAAAATAAACCACCAAAAAGCGGACAAAGATAATCCGAATGAGGTAGGTGCACCTTTACAAGGTTCTTTGGCTTCTATCATGGTAAAAGAAGGAGATATTGTTGAGAAAAATCAAGGCTTATTTGTAATCGAAGCAATGAAAATGGGAACAACAATTTGTGCCAATACCGATGGGAAAATAAAGAAAATCCACTTAAAAGAAGGTGTGATGGTTCATGCTGATGACTTGGTAGTGGAAATGGAATAAATCGGTTTCCCTCTTCACATGTCGACGCCTTTTCTAATAAATATGTGGAAAAAAGTTCAAATTAAGGCCTTCAACCATATTGCTAAAACATGTGTCAATGTCATAAATAAAAAAAGCGTTTTTCTTTCGAAAAACGCTTTTTTTAAAACTTATTTTTATCAGTTGCTTCTATTGCTTTACAACTTTAAATGATTTTTGGATGCTACCATTGTATATACGTAATGTATAAAATCCTTCTTGTAAACTTTCCATTGAAATTGTTTCTTTATCTGTACTATTAAACAGATTATTTTCAACTAGTACTACTCTTCCATTCATATCTACAAGCTCCATTTTCAAGGTTTTTGCACCTGAATAATTGGTGATTGTTAAGACACTTGAAACTGGATTTGGGTAAACCGAGACTTCAATCTTAGCCTCCTTTTCTAAACTCAAATAATCACAAGTACCATCTACGTCAATTGTATAGATTGCAGTATCCGCAGGACAATTTCCTGATGTTGCAACAATATATTTATAGTCGTAAGACCCTGTTGCGGCGAATGTAACAACTCCCATTACCGAATTATTTGATTCATCTAACCAGCTTCCTACGTTGCCTAATGCACTTAATGTATCAAGATCTATTGGTTCATTCATACACACAAATATAACTACATCTACACCAGCTTCATTTGTTGGGTTTATTGTCAAATCTAATGTAACAATAGAGTCACAGCCATTTACAGCTCCCCCAACAATTGTATGTGTTGCTGTTGTGTTTGATGCTGTGTAAGTCATTCCATCAATCCATGTGAAACTTCCGCAAGCAACTTGAACATCTGTTCCAGTAACGAAATTGTTTATTGTCAAATCTAATGTAACAATAGAGTCACATCCATTTGCAGCTCCTCCAACAATTGTATGTGTTGCTGTTGTATTTGATGCTGTGTAAGTTATTCCATCAATCCATGTGTAACTTCCACAAGCTACTTGAACATCTGTTCCTGTAACGGAATTGTTTATTGTCAAATCTAATGTAACAATAGAGTCACATCCATTTACAGCTCCGCCAACAATTGTATGTGTTGCTGTTGTGTTTGATGCTGTGTAAGTCATTCCATCAATCCATGTGAAACTTCCGCAAGCTACTTGAACATCTGTTCCAGTAACGAAATTGTTTATTGTCAAATCTAATGTAACAATAGAGTCACATCCATTTGCAGCTCCTCCAACAATTGTATGTGTTGCTGTTGTATTTGATGCTGTGTAAGTTATTCCATCAATCCATGTGTAACTTCCACAAGCTACTTGAACATCTGTTCCTGTTGCCACTAGGTTTATTGTCAAATCTAATATAACAATAGAGTCACATCCATTTGCAGCTCCTCCAACAATTGTATGTGTTGCTGTTGTGTTTGATGCTGTGTAAGTTATTCCATCAATCCATGTGTAACTTCCACAAGCTACTTGAACATCTGTTCCTGTAACGGAATTGTTTATTGTCAAATCTAATGTAACAATAGAGTCACATCCATTTACAGCTCCGCCAACAATTGTATGTGTTGCTGTTGTGTTTGATGCTGTGTAAGTCATTCCATCAATCCATGTGAAACTTCCGCAAGCCACTTGAACATCTGTTCCTGTTGCCACTAGGTTTATTGTCAAATCTAATGTAACAATAGAGTCACATCCATTTGCAGCTCCGCCAACAATTGTATGTGTTGCTGTTGTATTTGATGCTGTGTAAGTCATTCCATCAATCCATGTGTAACTTCCACAAGCTACTTGAACATCTGTTCCTACTGCCACTGGGTTTATTGTCAAATCTAATGTAACAATAGAGTCACATCCATTTGTAGCTCCTCCAACAATTGTATGTGTTGCTGTTGTATTTGATGCTGTATAAGTTATTCCATCAATCCATGTGTAACTTCCACAAGCTACTTGAACATCTGTTCCTGCTGCCACTGGGTTTATTGTCAAATCGATTGTCATTACAGAATCGCATCCTGCTGCGTTTGGAATAGTATCCATATATGTTCCACTTGTTGTATAAACCTCATCACCACTTGGCACAGTATAGCTAGCACATGCTACCTCCGTAAATGATGATACAGTGTTACATAGTGATAAACAACCATTATCTGCAGCTCCAGGACTTCCTAAAACTTCTTTTCCATTAGTAATAACATTGGTACTAGATGTTGAAGCAATCCAATTTATTCCATTATCATTGTCAGAATTTGGATCACACAAAACTAGGGAAGCACCTCCTCCATCTGGGTTACCTGCAGATGATCCGCTAGGCCACACTCCACCATCATCGAAATCAACGACATCAATAGTAGCGCCTCCACCATCTACAAGAATAATATCCTCACCTCCATTAGATAGACCTCCTGAGGTCCATTCAATTGCAGTTGAATAACCGAATACATTTTGTATTGCTGCTGCGTCAACGGCAACCACGAGGTATTCTCCTGGATTCATTGTGACAGTTCCAAAGGTGTGTGACACACCTTGACTAAATGACCATCCGTTGAGATCAACACTTATATTATCATTATTGTAAAGTTCAATAAACTCTAAAGAGTCTTGTCCAGATTCTGGTGGATTATACATTATTTCAGTAATAACAATATCTTGTGCTTTTAGTGCACTTGATAAAATAAGCATTACCACTGTAAGCATAAAAATGTAAAATTTCTTCATTTTAAATAGAGGTTGTTTTTTAATCGCAATCGTGCGAAAATTTAATTAATATTTTTTTCGAGCCGCGAAGATAGAATGAAAAGTTAGAAGACCGATGATTTGAATGTTACCAAATTGTGATGTCCGATAGAATTTAGAGTTGATAATATTCTTGATTTTATAAAGCACTAAGAACAAGAGAATAGCAAAACCATCCAATAATCGTAAAATTTAATAATTAAGACGCTTAACTCATGAAATGGGATTCAGCTTGGAATATCCAAACCTTTTTGAAGCGGGACGATTGAATAGCAATTCAAGTTCGAATTATTTCCATGCAAACTCTTCATCAATTAAGTACTGCAAGAATTCGATAAAAGTATGGAGTTTTAGACTAAAAAAACCAGTTACGCATAACTACGTAACTGGTTATTTTCATTAATTACTAGGAGAACCCATGTAAAAATGAACTCATTATTCAACCTTAATCGTATTTTCATTCCAAATACAAAAAAGTTTAGATCTAGATTGTTGGTTGTATTCAGTTAAAAATCATTTAACAATTTTACTAGATTGGCCTTTCTGGTCAACATATTCAACATTAACGAAGTATACTCCTGCATCTAGCGCTGATAAGTCAGTGGTATAACTCTTCGAATTCACCTCATGTGATTCATAAACCACTTGACCCATCGTGTTTCTAATTACAACACTTTCAATTGTAGAATTCGATTGAATGTGTACTTCTTCTATAAAAGGATTAGGAAACACGTTAAAATTAACTTCTGCAACATGCTCTAAACTTGCAGTTTCATCATATTGATAAGCCCCTATTGAAAGATTTCCCTGTCCATCAAATCGTGGATTGCCAGCCAGATCTCTTGTTGGATATTCTTGTCCCGGATAAGAGTTGTTTAAAAACTGGTTATCGTAGTAAGCTAAATCTCCAATTGTTTGATATGCCGCTATTGGCGTATAGTCTTCATTCGCTGCATCAACAAAAGGAGAAGAAGTTACTTCATGCGTATTTAGCAAGTTTAAGTTATCTGCAAAATCCTGTACGTTTTGATTAGAACTTGTATTGGAAATATTCAATTCACCAGTTACGCTACTACCTTGTAAACTCTCTCCAAAAATAGCGTTTGCTCCAGGATTATTATAAAAAATATTATTGTTCACAAATGCGTGAAGAGCACTGCCCCCACCTCCGTGTTGATAGACAATAAGTGAAGAAACGTTATTTGTATTAGTACCAGTTTGTGGGTTGCCCACGAATGTGTTGTTTGTTAAATACAAATCAATGTCGCTTCCGCCGAAAGCTGTAAACTTAGCGCACGTACCCATTTGAAATGAAGATTCTGAACTATTGTTTTTAAATAAGTTGTTTACAAAATGAACATCCGAATACGTCCAGTTGCTACTCGAAGCCCTAAATTCAATGGTATATGATGAAGAACCGTCTGTGTTTACGTTATCTTCAATTCTATTGTTAAATAGATAGAAGCCACTACCATTTAAATCAGAATAATAGAGTACACCTGCTCTGTTCTTAGCAACATTTTCTCTGATAATACAATTAGATATTTGCAGATTCTCAAGAGAAGTACTAATAACATTAATACCACCACCCGATTCAGTTGTACTATATGCACGTTCTATAATTAATCCGTCAAACAAAGCACGATTAGGACTTGAAACTTTAAATACATTTGCTGCATTTAGCAACATACTTGAATTAGAACTACTTGGTGCCCCAGTATCATTCCAATCTACATCTCCGCTTATAATAGTCGGATGATTTTGTATATCTCTTTCATTAAGATCTGTTTCATTACCGGAAAATCCACCATATAAAAGTGCATCATTAGTCACCAAGAAGCTTTGATTTTGAGATAGTCGTGTGTAAAAACCTTCTGCAATCCATATTTCTGCTCCAATATAATTACTCGAACTTGCAACGTGCAAAAGCGCATCGTTTAAATCTGTATAGGCATCTACCCATGAACTTCCATCATTGTTACCGGTAGCATCATCATCTACATAAAATCTATTTAACGCTGAAGCCGACAAGCTTATTGCTATAGCCAAAAATGTTATGTACAATCTTTTCATTTTCAGTTATTTTTTGATTAGTTTATATTTCAACTGTGATCCATTCGCTAAAATTGTTACAAAATAAACTCCAGGAGCATCGTTCAAGTTGAGATTTACTTTTTCTGTAGATTTAAAACCATTGGAATACACTTCTTTCCCTGTAATATCCGTAATGTAAACGGTTAAAGATTCAATCGTTTCTCCCAAGTTTATTGTGAAGTCACCATTTGTAGGATTAGGATAAATAGAAATATTCAAAGCAGAATCAAAATCTTCAATCCCAGCTGTACCACAATTTTCACTCCAAGATGCAGTAGCGTCTTTTAACCAGCCTTCGCCTTGAACCCAAGGGGTAGGTGTATACCCTGTATCGTGTTGAATACAAGTTAAGTTAGGATTATTAAACGCAGTCATCATTGACATATTATTGTTGTTGCCATTGGCGACATTTAAACTGGTTAATTGGTTAAAAGTACAATTTAATGTTAATAAAGCTGTATTTGCTGAAACATCTAAATTAGTTAATTGATTTGAAGAACAGTTTAATACTGTTAAAGCAGTAAAAGCTTCAATTCCTGTAAGGTCGCTTATCCCTTGACTTGGTATTTGTATATTTCCTGTGTAGGCTTGCGCTTCTGTTTCGCAAATTTCACCATCTCCGTCTGTATCTATCGGGCTAATTCCATTACCTGTAATTGTTGTACCCTGAGCTAATAAAGCGGCTTTAAAGTTGGCATCGGGGATGTTTACAATGTTTGCACAGCTCGAATTACAATTTGTACTCCAACTTGCAGTAGCATCTTTTAACCAACCTTGGCCTTGAACCCAAGGAGTAGGTGTATACCCTGTATCGTGTTGAATACAAGTTAAGTTAGGATTATTAAACGCAGTCATCATTGACAGATAATTATTGTTGCCATTTGCAACATTTAAACTCGTTAATTGGTTAAAACTACAATTTAATGTTAATAAAGCTGTATTTGCTGAAACATCTAAATTAGTTAAATTATTTTGAGAACAATCTAAATGTGTTAAAGCAGTAAAAGCTTCAATTCCTGTAAGGTCGTTTACCCCTTGACCTAGTACATATATCTTTCCTGTATAGGCTTGCGCTTCTGTTTCGCAAATTTCACCATCTCCGTCTGTATCTATAGTGCTAATTCCATTGCCTGTAATTGTTGTACCATGCTCTAATAACGCAGTTTTAAAATTAGCATCGGGGATGTTTACAATGTTTGCACAGTTCGAAGAAGCGTTTTTCTCGTTAAATAATGTAGTTATATCCGTTTGAGTAATTGGGAACTCATAAAAACGGAAATTGTCAATTTTTAAACCTTGAGATGTACCATTTCCAATGTTCTGTGAAGGTAGATAAATATCTAAACCTCCAAAAACCCAAACATTGCTTAAACTAACTGTATATTGCTTATCCAAAACTTCAACATCATCAAGATAAGTACGTAAATAATACTTTCCTCCACTCGTCCAATACACCATTTTTACAACTAAATGATGCCATTCATTATCTAAATAACTTGCAAACGTATTATAAGTACCCGTAGGGCTTACTCCAATAGATGCTTGACTAACCGTTAAAGCTGAAGTGTTATTACTGAAGTTTAATACATCAATTGTTAAACCATTACTACTACCTGGATCTTTTAATTCTAATAATTGAAAATCACCAGTTCCTTGATTTGCTTTAAACCAAAAACTAACTACATATTCTTTTACATTTCCAGAAAAAGTAATATTTCCTACGTTACTAAGTGATGCTCCGTCAGGCGAAATAGCGCTAGTCCCTTGTTCAATTCCAGGAACAAAGGAAGCAGTATGGGATGGAGTTATACCTCCTGCATTATAGGAACTCCCGCTCGTTTCTATGAAATTACCCGTATCAAATTTATATTCTACAACTAAATCTTGAGTTGGTATTTGTTGGGCATTTAACTCCTTCCCTAAAAGAGAAAGCCCAACAGCCGATAATATCAGAATTGTTTTTTTCATTTTTAAATTAATTTATTTTGATTAGTTTTTGTATTTCATTGCATCATTTGGATTCACATAGTAGATTCTTTGGTCGTTATACAACATGTACGTTTTTCCAAAGTCTCCTCCTCCAACATAATCTTGAGCGATGTAAAAACCTTCGCGTTTATAATTTCCTTGAGGTGTTTTCATTACCACAATAGCTTTGGCTACTCGTTTTAATGTTGCCCCTGTAAAAGGATGTTTTTTAATTTCCCAATCTGTTGAAGTCACATAAGCATAGATTACTTCTTCTTTCCATTTGTACCCTTTTGCAGTTCTTTGAATCAAAGCCAAAGCGTCAGATTTCAAAGCCGCGTCTTTCATTCCTTCTGCAGGCAATGGCTTCGCATCTTTAATTTCATCGTTTTTCCACATGGCACGTAAAGCATCAAATTTTTCAAATACAACTTTAGAAGTGTACTCTACATTTTTTTGATACTCTTTAAACTTTGTAGTGTCTTTGGCAGCGATGATGAAAGATTCTGGTGTAATATTGTTCATCCACTGATGCCCAATCTCATCATTTTTGTGATAAACATTTGCACCAATTAGAATTACACCTGGTTCTAAAAGCAAGCATTCACCATTATACCAAGAAGAAGGACCACCTGTCATTCCCATTTGGAACATTACATTTCCTTTATCAGCGGAACTTTTATATCGATCTGGTACCATTGCATAATTTGAGTTTCCTTCATCCCAATGAATTTGCATCGTGTGTTTTTCTTGATCATATTCAATGGCGAATCCTAAATAGGCTTTTGTAGTATCTTTACTGAATTGATTGGCAGGAGCTTCAATGGCAAAAGTGTTGATATAATAATTGCCTGAGAAATCAATATCATCTGTATAATCCGCAGTGTGTACTCCTTTAATAATCATTTGACCATTTTCAGCCACAAACAATCGATCATGGTCCGCATAAGTTTGCTCATTCAATTCTTTTTCACCAATAACAGGCATTGATGCAGACTTTACACTCGATTTAGTACTCTCGATTTTGTTTTTCATTTTATTTAACGCACCTAATTGAGCAGCAGTGTAGTTACCAAGGCACAGTAATGCGAAAAACAGGATTAACTTGTTCATTTTTCTTTGATTTTAATTTAAATTCAGAGCAAATTAAACAAGAAGAGGTCAAATTATCTGTAAGCAATTGCTGAACAACAGATATAATTGCTAAACGACAAAACCATCGATTTTTTTTATATTAATTTTGAATATGTTTAAACATTACATAATAGCATTCATCACATTTTTACTTTGTTTCCCTCTATTTAGTCAGGAAAATGAACCAATGACTATTCCTATTGACTATGAAAATTTCGGAACTGTATATGATATTGTCGAATATAAAGCCAAGAATGAAATATTGATTGCCTCAGAAAAAGGGCTATTCAGATATACAGGAAAAGTGCTATCACCACTTCATAGTGAAACAGAAGAAACTTTTCATAAAATATATTTACAAAAAGAAAAAGTCTATGCTTTAAGCTTCAATAATAGCATTTATCGTCTAAAAAATGATAGTCTTTTATTTATCCAACATTTTGAAGAAAACATCAAAGACTTAATAGTTATCAAAGATTCCATTTTTGTTACTACTCCGAAATCACTTTTTGTTGGTCAAACAGCTGATTTTATGAAAATAGATTTTGGAATTGACCATTATCATCATGGATTTATAAAAACGAAAAAGGGTAATTTCTTAATCCGACAAAGCAAAAATACAATTGACTTATATAACCTACAAAAACAATGTAAAACCCCAACACAATTTAAAAAGTCAGTTCGCAAGGTCTTCACATCTAAAGAAAACAATTACCTCGTTTCTGAAAACATTGTATATGAATTTGATCAAAATTCTAGTCAAATTAATATGCGCTTTGATTTGCCAATTCGGCTTTTAAATGTAAAACTATACGACATCAAAATTCAAGAAAATGGATTGATTTCCATTGGACATAATGATGGTTTATCTATTTGGATGCCTAATCAAAAAAAATGGAATCATTATTTTAGAGGAACACCGATCCACGCAGTGTCTTCCGATCAATTTGAGAATATTTGGTTGGGCACAAAATATGAAGGAGTTCTTCAAATTCCATCTATTAACATTTTAAAAAATGACATTAGCTCTATACTTCAAAGAAAGGAAAAAATTGTAGCTTCTTATTTGACGAATGGGAATTTATTTTTGGGAACTAATCTCGGTTCACTTATTTCGTGGAACATCGAACAAGACATCAAGAAAGTAATCCATTTGGCTAAAAATGGAGAAGTACAATCTATAGCACACAAAGACGACCTTTTATATGTTTATTGTGATCAATTATTTGTGATTGATTTAAACACATATACTGTAATTGAAACAGAAAAGGTTCACTCCACCAAAGATATTTATGTAGATAGTGATGTTTTTGTGGCTACATCTGAAGATTTTCAAAATTTGACACAAGGGATTAAAATTGACAAAGGAAAGTGGCATAATTCAATATATTATAATCCAAAAGATGAACTATTTTATTTAGGTACAAAAACGGGTTTAAAAATTGTCAATCGCAATGATTTTTCGGTTGTAAGTACAGTTGAAAAAAAACGAAACATCACTGAAGTACTTGAACTCAACAGTGATTTATTCATGTTTGATTTCAATGGAGAAGCTGTTGGATACCATTCAGGAAAAACAACTAAATTACCTATAGCCAACATTCGTAAGGTTGTTAAAATAAATGATAATGAAGTGCTTTGTTATAACAAAAGTGAAGTTGTATTATTCAATGCTGCATTTAATAAAGGGAGAAAGATCAATTTTATTTCGGCTATTACAAAAGGGAAAAACATTGTCTCTATTTCAACAAGCAACAATAATCTATACATCACCACATTGAGTGATGTTTACATTATTCAAAACTATGCTCAATTCTTATACAAAACTCCTCCACACGACATATCATTGATTGTTAGCAAAAAGAATGGGGAAATTATTACTAAAACCATTAATTTATCACATAAAAACAATGGATTAGAGTTGTATCTTAAATCAAATAAAGACCTGTCCTTCTTTACCTATTACGATTTATACTATACCATTGGAGATCAAGAAGGAGAATGGACAAAGATAGAACCAAATCAACAAAATGCTTTTCAGTTTAATTTGGCCTTTGTTCCTGAAGGGAATTCTGTATTACAATTTATCTTAGAAACCAATGATAACACACTAAAACATTCTGTAAACACCTATGTTAACGCTCCATTTTACAAATCTTTTTGGTTCATTCTTATTATTTTTATTTCCATTACCTTTTTATTGATCGTCATTCAAAAAAGAAGGTTGAATTTGATGAAAAAAGAAAATCTAAAACGAATTCAGGAAGAACGATTAAAAACAAGATTGTTTAAATCAGAACTAACGGCAATTCGTTCACAAATGAATCCACATTTTGTCTTCAATACCCTTTCGTCTATTCAATTGAAAATTGCAAAAAAAGAAACAGGTGCAGCCTTCAAAATGGTTCAGAAATTTTCTTCATTAATGCGAGGAATTTTAAACTATTCACAAACAGAATTGATTTCTCTAAAACAAGAGTTAGATATTCTCAATAACTATTTAGAATTAGAGAGAAACCGTTTTGAAGATGAATTAATCATTGAGATGAACATTAATGAAGAAATGGATTTAGAAGACTTTAGAATTCCATCATTAATCACACAACCAATTGCTGAAAATTCAATTCATCACGGATTAAAACATAAGCATGGCGAAAAGAAAATTAGCATCATTCTTCATAAAATTGACGACTTGTCTTATTCCTTAGAAATCATCGATAATGGTATTGGAATAGAAAAAGCAAATCAAATTAACGCTGAGAATAAAAAGCCAGATTCATTTGCGATGAAAGCCATTAAAAAACGTATTTCATATATTAATTCCCTCAATGAAATTAGTGTAGATTTAGAAATAGCTTCCAATGAAGAAGGAACGAAAACCACCATAAAAGTTAAAGAATATGATTAAATACATTGTAGTCGATGACGAGCCTAACCCAAGAGAATTATTGATTTTTTCAATAGAATCACTCGGACTTCCTTTCCAATTGGTAGGAGAAGCCAAAAATTTAATGGAAGGCGTTGATTTAATACGAAAAGAAAAACCTGATGTTGTATTTCTAGATATTCAAATGCCTGAACATATTGGATTAAAAATCAAATCATTTTTAAATGAAGAAGAATTCAATTTCAAATTGATTTTTGTCACCGCATATGATCAATATACCATACAAGCGATAAGACTTTCTGCTTTCGATTATTTACTAAAACCAATAGAACACACTGAACTTTCTGCATGTTTGGAACGTATATTAAACGAAAGGAAAACAGAAAACACCTATCAGCAATTGAAGACAATTGAGAATCAAAATGTCATTGTGATCAAATCACATGAAGGAACATATTTTATCAATATTCATGAAATTATTTCTATAACTGCAGATGGAATGTACAGTAAATTTCAATTAACAGACAAAGTTATTCTCTCCTCAAAACCATTAAAAGTTTATGAAGAAATTCACGATAAATTATTCCGTTGTCATCGATCACATATTATCAATCTCGATCACATTGAAAAATTAGAAGGTCAAAATGTTGTTCTCAATGACCAGCAACAATATCCGGTTTCCCGAAATTACAAAACAGATTTAGTAAGGATTTTGAAAAAGAGCTAGCGTCTAATTTTAATCATTTTGCAATGGAATAAAAAGCACTTGTTTTTTCAGTGTTGCTCCACTGAATTATCAAGCTATCTTTATTTAAAAACTTAACAATCCCTCTTTCAACACCATCAAGAATGTCTTGCTTGGTGAAAATTCTTAAGGAATCATGATGTAAAGTGTATTTGTATTTTAGCTCATTCGAACAAAAGGCTATAGCATCGAATTCGAATAAAATAGAGGTTTTATCTTCTTTATTCCCCCATGCTTGAAACAAGTATTTTTTATCAAAGGAAAAATTAGATATTAGACTTTTCGTCGGCTCTTCTATTTGTTCATCCCAGGTCCATACGCGGATCAAACTGTCTAGTTCAGAATCAACAGCATTAACTTGGTCTTTCCTTGGAGTTGATGAATGATAAAGCGATGATTTATCATCTTTTCCAGACGAACTCAATACTGGAGGTTTTTCTGATTCAAACGAAAAGGATTCATCGCTCCAAGATTCTGATTCATTTCCAAAAGCAACTTGCTCAATTACGATTCCATTGGCAGCAATAAACACAACTATAACCAACAAATTGACATAACTATTCTTGTTTACAAAAACAGTAATATATCCGCCAATTCCTATCAATAAGTAGAACCCCAAGAATGCCAGAACATTTACCCCGCTACCAAAAGACAACTTTTCAATCCAAACCAATAATATTAATAGAATTAAAGAAGTTATTAAAGTAATAGCGGTGTAATGAATCTTCATTTTATGGTATAAGCTTTCTGTCAATTTATTGGTTTACAGTAAAAATAAAAAAAATATTGCAGTTATATGTTAATTCAAAATTTCCTTTTTGTTAATTAATTAGTACAATAAGGTTTATTTCCCCTAAATAAAAAAGCCAGTTGCTAAGTAAACTTCACAACTGGCTAATTTCAAATTAAGCTTGAGGTTTAGAACCAACTTAGAATTCGTATTTCTCTACTTTGTATTTCCTAATTCAGTCACCCCCATATTATACAATGTAAATCCATAAATATCGGCATATTGCTGAATGGTTTTACTGATTGGTGTTCCAGCACCATGACCTGCATTTACCTCAATACGAATCAACATTGGATTATTACCCGCATTTTTCTTTTGTAGTTCTGCAGCAAATTTAAATGAATGCGCAGGCACTACTCTATCATCATGATCTCCTGTTGTAATCATTGTAGCTGGATAAGTAACTCCCTCTTTCACGTTGTGAACTGGAGAATATCCAAGTAAATAATTCAACATTTCTAGAGAATCTTCAGCTGTTCCATAATCATAAGCCCAACCTGCTCCGGCAGTAAATGTATGGTAACGAATCATGTCTAATACTCCAACTGCTGGTAATGCAACTTTGAATAAATCTGGCTCTTGTGTCATGCACGCACCTACCAACAATCCTCCATTTGATCCACCGCGAATTGCTAAGTAATCTGATGAAGTGTAATTATTTTCAATTAAATAATGAGCTGCACTTATAAAATCATCAAACACGTTTTGCTTTTGCATTTTTGTTCCAGCATTGTGCCATTCTTTTCCGTATTCTCCTCCACCACGAAGGTTAGGAACAGCATAAATTCCACCATTTTCCATCCATACAGCATTTGCTGTTGAGAAAGATGGTGTTAGACTTACATTAAATCCACCATAACCATATAAAATTGTTGGATTGTTTCCATTCATTTCAACTCCTTTTTTATGGGTGATAATCATCGGAACTTTTGTTCCATCTTTAGATTCATAAAACACTTGTTTGGAAACAAAATCATCTGAATTAAAATCAATTGAAGGTTCCCAGTATTTTTTGGATTCTCCATTTTCTGGATTAAATTCAAAAACACTATTTGGAGTAACATAATTCATGAAAGAATAGTAAAGAACTTCATCATCTTCTTTACCACCGAATCCTCCTGCAGAACCTATTCCTGGAAGTTCAATCGAACGAATTAATTTTCCATCAAAATCATATTGCTTTACTTCGGTAGTTGCATCTACCATATATTGTGCAAAGAAGTAACCAGCTCCTTTAGAAATAGACAATACATTTTCAGTTTCTGGAATAACATCTTCCCAATTTTCTGCTGTTGGATTGTTAAAAGTTGTTTTTACCAAGCGTTTATTTGGTGCATCTAAATTTGTGCTGATGTAGAAAGTTTCACCCTTCGTAGTAACAACACCTGCGTCTTGGTCATATCCTGTAATTAATGGTTTGATTTCAGCATTTTCTTTTGTCAAATCAAGAACACTCAATTCATTTCCAGAAGTAGAAACAGAACCAGAGATAAACAAATATTTTCCATCTTTAGAAACTGAACCTCCAACATATCTTCTTTTTTGCTCCTCTGTAGCTCCATAAATTACAGGATCATCTGCTTGAGCTGTTCCTAATTTATGGTAATACAATTTATGTTGGTCTGTCTTTGCTGACAACTCACTTCCTTCAGGCTTGTCATAACTACTGTAGAAGAAACCTTCGTTGTTTTTCCAAGAAAGTCCTGAGAATTTAATATCTATTAAAGTATCTTCAATAATTTCTTTGTTTACAGCATCCATCACAATCACTTTTCTCCAGTCGCTTCCTCCCTCAGAGATTGCATACGCTGCCAAAGTTCCGTCTTCTGTAAAAGAAAGTTGACCCAATGATGTTGTTCCATCTTCAGAAAAAGTATTAGGATCAAGGAAAACCTCCTCATTACCATCTTGATCTTTTCTATAAATAACCGATTGATTTTGAAGACCATCGTTTTTAGAATAGTAAACGTAATCTCCCTTTTTACTCGGCGCAGAAATACGTTCATAATTCCATAATTCCGACAATCTAGATTTTAGTTCATCACGGTAAGGAATTTTATCTAAATAATCGAAGGTTACTTCGTTTTGAGCTTTTACCCATTCTGCTGTTTCATCACTCATATCATCTTCCAACCAACGATATGGATCTGGAATCACTTTTCCAAAAAGCGTATCTGCATCATTGCGTTCATCTGTTTTGGGATATTCCAATGCTGTTTTCATTTCTTTTGATTCTTGATTTCCTTGTTCTGCCTGGTTACATCCAATGAGGATACTTCCAAGTAAAGGAATGACTAATAACTTTTTATACATAGTTTTTTGCATTTTGAATTGGTTAAATATAAGGAAAAATAAGTATTTGAATACCTCGATTTGATTAGGGTGAAATAGGAATGATGGAACACAGATGACACGGATGCAAGCAGCGCATATTTAGGCGGATTAAACTCAATAATTTAAAACAAATGGAAAAGGAGGGGTTACAAACCATATCTACATAATTTCATTTTTTTCGGCCGAGAGAAAGTTGGAAGATTTTGTTGAAGGCAACAAAAAAGGGTCAACCTTTCGATTAACCCTTCAATATTTAAGATTTATTTTTAAAATGCCTAATGCTTTTGATTAAAAGCTTAAGCCAATTACGTAATTCGTAATTTCAAATTCCTAATTAAAAAGATTTTCATCAACCAAATTCGGTATTGTAACTTTTAATTTTGGTTCCATTTCCATGGCGCGTTTGATGGCAAACATCGCACCTTCGTTTCTTGCCCAATTTCGTCTTGCGATTCCATTGTTCACATCCCAGTGCAACATTGATTTTAATCTTCTATCAGCATCTGCTGTTCCATCGAGTAACATTCCAAAACCACCGTTGATGACTTCTCCCCAACCTACTCCACCACCATTGTGGATAGAAACCCAAGTTGCTCCTCGGAAAGAATCTCCGATAACATTTTGGATGGCCATGTCGGCAGTGAATTGTGAACCGTCATAAATGTTTGAGGTTTCTCTAAACGGTGAATCTGTTCCTGAAACATCGTGGTGGTCTCTTCCTAATACTACAGGTCCAATTTCGCCTTTTTCAATTGCTTTATTGAAGGCTTCAGCGATTTTCATTCGACCAATAGCGTCAGCATACAAGATTCTCGCTTGTGAACCAACCACTAATTTATTTTCTTGTGCGCCCTTTATCCATTGGATGTTGTCGGCCATCTGCTGTTGAATCTCTGCTGGACTTTCTTTCTGCAATTCTTCTAAAACTTGACAAGCAATTTCGTCAGTTTTCAATAAATCTGCTGGATCGTTTGATGCACACACCCAACGGAAAGGTCCAAATCCAAAATCGAAACACATTGGCCCCATGATGTCTTGAACATACGAAGGATATTTAAAATCAATTCCATTTTCTGCCATGATATCTGCTCCAGCACGAGAAGCTTCCAATAAAAATGCATTTCCATAATCAAAGAAATAAGTTCCTTTAGCTGTATGGTTATTGATTGCATTGGCGTGACGTACTAACGTTTTCTGAACTTCTTTCTTAAATTGCTCAGGGTTTTCAGCCATCATTTGATTGGATTCTTCCAAAGAAAAACCAACTGGATAATAACCTCCAGCCCAAGGATTATGCAATGATGTTTGGTCTGATCCTAAGTCCACTTTTACGTTTTCTTCATCAAATTTCTCCCACACATCAACGATATTTCCTTGGTAGGCAATGGATACAACTTCTTTATTGGCTTTGGCTGTATTTACACGTGTAACCAATTCATCTAAATCCGAAATCACCTCATCTACCCAACCTTGAGAATGACGTGTTTCTGTAGCTTTTTCATTGATTTCAGCACAAACAGTGATACATCCTGCGATATTTCCTGCTTTTGGTTGTGCTCCAGACATTCCTCCAAGTCCGGCTGTTAGGAATACTTTTCCTGCTAAACCTTCACCATTAACAGAAATCTTTCTTCCTGCATTGAGTACAGTAATTGTTGTACCGTGTACAATTCCTTGTGGTCCGATATACATAAAAGAACCTGCAGTCATTTGGCCGTATTGGGTTACCCCAAGTGCATTGTATTTTTCCCAATCATCAGGTTTTGAATAATTCGGAATCATCATTCCATTGGTTACCACAACTCTTGGTGCATCTTTATGCGAAGGAAAAAGTCCCATCGGGTGCCCTGAATACATGACCAAAGTTTGTTCATCTGTCATTTCAGATAAATACTTCATTGTTAAACGGTATTGCGCCCAATTTTGAAAAACTGCACCATTTCCTCCGTAAGTGATTAACTCATGTGGATGTTGCGCTACTGCATAATCCAAGTTGTTATGGATCATCAACATGATCGCTTTCGCTTGGTCACATTGTCCAGGATATTCCGCAATATCTCTGGCGTGCAATTTATAGTCTGGACGTAAACGGTACATATAAATACGACCGTAAGTCTTCAATTCTTCTTTAAATTCGGGTAACAATTCTGCATGTTGTTCGGAAGGGAAATAACGTAATGCGTTTTTCAACGCCAGCCTCTCTTCTTCTTTCGTAAGAATTTGCTTCCTTTTTGGTGCATGATTAACAGATGAATCATACGGTTTTACAGGTGGAAGTGTTGAAGGAATTCCTTCTTGAATGTCTTTTTGTATATCTTGTAATGTCATGTTAAAAAAGTTTTATTTCTATTACGAATTATTTGAATAAGATAGTTCTTTTTATGTCACCCTTTCAGGGTTTTTTATTTCCTTTTTTATTCTAAAACCAAGGATTTTCACCCTTGGCTTTAGTCATATCATTCTTTCAGGATTTATATTTTAATGGAGAAGGAGTGAATACCTTACCCTAAGCCATTCAGTTTTTCTTCCAAGATTTTAATCTTTTCTTGCGCATCGGCTAGTTTTTTCTTTTCGACGGCCACAACTTGTTCAGGAGCGTTATTCACGAATCTTTCGTTTCCTAATTTCTTTTGAACAGATTTCATAAACCCTTGTGTATATTCTAACTCTTTCTTTACTTTCTCTATTTCAGCTTCAACATCAACTGTTTCACCAAAAGGAATATAGAAGGAAGTGTTTTTGACGATAAAAGAGAAAGCATTCTCCATTTTCTCATCGATATAAGAAAGTGAACTTATATTCCCCATTTTTATTAAAACAGGATCCATTGCTTCTGCGTGATTGTTACTTTTCACAATCCCTAGCTCAATCTCAATCTTATTTGCAATGTTATTTTGCTTACGGATATTTCTAATGTTTGAAATAACTTCAGCAGTTGTTTTAAATTGCTCAATCAATTCTTGATTAACCTCACCTGCTTCTGGCCATGAAGCAACAATAATATCATCTCCTTCTTTTCTGTCACCCAACAAATGCCAGATTTCCTCAGAAATGAATGGCGTAAATGGATGAATAATCTTCATTAATTGCTCAAAGAATTCAACTGTTTGTGCTTTTGTTTTTGCATCAATAGGTTGTTGATATCCTGGTTTAATCATTTCCAAATACCAAGAACAGAAATCATCCCAAACCAATTTGTATGACGCCATTAGTGCATCTGATATTCTGAACTTTTCGAATTGATCATTAATGTGAACCAAAGTGTCGTTTAGTTTACTTTGGAACCAATTAATTGCAATTTTTGAAGATTGGGGTTGTTCAATATCTGCTACTTCCCAAGCGCTAACCAAACGGAAGGCATTCCAAATTTTATTGGTAAAGTTTCTTCCTTGTTCACATTGACTTGTGTCGAAAGGTAAATCATTCCCTGCTGGCGATGAAACCAACATACCGATTCTCACTCCATCAGCACCGTAATCTTCAATTAATTTAATTGGATCTGGTGAATTCCCCAGTGATTTAGACATTTTACGGCCTAATTTATCACGAACAATTCCTGTATAGTAAACATTTTTGAATGGTTTTTCTCCCATCCACTCATATCCAGCGATAATCATTCTCGCTACCCAGAAGAACATAATTTCTGGCGCAGTTACGATATCGTTTGTTGGATAGTAATATTTAATTTCTTCGTTATCTGGATTTGTTAACCCATCAAAAACAGAGATTGGCCATAACCAACTAGAGAACCATGTATCTAATACATCTTCATCTTGTTTAAGCTCAGACTCCGTAATTGTTTTACCCGATTTTTCATTGGCTAATTTTAAAGCTTCATCCATTGTTTTTGCCACAACAAAATCATCTTCACCTTCTCCGAAATACCACGCTGGAATTCTATGTCCCCACCACAATTGCCTAGAAATACACCAATCTTTGATGTTTTCCATCCAGTGACGGTAGGTGTTTTTCATATTGTCAGGGAAAAAGTTGATGTTTCCATTCATTACATTCTCCAAGGCTGGTTCAGAAATGTTTTTCATATCCACAAACCATTGTAAAGAAAGACGAGGTTCGATTACCGCATCAGTTCTTTCAGAAAAACCTAGTTTGTTCACATGGTCTTCAATTTTAACCATGAACTCTTTTTCTTCCAATTCTTTTGCAATGGCTTTACGCGCTTCGAAACGATCCATTCCTTCGTAATGCATTCCTTTTTCATTCAAAGTTCCATCTGCATTTAGAATATCAATTACTTCCAAGTCATGACGCTCTCCCATTTCATGGTCATTTACATCATGCGCAGGCGTAATTTTCAAACATCCCGTTCCAAATTCCATATCTACATATTCATCTTGAATAATTGGAATAGCACGGTTAGCGATAGGCACAATGGCTTTTTTACCCACCAAGTTCACATAACGCACATCGTTTGGATTAACACAAATTGCAGTATCACCCAAAATTGTTTCTGGTCGTGTTGTGGCAATTGTTAACCATTCATCCGTTCCTTCGATTTGGTAACGAACATTATATAATTTTGAATTTACCTCTTTGTGGATTACCTCTTCATCTGAAAGGGCAGTTTTCGCAGAAGGATCCCAATTCACCATTCTTACGCCACGGTAAATCTTTCCTTTTTTGTATAGATCAATGAAAATATCTTCAACAGATTCGGCATAACTTTCATCCATTGTGAAAGAAGTTCTTTCCCAGTCACATGAAGCACCCAATTTTTTCAATTGGTCAAGAATAATTCCCCCATGTTTTTCTTTCCATTCCCAAGCGTGTTCCATGAATTCATCACGAGAAAGGTCTGATTTTTTAATCCCTTCTCCACGCAATTTATTTACCACTTTCGCTTCTGTAGCAATTGAGGCATGATCTGTACCAGGAACCCAACAAGCATTTTTTCCTTGCATACGCGCACGACGAATCAAGACATCTTGAATGGTATTATTCAACATGTGTCCCATGTGTAAAACTCCAGTCACATTTGGCGGTGGAATTACAATCGTATAAGGTTCTCTTTCATCTGGCTCACTGTGGAAGTAATTCTTCTCCATCCAGTGCTTATACCACTTGTCTTCTGCTTTTTTCGGTTCGTATTTTGTTGGAATTTCCATGCTTATTTTCTTGTTTGATACAAAGATAATTAAAGCGTAGGAAATCGAGGAGGGTTGGGTGGAATATTAATTATGAATGGTACGTACGAATTGCAATTCGTACGTACCATGCTCAGGCTTAACCGCAAGCGATTAAGAGGGAGAAAGCCGCTTTTCATAATAATTTCACTAATCCCTTTTTAAAATTCATGTTTTTCATTATTTTAATTAGACCTAAATCAAGTGATATGAAAAAACAAAACAATCTAACAAGGAAAAGTATTCGGTTAAAAGGCTATGATTACGCATCAATTGGATGGTATTTTATTACAATAAATGCGATAGATCATAAGCATATCTTTGGTGAAATCAAAGATAAAGTAATGTACCCAAGTAAGCTTGGAGTGACTTTAGATAAAGAGTGGAAAAAAACAGGTGAAATCAGGAAAAATATAAAGCTCCATGAATACGTGGTCATGCCCAATCATTTTCATGCTATTGTGGAGATTTGCTATTCTTTGAATAAAAACAATATACCAGGAAAGTTTGTATCACCGAAACAAACCTTGCCTGCTATTATTCGAAGCTATAAGAGTTCTGTAACTAGAAGTAGCAATGAATTGAAATTAGAAAAGAAAAATCAAGTTTGGCATGGAAGATTCCATGATCGAATTATTCGTGATGAAAGAGAATTAATGAATGTGAAGAATTATATTTTGAATAATGTGAGAGACTGGAAATACTGATGATTTTTGGGAAATTGCTTTTTCCCTAAATTTCATAAATGAAATTTTTCTTGCGTTTAGTACGGACGAATTGCAATTCGTCCGTACTGGGCAATAGCTTAATCGCAAGCGATTAAGAGTGGAAAAGAAGAATTATAATAGAATTTGTATATTTATTGCTAAAGAAATCAATTTAGAAACTTATGAAATACATACTCCTACTTTTAATCTTTTTATTTAAAATAAATCCTTGTTCTGCAGACAACAATATCCCTTATTTGAACCTCACCAATAAAGCCGAATATTTATATGATCAAGGGAAGTACTTGGAAGCTAAATGGACTTTTGAAGAAGCGTTTTAGCTAGTTGAAAAGATAAAATACAAAGACTTAATGGTTTATAGTATGATTCTTTCCCAACAGAATGAACAGAAAAAGATTTATAAATTGCTTAAAAATCATTTAGAAGAGATTGGGGGTACACACGTTCCTATTTCAAATGAAATTGAAAGGTTTGACATTGAGCTGACTGAAAAACAACTCAACAAACTAGATTCATATGTAGATACAACTTCAGCTGAATACTTAGCTGAATTAGAGCTTTCAAATCAGCTCGAAAAATTAAGTGATTTAGATCGATTAGTTAGAATGAAAGATAGAGGAATGGATTCGATTTGGTGGGGAAATGAAACGGACTCTGTTTATGTTAATCGGTTTGAAAAGATGTTAGAAGTGGATTCCCTAAATTTTATTCAGCTGGTCGATTTTTTACCTCAAATAAAAACGCTAAGAATGGGTGATTTTTATTTGTCTAGAATTCTAAAACACATGAACTACGAGAATTTTGCTTCAATTGAAAATCAACTTTTAGAATTAGTTAAAGGTGGGGTTTTAGATCCGTGGACTTTTGCCAGAGCAAAAGATAGAGCTTATTATACCGAAGAGGACTGTTCTATTTACTTTGTAAGTCCATATTCTAAAACAAAAGTTAGCACTCCACTTAACAAAATCAAAGAAAAACGTGAAGAGATCGGATTAAGCACATATTATCGACGTCCATCTTTTTATTTTTATATCACACCAGGTAGAATGATGAAGGAGCCTTTTGACGAATATTATTGGTCGGTGATAAAAAAGTGGAAGGAGTGAATTAAGAAAACGGATGAATCGCAATTCATCCGTTCTGTATTAAGATTAAGCTACAAGCGATTAAGAGGAGAAACCTTTTCAATTCTATTTCCCTTTTACTAGTTTCCCTTTTCCAACGACCGAACTGTTTTTAATAATACTGTAAAAATATACACCATCATTTAAGAAGTTTGGTTGAATTTTATTTTGAGTTTCATTTAAATTGAATGCATTCAATTTTCTTCCACTTATATCGTATAAAATCAATTTAGCACCCACGAGTGGTTTTTCAATATCAACATTAAATTCATTATTGAATGGTACTGGATAAATGTTAAAATCAAATTTGTTTTTTGGAAAACTTTCTTTGTATGTGCTTAGGTCAACACCGTTTGGGTTGTATACACCTAAACCAGCCTGAGAAGTGGACATCCAAACATTACCTAGGTCATCAAATTCAAAATCCAGTACAAAGTTATGAGGTATTTGTGAGTTTTCAGTTGTGAAAACTTCCCATGAAGAACCGCTCGGGTAGGCAACTCCAGCCCATGTCCCAACCCAAAGACGGTTCTGCTTGTCCATACCTAATGCGGAAATATAATCAGATGGCAAACTTGAATTGCTTGAATTGTAATTTGTCCAGCTAGAGCCATCAAATTTTAATAATCCATTAAATCTTGTTCCTGCCCATAAGTTTCCTTGAATATCGGTTTCTATAGCATCAATATAGCTTGTTACAAATCCTGTATTACTATCATTATATACAGTCCAATCTGTACCGTCATATTTAAAGATACCATCGTTATTTGTACCTATCCAAATATTATTTGAAGCATCTACAGCAATGTCTAAAGAGTAAAAATGAGGAATTGTTGAGTTGGTTGAATCATATACTGTCCAGTTACTGCCATCGTATTTTACCACACCTTCCCATGTTGTAAACCACATATTTCCTAATGAATCTACAGTTCCATCACTTACAAAATCTGAAGGTAGTCCAGAATTTGTAGAGTTGTAAATTGTGGTGTTACCATTTTCGAGTTTTACTACACCATCAGATATTCCTACCCAAATATTGGAGTCATTTTGAATGGCTACCCATCCATTACTAGAATTTATGTTATAACTTTCCCAATTATGATTTTTATATGTAAGAAGTTGACTTTGGATTGAACTAATATTCAATCCAGGGATCCATAATTTCCCACTGTTATCAACATCAATATCTTCAATACGGTTTGATTGTAGAGGTGAGTTTTTAATATCGTGATAAATAGTTTCAACATCATTAAACTGAATGATTTCTGGTTTTAGCAAATCACCCGATAATAACCATTTATCTCCATTAGAGGTAATTTGTAAGTTGCCATGTAAGTTGCTGGGCAAACTAGAATTTGTATCGTTAAATTCTGTAAAGTCTGTTCCATCAAACATAAATAAACCACTTCCTAGGTTCTCACCTTCACTCCATAAACCCCAAACTTCACCATTAGAGATTGCTAAACTTATGACATTGCTATTGGGTAATGCAGAATTGTAGGTCGTATAGTTTTCCCAAGTTTGTCCATCAAATTTAGATATACCATGGTCTGTTGACAGCCAAATGATATCGTTGATATCTATTATAACGTCAATTACCTCATTACTTATAATGGAGGAATTACTCGTTACAAAATATTCAGTATTGTTTTCATCAAAACGAATTAAACCTAAGTTGCTAGAAGTCATCCAGAGTACTCCGTTACTATCAATAGAGAATCTCCCTAAAACTTGAGGTAAATTAGTGTTTGAAGAATTATAAACAGTCCAATTTACACCATCAAACTTTATTAAATCATGAAAGCATCCAGACATCACCATTTGCATCACCTTTAATGTAGCTAATATTTGAATCAGGAATTGGTGAGTTTGATTTGGTGTAATTTGTCCAATGATTGCCGTCAAATTTGGAAACTCCTTTTTCATAAACATTAAACCAAAGACTTCCATTGGTAGTAGCACTTAAACCAGTTAACCTTACCCCAGTAACTTCTGTATTAGCACTTAGGTAATGCATCACATCACCTGACGATTGATCGATTGTGGCAGCTCCTCCATTTGTTGCTATCCATAGTTTATCATTATTACTTGCTAAATCATAAACCTCACTATTGTTGGTGAAACTAGCCCAGTTTCCGGTTTGTCCATTTATCGTAATAAAAGTAAATACAAATAATATTAGAATGCAATTTTTCATAATGTTGGTTTTATTTCTTTGTAATAATTACGCAGAAATAAAACTTATGGTTGGTTACTGGAAGTATAGATCACTTTGGAGTATTTGCTTTTCCCTAAATTTCATTTATGAAATTTCCCTTGCGGATGTGCTTAGGCTTAATCGCTTGCGATTAAGAAGTAAATCTATCTTCACCGCTCCAAAAATCGCACAAATTCCATCCCATCAATGCTGGATTTCCAAACTGATGAACGTTCTAAATAGTCATCCGAAAAACGATTTATGGTTCTCACTCGAATTGGATAATCTTCGAGGTTTCCGTTCAAAATGATTTCTTTACCCACAGGAACGAAAATTTTAAGTTTTACTCGTTGCCCTCTAAATTTTGTTTCTCTAGGAAACTCGTATTGAGAAGGAAGGTTTAGTGAATTTCCGACTTGTTGAAGTGAGTAAATGATCTCTTCAGCATTTAATTTGGCTTTTTTGAGGCTCGGTCCGTTACTTTGTCTTTCTACCGAATAACTGAAAAGTGAATCTTTTGTTGAGGTAATTTCGATTTTTGCATATCCTAACTTCACTTGCTCGTCTGTAATAGTGATATAGTTGTCAAAATTGTAGTTATTGGCGCTGGGAATAGGTAAACCATCTTCGATTAAATTCACCTGAATTTGATTTTTATTAATCCAGTCGTTCTTCAACACAAACACCTTTTCATCGTTGATTTTATAGGATTTCTTAAACTCAACTCCTGTTTTTGTACCTATAATTGAAAGTCCAATTATAGAAGCTATCCATATCACCAATAAAGAAATTATTAATGCCCTTGATTTACTTTTTAAGTTGAACAATAAGATTCCTCCAGCTAAAATCATTAAAAGCAAAGGAATAACAGATATAGTGAAAATTAACCAAAAAGCGAGGGTAGAATGAAGAAAGAATGAATCTGCTAAATCACTAATGTCGGCGCTAAAAAATCCGTCGTTGACAAAGAAGAAAGCAACATCAGCCACAAAAAATAAGACAACAGAGATTAAGCCGAGTAGTCCGATGATAAACATTCCAAAACCAAGTACTCGACCAATACCTTTGGTGATATTAACTAAGGTACTATCTTTTTTTTTAAAGGTTCTTTTTACTGAACGAGAAGCTCGTTTAAATCCTGTTTTTGCTTCTCTAGTTACCGAATCGGCGAAGTCCTTTATATTGTCAAGGTTCGGCGATTGTCCACGCATTTGGAGTTTCTGTGCAGTCGTTTTTGCCTCAGGAATGGCTATCCAAGCAATGATGTAAATTAAAACTCCAGAACCACCAACAAGCACTAAAATAATCCAAAACACACGAATTAATACAGGATCAATCCCGAAAAAATGCGCCAATCCAGCAGAAACACCACCTAACATTCCTTCATCTGTATCGCGGTATAATCGTTTTGGACTTTCATAATGCTCTTCATAGAATTGTTCATCCGTGTCACCTTCATAATTTTCATCATATTGATTTGGTGATCCCATGATTTGAACGACTTCATTAACATCAGATGATGTAATAACCTCCTTGTTTTTGTTGAGTCTTTCTTGAAATAGTTCAGCAATTCTTACCTCAATATCATATACCATTTCATCAACGCCTTCTTGGTATGAAAAAACACGTTTAATATCGAGTAGGTATTTTTGTAAAATCTGGAAGGCATCCTCTTCGATGTGATACACCATTCCTGCCAAATTTATTGTTGTTGTCCTTTTCATAAGTTTTTATTTTCAAGTTGGTTAACTGCTTTGTTTAATACTCGCCAGGTTGATTTTAATTCTGTTAAAAATGCAACCCCTTCCGGAGTTAATTCATAATATTTTCTTGGAGGTCCTGCATTCGATTCTTCCCAACGATAATCAAGTAATTTCGCATTCTTTAATCGCGTTAACAAAGGGTACAATGTTCCTTCAACGACAATTAGTTCTGCATCTTTTAAATGTTCAATAATTTCGGATGGATAACATTCCTTATTTGAAAGAATCGACATTACACAGTATTCTAAGATACCTTTTCTCATTTGTGCTTTTGTATTCTCTACTTTCATTTTGAAACAATTATTTCGACAAATATACAAATAATATAGTACTATGCAATACAAGGTACTATATATTTTATAATATTTAAATTATAGGGAGACCCAATAAGAAAAGTGTAGATCAACAGTACGCACATGGTGGGGTATGAGATTCGTAATTCATTATGCAATATCTATACATTTTTAAGACATCACAAAAAATTGTACTTTAGTAAAAAATTTTAAACACATGAATAAAAAATACTTATTGATCGGATTGCTTGCAGCTGGAATGTTAACTAGTTGTGGTGCACCAGCGGAAACAGAAGAAGTGGCAGCTGAAGTTAAAGATACTGTAAAAGTAGATGTTGGACCAGTTGCTCAAGATGTTGTTGACACCACAAAAACTTCATTCGGACCTAATAAAGTTGATACTTCTATAGCAATTACAACTGCAGAATTATTAGAGAAATTTGAAGGAAAAACTGAACTTGAAGCTACTTTTAAAGGTGAAATTAACGAAACATGTTCTAAAATGGGATGTTGGGTGAATATCGCGCAAGATGATGGAGAAACGTTTATGGTAAGATTTAAAGATCACTTTACAATTCCTGTTGAAACTGAACCAGGAACAATGGCGTATCTTTCAGGAAAAGCAATACAAGACACAGTATCTGTTGATATGCAAAAACATTTCTTAGAAGATGCAAATGCACCTCAAGAAGAAATTGATGCAATTACAGAACCAAAATATACAATGACTTTCATCGCTGATGGAATTGAGTTAGTAAAATAAATTTCAAATTACTGAATACAAAACAAGGGCGCAATTTTGCGCCCTTGTTTTGTTATCTTCTATCCCTTTAAAAATTAGAAGTTATATTTTCCGGCTTCAATTACACGTTGTGCAATTTGTTGACGCGCTTCTTTAGAATTGTAACCATCAATTTTTGTAAATCGTTTTAATCCCATCAACATCATTTTTGCTTCGTCTCCACCAGCAAATGCGTTGATTGCATCTTTTCCTGATTTATTGATTTTATCAGCAATATCATAGAAATACGTTTTCACTATTGCGATTTCATCTTTACACGCTTCTTCTCCTTTATTGGCGATCATTTTATCTACACGTAATAAAACAGATTCAGCCATGTACGTATCAATTGATAAATCAGCGATATTCATTAATACTTCTTGCTCTTTGGCTAAAGTTTGCATTAATTTCTGAACAGCTGATCCTGCAACCATCAAAATTGTTTTCTTAAATCCTTTTAATGCTTTATACTCATTTGCAAAAACACCTTCAGGAGCGTCACCGAAATCTGGAATACTCATTAATTCATTAGCAACTTCTTGTGCAGGCCCCATCAAATCCAGTTCACCTTTCATCGCTCTTTTCAATACTAAGTCAACAGTTAACATTCTATTGATCTCGTTTGTACCTTCAAAGATTCTATTGATTCGTGCATCACGATAAGCTCTTTCTACTGGAGATTCAGCAGAATACCCCATACCTCCATAAATTTGAACAGCTTCATCTACAACATAATCTAAGGCTTCAGAACCTGCTACTTTCAAAATTGCACATTCCGGAGCGAATTGCTCAATTCCTTTTAATGTTGCTTGTTCTTTGTCCATTCCTTCATCAATAAATGCTTGAATAGCATCATCAATATTTTGTCCAGCTCTATAAGTAGCTGACTCAGTTACAAAACACTTAATTACTTGTTCTGCAATCTTGTGACGAATCGCTCCATATTTTGAAATTGGACGTCCAAACTGTTGACGTTCATTGGCATATTTAATAGAGTAGTCAATACCAGACTTAGCTCCCCCTAATACAGCACCAGCCAATTTAATACGACCGATGTTTAGAATATTCAATGCGATTTTAAATCCGTTACCTCTTTCAGACAACATGTTCTCAACAGGAACTTTTACATCATTGAAGAAAACTTGACGTGTAGAAGAACCTTTAATTCCCATTTTCTTTTCTTCTGGATTTAAACTGATTCCTTCCGATTCTGCATCAACGATAAATGCTGTTAGGTTTTTATCATCACCAATTTTGGCAAAAACAGTTAATACCTTCGCAAATCCAGCGTTGGTAATCCACATTTTCTGACCATTAATGACATAATGTTTTCCATCTTCTGTTAATTCAGCTTTTGTTTTTCCAGAGTTTGCATCTGATCCTGCAGATGGTTCTGTTAAACAATAAGAAGCTTTCCATTCACCTGAAGCTAATTTAGGAATGTATTTTTCCTTTTGCTCTTGGTTACCATAATATAAGATTGGCAATGTACCAATACCTGTATGCGCACCATAGGCAACAGAAAATGAATATCCTGTACCTAAACGTTCAGTGGCCAAAAGTGTAGTTTTGAAGTCTACCCCCATTCCACCTAATTCTTCAGGAACAGACAAACTTAAAAGTCCAAGTTCACCTGCCTTCTCCAGGATTGAAGGCATTAAGCCCTCTTCCATTTCGTCAATTCGCTCTAGATTTGGTTCTACTTCTTGGGCAATGAAATCATCACACATTTTAGCGATCATTTCCTGTTCTTCATTCCATTCTTCTGGTGTGAAGATATCTTCTGGTTTAACATCGCGAATGATAAATTCACCTCCTTTAATTGCTGTTTTTTCTGACATAATATTCTTGTTTTATAATTGCATTTAATTTTTAGGTAGGGTAAATATAAAATGAATATCTTTATTATGCAAGCATACTAAACTAAGATTTGTAATTTTTATCTTGAAAATTCATAAAACCACGACACAACACTAAGAATTCTTTATCTTTGAAAAAAAGATTTAAATAAGTGAAAGTTTTTCAAGGATTTAACAAAATGTCTAAAATTCCACATCCTGTGCTTACTATAGGAACATTTGATGGAGTTCATTTAGGTCACCAGAAAATTATTAAACAACTGAACGAGGTTGCTGCCAAAAATGGAGGTGAATCAGTGTTGTTTACCTTCTATCCTCACCCACGTATGGTTTTATTTCCAGATGCACATGGATTAAAATTGATTCAAACGCAGGAGGAAAAGTTGGATAAACTGGAAAGAATGGGGTTAAAAAACATTATTGTTCATCCTTTTACAAAAGAATTTTCAAGATTAACAGCCATAGAATTTGTTCGTGACTTCCTTATTAATCAATTGAATATAAAAACGATTGTAATTGGTTACGATCATCAATTCGGAAAAAACAGAGAAGGAAGCATTGAATTATTAAAGGACCTTGCCCCAGTTTATGACTTTGAAGTTATTGAAATTGGAGCAAAGGATATTGATGAAGTTAATGTTAGTTCTACGAAAATTAGAAAAGCCTTAAAGGAAGGGGATATAGAATTAGCAAACACCTACTTAGGTGAAGAGTTTCAAATTAATGGTAAAGTTGTTCGTGGAGAGCAGCTGGGAACGAAATTAGGATTTCCAACAGCGAATATAGATGTTGAAAATGAAATTAAGTCGATTCCTAAAAATGGAGTTTATGCCACCCGTGTAATTCTAGAAAATGGTAATTCTCATTTTGGATTGGTTAATATTGGAGAACGTCCTACTGTTGATGATTCGGGAAAAACAACCATAGAAGTTTACATTCTTGATTTCGAAGGCGACCTATATGGATCAAAGCTTCAGCTTAAAATGCTAAAACGTTTAAGGGACGAAAAAAAGTTCAACACCATTGAAGAATTAAAAACTGAAATGAAAAATGATGAAAAATGTCTTCGCAATTGGATTAACGATTTTAATTGGTAGTACTGTCTTCGGACAAATTCCCACAGACAATCTGCATTACTATAGTATGGAAGAAGTGAAAAATGCTTCTCCTGATACTGTATTTGCGATTGATCTTGAAAAAGAAGGGTTAGAATCATTGCCTCAAGAACTCCAAAAATTCACAGCACTCAAAGGGTTGAAATTGACGAAAAATAAGCTGGAAGAATTGCCACAATTTTTTACTTCTTTTAAAGATTTACAGTTTTTATACCTTAATAAGAACAGCTTTACATTTTTTCCACCACAAGTATTTCATTTATCTGAATTGGTGTATTTAGATTTGAGTAGAAATGAAATAGGAAGTATTCCTGCAGGAATAAAAAACCTAAAGCAATTAAAATACCTAGATGTTTGGGACAATAGATTTACAACAATTGATGACGCTTTTGCAGAATTACAACAATTAGAGCACATCGATTTTCGAGGAACAACTTTCTCAACTACATTTGTTAAGCAGTGGACCAATAACTTTCCGAATACTAAAATCTATTTTGACAAGCCGTGCAGTTGTCTTGATTAAATATGTTTTTCTAAAAGCTTAGCGTATCTTTCATCTTTTACAATATAAAAACCTACTTTCAATAATTCAAATAATTGTTCCGGTTTAGGAGTTTCAATTTTTGTTTTCTGAGCAACTACTTCATAATTATCTTCTGATGAAAGAATCTTTTCAAGGTCATTGGTATTTGTCATGTCAAGTGAGTCATCAATATTTTTAATCAATAAAGTAATTAATTGATTTTCCTCCACTTTACAAATCGTCAACTTATCCTTTCTTCGGTGCTCAACCATTTCAGTTTTACGTAATACACCTTCCCAAATTACATCACTGAACTGGTCAATAATTCCTTCGACTTTATCAATATCGTTTTCCTTTAGTTTAACCCATTCATCAGCAGGAATTCCATTGACAGCCAAAAAGTCAATAAATTCTTTTTCTAGATCTTTTAAGTCTTGTAATGGGAGACGCGTATACTTCATTTTATTCTATTTTTTAAGAATACAAATATCTTAAATTATTAAGGACTTAAGATTTCTATTGATGTTTTTTGTCACTTAAATGCTGATTTATTTGTTCTATACAATTTTTATACCTAACTTACTAGCAACCAATATAATCACTTATTGACTTATGTTTAATCAAAACTACATTTATGATAAAACAAAATGCAAAAGTACTATATTTTTTTCTTTTATTAACTTTCCCATTTTATCATTACGCACAATCTCCTGGTGGGGTCTCTGGACTTAAAAATTGGTTTAATGCTGGAACATATAATCCTTCTCAAGTTTTTTGGTATAACTCAGTATCTGGTGGTGTTACCGCATTAGGAATATATTCTCCCTCAAATGTTACCTATAGTCATAGCAACTCCAATTGGAATTATAATACAACATTTAATTTTGATGGCTCAGGAGGATTCACGAGAAGTGTTAATCACGCCCAAGAAATATTCGGAAATTATGAAGGTACAATGATCGTTATTGCTAGAACTGAAACTTCAAACAATTCAGGTTTATGTGGATATTACGCAGATATTAGAACATCAGGTCGAGAATATGTTGCATTTACAAAGGAGAACTCTTATTACTATTCTTCTGGAACATTAAACAATCCTCCATCTGGGGCTACAAGCTATTTTACAGGTAACTACAATTCACTTGGAAGCAAACCTGATATTAGAACAATACAATTTAAAACTACCAAAACTGGAAATAATTATGGTACAATTGGTGATATTTTTGGAATTGCTGGATGGAACGGTTATTATGGGTCAGGTAATGGTACTGGAGGAAGACTTCTCAATATAGGTCAAATTTCAAGTAGTTATAATTATGATGGTAATTTTAGTATTGGTGAAATCACAGATAATGCTAAATTCGAAGGATCTATTGCAGAAGTAATCACTTTTTCAAAATTCTTAAGCAAATATGAACGAAATAAAGTTGAATCTTATCTTGCCATAAAATATGGTGTTACCTTGCATTCTAGTTTTGATTACTTATCCTCAAATGGAACTGTTATATGGGAAGGAAGTTCTACACATCCAAATGATATAATAGGAATTGGTAAAGATTCTAACTCAGATTTGCTTCAGAAACAATCACATTCATTGGATGACAGTATTAGGGTCTATCTCAATTCGCTTCAACTAACCAATAAGTCAAATACGGGAAACTTTATTAACGACAAATCTTTTATTGTACTTGCTCACAATAACAATCCACAAAGTGCAACAATTAATTCAGCATCTAATTTACCCACCGGATCAGGATTATATTCAATGATCGAACGTAATTGGAAAATTAAAAATACGAATATGATAACCAAATTTCATATTGATATTAAACTTCCTTCTTCAGCAAACTTATCAAATATAAACCCCTTAGATTTAAGGCTCCTTATTGATGATGATGGTGATTTCTCAAATGGTGGTACACAATCTTTTGCCAGTGGAGGCTCGTCCGGATTAACCATTAATTATTCGGCAGGAATTATTACCTTAAAAGATATAAATACCAATCACATCCCAGTCAATGCAACTAAATATTTCACAATCGGATCAGTAAGTGGAATGACACCATTACCTGTTAAATTAACGGATTTTAATTATAACTGTATAAAAGGGAGAACAATCATTGAGTGGACAACGGCTTCTGAAAGTAATAATGATTACTTTACAGTTGAGAAATCCACAGAAGGAAATACTTATGATGTAATTAAGAAAATTGAAGGTAAAGGAAACACTAGTTCAGAAACCCATTATAGTATTGTTGATGAAACTAAGAATTTTGGCACTACATACTATAGACTTTCGCAAACTGATTTTGACGGAAAGAAAAAGGTACTCGAAACAATAACTTCCAACTGTAATGATGAGAAAATCATCCAAATTTATCCCAATCCAACAAGTGATGATGTTTACTTAGCGTTAAATTCAAATGTAAATCATGTAGAAGTTCAAATTTATAATTTACTTGGACAACCAATCAAGCAAGAGATAGTAACAAGTTCAAGATGGTTACAGCTTCCGAATCAAAATGGAATATACCTTTTAAAATACAACTACAATAATGAACAGTTTATTGAGAAAATAATTAAAACATAAACTAATTTCACCTATGCAATCTAAACATATTTTAAATTAGATAAATTGTGATAAAAAGTAACAAAAGTCACTTTGAAATATCAATTCTAGGCGTAACTTTATAAGATAAACTTAAAAGTATTGTCCAATGGAAGACATGATATTTTATGATAGATTGCAATTTGCATTCACAATTACCTTTCATTATTTATTCCCACAACTAACAATGGGACTCTCCCTTATGATTGTATATTTTAAGTGGAAATTTCTTCGAACTAATGAAAGTATGTTCAATGATGCAGCAAAGTTTTGGATGAAAATATTTGCCTTAAATTTTGCTATGGGAGTAGTTACTGGAATACCAATGGAATTTCAATTTGGTACAAATTGGGCAAAATTCTCTGAACTAACCGGTGGAATTATCGGGCAAACCCTCGCTATGGAAGGAATGTTTTCCTTTTTCCTTGAATCTTCCTTTTTAGGTTTATTTCTCTTTGGAGAAAAACTACTCGGTCAAAAATTACATTTTCTTACTGGTTTTCTAGTGTTTTTAGGTTCATGGGCCAGTGGGTATTTAATTATCGCAACCCATTCATGGATGCAACATCCTGTAGGATATGAAATTTTAGAAAATGGTCGATATGTTTTAAATAATTTTGGAGATTTGTTTTCAAATCCGTGGTTAATACCTGCGTTTCTTCATAATCAAATGGGGTCTGTCATTACTTCATCCTTTATTGTAGCGGGAATTGGAGCTTTTTATATTTTGAGTAAAAAAAATGTAGCATTCGGAAAGTTATTCCTTAAAACAGGCGTTATTTTCGGTTTAATTTCGAGTATTCTTGTAGCTTTTCCAACTGGTGATTTGGCCGCGAAGAATGTTGCAAAATATCAACCAGCTGCCTTTGCAGGAATGGAAGGGATTTTCGAAACAGAAGAAGGTGGTGCTGAAATTGTTTTAATTGGTCAACCTGATATGGAAAATAAACGACTCGATAATAAAATTGCTGTTCCAAATGTATTGAGCTTCCTTACCTACCAAAGATGGGATGCTGAAATCAAAGGTTTAAATGAATTTGATGAAAGTGTACACCCTACAAATGTTCCAGGTTTATATTACTCTTATCATATTATGGTTGGATTGGGAACTGTTTTTATTGGACTGATGATTTTGGCAACAATTCAATTATTTAGAAAGAAACTCTATCAAACAAAATGGATTTTATGGGCCTTACTTTTTATGATCCCATTTCCATACATCGCTAACACTGCTGGATGGTACACTGCCGAATTGGGTAGACAACCTTGGTTAGTTTATGATTTACTACGAACAGTGGATGGAATTTCTCCTACTGTTTCTTCTGGGAATACACTCTTTACTTTACTCGGATTTGTAGGTTTATACTTTTTACTCGGATTATTGTTCTTATTGCTTGCAGGTAAAATCATAAATAAAGGCCCTGAAACTTCAAAAATTGATTAATTATGGAAATCTTTTGGTACATCGTTTTAATGACTATTCTAACTGTCTACGTTATTCTAGATGGTTATGATTTTGGTGCAGGAATTATTCATTTGTTTTTTGCTAAAAAAGAAAAAGATAAGGTTTTAATCACCAAATCAATTGGTCCATTTTGGGATGCCAATGAGGTATGGTTAATTGCTGGAGGTGGAATTTTGTTCTTTGCATTTCCGACACTTTACGCTATTTCATTTAGTGGTTTCTATTTACCATTAATCATGATTTTGTGGCTTTTAATATTTAGAGCAATTGGACTTGAGTTACGTGGACAAATTCACAATAAAATATGGGAATCCATTTGGGATAAAGCCTTTGGGATATCGAGTTTGCTTTTGGCCTTATTCTTTGGTGTAGCGCTGGGCAATGTAATCAGAGGTGTAAACCTTGGTATGGTTACCGATGGAGTAGCAGTCTATGAAGATGCTTATTTTATTCTTCCTCTTTGGAATTCTACTTTTAGTCCTCAAGCCGAACATTTAGGTGTTATTGATTGGTTTACTTTGTTTTTGGGAATTGTAAGTGTTGTTGCATTAATGATTCATGGAGCAAATTGGATTATTTTTAAAACAAACTCCGAATTGAATCCTAAATTGAAAAAAACGGTGTTTAATTTAAATATCGTACTCTTAATTTTAGTCATTACTTCGCTTTCAGTTTGGCACATAATAGAACCAGATCCTTTTCACAATTTTATTGAAAATCCGTGGATGTTTATTTTCCCTATTATTTGTTTGGTTGGATTATTCGGAATGTTTAAAGTAAAGCAATTCAAAAAAGACGGAACAGGATTCTTATTTTCATCATTGTTTCTATTTGGTGGATTAACCTCAACTGTAGCCTCAATTTTTCCAAAAGTTTTGCCTTCAACAAACGATGTTGTTCCTTCTTTAGATATTTACAATACATCAACCGCTGAATATGGATTATCAGTTGGAGTATATTGGTTTATTATTGCTATAATTTTAGTTGCAGTATATATGTTTGTTCAATATAGGGTTTTCAGTGGAAAAATGGATGATGTTGGCTATGGCGAACACTAAAAAGTAGATTATGACGCACACCTTAATTTCGATGATCAGCATATTTGTTGGCTTGTTTGGTGCTCATTTCTTAGCATTCATCAAGAAAGAATATTCGATGGGTTTCACTGGCAATACACTCGTAGGTATTTTTGGTGGAATTCTACTAATAAAAAGTTTTGGGCGATTAGGTTTTGATCCTGTTTCAATATTAGCATCAGGTGAAATTAATTTTTTATTGCTCGGGATTAATTTTTTAGTGTCTTTTTTAGGTGGTGTTCTAGGTTTGTTTTTTGCGAAAAGAATTACAAATAAGATGCGGAAATAAATTAAGTAAACTCATTTTTCTTTTCATGAGCAATACTTAATTCGACGCAATGCACAATTGAATGGCTTTGTGCAAGATGGAAACCTCGATATTTTCTAATTCTCCAATGTATTCACCATCTATCTGAAAAGGTACAGGTGATTTACAATTTACTTTAGCTGAGGTTGTAGAGGTCGAAGTTGCAAATTCTGGATTTAGCGTTGTTTGATTGGTAAAAGTTTTTACAATTTCAATGAGGTTTAAATTCTTAAATCCTATAATTTCAAACTTTCCATCATTTGACTTTCCTTCTGGGTTGATACAAGCTCCGGTTCCATATTTCTGGCAATTCGCAATTGAAAGAACACTGGCTTCAAGAACAAAACGCTCTCCATTCGATGAAATTTCAAATTCATAAGGATGATTACTCTTCATTAATGTTGGAATGGTTTGTAATAAATAACCTGCCTTCCCTCTTAAGGTAGCATTGTCATAGTTTTTGATTAGGTCGGCATTTACTCCAAAATCAGCCAAATGTAAACTGTAATGTTCATTTATTTTGATTAAATCTACCTCAATAATATTTCCAAATAAAGCCACATCAAGTTGAGCTTCTTTATTTTCTGGAATATCAAAATTTAAAGCGAAACCGTTTGCAGAACCTGCAGGGAAAAGTACCATTGGAACGTTAGTGCTTAATAAAGCTTCAGATACCATTTTGATTGTACCATCTCCTCCTGCAACAAAAACACGATCAAATTGACTTTGCTCAACTATAGATTTGATATTAGATATATCATTTTCACCATTCGTTTTATAAATTTCAAGTGCAATATCTTGTTGTTTTAATTCGTTTTCAATAAATTCTAATAATTCATTTTTATCGACATCTCCAGAAATGGGATTAACTACAAATAACACTTTCTTGATTTCTTTCATTTTCATCCTATTATTCCAATAAATTTAGATATTTTAATAGCAAGAGAATACTTTTTATGGCAAAATTCGATTTAAAATTATACAGAGGTTACCTAAATGACAATAAATTAATTGTTTATGGTCATGCTTTTAAGTCCTGGGCTCCTGATAAATTTAGGTTGGATAGAAATGGAATTCGACATGCATTTTCTGTTTTACACATGTTCAGGATTAAGCCTTTAAAGAATCAAAAAGTTACTCTTCGGTTTTATGACCTTTGCACAACGACCTTAACTGGATCTGATGGCTTTTTTAAGTTTGAAATTCCATTTGACTCAATGTTGACCAGTGGATGGCACGAATATGAAGTGGAATGTAAGTTAGATAACTTTGGAATTATAAATAAGGAAGAGGTACTAAAACCTTTCGAAAGTAAATTCGGAATTATCTCTGACATTGATGATACATTTTTAGTTTCTCATAGTGACAACATCTTTAAAAAACTATATATCATGTTATTTAAAAACGTCAATAAACGGAAGGTTTTTAAAGATGTTACACCGCATTATCAAGCGTTAAGTAAATTTGGTCAAAGTGACGATACGGCATTCAATTCTTTTTTTTACGTTTCGAGTAGTGAATGGAATTTATATGATTTTATTGCTGAATTCATGAAAATCCAAAAACTTCCGAAGGGAATTATGTTACTCAAAAAAGTAAAAACAGGCTTATTAGATTTCCTAAAATCAGGTGGAGGAAGTCATGATCACAAATTTGATAAAATCAAAGACTTACTTTTGTTCTATCCGAATATACAATATGTCTTGTTAGGCGATGATTCACAAAAAGATGCTTTTATTTATCATAAAATCACACAAGAGTTTCCTGAAAGAGTCAAAGCTGTGTATATTCGTCAAACAGGAAGGTCCAAAACTTCAGTAATAGCCGAAACTTTAAATAAAATTTCAGAAAACAATGTTGAAACGTGCTATTTCAAAGGAAGTTCAAAAGCCATTTCTCATTCCGAAACTATTGGAATTATTTAATATTGAACAGAGCAATACATCATAAATGGAAAATACAATACCCAAAGAAGCGTTTAATTTTTTAGATAAACTTCAAAAAAATAATAATCGAGAATGGTTTAACGATAATAAAGCTGAATTTAAAGAGGTCGAAAAAAAAGTAAAAGGATTTTTAAATTCACTTTTAGAAGATATTCAACAACATGACAGTATCGAAAAGTTAAAGGTATTCAGAATTTATCGAGATGTAAGATTCTCTAAAAATAAAGATCCGTATAAAAACAATTTTGGTGGTGCCTTTATGAGAACAAAACCTGAGTTACGTGGAAGTTACTATTTACACATTCAAAAAGACAATTCTTTTATCGCTACAGGTTTTTGGGCTCCAGAAAAAGAAGATTTATTGAGGATTCGAAAAGAATTTGAAACAGATGCTGAAGAAATGAGAGCTATTCTTTCTGATGAAAAAATAAAAACAATTTGGGGGGAATTAGAAGGTGATGAATTAAAAACAGCTCCAAAAGGCTTTAATAAAGCACATCCAGACATTGACTTAATTAGAAAAAAACAATTTGTTTTCACGAAGCAATTTTCAGACAAGGAAGTGAACAGTGAAGATTTTAAAGAGAAAGTAAACGAAGCTTTTATTGCCATTCGTCCATTCTTTGATTACATGTCAGATGTGCTCACAACAGATATTAATGGAGAATCTTTACTCTAAAAAAAACGCTATTTAATAATAGAATACCTAAAACAGGTTATTTAGATTCAGTCTTAATAATTTAATTTTGTAATCGAAATTAATAAAAGGACTAATTCCCAAAAGTTGAATCTAAAACAGATTAAATATATTGTTGCCGTTGATGAGCACAAGAATTTCACCAGAGCTGCTGAAAGTTGTGAAATTGCTCAATCTACTTTGAGTAGGGAGATCATGAATCTCGAGACAGAATTAGATGTAATGATTTTTGATCGTTCTAGAACGCCTATTGTTCCAACAAAAAAAGGTTTAGATTTATTAGCACAAGCCAGAAAAATCACCAAAAAGATTGAAGACTTCACATTAATGGCCAAAACAAAAGACGGGTCTGTTAAATCAAGTTTTACTTTAGGAATCTGGTCTGGTATCGCAAGTACAACAATTCCTATTTTTATCAAAGCTTTTGCTCAACACAATATCAAACTGTTCATTCATGAACTTTCTTTAGATCAAATCCAGGAATATTTATCAAATAATAAAGTGGATGCTTGTATCGCTCCTAATCTACGTGATTATTCTGGATATTATAATTGGACTTTATATAAACAACCTTTTGAATTGAAAAAGGGAATACAGAACACTGCTGTTTCTATTCAAGATTTGGAAAAAGAATTTATTGACAATGGTGCTGTTGTTCAAAATGATCTCAAATCAATATTTAAAAAAATTTTCACTCAAAATGGATGTTCTGATATCTTAATAAAAGCCTCTGACAAAATTCAATATCAATGTGGATCTTTAGAAACCATCAAAAAAATCCTTGAACACAATGGAGGAATTTCAATATTTCCTAAAAATCCGAAATGCCTTTCCCAAAAAAACTCCGATGATAGACAATCTTACTCGGTAGAAATCAACCTATTGAGCCCAAGAGCATTTGAAAAAGAAGAAGAATTAAAACTCATTAGGAAAAATATCTTGGAGAATTTAAAAACAACAGTATAAAATTAATTTCCTCAATCCATTTTCATGATAGTCTCAATCGAATTATGTTATAGAGAATAATTCAAACAAGTAGTAATTTTGATTTAATCTAAATAAAAATTACAACATGAAAAAAACAAGTTTAATGGCATTCTTAGCATTGAGTTCATTCATCAATGCTCAAGAATTCGAAGAACATTCAACTCATGAAGGAGTCTACTATGGTACTTCAATTTGGGTAGAAAAAGAAAACTCTACATATCAAGATATTGTGATTGTGGGTTATGACAACAATTTTGATCCACAAGGTACAGTGGTTAGTTATGATTATTTGACTTACGACACTGTAGGAACAAAAATTATGGGATATGGTCATGGTCTTGCCTGTCAGGTCGATGCAAACAATGATGGTATTATGGACTTTATCACTGCAGGGGCCGATACAACCGCCTCCACCGTACCGTCTGCTCTTTTATACATTCAAAATCAAAATGGAATTTACACAGAAACTACCTTGCCTTTTGAAGGAGTAACAACAGGTGCAATTGAAGTTGCTGACTTAAACGATGATGGTTTCGATGACATTGTAATTATCGGACAAGATTCAAATGGGAAAGTTGCTAAACTATTTTTAGGAAATGGAAACAGTGGATTTACAGAACATACCACTCCTTTCTTTGTAAATATCTTTGGTGATATTGAAATTTTCGATGCCAACAACGACAACAAATTGGATGTTCTTATTACTGGGTATAGTGGTTCTAACATTCCAACAACAACATTATATTTAAACGATGGTAGTGCCAATTTTACAGAACATTCTAATACAGGATTAGTAAATGTATATTTCTCAGGTGTCAGTGCTGCTGACTTTAATAACGACGGAAATACAGATTTACTAATCAATGGAATGAGTGATACATATTCGCCAACAACGGCAATATTCTTAAATGATGGAACAGGGGTTTTTACAGAATTAAACAATACAAATCTTGATCAATTATATTTTGGAACGGCTGATTTTATAGATTTCAACCTCGATGGACAACAAGATGTATTTTTAACAGGAATGGATTCTGGAGGCAATGTAATAAGTGCATTATATACCAATAATAATGGGACATTGACTGAAGATTATATCACTAGTAATCTATTTGAAAATGTATATATAAGTTCCGTTCATTGTTCTGATTTTGATCATGATGGAGACAAGGATATTTTAATAAGTGGTTTTAATGACGCTAACCTTAATGTTACCAAAGTATATGAAAATAAAACTAACCAAAGGTGTGTACCAGTATATTCAAGTGGAGCTACTGATTACGATATAACAAATATAACTTTTAGAGAAATTGATAATACTACACCGGCCAACAATGAAGAATATGAAGACTTTTCTACTATTTTAACTCCTATCAATCGAGGAGAACCACATCAAATCTCCGTAACAGGAACTTCACCGAATCATCCTAGTGATGTTATGGTATATATAGATTTTAACAAAAACAACGATTATTCAGATCCTGGTGAGGCCTTTTACATTGGTCAAATGACTAACTCAACAGCTCCTATCACACTAACACAAAATATCTACTTTGAAGACACCACGCAACTAGGTTATATGAGAATGAGAATTATTAAATCTGCAAATACAAGTGGACAAACGAACAATTCTATAATTGATCCATGTCAGCAAGATTTAACAATGGGACAAACGGAAGATTATATGCTATTTATTCAAGAACCACCATTTTGTCCATTGCCTACTCAAACTTCATATAATATCCACACCAATAATGATGTAGAGTTTAATTGGTATGAACCTGCTAACACCGGTGGTTTTAATTTTTATAACTGGTATATTGTTAATGTCGGTGATAGCGTAGAAGCGAATACAATTATTCAAAGTGGAACGGAACCAGTGGGTACGACCTATACAATTGTTTCTAATCTCCCATCAGGTGATTATGATTTCATTATAACAACAGATTGTGGTACTGATGTTTCAAATTATTTAAGATCTACCATTAGTATTGAATACTTAAACATATCGGATGAAAATTTATCCAATATAGTGATTTACCCAAATCCAGCAAGAGAGTATATTAAAATAGAGTCTGAAAAAAATATTGAAAGCTATACAATTACAAATTCACTTGGAAAAATACTTCAAAATGGAATTATACATTCAAAATCCTTCATGGTAAATCTACAAACTTTTGATTCTGGAATATATTTCCTAAGATTAAATGGAGAAAAAAGAACATTTGTACAAAGTATAATTGTTGAATAATGTAAGTTCCTCAAACCAACACCTAAATCACGGAGGTCAATTATTGACCTCCTTTTTATTTGAATCTAAATAATTGATTAATTCTTGTTTTCTGAAAGAAAACAACACGCTAAAAGGAGAAATCTCATCAGTTATTTAAAATAATATACTTTGAACAATTTGTTCTAAATATGACCTGAGATGATTTTAAAAACGAAAAATTCGTTGAAGCCTAGAAGAATGAATAAAAATTAAAGGAGATAAACCTAAGCTGGTCATTAAAACTTATAGTTAATATTACTCAGCTTAGGTTTTATTTGAGTTGTAGGCTTACTTAGTTCGTTGAGTCTAATAACATAAATTTAGCCTCTTTTTCATTTAATTGTAATCCCCATTTCTTTAACAATGGTTCTTCCAATGCTTTTTGACGATATTCATCTGGTGTCATAATTGGTACACCATAAACAATAGGATAATAGCGATTGCATTTAGGACATGTGAACATACCTTCTCTAATATCATCTTCTTCTTGATTAAAGACTTCTAAATGTAAATCTGACTTGTCCTGTGGACAGCATAACTTTTCTAATAATGATGTTTTCATTGTATAATTTTATTTAATACTTGATTATATTCTTGACTTTTTTCTTTTGGAGATGCTGCACTTAGTACTCCTGAAATCACAGCTGCTCCTGATATTCCATAGCTTGATAACTCAGTTAAATTTTCTATTGTGATTCCTCCTGATACAAAAAATGGAATTTGCGTGATAGATTTTGCTCTTTCTAATGTTTCCTTACTTACAATTTCACATTCTCCGGCAGACTTTGAAGGAAAGATTGAACAAAATGACAAATAATCTATTTGATTTTCATTCGCCCATTCGATTCTATCCAAATCATTTCCACACGTAATGCCTATAATTTTATCCGAAGTAATCACAGATCTAACTTCCTCAAAACTATCTGGTATTTGATCAAAGTGAACACCTGCCAAATCTGTTTCATTCAACAAAGCATATTCTTCATTAATTAAAACAGGAACCTGATAAATATTGGAGGCCTTAATTATTTCATTTATGATTTCAATTTTTCCAGAAGTTGTAATTAATGAAGGCCAATTATTCCATATTTGAACAATACTAACTCCACCTTCCAATGCACTTTTAAGTTTTTGAATTAATTGATTCATCTCCAAAGAAGGATCTAAAACCAAATAAAGTCCCTTTAAATTGTGTTTTATTTTATTTGAGTCCATTATTTAATGCTTTAAAAAAGGCGCCCCAATACGGATCAACACCATCAAATTTAAATTCTTTAGTTTTTCCATTTTCATGAATTTTACGACCAAAATCTAAAGTTTTAAACTCACCTACTGCAGTTGCTTTAATTTCATTTTTAGCAAGAAAATCGATTAACTCATCAACCTTATTCTTTTTAACCGACATGAGCATAGAACCGGCACCTACACAAAATCGTTGATCCACTTCAAAAAGATCCATAATTTCTGACTGCACATTTCCTTTTGGAATCTGTTGATCAAATATTTCAAAACCACAATTCGAAGCTTGTGACATTTCATAAATAGCACCTAAAACGCCACCTTCCGTAACATCATGCATTGCTGTTAACTCTTCATTTGGTAACAATATTTCCTTGGCCAATAAAGCTTCATTTAAAGAGGAAGTTTGATAAAAATTAGCACAAGCTTTATCATAGATAGCATCACCCAATTTTTCTTTAATCGTTTCAGGAAAGCTCATTGCTAAAATAGAAGAGGAATTTAATGCAGCTTCTTTCGTTACTATAATCACATCTCCAGGTTGCGCATTTTTACTTGAAAGAATTTGTTCTAAAGGAGCAGTTAAAAACATTGTTCCACCACCAGAAATAGTAGAGTTTTGTCCTTCGATACTTCCTGTATGACCTCCGGTAATTGAAACGCCTATATCTTTACAAAACTGGTGAATATAATTCCAATATTCCTTAAAAAAGGAAAGTGAGATTGTTGTTGGAAGATTCAAAACAAACTGAGCGTATTGAGGTGAAAAACCAGAAGTAGCCATGTCATTGGCTAATAAATGAACAGACATCCATGCAGAAATTTTGGGTCCTAAATTGGGAATTAAAGAAGTTGGATCGCTTGAAGTAACTAATCCTAATTTGTTACCCAAATCAACAACTGCATTGTCAACGCCAAATTGTGGTCCAACAATTACTTCATCACGCTTAAACCCAGTATTTGGCAACAACACTTCTTTAAATGCAGCAGAATTAATTTTCCCGTTTAAGTCATTTTGTGTTAACATGACTAATCCTTTAATTTGACATACAAACCAAAAAAGTCACCATACGGTTGACTCCATTCTTGCACAGGGAACCATTTTGGTAATCCAGTAGTTTGCCATTCTATTTCATAAGAACGTCCCTCTAATGCTTTTTCAATAACTTTTATTAAAGATTTTGGAGAATAAAAAGTAGCAGTCAAATAAAAAGGATTGGCACCAAATACTTCTTGTATTCTACGTCTATAAAATTTAGGAGAATTCTTATTCATCATTCCGAAGACAATTCCATGTTTTCCAACTCTAGCAGCTTCACGAATCACTTGAACAGGGTCTTTGTAATATTCAAAAGTTGTAACAAATGCCAATGAATCGAAGGTGTTGTCTTTAAAAGGCATATAATGAGAATCTGCCAATACCAAATCTCCTTTAAATAAGTGAACCCCTTGTCCTAACATAAATGGAGAAATATCACCACCACTGGCTTCAATACCTATTTCATGCCACCAACGCGTAAAACGGGTTGTACCACAACCAAATTCTAATAAGGTTTTAACTCTTGTATCTTTTTGAATATAACGACCAAGGATTTTCTTTTGCCAAATTTCAGCTCTTTTATAACGACCTTCATACCATTGCTCGTAGGTATCAGTGTGTTCACGATTAAAAAACCATTCTTCACGTCCTTGCCAAACACTTAAATCGTTGGATAAAAGATCAAACTTGGCTTCATTAATTTTTTCTGGAATCATTGTTAATTGTTTAAAATGTCAAAACTTTATAAATAACAATATAAAGGGACACTTTCAATTAACTTGAAAAGTCATATACTCTCTACGCTGGCATTATCCAGATCAGATTGGGTATAATCTCAGCCTAAAAATAATTAAGCACCCCTTATATTATGAACCAAATATAGGAAATATAATTTTGGTCAATAAACAAACAATAAAAATATGTAAAGAAAAAATCCAGTTATCTGAAACTAAAGATTATAGAAACAATGAAAAAACTAATGTCAACAATTAAGAACTCGTATAAACAGAAGCTAAATAAATTAGATACTTTTATTTGGCCACCTAATCCGTCTACATCCTTAAGTTTACTTGCTCTTTTATATAGAAATTATTTCTTGAGTGAGCTTCACAAGGTCGCTATCTCAAAGACATATTCTAACTATAAAATAGCAGCATAAAGCTATCGGTCTACGCCAGGGTGGAATACACCAGGGTTAAATTTAAGAACATTGTAATTCTAGTATCAATAAAGCACAAATAAGAAGTTTATGGTATAGAAAATAATTATAGCAATAAGTATATATAAACAATACTGAGAAGTCTCACACAAATACATGTTTGAGTTAAAAGTGAAGTCGTTCCGATCACTATTGGAATACTAGCCCATCCGTCGGCTGACGGACAGTATCATCAACGCAAATAAAAAAAGTATATAAAACAAAAAACCTCACACAAATGAATGTATGAGGTTTTTAAAAAGTGGCGTCGACTTACTCTCCCACCCTTAAAAGGGCAGTACC
>NZ_QURB01000001.1 GCF_003402975.1 Brumimicrobium aurantiacum | reverse complement strand
TTTCTTGAACTAATTGAAGCTTAAAAGAAAGAGAATAATCTTTTTGGGTACGCTTTGGAAACCCTGTCTTTTCTGATTTTGTCATTATACTACTATTTTAGTGTATCGCTATTTCAGGACGGGACATTCCTAAAACAAAAAAGGCGAATAATATCATAATGGATTATTCGCCTTTTTTATTCATCTATTATAAATTTCAAATAAACCCTTCAAATAAACAAGCACAATTTCTAAAGAATAAAGATTAACAAGGTTAACCATCTAGTCTACAATGGGACTACAACCATTGTAAATCAATAGATTTAATTGTCTAAACAATACACTTTCATTAGGTTTGCAGAAACACAAAACACTATTTATTCTATGAAAACAAAGCACTTTTTTCTTAGTATTTTATTTGCCTTAACGGGGTTCTCACTTTCTGCCCAGAATGGATTACATTTTGACGGTATAAATGATCATATTCAAACAACTTATGGTGGAGTTTTAGGTTCTGCAAATAGAACATTTGAAGCTTGGGTTTACTTAGATGCAGCACCAACTTCTAATAAATGTATTTTAGACTATGGTACAAACTCTGCAGGATCTAGAAATACATTCATGATTTCAGGAAATGGTCAAGTAAGTTTCATTGCAGGTGGTACAAATGGTAACTTAACAAGTGCAAACAACGTAATCACTATTGGACAATGGGCACACGTAGCATTTGTGCTAGAAAATGGTATAGGATATGTATATTTAAATGGAACTCAGATTACAACTGGTAATTTATCTGCAGTAAACACGCCAAGTTTTGGAGACAATTTAAAAATTGGTCAACGTGTTTCTGGAGGAAGCATTCCTTTTGATGGAAAAATTGATGAAGTAAGGGTTTGGAATACAGCACGAACTCAACAAGAAATATCTTCACACATGAACGTTGAATTATGCGGAGCACCACAGGGATTAGTAGCTTATTTCAAATTAAATGAAGGAACAGCAGGTGGTAATAATTCTACGATAACAACTGCGACAAATGAAGTTTCATCGTATAACGGTACATTGAATAATTTCGATTTAACTGGAACTACTTCTAATTGGGTAACTGGAAAAACGCTAGGTTTAGGTTCTGTCATCAACAACATGACCATAAATGAATGTACTGGATTTTCAATCACAGTAGGGCCAAATACATATAATTCAACTGGTATATACTCTGACACTCTTTTTGGAGGCTCAATCGAAGGTTGTGATTCAATTATCAATTTAGATTTAACAGTTGCTACAATTTCAAATTACACACAAACAGTTACATTATGCCCCGGTGAATCATTAACAGTGGGAAGTAACACCTATACAACTGCAGGGAATTATATCGACACATTGTTTGGAGCTTCACCTGCTGGATGTGATTCAATTGTAGCTACCGATTTATCTTATACAACACCGTATGATGAAACATTCACAGTTTATGGATGTAATAATTACTACTGGGATGTAAATGGAGAAACATACACTTCTTCAGGAACACACACCGAAGTATTTCAAGATATAAATGGATGTGATTCTACGATTACAATTGATTTAAATGTAGTACCATTAACAAATACAGTTTCAATGAATGAACATGGTGTTTTAAAAGCAGATCGCTCAAACATTAGTTACCAATGGATTGATTGTGATACTGAAATGGAAATTCCTGGAGCAACAAATCAAGAGTTTGAACCAACATACAACGGAAGCTTTAAGGTTGTTCTTGATAACGGAGACTGTACAGACACAAGCATCTGTTTAACAATCGACAATGTCAGTGTAAAAACATACGACAACAATGCATTTTCAATTTACCCAAATCCATCTAATGGAAGTTTTAAAGTTGAATTTAATTCAGCTTTCACTGGAGACATCAACGTAACAGATGTGTCTGGTAAACAGATTTTCAATGTAGAATTGAAGGATGATAAATTCACAAATTTCAACTTAAAAAAGCTTGAGAAAGGAATTTACTTCATCAACATAATCTATGACAGTGGTGTGATAAGTTCAAAAAAGATTATTATTAAATAGCTACACAATTTACCTTTTCATAAGTAGATAGAGGAAACGGGTCAACTCATTTAATTGGGGGCCCGTTTTTTTGTAGCTTAAAAAAGGGGGGGGGCTATGTAAATCTGAGAACTGAAAAAACACTATAATGTCACAGTCAGCATCTAAAAAGACAGCATTAAAGAATAATTAGTTTTAAGAATGACATAAAACAATCACCCTCCTATAATTCTTTCACGAAATCAGCGATTAAATGAATGATATTGTTATACGCAGAAAATGTCAATTCATCATAAGTATCATAAATATCATGATAATTTTTATTTGGCCCCATTGTATAAATGAAAAATGATGGAACATTCTTCAGGTGGAAGTGATAATGATCACTATTTCGTGTTTCTCCACGAGCTTTCACTTTTGTTAAATATTCTTTTTCAGCATTGATACTTTCCAAAAGTTCAAATTCCTCTTTATGAATACGTCCATTAACTGCAGTTATTCCCTCTTCTCCACTTCCCATGATATCTAGGTTAAGTAAGAATTTTATATCGGAAAGGTCGATCTCTGTATGCTCTACAAAATATTCTGAACCAAGTAAACCTGCCTCTTCACCTGCAAAGGCAATGAAAAGCATATTGTATTCACTTGGATTTTCAACAAAATAATCAGCCATAGAAACCAACATAGCTGTACCACTGGCGTTATCATTTGCTCCTGGGAAATAGGTGGAAACTTCTGTTCCCATTCCACCTAAATGGTCATAATGAGCAGTAAATACTATCGTTTTAGTATTTTTTGTTTGTTTTTTAGCTGGTAAGTATCCAGCTACATTTCTACTTTCAAAATGAGATATCATTTTAGCATCAACTTCTGCCGAAATATCTTCGTCAAATGATAACAATCCAGGTTTAACATAAAACACGGGGTTTTTAAACTGCTCCCTACCAACAGCCCACATCAATTTTTGATTGCTTACATAAACCAAAGGACCAATTGCAGATAATTGATTCAACTGGAATGTTAAATGCCCTTCATTTTGCACCGGAGATGAATCGAAATCAACATAAAACCCGTTTTTATCGCCATTTAAAACTTCATTCAACTTAGTGTTTCTATAACCTTCATCATAAAGGATCGTTGAATCAATGAGCACTAAATCAAGATCTCCTTTAAAACCACCAGATGACGGGTCGATAAGAAAGTCTTTACCAGGCGTTAGGACTCTATCTTTCGATTTTAATTCAACTTTATGGGGAAAGGTATTTACACCAAAAGAAAATGACTGGAAATAGGAAGTATCACCAAAATAAGGTTGTAATCCTGATTTTTGAAACTCATCTTTTAAAAAATCTGCTGCTTTATTGACTCCATTGTGCAAATATCCTCTTCCATAAAGTGAGTCACTGCACAGCACCTCCGTAATTCTTCTAGCCTTATCTTCTTGAGAAAAAACCAAAAACGGAAGTATGATTCCAATAAATAGAAGCAGTTTAGTCCACATACCTACGTGTTATAAAATGTGCAAATTCATCCACTGTTGAACTATCATTTTCCCATTCATTTTGAGCAGCAATTTCACTTAGTTTTATTAACGCAGCTTCGTTACTTCCTAGTTCATCCAACTGACCAATTGCAGAATTATAAGCATTCGAATCTCCTTGAAACAGTTCACTAATAAATTGCAAACGATCATTTAATCCAATAGCTCCATTAAGAGAATTGATTTTTGAAGTTCCTAATTTATCGCCTCTCGCCTCTTGATTATATTTAGAGAATCGTTTATAAAACATTGCTGTTTTATCATTATCAATACCCTTTTCTTCAACAATTGTATCTTCAGTAACCTCTTCCTTTACTTCCTCTTCAATGATTTTTTCTTCTACCTCATCATGTTGAGGAGTTTGGATATCTTCTGCTTTAGACTCTTCGATTGCTGACTCCTCTTCTCTGTTAGATTCTACAGGTTCAGGTTTTTCAGTTCCAAATCCACCAGAAAAATCGAATTGCACTCTACCTTCGTTATCAGTTGGCGTTTCTGTTTCAACCGACTCTATAGCTTCAGGTTTTGATTCTTCAACAGGCTGAACAGTTTCTGCCTCAGGTGCTACTTCAATTTCTTCAGCAACATCCTCTACAACCTCCTCTTCTACTGACAAATCAGAACTTAGTGATTGCTCAGTTTGTCCACCGTACACATCTTCTTCCTTTGCTTTGTAGTTCAGAACTATCGCTCTTTCGTACAGTTTTCTTGAAAGCGTTTCAAACTCTTCTAATTCCTCTTTAGACAATTTAGCTGTCATAAGTTGTTCTGTAAGTTCTTTCAACCTTAAACTAATGGATTGAAGTGTATCGTGAGAAGTCATAAAATGATAAAATTATTTGTTGTTCAAATTTAAATAAAAAGACAACACCTTCTTCCAAATGATGAAAGAAGGTGTTAACAAAATTAAAAGTAAATCGATTATAGTGTACCTCTCAAGGCTTGTTCACGCTCGATTGATTCGAATAATGCTTTAAAGTTACCAGCACCAAATCCTTTTGCTCCCATTCTTTGAATAATTTCGAAGAATAAAGTTGGACGATCCTCAACTGGCTTAGTAAAGATTTGTAATAAATAACCTTCTTCATCAGCATCAATCATAATTCCTAATTTTTGAAGTTTATCAATATCTTCTTGTAATTCGTGATCAAACTCACCTAATCTACCTGGTACTAAGTCATAGTAAGATTGTGGCGGAACAGATAAAAACTCTACACCTCTACTACGTAAATCCGCAACTGTTTTTAAGATATCGTCAGTGGCTACTGCAATATGCTGAACTCCTGGTCCTTCATAAAAGTCAAGATACTCTTCAATTTGAGACTTCTTGTTTCCTTCTGCTGGCTCGTTAATTGGGAATTTAATACGACCATTTCCGTTTGACATAACTTTTGACATCAATGCAGAGTATTCAGTGTGAATCTGCTTGTCATCAAATGATAGGAAGTTAACAAACCCCATCACATCTTCGTACCATTTTACCCAAGTATTCATTTCATTCCAACCAACATTTCCTACCATGTGATCAATGAATTTCAATCCTGTTGGCTCTGGGTTATAATCTGATTCCCATTTTACGAATCCTGGCAAGAAATCACCTTTATAGTTTTTACGCTCAACAAACATGTGAACAGTTTCTCCGTAAGTATAGATACCTGCACGAACAACTTCTCCATGCTCATCAGACTCTACTGTTGGCTCCATATAAGATTTTGCACCACGCTTTGTAGTTTCTTCGTATGCTTTTCGTGCATCCTCTACCCATAACGCAACGATTTTAACACCGTCACCATGCTTCTTGACATGCTCACCAATTGGGCTATCACTCTTCAAAGCAGTTGTAAGTACAATTCTAATTTTATCTTGTTTCAAAACATAAGAAGCTCTGTCTTTCACTCCTGTTTCTAAACCGGCATATGAGTGTGATTGAAATCCAAATGCTGTTTTATAAAAGTGAGCCGCTTGTTTGGCATTTCCTACATAAAACTCAACATAATCAGTTCCTAACAACGGTAAGAAATCTTGAGCTCCCTCAAATATTTTCTCTAAACCGTATTCTACATTCTTTACATCTTTTGCCATTGCAATATTATTTTGATTTTTATTTTATCCTTATTTATTAATCTTCCAACCAACTGTAAGCGTAATCTGGATCACAGATATCTAAGGCCGCTTGTGTTAATTGTAGTGGTTTGAAAGTATCCACCATTACTGCTGTTTCACCAGTCTCTTTTTTACCTATACTTTTTTCCATCGCTCCTGGGTGTGGTCCATGAGGAATTCCCATTGGATGTAAGGAGATAAATCCTTTTTCAACATGATTTCTTGACATAAAGTCTCCATCCACGTAGTACAACAACTCATCAGAATCTATATTACTGTGATTGTAAGGTGCTGGAACTGCCTCTGGATGGTAGTCATACAAACGAGGAACAAATGAACAGATCACAAAATTGTGCGCTTCAAAAGTTTGATGAATCGGAGGGGGCATATGAACCCTTCCTGTAATTGGCTCAAAATCTTTTATATTAAAAGCGTATGGAAAGTTATATCCATCCCAACCTACAACATCAAATGGATGAGAAGCATAAGTCACATGATGTAAAGCGTTTTGTTTTTTAATTTTCATCAAAAACTCTCCTTTTTCATCATGAGTTTCTAATTCACTTGGCGCTCTGAAATCACGTTCACAAAATGGTGAATGCTCCATCAGTTGACCAAACTTATTTCTGTATCTCTTTGGCGTGTACATTGGAGAAAATGACTCAACAATAAACAACCTGTTGTCTTTTCCATCAAAATGAATCTGATAAATAATTCCTCTTGGTACAATTAAATAATCTCCAGGTCCAAAAGGTATATTTCCCAACATCGTTTTCAGAGTTCCTGTTCCTTCATGAACAAAAATCATTTCGTCTGAATCCGCATTTTTATAAAAATAATCTTCTGTTGAATCTTCAGGTGCAGAAAGGGCTATATTCAAATCGTTGTTGAACATTACAATTTTTCTACTTTCTAAATAATCCGCCTCTGGATTTACTTTAAATCCGTTCAGCATTTGACTTGTCACAGACTTCTCCAAAGCAGCCTTCGGCGTCAAATCAATTGTTTCTCCAACCTTTTTAATCATAGTTGGACGATGAACATGATACATCAATGATGCTGTACCGCTAAAACCTTCTGTTCCAAAAAGTTGCTCATAATGATATCCACCTTCTTCTTTTTTAAAAGTGGTGTGTCTTTTATGTGGTATCTTACCAAGTTTCGTATAAAACGGCATAAAATCGTTTTTTTGTTATAAAATAAGTTGAAATATTTAGGCAGGCGAGTCAACAAGAATGAAATCACTCTGGATTGCGTTTCAATAAAGCTTTTCGTTTAGATTTAACTCTTCCGAATACGTTCATATTATGGACTTTTCTTATTTCTACAAATATACGAAATTGAATTACGAATTACGAATGATTCAATTATGAATTTGAATTTGTTTGGGTGGTAGGCTTTAAGCTTTAGGCAATATGCAGTGTGCAATATAGCGTATAGCGAACAGCCTACCGCCTTACACCAAAATAAAAATCACCTAACTTTAATTCTTTAGTCGTAGCAAGTCACTATATTCGCATTTAGAAAAAAAGTAAGCTATGAAAAAGATATTGGTTATCGGTGCAGGAGGTCAAATTGGTACAGAACTCGTGCTTTTATTGGAAAGTAAATTTGGAAAAGATGCTGTAATCGCTTCTGACATTAAAGAAGAGTGTCCAAAAGCCTTAAGTGACTCAAAATATATTCCTTTAAACATATTGGATAACGATAAACTTACTTCAGTTGTAAAGGAAGAAAAAGTAACAGATATCTACTTACTTGCGGCATTATTGTCGGCAACAGCAGAAAAAGACCCTAAATTTGCTTGGAAACTAAATATGGAAGGACTGTTCAATGTACTTGAATTGGCAAAAGATGGCTTAATCAAAAAAGTATTCTGGCCAAGTTCAATTGCAGTGTTTGGACCTACAACTCCGAAAAGAGACACTCCACAACGCACGATTATGGAACCAAGTACAGTTTACGGAATTTCAAAACAAGCTGGAGAGCAATGGTGTGCATGGTACCACGAAAAGCATGGAGTTGACGTAAGAAGTATTCGCTACCCTGGATTGATTTCTTATTCAACTTTACCAGGTGGAGGAACAACAGATTTTGCAGTGGATATTTTCTATCATGCTAAACACAATGCAGAATACACTTCATTTGTGGACGACAAAACTATGTTGCCAATGATGTTTATGGACGACGCAGTAAGAGCAACTGTCGAATTAATGGAAGCTCCAGAAGAAAACATCAAAGTTCATAGCTCTTATAACCTAGGTGGAATTAGCTTTACACCTGAGGATTTAAAAGAAGAAATTCAAAAACACATTCCTGATTTCAAGATAAATTACGCACCTGATTTCAGACAAGATATCGCCAACTCTTGGCCGCAATCAATTGATGACAAAAATGCCCAAGAGGATTGGAATTGGAAACATGAATTCGACTTACCAAAATTGGTGGATGTGATGTTGAAAAATGTTGATCCAAAGTTGATGTTTGACAAATAGCAACAGCTATGTATTGAACAATCTAGCCTTAATTAGGTTATTGTTCCATTGAACAAATTTATCTTCCAGCAAAAAACACACTAATTTGTGTATTTTAGCAATAGTATCATTCTAAATAAATTACAAATGTTGTATAAAGAAAACGAACTCAAAATAAACAATAGCCTTACAGGTGAAAAAGAAGTATTTGAATCAATTTTAGATGGTTTTGTAGGACTTTACGTATGTGGACCAACCGTTTACAGTAATGTTCACCTAGGAAATTGTAGAACTTTTATTTCTTTTGACGTTGTTTATCGTTACCTATTGCACTTAGGCTACAAAGTTCGTTACGTAAGAAATATTACTGATGCGGGACATTTAGAAAATGACGCTGAAGAAGGAGAAGATAAAATTGCCAAAAAAGCAAGATTGGAACAACTGGAACCAATGGAAATTGTTCAACAATACACTTTAGATTTCCATAAAGTATTGGATCAATTCAACAATCTTCCTCCAAACATTGAACCTACAGCGACTGGACATATCATCGAACAAATTGAAATGATTATGGACATTTTTGACAATGGATTCGCTTATGAATCGAATGGTTCAGTATATTTTGATGTTGAAAAATACAACGAAAGCAATAATTACGGTGAACTTTCGAAACGTAAAATTGAAGATTTAGTCTCAGGTACCCGAACACTAGATGGTCAAGATGAAAAGAAATCTCCTTTAGATTTTGCACTCTGGAAAAATGCCAAACCAGAACACATCATGAAATGGCCTTCACCTTGGGGATTAGGTTTTCCTGGATGGCACCTTGAATGTTCTGCAATGAGCACAAAATATTTAGGCGAAACTTTCGATATTCACGGAGGTGGAATGGATTTAAAATTCCCACACCACGAATGTGAAATCGCACAAGGAACAGCAGCTACAGGAGAAAAACCTGTCAACCATTGGATGCACGCCAACATGCTTACTTTAAACGGTAAGAAAATGAGTAAATCGACTGGAAACACTTTACTTCCTGATGAACTTTTCTCAGGAAACAATGACGTTCTTGGTCGTGCTTATGATCCTATTGTTGTTCGATTCTTTATGATGCAAGCGCATTACGCAAGTGTGTTAGATTTTAGCGCTGAGGCTTTAAATGCATCCGAAAAAGGATTCAACCGATTAATGGAAGCAATCCAATCCTTGAAGGAAATCACGCCAAAAGGAGATTCTTCAATTGATGTTGATGCGTTAATTGGTAAGTTTTACGCTGCTATGAATGACGACTTTAATACACCAATTTTAGTTTCACATTTATTTGAAGCAACTAAATATATTCAAGGAGTTAAAGCAGGAAAAGAAACAATTTCGTCAACTGATTTCGAAAAACTAGACAAAGCCATGAAAGCTTTCACTTTTGATGTCCTTGGTTTAAAAGAAATCACTGAAGAAAAACAAGATAACGGAAGTCTAGACACCGTGATGGAATTGGTACTTCAAATGCGTCAACAAGCCCGTGAAAACAAAGACTGGACAACTGCTGATGCAATTCGTGACAAACTAAAAGAAGCAAATATTGTTGTTAAAGACGACAAAGACGGTGCGAAGTGGGAAGCACAATAAGCGATTTAAACTTGAACAATTTATATTGCAAAAAAATACTCAAAAGATAACACACTAGTAATCTTTGCTTTAAAAATTATTTTAAAATAAATCATTTGAAATGTTTTGAATTCAATAAAATGTCCGTATATTTGCAACCCGTTTGGATACGGAAGCGCAACGCAAGCGCATCGAATTAGATAAAATTTACATAAAGATATATTGCGGGGTGGAGCAGTTGGTAGCTCGTCGGGCTCATAACCCGAAGGTCATAGGTTCGAGTCCTGTCCCCGCTACTAAAAACCAGAGAGAAAATGAGAGCGAAAGCGAACATTATCCTCTGGTTTTTCTCTTTGCACTCATCTCTCACACTCACTCTATAAAATCAATGCAGAAATTATTTTATTAAAAGGAAATCTATTTCTGATTTTATCAGATCAAGTCTAATTGTTAGGCATTAGGCATAAATTTCTGATAATTTAAAAAAGTGCTACATCTCACCCACAAAAATCATTGCCCTTGTTGAAAGATGTTAAGAATCATCCACCCTTCTCAATCAACTTAAAGGAACCTTTTTCTTACAAAATTCAACACCTTTAAAAGAAACCAATACCAACTAAAATCTTTAATCCTTTTACTCGAGTCTACCCAATACAAACTCAGTCATAACAAGTTTTTAACATGATCAGACCACCTGTTAAATAAGTTTCTTAACCAAACAATATTACCGTGTTTTTCAATAAAAAAACATTATGATTTATTTAACAAACTTTAAGTCGAATCAAAAACAAATCCATACAACTCTCACTTACACACACTTACACACGTGTGCAGGCTGACATTAATTATACCTTCACTCTAAAAAACAGGCCACGAGTACATAATATTTGGCAACTGTGCCAACTTATGTAATTTTGCAGCCGTTAATCAACCAATACATAAAAATTTAATTGGTCAATAACACCAAATTCATGAGTAATCTTCGAACTACAAGAACTGTCATTTTAATCCCGCATTACAATAATTTAATTGGATTAGAAAAATCTATTAAATCCGTATATCATTCTAAAGGAATCGACATTTTAATTGTAGATGACGGAAGTAGCCCTTCACAAGTTCCTGACTTGTTGAAATTACAAAAAATTGCGGCAAAAAACACAACTATCAAAATTGTATTTTCGAAAGAGAACAAAGGAATCGCAACTGCATTAAATATAGGCCTAGACATTATATTAGATTTGGATCAATACGAATTCATTGCTCGTCTTGACTGTGGTGACACCTGCGTGGCAAATAGATTTTTCCTACAAGAAAAATATTTAGACCAAAACTCAAAAACTGCTCTGGTAGGTTCTTGGGCAAGATGGATTGATCAAGAATCAAAAAATGAGCTTTTCAAATTTAAGCCACCTATCCATCATAAAAAAATCAAACGAATGATGTCTGTGCGATGCAACTTCATTCATCCGGCTGTAATGTATCGCACGTCTGTGGTTAAAGAAATAGGAAAATACCCAGACAACTATGAAGACGCTGAAGACTATGCTTATTTCTTCAATATTTCTAAAAATTACGAAACGGCAAATATCCCTAAGTTTTTGACTAATGTGGACTATAACACAAAAGGGATTTCAGTAGAAAACAGGAAAAGTCAAAACAGAAGTAAGTTAAAAATCATTCGCAACTTTGGCAAAACGGACATATTCCAAATTTATGGTGTATTTTATAATCTCGCATTACTTATAGTACCCGCAAAGTTTGTTTTTTCATTAAAGAAAAAGGTTTTTTCATAAATGACTATCATCCACATAGTCGAGCCTTTTGCAACTGGGATAAACACCTTTATTCATGAGTTGGTTGCCGGTATGCCAAATGATCAACACATCATTATACACGGGGAAAGAGATGATAATCGCAAACTACAATCTATAATGGATGAATATGGCGATAATGTAAAATTTGTTCGCTGGAAAAATGCTCAAAGAGAACTAAGATTCCTAAAGGATTTAAAAAGCTTTTTAAGTCTGAGAAAACTTTTAAAAAACAACCCTTTCGACATTATTCATCTTCATTCTTCAAAGGCAGGTGCAATTGGAGGTTTTTGGAGTTTTATCAAAGGGAGGAAAAATGTTGTTTATACTCCAAATGCTGTTTCCTTTTTAAGGACTGATGTTCCTCAATATAAAGTGAAAATATTCAAATTTATAGAGCAATGCATTAGTAGGTTTGGGGTTAACATCGTTAGCTGTTCACCTTCAGAACATCAAGCATATAAGAAAATTGGAATTGAATCTAGAATCATTCGAAATGGAGTAACGATTGCTCATAACAATGAAGAAAAACCTAAACAAGCAAACAAGGTTTTCACTGTAGTGATTAATGGTAAAATTACAACTCAGAAAAACCCATCTGTTGTAAATGAAATCGTGAAGCATTTTGAAAACGATGCCTCAATTTCATTTAATTGGATTGGAGATGGTGAACTCAGACATATATTGAATTCAAGTAAAATCAACATACTTGGATGGTGCAATAAAAAGGAAGTTTTCAATCATTTAGAAAAAGCAGATCTTTTTCTCTCAGCCTCGTTATGGGAAGGTTTACCGCTTTCATGCATTGAAGCAATGTTCTTTAAACTTCCTTTATTATTGAAACAATCTGTAGGAAATATAGATTTAGTAAACGAAGGAAAAAATGGATATACTTTTAATACAGTGCAAGAAGCCGTTGAGCATATCAACATCCTTAAAAACAATCCTCAACAACTAGCATTGATGTCTGAAAATGCAGAAAAAACATACGAAAACTACAGCAATTATAGATGTGCTAAGGAATACAGAGATTTATATAATGAATTAATTCGTGGTAAAACAAAATAATGACCAAATCTAGACTTGTCATATCACTACTCATTGTCTTACTAGCAATGCATCTATTGCCTTTAATGTACTTTACAGGAATATTTACTTTGCTGATCTTTCTATTCGTTTTAACCCAAGGCAATCTTAAGGAAAGAATCACTTTATTAGTCAGGAACAAGTCATTCTGGATGCTGTTAATTCCTTTTCTTATTTATGCTCTTTCTATGGCAACATCTGAAGATCTACATAGTGCTTGGAAGAGTTTAGAAATAGGTATTTCACTTCTCATTTTTCCTATCATCATTGGATTAATCAAGATTGAAAGAAAAGACATTATAATATTTCTAAAAAGCTTAGTATTTCTTGTTGCTTTTTTGCCCGTCTTAGGATTTATACAACAATACTTCACATACCTTGAGGTTCAAGATACAGGGTTATTTTATAATGACAATTTGGTGTCGATTCTAGACAAACAAGCAGTCTACTATGGTTTTTTCATCAATGTGGCACTTCTTACCTTATTCATTTTATGGAAGAAAGGAGAAATTCGGAATACCAGCACAAAAATTCTTGGAGTAACTTCTTTCATTTTACTCGTCAGCACCCAATATTTATTGGCAAGTCGTATTGCAATTGCCTTAACAGTTTTAATGATCCTTGCTTTTGCAATATTGTTTATGATCAGCTTTCTCAATAGAATTCAGGTCCTCATCTTCGCTACAGGTTTTATTGTTTTGGCATTTGTAATGTTATTTTCTTTTCCTAAAGTCCTCAAAAGATTTCAAAGTATTCAACATGTGGAATACAGATTTGACAACCCAAATCCAATCAACCACTTTAATGGAGAAATTAAAAAAGAAAATTGGAATGGTCTTAATACACGCCTTGCAATTTGGGAATGTTCAATCGATGCAATACAATTGAAACCTATTTTCGGACACGGTATTGGCGATGGACAACAAGAGCTTTATAATATCTATGAAGATAAGAACTTCATTTTAGCAAAGTCTAGCAATTATAACACCCACAACCAATACCTACACTTTGCTTTGATCGGTGGAATTATTGGTTTCTTGGCTTACTTAGGTCACCTACTCTACTTTCTACGTATTTCTCTAAAAAAGAAACACTGGTTACTTTTTGGATTTATATTCATTTATCTAATTACCGGTTTAACAGAGAACATTCTTGGTAGAAATCAAGGGGTAGTTTTTATCAGCCTCACCTTAAGCATTTTGGTCTATTTTAGTCCTGAATTATCAAAAAAAATTAAGCAATAATGAAAACAATCTACCAACATACAAAAGCAATACTGCTATCGCTTACAGTGCTTAACTTAGCAATTCACCTCGCAGGTTTCTATTATGGAACGCAACTTTTCAACTTGTTTTCAACTTTTGTTATTTCAGAATTATTACTCTGTATTATTTACCTCATCATCACTGTTTACAAGTGGATTAATGAAAATTTTCACAATGTTGAAACTGAGCAAATAAAACTTTCTAAAGAGATCACAAGAACAAATAACAGCACAATTGATAGGATTGAAAAGTTAGAAAACGATATTCTACTCAGCAAAAAAGCAACAAAAGAGAGTTTTACGAATTTTAAAGATATAATGCTCAACAAAATAGAATCAGAGCAAATGAAGCTTTCTTCAGACATCACAAAAACAAATAATAGTACTCTAGAAAGAATTGAAAAATTAGAAAATAAAAATCTAGAACTGATAAATAAATTGGAGTTTGAAATCCTTGATAGACTAAAGCATACTCAAGAAAAAAATACAACGGCTATTTTAGATGCGGTTAATTCACTAAAAGAACAAGCTAATAAAAACGACATATTTAATAAAAAAGAGCTTATAGCAATAGTAGAAATATTGGGTAGAATCAAAAAATTGTCTGAGCATTCTATTCATGAAATTGCAATGAATTATGAACTTCTTAAACACATAACATCAGAAGTCGACACTAAAACACATCAACTACTATTTGAATTCACTAAGGCAAATACTGAAAACAATTCTTTGAAATTAGGCATTGAGTCTACAAATCAGAATATAGATAAGAATAAAGAGGAAATTAGAAGTTTAAAAACGATTTTCAATAAAGAAATAGAAAAGCTTAATCAGAGCTTCATTCACCAATTGAATTCAAAAGAAGATGAGTTGTCATTGATTGTAGACAAAATTCACAATACGATTGACTTATTTAAAGAAAAAATAAACTCTTCAACATTTGATTTTCACTCATTAAAACAAGACATTGAACAATATAGATCTGATTTAGAATTAGCCATTGAAAATCATTTTTCACATCATAGTCAAAACCAAAAAAATCACTTTGATTATCAAATAAGAAAACAGCTTAACATTATTTATGACAGATTAGATGCTTTAATTTCAATACATGAGACTATAAAACCCATTGCTCCTTTACCTATTATGCACGATTGGAGAGTTAGTTCAGACTTTGCACATGCAACATTATCAACTCTTTTAGAAATAGGAAAAGGTTCAGTAATTGATATTGGAAGTGGTATTTCTACAATATTAATGGGCTATGGAGTTAAACAAAACGGTAATGGTAAAGTTATTTCTCTGGAACATTCATTGGAGTATTATAAGAAAACAAAAGCGCTAATTAAGTTTCATCAACTAGAAGAATACTGTGAATTATATTACTGTCCATTAATTGAATACGATATTAATGGGGATAAATGGTTATGGTATGATATCTCCAAGATTTGCTTTCCAAGCGACATATCATTGGTATGTGTAGATGGCCCTCCTGGAATCACACAGTATATGGCCAGATATCCCGCACTCCCCCTATTAATAAAACACTTAAATAATGATACGGTCTTATTTTTAGATGATGGCGATAGAGATGAAGAAGCAAAAATAGCATCAAAATGGGAAACCTCTTTCAAAAGAAAAAAGATAAAACATTCATCACATAAAGGATATTTCACTTTAAAAATAATAGAAAATGAATAGCGTCATAAACGGCTTTTTTGAGAAAACATTTGTTTTGAATATGTCTATTGAACAAGAAAAGTTAGCTCAAATAGAAAAAAAAATGAAACATGTAAATATAGACTATACCATTTTTAATGCTGTAAACGGAAGATCGAAGGAATATGATAAAATATGGGAATTATATACAAAACGTCCAAAATCAACTTACCTTGAAAAACAGTATAGAAAAAAATTCATTGAGAGTCGAGGAGCATTTGGTTATTTAAAAACAATGGAAGCACTAATTAAACAAGCTATAAAATTTAAGTATGATAACATTCTCATATTTGATAATGACTGTTTGTTTGATAATGATTTTGATCGAAAAGCAAAGAAATTTATACAAAAGATTAATTCAAAAAATTGGAAAGTAATACTTTTTGGAGCTTCTGATTATGGAATCTCAGAAAGAGAAGTATCGACTCCTTATTATTCGCCAATAAAATTAAAGACATGTGGTTCATTTGCGATTGGAATTCATAATTCATGTTACAAGGATATTTTAAGAGAAATCCAAAAAATGGAAACTCCATTTGATAATATGCCATTAGGCCAGATATATGAGAAATATCCAGAAAATTGTTTTGTTGCCTTTCCAAATATTGTAATTGCCGATGTATCAAATAGCTCAATTAGATCATCAAGAAATCTTAAGTTACATAGTGAAAAAATGAAGTGGAAACTTGATAATTTTAACTGCTAAATAATATTATGACTAACTATTTATTAACAATAATTATTCCGATGTATAATGTTGAAACTTATATCGGAGAGTGTTTGGAATCAATTTTGAAAAATGATGTCTTGGCCCTCAAACAGGTCGAGTTAATCTTAGTCGATGATAAATCACCTGACAATTCAAAAATGATAGCAGAAAAATTCATAAAAAAATCAATTTTAAATGCGAGAATAATAAGTCATGAAGAAAATTTAGGTTTAGGAGGGGCAAGAAATACTGGAATAAAAGCTGCAAATGGAAAGTTTATTACCTTCATAGATTCAGATGATTGGTATGCCGAACTATCCATCGAAAAAATAATCGCCCATTTAACTAAGAATCCTGAAGTTGACACTTTCGTTTTTGGTTTTAAAGCAATAAAAAATGGAAATATTACATGGAGCTATTTACCTGATAAGTCAAAACATATTATTTCAGGTAAGGAAGGGCTAGAGGACTTATCTTTAGATAAAATTACTCCTGCGGCATGGAATAAAATTTTTAATGCTGAAGTACTTAAAAACATTAAATTTCCATTGCATCGTTATTATGAAGACTTAGAGTATACACCGCAAGCATTTCAAAACTCTAAAGATATTCTTTTTCTGAATGAGTCATATCTATTTTATAGGCAAGATGGAAATTCAATTACTAGACAAGACACTAAACCTAAGCATATTGAAGACATTTCTGATGTACTATATACTCTTAATGAAAAAATTATTGATAAAAGTATATTTTCAAATTTCTTCTTTAATCGATGGGAATACCTCTTGAAGTCTTGGTCATTAAATAAGCATCTGTTTTCTTTGGCTATTGAACGTATTGATTCATTTATTTGTGAGCACCAACAATCTTTAAATTTTAAATCACCATTAGCAAAATCATTTTTTAATAGATTAATTACAGAAGCAGTTCAATTAAATAATTTAAGAGAAGTTAATAAAATATTGAATAACTTATTCAGTGTTGTATATCCTATTAGCTCTCACTTGACTCCTTTAATTAGCATTATAGTACCAGTATTTAACGCCGAGAATTTCATTTCTAAATTCACAGCTAGTTTTACAACTCAAAATCCTAATCTTTTTGAAATCATATTTGTAGAAGACTGTAGTGATGATAATTCATTAAACCTATTGTTAAATCAAAAAGACAATTTCAATAACATTAGTATCATTCAAACATTATCTAATTTTGGAGCAGGAGTTGCAAGAAATATTGGTTTAAGGCATGCTAAAGGTGATTATGTTATATTTCATGATATAGATGATATTCCTGATGAAAATCTTCTAGAGATAGCAGCATCTACAATAAAAGAGAACAATGATCCTGATTTAATTATACACCCTTTTTCAGTTTTAAATTCTGACTATAGTTATGCATGGTCAAGTGTAAAAATTCAAAACCTTAATAAGAAAAACTACACTGGGAGTGAAATTTTCGAACTAATTTCAGATTCAGTTATTAATCCAGCTCCATGGAATAAAGTATTTAAAAGATCTATCTGGCTGGAAAATAATATTCAATTCGATCCTTGGATTCATCATCAAGACCTTAGTACTATACCATATGCTTGCTTTAAATGTAAAAATGTTATTATACTAGATCAAAAACTATATAGCTATTATTTGAACAAAAAAGGAGTAACTCAAGGAGTTTCAGACAAACATGTTAGTTCTGTATTTTATGCACTCACAAGTTTATATGAACGCTTTAATAAAAACGAAAATGAAATAGATGAATTTTTAAAAGAGCAATTTTTAAATTTATCATTTGAAAATATCGCTTATAATTTCAAGCTTAGAAAAGACTTATTTTCTCATTCTCAATTAAACAGCTTTATACAACACTACATTGATTTTATTAAAGTTACAGATGTTAGTCTAACATATTTATTAGGATCAAAAGAAGCATTTACTATAACAAAGACAATTATCAACTCATCTATAGAAAATGGCATTACTCCTAAGGTTGGATATAAAATTGATGAAGTCGAATTTGAAAACTTAATTTTATTCCAACAGAATATAGACAATCAAATAGAGTTATTGCTCAATGAAATAAATACTGATGAAGTTTCCAATTCAAATGATGTTAATCAGATTTATTTAAAAAAAGAGAAAGAATATTTATCAATAATTCAACAACAAAAATTCGAATTAAAAGAGAAACAAAACTCAATAAATTGGTATGCCCGAACCTATGAACATTTACCAAAATGGTTTTTAAAAATTGGAGGGATTTTTAGATATTTAAAATAAGTATATGAATTTTAGACTAAATAAAAAATTAATCAAAGAGCGAGCTTTAACTAATAAGCTTTCGAAACAGCTTAAGTGTTTCAACAGACTGGTCTTGTGGGGTTACAAATCGCCTAGACACTCTCATTACTATATACACCAAGGATATTATTCTTTTTTTAAACAGAATATTGACATTGATATTGTTTGGCTTGAGAATGAAGAAGCCAGTAATGACCTCATAGAACCAAATGATTTAATTATGATTCCAGATACTCATCTAATTTCAAATTATGAGTCATTAAAAATTGATAAACCTAGGTTAGATTGCTTTTATATTTATCATAATTCTATAAAACTTCCTGAACACTGGCTGGATAAGAATATTAAGTATATAAAATTATATGAATATAGAAATGGATATAAGAAAGATTTAATTCAAAAAGGAGTATCATTTAAAGAAATAAGACCTTTTGTCTTGACAAGTAGTTCTGACAGATCAATTCTTCAGCCCTGGGGGTTTCCAATTCTACCTTCAAAAATGCTTTCACCTGTTACTGCGAAGACGAATCAAGTTAATTTCGCAGGGACAATTTGGGGAGATAAAGAAGGAAAGTTGAATGGAAATTATTTCAAAATAAAAAAATTAAATGAACTATTAGATTCTAAAGGTTTAGAATTCAATGTTCGAACTAAGATGACAGAAGAAGAAGAGATTAGTTTTTTGAGAAAATCAATAGTTTCAACATCTATCGGAGCAATAGGACATGATGCTTCAGACTATTTACAATGTAGAATATTTAAATCAATTACTTATGGTGTATTAACACTTACAGACACCAAAGCTTTCAAACATATCTTAAAAGACTCTTTTGTCAATTTTAAATCTTGGGATGAGGGAATTGATTTAGTCACCAATTTAAATGAGAAAGAGAAACGCAAAATAATTAAAGCTCAACAAAAATCAATTTTCGATTATTCATATTTAAATCATTGGATTAATATGCTTGATTTATTTAAAGAGATTTATCCAGAACAATTTAGATGAATAAACTGTCTTTAATATTAGCCATAACAACTTACAATAGAATTGAGTATTTAAAAGAATGTCTCGATTCTTGGAATAGAACCCGGTCAACAAATGTTGTCTGGCACCTTGTTATTGCTGACGATGGCTCAAACGATGGAACCTTAGAATACCTCTCTCAGCTTAAATTGAATAATTGTGAAATAACTGTTCTGAAAAACAACCGTATTGGTGTTCATCAACAAGTGAATACAATCTTGAACTATTTGGAGCAAATTCAATTTGATTTCTGTTTTAAAATAGATGATGACATTTCATTCTTGAAACCTGGATGGGATCATTTATATTATGATACAGCCATAAACTCAGGAAATCATCACTTAGTTTTCTGCGACGAAAATTGGAGTACTGAACAATTTTTGCATAAACCAAAAACATCAAAGAAACATGCGTTAATCGGTCGTGTACCTAAAATGCATGCACATGGATTCTTTTACACCATCACACCAAACATAATTGATAAAGTCGGTTATATGGACGTTGCTTCCTTCGGGTATAGAGGAATGGGACATGTGGATTATACTGCTCGTTGTGCAAAAGCTGGTTTTACAGATCAAGAAACCCCCTGGGATGCACTCAACAGTAATTCTTATATTACCGCTACCAAACATAATTATAAAAGTGTAATTCCCAATACTGCCACGAGTGTTTACGACTCCTTCAATAGAGAAAGAAAAGAGCAAATTATTCTTCAAAAAAATCGTATCTATATCAAGCGCCAAGAAGTTGACCCTGGTCTTTTTCCTAAGTTTGAAGATGAATTGATAATTGCTTTAACCCACAAGATGAGTAATTTCGAAACTGAAAAAAAAGAGCTTGTTACATGGTATGAAACCGAAATAAAAAAAATAACCAATTGGCATTTATCTCAATACGAATACTTACCAAAATGGTTTTTGAAATTGGGTAAACTATTCAAACTAAAAAAATTAAAATGAAAAGTCAAAATACAATTAAACCAGTCACCAGACTTCAAGAGAAACACGTTAAAAATGCAAGAGTTTTATCTGACAGATTTCATCTATTGAAACACCTCCCTAAAAATGGTATAGGTGCCGAAATTGGAGTGTTAGGAGGGGATTGGTCTGAACATCTTTTGGCGGAAACAGAGCCTTCTGAACTCGTTTTAATCGACACTTATTATTCTAACGACTATGACCATAAAAAACGATTCACCAAAAAGAATCATGAAGCTTATATCAGGGACAAATTCAATGTCCACGGAGAAAAAGTAAGGGTGATGAAAGGACTCTCGTGGAACATGTTAAATATTTTTGAAGATCATTATTTCGATTGGATTTATATTGATGCTGCACACGATTACAATTCGGTAGTCAAAGACCTTAAAGAAGCATATAGAACGCTAAAACCTGGAGGGATAATTATTATGAATGATTATATCGAATATGATCATTTCACGAAGGAAGAGTATGGTGTGGTTCAAGCGACAAATGAATTTATGACAGAACATAATTTTGAAATGCTCTTTTTTGCATTGCATCCAAATATGTTTTGTGATGTAATGTTGCAACAAATTAAGGATTAAAAATGAAATATTGGTTAATTACTACTGAGTTCCCTCCTATTCATGGTGGTGGAATTAGCACTTATTGTTGGCATACCGCAAAAATGTTTAGCGAAAAAAAACACGAAGTCACTGTGTTTGTTAATGACTATGCTGTAAATAATGTTTCAAAAGAGAAGGTTGAAGAAAATATAACACTTATTCGTTTTAATCCAAATCAAGTTAAAATGGGTAGCGCCCTTGGTCATGATGCAAGGCTAGGACTAGAATTTGCGAATATTGTTGAATTGGAAATGCAAAAATCTGGAGTTCCTGACATTCTTGAAACACAAGATTACTTAGGCATTGGATATTATATTCTTCAAAAAAAGGCATTACTCTACCCCTTATTTAAAGACCTCAAGGTAGTATTAACAATGCATGCTCCAAGCTTCTTGTACCTAGATTTTAATCAGGTGCCTTATTACAATTTTCCAGAATATTGGACTGGGGAATTCGAAAAAGCATCTATTCGAATGGCCGATTTAGTATTGTCTCCTTCGCAATATCTAATTGATCAACTTGATTCGAGAATGAATCTCCAAGAAAAAAATCCGATACGTGTTTTTAATCCATATAGAAATAATTGGTCTACCGGTGAAATACCAATCTATGATGAAGGCGATTTAGTCTTCTTCGGAAAGCTAACTCCACAAAAAGGATGTCTCGAAATGCTTTCCTACTTAAAAGAAATGTGGGACAATGGATTCAGTAAAGTTTTAACCATCATTGGTGGTGGAAATCACTTCTTTTATCCTTTTCAAGAGGATATGATTGAATACGTTAAAAAACGATATTCCACTTATATCAACAAAGGACTGATTACTTTTGAAGGAAACATGCCTCCTGTTAAGTTAAAGGAACGACTCAAAAAAGCACATGTGATCATTACCCCTAGTATTGTCGATAATTTACCTTATGCTGTACTGGAATCGATGGCGTTAGGAAAGTTAATTCTCGCTTCAGAAAATGGAGGACATACAGAAATCATCAAACATGGTGAAAATGGATTTATTTTCAAACATGGTTTGGAGGGAAGTTTTGCCGACACATTATCTGATATTTTACAACTTAAAGAGAAAAAAGTTCAGAACATTGGTATTCAAGCTCAAAAAGCTGTTGAGTTCAACACTAATTATGAAACTATATACAGTGAAAAAATAGAGCTACTTTCTGAATTAATGAGGAACTATAAACAGGAGGACACCTTCCCTTTTATTGAAACAGTTCAACGATCAAAACAGAATCAAGAATTTTCTGATAATTCAAAATTGAGTATAGTTATTCCATACTACAATTTGGGAGAGTTCATAATGGACACCATACATTCACTCAAGAAAATAACTGTTAGTAACGTTGAAATAATCATCGTTAATGATGGTTCTACAGATGCCCATAGCATAAAAGTTCTTGATCAGATCAAAGCAGATAAATCAATAACAATATACAACAAGCCTAATCAAGGTTTATCACTTGCTAGAAATTTTGGAGCGAAGAAATCTACAGGAACCTATTTAGCATTTTTAGACGCTGATGATACAGTCAGTCCAGAATACTACGAAAGGGCTATTGAAGTCTTAAAACAATATAAGAATGTCAGTTTTATTGGATGTTGGGCACAGTACTTTGGAGAAAGCACTGATATTTGGCCAACATTTAACCCTGAACCACCATACTTATTAACGCATAATATGATCAATAGTAGTGCACTTGTTTATAAAAGAGAAGACTTTCTTTCTTATGGTCAAAATGATCCGAATATGGTTTACGGAATGGAAGACTATGACAGTGTCATTTCTATGGTAAAAAACGGTGCAAGAGGACTTTCATTTCCAGAATTATGGTGGCAATATCGTATTAGGAAAAACTCCATGGCGCAATCATTTACAAAGAATAAAGAATTGTATCTTTACCGTAAAATAAGTGAGAAACACAAAGGTTTTTTCCAAAATTACGGTTCAGAAATAGCAAACATACTCAACCATAACGGAACAGGTATATATTTCGACAATCCAACTTGGCCACTACAAAGCAATAGAGGTCCAAAAATCTTTTCAGGAAGAGTAGCACAAATGGTAAAGAAAAATCCTACAATGCGATTCTTAGCAAAAAAAATATATAATAAATTAAACAAATAATATAGGGTTTATTATGGGAAGCAATGCAGCTAGTGCACAATTGACAAGAAAAAATCGTTGGGAACGGATTTGGCTTCTGGCAAAAATTGAATTTAAACTACGGTACTACGAAAATAGACTTGGACTGTTGTGGGCATTACTAAAACCACTTATTCAACTGGTAATTTATTTTATTGCCTTTAAAATAGTCATGCGAAATAACATAGAAAACTTCGCGATATATTTATTTGCTGGAATTATTATTTGGCAATTTTTCTCTGAAACAACCGGAGGATTAATCAATATTCTAAAGACAAAAAAGTATCTATACGAATACTCCAATATGTCTAAAATAGAAATTTATCTAGCAAGTTTAATTAGTGCCACTTTAGGGTTTGGCTTCAATTTTCTTATACTTATTATTTTCTTAATTGCTGGAGGAATTGATATTGGATGGAACTTATTTTACTTTCCTTTTATATTTATTTCCTTATTTATTTTCTGTTTTGGAATAGCATTAATTCTTTCAAATCTTTATTTAATGGTGAAAGACATTAATCAATTCTGGCCATTAATTTCACAGTTTTTAATGTGGCTTTCTCCTATATTCCTAGGTTTTGAGGCATTGAAAAACAATATTCCATTCATTAGTTTCTTAAATCCATTATTTGGCTATATATCGAGCTTTAGAGATGTAGTAATGTATAATACTAGTCCTGATTTTACAATCGTATTAATCAACTTTATCCATGCAATTATTGCATTATGTTTCGGTTTATTTTTACTAAGAACAATAGGTAAACGTGCGTCTGAATTACTTTAATATTATGAATAAAGAAATATCATTACAACTATCAAACGTTAATAAAACATTTAGGACTTCTAGTAAATCGTTTTCCACTTTAAGAGACCGATTAATCAATTTTTACAAGAAGAACGATGTTAAAACAATAAAGGCGTTAAAAGACATCAACTTAGAAATTTACTCAGGCGAGACCATTGGTGTGATTGGAAGAAATGGAAGTGGTAAGTCAACGCTAACGAAAATTATGTCAGGTACTTTTATTCCTGATCGTGGAGGTCAAGTCACCAAAAATGGAACTTCACTATTACTTAACTTGGGGGTTGGATTTAGTCATGAGCTATCGGCTCGAGAAAATATATATGTGAATGGTTCAACACTAGGATTACGCATTAGTGAAATCGACGAACTGTTTGATGAAATACTTGAATTCTCAGAACTAGAAGATTTCAAAGACACTAAAATCAAATACTTTTCGAGTGGAATGATTCAACGTTTATCTTTTTCTATTGCAATTTTTGCTAAAGCTGATATCATATTTTTAGATGAGGTTTTTGCAGTGGGTGATGATAAGTTTAGAAAGAAAGCAACAGAAGCCCTAAAACAAAACTGGTTAAGAAACAGAACCTCAATTATTGTCTCCCACAGTATTGGCACCATAAAAGAACATTGTGATAGAACAGTTTTATTGCACAAAGGTGAATTAAAATTTTTCGGAGATACAGAAAAAGCTATCGCTTTATATCAGGAACTAGAATAACCTAGATGAAAAAGTAAACCTCTAGATTGTTCCCATAGCAGTCAATACCAGCTTTCTCTTACCTCCGTGATTTCGGTGTTCACACAAATAAATCCCTTGCCATGTTCCTAAATTTATAGCACCATTGGTAATTGGTATCTGAACAGAACAACCCAATAATGAAGATTTTATATGCGCTGGCATATCATCACTTCCTTCGTAGGTATGCTCATAATATGGAGCGTTTTCTGGCACAAATTGATTAAAATGACTTTCAAAATCCATTCGAACTGTTGGATCAGCATTTTCATTAATCGTTAATCCGGCTGAGGTATGCTGGATAAAAACCTGGAGTGTGCCTATCTTAATCTCTTTAATTTCTGGAATTTCTCTTATAATCAGATCTGTTATAAGGTGAAATCCTCTTGAATAAGCTGGCAATCGCATTTCTTTCTGTATACACTTCATGGCTTGAATATAAAAATTTTTAATTTGTTTGGCCGTTATCACAAAAAAACACATCATTCTACAAAGTAGGATTAAATGCCTACCTTTGTACCATATATATAATACATGACATTTAAACAACTCGGGTTAGCAGACCCAATTTTAAAAGCCCTCGAGGAAGAAGGCTACGAGAATCCAACACCAATTCAAGAACAATCGATTCCCATCCTTTTAAAAGGAAAAGACCTTTTAGGTGTTGCTCAAACTGGTACAGGGAAAACAGCAGCATTCGGAATTCCGATTCTGCACCATTTATACAATGAAAACGCAAACCAAAAAGGAAAGCGAAAAATAAAAGCACTAGTCGTTACACCAACGCGTGAACTAGCACTTCAAATTGAAGAAAGTTTCAAAAACTATGGTCGACATACTGACCTACGCACCACAGTAATTTTTGGTGGAGTTAAACAAACAAAACAAGTTGCAAGATTAAAGCAAGGTGTTGATATTTTAGTAGCTACGCCAGGTAGGTTATTGGACTTATTGAGTCAGGGACACCTTACTTTTCGCGATTTAACACATGTGGTTTTGGATGAAGCAGATCAAATGCTTGACATGGGATTCATTCATGACATCAAGAAAATTATCGCCAAACTTCCTCCGAAAAGACAATCTCTTTTCTTTTCGGCAACAATGCCAAAATCAATTGTTGAACTTTCGAAGAAGATTCTAGGTGAATTTGAACAAGTAAGCATCAAACCACAGCAAGCTACGGCAGAAAAGGTAGAACAAGGTGTTTACTTCGTAAGTAAAGGAAATAAAATTCAATTGCTTTCTCACCTCATTAAAGAGGGTTCGCAAGAAGCTGTTTTGGTTTTCTCTCGTACCAAACATGGTGCAAATAAAATTGTCAAAAAGCTAGAAAAAGAAGGAATTGGTGCAAAAGCCATTCACGGTAACAAATCTCAACCGCAAAGGGAGGCGGCTTTAAATGATTTTAAAGAGGGAAAAATACAAGTTTTGATTGCAACAGATATTGCAGCAAGAGGAATTGATGTTGACCAACTTTCTTTGGTAATCAATTATGATTTGCCTAATGTTCCTGAAACTTATGTTCACAGAATTGGACGTACAGGACGTGCTGATGCTAGTGGAATTGCCTTATCTTTCTGTGCCAACGATGAACGCACTTTTTTAAGAAGTATTGAAAAACTGATTAAACAGAAAGTTCCTGTGATGAAACCACATGCAGAGGTAGAAGAGGAAATTGAAGATAAATCTGTAAAGCCAGTTAATCCACAGCAACGTGGTCGCGGTGGCGGAGGTGGAAGAAGAAAACCACAAAACAGACGAGGAAACAACAATAAAAATAGAGCCAAGAAAAAAGATTAATTCTGTTTCTTTGTACCAACATCAGGTGTTGAAATTTGAGTATGGCAAGTTTTTTGTATTTCTTCTAGTGAACTAATAAAAAAAGCTATGAAAACAATCATTTCAATCCTCACAGTTACAGCATTGCTAGTTGGAATGACTAGCTCTACCAACATTGCATATCCTACAATCCAAAGTAAAAGTTTTACGAGTGGAGAGAAATTAACTTACCGAATAAGTTATGGAATCATGGATGCTGGTGAAGCTGTATTAACGGTAAAAGAAACAAAGAAGAAAGGTGCAAATGGTAGACCACTTTACCATGTTAAAGGTGAAGGAAAAACCCTTGGAGCTTTCAACTGGTTTTATAAAGTAGAGGACGTTTACGAATCTTATGTAGATAAAAAAGGTGTATTTCCTTGGTTATTTTTGCGTGACATCAATGAAGGAGGTTACGAAAAAGAACAAGAGTACGTTTTTCAGCAGAATAAACAAAAAGTGGTTTCTGAAGGAAAATCATATAAAGTTCCACTTGGAGTTCAAGACATGATTTCTTCTTTCTATTATGCACGAACATTGGATTTTAAAAACATGAAAGTTGGTGAGATAACCGAATTTAAATGTTTTATGGATGAAGAGGTTTGGCCATTGAAAGTCAAATATGTTGGAAAAGAAGACATCAGTATTCGTAAAGGAACTTTTGAGTGTATGAAATTCCAGCCGGTGGTACAAGAAGGAAGATATTTTGAAGAACCAGATGATGTTGAATTTTGGGTAACCAATGATGAAAACAGAATTCCAGTGCTTGTAAAAGCGAAAATTCCTGTAGGTAGTATTAAAATGCACCTTGTAGAATGGGAAGGTTTGGTTGGAGATATCGCCATTAAAGATTAAAAAATTATCAAAAATGAACCCCGTTTTAATAGACGTGCAGCTTAATTGCTGCACGTTTTTTTATTTAATAAAATGATAAGTCGTAACAATTGAATACACTTTCGTAAATTTGCTGTATGGTAGTATACAATGTAACAATCAGTCTAGATGTAAATGTGGCTAAAGAATGGCTTTCATGGATGAAAGAAACACATATTCCTGATGTAATGGCAACAGGTTTTTTTAGAGACAGTAAGCTTTGTCGTGTTCATGGTGAAGAAGAGGGTGGAGTAACTTATGCAGTAATGTATACAGCTATTTCTGAAGATGCACTCAACACATATCAAGCTGAACATGCTCCGCAATTACAGGCAGAACATACACAAAAATTCAAAGGTAAATTCGCTTCGTTTAGAACTTTACTTTCAGTAGTTCAAGAGTTTTAGTCGATATGAGCGTTCAACCAAAAAAACATCTTGGACAGCATTTTTTAACGGATGAAAACATCTGTAAGAAAATTGTTGCGCAATACGTCAATTTTAAAGGCGCAAACAACATCCTAGAAATTGGCCCAGGAATGGGAGCAATCACGAAGTACTTTCTAGACATTGAAGGAACGGAACTTCACGTGATGGAAATTGATAAAGATTCTGTGGAGTATTTGTCTACAGTATACCCTCAACTTCAAGGAAAAATTCATTCTGATGATTTTCTAAAAACAGATTTATCTCAATTTTTTGACAAATCTCCTTTTGCTGTTGTTGGAAACTTCCCTTACAATATCTCATCTCAAATTCTTTTTCATTGTATTGAATACAGAAACCAAATCCCAGAAATTATGGGAATGTTTCAAAAAGAAGTTGCTGAACGTGTCGCTGAGCCTCCAGGTTCTAAAAAGTACGGTATTTTAAGTGTTTTAATGCAAACCTATTACGATATAGAATATTGTTTTACAGTGCATGAAAACGTCTTTAATCCACCACCAAAAGTAAAGTCTGGAGTCATTAGATGTTTGAGAAATGACAGAACGCATCTTCCTGTTGATGAAGAATTGTATAAAAGAATAATAAAAGCTACATTTAATCAACGCAGGAAAACCATTCGAAATGGACTGAAACTTATACTTGATGTAAGTCTATTGCCAGATCATCCATTTCTGAAAAAACGTGCCGAAACTTTAAGTGTTGATGACTTTATTCAGTTGACACAAATTATAGAGGAAACGATCAAAGAAAATTAAAAATAGATTTTACATTTTCATTAGGGAGTTCATAAAACGATAGAAATGCAGTTCGATTTAACAAAAGAATATTTAGATCAAATAAAGGTTGAGATAAACGCGAGTAATAGTCAATTTATTGATCGTGAGATTATACATCTTCACCCTGCAGATATTGCAGAAATTCTTGACGAACTTACCCGAGACGAAGCTAAATTCATCTATGATCATTTAGACCATGACCTTCAAGGTGATGTTTTGATGGAACTGGAGGATGATGTTCGTCAACGTTTTGTGGAGTCTTTTAACACCAAACAACTTGCTCAACAACTTGAGAATTTAGATTCCGATGATGCTGTTGACATTTTGGGTGAAATGCAGGTCGACAAGCAGTTGGAGGTTATATCCGAAATGGATAGTGATAACGCCTCCGAACTTGTAGATCTTTTAAATTACGATGAAAACACTGCCGGTGGTTTGATGCAAACGGAGTTTATCCGTGCAAAGTTAGATTGGCCAATAAATCGCTGTGTTATTGAACTGCGTAGACAAGCCGAAGAAGTGGATAAAGTACACACCATCTATGTCGTTGATAATAGTGACAACCTTGTTGGAACTTTATCTTTACGTTCCCTTCTAGTAGCCAATGCAAAAGCCTTAGTTAAAGATGTTTACACGAATAAAAACATGGCTTATGTTTACACCAACGAAGACTCTGAAGAAGTTGCAAGAGTAATGGATAAATATGATTTGGTTTCTGTACCAGTATTGAATCTCCAGAAGAAATTAGTAGGTAGAATTACCATTGATGATATCGTTGATGTGATTCGTGAAGAAGCTGACAAAGATTTCCAAATGGCATCTGGTATCTCCGAAAATGTAGAAGCCAATGCAGGAATTATTAAAATGTCTCGTGCCCGACTTCCATGGTTATTGATTGGTTTATTAGGTGGAGTACTAGGATCACAAGTAATTGGAAATTTTGAAACTCAGATTGGAGCCATTCCTTCTTTGGCCTTTTTCATTCCATTAGTTGCTGCAATGGGAGGAAATGTTGGAGTTCAATCTAGTGCAATTGTTGTACAATCTATTGCCAATGGAACAAGTCAATTCAGTAGTATTTTATCTCGTGTTAAAAAAGAGGCGATTTTAGGTTTACTCAATGGCTTAATTTGTGGAACCCTTATTTTTGCAATAACTTGGTTATTACAGGATATTAGATTAGGAATTTCTGTAAGTATAGCCTTGTTCATTGTCATCTTTTTCGCTGCGATATTTGGAACGCTTATCCCTTTGATTTTACATCGATACAAGATAGACCCAGCAGTGGCCACAGGACCATTTATTACGACACTCAACGATGTTGTTGGACTCTTTATCTACTTTGCAGTAGGAATGATGGTATTCGGCCTATAAAACCTTGTTACCTTCCAGGAGAGAATGATGTTCCAGATGAAGACCCTTCAATTATTTGAATACCGTTTTCGAATTTTTGTTCCTTGATTACTTTTCCATTTTCATCAAAGATTTTGACTTTTCCATGTTTGACACCATTTTTATACTCGGCTTCTGAAATTATACGATTCCCTCTAAACTCGAAAGTCTGCATTTTTCCATGCAATTCACCATTTTTATAGTGCGATATTACCGCTGGTAAAACTCCTCCCTTATGGTATACAATCCACTTGCCATGCTTCTCACCATTTTTATACTTTCCTTCTTGAGTTTTAGCATAATCTTTTTGAGAATAAGAAACCGTTTTTCCGTGCAATACTGATGTACGAACCTTTCTGTCTTTCATTGGTCCATATTTTACTTTAGATTTCTTCTCAATGACCTTAAAGTTCTCAACATCTTTCAATGCTCCATTGTCAAAATAACTCAACCATTCTCCAGTTTTTTGTCCATGGTCATAACTTCCTTTCGAAAGTGGTTTTCCGCTACTATAGAAAGACAACCATTCTCCATTTAGTTTTCCATTGGTGAAATCAGATTGGTTTTTCAATTGTCCATTTTCCCAGTAGTTTTTCCAAGTTCCTTCCTCTAGATCATCAATGTAGTCACCTTCCATCAACAATGTTCCATCTTCATACCAAGTGGTCCAACTGCCATTTTTTAAATCATTTTCAAAATGTCCTACCTTAAATTTCTTTCCATTCTTATAATAATAAGTCCATTTTCCTTCTTTCAGTCCTTCTTTAAATTTGGCACGGTAAGAAAGTTCACCATTTGGATAATTGTACTTCCAAACTCCATGCTGCAAACCATCTTTGAATTTTCCTTGCATATCAACAACTCCAGAGTTGGTGTACCAAGTCCATTCACCCGTTTTTTCTCCATCTTCAAATTGCCCCTCTACGTTGAGTTGACCATTGTCATAATAATAGTCGTACTCACCATTTAGTTTACCGTCTTTATAATGTGTGATTTTTTCTAAATCTCCGGTATAGTAATAATATTCCCATTTTCCTTCAGGTTTATTCTCTTTAAAAGCTCCTTTCATTAAATAATAACCTCTTACAGAAGCTTCTTCAAATTCACCGTGTTTTATTCCGTCTTTATAATTATACCAAGACTCAAGTCGACCATTTCCAAAATAAGTGGCCATTGCACCATTTCCTTCTTCTATGGTTTGTGTATGTGCCGAATCAGCGCCATAAAATTCCCAAACATATGAAGTACTGTCGATGATTTCTTCTACCATTTTTAATGCACCATCCGTATAAAAATAGCGCCATTCGCCAGTTGGATTCCCCATGTTGAAATACCCAACTTGTGAAGTATCACCCATTAAAGAAAACTCTATATAAATACTGTCTTGTAAATCTTGATGAAAATATCCTATACTTCTTAAAGAATCGTTTCCATAAAATGTTTTTACTTCTCCATGAAGCTTGTTGCGATCGTAATGACGAACTTCAACCAGTGATCCTTCACGATTAAAAAACGACCATTTCCCATGTCTTTCTGTTGTTTCCCCTAAATCATCAGAATAGTAATAGCCATGACTTTCAATCATTTTTCTTACACCTGGATCGTAATAAAACGTTTTTCTTTTAGACAAGTTTCTTTCCTTTCTGGATTGACTATACCCATTAAACATTAAGAAAGTAAACAAAACAAAAAGTACTGATTTATACATTGGAAATATATTTTTATTCAAATATTGAAAAACATTAATTATTAACTCAATTGAGCTTTAAACTAAAACGTTCGATAAGCGCGAAATATTATACATTTTACATTCTCTAATCTGATTTATCGCAGCCAAATTACAATACTGTTGATGACTAAAAAGCCACCAAATGCCATTAATATTGAACCTGTAATCCTATTTAAAGAACGTAAAAGTGCAGGGGTAATGAATGGACGTAGTTTTTTTGCACCAATGATTTTTAATACATCTATGGTAAAAAAAGTAAACAATACAATGGATAAGTAAAGTATCATTTCACCTCCTGACATAACTTGATTTGATCCTGAATGACCTAAAGCCAAAACAGAAAACCAATAAAAAACTACCAAAGGATTGGCAAGATTGAGTAGTAAACCTTTAATGAATAGAATCCAATAATCTTTCGGGTCCACATTCATTTTCTTGGTTTTCTTTACTTCTATCGGGCCTACTTTTTTGTTAAATGTAAGGAAGCCATAAACGAAAAACAAGACGCCACCAATCATTCTAATTAAAGCATTATCAGAACCACGTGACAATTCCTCCACCTGTTGGATAAACACGTAGGCTATCACAATGTAAATGATATCACTAATTAAAACACCTGCATCAAATGATAGAGCTGCGCGAATTCCTCTTTTAATACTGGTTTCCAAAAGCAAGAAAAATGCAGGTCCAAGCATAACGCTTAAGATTAATCCTGTAACAATTGCTTTTAAAAATAATTCGCTCAAAATCTCTTACTTCTTTTAATCGTTCAATTTTAAAACTGCCAAGAAAGCCTCTTGTGGTACTTCTACACGCCCAACTTGTCGCATTCTTTTCTTACCTTGTTTTTGCTTCTCTAACAGCTTTCTCTTACGTGAAATATCTCCACCATAACATTTCGCTGTTACATCCTTACGCAATGCTTTAATCGTTTCTCTAGCAATAACTTTCGCTCCAATACTCGCTTGTACAGGAATCTCAAATTGTTGTCTTGGGATTAACTCTTTTAGTTTTAAACAGATTTTCTTCCCTAAATCAAAAGCATTACTTCTGTGTACCAAAGCAGAAAGTGCATCTACTTGTTCGTGGTTCAATAAAACATCTAGTTTTACTAAGTCTGAAGATTGATATCCAATTGGATGATAATCAAACGATGCATACCCTCTTGACACAGATTTTAATCGGTCATAAAAATCAAAAACGATTTCCGCCATTGGCATATTAAAGGTAATCTCAACTCTATCTTGTGTTAAATACACCTGATTCTGTAATTCACCTCGTTTTTCAACACACAAATTCATTACTTGTCCAACATACTCAGATTTTGTAATTACTTGTGCCTTGATATATGGTTCTTCAATCATTTCAATAATTGAAGGATCTGGTAATTCAGAAGGATTATTTACGATTTGGCGAACAGTTGGTTCTTTCTTCGTATAACAGAAATAAGAAACGTTAGGAACTGTAGTAATTACAGTCATGTTAAACTCTCTTTCCAAACGCTCTTGGATAATCTCCATGTGTAACATTCCTAAGAATCCACAACGGAAACCAAATCCTAATGCAGCAGAAGACTCAGGTTCGAATACAAGCGAAGAATCATTCAATTGCAATTTTTCCATTGAATAACGCAATTCTTCAAAATCATCTGTATCCACAGGATAAATTCCAGCAAAAACCATAGGCTTCACATCCTCAAATCCTTTAACAGCAGTTTCACAAGGATTCTCATGATTGGTAATTGTTTCTCCAACCTTTACATCCTTTGCTTGTTTGATCCCAGAAATAATATATCCAACATCTCCAGTTTTAACCACGTTTCTTGGTTGAGGAGTCATTCTTAAAATTCCAATTTCATCTGCGGTATAAGATTCTCCAGTATTCAAAAACTTTACTTTTTCTCCTTTGTGCATCGCACCATTCATTACTCTGAAATAAGCGATAATTCCTCTAAAAGGATTAAACACAGAATCAAAAACCATTGCTTGTAAAGGTGCTTTTGGATCACCACTAGGCGCAGGAATTCTAGTTAAAATAGCTTCCAAAATTTTATCTACTCCTAAACCAGTTTTACCGGATGCAGGAATAACATCTGATGGGTCACATCCTATTAAATCTACGATTTGATCTGTTACTTCTTCAGGTTCGGCACCAGGCAAATCCATTTTATTTAGAATTGGAATAATTTCCAAATCATGCTCCAATGCAAGATATAAATTTGAAATTGTTTGTGCTTCAATTCCTTGAGAAGCATCGACTATTAACAATGCTCCTTCACAGGCTGCAATAGAACGCGAAACTTCATAAGAAAAGTCCACGTGCCCTGGAGTGTCAATCAAATTATAAGTATATTTTTCACCATCATGTTCATAGTCCATTTGAATGGCATGACTCTTAATGGTTATTCCACGTTCTCGCTCCAATTCCATGTCATCAAGTGCTTGACTTTGCATATCACGATCTGAAATCGTTCCAGTTGTTTGTAACAGCCTATCTGCCAAAGTACTTTTCCCATGGTCAATGTGTGCAATAATGCAGAAATTACGAATATTTTTCATTTAATATCTTTAGTTCTTTTATAATAACTGATCTATCTCCCCCTTATGAAATCGATACAAAAATCAATTTCTATGAATATAATAAATCGTATGCGAATTTAATGGATTTTAGTCAGTTTTCAAGTTAATTCCCTACAAGAATAAAAGTCGAAGATTATATTTTTTAAGAAAACACCCTTTTCTGATTTTCAAAATAATAAACAAATCAGATATAAACATATAAAAGCTTAATTATATGCTATTTACAACAAGAACTATCAAATAGAAACGCCCTAAAATAATAATTGGAGATAAAGGCGGGCGCCCTTATCTCCAATCAAACACTACTACTTATGAAACCTAACGGTGCAAAGATATAAAACTTTTGTGTTTCAAAAACATTTACCATGGTATTTATTCTTAAAATATTGTTAATTTTTTTATGCAAACATAATTTATTGAAACAGAAAACTAATTTCTACAGGTAAATCATTGTAAATCAAAGCATTAAAAAGAACGCTAATTATGAAATTCTATTTGTATAGAATGTAAAAAAGAGGAAAATTTTAAGAAAAGTTTTTAATCAAAAAATAAACGACCATTATACCATTCAGGATCTAGTGTTGCGCCAATACCTTTATAAAAATCAATTGCAGAGGTATTCCAATCCAAGACTTGCCAATCCATGCGTTTTACCCCCAATGACTTTGCTTCTTCCACAAGTCGGGAGAATAATTCCTTACCAATACCATTTCTACGGTAGTCTGGCTGAATATATAAATCTTCAAGATACAAACAGCGACCCCGCCACGTTGAGTATGAAATATAATATAAGGCCATTCCTCTAATTACTCCTTCTATTTCATAAACGAAACAATCACAGATATGATCTTCAAATAAATCTATGGCTAATTGCTCAGGTGTATTAATTACTTCATCAGGTGCTTTTTCAAAATCGGCCAACTCTTGAACGAGTCCCATTAAGGCAATCTCGTCTCCTTGTTTAGCTTTACGAATTGTTCCTTTAGGCATTTTTCCTATTTTAAATTCCACCAAGATTAAACCTCAATCTTAAGCCTGCTGCAGTATTTCCAGTAACATACGATGTTGCAATTGTAGGATCTGTTAATTGTTGATCGTAGAAAAGAGAGATGGTTACATTCTTTCCAATTAAATAATCAGCACTTGAACGAATTGAGAACACACGTTGACCTGCAGTGGCCTGAGTTTGATTCTCTACAATTTTTCGAATTACAGTAACGTTATCTCTAATTGAAAGGTCTATTCTTATGTTAAGATCTGAAGGTTTAAGCTTTGTTCCTTGGAAAGACAATGGAAGTGCGAAGTTCGTAAATTTATATCCAGTTCCTATCACAATTTCAGTTCCTAACATTTCAGTCAACTGGTTATTTGCTAATGACAACGAAGAAGATCTTTCCTTACTAATTTCAAATTTGGTTAATAATCCATTTCCATTAATTTTCCAAGTTGCATCAAAACCAATCAATGGAGAAAAACGTTCACTAATTGTAATATTTTGTACTTGCTGTTGTGAAATAAAGTTGTCGTTTATGTCTCGTGCAGACAAATAACCATCATCATCAACCTCTGCATTTAAATTGGTTTGCATTCCTGCAACTGTAACAGATGAAGTATATCCATGTCGAATCGTAAAGTTTTGTACAAACTTCTTGAAGAAATCAAATTTAGATAATCCGTTATAAGAAACTTGCCAATTTGGAAGTGGTACATTTCTAACAGGATTAATTGATTTACTGTTTGTTTTGTTTCCAGTAAAGGTATTTAGGAAAGCACCAATAATTACATCTTGTTGACTTGGTCCAAAACCATCTTTAAATCCGGCACTATCAGACAAACTATATGGATTTCCTTCTCCTAAAACACTAGATACCTCTGCTCTTCTATCTCGTAATTCTTCAAACGAACTTGACTTAAAGTTATCCGACTCACTAATTGATTCGAAAGCGGATTGAATAGATATTGTAGAATAACTTAAAGTTGTTGTTCTAAATTCACTTTGAGATTCGAAGGTTTGCAAACTATCCGAGAAACGGTAATATTGGGATGAGTTCTCTGTGAAATTACGCTTCAATGTTAAATCAACTTTTAAATCTTTTATTGGTTCAAGACTTGCTCTCAAGTTATAGTTTTGAGAATGCATGATGGTATGTTGCGTATTTAATCCACTAGTATCAACAATATATCCGTTTGAACCAGCGTAAGGTGCATATTCAAATCCATTTGATTGACCAAACACATTTCGCTCTTGTTGCCCCATTGCAAAACCACGAATTTTACTATCACCAAACATACTTTCGTTTAATCCGAAAACTTGCGCTTCTTCATTAAACCCAGGTAAAAGAATACCATCGTTCTGACTATAAGTTCCAGAGAGGGTTCTAACACTCATTAGCATTCTCGCTGCAAATCCAGTAACTGGGTGATAAGGTTTACCATATTTTTCTTGGTTTTCTTCTTCACGCTCTTCTTTATTGGCGAGTCGTTCATTCTGACGCTCCAATCGAGGCTCTTTATTCTCAAGTTTTCTTTCTACTTTATTTACTTCTTTTTGATGGGCAACCAATTCATCCGTTTCTAATTGATCAACTTTCACCTTCTCTAATTCTTCTTGTTTCTTCTGAAGTTCTGCTACCTTCTTGGCCAGTCGACTATCATTCTTGGTATTGTTTCCTCCCAGACCAGATCGATTTAGGTTATTGTTTCGCCCATTTCTATTTCCACTTCTAATCGTATTTCGACCACCTCGTCCACCATTAATAATTTTATTAAAGAATTCAGATTTTTTGTAAAGTGTCAACATATTCAACTGTGCAGTAGTGTTTATCGTTCTACTGTTTTGAATTACATTACCAAAGGCTTCTTGACCTAGATTTGGTCTTGACCATTCATAAGCTCCACTATAACGAATGTTTGAATTAATGAAATCCAAAGCTGGAATTTTATTAAATGGAATATTGTAAGAAATATTGTAGTTATGGTCGTAACGCATTGTTTTACCAAGAGTTCTAAATTGAGTTCTAACAGAATCTTGGAATTCACGATACAATTCTGGACTCTCATTTCTATCTACTTGACCTTCTGGCTCGTCAATAATCGAACTATTATTAGATCCAAAATCAAACTTCAAATTTCTAGTGATGTCATATTTGAAATTAAATGTTCTGTTCCAAGTAAAGTTCTTCAGGTAAATAGGTTGGAACTCGAAACTTGTATTCGGAATGTTATTTCTAATTTGTCTTTCGTTGTAATTACGCGTCAAATTGTTCTTAACACTAATGTTTTTTGGACCTAAGTATAAATTTGAAGATCTCACTAAATCCCACCACTTAGATTTACGCATAAATTTAACGTTTTTAAATGGCTCCCATAAAGTAGGTGTTCCATTGTAAACATAATTCACACCACCTTTCCAAACCTTCGTTCTGTCGTAGTTGGTATTAAAGTCTTGCAATAAATCTTCACTATAAGCATAATTGAATGAGAAATTACTTATGTCCCAGATGTGAGCATCAGCACCGGGTTTACGTTGCTTTCTAACATTCGTAAAGTTAAATGATTTCCTTTGTGTGAAATCTCTACCTGCCTTTAACTTTTCCTTTCGTTCTTCAGCATCGTAAGACGAAAGTTCCACATCAGGATTATAAGGATCAAAGCGTGGATTTATTGTTCCCACAGAATAAGTGTACAAAAAAGGAATATCAATTTTTGCATTTTCACCCAATAACTGACCCAATTGAGCATTTGCAGAAAGATCTAAATTCAAACGTGTATCTCTTTGCCTTTCTGCCACTCGACTATCAATACTTCCCCAGTTCAAGCCACTGTATGAACCGGCTACTTGAACGGTTGCGAAATCTGCAATTTGAAGATTAGCTTGTGCCAATGCAGCAGAACCTCCCTCATTTTCGAATTCAGTTAACCTTAACTCGTTTACCCAAACTTCTACACATTTGGCCAATCCATCATCTGGTTGCCAAGGGTGATCTGAATTCACAGAAGGATTTCGAATACCAATCATAATGGTTTTTACATCAGTTAGATTCGGATTTCCCTTCACCTTCATTAAACGAGGCGGATGATTCACATTACCATTATCAGAACTCCCTGGTTTATGTGCTACAACCTTACTGTATTCAACATTCGTTGCTGTACTCGATCCTGGCTGGGCCATTTCTTCATTTCGTTCCTTTTTTAAGGCAATTAAATCCTCAAAGACAATTCTGAGGTTATTTTCTTCAGGCCAAATTTCCGTATCTTGAGTTGATCCCCACGGAGTAACCGTCATAGGTACCTCATATTCGTAATAGTTTTCTTCGAAATCTGTACCCAATCGGATAAACACAGAAACATCTTCATCATTCAATGGACTCGTGGGCTCGGATTCTTCAGCATGGAGGTACATTTCAAGATTTTTGTACATGATCATGTCCATACCAACATTCTTGGTGGCAGCTCTAGCATCACCATCCTTTAAATTACAGACCTCAATCGTCATTGACTGCTCATTCAACTGTCTTTGGAACTGTTGAGATGGATCCACCTCACGCAATATCCCTGGAGGAATAACATAATTAACAGGCTCTCTTTGGTCGTGTTCTTCAACATTAACAGCACCAATATTAAATGAAGTTAAATCTGGATCTGTTTGAACACCATCTGTTGGCTGAACTAGACTCTCACTATATTTTCTCCATTCTCCTCTAACCAATTCTAACTTAGCAAAACGCAATGTTGTTTCCTCTTCAAAAGAACGCATAAACATTCTCATGAAACGAATAGAACGGAAATCAGAAATACCGTTAACAGCTTTATCAGGACTTCTTACTGGAATTCTAAATTGGTACCATTTATAAGCTTTACTTCCTATATCATATTCTCTTGAGTTGATAATGTAATTCTTACCTACTTCCATATCGTTTTCACGCAATGAAACTTTGTATTGATAGTAGCTTTCTGATTCACTTAGGTTATTATCACGATTCACATCTTCCATGTCTGGAGTGTTTGTTGCTTGTGTCGGATAGCCTTCTGAATTGATTTCCGCAGACATTTCTGGTGTAGGAGAGTTTCCTTCGTGTCCATTCCAGTATTTATAACGTTCAATAATACCTATCTCCTCTTCATCGTAACGATCATCTCGGTAATAGTTATAATTATCCTTAGAAATATCCTCTAAAATTTCATCTTTTGCAGCTTGGGATAAAGTAGGATTATTTTGTACCCATGCTACAAAGTTAGCGTAGGCATTTAACTCATCCTCATCACTATATCCGTCCAATCCAACATCTTGCGCAGCACGTGTTTCTTGATCATTATCAAAAGCATTCACAACAACTTGCTGTGTTGAAACTCTTGCCCAATTTGTTTCATCTGTATTTTCAGTATTCGAAAATTCTCGTGGCAATCCATTTTCAAAACTTTTCCTAGAATCTGGCAAAACATCTTCCGAAAGGTTACCAATATTAAAGTATAAATCTCCTCCTGTATGGTTTGTATTAGGTTCTTGCGCCTCTTGGTCTTCATTAAAAGGATCCAACATCCAGAATTGAATATATTCTACATTTGTTTCTTCAAAATTTGTTGTCGTTAATGAACGCATAATTCCATTCCAACGCTCTTGAGGATCAATAAACTCACCATCTTGATTTACCGTATTTGTCGTATCATAATTATACATACCTCTTTCCTTTGGATAGTAGGTCATGTTAAAAATCGGCAAATTCGTAATGTCACCTGTTGCCGGTTGAGTGTTTGGGAAAATATCCGTTTTATTCACCAAAGAAACATTCATATTTTCAGTTTCATCTGGATTTTCAGCAATATGTGTTGGAGTGATTGAACGATTTTCATGGAACATCGGGTCAATAGAATACCACGATAAATGAGAACGTTTGAATCCTGCAGCCAAATTGTTTTTCAAAGAAGCTTCAGGAAAAATATCTGATTGACCTTGTGGAATTGATGCTAATTTCCAAGAAGAAAAGTTCTTCAAATCTATTGTTGACTGACTTCCTTCAAAATCGTCGACATAAGAAATCCCCTCTTTTGAAATGGCACGTGGAGTTCCAGGAATTAAATGAGCGACCTCTGCATTTAATGTCAAGGTTGACATTTGCTTTGTAGAAATCGTTGGAATAAAATTAATCAATTTAGTTAAAAGTGGAATATCTGTTCGGTAAGACAAATTCATTCCTACAATATTATTTTTGAAAGGCTCATCACCAATATCCACCTTTTGCGTAATTGGCTTTTCAGTCATTCTCATCCATGTCGCACCAACATTAAAGTCAGGATTAATCATGTAATTCATGTGTGTTCCCATCAATGATTTATTTTGGAAACCAAAGACAGAATTACTTTCAATAGAAATTTTTATATCAGCATTTGATTCTAAAACTGCGCTATTTAAAATTTTCACTCTACCTAAATTATAATCTACAGTAAAGTCAGTTCCTTCTGTCAAACGAATACCTCCTGCAGTTACCACAACAGCTCCTTCAGGAACATTTAAGGCGTTCAATGGAATTTCATCACTCACAGAAGATTCATATTTACCTACGAAGTAGAACCTATTTTTCTTAGGCAATTGCTGTGCAGCAATTTTTGTGGAATCATACAGTTCATCAAAAGCTACATTGTCGGCAATCTGATGCAAGTCCTCTTCAATAAGTTCATCCTTTAAAGTTTGACCAAAGGGTTCAATGGTACTAAAGTAAATCCGTCCATTCCGGGTATTTATTGTTCCTCCATTTGTCGCCTCATTTCCATTGAAAGTAATCGGCATAAAGTCAAACACACCATCTTTTTGAGCACGATTATTTTGATTCAAGCGGTCCATTCCAACAACATCAATAACTTGTCTGTCATCTAAACCTGGATAAGGCATAAAATTCACGTTCAAACTGTTGTCTGGATTATTGTAAAGAATGTCCAATCTAAACCCTTCTTGACTTACTTGGTAGGCACCAATTGAATAAACGTTTTTCATCATCAAATCCCACAATTTATTTTTAGGATTTATGATTGTTGGTTTCAATAACTTAAGGAAAAGTGCATCTGTTCCTACGATACCATCTGTTGAGAACTCTCCAACTTGATATGTTCTTCCGGCATAAGTATATTCATAAGAAACGGCCAATACCTCATCATTATTTAAAGGAAGATTTACAGATATAAAACCTAACTGAGCATTATAAGTAAATTCTTGTTCGGTTAAACGTCTCGCATTTTCAACTTTTTCAAAATCTGTGGCTTGTTGAAAAGGACCAGGCTCTGTTTGTTCAGATTCAAGCGCTACTACAGCATTATTAAATCCACGAATAGTTGGGTTGTTTTTGGCGTATTCATACAATCCATTGGCTTCATTTCGTGGGAATTCATTACTTGAAGCACTTCCAGGATTTCCCGACCAGTTTTCAGGTTTTGCTTCCCCTAAATCCGTGAAGGCAATAATATTTCTTGTGTCTTCTACTTTATTGGTTTGATTGGTTACCCAAACTTCAATTCTTGTAATATTCACCAAAGAACTTACAATCGGAACACTTTCCATGGCTTCGTTGTAATGCTCCCTGTGATAATAGTTCAAGAAGTAGTGACGATTGGCCTCGTACTCATCTGCTTTTAATTCGAAGTCCTGCACCTGCGAACCACCTTGAATATTGATTTCTTGTTTTTGACCTCTCGAAGTTGATGCAATTGCGTCTACCGTTAAACGACCAAATTTCATTCTTGTTTTAACACCAAATAAAGTTTGTGACCCTTCGATAAGTGATGTTTCTAGTGGCATAGAAACGTTACCAGCTTCTATTTTTTGTAGAATTTGATCTTCGTTTCCTGTCCATTCCAGCTTCGTTACATTATCAAAATTAAAAGCAGCCTCTGTATTGTAAGATGCTCCCAACTTCAATTTCGTTCCTATCTGTCCAACAAGATTCAATTGTATTTGTTGTTGGAAATCAAAACGTGTTATTCTACGTTGGTTTTCTGGCAAACTTGGATTATCATAACGTGAAGAGTTCACTCCTAAAGACAATTCTACACTTCCTTCCGGACGAATTTGAATTTCATCAGAACCAAAAATATTGGCAAATCCGGGAGAATCAATTTTAATTGGTGGAATCAAACCTTGATCTTCTTCCGTTTGACTATCCACCTTATCTTTCCAATAACTTTGCATTTGCTGCTGACGCTCATACTCAATGTATTCTTCAAGCGTCATCATTGAAGGACGGCGATAATCAATCCCTCCTATCACTTCTTTAAAAACATACTTACCTGTCTTTGGATCATATACAATTGTTTTTTCAACTGACTTAGGATCACCTAAATCGAAACTTTGCTCTTCATTTCCTGTAGGATCGTATGGATTGTTTATTGGATATTTTAATTCTGTTGAGTCTGGATTATTCTGTCCATAGGTAAAATTTACCATTGAAAAAATGAGGGCGATAATTCCCCCTTTCCATATTGTATTTAGTGTTTGTCTATTCACAGTTGGATATTCCCATTAGAGCACCTTCAATGCATCTTTGATTAAAAGTTCTACGGAACTTTGTTCATTCATTACTTTATTTATGGCTTTTTCTGCAGTTTTCTTATCGAAACCAAGTGAAACCAATGCAGTTAACGCATCAAATCGTAGTGTATTGTTTGAAGACGAAACATTCTCATCAGAAACCTCGAATTTTAACATTTTATCCTTCAAATCAACAATCACTCGCTGCGCGGTTTTATTCCCAATCCCTTTCACTCCCTTGATAGTGTTTACATCTTCAGAAGTTATTGCATGGGCTATTTCAGAAGGAGAAAGTCCTGAGAGCATCAAAATGGCAGTATTTGGTCCAATTCCAGATACAGAGACTAAGAAATTGAACATTTCTCTTTCTTCAATATCTTTAAAACCATATAAAATTTGAGCGTCTTCTCGGACAACAAATTGTGTAAAGATCTTAATTGACTCTTCACTGCCTATCGATGAATAAGTATTTAAAGAGATTTTAACTTCATATCCTATTCCTCCACATTCTACAACTAAAACAGTTGGAGATTTTTCTACAAGCCTTCCATTTAAATATGTAATCATACTTATTTATTTTGAGCGTCCACTACAGCAACTTTTACCATATTTACAATTTCCCTAACTGAAGCTCCGAGTTGCAATACATGAATTGACTTCCTCAATCCAACCAACACTGGTCCAATCGCCTCGGCATCTGTCATTTCTTGCAATAATTTATATGCAATATTTCCAGAAGAAAGATTTGGGAAAATAAAAGTATTCACTTCTTTATTTGCCAATTCAGAGAATGGGAACTTCTCGTTCATTAATTCATTATTCAACGCGAAATTCGCTTGAACCTCTCCATCTGCTGATAGTGTTGGGTACTTATCGTGAATAATTTCAACAGCTTTTGCCATCTTCTTAGCATCTGCTCCTTCTGCTGAACCATAATTTGAGTAAGACAATAAAGCAATTTTAGGATTGACTTTAAACTTACGCACTGTTTTAGCAATATGGTGAGTCATGTCTGCAATTTCTTCCGCTGAAGGGTTAAAGTTAACCGTTGTATCTGCTAAGAAAATTGGACCGCGTTTAGTGATCAAAACATACATTCCTGCAACTCGATCAACATCTTTCTGAGTTCCTACAACTTGTAAAGCAGGTCTTAGCACATCGCTGTACTTACGTGTTGCTCCAGAAATCATTGCGTCAGCATCCCCAGATTGAACCATCATTGCACCAAAGTAATTACGTTCTCTCATAATTTTGGTTGCTTCATATGCTGTGAATCCTTTTCTTTTTCTTAATTCGAAAAACTCATCTGCATAACGCAATAAACGTTCTTTTTCTTCCTCTCCTTTCGGATCTAAAATTTCAACGTCTGGCAATTCCATATTGTATTCTTCAATCATGGACATTACCTTTTCCTTTCTACCTAAAAGAATTGGAATAACTACTCCTTCCTCATAAGCCGTTTGAGCTGCTTTTAGAATGCTATAGTTATCTGCTTCTGCAAAAACAACACGTTTCGGGTTTTTCTCCGCTTTCTCTGTAATTGTTCTTACCAGCTTATTATCAATTCCTAATCGTCTTTTCAGGTTTGCTTCATAAGCATCCCAATCTTCAATTGGCGCTCTTGCTACACCAGATTCCATTGCTGCTCTTGCAACAGCCGGTGCCACATGATAAATCAAACGTGGATCTAATGGTTTTGGAATAAAGTTTTCACGACCAAAAGAAATACTTCTTTCTCCGTAGGCTTCACTCACCTCCTCAGGAACAGTTTCTTTCGCCAATTCTGAAATAGCATATACTGCAGCCAATTTCATTTCTTCATTAATCGATTTAGCACGAACATCCAAGGCACCTCTAAAGATAAATGGGAAACCAAGTACATTATTTACCTGGTTAGGATGATCTGAACGACCTGTAGCCATAATCACATCTTCACGAGCGGCCATAGCATCTTTATAAGGTATTTCTGGTTCAGGGTTTGCTAGCGCAAATACAATTGGATTATCTGCCATAGATTTTACCATTGCCTTTGATACCACTCCACCTCTAGAAAGTCCTAAAAGTACATCTGCACCAACCAATTCAGTAGCAATATCTGAAGTCTTTTCATGGTGTTGAGCAAAAAACGCTTTATTTCCAGTCAAGTTTTCTCTGTCTTTACTTAGAAGACCTTTACTATCAAACATGAAAATATTTTCCATTTTCGCTCCCAATGAATTGTACAACTTTGCACAACTCATCGCTGAAGCTCCAGCTCCAGAAACAACTATTTTTACATCTTCTATTTTCTTTCCTGCTAATTCTAATGCGTTGATTAATCCAGCAGATGAAATAATTGCTGTACCGTGTTGATCATCGTGCATTACAGGAATATCCAGTTCTGCTTTTAATCTTTCTTCGATTTCAAAAGCTTCTGGTGCTTTAATATCTTCAAGGTTTATTCCACCAAAAGTTGGAGCAATTGCTTTAACCGTTTGAATAAACAAATCAGGATCACTTGCGTCAACTTCAATGTCAAAAACATCAATATCTGCAAAAATCTTAAATAACAATCCCTTTCCTTCCATAACAGGTTTTGAAGCTGCTGGACCGATATCTCCAAGACCTAAAACAGCTGTACCATTAGAAATAACGGCAACTAAATTAGATTTGGCAGTGTATTTATATACATCTTCAGGATTTTCAGCAATCTTTAAACACGGTTCTGCTACTCCAGGTGAATAAGCCAAAGACAAGTCACGTTGTGAACTGTAAGGTTTTGTTGGAATAACTTCAATCTTTCCAGGTTTACCTTGTGAATGATAGTCAAGTGCATCTTGTTTTCTTATCTTAGCCATAATGTTTTCTTTTGTAAATCTTTTGCAAGGGCGTAAATTTAACAAAAACCAACACATCAAAAGAATTTTAGCTTCAAAGTATGGGAAAAGAAAGAATAATTGTTTTTACAGGAGCAGGAATTAGTGCTGAATCAGGGCTCGGAACTTTCAGGGATAATGGAGGTTTATGGGAAAAATACAACATTGAAGAGGTGGCTACTCCAGAGGCATGGAACAAAAATCCAAAAATGGTTACTGATTTCTATAACATGAGAAGAAAACAGTGTTATGAAGCATCGCCCAATGCAGCACATTATGCAATTGCTGAATTAGAAAACAAATATGAAGTTGAAGTCATCACACAAAACGTTGATAATCTTCACGAACGTAGTGGAAGCACTAATGTTTTACATTTGCATGGAGAATTAAACAAAGTAAAAAGCTCTGGTCCAAACGCAGAAAAAACCATTTTAAAACAAGATAATTGGGAAGTAAAAATGGGAGATTTATGTCCGGAAGGCTATCAACTTAGACCACATGTAGTATGGTTTGGAGAAGCCGTACCAATGTTAGACAAAGCAGTCCAACATATTAAAAATGCCGATATTGTAATTGTTATTGGCACATCATTAAACGTCTATCCAGCTGCAGGAATTATAGAATATGCACCTGTAGACGCCAGTTATTATTTAATTGACCCTAACGAAGTTCATGTCCCTTCATATTTTAATGTAATCCAAGAAACAGCGACAAAAGGAGTGGTTCAACTCGTAAACCAACTTTTAGCATAAAAAAATCCCCGACCTTTTAAAAAGATCAGGGACATTAAACAAATTGCTTGGTTTATTTCTTAATTATTGGATTACTAAACGTTGAACATCGCTTTTCAAACCATTTTGTCCGTATACGTTTACAAAGTAAATTCCTCTTTTCAAATCTGAAACAGAAACTTTAGAATTGTTTGAAGTAATCTCATAACGCTTAACTTCTTTTCCTAATGCGTCCAAGAACACAACAGTTCCACCATTTTCAACTAAGTCACCATCAAAAGACACGTAGTTTTGTGCTGGATTAGGGTAAATACCTAATTTTGATTTAGTTTCTTGTTGAGCAACATCTAAGTTACATTCAGCATTTGTTGATTTATACAAGACTGTAATAGAATCTAACTCATCACCTGAATCATTCACAACAAAGTACTTATAAACACCACAGAACTCACTTCCATTTGGAGAAACTTGAGGTTTAAAAACACCATTATCACCTGACTCAATCGTATTTAATTGTGGAGTAGTCCATGAATAAGTATCGTCTGCATCAATACAGAAATGCTCATCACAAATAGCGTCTATCAAACCGCTATTAAGGATTCTTTCTCTTTTATATTTCACTTCAATAGTCGAACTACTATTATTTATTACTCTAAACTCGTAATAAACGGGCTGTCCGTTGGCATCTCCAACAGCTTCAACTGAAGTACCGCTGAGATCAGTGTTCATATCGTTTACACTTACTATTTCAATATCTTGTGCAAACACTGAAGTTGCAGCCAACATTAAACTAGTAATAAAAAGTAAAGTTAATTTCATATGTATATATTTTTTTAGTATTTGTACTGTAAATATAGAACAAATAGAGTGAATAACCAATAAATCATCAGAGATCAAAAAAACTAAACCCGCTTAGGAATACAATAATAAAAGTCAGATTCATCCATAAATAAGCATAGCTTTCTGATAAAAAAATATTTTAGAAAACTATTAAAAAACCAATGATACAAAGGCATTTCAACACAGCCGAAGCACACTACCAAACATTAAGCCAAAATTAACAAACCCTTCAATATTATTAAATCATTAAGCAATAATTAGATTTAATTAAACAAAATAGAGTTCGGTTTTTTATTGAACGGTCGTTAAAATTCTCTAAATTTGAAAGAAACAAATTAAACATTATTATGAAACAACAATTATTTAGCACGGCGGCAGCCTTACTAACTGCCTCCACATTATTTGGTCAGCTTCCAGTGAGTCAAACACAAGAAAACAGAAATGTTGTCTTAGAAGAGTTTACAGGTATATACTGTACATATTGTCCTGATGGTCACAAAAGGGCTCAGGACATTAAGGACGCAAATCCTGGTGATGTCGTATTAGTAAACGTACATACAGGAGGATATGCACAACCAAATGGTTCAGATCCAGACTTCAGAACTCCTTTCGGGACAGCATTAGCGAATCAATCAGGTTTACAAGGATACCCATCAGGGACAGTAAACAGAGAAGTTTTTACTGGTTCAAACACAGCACTTGGTAGAGGTGATTGGGCGACATACTCTTCAAACGTTTTAAATGAGACATCTTACGCAAACATCGCTTTAGAGTCAACTATTGATGTTGCTACAAGAGAGCTTACAGTTGATGTTGAAATTTACTATACAGCTGATGGGCCAGCAGCAAACAACTTAAACGTTGCTTTATTGCAAAGTGGTATTGAAGGACCTCAAACAGGAATGGCTGCCAACCCGGACCAAGTTCTTCCAAATGGAAATTACCAACACAACCACATGTTACGTCACTTTTTGACAGGACAATGGGGTGAAGTTATCTCAACAACGACTCAAGGAACATTAGAAACACGTCAGTATGTTTACACTATTCCTGCTGATCTAAATGGAGTTAGTTACGAATTAGGTGATTTAGAAGTCGTAGCATATATCGCTGAAGGAAACCAATATATTATTTCTGGTGCTGAAGGACCAATTGACTACATTATACCTCCAGGATCAACTTTGGCAGATCTTGAAGCTTCAACTTCTATGTCTTCACCAAGTGATTATTGTTCAGACCAAGTTACTCCAGAAATTACAGTTACGAACCAAGAATCAGATGCAATTAACTCTTATGAGGTTTCTTATATGCTTAATGGTGGTACAGCGGTTACTCAAACTGTTAATACTCCATTGGCACCAGGTGCTTCTACAACAACTACTTTCCCTTCAATTACTTTACCAGCGGGTGAAAATGTAATTAACTATGAAGTAAATGTTATAAGTGGTTCATCTTATGTTGAATTAGTTACAGGAAATAATACTGCTGCTTCTTCAACTATGTACATTATTCCTTCTGCAGCTTTTGGTACAACTAATGACGAAGGATTTGAAAACGTTCCTGGATACCCAGACGCTCCAGCAGTTCCAAACACTCTTGTTGAGAACGCTGATGGTCACCCATTCCACGTAATTAGTCAAGCAAATGTTAATGGATTAACACATGATTTAGGAGGTTTTGGTAACTCTACAAAGAGTTTATTCTGGAACTTCTTTGGAATCGAAGCAGGTGGTGAGGCAAGTCTTGTATTCCACAAGTTAGACTTTAGTACAGGTTCTGATTATGGAGTTACATTTAACCATGCTTACGCACAATATAGCGCTGAAAATGACAAACTTGAAGTATTAGTTTCTACAGACTGTGGTGCTACATGGACTACAGTTCATTCTGAAGAAGGTTCAAATTTAGCCACTGCATCTCCTGCAACTAGTAATTTCTGGCCTGCAGTAACTGAGTGGAGAAGTAACTATGTTGACTTATCAAGTTACGAAGGTGAGTCAGAGGTTATGGTTGCATTTAAAGGAACTTCTGGATATGGAAACAACTTATTCGTTGATGATATTAACATCTCTGATGGGTTAGTTGCAAACCTTAACAAAGAAGTAAGTCCATTAGCAGACATGAAAGTTTATCCAAACCCAACTTCAAACGTTGTTAACGTAGAGTTTGAATTAACAAACACTAATGACGTATCAGTTTCTATCTTGAATACTGTTGGACAAACTGTAACTTCAAATAACTTAGGAAACGTTTCTGGTGTTCAATCTACACAATTAGACGTTTCTTCTTTAGAGTCTGGAATGTACATTGTAAAAGTTCAAACAGCAAACGGAGAACAAACTAAACGTATCTCAGTAATCAAATAATCTGATTTTGATAGAAGATTGTTACTCAACAATTGAATAACAAATTTTAGATACAAATAACATTAAAGAGGGAGACAGAATCGTCTCCCTCTTTTTTTTGGATTCCAATAGTCCTTAATGATTTCTTAACGTATTTTCACTTTTTGTATCTATATTTGAGAACTACAGAACTATTGGTATGATGTATGCTAATATTCGGCTAAACTAAAAATATAAAACATGAAAAATTTATCACTATTAATTTCGACGGTATTCTTAATGTTCACAGCAAATTCATTTGCTCAAGGAAATGATAAAGGACTATTAGAAAAATCAATCCCTGAAGTTCAGTTAAAGAACACAGTAGGTGATGTCATCAACACAGCTAAATTACACAATGATGGTAAACCAATGATCATTTCATTTTGGGCGACTTGGTGTACTCCATGTAAAAAAGAATTAAATACTATCCATGATTTATATATTGATTGGCAAGATGAAACAGGCGTGAGATTAGTTGCTGTTTCAATTGATGATAACAAAACTGCTAGTCGTGTTGTTCCTTATGTAGATTCAAAATCATGGGAATATGAAATTTTATTAGATCCAAATGGAGATTTCAAAAGAGCAATGGGTGTAAACAATGTTCCTCATACATTTTTAATTGATGGAAATGGGAAAATCGTATATTCTCACAACAACTATGCTCCTGGTGATGAGTATGAACTTTATGATCACGTGTTAGAATTAACAGAAGAAAAGTAAACCATACATTTAACTCACTCAATTACGATGAAAATTTCAAAAATACTTGCTAGCTCATTGTTACTATGTTTAGGTTCAACTGTGCTTTCGCAAGGTTCTATCTCAGGTAATATGGAAAGTACATTTCAATATTTACTAGATGATGAAAAAATTGATGCAGAACAACCTGATGAAAAAGCTTTAATTAACTCATATGTAAATGTAAATTACCGCAACAGTGGTTTTAAAGCTGGAATGAGACTTGAAGCCTATTTACCAGCAATACTAGGTTATCCAGATCGTTTTGACGGAGCTGGTTTAGGTTATAGATATGTTGGTTACGAAAATGACTTGGTAGATGTTACAGTAGGGAATTTCTATGAACAATTTGGTTCAGGACTAATTTTCCGTTCATACGAAGATAGAGCGCTCGGTGTTGACAACATGATGAACGGAGTAAGCTTGAATCTCCGTCCATACAAAGGGGTAACCATCAAAACTGTTTATGGTCGACAACGTTTTTCTTTTACAGAAGGAAGCAACGTCTATACGGATGGAATTGTTAGAGGTGCAGATGCTGAAATCAACTTCAATCAATGGTTTCCAAAGTTAGCGAGTAGTAATTTTAGAGTTTCTGCTGGTGGTTCATTTGTTTCTAAATACCAAGAAGACAATAATACACAACTTGTTCTTCCAGAAAACACAGGTGCATATGGTGGACGTATGGAAGTTGCGTATAAAAAGTTCTTCATAAATGGTGAATACATCATTAAAGAGCAAGATCCATCACAAGACAATGGATATATTTACAATTATGGTAAAGGGTTATTATTAAACGCTGGATACTCTCAAAAAGGATTAGGGATAGTTGTTTCTGCAAAGTCAATTGACAACATGAGTTTCAGAAGTGACAGAGAGGCTGCATTACAAGATGCTACAATTGGATTTATTCCGGCATTAACAAAAACACATACTTATAATTTAGCAGCTACATTATATCCTTATGCTTCACAACCAAATGGTGAAGTCGCGTATCAGGCAGATGTTATTTACAAAATCAAAAGAGGGACAAAACTTGGTGGAAAATATGGAACAGATGTTTCGTTGAACTTTTCAACGGCATACGCTCCTGTTCAAAACACTTCTAATGTAAATCCTTTAGACTCTACTCGTGTGGCTTACGACTCAAAATTATTTGATGCAGATGACCAATTGTATTGGCGAGATTTTAATGTTAGCATCAAAAGAAAATTAAATAAAAAATGGACATTGAAAGGAAGTTATTTCAACATTTCAATGAACAATGATGTTTTAAAATTAACAGATGCCAAGGGAATTATTGAATCTCACATTGGAGTTTTAGATGTTCAATATAAAATTAACCGTAAGAACACTATTCGCGCAGAACTTCAAGGATTGTGGACAATAGATAATAAAGACAGAGGGGATTGGGCTACGTTTTTAGTAGAATACACCATTTCTCCTGATTGGTTCTTTAGTGCTTTGATACAATCAAACTACGGAAACCCTGTTGAAGAAGATCAAATCCATTATCCAATGGTTGTAGTTGGTAAAATTTGGGGTGCCACAAGACTACAAGTGGGTTATGGTCGACAAAATGAAGGTTTATTTTGTGTTGGAGGAATTTGTAGACAAGTTCCATCTTCAAATGGGTTAACGGTATCATTCACTCATAGTTTCTAAAATTTATTATTATGAAAAATTTACAAAAATATTTCTACTTAATGCTAGGGGCTTCTTTACTCATGACGAGTTGTGATAAAGTTGAAAACCCCTATGAACAAGTAGCTACAATTGATATCGACACAACATTATACAATGGTACTTGGAGTGATTATTTAGAAAACGAATATCCAGTTTTTTCCACCAACACCAACACAGATGTAAATGTTTTAATAGAAGATTATACAGGACACAAATGCAACAACTGCCCAACTGCGGCTGATGAAGCGCATGAAATTTACGGCAATAATCCTGGAAGAGTTTTTGTTGCTTCAATTCATTCGGGACCAGGATCTTTGTCCTTTCAACAGGCATATCCAAACAGCTCAAAATATTATACCGATCATACAAATCCTGAGGGAATAGCGTATGGAGAAGAATTCGAAAGTGGATTTGGATTCTTTGGAAACCCTCAAGGAACGGTAAACAGAAGTAAAGGAAATGGCGAAATGTTTTCACTTTATGGAGTTTGGGAAAGTAGAACCGATAATATTCTAAATACAAACGATTTAAAAGTCAACATACAGTCTGAATTTAACTATTATGATTACGCGAATGGAGGGTATCTACATGTCGAAGTGGAGAAGAAAACCAACGAAGCAATTGATATGAAGACCGTTGTTTATGTAATTCAAGATTCATTGGTTGATTGGCAATTAATGCCGGACAATTCCGATAATGAATTTTATGTTCATCGTGACAAGCATTTAGGAAGTATTGACAATAATCCATTTGGTATCACAACATTCGACGCCAGTGCTGCAAATGGTGAAAAGAAAATTATTGACTATTCGTATGTGCTACCTCAAGAATTGGATAAGGACAACATGCACTTTTTGATTTATACTTACGATGTTGATACTTATGAAATATTACAAGTTATCAAACAAACCATAGAATAAATTGAATTCCATTATAGAATTTCAAAGCCCACATAAAAATTTATGTGGGTTTTTTATTTTGAATAAATAGTGTAATACAATCGTTATTTTCATCTTACCAAGGCGAACACTTCAGCGATTTCGAAAAACTTTATTAATTTTGGTTACAAACTAATAATTCTTCAATGGGTAAGATATTAATCATAGATGACGAGAAAAGTATACGAAGAGCACTAAAAGAAATTTTAGAATTTGAGGACTTTGAAGTCGACGAAGCAGAGGACGGAAAAGAAGGGCTTGAAAAGGCTACTTCACAGTATTTTGACTTAATATTTTGTGATATTAAGATGCCGAAAATGGATGGAATGGAAGTGCTTTCTGCCCTTCAAAAAGAAAAGGTAGATAGTCCCGTAATTATGATCTCTGGACATGGTAATATTGAAACAGCTGTTGAAGCCATCAAAATGGGAGCTTTCGATTTTATAGAAAAACCACTTGATTTGAATCGAATTTTGGTGACCATTAGAAATGCCAATGAAAAGAATAATTTAGTTGAAGAAAAAAAGGTTTTAAAGAAGACTGTGCAACGCTTTAAAGGTTCTTCAATAATTGGTGAAACCGATCGCATCATTCAGATTAAAGAAATGATTGAAAAAGTTGGTCCAAGTGAAGCACGTGTTCTAGTCACAGGAGAGAATGGAACAGGTAAAGAATTAGTCGCACGTTCATTACATGACAATAGTCCAAGAAAGGACGAAGCGTTTATAGAAGTAAATTGTGCAGCTATTCCTGCAGAATTAATCGAAAGTGAACTTTTTGGACATGAGAAAGGAGCCTTCACCTCAGCCGTAAAACAAAAGAAAGGGAAGTTTGAACTTTCAAAGAATGGAACCTTATTTTTAGATGAGATTGGTGACATGAGCGCATCTGCTCAAGCTAAGGTATTGAGAGCCTTACAAGAAAATGTAATTCAGAGAGTTGGTGGAGAAAAGAACATCAAGGTTAATCCTCGAATAATTGCAGCAACCAATAAAAACTTACGTAAAGAAATTGAAGAAGGTAATTTCCGTGAAGATTTATATCACCGATTAAGTGTAATATTAATTCATGTACCCACTTTAAATGAACGAGAAGAAGACATTCCTTTGTTAGCAGAGCATTTTTTAACGATGACTTGTGCTGAGCACGGTATTCCACGTAAGAAGTTTTCAGAAGATGCATTAGAAGCACTTAAAAACACCAAATGGTCTGGAAACATTCGTGAATTGAGAAACATCATTGAAAGAATGGTGATTTTATGTGATCATGAGATTACGGGTTTTGATGTAAATACATTTTCTAATCCAAGAAGTTAATTCATGATTTTGCAATTTGAGCACAGCACTTAAAATTAAAGAATCACATGTTTTTTAAATCATTATTCAGTAAAAAAAAGAAGGCTGAACAAAATATTCCAACGGAAATGAAATACTTAATTGTAGGCTTAGGAAATCCAGGAGCGAAGTATGAAAACACACGCCACAACATTGGCTTTAAAGTAGTAGATGCTTTTGCAAAAGAACGTGAGGCGAATTTTGAAACCATAAAGCTTGGTGATGTTGCCAAAGCAAAATGGAAAGGTCGACAAATCATATTGTTAAAACCTTCTACTTTTATGAATTTGAGTGGAAAAGCAGTGAATTATTATCTGCAAAAGGAAAAAATCAGTGTTGACAACTTGTTAATCATCACGGATGATTTAGCGCTTCCATTCGGAAAACTAAGGATGAAAGGTAAAGGAAGTGATGGTGGACACAATGGGTTAAAAGATATTCAAGCCACCTTAAACACCAATAAATACGCACGTTTAAGATTTGGAGTTGGAAGTGAATTCAGCAAAGGTCAGCAAGTTGATTATGTTCTTGGTGAATGGACATCAGAAGAAAATGATATGATGGAGGAACGCATTAAAACTGCCACAGAGTTTATCAAAGGATTTTCTACGATTGGATTAAACCAAACCATGTCCAATTGGAACAACAAATAAGCAATGGAAGGTGTTTTAAATACCATTCAAAAAGCTTGTAAGTTTGAAACATCACCAAAGTTCATTTCAAATTTACATGGTGGTGACATCAACAAAGTTTATTTAATTCAAGCAGAATCAAAATTTTGGGTAGTAAAGCAAAACAATGCAAGCAACTTCCCATTCATGCTCGAAAAAGAAGCAAAAGCACTTCAATATTTTCAACAGATTGAAGGGTTAAGATATCCAGAACCCAAAACTCATTTTACTAAAGACAATCAGCAGTTTTTGGTCATGGAGTTTATTGAAGAAGGAGAGAATAATACAGAAGGTCAGTGTCATCTTGGAGCCAGATTAGCACAGCAACATCAACATTCAGAGGATAGTTTTGGATGGGAGGAAGATAATTATATCGGGAGTTTAGTTCAAGTGAACACACCAAAAGACCGCTGGATTGATTTTTTCATTGAAAATAGATTAAACAATCAAATTAAAATTGCTTTTGATCAAGGGTTGCTGAACTCTCATGATACTCGTCAATTTGAGAAGATGTATCAGCGACTTGATGAAATAATACCGCAAGAGAAACCCGCTTTACTACATGGTGATTTGTGGAGTGGAAATTACTTCATCACCGTCGATAAAGAAGCTATCGCTTACGATCCAGCAATCTATTTTGGACATCGTGAAATGGATATTGCGATGACAAAGTTATTCGGTGGATTTTCAAATTCTTTTTATGCATCCTATCAGGATAATTTTCCCTTAGAAAAAGAATGGGAACTTAGAATACCCATCTTCCAATTGTATCCCAATCTTGTTCATTTGAACTTATTTGGAGGTAGTTATTTACAATCAATTCAATCTGTTATACAACAATATTAAGGGCTTAGAATTCTTTAAAAGTTAATCTATAAACAGTGTTCCATTGACCTTCTGATCCAATGTTAACTTCACCATCATAATTTGAAATAATTGTTTCAATTAATTCAGTTCCAAAATTAGATTCATAATTACCGGCATCAAAACCCACTCCATTGTCTTTGTATTTTAATTCGAAAGTACTCTCCTCTAGTCTCTTCAAAGAAATATGAATCTCAGGATGATCAATAGAACTATTGAATGCATGTTTGAATGAATTGGTGATCATTTCATTAATCGCTATTCCAAGATTGATTAAAGTCTCAATTTTAAATGGAATCTCTTCAGAAACAATGGAAATATCGATACGGCTATCTCCTAATTGATGTAAGTTTTGAACCAGTTTCTCAAGGTAAATTTTGGCGTCAATGTCTTTAAATTTCTCCTGACGATAGATTACATCATGAACAATTGCCATTGCGTTAATTCTATTTACAGCTTCTTCAAAATTTTCCTGAAGTTCTGGATTATCAAAATTATAGGATTGAAGCCTCAACATACTTGAAACAATCTGAAAGTTATTTTTCACACGGTGATGCACTTCTTGAAGTAGTAGTTTTCTCTCTTCACTTTGTTTTATGATATTTTTATTGACTTCTTTAGTCGTTTTTAGACGAATTAATATAATGAATGAGAACACGAATAGTACAATAAATAGAATTAAAACGATGATATAATAAAACATCAATTGCTGGTTTTCTTTTTCACGAATAAGTTTAGCTTCCAATTGTTTACTTTCAGAAATCACTTTCTCAGTTTCTAATTTATAGCGTATGGTTTCATTTTGTGAAATTTGAGTCATAATTTGAGACTCTCGAATATCTTGATAATCCATCAATTTTTTCTGGTATTCTGCTACCTGTTTCCATTCATTCTTTGCTTTAAGAATTTCAATCAAACCTTCGATGGCTTTTAATTCTGCTTCTCTATTTTGAATTTCCTTACTCAACGCATAGGCTTCATTTGCTAATACTAAAGCTTGATTGAAATCTTTCCTTAATAAATAATTCTCTGCAATGTTCACATTAGTATAAACCACACCAATTTTAGAGTCATATTTGACGGACATCTTATTCGCCTTATTTAAATGAATTAATGCTTTTTCTATTTCACCTAATTTATTATAAATAGCACCAATATTATTGAGTACAAGTGCCGTTTTCATAGGTCGATTCGTCAACTTTGAGACCTCCAAAGCCTCTTGATAACATTTTAGCGCACCCTCTTGATCTTCTAATTCTTTTTTAATTCCTGCATAAGCATTTAAAACAGTTGAAAGTAATTCAGGATTATTCATTTTCCTTGCATAACACAGTGCTTTTTGAAGATACTCATTCGAACGATTTAAGTCATTTTGATCCCTATATATCTTTGAAATATTGATATAACCTTGTGTTATTCCTACTGAATCATTGTAATCTATAAAAATAGAGGTAGAAGCATGTAGACTTTCAAGAGATTTAGCTTGGTTTACTGTTTTAAGATAAATCACTGCACTATTATTTAAAGATCGTGCTAAATCAATTTTTTCGTTTTTCTCCTTGAATATTATTGTTGCCTTTTCGTAATAAGACAAAGCTTTCACAAAGTCTTTATCACGAAAACACTGCATACCTTGCAAAAAATACATTTTACCAACATAAACGTTTAAATCTTTAGGATCATCTGATCTCAAGTGTTGTTCTTGGGCAATTTTAAAACCAATATTCAAATAGTACCTTATACTGTCTTGATTTTCAACAGTGTTAAAATAGTTGATTTTTTCATGTAATTTCTTGAGCTCTTCTATAGAACTATCATGGGCTTTGGCAAAGCTTGCGCCAAAGAACACAAAACAAAAAATCAGAAATATAAAAATAGATTTCAAAGCGTTCATAAAGTAAGATAGTGTTAAAGTTCCAGCGAAACTGTATTCTCTATTCAAGATTCGTTTTACAAAAATCAAAGACAATAAGAGTGTTTCCTCTTGATCTGATTTATTTCACTTGACCTTCAATAAAGATATGCTAAAGTAAAAATAAATTGATTACAAAAAGCTTCAATGCAATCAACTATCAAATTAAATCATTTAATACGGTTTGATAACTAAATAAAGGGGGGAGATTTTTATTCTGTTGACTGCTCTTTTTCGTCATTCTTTACAAGCTTAATGGGAATAACTGTTTTCACTTCCCAATTCGCTCTAATGGTTGATTTTGTTGTAAACCAAGCTACTTTTTCTGCCTCTACACCATCAAAAATAGATCCAGTTGTCCATTCACCATCTTTATTCTCATCGTAAATATAATAGAATGAATAACTTCCTGGCTGTAAATATTCAATACGATGGCTTACTTTTTCTACACCATCAAACACCAATTCTTGTTTAAAATTATGCTCTTTATTCTCTACTACTAAAATACCGTATTCTGGAATTGTATCAAATTCAACAATCATTACCCCGGTTTCCTTATCTTTTTGAGGAGAAAAATCAATTTCCACACTGTCCTTCAAAGGATAGTTTATTCCACTTACAGCGTGAGGAGGAATGGTTAAAAACACCTCATCTATTTTACGTTTATCAAAAACAAGTGCTTTTTCAATTGGAGAAATATCAACAAGTTCATAATCCAATTTCTTTTGAACAGTGTCATCCTCAGCAATGGCTTTAAAGCTAACCATTGATTGATCAAAAGACTTAAAAGGTTCATTAGATTTTAATTTTAGGGTATCATTTGCCCAAAGAGAATTATTGATAATGTTATCCGTCAATTTAAGCGCCAAGTCGTCTTCATTCTTAAAGAAGAACCTTTTAATAATCGTATCATTTTTGTCATCAGCTTTTAGTATACCAGAAAACACTCCAGATTGATCCGTTTGACCATAAAAAGCACTCAACGAATCTTTATCTTCGTTCCATATAATCTGTAATGGTTCAACGGGTAGGAATTCGAAAGACTCATTTTCTCGTAATTCTCGACTAAATCCAATTCCCCAAGTTGCTGTAGGTAAAGCTTCATTCGATTGAATGGTTAACGCTTCATTTCTTGTAGGCATTAAACGGATAATAGGACCAGTTTCGAATAGGGTATCCAATTTCACAGGGTCAAACAAAGCAGCCCTTTTCTCTGTCGCATCAATACGATTATTTAAGTTTTCATCTTCAAAAGCATAGAGATAAAAAGTGGTATCTTTAATGTATCTGAAAATGGCTATCCCCTTATCATTCGTTGATGCATAATAGCGTGGCTCAATCTTCGAAGTATCACTTTTGACACGTTCAGTAAACAATCCAACCGTCACATCTGTAACAGGTTTACCAGTATAGGCATCGTTCACCTGAACACCTGTTTGCAAAGAATCGATAAATTCTCCTGTTGAAAAAACGTAAGAAATGATTGAATCATTTTGCTCAGTGATGTCTTTCACCGCACGATTGAGGTATATAGTGTAGGTTGTGTTTGGCTTCCATTCACCCGATTCTACCTTTAATTCAACAGATTTTCCTTTGATTTTGTAATCCAACTTCACGTCGTCTGGTGTAACGCGAATATTCTCAGCAGGTTTATTAAAAGAAATAAACTCGTCGAAAGGAATTAGAATTGACTCAGGGTAAATTTCAGTGCTGGCATTAGGAGGTTGTACTTTATCTGTAATAACTCTAGGCGCAGTAACATCAACGGGTCCACCGGTAATTGTACCCACTTGTCCACAACCTGAAACAAGATATATGGATAAAAGAAGAATTATAAAATTGAAACGAGCCATGCACAAATTTCGGTTAAATATTTTTGATCTACTTCATCAAAAGCGTTAATTACATCATGATCAAGGTCAAAAACACCTATTACTTCATTGTTTTTAATTAATGGAACCACAATTTCAGATTTTGACAAACTACTGCAAGCAATGTGATTTTCATACTCATCAACATTGTCAACACGTACAGTTTCTGCTTTTTCCCAAGCGGTTCCACACACTCCTTTACCCTTCTTGATGCGAGTACAGGCAATAGGACCTTGGAAGGGAGCCAAAACAAGTTCATTGTCCTCAATCATGTAAAATCCAACCCAGAAATAATTAAAAGTTTGTTTGATAGCCGCTGCAACATTGGCCAAATTTGCCACACGATTTGTTTCGCCTTCACACAAAGCTTTCAATTGAGGAAGTAAAGTAATGTACTTTTCTTCTTTCGAGCCTTTAACAATATTGAGGTTTTCCGCCATGATTATCTTTTACGAGGTGTCTTTTTTCTTCCTCTGTGCATTTGGGCTTGACGCATTTGATTACGAGATGCAACCATTCCCATTTGTTTTTTCATCGTTGTTAACTGTTCCTTCAACATGTTTTTGTCATCTAATTTCTTCGCTTCAGACAATAACATTTTAGCTTCGTTTTTACGTCCAGTTTGCATGCAGATACCTGCCAATTGCATATTTGCAACCGCTTGATCCTGTTTTGTTCTCAACCCCATTGAAAGGGCTTTACGAATCATTTGCTCACATTGTGCAAATCCTAAATTTTGTTGTAGTCCCAACATTCCTTTAAGGTAGATCACATAAGCATGCTGTTTTTTAGGTAAAAACTGAGGTGCTTTAATTCTATTTAAGGCCTGCCATGCTTTTTCTTGTTTTCCTAAACGCATTTGATAAAGCGCAATAATTACATTTTCATTTCGCCAGAAGGTTAACATGATAATGGCCAAAGGAAAAATCATTGTGATTCCCCAACCCCAAGATCCAGTGGCAAATAAATAAACATTAAAAGCCAATGCAGATGCGGCAATAATAACTCTAAGAATAAATCCAATCATAACTTTAATTAATCAATTGTTGCAATACATTTTAATTCAATAGCAATTGGTGTCGGCAGAGAAGAAATCTCAATTGTTGTTCTACACGGTTGGTTTTCTTTAAAGTATTCCGCATAAATTTTATTATAAGTATGAAAATCTCTTTTCATATTTACAAGAAAAACCTGAACATCAATTAACTGATCCCAACTTGATCCAGCATCTTCTAAAATAGCACGAACATTGTCGAATACTTGTCTACATTGAGCTTCAAAATCGAACTTGATAAAGTTTCCATTTTTATCCAATTCTAAGCCTGGCACATGTGAATCTGTGTCATCAGAACCCGCTTTTCTTGGCCCAACTCCTGATAAGAAAAGTAAATTTCCTGCTCTTCTTGCATGTGGGTATAAACCTACTGGTTTTGGAGCGTTGCTTGTGCTAAATTTTTCTTGATTTGACATATCCAATTTCTTTAAGTCGACAAATATAAGGAATTGAAGTGGGTTGTATGAAATTTATTGAAAAGGAAAATGACGAGGTCCAATAAAATGTCATAACAACATTAAAGCAAATGGAATTTACAACGATAAATAGAATTAAAAAATATGTTTGAAGCATTAGAAATTCCTTTCCAAGGAAAACTATTCTAAAACTTTTATTAAAAACATGAATTCTAAATAATTCTAAACTTCAGATGGGTGTTTAATTGCCATACAATTAAGTCAAAATATCTATTTCTGATTAAATCTTACTGTTTTTACCTAATACCATAAACTAGGTATTTTGACTTACAAACAAATGAATACCCACTTTTTGGTATTGGGGTTTCTTTACGTTGGAAGTATATTTGCAAAAGTTATTTGTATTTAATCTAAATAAGAACAAAGATGAAAAAAACTTTACTTTATACAGCACTACTTTTAATGGGTAGTCAATTTACATCAGCTCAAACAGATGACACTGTGAGTATCGGTGCGGGTTACACCAATGAAACTTGGTATAGCCTAGAGAATGGTGTACAAGGAACAGCTACGGCTGCTGACTGGGATTTGTCATTTGATTTGACAGGTTTTGGTACTTCTATCCGTGTAAATAACGGATTTGGAACTACCCTTTATGCTTACCCAAATGGAGACATCAACGATTGGGCTTCTGTAGATACTGCGGGACTTTCAACTTGGAACCCGGTTTACAACAGTGAATCTTCTTGGTTTGTTGGTGCGCTAGACCAAAACGTTAACACAAATGATCCTTGGGATGTTGGATGGGGAGTTTATGACCAAAACACACATGTTATTTCGGGTGATTCTATTTTCATTATTAAACTAATGGATCAATCTTATAGAAAGTTACGAATTGATGACATGACAAGTGGAACATACAATTTTACTTTCGCAAACCTTGATGGTACAAACGAAGTACAAGGAGCTGTTACAAAATCAGATTACACAGATAAATTATTTGGATACTATTCTATTCAAAACGAAACTGCTTTAGATTATGAACCAGTAACATTAGACCAATGGGATCTTTACTTTGGTAAATACACAGGATTTGTACCAACAGCTTATAATGTGACTGGAATTTTGGCAGGACCAACTACTCAAGTTGTTCAAGTTGATGGGGTTACAGATGTTGCGGCATTTAATGACTGGGGATCTCAAACATTTACAGACGACATAAGTACAATTGGTTCAGACTGGAAAGAATTTGAATTCGCTTCAATGTCATACGTTATTGCAGACGATGTTGTTTATTTCGCAAAAACAGCTGCCGGAACTATTTGGAAAATTGTTCCAACAGAATTTGGAGGTAGCGCTGATGGTAACTTCATTTTCACAAAGGAGAAAATGTCAACTGTATCATTAGATGAAAACGGAATTCAAAAAGCAGAGGTTTTGGTTTATCCTAACCCAGCAACAAACAATGTTTCTATCATCTTGAACAACCTTTCTGCTCAAAATGCTAAGGTTCAAATTGTAGGAACTGACGGAAAATTAATGTTCTCTAAAGAGTATGTTGGAGCATCTAACTTCGAAGTGAAGAACATTTCAGTGGACAGTTTTGAAACAGGAGTTTATATCGTAAACATCGTTTCAGGAAACGAATCAATGACTCAGAAATTAGTTATCAAATAAAGAATAAAAAAAATAATTATGAAAAAGTTACTTCTTTGTGCTCTTGCCTTAACAAGCACATTCATTTATGCACAAGACAAAAAAGAACAAGACAGAAAATCAATATTAGAAATGGAAGGTTGCTATTCAGTGACCTTCGATTTCGCCGAAACATTTTCTCCTGATACAGCTTATGTAAAGTATGACAACTACTCTTCTCAAGCAACAGAATATGTTTTTGCTATCGAAGACGAGCCAGATTTTATTTCATTACAACACATTTTGGTAGTAAATGACACTTTTATCGTAAAACACTGGCGTCAAGACTGGGCATACGAAAACAGAGAAGTTTTAATGTTTGACAAAGACAGAACATGGAAGAAAAATAAGATTTCTAAAAAAGATGCTGCAGGAACATGGACACAAAGTGTTTACCAAGTAGATGACAGTCCACGTTACCAAGGATATGGAACATGGGTACATGTTGATGGAAAACACTATTGGGAATCTGTTGCTGATGCTCCACTTCCACGAAGAGAGGCGACTGTAAGAAGAGATTACAATGTGTTACGTCGTCACAACAGAATGGAAATCACAGAAACTGGATGGAACTTAGAGCAAGACAATCAAAAGATTTACCGTAACGACGAAGGTAAAGACCAATTGATTTCTTGGGAGAAAGGACATGAGGTTTTTACAAGTGGTAATAAAGGCTGTCAACCAGCAATTGATTGGTGGAAAGAAAACCACAATTTCTGGGCTGATGTTCGCGATGTTTGGAACGAAACAATTGAATCAAACGATCAAATCAAATTAGAACGTAAAGTTGATAAACAATTAATGTATCAAAAGCTATTTGCATTGGGTGGTAAATATGAAGGAGACAACTATGACCAAGCCAAAGCAAAAAAAGAAATTGAAACAGTAATCAACTCTTTTACAAACATTTAACCCAACCACAAATCACCTAAATTGAGTAATTAATTCATAATTTATTAAATATAATCGTCCGGCTTGATTAAGGCCCAGGCTGGACGGTTTTTTTAATAAATTGCCAGGGGTTGACTGTTATAAAAAGAATACGATCATCATGTTAGCGAATTGTAAAAACATCTTCTTTACATCCATTTTACACTTATTTTTTACCACTTTCGTTGTTGGTCAAACCATAACGGTAATTTCTCTTGAAGATAGTCAACCCATTCCTGGAGCAAGAATTGACATTCAATACAATGAAGAAGTTTTCAACTTCAGGACTTCACTTGATGGAGCATTAAAAGTAAACAAGGAATTACAAAATAAGCCTGTAGATTTGACCGTTTCATTTATGGGATATGAAACAAAGCATCTATCTTCAATTCTTGTAACAAAAGACACAGCAATTGCCCTGGCTTCTTCAGTAAAACAATTTGAAGAAGTAGCCATTACAGCACAATATAAATCCCAGTTAGTTGAAAATGCGGTTCACCACATTAAAATCATTGATCGACAGAAAATCGAAGCAATGGCCGCCCAAGATTTAAAAGGAGTACTTACCAATGAGTTGAATGTTCGTATAGCGGAAGACAACGTATTGGGAAGTAGTATGCAATTACAAGGAATTGGTGGTGAAAACGTAAAAATACTTGTGGATGGAGTTCCTTTAACCGGACGATTAAATGGAAATATTGATTTATCTCAAATTCCCTTAGAAAGTATTGAACGTATAGAAATAGTTGAAGGACCACTTTCTGTAACATACGGAACTGATGCGTTGGCAGGAACCATCAATATAATCACAAAGAAAAATCAAGTAAAACGATTTGAACTTAATTCTAACAATTATGTAGAAAGCAGTGGTAAAGTAAACAACACACTTTCCTTAGGTTGGCAAATTAAAAAACATCAAATTCGTGTAGAAGGAGGTCGATATTTCTTCGATGGATGGAATCCAGATCATGCACCTTTTTATTATGATGCAAATCCTATTGCTGACAGTTCACGCGTGATGCAATGGAATCCAAAGGAACAATTATTTGGCGGTATCAATTACCGTTACAACAGAAAAAACACACTATTTAATTACAGTGGACAGTTTTTTAATGAAAACATTATTAATCGTGGTATGCCACGTCCGCCTTATCAGCAAACAGCGTATGACGATTACTACGAAACCAATAGGGTCAATCAAAGACTAAATTTTCAATACAGATTTGAAAACAACTACCGATTGTCTTTAATTGCTGCCTACAACGGATATTTTAGAAAGAAAAACACTAAAATCCGAGATTTAACAGAGATTACAGATATAATCTCTGGAAACCCTTCAGACCATGATACTTCGCAATTTCATAGTTTTATTGCTAGAGGTCGATTAATTCAAGCCAAACCAGGTTCCAAGATCAATTATGAAATTGGATACGACATACTTTATGAAATTGCCTCTGGAGAAAGAATTCTAGACAAGCAACAATCGATTGGAGATTATGCCCTTTATGCCACTTCAGAATATTCTCCTATTCAAGCTTTGACTATACGTCCTGGATTGAGATATGGATACAATAGTGAGTACACTTCACCTTTGACACCATCGTTAAATATCAAATACAAATTCTTTAACAGAAAGAAACAAAACATCAGTTTACGTGCTTCTTACGCAAGAGGATTTAGATCACCTTCAATCAAAGAATTACACTATGTATTTGTTGACATTAACCATAATATTGTTGGAAATCCAGATCTAGAAGCTGAATATGCGAACCATTTTAATTTCTCTTTACACCAGAACATAAATCTAGAAAAACTGAGATTAAAGAATAAATTAGTTCTTTTCTACAATGATATTCACGAATTAATTACCCTTGCTCAAGCTTCTACAACTGAGTACTCTTATTTCAACTTGGAGAGGTACACAACTACAGGTGTTCAAGCGGAAAGTAACCTTAATTATCAGAATTTAATTACAGGTGTCGGTGTAGGTTATATCGGTCGTTACAATGAATTAGCGAAAGAAAATAATAGTTCAACTGACTTTTTATTCTCTCCAGAAGTAAAGTTTAACCTTCAATACAATTGGAAGAAAATTGGACTACAAACAGCCGTTTTTTATAAATACACTGGTGTTCTACCAAACATTCAAAAAAATGTTGACGGTGAACTTTATGAAACACGTATCAATGACTATCATTCTTCAGACATTACGATTTCGAAGTCGTTTTGGAAAAATAAATTAAAATTCACAGTAGGTGTAAAAAACCTTTTCGATGTAACAACAGTTGCAGGAAACGCCAGTGGTCAAGGAGCACATTCTGTAAGCACAAGTGGTGTTAACGTAGGAATGGGAAGGCTTTACCATGTTGGACTAAGATTAAAATTAAATTCTAAATAATTATGAGACTTATATTGTTCATCGCCGCATTTATTACTTTAAGTTCTTGTTTAAAAGAAGAGTCGCCAATTCCAAAAAGGGAACCAGGAGACGTTGTTACGAATGAAACAAACATTGGATCCAACTATGAATACCAGGCTTATTTTGACCTTTCTCAGAATAAAATGACTGGTAAAATCTCAAAAAACAATTGGGATATTGGTTTTGAAACGGGCGAAAACGGAAGTCGTGTAATCATCAATACTGCACGTAATATGATGGTTTACCATACAGACCAAACAGAATTAGCGAATATCACAAGTGCAGATGGATACAATGAAAACGCTTTGTTTGATCAAGCTACCGGTAATTTAGACTCAACTGGTATTGGAAACTGGGAAGATGGTTTTGTGCGTATTATCAACATGGGATACTCTTCCACACAACAAGAATTGGATTGGTATAAATTAAAGATTATTGAAGTAACTCCAACAACCTACACTTTTGAGTTTGCTAATTTAACCGCCAATTCTTCAATGACTAGAACTATATTAAAGCAGGATGAATATAATTTTACATACTTCAGCATGATGAGTGATATGGAAATTGAGGTTTCGCCAAAAACAACTGAATGGGACTTTGTTTTTACTCAATATATTCACCAGTTTTACGAACCAGTAGAAACACCTTATTTACTAACAGGATGCATCACTAACCGTAGAAATACGAAAGTTGCAAAAGTTACTGAAGTTGACTTTGAATCTATTGATTTAGAATATGCATCAAATCTTGTATTATCTGAGCACACCAATACTATTGGGTTTAGTTGGAAAACCCTAGTTGGAGAAAGTTACGAAATCAATAGCGATATGTCCTACATTATACAAGATCATGAAGGGATATATTACAAATTGAGGTTTATTGATTTTTACTCTGAAACAGGAGAAAAAGGAAATCCTGTTTGGGAGTTCCAATCGCTATAAAGGCACGAACATTTAAAGAAACAGTTTTATGCCTCTAAAATATATTTTTCTACAACTTTGGAGAACTTTTCATGTTCTACAGCAAGAACTTTCTTTTGAATATCGTCAATTGAATCGTCGCTAGACAGTTTCACTTTATGTTGAGCTAGAATTTCACCATTATCATACACCTCATCAACAAGGTGAATGGTAATCCCTGATTCAAGTTCTTTGTTTTCCTTAACAGCTTTATGCACATTCATCCCATACATTCCTTTACCTCCATATTTTGGTAGCAACGCAGGATGAATATTAATGATGTGCTTTGGATATGATTTTATTAATTCACTCGGGATCTTGCGTAAGTATCCCGCTAAAACAATATAATCGATACGTTCTTCATGCATTAAATCAACAAGAAAAGAACCGTCATTTGCCCCTTCATTATTGATAACCACTTGGTCAATAAACTCTTCAGTTTTGGCTAAAACACCAGCGTTTTCATTATTAGTGAGCAGTAATACAGCGTCAATATTTGGAGATTGATCAAAATGCTCTATAAGCTTGATAGCATTACTTCCACTTCCAGAAGCAAAAATTGCGATTCGTTTTTTATCCATACCGGTAAATTTAATGTTATTTCAAAAAAGGCGACATAAATGATAAAGAAAAGCCCTCCAAGATAAAATTCTACACTACATCAACAGGATTCTTGTTGTCGTCTACAGCAACCATTGTAAAAGTTCCATGAACTGCCTTTTCTCTCTTTTCAGAGTACATTTCCTCAACGTAAATATCTACAGCGACTACAATACTTGATTTCCCCACTTTTTCTACGTTCGCTACGAGTTCAACCAATGTTCCACTCGGAATTGGTTTTTTAAAATCTACACGATCTGAACTAACTGTTACTACCTTTTGTCGACTGAATCGTGTAGCACAAATAAAGGCCACTTCGTCCATTAGTTGGAGCGCTGTTCCTCCAAAAAGAGTATCGTAGTGATTTGTAGTATTAGGAAATACTGCTTTAAAAACTTTTGTTTCAGCAGCAGCTTTACGTTGTTCTAGTGTGTTATTCATAGTTATTACTTAAAGTTTCATTTTGAGGTATAGACGTCGATTTTACATGATTTGGATACTTTGTTTGATTCAATTTATAGTAGAGAAAACTCACCAATGCAGCACCGATATCAGCAATCGGAAATGACATCCAAATTCCATTCAAACCAAAGTATAACGGGAGTAATAAAACCAAAGGAATTAAGAAAATTCCTTGTTTTGTTAAAGCTAAAAACAATGCTGGACCAGCCTTACCAATCGCTTGGAAATAAGCACTGATAATTAAACTAACTGCCAACAACGGTGTCGCTAAAAATACGGTTCTAATAACTGGAGTTGTGTCATCTATTAAAGTTTGGTCTGAGGTAAACATTTGAGAAATGTCCGCAGCAAAAACCATTAACAAAATAAACAATAAGAAGGAAATAGCTGAAGCCCAACCCACAGATATCTTTACGATTTTCTTTACCCTCTTTTTTAAACTTGCACCATAATTATATCCTACGATAGGCACAAAACCTTGAGTGATACCCAAGACGGGGAAGTTGGCAAACATTAAAACACGATTAACAATTCCATACACTGATAAACCTTGTTCTCCCCCATAAAAGTAAAGGGAATTGTTCAATACAATAGCAAGTAAACTAATGACTCCCTGTCTGGCCAAAGTAACGGCTCCTAAGGCACTAATTTCTTTGATAATTGGAATTGAAGGTTTACAAGCATCAAATGAAATTTTTAATACTGACTTTCCATATAAAAAATGGCGAAGAGTAAATGCTGCACTTCCAACATAAGAAATAGTTGTAGCCCAAGCAGCACCTTCGATTCCCATGTCTAAAACAACAATAAATATGGGATCAAGGATTAAATTAATAATTGCTGGAATTACCATAGCAAACATTGCAACACGTGGATACCCTTCTGCTCGAATTACATTTATGCTCATCATGGCCCAAGCTAAAAATGGGATTCCAACAAGTAAAATGGTAAAGTAAGAAACTGCTGGTCCTTCCACATCACCTTTTCCACCAAAAACATGAATAATATCTTTGGTAAAAAATGCGCCAAGAATGACAAAAAATATTGCCAATACAAGCGTCATCAAGACTTGATTTCCGAAAGTTTTATAGGCTTTTTTTAATTTTCCATTTCCTAATGCTCTAGAAAGTACTGAGGATCCACCAACACCAATGGCCATTCCAATACTCGAGATTAAGAAAGTTATGGGTAAAACAACCGTAATGGCACCAATTCCCTCCGGCCCTACGAACTGTCCAACAAAAATAGTGTCAACAATTGCGTAAATCGACATTGTAAGAATTCCAACAGCTGCTGGAATTGCTTGTCCAGCCAATAATTTCCCTAAGGGAGCGGTTCCAAATTTTTCAGTTGATTTCATTCTTTACAACTAACACAAAGGTTTTAAAAATGTTGTCGAAGATAAATGAATTTAACGCTAATTGTAAAATTTCAAATATTTTAACAGAAGAATACAATCATTACTCATCTTTCTCAAGGTTTTTCAATTTAAAATAATAAAAAGTTCCTTCATCCTTGATTTCACGTCTAAACTCTCCTTCTAATTGATCTACAAAAATTTCAATTAGTTGCGTTCCAAAAGTATTACTACTTCCACCTTTCCATTTACCATCATCTGCATAAATCATATTGAAATATTCTTCATCTGCTGGTGAAACTTGAAGTGTGATTTTTCCAGAATGCTTAAAGGCATGTTTCATTGAATTACTCACCAATTCACTTATGATAAGTCCAAGAGGAACGATTGTAGTAGAACTAACAAAGCTTAGTGTAGATTCTACATTAAAGTCGATTTCTTTATCTATTAAACCAGTATTAATCAAGTTATTGACCAGTGTATTCAAGTAATCTTTTACATCGAGGTTGATTAAAGACTCTTTTTCATACATTTTTTGATGTATTAAAGACATGGTTAAAATTCTTGTAATAGCTTCTTCAAAACTTTGTCGTGCTTCTTCCGATTTGATCTCACCTGATTGCAAACGCAGTAGACTTACGATTACCTGCATATTATTTTTAACACGATGATGTATTTCTTGAAGTAAAACAGTTTTTTCGGTGTTTTGATACTCTACAATTCGTTTTTCTTCTTTAAGTTCTTCATAAGCACTATTTGCAGCATCCCTTGCATGTTTATTAATTAATCCAAATCGATACATGATATAACCAATTAGAAACATTGAAATTCCAAACTCAATCGAAAGAACTATAAGTGCTTCAGGTTTAATGGTTAAACTTAAGTAAGCCGTTCCAGGGAAAGTTACATTATAATAAATTACAAAAAACACTGTATTTACTATGAGGTAAAAAATTCCCGTTAAATTTCCTAATGTAAAAAAGGCTGATAATACAATAACAACCATCCAGAGAGACTCTTGCAAATGAAGTGATTCTGGAACAGTAAATATTGCCAAGGCCATAATAATAGTGACCGAAAAGTACAAAATATGAGCAATTACCTTATAAATCTTAAAATACTTCAACGCAAATAGGCCAAAGAAATTAATAAACAAAACGATTAAGTAAAAAATAAAAAAGCTGTCGTCGATAAGGTAAGTGAAAACAGTCATTATAAATCCAACAATCGTAAACACATAGTTTATGCTCCAAATAAAATTAAACTTGGTTTTTTCTTCGAAATTTGAAAGATCACTACTTGACATAATAATTGGAGCTCTTAATTTTCAATTGTTTGAGGATACAATGCCTTTAATCAATAATAGTATTCTCTGGTTATAGCGCTTACAACAAAGGTAGAACTTTTTTAATGAATTATAATGTTTATTACTCAGAAAAAAACATTAATACATACCTCTAAATATCAACCATTTAAAGCCGAGATAAAAACAAATACATATTAAAACTAAAAATGATTTCATAAAAACTATTTTGATTATTAGAGTCACGAATTTTACTTATAACACGAACCCTATACCGTCTAAAAATCGATAAAAATTGCTTACATTTGTTGGTAATTTTAAACTGCAATGCAAGAAGAAAAACACAAGTTCGCAACCAAGGCAATTCACGCTGGTGTAGAACCTGATCCAACTACAGGAGCTATAATGACTCCGATTTATCAAACGAGTACATACAAACAAGAGAAAGTTGGTCAACACAAAGGTTACGCATATTCTAGAACATTAAATCCGACAAGACATGCATTAGAAAATGCTATTGCTGAATTAGAAAACGCAAAATATGGCGCCTGTTTCGGAAGTGGAATTGCGGCAATTGATGCCTTATTAAAAATTTTAAATCCAGGAGATGAAGTAATCACAACAGCAGATTTATATGGCGGAACATACCGTATCTTCACAACAATTTTTGCCAAATATGGTATAAAATTTCATTTTATACCAATGAGTGATTTATCAACACTTGAAGCTACAATTAATGAAAAAACAAAATTGGTTTGGATTGAGACACCAACCAATCCGATGATGAATATTGTAGACATCGAGGAGGTGGCAAAAATCACTCAAAAAGCAAATATTACTTTAGCTGTTGACAATACTTTTGCGACTCCCTTTCTTCAAAGGCCAATTGATTTAGGTGCAGATATTGTCATGCATTCAGTTACAAAATATTTGGGTGGACACTCTGATGTGGTCATGGGAGCTTTGGTTACACAAGACAAGACATTGGCAGATGAAATCTACAGAATTCAAAATAGCTCTGGAGCAATTACCAGTCCAATGGATTCTTTTTTGGTGTTGAGAGGAATCAAAACTTTACACCTCAGGATGCAACGTCATTGTGAAAACGGAAAAAAAATAGCTCATTTCTTAAAAGATCATCCAAGGGTAGAACATGTTTATTGGCCAGGGTTTGAAGATCATCCGAAGTACGATATAGCTAAAAAACAAATGGATGATTTTGGAGGTATGATTTCTTTTTCTTTGATTGGAAACGAATTAAAAGAGGCGCACCAACTAATGGAAAACTTGAAAATTTTTACGCTTGCAGAATCATTAGGTGGTATAGAATCATTAACTTGCCACCCTGCAACAATGACTCATGCAGCGGTACCAAAGGAAGAAAGAGAAAAAGCAGGAATTGTTGATTCTCTTATTCGTTTGAGCGTTGGGATAGAAGATGCAGAAGATTTAATAAATGATTTAAAACAAGCTTTGGCTTAAATATATAAAATGGGGTTTAATAAATTTGCAGTAATTGGAGTTGGAAAATATGGATCGAATATTGCCCGAAGACTCGCCGAGAAAGGAGCACAAGTTTTTGCTTTCGACAATAGTGAAACAAGAATTGAAGACATCAAAGATGATGTTGCATTTGCTGTGACCTTAAACAGTACTGATTTTAAAATTTTATCTTCTCAAAAGCTAGAAGAAATGGACGCTGCGGTTGTGGCGATTGGAGAAAATTTTGAAGCTACTGTATTGACCGCCGTTCACCTAATGGATTTAGGTGTAAAACGTATTATTGCACGTGCAAATGGTGCCGACCAACGATTAATTTTAGAAAAAATTGGTGTTAAAGAAATTCTTACTCCAGAGGATGAGGTAGCCTTTGTAATCCGTGAAAAACTATTGAATCCTTCAATTTTATCTTTCCTTCAATTATCAGAAGAGTATGAAATTGCAGAAATTAAACCTCCAAAGGGAACTTTAAATAGAACAATTCAAGATATTGATTTTAGAAATAAATATCAATTGACATTAGTAACCATGAGGCGTGAATATGACATTAAAAAGAAAGGTCAGTACGAAGTAGAACAACATGTTATTGGTGTTCCGAAAGGAGACACGGTTATTGAATCTCGAGATACTTTAGTTGTTTTTGGTACTGCTAAACACGTTCAGCGCTTCATTGACGTAAACGAATCATGATATACATAATAACAGGAACATCATCAGGAATAGGAAGAGCTCTTGCTTTACATTTCTTAAACCAAGGAAATAAAGTCATTGGAATTTCCAGAAGTAACTCGATTTCCGATGAAAACTTTACGCACATCAGTTGTGACTTATCTGACAAACATCAATTGCATGAAATTTCTTTGTTAGACCATATTGCGAAGGAGGATTTTCCAATTCGATTAATCAATAATGCAGGTATAATTGGAGATATAAAAAGATCTCATGAATTAACTCTGACACACTATGTTGACATGTCGATGGTGAATTTGGTTGCTCCACAATATTTATGCAGCTATGTTTTATCAAGCTTTGGATTTGAGAATGTAGAAACAATCATAAATATTTCATCTGGTGCTGCGCAGCGACCTATACCTTCATGGGGTGCATATTGTGCAACAAAAGCAGCGATGGACCTATTTGCGGAAACATTACAAGCCGAAATTAATGAGTTAGGACAAGCAACAAGAGTTTACAATATTGCACCAGGAGTTGTTGACACCAATATGCAAATCAACATTCGAAAAAGTGGTCAAAAGAACTTCTCTAGTCATCAAAAGTTCGTTGATTTAAAAGAGAATCAAGAGTTGAGAACTCCAGAAGAAGTTGCACAATTGGTTGACGAATTTCTTCAAACAGATCACAACGAAAAAGAAGGTGTTATCTTTCGTGTTTAAGTCTCAAAATCAAAGCACTATTCTGAATTTTCGTGCTTAAAAATAAATTTTACTTTTTTAATTGGAGAATTCAATAAGCTGTCTTCCGCCGGATGATAATTGATTTCCATAGGTAGATTTTTGTTGTAGGAAACGAATCCATTTTCACTATGTAAAAAATAATTTTCTCCTGAGGTTAAGCTATCTGTGAATTGCTTTACGATACCAACTGAATCATAGAAAAATGATCGTTTTGTAATAAAATCATTATCGTAAAAAGATTGGTTTTTTAGAGCACCATTGTTGTAATAATTTTTGGATTGCTTCATTGTTTTTTCGACTAAATTTTCCAATTTAAACGATGAAGTATATGTCTGAGGAGCACCATAGTAAAAAAGGTTTTCCCCTTTAGCTTCGAAATGATGATCGATATAGGAAACATTCCAAAAGGAACTATCCAAAAGAAAGTAATGTTCTATTTTATCATTACTACTCATATCAATAAATTTTAGCACTGAAGTATCTTTATTCTCTTCCACAACAAGTCTTTCATATTGTTGGAGTTCTTGTATTGTGTTTAAAAAAGAAATCATACTTTTCTTTCTGTATTTGACATTACTAGAAACTGCTGGTGCAGAATAGCCTATCGAATCAATTTCATTTTTATAACTAAAGATATGTTCCGTTAATTTTACACCATCGATAAATTCAGTAATAAATACTTTTTTCACATTTCCCTTTGTATCAAAATCCACGTCAATTAACCTATTTGGCATAGTATCAGTGATATGAAATAAACTATCAGTCATGTTGAGATTAGTAAATTCAATGGATACTCTTTCTATTTTATTAGAATCAATTAAAGTTTTAGAAAACCAATTGGGAAAGCTCATATTCTTCCAGCCTTGACTATTCATTGCACTCCAATTAATAAGTTGAGGAACATTAGGAGGTTCAGGAATCGTTTTTTCCACCTCAACAGCCTCTTCTTCACAAGAATAAAAAGCGATTAAGCAACAAAGAATAAAGGTAAAAAATGGAAGCTTCATGAATACTGTCATTTGGTAATTTTAAAAATAAAACAAATGTCGGACTAATAAAAATTAAACAACAGATAAACAAAAAAAGTGCAACCTCATGGCTGCACTTTCTTGACTTTGATATTTGTTTCTAGAAATTCTCTTGACTTCTTCTAATTTTAGCAGCCCTCCAAAGATCGTAGTAACTTTTTGTTTCCATAATAATTACTCCACCAGTAGTATCTCCATATTTGGCAGGAATTGCACTAGAATAAACTGTAATAGCTCCAATTGCTGAACTTGGAACACTTTGAACAGTATTCATCTTTACTCCATCGATATAATGAATCAAGTCATTTCCTCTGGCTCCACGAATCATCATTTTTCCTTCAGAATCGATTTTAATGTCTGAATTTCGACTCATAATTAAAGCTTTCACATCGTTTTTTACTGCGCTTTGAGCGATATCTAAAGTACTGATTCTTTCCTGTCCAAAATCAAAACTAATCAAAGGATCAGTGTATCCTATTTTGGTATAGCCTTCAATTTCTTTCACTTCTTCGTATACATTGATACGACCAACGTTTTCAATTCCATCTGCTACAACTTTGGCGTAAACAGTTTGAGACAAAGAATCAAATTCATAGTTTACATTCAACACATACATTCCAGTAGGAATTGCAGCAATTTTAAAACGCCCTTCTTCATCTGTGACTGCTCCAAATTTTGTAGCTCCTCTTTCTACCCAAACTTTAGCAAACATTGCTGGCTTATCAGTTTCAGGGTTTTCAAAAAGCTGTCCTTGAATATCTCCTACAGCACCCTGAGCAAATGCAAAATTCACTAAGAACATTGCTACGAGTAAATTAATAGTTGTTTTCATCTTTTCTTTTTTTTGGTTCGCTATTGTGATGCAAGAAGAATTGATATTCCATAAATAAATTTTAAAAAATATGTTTCAAAACAGTTATATCAATAAAAAATCCCCCACTGCAATGCAATGAGGGATGAATAAAGTCAACGATATAAAATAGTATTATTCTTCGTCTTTAGATTTATTATTCTTCTTCTCTTCTTCTACTTTTTTCATTGCCTCACCAATTTGGTTTGACGCAGTAAATGATGCGACCATATTGTTTAACATATCACTTCCTGCTTGCGGTGAATTTGGAAGTAAAATCAAGTTGGTATTGGTTTCTTCACCTATCGATTGAAGTGTATCGTAATGTTGTGTTACAACGATTAATGCTGAAGCTTCTTGAGAATTAATACCTACATTGTTTAACACATCAACACTTTCTTCCAACCCACGTGCAATTTCTCTCCTTTGATCGGCAATACCTTGACCTTGTAATCTTTTACTTTCTGCTTCTGCCCGCGCTTTTGCAACAATTTTGATGCGTTCTGCCTCCGCTTCAAATTCTGCAGCTACTTTTTCTCGTTCTGAAGCATTAATTCTATTCATTGATATTTTCACTTGCTCATCTGGATCTATATCCGTCACCAAGGTCTTTATGATATCATAACCATAGTCTTGCATCGCTTCATTCAATTCAGATTTTACTGCATTGGCAACATCGTCTTTACGTTCGAATACATCATCCAACACCATTTTAGGAACTTCAGCACGCACTACATCAAAAACATAAGAGGTAATTTGAGCTTGTGGATTTTCTAATTTATAGAAGGCATCATAAACCTTGTCTTTGACGACTTGAAACTGCACAGACACCTTCAAACGCACAAACACATCATCTTTGGTTTTGGTTTCTACAAGAACATCCAACTGTTGAATTTTCAAATTAATGCGTCCAGCGACTTTATCTACCAAAGGTATTTTCAATTGAAGACCAGAGTTTCTTACCGATTGAAACTTACCAAATCGTTCAATAATAACTGAAGTTTGCTGTTTTACGAGAAAGAAAATACCATATATCAATAAAACGATTATGGCTAGTACAATCACATTGGAAAAAGGGAATTCATTCATAGTATTTAGTTTTTTAACGAATTTACGATAAACATGAACAATTTCCTATAAAAAAGCTTAAAGCGTTATAGTCCTTGCATTGTACTTAATTTGTGATAAAGGCCTTTTCTAGCAAATAACTCATCGTGCGTTCCACTTTCAACAATTTCTCCTTTTCTTAAAACTAAGATTTGATCTGCATTTTTAATGGTGCTTAATCGGTGAGCGATAACCAAGGATGTTCTGTTTTTCATTAAATTATCAAGTGCATCTTGAACCAGTTTTTCACTTTCAGTATCTAGCGCAGAAGTTGCTTCATCCAAAATCATGATTGGAGGATTTTTCAAAACTGCTCTTGCAATACTCACACGTTGCTTTTGACCACCAGATAATTTATTTCCGCGTTCACCAATATTGGTATGGTAACCTTCCTTCATAGATGATATGAAATCATGAGCATTAGCGATTTTAGCAGCGTTAATAACCTCTTCTTCTGTTACACCATCCATTCCGAAAGCGATATTATTGAAAACTGTATCGTTGAATAAAATAGATTCTTGATTTACAATTCCGATTTGGTCTCTTAAATCTCTTACTGTAAAATCTTTGATATTTGTTCCATCGTATAAAATATCACCTGCCGAAACATCATAAAAACGAGGTAATAAATCAGCGATTGTAGATTTTCCACTTCCAGATTCACCAACCAAAGCAACCGTTTTTCCTTTACTTAAATTAAAACTAAGATTCTTAAGTACATTTTCGGTTTGATACGCAAACGAAACATTTTGGAAGGTAATTCCTTGTTCTAAATCTTTAATCGTTTTTGGCTGAAGAGGATCTTCAATTTTTTCATCGGCATTTAAAATTTCATCTATTCGCTCTATACTGGCTTTTACCTTACTTAAGTTGGCACTGTTTTTCGCAATATTTTGAATGGGCACAAGAAGTTGTGAAAAAACCACGATAAAACCAATAAACTGTTCTCCAGTAAGTCCATCTCCTTCCCCACTTAAAATCATTGTACCTCCATACCAAACAATGGTTACCAGAACAACGGCACCTAGAAACTCGTTTAATGGAGATGCCAAATCTCTTTTTCTAAAAGCACGTGTAAACAAACGTTGATGATGTAGGTTGATTTTAGCAAACTTCTTAACCGTTTCTTCTGAAGCATTGAAAGCTTTAACAATTCTGATTCCTCCTAAATATTCATCTAAAAATGAAAAGAGTACTCCTAATTGTTTTTGTCCTTTACTAGCCGTTCGTTTTAAACTTTTTCCAATTCTAGAAATAATGAATGCTGAAATTGGCAATAAGATCAATGAAAAAAGGGTTAGTGCCGGACTCCAATAGATCAACACACTTAAGGTAATAAATACTGAAATTGGATCTCTAAAAATCAATTCAAGCATTGCAACAACAGAAATCTCCACTTCGTTTACATCACCATTCATACGAGACATTAAATCACCTTTCTTTTCTTCAGTAAAAAAAGAAATTGGTAATCTCATTGACTTAGAAAACATTTTATCACGGTAATCTCTAACCACAGACATTCGTAACTGTGACTGATGATAAACGGCTAAATATTTGAATAATCCCTTAAAGAAAAAGGAAATAACCACAGAAGTACAAACAAAAAACAATGCGTTTTTAGGATCTTCCTGGGCCATTGAAGTCATAAAATAATTGTAATAATCACTGATAAAGTCAATATAATCAGTGATTCCCGTATCTGTTAGAGTTGGTTTATTAACAATTTCAACTTTTTCAGAAGGGAAAATAACTTTTAAAAAAGGTACAAAAAGCACCAAGGAAGTCAAATTAAAAATCACATAGAACACATTAGAAATAATTGTTGCTATAGCTCTCCATTTGTACTTAAATGTAGCTTTAAATGTTGTAATAAGATGTTTCATACAACACAAATATAGGGGTATTTCTTGTTTATATGATTCAAAATATATCACTACTTTTGCAGTATGGGTTCAATAAGACAAAATAAGATTGAAAAGGTTATTCAAGAAGAAGTATCTAAAGTTTTCCAACAGAATGCGAGAGAGCTATGTTTAGGTGCAATGGTTACTGCTACAGTAGTTCGTGTAACACCAGATTTAAGTATGGCTCGCGTATATTTAAGTATTTTCGCTGGACCACCTAAAGAGGAGGTTTTGGAGAATATTCAATACAATAAAGGTAAAATTAGAGGTGATGTTGGACGTAGATTGAAAGATATGCGACACATTCCAGATTTAAATTTCTTTATTGACGATTCATTGGATTACGCTGAGAAGATTGATGAATTACTAAAGAAGTAAGTCATGAATGTTGCTCGATTTATAGCAAGACGGTATTTCAAAGCGAAAAAATCTAGAAATGTAATTAACCTCATCACTTTAATTAGCGTTGTTGGAATTGCTATTTCTACTGCTGCTTTGGTAATTTTACTTTCAGCTTTTAATGGAATCGAGCAAATGGTCATTAAGCTTTACAGTGATTTTGATCCACCTATTAGTATTCGTTCTGCCAAAGCTAAAACCTTCAACCAAGGCTTTCTAGATTTCAATAAAATTGATTCTGTGGAAGGGGTGATCAATAGGTCGCGTGCTATTGAAGAAGTAGTAATTTTAAAACACCAAGACAAGTGGGTACATGCCCAAATGGTTGGTGTTGACACGAGTTTTTTGTCTATGTCAAAAATGGAGGAACACCTAGTTGATGGTATTCCGAAACTATACATCGACGGGAAACCACAAGCTATTTTTGGTGCCTACTTATTAGATAAACTTGGAGGAAGTGTACCAAATTCTTTGCATTTTCAAGAGCAGATCACCTTTAATGTTCCATTAAGAGAAGGTAAAATACGACCTGGAAAGAAACCTTTGAATGTTAGAATGGTTGGCGTCTCCTCTCGTATGAATTACAACCGAGAAGTTAACGCTGAGAAAGCCCTAGTACCATATGAACTCGCCAATGAACTTCTAGAGTATGGAGAAGATATTACTGCATTATATATCGATATTGATGAAGATTATAATGTGAATGAAGTAAAGCGAAACATTCAAACCCTAGTAGGAAATGATTTCGAAGTGAAAACCAACTTCGAGAAAAATGAATTGATTTTTAAAACCAGTCAATCAGAAAAATTGATTGTTTATTTCATCTTGGTATTCATTTTCATCTTGGCTTCATTCAATCTCATCGCATCAATTGCCATGTTATTTGTTGAGAAAAAACCTGACATCAAAACGCTTTATGCAATGGGGGCCAATAAAAACACCATCTTTAGAATCTTTTTCTATGAAGGTTTAATGATTGTAGCAAGAGGCGCAATTTTAGGGTTAATTATTGGGTATGCTGTAACTTTTGCTCAAATTACCTTCGGAATGATTCCTATGCCTAGCGCAACAGAGGAATACTTCCCAATGGTCACGACTTGGAAGGACATTATTTTAATTATTGGCTCGGTTTCTTTACTTGGCTTTATTACATGCTACTTCCCTACTAAGATTTTAATTCGTAGACATCAAAACTTGAGTAAATAGAGTTACTGAAACTTTGAAAAGTAGTCATAAAAAATGGACAAAAATGATATTCTTGTCCACTTTCAAAAATCAATCTTAAAATCAAATGACTATTCTATATTTTGAATAATTAATTGAATACTTGAACATTTCCTGATTTCTCTATTTCTTGACCTAGACTTGTTTTTCCTTTAATTACATAGAAATAAGTTCCCGGATTCACTAAGTCTCCTCTTTTATTTCTTCCATCCCATTTAAAATTAGGATTAGCAAATTCTTGTACAACATTCCCCCATCGGTTAACAATTACACATTCTATAGAAGAGATTCCCTCTATCTCAGTTAATTTAAAGTAATCATTTACACCGTCTGAGTTAGGAGTAAAAACATTAGGAACTTGAATGTCACAATTAAGGTTAACACTGATGTATACAGAATCTAAATCCGAACGACAAGAACCAATAAAGGATTGAACATTAAGATAACTAGACTGATCAAAAGAAACATTCTGGGTGGCTCCATAAAATTCGCCTGGAAACCAAACAAACTCTGCATCTGGAAAAGTAGATTGCGCAGTAACATTGGCCTCGTCTCCTAAACACAATAAAATACTGTCTTGTACATTTACATCTGGCTTTTGACCTAAAATTAATTCTATTGAATCGGTTAAAGTTCCGCAAACAGGATGTGTTCCTTCTAGAAAAACCCAACCTAAATCATTCATTGTCGTATTCAACATCTCTCCAGTTTCGTTTCTTGGTAGCCAAAGATACGTGGTGTTCTCTAAGTTCGACTCTGCCACTAACTGATTCTGATCTCCTTCACAAAAGACAGTATCACCAACAATGTCTAAAGTTAGTTGATCGATAACAGCCATTTCGAAATAAGCAGTATCAACACAACCTAAGTTAGTTGTTGCAATTACACTATATATTGTTGTATCCGTAGGTTGAACATAAACTGAAGATTGTGTAAAACCATTAATCGGCCAGAAAAAATCTGTTTGAGTAATATCAGAAAACACCTCTATTTCACCAGTCATTCCTTTACAAATTACATCATCTCCCTGAAAAGTAATTTGAGGTAATGGATTAACATTCACAGTTACCGTAACAGGTAAAGATACACATCCGTTTGGGTCAGTTCCTTCAACCGTGTAGGTTGTTGTTTGAGTTGGAGATACTGTAATTGTAGCATTATTCAAAGTTCCTGGATTCCATGTATAATCTATATTTGATTCAACAGAATATGCTGTAAGATCGATTTCATCACCTTCACAAATTGTCTGATCAGGATCAACCGTTATCACTGGATTTGGAGGAATTATTACATCAACCTCATCTGTATAGTTACATACTGGACGAAAACTAATATCGTCAATTGCAAAATCATTTCCGCCACCTGAATTATTGAGGTTAGTGATACAAATATTTGCAGTGGTATTTGTTCCAGAATTCCAAGTTTCGAAAAACTGGTTCCACGTACACCCGTTCGTTGATGCTAAAAAAGGATTTCCAAGTGGTGTTCCATTAATGGTAAATTGTAATTCAGAAACATTAGGATCATTTAATGCATTTGTTAACCAAGTACTGAATTGATAACTGGTATTGGGTGTTACATTTACTGTTTGACACCAAACACTAGTTCCCGACGAATTCGATCCATTCACAATCATCATGTTTCCTGAACCTGATGTATGGTCTCCACATGCACTAAAATTATTGTGAACGCTGCTAGGAGATGTATTTATAGCATAGGTGCCAGGATTAGTTAGTTGCCCCCATGCTCCACCTGTACCTACGATATAATCTGTTAAAAAACCTGTGTTTCCGTTCGAAAAATCACCATTTGTAACCAATTCAGGACCTAAAGCTACAGCATAACAAGTATAAGTTCCAGAACTATTTACAGTAATAGAGGGCTGTGACGAGCCATTACTCCAAACGTAGCTATCCATTCCAGGATTGGCATTCAAGGTATAAGTTTGACCACAAAGCAATGTACTGTCATTTCCTATTGAAAAATTCACATTACATGAAGTCTGTGCATATAATGTAAATGAAAAAAGAATACAGGACGATAGAATAGTTAATAGTTTCATAATAAAGGAATTTTTAATAAAGGTGGCAAGCCCTCGGACTCACCACCTTTTACTACACAATTTACTGAACAATCAGCTTCTTTATTACCTTTTTAGTTTTGCTTGAAATGTGCACAAGATAAACTCCTCTACTCCAATTTCTAGTATCAACTTTAATATTTTTAATCACGTCATTAAATTCTTCAACAAGCTCACTTGTAGTGTTGTAGATCGAAATATTTGCAGACTTAGTATTACCTAACTCAACTGTAAACAAATCACTTGTTGGGTTTGGATAAACCTTCAATGTTTCACCATTTTCATCATCTGTCAAACCTAATGTTGAAGTAATAACAACTTCTCTTGTTATAGTTGTATCTCCACAGTTATTTGAAACTGTTACCATAGCATTATAAGTTCCTGATGTAGCATAAAAATGATTTACACTTGATGCTCCATTATTTATTGTGTTTCCATCTCCAAAATCCCAATCGTAAGTATATCCATTTTGAGCATTTTGAACATTAAAAACGGTTACACCTGTCGATTGTTGTACAACATCTACACCTGAAATATTTGGTGATTCTTCAACCTCAACAACTGTTGAACCAATCCCTATACAACCTAAAGTATCTGTTACTTGAACCGTATAAATTCCTGAATCAAAAACTATTCTTGTTTGTGAAACGATATTCGTTCCATTCCAAATATAAGAAGAAGTTGGGTTTTGAGCGTCTAATTCTAAAGAATCTCCTTCACAAATATTATAATTCCCTCCCAAATCAACTACTGGATTCGTGTTTATTACATCTATTTCTTTCACCATTTTTTGGCAATTTGAAGCTGCATCCTTTCTCATCCATAGATAATACGTTGCAGGTTGAACATTGTTAAACGCACCATGTGACTGCCATTGTGTTGGGGCATTAGTTGCATCAGTTGTTATTCCAAACTCGTATGATTTCGTTGAAATACTAAAGTTTTTCACTGCATGTCTCATCGCATCACCACCTGTTCCAGCACTAAATGCATGCTCCCATGAAGTGGTGTTTTCGGTTAAATATGAGTTTGGCAACTGAACATTGTCAAAAACAAGCGTACCATTAACTGTTAAGCTAAATAAACCATTGACGATTGAAAATTCAACGGGAATGTCTGTTTTATCCTTCCAAATACTGATATCACCTTCATACGCAAGTGTATTTGGACCATTTGGATTTGGTGCATTTGTATTATTTTGACCGTAAATCAAATAGATTCCAGCAATATTTGGAGAGTTATCTGCAGAGTCAAAGCTCAATCTTAATTTTGAACCTGAACCATTATGTGGGTTATTTGCATTTACATTAATATCATCTGCAAATGAATATGTAATTCCATCTGCACCTCCCGTACCCCAATTATTTATCGGTAAGTCAGCAGTTAAATCAAAACTAACGTTCATTGAATTGTTAGGTCCTAAAACTTGATTACTTGGAGAAATAACAATTGCTCCTGAAGATGAAGTTGCAGAAGGAGTAATAACAGCTCTTCCGTTAATAATTTCTGCATCACCAGAAAAGGCAATGTCAGTTACATTGTTCGGATCCGTTAAATCATTATCATAAATCAAAGATTCGATACTCTGACCAAAATCGTTTACTGCTTCAATAGAACCTCCAAGATTGATACAGTTATAATGTTCAACATCAACATCAGTTCCAAATCCAACGATTACATCTTTTAAAGTCGATTCATAGATTATTGATGGACATTCTGTAGATCTTACTTGGTATTTCACTTTATAAACAGAGTCGGTCGTTGCATTAATTGAAATACTATTGGCACTACTCCACGCTGCTAAAGTGGCATTGTTTTCATCCAAGAATGTGTATTCCCATGTTGAACTTCCTGTTAAGGATGGTAAGTTAATTACATCCAAATCAACAATTGCTGGAGCACTACATAGATTACTTGAACTAATAGAATAATCGATAACGACTTGATCAATTGGACTTACTTTTACAGTTTCTTCACTAGTACAACCATTTGCGGATGTACCGGTAACAGTATATGAAGTAATATTGCTCGGTGATGCATTTACTAGAGCAGTATTTGAATTTGACAAACCATTACTTGGTGACCATGCATATGTATCTGCACCTGAAGCGATAATTGCCGCTGGATTACCCGCACAATAAGCAACATCATTAAAGTTTACTGTTAAGTTTGGGCTTGAGTTTACTGTTATTAATTGATTCGTTGTATAAAAATCTGTTGATGAAGCGGCACAAGATATTTTTAATCTCAAATCTGTAGTTTGTGACATCGTACTTTCATACACTGTTGAATCTGCATTTGCAATATCAACCCAAGATCCACCATTTAATTCTTGCCATTGAAAACTCAGACCATTTACATAAGATAAACCATCAAAAGAAGCCCTCAACATTTCATTCTCACATAATGTAGTCTGATTTACGTTAAAATCATAAGTACCCGTAAAGTTTTGTGTTTGACAATCAACATAATTAATATGTTGAAACTTAATTTTTGGAACCTCTTGATGTGTATTTTGAGCAGTTGGAGGATTTTGGAGGTTTGGTACTGTACCGTCGTTTCTCGTCGTAATCGAACGAGTATTTGCGACATCATAAGTTCCCCAAGAGATTTGACTAAAGGTATAACCCGGTCTTTGATCTCGGAATCCAACAACAATATTTGATACCCCATCCCATAAGAAAGGAGTGTCTAAAGTAAGCTCCATCCAACTATTTGCACCATTTGCGGTAACAGTACCTTGAAATACCGTATCTAAATTTGCGGAATTTACCCAATCAGAACCATTAGAAAAATCCGTTTTAGTGGTTTGACCAATCAAGATTGTCCAATCATCAGTACTATTCACATTTCCTGAAACATTATATAAGCTGATGCTAGAAATTTCTGTTGGCGTTCCTTGAACAGCCGGTAAAAATTCTGAGGCGAGATAAATACTTTGATTGTAGCTATAGCCATAATAACTATAGAAAGGGGTTGTTGTGCTTTGTTCCGTTCCTTGATCAAGAACTGTTTCATAAATTTGCGCTTTTGAAAAGCCCGCAAAGAAATTGACTAATACAAAGATTAGTATAGAGTGTTTGAGTATCATAATAATGTAGTTTTAAATAAATTCTATGACTCAAATCTACATTCTGTTCTAATCAATAACGATTTTTTACCGAGACAAAAACGAGACAACTCACTATTTTAGCCGTATTACACAGACTTTATGAATTCCAACAACTCTTTTTGAGATGCTATTCCTAATTTCTTCCTTAATCTTAAATTTGATTTTCTAACCGAATCTTGAGAAATTCCAAGTATCCTCGACATTTCTAAATTTGTTAAATTAAGCTTTAACAACATTGCTAATCGAATTTCAGAATTTGTTAAATCTGAATGTTTTTTGATCAATGAATTGTAAAATCCTGGATGAACTTTATTGAATAAATGTTTAAATTCCAACAAATCATTTTCAGTTAGTAATGTAAAAGAATTGATTTTCTCGTAAATATGAACTTTTTCCTTTTCCAATTCAGTATTCGCTTTCAGCTTCTCCGTTTTAATGATTTCATTGTGTAAAACTTCAATGATCTCATTTTTCTCAGAAAGGGTTTTTAAAATCCCTGTTAGTTTTTCTTCATTTCTTTGAAGGTCTGTATGAATTTTTTCCTTTTCAAGTTCCAAAACCTTATGTTCAACAATTTTTCTTTTTCTAAGTAGGTAAATGATGAATACACAAGCAATCGAAATAATTAATAGTATAATTGCTAATCCATAAAAGTACTGTCCTTTTCGTCTTTCTTCTTCAATTTTTAACTCACTTTCATTTTTCTTTTTTTGAAATTCAATTTGAAAAATCATGTTTTGTAAGTTCGCTTGATCATATGCCAATTTTGAAGAATCTTGATAAGCAATACTCTTTTTATAATATTTATAGGCTTTTTCATAATCTTTCAATCGTTCCCAATAAATAGTTTTTGTATCATAATAGGTCATAAGAGGACTATATCCATTGACGTAATCAATCAAAGAGTCTAAAATCAACATATTTGAGTTTACCAATTCCATATTCTCTTCATCGAATCCTATTTTGATAATAAAAGCAATGGCGTTTAAGGCACTGACGTTTTGTTCTTTTTCTAAACTAAGTTTTTTGTCAATTAATAAATAACGTTTTGCTTTTTCAATATGACCTTCCAAATAATTAATATGACCTAAATTACCATTAATAATTCCTATCCATTCATTATTGTTTAAGGCTTCAGCTATGTTTAATGCCTCATTGTAAAAGTATATAGAGGAGTCAATTTTTTTTAATTGAATATATGTTAAACCTAGTGTATTCTCGATATTAATTCTTCTGGAACTAGAATCAGGACATAAGGCTCTTGCTTTTAAAAGTAATGGTTTTGCTTCCTCAAATTTTTTGAAATTGTAAAAATAGGTGCCTTTTAATTCGTAAAATCGCTCTGCAAAGTCAATTTTCGTTACATCATGATTTTTTAGTATGGTACTTACATTATCTAAATATTGATAAGTAATGTATAGTTTGTTTTCATTGTATAATATCTGTGCAATATGATAGCACAACTCAGCATAAATTAAAGATTCTGAACCTTTAAAAAGGTTTGCTTTATTCACCACAAAATTAATGACTTCACCATTCCAAGACTCCCCTTTTTCTTCATGGTCTTTGATGAATCTCAGTAATTCTTCCTCACTTAGTTTTTCTTGTGCATTCAGTTCCTGAAACGACCTATTCTGTTCACCATTATACTCTGCTTTTGAGTGACTATAAAAGGTAAATATTGATAGTATTACAGTAATAAAAATGGCGCTATACCTCATTAGGCATTAAATATAACTATTTAATCAAAACAACTGTTCCCATTTGGGTAATCACTAGCTCTGTTTTCAATTCGGTAAAGGTGATTTTCCAGTTATACATTCCATCTGCAACCAATTGATCTCCGTAAGTTCCATCCCAACCAATGTTGTAGTCGTTTGACTCAAATACTTTCTCTCCCCATCGGTTAAAGACTTCAAACTTGTACAACTGAGGATCTACTCCTACTGTCATTACTGGCTTAAATACGTTGTTGATATTGTCTCCATCTGGCGTGAATGCATTCGGAACATAATATATCGTTTGGTCGCGGATAGGAATTATTTGTGTGGTAGAATCTATACATCCTTTGGCTGAAACTACTGTTAATGTAACTTCATAATCTCCTTCTTCTCCAAATGGGAAAGTAAAACTAGGATTTACTTCATTACTCACTCCTTCTTCTGCAAAGTCCCAAATATTATTGGCATTCAACTGAGATTCATTCGTGAAATTTACCACAGGATTATCAGAAAAAATACTTGTTGGACTGTATTTAAACTCTGCTATTGGATCTGGATTTACACAAATCATCTGACTTTCTGTATGTGTATTCAAACACAGGTTGTCTGTTTCAATACTCAAGGTAATATCATAACATCTTACCTCATCAAAAACATAAGTCATTGTACTGTCTGTCCCTACCTGAGCTCCATCTACATACCAAATGTAATCTTTAGCTCCATCTACAATTGTCATGTCTGAAAAGTTTACTGTTAATGGACTACAACCTTCCAAAACATCTGAGGTGAATTGAATTTGCGCCATTTCACTTACTTGAATCGTTCCTACAGCTGTATCTGAAGAACACGGTGCATCACTTACCACAACATATTCAAAAGTGTAATCTCCTTTTGCCAAGCCATCAAGTACCAATATTCCTGTATTTGGATTGAATACATTTCCTGCCAGGCCATCCATTGATGTCCAACTTCCTGGATTCGCTACAGAAACAAAATTATTCAAGTCTACATTGCCATCATTACAAAACTGTTCTGTGAAATCGTTTCCGGCACTTAAAAAAGTTTTTACATCTAAATCGAAAAATCCTGTATCTGAAGGACAATATGTACTTGAAAGCACATAATCATACTGCTCTATACCCGCAAGGTTGCTCACATCTAATTGACCTCCTGGAATTGGATTTCCTTGTGGGTCATACCAAGTTCCTGTTGCATCATTTGCTGGATCAAGGAAAGAAAACAAATCCACATTGAGGTCAGTATCACAGGCTTCAAAAACTTGATTTGGAGGAGTAACACTAGGTGGGTTTTTGGTTACAACATTTGTATCTAATGTATTGACACAACCATTCACATCTGTTGCTGTTACTTCGTAAGTTGTGGTCGTATTCACCTGAAATGGAACTCCATTTTGAACTCCATTGTCCCAAACATATGTATTTGCTCCATTGGCAGTTAAGGTTACGTTTTCACCAATACAAATTGTATCATTGAATGGATCAAGAGTAATTGTAGGCAAAGGATTAACAACTTGTGTAAAAGGTTGTGGACCATTCGCACTACAGCAATTGATTAAACTTGATAGTGGTGTAAAATCGTATGTTGTAGTCGAGTTAGGTGTCCAAAACAATGTATCTCCAGTTTCTACTCCATTAATTACTGTTGTTGTTACTCCATCTGTATATTCAACATCTATTGGTGTAGTAGAATTATTAACTTGGAAGACCACCCATCCTTCTTCACCAATACAAATAGGACCACTTGAATCTGATATAGTATAACTTTCATCAACATAACCAATGGTCATAAAACGGGTATCATTCATTGGAATATGTGCTGTAGACAGTCCAGTAACAGTCAACGTTCCGCTTGCCACACTAAAAGTTAAACCACCTCCTTGAGCATACAAAGTTGCATTCGAGAAGTCGTCATCTGTATCAATCATCAATCGAATGTTTGTAGGGTCAATTCCTGCGATTGAGTTACATGTGTCAATGATAAAATCAATATTAAAATCTTGATTGAAATTTGTGTTTGTAATTTTAAATTCTCGCTCTAACCTAGAGGTAACAGGTGCTGGAGCTTCTGAATTTCCTGTTGGAGAACCACATAAAAACCCTCCATTATGTCCCATGGTTACATATGACAAATCTGTATTGATTGTTCCAAGATTGTTTTCATTTGCTTGAACCAAGGCATCAATATATATCCTTACACTGTCATCAAAACTATGAGATTGCTTTTGATTTAAATCTTCAACATCATCACGTCCTATTCCTATTACATCATTGTGGAAAGCAGGTGCATTACTGGCGTCCCAAATAATTGTTCCATCTGTAGCGAGGTAATCCCCTGAATTGTTGGTTGGGTTGTGAATTAAGGTTGTTCCATATTTAATCGCTAAATAAGTCTCCACCTTTTGCATTTCAATATCAGTAAGATCACGATCAAAAAATATCACTTCGTGAATAAAACCATTGTAGGCAGAAGTTCCAATAGAAGGGTGATATCCAATATATAAACCATCAGAACCCGAAGATTGAGAAGCTCCTATGGGTGTTGGAATTAAATCACTTCTATTATAGGCTTTCATACTTGTAGAATTTGATCTATTCCCTTTGTATGAAACGATGTTTGGAATATTACCATCAGAATAATTTCTTACAGCATTGGTTGAATTAGAAGGGAGTTTTCCAAGCGCTATTCTTGAATTCGCTCCGAGATTTCTAACCTGTAACCCAGTATTTCCATCATTGTACAAAGTGATGTGATGATTTATTGAAGCTGGCGTAGGTAGCATATAAGCACAAAAATAAGAGCCTTCATCAGTCGCATAGGCATTACTTAATAAAGCTGGTGGATTAGCATTTCCTAATCCTTGGACAGTTGTTAAGTTTTGTCCAGCAAAAGTATTCCCACTGAAATTTATAGTTCTGTTGTAATTTGAAATTGCTCCAGTTGGGGTTAGTTCCAACTGAGGATAAGGAGCTTGTCCATCTGTAACTGTTACCGCACCTGCCCCTGCAGGGAATTGTGTAGTCCAGGATGTGACATCTCCAACAGCTAAATCATCTGCACGAAACCAAGAAGTTAAATCTACTGTTCCAACACCTCCTGGTGAAATTTGCGCATTTAACATTGTTGATGTAAAAACTAATGCTATTAAAATTAACTTATTCATACTAACCTTTATAATTATTATATACTTTTATAAGAGTAATTGTTTTTTCAATGACTATATTAAATTTAAACGCCTACATTTAGTCTACATTAGCGTTAATTGGTTAATTACATGATTTATTTAAGTAAAGTCACTGTTCCCATTTGGGTAATCACTAGCTCTGTTTTCAATTCGGTAAAGGTGATTTTCCAGTTATACATTCCATCTTTAACCAATTGACCTCCATAGGTTCCATCCCATCCTACTTCATAATCATTTGATTCAAATACTTTTTCTCCCCATCGGTTAAAGACTTCAAATTTATACATTTGAGGATCTATTCCTACCGTCATTACTGGCTTAAATACGTTGTTGATATTGTCTCCATCTGGCGTGAATGCATTCGGAACATAATAAATCGTTTGATCTCGGATAGGTATTATTTGAGTTGTTGAGTCAACGCAGCCCTTAGGTGAATATACCGTAAGCGTTACTTCATAATCTCCTTCTTCTCCAAATGGAAAGGTAAAATCGGGATTGATTTCATTGCTTCCCCCTAAACCTGAAAAATCCCAAATATTATTGGCGTTTAACTGTGATTCATTGGTGAAACTTACCACAGGATTATCTGAGAAGATACTTGCCGGTGAAAACTTAAAATCTGCTATTGGATCTGGATTCACGCAAATCATTTGACTTTCTGTATAAGTCTTCAAACACAAATTATCTGTCTCTATACTCAAAGTGATATCATAACATCTCACATCATCAAATAAATAGGTCATCGTACTGTCTGTTCCTACCTGAACTCCATCTACATACCAAGTGTAATTTTTGCTTCCATTTACTATGGTCATGTCAGAGAAGTTTACCGTGAGCGGACTACAGCCTTCTGTAAGATCGGAAATAAACTGAATTTGGGCAAGTTCACTCACTTGAATTATTCCTACTGCTGTGTCTGAAGTACAAGGTGCGTCACTATACACAACATATTCAAAAGTATAATCTCCTTTCGTCAACCCATCTAGCGTTAATACTCCTGTATTTGGATTGAAAATATTTCCGCCTAATCCATCAATTGAGGTCCATGTTCCTGGATTTGTAACTGAAATAAAAGTGTTTAAATCAACTGTGCCATCATTACAAAATTGTTCTGTAAAGTCAGTCCCTGCACTTAAGAAGGTTTTGATATCTAGGTCAAACGAACTTGTGTCATCAGGACAAAATGGACTTGTGAGTACATAATCATATTGATTAAAGCCCGCAAGATTACTAATGTCTAATTGTCCACTGGTAATAGGGTTTCCAAGTTGATCATACCATGTACCTGACGCATCAATAGATGGATCGAGTAAACTAAATAAATCGACATTCAAGTCCGTATCACAAAAATCAGCTACCCCATCTGCTCCTGCATTAGGAGGAGAATGAAAAGTTACATTAAACTCTTGATTAGCATCACAGTAACCACCATCAGAAACAGTTACTGAATAAGTACCTGAAGTATTAACTTGAATAGTTTGTGTTGTTTCATTTGAACTCCATTCATAGTCAAAACCAACATTTTCTGCATCTAAAGTTAAAGTCGAACCATCACATTCATCGTAAGAAGTTGGCAAAGTAAAAACAGGGTTATTATTATACTCGACCTCAATCGTATCTGACTGAATACAAACTGGGGCAAAAGATATATCATCAATAGCAAAATCATTTCCTCCTCCAGAATTATTTAAATTAGTCACACAAATTGTTGCTGAAGTAGCTGTTCCAGAATTCCAAATAGAAAAGAATTGATCCCACACACAGCCAACAGTGGAGGTTAGAAATGGATTTCCGATAACTGTCCCATTGATTTTAAATTGAAGATTTGCAACATTCGTACTATTGATCACATTTGTAATCCATGTACTAAATTCATAATCTGTATTAGGAGTTACATTAACCGTTTGACACCAGACATCTGTTCCTGGTGTACTCGCTCCATTCACAATCATCATATTGCCATTATTTCCGGTATGATCTGAACAGAAAGTAAAATTATTGTGAACGTTGCTTGGTGAAGTATTAATAGCATAAGTTCCAGGTGATGATAGCTGACCCCAACTGCCTCCAGTTCCAACTGTATAATTTGTTGAAAAGCCTGTATTTCCTTGAGAAAAATCACCATTATTTACAATGCTCGTTCCAATATATTTTGCATCAACATAATATATCCCAGGAGTTGAGATTGTTCTAGTGGCTAAATTCGTACCATCATCCCACAAGAATACAGGGTTATTCGGCATTCCTGATAAATCAAATTGCAATGTATTTCCTGGACATAAAATGGTGTCATTTCCTAGATTTGGTGGTGTATTTTGGGCACATTGAGCACTAATACTACTTGAAATAAGAAGTAAAATACCAATAATGGTAAATTGGTTAAATGTCATAAATTTCATGTACAATAGTTAAATTCACGCCTTTGATTAAAAAGACGTATCTCACAAATATAGGTTGTTTGAGTTAAACTTAAATAATTTGCAATTATAAAGTCTTAAAATTCTCCTGTATTTTGTAAAAATATTAGTCGAAAACAGTGATGAAAATTAAAATACATATAATAGCTACAAAAATGATGTTAAGAATTTAAAGAATAATGATTCTAGACAACAATTTTCAAGCAATTACTTTTAAATTTGCTTTTTCTAAAACGATACATTATGTTGGAAATTACAAGAATTAGAGCAGAAAAAGATGCTCTTATTGAAGGATTGAAAAAGCGCGGCGTTGATTTCAGTAATCAACTCAACCAAATTAGTACCCTTGATGAATCATGGCGTTCTAAAAAAACAGAAATGGAAACAATTCAATCTGAGAGTAATAAAGTCTCCAAAGAGATTGGAAAATTAATGGGATCGGGTAAAAAAGAAGAAGCAGAAGTCGCTAAAAAGCAAACTGCCGAACTTAAAAAGAAAGAGCAATCACTTAAAGATGAAGTTATAGAACTTGAAGCAAAAATTCAAGAATTACTCTACGAAGTGCCAAATGTTCCTTTAGAAATTGTTCCTGCGGGAAAATCTGAAGAGGATAATATCACCATCGAGGAAGTTGGCCAAAAAGTAAAATTTTCAGGAGAAGCATTGCCGCACTGGGAATTGGCCAAAAAATATGATTTAATTGACTTTGAACTTGGTGTTAAAGTTACAGGAGCTGGATTTCCATTTTACAAAGGAAAAGGAGCTAAATTGCAACGTGCTTTGATTAATTTCTTTTTAGCTGAAGCTGAAAAAGCAGGATATACAGAATATATTCCACCTTTAATGGTGAATGAAGCAAGTGGAATTGGTACTGGACAGCTTCCAGATAAAGAAGGTCAGATGTACCATGCAACAAAAGACAATTTGTATTTGATACCTACTTCAGAGGTTCCATTGACTAACATTTATCGTGATACAATCTTGCCAGATGAGAATTTCTCAATTAAAATGACAGGGTACACGCCAAACTTCAGAAGAGAGGCGGGTTCATATGGAAGTGATGTTCGTGGATTGAATCGTTTACATCAATTTGACAAGGTAGAATTGGTTCGTATTGAACATCCAAACAATTCACAAAAAGCCCTTGAAGAAATGGTGAACCATGTGAAAGGTTTACTTGAGAAATTAGGACTTCAATATAGAATTTTAAGATTATGTGGTGGTGACTTAGGCTTTACATCTGCGATTACTTATGATTTTGAAGTTTACTCTGCAGCACAAGAAAAATGGTTAGAAGTAAGTTCTGTTTCTTTGTTTGAAACTTTCCAAGCCAATCGTTTGAAGCTTCGTTTTAAAAATGACAAAAAGAAAACACAATTGTGTCATACTTTGAATGGAAGTGCTTTAGCCTTACCTAGAATTTTAGCGGCATTACTTGAAAATTATCAAACACCAGAGGGAATCGAAATTCCAGAAGTGCTTGAGGATTACTTGAATTTTAAGGAGATTAAGTAAGCTTTTTTTGGCTATGTTACAAAAGTAACGGATATTGCTGATCGACATACCTAAATTTGTACTGTTAACTCATCTAAAAATTAAAATTATGGATAAGAATAGAAAAATAATTGACGTCCGTTCAGAAATGGAATTTATGGGAGGACATGTTGCAGGAAGCATCAATATTCCTTTACAGGAGGTTCCTGACAGAATTGAAGAATTTAGAGCTATGGACAACCCTATTCTTTGTTGTGCATCAGGAAACAGAAGTGGTCAAGCAGAACAATATTTAAAAGCCAACGGAATCGAATGCGAAAACGGTGGAGGCTGGATGGAAGTCAATAACAAACTAGCTCAAAACTCGTAAATATGGGGTTTTTAAGTAAGTTATTTGGAGTTGGACCTAAGGCTGATTTTCAAGAGTTGAAAAAGAATGGTGCCCTCATCATTGATGTCCGCAATCCAGGAGAATTCAAAAGAGGTCATATTAAAGGATCGAAGAACATTCCGTTACAAGAATTGAAAAATAAAATAGGAGGTTTAAAAAAAGACCAAATAATCATAACATGTTGTCAATCTGGCGTTCGTAGTGTTAGTGCTAAAAACACCTTAAAAAACGAAGGTTTTGAAGTCTACAATGGTGGTGGTTGGGCTAATTTAAACAGAAAGCTTTAAGCCTTTTCACTTCATAAGAATTAACAAAAAGTCACACCATGTGGTGTGACTTTTTTGGTTTTTGTCGACATAAAAGCTAACTTTACTTTCTTACCTAAAAGGAGTTACTAATGGACGCATACTTACTACATATCATTGAATCAATCGTTGTTTTCTTAGCTTATATCATATTAATATACATTACAAAAAAGGCTACAGATAAAGCTGCAGATAGATACTCTAAATCCGCGGCAAGGGTAAAAATCATCAAAAAAATCATTCAATTTATCTTAATAGCGATTTCCGTTTCTTTCCTATTATTGATTTGGGGAGTAAAACAATCTGAATTAATGTTTTTTGTTTCATCCCTGCTCACAGTATTGGGAATTGCATTTTTTGCGCAATGGTCTATCATTTCAAATATTACTGCAACACTTATTATATTCTTCAATTATCCTGCAAGAATAGGAGATGAAATAGAAATATTTGATATTGATCATCCCGTAAGAGGTAGAATTACTGATATCGGTATTTTCTTTGTTACAATTACCAATAATGATGATGCACTGATAACAATACCTAGTAATTTATTTATTCAAAAAATGGTCACGCGTAAAAAAGTAGAGCGTAAAAAATTAAATACGCACAAGTCCACGAAAACCTCTTGAAATATAAAATGATTTGGCGCTATTATGATAAATAAACACTTGATCATAACGGAAATCTCCAAATATTGCGCCTCCAAGTTTCCTCACTTTTTCGGGTGTCTTTAACCAACTCGAGGTTTTAGTATCCATTTGACAAATACTTTGTAACTCTCTGTATTGTTCTGCTGTAAGCAATTCAATTCCTATTTCTTTAGCTACATCTATTACATTACTTCTAGGTTTGGACTTTTGTCTGGCTTCTAATGCTTCTTGATCATAACATAGGCTTCTTCTTCCTTTTGGACTATCGACAGCACAGTCTACAAATACATAAGTATCCGTTTCATTATCATATTCAACAACATCTGGTTCCCCACCAGTGGTTTCCATCTTGTGAAGGGTAACTAATTTATCTGGGTTAGAGGTTAAACGCTCCAATAAGTCTTCCCATTTAATTTCTTTGTGGCGTTCAAGATGATTTTCGAAACGAGATTTCAATGTTCTCAATAGGGAATTGATCTCCTTTTTAGAAAGTGTTGTACTCATTTTTATTTTGGTGTTAGTTTAGCTATAAATATATCTGTATCAAGATATTTACATTTTAGAAAATTACACTTTTTTTTTATTCTAGCTCCCTTCCTCCATTATTTTTTTTTAACTTAAATTCATTTCTTCAAATCCGCTTTTTGTGTTTTGCATAAATTTTCTCCCTAAAAAAAATAGAAGTACACCGCTAAATCTTTCTCTATGTATGAATTCTACAGAACCCTCATCTTTTTCAATAATTTTAAAAGTATGTTTTCCATCTAATATTCCACGAAATAAAAAACGACCCAACCAGGTCAATTCCACATTTTCTTCCAAAGTAACCAATTTTGGTTTGAATGTCATTTTTTTTCCGTTGGGAGGTTTGATGTTTACATTTAATTGACTGCCTATTTCCAACTTTCCTGAAATAGAAATTATAAACGGATTCCAAATAGGAAACTTATTAAAATCAGTTAGTGCATTCCAAACCTCCTCTTTTGTGGCCTTAATCTTAATTTTTGATTGAATTTCTCATCCCATTTTATTTAGTTTTAATGATGGGACAAAATTGAGGAAGTTGAATTAAAATCTACTTGACAAATATCAAGAATTGAAATATTTATGGCGAATTTTAAAAGATCTTGATGAATAAAACATGTTATTTATTTTTAGACAAAACCTCCAAATACTTCCCTAAATTCGCTTTCACAGCATATTCTTCAACGATCGTTTTTCTACCCTCCTTTCCTATCGCTTTGCGTTTTTCTATATTTGTTAGTAGTTCTACTAAACGTGTTTTCCATTCTTCAATTGAAGAACATAAATAGCCGTTTTCGCCATCTTTTACAATTTTGGTATTGACACCTACAGGTGATAAAATTGTGGGGATTTCAAGCGCCATATATTGTAGTGCTTTGAATCCACATTTTCCATTCGACCATTGGTCTTCTATAAGAGGCATCACACCGATTTGGAATGTTGCAAGGTCTTTGATTTCAGTTTCTTTATTCCAAGGAATAAAATCTAAAGATTGAAGGTCGAATTGTGGTTTTTCATTCGAAATCACACGAAAAATGAAATTGTGTTCTTTTTCTAATTCTGCTAAAATTGGAATCAATACATCCAAATATCGCAAAGTCGTTTGTGTCCCTGTCCAACCAATCACAACGGGAGAGTGAGTATGATCTGTTATTCTATTGTGATGATTTTCTAAATCAATTGTAGTAGGAATTACTGTAATATTTTTGTTGTGTGGTGAGGCATACTCCGCTAAATAGTCATTTCCAACACTTAATTGTTGTGCCCATTTCATGCAGTAATTGACTTTCCAATATCCTTTTAACCAATGTACTTTTGCATTGACTTCACTATAATTAGGTAACCAAATTGCATCGTCAAAATCATAAATGTATTTCTTGCGCAAAACCTTTGCCACAAACCACTCAAAAATAGGAGGTCCAACATGCGACATTTCACGGTGAACGAAGAGAATATCAGATTTTTTCAATCGAAAAATAGCTCCTACCCGCTTAAAAAAGCTACCAAGCATTCCCAGTCCTTTTTTTATAAAATTACCTTTTGTATAGAGTAAATTCCATGTTTTTTGGTCCAAAAAGCTATCATAAATAACTTCATAGCCTTCTTTTTCAAGTAAAGGAATAAATTGTTCAAAACGAAAACGTTGTGAAGGAGCTGTTCCTTTAGGATATGGTGCAAAGATTACGATTCTAGGTTTCATTTAATTTACTTTTACCATTCCAGAACTACTTTACCGGTCGATTTTCCTGAAGCTAAAAAAGCATGTGCTTCACTAATTTCTTTCGCAGAATAAACCGCACTTACTTGCGGTTCTACTTCTCCATTTCGGGCCATTCGAACAACTTCTTCCAAACAATATTGTAATGTAAGTGGTTTTAAATCTCCTACTTTCAACATATTGATGCCAATAATACTTTTGGCTTGCATCATTAGTCCAATCGGGATTACAATTCCCATTTTACGAACAAAATTCAAAGTAGATAAAATTCCCCATTTTTTACCAGAGCGTTCACTTCCTCCAAATAGGACAAGTGTTCCTGTTAAACCTAAAAGCTTAAAGTCTTTCTTAAAAGTTGAACCCGCAACAGGATTAAAACTCGTATGCAGAATTTCATCTTTCAAAATTCCCTTTACTTGCTCTGCATAATCACTTTTGTTATAATTCACAATATGGTTTACTCCTAAGGCTTTTAAATAAGGGGTCTTTGAATCACTTCCTGTCTTGGCGATAATGTTTACCCCTTTATGCTTTAATATTTGAATCAATGCCGTTCCTACCCCTCCAGCCGCTGCATGTATCAACACATTATCACCTTTTTGAATGGTCGTAGCAACATGACTCATATAAAAAGCAGTGACATATTGCGTAGCCAGACACAATGCTTTGTTTCCATCGTAATCACCAATTTCTGCCACTGCAACATGTTTAGTATTTACGCATTGACTATATCCTCCAAAACGGGTAAACGCAACGACTCTTTTTCCGAGTAATGCTTTTGGGCAATCTTTACCGATTTTAGTGACTTCACCCACAACTTCATATCCTAAAACACATGGAAGTGGAGGAGTTTCTTTGTAATTTCCTTCACGTGCCATCACGTCGGCATAATTAATTCCAAAGCGCTCTACAGCTATTTGTACCTCATCATGCTGTGGACCTGGTATTGTTAATTCTGTGTAAGAAAAAGCTTCCTCTGGCTTTCCAAATTGAGTAAGTTGAATTACTGTATTAGTCATTCTTATGCTCTTTTGTTTTTGCACTTATCACAATTACGATTTCACCTTTTGGTGGTTTTTCTTCAAAATATTCTAATAATTCAGCGGCTGTCCCACGATGAAAATTTTCATGTAATTTAGATATTTCTCTAGCCACACAAATTTGTCTGTTCGGTGCTAAAAATTCAACCATCTCTTTTAACGCTTTCTTTAAACGGTGAGGAGATTCATATAAAACAACAGACTTAGGTTCTTCTGCTATGGCTTTCCATTTGGTTTGACGCCCTTTTTTATGGGGTAAAAAACCTTCGAAAATAAAGCTATCGCACGGAAATCCGCAACCTACAATTGCAGGAATGATTGCAGATGGACCTGGCAAACAAACAACATTAATATCATTTTCTATACACGCACGCACCAATAAAAAACCCGGATCCGAAATTGAAGGAGTTCCTGCATCAGAAACAATAGCGGCAGATTTAGCCGATTTAATTTGATCAACCATTCGTTCAACGGTTTTATGTTCGTTGTGAATGTGATGCGAAATCAATTGGTTTGAAATTTCATAGTGTTTTAACAATTGTCCAGTAGTTCTGGTATCTTCAGCCAAAACAAAATCAGCTTCTTTTAAAATGCGAAGCGCTCGCAAAGTGATGTCTTCTAAATTACCAATTGGCGTGGGAACAACGTATAATGTACTCATAATTAATCAAAATAAAATGATATAAATGTATATCAAGCCATAAAGGTAATTAATAAAAGTAAAAGCTACAGAAGGATTATTGGGCTATTCATTTTGATAAAATAAAAGTGAACAATTAAAATAATTTATGTGATTTTAAATCTGATCTTTTTTCCTTTTTAAAGGAATCCATGGATGAACTTGGAATTTTCTCGACAAAGTAAAATATAGTCCTGAACTTCTGCTAGATTGATTATATCTATAATTTGTTTCAGTGCCATGATCCATTACAGTAATTTTACTTTCTTGCTGTTGAACAACTATAGAATTAAGTATATAAGAAACATCAAAAGAGAATAAATGAAAATCTTTTTTTGTACTAAAGTCAACTCCTAATCCAAATTTAACATAAGGTGAAACACCACGATAAATTTCAATTTCACTTACGTAATCCGTTATAAAAACGTCAGGTTCTATTTGATGCATTTCATCGTTTCCATAGTTTTCATTAATAATTCCAAACCCGAAATCATCACTACTCAATAATCCCGGACCACTTGCACTTCCATTTGCACTATAATTTCTATTACCACTAGGATTAAGTAAAACACCTATTCCTGCCATGCTTCGAAAAGCTATGGTTTCTTTTTTGTTTTTCCAGAAATTATTGTGGTAATCGGCAGATATTCTCCAATAATAAATACTTGTTGTATTGTGTGAATATGCATCTCTCATGTAACTTTCCCCAGTTTCATTATCAATTACAGTTGAATGGGTTAAAAGGCTTCTTCCAATGCTAGAATGATCTGATGAAATTCCTAATTCTATAAAATGTTTTTCTTTTATTTGAACTCCTACATTAACTCCCAAATCAATATGACCATCTAAAAACATAGGTCTGTTTACAAAGGTAAAATGTTCATTTGTAACTGAATTATAAGAATTCATTTGATGTAATGTCCCAAAAGTGCTTTTATTTGTCTTCATATTCACTGTTGGGCGCAAATAGAATGCAAATTGTGCGTTTAGGCTTGTTCCTATTAATAAATACAGTCCTAATACAGCAGCTTTTGATCGATTAAATCGTATGGTGGATTTAAAAGTTGAATTTTTCATAGTAGTTGAATTTTTTTACATAGTTACACAATTAATTATGTTTACGCTAAAAATACAGCATTGTTTTTACTATCCTAGAACTCTACACTCTAGTCTCAGAAACTTGAAAATCAAAATATGAATAACTGTTTTCCAACATTTTTACAAGAAAAATCACATGTTTACACTTGAAAACTTAAATTTGAGGTGAATTGTCCAAAATCATATTTCAATTTATTAAATGAAAAACCCTTTTTCATATTTGTTACAAATTGAGAAACATACGTTTTTCACTGCTCTTTTTACAAGTATTTTAATCTTGATTTTTGGATATGATTCAACTGACTTTACATTAGAAAAGATGAATAAACTCATCATTAGTCAAGCTACGGTTGATGGTGTTTCTATTCAGTCTCGTGTTGATTTATTTTATGGTTTGATTTTTAGGCTCCTCCTTTTAATGGTCGTTTTGCTAAAGGTATTTTCAGTTACTTTTGATAAAATACGCCTTCAAAATCACCAAAAATCAAGTGTTTTATTTTTAAGTAGTATTGGTATTTCTATTCAATTACTTCAAATTATTGGAGTTCAAACACAATTATTAATCAGTACGTTATTTTTTATTTTGCTGTTTAAAATCAGTTGTTATTTCCTTGGAAACAGCGCTAAATCCAGTTTTAAAATATTCAAATCAGAGCTATTGAGTCATTCTGTTTTAGGGTATGCCTTCCTCCTCTATTTTGCTGTACTTTACTTAGGAATTTCGAGTAACTTTCTCCCAGTTTATATCATTATTTCCATTGTTTTGATGATTTTCTTTTATGGAATAAATCGATACACAAAGCTTTCAATAAGACAAATAAACTACGCTTTTCTTCCTTTAGTTTTGTTTTCAATTTTGGCTTTTATCTCTGTCGAATTGGTTTTACTTCAATATCAAAAAGGCTCAGATTTTATAGGGTATAGAAAACTCTATTTACTCTTGTTTCTCCTTTGTTCTATTGGATACTATACCCATCTTAAATTCAGGAAGAATCGCTTAAAAAATTCTGCTTTTCTTTTCCGAAAATACATTGCTCCTTCTGTTATTGTCGCCTTTGCTTTGTTGGTTTATTACTTCCCTATTGTACAACAAAACACCGAAGTATTTGAATTGGGTAATCCGGCAAATGCACTGCACAATATTTTTAAATTCAATGAAATTCCATTTGTTGACTTCATGAGTTCTCACATGTTTTCTGAGCAATGGTATGGTATACTTTATTCATTAATTTTTGGATTTAATCAACGATTGGACTTTCAAATTTATGCTTTTTTTAATCACGTAATATTCTTATTCGTAGTTTATTATCTACTCCAAAAACTATTTAAAAACACCGCTTTTTCACTGCTTATCATTCTTGCTTTTCCATTTTTAACGCAAGTGTTTTCAAGTGACCTTGTATTTTGTATTCTTCCTTTTATGATAATTCGTCGCATTGAGAGAAAATCAACAAGCCAACTGTATTTTTATCTAATTGCTTCCTTAATTCTACTTATTATTTGGCGTATCGACACTGGATATGCAGCATTGGTTTCAACTCTTTTCTACTTTATTTTCTTAATCATTACGGCTTCAATTAAAATCAACTGGAAACACTTTTTAAAAGGAAGTTTATGGATAGGTTTGACTGTTCTTTCACTCTTAATTTTGGCCATTATTTTAAGAGATAGTTCAACGATTTTAGACCATTTTAGAACCGCTCTCCATTACGTAAGTGGAAGTCAAGCTCATGGTTACACCAACATTGCATACAACTATCCTCATCAATTTTATATTTCCTATTTCTTTTTACCTAGCATTGCTGTGTTATGTGTAATGTACATCTTATTTATACTGTGGAAAAAAGAAAACTTTAACGTGGTGACAAAGCAAAATATATTCATTTTACATGCTTCTCTTTTCTTCTTTTTAATATCATTGGTGAATGCACAGCGTGGAATTGTGAGACATGGTTATGCGGAACACAATGATGGTGCAGTAATTACAACTTTCTATTTGGCCCTTAGTCTTTTACTTATTTTCGTTTTTCGTAATATGGTAAAATCCAATAGACTTACATTATTTTACGTTTTGTGTTTTAGTTTGTTTCTCAGCTTTAGGTATTTTCCTTATGATCCTGAGTTTGGAACTTTCGACAGAGCGTTAAAAAAGAATTGTTTTTTGAGATTAGACAATGAAATTTCAGCCAAAACAAAGGTGAAACGAACGCAAGTTAATGCTAGTTTTCATGAGAAAAAGATCAAAGATTTTAAAGCATTTCTCGATAAAGAATTAACAGAAGAACAAACATTTTTAGACTTCTCAAATACACCGATGTTATATTATTACACTGGTAGAGAAGTTCCTGGATATTTCTGTCAGAATCTTCAAAATAGCATTGACGATTATTCACAATTGAATTTATTACAGCATTTATCTCCTTCCAAGATTCCTGTTGTTGTTTTCTCTTCTTATCCCAAAACATGGTTTGATGCAACAGATGGAATTCCCAATGAAATGCGTTATTATTTAATTTCAGAATATATTTATCAAAACTATAAACCTTATGGAATCATCAGTGAAAAAAGCATTTGGGTGGCCAAAGATTTTAAATTGAACAACGAAAAATCAATAGAACAAGACAGTTTAATTGATTTACCAAAAGAATATAATTACAAAAAAGCGGCGCATCTCATTCACGGCTATCATCAACGTGATGATTTTAAGGAATTAAAGAAAGTAAATTATTGGAATACAGATCAATTGGATTCCATAAATATTCAAAAATGGGCCAATGAAAATCCTAATGCTTATCTGTCTATAACTTTTAAGGACGAATTTTATCCTATGAAAAACAGCATTACTTTACTAGATAAGGCAGGCAATAAGTTGGATAGATTTATGTTTGAAACCAATCCGGAATATGGAAAACACTACATGATAAGAGTTTCAAATAGTTACCATTGGCATAATGGAAAAGCTGTATATTTGGACTCTGTATATGAAACAATAGAAGGCATAAGTTTGTTTAAAGATATTCGATTTGAAGACTAAACATCAATTAGCAATAGACAATTACCTCATTAAGCCCATCGCTTTTTTGATGAATTTCTTGGTGCGAATTGTGGGTAAAATATTGAGTATTGATCACAATTTAAATAGAGATTTTAAAAAAATTGCGGTTTGTAAATTCAAAGGAATGGGGAGTATTATTCAAGCTACTCCAATGCTAGAAGCCTTAAGAAAACAGTTTCCAGATGCTGAAATAATCTTTGTTTCTACAAAAGCCAACGCAACTGTCCTAAAGAAAATTGATAGCATTGATACCGTTGTTTGCCTTAATGATAAAGGAATATTTAAATTGATTTCAACTACTTTATCGGCCTTATATCAATTGGTTAAAAAACGTCCTGATGTTTATATCGATTTAGAAATTTACTCAAACTTCAGTACTTTATTTACTTTGTTTACCTTTTCAAAGAATAGAATTGGTTTTTATTTACGTTCTAGTTCTTTCAATATGGGAATATATACCCACATGATGTTTTTTAACAATAACGTCCCGATTTCAGAAGTTTATTTGCAAATTTCACGGCTTTTTGGAACAAATCATACAAAAAACAAACTTTTCCCACTTCATAAAAACACACCAAAATATAATGCTATTCCAGATCAAAAATACATTATTGTAAACCCAAATGCTTCAGATTTACGCTTGGAAAGAAGGTGGGGAGCAGATAAGTTTAAAGCGCTAATAAAACAGTTGGTTGTTGCTTATCCATCTATGCAAATATTAGTCGTTGGTAGTAAAGATGAACGTCCTTATAGCACCAAAACTGTCGAAGGAATCAACCATCCAAATGTGAAAAACATTGCAGGAAAAACGTCAATTGACGAATTGATTTCTTTGATTCATCATGCTACTTTAGTTATCACTAATGATACTGGTCCTATGCATATTGCGTTTGCTTGTGAAACACCAACAGTGTGCTTATTTGGGCCATGTTCGCCAGATCAGTATGGTGGAAATGCTTATACAACCGTGATTTATAAAAAGGTATTCTGCAGTCCTTGTGTTCATGATTTTAATATTTCGCCTTGTAATGGCGACAATGTGTGTATGAAATTAATTTCAGTTGACGAGGTTTTCAACAGTGCCAAAAACCACTTAGATGATCAATTTGAACCAAAACTAATGCATCAACAACAAACGATTTACTACAGCGATAAAGGACAAAAAACTTTAGGATTGGTAAGAAGAACGCTTTAATCTCGGTGAATTATTCAACATTTGCTCCTTTTCTCGTAGCAAAAATACTGATGATTAAAATCTGAAATGCATGGAAAAGCATCAACGGAAGTAACATTAATCCCATAATGTTGGTTTGACCAAATAGTGCTTCAGAAAAAACTGTTCCATGAACAAGTGACTTTTTGGTTCCACAAAATTGGGCGGTAATTTGATCTTCCCTATTAAAATTAAGCTTTTGAACTATCCATCCAATAATAAAATAGACGAAGAAAAAGATAGAAACAACCAACACAAATAAGAGTATTAAATCAATGAATTTCAATTCACTAAACACCTTTTCTTCAAAAGAATGGACAAAACTTTTATAAATGATTATCAGAATAATTGATTTGTCAAATAAACTAAGTTTTCGACTATTTTTTCGGGCTAATTCTCCCAAGAATCTTCGCAGTAATAAACCTAAAATTAAAGGCATTAATATTTCAATAATTAACTGCATATAAATCGCAGTAAAATCATACTCGATTGACGTTTCTTGAATAAAAGAAGACATCCACAATGGTGTAATTGCAATACCAATTAATCCGGAAATACTCGCATTAAAAATAGCTGCTGAAACGTTTCCTTTGGCCAAAGATACCATCACCACAGAGGAGGAAACTGTAGAAGGTAATGCAGCCATAAACAAGATAGAAAGCCATAACATTTCATGTGATGTTCCTTTTACAAAAGGATAAAACACAACTACCAATAATGGAAACAATAGAAAAGTTGAGGCTTGAACAACGATATGTAACTTCCAATTTTTTAGTCCACTTTTAATGGCCTCACTAGATAATTTTAAACCATAGAAAAAGAAAATTAATGATATTCCAATACTTGCTATTGTATCTAATGGAACAGGACTTTCTCCAAGACCCAATTGAGGAAAGAAATACGCCAAAGTAATACTCAAGGCTATGGCTATTACAAATGGATCTATTTTCATGCTACTTAATATACAATTGTGGCAAAGATATGATTATGAAAATGAAATTACGATTTGAAATGCGGCGCATATTGAATTACCCTAAAATCGATGGTATTCATGGATGGATTCTCAGCTTTTAACTTTTTGTATAAAGCCATACTCCCAACTGCGCGATTTGCTGCTCCAGATGGTGCTGTCAGTGAAACAGTTTTAATTGTTCTTTTTCCTAACTTAAAATAATGAACCTTTGGTATACTTTCATCTTCACGTTTGAGTTGAATTTGTGGGTAGTCTTTGATGTGTTTTCTAAAAAAATACTCTGGTCCATTTTTAGAATTTCCTCCTGTAAATAGCAGCGTATCAATGCTTGGGTTTTCTTCTAAAAGTTGAATAATTGGTCGTAAAATTGCGTTTTGTATTCCAGCATCTGAGGCATCGATTTTATCTCGATCTGCACATTCTACCATATCACAAATCCCAATTTTATGTTCCTTGAGAAAATCTTTACGTTGTAAAATTGCATGACCTGTATTTTCATACTTGAGGTTTAAACCATAAATTATATCAATAATTTGCCACAACTGACCATCTCTACTTCCATAACAAAAATCCACATCTCCTGGCTTCAAATCACCCGTTGTAAAACGCGGTGGCGGAAGTGTACCAATGATTAGTTTTTTAGTGTTTTGAGGAATATAAGGAGGATATGGATGCTGGTGTTTAAACATTCAAATACTGATTAATCCGGTTTTCCAAACATTAAATTAATACCAAAAGAAGCATGAAAGTTTTTCGATTGTGTTGGAGCAAAAAACCCAAGAACATTATCTGTAACTACAAAAAACTGAACAGGTCCTCCTCTTAGTGAAACTCCCGCACCAATATTTCCAAATGATCTCGCATATTGAGAGTAATTTAAGGTTGCAGTAAGCCAATTCTTTAGTTGAATTGATCCTGAAACGATTGCTGCTGCGCGGTAGCGAGATTCCAATATTTCATTGTATAAGGTCGCTGCCACTTGAATCTTATTTGTAAGTTGATAACTACCATTCAAATAAAAACGTGTGGCCAAACTAGATTTATACTCATCATTGTTTTCATTACCAGAAAAGACTTTTCTGAGGGTATCTTCCAAATTTTCAAAAACCGCTTCCGTTGAATCTGTTAAGAACTCTTTTAAATCGATTCCTTCGTAACGATAATCTATTTCATTTAAAACAAAATTAGAGTTATCCTCTTTCCAAGTGATGTAACCCAAATCCAATAAACTTGCTGAGACACTAATTTTATCGTTGATTTTATACTGCGCACCCAAATCTAAAGCAATTCCAAAATTCTTAAAGCTAGCGGCATTTTCAGCAGGAGTGTATCCTTCAGGAGCAAGCGAATCATACATAGAGTTAATTCCAGAAGTATTGATTGTTGCCGAACCGTCAAAAGTCAAATTGAAAGTTGTTGCATCAGTATGTAATCCTAATTTTGTTTCTCTGGTATCTACATTTGCCATTCCGGATAAGAATTTCACGCGACCACCAACTGACAATTTATCATTGATTTCTCTATTAAATCCAACAGCATATTCAAGGTAAGAATTCAAATTAATTCCTGTTTCATCTAAACTGGCACGTTTTCCAAGCAATGATTTTCCATTTCCTTCAGTAATTAAGGTAAATAAGTCTTTTGTGTAAACAAAGTTGGAATTCAAACGATTGGTTACTCCAAAGCTGAAATAGTTTTTCTTGACACGAAATCCGAAGGCAAAAACTTCATTGTAGGTTTCCAATGTAAGGAAGTTACGATCACTCATTTTTCCAATGGCATTAGATGGATTTATATTTAAAGAGTCATCTTGTGGTCTTTCAGTTAATAAGTCATTGAGACTAAATCCACTATTTGAAGCTCCAAAACTATTATTCGAAAGTACCGGAATACTCACAAAAACTTTTGCATTAGGTTTGTATGCAGGATTTAATACATGCGCTTGAGGAATGTTATCAAGTCCATACATTGTATAATTTCTCTGCGCTGTACTCATATTTCCAATACAAGACAACAAGGCAGTTAAGAATAAAAGTTGTATATTATTTATGTATTTTATTTTCATCGTAAGCAGTATTAAAATTGAACATTCCCCTCAACTTGAAGACCAAGTTTAAGATCTAAATTATAACTATCAAACAGTTTTACAACCTCACCACTTTGACCGTTGAGTGTTTCTGCAACTCCACCTACCAAAATATATTTAGCAGAGGACAATTGTAAAATTTGGGTTTCTGATAAATATGCATCTGTTATTTTTGTTACATTTTCATTTACATGACCATTATTATCAGTTAATGCAGGGCTAATAACATCTTGAGGAGTATTGAATAAATTAAAAAGTGGAGTGTAATTTTCATCTAGGAAAACAACATTTGAAGTTAATTTAATTGGAAATCCATTATTGATATTTAGCCTAAACATCACAGATTCTAATGCTTCAACATCCTCATTAAAATTAAAATCGAAGGTATCCTGAAGTGCAAAACCATAAGCAGAACCTTCCAAGGGTAATAAAACCTCTGTGTTAATCTTTAATTGACTAGTGTCAGAAACAAAATTTAAAGGAGGAACATTTCCATTTGGATTCGATTGAACATTTGAAGAATAAACAAAGTATTTAGGTACCGATGAAACCAAATTTGATAAATTATTAGTGTTTGAAGTTGTCAATTCGAATGTTGACAAAGCCTCTTGTCCAATTGCTGGTGCAGCAGTGATGTCAAATGTACTCGGAAACCCTGTCAATGGATATTCATCACCTGTATTAATATCAACCGTTTTTAAGTTTGATAAATCAATACGAATAGGAAAACCAAATGAGTTAAAAGCATCAAACTTAATTTTTGGATTAACAAGTTCAAAATAGCCGTTAGAAGCATTTTGATATAATTTCAGAAGAACAGAATCACCAGGAATACCGAGATTAAACTGACCAAAATATCCCGTTGCATTTTCAAATTTTAAATCTTCAAAAGCATAGGCTATATTAAGTTCTTCATTACCGTTAATCGCTTCTCCAGATCCATTTATTGTCGTAGAAATCTCCGCTTCTAATTCATTTACGGTAGTATTTCCCATTGTAAAATCACCTTCTACCCCATTAAAATCAATCGTTGCTGTTGCAGTTTGTGGAACTGTTCCATTATAATTAAAGTTAAGTGTTGTTGAAACAGGAACTCCATTGATTTGCAAATCTGGAAAAGTAATTTCACAGATTACACTGTGTCGAAGATCTGTTGAGGCATTGATCATAAGCACACCAGATTTAAAATTCACTTCATGTATTTCAGCCATACCAGCATCAAAATCGAAGTTTTGAGTATTATTGGCTGTTACTGATCCATTAAAAGTAGGAATTGGTGGAGCATTCAAATCAGCAATACTCAAATCAGTTGAACCGTTTAAGTCTTGAATACTTAAAATAGACTCAGCATTAAAAGACAATATTTCTCCCTCATAAGCCAAAGCAATCGCTCCTGAATTTTCATCAATAACCACCAAATCAGTACTGTCATCTCTGGCGAAAATATCATACACATTAAAATTAGAATGCGCTAAAGGAACAGCTAAATTTGGATTCCAAGCGCCTGAAGCGATCTTGTCTAAATTGTTTTTCTTACAGGCTGTCGAAAGCACTAAAAGCGTAAGAAAAGACACAGTGCTTATAAATGTAAAACGTTTCATAAATATTGTTTTAATTACATTAGTATTACAAAAATAGAGAATTAAAATGACTTTCATTCCAAGTCGAAGTGACGATGAAGTCTTCCTTTAATTGTTACTATAATTTCATTTTCAATAACTTTCATAAAGGCTATGAATCTATTTATCAATAAAGCCACAGCTAAATATTCCTTGAACTAACCAATGGATAGCACATATTTCATAAAAATTAAAACATTCAACATTTGATTTAGACATTTTGTATATTGCCAAAAAGCATTGTGATTACAGTGTAAAAGTAGACGTTATGAGTATCAATTGGATTTTATTGATTATTGGTGGATTGTTTGAAACTGGATTTGCCATTAGTTTGGGAAAAGCCCAACAAACAAGTGGTAAAGAATTTTACTTATGGATTTTAGCATTTGCAATTTTTGTGTGTGCAAGTATGTTTTTATTGTACAAATCAATGGGCGGTGAACATGCTATTCCTGTGGGTACAGCCTACGCAGTTTGGGGAGCTATTGGAGCCATTGGAACCATAATTGCTGGAATTATACTTTTCAAAGAACCTATGGGATTTTGGAGGTTGTTTTTTCTCACCACCTTAATAATATCTGTTGTTGGGTTACAAATTGTAAGTAGTAAAGCTTAATTAAAAATAATGACAGAATTAGAGGTTTATATCAGAGAAGGTTTTGGTGTTGTTGATCCAACAGAATTAGCTAAAATTAGTACGCTTTTCACTTATTCAAAACTTGAAAAAGGTGACTTTTTATTACAATAAAATAACAAATGTGAGGGCTTGAGTTTTGTTCAATCAGGCTACTTACGCATGTTTGCTTTAATTGACGGAAAAGAGGTTACACAATGGGTTTCTTCGAAAGGTTATTTTGCCACAGATCTTGCGGGTTTTATTTACAGCCAAAAATCAAAACTATCTATCCAAGCCTTAACAGCAACAGAAATTTATACTATTTCAAAAGATGACTATGATAAAATAGGAACACTCGTTCCGCAATGGCACGCTATAGAAAAGCAGTTTTTAATCAATTGTTTTATTGCGCTAGAAACACGCGTTTTTAGCCATTTATCAATGACCGCTGAAGAGCGTTATGCCGCTTTTTTTGAAACAAATAAATCTATTTTTAATAAAATTCCGCTTCAATATATCGCATCTATGCTTGGAATGTCACCTGAAACTTTGAGTCGAATAAGAAAAAAGCAAGTGATGTAAACGAATTCTACGTAGAGAAAGATCTTTCAATAGGCTTTTACAAGCTCGCATTATATTACGAACACCTTTTTAAGATTATCATCACCAAAATAAAAATTGAAATGTAGAAGTTGAAATTTCTACTAAAATCAAAAAAGTCTGAAATTGGTGTATTTTTTTTCTTTTTAGGCTTCTTATTTTTATTGTAATAGGAATTAAACATATATTGTAAATGATTAAGCGGTAGGATCATTAAATTTCAAAGCCTCAAATTGACCACTTAATTTTGTGTATTTTTCTAAAACTTTTAAACAAAGTAAATCTTCTAAGTTTTCATTTTTAAAGCGGTTAACATGAGCATGAGCATTACTAATAATTTGTTCTGCCTCCGCACTGTTTTTTGAATAGTACAAAATTTTCTCTTCTAAGTCAGAGTAATCACTTTTAACTTCAACATAATGTACACCAGCTTTTAATGTTCCCTCCATAAACCATGTTTCATATTTAGGTTTAGGCATTAAACAAAGAGAATTAGACGACATTACCCATTTCAAGTTTGTAGCGACGTCATTGCCTTCAGGACAAAAAATAAACTTATATTTCAATTGCTCTTGAATAGATAAAAAATCTCCTTGCCACGGAAGATCTTCAACTGGTCTGTTGGTTTGTTTAACATTACACAATGGATGATTATAAAACTTTTTAACAAAGCTTTTTCTTAATTCTAAATAAGCTCCTCCTCGCCAAACCATTAAATCTTTTTTATCTGTAAACTTTAAATTATCATTGACCCAGTTAAAATGACGATTCTTATTCAGTTTAAACAGTACCGAATTGGCATTATTTCCATCAATTGGACGTGCTTTTACAAGTGTAGGAAATGAATTAACATCTGTATCATCTCCAAATCTATAGTCAAAACGAGTGCTTAATTTAAAATAGTGTAAAAACTCCTTTAAATCCAGGAAGTAATCTGTTCCTTTTGTTCTTTTATAATTTTCGATTGATGTTGCCCTTTTTGAAGTTTCAAAAGGTTGATTTACTTTATTGTAATAATTGATTCTGTACTCTATTTCTTCTTGACTAAAACTTTTTTCAAAACGTTTAAGTTTTTGATACTTCCTTTTAAAATAAAGACTTGGGAGTGCATTGTAACCAAATCTTTTTGCGTAATAAAAAACTTTCATAGTCAAAATTTAGTAAGGGCACAGTATCTATAATTGAACTTCAAAACAAATTTTGGTTAGATATGAGTATTAATTATACAAAGCACCATTCGCGCAATAATAAACATTTACATTGAAGTGAGAATAGTGTAATCTAGTAAAATTAACTGAAAACCATAAACTTGTTTATTGGGACCATAAATTGTTCTAATATGAATATGAGCTTTCATACTATTATACGAATGAATTAAAACAATTTAATCTATTGACTTATTCACATCAATTATCAATTTGGTACATGCCCCAGGATCATTAAACAGCTCTATTGTACCATTCAATTGTTCTATCAATCCATCAATAATTGCAATTCCAAATGAATCGCTTTCTCGTATTTCATTTAAATCTTCTTGATAACCTACTCCATCATCGCAATATGTAATATAGAGGAAGTTTTCATCTTTTTTAATACTGATGGATATTTTCATTAAATGATCATCAGAACGACCGTGTTTCATAGAATTATTTACCAATTCGGTGATAATTAATCCAATTGGAATTAAGAAATCAATGTTCTGTTTGTATTCTATAGGTTCAATACTGAAATCAACTTTTTGACCATCAATTATAGGAGTAACTACTTTTTGAATATAAGAATGAATACTTACAACATCAAAATCTACTGTTTTGTATATAGCTTCATAAGCTTGTGCTATTGAACTAATTGAATTTTCAATTTCATGGGTATCAATTTTCCCATTTTTATTTTTCAATCGAGATAAACTTTGAATCAATTGTAAGTTATTCTTAACGCGATGATGAACTTCTTTAAGCAAAATATCTCTTTCTTTTATTGCTTTTTTAAGTTGAAATTCAAGCTTTTTCTCTTCTGTTATATCTACATGACATCCTATCGCACGTAGTGGTTTTCCATCATCACTCCATTTTACAACTTTTCCATTGCAACGTACCCATATAATACTTCCATTTTTGTGATGATAGCGAATTGTAATATTAAAAGGAATTTTTCCCTTAGAAGCAATATGCCTATCCAATGAAGCATACATATCTGGCAAATCTTCTTTAAATGCAATTTTTTGCCAAGCTTCTGGTTTATTCTCCATTTCTGTTTCAGAATAACCAAACATTTCTTTAAAACGTGGACTTAAATATTCCTCATTTGTTTCCATGTTCCAATCCCAAAAACCAGCCAAAGAACTTTCTAAAGCACTTTCACTTAATAATCTAAGATCTTCTACTGAATTATATCTTTTCATATATCATATTTACGACTCAATAATGATTAAAGTTAGAAGATGGGAATAAATATAATTAATTATATTGAAGTTGATATAAATCTTCTTTTAAGATTATTAAAGTAATTATTCTTTATTCAAAAATAAAAACAAAAATTTTAAAGTCAAAATATAATAACTTGAAAAACAGATAGATGTAAATCAACTATAATTGATTAGAGATAACTGCAGGATCCCAATGTACTAGGGCCGCCATAATTTTTCCGTCGCTACTGATTCTAAATTCCTCAACACCTTCATAAGCGATTTTTTTATCATTATAAGCTGTAGATTCAGACTTCCAGTAAACTTTTATGGAATCTTTCTCAAAGGTTTTACTCACAACTGACATATTTAGTGCTTTAAAGAAACGAATTACCCCTTTAAAGAAAATGGCCAATTGTTGATGTCCAACATAAGGTCTACTCCCTACAGGATCTTCAATATATCCATTTTCAGTGAAAAGCTCGACCCACTTTTCTTGGTCTAAAGCACTAATTAATTCAAAATATGAATCGATTACTGCATTTATGGTATCTTGATTAGAAGTATGTTCTTCTTTATCTTGAGGTGTAAAATCCTCTTTTTCCATAATCAATTGACCTGCAATACTACCATATTGAAAATTAGTTTTTAAGGTCAAATCATATTTTGCATCATCAATTTCTTTAAAAATAGGTTCGACAAATTTATCAACTAATGAAACTAAATCATATCCAATAGAACCAAAAGATTGTGAACCTATGATATTTGAAGTAAGTACATAATGTTGAAAGAAAAAGTTCTTTAATGAACGCTCTAAATTTGTAAACTGATTAATGAGTGCAACATAATTAGGGTTTGTTTTAGGATTCTCTAAAATATGAACAATACTCTTATCCTCATTTTTAATGGTATGTAGGAAGGTTTTGAACAATTGAATGGCGATTCCAAACATCTCATAGGCTTGCTGTGATTGACCACCACTCGCACCTCTTAATACTACCCTTAACGGGTGATAATCTGATAAAACCATGTGATCCAACAACAATATGTGATCTGCCAAATACAAGAATATTTCATAATTGGCTTTAAAATGATGCATTATGGCTTCACTATTTTCATCAATATCATAGAAAATATTTTGAATCGCTTTTAATTCATTGATGGCTAAATAAAACCAGCATTCAGAAATCTGATGAACAACCATAAAAGTTTTATCTTCAGAATTAAAGTATTCTAAATCATCAAGTTTCAAAACCTCCAAAATATTTGGATATTCTATTTCTTTAGTATCATTATTTGACCCAATAGTAATCTCAGGTAAATTAAAATGACTTCGAATCTCATTCATTTGAACATCAAGTCCAATGTTTATCTTTTTTGTAAGATCGAAATACAATGTACTAATACGTTCAATATCATTTCTGTAGGATGAATCTAATAACTTTAAATGCTCTAAATTTTTAGACCTTCCTGACTGAAATGCTTTTCCTTCTACACTGAAATCACAAGTATTTAATAACTTAAACTGTGTTTTAATTCCGCGAAGTAAATGCTCTACTTTATTTAAGTTGATGTTATTATCAGTAAATAAACTACCCAATAAATATGCAGATAACTCAATGGATGTTAGTCCACATCTTAATAAATCTTCCTTATGATTATTGTCTCCTTTCAGGAAAAAATCTAAGGCTTCAAAATGAATATATAAATTATAAGGTATTTTTTTCATTGTATTTAATGATTAACACTATATGGTAACTTCTCAATTACATCATTAGTTATAAAGCTCTATTTAACACGTATTGTGAATTCGTTCCAAATCTAACATTTTTAACCGAAAAATATAATTAGACATGGTATAATAATTTTGACTTATTTTTTTAATCAAACACATATTTAAGTCCTATACTAAACCCAAATCCATAATGTCGTACTTCTGTATTATTGAAATAATTTTCATTGGTAAAAGACGTAAAACTGTGTTGATAACCAAAAGTAGTATACATGATATACTGATCAAATAAAGTATAACTTCCTCCTATTTCAACCAATCCTCCTAAATCAAATTTTGTAACTTCATCTGTTACATCTAAAACTACCCCTTCCCAAGAACTTTTATTGGCAGGTGATCTATACACCGCAGATGTCAACCAAGATGGAACGATACCTATATTCATAAAAGATGATAACTTATTTCCAACTGAAAATCCAGCTTTTAATGGAATTGAAAAATAGTTATAATCAAACTCTGATGTATATTTTGTACCTGTGGAATTTCCAAAATCATCAGTAAAAACGATGATATCATCAAATCCTTTCTGAGCATAAATAAAATCTAAACCAAAATGATAATTATTTTTTAACTGATATTGATAGCTAAGTCCTGCTGTATATCCGATTTTATATTTTGTATTCTCAAAAGAATTTTTCGCTCTAACATTTGTCCAGTTAACACCACCTTTTAAACCAACATGATGATTTTGTCCTAAAACAGGCAGTGCAAAAAGTAAAACAAGGATTGTAAATAGTTTACTCATTTTTATCAATATTTAAGTAATTTCCACCTTCTTTTGATAAACATTTTCCCTTCTCCTTTGTCGAGTTCATTATCCCAACCGATGAGGTATTTAGTAAGTGGGGAAATCGTAAGAGAATCAAGGTTTCTATAGGCAAAAGCCATAATTTCATTCGGATACCTTTTCATTGCTCTACGTTTTTTCCATTTCGCAAAAATATTTCTATCAAAAGGTGAAATATATAAATCCCAAGCGCCAAATAAATGAAGGAATTCATGAGCTATTACCGTGGGTTCTTTTTCACTTACAATTGCATATTCTGTTTCTGTTCCGCTTGAAGTATGTAGTGCTACACTAATTTCGTTTTCATAATAATTATTGATAAAAAACATCAATGCAAGATTATCCGTTTGGTATTTATTGCGCAATTTGGCAATCAAACGTTCTCTGTTATTCGATCTGTTTTTTGTTAAAACAACTTCAGAAGTATCATCGGGAAGTGTTCTTGCTACATCTTTAGAAACCTTATTAGACCAATCATCAACTAAGTCTATTCCCTTTGAAATATCAATATATTTAAACAAGGTTCCAGAAAGGGTTTTGTATCTAAAATTTTCTTTAAATGGAATTACATTTCCTTTTGAGGTATTCTCTCCGTGCTCCAATAGAATTTCAAGCGATTTACCATTCTTTTTGGCTTGCTCTTCTAGCCAATCCACCGAAACTTGAATAGAATCTAATGTGGATTGAATATCGTATTCCGTCCATGGATTTATTTCCTCTGAATCTACAAAAACAGCATATAACACTGTTTTTTTCTGCATCGTTTTACACACGTTGTTTCTAACTGAACCTATTCGAGTATAGCTTCTACAACTCAATAAAAAAAAGGTTATAATAAATGTGTAAATTAGGTATTTCATATGTGAAGTAAAGATTTAATAAAAGTACTAAATTGTTTTTATAAAGCCAGAATTTTAATTTCTACCCTTCTATTCTTGGTATGCAAAATTTCTTTTTCTTCTTGTGTTTTAGCAGCATTTATAATAGACTCTGAAATAATAGGACTTAATTCACCATATCCTTTTTCTGACATTTTATAAAACACTTATTTCCATTTTTTTTACAAACAAAAAAGCATTCATTTCCTCAACCAACCTATAATTTGTGAATGATCAATTTTCCACTTTCCATCTTTATAAAAGAGTCCTATTCTTTTTCGAGAACTTCCAAAGGTTCCAGGATTTTGCTGAATAATTTCAATTTCATGCTCGAAAACATTAGATATAATGGCAACATGACCATATTGATTAACCAATGTTCCTGAATAAACTACTAAATCATTTATGGCTGGTTTCTTTAAACTAGGATTGGTAAATTGTTTCAAGTTACGTTGTTCATTTAATAGACCATCCTCGAGCTGAACATTGAAAAAGTCTTTGGCATGACCATAACTATCTGGCATTTTATGATTCAATGCTTCGAAATAGTAACGTTTAACAAACTCAACGCATTGATATTTTAATCCAAGATTATAGCCATCTTCAGTTAATGATCTTCCTTCTACATTACCAACATTTCCATTGTAATAGACGTAAACGCCATTTAGACTATCCACTTTATCGCCAATTTCATATGTTAGACTCATATTTGATTTAGTAAAACCTAAAACTCCGATAAAACCTAAGACAACAATGATGGTTAAAATGTAAAATAGTTTTTTCAAAATTCGATCACCTTATTTAAATGACCAATCGAAAGTATCTATTTCAGAAACGCAGGCAATTAATAAATCAATACTGTATTGAATATCTTTTTTACTGGCCATTTCAATTACTTGATGCAAATGGCGTGTTGGAATAGAAATAGCACCAGCAATTGATCCTCCTTCTGTCATTCGTTGAATTCCAGCAGTGTCTGTTCCTCCGGCTGTAAGTATTTCAGGTTGCCATTGTATATTGTTTCTATCGGCAGTTTTTTTCATGTATTCTACCATTCGATAATCGGCAATTGTGGAAGCATCCATAATTTTAATGGCTGTTCCTTCTCCTAAAGAAGTTATTTTTTCGTGGGCAGCAGCACCTGGTAAGTCATAAGCAATGGTTGTATCTAAACCAAATCCAAAATCAGGTTTTATACGCAATGCAGCAACGTTTGCTCCTCTTATTCCTACTTCTTCTTGAACAGTGAAAACACCGTAAATATCGTAAGGAACCTCTTTATCTTTCAAGTTTTTTAAAGTTTCAATCAAGATAAAAACAGCCAAACGATTGTCTAGTGATTTAGAATTTACACAATCGCCCATTTCTACAAAAGAACGCTCACGTGTAATTGGATCTCCAATTTTAATTAACGCTTCAACCTCTTCTTTTGAACGACCAGTATCAATAAAAAAGTCTGTTGTTTTTGGGTTTTTATTACGCTCTTCTGACGACATTACGTGAATTGGTTTTGCTGCCATTACACCCAATACATCTTCTTTTCCATGAATTAAAACACGTTGAGCCGTCAATGTTTTAGGATCAAAACCTCCTAAAGTATGAAAACGTATAAAACCTTTATCATCAATGTGAGTAACGATAAAACCAATTTCATCCATGTGGGCTCCAATCATGACTTTTTTGTCAGATTTACCACGTTTAATCGCATAAACATTTCCCATATTATCGATTTCAACCTCATCTACTAAAGGTTTAATCTCTTCTAAAATTAGGGCTCTTATTTTTTGTTCATATCCTGGTGCACCTGGCGCTTTACAAATTGCATCAAGTAATTCAATGTTTAAACTCATGGTCTATTGGTATTTCGATTTCTTTTCTTCTCTAACTTTTCTTTTAGGCAACGGGTTTTCATTTATTTCTTTAATGAATTTTCGTTTTCTAAAAATATCCATTGCTAAATAAATAGCACTTCGCATAGATTGTTCATTGGCCTCATCTTTCCCTGCAATATCGAAAGCTGTTCCGTGATCTGGTGAAGTTCTCACAATAGGTAAACCTGCTGTAAAGTTTACACCATCATCAAAAGCCAAGGATTTAAACCCTGTTAGTCCTTGATCGTGATACATTGCCAAAACACCATCAAAATTTGAATATTGACGACTTCCGAAGAATCCATCAGCTGGATAAGGTCCAAAGGTGATAATTCCTTCCTCCATTGCTTTTTGAATGGCAGGTGTAATTTTTTCAGATTCTTCTGAACCCATTTCTCCCTTTTCTCCGGCATGTGGATTTAATCCTAAAACAGCAATTCTTGGTTTTACTATTCCAAAATCCTTCTTCAAACTTTTATTCAGTTCTCTAATTTTGTCCAAAACTTTTTGTTCTGTAACGTCTTCAATGACTTGTTTTAATGGAATATGACTTGTTACCAATGCTACTCTTAATTCTCCAGAAACCATCATCATTAATGCATCTTCAGCTCCAGATAAATCGGCTAAATATTCTGTATGTCCTGGAAATTTAAAACCAGCTTGGTGAATTGTTTCTTTAGAAATTGGTGCGGTTACTAAGACATCTATTTTACCAGCAGCTAAATCTTGAGTTGCTCGTTCTAAAGATAAAAAAGCATATTTACCTCCTTCTTCTTTGGCTTTACCTAATTGAATATTAACCACTTCATTCCAACAAGGAATAATATTTATTTTTTTATTTTTTGCATCAGAAGCGTCGGTTACTCTTTGATAATTAAACAAATCGTCATTGATGGCTTTTTTGTGAAAAGCCATAGTTTTAGTTGAACCATAAATAATTGGTGTACATTCCATAAGCATCTCATTATTACGCAATGCTTTAATGATTACTTCAGGACCAATTCCATTGATGTCACCAATAGAAATACCCACCCTAACAGGTTCACGATCAGATTTTAAAATTAATTTATCTTTTATTTTCTTACTTTGCATAATCTACGTTTTAGCTCAAAATCAATGCTTATCAAACGAATTCAATAGCGATTTGATTAAACATAATGAGAAAACTCATTATGTTTTATTCTTCACCTTATAAATTAAGGTGATTACACAAAAATAACAATTGTAAGGAGAAAAACTGAGAATATTGAAAGGAAGAAAAACACTACATTCTACGTGAACTTGGTTTTCTGTATCGTGGTCTTTTAAAGCCCCATTGATATTTTCTCTTTGTAAAATGATTACTTTTTTTCTTGTCTAAATCTGGGACTTTATAGATTAATCCAAAATGGGCATGACCGTAGTTAGAATCTTTTGAAAGAACTCCTATATTTCCTGAACCCCTCACTTGAATACCTAATCCACCGCCAATCATGAGATTAAAACCTGCTCCAAATGAAAGTCCAAACATACTTTGAGGATCTATCGCTTCTCTTCCAGTATATCCTACTCCTGCAAAAGTAAAAGGATCAAACCACTGTTGTTCTAGAATATATCCAAAACTATATTTGAAATGTGTTTTAAAAGAGAAAAATTGTCCTGAAACGGTCGTATCTTTATCTATTCTTTTACCTAATTCATAGTAATTATGTGATCCAATTACATCAATACTCATTCCCTTCAAAAGATAAACATCAACATTTACTGCTGAAGGTAATTTAGGTAAATTCCAAGATTTCTTAGTATCCATTAAATAGGTTCCACCGTGACCGTCATCAATTACGTTATTCCAGTAAACACCTAACATCCATGTATAAGGTTTTACCAATCGAAAATTCCTGTTCTGCGAAAAGCTAAATATGCTAATCAAAAGAAATAAAAATAAAATTATCGCATTTTTCATACTAACCTTACAATAGTGATTTAGTTACTGTAGTGTAACAAATTAAAAAAATAATTGTGTAAAATTAATTAAATCCTATTAGGGAAGAATAATAGATTAAAAATAAGCGCTCGATTATCTGTGAATACGTAATTGTTGATACTTGTTTATGGTATTTCCTGCATCATCTTCAGCTACAATGATGTAATAATATATTCCTGCTTCAACTGGCAAGCCATTTTTATCCATACCATTCCATCTGAAATCAACATCATTGGTTGTGTAAACAGTATTTTGCTTTTGATCTATTATTGTTAATTGCATTGAATTAATGTTCTCACACTTAACAAAAAACTCATCATTTCTACCATCTCCATTTGGAGTAAAGACATTTGGTAATTCAATTTTTCCTGAAATCTTTATTTCTATTTGAATACTTTTTGTCTTTTCTTCTGACTCAGTTTTCACAGTACATTGTACCCTATAATTACCTGCTTCAGCATAAAAATATTCTGGATTTTTAGTTCTTTCAATTACTCCATCGCCAAAATCCCAAACTATGTAAGCATTTTCGGGAACGTTTTCAGATTTAAAAGTAACATATTGATTTTTTTGCTCAACCACAGCTATTTCAAAATCTTCTAATTCTGAAACTTCCTCTTTATCTGGAGCTTGAGTTACTTCTTTTATTTTATCTTCTACTTTTGATTCTGCTTTTCTAACAACAGTTGTTGCTTCGTTTTCAACATTTGCACTACTTTGAATAGAATCTGTTTTTGTTGTCGCTGACTGAACAATATTTTGCTTTTTAGCTTGTGTAACTGTTGAATGATCTTCAACTTTTAAAGCATCTTTCTCAACAACTTCTTCTGTTTCTATTTGTATTTTTTCGTTAATTTCTTCAGGTTCAATTTCAGTTGTTGATTGAATGACTTCAATTGTTTCTTTTTCCTCTGAAACTTGATCAGAAGACTCCTTTTCTGTTTTTAAAGTTTTTGTAATTTGTGATTTTTCTTCAGTATTGTTAAGAACAAATACAGAGCCAACAGTTATTGCTGTAACGATAGAAACACCAATGGCAATTTTACCAACAATACCAATAGAGGCAGTTGTTCCAGCAGTAGCACTAGTGGCTCCTATTCCAGCTTGGATTCCGTTCCATAAACTAGGGTCTACCTTTGCTTGGTAGTTTCCTAACTCTTTTTGAAACAATTCTTTTATTTCGTCTTTATCGCTCAATCTTCAATTTTTTTAATGTTTTTCGGAGTAATGATTTGGCACGTGAATATTGTGATTTTGAAGTATTTTCTGAAATTTCTAGCGCTTCTGCTATTTCTTTGTGACTATATCCTTCTATGGCATACATATTAAAAACAGTTCTATACCCATCTGGCATTTGATGAATAATTTCCATCAAAACTTCTGCCTCCAATTTTCCAATTGCCTCACTGTTATGAACCAATTCAAAATGAGAATCATCTAAATGCAAATCATTTAAATTTTTCTTATTTTTTCTTAATTGATCCAATGCTGTATTCACAACAATTCGTCTAATCCATCCTTCCAAAGAACCTTTGTGTTCAAATCGATGAAGGTTTTTAAAGACTTTTATAAAAGCATCTTGAAGTACATCTTCAGCATGCTCTTTATCTTTAATATAACGCATTGCAACTCCTAACATAAGAGGAGAAAAACGGTCAAACAACTCACGTTGCGCTACACCGTTTCCAGAAACACAATTCTGTACAAGACTTTCATCATCCATTATTCCACTTCTATTTAAAGACTACAATATTACATAAAAGGTTGCAGCATTTAAAAGATGCTATTATTTTTGAACAACAATTTAAATATATGAAACGCTCTTATTTGGTTATTTTATTTTTTACAATTTCAATTTTTACTACTATTCAAGCACAAAGACTAGATGAAGGGTATTGGAAAAGTCAGCTAAAATTGCAAAACAATTATTCTTTAGATTTTCACTTTTCTATAGATGAACATCAACAAATGATCATTTATAATGATACTGAAGAGGTTGAGCTTAATGCATTTGAAAAATCAGATGATAGTATAAAAGTATATTTCACAAACTTTCCAACCTATCTTATATTTAAAGCTAGTTCTTCTAAATCACTAAAAGGTTATTTTGTTAATCCTGATAGAAAAGGCTTTAAAAGAATTGAATTTGAAGCAGATTTCGCCGGAAAAAAACTAAATCAGGTCTTTGATTACAAAAAAACTTCAACAGATATTGCCGGTAAATGGGAAGTTTATTTCAATCCAAATACAAAACATGAGCATCCTGCAATTGGATTATTTAAACAACAAAAATCTAAAGCATCAGGTACTTTTTTAACTGAAACAGGTGACTATCGTTTTTTAAGTGGTAATGTTAAAAACAACAAATTAGTTCTTTCATGTTTCGATGGAGCCCATGTATTTTTGTTTTCTGCTACATTAGAAAATGATACTTTGAAAGGTAAATTCTTATCAGGTATCCATTATCAAACCAATTGGTATGGAATAAGAAATGAAAATTTTGAATTAAAAGATCCAGATTCATTAACTTACTTGGTTAATGATGAGTTTAAGTTTAATGTAGAAACTGTTGAGAACGAAGTATATAATTATCCAAATGATGATTTAAAAAACAAGGTTGTAATTATCCAAATCATCGGAACCTGGTGTCCAAATTGTCTAGATGAAACTCGTTTTTACAAAGAATTATATGAAGAATATAATGAAAAGGGATTAGAGATTGTTGGAGTTGCTTATGAAGTACCAAAAACATTTGAAGGAAAAGTAGATAGAATCAATAGATTTACTAAAAATAAAGAAATAGAATATCCTATTTTAGTTGGAGGTTATGCTTCTAAAAAAGAATCATCAGAAGATTTTGGTATGTTAAATGAAATCAGTTCTTTTCCTACCTCTGTCTTTATCAATAAAGATGGAAAAGTTGTAAAAATTCACACAGGATTTAACGGTCCTGGAACTGGAAAAATATATGAAGACTATAAAATCAAAACCAAAGCACTAGTTGAAAGACTTCTGAATGAATAAACAACTATACTTCTGTTTTTAATCTGTTAATTAAAGCTATGCTGTTGACTTCTATATAAGTCTCGCTTGTACTATTTATTCAATTGAAAAACATGTTTAAAACGGATAGCAGAAAAATAACTATGATTGTATTTTTAAAATGATTATATCAGTATAATTTCTAACAGGTTATGCTATATAATAGACTTATAAACAGTATTATTAAGTTAATATACCATTTAAAAATAGTTGTAGTAAAATTGAGGATTTAGTACCTACCAAAAAAAATAGTAATGATCAATAAATTCAATTAGAGAAGTTATTTCACATTACTAATATATTAAACTAAGTTTATTCTCTTCACTAATTTTTCCTTGTATGAACCTCCAATTGGTATCAATTTCTTTTCTTTTTCTAATTGTAAGTTAGGATATTCAATAGAAGAAATTTTATCTAAACGAACAATAAATGATCTATGAACACGAATAAAGTCGACATCACCTAATTTCTTATCAATGTCTTTCATTGTTGAGTGAATAGTATATCGTTCATCTGCAGTATTGATAATCACATAATCTTTCAATGCCTCAACAAAGAAAATATCATCTGTACGCAGTTTTACCAACTTAGAATTAGATTTTACAAAAATGAAATCTTTAGAATCTTTGTTTTCAACTATTGAATAAAGTAAATCTCTCTCTTTTGTAACTTCAGATTCTTTTTGGTGTTTATATAAAGCCATTTCAATAGTCGTGTGTAAATCGATCTCTTTGAATGGTTTAATGATATAACCATAAGGTTCTGTTACCTTCGCCTTAGAAAGTGTCGCTTCGTCTGCATACGCCGTTAAAAAGATAACAGGAATCTGATTTTCCTTTCTAATGATTTCTGCAGCTTCAATACCGTTCATTTCTCCTTTTAACATAATATCCATCAAAACGATATCAGGTTTCTCTTCAGCAGCTAATGTAATTGCTTTTTCTCCAGTTGCGGATGATCCCGATATTACGTATCCTAATCTTTTTAAACTATGTTGAATATCTTTAGAAACAATTGATTCATCTTCGACAACTAAAACTTTAATCTTTGCCATATTTTTTTTTAAGTTTTTTGTATTACTAATTCTAAGCTATTCTGTAATTCTTTTTTGAATAAGTTCAAATTTAAAACAAACTAAAAATCAAGTAATTACATTAATCTAATCTAACAGAAAATGAAGATAATCTTTTTTTTAAATAATTCAAAATTCTTTTCTTTTTCTTAAACTCTAAATAATTAAAACAAAGAAAATTTTTTAAAAAAGACTTTACTACTATTATAGTACTGTTAATACCGTTAATTTCTTTTTTGAAGTTTACTTGTATTTATAACTTATAAACAAAATAGATGTGGTTATACACAATTGTATTTTTTACAAATATCTATAATTTAATGCTTTATAAGGTTATAAACAATTAACTTTATTTAAAGTTTATGTAAAACTTATTTTAATTTCAACTTTTAAAAAGAACATTTTCATTGTGTATAAGTAAAGTTAAAAAGTAATAACTTACTATTGTTTTTCTCAATCCTATTTTTGTTTGGAATAATTTTTAGAATATCCAAGTAAAAGTTTTTGAAAGTAATCAACATTATATTATCACAATGTTAACAACCTTGTCAATAACTCATATTTCAAATTCCAATGTTATCAGGACTTAAAGAAATTGAAAAAAAGTACTTGTTGATAATTAGAGCCTATTGTTAATTGTGTAATATTGTAAAAAATTCTCTGTTATGGCAAAAAATAAAATTATCCCAATTGGAGCTGATCACGCTGGTTATCAGTTAAAAGAAGCTGTTATTAAACATTTTAAAGAACTAGGGTACGAATTTAAGGATTATGGAACTCACTCTGAAGAAAGTATTGATTATCCTGATTATGGACATCCTGTTGCAAATCACGTTCAAGAAAACGATGGTACTTTAGGTATTGTGATTTGTGGAAGTGGAAATGGTATTAATATGACAGTGAACAAACACCAAGGTATAAGAAGTGCGTTAGTTTGGAATGAAGAATTGGCTGAATTGGCAAGACAACATAATGACGCTAATATTATCGCGCTGCCTGCACGTTTTATTTCAACTGAATTAGGAATAAAAATGGTAGAAAAATTCTTGACCACAGCATTTGAAGGTGGAAGACACCAAAATAGAGTGAATAAAATTGCTTGTGGGTAATTTTTAAATGCACGTATGGACGAATTGCTATTCGTCCATACAATTGCTATTCGTCCATACTGCAATTCGTCCTTGCATGTAATTTGTCCGTATTTGTTATTGCACAAGCTCCAAATCTACTTGCTTCTTCAACATATCCACACCAACTACCTTTACCTTAACTTGATCCCCAAAATTGAATACTTCTTCAGTTCTTCTTCCTATAATTTGGAAACTATCATTGTCAAAATAATAATTATCGTTTGGCAGTGAATTAATCGTAATCATTCCTTCACAATGGTTTTCATTCATTCTTACAAACATTCCAAAATCTGCTAAACCAGATACAGTTCCCTCATATTCTTCTCCAACTTTATCTTGTAAATATTTTGCTTGGAAAAACTTATTCGATTCTCTTTCTGATTCAATGGCTTTTCTTTCTTGCTTAGAAATATGTTCTGAAATTTCATTCAATTTATTTCCGTAGTTCTTTTGTTTGTTTTCTAGTTTATCCATTAATAAACGGTGAACAACTAAATCAGCATATCTACGAATAGGAGAAGTAAAATGCGTATAATATTTAAACGCCAACCCATAGTGTCCTATATTATTGGTTTGGTAAGTTGCTTTAGCCATTGATCGTATTGCCATTGACTGAATTAAATCATATTCTGGAGTATCTTTGATTTTATTCAATAAACCATTAATTTTCTTTGATACATTATCAATGTTTTCAAATTCCATTTCATAATCAAACTTCTCAATGAATACAGAAAATGTATTGAGTTTGTCAATTGATGGTTTATCATGACAACGATAAATGCATTGATCATTTGAACCTTTATCTCCAGGTAATTTTCCTAAGAATAATGCAACTCTTTTATTGGCGAGTAACATAAATTCTTCAATCAATTTATTGGCATCTTTTGATACTTTTTTAACTACACCATTAGGCATTCCTTCATCGTCGAAAACAAAACTAACTTCTTCAGATTCAATGGATAATGCCCCGTTTTCCATGCGTTCTTTTCGTATGGTTTTGGCGATTTTATCCATTGCTAAAATTTCTTTCTTTAAAGTATCACTCTTTCCTTCTATTACCTCTTGAGCATCTTCATAAGCAAAACGATAATCTGAATGAATTACAGTTTTTCCGAACCATTCCTTTTGTACTTTTCCATTATCGTCTAATTCAAAAATTGCAGAAAAAGCAAATTTATCTTCGTTAGGTCGTAATGAACATGCAAAATTTGAAAGTTGTTCTGGTAGCATTGGAATTACCCTATCCTCTAAATAGACAGAATTTCCTCTTTTCAGGGCCTCTTTATCCATAGCTGTACCTGGTTCTACATACTGACTCACATCAGCAATATGTACACCAACTTCAATATTGCCATTTTCTAATTCCTCATAAGAAAGGGCATCATCAAAATCTTTTGCATCAAATGGATCAATAGTAAAAGTTAGTTTATCTCTTAAATCTCTTCTATTTTTTACTTCCTCTTGATCTAGTTCTATTCCAACATTTTCCGATTCTTGAATTACTTCTTGAGGAAATTCAATTTCAAATTCATTTTTGAATAAAATAGAATACATTTCTGCATCATTATCTCCTGGAGAACCAATCACTTCTAGTACTTCAGCGTACGGACTATCCACTCCTTTTGGCCATGAAGTCATTCGTGCAATTACTTTTTCATTGTTTTTTGCACCTTTCAATTTTTCTAAAGGAATGTAGAAGTCAACATTAATTTTATTGTTGTCGAGTATTAAAAATGCAAATTTATTTCTAACATCAAGTGTTCCAATAAATTGAGAAGATTTACGATTTATTATTCTGACAATTCTACCTTCTGTTTTGTTTTTTCTTTGTCTTGTAATTTCTACCTCCACTTCATCACCATGAAATGCTTTGTTGGTGTTTTCTGGAGCAACATAAATATCTCCATCTCTATCAGGAATTACTATATATGCTGCACCTCTAGAAGTTGAATCAACAGTTCCTATAAAACTATTTTGAAAATTATCGTTAAGGATAAAATATCCTCTTTGAAATTCATTGAGAAAATTCTCACTTTTTAGGTCATTAAGTATGGATAAAACAAGTTTGCGCATGTTTTTATCCGTGATTTGTAGAATTGCGCTTATTTCCTTGGCAGTATACTTTTGGTCTGGTTTGTTTTCAAATATCTTACGTATTGCTGATTGTATACCTTTTTTTTTGATTTTTTTTCTTGACATTTATTGTAATTTACTTCAAATATAAATGTAATTAATTTCTAATTAACACACTCTCGTATTATGAGTAAGTTAATACTTATTTTTAATTAGAACAATTCCATTCTGTTAAAGGGGTATTTATAGTTGTTAATAATTCGTATTTTTGTTTAAAACCTTATTATTATGAATAAAAAGATAGAAAAATTATTAAACGATCAAATAGAAAAAGAATATTCATCTAGTCAATTGTATTTATCAATGGCTTCTTGGTCAGAAAACCAAGGATTCAATGGTACAGCATCTTTCTTGTATGCACATAGTGATGAAGAAAGAGAACACATGTTGAAATTGGTAAAATTTATCAATGAACGTGGTGGTGAAGCAATTATTCCTGCGATTTATAAACCAGATGTAAGTTTCGATTCTATGGAGTTGATTTTTAAAGCTTTATTAGAGCACGAAGTAAAAGTTACAGAAAGTATTAATAACATAGTTGGTGCCTGTCTTGAAGAAAAAGATTATACAACGCATAACTTTATGCAATGGTATGTTTCTGAACAATTAGAAGAAGAAGCTTTGGCAAGAAATATCTTAGATAAACTTAAATTAATCGGTAACGATAAAGGTGGTTTATACTTGTTTGATAGAGATATGCAAAGCTCTAGTGGTGCAGATGCTGAAACAGCTTAGAAAAATCCTAAAAAGTGTTTAGACACTATTTTAAATGAAAAAAAAATTAAATTTTCATTTATTTTTACTGTATGTGATTTTGGTTTGTCCTTTGTTAAATATAAAGGCCCAAGATCATATACAGTTTAAAAATTATACCATCAATGATGGACTTTCTCAAAGTACAGTATCGTGTATTGTACAAGACAAATTAGGTGCGCTTTGGTTGGGTACCCAAGACGGTATCAACCGCTTTAATGGCAAGAACTTTGAAGTTTATTCCTCAACTAAAGGCTACAATATTTCCAATGAATTTATTCATACAAGTTATACAGATCGACAAGGAAATATGTGGTTTGGTACCAATAATGGACTGACAAAATACAATCCTTTAAAAGTAAAATTTTCCTCATTTCAATTATCAGATCAAAGAATAGAAATTCATTCTATTACTCAGGATAAGAATGGATTACTATGGCTTGGAACTTCTTATGGTGAAGTTTATTCTTTTAATCCTAATAATGAAACTTTTAACCTTGTTGATGATAAAACTTTTGATTCGCGGATTGTAGATATTACTATCATTAGAAAATCACTAGTTGTAGTGAGTGAATTTGAAGGTGTTCTGATCACTGATTTGGTTTTCTATAACAAGAACATTATTCTTCCAAAATCATACAATCAAGAGAGTTTTACTATAAATGGGTTAATTGAATCACCACATCATGAAATTGTTATTGCTACAAATGAGGGTGTTCAATTTTTAGATCCAACACAACGTTATTTTCATCCTTTAAATGATATGTTTTCATCTTTGAAGGGGATAAACATTGTAGATGCATTATATTTATCAGAAGATAGACTCCTAGTAGCCTCAGAAAACTCTGGTTTATATCAATTGTCAAAGAATATCAATGACAGTATTAATATTGTTAATTACGTAGCAGATATCTTTCAAAAAGGAGCTATTGTTTCTAATAAATTAACTGGACTTTTTAAAGATAATCAAGGCGTTATTTGGATTACCAGTCAAAGTGGATTAAGTAGTTTTAATCCTGAATTTTTAGGTTTTAAAGGTGTAGGAATTTCTGTTGATTTAACACGAGGTTTACCTTCTCAAAATATTTGGGGTTTTGATGAATCTCTTGATCAGAAATTTTTATATATCGCTGCAGATCATGGAGTAACGTCTTTTGATAGGACAAGTCATAATTATGTTCATTATTACAGAAGTAATCATGAAAGTCAAACAACCTTGAATGTTCATGTTCTCTCGGAAAACAAGCTTTTAGTTGGTTGTACTGATGGCTTATTTTTATTAGAAATAGATCCATTCAATAGAAGTAATTATAATTTTACAAAGTTTGAACATGATGATTCTGTAGCTAGGGATTTTGATATTACCTATTCGATTTTAAAATTTGAAAATGAAGGTGAGTTTTTAATTGGTACAAAGGCTGGTGTTGCATTATTTGATTATGATAAACAAAGTTTCAAATATCTTCGACATGAGGAAGGAAAGAAAAATACAATTGGACCTGGTCCATGTCGTTTAATTTTTAGTGAAAAAGGAAATTTTTATTCTGCACCTGCAAGTGGAGGTATTTACTTGATTAAGAACATCAATGACGAACTGATTGCTTTTAAAGAAAATAAGTTTGCACATCTAAATGCGGTAGCAAAAAATTATTTTTCAGATGTTTTTATAACCAAAGAGAATGAATTTTGGTTTGGAACTATGGGAGATGGATTGTTTAAATACAATGCTGTTTCAAAAGATATTGCACATTACGATCGAAAGAGAGGACTTACCAATAATGTAATTTATTGTGTCGAAGGAATTGCAGATCAACCAAAATACCTTTGGTTATCCACAAATAAAGGTGTTGTTGCTTTAAATATTAAAAACGATGAGTTTTTCACTTTCACTGAGAAAGATGGATTAATGTCAAATGAATTAAACTCTGGTGCTAGTTTTGTTTCTAAAACCGGCGAAATATACTTTGGTGGAATTCAAGGATTTAATTACATAAAACCCTCAGAAGCATTTAATGTCAATAAAAACCTACGTGTTTATTTTTCAGGAATTGAATTAGAAAATGAAGCTATTTTTCCTTCTGAAGACGGTCTATTATCTCAAAGTATTGCATTTACTGAGCATTTATTAATTCCTTATAATAAAAGAAGTCTTAAACTTAAGTTCTTTGCCAATGACCTTAGTAATCCTGATCGTATTGAATATAAATACGTGATGAGTGGTGATGATGAAGTGGAGGAAGAATTGGGTGCTTCTAATGAGTTACGTTTTACCAGTATAGCTCCAGGGACTTATGAATTGTACATATATGCTAGAAATACGAATGGAAGTTGGTCGGTTTCTCCTGCGCATATCACTTTAGAGGTTGAACGACCTTTCTGGCTTACCTGGTGGTTTTATAGCATTATTGCAATTTTTATTGGATTAATAGTATTGTATAGTGTTCGAAAAAGTATTGACAAAGAAAGAAGGCAGCAAGTTAGATTAGAATTAAAAATTGCTGAGCGTACGCGTGAGTTACGTAAAATGAATACCAAAATCGAACAGCAAAAAGAAAAACTTGTAGAACAAACAGAAGAATTAGAAAGAGAGAAAGATAAAACTGAACGTTTACTGAACAACGTTTTACCAAAAGAAACAGCGAGTCAATTAAAAAAAGATGGTCGTTCAGCTGCACGAGATTTTAGTAAAGTTTCCATCATGTTTACAGATTTTGTTGGATTTTCTAAAATTGCTGAAGTGATGGATGCTAAAGATCTTGTTTCAATTTTAGACATGCATTTTAGAAAGTTTGATCAAATTATTGAAAAACATGATTTGGAGAAAATAAAGACTATTGGTGACGCTTATATGTGTGCTGGAGGAGTTCCTATTCGAAATAAAACCAATCCGATTAATACAACACTTGCAGCTGTACAAATTAAGCAATATATGCTCGATTTTAAGGAAAAACAGATTAAGCTTGGTAAACCATATTGGCAATTACGTATTGGAATTAATACAGGACCTGTTTCTGCTGGTGTTATTGGTACAAAGCGTTATGCTTATGATGTATGGGGTAATACGGTTAATCGTGCACAAAGAATGGAGCAATTATGTAAACCTGAGCGCATAGCTGTTTCACAAGACACATTTGATCATATTGAACCCTATTTTGAATGTAAACAGATTGGAAAGGTAGCAACCAAAAGTGGTGTTAAAATCATGATGTATGAAGTAATTTCAATTAAACCAGAACTTTCAATAGGCGGTTTAGGAATCAAACCTAATAAATCTTTCAATAAACTTGTTAATTTACATCATTTCAGTAAAATCAATTATTATAAAGCCGAACGTTTTATAATGGCTAAGTTACGTCGGGAATTAAGTGATAAATTACATTACCATTCTTTTGAACATTCTAAGGATGTTACCCGTCAAGCTGAACGTATTGCTATTGGTGAAGGAATTACAGATGAAGATTTATTCCTATTAAAATCTGCTGCATCTTATCATGACGCTGGTTTTATTGAACAATATGAAAGAAATGAGCCTATTGGAGCACGTTTGGCCGCGGAAATATTGCCTAAATTTGGTTATACAGATGTACATATTGAGCGCATAAAAGAATTGATTTTTGTGACACAAGTACCGCATAAACCAAAAGACAAATTGGAGGAGATAATTTGTGATGCTGATTTAGATTATTTAGGTCGTGACGATTTTCATGAAATTGCTGATCGTTTGAGAAAAGAATTACGTGAGCATGGAAAAATAGATAGCGACCGAAAATGGGATGAAATGCAAGTTGAATTTTTAACGAAGCATCGCTACTTCACCAAAACATCTATAGAAACAAGACTCGATAAAAAACGTAAAAATCTGGAAGAGATTAAACAGAAATTGAAAACCTATAATTACAAGGATTAGATTTATCTTTAAATCGCTTTTTTAGTGAGCTAATCATTTTAATGATAGGAAAGTATAGACCAAAAAAAAGACCGTCATTAACGGTCTTTTTTTTAATTTTTTTACTGTCTATGAAAACAAAACACTACTTCCATAAGGTGTTTCTATTGGGTTTACCACTAATGTTGGTATTTCAGCATCGTTGGTAATCATGTACTGTTCATAATTTGATCCAAAAGCACCTAGATAGTTACTTTTATTTTGGTTCATAATTGCAATTAAATCAGCATCTTTTTCAATGGCTAATTTTACAACTTCCTTATCAAATCCATTACTTGGCGCTAAAGTAGCAGTCATCTCAATTCCTCTTTCTTCGAAGAATCGCTTAGAGAATAGAATGTTCGCTGTTACTTTGTTCTTAAGGAATTCATCAGTTTCATTTGGAGTAATTACATGAACTCTTGATTCAAAGAATTTCGCCATTGAAGCAACGATTGCTAACTTTTGTTTAGTTTCTTTATGTAAATCAAGTGGAACAACAATATCATCGTATCCATTTTCGCCTAATGGTTTTTGTTGAACAATAATGAATGGAACTGTTGAATGTGTAATTACTTTCAATGCATGTGAACCTGAAATGTGTTGCCATCCTGAAGCTCCGTGTGTTCCCATAAAGATTAATTCAGCGTGGTGTTCTGCAGCAAAATCTCCGATATCTTCAAAGATCGTTCCTACCCTCACTTTTGGGATTAACTCTACTTCTACTGCTTCATGTGATGCAATAACTTCATTCAGTTTTTTTTCTGCTCCAGAAATCTCTTTGTTCTTAGAAACAACATGAAGGATGTATACCTTAGCATTAACAACTTTTGCTGTCGTAATTGCGTGGTTTAAAGCGCAATCTGCTACCTCTGAAAAATCGTGAGGAACGATAAAACTTTTGTCGGACATAATTAGTATATGGTTTATATAGCTCACAACAAAAATAACAAATGTTTGTTACCTGTGACGCTTTCAGCACTTCTAATATACTAAATTTAACTGACTAATTATATTATTTGAAAGGGAATTAAATAAAAAAAGCTCCTAACTTTTGAAGTTAAGAGCTTTTGAGGTCCCGAGCAGATTCGAACTGCTGTAGATGGTTTTGCAGACCACTGCCTAGCCACTCGGCCACAGGACCATTAATTGGACTGCAAATATAATAATATTTTTTGTTTCTAGAATTAGAAATTTTGAGTTTTTACTTACACAGCTCTAAATGAATAGGTTATTGTTCAATAATAATTGCAACGTCGTTCACATCTCCTCCAATTGGTGGACAATGTTTAATAACTTTAACTCTAGAATGAATTACACCATCAATTTCTTTCTGCAATCTTTGAAGAATTCTATATCCGACATGTTCAATCAATTTAGAACGGATGTCCATCTCCTCTGCAACAATTTGATTAATTTTTACATAATCTACTGTATCTGATAATTCATCAGAAGCAAAGGAAGCTGTAAAATCAGTAACAATAGACACATCCACCGTGTAATGTCCACCGATTTTACCTTCTTCTTCCAAACATCCGTGATAAGCATAACGCTTTATTCCGTTAACCTCAATTGTATGTTGCATACTAATCTTTCAATTTTACAATTGTTGGTGTATTGGCATCGATTCTTTGTAAACTTTCTTCTTTGCCTAATAATGCAGTAATTTCAAACATACTCGGTCCCATTCCTTTTCCTGTGATTACAAGCCTAAATAATGGCAATACTTTACCAATACCTAGTTCTTTCTCTGCAAGGAATGCTTTGAAAGTTTCTTCTATTGTTACTGCATCAAAGTTTTCGATTTTAGAAAGTGCTTCGCGCCATGCTGTAATAAGTTCAGCTGCGTTATCTTTCCATTTTTTTCTCACAGTTTTTGCATCAAACTCTGTTGGGTTTTTAAATAAATATTCTCCTTCTGAATAAATATCCTCAACAAATGTTGCTCTTTCTTTCATTAAATGACATGCTTGAGCAATATACTCATCGCTGATGTCCTTAATTTCATCTCCAACTTCTTCACGCAGTAAGTTTGTTAATTCTTTTTCTGAAGCAGCTCGTAAATATTGTTGTTGGAACCATTTCGTTTTGTCTGCATCAAATTTTGCTCCTGCCTTACTTACTCTTTCCAAAGAAAATGCTTCAACCATTTCTTCTAATGAAAAAATCTCTTGAGTCGTACCAGGATTCCACCCTAAGAAAGCTAACATATTGGTGAACGCACCAGCCAAATATCCTTGTTCTCTATAACCTGAATATTTCTCTCCGTCTGCCGTAAACCAATCAATAGGGAAAACAGGGAAACCTAATCGATCTCCATCTCTTTTAGATAATTTTCCGTTTCCATCTGGGCGTAAAAGCAATGGACAGTGCGCAAATTTTGGTGCTTCCCATTCAAAAGCTTCATACAATAAAACGTGAAGCGGTGCTGATGGCAACCATTCTTCACCTCTAATTACATGTGAAATTTCCATTGTATGGTCATCTACAATATTTGCTAAGTGGTAAGTTGGCATTCCATCACTCTTAAATAATACTTTATCATCAAGATTGTTTGTGTTTACTACAACCCATCCTCTAATTTCATCCTCAAATCTTACATCTTCATTGCGTGGCATTTTGAAACGAATAACGTAAGGATCTCCATTTGCCAATCTTTTTTGAACTTCATCTTCTGGTAAAGTCAATGAATTTTGCATTGAAGTTCGCGTTACTGAATTGTATTGCCAGTTCGGCATTTTCATTTGTATCGCTTGCTTACGCATTTTGTCTAAATCCTCTGAAGTATCAAATGCATAATACGCTTTTCCATTTGCAATTAATTGCTCTGCATATGGTTTATAAATTGCTTGACGTTCAGATTGTTTGTAAGGTCCATAATCACCTCCAATACCTTGACCTTCGTCTGGAGTAATTCCACACCATTTTAGAGCTTCCATAATATACTCTTCTGCTCCTTCAACAAATCTTGTTTGATCTGTATCTTCTACTCTTAATATAAATGTACCGTTATGTTTCTTTGCAAATAAATAATTATATAATGCAGTACGAACTCCTCCCATGTGTAGAGGACCGGTTGGTGATGGCGCAAACCTTACGCGAACTGATTTATCTGACATAAATTCTAAATTTTTATGCAAAGATAATTGATTACATTGCCTTTATCCATAGTTCTCTTTAAAAATTGATTTTATTTTTCTTACTTCTCCCCTTCTCTTTTTGTTCTTTCTTTTCGATTTTTTAATTTTTTCACGGATTTCATTGTCTTCATAGAAAACTTATTGATGTTTTTTTCGTTGACTTACAAGGTATTCTTATGCTGTTAATGCTTTTTTTACTTATAATTACTTTAAATTCAATTTGACATTCAAAATGGGAGCTTTCGATGATTTAATAAACCAAGTGGATGCATTTATCCGTAAGTATTACAAGAATTTAATGATTAAAGGATTATTCCTTTTTGCCATTATTTTTCTATCTACTTTTTTATTGATAAGTGGTTTAGAATATATAGGTCGTTTCAATTCTTTTATTCGAGGTGTTTTATTCTTTTCTTTTATCGTATTGAACGGTTTTGTTCTTTTCAAATACTTTATAGTTCCATTGTCTAAATTATTTTCTTTCGGAAAAAGAATAAGTCGATTTCAGGCTGCTCATATTATCGGTGATTTTTTTCCTGACGTAAATGATAAATTATTGAATACACTTCAACTGAAAGAATCAACTTCCGCTAATCCTAAGAATATTGATTTTCTTAAAGCAAGTATAGCTCAAAATTCAGCTCAACTCAATACTTTAACTTTTACTTCTGCAATAGATTATTCAGCGAATAAAAAATTTCTAAGGTATTTTATTCCTGTACTAACCACTGTTGTTTTAATAGGAATCGTAGCGCCAAATTTTCTGACGGATAGTACTCAACGTTTAATAAAATATGACCAAGTATTTACTGTCGCTCCAGATTATACTTTCGAAATTGTAAATGATGAACTTATTGTTGAAGAAGGAAATCCTATTCAGATTGAAGTTTTGTTGACTCCTAATCCTGGTAAAGCATTGCCTGATCGCGTGTATATTGAAAGTGAGGAAGGAACCTTTTTAATGGAAAAAACGGCAAAAAATAAAGCTGCATTTACCTTTTCAAATCTTAATAACGATTTATCTTTTCGTTTTAAAGCGATTAATGCTATTTCAGAAAACTATTCCATTGATGTTGTAAAAAGAACTTCTTTAGGACATTTAAATGTCGATCTAACTTATCCTTCGTATTTAAATCGCGCAAAAGAAACGATTGATAATCCTGGTGATCTTATTTTACCAGAAGGTACTCAAGTTACATGGAATGGAATTACAAAAAATACAAAATCACTTTCAGTTCATGCAAGAGATACAGTTTTTAATTTTAGTGATGCTGCTGGTTTTAGATTTTCTCAGATTGCTAAAGAGACTTCCGTTTTATCTTTCATTTTGCGAAACAAAGAAATCGAAACATTAGATACCACTGAATTTTTTATTAATGTTGTTAAGGACGAATTTCCGCGTATTTCATTGAATTCAAGAAATGATTCAGTTCAAAAAACTAAAGTTTATTTTTCAGGTAATGTTCAAGATGATCATGGTTTATCACGGGTAACTTTTAATTATACTATTCGCAAGAAGGATGGTAAAGAAATTAATGAATCTATATCTGTTCCTGGAATAAGTGGAAAGGAATCACCTTTTTCTATGACATTTGATATTGGTCAATTAAATCTGTCTTTAGAAGATCAAGTTTCTTATTTCTTCACTGTTTTTGATAACGATGGAGTTAATGGACCTAAATCTACAAAGTCAAATGTGTATCAATATAAAACACCTTCTTTAAATGAATTGCAAGAGAAACGTAATGAGGAAACAGACAATGCCAAAGAGGAATTAAAAGAATTGATTCGAGAAACAAAAGATTTTAAAGATCAAATCAATCAATTAAAAAAGGAAATGTCTAATTCTAAAAGTTCGTCATGGCAACAACAAAAACAAATGCAGAATCTTCAAGAAAATCAAAAGTCATTAAAGGAACGTTTAGAGCAATTGAAGAATAAAATGAAGTCTTCCTTTGAAGAGAAATCTAAGTTGAGTCCTATGGATGAAAAATTAATAGAGAAGCAAAAAGAGCTTGAAAAATTAATGGAGTCTGTAATGGATGAAGAACTTGAAGAATTATTGAAGGAACTAGAAGAAATGATGAAGCAGAACGACAGTAAAAATCTTCTAGAGAAAATGGAAGAAAGCGAAATGTCTGCCGAAGAAATGGATCGTCAGTTAGATCGTACCATGGAAATGTTGAAAAAGATGGATGTAGAAGAACGAGTAGAAGATCTTCAAAAATCTTTAGAAGATTTAGCCAAGAAACAAGAGGATTTAAAAAATGATCTTGAATCCGGAAATAAGGAAGAAGATATAGGTGCTAAAGAACAAGAGGATTTAAAGAAAGAATTTGAGAATGTTCAGAAGGACTTAGAAGAAATGTTGAAGAAAAACGAGGAATTAAAGCGACCTTTTCAACTAGAAGATTTAGAAGAATCAGGTGAGGATGTTCAGAAAGAAATGAAAGATGCTTCTGATGATTTAAAGAATGGTAAGAAGTCTTCTGCTGGAGAGAAACAAGAAAATGCTAGCGAAAAGATGGAGGAAATGGCTTCTCAAATGTCTGCTCAAATGCAGTCTAGTCAGCAAAAACAAAAACAGGAAGATATAGAAGCTTTACGTGCATTATTAGAAAATCTCATGCAATTAAGTTTCGACCAAGAAGAGAATATGCAATCCTTTAGAGAAACTGGTAAATACGATCCACAATTTGTTGCTTTAGGAAAAGAACAACGTAGCATTATGGATAATCTGAATCCAATTAAAGATAGTCTACGAAGTTTAGCTGACCGTTTAACGAAAGTGTCATCCTTTATTGAACAAGAGCTTTCTACATTAGAAAAACAATACAAATATATACCTACTCATATTGGTGAAAGAGAATCTTCTCAACTTCAAACTAAACAACAGTTTGCTATGACGAGCTTAAATAATTTGGCATTGTTTTTAAATGAATCGTTGGAGAATGCACAGAAAAGCATGGCTCAAATGCAAGGAAACCAAAGTTGCGATAAACCAGGGGAAGGAAGTCCTGGAAAAGGAAAGCCAGGTCAAGGTGCACCTAATGATGTTGAAGGCATGAAAGAAATGCTGAAAAAACAATTAGAAAATATGAAGAAAGGATCAAATCCTGGTGGCGATAAACCTGGTGGTAAGCAAGGAGGAATGTTGCCAATGAATTCCCAACAAGCAGCAAAAATGGCAGCCCAACAAAATGCTATGCAAAAGAAACTACAGGAATTGAAAGACCAAATGAATAAAGATGGTAGCGGAGATGGAAATAAGTTGAATGAATTGATGAAAGAGCTAGAAGAGCAAGAAAATAAACTAATAAATAAAGAGTGGAACGCTGAATTGATTGAACGTCAACAACGCATTATGACAAGACTTTTGGAGAGCGAGAAAGCGATGCAAGAAAGAGGTTTAGATGAAAAAAGAGAAAGTAATTCAGGAAAAAATGTAGAGAATGGTAACCAAATTGAGTTTTTGGAGTATAAGAAACAAAAAGAAAAACAAATTGAGTTACTTAGAACATTAGATCCTTCTTTTAGCAAGTATTACAAGGAGAAAGCCAATGCTTATTTTTTGAATGTTAATTGATGTCTTCTGTTTGATATATAGATTATATGAAAGCAAGTTATAAGGAAATTGAATCTGTGTCATTCGCCTCTGATGTTAACAATATTAGTATTGCCGAATCAATGGTTGATACCATTTGTAAAAATCATACTGTGCATGAAGATAATTATGGTAATATTTTAATTGCCGTTACAGAAGCTGTTAATAATGCAATTCAACACGGGAATTCAGAAGATGTCAATAAAAATGTAGTTTTATCAGTACGACAAAACGATAAAGAATTGAGTTTCGTAGTTCAAGATGAAGGCGCTGGATTTGCTTTCGATAATTTACCTGATCCTACGGCGCCAGAAAATATTGAGAAAGAATCTGGACGTGGAATTTTCTTGATGAAATCATTAGCAGATGATGTTCTTTTTGAAGAAAATGGTTCAAGAGTAGTTTTAACTTTTTCTAACCTATAATGATCAATTTTCAGTTTGTTGATGTTACTCCTACTGAGTTAAACCATGTTCAAGAATGGTTTGAACAAGTAGTCGAAAACGAAGGTAAAATACTTGCAGATTTATCTATTGTTATTGGTTCTGATGAGTGGTTATTAGAAAAGAATATTGAATTTCTAGATCATGATTATTACACCGATATCATCACTTTTGACTATTGTGTGGGTGATACTGTAAGCGGTGATTTATTAATTTCTTTAGACCGCATAATCGATAATGCGAATGAATTTAATGTTTCACGTGAAACAGAATTGAATCGTGTTTTGGTTCATGGTTTACTTCATTTGTGTGGATATGGTGATAAAAGTTCAAAAGAAATTGAAATAATGAGAAAAAAAGAGGACTACTATCTATCACTGTTGTAATTTTGTTCCACGTGAAACAAAGTGGATATGTTAAAAGAATATGATGTTATCGTTGTTGGTGCTGGACATGCAGGTTGTGAAGCTGCAAACTCAGCTGCCAAGCTTGGGGCTTCTACCCTAGTTGTAACAATGAATATGAATACTATAGCGCAAATGTCTTGCAATCCTGCCATGGGTGGAGTTGCTAAAGGACAAATCTTGCGAGAAATAGATGCCTTAGGAGGCGGATCTGGTATTGTCTCAGATAAAACAGCAATTCAATTTCGAATGTTAAATATGAGTAAAGGACCTGCAATGTGGTCTCCTCGTACTCAAAACGACCGTATGCGATTTGCTGAAGAATGGCGATTGCTTTTAGAGCGTAACCATAATGTCGATTTTTGGCAGGATATGGTGACTGGAATCATAACTAAGGATGGTGCGATTACTGGGGTTAAAACGAGAATGGGTATGGAGATATTCGCCAAGTCTGTTGTGTTAACCAGTGGTACTTTTTTAAATGGTACTATTCATTTAGGTGAAAAAAACTACGGAGGTGGACGTGCTGGAGAAGGTGCTTCAACGGGAATTACTGAAGATTTAATTGCACTTGGATTTGAGGCCGGAAGAATGAAAACTGGAACTCCCCCTCGTGTTGATGGTAGGTCATTAGATTATTCTAAGATGGAAGTTCAAGGTGGTGATACAGTTGCAAGTAAATTTAGTTTTACAGATGAAACTCAAGCTTTAACAGAACAGCGTCCTTGCCATGTAACTTATACAAATCCGAAAACGCATGAAATACTAAAAACTGGATTTGATCGTAGTCCTATGTTTAATGGTGCGATTAAGTCTAAAGGTCCTAGGTATTGTCCGAGTATTGAAGATAAAATAGATCGTTTCGCTGAGCGTGATCGTCATCAATTATTTGTTGAACCTGAAGGTTGGAATACTGTAGAAATATATGTTAATGGTTTTAGCACAAGTTTACCGGAGGAAGTTCAATTAGAAGCATTAAAAACTATTCCTGGTTTTGAGGAAGTGAAAATGTTTAGACCTGGTTATGCTATAGAATACGACTACTTCCCTCCTACTCAATTGAAACATACTTTAGAAACTAAATTGATTTCAGGGTTGTATTTTGCTGGACAAATTAATGGTACAACAGGATACGAAGAAGCGGCTTGTCAAGGATTAATGGCGGGTATAAATGCAGCTCGAAAAGTTCAAGAAAAAGAAGAGTTTATTTTGAATCGTTCTGACGCTTATATCGCTGTTTTGATTGATGATTTAATCACGAAAGGAACTGAAGAGCCATACAGAATGTTTACTTCACGTGCTGAATATCGTATTCTTTTGAGACAGGATAATGCTGATTTAAGACTCTCTCCTATTGCTCATGCTATTGGAATGATTTCAGATGAACGCCTTGATCATGTGAATCAAAAGATTGAAAATGTAAAAGCATTAAAAAAGAAATTATCTAAAATTGGTGTAATTCCGGGTGATGCCAATCCTGTCCTTGAATCATTAAAATCTTCTCCAATTAAACAACAGGTTAAATTAAGTCAGTTGATTACTCGACCAAATATTGGTATGAAACAGATGCTAGAAATGAGTCAAGAATTACGAGATTTCACTAAAGATTTGTCTACTGAAGTTCTAGAGCAAGTTGAGATACAATTAAAGTATGAAGGTTATATTAATCGTGAACAAGAGGTGGCTAATAAATTAAACAGGTTAGAAGACGTTATTATTCCAGAAGGAATTGAATTCGAAAAACTCAGTAGTTTAAGTGCGGAAGCTGTGAACAAGCTAACAGATATTCAACCGAAAACAATTGGTCAAGCCTCTCGAATTAGTGGAGTGTCTCCTAGTGATATCAATGTTCTTTTGATATATTTAGGTCGTTAGTTTCACGTGAAACATTATTAAAATTAAGAAATGAAATCCATTAGAAATTGTCCTGTTTGTGAAGAGTCCTATTTTAAAGACTATCTAAGCGTAAAAGATCACATGATCACTAGGGAGGAATTTAAGATTGTAGAATGTGATAATTGTGGATTCCACTTTACAAATCCAATTCCTGAAATTGATAAAATTGGTGAGTATTATAAGTCTGAGGAATATATTTCTCATAGTTCAAACAAGAAAGGAGTCATTAATTTTCTTTACAATAGGGTGCGTAATATCACTTTAAAAGAAAAGGTGAAATGGATTAAAAATGAAACTGACGGAAAATGTTTGTTGGACATTGGATCTGGAACAGGACACTTTTTGAAGGTTGCAAATGATCATGGATTTAAAGGAACAGGTTTGGAACCTGATGCTGATGCACGTGATTTTGCTCATAAAAACAATCACGTTAGAAGTAGTGATCAAGCAGAACTTTATAATATAGAAAGTAATTCTTTTGATGTTATTACCATGTGGCATGTTTTGGAACATGTTTATGATTTGAGAAAAGACCTGAAACGAATTGATGAAATTTTAAAAAGTGATGGTCGTTTGTTTATCGCTGTTCCAAATATGAATTCTCATGATGCGCGACATTATAAAGAAGATTGGGCAGCCTATGATGTTCCACGTCACCTTTATCATTTTCAAAAAAACGATATTTCTCGCTTAATGTTAGATTTTGGATTTGACTTGAAAAAAGTTATTCCAATGCCATATGATGCATATTATGTTTCCATGCTTTCAGAAAAATATAAAAACCGTTTTTCATTGCTTGGAGTATTAAGAGGATTTATTTCAAATATGAAAGCAAGAAAATATGGTTACTCAAGTCAAGTTTACGTTTTTGAGAAAAAATAGTTGGTTTTCTACCTCTCCCCTATTTTTGACATAATTTTTAAGTTTAAAATTTATTCAAAGTAGTGAATTTTGATTTTAAGACGGTATTTAAGCTGTTTCTTATCTATTATGGTATCGTAGGTCTAAAAAATCGAGATCTTCCATTTATAAGAGGGTGTTTTTCGATGAATTTGAGCAGTTTTCTATAAATTTTTGATTTTGTACCCATAATTTTATTTTTTTCCGTTTTTGTCACCTAAATAAATTTTCACACAAATTTGAAAGTTTCTTATTCTTCATTTTATATTAACATGGTTGTTTCTTCGTGAAACATCAATTTGTTTATTTTTGGTGTAACTATGAAATTTGCAGCAATTGATATCGGAACAAATGCTACCCGACTTTTAATCGGTGAAGTTGATTTATCATCTCCAAAAGGTTTTATCCGTAAACATTCATATGTGCGTATACCTTTACGATTGGGTGTTGAGGTTTTCGATACTGGTTTTATTTCTGATCAAAAACTGATTGAGTTTAAGAAATCAATGCAAGCCTTTAAGTTAATTGCAGAAATATTTGAAGTTAAACAACTCAGGATATGCGCTACATCTGCAATGCGAGAAGCAAAAAATGCTGAGAAAGTCAAAAAGTATATTGAGGAAGAAGTTGGTATATCCATGGAAATTATTTCAGGTCAAGAAGAAGCTGAACTTATTTTTTCCACTTTTTCACTGATTAATAAAGACGAAGAAAATTCTTTTATTGTAATTGACGTTGGTGGTGGCTCAACGGAAATTAGTGTTTTTGAAAATGGCAAAAGGGTTGAAGCAAAGTCTTTTAAGATTGGAACATTGAGAGTGCTAAAGAATAAAGTACCCAAAAATTGTCGTAAAGAAATTAAAACATGGATCGCGAATAATATCAGTGAAACAAATAACTATAAAGTCTTTGCAACAGGTGGTAATATAAATAAAGCCCAAAAACTCATTGATGGTGATTCGGTAAAACCGGTTTCACTGAAGAAGTTAAAAGCGCTGCATAAAGAACTTGAAGTATTGAATGTTGATGAACGAATGAATAAATATAAACTAAAACCAGATCGTGCTGATACAATTGTTCCTGCTTTAGATATTTATATTTATATAGCTAAGTTGCTGAAGATTAAAAAGGTAGCAATCCCTAAGATTGGTCTTTCAGATGGAATGATTTACAGTATGTTTTTAGAGAATTCAAAAAATTGATGTTTTGATTCTATAAGCTTCGAGAAATTTATTCAATAAATAATATTGGCTTAATATACTTTTCAGGACTCAGATTTACATTTGAGGATGGACAATAAAAATTGTATTTATCTTAACTCAGATTATACTTCCCTCACCAACAATCAATTCCATAAGGAGAAATTTCGCTTGCAAAAGGAGCTTTTAAAACTTCAAGAATGGATGCTGAAGTATAATAAAAAGGTAGCCATCATTTTTGAAGGAAGAGATGCCGCTGGAAAAGGAGCTGCAATTCGTCGAATTTCTGAACACCTTATGACAGGACATTTTAGGGTCGTTGAATTGGGTATTCCGACAAAGAAGCAACATAAAAACTGGTTAAATACCTACAAAGCCAAATTACCAAAAGAAGGTGAAATTGTTTTTTTTGATCGTTCATGGTATTCACGAGCTTTGATACAACCTACTATGGGTTATTGTACAGATCATCAGTATAATTACTTTATGAAACGTGTTGTTGATTGGGAAAAAGAACTTGTAAAAGAAGGTGTAATTATTATTAAGTTTTACCTCTCCATCAATATTTCAACGCAAGCAACGCGATTTGAAATACGCCGAAATCATGATTTAAAATATTGGAAACTATCTGAAAATGACCTAGAATCTGTTGATCATTGGGAAACCTATACCAAGTATAAGGAAAAGATGTTTGAAAAAACTTCATGGGACGGTGCTCCTTGGGTTATAATGAACGCCAACAATAAATTAATAGCCCAGCTTAATTGCATCCGTTATGTCTTGCGTACGATTGATTATGAAGGTAAAAAAGAACTAAAACCTAAATCATGGACGATTGATGAATATGATAGAAGTTTAATGTTCCTCGATGTGAAATTTGATAATCTGTCAGAAGAACAATATGTTTTGTTGAGTCGTATAAAACAGTATTTGTAATATTTTTCTTTACCTAATTTCTATTTATTCCTTCAATTTTAGTTTTTCAAGCTTTAATTCTAATTTGTATTCTCCTAACTTTACAATTTTAGAAATTAAATAAAAGCGAATTGAAATCGAGTCAACTGAATTTGGTTCTTGCAAAACTCCGGGAGTATTTAAGTGATAATGCTGATTTTGTAATTGTTGGAAGAGCTTACAGCTACTACCCTACACTTGTTACGCAAAATAACGATACATTTTTATACGAATGTAATGGATCAGAAATAGAACCTTATGACGTTTTTATTGATCTTTCTGATTACTACAACATCAAAACTTCTTGTAGTTGTAAATATCATGGTGTAGGCATTTGTAAACACCTAGTGGCTGCATTTAAAAATCTAATGCAACAAATCGAAGATGAAACTATTGATTTAACGAATAAGGTGGTTAAAAATGAGTTTTTGTCTAAAATCACTGAAATTCCTCATAAGGACGGCATTATTGATACTGAAAAACTCAATAAAATGGAGTTTGCCCGTCAAAATAACTACTACACTCCTTTGAATTTTACTGCTGTAAATAAAAACAGAGTTGATGCCGTATATGAAGATTTTAGAGAAGATTTCTTTTTGTCTTTTAACATCAAACGGAAAACCAATGACTTACTTTTAAAATGCAGTTGCGAAGGCAGTAAAATGATTTGTACACATAAGTTCACCTTCTTAAAAACATTCTTTGCGAAATTTGGGAAGGATTATTTTGCTGATGATTTTATCGAACGCTTCAAACAAAGAACCATGGAAGCTTCAAAGTTCAAAGGTTTATTGGAGTTTGATCAAGCTTTTGAAATGGTAATTTCAACGGAAGGAATTTCTGTTAAAGAGAAAATTAAGAATGTAGTTGATGAGGGAAACAAAATGTTTAACCTTTTCGCCAATGATAGAAAAGCCTTTTACCTTCCTTCAGAAAATGAAGAAACCGCTGCTTATGGTGTTGGAATCGCATTGTCAACAGTAGATTATAAGATAAGCGATGTAGAAGTTTTTTATGGTAAACTTGATAAGGCCAAGAAGAATTTGTCAACCAAGTTTAGAGAAATTTCAGATATCAACTTCTCTGAGGCCTTGTCTAAAATCGAAGATAGAAATGATAAGGATGTTGTCATTCAAGGTATTCAATTATCTGAAACCTTTGATAAAGAAAAGTACAGTGGAATAACGATTGAAAGAACGAAAAAACAAATTCACTTGTTCTCTTCAATTGTAAAGAGCAAAGCTTCCATCAAATTGTATTGTTATAAGGCAAAAGATTCACTTACAAAACGCAATACAACAGAAATAACGGTTAGTGATAAGGAAGTTATTCCTGTGTTGAAAATCACAGATAAGAAGCCTTTTTACCAACTTGATTTTAAATTGAAAATTGAAGATGAGCTTTTTGCTGTAAATTCAACCAAATTGTTGATTACTTCATTCGGTGTGATTGCCAATAATCAATTTTATCGCTTCTTGAATCCTGAACGTGCTTTTGCTGTTGTCAATTCTATTGATCAAGCGCAAATGAATATTGTTCATAAGGGAATTGATGAACTAAAGTCAACAGTAATTGAACCAATGTCGCGCGTTTATGAAATTGATTTTAAAGGGATTAAAACCTCAAAATCAAAAGTAAAGCCTGCGATAGAAAAGCATGTTTACCTCTCTGATGAAGAAGGAAAATTTGTGGTCTTGCAACCATTGGTACAATATGGAAAAACACTGGTTTCTCCAGAAGGAAATGAAAAAGTTTGGACCAATTCAAAATCATTGAGTTTTCAAAAACGTGATAAAACTTTAGAAGAAGATTTCTTTAAAAACTTTAAGGCACTTCATCCAAAATTTGAACATCAATCCAATTACTTTTATCTGTCTGTAGAAGAAGCGCTCAAATCGATGTGGCTAATGCAAGTCATTGACCAATTGAAATCTGAAAATGTGCGTGTTTTTGGTTTAAATGATCTTAAATCAATTAAATACAACTTGAATAAACCAACTTTTTCAGTGGGTTTAAGTTCGGGAACTGATTGGTTTGATATGAATGTCGATATTGCATTTGGCAACCAAAAGGTGAATTTAAAAAAGCTTCAAAAAGCCATTATAAAACAAAGTAATTTCGTTGAATTAAATGATGGTTCAATTGGAGTTTTACCGAAAGAATGGATTGAAAAATACAAGAAGTACTTTAAGCTTGGAAATGTCAAGAAAGACAAAATAGAAATTTCAAATTTTCAATTCAATATCATAGATGAATTGTACGAAGAGGAAACAAATGTGCCTCATTTTTTAACTGAATTACATGAGAAGAAAAAGCGAATCAATAATTTAAAATCGCTAAAACCTATTCCTCATCCAAAAGGATTAAACGCAACTTTAAGAGCTTATCAAGAAGAAGGTCTTAACTGGTTAGTTTTCTTACATGAAAATCAGTTAGGTGGTTGTTTAGCAGATGATATGGGATTAGGAAAAACCCTCCAAACAATTGCTTTTTTCCAATATTTAAAGAATCAGAAGTCGACAACACTCCCCCATTTGGTGATTGCTCCAACTTCTTTGATTTTTAATTGGGCTGCTGAAATTGAAAAATTTGCTCCAAAACTTTCTGTTTTGAGTTTTATTGGACCAAAAAGACATGATTTCGCTTCGAGTTTTGGTGATTTTGATATTATTTTGACGACTTACGGTTCTTTAATTAAGGATATTGAAATTCATGTAAAAAACAAATACAACTATATTATTTTGGATGAAAGTCAAGCCATTAAAAATCCAAGCTCACAACGCTTTAAAGCCGTAAGATTACTGAAAGGATTTAACCTTTTGGCACTCACAGGAACGCCAATTGAAAACAATACTTTTGATTTATACAGTCAGTTTAGTTTTCTGAATCCAGGAATTTTTGGAAGCGTGAAACATTTTAAACAAACATTCTCAGATGAAATAGATAAAAATCAGGATGAATATACCTCAGAATTATTGTCGCGCATGATTCATCCATTTTTGCTGCGTAGAACCAAAACACAAGTGGCCAAGGAATTACCCACGAAAACGGAAGTCGTGATTTATTGTGAAATGGGTCAAAGACAACGACAGGTTTACAATGAATTTAAGGATTATTTCAAGCAGAAAATTAACGACCAAATAGAAGACGAAGGGATTAATAAATCTCAAATGTACATTTTACAAGGATTGACTAAATTACGTCAGATTTGTAATTCCACCGCGCTAGCTGACCAAGAGAAAGACTACGGAAATGAATCTGCAAAATTGGATGAACTTGTCCGTCACTTAACAGAGAAAGTTGGAGGACATAAAATTTTGGTTTTTTCTCAATTTGTGGGAATGCTTCATTTGGTAAAAGCCCGTTTAGAAGAAGAAGGAATTCTATTTGAGTATTTAGACGGACAATCGAAAAACAGAGAAGAAAAAGTCAATAATTTCCAAAATAACGATAAAATACGTGTATTTCTCATCAGTTTAAAAGCAGGAGGAACAGGTTTAAATCTCACCGAAGCAGACTATGTTTATTTGATTGATCCTTGGTGGAATCCTGCGGTAGAAAGTCAGGCGATTGATAGGTGTTATAGAATTGGACAAGACAAAAAAGTAATGGCTTATCGCATGATTTGTAAGGACACCATTGAAGAGAAAATTGTACAATTACAAGACAAGAAAAAAACAGTAGCAACAGATGTAATTCGCGTTGATAAAGAATCAAAATCATTTGATAGTAATGATGTGGAAAGATTTTTTGGGATGTTGTAGGGACGGATTGGTGTAAGGACGGATTGCAAACCGTCCCTATTCTTTGTAACAGAATAGAGGTTAATTGTGTGAAATGCTCTTAATGGATTGGAATTCGTTGGTGCGCCAATCACTATCAATCCATAAAATGATTTGCCTTAAGCTTTTTTATTTTTGATCTAATTCACACAAACAAAGTCTATATTTACCGTTTTGATTATTTAATAAATAGCTAAAATTGATTCAAAAACTATTCATAATATCACTTCTTTTATTGACTTCGTCGACTAATGATGAAAAGTACATTTGTAAATGTAAAGAGTATCAAAAATCAGCATTAGAGAATTCGACTCCTCTTTTAGAGTTTAAAAGTAATTTAAACAATAAAGCGTTTTCTAATACCATAAATCGTTTAAGTGAAGACACTACTTTTATAAAGGAAAACTCAAAATTTGATAGTCTCTCGGCCTTTTTTATTTCCAATATTTCAGCAAATAATGAATATTTAAACAGTCCAATTATTGGATATGCAAAAATGAATGACAAAGCAATTGTAAGTCATATTTTTAAAAGATTTGTAGAAGAAAAAAAGATTGACAACATGACTAACATAGATTTTATGTGGAGTCAAAAACCTAAGAACTTAACTAATGACGGCGATAATTATTTTTCGCTTTATGCTTTAAATAATAAAGGTCGTTATCAAATAACCCATGAAAATATCGATTTTGCGCGTTTATCAAAACATCCTAACGACAAGTTTTACGGTGTTTCAATCAGTTTTGACGAAGAAGGAGCAGTTGCATTTAGTGAACTCACAAAGGAGAACATAAATAATTGTATTTCTACGATATCCTACAGTAAAGTACTAAGCGCTCCTTTCATTTTTAACCAAGTAGTTGGAGGGTCCGTCTTTATTGATGGTAACTTCACAAAGTTAGAAGCAGAGAAACTAATAAAAAGGCTGAATTGTTACAATTATTCACAAAGAATAGGACAACGCAAATTTGATAGAAAATTAAATAGGTGTAATTGAAAATCTATTTAATTTTAAACTTTCATGCTTAAGCTTTATTATTTAGAACAAACCAAATTATGACACTATCTACTTTCGATTACGGAATTATTTTTTTCTTTTTTGCCCTGGTGATTGTCATCGGAATTATAGTTTCAAAGAAGTCGGGGAAAAACAGTTCAGAGTTCTTTCTTTCGGGAAGAAATATGCCGTGGTGGTTGCTTGGATTCTCAATGGTGGCCACTACTTTTTCTACAGATACTCCAAATTTTGTAACGGATGTTGTTCGAAATAAAGGCGTTTCAGGAAACTGGATTTGGTGGGCTTTTCTACTCACAGGTTTATTAACGGTTTTTGTTTACGCCAAGCTTTGGAGAAAGTCTAATGTCAAAACCGATATGGAGTTTTACGAACTGCGTTATGGTGGAAAACCAGCCCGATTTTTACGTGGATTTAGGTCTATTTACTTAGGATTCGCTTTTAATGTTTTAGCTATGGCAGGTGTAACGCTTGCGGCAATTAAAATTGGTCAAGTAATGCTTGGCTTATCATCATTAGAAGTTGTAGGAATTGCTGGAACAATAACCGTACTTTTTAGTGCTATTGGAGGGTTTCGTGGTGTAATTTATACGGATTTTATTCTCTTTTTTGTGGCTATGGCTGGATCTATTGGAGCAGCTTACTATTTGGTGAATCTTCCTGAAGTTGGAGGATTATCCAATCTTATCGCGCACGAAAATGTACAAGATAAAATAGCGCTTTTACCGAGTTGGAGCGACAAAGAAAAATTCATCACTTTATTGATTATTCCACTTGCTGTTCAATGGTGGAGTTCTTGGTTTCCAGGAGGAGAACCAGGAGGAGGTGGTTACATCGCGCAACGAATGTTGGCGGCCAAAAACGAAAATCATGCGGTTGGAGCAACTTTCTTTTTTAATGTAATGCACTATGCTTTACGTCCATGGCCTTGGATTATCGTAGCCTTGGTTTCATTAGTTGTTTTTCCTGATATTGCGAGTATTCAAGCTGCATTTCCAAATGTTGAAGAAAGTAAATTGGGTCATGATTTAGCTTACTCTGCGATGTTAACAATGCTACCTTCTGGATTGTTAGGTTTAGTCTTGGCTTCTTTAGGTGCAGCCTATATGTCAACAATTTCTACACATTTGAACTGGGGTTCGTCTTACATTGTAAATGATTTTTACACCCAGCATATCAAAAAAGATGCTTCAGAGAAGGAATTGGTGCGTGTTGGCCGACTTTCAACGGTTTTATTGATGCTTATCAGTACAGGATTGGCTTTGTTATTAAATAACGCATTACAATTATTTGACATCATCATTATGTTTGGTGCCGGAACAGGAATGGTTTTTATTTTAAGATGGTTTTGGTCTAGAATTAATGCTTGGAGTGAAATTACAGCAATGTTTGTTTCAGGAATCATATCCATTTTATTGAACTTCACTTCCTTGGGTGCTTATTTGTTTGGTCAAACTTTAGAAAATGGTCAATTGCAAGAAGGTGTTTTTGAAAGTTGGTGGCAATATCCCTTTGTTGTTTTATTTACTTCAATTTGTTGGTTGACTGTTACTTTCTTAACTCCAAGAGAAGCCAAAAGAGTATTGTATCATTTTTATAAAACGACGCAACCTGGTGGTCCAGGATGGAAATCGGTAATTGAAGAAGCCAAAAGTGAAAATGTAGATCTTGAAGAAAACAATGAAAAATGGTCTGTTCCTAATGGAATACTTGCTGTTATATCAGCAACGATAGCTATTTATGGATGTTTGTTTACCGTTGGAAAACTCATTTATGGAGAGTATAACAATGCCCTGATTTTCTTGGCCATTACCATAGCTTCGAGTATCGCACTACTCTATATTTGGAAGAAAATGAAAGGAAAAGCTTTTTAACCTTGCTCTTTTTCGTCGTAAATGTATGTTAAAGCCTCATCAATTGTTTTGTGCTTAAACTGAAAGCCTGTTTCTAAAAGCTTGCTATTATCGATTCGTAAACCGTCCAAAACAATAGTTGCCATTTCTCCTAAAGCGAGTTTTAGGGCAAAGCTTGGAACATTTGGAAGGAATAAAGGCTTGTCAATTTTCTTAGCAATAGCTTTTGTTAAGTTTGCATTTTTGATGTTAGTACTACATGCATTATAAGCACCATCTAATTGATGATTAACAGCATGTACATAAACCCTTGCGATATCTTTTAAAGTAATCCAAGGCATTTTTTGTTCACCAGATCCTAATGGAGCTCCAATATAGTTTTTGATTGTTGCAGAAATTTTATCTAAAGCACCTCCTTTTTCTGTTAAAACGGTTCCTGTTCTTACCTTAACCACTTTTTGTTGAGGTGAAAATAAATCAGCAACTTCTTCCCATCTTTTCACAACTGTAGAGAGGAAGTCTGAACCAAACTTATCTGTTTCTTTGTGGATTTTTATTGGGTTATCAGTACAATAACAATTGATACCAGAAGCAGAAATGTATTGTATAAGAGAAGGAATATTCTGACTAATTTCATGAAGAAATTGTGTTGGTTTTATTCTTGAATTCAAGATTACTTCCTTTCTTTTGTCGGTCCATCTTTTATCGGCAATTCCAGCTCCAGCAACATTTATGATGACATGTACACCTTTGATTGCTGCTTTATCTATCTTTTTTTCTTTTGGACTCCAGTGGAAATAAGGAGGCTTTGGGTTTTCTTTACGTGTCAATACACGCACCTCATGACCGGATTTTTTGAGCTCCTTTTGAATCTCTTTTCCAATCAATCCTGAACCACCAGCAATCAATACAGTTCGTTTTACTATTGACTTTCCCATTATAATTTTCTCCTTTTTATTTTCCTTCTTTTACACTTGGTATTAATCTACACATATTGTTTGATCCAACCAAAGGGTTTTACAAAATTACAATTAGTATTTCGTTTCTGATTAATATTTATCAAATGAATAGGTTCTATTCAAATTCTTATCTATTTTTGAAGTAACTAAAACCCAATTCATGAAGACTACATTACTATTAATTCTAGGAATATTACTAACCTTTGCTTCAAGTGTTTTTGGTCAAGATATAGCTTCGGAAAGACATGAAAGAGTAGACAAAACTGAATTTAAAGAAGCTATAGAATCAGGTGATTTTATTTTGTTGGACATTCGATCGGTTGAGGAGTATCAAGAAAGCACCATTGAAGGTTCAAAGTTAGTTGAGTTTAATAATGGAGATTTGGATCACGTTTTTAGTCGTTTGCCTAAAGCGCAGAAATATTTGATTTTTTCTAATAATGGAGTAAGAAGTAAAGTCGCTTTAACAAGAATGAAGGAACTTGGTTTTACTTATGTTCTTGAATTAGATACTGGCTTATCAAATTGGCCTTAAACATTTTTAGTTGGATGTTGTTTTTCTTTTTTGCAAAGTAATATGAAGTCAATCGAGTTGTCTCAAAAATATCATCAATACAAATCACTAGTGCTAATTTTGATATTGGTAATATTTTATTTGGTGGGAATTGTTGGGCTCACTTCCTCCTTTCGTGAAGATTTTTTGCCGCTTTCCTTCATGAATTTATTGATTTCATTTATTGTTCTATTATTGGCTTTAAAAAATCATTCGCTTCGTTTTTACACTTTTGTTGTAGCTGGGTTTTCAATCGGTATGGTAGCTGAATGGATAGGTGTCCATACTGGATTACTTTTTGGAAATTATATTTATGGAAATAACCTTGGACCAATATTGTATGGAGTTCCTTTAATTATTGGAATTAATTGGGTAATGCTCACGATAATTTCGGGTTCAATTGCCGAAAGATTCAAAATTCATTGGTTTTTAAAAGCAGTATTAGGCACCTTTTTGATGCTGTTTTTAGATTTACTAATTGAGCCTATTGCAATTATTAGTGATTATTGGACGTGGAGTGGGGATATACCCTTTTCAAATTTTGTGGGATGGTTTATGATTGCTTTCGTTATTCAATTACTCTATTTTTCTATGAAATTAGGTGAACAAAATACAGTAGCAACTGTTTTGTATATTCTACAATTTGTGTTTTTTCTCATATTAAATATTGTTTTGTAATGTATTGGTGGGGACCTCTTGTATTCATTTTAGCATTTGTATTAACTGAGTTTAGCGCATGGTTTAATCATAAATACATCATGCATGGTTTTCTGTGGAAATTCCATAAAGATCATCATCAGCCAAAGCCTGGACCTTTTGAGAAAAATGACATATTCTTTCTAATTTATGCAATTCCTTCTTGGTTATTGATCATGTTGGGAATTATGTATGATGGATATTTCTTTGTTTGGTTCGGATTCGGAATAGCAGCTTATGGCTTAGCTTATTTTCTCTTCCATGATGTATATATTCACCGAAGGTTTAAGTTTATGGATGGTTTAGATGGTCCCTATTTTATGGCCATTAGAAAAGCACATAAAGTTCATCATAAAGAAAGAGGTAAGCATCATGGTTCCTGCTTTGGAATGCTGATTGTGCCGATGAAGTATTATAAAGAAGCAAAGAAAGCATATCACCTCAAAAACAAGAAAATATGAGTTTATACCTATGGATAAATATCTTGAGTATTGCTGGTCCACTGCTTTTATCTTTTGACAAAAAAGTTCATTTTTATTCCCATTGGAAAACGCTTTTCCCTTCCATTTTAGTGATAGGAAGTTTGTTTATCGCTTGGGATATTTATTTTACGGATATCGGGGTTTGGGGCTTTAATGAAGAATATCTTTCTGGCTATTATTTTTTTAACTTGCCCATTGAAGAATGTTTGTTCTTTTTTACTATACCTTATGCTTGTGTGTTTATATATGAGGTTGTAAAAGCCTATTTTCCAAATTTTAAACCTGTACGATTCAGTTATTATTTCTCATTAATATTTACTGTGTTTTGTATAGTAATGTCCATTCTGTATAGTGGAAATTGGTATACCTTTGTTGCATTGTTAGGCGCGGGAATCCTTAATTGGATTGTTTATTTTGGATTTACTCCTAAATGGTATTCTAGTTTTATTGTCGCTTTTTTAATTACTCAAATTCCGTTCTTAATTGTTAATGGAATACTTACAGGTGTTGCAACAGATCATCCAGTGGTGTGGTACAATGAAAATGAAATAATAGATTTTCGTATACTATCTATTCCTATAGAAGACGTTTTTTATAACTTCTTTATGTTGTTTTCCATAGTTATTGTCCATGAATATTTAAGAAGCTTATGGGATATAAAAACAAAAAACACGTAGCGAAATACCACGTGTTTTTCTGTAACCTATTCTATTAAGATGGCTGCATACCGTTTATGTGATTTAGGAGGTTAGCAGCAATTTTACCATTAGATATTGTAGTAAAATCGTGATTGAATAGTAAGAGGTTTTTATTCGTTTCGTATTAACTTAAAGCAACAGCATTTTTTACTTCGATTGAAGTGAAAGATTTTGATTCACCTTTTTTTGATAAATAGTTTCTAGTGACTAACTTTCCTGTAATTGCAAGTTGTGTACCTTTTTTACCCGATTTTGCAATATAATTTGCCGTTGGTCCCCAAGCATGAATGTTATGCCAAAACGTTTTATCTTGTTGCTTACCATTTTTATCTACATAACGTTCGTTTGTGGCTAGTGTAAAGCGTACTTTTTTTGCACCACTTTCGAAGTTAGTGATTTCTGGATCAATACCTATATTTCCGATTAATTGTACTTGATTTCTCATGATTTCTAGTTTTTAAGTGAATATTTTAAAGAATTACCAAATCATTGATTTCTATTTCTGTAAATGATTGGCGTTTTCCATTGGCGTTGTAAAAACGAGATCTTAACCTCCCTTCTATCGCTAAGGCTTGTCCTTTTGCTCCTAATTGTTCAAGAACAGGCACCCATTTTCCCCAAGCAGTTACTTTATGCCAATTTTTGGCGTTTTTCGTGTTTCCTTCATCATCTAGATATGATTCTTTAGTTGATAATGAAAATCGTGCAATTCTTTTGCCACCATCCAGTTCTACAAAGGTTGGCGCTGATGACATTTGTCCGATTAAGTTTACGTGATTCATTTGTTGTACTTTCATGATATATGTGTTTAAAGGTTAAAATTTAATAGGCTTGGATACCCGGTTCGTTGGATATCCAAACCTGGTTAAGTGCTTACTTTTCTTGCTTCTTATCGCGGTCTAAAACCATGAATTCTCGCATTGAAATTTCGGTTTTGTATCTTTTTTCACCTTCTTTGGTTTCAAATGAATCGTTAACAAGCTTTCCTTCTAAGGCGATTTCAGTACCTTTTTTTAAGAGTTTGTTACATAGTTCTGCATTTTTTCCCCATGCTACAACATTGTGCCATGTCGTGTTATTTACCCATTCACCTTTTTTGTCTTTATACGATTCGTGTGTTGCTACACTAAATCTCGCAAGTGAATTATTGTCTCCAAATTGTGTGATTGCTGGATCTGCACCTAAATTACCGATTAAACTAACTGTGTTTCTTAATGTGTTCATGTCTGTAAATTTTAATTAATAATGGTTTGAACATGTATCAGACTGTCTTTCAGTCGTCGACACTGCAAAGTTGGGGTAAGGACTGAGCTTTATCTGGTTGTTTATTAATTGTTGTCGACTAATTTTCGTTTGTAAGTAATTAAAACCGTTTATGTGACTGATATAAATGCCATAGGTGATTTATAAAAAGTTTAAATTTTTTACGATGTAATTATTTGAAAAGATTGTTAGAATCAGCTTTTTAGGACCGTGTTATTTAGAATTGATATAAATAAACATTTATATATCGTATGAATTACGGTGTTAGTCTAAAATTGTTTTTGTCTTTACCTCAATAAAATAAGGTGATTGAATAAAGTTAATTCATAATTAATCGTGTCATAATGTATATTCATCTAAGAAAATATATGTCTTATGTAACAAAAGTTATGCATACATAAATAAAAAGAGTGTATATTTGCACCGAATTTAAATTATGCACGCACAATGAGACGTTTATTATTTACTTTATTCCTAGTTTTAGTTTTTGTTCCACATTCAATTGGACAATATCATTTTACAACCTCATTCAAGGTACAAGGAAATAAGACAGTTGTTATAGAATTGGTAACAACAGGTATACGAATTAACCAACAAAATTCAGAAGGGTATAATTTTGATGTTGAATTTGATTATAGTATTAAAGCTTATAACAAAAACGGTAAGGAGAATTCATATAGTTTCTGGACAATGCAAGGTTACTTTTACTGTGATGGTCGAGAAGCTTATTTTCCTCTTTCAAATAGTACAGGTTCAGGTTCAGGTGTTTCGAGTGGTAATATGTGGTCTGATTTTTCTGACCCTAACAGTGCATCAGTTGAGGATTTGATGTGTAATACACTTAAATTTGAAATTGGAGGTCAAGGTTATAAGGGTGGACAATTTGTATATGTAACTGGTAACTCCACTCTCCCAATCGAACTCATTTCTTTCGATGCTAACACAGTGAACCAACAAGTAGATTTAAACTGGTCAACTGCTAGTGAGTTAAACAACGACTACTTTACTATTGAACGTTCAAACGATGGAATGAACTGGGAAACTGTTCAAACTATTGAAGGAGCTGGAAATAGTTCTAGAGTTTTAAACTATACTTGGACAGACTATTCTCCTTATGGTGGAATTTCATATTATAGATTGACTCAAACAGATTTTGATGGGGCATTTGAGACTTTTGATGTATTATCAGTTGTCAATAATGAACTTACAAAATTACAAGCATCACCAAATCCAACTTCTGGATTAACAACATTAACAGGTTTAAATCAAAATACTGAATTGCATATCTGTAACTCAATGGGCGTTGAAGTTTCTAGTAAGGTTAATATTTCAAGGAATGGAGGTCATACTGTTTTGGACATGAGTTATCTTCCAAGAGGAATATACTTTGCTCGTAGTGGTGATCAAAGTTTGAAGATAGTGAAGCAATAACTTAAATCATTTATATAGTAAAGAGGTTGGTTTTTAATCAACCTTTTTTTTGTTTGAATATTTGTAAAACTCCGCTTTATGTTTTTCAAATAAATGTTCTTAATACCGCTTCCTTAAAAATTATCTAATCCGTATTTCACTTATAAATACGATGAATCTCTTGTTTTGTTATTTAGATTGAATATAAATATGTTATTCATTCGTCGAAGAAATAACTATGTTTGTCGAGACTTTATTTGGTTTGAACCTATCGTTTTTATTGATGTTTCGGATATATATTCGTCGACTGAATTTGATGTTTAGTCTAATCATTAATTAGTTTAATCGAAAATAAAACTATGCAAACATAGTTAAATTACAGATTAATGATTTACATTTGTCGATGAATACTAATAATATATCGATGAAAAGTTTAATAGCTACTACCCTATCCTTTTTAATTTTAAGTTTCGTAGTGCAAGGTCAAAGCGTAATGTTTAGTACTACTGCTCAAGGGAACAATGGAATAGAGTTACAAGTTGAAGTGACTGCCACAGATGTTATTGTTACGCAGAATAATGGAGGGTGTACAGTAAAGGTACAATATGATACGGATGTAAAGTTTTATCAAAATGGTAATGAAATGCATAGTGGATATCCTAGTATTTGGACATTGCAAGGAGATTTTAAAGTTGATGGTAAATCATCATTTTTTAATATTACAAATTCAGTAGGTCAAGAATACAATAAATTATCTTCCACTTATTCTATCAATGGATTAGCAGCTTGTGCGACATACAGTATGCTTACAGCAGATTTTGAAAAAATTAAGCTTAAAGTTCAATTTCAAGGACATAACAAAACGATTCACGTCAACGGTTCTACTTCAAATCTTCCTATTGAACTTCTGTCTTTTGATGCTAATCTTAATCAAAAACAGGTTGATCTAAGCTGGTCAACAGCAAGTGAATTAAACAACGATTACTTCACCATTGAACGTTCAGCAGATGGGATGACTTGGGAAACTATTCAAACTATTGAAGGAGCGGGAAACAGTACTCGTGTCATCGATTATAATTATACAGATTACTCACCTGTTTCTGGAATTTCATATTACAGATTGACACAAACAGATTTTGATGGTGCATTTGAGACATTTGATATCTTGGCTGTTGAAAACAATACGCTAATTGAAATGAATGCTTTTCCTAATCCATCAACAGGATTTACAACAATAAGTGGATTAGATGAAAATAGTGACCTTCGCATTTTTAATGCTATGGGAGCTGAAGTAACTTCTAAAGTTTCAATTACCAAATTAGGGAGTATATCCAAATTAGACATTACACAATTAACTGAAGGATTATACTTTGTACACTCCGGAGAGAATAGCTTAAGGTTGGTGAAGAAATAGTTAAAATAATCATGAATTATCAACTATGAATGATGAATTAAGTAATTGGTTTCTTAGTATAGTTTTACCAACATCTTAATTCATCATCTTCTTTATAAGCAGTTGTAATTTGAGTAATAATAATTTGGACATCAAAATAGTCCAAGTAATGTTTTGTTAGAAAAGTTGAACTATAGACTCACCACGTTCATTCTTAAATTAAATCTTACTCACCTTCTCCAAAGCATCATCAATTCCAGTTACATTCATAAATACAAGTCGTAACTTATCGTTCTTTTGATTCATCGTAACTCCCTTAGGATTGGTTTGAATGTAGTTTAGAACTTTCGTAAATATTGGACTCTGATAATAAATGTGTTCTGGATTTTCATGGAAATACCCAATCATTTTTTCGGATTTAATCACCAATTTCGTAAAGCCTATTTCTTGCGATTTTCTACGTAAACGTATCGATTGTAATAAATCTTCAACCACCAAAGGAATAGGTCCAAATCGGTCGGTCAACTGCTGTTCAAACAATTTTAATTCCTCTTCTGTATTTAAACTATCTAGTTCTTGATACAGCGATAATCGCTCCGAAACATTATTGACATAATCATCTGGAATTCGAATCTCTAAATCCGTTTCCAACACACATTCTTGCACGTATTGTTGATAATCATCGGTGTTTCTGTTTTCGAATAATTCCTTAAATTCAGATTGACGCAATTCATCTATGGCTTCGTTTAAGATCTTCTGATACATGTCAAATCCAATATCCGCAATAAACCCACTTTGCTCTCCTCCTAAAAGATTTCCAGCTCCACGAATATCTAAATCTTTCATCGCAATACTAAATCCTGAACCTAAATCAGAAAATTGAACCAAGGCATTGAGTCGTTTCTGTGCTTCTGATGTCAACATGTTGTAACGTGGCGCTATTAAATAACAGAATCCTTTTTTGGTCGACCTTCCAACACGTCCTCTCAATTGATGTAAATCACTCAATCCGAAATTGTTGGCATTATTGATTATCATCGTGTTGGCATTCGAAATGTCGATTCCAGATTCTATAATTGTGGTGGCCAACAAAACATCATATTCGTGTTCAATGAAGCCCATCATGATCTTTTCTAATTTCTTTCCGTCCATCTGACCATGACCAATTCCTACGCGAACTCCCGGACAAAGGCGCTGAATCATTCCAGAAACTTCTTGGATATTTTCTAGTCTGTTGTGAACAAAATAAACCTGACCACCTCGACTCACTTCATACGCAATGGCATCACGAATTATTTCTTCATTGAATTCAATAACTTCCGTTAAAACAGGTTGACGATTGGGCGGAGGTGTGCTGATAATACTCATATCTCGTGCGCCCATCAACGAGAATTGCAAAGTTCTAGGAATCGGAGTTGCGGTTAAAGTTAAAGTATCAACTGTCGCTTTTAAAGTCTTTAATTTGTCTTTTACCGAAACACCAAATTTTTGTTCCTCATCAATAATCATTAAGCCTAAGTCTTTAAACTTAACGTTTTTGCTGGCTATTTTATGCGTTCCAATTAAAATGTCGATTTTCCCATCTGCCAAGTCTTTTAAAGTTTCATTGGTTTGCTTAGTGGTCTTAAATCGATTAACATAATCCACACGTACAGGAAAGTCTTTTAAACGTTCTTTAAAGCTTCTATAATGTTGTAGTGATAAAATCGTCGTTGGCACTAAAATAGCTACTTGTTTACCATCTGTTGCGGCTTTAAACGCTGCTCGGACTGCAATTTCTGTTTTTCCAAATCCTACATCTCCACAAATCAATCGGTCCATCGGAGTGTCTTTTTCCATATCTTCTTTTACCGCTTCCGTCGCTTTTAATTGATCGGGAGTATCTTCGTAAATAAAAGAAGCTTCAAGTTCGTTTTGGAGATAGGTATCTGGCGTAAATGCATAACCGGGCTGACTCTTTCTTTTAGCGTACAATTGAATCAAATCAAAGGCAATTTCCTTGATTTTCTTCTTGGTTTTGTTCTTCAGTTTAGCCCACGTTTGTGTTCCCAATTTATTCATCGATGGCGCTGTTCCATCTTTCCCCGTGAATTTTGAAATACGGTGTAAAGAGTGAATGGAAACATATAAAACATCATTGTCCTTATATACCAAACGAATCGTTTCTTGTGGTTTTCCATTAACATCAATGGTTTCAAGACCGCTAAATCGACCAACACCATGATCAATGTGCGTTACAAAATCCCCTTTTTGAAGATTATGTAATTCTTTTAAGGTTAAAGCTTGCTTTGCTTGTCTAAATCCTTCTTTCAAACGGAATCGGTGATAACGCTCAAAAATTTGATGATCAGTATAGCAAACAAGTTTTAGTTCTTCATTTATAAAACCTTCGTGAATTGCGTTATTAATTGGCGTAAATTCAACTTCAGCTTTAATATCTTTAAAAATATCAAGTAAACGCTCAATTTGCTTTGGCTGATTAGAAAAGATGAGGTTTTTATAACCAAGCTTCTTCCTTTGTTTAAGGTCTTCCGTAAGTAAATCAAAGTTCTTATTGAACGCCGGTTGTGGCTTATCGTTAAAAGAAATTACCGTTGCATCTTTATTGGTATAATCTGGTCCCCATTCAATTTGTGAAAACAATGGAGATTCTTTTTCCCATTCCGTAGGGTGAAAATACAATTCTGAAGGCTTACTGTGCGAAACAGTGTCTTCTGGTAAATCATTGAAAATCTTTGTCGCTTTTTTATATTCAGTATCCAGTTGACCTTTAATTTCTTTGTATGAACTCATCCAAAGGGTCGTGTCATTGCCTACGAAAGACAAGAAACTTCCATTTTCTTCATGGTCTAATGAAAGTTGAATATTCGGTACAATATGAAAAAAAGCATGTTCTTTAATCGACAATTGAGAAACAGGATCAAAAGTACGAATGGTCTCGAGTTCATCTCCAAAAAACTCTAATCGAAAGGGTTGATCGTTAGAATAAGAGAAAATATCTAAAATTCCTCCTCGAATTGAAAATTGTCCTGGTTCGTAGACAAAATCCACAATATTGAATTCATTTTCTTGTAGAAATTCATTCAAAAATTCAATATCGTAGTCCTTTCCTTTTTCAACTTTAAAAGTGTTTGTGGATAGTTTCTTTTTGGTTGGCACACGTTCAAAAAGTGCTTTTGGATAAGTTACAATCCAAGAGTTTGGCGACTTCGTGATTTTGTCTAAAGCCTCTGCTCTCCCTACCACATTAGCATTGTCGACTTCCTCTAACTTGTAAGGAACTTTATAAGAGGCAGGATAAAAAACCACACGGTCATCATCGGGATACATTCCTTGTAAGTCATTCAAAAAATAAGCGGCTTCTTCTTTGTCTTGAAGAATAAATAAATGATGTCCTGGGACTTGTTCTGCAACAGCACTTGCGTTGAATGATTTACTTGCACCAACAACTCCCTTCCATTGAATGTTTACCGACTTTTGTTGTAATTTTTCAACCGTAGAAATAACTCCCGTAGATTTGTGAAATTCTGCTTTAACCGACTTTATTTTCATATGCTTAATTGTGAGTACAAAGTTAATCGAACATTGTATTATAACAATTTAGTTTTTAATTGCTATATTATTTAATTGTTATTCTGCTTAAAAGTCGAAGGTTCACACTCAGAAGAAAGCTTCGAAAATCTAGGTTTTAACACCATCGGTTAGATAAAAGTTCACCCTATTCCAAAATTCCAGATTCTTTCTAAGTTTCTGTTGTATTTTTGAAATATGAAAATTTTAATCATTGAAGATGAGCAAGGTTTAAGGGATACGATTGAAACGTCGCTCTTAAAAGAGAAATATATTGTGGAGACAGCAATTGATTATCATTCTGCTATCGACAAGATTTCTATTTACGAATACGATTGTATTTTATTGGATATTATGTTGCCCGATGGCAACGGATTAGACCTTTTGCAGGAATTAAAAAATCAGAATAAATCTGAAAATGTAATTATCATTTCGGCTAAAGATGCCTTAGATGATAAGGTGAACGGATTAGCGCTTGGAGCAGACGATTATTTAGCAAAACCTTTTCATATAGCAGAACTCAATGCAAGAATTAAAGCCGTATTACGTAGAAAAAAGCTAGAAGGAAAAGATTGTATAGAAGTTGGAAATGTGAGCCTTGAAATACTTGAACGAAGCCTCAAAATCAATGATGAGTTTGTCCACCTTAACAAAAAGGAATTTGACATTCTCAACTACTTTTTAAGCAATAAAAATCGACTTTTAACCAAAACCGCACTTGCCGAATACGTTTGGGGCGACCATATCGATCAAGCAGATAATTTTGATTTCATTTATTATCAAATTAAGAATCTAAGGAAAAAATTAGAAGAACATCAAGCGCAAATAAATATTGAGACGGTTTATGGTGTTGGATATAAACTCGTTGAAAAATGAAATTATTAAATCGGTCATTAATTTATTTAACAGGCGTTTTCTTCCTCATTATTGGAATTTGGTCTATCATTTTCTATTTCAACCTCAAAGATGAAATCAGAGACAGCATTGATGATGGAATTGACAACAATCGTATTTTGCTTTTGATGAAAGTATATGATGATCCATCATTATTAGAACATCATGATTTTGGAGGAAATAACTTTCGAATTCGCCCAATAGAAAAAGGCGATGCCCTTGAATTTCGAGATATTTACAAGGATACGATGATGTATCGCATTAATGAAAGTGATCTTGAACCTGTGCGTTTATTGCATTCTGCTTTTGAACATAAGCAGAAATATTATCGCATTACCGTAATTTCTTCATTGGTGGAAGAGGATGATTTAATAGAAGATTCTTTTTGGAGTGTGGTAACACTATTTGTAATCCTCATTGTGAGTATTGCAATTGTGAATAATTACGTACTGAAAAAAGTTTGGAATCCTTTTTACAATCTACTCAATCAATTAGAAACTTATCGATTAGACAGTAATGAAGATGAGTTAAAAATTAATTCTACCGTTTCTGAATTCGTTCAACTAGAACATGCAGCCAACACTTTGATCAGTCATTCAAGAGAAGCTTATATTTCACAGAAAGAATTTACAGGAAACGCATCTCATGAGTTACAAACGCCGATTGCGATAATTATCGGACGTTTGGAATTATTACTCGAGTCTAAAAAACTGCAAGATGAAGACGCAGAGACCATTGCACAAGTTATTGACATTGCAGGTAGAATGAAGCGTTTGAATCAGTCCTTATTGTTATTGTCAAAAATTGAAAACAAGCAGTTTCTTGATACAGAAACAGTTTCCATAAATGAGATAACTGAGAATTATATCGCCAATTATGAAGAGTTGTTGGCCTTTAAGAAGATAAAAATATCCGTCGATCAAAGTACTGAACTCAAAGTGAAAATGAACGCCGCCTTGGGAGAAGCATTAATTTCTAACCTGATTAAGAACGCTATTTTCCATAATTTTGAAGGAGGGAGCATACGCATTTTATTTACCGATGAAATGTTCATTATTCGCAATACGAGTCATCAAGCCGAATTGAATTCAAAAAATATATTCAATCGTTTTGTAAAAGACCAATCCAATCAAAATAATACGGGGTTAGGTCTTTCGATAAGTCAAGCGGTTTGTGATTCTTATGGGCTAAAAATTGATTATGATTTTTATGAAAGTTACCATACTTTCAAAGTTGATTTCAAAAATATTCTTGCAGAAGAGTAGATTCCAAACTCTTTCCAGATTCGTAGGCTATGTTTGTACTATAATTAAAAAACAAAGAATGATGAAAACAAAAGCAATACAACTCGTAGCAGCGTTATTAATTGGAACAGGAACTTTATTTGCACAAGATATTCCGCAAAATCAAGTACCATCTGTAGTCGTTAATAATTTCAAAAAAGAATTTCCTAAAGCAGTAGATATCGAATGGGAAATGAAAGGAGAACAATACAATGTTGAATTTGAAATAGGGTGGAGTAAAGATTTTGAAGCTTGGTTTAGTGCCGATGGAACGATAATTCGATATACAGAGGAAATTTCCCAAAGTGAATTGCCAAGTGATGTGAAATCAGCAATTACCAAAAATTATCCAGGTTATAGCATTGATGATGTAGAAAAACTAGTCTCTGGAAAAGAGGTTTCCTATGAAGTTGAATTGGAAAAAGGAAGTGAAGATGTTGATGTGATTTTTTCTGAAAACGGAAGTGTTATTTCTTTTAAATAGATAATTATGAAAAAGTTAATGATATTCCTTGCAATGATGATGTTTTTAGTTAGTTGTGATAAGGAGACAATAATTTCCTCAGGTGATTTACCAGATGAAATTAATGATTACATCTCAACTCATTTCCCAAGTCATACTATTCTTCAAAGTATTGAAGACAAGGATGCTTTTACGAAGACTTATGATGTTCAGCTCGATGGAAATGTTTCTTTGGAGTTCAATAGGAAAAAAGAAATTATTGAAGTTGAAAGTGAAACTGAGTTGCCGAGTAGTGTAATTCCAGCGAAGATCAGTCATTACGTTACTGAAAACTATCCTTCGAATGTAATCACTGATTGGGAGTTGGATGATAATAACCAACATGTTGAACTAGACAATGGTGTTGAATTAAAATTCACAACTGATGGTGATTTTTTAAGCATTGATGACTAGTCATTGAATAGATTTATTAGAACGGTTTGGGGATTTCCTCAAACCGTTTTTTTGTTACTTTAGTCCGATTGTTACACATTGATCAATAGCGATGGAAAATAAAACACACAATTTCTTTTTGTCGAAAGAAGAACCCAATAAAAGTTGTCTTTTGGCACTTAGAGAAATCATTTTAGAACAAAATGAAGGCATTTCTGAATCCATTAAATGGGGTTCACCTTGTTATAGTTTTAAAAATAAAATGCTTTGTTTTTTGATGGTGGATAAGAAAAGTGATCATCCTTATTTATTAATGGTTAAAGGCAATGAATTAGATTTTGAAGCTTTGCAGCAAGGCACCCGAAAAAAAATGAAAGTGTTACCTATTCATCCTGAAAAAGATATTCCTATTCGGCTATTGGAAGAAATAATTCAAAGCGCTTTAAGTCTTTACTAGTCGTGCATTCGTAAGTTTTATTTATACCGTTTTAAAGATTTTACCCTTTCTTTATTTTTGATTTAATATTTTTCGCTAACTTAAATATAAACATAGCAAAGGTTGTTGTGTTTTATTTGAAATAATTATCAAAATAGGCGAGAATTAAAATATTGTTCTTATATTTGATTATAATTTCGTCAAACAAATGTTTAAATAAATATCAAAATGACACATTTAGAAAAAGGAGATAAGGCTCCAGAATTTACATCGAAGGATCAAAATGGAAAAGAAATTTCACTTTCAGACTACAAAGGTAAAAAAGTAGCCTTGTATTTTTATCCAAAAGATATGACACCGGGATGCACAAATCAAGCGTGTAACTTACGTGATAATTATGCCGCATTAGAAAAAGAAGGTATAGTTATTTTAGGTGTAAGTCCAGATGATGAAACACGTCATCAAAAATTCATTGACAAGCACGAATTACCATTTCCATTAATTGCAGATACAGAGAAAAAAGTAATTCAAGATTATGGAATTTGGGGATTGAAGAAATTTATGGGGAAAGAATATGATGGGTTACACCGAACAACCTTTTTGATTAATGAAGAAGGGAAGATTCACGACATCATCAAAAAGCCTAAAACTAAGGCCCACGCTGAAGAAATCATTGAAAAATTTAATCAATAATATTTGCTTTCAACAAGTTGATTATCAATGTTGAAACATTTGTAAAAGAACGAAATCAATATAATTTAACCAGAACGTAAAAAGATTACGTTCTACACACCTAAATTTGCTAAAAATAAACGATATGGCAGACACGAAAAAAGCAAGCGCAAAAGCGAAAGTAAACGAAGATAAGTTGAAGGCACTTCAGCTTACAATGGACAAAATGGACAAAACTTATGGAAAAGGATCCGTAATGAAATTAGGAGATGGAGCAGTGGAAGACGTAGAGGTCATTTCATCTGGATCTGTAACCTTAGACATTGCATTAGGGGTAGGCGGTTTTCCAAAAGGTAGAATTGTTGAAATATACGGACCAGAATCATCTGGTAAAACGACTTTAGCAATTCATGCAATTGCAGAGGCACAAAAGAAAGGTGGAATTGCAGCATTTGTAGATGCAGAGCACGCATTTGACCAGTTCTACGCAAAAAAACTAGGCGTTGATACAGATAACTTAATTATTTCTCAACCTGACAATGGTGAGCAAGCATTGGAGATTGCAGACAACTTGATTCGTTCAGGTGCAATTGATTTACTTGTTGTGGATTCTGTTGCGGCATTAACGCCAAAAGCGGAAATCGAAGGAGAAATGGGCGATAGTCAAATGGGACTTCAAGCACGATTAATGTCTAAAGCATTACGTAAGCTTACTGGTTCTATTAATAAAACCGGTACATGTTGTATTTTCATTAACCAATTGAGAGATAAAATTGGTGTAATGTTCGGAAACCCTGAAACGACAACTGGTGGTAATGCCTTGAAGTTTTATTCTTCTGTTCGTGTTGACATCCGTAGATCGAGTCAAATTAAAGACGGAGATGAAGTGATTGGTAACAGAACAAAAATAAAGATTGTAAAAAATAAAGTTGCTCCACCATTTAGAAAAGCAGAATTTGACATCATGTATGGTGCTGGAATTTCTAAAGTAGGTGAAATTTTAGATTTAGGAGTAGACTTAAATGTAATTAAGAAAAGTGGTTCATGGTTCTCTTACGGAGAAACACGTTTGGGCCAAGGACGAGATGCGGTTAAACAAATCATTGCGGATAACGAAGAAATGATGGTTGAACTCGAAAACAAGATTAAAGACGCTCTTGCTTCCAAAGGGGAGGAAGTGTAATTGCATATCGTTTATGTGGAAAGGTGTGGATTCGTTCACACCTTTTTTTGTTACCTTACATTTTTAAATTAGAAACTTTATGAGAAAGGAGATATACGGAGTTGTAGGTTGTGGTTGGTTAGGAACACCAGTAGCTGAGGACTGGATAAGCCAAGGAAAAATAGTTCACGGAACAACGACATCACCAGAAAAAATAGAACAACTTCAAAAGAAGGGAATTCACACGCATCTACTCACCAAAGAAAATTATACGCAACAGGAATGGCTCAATCAATGTGATGTGCTTTTGCTCAATATTCCACCTTCAAGTTTAAAAGAAAATTACGGAAATTATTTGCTTAAAATAGTGCAACAACTTAATTCTTCGGCTAAAATTATTTTCATTGGTTCAACTTCAGTATACGCCAATAAAAATCAAATTGTAACAGAAGATGATCCTTTAGATGGAACAATGCGAAACGCCGCTTTTTTAATTGAAGCCGAAAAAATACTGAGTGATTTTTCGGGTGATCGATTAACAATATTACGCATGTCCGGATTAGTGGGGGAAGACAGAAATCCTGTAAAGTATATGTCTGGAAGAACAATAAGCGGAGGTAATGAACCTGTTAATTTAATTCATCAAGAAGACTGTATTCGATTGATAAACTTTGTGTTAGAAAATTCCATCTGGGGAGAACAGTTAAATGCTGCGGCACCAAAACATCCTACAAAAAGGGATTACTACAGTTTTGCAGCGAATCAACTCAATATGGAACTTCCTTTATTTGATGAAGAAGAAAAAGAATATAAGATTATTGGAAATGATAAACTAACGAATTGTTATGGGTTCAATTTCAGGTATTTAGATCCGTATACTTTTCCTGAATTCAAGTATTGAATTGTACAGTATTTTATGTAATTTAGTAGGAATGAAACACCTACTTGCAATCATATTAATGTTTTTTAGCTTTCAAATTATGGCTTCCCATATTGTTGGAGGAGAGATTTCTTATGAGTGTTTGGGAAATGATCAATACAAGATAACAATCAAAGTTTACAGAGATTGCAATAGCAATGGAGCAGGGTTTGATATACCATTGTATTTAGGTGTTTTTGAAAAAGGAACAAATAATAGAATATCAACGGAAGCGGTTCCGTTTACAGGAAGTATCAACTTACCAGTAGAATTTAGTAATCCATGTGTTACACCACCAGATGATATTTGTGTACAAGGAGCAGAGTATACGCATGTTATCACTTTACCTCCAAATCAAAATGGTTATATCGTAACTTATGAAAGATGCTGTCGTGGTCCAGGAATCATCAATTTAATGAATCCTGATAGTGAAGGGTTAACTTTATTAGCTGAGATTCCAGGAACAGCTTCGGGAATTACTTGTAATAGTAGTCCTAGTTTTGATAATTATCCACCGCTATTATTATGTAATAATGATGATTTAATTTTTGATCATTCAGCAACTGATCCTGATGGAGACATTTTAGTGTATGAATTATGTACTCCTTACCATGGTGGTTCGAATGCTAATCCTGCACCAAATCCTCCGAATTACCCACCTCCAAACTACGTCGTTTGGGAAAATGGATTTAATGAAACAATTCCTTTTGGGGTGAATGGTCCCATTACAATTGATCCAAATACAGGATTAATGGTTGCATCTCCAGATTTAGTAGGGAAATTTGTAGTAGGAGTATGTGTAAGTGAATACAGAAATGGGAATTTAATCAGTACAACTAAAAGAGATTTCTTGTTTACTGTTTTTAATTGTGATATCTCTGCGGCGGCTGAAATCGTTCCTCAAGATGAACTACCCTCATTTAATAGTTTTTGTGATGGATTAACCATCAACTTTGAAAATAACAGTTATGGAGGAACGAATTATTTATGGGATTTTGGGGTGCCGACCGATCCTAATGCAACAAGTACTCAATTTGAACCATCGTATACTTTTCCTTCCGAAGGAACTTATCAAGTAACGCTATATATGAATCCAGGATGGCCCTGTTCAGATTCTTCAGTTCAAGACTTCAACGTTTATGAAAGTTTAAATGTGAATTTTGAACCTCCAGAGGATCAGTGTATTGATGGGAACTCATTTGACTTTGAAGGAGAAGGCGATTATGGAAATGGAGCTTCTTTTTTATGGGAGTTTGGACCAAATGCTAATCCTGAAATTGATTCTACAGAGGATGTTTCTGGTGTGACTTTCAATGCTCCTGGAGTTTATCCCATAAACTATACGGTGACTTGGAATACATGTGAGGAAAGTTTTGAAGATTCGATAACTGTTCATGTTCAACCTATAGTTGATTTTGATTTTGAGTCAGGCTTGTTTTGTGCTCCTGCTGAAGTACAATTCTTAGATGAGAGTGTAACTACTTCGCCAATGGAATATACATGGACTTTTGGTGATGGAGCTTCATCTATATTGGCCAATCCTATTCATACATACGAGCATGCAGGTGTATACGATGTGAGCCTCGAAATCATTACTTTGGATGGGTGTATAGATACACTTAAATTAGAGAAGCCAATGTACATTAAGGTTTATCCTCCGCCAATTGCAGATTTTTCTGTAACACCAGAAGTAACAAATGTTTTCGAAACTGAAGTTTTCCTTAGTGATCATAGTATTGATAGTGAAGAACATTTTTATCAACTTAATGATGAAGTAGATACTACCCAACGTAATTTGTCTTTTCAGTTTATAGAAGGTGGTTATCATTATCCATATCAAGTAGTAACTAATGAGTTTGGATGTAAAGACACTGCGATTAGAACGATTTTCGTTGAGCCGCAAACAACATTTTATGTTCCAACAGCATTTACTCCTGATAACGACGATTATAATGAGGTGTTTTTACCCATTATTTATGATGTTACTGATTATCAATTCGAAATTTACGATCGTTGGGGGTCAAAAATCTTTGAAACAACCAATACAAAAGAAGGTTGGAATGGTAGAGTAAATGGAAAAATTGCCAAAGACGGTGTATATATTTGGAGAATAAAATATAGAAATCATAGGGAGATTTTCCATGAGCATCAAGGACATTTCTCTTTACTCAAGTAATTTTAAATTACTCCTCCAAAAACAACATAGCGGCAATATAATCAGCTTGTAACTTCCCTTTTTGAGTCAATAAAATTGTATCTGTTTCTTCTTGAATTAATCCAAAGGATCTAAAAGAATTAAGCTGTTTTATAAATGCTTCTGAAGGTTTATGAAGTTCGGAGAGTTTCTTATAATTAACACCCCATTTTGTTCTCAAGCCAGTTAAAAGTAATTCGTTAAATTGATCAGTTGAGCTCAATATTTCGTCTTCGTGGTTGCTAAAACCTTCAAAAATTCCTTTTATATATTTTGGATTGTTGGCGATGTTCCAACGGCGACTTTTACCATCAAAAGAATGTGCAGAAGGTCCTATTCCTAAATAATCAACGCCATTCCAATAATTTGAATTATGACGTGAATAATTTTCTCCTTTTGCAAAATTTGAAATCTCATATTGATGATAACCGGCATTATTCATTTCCTGCAAGAGCATTTCAAATTGCTCCGATTGGTCGTCTTCACTCACCTGAGGTAAATCTCCTTTATCAACCATGTGATGTAAGGCTGTTCTTTTTTCTATGGTTAAACAGTAGGCAGAAATATGTTCAGGATCAAGTGATGTTAATTTTTGAATGTTGTTTTTCCAATCGTTTAAACTTCGATTAGGTAATCCATAAATCAAATCAACGGTGAGCTGAAACCCAAACTTTTTTGCTAACCGAACGGCACTTTCTGATTCTATTGCAGTATGTGCCCTGTTCATCCAATCCAAATCTTCTTGTAGAAAAGATTGTAAACCAATACTTAAACGGTTAACTCCAGCTGCCTTCCACATTTCTAATTGTGCTTCAGTAATATCGTCTGGATTAGCCTCTAAAGTAAATTCAAAATCTTCCTCAACGGTGTAGTTTTTACTTACTGTATCAACGATCTTTTTCAGTTCTTCTTTGGTAAGTAAAGAAGGTGTTCCTCCACCAAAATACACCGTAGAAATACTTTGATTTTGAAGATAGTCAACACGTTGTGTTAACTCCAAACAAATGGCTTGAATCATCTTTTCACGATAAGACTTAAAGCTCGTGCTAAAATGAAAATCGCAATAAGTACACTTTTGTTTACAAAATGGAATGTGGATGTAAATACCTGCCATAACGCAAAGTTACATATAATTTATGCGCTGTATTACAAAAAGAAGAGTGGTATTATTCTATTATTACTTTTCTAGTGATGCTGTTTGATGAACTCGAAATGTTTACCAAGTAAATTCCTGATGAAAGCTGAGCATTGTTAACCTTCAATTGATCTGAATTAGTATCGTGTATAGAGATTATTTGTCCTGCTATACTGCGTATTTCGATGGTTTTTTGTCCCGCGAAATTCATATCAATGGTAAAATATCCATTTGAAGGATTAGGATAAATTAATACATTTTTTTCGAGTGTTTCTTTTGCTAATGAAACGTCTTCTACACAAAAATTAAAAGAGATTTCTGAACCGAAATTGGCATTTGCTTCTAGTAATTCAGCTAAAACACTGCCGTTATCAGTTTGTGTTAGGGTCATACTTCCAGAATAATCGCATTCGTTGTAAGCAGCTCCTTCTACACCGTCACCATTATCATCTTCTAAAATAAGTTCATAACAACCTTCCAATAAACAGAAGTTTTCAGAAACTAAATTGCTTGTATTTCCATTTGAATAATCATCTCCTTCGTAAAGGATCGCATTGTTTTCATCAATCAATTTCCAAGAAACTTCTTCCCCATAACAGCCAAGGTAAAAATCAAAATCTAAAGAAACAGCCGAAGGATTAGCATCATAACTTTCAATGATTTGATTGTCTGAAGGGTCTTGATCTGTTGTTCCATTCGGGTCAAGCAATTGTATTTCAATATTGTTCTGACCATCCACTTGAGTCATGGAAGGCAATTGAACAACACTTGAAGAATAAGTACTTAAACTACCTGTCCAATTCATGGTTTGAACTGTTCCGTTATAGGAGTACATGATGTTTAATGAAGTCAAAGTATTTGCACCAAGATTTAAAATTTTAAGTTCTGGTGTATATGAATCAGCGCAAAGATTATCGTTATACCCTTTCAAACTAATGATAGAAACATTGTCGTTGAGTGGAGTATTGTAAGGATCAAAACCAATGATTTCACCAACACCACTATTATTTGGATCCAACCAATGTTTTAACTGATTGCTGCTTGTACTTCCAGTTGGTTCCCAAGAATTGTGTATTCGTCCAAAATAATCTTCATCTAGTGAAGTAGGATCACAACTTGCATTTCCGCCCCATAACTGTCCAATTATTTTCCCTTCTTGATTGAATAATGACGCGCCTGAAGAAGCACTTTGCGTTGTTGTATTTCTATCCCAAATTACTTTCCATGAACTGTTGGCTTCAGTAGAATTCATCGCTTGTACAGCTACTGAAGGATCGTCATCAAATGAAATTTTCTTAATGTCTCCCAAGGGATGATGAATGCTAAACGACATTAGAGGCGGAATATCTTCATTATTCCATCCTGCGAAATAAGGAGAATGACTTTGAGGAACTGTTCCATTTGAAAGACCTCCTGTAATTTCGACGAGTAAAAAATCAGATTCAGATCGATTGGCACGCAAAACGGAACCCGATAAAGATTCAAACGATGGGGAAGAAGTTGGGTTGTTACAGTCATCAGACTGCCAATTGAATCTAAAAACCCAACTCGCTTGATTGTTGTCATTACAGTGGTTAGCTGTTAAAACATAAGGTGTTCCATCAAATTCTGTGTTGTTGATTAATGCTCCAGAACAAGAAAGGTTTCCACTTGTGATGATCATTAATGCGCTATTTCGTTGGTTTACAAAAGGAGCTCCATCAGGACAATTTACATTCATATTACAACTTCCTGAAGAACCGAAAGAACGCGTACGAAATTCTTGTGCTGTTCGGTAACCATGAGTTATTTTGGCGATTTCTAGATTTCCAATATTGTTGCTATTTGATTGAGGGACGAAATACTCCAAAATAACAGTACTTCCTGGCACCAATTCTGTACCCAATTGACCTTGGTAAATATGCTTTGAAGTGAATTTACCTAAAATAAAGTCTTTGGATGGATTATAAATATACAGTTCATTGCCTTCTGGTATTCTTGAATTGATAAACGACAAATTGATGGTTTGAGCTTCTTCCGATGTGATTTTAATAAAGCCCAGTTGATCTCCATTTTCTTGGGTAAACCAAGCTGCAGAGTTCTCAACATTTATACTGACTTCATGATTGTACCCAAATCGCCATGGTCCTTTAAAAAGGGAATCGTTGATTTCGTCCTCGGCTCTCAATTCATCTATATTAGGTTGGTCAAATTCATAGCTTGGAATTTCAGCTCCAGACTTTAAAAATTGGATATAACCATGTGGTTCACCACCATCACCTTGTTGAGCAAATAATGGAAGAACAATGATAAAAAGAAGGGCAAATAAACTAAATTTCATATTTCGAAGAATTCCTGATTATTGTTGAACATCAATATACAAAGTAAATACATTTCACTGAGAATAAGGGGCACTTTGAATAAACTAAACAAACACCTTAATAAATAACGAGTGATAGGTTCATGAGGTTGGTTTTCTTCATCCAATGAATAATTCTGTATTTTTACGCTTTAATTATTAAAATCCATTAAAATGAAGTATTTCCTTAGTCTGTTTATTTTTCTTTTGATCTCCTTTTCAAATATTTATGCTCAAGTTGAAGTGCCCAAAGGGAAATATCCATTTTATAAAATGGTAGAGTGGCCTCACCATGGTACACTTTTATTATCAAAAGATTTATCAGGAGCTAAAAATGATATCGAAGTTAATTTACTGAATCATGATGGAGAAGCAATATGGGATAAGATTATTTATCCAAGTGTAGATGATGCTAAATTGATTGTTTCAGATGAAACAGATTATGTTTATTTAATTGAAAACTTTAGTCCAAAGAAAAACTTCATTCATTACCACCAAATCAACCAAAGTGGGAATATTGTATCTACAAAGTTTGATGTTTTGAAGGTGATACGTACTTATGGCTACACAATTCCAAGTGAAATGGAATTAACAGAGGTGGTCAATACGCCAGAATCAATTGTTTTCTATTTCCAATTGCCAATCAAAAGTGAAGACATTATCGAAAATATATTCGTTTCAATTACGCATCATAACAACAGAGTTTATCATTATAAAGCGCCTGCAACAGAGATGAAGATGAAAAAGAAAGAAATGGTTGATCCAATTTTATACGCAGGTTCAAATCTTTCGTCTATTTACTTCAGTTATTATTCTACAGATGGCAATAGTCAATCCGCAAACTTTATTGGTTTTACCCCAAAAGGAGATGAATTGATAGCATCTTCATTTAAAATGAATAATGTTCAACCTATATTTTCCGAATTTAACACTTTGAACCTTGATGGAAGTACTTATGTTGAGGATGAAGATCGATATACAGCGAGAGGAAAAGGCGTTTTTAATCATGGAAAATTTTACTTTATGGTAAATGATGCCAAAACAAGTTGTTTGAAGATTTATGGTGAAAATGAAAAAGGAAAAATTGATGTTTTAAATTCATGTAGTGGAAATCCAAATGAAGACAGAAATCCGGATGCTTCGGTTTTTTATTTCGAATTAGATGGTGATTTATTTGTAACGAATAAAATTGATGATAATTCAGGTGCTTATCAAATCAAGGAAAGTAAGGTGATTACACGTGATTTTTCAATTAATTCATTGGATAATGTTCAATTTAATCCAAGTTCTTTCAAAACAAATAATAAAACTTCTAATTTTGTGCACCTTATTAATGGAGTTCCAGTTTCAACATCAACGGAAAATATTAGTAAGCAAGAAAAAATCATTTTTAAGTAGAAGGTATGAAGGTTATTGGAATTTGTGGAGGAAGTGGATCAGGAAAAACGACATTGTTAAACCGATTAGCTGAAACATACAGTGATTATAGCCCGTCAGTTTTCTCGATGGACAACTATTATAAACCAATTGAGGAACAGTCTGTTGATACGAACGGAAAAGTGAATTTCGACTTACCAACAGCACTTGATAAAGAAAGATTGGTTCAAGACTTGAAGGACTTAACCAGTGGAAAAAGCATCGAGGTTTTTGAGTATCAATTCAACGCAGGAAACAATAGAAATGTCTTAATTACTATTGAGCCTTCACCTTTACTCATTGTCGAAGGACTTTTTGTATTCGAATATGAAGAGGTGAGAGAATTGTTAGATTTTAGCATTTTTGTTGATGTTGATCCTGCAATCCAGTTAGATAGAAGAATTTACCGTGACCAAGAGTCGAGAGGGTATTCTCGTTCAGAAATTATGTATCAATGGGATAACCATGTGATTCCTTGCTATAATTCTTTCTTAGCACCACACGAAACAAAATCTGATTTCATTTATCATAACGACAGTCGTTCAGAAAATGATTTTTTACGTTTAACAGGTGTTTTAGACCCTGTACTTCCTAAACTAAAGTAATTATTGCTTTAAAATAGTTAGTTTTGTTTGTAATGAAATCTATTTCAAACAAAACGAGGTGGCTTATTCTGGCCTTAATTAGTATCATTTTATCGTGGTCTACTTATTCTGTATTCTACAATACGGCAATTGAAAGTGAAGAAATTAGATTTCAAGAAGATTTTTCTGCACTCGAAAAAAGTCAGACGAACTATAAAAAATCTCTAGAAAACGTTGTTCGAAGGAATACCTTATCCTATATCTGGTCTATTGAAGAATTCCAAGAAAGTGATTATGTAATTCAAATTATTCGTAATGATTCTCTGGTTTATTGGAATTCAAATCAAATTAACTTTGAGCATAAACTAAAAGAAAATGATGCACATTATGTTGATGCTTTCTCAAATGGACATTATTTAATTGACCAGTTCAATGTGCATGATTTAACGGTTGTTTTAGGAAGTAAAATCAAAAATGATTTCTTTTTCGAGAACAGTGCCTTGAAGAATAAATTGACAGCTGCATTTAGCACAACTAATGATGTAACAATTCATTCTAAGGCAAATGAGAATAGTGTAGCCATTAAATCTTTGAATGGTGAGGAACTCTTTTATCTTACTGTACATCAAGAAAAATCATTGAGTACCTCAAAACAATTTTTGATTTTCTGTTTTTATGCTTTTGGTTTCCTTTGTTTTTTCATTGCGGTAACAAAAAGCATGATTCCATTGGCTAAAAAGTATAAATGGCTTATTGTTGTTTATCCTGTTTCAATTGTGGTGTTGCGCTACTTTTCAATCAAAAATGCTTGGATAAAACTATTTAGTGAATTTGAATTATACGACCCAATTTTATATGCCAATAGCAGCTTGATTCCCAATTTAGGAAGTTTAATTCTCACCATGATTTTTGCGGCGATTATTGTTTGGTGGGTGCTTTATTTCCTTGATACTTTAAAAGAAGATAATAGGCGAGGGGCTGCAGTTTTAGTAATTGCCTATTTATTCGTGTTAAGTTTTTCTGGTTTTATCAGTTATATTTTTGAATCTCTCATCATCAATAGTTCCATTTCAATGAAAATTGATGAGGTCTTTACGCTTTCACTTTATTCTGTCATTGCTTTAGTAATTATTTCATTCCTATTTCTGGCCTACTATTTATTGATTCGTTTGGTGAGTTTGAAGTTAATATCCTCAACAATTCCATTAAATATCCTTGCGATTTTGTGGTTCATCAGTGGTAGTGTCTTTATCTTTATTGAAATTGCTTTTGTACAGAAAAATATCTTCAATGCACTTTGGCCTGTACTTTTGAATGCCTTATTCTTTTACTTGGCAACCAAAAATCAACGCTTAAACACCTTCAAATATCATATCGCTATTGTAATTGTTGTAGGGTTTTATGGTGCGATTATTTTATTTGAAAACAATGAATCCAATGAACATCAAAAGCGCGAATTATACGCCAATCAGTTGATTTCAGATCAAGATCCTAACATGGAGATGGAATATGCTTCAACAATGGATCAGTTGATAGAGAACGATGAATTTTATCAATTGCTTAGAGATGCAGAATTATTCAATGCTCCCAATTTATCTTCATCTATTGAAAGCTGTTGTTTTGGAGACTTTTGGGAAAGGTATGAAATGAGTTTCTTCTTTTTCCAACCAGATGGAACTCCTTTGGTCGATTATATTTCAAATCAATCTAAGACGATTCAAGAGATTAAACACCTCATTCAGTTTCACTCTACTGCATCTTCTATCACGGATGATTTGTACTTTATCACTGATTATTATGATCAGTTAAGTTATATAGGGCATCGTGAAATCACGAACGTAGATGGCGCTAAACTGGACTTCTATGTTCTTTTCAAATCAAAAAAAATTCCCGAACAAATTGGTTTCCCTCGTATTTTGATGAATGAAAAAACCTATGCCTTACAAGATTTAGAAGATTATTCAATTGCTAGATACTCTAAAGGCGAATTAGTGATGAGGTTTGGAAGTTATAACTTCCCAACAACCATTGAATATTTTACTGGTAAAATGAATGTCAAAACAGGTTTCTTAACTACTGGAGGCATGAGTCATTTAGTTTATCAGCAAAATGGTGGTCAAGCAGTGGTTATTTCGAAACCAGAAAAACGACTCATTGAAAAATTAAGTACCTTTTCTTATTTGGTGCTATTTTTCGGTGTTTTCGCCCTTATTGTATTATTATTTTTCAACTGGAGATCTATATTTCCTCTTACTTCGCTTCAGCTGTCTCTAAAAGTGCAAGTTGTGTTGATTGGTATGGTTGTAGGATCTTTTATTGTTTTTGCTTTTGTGGCTATTCAAAATGTGTCACAGCAGTACAGTATTTACACCAATGATAATTTAAAAGAGAAATTATATTCTGTTGAAATTGAAATTGATCAAAAGATTGGAGATAAAGATAAACTTGATCCTGAGGTTAATGGGGATTATCTGAATTACATTTTACGTAAATTCTCTAATGTTTTTATTACTGACATTAACTTTTACACATTGGATGGTAATCTATTTGCAACTTCTCAACCAAAGATTTACAATAAGGGATTGAGTGCAAAGCAAATGAATAGTCAAGCCTTTTATGCAATGAATTTTAATCAGCGCAGCGAATTTATTCATAAAGAGGACATTGGTGAACTGTCTTTTCTATCCGCTTATTTGCCTTACGAAAATCATGAAGGGAAATTATTAGGATATATCAATTTACAACATTTCTCTAAGCAAAACGCTTTTGAAAATCAGATGAATGATTTTATTGTGGCGGTAATCAACATTGCGGTTCTTCTCTTAGTGTTTACTGTAGTGGTCGCTATTTTTATTTCAGGATGGATAACAGCTCCATTAAGACTGATACAGCAAAGTTTCCGTAAAGTAGAGCTTGGAAAAGAAAATACACCGATAGAATACGAAGGAGATGATGAAATTGGTGCCTTAGTTAAAGATTACAATAATAAATTGGTTGAGTTAGAACTAAAGGCGATGCAATTGGCACAAAGCGAAAGGGAAACTGCATGGCGTGAAATGGCCAAACAAGTGGCGCATGAAATTAAAAATCCATTGACGCCAATGAAGTTAAGTGTTCAGCATTTCCAACGTTCATTTGACGTAAATGATCCCAATGCCAAAGAAAAAATGCAACGTATTGCCAATTCTTTGATTGAGCAAATCAATACTTTAACCAAAATAGCCAATGAGTTTTCAAATTTTGCGAAAATGCCAAAGGCCAATGAGGAAGAACTAAACTTGGTTCCAATCTTACACAATATTGTTGATTTGTATTCTTCGCAAGATGTGAGAATAACTTTGGATTTAGATGAAGCCTCAGAATGGATTGTATTTGCCGATCGTAACTTGCTGCTACGTGTATTCAATAATCTTGTTAAAAACGCAATACAAGCCACTCCAGATGGAGAAATTACAGCTGTTTTGATTGCTTGTCGAGAAGACGGATCAGATTATGAAATTTCGGTACATGATCAAGGAACAGGAATTCCGATAGAAATTCAAAAGAAAATGTTCTCACCGAATTTTACAACAAAAACAACAGGATCTGGATTAGGATTGGCAATGGTAAAACAAATTATAATGAACCATAACGGAGAGGTTTGGTTTACATCTAGGCTAGGGGAAGGAACAACATTCTTTATCCGTTTACCGAAGTATAATGGGTAAAGATTAGGGCGTATTGTAGGGGCGTATTGTAGGGGCGTATTGCAATACGCCCCTACAATACGCCCCTGTAATTATATATTTTTAGTGTTTAACAGCAGTTTTTGCTTTGATCAATTCACGGTTCATACGTGCGATATTTTCCAAAGAAATTCCTTTTGGACATTCGGCCTCACATGCTCCAGTGTTTGAACAGTTACCAAATCCTTCAGCATCCATTTGTGCAACCATGTCTTGAACACGTTGTTTCGCTTCAACTTTACCTTGTGGAAGTAAAGCATACTGTGAAACTTTTGCAGAAACGAATAACATTGCAGAACTGTTTTTACAAGCAGCAACACAAGCTCCACAACCAATACATGTTGCAGCGTCAAATGCCATATCTGCATCTTCCTTAGGAACAGGAATTGAGTTGGCATCTTGAGTGTTACCTGAAGTATTAACAGAAACATAAGCACCTGATTGTTGAATACGGTCAAATGCACCTCTATCCACAACTAAATCCTTAATGATTGGAAATGCTTTAGCTCTAAATGGCTCAATGTAAATTGTGTCTCCATCGTTGAACTTACGCATGTGTAACTGACAAGTTGTAATTCCTTTATCTGGACCATGAGGCTCTCCGTTAATATGTAATGAACACATACCACAAATACCTTCTCTACAATCGTGATCAAATGCTACAGGTTCTTCATCCTTTGAAATAAGGTCTTCATTTAAAACGTCAAGCATTTCAAGGAAAGACATATCTGGTGAGACATCACTGATTTGATACTCCACCATCTTTCCTTTATCGTTGGCGTTTTTCTGTCTCCATATTTTTAATGTCAAATTCATATCTCTAATTTTTTATGATTTGAAAGTTGTTGTTCACAAACTCTCAATTTACATTTATTTGTAGCTTCTAGTTTTAAGTTCAATATTCTCATAAACTAGGTCCTCTTTGTGTAGAATTGCTTCTCCTGGATTTCCAGTGTATTCCCACATGGCTACATATTTGAAGTTCTCATCGTCACGTTTTGCTTCTCCTTCGTCTGATTGTGATTCTTCACGGAAGTGACCTCCACAAGACTCATCTCTGTGTAAAGCATCAGTTGCAAATAATTCACCTAACTCTAGATAATCAGCAACTCTTCCTGCTTTTGCTAATTCTTCGTTATATTCATTTTTACCTCCTGGAACCTTAACCTCTTTCCAAAACTCTTCACGTAATGCTTTAATTTCAGAAATTGCAGAGATTAATCCTTCTTTATTTCTTGCCATACCACATTTCTCCCACATGATGTGTCCTAATCTTCTGTGGAAATGGTCAACAGATTTTGTTCCTTTATTATTGATTAAGTGATCAAGTCTTTCATTTACACTCTTCTCAGCTTCATCAAATGCTGGATGATCTGTTGAAATTGCTCCGGTTCTAATATCGTTTGATAAATAATCTCCAATTGTGTATGGTAAAACAAAATAACCATCAGCCAATCCTTGCATCAATGCAGAAGCTCCTAATCTATTCGCTCCGTGATCAGAGAAGTTCGCCTCTCCAATTGCATACAATCCAGGAATTGTTGTCATTAAGTTGTAATCTACCCAAATTCCACCCATTGTATAGTGTACAGCTGGATAAATCATCATTGGAGTTTCGTATGGATTCTCATCAACGATCTTTTCATACATTTGGAAAAGGTTACCGTATTTATTGGCAACAACCTCCTTACCTAATTTTGTAATTAGCGCTTTATCGTTTTCGTTTAATCCTTTAACGTGTGCTGCTTCTTTTCCGTATCGCTCAATTGCTGATGCGAAATCTAAATAAACAGCCTGACCTGTTTGGTTTACACCATATCCGGCATCACAACGTTCTTTTGCAGCTCTCGATGCCACATCACGTGGAACCAGGTTACCAAACGCAGGATAACGACGCTCTAAATAATAATCTCTATTTTCTTCAGCAATTTGAGTTGGCTTTAATTTACCAGCTCTGATTGCTTTAACATCTTCTATGTTTTTAGGAACCCAAATACGACCATCATTTCTCAATGACTCAGACATTAATGTCAATTTCGCTTGAATTTCTCCAGCTACTGGAATACATGTTGGGTGAATTTGTGTAAAACATGGATTTGCGAAATACGCTCCTTTTTTGTGGATTTTCCATGCTGCTGAAACGTTACTTCCCATTGCATTTGTTGACAAGAAGAATACGTTTCCATATCCACCCGAACCTACAACTACTGCGTGAGCACTGTGACGTTCGATTTTACCAGTTACTAAGTCTTTCGCAATAATTCCACGTGCTTTTCCATCAATCAATACTATATCCATCATTTCGTGACGGTTGTACATTTTGATTTTACCACGACCGATTTGACGGTTCATCGCCGAGTAAGCTCCCAATAAAAGTTGCTGACCTGTTTGACCTTTTGCGTAGAAAGTACGAGATACCAATACACCACCAAATGAACGGTTGTCTAATAATCCTCCATATTCACGTGCGAATGGTACACCTTGTGCAACACACTGGTCAATAATATTTGCCGAAACTTCAGCCAAACGGTAAACGTTGGCTTCTCTTGAACGGTAATCACCTCCTTTTACAGTATCGTAAAATAAACGGTAGATAGAATCACCATCACCTTGATAATTTTTTGCTGCGTTGATTCCCCCTTGAGCCGCAATCGAGTGCGCACGTCTTGGTGAATCTTGAAAAGCAAATGCTTTAACGTTATATCCTAATTCTGCTAAAGTCGCTGCTGCAGATCCTCCTGCAAGTCCAGTTCCTACAACAATTACGTCAATTAAACGCTTGTTGGCAGGGTTAACTAAATTAATATTGTTCTTGTGGTTAGTCCATTTATCCTTTAACGCACCACTTGGTATTTTTGCATCTATTTTTGTCATAACCTACGAGTTTAATGTCGTTACATAAAGTACAATTGCGATAATGATAAATCCTAATGGAACTGCAATTGAATAAATAACTCCGAATTTTTTTAATCCATCAATATATTTGTTGTTCTGTCCCATTGATTGAAAAGCAGAACCAAATCCGTGTAACAGGTGTAGTGCTAACAATACAAAAGCAACGATGTAAGCAACTACTCTAATAGGACTAGCGAATTTTGCCAATAATTCTGGGTAGTATCTATACTCTCCATGGTGCATTCCTGACATATCTCCAACAATATATTTCGTATTAATTTCAGGAATCCAAAAATCTATGAAGTGAAGTACTAAGAAAGCCAAAATTACCAACCCAGAAAGGATCATGTTTCTTGACATCCAAGTTGAGTTGGCAGCTCCGTTAAATTTTGTGTAAGAAACTGGTCTTGCTGATCTGTTTTTTAACTCTAGCACAAAACCCATTACAAAGTGAAACACTACTGCAAAAATTAATATAGGCTGTGCTATAAATTGCACCAGAGGACTTGTTCCCATGAAGTGGGATAGCTCATTAAATGTGTCAGGACTAATAACCGCTGTTAAGTTAATAACAAGGTGTTGAAGCAGGAAAATCATAAGGAACAATGCCGATAATGCCATTGCGAGTTTCCTACCTATTGATGATTTGAATAAACCAGATTTGCTCATAATTGTAATTATATTTCTATTGTAATAAGCAAAAATAAAGGTTAGTTTGATTTATTAACTATTTTTTTATCTATTTAGAATTGATTTAGATAAGAGAATTGCAACTTGTTTAAGTTTTAAAAGGTTTAATGACTTTTAAATCAGTGGAAAAGATGCTTATGACTGAGATGGTCTGCTTGTCTTTAATATTTATTAAAAACGATCAGTTATAAACTTTTGAAATTTTAATGAGGACATAAATTTTAGGAGCAATTCTGACTAAAAACTATGGCTTTTTCTAAAGGGATGCTCAATGATTTCAAAAACTATATTTTCATGTTTTTTATGATTAAGAATTCTACTTTTAGCTTCCCATTTTGTGATTGAAATTTAAAAATCGAATCCTTCTAAATTTATCAAAGACTAATTCTTTGCAAATTTTACCTTTCTAGCAATAAAAGATATAGTATTTTTGCTTGACAAACGTACCCAGAATGAAGTATTGCTATGATCCTTTTAATCGAAGTAGATTAAAAACAGAAGAAGTTATGGTTGGTAAAGTTGGAATAGGTGGTGAAAACCCTATTCGAATTCAATCGATGACAACAAAAGACACAATGGATACTGAAGGTTCTATTGAAGAATCTATTCGTATGATTGATGTTGGTTGTGAATTGGTACGTTTAACAGCTCCTTCTAAAAAAGAAGCACATAATTTAGCAGAGATCAAAAAAGGTCTAATCGAAAGAGGTTATGACACTCCATTGGTAGCAGATATTCATTTCACGCCAAATGCAGCTGAAATTGCAGCAGGAATTGTTGAAAAAGTACGTGTCAATCCTGGAAATTACGCCGATAAAAAGAAATTCGAGGAAATAGAATATACCGACGAAAGTTATAAAGCAGAATTGGACCGTATCGAGGAAAAGTTTACACCTTTGGTTAAGCTTTGTAAGGAAAACGGAACGGCAATGCGAATTGGAACGAATCATGGTTCTTTATCAGATCGAATTTTGAGTCGTTTTGGAGATACTCCAGAAGGAATGGTTGAATCGGCGATGGAATTCATTCATATTTGTCAAAAAAATGATTTCCACGATTTTGTGATTTCAATGAAAGCGAGTAACACTTTGGTGATGGTTCAAGCTTATCGTTTTTTGGTGGCTAGAATGCTCGATGAAGGCAAAATTTATCCTTTACATCTTGGTGTAACAGAAGCAGGAGATGGTGAAGATGGTAGAATAAAATCTGCTGTTGGAATCGGAGCATTGTTGGAAGATGGGTTAGGAGATACGATTCGTGTTTCATTAACTGAAGCGCCAGAAGCAGAAATTCCTGTAGCCGAAAAATTAGCGTACAATTATAAGGAAGATGGAAAACAAGAATTTCCAACAGATCTGCAATTGCCCTATAATCCTCTAGCATATCAAAGAAGAGCTTCTATGGAAGTTCATAATATTGGAGGGAGCAATCATCCAATTGTCTTTGCTAATTTAAGTGGTAAGGACGAAATCAGTCCTGCGAACTTCTTTGGATTTGGTTATAATTATTCAAAAGTGACCGACAAATGGTCAACACAAGATTTAGCCGCTGATTTTGTTTTTATAGGAGACAAAACCGTAGATTTTGAAATTCCAGGAATGTTGGGAGTTGTAGCCAGTGCTGAAACATGGAAGGATAAATACAGTAATAAAAAGCATTTCTATCCTTTATATGAGACAATCCCAGCAGGTGGTTTCCAGCATGAATCTTTGAATTTTCTTCAATGGGATCCAAAAAACACCAAAGATTTAGATCAAATTCAATTCCTTACAGATGTTGTTTTAATTGTTGAGGCGCCATCGGAAAACTTCACGCAAGTGATGCGAAATTTCTACAGATCCTTGGTTTTACACAATATAGATTTGCCTATTATTTTAAAGCACACGACCTCAACCACAGATATGGAAGCATTCCAATTGTGGCATTCTGCAAAATTAGGAAGTGTTTTAATCGATGGATTTGGAGATGGTGTTTGGATAGAATCCACCGAAAAAGTAGCACCTCAATTGGTGAATACCACTAGTTTTGGAATCTTACAAGCCACACGAACACGTATTTCAAAAACAGAATATATTTCTTGTCCTTCATGTGGTAGAACACTGTTTGACTTACAAGAAACAACAGCAAAAATCCGTAAAAGCACTTCACATTTAAAAGGAGTAAAAATCGGAATTATGGGGTGTATTGTGAATGGTCCGGGAGAAATGGCAGATGCCGATTACGGATATGTTGGAACCCGACCAGGGAAAATTCACTTGTACAAAGAAAAAACAGTCGTGAAGAAAAACGTTCCTGAAGAAGAAGCTGTGGAAGCTTTAATTGATTTGATCAAAGAAAATGGCGACTGGATAGCACCGAAGTAAAAATTGTCTTCAATTTTTACAACGAGAGTGAAGTCAGCAAGAGTTTAGAGCAAGAGTAAACAGGTCTTATTTAAGCTTCAGATAAAGTCGATATCTTGACCTTACCTTTTTACGATCATTAATCGCTATTCTCCATTTGTCAAGGTTTTTTATATTATTAAAAAGTTTAGCTTCAATGTCGTCCAAGCTTCCTTTTTCAATTTTAACATTGCTTGTTGAGCCATCCTTGTTCACGACAAGAGAGATAATGATATCAGCATTGTGATCATCTTTTACTATTTTGACAGGATGTTCTATGTTTTTATTTAGTCTTCTATTTCCTCCTTTAAGTCTGGCTTCAATATCTGGAAATTCAATAATCGGGTCAGTATTTTCAAACTCAAAATTTATTGGGATTTTACACCTTACCCTCACCAATTCTCCTTCATGCATTCCCGGAATCCATTTAGGCATTGATTTTATGACTCTAATGGCTTCTCGATCAATTGCCTCACTAACGGATTTAAGAATAGCTACCTTAGTGATTGAACCATCCTTATCTACCACAAATTCCAAAAAAACTTTACCATGATCACCCATTTCCATCGCTTCTTCCGGATACTCTATATTTTCACTCAGGAAATCAAACATTGCTTGTTTTCCTCCAGGGAAGGATGCCTCTCGTTCAGTTTCTTGAGAGAAAAGAAAAAAAGGAGTAATTATAAATAGGAGGACGATTGATTTAAATTTCATAACTGGTTTTTTTAGGGCATAATTACAATTTATTCATGAATTTCAACAAGTTTTTTATTGAAAACTCAAAATAATACACATTTAAATCCTTTGATTTTCGCAAATTATCATGTGTTGATTTTTATAAAAAATAGGTGTTCATAAGCTACTTCTATATTCAACAGGATTCATCCTCAAAAAATGGTTAACTTCTCAAGAAAATTCCGATATTTAACCCCTATTCAATGAAGAAATTATGGAAGATATCAATAAAAAGTTAATCGAAAAACGCGAAGAAGCAAAGTTAGGAGGAGGTCAAGCACGAATTGACAGTCAACACAAGAAAGGAAAACTAACAGCAAGAGAACGTATTACACTTTTATTGGATGAAGGATCATTTCAAGAAATGGGAATGTTCGTTGAACACCGTTCACAAGATTTTGGTTTAGATAAACAAAAATACCCAGGTGATGGAGTTGTAACAGGATATGGAACTATTCACGGTCGACCAGTATATGTGTTTTCACAAGACTTTACAGTACTTGGTGGATCGCTTTCTGAAACTTATGCTGATAAGATTTGTAAGATTATGGATTTGGCATTGAAAAGTCAAACACCTGTAATTGGACTAAACGATTCTGGTGGAGCACGTATTCAAGAAGGAGTTGTTTCATTGGCTGGATATGCTGATATATTTTACCGCAACACAAGAGCTTCTGGTGTAATTCCTCAGTTGAGTGTAATTATGGGACCTTGTGCGGGTGGAGCAGTTTATTCTCCAGCCTTAACAGATTTCGTTTTTATGGTTGAAGACACTTCATATATGTTTGTAACCGGACCAAACGTTGTAAAAACGGTAACACACGAAGAGGTAACTTCGGAAGATCTAGGTGGTGCAAAAGCACATGCTGAAAAATCTGGTGTAAATCACTTTACAAGTCCAAACGATGTTACAGTATTGAAAGAAGTACGTGATTTAATGACTTACTTACCTCAAAACTGGCAATCATTAGCTCCACACAAAGAGAAATTTAATTTTGATGAGAAAAAATTGGAGAATATTGCTTCAATTTTACCAGCAAATAATAACATGCCTTACGATATTCGCGAGGTGATAGAAAGCGTAATTGACGACGAAACATTCCGTGAGGTACACAAAGATTTTGCAACAAATATCGTTGTAGGTTTTGCACGTATCGAAGGAAGAACAATTGGTGTTGTTGCGAATCAGCCAATGTCATTAGCAGGAGTTTTGGATATCGATTCTTCGAGAAAAGGAGCGCGTTTTGTACGTTTCTGTGATTCATTTAACATTCCATTATTGACTTTTGAGGATGTACCAGGATTCTTACCAGGAACAGACCAAGAATGGAATGGAATTATCGCACACGGAGCAAAGCTATTGTATGCATTTAGTGAAGCTACAGTGCCAAGAGTTACTGTAATTACACGTAAAGCTTACGGAGGAGCATTTGACGTAATGAACTCTAAAAACATTGGTGCTGACTTTAACTTTGCTTGGCCAACAGCAGAAATTGCGGTAATGGGAGCCAAAGGAGCTGCTGAAATCATTTTCCGTAGAGAAATCGCAGCTGCAGAAGATCCAGCGGCTAAACTGGCAGAGAAAGAAGCAGAATATGCTGAAAAGTTTGCCAATCCATATAGAGCAGCAGAACGTGGAATTATTGATGATGTGATCAAACCATCTGAAACAAGAAACCGTTTGATTAACGCATTCAAAATATTAGAAAATAAAAAAGAGGAATTACCAGGTAAGAAACACGGTAATATTCCGATGTAATATGATTTTTACCAATATGTAGGGGCGTATTGCAATACGCCCCTACATATTAATATAAAACATCAATTAACCCACCAAACCAAAAGATTTCATTAATTTAATGCTCCACAAAAACACAGCATAAATGAGTGAAATCAAATCAAAATTGCCTCACGTTGGAACCACTATTTTTAGTGTGATGTCCAAAATGGCGGCAGATTACAAGGCAATAAATTTATCACAAGGTTTTCCAAATTTTCCTGTTGCTCCAAAATTGGTTGAGAATTATGAACGCGTAATTCGTGGAGATTATAATCAATATATGCCCATGCCGGGTTCGCCTCAATTATTGACTGAAATCGGTCAAAAAGTGGAAACGCACTACAATAGAAAAGTTAATCCAGATAATGATATTCTTGTTACAGCAGGAGCTACAGAAGCTATATTTGCAACCATTCAAGCGCTAATCCATAAAGGAGAAGAAGCCATTGTTTTAGATCCGTCATACGATTGTTATGCACCAACTGTGGAACTCGCCGGAGGAACACCTATTCATGTGAATATGGAAGCGGATTTCTCAATTGATTGGGATAAGGTAGAAGATGCTATTTCAGCAAAAACAAAGTTGCTGATCATCAATAATCCACACAATCCAGGCGGAACGGTTTTGTCCGAACAAGATCTTGAAGCGATTGAGCAAATCATGGAACGAAATCCACATATTTTCTTGCTGTCTGATGAAGTGTATGAATTTATTCATTTTGAGCAAAAACATATCTCAATCAATACAAGAAAAGCAATTCGCAAACGCGCGATGATTGTTTCCTCTTTTGGAAAAACATTTCATGTTACAGGCTGGAAAGTTGGATATTTAGTTGCACCAAAATACATTATGGATGAGGTGAAAAAGATTCATCAATACATTGTTTTTACGGTTAATAGTACAGCTCAACAAACTTTGGCCAATTATTTACCGAAAGCTAATTTAAGTCAACTGAGTTCTTTTTATCAAAAGAAACGCGATTTTTTCCGTGAATTGATGAAAAACAGCAGGTTTGAGCTCTTAGATTGTCAGGGAACTTATTTTCAAGCAGCAAGATACAATGAAATTAGTAACTTAGGCGATGTTGATTTTGCAACGGAACTCACCCAGAAACATGGTGTGGCAGTAATTCCAGTTTCAGGATTCAATAAAGACAAACATGATGATCATTTGATTCGTTTTTGCTTTGCCAAAGACGAGGAAACAATATTAAAAGCAACAGAAATATTATGCAAGATTTAAAAGTAAGCTTGATTCAATGTAATCAAGTTTGGGAGGATAAAAAAGCCAATTTAGCACATTATGAAACGATGTTGGAAGAGGTTCAACTACCTACAGATATTGTTGTTTTCCCAGAAATGTTTCAAACTGGATTTACAATGAACGCTGTAGAAATGGCAGAATCCATTAATGGAGAAAGTGTGCAATGGATGAAGAAAATGGCGGCTAAATACGAATGTGCAATTGCTGCTTCATTAATCATTCAAGAAGGTGACCAGTTCTTTAACCGTATGGTTTTTATACAAGCGGATGGAAGTCTACAACAATATAATAAGCGTAAACTTTTTGGTTTAGCTAAAGAAGACCATACCTACTCTTCTGGTGAAGAAAACACCATATTTGAATACAAAGGATGGAAAATTCTATTGCAAGTATGTTACGATTTACGCTTTCCTGAAGTCATGAGAAACAAAGTGGAAAACGATGTTTATGACTACGATTTGATGATTAATGTAGCCAATTGGCCAGAAAAAAGAAGTTTACATTGGCGCACCTTATTACGTGCTAGAGCCATCGAAAATCAAGTGTATGTGATCGGTGTAAACCGTGTTGGAGAAGATAAGAATGGCCTGAATTATTCGGGAGACTCTTGTATTATCGCTCCTTCGGGAATAGATGTCGCTGATGTTTCTTACGATGAATACGTTGTAAACGAAGAGTTGGAGGCAGAAACGTTAAAGCTGGTGAGAGAGAAAATGCCGTTTTTGAAAGATAGATGAATATTATCACAAGATTCAATCTCGTCGTAGTCTCTGTTTAAAATTGTTACCATTAAATATGAAATGCGATTTTGGTGCGTTATTACAAAAGAAATAAACAATAAATGAAACTCTATTCGAATAAGCAGAAGTGGAAAATTGGATTGTTATTCATCGCGATAATTCTCGTTGGAGCTTCATTATATGTTTCCAGTAAAATCGTAAATGAAGTTGCGAAGCGTGAGCGAGAACGTGTAACGCAATGGGCGGATGCCATTAAAAAACGTGCTGAGTTGGTACGTCTCACCAATAATTCATTTGAAGAACTCCGTAAAAAGGAGCTCAACGATATGCAGTTATGGATTGACGCAACGAAAGAAATTTCTAAAAATACTTCTTTAGAAAGTCAACAATCCTATGATTTACCACTGAAAATCATTAATAGAAATGATGATATTCCAGTGATTGTATTGGATCAAGATGATGGTGTTTCTACATACATTAATTTGAGTTTTACTGTTGAAGATATTCAAAATGAATTGCCTGGAAATTCTAAAAAGGAAGCAGAACAAATTTTCACAGATTCCTTAGTGAAATTGGCTTATAGTTGGGAGAAAATCAATCCGTCCTTTACCATTGAGGTTTACGAAGGTTTATTTATGTCTTATTTTTATAATGATTCACGAAATATCTTACGATTAGAGGAAGAACGTGATTCTCTTTTTCAGGCCTTTAACACAGAATTAATTGAAAATACTGAATTGGTTCCTGTGGTTTTAACCGATAGCTTAAAGAAAGAGGTTATCGCTTCAAATTTAATTGAAGGAGATATCGATAGCTTACAATTAAGTAAAAAACTCAATGAACTTGCTACGGAAAATCAACCGATAAAAATAAGGTTTGCAGATGACGAAGTGAGGTATGTTTTCTATGCCAATAGTCCTGAATTGGTGCAATTACAGTATTTCCCATACATCCAATTTTTGATTATTGGATTGTTTATTTTTATTGGATATATCATCTTCAGTACTTTCAGAAAGGCAGAACAGAATAAAGTTTGGGCAGGAATGGCCAAAGAAACAGCGCATCAATTGGGAACACCTATTTCTTCGTTAATGGCATGGGTTCAGTTGCTCGAAGGCATGGACAATACAAAGGACATCGCTTTAGAAATGAACAAAGATGTGGAGCGCTTATCTCAAGTGACAGACCGTTTTTCAAAAATTGGCGCAACAACTCAGTTAAAAGACATGGATATTGTACACACTACACGCCATTTCCTAGACTATTTTAAAACGCGTTTTCCTCAAAAAGTAGAATTAACTTTCACTACTTCAGATGAGGAAATAAATATCCCTCACAATGCTGCACTTTTTGAATGGGTGATCGAAAACATTTGTAAAAATGCCATCGATGCCATGGAAGGAAAAGGTAAAATAGACATTGATATTTCAAGGGTAAATGGTCAAATTATTATCGATATCAAAGACAACGGAAAAGGAATGACGGTGGCACAACAACGCAGTGTTTTTGAACCTGGATTCACCACCAAAAAACGTGGTTGGGGACTTGGACTACCATTGGCCAAAAGAATTGTACACGAATACCACAAAGGCCGTTTAAAGGTGCTTCATTCTGAAATAGGAAAAGGAACAACCTTTAGGATTATATTGTCAGCGTAAGGACGAATTGCAGTAGAGACGTATTGCTGTATGGCGTATTGCAATACGCCCCTACTGCAATACTTCAATCGCCTCTTTTATTTCCTCTTCATTCTGATTGAAAATATAATACGCACCCAATTCCAACCATCTTTGACGCGCAATTTCTGCTTTTATACTTGTTTTAATGCGCTGTGATGATTGATTGAACTCCTTTTCATTATATGTGATATCATGTTTCTCTTCTGCATATTCAAAGAAGTCTTTCAACAGCTTTTCTGTTACTTTAAACTCGTGATCAAATTCTTGAACTGTGTTGAATTTATTAAGGTTGTGGAAACGCGCATAGTGATATGAAAATTCGTTGAAGACATTCGCATATTGTAATCTTCTAAAGAAAGTTGAATTTCCTGCAGTGTCTAATGGAACAAAAACATCGGGCATAATTCCACCACCACCATAAACAACTTTACCTTTTGGTGTGGTGTATTTTAATGAATCCACTAACAAAGAACTGTCGACTTCATACAATTCACCGTTTTCGTAACGATTGATCTCATCCATCAAATATTCGTCGTAATCTTCCGTGTATGGTTTTTGAATACTTCTTCCGGTTGGTGTGTAATAACGCGAAACAGTCAACCTCAAGTTACTTCCATCTTTCAATTGAATGTCTTGCTGCACCAATCCTTTTCCAAAAGAACGTCTTCCAATGATTGTTCCTCTATCATTGTCTTGAATAGCACCTGCAACAATTTCACTTGCTGAGGCAGAACTACTATTGATTAAAACTGCAATATTAGCATCGCCTAAAAACGGATCATTTTCTGCAAAAAGTGTTTGTTCTGGACTGTTTTTTCCTTTTGTAGAAACAATTGGTGTCCCTTTATCTAAAATAGCATCTAAAATAGCAACAGCACTTCCGAGAACTCCTCCACCATTAAATCTTAAATCAAGTACGAGATCTTTCATTCCTTGGCTTTTCAATTTCACTGCGGCAGTTAAGAACTCATTTGCAGATTGCATACTGAACTGACTCAATCGAATATAACCAATGTCGTCAGTTAACATATAAGAAGCCATAACTGACTCGATAGGAACAGCGCCACGAATGATTTCTTTCTCAATTTTCTGTCCTTTTCGAAGCAAAGTAACTTTAACCGGAGTTCCTTCTTCACCTTTGAGTAATTCCCTAACATGTTCATTCGACAAGCCAACATTGGCAATGTCTTCTCCATCTACATTGATAATTTGATCAAATTTCTGAACTCCAGTTCTATAAGCAGGAGATTGGTCAATAACATTCACAACGCTCAAAGTGTCGTCATAAATTGTAAATCGAATTCCGACACCACCAAACTTCCCTTGAATTCCTTCACTTAAGGCTGCAAGATCTTCTGCAGCAATATAGTTTGAGTGCGGATCAAGTCCATGCAATAAATCAGTAATTGTCTTTTCGAAAAGTTCTTTTTTATCAATAGAATCAACATATTCACGATCCAAAACCTGAATAATATCCGTTAATTTTTGTTCGTATTTCCCTTCGATAGAAGATCCAGAAGTTTTTCCCTTCCCTAGAGAAACACCTAAAAGTAAACCTATGGCAATAAGTAAACTTCCGATTAATGGATATATAGCCTTGTTTGAATTATTCATTCTCTATGTCTTTAATTTGCTCGATATTTACTCCAGCGGTTTTTAAAAAATGTACTCCAGAATCGTCTTTATAGTGATCGATATATACAACACGTTTAATTCCCGCTTGTAAAACCAATTTACTACAATCTTTACATGGAGACATTGTCAAATATAATGTGGCACCTTTCGCATTGTTTGTTGATTTTGCAACTTTTAAAATGGCGTTGGCTTCCGCATGCAATACATACCAATGCGTTTTTTGATTTTCATCTTCACAACAATTATCAAATCCAGATGGCGTACCGTTGTAACCGTCAGAAATGATCATATCATCTTTAACAATTAAGGCACCAACTTGTTTACGGTTACAGTGGGAGAGTTGCGCCCACTCTTTAGCCATTCTTAAATAGGCCTTGTCATATCGAAGTTGCTTTGCTTTGCTCATAATCCATTATTATAGTGACAAAAATAGGGTTAATTTTAAATTGATGAACGATTGAGGAAAGCAATTGTAAAATGAGTAGATTACAACTTACAAATGCGACAATACGGTTTTTAAAATCAAAAATGCCGACATTCTAAACGACGTGATGGGATCAGACCATTGTTCGGTCCTGTTGGAATTGGGGTAAGTTTTTTTAGGTCTCTGATACATTTTGTTGGTTTATACATTTTCAATGCTCTAAAACACTTGTTGGTAAGCTCTTCCCCCTTTGGAGGGGGACAAGGGGGAGGACTTCAAAGATGCAATTTCTGAGTTCATCTTTAATCCAAATAAGCAACTTTTTATGATATAATTTTATTTCTAGGCCACCATTTCCGACTACGTCCTCAAGTTTACTCCTTCTTTTTGGCTGTATAATTATTCGAATAATATACGAATATTTATATTCTTACGCGAATAACCTATTTTCAACTTCTTGCGATAAGCTATTGAAAATAGATAATGTGGCAAGGTTTTGTATGGAGATTAATGCTATATTTGATGGAAAAGATACGGGCGATAGCGCAATGTGTATAGTTTGTTGTTGTGTTTCATACAGAAAAAGCCAACCGCACAGTTAAGCATATATTGTTTTGCTCGTACCTCACAAAATAAAAAGAGCTTTCACTTTCCACCACCTCCCTAAAAGAAAAAATTTAAAAGTAAATTTTATTCCAGATAAGTTAATATATTTGCGTAAAACACAAATAAATTGGCTAAAGTAGAAATCAACAGAATTAAGGTTGCTCTTGCTGAAACAAGAAGAAAAAACAAATGGTTAGCTGAACAAATTGGAAAAGATGAATCTACTATATCCCAATGGTGTACTAACGCGAGACAACCATCGCTTGAAAATTTAATGAGAATAGCGAGCGTATTGGATATCGACATACGCGAATTATTATACTCAACAAAAGAAAGTGCTTAAATGAACAAATCTAAAACATATATAGACCTATTCTCGGGTTGCGGAGGACTTTCTCTTGGTTTACATAATGCAGGATGGAAGGGTGCTTTTGCAATTGAAAAAAGCGAAGATGCTTTTAAAACTCTTGAACATAATTTAATCAAAAAGAAAAAGCATTTTGACTGGCCTAATTGGTTGGAACAAAAACATCACGATATAAATGAAATTCTAGAGAATAATTCAAATGAACTAATTAAGCTTAGAGGAAAAATCGATTTGGTAGCAGGTGGACCGCCTTGCCAAGGATTCTCAATGGCTGGAAGAAGAATCGAAAATGACTCTAGAAATGACTTGATTAATTCTTACATAAAATTCATTGACTATGTAAAACCAAAATTGATATTCTTCGAAAATGTCAAAGGTTTCACCCTTGGTTTCAAAAATAATGACAAAAAAGGTAAAGCATATTCAGCTTACGTTGTCGAACAACTGCAAAATTTAGGATATTCTGTAAAAGGACAGTTAATAGATTTTTCCAAATATGGAATTCCTCAAAAACGAACAAGATTTATTTTAGTCGGAATTCAAAATGATTTTATTAAAGAGAATCCAACTATAAATAAAGAAAGCTTCTTTAATGGAATTCAAAATAACAAAGAAGCTTTTTTAGTTAGCAAAAATCTTACTCTGAATCCTACCTTAGAAAATGCAATTTCTGACTTACTTCAATCTAACGGAGTAATTGAATCTGAAACACCTAAATTTAAAGAAGGAGTTTATGGTGAACCTCTATCAAATTATCAAAAATTTGTTCGAAAATATAAAAGACAAAATAGTAGAGTTGATAGTCATAGGTTTGCAAAACATACAGATACAATAAAAACTAGGTTTAAAATTGCATTGGATGAAAGTCTTACAAGCTCAGCATACAGAGAAAGATTCCAACTTAAAAAAAGCAGTACAAAAATACTTCAAGCAAATAAACCAACACCTACAATTACAACATTACCAGACGATTATATTCACTACTGCGAACCTAGAATTATGACAGTTCGTGAGTACGCAAGAATACAGTCTTTTCCTGACACTTATGAATTTAAGGGTAAATACACCACTGGAGGAAAAAGAAGAACACAAGAGGTTCCGAGATATTCACAAATTGGAAATGCAATTCCACCATTATTTGGTGAACAAGCAGGTTTAGTTTTAAAACAGCTTATTTCCTAATGCAGAAAAAACCACTACAATTTAAAATTAGTTCTGCATTAAAGAACATCATAGGAAGTGACTTAATTAGTGATGATTTCATTGCTGTTTTCGAGTTAGTCAAAAACTCATATGATGCACACGCAACAAAAGTTGAAATAACATTTGAGAATATTTATTCCGAAAATGCCAAAATCATAATCAAGGATAATGGCAAAGGAATGAATTATGATGATTTAATTAATAAATGGCTATTTGTTGCTTATTCTGCGAAAAAAGAAGGAACAGAAGAAGACAGTTATGATTATCGGGATAAAATCAAGATAAAAAGAGCGTATGCTGGAGCAAAAGGCATTGGACGATTTTCTTGTGATAGACTTGGTGGAGAATTATATCTGGAAACAGTTAAAGATGAGGAAAATTCAAAAGTCGAAACTTTATTAACTGAATGGGATAAGTTCGAAGGTAATTTAAAAGAAGAATTTGTAAACATAAGTGTACTTCACGAAACCATTCCTAAAAGCAACTATAATTTAGAACACGGAACAGTTTTAGAAATTTCAAACCTTAAAAGTGATTGGGATAAGGGTAAGTTTTTAGAATTGAAAAACTCTCTAGCAAAGTTAATTAATCCAAATAACCAGTTTGAAGAAGATGAGTTTTCAATTGAACTCATTGTCCCAGAAGAATTTGAAAACGATAAAAACGAGAAAGAATATCATCATAAGGTAAATGGAAAGATTGAAAACTTAATTTTTGAGACTATTGATTTAAAAACAACTAAAATCATTTCGTCAGTTTCAAGCAAAAAAAAGAATGAAATTCAAACAAGTTTATATGAAGCCGGTCAGCTCGTATATGAAATAATTGAAGAAAACCCTTTTAAAGATTTATTTAATGTACATCTTGAGTTATTCTATCTAAATCAGTCTGCTAAAGCCACCTTTTCTAGAAGAATGAAAATGCAACCAGTTCAATATGGTCATTTATTGGTTTACAAAAATGGCATTAGAGTTTATCCTTATGGAGAAAGAGGTGAAGACCAGTTTAAATTTGACAATAGAAAAGCTCAAGGCTATAATCGCTTTATTGGAACTCGAGAACAAATAGGTTTTATATCAATTTTTGATACAGAAGATGAAACTAATGACCAATTAAGAGAGACTTCAAGTCGTGGTGATGGTTTAATGCGAACCCCAACTTACATTCAGCTTGAGGAATGGTTATTAGTCACCCTTAGAAGATTAGAAAAATTTGTAGTTGATATTGTGAACTGGGGTAATGATTTATCAGAAGATGAATTCATTAGCTTACCAGAATTGAAAAAGAAAGAAGAACTAAGAAAACTAATTGAATCGCTAACTAAATCAAAAGGATTAGTTTCTTTCAATCTTTCACAAGATATAATCAACATTATTGATGAAAAATCTAGTAAAACAGTAAAAAGTAACCTTTCTAAAATTATAAAAAATGTCAAAGAAGGTAACTTCAATCCTGGAGAATTAGCAACTGACATTAAAAAAGAACTAAAACGACTTGAACAACTAGAAAATATAACAAAAGAAGCTCAAGAGTCTGAATTTGAAGTCACTAAGGAGAATGTAAAAATTTCTGGTGAACTTGAAATTGAAAAGAAAAAAGGAGCTTTCCAAGGTGCTTTAATTGGTACAGACAAAGAAAGAATAGTTTCGTTACAACATCAGGTTTATCATTCTTCGGGTAGAATTCATAGAAACATCAAACTTCTTATTAGACATTTAGGCATAGAAAATATTGATACTAAAAGTCAAAAACATATTGCCGTAATCTCAAGAGAGACTACTAAAATTAACTCGATAGCTAAATTTATTACCAAGGCTAATTTTAGCCTTACAGCATCTGAGATTGAAGTGGACTTGGTAAATTTCATTGAGGACTATATTAATGAAGTTTACCTCTTTGAAGATAAAATTATCGACACCAAAATGTCTATTAGCATAAACAAGAACGGTTTAGAATTAGAAAAGATATTTAGACCACTTGAAATAACAACATTGGTTGATATTTTCATTTCAAATTCAGAAAAAGCAAAAGCAACCGAAATTAATTTTAGCTTTAAAGTTTTGAAAAAGAAACTATATCTATTTGTTTCTGATAATGGCAAAGGAATCTCTGAAAACCATTTAGAATCAATTTTCGATTTAGGATTTACAACAACTAGTGGTTCTGGAATTGGATTATTTCAGGCAAAAGAAATCGTTAATAGTGATTTAGGAGGTGAGATTATAGTCGAGAAAACAAGCAAGGAAGGAATAACTTTTAGAATAGCACTACAATAAAATGAAATTAGATTATAAATTACTTTGGCTTGATGATAAAATTAAATCTGTCGTACTTTCAGATTATCAGGACGATATTGAAGACTTGAAAGAATATATTAAATCACTTGGTTTTAAGGAGACTATTGATTTTGTAAGAACCGAAGAAGAATTATTTTCCAAACTTGATAAAGCAGGCGAATATGATTTAATAATGACTGATTATCATCTAGATGAAACAAAGGGAAATACGAGAAATGGAGCAGAAATTATTAAAACAATACGTGATAAAAATATATTCACAGAAATAATGTTTTATTCAGCTCAAGGTGAAATTGTTGACACTCATAAACTTGATAGAATTACTTTTTTCTCAAGCTCAAGAGTTCTTGGAGGTGATCATTATTCAGCAATATTTAATAAAGCTAAAGAGCTAATAGAATTGACTGTCCGTAAATTCCAAAACATTGTCGCAATGCGAGGAATGATAATGCACGAGACAAGCATTTTAGATGAATTTTGTTTTGAATTAATTTCGGACTATTTGACAAAAACAGATAGTCAAAAAGTTAAAGAATCAATCTTTGATGAAATCATTTCATTTTACAAAAGAAAATTTGAAGAAGTTAGTAAATATAAAAAGAATGGTAGAATAGATAAGGTGCTTAACGACCCATTACTATTCTCGTTTTCGCAAAGAGCGAATACTCTTAAATCGATTATTGAAGAAATTAATTTTGACGATTTTATTGATGAATTTAAACTGCGAGTTATAAAAATTAGGAACCAATTTGCTCATTCCATTCTAGAGATAAATGAAGATGGAATTGAAGTATTTCGTAATAAATCTGAGGATATAACTTTTGATGAAGAGTTGTGCAAACAAATCAGGCTTGACATAATAAATCATAAGGGAAATTTAGACAGTTTAAAAATGGAACTAGATAAATAGCCAACGCAAGTTCAAGTACATTTAAAGTTTTCTCGTGCCTCACAAATTTAAAAGAGCTTTCACGCCAACACTAGCAAGTTTGCGGAAAGAAAAGCCAGCCAGGTAACAACGTATATAAAAAATAGCGGTTTAATTGCTTAATCGAAAGAAATTAAATAAATTAAAGGTTTGTTATAATTCTGAAAGTTAGTGCTTTAAATCCGTCACTACTCATACACAAAGCGTCAGCTACAATTTGAAAACAGACGACAAATACATATTGAAATCGAAAGGACGAAGACTCTTTAGAATTGGCTTTGCTGTAATTTTGATTGGACTGCTTTTGACTTATGGTTTAAGGGACAACTCAACTGTGATGCTGATTTTTGCTGCAGCAATTGCTTTCTCTGTATTTATAGAGTTAATAATTCATGAAGAAACCATAATAGAATTAACGGCTGAGAAAATGAAGGTCAGAATTTCAAAACTGTCAGGAACTATAAAGGACAATTATGAAATTCCTCTTTCCGAAATTCAGTCGAGATTCTTTGAAAGAAAGAGATATGATGGATACGGCTTGGCATTTCATACCCTTTGGGAACTTTATTTTCCGACCAATAAAAGTCAGCTGACAATTCATTTAGAAAAAGGAAGAAAGAAGGAAATACCTTTGAATGTATCTGATTTAGAAGCGAAGAATCTTATCAGTAAAATTCCAGAAAGAATTCCGAATTTTTAAGTAAGAAAAAAACTTGCCTAAATAATTAAGCATCAATAAACTCAAGTAAGACTTAACCTCATTGTGCTTAGTGTTGAACGCTACCTTCGGTAGCGGGTTCGAAGCCTAAAAACTAGACTTTTTATTTTTAGAAGATAATGCAGTTTTAGGTATCGATTTACCTTACATCAATAACTTCAAATACTTTGTGTTACGAGAGGATTTGTTCAACAAATGACATCCCATCTCCCAACCCATTTCTTCATTTTGTCGTATTTTAAAGTAGAAACTTAATAACAAAATAAGACATTATGAAACGATTGATTTTTGTGAGCCTTTTGTTTATTGGATTCAATTCAGTGGCTCAAACTACGACTATTCCAGATGTTAATTTCGAAACAGCCCTCATCAATTTAGGTTATGATAGCGGTCCAACAGATGGAGCCGTACTTACTGCAAACATTAGTGGGATAACTACTTTGGATTTATATAATCAGGATATTTCAGATCTCACTGGGATTGAAGATTTCCTTGCACTGGAATACCTAAATCTTGAAGTAAATAACTTAACTTCATTAAATGTTACTCAAAATACAGCGCTAATTGAACTGAATTGCAACGGAAATAACCTCAGTAGTTTAGACGTTTCACAAAATATAGGATTAACTCATTTTGAAATTGCTGGAAACAACCTAACATCAATTGATTTAAGTCAGAATAATAACCTTGAATTTCTAAATGTTCAGGGTAATTCACTTGGAAGTATTGATGTTTCCAATCTCACAAACCTTACGAATTTAGTGATATCATACAACACTTTTAATAATATAGATTTAAGTGCTAATGTCAATTTAGATTCACTTTATTGTGACGGGAATAATCTAAATGCGTTGAATTTGGACAATAATTCAGGCTTGATAGTGTTGAGTTGCACAGGTAATAACTTAACAGCATTAGATGTTACAGGCTTAACTCAACTTGATCTTTTAGCTTGTTATGACAATGCCATCACCAATCTCGACGTGAGAAATTGTAGTCAGTTAACTGGTCTTTTCTGCCAGCTCAATCAATTGACTGAATTAGATGTTAGTCAAAACAATGCTTTGATATATTTGAGTTGCATGAATAACATGATCGATTCACTTGATGTTAGCTTTAATCCTAATTTGGAAATTTTAAGATGTACAGACAACTTGTTAACCAGTTTAGATCTTAGTCAAAATCTAAATTTAGAAAGCTTGTATTGCGGAGAGAATAACATTTCAGAATTAAATGTTTCTGGAAATCCAAATTTAAGGGTTGTAAAATGTCATGATAATGCCTTAACGTGTTTAAATGTTAAAAATGGAAACAATTACAATATGTATCATGGTGGCTTTGATTGTACAGGAAACCCAGATTTAACTTGTGTAGAAGTTGATGATGCTACTTATTCAACTACAAATTGGTTTAACATTCCTGCAACAGCAAGCTTTTCTGCTGGTTGTGAAAACGAATGTTCATCAGGTGTGTCAAGCAATATTACCTATGAAAACAAAGAATTGATTGTATTTCCAAATCCTACAAGGGATCAATTTCAAATAAAAAATATAGACGATTTTGAAAAATTAGAAATCGTTGATTTAAGCGGTAGAATTGTGTATCAATCCAAAACAAATGGTGTCTTTGACATTTGTTTTGTGGAAACTGGAAATTATATCTTAAAGGTTTACAGTAGGAATGCTATTGCCAAGCAAATGTTGATAAAGCAATAGAGAATGAAATAGACTACTTCTCACCTAAATTAAATTGTTATCTCTTCTTCTTTAGACCATGAAATATATTTTATCTTTGATCGAGAAATGAAAGAAATTCGATTTATAGCAGCACTATTTAGTTCACTCACATTATTGTCTGGTTTTGTGTTTATTGGATTTATATTTTACATCGACATTTCATCGCCGCTGAATATTATACTTACGGTATTCGTTTTGTTTCTTGGAATTATCGCGAGCGGATTACTTTTTAAAATGATGTTGAGAAGAGGTGTGATTTCTGTGATGTCAGGAACTTATGCTTCTTATGATCTGGATGAACTTGAACCCAATTCAACAAGCAATATTCTAAAGTGCAAGCCGAAGGAGTTGGTTGAATTATTTCAAGTCAAGAAACTTGAATATGCACGTGGTCTTTCTGTTTCCATTTGGGGAGATCAAGTGGGAAGAAAATTAGACGTAAAACACACGTTAAAAGCTATTTCATATGATGATTCACTCGAAACACTCACCATTATCTTTTCCGATTTTTGTCGCTTAAAAATTGTAAAACCAAATTTAGTTTTGTCGACCAAAAGCTATTTGAAAGTTGTGAAAGCCAAAGAAATTATTTGGGAAACAAATTTAAATGAAGAGGAAGGTAAATTCTACCACTATAAAAATAATGGGAAGAAAATCGAAACCGCCAGCAATACCTCTTGGAAACCACATTGTTTTGATACCGGAATTGGAATTCAAGCATTATATATGCAAGGGTAGATCGGTACTGAAATAAACGATTCAAAAAAAAACTACTTCCAGCGCGTTTCTAAGGTTTCGTATGCTTTTTGAATCTCTATAAATCTCTTTTCGGCAATTTCTTGATGTGCTTTCGACTGAGTGGCAAAAACATCAGGATGGTGCAATTTAACCAAGCGACGGTAGGCTTTTTTTATTTCTTCTTTTGAAGCATTCGTAGAAACACCCATAACTTTACTTGCGACTTCCAGTTTAGTAGCTCGTGAAGTTGAATTACCCGAAGATTTTTCTCTTTTTTGTTGTTGCGTGTACATTGCAATAATACTGTCAAAATCTTTAGTCGAAAGATTTAACAAAGTGTTGACCTCTTTTAACAATGCTATTTCTCGCTCATTCATAGTTCCGTCAACAGTGGCTAAACTTGCGAGGAAATACATGATTTGTAAACGCTGTTTTCGATGTGGTAACTTTCTACGTAGCCAATTCGAAATCACACGTGGACGAATAGGATTTTTTAAACTTTCTGTAAACGAGCGTCCAAAATCATAATGTGAATTTGGAAAATACCTAGAGAAATAATTATTTAAATACAGTATTTTCTCTCTGTAAGCAGAACTGTCTTTACGAACCATAAGCGCACCGAGACTTATGTAGGCCTCCAATAAAGGATCATGAGGAGGCATTTCCTTTGTCGGTTGTTCATTCGTAAATAAGTTGTGATCCCATGCTCTATCGTTTTTAATGTTTCCAATAATATGTATGAGAAAAACTAAAATCAAAATAAAAAAGAAAGTCATAGTTATACCTGAGTTATCGTGAGTAGTATTGTATTACAGTGAATGAAACTGAATCAGCTTTTAATTTGAAAATCGCCTATAAATAGTGTCCAAAATAGTTAAAATAAGTGTAATAACTATTCGTGCTTACCTTATGTTTCAACATTTTTATTTTTTGTCAAGACTCCTTCATAGAGCCATCGTAATGAATTTTTATAAAACCTGCTTTATAATCTCGGTCGAAATATTATCTTTAAATCCATGAAGGATCTCAATTTATACTTACTCACAGGACTCGCGTTAGGATTATTTATTGGATACAGAAAGTTAAAGGACTCAAGGCAAAAATTTCATAATTCAGTGAAGCCTATTCACAACAATAATCCGAAGAAACCATTTCCAGGATTATGGAGACAAATACTTCAGGATAAAGTCAATTTTTATAGTCGACTTACAAGAGATGAAAAAACAGAATTCGAAAGAAAAGTACACGTTTTCTTGTTGAATGTTAGGATCCGAGGAATGGAAACAGAAGTTTCTCATGAAGATAAAATATTGATTGCTGCGGGAGCTGTAATTCCTGTTTTTCGTTTTTCAAGTTGGAATTATGCAAACCTCAAAGAAGTTCAGTTATATCCAGATAAATTTCAAATTCCAGATTCAAATCAAATGGCCCATGGATTGGTGGGTTGGGGAGCTAAGGAAGGAATAGTGATGTTATCCCGAAAATCTGTCCATGAAGGCTTTCACGACAATACCGATCACAAAAACGTGGTCATCCATGAGTTTATTCATGTGCTAGATATGCAAGATGGAAAAATCGATGGGGTGTTGGGGAATTCCATGAATGATGTAGACTTAATGCCATGGCTACACATCATAAACATTAAAATGAATGAAATTGACTTTGGAACGTCATCAATTAGAGATTATGGTGCAGCGAATCGTGCTGAGTTTTTAGCTGTTGTGAGTGAATTCTTTTTTGAAAATCCAGAACGATTAAGAGTGGAGCATCCAGGATTGTATAATGCATTGGATGCGTTTTATGCGGAGAAATAAGAATAGTTGGGAAAGTTCGACAGTTTGCAATAATGGATAACCTAAAAAATATAACAATGAAAAATAAACTCTTATTTACCTTTTTAATGTCAAGTATATTCACATTTGCTCAATCATATACGGTTGAAACAAGCACTGATCAATATACACCTTTGGTATCAAGTAACTCTCTGAGTATTATTCCTTCTGATACAGTCCCTCATGTATTTGGTTCGGACACAACCTTTTTGACATACTATAATAAAATCCCTATCGGTTTCGACTATAATTTATTGAATGGAACTTTTGACTCTTTGAGATTGGCGCAAGACGGTTATGCACTGTTTCAAGAAATGAACACAAACAAGTGTTATATCTCCATGTTTGATAGTGATTTATCTGATACAACCCATGGTTTTAATTCTAAACTCAATTATTTAACCGAGGGCACAGCTGGTAATCGTATAATGAAAGTTCAGTATGCGAATTTTGGGTTTGTAGAAGATCATGAGTTTGATGACACAGTTAATTTTCAACTTTGGTTATACGAAGAATGTGGTGATTTTGAAGTGAGAATAGGGCCAAATTCTATCAACTCAAATGTTTTCTGGAACAATAATTTAAGCCCGTTTATTGGAATTGGTGATTACACTAACCACAATAAAACTTATCTATCAGGTGACCCCAATTCACCCGACTTTATAGATGATCAAACTATGAATGATATCCCGAGTGAAGGAATGGTCTACAGGTTTTCTAGATGTTCTGTCGAAACGGAGAAATATGGCAAAGAAGAAAATGTGAATATCTACCCAAATCCATTCAGTTCTACACTTAATTTAAAAGGAATTAAGGATCAAACGGAGTATTCGATCTTGCATATTGATGGTCGTATAGCGAAAAGTGGAATTGTTTTTAACGAAAGAATAGTTAATCTTGACAAGCTGTCGAAGGGCAGTTATATTTTAAGAATAAAATCGGAAGATGGTTTAGTTGTGAAGAAGGTTTCGAAATAGTTAAACGGCTTAAAGGACGCTTGTTCATTCTCGTCCCGTCTATTGAAAGTCATTTGATCAAGTATTAGTACTTTTCGAAACACCAATACTATTAATTCTATGAAATAATCAGGTTTTATAAGTCTTTTGCAGGAGTTGCCTTAATTTTCCCCTCCTTCATTAGTTTTAGCTCTTTGAAAGATTGTTTTAGACTTATTTTTATTTCCTCAGCTTTGTCCTTATCATCACTTTCTACATGAACAAAATCAAGACTTTTAATATATTCTAAAAAAGCTTTTACCTTTGGGTTGGAAGAGTCTTTTATGTGAAAAGTATGATGCATAATTATTAATTTTTAAAACAAGTAACTAATTTCTCAATCACCAAAAACCTCAATCCTTGGGGTTTATACAAATTTAAACAACTGTTTGTTTAAAACCAAATCTACTTCTTTCCAACAAACTTATACCCAACACCTCTTATACTATGGAAATACTCAGGGTTTTTGGCGTCTTTTTCGAAGAGTTTTCTGAAAGATAAAATGTAATTATCGATGGTTCTAGAAGTTGGATAAGCGTCTTTTCCCCATATTTTATCTAAAATGAAATCACGTGAAAGCACTTCACCTTCGTGTTCATGAAACAATTGCAATAACTTAATTTCTCTTTTGGATAAAGTAGAAATCAATTGATCGTCTTTTTTCACTTCGTAAGTCAGCAAGTTCACTTGGAACTCACCTAAATTCAGCGTTTGTTCATTTGATTTTTTTCCTTGGTGTCTCAAAATTAAAACCTGAACACGTAAGAGCAATTCTTCAAGGTCGAAAGGCTTGGCTAAAAAATCGTCGGCTCCTAATTTTAATCCTTTAATCTTGTCGCTTGACGTCCCCTTGGCAGAAACAAATAGAATTGGTGTGTCCGCAACGCTTTTATACATTTCGCAAATATCCCAACCACTTACTTCAGGCAACATCACATCCAAAATGACCAAATCATATTGACCAACTTGATGGGCATGATCAAAGGCTGTTCTTCCGTTAGAAATACAGTCAACATTGAAACCTTCGAGCTTTAAATTGAGTTCAACCACGTTACTCAAACTCTCTTCATCCTCAATCAGTAATATTTTCTTAGATGTATTTGGCATTTATTCTTTGTATAAGTATCGAAAAATTGATTTTAATGATTTTCACAGAACCAACCTTGTGAGCTGATTTCTAAAGTAGTGAAAATTGAAATCAAAAACGAAACAATAAGCAATGTACAAAAATACAATTCGTCTTGAGTTTTACTATAATTCGTCCTATTAATCAATTCATTTTTATCAATCTTAACACGGAATAGCATTTTTTTAAAATTTATATGGTAACAAGGCGCTATAATCTTCTTTTTTTCGTTTATTTTACAAAAAATTAGCGTTGAAAATTATTCAACATGCTATTTCTATTTAAAACACACGTCATTGATGGATAAACTGGTTGCTCAATTTCCAAAACAAATTGCAGATGCGCTTGAAATCGCTTCTCGCAGTGAACTTTCATTTTATAAAAATAAAACTTTTTCAAACGTTGTAATATGCGGAATGGGAGGTTCAGGTATTGGTGGGAAAATGGTTCCTCAATTATTTGCTGATCAAGCGAAATTGCCTATTGTATTGGTTCAAGACTATCAAATACCCTCTTTCGTAAATGAAAATACATTGGTTATAGGATCTTCGTATTCCGGGAATACTGAAGAAACACTTTCAGCCATTAATCAAGCAAACCAAAAGGGTGCAACAATAGTTGGTGTAAGTTCTGGAGGTGAATTGGTGAAATTCTGTAAAGAAAATAACTATGATTATATCAAGTTGCCTGGAGGAAATCCACCACGTAGCATGATGGCGTTTTCTGTGATTCAACTTGTCAATATTTTGGCAAAAGCTGAAATTATCGATGCCAATGCGCTTGATGCAGTTGCTAAATGTCGTCATTTGTTGAACGATGAATTAATGACCATCAAAGCAGAAGCGAAGAAATTAGCCGAACACTTATTCAATAAGCAAGCTGTTTTTTATGCCAACAACGACCTTGAATTCGTAGCGATTCGTGCACGTCAACAAATCAATGAAAACAGTAAACGCCTTTGTTGGCATCATGTTGTTCCAGAAATGAACCACAACGAACTCGTTGGTTGGGCTGGTGGTGATAACAATTTTGCAGTCACTTTCTTTATTTCTCAATTTATTTCTGATAGAAATGCCAAAAGAATGGAATTGAGTAAAGAAATTATCGGTAAAAGAACCGAAAACATTTTGAGCATCAATGGTAAAGGAAAATCAAAAGTAGAAGAAGCATTTTACTTTATTCATTTGATTGATTGGGCTTCATTATATCTAGCTGAATTAATCGGTTGTGATCCTGTTGAAGTAAAGGTTATTGATTACTTAAAAAGTACTCTAGACAAAGATTAATTCACCATGGCTGAAGTAATTCTCGAAGATTTAGGCTTAATCGACTACAAAAAAGCATGGGATTACCAAGAGCAGCTATTTAAGTCAACTATAGATCTTAAAATAGAACAAGGCAGAAACGAATCGGAAGAAAAAACGAAAAACTTTCTATTGTTTTGTGAGCATCCTCACGTATATACACTAGGGAAAAGTGGTGATCAATCTCATTTGTTGCTTTCAGAAGAACGTTTAGAAGAAATCGAAGCCACATATTACAAAATCAATCGCGGTGGTGATATTACCTATCACGGTCCTGGACAATTGGTTATGTATCCGATTTTTGATTTGGAAACTTATTTCTTTACGGATATTCATAAATACATGCGTTTTTTGGAGGAAGCAGTTATTCTTACCATTGCAGAATATGGAGTGAAAGGCGGAAGAGTTGATGGATATACTGGTGTTTGGATCGACGGTGGAACGAATCAAGAACGTAAGATTTGTGCTATGGGTGTAAAGTCTTCCCGTTGGGTTACAATGCATGGAATTGGCTTTAATGTAAATACAGACTTGAATTACTTTAATTATATTGTTCCTTGCGGAATTGAAGATAAAAGCGTAACTTCCCTACAAAAAGAGTTGGGCCATTCAGTAGATATGAATGAAATAAAGGCTAAACTTCAACACCATGTAGCTACACTATTTAATGCAAAATACACCGAGAAAAAATAAAGGATTTTGGTTTAAGGTAAAACGCCTTTTGCTCATTCTTTTATTATTTTTTGGACTTCTGAATCTCATTATTTTTGTCACGGGTAAAAGCTATCTTTACAAAGGTGTTCAAGCAACATATTTACAGGGAAAATCTGGACCAGGAATATATGATTCACTCCTTTTTCCAGTACGTATAGCTGAGGCTGCTGAAAATCCTGAATCATGGAAAGTGAGCACTACTCAAAAAGCAATTTCTTCATCTGCTAAAGATTCACTTTTGGCAATTGAAACGACTTCCTTTATGGTGGTTCAAAACGGTGAAATTATCCATGAATCTTATTACGGTGAGCACAATCAATTCATGAAAAGCAATTCCTTTTCCATGGCCAAGAGTTTTATTGGATTATTGATCGGAATAGCAATCGATGAAGGAGCAATTAGTGGCTTTGATGCCTTAATAAAAGATCATTTGCCTTTTCGTTTAGTCAATGATGATGAGGTTACCATTCGTCATTTGTTGGGAATGTCAAGCGGACTTGACTGGTCAGAAAGCGGAAGTAATCCATTGTCTGATAATGCTGAGGCGTATTATACCAATGAACTTACACGCTTTATTCAAACAGAAAGTTTTAGTGGTAAACCAGGTGTTCAGTTTGATTATGCCAGTGGTAATAGTCAGTTATTAGGCTTAATCATAGAAAATGCCACTGGCAAGAATCCCACTGAATATTTTCAAGAGAAAGTATGGCAGAAAGTAAATGCTGAGAATGAAATGTTGTGGAGTTTGGATCACGAAAATGGCATCGAAAAAACCTTCTGTTGTGCTTATGCTACTACACGAGATTATGCAAGAATTGGTCAACTCATTTTAAACAATGGGAAATGGAATGGAAAAGCAATTATTTCTGAACAAAACCTAAGTGAAATAATTGCGCCTTTCAACCGTGAAACTAAACATTACGGTTTACATTTTTGGCGTTTTAATCATCTAAAACACCCTGCCATTTATGCACGGGGAATATTGGGTCAATATATTATCGTTATTCCATCTTTGGATGTTGTAATGGTTAGGACAGGCCATGAACGAAGACAGAAATACTTTATTCCAAAAAGTAAACGAAAAGATGCCGAATTCGTATCAAAAAACAAGTACAAAGAATATCATCCATTAGATCTTTTTAATTATTTTTCCATCCTCGAAGAGTTAATTGACCAAGAAATAGATTGAGATTATGAAAGAGGAGTTGAAAGGACCAGAAGTTGAAGGCGTTTCTGTAGCAGTAGTGCAAGAGTTAGGTGATGACAATGTGATTGTTTACAATGTGTATATCATTAATGAAAAAGAGGAAGAGCTAGAGCAAGTTTTGGTGACTTCAAAAGGTTACGCTACACTTAAAAAAGGAACCTCTCAAGTTGGTGAAACGGAGCAAAAAGTGGAAACAACAACTTTACGTAAATTATTAGGATCAATCGAAGCAAAATCTGCAAAGAAAGTAGAGCCAATTATGGAAGATGTCTTGACTTTAAATAATGAATACTGGGTAAGTTTCTTTGTCGGAACAACAATGTATGATAAGAAATTCATATTCCTTTCAGAAACTGTTAAAGAGGAAAACTTTGTCAATATTCCAATTCTGAATAAAAAAGGAGTTTTGGTTGGGTAATTATGCTGATTTAAAGCAATAATTACATTTTAAACTTCCTCATTATTTACCATTTTGGACAAGTGTTACAACCATTTTTTGGTCGTGCAAATACATTGAACCCTAAATGTAAAGAAGGAGAGAAGAACCCATGAACTTGTTGACCTTGAGCTGAACCATTGGCAGATAAGTCTATTCTTTTTTGATTCAATATTCCACCATCTACTTCTAATTGTAGATAGATATGTTGGAAAAATTCAAATCGAATTCCAAGGTTGGCCGCAACACCAAATCCACCTACAGATCTAATGTGATCCATCGTTGTGTAATCATAGGTGTAGTCAACATTTGAGATTAAAGGACCTATTTGCACTCCATAAAGTGAGTGTATAGCAAATTCAGATTTTCGAGTTCTTGTGAGTAAATCATTACGTTGTATCCCGATGGAAATGAAGTTTATTCCTTGAGTTTGAGCGATATCAAAGTTGTCTCCATTCAGTTCAATATCTTCATTAATTTCTCCTGAATATTCTGAATTTGTTTGAGGGGCAATTGTTCCGGAAACATTTACGGTTTGATTACTTTCAAAAAAGGTGTTGTATCGGTCAAATCCAATAGTAATGGCCCATTTTGGTTTAAAGAAATAACCCAGTTTGAGATTGATTTGAGGAGATTCCATCTGGAAAAAATCACTTAAACCTTTTCCTTCAGCATTATCATGAACCGAAGTGTTGCTTAAGGTTAAATCATAATAATCGTCCTTTAAAACAACATCTGTATTGCTGTATAAACTACGGTTCATCCCGATTTGGGCAAATAAAGTTCCTTGGGCGTTGGTGTTCAATTTCGTTTTACGTTGACCAAAAACTGGCGATATTAGCAACGTAGAAATAAATAGGATGAAAAGAGTATAGTTTTTCATAATGCTTAAAAATAAGAAAAGGCATGAAAAATCATGCCTTTAATACTAATATAATGTTGTATAAGTAGGTAATTCTAATGAAATAGAAAAACCGTGTGATTTACTTACACTAAGTTAATCGTTATTAAGATTAAGTCAATAATAATTGTGATTACAGCCAAGTTAAGGATTTGCTTAAGCGGTGCAACAGCAATTAGGAAAGATAATGTTAACATTGTTGGAAGTACAACTAAAAATAGTTGCCATGTATGGTGGATTGCACCTAAACCAACTGTCATTCCTCCAAGACATCCGATTACCAGTAATACAATACTAATAATTCCCAGTCTGTTAACTTCTAAATCATCACCTAAAAACTTATTCCAAATTGAAGTGCTTGTATCTGCCATAACCTGATTTTATTTATTTTATAGAACAAATATATACATTTATCATTTATTATGATTTGTGACACGATGAAAAAGTATGATAAAAATTGAAATAATGATTTTTAATAGGGCAAAACCACTCGCTCTTTTCTCTCCTTCTCCCTTTAATCTCTCTTTTCGTCTACCTCTCTACGCTCTATGTATATAACGCATAATTTCGAAAGTAATGTTTGTAAACAGTAGTTTACTATTGGCATTACGCTCAATATTATAATGAGCTTCGTTGAACAAAGAATGAAATTCTAAAACGTTATTTCCTGTAATGAAACGTGCAAAATTGGCAAGGAACTTAGCCTCATCAGAAGATACACGCATCAATAAGTCCTCTGTATAATTTTTCATCATACTTTGTCTTACCATATATAATGCGTATTTGATGAAGTGTTTTTGTTCTTCTCTACTTTCTTTTGACATTGTTTCTGCCCAATGCATCATGGGTAACACTTCTTTTTTGTAGCAAACACGCATGAGTTCAACGAATCGTTGATAGTTGCTATTAGATTGTGCGCTGGAATTCAACATATCTAAAGCAGCAGTCACATCTCCCTCTGCTCTTGATGAAACACTTTTAAGTAAATCTTCATTAGAATGCCCTTGGTTTCGTAAAAAACCAATGAGATGCTCATCGTTGAGCTGCTTTATTTTTGTGATTTGCGTTCGACTTAAAATGGTAGGTAAAACAGTGTCTTCATTTTCAACTACCAAAAAGAAAATAGTGTCTTTAGGTGGTTCTTCTATGATTTTCAATAATTTGTTTGCACAAGCTATATTCATTTCTTCTGCAATCCATATAATACTGATTTTATATCCTCCTTCGAACGATTTTAATGTTAACTTCTTAATGATTTCCTCACTTTGATGAACGGAAATAATCGGTTTTCTTCCTTTTTCATCTGAAATGTTAATCCATTCATTCAAATCCATGTAAGGATTTTTCAAGACGGATTCTTTCCATAAGGAAAACATTGGATCCGAAGTTTTTGAGATTGCTTGTACTGTAGGAAATGAAAAATGGATATCGGGATGTTCCAACTTCTGCACTTTTTTGCACGAAGAACATTGTCCGCAACTATCATTTTCTTGTTTGTTTTCACACATTAAATATTGTGAAATTGCCAAGGTCAAGGAAAGGCCACCGTAGCCTATTTTTCCAAGCATGAGATGTGCGTGAGAAACCTGTTGTTTCTGTACATCATTGATGAATTTGTTCTTCAGATCTTGATGTCCTAAAATGTTCTTGAAAAGCATAGGATAAAGATAAATATTTCTGCTTGGAATTTGATTGTTTGCCAAAATAAACCGTGTAAAAAATAAATGTTCAATGGTATTTTAGAAAAAGTTGTGAAGCTCAAGTCTAACTTATTCTGAATTTTTCCGTAGATTGTTATGTTAATACAAAAAACTACAAAATGAAAAACAAAAAAATTGCACTACTTACTACGTTTGCACTTGGGATGAGTTTATCGCCAATTGTAAATGCTAATAATGAATCAGCTTTTATCACTGAGAAAAATATACTTGAGGCAAAATCAGTTAGTATTAAAGTCAATGTGACATATTTAGGAAAGCCTGTTGAAGGCGCTAGAGTAGAAATTATAAATAATGGTTCTGCTTTGGCTTCATCTGTGACTTCTGTAGATGGACAGACCAGTATTACTGTAAACGATTACAACGGTGAAGAAACACAGTTAAAGGTGAGTAAAGAAGGGTATAAATCCCAAGTTCTAACAGGATTCATTTTAAGAGATGGAAGTGATTATGAATTTTCTTTGGTTCGAGGAACTGGAGAAATAACAACGGCTGTATCCAATAACGTAGCGGAAATTTCCGAAAAAAGTAAAGAGGAGATTCAGGCCTTAGAATCCAAAAAAGAAAAAGCAGAAGAAAAGGCTGAAGATGCCAAATCGGAAGTTAAAGAATATAAAGAGGATGCGGCTGATTATAAGGAGAAAACAGAAGCTGAAAAAGAAAAGATTGCGGCAGCCAAAAAAGCAGCTGAAGAAGAGTTAGAAGAATCTAAGGAAGCTGCTGAAAAAGCTGCTATGATGGAGAAGCAATTAGAAGAGTCTACAGCTAATGAAGCAGTTCGTAAAGAACAAGCAGAAAAAAGAGCGGAAAGTATTTCTGCGTTAGAAGAACAAAAGGCTAAAGAAGCAGCCGCAGCCGCAGCGGTAGCAGCTAAAAAGGAAGCTGAAAAGGCAGCCAAGGAAGCTGAGAAAGAAGCAAAAGAGGAGGCTAAGGCAAAAGAAGAAGCAGCAAAAGAAAAACTTGAAGCTGAAAAACAAAGAGCCAAAGAAGCCAAGGAAGCTGCAAAAGCAGAAAAAGAAAGGGTAAAGGAAGAAAAGGCTGCCGCTAAAGAAGCTAAAGCTGCAAGAAAAGCTGCCGAAAAAGAAGCTAAAGAAGCAGAAAAAGCTGCGAAAGCTGAAGAAAAGTACACGAAAAAACTTTCTAAACTGGTAAGGTCTCAAGAGAAAATTGCGAAGAAAAGAGCTAAATTGGACAAGTCTCAAGAGAAACTAGATAAGAAAATTGAAAAAGGAAAAATCGAAGTTGAAGAAGCACGTGAAGAACAAAATGAAATCAACGAAGAACATAAAGAACTTGATGAGGATCTTAAAGAAATCGCAGAAGATTTAGAAGCGTTGAAAAAGAAATATGGTAAAGATTAAATCTGAGTAGTGTAATCAAATTCAGTTGATTTTGGGGTGCTTTTTTAAGCGCCCCTTTTTTTATGCATTAAATAAATCAATGCTTTTAGACCGTTTTAAACCTGATATTTTAGATATTTGTAAAAAAAGTAAATTATGAAAAACCTACTGATTCTGTTGTTTGCTGTAAGCCATTTCGCATTTGGACAAAATGTTGAACCTTTTCAATTGTATAATAAGAAAGGTAAAAAAATAAAAACCAAAAAGTTCTTTAAAAAAATAGATGAAGGTCAAATCATCCTTTTTGGTGAATTGCACAATAATCCAATTGCACATTGGATGCAATTGAAAACAACGCAAGTGATGAATGAAAATAAAACGATTTCATTAGGTGCTGAAATGTTGGAAGCGAATAATCAAGAGCAATTGGACGCTTATCTTAAAGGTGAAATAACACAGCAAGAACTTGATTCTACAGCTTCATTATGGATGAATTATAAGACAGATTATAAACCATTGGTTGATCATGCAAAGGAAAATAACTTGAATTTTATCGCGACAAATGTGCCAAGAAAATATGCAAGTCATGTCTACAGAAATGGATTAGAGTCTTTAGACACTCACCTAACAGTTGTAGAGAAAAATTGGATAGCGCCTTTACCAATAGCATTTGACCCTGAATTACCAAATTATAAAGCAATGTTGACAATGATGAGCGATCACGCAAATCCTAATTTTCCAAAAGCACAAGCAATTAAGGACGCAACGATGGCACACTTTATTTATCAAGAATACGCGAAGAATCAAAATCAATTTATTCATTTCAATGGGGATTACCATTCGAAAGATTTTGAGGGGATTTACTGGTACTTAAAAAGACAAGATGAATCCTTAAATATTATTACAATTTCAACTGTAGAACAATCTGATGTCAATACCCTAAATGAAGAATTTGTTGGTCAAGCAGATTACATTTTAGTAGTGGATAAAGACATGACCAAAACCTATTAATTCATGTTGCCTCATAATCTTAAAAAAGGAGATACTGTCGCCATTGTCGCACCAGCAAAAGGGATTGAAAAGCATTTTGTCGACTATGCAAAGCAATGTATTGAAGAGCGAGGCTTTAAAGTGCTAACCTCAGAAAATTGCTTAGGCCAACATCATTACTTTTCAGGTACAGTGAAAGAAAGAGCTGATGATTTACAATGGGCAATTAATAATGATGAGGTCACTGCTATTTTATGTGCAAGAGGTGGTTATGGTTGTGTTCAATTGTTAGATCGTATCAATTGGGCTGGCTTCATCGATGAGCCAAAATGGTTGTTAGGGTTTTCTGACGTTACTGTTTTTCATCAACACCTAGCTAAAATTGGAGCGCCTTCTATACATTCTACCATGCCTTTGAATTTTGAAAGTAATACAAAAGAGGCTCTTGATAGTTTGTTTAAATCTCTTGATGGTTCTAAACTTCACTATTCTTGGACAAGCGAAACTTCAAATATTCCAGGAAGTGTAGGAGGGGAGGTCATCGGTGGGAACCTTACAGTATTGACTGGATTGATAGGTACGAAACATCAACCTGATTTTCAAAATAAACTCTTGTTTATTGAAGATGTTGGAGAACATTTGTATGCTATAGATCGTCAGTTTCATCAGTTGAGTAAAGCCGGTATTCTTGATCAAATTCGTGGTTTGATTGTTGGAGATTTTAGTGGAATTAAAGACACTAATCCACCTTTCGGAAGTAGTTTAACTGAAATCATTAAATCTCATTTTGCTTATAATTCTATTCCGATCTGTTTTGATTTCCCAGCAGGTCATACAGAAGATAACCGAGCCTTAATTTTTGGTAAGCATGCGAATTTAAAGGTAGAAAATAATACTGCCGAACTCATTTATGATTAGGCAAATTCATTGTCATTAAAATTTCCTTTAGCTCTTCAAAGTTAGAATACTTCATGGTGTAATCCGCTTGCATTCCTTCTGCTAAAATTGCTGACGCAGTAGTTTTACCCCAAGCAATTATTTTTTGATGTGGATAAACTGTATTCTTTTTTAAAAATGACCTCAAATTCGTTGGGCTAGTAAAAACAAGAATAGATGGATTTTCTTTAAGTTGAATAGGAGTGTATTGCGTTTCGTAAATCACTAAATCAATAATCTGACTTTGATTTAAATTTTTTTGCATCGAGCGATGAGAAAAATTAGATTGTGGAAATAGCACTGTTCTGTCTCCAACAAATGATTTAAACGAAGCGCTTACAATCTCCGGTTCTCCACTCGTTTTTCCAGTGAATTGAACTGTATATCCTTTGTCTGTTAAATGTTGTGTCGTTGAATCGCCAATTGTAGCAATTACAACATCTTTAGGTATTCTATATTGTGCTAAAAAATAAGCGACAGATCGTGGACTTGTGAAAAAGATTATTTCAAAATTTGTTTCTGGAAGCTCAAATGGAACATGCGCAAATGAAATCATTGGAATGTCACATAGCCGAATCGCTTTCGATTGTATGTAATCTAAAAATGAGGGATCGTTTACTTTTTTCGAAACAAATAACATTGTGGACTAACTAGCTTGTAAATCACCAGTAATTTCGTCTACGATGTTGACATTGTCATTAGCGGAATAAGTGCTAAATTCTGCGCCATTTTTCCATTCTTCAGCAAATGCTACGTGAACCGTATTATCAGTATCACAGTAGATACCTAAAGGCAATTGACACCCTCCATTTAATTGTTTTAATACTCCTCTTTCTATGGCGATTCTATTGGCCACAGATGTATCATTCATTTTTGATAAAATCGCTGATAATTCTTCATCTTCCTCCCTGATTTGTAAACCAAGAACACCCTGTGCAGGTGCTGGAATAAACATTGTTGGGTCTAATGTTGAAATTGTTAAATCAGATAAATCTAAATCTAATCTTTTTACTCCAGCCATAGCCAAAACAATTGCGTCGTATTGACCTTCGCGAAGCTTATTGATACGTGTTCCTACATTTCCACGTAAATCTTTGATCTCTAAATCATCACGGAAAGTGATTAATTGAGATTTTCTTCTTGCTGAAGAAGTTCCGATAATTGGATTTTTCTTAATTCCTAAAACCGCTTCATTGTCTACAGATTCATTTCTGATCAATAACAATTCAGACGGATCTTCACGGTGTGAAACAGCAGCGATTTTTAATCCTTTTGGTGATGTTGTTTCCAAATCTTTGTGTGAGTGGACTGCTAAATCAATGGATTTATCGAGTAGCGCAGCTTCGATTTCTTTCGTAAAGAATCCTTTCCCTTCCATTTTGTCAAAACTCAAATGCTGAATTCGGTCACCTTGTGTAGAAATCACCTTAATTTCAACTTCTTGCCCTAATTTTTCTAATTCGTCTTTAACAAAGTTTGCTTGCCACAATGCAAGGTCACTACCACGAGATCCAATGATTATTTTCTTCATTTCTTCAGTAATATTTCTTTTGCCATTTTCATTGGCACGCTCATATATTTCTTTTCAAAATAAGCGATTATCTTTTCAACAGTTTCTTTCGAAGTATCGTCAAGGTTTTCAATTTCCTTAGCGAAAACCTGTTCAATAGCTGCTGTTTTAATTTCTTTAACTGTTTGAGGAACTTTACGCATTGCACGTTCAACTTCACGTTCATGTGCAATAGATTTAAATTCGCGAACAGCATCTTCTACGATTTCTTCCACATGAATAATTTCACGCGCTCGTTTTTCTAAGTTTTTAGAAGAGATCTTTTGAAGATACTCAATAGAGATGTAATCTAAGGTATTTGTTTCTGTAACTTTTACATCTAAGTCGTTTGGAATAGCCAAATCTATTACAATTTTTGAATCTTGATCTCCATTCAATAAATGCGTGTACAATGTTGGACTAATGATCGAAGAATCGGCACCAGTACAAGTAATAATTATATCAAACCCTTTGTTGTAAATAGGTAATTCATTAAGTGAATACGCTTCGCCATTCAGTTGTTGAGCTAAATTTTGTGCTTTACTTAATGTTCTATTAAAGACTGCAAAATTGGTAAAACCATGCTTCTTTAAAAAGCGACTCATATTGGTATTTGTCACTCCAGCTCCAATAATTAAAATTCGCGCATCTAGCGGAATCTCTTTAAGTCGGAGTGTATGATAGGCCAAAGAAACAACGGAAACAGGGCTTTGTGCAATATTTGTTTCTGTATAAATACGTTTTGCTGTTTCTATGGTATGACGAATCATTAATCGAATCGAATCTCCAGTAAGGTCAAAAGACTTACAAGTATCAAATGCTTTCCTTATTTGTGTAATGATTTCTCGTTCTCCAATCACCATAGAGTCAATTGAAGAGGTTACTTTAATTAAATGTTCAACCGCAGAGAAATCATCATACTTTTCAACTTGTTTACCAAACAAACTAAGTTGATCAGCATTTAAATGAGGGAATAGAAAGGCTAAAAATGATTGAAAAGTCAATGTATCTATTTCCTCTTTTCTAGAAATGATGAATTCCACACGATTACAAGTTGAAACGTACATCAATTCATCAAGGTCAAATTTAGACTTTAAAAGAGAGAGCTTTTCCTTTTGGTCATCAATAGCAATGTGCAATAGCCCAATTTGACTAACTTCAAGTTGGCGATGGGTAAATGCAAATATTTGAATTCCTTTCACTGAATCTTCTCTTTTTGTACTTGCAAATATCGTGATAATGCCTGTTTTTATTGTCATAGCATTGTCACAATTTGTTATTTAGAATGTTTTTAAAATAAAGAGATGCTTTTATTCTGATTTTGGAAACCTAGTTCACAGATGTTTATATCAAAAAAACGCAAGACTCACGATTCACTTTTATTAAATTTAACTAACTTTTAATAACGAAGCTTAAAAATTTCGATTTGATTCCCTAAATTTGCATCGATGAAAAAACAAAAAATTTATGCAATGATATGCTTAGCAAGTTTGCTAATGTTTTTTCAGTCGTCTGTACTTTTCATTGCAGACACTTTTATCAATTACCACATCGACGAAGTTAATGCATGTATGGATCTTGGAGAACAAGAAAATTCAAACCGGACTGCAAATCCTTTAGAAGAGGAAACCCTTCACCCTTCAATTGAAATAGTTCATACGTATAACACTTCATCTCAAAAAGAGAAAGAATACAGTCTTTATTTCTTCAAAATAAAAACCAATTACCAGGAGAATACAACTCCACCCCCTGAACACGTATAATTTTTTTCCGCAATTTATTTAATTATTTATTCAGCCTTAATAGGTTGTTTGTTACGTTGTTATATGGCATTTCTATGCCCAAAAAAATTATTCATGAAAAGTTCAGATTTATTTAAAAATTTAAAATATGATATTCCTTCAGGATTGGTAGTCTTCTTAGTCGCATTACCATTATGTTTAGGAATTGCACTCGCATCAGGCGCGCCTATGTTTTCAGGAATTATTGCTGGTGTTGTTGGTGGTATTGTTGTTGGTGCTATAAGTGGTTCGTCGCTTGGAGTATCAGGTCCTGCTGCTGGTTTAGCAGTAATTGTTGCAGATAGTATATTAGAATTAGGTACCAATGCTGCTGGAGAGTTTGATATGGCCGTTGGTTTTCAGGCATTTTTGGTAGCTGGTGTAATCGCAGGAGTTCTTCAAATTATTCTTGCTGTATTAAGGGCCGGAATCATTGGTTATTATTTTCCTTCTTCTGTGATTAAAGGTATGCTAGCAGGTATTGGTATTACCTTGATATTAAAACAAATTCCTCATGCATTTGGAATGGATAAAAATCCAGAAGGAAATTGGAAGTACTTCGAAATGGATAACAGCGGATTCTTCTCTGATATCCTTTATTCATTCAGTCATTTTTCTCTTGGAGCCATAATTATTACAATTATTTCATTAACTATTTTAATCTTATTTCAAAGACCGGCTTTTAAAGAGCATAAGATTTTAAAAATAATTCCTGGTCCTTTGCTAGCTGTGGTTGTTGCAGTTTTAACAAATGAATTGTTTGTCGTAGCAGCTCCAAATCTTGCGCTAACAAATGAGTTTATTATGATGGGTGAGCAACAAGTTGCAAATTCTCATTTGGTGGACATACAAGCCGCTGATAGTAATTTGCCTTATTACGGTTTATTGACTTTTCCTGATTGGACTATTTTAAGTAACCCAAGAATTTATTTGATTGGTGCAACTTTAGCCATTGTAGCCAGTCTTGAAACATTGTTAAGTGTAGCAGCTACAGACAAGTTAGATCCATATAAAAGAACAACACCAACCAATAGAGAGTTACTTGCTCAAGGTTCTGGTAACGTTGTTTCATCACTTATCGGAGGACTGCCGATTACCCAGGTAATTGTGCGAAGTTCAACAAATATTTCTTCTGGAGGTAGAACAAAAATGGCGGGTATTTCTCATGGTATTTTCCTGATGGTTTTTGTTTTAGCTTTGCCATCAATTCTTAATAAAATTCCTTTAGCTGTTTTGGCTGCAGTACTTTTTGTTGTAGGTTATAAATTGGCGAATATTTCCCTGTTTAAGGAGCTTTACAAGCAAGGTATGAGTCAGTTTTTACCGTTCATTGTAACAATTGTAATTATTGTTGGTGTTAATCTTTTATGGGGTATAATCATAGGTTTTGCTATTGCTGTTTTCTATATCATTAAAAGAAATTATGAGAATGGAATGCATTCTAAGTATATGAAAAAAGAAGATGTACAAACAATTCAACTTGGTGAGGTAGTTTCATTTTTTAATAAAGGAAACTTACACAAAACCTTTGATGAAATCAAAGATGATAGTAACGTAGTTATTGATGGCTCGTTAAATAAACATATGGATTATGATATTTATGACCTTCTAGAAGATTTTTATCATAATTCTAAAAGTCGAAATATTAACGTTAAATTCGTTGGGTTTTACAACAGAGAAAATCTAAGTGAAAATTCATTTCTAAAAACAACATAATGATGGAAACATTAAATAAAGAATTACAAAGTAAATTATCAATTTCGGAGGTTAAACAAATTTTAGTTGATGGAAATAAAAGATTCGTCAACGGAGAGTCTGCTGAAAGAAACCTTCTTCAACAAGTAAATGAAACCTCAACAGGTCAGTTCCCTCACACTGTAGTGTTGGGTTGTATTGACTCGAGAGTAACAGCTGAACAAATATTTGATTTAGGAGTTGGGGATATTTTTAACGCACGTGTTGCAGGAAATATTGTCAATGAAGACATTCTTGGATCTATGGAATACGGCTGTAAAGTTGCCGGTTCAAAATTAATTGTTGTGTTGGGGCATACTTCATGTGGTGCAGTAACTTCTGCTTGTAAAGGTGTAGAATTAGGAAACATCACTACTTTATTGAGCAAAATGAAACCTTCTGTTCAAAAAGTTGAGAAAGAGGTAGAGGACGTTACAACAACTGAATCAATTCAAAAAGTTGTGATCGAAAACATTCATAATTCTATGGCTGAAATTCGTAACAATAGTGAAATCTTAGCTGAAATGGAGAAGAATGGTGAAATTGAAATTATCGGTGCATATTATGATGTAGCTGATGGAAAAGTTCATTTCATTTAAACCGAAAAATAGAGCATAAAAAAAGTCTGTCTAATATATTAGACAGACTTTTTTTTGTTTAATATTTTGAGACTAATAAAGCTCTTCTTTCAAAGCTGTACGGTAGTCTTTAATTTCTTCTCTGTTAATCTTATGGTCAGATTTAAGCATCAAGTTCAAAAGGTTCAAAAGATTTTCTTTATCATCGATTTCCAATGGAAATTCACCACCTTCTTCGTCTTCTTCCCATAAAGCTTGAACATCATAAGCTTCGTTTTCAGTTAGGTACTCAAATGATAATCTTGTAACTTTAGCCAATAACGGATCTTCTTCTTTTAAAGCCAATTCTCTTAGTTCAGTTAATTCTTGAACCAATGATTCTGCAAGTACACCTTCTTTTTCAACTAAAGCGATGATCTTTTCTATTTTTTTATTTGCTATACCTGTCTTCATATTCTGATAATATTTATGTTGACAAATTTAATACCTTAATGCAATTAACCATCAGTTTTATGTAATTTTTAAATAATCTTATGATCCAATTGTCTATTTGAAGTTCAATTAAACTAATTTATTGGCTGCTCGATCTAAAAATAATATTGAAGTCCTAATTGCATAGCAATGGTTTGATATGAAAAATGTTTGGTTAAATTCCTTTTAGTAGCGAAAGTTTGTTTCATGGTAAAATCTAAAAGTATATTCTCCTTTAGTGCGATATCAACACCAATCTTAGGTTGAATTGCAAAATAATACGAATTATACCATTCTCCATTAATTTTAATACCTGTGGATAGAACTCCTGTATTTAATCCTATAAATGGTCTTATTTTGTCTTTTAAAAAGCGATAATCGACTCCCATGGTTACGGGTGAAATGAATGTCAAACTATTGTTCATGTAAAGTTTAATTGGAGCTTGACTTCCTTGTGATGAAGAAAGGTAGGTGATCTTTTCTTTTCTAAATAACATCTCCAATGATAAATCTGCTCTCCATCGATCATTTAGTTTATAATTAAGTCCTGTATTGAATCCAATATGAGTTACATATCCTGGCAAATAATTCGGACTTCCAGTTACGATTGAAGCCTTTATTCCGAGTTGTGCATTTGATTGTGAAGTAATACATAGGAGGAGTAGCGTAATTGTAGTTATAGCGTATCTCATCATTCTATTTTATGTTTCAACGACTTTTTTGCAGAGTTATTTTGATGTCAATAAAGTATATACATAAAAAAAATCCAGACCATAAAGGTCTGGATTCATATTCTTTAATGATTCGAATTTCTAGAATTCAAAATCTTCCATGAATTTGGTCGTAAAATCACCAGCATTGAATTTCTCATCAAGCATTAATTTTTGGTGGAATGGAATAGTACTTTTCACACCTTCAATAATGTATTCATCCAAAGCTCTACGCATTTTCAAAATAGCTTCTTCACGAGTTTGTGCCACTGTGATTAATTTTGCAATCATTGAATCGTAGTGAGGTGGAATTGTATATCCTGCATAAACATGCGTATCAATACGTAATCCATGTCCTCCTGGTTCATGATATTCTGTGATCTTTCCTGGAGATGGACGGAATCCATTGTGAGGGTCCTCAGCATTAATTCTACATTGAATTGCATGCATGATAGGCTCATAATTTTTTCCACTGATCTCACTTCCAGCTGCTAATTTGATTTGCTCTTTAATCAAGTCGAAGTTAATTACTTCTTCTGTAATTGTGTGCTCAACCTGAATACGTGTATTCATTTCCATGAAGTAAAAATCTCTGTTTTTATCTACAAGAAATTCTACCGTACCTACACCTTCATATTTTACAGCTTTTGCTGCTTTAATAGCTGCTTCACCCATTTCCTTACGCAACTTTTTAGTCATGAATGGAGATGGTGTTTCTTCAACTAATTTTTGGTGTCTTCGCTGAATAGAACAGTCTCTTTCAGAAAGGTGACAAGCATTTCCGTATTGGTCACCAGCAATTTGGATCTCAATATGACGTGGCATTTCAATGTACTTTTCCATGTACAAACCATCGTTTGAAAATGCAGCTTTTGACTCTTGTCTTGCAGAATCCCAAGCAGCTTCCATTTCATCTTTGTTCCATACGATTCTCATCCCTTTTCCTCCACCACCAGCAGTGGCTTTTAGAATTACAGGATATTTAATCTTCTCAGCTATTTTATAACTTTCTTCTAAATCTTTTAAAAGACCTTTTGAACCAGGAATACAAGGAACACCGGCTTTAATCATTGTTGCTTTAGCATTCGCTTTATCTCCCATTCCATCAATTTGTTCTGGGGTAGCTCCAATAAATTTAATATTGTGTTCTTGACATACTTTTGAAAACTTAGCGTTTTCAGAAAGGAATCCATATCCTGGATGAATTGCATCAGCATTTGTAATTTCTGCTGCAGCAATAATATTTGGTATTTGAAGATAAGACTTTGCACTTTGTGCTGGTCCTATACATACTGCCTCATCGGCGAAACGAACATGCAAACTATCCTTGTCAGCTATACTGTATACAGCAACAGTTTTAATTCCCATTTCCTTACATGTTCTGATAACACGTAAGGCAATTTCGCCCCTATTGGCAATCAATATTTTTTTGAACATGCCTTATTGGGTATTTAGTTCTTATAAATAATTTGCTTACGATGGGTCAACCAAAAATAATGGTTGGTCATATTCTACTGGAGATGCGTCATCTACCAATACTTTTACAATCTTACCTTGTACTTCCGCTTCGATTTCATTAAATAACTTCATCGCTTCGATAATGCATACTGGATCTCCATTTTTGATTGTATCTCCTACTTCAACAAATACAGGTTTCTCTGGAGATGGCGAACGGTAAAAAGTCCCAATCATTGGTGATTTCACTGTGATGTATTTACTATCATCATTTGCTTCTGGAGCTTTCTCTTGAGTCGCTGCAGGTGCAGGAGCTGCTTGAGGCATTTGAGTTTGAACAGGCTGCTGTTGTGGCATTGCTTGCATCGGTTGTTGGATGTAAACAGTTTCCTTCGCCTCTTCTTTCTTTCTTTTTGGTTCAGACTTAATCGTAATTTTAAAGTCTTTTTCTTCGATTTCTACCTCTGTAACACCAGATTTTGAAACGAATTTTATAAGTTCTTGTATTTCTTTTTGATTCATCATGTATGAATTTTTATAGGATAAATGTAAGTATTTTTTTAAGAATTATATGCCCATTTTAGATAAATAGCTCCCCAAGTGAAGCCACCTCCAAATGCTGACAATACAATATTATCACCTTTTTTTAGTTTCTTTTCCCAATCCCAAAGGCATAATGGTAAAGTTCCAGCAGTTGTGTTTCCGTATTTTTGAATATTGATCATCACCTTATCTTTAGATAATCCCATTCTGTTTGCTGTAGCATCGATAATACGCAAATTTGCTTGATGTGGAACCAACCAATCTACATTTTCTGAAGTTAGCTCATTACGTTCCATAATTTCAGCCGAAACATCAGCCATATTGGTTACCGCAAATTTGAATACTGCTTTACCTTCTTGATGAACATAGTGTAGTCTTTCGTCTACAGTTTTTTGACTTGCTGGTTGTTTGGATCCACCTGCTGGTTGTACCAAGAATTTCTTCCCTTGACCATCGCTTTTTAATACGCTGTCAATAACACCTAAACCTTCTTCGTTTGGTTCCAATAAAACAGCTCCACCACCGTCTCCGAAAATCACACATGTTGCACGATCTTCATAATCTATGATAGAAGACATTTTATCTGAACCTATTACAATAACCTTTTTGTATTTCCCTGTTTCGATAAACTGAGAACCTGTTGTTAAAGCATAGATAAATCCAGAACAAGCCGCATTCACATCAAAACTCCATGCGTTTTTCATTCCTGTTCTATCAGAAATAATATTCGCTGTTGCTGGGAATGGATGATCTGGCGTAACTGTTGCACAAATAACCAAGTCAATTTCTTCAGGAGAAATTCCTTTTTTTGCTAGCAATTTATTTACGGCCGCCACTCCAATATCAGAAGTAGGGTTTCCGTCTCCTAGCATGCGCCTTTCCTTGATCCCTGTTCGAGTAGTGATCCACTCATCAGTTGTGTCAATCATTTTTTCTAGGTCTTTGTTCGACAGAATATTATCTGGAACATAACCTTGAACGCCTGTTATTGCTGCAGTTATTTTTTTCATTATTTAAAAGCTTCTTTAATCTTTTGTGTTAATTCAGATTTTGCGACATCATAAGCCAAACAAAGCATGCCTTTTACAGCAACGTCATTTGATATACCATGGCCTATAATCACATCTGAATTTACGCCCAATATAGGAGTTCCGCCATAATTTTCATAATTAAAGCGTTCTAAGTAATCATCTTTTATCCCCAATTGACGTGTAATTGTATACATACCTTCAGCTTGTTTCAGTACTACATTACCCGTAAATCCGTCACATACAACTACATCTGCCTTGCCTGTAAATAAATCTCTTCCCTCAATATTTCCAATGAAATTGAAATCTTTCGATTCCTTCATTAGCTTATATGCTGATTGGGTTAGTAAATTTCCTTTACCTTCTTCTTCTCCTATATTCAATAAACCAATACGCGGATCAGAAATATTCATTACATTTTTAGCATAGAGTGAGCCTAAACTTGCAAATTGATATAACACATCAGGTTTACAATCAGCATTTGCTCCAACATCTAAGATGATAGAGTCCCCTCCATTTACTGTTGGTAGGACAGATGTTATACAAGGACGAATAACACCAGGGATGGCGTTTACCTTATACATAGATCCAACAAGCATAGCACCAGTGTTACCAGTACTTGCAAATGAATCTATTTTGTTTTGGGATAAAAGTTCAAAACCTACGGATATTGAACTGTTTGGTTTTTGTGGAATTGCTCGGGTAGGATGATCCTCCATCGTAATGACGTCCGGAGCATCAACTACTGAAATACGGTCAGATTTTACCCCCTTTTCTTCCAAAATTGAGGTAATATCATTCTCACGACCGATGAGAACTAATTCTACATCGTCGGGCAGTTGCTCGAGGGCTAATATTGCACCAAGAACGTTTGCTCTTGGTGCAAAATCACCTCCACTAATATCTAATCCAAGTTTCATAAGTGTATCTTACACTTTAGTTATGCCGGATCAGCACAATTATACTGCTACTTCTTTTTCAGCAATTACTTGACCTTTGTAATAAAGTTTACCTTCGTGCCAGTGTGCACGGTGGTATAAATGCGGTTGTCCTGTTGTTGGACAAGTTGCTACATTTGCAGCTACTGCTTTCTTGTGTGTACGTCTTTTGTCTCTTCTTGTTGTCGACGTTCTTCTTTTTGGATGTGCCATTTTACTTTATATTTAAGATTTTTAATTCAAATTTTTTAATGCATTCCAACGTGGATCTATTTCATCCTCATCGGTATCTTCTTCTTCTGATGAATCAACATATTTGTCAATCAAATCCAACATATCCTCATTACATTCATTCTCGTCATGTACATTTCGAGTAGGTAACGAAACCGTTAATAACTCATACATGGTAGAAGAAATGTCAATCGTAAATGCTGATGACGGCAATACAATTAAATTTTCATCTTCACTCTCGTTCTCCCCAAACTTATAAATCATTTGGTGAGATAAGTCAATGTCAATGTCCATTAATTCTGTACATCGGTCACAAGGCTTTTGAATTGTTCCTGACATTTCAAAAGCCCCGATTAACATGGTATCTTTCTTATTCAGTTGGAAGTCGACTTTAACATCTCCTCCTTGAATAATTGAATACGCTAATTCTTCAAAGAACGCTGTCGTTATCTTGAACTCAAAGGAATGTTTTCCATTCTTTAAGCCCTCAAACGGGATAATATACTCTTTATTCGAAGCCATAATGTCCAAAAAATTGGAGTGCAAATGTATAAAAATTAATATACAACGCACTTCTTCTTACAAAAGAATCGACAAAGTTACACTTTTTTACACTAAACAAGTTATGAACACATGTTAACTTTCTATTTTTTTATTTTTTTATTTGTTAATTCTGTGTTTATCTCTCTCTATTTTATGTCGTATTTGTTACTTTTATATTATGTTTCATACTGAAAATCTTGTGTACGGACCTGTTTCGGTTTTTTTACTTTATTATGATGATTTTGTGACTGAAGAACATTTGCATAATCTCTTACCTGAAGAACATCAACGCCTGAAAAGTTTTAACCATAAAGGTCGTCAAAGAGAGTATGTTGCTACACGTGTACTGAGGACAATGCATTTTGGTAATGAGCCCATTTTGTATTCTGAAATCGGAGCGCCTTATATTGAAGGAGAGGGGTTTATTTCTATTTCCCATGCAAATCATGTTGTGGGTATGGCTTACTGTGCTGACTTTCAGATTGGTCTTGACTTGGAGCCAATTCGGGAAAAGGTGATGCGCGTAAAACATAAATTTTTAAGTGAGACCGAAAAATGTGCATATGATACTTCCTCTGTAGAAGAAATGATAAAAATTTGGTCTGGAAAAGAGGCGCTTTATAAATTAGCAGGAAGAAAGCGTATAATTTTTGCTGATAATTTATTGTTGACTAGAAAAGATGATTTAAGATGGAAGGGTTTAATCACATTTCCAGAAATGAAAAAAGAAGTGGAATTGATTCTGCAAACTAAAAACGATTTCGTTATTTCAATTAATGCTACCCCCGTTTATGAGATTAAATGAAGAAATATACAAACAATTTAAATCGAAGACTGGTCAGATAGCTGTGCTTATTGATCCTGAAAAAACGCATGAACTTTCCGTTCTTAAAAGGATTGTTGAAAAATCTGCTTTTGCCAATGTGGATTATTTCTTTGTTGGTGGAAGCACGGTCATGAGAAAGGACTTTCAAAATACAATTGCAATTCTAAAATCGTTAACAGAGATTCCGGTAGTAATGTTTCCGGGAGATTTTCAACAATTGTCAAGAGATGCAGATGCCTTACTTTATTTGAGTCTTTTGTCGGGAAGGAATCCAGAGTATCTAATTGGACAACATGTCAAAAGCGCTAAAGAAGTTTTGCAGCTTAATATTGAGGTAATTCCAACGGCTTATATTTTAATTGATGGTGGAACACAATCTTCAGTGGCTTATGTGAGTCAAACCAGTCCGATTCCCAAAAATAATTCTTCCATTGCTTTGAATACTGCTATTGCAGGAATACTGAAAGGTAATAAAGTCTTGTATTTTGATGCTGGAAGCGGAGCGAAAAATTCTGTTGATTCTTCTTTAATAAAGGAGGTAAAAGAGCATTTAGAAGCGGTAACAATTGTTGGGGGAGGTGTTAGAACCTTGGAACAGATCCAGGAATTAGAAAAAGTTGGGACAAATGTGATTGTTGTTGGGAATAAAATAGAAGAGGATATAGATTTCCTGTTGGATGTTCAAAATTATAAACAGACAAATTAGGAATGAGGTATATAAGCGTAAGACGATTAGTAGTTTCACTGGGGCTGAATAACGCTTACCTTAATAAAGATCTAATTGCCGAAATTAACCGTAAACTATCAAAACATTTTGATAATGAAGATACACTCTCTGTTTTTGAACAGAAGTATAGGTATTATGAATTTCGATCTTTTTTTGACTTACTTGAAAAAGAGGAATATCAAATTTACTATAATGAAATTGAAAACAATAATTCACTCGTAAGCTATTTATTAAATAGTGGTGAATTCCAAAGTATGCCGGAAATTTCCGTAGTGCATTCTATTGAAGTGGAAAATGCAGAGAAATTTCAATCTTTTGTTTCTATTTTCTTAAAGCCAATCTTGATTGAAAAAATTCAATTTAACTTAAAGAATAGTTCTACAGTTGAATTGAGTTATCATTTGAAATTTTGTGATTTTATTCCATACAAATCACGTATTGCTATTCAAAAACCAATTGCTAATTATTTAAATCAGATTATTGGTCAGCTTAAAGTAAGTCAAGGAGTTAGTTTGCGATTTCAAATTTTAAAGGTTTTCGATAATGATATTGCATGTGTGCTTAATGAAATGGATGACTACTTTTCTTCCCTGAGACAGCAATTTGTGCAAACTGCAAAGTTATTATTTAACAAAAATGAATTGAGTAAGGTAGAATTAGAAATGATTAAGTCTACCATCATGAAAGTTAAATTAGATAAAGAATCGAGTATTCGGAGAGATGTTTTTATTAGAGCGAAGAAGATTAAGGAGCCACCTATGAAAACAACCTCTAACTTTGATAGTATGGTTAAATCACCATTGTTTTTAATCACATCGATTGTAGTGATACTAAATTTAATTTTCTATTACGAGATAAAAAGTGATGAGATGAAATCGACTTCAGAAGAAAATTTAATTGAAAATGAGACTTTAGTTCCAAAATTCCCTTTCCTAATAGATACAGTTAAAACTTGTGATTCACTTAGGATTCTTGTTGGATTGAGTAAGTCTGATTCTAAAGTCTTGTATATAGGTGAAGAAAAAGATAGCTTGATGTTGGATTATGATTTGAGTGATAAATACTTCTCTTATGAAAATCCTGTCGTTCAAGAAGTCCCTTTGCCTAATGATGAGAGTGATTTTTTAATTAAAATGACGTCTTCTAATCTACAAAATATTGATTCAAATCTTTACAGTGATTATTTTAAAGATCCATATCTAGGGCGACATATTCCCAATTGGAATAATGCAAAAATAGAATTGTCTGTAGATACAACTCAGATTGTAAGTAATTATCGTGAGGCAACTTTTTCTACAGAAAAAGCCTGCTATCGTGCCTTCCCAGTTCGTTTAAAAAACATTAGTGATTCAACTATAGTGATAGGTTATGGCGCGCAAATACCTCTCGTTCTTCAGAGGAAAGATTCTACAAATTCTTGGGTAATTTGTGATCATCCCTTTACTTATGCGTGTGGCATGGGCTTGTCATCAATATTCTTACCGAAAAATGAAATAGTAATTAGTTCGGTTGCCATACTTTCAGAAGACTTACCTTCTCTGTATAGGTTGAAAATAGGCGAGAACTTTTCTCCACCATTTAATTTTGATAATAAATAATGTTTATGGGGTTTTGTGATGATAAAGTTCTACTGCTTGATTGTCTATCATTTTTAAGATTTTAATTGATTGAACTCCTAAGTTTCTATTGTATTGAACCGAAAATTTATTTCTTCTAATTTGATCATTGATGAGTTCTTCATTTATTTGTGCTTCTTTCTCTTCAATGATTTGCTGATATGGCTCTTTTATCACCAGCTCTTCAATGATTTCGCCTTCTCCATCTAGCAGTTGAACAATGAATTTTCCTATTTTATTGGATGGATAAACAATCTTACTTTCTTTTAACTGCCCCTTAATAGTAGATGCTTTTTGAAAGGATACTTTAAAATCTTTATTTTTTCGCTCAATCATTTCAAAATCAATTACAGTTATTTCAAGTGGATTACTAGTTCCAATAGTACTTTGTTCCTCAGGTGTTGGAATATTTGTAGTTTTAGTGTTGGCACAACTAATTAGTAAAATAATTGTAAAGAAAAATGATGCGGTTTTTATTAGCATTGTGTGTGTTTTCTTTAAATCTAAACATTCTTTCGGAAAATTCATAGGATTTATAATTTATTGTATTTTCATTTCTTATTTATTCATCAATACGAGAAATTAGGTCTTTATTGATTCAGAAAATCAACTATTTACGCTTACTTTGTTTAGATATGTGGATATCTGTTTTTACAATGCTAGCTGGAGTTTGTGTAAGTTTTTTTTATAAGAGAAGAGCACAAGGCTTCGTGTATAACTTGATATATGGAGCCTTAATTTTGGGCTTTGTTTTGTCGCTTTTTCAAAACTCAATGTTGACAAGTATTGGGTTACATGTTTTTGTCCTTGCAAGCTTAGCTTACGCAATTAGATGTGTTTTGGTTAAGAAATTAATAAGTTTTACCATAAGTGTTTTTACCTTAATCCTAATTGCAATTCAACTTTTAAATTTACCAGGATTAAATGTCTTTCGATTGACTTTATTGGTTCCATTTATTTTGCATGTTATTACTTTTAAAATGGATAAAAAAGAGTTCCATTACACACACGACTACTCTATAAATACAATTTTAATTGCGAATCTTCTTGCTTCTTTTTTTCAATTATATTAGTGTTGAACTACAATGAAATTGAGTTGTTAAGTTTCAGGAAAAACTGAAAATAGAGCACTTATCTAATTCCTTTCTTTTATCAAAAGAACTTATTACATTTGTGTGAATCAAAAAAAATGAATAATGTCAGGAATTGATATCAAAAAAGTACTTAACCAATTAGGGGTAAATAGCGAGGTCAATAAAGGAGCATCGACAGGTAAAAACTGGATCGATACTCAAGGCGAAGTTATAGACTCATTCACACCAGTAGATGGTTCAAAAATAGGACAAGTAAAGTTAGCTTCAGTTGAAGATTATAACAAAGCAGTAGAAGTTGCTACAAAAGGATTTCATGAATGGAGACAATGGACTGCACCAGCGCGTGGAGAAGTTGTTCGTCAATTAGGAAATGCTTTAAGAGAATATAAAGAACCACTAGGAGCACTCGTTTCTTATGAAATGGGTAAATCTTATCAAGAAGGATTAGGAGAAGTTCAAGAGATGATTGACATCTGTGACTTTGCAGTAGGTCTTTCTCGTCAACTTTATGGTTTAACAATTGCTTCTGAGCGTCCAGGTCACAGAATGTATGAACAATATCATCCACTAGGAGTTGTAGGAATTATTTCTGCTTTCAATTTCCCAGTTGCTGTATGGAGTTGGAATACTGCATTGGCATGGGTTTGTGGTGATGCTTGTGTTTGGAAACCATCAGAGAAAACACCTTTAACTTCTATCGCTTGTCAAAACATCGCACAAGAAGTTTTTGCCAAAAATGATGTTCCAGAAGGAGTTTCAACAATGGTTATTGGTGGTGCTGAAATCGGTAAAGCATTGGCTGAAGATCCAAAAATGGCCTTGGTTTCTGCTACAGGTTCAACACGTATGGGTAAATCTGTAAATGAAGCGGTAGCCAAACGATTAGGAAAATCACTATTGGAATTGGGTGGAAACAATGCAATGATCATTACTCCAGATGCTGACTTGAAAATTGTAGTTCCAGGAGCTGTATTTGGTGCAGTTGGTACTGCCGGACAACGTTGTACATCTACTCGTCGTTTGATTATTCATGACAGTATTTATGATAAAGTAATGAATACTATTGTTGATGCTTATGGTCAAATTAAAATTGGTAATCCTTTGGATGAAAACAATCATGTTGGACCGCTTATCGACAAAGATTCTGTAAACAATTACTTAAACGCTATCGAATCAGCTAAGAAAGAAGGTGGTAAAGTACTTGTTGAAGGAGGTGTACTTGAAGGAGAAGGGTATGAGTCTGGTTGTTATGTTAAACCTGCAATCATCGAAGTAGAAAATCATTATGATATTGTTCAGAATGAAACTTTCGCACCTATTCTTTATGTGATGAAGTATTCTGGTGATGTAACAAATGCTATCGAATTACAAAACGGTGTTGCTCAAGGATTATCTTCAGCAATCATGACAACGAATTTGCGTGAAGCGGAGCAATTCTTATCTGCACAAGGTTCTGATTGTGGTATTGCCAACGTAAACATTGGAACTTCTGGTGCTGAAATCGGAGGTGCTTTCGGTGGTGAAAAAGAAACTGGTGGAGGACGTGAGTCTGGATCAGACGCTTGGAAAGTTTACATGAGAAGACAAACAAATACAATTAATTATACGACTGAGTTGCCATTGGCACAAGGTATTAAGTTTGATTTATAATCGAATTAGAATAATTGATAGCCCACGCATTAATTTGTGTGGGTTTTTTTATGTTTAGATATGCCGTTTTTTTCCTTTAAACAAATAGGTATGCCCAATAAATAAGTAAAAACTGCAATGGAAGTCGGATAAAAGCAATCCATCTATTTTTACTTTTCTTTTCGTGCATTCTTTTGGCCATATAAATGTTTGCCGGAAAAACTGCGATCAATAATAAAATGAGCCCTACTGCTGAAAATGATTGTGTAACTTCAAAAAGTAAGCCTATTCCAAAAATCAATTCAAATAATCCGGAAATGTAAACCATAAGTTTTGGATAGGGAATATAGCGTGGAACAATCTTAATATATGGTTTAGGTTTTACAAAATGTAGGATTCCTGCAATACAGTATAATGCTGACATAATATAGAGTGAATTGTTTAAAGACATAAGTATTGTATGTTATATATTCGTATTTAACCTCATTTTAAGTAAGCCAGGTTCGAATCCGATTTTTTTGTAGGCCCTTTTAGCACTTTCATTTGCATCGTAAACTTCCAAAACAACTTCTGATATTTCATGTACTCTTGCCCAGTCAACAAGGTAATTAATTACCATCGCGTTAATTCCCTTTCCTCTGTGTTCCGGAACAACATACATGAAGCCAAGGTAAACATGATTTCTATATTTTTTGTTGGGAGAAGACTCTTGAATGAGTGCATATCCAGAAGCAATTAATTTACCTTCTTTCTCTGCAACAATAAAACAGGCGTCATCATTTTTAATTAAATCTTCAATGGCATAATAATGTATTGGATCAGGTTTTAATTGTGGTGCAAAAGGGCGTTCATATTGAATAACTCCTTGCTCAAATTCCTCAAGCGCATCAAGATCATCTAAAGTGGCTAGTCTCAGTTTTATATCTGTCATTTTATAGAAAAGTTTATGTTTTATAAAGCTAATGAAATAAATGGATTAATTTTTTGTCATAATGGTTTTGTAGTACACGTTCGAATATTACAGTTTATTATCTCAATTGTTGATAAGTCTTATTGTGATATTCCCAAAGCCCCGTTTTTCATCAAAAAACTCCTTTAAAAAGATATCCACATTTATTAGCTTTAACGTTGTTTGGTGTTTAAATATATCTGATTCTTGAAATTTACAGCTGTGTTAACAAACTTTATGAATTGATTTTAAAGTAGATGAGCGATTTTATCCCTTGAAGGCACTAAAATCCTAAGGATAATTTCAACTTTCGTCTTATTTAAAATCGTTCTAAATTAATTTCAAAAGCGTCAATTATGTCATGAAACTGTCATAGACTAGGGATATTCTGCTAATTTTGCTACCGATATGTATTACGAATTTTCATGTAAGTTTGTGAAATTATAAATCAAAATATCTAAGAATCAGATGTTTAATATGGGAAATAAAGGATTGTTTGCGTTGGTTTTAACGCTTATTATGTTGACTACTTTTACGTCAGGAGCGCAAGAAGGCGAGTCAATATTTAATTCAAAATGTGCCACGTGTCACCAACCTCACAAGGATATGACAGGGCCAAAGTTATTCGAGGTTCGTCAAAAATGGGAAGAAGGCGGTGCAATGGAAGGTTCGCTTCACCAATGGGTGAGAAACTGGCAAGTAGCAGCAGCAACTGATCCTTATGCGAAGGAAGTGTCTAGTTGGGCGGCTTCTTCAATGACGACTTTTGCAGACTTAACAGACGAGCAAATCGAAGCTGTTTTTGATTACGTTGATGCACAACCTAAAGAAGAAGCAGTAACTCCAGGAGATACTGGAGGTAATAGTGGTACTTCAACTCCAGTAGAAGAAGAAAGTCTTGGATGGGTTTGGTATGTATTAGGAGCTGTTTTCTTAGTATTGATAATTTCACTTGGAGGGACTAAGCGTCAACTTCAAGAGATGGACGAGGATAATGATTCTTACATTAAAGTAGGTTCTAAAGCTTGGATCTTTAAGAACAGAAAGTATGTAGGAATGGGAGTGTTAGTTGTCGTTATGGCTGGAGTAGTTTGGTTGTTCTTAGGTCTATACCAAATTGGTGTTGTGACTGCTTACCAACCAAGTCAACCAATTGCGTTTCCACATGATGTCCACGCTGGTATTAATGGAATTGACTGTAAATACTGTCACAATTCAGCGAATAAATCTAAAACAGCTGGTATTCCAACAACCAATGTTTGTATGAACTGTCACAAACAGGTTCAGGGAGAAGGTGATCAAGTAGAGAAAATCAAGAAAATTTACGCATCAGCTGGATATTCTCCAGAAGGTGGAGGGAAGTATAGTGGTGAAACAGAAAATATTGTTTGGAATAAAGTACATAACTTACCAGACCATGTTTACTTTAATCACTCACAACACGTTGAAATCGGAGGAATCGATTGTAAGCAATGTCACGGAGACATGACAAAGCAAAATGCTTTGCCACGTGTAGTTCCAGTTGAAGAATTAAATGAAATCGAAGGTAATATTCAATTAACTAAACCAACATTGACAATGGGATGGTGTATTGAATGTCACAGTGAGAAAGAAGTGTCAACAGGTAGTTTAGAAGGAAAAGGAGGTTATTATGACGAAATTCATAAAAGACTACTTGAGAACGACGAGTCATTATACGAGGAATACCTTGAGGATGGCAAAGTAACAGTGAGCGAACTTGGCGGATGGGAATGTGCTAAGTGTCACTACTAATTAATAGAAAGTTGATAGCTAAATAAGATATGGCAATGAGCAAAAAATATTGGAAAGGTCTTGAGGAGTTAAATCAAACTCCAGAGTTTATTAAAAACAGAGATCAAGAGTTTAGTCAAGAGGTAAGTGTAGATGAGTTTTTAGCTGATGAAAAGCTAAGCGAGTCATCAACACCAAGAAGAGATTTCTTGAAATTCTTAGGATTTAGTGTTGCTGCAGCTACAATTGCTGCGTGTGAGGCTCCTGTAACGAAAGCTATTCCTTATGTTAATAAACCAGTAGATGTTACTCCTGGTGAAGCGACATGGTATGCTTCTACTTATTACGATGGAAATTCTTATGCTAACATTCTTGTAAAAACAAGAGAAGGTCGTCCTATTTATATTAAAGGGAACAAAGACTTTGGATTTACAAATGGTAATGTTACACCACAAATTATTGCATCTGTATTGTCATTATACAATGAGGCTAGATTGCAATATGCATTTAAAGATGGACAAGGAATTTCGACTCTAGATGCAGATAGTGAAATCATTGCTGAAATCAATAAGATTAAAAGTAAAGGAGGAAAAGTAACACTTGTATCCAATACTTTAGCTTCTCCTTCATCTTATAAAGTAATTGAAGAATTTGAAAGATCGATTACTGGTCGTGTAGCGCCTAAAGCAGCTCCAGTTGTTTCAACTGAAGAGGATGGTGTGATTGATAAAGTTGTTGACAAAGTAAAAGATGTCTTCAATGGAGATGATAATAATGTTGCTGCAGCAGTAGCTGGAGGAACTCCAACAGGTGCGAAATTCGAACATATCCAATATGATGCTGTTTCGTATGCTGGAATCAGAAAAGCGAATGAACTTTCTTTCGGTAAGGCAGTTATTCCTGATTATGATTTTTCAAAAGCAAAAACAATTGTAAGTTTCGGAGCTGACTTCTTGTCAACTTGGTTGTTGTCAACTCAGTACTCTGGACAATACGGACAAAGACGTAACCCTGATGGTGAGTGGATGAACAAGCACTACCAGATTGAGTCTAATATGTCTATCACTGGTTCTAACGCAGATGTGCGTTTGATGATCAAGCCATCAGAGGAAGCAGGATTACTTGCTGCATTGGTTAAGGAATTAGGAGGAAGCACAAATGGTGTTTCAAGCGCTATTCCATCAACTGTTGGAGCTGAGAATGTAAAGAAAATTGCAAAGGATTTAAAGAAAGGAAACGGTTTAGTTGTTTCTGGATCAAATAACGTTGCTATTCAAGTTTTGGTTAATAAAGTAAATCATTTAATTGATGCTTATTCTTCAACAGTTAACTTGAATAACCCAGTTCAGATGTTTGCATCTGAAGATGATAAAATGATGAAGCTTGTTGCTGATGTACTATCAAACAAAGGACCAGATGCAGTATTCTTCTACGGTGTTAACCCTGTATATTCTGCTCCAAACGGTGCTGAATTCGCAGAAGCATTAAAGAAAATAAACTTGTCAGTATCATTATCTAGCGTAATGGACGAAACAGCTTCTGTATGTAAGTTTGTTGTTCCAGATCATCACGCATTAGAGTCATGGAATGACTTCTCACCAAAAGCAAATGAATTTTCTATTGCACAACCAACAATTCGTCCATTGTACGATACTGTAAGTGCACAAGAATCTTTCCTTGTTTGGTCTGAAAAAGCAGAACGTGAAGGAAAAGACAGTAAAGTTTTCTTTAACTTTATTAAAGAGAATTGGAAGAATAACGGATTAGGAGACAGTTCTAATTTCGAGACATTCTGGAATACGTCTATTCACAATTCTGTATACTCTAAGAAAATGGCTGCACCAAGCAAGCCAAGTTTCAATGGAAGTGCATTGTCAACTGTGGCAAAACAATTACCTAAAGCAGGTGAATTAGAAGTAGTATTCTATCAAAAAGCTGCAATTGGATTAGGTCAACAAGCTGCAAATCCATGGTTACAAGAAACGCCAGATCCAATTACAAAAGTTACTTGGGATAATTATATTACAATGAATCCTTCTATTATGAGGGATAAAGGTTACAATACGATAATTGATCAAGAAAACGGTTGTACATTAGCTTCAATTACTGTTGGTAATGTAACTTACGAACTCCCTGTTTACCCATCTCCTGGACAAGCTCCTGGAACTGTTGGTGTAGCATTAGGATATGGTCGTGGTGAAGGTGGAGCAAACATTGGTAAAGCTGCATTCCAAACAAAAGAATACGGTGGGTTATACACTGATGAAAATGGAAACCCTAAACCAATTGGTAAAAACGCATTTAGAATGATTCAAACTGCAAATGATACGATGGAGTATACTGCAGTTGCATCAATCGAAAATAAAAATACAAATTACCCTATAGCAACAACTCAAATTCACAGAACTGTGATGGCGAGAAATTCTATTGTTAGAGAAACAACACTAGATATTTACAAAAACCATTCTAAGGAAGCTTATAATCCTGATTGGACATTACAAAAAATCGATGAGCATGGTCACCACGTTGAGGCACCAATCGCTGAATTCGATTTATGGGATGCACATCCAGTAGAGAATGTAGGTCACCGTTGGGGAATGACTATTGACCTTAACGCTTGTTTCGGTTGTGGTTCTTGTCTAGTTGCTTGTCAGTCTGAAAACAACGTACCAGTTGTTGGTAAAGACGAAGTAAGAAGAGGTCGTGAAATGCACTGGTTGAGAATTGACCGTTACTATTCTTCTGATGAAGAAGCTACGGTTGGTCAACGTAAAGACAAAGATGACTTTGATTATAGCGATGCAGAGATTGCTTCAATGAATCCAAAAGTTGTTCACCAACCAATGATGTGTCACCACTGTAATCACGCACCTTGTGAAACAGTATGTCCAGTTTCTGCGACAACGCACTCAAACGAAGGATTAAACCAAATGACATATAACCGTTGTATCGGTACACGTTACTGTGCGAACAACTGTCCTTATAAAGTAAGAAGATTTAACTGGTTTAATTATCCATCTTATAAGAAGTTTGGTGAAGTTAACCCAGCACAAGACGACTTAGGACGTATGGTATTAAATCCAGATGTTACTGTAAGAACGCGTGGTGTTATGGAGAAATGTTCTTTCTGTGTTCAACGAATTCAAGAAGGAAAACTAAACGCGAAGAAAGATCAACGTCCAGTACAAGATGGAGATGTAACTACAGCGTGTGGTGATGCATGTCCAGCCAATGCAATTATCGTTGGGGACTGGAATGATCCAAACTCTAAGATTAGAAAATCAGCTGATCATAAACGTTCTTACCAAGCCCTTGAAGAAATTGGTTTAAAACCAAACATGTGGTATAAAGTTAAAGTACGTAACGAGGAGAATGAACTTCTTTCAGATATTCAATTGGCCAACGAACATTCAGGTAGTCACGGTCATGCTGAACACGAAGAAGCAAGTCATTAATTGAATTATTAGTATTAAAACAATAAATATATTGTAATGCATAAGGAAGCAACAATTAGAGAACCTTTGGTGATTGGTCACAAAACCTTTCATGAAGTAACTGAAGATGTTTGTAAACCAATCGAAGGAAAAGCACCGAAAACATGGTACGTTCTTTTCGCTATCGCTGCCATTATTGGTTTGTATGGTGTAGGATGTATCCTTTATCTATTAGGTACAGGTATTGGTACTTGGGGATTGAACAAAACCATCAACTGGGCATGGGATATTACTAACTTCGTTTGGTGGGTTGGTATTGGTCACGCAGGAACATTGATTTCTGCAGTACTTTTATTATTCCGTCAGAAATGGAGAATGGCCATTAACCGTTCTGCTGAGGCGATGACAATTTTCGCAGTATTCATGGCAGGTATGTTCCCGTTAATTCACATGGGACGTATTTGGGTAGCTTACTGGGTAATGCCATTACCAAATCAATTTGGTTCATTATGGCCAAACTTTAATTCACCACTTCTTTGGGATGTATTTGCGATCTCAACTTACCTTTCAGTTTCATTAGTATTCTGGTATATTGGTTTGATTCCTGATTTCGCAACAATTAGAGATCGTGCTAAAAAGCCAGTCGCTAAAAAGATATATTCCTTATTATCTTTTGGTTGGTCAGGTAGAGCAAAACAATGGAGTCGTTTCGAAATGGTTTCATTAGTACTTGCAGGTTTGGCTACTCCACTTGTATTCTCTGTACACTCTATTGTATCATTTGACTTTGCCACTTCTGTAATACCAGGTTGGCATACCACTATCTTCCCACCATATTTCGTGGCAGGTGCGGTATTCTCAGGTTTTGCGATGGTACAAACATTAATGCTTGTGATGAGAAAAGCATACAACTTAGAAGCATACATTCACACTAAGCATATTGAATATATGAACATCGTTATTATGGCAACAGGATCTATTGTAGGTGTTGCATACTTAACAGAGTTATTCGTATCATGGTATTCAGGTGTTGAATATGAAGCATACGCATTCATTAACAGAGCAACTGGTCCTTACTGGTGGGCATATTGGTCAATGATGACTTGTAACGTTGTTTCTCCACAGTTGATGTGGTTCAAAAAATTAAGAACGAGTTTAACATTTACATTCTTAATTGCGATTGTTGTAAATATCGGGATGTGGTTTGAGCGTTTCGTAATTATCGGAACTACACTTCACAGAGATTACTTACCATCTTCTTGGAGTATGTTCTATCCATCTCACATTGATATCGGTGTGTTTGTTGGTACAATCGGATTGTTCTTTGTATTCTTCTTATTGTTTACAAGATACTTCCCAGTTCTTGCATTGAATGAGGTGAAAACTATTTTGAAATCATCAGGACAGTCGTTCAAAGATGGAGATGCTAAAACACCTGCATTCTCAATTGAAGAACAACATTTAGCTGATGTTAAAATGAAGCCATCTAACAATTCAGACTCAGATGGATCAGATGTTGAATTAAATAACGATAATAAATAAGTCATGGGATCAAACGTAGTTTTTTATGCAATGTATAACGACGATGATGTGCTTAAAGATGGCGCAAAGAAGTTAGTTGCAAAAGGAGTTAAAGTAACAGATGTTTTCTCACCATTTCCAATTCATGGACTTGACCCAATAATTGGACTGAAAGAAACGCGCTTAGGAATTATGGCTTTCTTATACGGACTTACTGGATTGGCATTAGCTTTAATCGGTGTGCGTTATATCATGATTACTGATTGGCCAATGAATATTGGAGGTAAGCCTAACTTCTCTTTCTTAGAGAATATGCTAGCGTTTGTTCCAATCGGATTTGAGCTAACAGTTTTATTTGCTGCTCACCTTATGTCGATTACTTATTTATTAGCGAATAAAACGATTCCTGGAATGCCAGCTGAAAATCCAGATCCACGTACAACGGATGATCGTTTTGTAATGGAATTAAGATTAAGTGAAAACAGCAAATTTTCAGAAAAAGAACTGGAAGCAATGTTGATGGAAACTGGAATTGTAGAATTAGATCAAAAACACATTAAATAAGTCATGAAAAAGAATTTTAAGGCAATATCAACTAAGGCACTTGCCCTTACCTTTGGAATCGGAACGCTTTTTTCTTGTGTTTCTGATAAAGATTCTCCAGGTTTAGAATGGATGCCAGATATGTATCGTTCTCCAGCGGTGGAGACATATGTAGATTATGGTTGGGTGAAGGAAGAAGTTAATCCTGAAGCAGTAATGAAACAATCTGCTAAACATCCTCCATTGGCGACTATCCCTTACCAAGGTAAAGTGGAAGATTTAGAAATGTATTTACCATACCACAGAAAAGCAAGTAGTTTTGCTGCTGTAACTCATGGTTTACAAGAAAAGGACGGTTGGAGATTAACAACAGAAGAAGGTGATGCTGAATATAATGCAGCAGCTGCAGATAAAAACCCAATCCAATTAACTGAAGATAATCAAAAATCTATTTTCAGTGATGGTAAAGAACTTTACGAAATCAATTGTGCGCACTGTCATGGTGAAGACGGTGATGGAAAAGGTTCAATGGTACAAAGTGGTGCTTATGCAGGTGTACCTGATTATTCAAACTTGAAAGACTTACCTGATGGTCAGCTTTTCTATTCAATTTACTATGGTAAAGGAATGATGGGAGCGCATGCACCATTGTTGAATAAAAAAGAAATCTGGACAGTAGTTCATTATATCAACAAATTACGTTTTGAAGATTATGGTGCTGCAACTCCTCAAAAAGTAGAAACTGATACAACAGTAGTTGTTGAAGATACTGTACAATAATAGTTATTTATAATATAGAAAATTAATAGATAAAATGGATTATCAAGTTTCAAACAAAGCTAAAATATGGACTACAATCTTAATGATTGTCGGAATCGTATTTACAGGTATTGGTATAATAGCTGCCTCAGGCAGTGGTCATCTTGGTCAAAAGTTCTTAGGAAACCTATTGTCAAATAGTTTTTTCTTCTTTTCTATTGCCATTAGTGCTATGTTCTTCTTAGCATTACAATATGCTACTGAATCAGGTTGGTATGCTTACGTTAAAAGAGTTATAGAAGCTGTTACTGGTTTCTTGCCTTTAGGAATTGGATTATTAATTGTTACTTTCTTATCATTAACTTTTACTAACGGAGCGCACATTTATATGTGGATGGATCCAGAAGTTATGAATGAAGGAGGTTCACATTATGATGCTTTATCTGCTGGAAAAGGTGCGTATTTGAACAAACCATTTTTCTGGGTAAGAACACTTGCTTATTTAGCGATTTACTACATTATGTGGAATGGGTTTATGAAAAGATCTATCCAACAAGATAATAGTCCTGAATTAGCAGAAGAAATTCACTTCAAAAACTACCGTAAAGGAGCTACTTTCCTTGTATTTTTTGCTGTATTTAGTTCAACAAGTGCTTGGGATTGGTTGATGTCAATTGATATTCACTGGTTCTCTACTTTGTTTGGATGGTATGTATTTGCAGGTGCTTGGACAAGTGCAATGGTAGTCATCATCATTTTACTATTGTACTTAAAGAAATTAGGTTATTTACCAAAAGTTAATGAAAGTCACATCCACGATATTGGAAAATGGGTTTTCGCAACTTCATTCCTTTGGGCTTACTTATGGTTCTCTCAGTACATGTTGATTTGGTATGCGAACATTCCTGAAGAAACAACTTATTACTTAATGAGAATTGAGCATTATAAATTACTTTACTTCGGTATGTTTATCATTAATTTTGCATTCCCAATGTTGATTTTAATGTCAAGAGATGCCAAAAGACATGCAGGAATACTTACTTTTGTTGGGCTTGTAATTTTAGCTGGACACTGGTTAGATGTATGGATTATGGTTATGGGTGGTTCTATGGGGCCAACTGCAAGTATTGGTTTCTTAGAAATCGGAATGGCAGTTTTATTCTTAGGATTATTTGTTAGAGTAATATTGGTTAAATTATCGAAATCTCCACTAGTAAGTAAAAATCATCCATTCTTGGACGAGTCCTTACATCACGAGATATAATTTTTTAAATTTAGAATAAGTTAATTTTAGAGAGATGGATAGTAAGTTAATTATCATATTGGTGATCATTCTAGGAGTACTTGCAATAGCGCAATTGATCCGTGTGAATGAGCTAACAAGAAAAAGAAACAAACTGAAGGAGGAAGATATTCCTAAAGTTGAGAACAAGTTCAATGCAAATATGATGCTTGTTTTCATGGTAGCGTTATATGCAGGATTCGTATACTTAATCGTAAAGTTTGGTGACGTTCACCTTGGACCTGCTGCATCAGCTCATGGTCAGGAAATCGACTGGTTATATAATGTGAACTGGTTTATCGTAATTTCAGTTTTCCTATTAACAAATACCTTATTATTTGTTTTTGCTTGGAAATACTCAAGAAAAGAAGGAGTAAAAGCATATTACTATGCTCATAATAATAAGTTGGAGATGGTATGGACTGTAATTCCTGCAGCTGTACTTTCTATCATTATTATTTTGGGTCTTAGAACATGGAACGAAACTACTTCTAAAGCAGGAGCAGAATTTGAAGATATTGAAATTTTCGCCTATCAGTTTGCTTGGACAGCTCGTTATTCTGGAATGAACAACGAATTAGGTAAATTTGATTATAAACTTACAACAGCTGAGAATCCTTATGGAATTATGACTAAGGACAACATCGAACGTTCTTTATCTCTTATGAAAGTTGGAGCTCCAGGACAAGAAGGTGTAAAAATGTTGGAGGAAAAATTGAATGACCGTTCAATTATAATGTCTGCTCAAGATAGAAGTGATCTAGAAGATCAACTAGGTAGAAAGGAAAGAATGTCTCGTATGTTAGAGGCGATGTCTATAACGTATAATGATTCTTTGGATGAACTAGCGAATGATGATGTTATTTTAGAAGATAGTTTAGTTCTTTTAAAAGGTCAAAAGTATAATTTCTCTTTTAGATCTAAAGACGTAATTCACTCTGCTTATTTCCCACATTTCCGTGCTCAAATGAACACTGTTCCTGGGATGACAACATACTTCAAATTCCAACCAATTTATTCTTCAGATGAAATGAAAGAAAAGTTGGATGATCCAGAATTTGAATATGCTCTTTTATGTAACAAGATTTGTGGAGGTTCTCATTACAAGATGAAGATGTCTGTGAAAGTATTGGAACCAGAAGAATACTTAGCTTGGCAAAAAACAAAATCTACTTATGATGGTACTCCATGGGTTGAAGATGATGAAGCAGAAATGCTTGAATACTATCAGTCAATCTCAAATAGAGTAGTAGAAAACTAATTATTATTATCAATAAATAAATATATTTAAACATGGCAGCTGCAGCTCAAGAAGCAATTCACGAACATGATCACCACGAAGAGAGCTTTGTATCAAAGTATATCTTCAGCTACGACCATAAAATGATTGGTAAACAATTTTTACTAACTGCTATTTTTATGGGAGTTGTGGGAATGATGTTGTCTATATTTTTTAGAATTCAATTAGCATGGCCTGGAGAATCTTCAGACCTTCTAAATATGTTTTTAGGTGAACGATGGGCACCAGATGGAATATTAAATCAGGATATGTATCTTGGTTTAGTTACCATTCACGGTACAATTATGGTTTTCTTTGTATTAACAGGAGGATTAAGTGGTACTTTCTCAAATGTATTAATCCCGCTACAAATTGGAGCACGTGATATGGCCTCTGGATTCATCAATATGATGTCGTACTGGTTATTCAACGTTTCTTCAATTATAATGTTGATTTCTCTTTTCGTTGAGTCAGGACCAGCAATGTCAGGTTGGACGGTTTACCCTCCTTTATCAGCTTTACCACAAGCAGTTTCTGGTTCAGGTTTAGGAATGACATTGTGGTTATTATCTTTAACAATTTTCATTGCATCTTCTTTAATTGGTTCTTTGAATTACATTTCAACGGTAATTAACTTAAGAACAAAAGGGATGAAGATGACAAGATTGCCATTAACAATTTGGGCTTTCTTAATTACAGCTATTGTTGGGGTATTATCTTTCCCAGTTTTATTATCAGCAGCACTTTTATTGTTCATGGATAGAACAATGGGAACTTCATTCTACCTTAGTGAAATCATTATTGGTGGTGAAATGTTAGATAATGTTGGAGGTTCACCAATTTTATACCAACACTTGTTCTGGTTCTTAGGTCACCCTGAGGTATATATTGTACTTCTTCCTGCATTAGGTATTTCGTCTGAAATTATTTCTACGAATTCTAGAAAACCAATCTTTGGTTACCGTGCGATGATTGGTTCTATTTTGGCTATTGGTTTCCTTTCATTTATTGTATGGGCTCACCACATGTTCGTTTCTGGTATGGATCCATTCTTAGGTAGTGTATTCGTATTTACAACACTATTGATTGCAATTCCTTCTGCTGTAAAAGTATTTAACTACTTAACAACACTTTGGAGAGGTTCAATCATCTTCACTCCGGCGATGTTATTTGCAGTAGGGCTTGTTTCTACATTTATCTCTGGTGGTGTTACAGGAATTATCTTGGCCGATTCAGCATTGGATATTCAAGTTCATGATACATACTTTGTTGTTGCTCACTTCCACGTAGTAATGGGACTTTCTGCAATCTTCGGTATGTTTGCTGGTGTTTACCACTGGTTCCCGAAAATGTATGGTAGAATGATGAATAACCGTTTAGGTTATGCTCACTTCTGGACAACAATTGTATCTGGTTATGGGGTATTCTTACCAATGCACTTCGTTGGATTAGGTGGAACACCAAGAAGATACTATGATAATTCAGTATTTGATACATTTAACCCAACTGCTGGGGAAATGGTTCTAGATTTAAATATCATTATAACTGTATTTGCAATTATTGGAGCATTCGGACAATTGTTCTTCTTCTTCAATTTCTTCTACAGTATTTTTAGAGGGCCTAAAGCTCCGTTAAATCCATGGAAATCGAATACATTAGAATGGACAACTCCAACAGCAATGCCAGGTCATGGTAACTGGCCAGGTGAATTACCTGTTGTAGAACGTTGGCCGTATGACTACTCTAAGCCTGGTGCAGAGGATGACTTCATACCTCAAACTGTACCTTTAAAACCAGGTGAGGAAGAGCACTAGTATTCTAAATAAAATTAATAAAGCCCAGTACATTTAGTGCTGGGCTTTTCTTATATTTGAATATTGTATAAATATACTTACGTACAATTAATCGTATTCATCAATTTAATAACAGTATAACAAGTGGAGGAAGAAGATTTTGACTATCAAATGGAAAGCGTTAACTCTGATTCAGATTTTGATCGTGTACTACGTCCAAAAACCTTAGATGATTTTACTGGACAAAAGAAAATCGTAGAGAATCTTCAAATCTTTGTTCAAGCCACAAAACAAAGAAATGAACCTTTGGATCATGTCTTGTTGCATGGACCTCCAGGACTTGGTAAAACAACACTTTCTAATATTATTGCTAATGAATTGGGAGTTGGTTTTAAGGTTACCTCTGGACCTGTTTTGGACAAGCCAGGAGATTTAGCAGGTTTACTCACCAATCTTGATGAAGGAGATGTACTTTTTATTGATGAAATCCATAGATTATCTCCAGTTATTGAAGAGTATCTTTATTCAGCGATGGAGGATTTTGTCATCGATATCATGATTGATTCTGGTCCAAATGCGCGTACAGTACAAATTGCACTTAATCCTTTTACTTTAATTGGCGCAACAACGCGTTCAGGATTACTTACAGCACCTTTAAGAGCACGTTTCGGTATCAATGCTCGATTACAATATTACAATGCCAAAACCTTAACTTCGATAGTTAATCGTTCTGCAGATTTACTAGATATACCAATCTCTCATGAAGCAGCCTATGAAATAGCAAGTAGAAGTAGAGGAACTCCACGTATTGCAAATGCTTTGTTGCGAAGAGTAAGAGATTTCGCTCAAATTAAAGGAGATGGTACCATTAAAATTGACATTACAAATATTGCTTTAAAGGCATTGAATGTTGATCAAAATGGATTAGACGAGATGGATAATCGTTTGCTTACGGCTTTAATTGAGAAATTCAATGGTGGTCCAGTTGGAATTACAACCCTTGCCACTGCAGTTGGTGAAAACGCAGGTACTATTGAAGAGGTTTACGAGCCATTTTTGATTCAAGAGGGATTTTTGGTTAGAACACAACGTGGAAGAAAAGTTACACCTAAGGCTTATGAACATTTAGGAAAAACACCGAGCTCACAACAAGGAGACTTGTTTTAGTAAAATAAAAAAAGGAGTTTTAAAACTCCTTTTCGATTATCTTTTATTAAATACCTTTTTTAATACTGAGGGATATAAATGCCCAAATTCTATCATACACCATTCTCTGAAAGAATGTAAATCTTCTGATTTATTGATCCATTTGATAGATTTTTCCAATTCTTTTTGGAACAATTGTTTATCAAAACTAACTTTTGTGAGTATATTTTTACTTAATTCAATCATGGTTGATAAAATTTATTTGTGTTTACAATATACGTAATCTTAGGCAGATTATTGGAGGTTATTTTGTTAAAATGTGGATTTGAAAAGCTCCTAACACCCCCTGTTTTACTAGTTATTGTGTATGCCTAGCTTTTTTACCGACCTAGTGATAGATGTCTCAGATATTTACGTATTTTTTTCTCGATTTAAATGTCTATAAAATAGACTTGTTAAAATACCCTAAAATGGTTATGGTCAAAAATACGCAATAATTCACTTTTTGAAATTTATTCTGATCCTATGTCAGATTTGAGACCGATATATATCAACTGCGTTTTTTCGGATAGAGTATTAAGTATTCTTCTCAATATTATGAGTAATTATTAAAGGCTTTCAATTCATTTTTGGGCAATAAATGTTACTTTTGAATTGAAAAATATAAACATTATGGGAAGAGCATTTGAAGTAAGAAGAGCTTCTAAGGAAAAGCGAAGTGGTAAGATGTCTAAATTGTTTCCAAAGTTATTGAAAGTAATAACGATGGCTGCAAAAGAAGGTGGAGACGATCCAGCAATGAATGCTACTTTGAGAACTGCAATACAGAACGCCAAAGCCCAAAATGTACCTAAGGACAACATCGAAAAAGCAATTAAAAGAGCTTCAGCTAAAGATGTTGAGAATTATGAGTTAGTTAATTATGAAGGAAAAGCACCGCATGGTGTCTTAGTATATGTAGAATGTGCTACAGATAACACAACCAGAACAGTTGCGAATGTAAAATCATATTTCAATAAGGCTGGAGGTCAAGTCGTACCTAATGGATCAATTGAATTTATGTTTAATCGTAAAGCTGTTTTTGAAATTGAAGAATCTGAAGGTTTGGATATCGAGGAATTGGAGTTTGAATTAATTGACGAAGGTTTAGAAGAAATAGAGCAAAACGATGAAGGACATATTACCATATACGGTGATTACACTAGTTTTGGTACACTTCAAAATGCTTTAGAGGAGAAGAAGATTGAGGTTGCAAAATCTAACTTGCACAGAATACCAACTTCCCCTATTCAATTATCTGAAGAACAATTAGAAGAAATAGAAAAGTTGCTTGATAAAATCGAAGATGACGATGATATTCAACAAGTCTTTACCAATATTGAATAAAAACCTTTGTTTTTAGGGGTGAACTACAGTGTTTAACGCCAATCAAATACTTATTGTTAGCAACATTTTAGTGAGCTGATTTTTGCTAAAGTTTAGTGTTGTAAATTTGAAGTATGAATTTCGTTGATATAGTCATTACTGTTCCATTACTCTACGCTGCATGGGTTGGATTTCGAAAAGGATTAATAATTGAAATATTCACTTTGCTGGCTCTATTAGTAGGGATTTATGCTGGAATTAACTTTTCAGATTATACTTCGGAGTTAATCAAGGATAAAATTAATATTGAAGGCCGCTATTTACCTGTGGTTGCTTTTACATTAACCTTTCTAGCAGTTGGTGCAATGGTATATTTTGCAGGAAGGGTAATTGAAAGACTACTTAAGGCTGTAAAACTTGGTCCGGTAAACAAAGTATTGGGTTTGGTTTTGGGAATTATCAAAATGCTGTACACTTTGTCAATCCTTATCATATTGATAGAAACTTATGATGAAAGAGGAAACTTTATTCCTAAGGACGTTAAAGAAGAATCTCTTTTATATGCACCTGTTAAAGTGGTTGCCTCTGCAACGATTCCTGCAATTGAAGAAAGTACGATTTGGTTGAAGAATAGTGTGAATGAGAAATTTTCAGATGAATATGATTTCAATTTTAATGATCTTCAAGAATTAAGAGAGAATGCTGATAGTCTTGGAATCTCCATAGATGATTTAAAAGATGCAAAAAGCAAGTATATTGATTCATTGGATATAGATTCATTGAAGCTTAAAATGAATCAAGAATGATGAGATGTTTGATGTATTTACTTTTTGGTTTTGCTTTGATTTTCAACGTGCCAACACTCAATGCACAAAAGAAAAAACCTTTGCTTGATCCTAGTGTGAGAAAATTAGGTCCCTATTTTGGGGTGCAAAAAGGTAAGTATTATGTTGGTGAAATTGGAATGGAGGCTCAATTTAAAGACATCAAATTAGTAAAACCTAAAACTCATGCCTTACATGCAGGAATAGAATACAATATTCCAAATAATGTTTTAGGATTTAATGCTGGATACTGGCATAAACCAAGTCGAGTAGATCTCACCTATGGGTTTGATGTTACATTAAGATCGAATTTCGAAGAAGAAAGATATGGTATTTCACCAGTAATTGGCTATAAGTTATTTGGATTTCATATTCGTGTTGGGTATATGTTATTAACACCTTCAAAAACCTTTACTGAAACAAATACATTATTCATTAATCTTAGGTTCATCCTGGTGAATAATCGAAAGTTTAAATGGAATAACCGAAAGAAGAAAAGATAAAGTTTAGTCACTTTTCTTGGGTGGTCTCTAATCAAAGTTTATTTTCCGCTTTGAATGAACATCATTACAAAAATGAAGGAAGAATACGAAACATTATTATCGAATTATGATGGTGCCCTTCTTTATCAAGAAGAGAGTCGTTTCAACGTATTTGGTATGACCTATGATGGTTTCATGAGCAAATTTGTCCTTAAAATTCCATATAAAGATCATGAAATAGAGGTTGAAAACGAGTATGGAAAAGCCAATGTTGGCGAAGTAAGAATGAAGTTGTGTGATTGTAAGTGGGTTGCCTTTAATATACAAACGAGAAACCATTTAAAACGTTTGTTCTCTTTCAATAAGGCGTCGTTCATTGTTCAGTCTTCACAATATAAAAGGTATTTCTCGAAAAACTATTATGTACTTCGGGAATGCAAAAAATTGAAAAGGACAATCTTTTTGAACCATATATATCACTAGAAAACGATTCAAATGAGTTTGTGGTGCTAACTCGTTATCATTTGCAATTTGAAGACAAAATTAAAGCGCTAAAAGCAATTATTGACTTCTATATTGGATTAGTAAATTACCGTTGAGTATTTGGGTTTTTATGTCAAAAAAAAACGGAGAACAATACTGCTCTCCGTCTAAAACAAAATGTTAAACCATTAATCTCTGACTAACTGAACAAAACCTTGCTCTTCTATAACTTCTGATCCACTTCCTTGGATTTTGAACTGATAGAAATATGTTCCATCATTACATTCAGCACCATTGTTTTGAATTTGACCATTCCAAGCAAAGTTTAAGTCAGTACTCTCATAAACAACATTACCCCAGCGATTTACGATGACTACTTCCAGTTTAGTTGCATATTCTGCATTAATCGTAAATAGGTCGTTTTGACCATCACCATTCGGAGTAAATACATTTGGTAAGTCATAAGTCATTGGGAAAAATACTGTAACTGTTCGCGTTGCCTGATCTGAACAATTTCCTTCTGTGATTTCAAGTGTTACTGTATATGTTCCTTCTTCATAATAGGTCGTAAACTGATCACTTAAATCATTCACTGTAATTCCTTCTCCATTACCAAAGTCCCATACATAACTAGAACCAGGGTCAGAATTATTTACAAAAGTAACATCTAATGGTGCAGCACCTTGCGCAGGAGTTGGTGTGAAATCTGCAACCGGAGGTGGATTTTGCTCTAAGAAAATGCTATCATTAACAATACAAACATCATCTTTTATTGAGAAATAATACCAGCCTGAAGGTTTATCTGACCAAACACTTGCGGTAACACTATCTTGTGAAGTAAGTCCTGGACCTTTCCAAAGGTATTTTGGTGTTCCGGTATATCCACTTCCCATACCCGAGACATAACCATTTTCTAATCCACAGTCGGCAGGACTTTGTAATAAAGTATCTATGCCTAATGTTTGATTAACGAAAAGAAAGGCTGAATCCACTTCACTGAATCCACATTGATCTGTAACTGTAACAGGATATGAGTGTAGACCATTGGCATTTACATCGTAGTATGCAGTGTCTAGCAATACTGAGTCTAAAGATTCTCCATTTGACCAATCAAATGTGAATGGCGCAACTGTTCCTGTTGCACTAGCCCAAACCGGAACACTGTCAGACATACAGAAAATTGTATCATATGAAGTTTCGATCTCAATTAATGTATCTAGAACATGTATCGCTAAAGTTGTATCATAAGAACATCCGAAATCATCTACTACATTAAATTGGTATGTATAATCTCCTGGAGTTGGAGGTTCAACAACAATAGAAGTATCATTATTAGGATCTGTAACAATTGTAGGGTCTGGTGTCCAAAATGCATCAACAACAGATGTTTGGTATGTTTCATTTGTAGGGTATAACGCTGGGTCAAAGTAAATTCCCCATTCAAAAATATATCCGTCATCACCACCCCAATTATCTTTAATGTGTAATGTCCAGTCTCCATTTAATGGACAACCAACAAAGTCAGCAAAAGACTCTTCAGGAGCCCAAATTCCGTTTGGATCAACTGTGTTTCCAGCTGAAGGTGCAGTAGGTGGTGTTGGAATTGTATTTGCAGCGTAATCATTTTCAAACGTGCTCCAAGTATTGTTTACAGATGAAAAACAATATTCATATCCATTTCCAGGGCCAGTACCTGAGTCATTTGGTTCCCCAAGATAAGTACCTCCTCCACCAAATCCTCCTGGATAATTACCTCCAGCAGCATAAGAATTGAAAATTAATACATTTGTTCCGTTAGGACATTCTAACCACATTTCTAAATCACCGAGGAAACTATGTTCCATATTTACACACATTTGTTGAATGTCACTAGCTGCAGTTACAACTGCTCCTGGAGTAAATGAAGCCATGTTGATATCTGTAGTATATTCTGCATTTGAACCATCAGGTAAGAAAGTTAACCCTGCAAAATTTCCTCCTAACTCAAATGTACCTAGTGGAAGAGAAACTCCTGCTGTATCTGAAGTTGTTACACCACCCGATAATTCAACTTGTTGTCCAAAACAAACAGTGTCTTCTAAAGGTCCAGAAGAACTAAAGTCTGGTGTTGGACTAACCCTAATTCTTGAACGTATAGATGCGTTATGTGGATATTCATCAGTAATGGTTAAATTGGCGAAAACTCCAACGTCATTTTGAGGTTTAAACCATACACTATCATCATTCGGTCCTACTTGACCATCACTAAACTCCCATAAGAAGTCAATATTGTTCATGTTTTGAGAATACCCTGAATTTGTATTCTCTAATGAATAAGGAAACAAAGGTTTTGCAACAAGTAAAACAGAATCGCCTTGACAAATGTTGACATATCCAGTATCTAATGGAAACATTGAGTTTGTTGTTGAAGTATTCACAAAAGCTTCCATATGTAAATCCATATCTTGTGAAGGTGAGGCACAAGAAATGTTAGCTTCCCAACCAGTACCTTCGTTTGATCCATCAGAGATAAATTCAATCGTCAAACATCCAGAAGTGTTGGTCCAAGAAGCTACTGCTCCAAAGCCTGTAGGTGCAGTCGCACTGTTATATGTCCCGATAACTGGTGAGGAGGTGTTCGGACCATCATATACTGTGATGAAGTCACTTGCATGAACATCCCAAGTTAGACCTGTTCCTGTACCAAAGGAAGCTTGAATTTTTGGTGTTCCATTAGGAAGGTCTGGACAAATCGTAATGGTCTCATTAATGTTTGGACTGTAATCGCCTGTTCCTCCATCATCAAAGAAGTTCGCGTTTCCTACTGTTGTGTAGTTAGAACATGTTAATGGATTAGATTGCGGAAAATCGGGGTCTGTTATATTAATAGACTGTCCAAGTGTAAATTGCCCCGACAGAATAAAAATCAGTATGTAAAAAAAGTTCTTCATGTCTATTTGATTAAAGTGATTTTATCTTTTGGACGTACAATAACCATTTTGTTTGTCCCTTTGAATTTATAATATTGGTAACGATTTTCTAATTTTAAACCTAAACTAATGTAGGTATGCGGTAGATTTGGATCTTTATCTAATGTTCCATCAAATTTTAAATCCTTTCCTTCTTGAATATCGCCAATAGAAATACCAACTTTTAAAGCATGATTAATTATTTCGTACTCTTCAGGATTGTTTTTCTGTAATTCGTTTAATTCTACTTCAGTGTAACGGTCAAGTAATCGCTCGTCGTGATTAGTTTGAGAAAAACCAATCAGTGAAACTGACAAGAACAAGCAAAGTATTATTTTATTTATCATAGGTCTGTTTTTATTAATGACGTTTTTGAATTCAATTTTGTTGCATCAAGACTTTGCTTAGAAAGCAGGGTTGCAATATTAAATTTACTTCTAATCTACAAAAATAAGTATAAAAAACAGTAAATGAGGCCTAAAATAGACCTCATTTATTTTTGCTATGTTATTTATTTTTGGTAAAAACAGGTTTACGGTATTCTGAGATTTGGTTTACTTTGAATCTGTGGTGAGCTTTGTTTTATCTCTCCTTCGGTATTTTCAATTTTCGGTTTTGGAGATTCTTGAATATTAATTTCTCTTGTCGGCTTATTTTGAATGTCTGGTTTTGTTTCGATGTTTGGAGAACTATCCGGAGTTGTGTTTTTAATAGTATTACATGGATTTTTTGGTTTTCTTAATCCAGTTCCATAATTAGGAGTGGTATTTGTCGAGATACAAATGCTCCATTGACCAGGCATATCTTTCCTATTCCTAGAGAAATCAACTGTCATCAATCCTTTAAAGTAATAATAGTTCCCTTGGTATATTTTATACGGTTTTCCATTTACCATTAAATACCCTGTAGATTGAGCTTTGAAATATATAGCACTCGCTTGTCCAGCGTATATGAATTTAGCATTTCGCATAAGATCTAAAGTGGTAACTGTCCCGTTTGAAGTTGTCAAACAAAATTCAGAGCTACTATTAATGATCTCAACAACTACTCCACATTCAGGTTCCGGCTTGTAATTAAACTGATAAGTCTTCACGATAGTTCCGCAAGAATTTGTTATATGTAGTTTGTAAGTGTTTTTCCCTTCTGTTAATTTAATGGTGTGTTTGAATAGTTTTGTTTTTGAATTGAAAGTAAAACCTTTAATTGTTTTTCCATTTAGTGTAACCTTTATTTGATTATTAGAAGTAATGTTACTTAGAAATGCAACAACATTATAAGACTCCTCATCAACATTAGAAGTTGTTGTTCTTGGTGAGGTGAAGCTCGCTTTTGGCTTTTCACAAGGCGTTGGTTTAATACCAGTGTTTCCACCTTCGTCTTTCCCAGGTCCTTCACCAATTCTTGTGATTTGAGCAGTCTCTTCCGCATTACCGTCATTGTTTTGAGCTTTAATCTTAAATGTGTTCACACCAATAATTAAAGTACTTGGAAATGTAATCAGTTTTGATTGTGGACTGAAATTGTAGTTGTTAGCGCTCACTAAACTACCATTGAAATATACCTGAATATCACTTCCTTGAGTTACATTGAATACTTTGGCCATCATGTTATACGATTCTTGTGTAACTGACCCTTGATTTTGAACAGGTGCTAAAAATTGAATTGTTGGAGGTTGAGGTACATTCTGCTCTTTATATACAATCGTTGCTTCTTCAAAATTAACTCCATACATATTCGTCCCAGTAACTTTTACAGTATTCATTCCTGTATTTAAGCTTGCGGAAAACTGTACTTCTTTTGTTGTGTTGTTAAAAGTGAAGTTATTCGTAGATGAACCGTTGATCTCTACATCGATCTCTTGTGCAGATGAAACATGGTCCACTTGTGCTTTAATTGATTCCGAAAATTGGAAGGTTACATATGGATTAACATCTGGTGTAATAAATGTAACTACTGGAGGTAAACCTATGTCTGGATTTGTATTCAAAATTAATTGTGCTTCATCAAAATCACTTCCATCGTTGTTTGTAGCGGTGATTTTTACAGTGTTTGATCCCAAATTCAATGATGCAACTAATTGTACTTGTTGTGTACTACTATTAAATGTAAAGTTGTTTGTTTGTACCCCATTAAAAAGTACTTCAATTTGCGTTGAAGAAGAAATGTGCTCTACTTCAGCGATTATTGTTTGTGTTTGTTGCGTAGCTGTATACGGACTCACGTTAGGTGAGATAATGTTTACAGTTGGTGGCGTAACAGGGACAGGCTCTTTGTAGATGATTTGCGTTTCATCAAAATCGCTTCCGTCATTGTTGGTTACCGTTATATTCACCGTGTTTACTCCAGCATTTAAAGGTGCAGTAAATTGAATACGCTTCGTAGTGTTGTTAAACGAGTAGTTACTTGTTTGTGCACCATTGATACGTACTTCAATTTGAGAAGTAGAAGTAATGTTTTCAACTTCAGCAATAACTCCTTGCGTTTGCTGAGTTACCGTGTAAGGACTCACGTTTGGAGTAAGAATATTTACAGTTGGAGGCGTAACAGGAACAGGCTCTTTGTAGATGATTTGCGTTTCATCAAAGTCACTTCCGTCATTGTTGGTTACTGTTATATTCACCGTGTTTACACCAGTATTTAAAGGTGCAGTAAATTGAATTCGCTTTGTAGTGTTGTTAAACGAGTAGTTACTTGTTTGTACGCCATTGATGCGTACTTCAATTTGAGAAGTAGAAGTAATGTTTTCAACTTCAGCAATAACTCCTTGCGTTTGTTGAGTTACCGTGTAAGGACTCACGTTTGGAGTAAGAATATTTACAGTTGGAGGCGTAACAGGAATAGGTTCTCTGTAGATGATTTGTGTTTCATCAAAGTCACTTCCGTCATTGTTGATTACTGTTATATTCACCGTGTTTACTCCAGCATTTAAAGGTGCAGTAAACTGAATTCGCTTTGTAGTGTTGTTAAACGAGTAGTTACTTGTTTGTACGCCATTGATGCGTACTTCAATTTGAGAAGTAGAAGTAATGTTTTCAACTTCAGCAATAACTCCTTGCGTTTGCTGAGTTACCGTGTAAGGACTCACATTTGGAGTAAGAATATTTACATTTGGAGGCGTAACAGGCGTAGGACGACGATAAATGATTTGTGTTTCATCGAAATCACTTCCGACAGCATTTGTCGCACTAATTTTTACCGTGTTTGTTCCTGCATTAATTCCAGTAGAGAATTGTACTCTTCCTGTCGCGGCATTGAAAGTGAAATTTGAATAAATATTACCATTTACGCGAACCTCGATGTTCTGTTTTAAGTCAACATTTTCAACCTTTGCAACAATATTCTCATTTAACTGCGCTGTTATATGAGGATTTGAACTTGGTGTTAAAATATTTACAACAGGTGGCTCTCTGTCATCTGTATTTACAATTGGCTTGTAGATGATGATGGCTTCATCCATATCTTGACCAAATTCATTTCTTCCTTCTATTTTTAATTTGTTGGTTCCTTCAATAAGGTTTAATGGAATTGAAAAATTGTTTGTTCCATAGCTAGAGAAATTATAATTGCTTACAACCATGTCATTAAACCAAACTTCTAACCAGCCACTTGATTGAACATTTTGAATTGTTGCAACAACAGTGTGTGTTGATGAACTAGTTCTGTAGGGCAATGCTGTTGGGTTTGTGATGTTCACGATTGGCGGATTTCCACGTTCAATTTCTTCAACGTAATAGATTTCCACAACATCTCTATCTTTTCCAAACTGATTTGTTCCCTTAAGGAAGAATGTGTTCGTTCCGGGAACCAATTGAACGGTTGCTTCAAATTGATTCGTTGATGGATTGAATACAAAGTTTGTGTTTGTTTGCTGATTGTTTGTGAAAGTAATGTCACTAGCACTTGCAACATTGTAAACATTTGCTCTTAAGTTAAAAAGTCTAGAATTTGTTCTATGTGGAGAATTAGAAGGATTTGTAAAATCAACGATTGGTTGATCTTTGTTTACAGGCGCTGGAGTATATGGATCATCTTCAACTGGTTCTTCCCATTTGTCATTACTTGATTTCCCTTTTAAATACCATTTGAAGTAAATACTAGTGTAATGATACATGTCATTGTCAAGAAAACTACTTGTTGCACCATCTTGATCGAAGGTTGTACCATCAAAATAGTCATCCATAAAAAATGTAGTTTTGTGTTCAATTCCCATTGAGAATCGGCTATTGAAATAATATCCTAAACCGACACCCAAGCTAGGGAGAACTTTTACATCAAACTCATTACTTGGATACGGATCTCCATTCTGATTAAGGTCTAGTGGGGTTTCATATTCTTTTTCAATTAAACTCCCATTTGGCGTTTGATCATAGGCATAAATATCGCCTTGACTTGTTCCTGGCACATCGTCCAATAAATCACCTCGAAGAGAAGACGCAGTAAAACCAATTCCACCAAAAATATAAGGATCAATTCCTGTTCTTTCTTTGAATCGATTGGCGTGCATTGAAAGTTCTAATGCAAATCGGTGTTGCGCGTTTCTGAAATTTTGAACGGTATAACCCAAAGTGTCATAATATTGGTTAACCGCATAGTTGTTGGAAATAGCTCCAGTAGTATCGGTATCTTGTCCATACCAAACACCACCTAAATACCTAAAACGAAGGTCGAAAGAAACAGCGTTTCCATAGTTTTGATTGATAGAACCTCCGATCACAAAACCAGCTCCAAGTGGAAAACGGTTTTTTACGTTCTGAACGTCAGAAGTGTGCCAAACGCTTCCAATATTTAACCCCAAAAACATTTTTGAAGTGTTTTCATAATCGAAACGTTGTGTTTTTCCTTGGAAAACGATAAGGAGCAAAAGTACTGAGGTGAGTAAAATCTTTTTCATAAGCTATTCATTTCAAAATGACAAAACAGAATTTGTGCCAAACTAATTTTTTTACAAAAATAAGATATATTCATAATAAGCCTGTAAGTCTGAGATTCGTTTCGAGACCAAAAGATCATCCATAAATTTGTGTTGTTGATTACAGCAGAGGAAAAAGAGTTTTAAATGGAATATTGGAGCTAGGGATTTGAGGATATTTGTATTTTTAAGCATGGCAAAAGCTAGAATTCAGATGATCACGTGAACGGATCCGACTGTTCTCGGGATATGTGGTAGTTCCAGGGGAAGAAAAAAAAGATACAGAAAACAAAACTAAATCGAGAAATCCAAGATACTTATGAGAATTGTTAATTTGAAGTTACTTGTTATTTTCGCTCTAGGGTTGATTTTTTCAAGTTGTATGATTGGTGATAAATGGCATTCATATTATAAATAGGTTCCAGAGTATGATGAAATGAAATTTGATAATCAATTATCAGAAGCTTTTTTTCAATATTCACAAGGAAAAAACACCTTAACAGATCAAAATTATTTCATTAGTGAAGGATTTACCAGATATGATCAAGATTATTGTCTAGAATGTACTTACCCGAGTTACCCTGTAACAGGAATTAAGTTTCGAATTTCGTTGAAGAGTGTTGAAGAAGAGATGCTTTTGAATGTAGTTGATACGATTATTGTAAATCAATCTTTTTATAAAGTAAAACACTTCATTGATTATTCAGAACCTGAACTAGAAGAGTTATTTAGAATAGAGAAATGTTATTTGATAAATTACAATTTCAAAAAGGCTGAGTATTTATTTCGATTGGATGATGTTTTATATAAATTAAAAATTTCAAAAAAAATGAATCATCCTGCTTTGATTAGAAAACTTATTTCTAAAGAAGAAATTCCATCGAGATATCTAAAAATGTTTTTTCAACATGTAGGTATGTATAATCATTATGGACAAAATGATTATACGAATAGTTTCGGTTTTGGCGGTGATGAGATATTTAAACGTAGTGGAAATACAAAAATTGAATTTTTAAATATCCCAAAAGACAGTGTAAATGATAAACCGTAAAACTTATAATCCATGAGAATAATGTTGTTTGTCCAAGGGGTAACTATTAATGGCTGAGAACCCTAATAACTTAAAACCACAAGAACAATGAGAGGTAATATATCGCCTACATCAAAAGATGTTTGGATGATTTTTTTGTTCCCGTACAGGGATCATTTGTGAGGATTATAGTACCTTTGTAAAAGAGATGAGTAATATAATAGCACTAAGAACCTTAAGAGAACATTGGGAAAAGTCAGGAAGAGAAGATTCGAAAGAACAACTGAAGGCTTGGTATCATGAGGCAAAACATGCAGAATGGCAAAACCCAAACGAGGTGAAACAACAATACGGTAATGCAAGTATAGTTGGAGATAATAGAGTAGTGTTTAATATATGTGGTAATAAATATAGATTGATTGTTAAAATCAATTACGAGGCTCAATGGATGTTTATACGTTTTGTGGGAACACACAAAGAGTATGATAAAATTGATGCAGCAACAATTTAATAATGAGTTTGGAATATTGAATTATGGAAGTGAAATTAATAAAAACAGAAACAGATTACAATAAGGCTTTAGCGCGTATGGAGTTGATATTTGATGCAAAACCCAATACAAAGGAGTTTGATGAAGCTGAATTGTTAATAACTTTGATTGAGTTGTATGAAGAGCAACATTACAAGATTGACACGCCAGATCCAATAGAAGCTATTAAATTTAGAATGGAACAAATGGGACTGAAACGAATTGATATGACAAAGTATTTTGGTACGCGTGGTAGAGTGTCAGAAATTCTTAACAGACAAAGAAGTTTATCACTTACCATGATTAAAAAGCTTCATAAAGAATTCGGAATTCCAGCAGAATCATTGCTAGCGTAAATTTATCTTACTCCATCATCCTCAGTATTCCCCAACTCATGCGCGAACCCTACAGCTGTCGGATCCGTTTGTGTTCGCTGGGAACCTAAAGTTTTTCCTTAATTCAAAATAATGCCTCGAACTATACCATAAATCAAGAATATATTCGTTTCATCAATTGTAAACAGGTGAATTATATATAGTTTTGTAATTATGATGAGAAACTTTGTACTTCTTTTAGCGCTCTTTGGCCCTTTATTTCTTCTTGCACAAGAGGATTATAATGAATGTACAAATGCTTTCGAATTGTGTCCGAATACCACATTTACATTAAATAATATCGGAGCCAACGCAACAGTATGTGCAAATTGTGAGGATGACTTTAATTTCTGCTTTAGCGGAGAAAATTCTATTTGGATGACTTTTACCACCAATAGCACAGGTGGTGATGTCAATGTAAACTTCAATAATATCAATTTTGAGAATAATCCTGGACAAGGAATAGAACTACAAGCGGTAATCGTAAAGGCAGATCTTCCATGTATACCCTCGTCATATACTGAAGTTTCAAATTGTGAGGCAGCAGCTACAACCAACTTTACTTTAAACGCACCTGGATTAGCTCCAAGCACAACGTATTACGTGGTTGTTAATGGAGTGGCAGGAACAACAGAAAATGCTGAAGCAACTTTTGATGTTTCAATGACTGGATTAGGTGTCGAAAGAAATCCACAAATTACTATCTCAACCAATGATAGTGTGGTGTGTAAAGATGAAAATGTTGTTTTTAATGCTTCAACTGTTGACTGTGGTAATCCGATTGCATTTAATTGGTTTGTTAATGGTGTTGAAGTTGGAACAACCATTGATCCTGTTTTTGAAACAAAGGATTTGAATGATGGGGATGTCGTTTCTGCAGAAATGATTTGTTTTACGCAATGCAGAGATACTGTTTCGAGTAATACGATTTCGTTTACCGTCTATGATTTTGTTGTTGATGCTGGTCCAGATTTATACATTACCCAAGGAGAAGAAGTTATGCTTGAAGGAGAGACGAGTCAAAGTACATTTTATTGGACACCGATATACAATATTAATGACGCTAATCTTTTAAAACCAATTGTTTTTCCAAATGAAACAACGACCTATTATCTTACTGGGTATAATGGGCATTGTTATATTTCAGATGAGATGACCGTCTTTGTTGAGAATACATTGGAAATTCCCAATACTTTTTCGCCTAATGGAGATGGAATTAATGATGATTGGGAAATTCTAGGAATAGAAAATTTCCCTGATTGTTTTATCCAAGTCTATAATCGATGGGGACAAGTTGTGTTTCAAACGACAGGTTATCCAATTGAAAAAAGATGGAAAGGAAACTCCGAATCAGGAAAACCATTGGCTTCAGGGAGTTATTATTATGTTGTGAATTTACGAGATGCAAATTATGATGAACCATTTAAAGGAACCGTTACAATAATTAGATGAGAGGATTAATCACATTTCTAATTTTGACTATCTCCTTCTCAGTTTGTAGTCAGCAAATTGCCCAATATTCTCAGTGGTCTTTTAATCAATTTGCTATAAATCCGGCCTTGGCAGGAGTAAAACGTTGTTTGGATGTGAGAACAGCTGCAAGGGTGCAGTGGGCAGGATTTGAAGGCGCGCCACAAAGTGGGATTTTCACAATTAATGCCCCTTTAAAAAAGAAGAAAAAACGCTACAATGCCTCTTTTCATGGACTTGGAGGGAAAGTGGAACGAGATGTTTACGGTCCATTTAATAATTTTGCATTGAGCATGGCTTATGCTTTGCATTTTCCTATAAAAGATGGTCGACGTTTAAGTTTTGGAGTTTCCGGAGGAGTTCAACAATTGGCCTTTGATCATACAGAGGTTAGCACGATTGAAGCAGATCCTGCTGTAGCACAATCTGTAAATCAAATGTTGTTTCCATTAATTGGTGCAGGAATTTGGTACAATACAAAAGTGTTTTATGTTGGTGCTGCAATTGATCAATTGGGAATGAACGAATGGAGTGATATTGGAGATGATTCAAGATATAGACTTCACACAAAAATTCAAGCAGGAACAAAATTTACTTTTGAAAATGATAATTCATTATTGCCAGGGATGTTGGTACGCATTCCACCTGCGGGTCCGATTAATTTTGATTTAAATTTGATGCTTGATTTTCAGAATAATTTTATGATTGGAGTAGGGTATAGAAATGTTGATGCAATCATAGGATTTATGAAAGTGAGTATTAAAAAATTCTCCATTGGCTACAGTTTCGATTACATTACTTCAAATATTCGTGGAGGAAATTTTCATACACATGAAATATCTTTGCAGTTTAATGGATGTAGACGTGCAAAAAGATCAAATACTGCTTGTCCATTGTTTGAATAATCTGTAGTCCAATTGAATAGTCCAAAAGTTCAGGTTCTCTTAGAGTTGTTTATTTATCAAAGATACTTTTGAACTATAAACACGATTGTAGTGGATATTTTAGAAGGTGAGAATTTCTCTATTTGATTGCTTGCTTCATAAAATATAAAATTCATCAATACATTTTACATCTATTCTCTCTTTTTATTAAACAGGGTTTTGTTAATAGAAATTTCCGGAGGGTTTTTAACATTTTTTTCAACACTATTTTGGCCAATTTTTTTTGTAATTCCCTTTGTGAATAAGCGGTTACAAAATGAGATTTTTTTTATCAAATGAATCGCGTTTTGAAAATGTGAATAACTAAAAAATGATATAATTTCTTTCGGACAAATATGTCAATTAAAGTTTCTAATTTTACCTTTCAATTGAGAATAAAAGTATCTGAATAAGATACAATCGAAAGATTCTTGATAGAACCATTGAATTTGATACAGAATTATTGATAACATAAAATAAATTGTGATATGAGCGACGGATTGGCACTTAAAACTCAGAAAGCTAGTGATTTAAAGAGTTTTTCTCAGGAGGAGGTTTTGAAATCTGCTATTGAATATTTCAAAGGAGACACTCTAGCAGGGGAAGTTTGGATGAAGAAATATGCATTAAAAGATGCAATGGGTAATCTTTATGAAAGAACTCCAGATGAAATGCATAAACGTATTTCAAGAGAGTTTGCTAGAATCGAAGCGAAGTATCCAAATGCACTTTCTGAACAAGAAATTTATGATGTAATTAAAGACTTTAAATACATCGTTCCTCAAGGAAGTCCAATGGCTGGAATTGGAAACGATTTCCAATACGTTTCAATCTCAAATTGTTTTGTGATTGGAAATGACAAAGACGAAGATTCTTACGGTGGAATTTTGAAACTAGATCAAGAATTGGTTCAGTTGATGAAAAGAAGAGCTGGAGTTGGTGTTGATTTATCATTTGTTCGTCCAAGTGGATCGCCAGTTCAAAACTCTGCTTTAACAGCAACAGGTGTTGTGCCATTTATGGAGCGTTTTTCAAATTCAACGAGAGAAGTTGCTCAAGGAGGTCGTCGTGGAGCGTTAATGGAATCAATAGCAATTGATCATCCAGATTCAGAGGCATTCATCGATGCCAAAACAACTGCAGGAAAAGTTACCGGTGCCAACGTTTCTGTAAAAATTTCTGATGATTTTATGAGATCTGCCTTAACAGGTGGTGATTATACTTTGACTTATCCTGTGAAATCAAAGAATCCAACATTTACAAAGACTGTAGATGCAAAAAGAATTTGGGATAAAGTAGTTCATAATGCATGGGCTTCTGCTGAACCTGGAATTTTGTTCTGGGATACTTTGATCAAAGAATCTATTCCTGATTGTTATGCCGATTTAGGTTTTGAAACTGTTTCAACTAATCCTTGTGGTGAGATTCCACTTTGTCCAAACGATTCTTGTCGTTTGTTGGCAATCAATTTATATTCTTATGTTAAAAATCCTTTCACGGATGAAGCGACATTCGATTATGAATTGTTTGATAAGCACGTAATCATTGCGCAACGTTTAATGGATGACTTGATTGATTTAGAACTTGAAAAAGTTGATAAAATCATCAATAAAATTAAGAATGATCCAGAATCAGATAACGTTAAGAATACAGAGTTAAGTTTATGGATGCAAATCCGTGAAAAATGTAAGCAAGGACGTAGAACTGGTCTAGGAATTACAGCTGAAGGTGATATGTTGGCTGCACTTGGAATCTGCTATGGAACAGATGAATCAAATGATTTCTCTGATCAATTACACATGAGATTAAAGCACGGTGCTTACCTTTCATCAAGCATTATGGCTGAAGAAAGAGGTGCATTCCCAATTTGGGAAGCACAACGTGAGAAGGATAATCCTTTTATGTTAAGAATTAAAGAGGAGAATCCAGCACTTTACGAAAGACTAGTAGAGCACGGAAGAAGAAATATAGCGTTGTTGACAATTGCGCCAACAGGTTCAGTTTCAATTTTAACGCAAACAACATCAGGTATTGAGCCGGCATTTATGGTTTCTTACATGAGAAGAAGAAAAATTAACCCAGATGATAAAGATGCACGTGTAGACTTTGTTGATGAGGTTGGTGATTCTTGGCAAGAATATCCTGTATTCCACCACAAATTTGAAACATACCTTATTGCAAAAGGGTATGATTTAGAAGAGGTGCGTAAAATGGATCAGGATCAAATTGACTCAATTATCGCGAAGTCTCCATACCATAAGGCAACATCTAACGATGTGGATTGGGTGAAGAAAGTAGAAATGCAAGGTCGTGTGCAAAAACACATTGATCACTCTATTTCTGTAACTGTTAACCTTCCATCAGATGTAACTGAAGATATGGTAGGAAAAGTTTATCAAACAGCTTGGGAGTCTGGATGTAAAGGTGTTACTGTTTACCGTGATGGCTCACGTTCTGGTGTACTTGTTTCTACTTCTGAAAAAGAAAAAGAAACTAAAAGTGTGAATTTTGACGATCACCATGCTCCAGAACGACCAGAATTCTTAGAAGCTGAAGTTGTACGTTTCCAAAATAACTTGGAAGAATGGATTGCTTTTGTAGGAATGTTAGATGGTCGTCCATACGAAATCTTTACTGGACGTAGAGATGGATTTAATGGAATCCCGAACGATGTAAAGAAAGGATTAATCAAGAAAGTGAAGAGTGACGACAGTAGTCGTTATGACTTCCAATACGAAGATAGAGGAGGTTATAATGTTACAGTTGAAGGACTTTCTCGTTCTTTCGATAAAGAATACTGGAACTATGCAAAAATGATTTCTGGTGTATTACGTCACGGAATGCCATTGCTACATGTTGTAGACCTTGTAGGTTCTTTAAACTTAAGTGACGACACTTTGAATACATGGAAAAATGGTGTTTCTCGTGTTGTGAAGAAGTTTATTCCTGATGGAACACAAAGTAACAACGAATGTCCTGAGTGTAATCAGAAAAGCGTACAGTTCCAAGAAGGTTGTTTAACTTGTACAAACTGTGGTCACAGTAAATGCGGTTAATTATATAAAGTTATTTCATACGCTAATTTGATGAATTAGTGAACAAATGTTAGATTTTAAAGGTCGTTTCCTCAGGAGGCGGCCTTTTTTGTTGATTTTGCTTTATTCTCTCCTGTTTTAGTCCTATTTATGATTTTTAACTTAAACTCATTGGGTGAATAATAAAATGTAAACTAATTATTTCTTTATATTTAGGTTTTACAGACAAATTAAATTTAGAAAGACAAAACAGGATGGCTACAGTGTTTGAGACAAGATTGATTGGAAATTTAGGTAAAGATGCAACAGTAAGAAAAATAGATAGGGGAGTTGTCGCAATTAATTTTCCCGTAGCGCACAATAAAAATTGGAGAGATAAAAAGACGGGAGAATCAAGGACAAAAACCACATGGGTGAATTGTACCATTTGGAAAAAAGAAGGATCTAATATGCGAATTTTAGATTTTCTAAAAAGTGGGGCACTGGTTGAAGTTGTTGGAACTCCTTATGCTAAAGCTTTTCAACAAGATGATGGTTCTATAAAAACAGAGATTAGGCTGAATATTGCACGTACTAATATTCTGAGATCAAGTAAAAGTGCCAGCAATATTAGCGATGACAATTATAATGAGAATGAAGAGAGTGAAAGTAATACTGATATGTATGGAGGTTTAGATGGCTTTACACTCAATGAAGATGATTTTTAAGGAAGAATTATTCATGGGGGACAATTCTAAAATGAAGTAATTAATAATCGTAATTTAAAACTTGAGAATATGAAAAGATCATTGATGACATTAGGTGTTTTTGCCATTGTTATGACAGCACCAGTTTTTGCACAAGTAAATGCAAATGCAGAAGTTAAGAAGGTTGAGAAAGCACCCGCTCTTTTGTTAAATGAGAAAGTAGCAAAACAAAAACCCTCAAAAGAAGAAGGGCTTATTAATTCAAATAAGATAAACAAGGAGATAAAGTCGGAGAAAAAGAAAGAATTCAAGTCGGCTTCACCAGCAATTAAAGAGGAAGACTAACATCTTTTTTTACAATATTTTTGAATAAGCAGTTCTCTTAGCGGACTGCTTTTTTATATTCAAGCCTTATATGAGAACACGCTTTTATTATTTAATGGAAATCCAATATCTTGGCTTTCGTTATCACGGCTGGCAAAAGCAACCCAATGTAATCACGGTTCAAGAAATGATAACTAAAACTTTGAATTGGGTCTTGCCAGATGAAACATCAAGTAAAGTTTTGGCTGCAGGTAGAACCGATGCTAAGGTCTCTGTTAATCAAACTTATGTTGAAGTATTTACAGATCGTGCCATTGAGGATCTGCCACAATTTCTTGATGAATTTAATCTTAACCTTCCAGCAGATGTAAAAGCACTTTCCATTGAGCCTACTGATGCTAAGTTCAATATTATTCAATCTGAAAAGATCAAAGAATACCATTACTATTTTGCTTTTGGAGAGAAGTTTCATCCCTATTGTGCGGCATTTATGTGCAATATTTTGGCAGACTTAGATGTTGAAATCATGCAAAAAGCAGCCACGATGTTCGTCGGGAAAAAAGACTTTTACTCTTATACTTTTCGTCCTAACCCAGAAACGCAAACCAATGGAGAAGTGATTTCATGTGAGTTAACTAAAAACACCGAATTAACAGCTTCATTTTTCCCAGAGGAGAGTTATGTCGTAAAAGTAAAAGGCATCGGTTTTAAGCGTAATCAAATACGTTTAATGATGGGTATGCTCTTTGAACTTGGACAAGGAAAAAAAGCCTGGAGCGAATTTCTAGCAACCCTCGACGGATCAAATAGAATTAAACTAAGTTATAACGCCCCAGCCTCTGGACTGCAATTGCACGCTGTTGAATTCGTTAATTCATAATTTCAAATATGCATTAACGAATTACGAATTGCCAATTGCCAATTGCTTCACTTCTTCAATTGCATCTTTTAATCCTTCAGGTTTTTTACCTCCTGCAGTTGCAAAGAACGGTTGACCACCTCCACCACCTTGGATGTGTTTAGCGGCAGAACGTATCATGTTTCCTGCGTGTAAATCTTTTGATTTTACCACTTCATCATCAATGATGATACTCAAAGTACATTTTCCATCTTTATCGCCTCCTATAACAGCAAATAAGTTTTCAACCTCACCTTTCAATTGGAATAAAATGTCTTTGATTGATCCACCATCTAATGGAACAATAGCGGAAAGGAAATTGGTGCCATTTTGCTCAACAATGTTGTTTTTTAAATCAACTTTGATGCTTTTTGCACGGTCCTTCTCAATTTGCTCAATCTGCTTTTGCATTTTATTATTGCTTTCAATCAAGTCTTTAACTGATTGAACAACGTTTTTGGTGTTTTTAAACAATGCGTTTACATTATCTAATTGCGCCAACTTATCGTTGATGTATTTCTCTGCTGTAGTATTTGAAATTGCTTCAATTCTACGGATCCCAGAAGCTACAGATCCTTCTGACACAATTTTAAACCAACCAATATTTCCTGTTCCTTGAACGTGTGTTCCTCCACACAATTCAATAGAATCTCCAAATTGAATTACACGAACAGTATCTCCATATTTCTCACCAAACAACATCATTGCACCAAGTTCTTTGGCTTCGTTGATTGGAGTGTTTCTCAATTCATTTAATGGCTCATTTTGACGGATTAAATCATTGACGATCTTTTCAATCTTTTCGATTTCTTCATCTGTCACTTTTGAAAAATGAGAGAAATCAAAACGTAAATGATCAGCATTTACCAAAGAACCTTTTTGTACTACATGATCTCCCAATACTTCACGTAATGCATGGTGTAAAAGGTGAGTAGCACTGTGGTTTGATGCAGTTAGCGCTCTTTGTTTACTGTTTACAACTGCTTTAAAAGTTGCCTTTGGATTTGAAGGAAGTTCTTTCGCGAAATGTACGATCAAATTGTTTTCCTTTTTGGTGTCAAAAATCGCAACTTTTTCACCATCAAACTCAATATATCCTTTGTCACCAACTTGTCCACCTCCTTCAGGATAAAACGGTGTTAAATTGAATACCAATTGGTAAAATGACTTTTTCTTTTGCTCAACTTTTCTGTAACGTGTGATTTTCACTTCCGTTTCCAGTCGGTCGTAGCCAATAAATTCTTCTTTTTCGTCTTTTAAAATCTCTGTCCAATCATCTGTTTTTACAGAAGTTGCCGAACGAGATCTGTCTTTTTGTGCTTGTAAGGATTTGTTGAATCCTTTTTCATCCAGTTTCAAATTGGCCTCTCTTGCCATTAAGGCTGTCAAATCAAATGGGAAACCGAATGTGTCGTACAATTCGAATACTTGTTCACCAGAAATTGTGTCGTTTCCAACTTTTTTCTGTTCCTCAATGATGACTTCAATTCGCTTAATACCTTGTGCTAAAGTTTTAAAGAAACTCAATTCTTCTTCACGAATTACATTTTCAATTAAAGTTTGGTTGTCCACCAATTCAGGGAATGCGCCACCCATTTCTTGAACCAACACTTTACTCAATGGAGCCATAAATGGTTCATCCATTTTCAAAGTTTGGTAACCATAACGTACTGCTCTTCTCAAAATTCTTCGAATAACGTATCCAGCTCCTGTATTTGAAGGCAATTGACCGTCAGATATTGAAAATGCAATAGCACGAATATGATCTGCAATTACGCGCAAAGCAATGTCAGTAGTTTCGTTTTCTCCATATTTAAAACCAGATTGTTTTACGACCTGACCAATTAGGGTTTGAAACAAATCAATATCATAATTCGATTGTTTTCCTTGAAGAACCATTGCTAAACGCTCAAGTCCCATTCCTGTATCGATATGAGTTTCTGGTAGTTTTTCTAAGCTTCCATCTGCTTTTCTGTTGAATTGTATAAATACAAGGTTCCAAACTTCAATTACTTGAGGATGGTCTTGATTTACCAATGTTTTTCCGTCAACCTTTGCTTTTTCTTCATCAGAACGAATGTCAACATGGATTTCAGCACATGGTCCACAAGGTCCCATCTCACCCATTTCCCAGAAATTATCATCTTTATTGGCTTCTAAGATACGGTCTTCAGCAATCCATTTTTTCCAAAAGTCATAAGACTCAGTATCTCTAGGCACACCATCTTTCTCGTCTCCTTCGAAGATTGTCACATAAAGGTTTTCTTTACTAATTCCATAAACTTCAGTCAACAATTTCCATGACCATTCAATCGCTTCTTCCTTAAAATAGTCACCAAATGACCAGTTTCCTAGCATTTCAAACATTGTGTGATGATAGGTGTCAACACCTACTTCATCCAGGTCATTGTGCTTTCCAGAAACACGCAAACATTTTTGCGTATCAGTTACACGTTTGTTTTTGGCGACAGCATTACCAAGGAAAAATTCTTTAAATGGAACCATTCCAGCATTGATAAACATTAGCGTTGGATCGTTTTTTACAACCATTGGAGCCGATGGTACAATGGAATGCTTTTTCTCTTCAAAGTAAGTGAGAAATTTTTTTCTGATTTCTTCAAGTGTCATTTCTATTCCCTATTAAATTGGTATACTGTTCTTTGTGTTAATCAAGGTTAACGATTTTGCAAAGTTAGATTATTTACATAATTTTGCGATGTTTTAGTGTAAAATAATGTCAAAGACAAAATTCAGGTATAATCCCAAAACACTTTCATACGAAAAAGTGGATCGTTCTATTGGTGAGCGTATCCTACGTGGATTCGTGTTTATAGCCCCAACCATTGCATTAAGTCTTGTTTTTGCATTTATTTTAGCCTACAGAATAGAATCTCCAAAAGAAAAAGCCCTTAAAAAAGAACTTGCCGAATTAAAAGGTGAGTTTAAAAATATTCAATCCCGTTTGGCTTTGGTGGATAAAGTAACTGAGGTGATTAAAAAACGTGATGAAGAATTATACAGAATCGCACTTGGAGCAAACGAATTTCCAGAAGAACTTCGTTTGATGGGAGTTGGTGGAAGTGACGCCTACAGTTCGTATAAGAAAATGTCAAACAGTGAAATTTTAATAGAGTCTATCTCAAAATTAGATGAAGTTGAACGTAAGTTACACGCCCAAAGTTTATCTTTTAAAGAACTAGTTAATTTAGCGAAAGAACGTGAAAATCGTTTGGCTTCCCTGCCGGCAATTCAACCTGTGAATAATAAAGAGTTAAAAAGAATGGCTTCTGGTTATGGCTGGAGGATAGATCCTGTTTATGGAACTCGAAAAATGCACTGGGGAACAGATTTTTCCGCTGAAGTGGGAACTGATGTCTACGCTACAGGAAGAGGAGTTGTTGAAGAAACACGCGTAAGTAGCTGGGGTTATGGTAGAGAAATTGTGATTAACCACGGCTTTGGATACAAAACTAGATACGCTCATTTAAGTTCTTTTTTAGTGAAAGAAGGTGATGTGGTTGAGCGTGGAGATCTTATCGGATTACTCGGGAATTCTGGGAAATCAACAGGTCCACACCTTCATTATGAAGTGATTAAAGACGGTCATAAAGTCAACCCAATCAATTATTTTCATTCAGATTTAACACCAGAACAATACGAAAAGATTGTTGAGATTTCAAACAATGCAATGAAATCTATGGATTAGAATTCTATTTTAATTACGAATTACGATCTGCAAGCTTTCGGATAAAAAATCACAAATCTTAATTCAAATCTATCAGATTTAATCCATTCAAAAAATAAAGATTTAAAATCCATTCTCTATCGGATGTATTGCTTTATTTTCATTAAATTAGCACCAACGATCTCAAGTTATGATTAAAGCAAGTGAATTAACAAAATTATATTATTCTATTGGAGAAGTCGCACAAATGTTTGATGTGAACACTTCATTGATTCGTTTTTGGGAGAAAGAATTTGATTCTATTAAACCGAAGAAGAACAAAAAGGGAAATCGCTTGTTTTCTCCGAAGAGTATTTTAGAAATTCAGAATATTTATCAATTGGTAAAGGTAGATGGTCATACTTTAGAAGGTGCAAAAAAAGCCTTGAAAAGTGGTGATGTTGAAATTACCCAGCCAGAGATCAATAAAGAGGAATTAATCGAGAAACTTGAGAATATCAAATCGAGATTATTGTCTTTGAAAAAGTAATTTGTAGCTTAATTTTAAGAAATTATGAGTAAATCAATCGAGGTAGGAGATCAATGCCCACTTTTTAGTTTAAAAGATCAAGAAGGGAAAGCTTTCAACATAGAGGAGGTTTTAGGGAAAGAAAATATCATTATCTATTTTTATCCTAAAGATGATACGCCAGGATGTACAAAGCAAGCATGCTCTTTCCGTGATGCATTCGAAGATTTTACAAAAGCTGATGCTAAGGTGATCGGAATTTCTAGTGACAACGAAGAAAGTCATAAAAAGTTTGCGCAAAAACATCAATTGCCTTTTACATTGCTGGCTGATACCCAAAAATCTGTCAGAAAGGCGTTTGGAGTTCCGACAAATCTATTGGGTTTAATTCCAGGGCGTGTAACTTATGTGGTGGATAAAAAAGGAATTGTTCAAGGAGTTTTTAATTCTCAAATGAAAGTTGAACAGCATGTTGATGAAGCATTGTCAATTTTAGAAAAAGCTAAATCCTAGTAGATTTGATTTTGATATGTTTCTGAAAAAATAAATTTTACCTGCTATACTTTAATATGTAGAACCAACAATGAAGAAAAACTTTTATCTTTATTTTTTAAATTGAAAGATCATGATTTTTGTAGATAATGCAGGTGTAACAGACCCAAGATTAAACCTTGCCCTTGAAGAATATATTGTACGTAAATTTAGTGGTGAAAATGACTATTTACTGTTCTATATTAATGAACCTTCAATCATTATTGGAAAGAATCAAATTACAATTGAAGAGGTAAATCAAGATTATATTGATGACCATAATATTCATGTGGTACGCCGTGTAAGTGGTGGTGGTGCAGTTTATCATGATTTAGGAAATTTAAATTTTAGTTTTATCACCAATCATGATGTAAAGAAGCTTCATAACTTCAAAAAGTTTACAGAACCAGTTGTCAAATTGTTGAAAGAATTGGGGTTGGATGCTGAACTGAAAGGACGAAATGATATTTTGGTTGGCGATAAGAAAATTTCAGGTACAGCTCAGTTTTCTACAGGACGAAGAATGATTAGTCACGGAACATTGTTGTACAAAACAGACATTGGTGAAGTGGTAAATGCACTAAATGTAAAGCCTAGCAAATTAGAGTCAAAAGGTCATAAATCTGTAAGAAGTCGTGTTGCGAATATTAGTGATTTAATGGATGTAGACTTATCAATTGAGGAGTTTAGAGAATTGCTTTTAAAAGGATTGTTTGCAGAATCAGACCATTTTGTGACCTACACTTTAAGTGAGGAAGAATGGGATGAAGTTCGTGCCTTAAAAAATGAGAAATACGATACTTGGAAATGGAATTATGGACGAGCGCCTAAATTCAATATCCAACACAATAAACGCTTTTCAGTTGGTGAATTAGACGCTAGAATTTACGTAGAAAAAGGTTTAATTCAACAAGCCAATATTTTTGGTGACTTCTTTGGACGTGATGCTGTATCTGAATTAGAAAAACATCTTATCGACATTCCTTATGATAAGCCTTCTATTCAAAAAGCCCTTGAAAATGTTGATATAACTAACTATTTCGGTGCTATTGATAAAAATGAATTCATAGACTTTTTGGTTGGAGGATAAATTATTTCTCCATTCCAAAATCATCAGTTACGCTTCATACAAGGAAAGTGGTTTAGTTTATATACTGTACCAATTAATGGTCGTATCATAAACAAAGCTCCTTCAAACCACATTCAGATTTCTCCATCCCAAAATCGAAGATTTTGAGCTGTTCGAAATGATACCGTTCGGAGGGTGGAAATGAAAAAAGAAACGAAAGCGCAGCTTTCGTTTCTTTTTTCCCTACGCCTGCGTTTACGTTCATTTCGACAGAGCGAAGCGACGAGAAATCTATCTAACATTGATTCTTGTTTATGCATTGTTCGGAGAGAAATCTATCTAACATTGATTTTTGTTTGTGCATTGTTCGACGAGAAATCTATCTAACATTGATTCTTGTTTATGCATTGTTCGGAGAGAAATCTATCTAACATTGATTTTTGTTTATGCATTGTTCAACGAGAAATCTGTTTTTCAACTTCCTATTTTGATGATTAATTCTAAAATTGTAGCGGAGAGAAGTTTATTTATTGATTTTTCATTTGTTGGAAATTTGAAGACTTTTGATTTTTTCGATAGTTCTTGTTATTATTAATGAATAGGCTTAACTTAAATAAAACTAAATCATCTAAATCAAATGAGAATTAATAGAGTTTACTTTGTTTATATTTTAACAAATCCTTCAAAAACAACTTTGTATGTCGGCTATACAAGTGATTTGTTAAAACGAGTTCATCAGCATAAAACTGGATATTATGAAAGTTTTTCAAAAAGATATAACATTACAAAATTAGTGTATTATGAAACCTTCAACGATGCAAAATTAGCTTTCTCAAGAGAGCGACAAATAAAGAAATATAGAAGATCTAAAAAAGAAGCTCTAATTGAAATAGATAATCCTAAATGGGAAGAAATCATTGCACCTATCAGTAATTAATTCATAAACAAAGCTCCTTCAAACCACATTCAGATTTCTCCATCCCAAAATCGAAGATTTTGAGCTGTTCGAAATGATACCGTTCGGAGGGAGGGAATGAAAAAAGAAACGAAAGCGCAGCTTTCGTTTCTTTTTTTTCCCTACGCCTGCGTTTACGTTCATTTCGACAGAGCGAAGCGACGAGAAATCTAATCTAACATTGATTTTTGTTTATGCATTGTTCGACGAGAAATCTATCTAACATTGATTCTTGTTTATGCATTGTTCGGAGAGAAGTTTATTTATTGATTTTTCATTTGTTGGAAATTTGAAGACTTTTGATTTTTTCGATAGTTCTTGTTATTATTAATGAATAGGCTTAACTTAAATAAAACTAAATCATCTAAATCAAATGAGAATTAATAGAGTTTACTTTGTGTATATTTTAACAAACCCTTCAAAAACAACTTTGTATGTCGGCTATACAAGTGATTTGTTAAAACGAGTTCATCAGCATAAAACTGGATATTATGAAAGTTTTGCAAAAAGATATAACATTACAAAATTAGTGTATTATGAAACCTTCAACGATGCAAAATTAGCTTTCTCAAGAGAGCGACAAATAAAGAAATATAGAAGATCTAAAAAAGAAGCGCTAATTGAAATAGATAATCCTAAATGGGAAGAAATCATTGCACCTATCAGTAATTAATTCATAAACAAAGCTCTATCAAACCACATTGAGATTTCTCCATCCCAAAATCGAAGATTTTGAGCTGTTCGAAATGATCCCTTTCGGAGGGAGGGAATGAAAAAAGAAACGAAAGCGCAGCTTTCGTTTCTTTTTTCCCCTACGCCTGCGTTTACGTTCATTTCGACAGAGCGAAGCGACGAGAAATCTATTTAGCATTGATGCTTGTTTATGCATTGTTCGGAGAGAAATCTATCTAACATTGATTTTTGTTTGTGTGGTATTCGGAGAGAAATCTAATTAGCATTGATACTTGGTCATGTTGTGTTCGACGAGAAATCTATTATTACAAACAATAATATTGGAGTTTATTTTTTGAAGTCATTCGACGAGAAATCTAATTTCCAATCCTCAACATTAAAGCTTATGTTTATCAGTGAATTTGAGCATGATTTTCTAATAGCAGTCCATTTTAATTTTACCTTTCTCGATTAGGTTTTCTATCTTGAGGTTACTGTTGGATACACATTGTTTTAATTCTTCTAAAACGCCATCACGCATTTTTAGTGAACCACAAATCATTATGCTTCCTTTGTTTTTCAGGTGCTCTAGTACTTCGTGTTTATGCTTACGAATTAAATCTTGAACATATTTACATTCACTTTCTTCCTTCGATATGGCAAAATGTAAGGTGTTGAACTGCTCCTTTGAAGAGTTTTCTTGGATTAAATGATGGTATAATTTGAATCCGTCCTTAGTTCTTCCCCCTAAATAAAAGGTCTTTTTCTGGTTGGTGTACATAGAATTCATGCCCAAAAATGGTGCTATACCCGTACCGTTGGCAATCAATATAACGTCATTGTTTTTAGGTAAATGGAAGGACTTGTTAATCTTGATGATTCCTCGAATTTTATCACCCAATTCTTGCTTAAATAAATACGTTGAGCATTTTCCTAAGTCATGTTTTTTGATGCTCAAAAGGATATTTCCATCGTGGGTTTTACCCATCGAATAATAACGAACATGTTCTTCTTCTGGAGGAGCAATGGCCAATAAATCTCCCGCTTGAAACTTATTATGATTTAAAGGTTTTAATGAGAGGGTGAATGTTGTAGAGTAGCCATCATCAACGATTTCCTTCCTGACGATCTCAAAGTTAGATTTTTCTTGTGAAGGATGGTCTTCTTCGTTGGGTAAATCGATTGAAATTTTATGCTGTTTGGCCCATTCATCAATGGCTAGTTTGAAGCTTGTGAATGACTGCTTGTCGATTAAAAATGGAGGAGCGAAAAGATCAAATTGTCGGTTGTTTGCTAATGCTTCATGAACATCAATGGCGTACTGACAAAATTGAGGATAACTCATCGAGCCAAAGCCAATGACATAGGTTGATAAGGTGTTGGGTTGACTAATTTCATTTACTTTGTCAAGAAATTTTCGGGCTTTAAAAGGTGCTTCACCATCTCCATAGGTTGAAGTTAAAACAAGTAAGTGTTTTGCTTTAGGGTAGGCTTGGTAGGCATTCATTTCATCTACAAAGACAGTATTTCCTTTGGAGATTAATGCTTTGAATAATTGTAGTGCGAATTTCTTCGTTGAACCATTTTCTGAGCCGACTAAGATGATGATTTCAGCATCTTCTGCACCAAATTTATTGCGGGTTTTTGAAGATATTCTGTTCCAAGCAATTTTAGTACCTGAATACATAAAGTAGATGAGGTTGATAGAGATCAAACCTAAAATAATTGCCCAAATAAATTGCCCTCTTCCTGTGTGTAAAGTTTCGGATAGATTAACTAATTGTTCTGTATTCGATTTTGGAGTATCCGAAACTACAGAGTTAGTGTATTGATGGATTTTTAAATTTTTATCATGCAATTCCAGTTCAAAAAAGTCAGTTTCGTCGGATGAAAATGGGAAGTTTAGGGTAACTACCTCAGAAAGCAGTATGTCCTCAAAAATGTTTTTATTGTTAGATTCCTTTACTGAGCTGGATGGAACTTCTTTTTCCAATAATCCTTGGGTGTCTAGAAACATGATCGTTCCTCCGAATGCCATTACCATGATGGGAATAAAAGACCAACGTCCTAAAACGGTATGGAAGTATTGTGCTTCATTATGTTTTTTGAGACGCGTGAAAATGTGTTTTAATCCATTCGTGCTTTTGATGACTAAGGCAATTCCAGAAGTCGCCATCAATAGTAAAAGGAATACCGTTATTCCCATAATAATTCGACCGCTATTATGCATAAATAATGAACGGTGAAGGGCAGTTACCCATTCAAAAAAGTCACTTTTTGGTTCTATTTCAGCACTTTTTTTGGCCGTAGCGGGATGAATATAAAATGCACCATCCGTTTCCTCATCAAATCCAATAACATCTACCTTAACAGCGCCTTCTTTTTCAACCTCAACGGAAAATACTTCGATGTATTCGTTTTTTAGTTTTGGAATCAAATCAGAAAGCGTAAGGGTGTCTAATGCCGCTTTTTCTGCCGGAGATTGTGCTTGCTGAATTACAGGCTCAGCGGAAAGAATAATTCCCGTGGCTGCTGCAATAAATAAGAAAACACTCGAAAGTAAAGCTAAAATTAAGTGACTATACCTCCAAAAACTAGACGCCATTCAATACTGATTTTAATAAGGTTAAATTCTTCCTGTTAGAAATTAAACAGGAATCAATCTTATCATTCTGATATAACCTTTTTCTCCTTCGTATTTCCCTTTACTTAAATTGTCTTTGCTTAAGTCGATGACAACATCTTCTTTGTGATATTTTTTGTCTTCAACTGATGTTTCAAATCGTAAAGTATATCCTTTATCGATGTATTGTTCTTCTAAAGTGAATGAAACAACCGAGCGTTCACCACTACCAATTGAAGCACCTGTAATTCCGTCTAATCGGGGTTGAAAACGGTTTTTCTCCCTAAACGTATTCCAAGCAGGCAAATCTGGGTACCATTCACGATCATCACCTAAAACACGCAAGGTTTTAACATATTCTCCTTCATTATCAATTAGAGAAATGACAACATACGCACCTTCTCCTTGATAGTTTTTTAGTTGAATTAAACATTTGTAATCACCTCCACCACTGTTAACTTTGTTCACAAATGAAGTCAAAGAGATTGTTAAAACAACAAACAAACCTAATATCGATAACCTTTTCATTTCTTTACTTTTACTTTATTTCAAAAACTTTAATCTTCCTTCTAATAATTCATTGTTTTTTGCCAGTTCGTAAACTGTTTCTCCAAATTCTGTTTGGACATCCTTGTCAGCTCCTTTTGCAATTAAAAACTTAATAAATTCAGTGTTTTCACCTTTCATAGCAGCCAGCTGTAATGCAGTTAAACCTTCTTTGTTTTTGGCGTTAATGTCAGCGCCTTTTTCAGTTAAAAAATTGATTAAATATTCATTTTCTTTTGAAGTAGCAATTTGCAAAGTTTGAGCTTGAATTTCGACATCTTTTGAGATAAATAATTTCATGTATTTTTCAAAAAACACCTTGTCTTCCTTTTTATAAGTATCTACCAGATGAGTGATGAAGTTGTTTCCTTTTTTATCTTCTAAATGATAATTAACGTTCTGTTCCATTAATTTAGAGATGATCTTTTCATTTTTCGTACGCAATGCATAAGTAAGGATAGAATATCCATCTTTATTAATGATGTTTTTCTTCTCAGTGACTTCAAACAAGATTTCAATCGCAGGAGTGTTATTTCTAGCCATTGCAATCATCAAGGCTGTATTTCCTTCGACATTAACCTTGTTTACATCAGCACCAAATTCCATGAAATATTTAAAAACCGTTTCATCTTTCTGACTTCTTGCAAGATAATGCAAAACTGTACTTCCACTATTGTTGATCAAATCCAATTTAAGTCCTTGTGTATGTAAAAACCTGAACAATTGAAACTCGTTTACATGACTACGTTTTCCTCTCGCCGCAAAGAAGAGTGCATTTTCTCCATTTTTATTTTTTGCCTTAGGATCAAAGTCCTTTTCTATCAGTTGATTTAATACTTTTATATTTCCTTGTGCTGAAGCAAAGTGGAATAGATTGTTACCGGCTTTATCAGTTTGTTTTAAACTTAACCCATGTTCAAGGAAGAAATTTAATTGTTCAATATCTTCAATATGTTGACTCAATAAATGCATTGCAGTTTCTCCTTTTCTACTTGGTGTTTTTATAGGCAAACCATTTTCTTCAAGAAGAGTATAGATGTCAATGTTTAAGTTTCCACCCATTGCGGCAAAAGTCTGTGTGTTTTGACCTTTATCGTCGTAGATGTTAATGTCCGATCCTTTTTCAAGGAGTAATTTAACCACTGGATAGTTGTGTTTGTATGCAGCCCACATTAAGTAATTTCTTCCGTCGTGTGTAATTTTACTCACTTCATTTCCTTCGAGTGAAAGTAGGTAAGCGATTGTTTTTGTTGGAGCATTTTGTAAAATAGCATAAACTGTTGCGTCAAAGTTATATTTGTTAAACTCCGTTGGACTATTGCCTTCCTTTACTGCTTCTTTAACATCATTAATTGATGTCTTTTCATTCCAAAATGTACGATCTAGGAATACGTTTTTTTGAGCGTTTAATGTAAAAACGCAAGAAAATAAAATGATACTTAATATTGCTCTCATAACTAACTTAGAATTGTTCTAAATAATGGCAAAAATACAAATCTTTTAAAGGAATTACTGTACCATGTTTAGGGTAAAATTCCAATCACCATGCTTTTTAACTATAGTACGTGAAAGAAAAGCAGTAGGAGAATGAAGAAAGACACCATAATCGTATCTGAATTTAGGGAACTGTTTACTAATCTCTGTTTTTAAAAGGAATGCAAATCATTTGCTTCTCGTACGCGCCTAAGAAAACCGCGTTTGGGCCCCACCTGACTTCAGTCTTTTTGAAAAAATTATAGTGTTTGAGAACGACGAAGGAAGCTCAAGAATACAAATTAAAACAGGCAAGAATGAATAATGGCAAAAAGTAAATGACTAATTGAAAACAGATTTCTCAGTCACTGCGTTCCATCGAAATGACGAATTTAATTGGTTTGAGTCGTCGCGCTGTGCGCGACGAAGATCCACCCCAAAGCGAGGCCATTTCGAACAGCATGTACTGCTGGAGAAATCTGAGTAAATAGACAGTTTATCTATGGAGTACTTAAAAAAAGAATCCAAACGTTGATCTTTTCGGATGCGCATGAGAAAACCATGTTTGGGCCCCACTTGGCTTCATCCTTTCTGGAAAATTTATAGTGTTTGAAAACGACGAAGGAAGTTTGAGTTTATAAATTTTAGAAAGTGAAGGCAGAAGTGGGTAAAAGGTTTTCTAAGCGCTAGCCTTTTTGGCTTTACTTTTTGCGGTGATGGGAAAAAGTAAATAAAGACTTCTCGGTCAGTTGTTATTAAGCTGCCCTGTTAGGGCGAAGTTGCACTTATTCCTCTTGCTAACTGAGGCGATACCTCAGTTAGCAAGAGTTGCCCCTTCAGGGCGGAAATACAGTAGTGTACAAGAGTTTGGAGTCTTGAAAATTCAACTTTCTACTGATTTCAACTTTGAAAAAGTAAATAACTAATTGAAAACAGATTTCTCAGTCACTGCGATCCATCGAAATGACGAATTTAATTGGTTTGAATCGTCGCGCGCAGCGCGACGAAGTTTCACCCCAAAGCGAGGCCATTTCGAACAGCATGTAATGCTGGAGAAATCTGAGTAAACAGACAGTTTATCTATGGAATATTTAAAAAAGAATCCAAACCTTACTCTTCTCGGATGCGCCTAAGAAAACCACGTTTGGGCCCCACATTACTTCAGTCTTTCTGAAAAATTTATAGTGTTTGAGAACGACGAAGGGAGTTTGAGTTTATAAATTATAACAGGCAAGAATGAATAATGGGAAAAAGTAAATAACTAATTGAAAACAGATTTCTCAGTCACTGTGTTCCATCGAAATGACAGGATTATTGGATTAATTTCGTCGCGCGCAGCGCGACGAAGTTTCACTTAATGCCACGTCATTCCAATGATGTGAAACGACGAGGAGTCTTCATTCTTAAACTCTACCCTGTTGTTTTTAGTGTTTGAAAAATATAATCTTCTACTACATCTTAACAAACTCCCTAATCACCACGGTTTCTTTGCCTTCAATATCCGTTGAAACATAAATTTTATAGTTTCCATTACTGAAATTGTCAGTGTTAACTGTAGTGGTGTTCAGTCCTTTCTCCATTGCCTCTTCTTTGCTTACTTCTTGAATAATTCTTCCCAAATTATCCAAAATACGAATCGAAGCATTTCCTTCTTTTGGCATCACAATCTTGATGGTCAGCAAGTCGTGCACTGGGTTTGGATAAGGTTGAACTACAACAGCATTGTCTTCAGTTAAGGATTTACAAACTTCATTGTTTGCAGTTTCTTGTTCTGTAAATTGAGACGGATTTATGATTTCTCCTTTGATGCAAATATAGTTTTGTAAACTATCGTTTTTAGAAATAACAGCACTCGGCGAAGCGTTAAATACAAAGATCTCTTCTTCTTCAGCCAGTAACATTCCAGTCCATGTTTCTTTGATTAATCCTTCGTTTGGACTACTCAAAATTAAATCTACCTCTGAAATAGGAGTGCTTCCTGAGTTCTTTAATTGAACGCCAATTGTTAAGAATCCATTTGTCTCTTGTACAAAAAGTTGACCCAATTCAAGATCTGTTCTTTGTTTTAGCACAGGGAGTTGGATAATCATACTGTCTGTACAGTTCCATTGATTTTCCACCTTTAGTTTTACCGATTGTGTTGTTCCTATTTGAGTGTTGTCGAAAACAATACTTGTATCATTTTGAGTCGAGTAAATTCCGTTTCCAAAGTCCCAAATCAAAGTGTTTTCTCCTGTACTTGTATTTTCAAATAAAATTGGATAATCAGCGATAAATGCATTAGGTGTAAATGTGAAATCTGCGGCTAAAAATGGATTGATGGTAATTGTTGAAACTTCAGTGTTTAGACAGCCGAATCCAGAAGTCACAGTTTGTTCCAATGTGTATGTTCCATCTGTTGGAAAACTTTGTGTTATTGAAAATCCTGATTGTGCATTTTGATTGTTGAAATCCCAATCGACAATAGCCACACTTCCGTCAGGTACGAATGATGCATCTGAAAACTCAGTTGCTAAGCCTGCACAATTTTGTGAAATCGTGTTTGCCACTTGAGGTATTGCATGAATTTTAATGTCTTTTGAAACACTATGACTACAGCCATTGTCTGCTGTTGAACTTAAAGTTACGGTATAACTTCCATGCGTACTATATGGTTTTTGAGGGTCCGTTTGCGTGGCATTGGTTCCATCTCCAAAACTCCAAAACTGACTATTTAAACTCGCGGGTGCTGCTACAGTAGAAGTATTCTGAAAATCAACTACACTACCTTCACAAACTTCAGTGAAAGTGAAATCAGCCACAGGTTTAGGAGCAATCGTTTTAGTTTGTGTAAGGGTGTCAATACATCCGAAAACATCTGTTCCTACAAGCATCACATCATAATCTCCAGGTGCGTTAAAAATATGATCAGTGTTTTGACCTGAAGCCATATTATTGCTGCCACTTGAAGGGTCATCAAAGTTCCATTCCCATGTATTAATTAACGATGGAGTCATTTGACCGCCATTGAAAAGTATACTTTCGTCTTCACATTGATTGGAAGTAGCAAATGTCAAAATCGGTAAGCTACGTACCTCAATGGTGTCTGTTATATTGTTAAAACAACCTGCCGAAGTTTCAATCGTAAGGTGAACAGGGAAAAATCCGCTTGTGTCATACACTTGTGTTCCAGTTGCTATTGTTAAAGTGTCGTTATTGGCAAAAGCCCATTCCCAGTCTATTATTGTAGAACCATCTGTTGTTGTCGATTGATCTTGAAAGTTAAATGTATCCCCCAAACAAACTTCAGCTGGAATTTGCATCTGTACAATGGGTGCGTCTCCCAAAATGGTCACATCAATGGTGTCCTTTGCTATACAGCCATTACTATTTTCTACAATCACACTGTATGTTCCAGTAGTGTTGATTGCAATTGACGGCGTAACATCATTTGTATTCCATAAATAACTTACCGCTCCATTCGCGCCATTGAGGAGTTCAATTGTGTTTCCGGAACAGAGATTGGTGTCAGGGCCCAAACTCACCGAAGCTGGATATGGATCTTCTGCAAATGTTAAGGTATCCGATTTGAAAATACAACCATTCGTGTCCGTCACCACAACATGATAATCACCCGGAGTTTCTATCTCAAGTGTATCCCCCGTTGAACCATCCGACCATAGGTAGGAGTAGTGCTGACCGAGACCTGTGTCCCAAATTATTGAATCGTTGGGACAGTAGAGTTGAGTGGTAGGGTAGTTGAGTTCTGGGAGTACTTCAATAGTATCTCGAGAAACAAAACCAAAGATATCTTCCACTTCCACCCAGTAGGTACCAGGCCCATTAGCAATTAAACTATCTGCGGTAGATCCATCTGACCAGAGGTAGGAGGTGAATCTTTCTCCTGCGTATAGGGTGGTATCACAAAATCCGTATTGAGAGATGTTTCTTCCTAAATTAACTGGGGGAGCGTATTTGTGTTGCATTTGTGCGTGGACAAGATTTCTTAAAGAATCAGTAAGTACGGTATTGAAGAATAGGATTTGACCGAATGAGCCGTCGAAGTAGTAGTTCGCACCATTTCTCCCTCGGCCTAGCAAAGCTTCATTTGTGAAGATTACGCTGCCATTTGAAGAAGAAAACTTTGTAGAATTATTGATGTTAAAATTAAAGTTAATTCCACTTGAAATGTTTAAAATATGAGAAGTACACATTTCTAATGAATCAGTTAAAAACAAATTAGTAAAACGTATTGATCGACCAAATCCCGAGTAAACATAGTTGTTAGTGTAGGGATATACACCAATATCTAAACTTGTATTAAACCTCCATATTGCACTATGAAATTGATTTGTGATAGGAAAATTAAACTTTTTAACTAAAGAGATTATCTCTCCTTCTAGTAAATGAGATAAATCTGGACCAATTAAATATTCATTAGAATTAGGATTGAATTGAATGGTGTTTTTGTTATTTATTTGTTGGTCAATTGATTTAGACGGTCTTGAACTCAAGTTAGATTGGTTGAAATTTAAACCATTTCCAGATAAATCAGTCCATTGCTCAACTTTTCCATTCACATCTAGTATGACGCTGTCAGGATCTAGCATAAACTCTAATTCTGGCCAAGTTCTGAAATCAACTAAAGTGAAAATATGAGCATTTGACCAATTGGAGTTGTTGGGTTTTACCCTCCAATAATAAACAGTATTTGGGGTTAGGTTTTGAGCTAAATAAGAAAGTGAGGTTAAGTTGCTATTGTTTACGATCAGATTTGTAAAAGTGGGTTCGTCAGCTATTTGTAAGTGATAGTTGTTTGCCCCATTTTTACTGTTCCATTCAAATTGAATTTCTGTAACATCAAATACAGCACTGTCTTTTGGATATACGAGCAATCCTTGAGCGAAGGATAAAATACTTGTAAGGCAAAGTAAGAATGAAATAAGAGTTGGTTTTAAATTCACCATAATCAAGTAGAAAAATTTTCAATCAAAAGTAGGGAAAAAGGATGAAAAAGACATCAGCCTTCGGTACATTTTCCTCCTGGTGTCGGAAAACACTCAGTCTGACAAACAGAGAATACAGTTTTTCTCTAGTGTAGCGAATCATTCAGTCTGACAAGGAAAAGCATTGTTTGAAGATGATTGTCTCTTGGTAGTAATTGACTATAATATATAGTTTTTGTCAGACTGAGTGATTTCATGAGGAACGAATGAAATAGTACCGAAGGCGGACAAAAGCGTGTTATTTAAACTTCTTCTTCGCTAAATCTTTTAGCTCCCCTTCCCACCCGTTAATCAAAGCTTCCTTCTTCTTTCGTGTCCAACCTTTGAGTTGTTTCTCTCTGGCAATGGCGTTAATTATATATTCTGAACTTACGAAATAAACTAATTTTAATGGACGACGAGAGTAGGTGTATGATGTAGAGTTTTCTCCGGTGGTATGTTCAGAAAAACGACGCTCAATGTTATTGGTAACCCCGACATAATAAGAGTCATCACTGCATAAAAGGATATAGGTGTAATACTGCATTTGATTTAGAATTGTTAATTGTCTTATCATTAAGATAGTAAAAAAATTACTACTTTCGCAGCTGATTTTACAAGGCTATAATGAATACCATCAAGAATTTAATAAAAAAGTACTTTTCCTCTTTTAGCTACTTTTACAGTTATTTAGGATATAGAATATTTCTAATGCTTTTTTTAAGTATTCTAATTGGTATGCTTGACGGATTAGGATTGACCATGTTTTTACCCCTATTGCAAATGGCAGATGGGAGTTCCCAAGTTTCCAGTGAAGGTATGGGAAGTATGGGGTTTGTTGTAGAGGGGATTGAAAGTTTAGGCATTGTATTAAATATCAGAACAGCACTTCTCTTTATGTTTGGATTCTTTACCTTAAAAGGGATTATCTATTATGCTTCTTTGAAATTTAACGTGAGAATCCTACAATTCTTTGTGTCTTCAATGAGAATTAAACTCACGGACTTATTCACACGTTATTCATTTCAACAATTTGTTAGTTCTGATGTTGGAAGAATACAAAACTCTATGACTGGAGAAGTAGCTCGAGTTTCAAATGCTTATAAGAACTTTGCAGATAGCGTCCAAAACCTAATTATGGTGATGGTCTATTTGAGTTTCGTGTTTTTAGTGGATTGGAAGTTTGCTTTATTGGTAAGTGTCGGGGGTGGATTATCCAACCTGTTTTTTAGTCGTTTATTTAAAAAAACCAAGGAACAATCTGCTGAGTTGACCAAAAATAACAGTAAGTTTCAAGGGGTGATAATTCAGTATATCGCCAATTTTAAATACCTAAAAGCAACAGGGTTTGTGCGTACATATGCACACAGATTAAAAGATCAAATTAGAGAAGTTGAAAAGAACAACACTCAAATAGGAATTCTACACTCAAAAATAACAGCCTTACGAGAACCGATTTTAATTGGTGTTGTTTGTATTGTTATTTTGATTCAGGTTGAGTTTTTAGGAGGACAATTGGCCAGTATAATGATCAGTTTACTTTTCTTTTACCGCGCATTATCTGGATTAATGATTTTTCAAGCGAGTTATAATAACTATCTTTCTGTATCAGGGTCTCTAGATAATATCGTTAAATTTGAAAACGAATTGAAAGAAAGTGCAGAGCTTGAAGGCAAGAGAGAAATCCATCAATTTAAAAATCATATTGTTGCAGACAAAGTTGATTTTGGATATGATCAAGCGGATGGTATCTTAAAAGGATTAAGTCTTAAAATTCATAAAAACAAAACGATTGCATTTGTTGGGGAAAGCGGAAGTGGAAAAACGACTTTGGTCAATCTCTTAGGAGGATTATTAAGACCGAGTAATGGAGAAGTTTATATCGATGACATTCCATTTAAAGAATTAAATATGCATTCTTACCAATCGCGCATTGGTTATATTACACAAGAACCTGTTGTTTTTAATGATACGATCTATAATAATGTTACCCTTTGGGCAGAAACAACAGAAGAAAATATACAGCGTTATGAAGAGGCCTTAAATCAAGCTTCCTTAATAGAGTTCATTAATACACTTCCAAAAGAAGGAGAGACCTTATTGGGTAACAATGGGATTAACTTGAGCGGAGGACAAAAACAACGTATTTCAATTGCTCGTGAATTGTTCAAAGATATTGATATTCTTATATTAGACGAAGCAACTTCGGCTTTGGATTCCGAAACAGAAATGGAAATTCAAACGAATATTGATCAAATTAAAGGTGATTATACTATTTTGATTATTGCTCATCGTCTTTCAACAATCAAGAACGCTGATAAAGTATATATGATGGACAAAGGTAAGATAGTTGGACAAGGTAATTTCAAAGAGTTAGTTAAAAGCTCTGATAGATTTAAAAGAATGGTGGAATTACAAGAATTATAATATGTAATGGAAGATTTAGAAAAATTAATACCAGTAACAAAAACTTTTGTACCTCCAATCGAAGAATATACAAGTCAAATCAAACGTGCGTTTGATAAAGGGTGGTTAACCAATCGCGGTGCATTGACAATTGAACTTGAAGAGAAGTTGAAAGATTATCTGGAGGTTCCCCATATTAACCTTATGGCAAATGGTACTCTTCCTTTACAAATAGCCTTAAAACTATTAGGTGGAAATAGTGAAGTCATAACAACTCCTTTTTCGTATGTAGCTACAACTTCTGCGATTGTTTGGGAAAACTGTACTCCAGTTTTTGTTGATATTCATCCCGAATATTTAACAATTGATGAGAGTAAAATTGAAGCTGCTATTACTAAAAACACAACATGTATTTTAGCAACTCATGTTTTTGGAAACCCTTGTGATGTAGAAGAAATAAATCGAATAGCGAAGAAACATAATTTGAATGTTATTTATGATGCAGCCCATTGTTTTGGGGTTAGATATAAAGATAAGTCGATATTCGAATATGGAGATATAAGCACAATAAGTTTTCACGCAACAAAACTTTTTCATACTGGTGAAGGAGGTGCCCTTTTTGCTTCAGATTTTAATTTGCAGCATAAAAGTTATTATAGTCATAATTTTGGACATAATGGAGCAGAAAACTATTTTGGCGTTGGAATAAATGCCAAAATGTCTGAGTTACAAGCTGCAATGGGATTAACTGTTTTACCTTATATTAATGAGATACAAAAAGCACGAAATAAGGTGGTGGATTATTATATTGACAAATTAAATTGGAATAGCTTAGATAGAATTAAAATTCGTAATGGAACTGAATGGAATTATAGTTATTTTCCTGTGATTTTTAAATCAGAAGAAGTTTTATTAGAAGTTGTAAATGTTTTAAACAATGAGGGTGTTTTTCCTAGAAGATACTTTTACCCATCCTTAAATAATTTACAATTTGTTGAAAATTGTTTAATGGTAAATTCTGATTCAATTTCCTCAAGAATTCTATGTTTACCCTTATATGTTGGGCTTAATAAGGTAAGTCAGGATTCAATTATCAAATTAATTAATAATATAATAAACTCGTATTCATGTTGATTGTTGGAGCTAAAGGGTTTGCAAAGGAGGTACTGGAAGTTTGTGCCCAAAATGATTATTTGAAGGATTTAGTATTTTATGATGATGTTAGTTCTGATATTGAGGATAGAATGTATTCACGATTTCCAATATTAAAAAGTGAAAGTGAGGCGGCAGATTATTTTAATAAAAATGGAAAAAGCTTTGCTTTAGGTCTTGGAAACCCAAAAGCAAGGAGGTTAATGACCGAAAAAATGATTAGAATAGGAGGTGATTTAAAATCAATTATCTCTGAAAATGCAAGGATCGGAAGTTTTCTAACAAGTATAGGGAAAGGAAGTACAATATTAGATGGGGCCATAATTTCTAGTAATTGTACGATAGGAATAGGTTGTATAATCTACTATAACTCTGTTGTCTCTCATGATTGTATTGTAGGTGATTATTCGCAAGTATCACCATCTGCAACTATTTTAGGGAGATGTGAAATAGCCGATAATTGTTTTATTGGTGGTAACGCAACAATTCTTCCTGATATAAAAATAGGTAAAAATGTAATTGTAGCAGCAGGTGCAGTTGTAACGAAGGATGTTCCTGATAATGTGATGGTCGCAGGTATACCTGCAGTTATTAAAAAGCGAATTTAGATATGTATAAAATTATTCATTTACATACAGATCCAAAATTCTTTTATCTATCAAATTCATATCAGGACAAGGAGTTTGAAAATGTTGTTATTTACCTAGGTGAGATAAATGATACAATACATGATAAGTTAAATTCATTAAAGATGAAATTTAAGATTTATCCAAAAACAGAACAATCAATTGTAGAGATTTCTCGCGAATATCAACGTTTTAATGGCGCTGTTATTTACGACTTATGTGATTTTAAACAGCAATTTTTAAATAAATTCCCCAAATCTTTCAAGTTCTTTTGGTTGTTTTTTGGTTATGAAATCTATGGTCAGATACCAAAAAAATTTCTTTGTAAAGAAACATTCAAAAATGCATATCCAATTAACTTGAGTGTTTATGATTTCAAAAATTATATAACCAGGAAAATCAGTAGGATAAGAAATAAAGAGTTTGGCATAGATGAAATAAAAGAAATGGATTTTTATTCAAGAATTGATGCGATATTAATACATAGTAAACAAGAGTATGAGGAATTATCTAACTTTATTAAGTTGCCTAACTTTATTAAAAGAAATTTAAATGAAAAAGTTGTTTTTAAAACCCACCAAAAGGAACCTAAAATAATATTAGGGAATAGCAAGTCACACTGGAATAATCACTTGGAGGCTTTGTCTATTATTGATTCTGTTAAAAAAAGCAACATAACATTTTATATGTTTTTTAGTTATGGGAAAGAAGGCTTTTACTCAGATAAAGTTAGAAAAACGGCGTTAAAAAATGATAATATAAGAATAATAGAAGATTTTTTAGATTTTAAAGAATTTGAGAGTATCTATAAGGATTCGGCTGCTTTAATTATAAACTCTTATAGACAACATGCATTAGGCAATATATATACTGCTATATTTAATGGTTGCAAAATATACTTAAACACTAAGAGTTCTACATATAGGTGGTTAACATCTGAAGGTTTTAATATTAGCTCTATTGAATCCTTAAAATACGATTTAGAGAAGGATCTTATTTTTTTAAACTATGAAGAACAATTGAATAATTTTAATAAGTACATACAACTGCAAAGAGATTATACAAAAGAAGATTTTCTAAATAATATAAAAGAAACGTTAGATTCGTGAATTATATCTCTTGTTTACATTTTCAAGTTGAAGACAACTATTGAATATTCAATTCTAGGTCTATAATATATACAGTTAAAAACTAACTATGTCACTTTCTATATCTGTAATAATACCTGTTTATAATGCAGAGCCATTTCTGCGCAAGGCTGTAGAATCTGCATTGCAATTTAAAGAAGTAAAGGAGGTAATTCTTGTTGAGGATAAGTCTCCTGATAATGCTTTACTTATATGTGAACAATTAGTTTCAGAAGACAATAGAGTTCAATTGTTACAACATCCCAACAATGAGAATTTAGGAGCTGGAGAAAGTAGAAACTTAGGATTAAAACATGCTAAGCAAGAATACATTGCTTTTCTAGACGCTGATGATATTTATCTTCCGAATCGATTTGAAAAGGAGAAGGAACTTTTTAAAAATCTAGATGTCGATGGTGTTTATAATGCAATTGGTGTTCATTATTACAGTGAAGAAGCAAAAGTGAAATTTTGTAATACCTTTAATCATCCTTATAACTTATCTGAGAACTTTTTGACCACGGTTAATCGAGAGATCAACCCTAAAGAATTATTTGAAGCTTTAGTACGACCAAAAAATAGCGAAGGATATTTTTCTTTAGATGGTTTGACAATACGTAAGTCTTCTTTAAAGAAGTTAAAAGGAGGTTGGTTTAATGATGAACTACGGCTCCATCAAGATACAGAGTTTATAGCTCGACTATCCTTTTACCTCGATTTGTATACTGGTGAGATAACTAAAGCAACAGCTCTTCGTGGTGTTCATGAAAGCAATAGAATCACCAACAATATAGATGAAAAGGAACGAAATCTATTTTTAAAACACAATGCTATTGGATGTTGGGCCAAGTCTGAAGAATCTATGGATAATGACATTCAGCATTATCTAATTAATCAAAAACTATATCATGAAACATTTCAAAACAAGGGTTTTAAATTAATTAGCACTTTTATTAAAAATTCTTTCTTTTCTAAAGGCTATGTTGCAAAAAGAAAGTTTAAGGAATTGTTATTTCCTATCTATAATAAATTCAGATAATTTGACTTCAAAGGAAATCATAAATTTATAAGTATTATTATTCTTTAATTAAAATCGTCCAAAAGACAAGTAATGAAATCACTCATCACAATCACCTCATGCAACCGTCTTCCTGAAGTTCAGAAATACATTTGGGATTATTTAAAATTCGTTAACTCAAATGAATCTTTTCACTTCGTTCTGGCTTTAGATGGTAATGATCAAACTTATATTGATTTTTGTGAAGAATACAATATTCCGTTAATTTACTCCGAAGAACGTGAAGGTGTAGGATTGTCTAAAAACAGAGTGTTGACTCAATTTCCAGATTATGGTTATTACTTTTTTATAGAGGATGATGTTGAGTTGATTAATAGTGAAGTATTTCAAGACTCTATACGAATTCATGAAAGAATAGGGGCACCTCATTTATGCTATCCTCATGGTTGTAAACCCCATAACCAAACCGATATAGATTCATTATCAGTGGATTGGTTTTTGTTTGGAGGGGCGCAGTTTGCTTCTTATACTAGACAAGGTATTCACAAGGTTGGAGGTTTTAATACATTGTTTGCAAAGTATAAGAGATATGGGCATACAGAGCATTCTTATCGTTTCTTTCATCAAGATTTACAGCCATCTCCTTTTATATTTCCATCAGATGCCCAAACCTACTTTTTAGTGCATGATCCTCCTTCAGTTACTATTAAGAAGGTTAATAATGCAAAGTTTTCCCCTAATGGGATTATTATGGATGAGCAAGAAATGATAGATCAAAAAACAACCTATTTTCCACTAGAAACGCTTTCTAAATTCTATTTTAATGATAAATTTTTAGGATACAATAAGGTTGTTGCTCAATTTTTAAAGGACAATCCACAACAATATCCATTATCGACTAGTAAAGCCAGAAAAAAAGCTTTCGGAGAATATTATGCTCTTAAAATCAATAAAACCCAAAACTCTCATTTTAAAAATTTATTTTTGGCATTTAAATCCATGCTCTACGCTCCGATGAATAATGAATTAAAACATAAGGTTAAATATTATTTGAAAAAATGAAAGAAAGTGCATTAATAAGCGTAGTTATACCGTGCTACAACGGAAAAGATTTTATAGTTGAAACAATTAATTCTGTGCTTAAACAGAAATACACCAATTTTGAAATCCTGATTGTCAATGATGGTTCAACAGACAATTCTGTTGAAGTTATTCAATCTATTAGAGATAAACGCATCATATTAATTGATAAAGCGAACACAGGCGTTTCAGATTCCAGAAATTTGGGTTTTAAAAAAGCAAGAGGAGAATTTATTATCTTTTTAGATGCAGACGATCTTCTTTCTACAAATTTCTTTGAAAAAGCAATAGAAAATTTCACTGTAAATAGGAGCGTTGATTATTTAACTTGTGGTATCATTCAGATTGATGAAAAAAGTGAAGCTATTTTAAATGAAAATGTTTTAAGAGGTACTTATGAAAACGTTCAGAATGAAATTGTTTCTTTTCTTCCTAACATAAGCACATGCCCATCAGCTTATATTTATCGTAAAGAGAGTTTAACTCAACACAATATTTATTATAATAAAGCACTTTCAAGTCCTGCAGATCGCTATTTTTTGTTGGAAGTGGGGGCGCATTTGAAAGGTGGTTTTATGATCGAGGCAAAACTAAAATATAGAATTCACCCTAATAGCATGTCACATTTCAAAAGTGAAAAGCTAATTATAGATCAAGAATTTTATTTGCACCACACCTTAAAGCAAAATCTTCTAAAGTCAAAAAACGATATTTCTATTTTTAAACGTAAACTTGCCTATCAATTATTTATTGATTACTTAAAAATGAAACGTTTACCAAAGGCGTTAAAATATGGAGGTAAATACTTAGTATCTTTTTTTTAAATTAAAAAAATTAATTCACTAATAACTGTTTCAATATAATTTTTTTTATTTAAGATGTACAATTACACTTATTAATTTGATGAGGCACTAATCATTTCCTTTTTTGTTATGAATTAAATTTTGGTTTATTATTGAAATCTGGTTTTAATACTACTAAGTTTAAAAGGTATTTGAAATTATTAGCAAGGCTTTCAAATGAAATAGTTGTGGAATTTACAAGACAAGAAGTTAGCGGAGATATTATAGATTGAGAAAGACAGTGAGAGCGATATTCTCTGAACTAAATGTCTAACAGGTTACTAATAAATTTCCTTCTCTTCTCATACTTGACCCTAGCCATTATTGTTTTGACAAAGCTTGAAGGTGTAAGCTAGCAAACGACGAGGAATCTGATTATAATGTGAGAAACAGTATGAAGATAATAACTTTATTGCTTTTACTTATTGCATGATCAAAAATAGACTAAAAGAGAGGCAAGGCTTGGGAATCGTCCTCGTTTGATGCCGTAACACTAAGGGGGTACCCAAATTGCCTTTACGGTCGTATATGCCTTTCGGTTCTTTTCATGCTTCAAAACCAAAACTGACGCAAGGAAGCTGTCCATCATAGTAAACTTCAGGCACTTTACCAATATAAGGATTTATTCCTCACGCTCGCCTGGAGGGATTTCCGAGTATGTCATGCACAAACTAAAATAGGATTATTGTGGGCTATTTTACAACCAGTAGTAACATTATTGATTCTTTCATTGGTTTTTGGTCGTTTTGTTGGAGTAGAAACAGAAGTTCCGCACATTTTATTTACAGTAGCTGGAATGAGTGTGTGGAGTTACTTTTCTTATGTCATGACCAACTCTGGAAGTTCGATAATTGCCAGTCAAAACATGGTGAAAAAGATCTATTTCCCGCGCTTGATTATTCCATTATCTAAAGCAGTAGTAGGTTTTATCGATTTCGGAGTGGCTTTATTGATTATGATTGTCTTGATGATTTACTTTCAAGTGCCACCTTCTGCAAATGTTTGGTTGGCACCAGTATTTATTTTAATTGGAGTGATTGCAGCATTGGCTGTAGGGATTTGGCTAAGCGCATTAACAGTTCGTTACCGAGATTTCCAACACATCGTCCCTTTTATGGTTCAAATAGGTTTATACATTACACCAGTTGCTTACCCAGCTGAGTTTGCAGTTAAGCAACTTCCAGAATGGGCAGTCACTCTTTATTACCTCAACCCAATGGCAGGAGTTGTTCAAGGTTTCCGTTGGTCAATGTTTGGCGGTGATGCTCCAGGTCCTTTGATGTATGTTTCAATTCTTATGATTTTGGTGATATTTGTATCTGGGCTGTTTTACTTTAGGAAAGTAGAAGGAGAAATGGCAGATTATGTTTAGAAATAGTTTAAGTCTTGAAGACTCCCCTCATGCTTGATAGTTTATGAACTTCAGAACACACTCAAAATATTGAACACACCACTAAAAAAATATTGTTAGCTTCTGTTTGTTATTTTAAAAATCACTAATTTCGGAACCATTAGTTTTCCTAATGAATCACATATAATAATTTTCTAACTTTATTGATGAAAAAACATGAGTAACTACCTATATATTTTTGGAACTCTATTCTTTACAGTTTATGGTCAAATTATTTTGAAATGGCGATTATCGAAATTAGAGATTAGCCTACCCGAAGGTATATTAACAAAACTTGTTTATTTAACAAAATTAATACTTGATCCTTTAATATTTTCTGGTTTTGCTTCCGCTTTTATAGCTTCTCTTTTTTGGATGGGAGCAATGACAAAGTTTGAAATAACCACGGCATATCCTTTTATGAGTTTAGCACCTGCATTTGTTTTTATAATAGGAATTCTGTTTTTAGGAGAGACTTTTACTATAGGAAAGATAGCGGGGTTAATTCTAATAATAATTGGTACTATTGTTACTGTAAGGTTTTAATTATTATTTTCGTGATAACCCAACTTTAAATTAAGCATTAGCTATCTGTTAAAATAAATAAATTTTATGATCGAAAACAAAGTTGCAATTCTGCAATCAAACTATATTCCATGGAAGGGCGTCTTTGACATGATAAACATGGTGGATACTTTTGTTTTTTTTGAAGATGTTGATTATACAAAGCGTGATTGGCGTTCTAGAAATAAAATTAAAACACCAAATGGTGCAATCTGGTTATCGGTTCCTGTGGCGAAATCACCTAGAGGAACAAAAATTTCTGATATACAAATATCTCAAAGTGAAGATTGGCAATTGAAGCACTATAAGTCGATTGAATTAAACTATAAGAAAGCTCCTTTTTACGATAAATATAAATATATAATAGAAGATTTTTACTTAGGAAACAAATGGATTAATCTATCTGAAATGAATATTTATTTTACAAAAACAATTTGTGAAATCCTGAATATTCAAACGAAATTTATTAATTCAAAGGATATATCCGTGTCGGGGGCAAAAGATATTCGGTTGATTGAGATATGTAAAGAATTAAAAGCGACTGAATATTTAAGTGGTCCTTCAGCCAAAGATTATATTGATCCTCTTAACTTTGAAAACAATAACATTCAATTATCATATATAAAGTATGAATACCCGGAATATATTCAAATGCATGGCCAATTCAATCATTATATTAGTGTTTTAGATGTGTTGTTTAACTGTGGTGATTCTTCTAGAGAATATATATTAATGGGAGGTAAAGAGTCTATATAATACATTTATTATGAATTTATCAATTGTTTCTACATTATATAAATCAGAAGTCTTTTTAGATGAATTTTTAACTGAAACCATTACCGCGATTAATAGTTTAGATATTTCTGACTTTGAAATTATTTTTGTGAATGACGGTTCTCCTGATAACTCTCTAATATATTTAATAGAAAAGAAAAAAGAAATACCTCAGATAAAAATAATTGATTTGTCCAGAAACTTTGGGCATCATTACGCTATGCAAGTCGGATTACAACAAGCTATCGGAGAGTACGTCTTTTTGATTGACAATGATTTGGAGGTCTCTCCTGATTTTTTAATTGATTGTTTTAAAGAACTATCAGAAGATGCTAGTTTAGATGTTGTTTATGGCTTCCAACAAGAAAGAAAGGGTCGTTTTATTGAAAACATTGGAGGAAGAATGTTCTGGTGGGCAATAAATAAATTTTCAGATGTTAATATACCAAAAAACATTCTAACAGAAAGATTGATGACTAGGAAATATGTAGATAGTTTACTTCTGTTAGGTGATGCTAATTTGTTTTTGGGTGGAATGATGTATTGGGTGGGATATAATCAAAAGAGCCTTCCTGTAGAAAAAAAACAAAGAAAAGGTGAGAGTACATATAGCACAAGGAAAAGAATGGAGTTAATGATTCAAGCAGTTACTTCATTCTCTGGAAAACCATTAGAATATCTATTTTACTCAGGCATTCTTATTACTTTCGGGAGTCTTTTAACGATAGTGTATTATACGGTTAAGAAATTGATATACGGAGATTCTGTTCAATTAGGTTGGACATCATTAATTTCGTTGAATGTTTTGATACTAGGAATTATTTCAACTTTTTTGGGTCTGATAGGAATCTATATCTTTAAGATCTTTAAGCAAGTTCAAAATAGACCGAACGCAATAATTAAAAACATCTATTAGAATGAAAACGTTAGCTATCATTGGTGCAGGAGACTTAGGTTTACAGATTGCTCATTATGCAATCGAGGACAAACATTACAGTAAAGTGGTATTTTTTGATGACTTATCAAAGACTTCGCACATTAAAAGCTTTCAAATATTAGGGGAAACCGCTGATATAATTCAACAGTTTAACTTGGCTGCTTTTGATGAATTGATTATTGGAATTGGATATAAACATTTGAACGCAAGAGAGAGGTTTTTTAATGAATTTAAAGGCATAATTCCTTTTGGAAAAATAATACATTCAACTTCTTGGGTTGACAAATCAGCTCATATTAGTGAGGGTTGTGTTATTTATCCATCATGTTCTATTGATATAAACGTGCATATTGACCAAAATACAATTATTAACAATTCATGTTCAGTAGCCCATGACTCTTATATCGGTAAACATAGTTTTTTGAGCCCTCGTATTGCAATTGCAGGTTTCGTAAAAATAGGTGAGAAATGTATACTAGGAATTAATTCAACTATTATAGATAACATTAATATTGCAGAACAAATTCAAATTGGAGGAGGGACTGTTGTTATAAATGATCTAGAGAAAAAAGGACTTTATGTTGGTAATCCACAAAGGTTTATTAATTAAACAAACTTATTTATTAAAGATAACAATAGTTTATGTCAATCACTAAATCACAACCAAAGGTTTATTTTAAGAATTTAAATGCCATTAGGTTTATCGCGGCATCACTTGTTATAATTCATCATACAGAACAAATTAAAAACATCTTCCACATAGAAAATAATTGGGGAAATCAAGGGGTGGCAATTGTTGGGAAATTAGGTGTCATTTTATTTTTTGTTTTAAGTGGTTTTTTAATTTCTTACCTATTGTTCAAAGAAAAAGACACAATCGGTAATATTGATGTAAAGAAATTCTATGTCAGAAGAATTTTAAGAATATGGCCTTTGTATTTCCTAATAGTTATCATGGCTTTTTTCATCTTTCCTTTTGTTGATGCATTGAGTATTCCAGGTTATGAAAGTCTTGGTTCAAAAGGTAATGTTGTTGAAATGTTTCTTCTATATATCTTTATGATGCCTAATATTGTTTTAACCGTTTATGGTGTGGTGCCATACGCTTCTCAATTATGGTCAATCGGAACCGAAGAGCAGTTCTATTTAATTTGGCCAATCTTAAACAAGAAAATCAATAATAAATGGTTACTTATGTTATCCGTGATCGGGATATATCTTATTATAAAAATTATCCTCAATTTTTCACCAGATAGCTCTTCTATTGAATTATATAGAAAAATATGGAATACTGTTCCAATTGATTGCATGGCTATCGGGGGAGTTTTTGCAATAATTGCTTATAGTCAGAGTGCTATGGTTAAGAAAATTAAAAGTATTTTATTTAATAAAATATTGCAGTGGTGTGTGCTTGCATTAACTATTTACTTTTTAATTATTGGATATGTTTTACCATCTCCTATAGGTTTTTTCCATTATGAATTTTATTCCATCTTATTTGGAGTACTAATTTTAAACTTCGCATGTAATGAAAATCGTATCTTTTCTATGGAAAATTCTATTTTAAACTTTTTAGGTAGAATTTCTTACGGTTTATATATGTTCCATTCTGTATCCATTGTCTTAGCTATTTACTTATGTTCTACATTTGATCAAAGTTCTAATTTTTTATTATATTCAATAATATTTTCATTTACCATTGTTATTGCTTCTTTATCTTACTATCTATTCGAAAATAGATTTATAAAATTAAAAACAAATTATTCACATATACTTAGCGGAGCTAATGCTAAACAGCCTAAATTATGACCCCATTCAACAAACCCTATTTAACGGGAAAAGAAACCCACTACATTTACGAAGCAGTAAATAGCGGTAAAATATCTGGAAATGGCATGTTTACCCAAAGGTGTCAAAATTACTTCGAAGAAAAATATGGTTTCGAGAAGTGTTTACTTACCACCTCGTGTACTGATGCATTGGAAATGAGTGCTATTTTATGTGATATTAAACCAGGTGATGAAGTTATTATACCGTCTTATACTTTTGTTTCAACAGCCTTAGCTTTTGTGCGTCAGGGCGCAAAAATAGTTTTTGCTGACAGTCGAAAAGACAATCCAAACATTGATGAGAATAAGATTGAAGCTCTCATTACCTCAAAAACGAAAGCCATTGTTCCCGTCCATTATGCAGGGGTTGCTTGCGAAATGGATAAAATAATGGAACTTGCGGAGAAATATAAACTTTTCGTTGTTGAAGATGCTGCACAAGCCATTGATAGTTTTTATACTGGAAAGGATGGGGTTAGAAAGTCATTAGGTTCAATTGGCCATTTTGGCTGTTTTTCATTTCATGAAACAAAAAACATACAATGTGGTGAGGGTGGGATGTTAGCTATTAACGATAATCGTTTTTTAAAACGTTCAGAAATCATTTGGGAAAAAGGAACTAACCGCGCTGAGTTTTTCAGAGGCGAAGTCGATAAATATGGATGGGTTGACACTGGGTCTTCTTTCCTTCCTTCTGAAGTTACCGCAGCATTTCTATATGCTCAAGTTGAGAATATCGAAAAAATTCAAAGGAAAAGAAAAGCCATTTGGGAGAAATATTATGAATTATTAAGCCCTATATCAAATTCCAAATTTAGACTTCCAGAGATTCCTGTTTTTGCAACAAATAATGCGCATATGTTTTATTTAATTTTTTCTTCTATTGATGAAAGGTCGAAAGCTATTGAAAAATTAAAATCGAAAAATATCTCTTCTGTTTTCCATTATTTATCTTTACACAGCAGCCCCTATTATATTGAAAAACATGATGGACGAAACCTCCAAGAGGCAGATAAGTTTACTAAATGCTTGTTAAGATTGCCTTTATTTTTCGAGTTGCCAGAAAAAGTACAGGAAGAGCTGTTTCAAACACTAAAATCAATTTAATGAAATTAAAAGCTGTATCTAAAAAATTAAATTATCATTCCACAAAAGTTTATTTGGTTCTTTTTGTATTGATTTTCATTTTTCAATTAGTCAAAGTATTAATATTTAATGACTTTAATTTGTATCAAATTAAAGCTGATGGAAAAGCTTATATAGGTTTAAGTGAAAATTTATTTAGCAAGGGTGTTTATGAATTTAATGGTAGTTATACCTCAAGAATGCCCGGTATCACCATTTTGTATTTACCCATAAGGTATTTTTTTTTACAGCATATCACACTACAGTTTTTGTCAGTTTTTATGTTGTTATTTTATTCTTTTTCAGTTATTTATTTTTCAAAACAGTTATGCGCATTTTTTAATAAGGGAATAGTTTTTTTTATACTTCTTGTCTCTATTTTAGGGCTAACTGATTATATAACATATTGGGGTTTTCCTTTTTATACTGAATCATTGGCTTGTAGCTGTTTATTAATAGGATTTGCATTCTTATTAAAAGCAGAAAAGAAAAGAAAAAATGTATATTATTTCTTATCTGGTGCTTTCATCTGTTGGTTAATTTTTTTACGTCCATTTATGATTGTTATTTGGATACTAATGGCACTTTACATCGTTTACAAATTCCGAAATGAAATAAGAAGTAGGCTAATGTTATCTCTTTTTCTTTTTACTTCAATGTTCATAATTGTTGATTCAATATGGATTATTAGAAATTATAGTATTGAAAATAAATTTACTCCACTACAAGCGTACCCAGATTTTTCAAATCATCTACTGAGCTATAGGGAGTTTTTAAAATCTTTTGGTGGGGATGCTGTTGAATGGAACCCTAACTCTGAAGGACTTTGGTTTCAAAACCAAAAACATTTAAAAGATGGTGGTTTTGAACGGCCTTCTGATGATATATTTCCAGAAAGAATTTTTAATAAATCTTTTACCTTAGATAGTTTGAAAAATTTAAGACAAATTTATTGGGATGCAAACAATGACTCCTTGATACTAAATGAACGGCAATTTAAATCAGATTTATTTATTGAAAAAGTAAAAGATTTTATTGATAATTATAAAAAAGAATCACCTTTCGATTTTTATATTGGCTCTAGATTAACATTATTAAGAAAATTCATTTTTCAACCTTTTACTTATTACTTGAATATGAGGAATGATAGTCCTGTTCAATTCTTAATTAAAGGATTGATTTATATCATTAATGCTTTTGTCATCATTATTGGTTTTTTTAGTTTAATTTTGTTTACAACAAACTCTTTAATTAAACGAAAATTCAAAGCAAAGGATGGTTTGTTGATAATGGTTCCGTTGTTTTTAATTGCGTTATTTCCTGTTTATTATGGTTTTGTTGAGTATAGATTTCTAGTTTTAGGTTTTCCTTTTCTTGCTTATTTTAGTATTCTTCTATTAAGAGAACTTTCTAGACAGAAAAATTAAAGTTGTCCAACTATTGGGGAGTATCATAAATTAATCCAACTCAATTTTCACTATTTGAACTTTATTTTTTTTTTTCGGTAATATTTTCTTTGTTCATTTTTCGTACTTGTTTCAAGTTTTTGAGTAGCTGAATCTTCTGTTTTAATCCCCATTCTTTAGTATAATTGGTTTTTCCTTCTCCTATCTCTTTTTGAGCAACATTTGACCTTCCGCCTACTTGAATGAAATTAACAGCTTTTAAGTACAAATTATGTGCGTGTTCCATTACATTAATATGGATATCCAAAAGTGATTGCTCCCAATCTATGTCTGTTTGTTCGGTCGTTACAATATTACCAGAGTCAATACCTTCATCAATCCACATAATCGTATTTCCTACCAAGTGAAATTGTTTTGTTGCGATACACCAGTTGGTGCAGTTTGGCCCACTTTTAATATAGGGCGATAAGCCAGTGTGTAGGTTTAAAATGCCATGCTTTACAGGTATGGAAAGCATTTCTTTTTTTATAAGTCTTGTTCCTGAAACAATAATCAAATCTGGTTTTAGGTTTCTAGTGAATTGCTCAGCCTCATTAGAATTAATATTCTCAATATCTAAACGTGCAATTTCTGGAAAATTTGAATAATATTTTTGATAGTAGTTTTGCAAACCCCACCATGCCTTATTAATAGACGATAGAAATAGCCTTTCAATAATTGAATGTTTAATTTTTTGAACAGTAATCTTTCGTTGTTGTTTTCTTGTTTCTGTTACAATCCCAACAACATCAAACTGTACAGCCATTTTGCTAGCTAATGCTTTTTGATTAGGTTCGTTTCCCAACCATAGTACTATTTTCATCTGTATCGAATTAGTTTTTTAATTTGCTCTAATTTGTTTGAAATTCTAAGTTTTGTTTTCCACCAGGCTTCATTATATAATTCAATTCTAGAGACTTCAATAAATCTTCTGTGTTGGGGTTAAAAGTGTCTTGTTTTACAGCCAATCCAATAGAATAGCCAACTTTTTTACTTAATTTTTTAATCCTTTCATCAAAACTCCCAATAGGATAAGAAATGGTTGTTGGGAAGTAACCAAGTTCTTCTTTTATTCGATTGCCAGATTCTTGTAATTCTTTTTCAATATCACCTTCATGCTCCATTGTTCCTAGCATGCTATGTGTTACAGAATGGCTTCCAATGTAATGACCTCTTTCTTTCAATGCTCTTACTTCTTCCCAATTCATCATTAATTTAGGAGGTTCCACATCGTTGAATTGTTTTTCAATACTTAAAAGAATTTCCTCTCTTTTTTGGTGTGGTATTGTTTTTAAAAAAGGTTTTAATTGAGCCGCAAACTTTAATTTATCCTCATCGTTTAAAAATGATTTAGATTGAAGTTCTTTAGGTAAAATATCGAAAGGGAGTTCAAGATTTTTTATTTGTGTAGCTTGAAAAGAATGTTCTAATACATGAGTCCACGTTGGAACATTTTTGTCAATACAGTCAGTTACAACATAAAAAGAAGCCTTTACTTTATATTTTTCTAAAATGGGTAGTGCATATTCGAAATTGTCTTTATATCCATCATCAAACATAATGGTTGCAAATTTATTTTTCTTAGAAAGTGCACTTTTGTCTTTTGCCAAATCTTCAAACAAAACCACTTCATATTTTTTTGCAATGTATTGTATACATTTATCGAATAGAGCTAAATCCATGGGGTCCCATAATGGATCACGTTGTGGATGTACACGATGAAATAAAAAGTTACGAATCATAGGGTGCTAAGTTTATTGTATTTCTAATTGACCAAATTTAAAAAACATTTTAATTAAAAGGTTTTCTATTCCAACAAATCCCCATTCATCCCTCATTCCACCCGCTCAATAAAATTGTAGAGAGTACTGCAGTCTTTTCTCTATATTTACGTTTATTCAAATTTTATTTTAATTGAGCACTATGAAGAAAGTTATACTTTTTGGGCTGTCCCTTTTTGCTGGAATGGCATTTGCCCAGCATGATCCAACAGCTGTTGAACAATGTTTATCACATCAATACATTGAATGGCAAGAGGAACAAAATCCTGGTTATGCAGCACATGTTGAGGAGCAGTTTGAAATTGCAAAAAACAGTGCTGCGACAAAAGGTCCTGAAGCTGAATACAAGTTGCCGGTTGTTGTACATGTGGTTTACGATCCGTCAACTCCAGAGCAAAATATTCACGACAGTATAATCTATAATCAAATTGAAACTTTAAATCAAGATTATAATCGATTGAATCCAGATACAGTCAATATGCGTACTGATTTTGCTGATGTAGCTGGTAGTCCAAAAATTGAATTTGTTTTGGCTCAAGTAGATCCAAATGGAAATCCTACCACAGGAATTACAAGGACACAAACATCGCAATATACATTTGGTGATATCGGATTGTTTACTGGTGATTTTTCGAGCTTAGAAGAAGTGAAGTCAACCGCTGATGGCGGAATCGATCCGTGGGACCAAAGTCGTTACATTAATATTTGGGTGTGTAATATGGAGATTTCAGGCTTCACATTGTTATTGGGGTATGCAACGCCACCTTCGAATTTATCTAATTGGCCTGCAGGTGGAGTTGGAAATTTAGGTGATGGTGTGGTTGTACAATATCAAGCCTTTGGAGCCAATAATCCTAATGATTTATTGTTAGGACCTGGAAATAATCATGAGGTGTTAGGGAGAACATTGTCTCATGAGGTTGGACATTATTTAGGGTTGCGTCATATTTGGGGTGATGGTGATTGTTCTAGTCAAGATGGAATTGATGATACACCAAATGCAACAGATCAATCAGATGGGTGCGATACCACAATGAATAGTTGTGTGGATGTAATCAACGGTGTTGATTTGCCAGATATGTTAGAAAACTATATGGATTATTCTGATGAAACTTGTCAGAATTCATTTACGAAAGGTCAGGTAGCCTTGATGCATGGTGTATTGGAAAACCAGCGTTATGACTTGGCTTACAATAATCCTGCATCAGTTATTAAAGAGGAGTTAAGCGCTTCGATTTATCCCAATCCTACACGCAGTACATTGCATGTGGAAATAGACAATGGTCAAATTGAAAAGGTTGAGGTGTTTAACACGCAAGGTCAGGTTTTATTGACCGATGAAGGAGGAAATCAGTTCGTAAAACTTAATGTTGAAGGATTGAATAATGGAGTTTACTTTGTAAAGGTGAATAATAATGCCGGAATTACAACAGTTCAAAAATTCATTAAGCATTAGATTTTAGGAGCTGGCTTAGTCGAAATAAACTTGGTTAAATATTTGAAAGTGGAGTGAGCTTAGTTCTTTACTCCACTTTTTGATTTTCTATTTGGAGAAAGAGGCAGCCTGTTTATGAAAGACAAAGAAACTTCTCTAATAAATGGTTAAGGGATAAAATGATTTGGCATGTGAAAAGCAGTTTTATTTCTGAAGAGAAAGAAAAGTTAATATGAATATAATCATTAGATTTTTAACAATCTGAGATTTAATTCCTAACTTTACCTGCTTAATTCCTTGTTTTATAGACTTAATACCATGATCAATATACTTGTGACAGGAGGAGCGGGTTTTATTCCTAGCTGCCTAACAGATAAACTTGCAGAAAATCCAAACTACAATATCGTAGCAGTGGATAATTTTTTGACAGGTCATCCATTGAAGATTACCAAAAGCCAATACGATAATTATCAGTTTATTGAGGGCGATTGTAATAATTACGAGCAAATGAAAGCGATTTTCGATGCTACGAAATTTGATTATGTTTTTCATTATGCTGCTGTGGTTGGAGTGAAGCGAACTACCGATCATCCCTTGTCAGTATTGGAAGACATCGAAGGCTTGAATCACATCTTTAAATTGAGTGCTGAAACAAAGGTTAAAAGAATATTCTTCTCTTCTTCATCAGAAGTGTATGGGGAACCTGTTGAGTTGCCACAACGTGAATTAACAACTCCATTGAACTCGAAATTACCTTATGCAATTGTAAAGAATCTTGGTGAGGCTTACTGCCGATCTTATTTTCAAGCCTATAATTTAGAGTATACTATTTTCCGATTCTTTAATACTTATGGTCCAAAGCAAAGTCCAGATTTTGTAATGAGTAAGTTTATTAAGCAAGCTTTGAGTCATAAGGATATTACAATATATGGAGATGGTTCACAAACGAGAACTTTCTGTCATGTAGATGATAATATCGATGCTTGTATCACCGCTTTTGAGGAAAATAAATTCATTAATGACGTGGTAAATGTCGGGAACGACAAGGAGACAACGATTCTTGATTTGGCGAAGTCTGTGATCAAACAAACAGAGTCAAAGTCTAAAATTGTATTTCTACCACCATTAAAAGAGGGGGATATGACGCGAAGACAACCTTGTGCTGAAAATGTAAGAAGTTTGTTGAATCGAGAATTCCTTTCACTAGATGAAGGGATGAAAAGAGTTATTGCCTCACCTTTGTATCGAGAATTAAACAATTTGTAGTCTGTCTTTGACTTAAACTCTTTTAAGGCGTGTAAATTTATTAAGGTAAGTTTGCTGTTTTTTTAATGTGCCTGGTTCTATGTAGAACTTGATAATATACGCATAGCGTATTGTAGGTGTAATTTGGTTTACAGAGTATACTATTATTTTACTAACTTTGATCCTTCGTATTTTGAATTATTCAAAGTATAGAGAAGTAATTTTCTGAACTATTTTCACCCTTTGCTGTTGTTTTTGTATGGCAGATTTTAAAATAAAAGACTTAGCGATCCTTACAGGGATAAAAGCGCATACAATTCGTATGTGGGAAAAGCGCTATGGGCTTTTAGAGCCAGAACGTACTTCAACAAAAATCAGGAGTTATTGTGATCAAGATTTGGTAAGGTTACTCAATGTGGCGATTTTATACGAAAATGGGGTGAAGATTTCACATATTGCTCAACTTTCTGAAGCAGAGATAATTGAAAAGGTCAAGAAAATTTATGATGTTGATGGATCGAGCAGTGCTGTGGTGAGTCTGTTGGTGCAATCGATGATTAATGTAGATTGTCAATCTTTTGAAAGGATATTGAACAAGGCCATTACAAAGGAAGGTTTTGAAACAGTGTATAGAAATTATATGATTACCTTTCTTGAAAGGATTGGTGTTTTGTGGATGGTAGGAACAATTAGTCCGCTTCAAGAACATTTCGTTTCAAATATCATTCGTCAGAAATTAATTGTAGAGATTGATCGTTTGCCAATGGTGAAGAAGCGCAGGGTAGATGCTGTATTGTTTACTCCTGAAGGTGAATTTCATGAAATAAGTTTGCTGTTTTACCAATATATTTTGAAAAAGAGAGGTTTTCGAACGCTATACCTCGGGGTAAGTTTGCCTATTACTAATTTAAAAAACCACCTTTCTATTATTCATCCAAAAAACATCGTCGTCTCTTTGGTTTCTGGAATGTCAAAAGATCAATACCGCTCTTTCATAGATCAATTATTGGTTGAAGTTAACCTTCCTTCTTTTCTGGGAGGTTCCATTGTTGATAAGTTTGGATTGCCAGAACACGATATTATTTTCCCTGTAAAAGATTGGATTGGGGAATAAATGCCACATGTAGTGTGTGTTTATCTCCTCGTTTTGATTCTTTGTGTAATCTATACTCCCCAGATTGATGCTTTTTTTCTACTTTAAAGCCTAATGTTTCTTAGTGTTGTTGCATGTTTTATGTAAAAAGCATACATTTGGCACAGTTTTGTTTAATAAATATTGTAGAAAACTAAACAAAATAGAAAATGTCAACATTAGAATTCAATAATACATTAACATCAATGGAGTCGTATTTATTGGCTTTTGCGATGAACTACACAAAAAACATGGAGGATGCGAAAGATTTAACGCAGGAAACGATGTTAAAGGCGATAAGATATAAAGATTATTACAAGCCAAAAACAAATTTTAAAGCGTGGATTTTTACGATTATGAAGAACACTTTCATTAATCAATACAGAAGAAAAGTTCGTTCTAAAACAATCTTTGATAATTCAACAGATTTATTTTTGCTAAATAATTCAACAGAAAACAGAGATTCTCCGTATAATTACATGACAGATAATGAGGTGAATGCACAATTGGATAAATTGAGTAGCGAATATAAAGAGCCATTCGAGCTTCATTATTTAGGGTATAAATACAAAGAAATCGCTGAAAAACTTGATATTCCATTGGGAACAGTGAAGAGTCGAATTTTTATTGCCCGTAAACAGTTAATGGATTTACTACCAGATTATAAACACTACAATAATTAATGAATCAACGCAAGGTAACCGTTATAGGAAGTGGAGTTGCAGGATTGTCTGCAGCGAGTTATTTGGCCAAAGAAGGTCATGAAGTTACAGTCATTGAGAAGAACCCCTCCATTGGTGGTCGTGCTCGAAAGTTTAATTCAGAGGGTTTTACTTTCGATATGGGGCCGAGTTGGTATTGGATGCCAGAAGTTTTTGAAAAGTTTTACAATCACTTCGGTTTTACAACTCAAGACTTTTATCGACTGCAACGTTTAGATCCTAGTTACCGTGTGTATTGGAAAGATGATTCGCATGATGATGTGCCGGCCAACATAGATGATTTTTATGCTTGGTTTGAAGCTTTAGAACCGGGGTCTTCAAAAAAATTAGATCAGTTTTTAAAAGAAGCAGCGTATAAATACGATGTAGGAATGAATGATTTGGTGCATAAACCAAGTTTGAAAATTACAGAGTTTGCGGATATGCGAATTGTAAAAGGAACTTTGAAGCTTCATCTGTTTTCATCATTTACAAAATATATCAAGACCTATTTTTCGCATCCGAAAATCATAGAATTGCTTGAATTCCCTATTTTGTTTTTGGGCGCGATGCCAAAAGATACTCCTGCCTTGTATTCTTTAATGAATTATGCGGATATCAAATTGGGAACTTGGTATCCAATGGGAGGAATGCATAAAATCATCGAAGCTTTTGCGACGATTGCACAAAATGAAGGAGTGAAAATTATCACTGACTGTGAAGCGAAAACTTTCAATTATCAGGATGGAAAAATTCAATCCGTTAATACAACAAAAGGTGATTTCGAAACAGATATCGTCGTTTCAGGAGCAGATTACCATCATACAGATCGTATGTTGGCTAAAGGAAAGTCAAATTATACCGAAAAGTACTGGGATAAACGTTTGATGGCGCCCTCATCATTGCTGTTTTATCTTGGAGTTGACAAAAAAATTGACGACCTTTTGCATCATAATCTGTTTTTTGATGAAGATTTTAGTGACCATGCAGAGGAAATTTACAAAGATCCTCAGTGGCCCTCTAAGCCATTGTTTTATGCATGTTGTCCTTCCAAAACGGACGATTCCGTTGCGCCTGAGGGAATGGAGAATTTGTTTTTATTAATTCCTATTGCACCAGACTTGGAAGACTCTGAAACTTTACGTGAGCAATATTTTGACATTATATTGCAGCGCTTGGAAGAGAAGACAAATACTGAAATCAAATCGCATATTGTTTATAAAAGAAGTTATTGCTTAACTGACTTTAAAGAAGATTATCATGCGTTTAAAGGGAATGCGTACGGATTAGCAAACACACTTCGACAAACTGCTTTCTTGAAACCTCGCATCATAAATAAGAAGATTAAAAACCTTTTTTATACAGGCCAATTAACAACTCCAGGACCAGGTGTTCCGCCGAGTATTATTTCGGGGAAGGTTGTGGCCGAAGAAATAAATAAAAGACTACTTACTAACAAACTATAGATGAAATTAATATTTGATAAGCTTTCTAACGACATGAGTAAATGTGCAACCAGGATGTACAGTACCAGCTTTTCGTTAGGAATAAGATTTTTAAGTAAAGATATTCAACAGCCGATTTATAATATTTATGGTTTTGTAAGGCTGGCAGATGAAATTGTTGATTCATTTCATGATTATGAGAAAGAAGAACTGCTTAAGGAATTTAGAAAAGATACCGAATTGGCCATTGAACGAAGAATTTCGCTTAACCCAATTTTAAACTCCTTTCAAGAAACAGTTCATCAATATAATATTACACCAGATTTGATAGCGTGTTTTTTGAATAGCATGGAAATGGATTTGGATAAATCAACTTACAATCAAGACGATTACGAACAGTATATTTTAGGTTCTGCTGAAGTTGTTGGTTTAATGTGTTTAAAGGTGTTTCTAAAAGGAGACGAGACAGAATACCAAAGATTAAAACCTGAAGCGATGAGTTTGGGATCTGCTTTTCAAAAAATTAATTTCCTAAGAGACTTACAAGCGGATTATAAAGAGCTTGATCGTTCATATTTCCCAAATGTTGATATGACAAGGTTTGACGATAAAACAAAAAAGGAAATTGAAAAAGACATTGAAATCGACTTCAAAAAAGGGCTTAATGGAATAAAAAAACTACCAAAATCGGCACGTTTTGGAACATATATGGCATATATCTATTATTATAAGTTATTTTCAAAAATTAAAAACGCAAAAGCTGATATTATATTAAACGAAAGGGTGAGGATTTCTAATAAAAGAAAATTCATGCTGATGTTTTCTTCGCTAATGCGTCACAAATTGAATTGGATATAGAAATGGAAGAAACAGGAACGAAAGAGGTGGTGCTCGTAGATGAAAATGACCGCGTTTTAGGTACAATGGAAAAACTGAAAGCACACCAAGATGGACTTTTGCATCGTGCTTTTTCTGTCGTTATTTTCAATGATAAAAATGAAATGTTAATCCATAAAAGGGCCAGTGATAAATACCATTGTGGAGGGTTATGGACAAATACCTGTTGTTCTCATCCACGCCTTGAGGAAACAGTTAAAGAAGGTGCTTTAAGAAGAATGAACGAGGAAATGGGATTCACCACTTCAATTCATTATATTGGTCAATTCATTTATAAAACTGCTTTTGAAAACGGACTAACAGAACATGAATTAGATCATCTTTTTGTAGGAAGGTTTAATGGAGAGCCCAAACCTAATCCAGAAGAAGTTGAGGATTTTCGCTACGTTACCATTGATGAATTGAAGGCAGATATTGAAAAGCATCCTGAAAATTACACCGTTTGGTTTAAGGAAATTGTAGATAAATATTTAACAGAATTATTGGCGTATGGTTAAAATAGGACGAAGAACAACATTTAATTCCGCTCATCGATTACACAATGATAAGTGGTCTGATGAAAAAAATCAAAAGGTTTTTGGAAAATGTAACTCACCTAATTATCATGGTCATAACTACACACTAGAAACTTGGGTTGAAGGAGAAATTGATCCTGAAACAGGTTTTTTAATTGATCTTGCCGACCTAAAACAAATCATCAAAGAGGAAATTGAAGAAGAATTTGATCATCGAAATCTCAATTTGGATGTTCCAGCATTTAAAGACTTAAATCCTACAGCAGAAAATATAGCAAAAGTGATTTATCAAAAATTAAAGCCGAGACTTCAGGGTTTTAAACTGACGGTTAGATTGTCTGAAACACAAAATAATATGGTCGAATATTCAGAATAAGCGATTTACCGAAATTTATTTTACATTATGAAAACTTTTTTAATAGAGGAGCTTAACGATCTCGACAAACGATATAGAACGAATTTGATTAATTGTTTGAGCGGAGTAAAAAGCTTGAATTTGATAGGAACTAAAAATAATCATGGACAAAGTAATCTTGCTATTTTTAATTCTGTAGTTCATATTGGGGCGCATCCTCCGTTAATGGGCTTCATTCATCGGCCGACATCTGTTGAGCGACATACTTTTGAAAATATCAATGAGACTTCCTTTTTTACAATTAATTCGGTAACGGCAGCTATCCACAAGCAAGCCCATCAAACTGGAGCTCGATATGAAAAAAGTGAAAGTGAATTTGATGAGGTTTCTTTAACTGAAGAGTATTTTGACGGTTTTGAAGCTCCTTTTGTTCAAGAATCACCTTTGAAAATTGGATTAGAATTGGCGGATATTATTCCAATTCCGCTAAACAATACGAAATTGATTATTGGTAGAATTAAAATGCTGACCTTAGATGAAAAACACCTTCGCAATGATGGGTTTTTATCACTTTCTGATCAGGGTATTGTGGGTGGAACAGGTTTAGATAGTTATTTATCTACCCAAGAAATTGGAAGGTATAGTTATGCAAAACCCGACTCTCCATTGGATGATATTAAGTAAATCAAGCTTTGTAGTATTAAGAGGAATTCGCTTTATAAATATAACTTTTAAGCAGTGAAAAAGATGACGATTTTTTGGCACAGACGAGATTTAAGGTTGGAGGACAATGCTGGGCTTTTCGCGGCTCTGAGAAAAGAGGACAATGTTCAGCCCATTTTTATTTTTGACAAAAACATTCTTGAAGATTTAAATAAGAATGATCAAAGGGTTTTGTTTATTCATCAATATATTCAGAAGTTAAAAGATGAATACCAAAATCATGGAGCTGACTTATGGGTGTTTTATGGAACTCCAATAGAGGTTTTTCAAAAGCTGATTAAAGATTGTACAATGGAAAAGGTTTACACCAATCGAGATTATGAACCTTATGCAAAATCGCGCGATGAGCAAATTCAAAAATTGCTGTCCAATAATGGAATTCAATTGAAAACACTGAAAGACCATGTCATCATGGAAGGCAATGAAGTATTGAAAAGTGATGACACGCCTTATCGTGTTTTTACTCCCTATATGAGACAATGGAAGAAGGAGGTGACGGCTTTTCATTTGAAGTCTTATCCAGTTAAAAAGTACTTGGATAATTTGCATCAATCAGAAGAACCAACAGCGTTAATTTCTCTGCAAGCAATGGGTTTTTCAGAAGAACAAACACAAGATTTCCCTCCAATTCAGGCAAGTGATTCCATTATTAAGGATTATGAAAAAACACGAGATATTCCATCAATTAAAGGAACAACAAGGATGAGTGTTCATTTGCGTTTTGGAACAATTTCGATTCGTGAACTAATGCGTCAAGCCCAAAAAAACGAAAAGTATTACAATGAATTGATTTGGAGAGATTTTTATCAGATGATTTTGTATCACTTTCCTAAAACAGTTGATCAATCTTTTAAACCACAATATGACGATATTCCTTGGGAGAACAAAGAATCGTATTTTAAAGCTTGGTGTGAAGGTAAAACTGGTTATCCAATTGTAGATGCAGGAATGAGGGAGTTGAATAATACTGGTTTTATGCACAATCGTGTACGAATGATTGTCGCGAGTTTTTTAACCAAACATTTAATGACCGATTGGCGATTGGGTGAAGCCTATTTCGCTGAGAAATTATTGGACTATGAAATGGCAAGTAATGTTGGTGGTTGGCAATGGGCGGCTTCATCAGGCGTAGATGCTCAACCTTATTTCCGTGTTTTTAATCCAACAAGTCAACAAGAAAAGTTTGATTCTGAATTTAAATACATTAAAAAATGGGTGCCGGAATACGGGACAGATAAATATCCTGAGCCAATTGTAGAACACAAAAAAGCACGCGAACATGCCATTGCTGTTTTTAAGGAAGCTTTAGCTTAACCCATCTTACTTTTAAAGAAAGCTTTAATTCTTTTGCGGAATGTGATTCCTAAGATGGCCAACAAAATATAAGGTGAAGCCATGATGTAAAGAATCGCTGAATTGATATTGTTTCCGTTGTTGTTGTCAAGAATACTGTCGTCAATCGAATCTCCACTTTGTTCTGCCAATAATTTACATTGAGAACATTGTGCTTCTACATCTCCGTTGAAGAAAAAAATAAAAGCAACTAATAATAGGATATATGGAAGCCATTTTTTCATGTTACAAAGATAGATGAAAAGCAATTCAAAGCCTAAATTATTTAGTTATAAATTCGTGAAATATACAGACTTTAGAAATGTAAGCTGTCATTATAAGTCTTGTATGATGGCTGTAGCTGTTTCCATTCTTTCCTTGGCTGAGCCTTTAAGAATAGTGAAACTAACTTTTTCCTTTTCTAATACCGAACGATATAATTCAAAGAGTTCACCTCTGTGGTTTGGACTTTCCCTCAAAGGATCTTCTTCCCATGGAATACCTTCTGGACTGCATAAGAAGTAATGGTCAAAGTTTTGGTTTTTAACCAAATCCACAATGTAATCTGAAACCTTTTCGTATTTGAATTTCGACCAGATGTACAACACAATGTTTTCTGTGTCATAGATGTTCATTCCTTGAATTTCGTTTTCCTTCCTTTCAGATTCTTGTGCCCTAGCGATGATTTCTAAATCTTTAAATTGGTATTCTCCATCGCGTTCCATTAAGAAATCTCTAGCATATTCCGCAAACCAAACACCATCAAAATGTTGTGCAATAGCTTTTGATATTGTTGATTTCCCTGAACTTTCAGGTCCTGTGAATGTGACTTTCAATTTTCTGAGCTTTATAGATTCGAATCCATGAGATAAAAGCAAAAATAGCAATTATTGTATAGATCAAATAATGGAATCCTGTGAGGTAAAGTCCTCGGGAAGAGTATAGGGAAATTAATGTGGCGTCAATAACAATCCAATAAATCCAGTTTTCCAATACTTTTTGAGTCACCATGTATGTCGCTACCAGACTAAAAACAGTACTGAATGCATCGAGGTAAGGGTTTTCTTGATCTGTCCAAATAACCATAATATAGCCAAGGGCAACAGTTACAATTGAGCTCGCTACGATATTGAGGAGATGGTATTTAATCGGCCAACGAATGATTAGTCGTTCCTCGCTACTTCCTTTATTCCACGTAATCCAGCCATAAATTGCCATAACAAAATAGAAAACTTGTAAGCAGGATTCTATGTAGAGTTGACTTATGTAGCACAAATAGATATAAATCGCTGTGCTTACCATTGCAAAAAACCATCCGAAACGATTTTTTAAGGCAATTAAAATTAGGTATCCAGTACCAATCAAAACACCAGCCCATTCTAGCAAAGAAGTGTTTGCTAACCCTTCTAAAACTTCGTCAATTATTTCCACGTTGGCGAAAATAGTGATTTATCTATTGCAATTGAAAAACAATAAAAGCTTTGATTTGAAAATGCACTTAAATTTTTAGGACTCGCCTTTTGAATAATCTTCCAACAAAGAAAATTATGTTTAATACAATGGTAGTAATTATTGTTACGGCAAAAAAGTCTAATGTTTCTGATTTCTTTATAAAATAATAAGGACTTTCCTTGAGATAAAAAAGAATTAAGGTGAAAACAACGGCTATTATTAAAAGTTTTAAAAACGGTTTTTTCATCACAGAAAAATTTATGTTACTTGTTTACCTGTAAAAATAGACCATTAATCTTTGAAAAAGAAAACTTTATCGATAAAAAAAACATGTTTTTGTCGTCGTGTAGCGTTCTTAATAGTTTGATTATGAAAAAGGTGTAAATTTTCAATTCTCTGGAGGTGCATCATAAAACAACCTTTGTGATTCACTTGGTTTCAGTCTTTTTACTGTCAGTGATTACTCAAATTCAAATATAGATTCCTCCTTCTCTTTTTCATTCTCTTTTTTCCAAGCATCAATTTTCCGTTGCAGTGCGTTTTTCTTCTTTTTCTTACTTTCTTCAGTGAAATCCTCTTGAATAGTGTCTTGTCCAAAATCCATGATAATTTTCTCTTTGGGTTTCTCGGTAGTCTTTATTTCTTTAATGGTCGTATCCTTCTTGTTGATACCAAATCCTGTTTTTAAGGCACTTTTCAAATCGTCTTTAGCTTCCTCGCGCTTTTCTTCTTTCACTGCTTTTTTTGCTTCTTTGTCCCATTTAAATTCAGGATAATCAATCGTGCCATACATTTTTAAGAATACTCTAAACCCTGTTCCATCGTCTATCACGTCTCCAAATTCAGAACTTGTGGTTCCTTTTATTTCTCTAAATCTAAAATCAAATGAATAATCGATAGCGTTGTCAAATGAATGCGTTCCCGATAAATTTACATCTAATGCATTGGATCGAATGGTCATTTTGGGGATGGTGATTACTCCATTTTTTACTGTGAATTCATTTTCAAAAGAGTCAAATTGTAAATTCAATAATCGCGCTTCAAAAGCATCAATCTTTGATTTTTTAATCAGAAGTCCTCCACCTGAAGCACGCAAACTCTGTGTGATTTCTTTAAATGGTTCTACATTCATCAGTGCCCCATCTGTGATTTTAACCTTTGCTTTCACATCAAACTTCTCTTTTAAAATCTCCTCTTCATACAAGTCAAACGGACCTTTAAAATCCAATTGTATTTTTGCACTTCCATTGATGTTCTCTGATTTTATTACTGTTTGATCAAAGTTGTTCCATTCAGCAAATAATGGCTTAAAGTTTACTTTTGGAGAACTTAAACTGGTTTCTACAACTAAATACATCGGACGAGTTTCTGTGATTTTCAGGCGTCCATTTATCTTAGCCTTGGCACTTACCCCTGAAACATAAGGGAAAGTCAATTTACGTTTTCCAAAGTTCATTTTTCCTTTAATGAATGTGTATTGATGGTCGCTATAAATAACCTCGTTGAGTGTTAGCATTAACTTTCCGTCAATTTTGTTGGGTAAAATCCATGCTTTACTTTTACTTGTTTCTTCTTGGGTTGAGGAAAGATCATCTAAATTCAAAAAGTCGCTACTAACACTTGCATCAACAGACAGATTACGTGCTCCTTTAAAATAATCCGCTAAATGGTTGAATTGCCCATCCAAGGTAAGTGACGATTGATTAAGAGAAACGGATAGATCTGTAATTCCTGCAAATTGATTGCGAATGGTGATTTTTCCATCCTTTATTCTCACTGCTCTTTCGTCATTCATAAATTTTGTAATTATATTATTCAATCGCAAGGAAGCTCTTAAATCATAAATGGTAAGATTTTGTGGGTCCGTCTTTGGACTATTCATTCTTAAATCAAAATTCCCATCGAGTAAAACGCTTCCAGATAGTTCTGACAAGGAGAAAGGTCCAAATAAACGATGAATCGCTTTTAAATCGAGTAATCCTTTCGCTTTTCCTCTTAATCTTGGTCGATCAAAATCAGAAATGCTAAGGTTCCCAGAAAAGGCTTCGTTTAAAGTATTGAACTGTAGTTTAGACAATACAACTTGTTCTTTGCCAGTTGAAATACCATTGGTGTAACTCCCGTTTAAGTTGATGTTTGAAAGTGAAAACCCTTGCTCTGATAAACTTCCGTTTTCGATATTAAAATTGGCATCTATGGCAGGTGATTTTGTTTTTTCATTGGCTCCTCTGATGAAGAGTTCAAAATTTACTTTCCCTTGACCATTGATTTCATCAACTACATCAAGTTCTTGGATGGAGAAATTATTCGCGACTTGAGAAAGTTCAAGGCCTCTCGATCCTACATAAAAGTTTAAGCTATCATTGCTTACTTTTCCCCTCACCAAGAAAGGCAACTTGTTGATGGATAAATCTGCTGAAATAATTTCAAAAACATCATTGATTTGATCCATTTGAATGGAAATATCACATTTTGCACTTTTGTTTTCTATTAAAGTAAGTGACTTCGATTGAATAGTTTTAACGTCAAATTCGGTGAGGGCATTTAAAACAAATTGCTTTTCATTAAAGGAACCGTTAAAATCTAGATTTTTGAAATACCCTTCATAAAACTGTTGCGTCGACTCGTTGTGATAAGTGAAATCTGTAGCACGTAAATTGATACGTTCCAAATTAAATTCAAATGGCGAATTTGTAGTGTCTTCACTCGGTTTGAGGAAATCATAATTCACTTGGCCGTTTTCAAGAATTTTTAAATTGAGTTTTGCTTGATCAATATCAATCCGGTGAACGCTGAAGTCGTTGTTGAAAAAATCGAGTGGATTAAACCTAAGGTCGATCTTTTTAGCATAAATTGCGGTATCGGCCGTTATTGTGGTGTCAAATTTACTGTGCACCAAAACATCATCAAAGGATAGCCTCATGTCTGGAAAGCTTTTCCAAATCCCAACATCTATGTAACCAATATGTACACGCTTGTTGAGGTATTTGTTGGCTTCCTTTAGAGCGTATGATTTGATGTCGTCTTTGAAAACGAGAATTAAGGCACTAATGGCAAGCATGAGTCCGATGGTAATTCCAGCGACCCATTTGAAAATATTAAATGCCTTTTTCCAGTTCATAAAACAAAATTAATAGGGAATCTATTACAAATTGACCAAGCTGGTTATACTTATTAACGTAGAATGTTTTAAAAAGGTACATGGCTTTTTGGGAAATAGAAGAATATTGTAGGTCTCTTAATGGCGTATCTTTATATTAAACAATATATTTGCACTAAAATTAAAGATTATGAGTTTAGTAACAGTTGGAAGTGTCGCGTTTGATGCTATTGAAACACCGTTTGGAAAAACAGATAAAATTATCGGAGGAGCAGGTACATACATCGCTTTTTCTTCTTCATATTTCATGAAAAAACAGAATATTGTTTCTGTTGTTGGAGAGGATTTTCCACAAGAAATGTTAGACAAATTAACAGATAAAGGTGTTAATCTAGAAGGTCTTCAAATCAAGGAAGGTGAAAAAACTTTCTTTTGGTCAGGAAAGTACCGAAATGATATGAATTCAAGAGACACACTTGTTACTGAATTAAATGTATTGGAGCATTTTGATCCAATTATCCCAGATTCTTACCAAGGTTGTGAATACTTAATGCTAGGAAACTTAAGTCCAGACGTTCAGTTGAAGGTAATTGAAAGAATGGAGAAGCGTCCTAAGTTGATTGCAATGGATACCATGAACTTTTGGATGGATATCGCAATGGATGACTTGAAGAAAACCTTAAAAAAAGTAGATATCTTAATCATCAACGATGAGGAAGCGCGTCAACTTTCTGGTGAGTATTCTTTAGTGAAAGCAGCGAAGGTGATTCGTGATATGGGACCAAAATATTTGGTGATTAAGAAAGGTGAGCACGGTGCATTATTGTTCCACGGTGAAAACACCTTCTTTGCACCAGCATTACCTTTGGAGGATGTGTTTGACCCAACAGGAGCTGGAGATGTATTTGCTGGAGGATTTGTTGGTTATTTAGCTTCGTCAGATGATATTTCTTTTGAGAATATGAAAAGAGGTGTTATTGCGGGGTCTGCAATGGCTTCATTCTGTGTGGAGAAATTTGGTACTGAAAGATTAGAGAATTTAACAAAAAGTGAAATAGAAGGTCGTATTCAAAAGTTTGTCGATTTGACGAATTTTAAAATGGATTAATCTATTTAATATCTATTACAATGGAGAAAAGAGAGTTTATTGAGGCACTTAAAGAACTAACCGAGAAGGAAAATGTTCTAAGTACTGGAAGAGAAGTGAATGAATTGCGAACGCAATTTGAAGATTATTTAATTGAAGCGACTCGTCAGTTTCAGATTGCTGAACTAGAAGCCAAAGATAAAGGTGAAGAATTCACTGAACAAGATTGGATGACACCACTCAAAGAAGAGTTTTATGAAATCTTTTCTCCATACAAAGAAAAACGTAAGGCGGTGATTGACGCTAAGCGTTCTGAAGAGGAAGAGAACTTAAGAAAGAAAAGAGCTTTGATCAATCAACTTCAGTCTGTTATTTCAGATGAAGAAAATATCGGAGCTGCTTTTTCTGCGCATAAAGAAATCAATGAAAAGTGGAAAGAAGTAGGTGACATTCCACGTGATAAGAGAAATGATGTTCAACAAGAATACAGTCGTTTGTTGGAACAGTTTTTCTACAATATGAACATCTACAAAGAAATCAAAGACTATGATTTCAAAAAGAATTACGAAACAAAGAAAGCTTTAATTGAGCAAATCAAAGCGCTACTCAAGGTAGAGAAAATCAAGGAAGTTGAGGCTTCAATTAAACAATTGCAAAATGAATGGGAAGACGTAGGTCCAACCAAACAAGAGCAATGGGAAGAATTGAAGGATGAGTACTATTCAACTGTAAATAAGATTTATGACCGTATTCGTTCTTTCTATGATGATCGAAGAGAGAAAATGCAAGCCAATATCGCTCAAAAGAAAGAGTTGATTCAGAAAATGGAAACAATCCTGGCTCAAGCGCGTACAGACGTAAAAGCATGGTCTGCACAAACTAAAGATGTACTTGCTTTACAAAAAGATTGGAAAGGAATTGGATTTGGTCCGAAGAAAGAAAACGATGAGGTTTGGTCTACTTTTAGAGGGTTATGCGATCAGTTTTTTGATGAGAAAAGTGATTTCTACAAAGATATTCAAAAGGAATATGATAAAGTTGCTGAGGTTAAAAAAGCTTTGATTGCTAAAGTGAATGAGCTTAAAGAAAGCACTGATTGGGGTGCAACAACAAAAGCAATTATCGACCTTCAAAAGCAATGGAAAAGAGCAGGAAGTGCTGGTCAGAAAAATGAACAAAAACTGTGGAAGGAATTTCGTGGGGCTTGTGATGCCTTTTTTGATGGTAAACAAGCACATTTCGAAGAAAAAGATAAAGCTTTCGAAGGTAACCTAAAAGCGAAGGAAGAATTAATCGAAGAGATTTCAAATTGTAATTTACCCGAAAACAAAGAAGAAGCGATTGCCAAAATCAATGATTTTACTGAACGTTTTAACGCAATTGGTTTTGTGCCTTCAAAACAAAAGGACAATGTTTTTAAAAGTTACAAAGCTGCGATAGATAAACTTTATGCTTCTCTAAACCTTGAAGGAGAAGAAAAAGAAAAGGTAATGTTTGAAGCGCGCATTAAAACAATTCAAGGGAGTGGAAATGCTGCTGAAATGTTCGAAAAGGAAAAACAAGCCATCCGCAATGAGATGAGCAATGTGAAGCAAGAAATTATTCAATTTGAGAATAATCTTGGATTCTTTGCAAATTCTAAAGGAGCAAATGCCCTAAAAGAACAAGTTGAAAATAATATCAAAGCGGAGCAAGAAAAATTAAATAGTCTTAAAGCAAAGCTTAAAATGATACCTAATGAATAAAATATACAATACCTGGATTTTCATTATCTCAGTGCTAACACTGCCTTTTGCGTTTGCAGTTGGACTTAATGAGGTGTTTGGTATTTTTGGCCTTAAAATTCACGGAGACCAGTTCGAATATACTGAATTGGTCTTTGGAATTGCCGCCGGTTTACTCTTTCTTCTAGGTGCATCACGTTCTTCAAGAAAGTGGTCGGGAATAAAGATTGTAAATCAAAAAGAAAAGTTTCAATTTAATTCTAAAATTAACTCAGAGAGACTTCAACGTGTATTGTTGTACAATAGTCTTGAAGTTGTTGGCTTTTTCTTGATTGGAATCGTGTTTTTTGTCTTTTCTAAAGATGCTTTATTTATTACCCTTATTTTTTTCATCTTTATTGCAGATGCAATTGCCAATACCTTAAGAGGTGTGGTTGGTCATAAATATAGAGTTGGGATGACAAGTAAAGCAATTGTTGCTGTAGATCGTGAAGTAGTGGCAATTTATTTTAAAGGGTTAAAGCGAATTTCTATTTCAAAAGGACAACTTTTTTTCGAATACAATAACAACGATTTGGTGCTCGATTTTCAACTAAATATGATACCAAATGACCAGCAGGAAGAGTTTATGCGCCTCTTACGCTTAAATGTCGACGAAACTAAGGTTTACTTCTCTGGATTCGATAATTCTTAAGACTAACCATTTTTGGTTAACTTTCAATTATAATTTTGTGGCTCTAAGTTAATTTATTACTTTTGGGGAGAATCATTAACTAACTCCACTTGTATGAGATTGATTATTATAGCTTTAGCGGTTTTTCATTGTGTTTGCGCGCATGGCCAATTTGGTCCAGGTGGTGTAGGTTCTCCATCTACCAATGGCTTATGGTTAGATGCTAGTTCAATTACTCCAAATGCAAACACCGTAGAAATATGGAATGATGACTCCGGTAATGGTAATCCTGCGAGAAATCAAACATCAGCTGAACAGCCAGTATATGTTTCTAATGGTATTAATGGGAAACCCTCTCTTCGATTTGATGGAAGTGATGACCAAATGGAGGTGAATAATAATCACACAATATTAGACGGTACTTCAGGAATTACGATGTTTGCTGTTGTAAGGCCTACAAATCTAGATGGAAAACCACGTGGAATTTTTGGTAAAAGAGTTGATCAAAACACGAGTACCAATTATGCCTATACTTTCTTCTTTTACCATGGTTATAAATTGAATTTAGATGTCACCACCCAAAACAATAGATTTGCCACTCCTGTTGGTTTTAATAATGGAAAAGACTATTTACTTGCCTTTGATTTTGATGGTACTCAACCTGTAGAGAAAAGATCCCGTATATTTAACGGTGGTAACCTCTTGGCTGAATCTATCGAGTCCTCAACTTTAGTGCAAAATAGTGATAGGGGCCTAACATTAGGTGGCTTGAATTATGATTATACTAATGGAGGCTTTTATAGACTAGGCGGTTTATACTCAGAAATTATTCATTTCAACTATAGATTAAATACTGCCCAAAGAATTATTGTTGAAAATTATTTAGGAGCGAAGTATGGTATTACAGTAGCAAATAAAATGTACCATCATGAGTCCTCACATGATCATGATGTTGCTGGAATAGGTAAAGAAGATAACAGTAACTTTCATGATGATGCACAAGGTCGTTCAATCGTCAGAATCAATAATCCATCAAATCTTACAGGTAGGGATTATTTGATGTGGGGACACAATGGAGCTTCACTCGAGTATAACAACATTATAGATGTAGATCAAGCTACGATTCAGTCACGTATGTCAAGAACTTGGAAGGTGAGTAAAACGGGTGATTTAGGAAAAGTTGACATGACCTTTGATATTTCAGATTTTTCTCCTGTTACAGCGTCAGATATCCGCTTGTTGGTTACACAAAGTACTTTTGCAAATGCAAATGTGATTGATTATGCTACAATTATTAATGGAGATAAGATTGTATTTGAAGGTGTAGAACTTTTTGATGGAGACAGTTTTACACTTGGTTCAATTAATGTTGAACAAACTCCTTTACCTGTAGAGTTGACAGATTTTAATGCTATTTCGAATGAAAAGAACGTTGAAATTAATTGGAGTACAGCTTCAGAGTTAGATGCTGATTATTATTTGGTGCAGAAAAGTAAATATGGGGTGGATTTTAATAACATCGCACGAATAAAAGCTGTTGGTACTACTACCAATAGAAGTGAATATTCAATTATTGACGATTCACCATTTTCTGGTATTTCATATTATCGATTGATTCAAGTCGATATTAATGGAGAAGAAACAAAATATGGAACAGTTTCCGTAGATCGTGTACAAGATCAAGCTTTTTCTATTGTGCCTAATCCTTCTAATGGTAGGTTTAGGGTTAAAAGTGCAATTGCAACAATGGAAAATACAAATGTATCAATACTAAATGCCACGGGACAAAAGGTTTATGATTTGACGCTTCAACCTAATGAATTAAATTATAAGCATATTAATTTAAACCTAAATTCAGGATTATACATGGTTAGGGTCTCTCAATCCAATGGAGCTAGCGCTGTCTTGAAATTGTTTGTGAAGTAATTGTTTAACAATCCTTAGATAGTTGGTTCGAACATTTCTAAAGATGATATGTTACTTTTGTAATATGAAAGTTGTATTGTTTTTTTTGACTTTAATCCCCTTAAGTGTTTTTTCTCAATTCGGACCAGGTGGGGTTGGAAGCTCTTCTGATAATGGTTTATGGTTAAAAGCTGATAATATTCTTGGACTTTCTGATGGAGATCCTGTTATAACTTGGGAAGACCAGTCTGGGAATAATAATGATGCTTCAAATCCATCCACTGTAGAAAGACCAATTTACTCCTCAAATAGTGCTATTAATGGTCGACCGAGTATAGTATTCGATGGTAGTGATGATCAAATGTTTATTGGGGATGCAGATATTTTGGATGATAGTCGACAAATTACTTTTTATACTATAGTGAGGTGTGCCAATTTGGATGGGCAGGCAAGAGGTATACTTGGAAAAAGAGTAAACTATTCAACCAGTACTGATTATTCTTATTCGTTCTTTTTTTGGTCTGGAAATACTTTGACTTTAGATACCGAAAAAAGGGATAACCGTTTCAATACAACTCAAAGTTTTACAAATGGATCTAAAACTATGGTTGGTTTTGATTTTGATGGGTCAAGAAATGTTGATAAGCGATCTAGGATTTTTGAATCAGGGGATGTAATTGAAACACATAGAGATGATGCCACAGCCATAGGAAATAGTAATCAAGATCTTGTATTGGGTGGCTTGAACAAAAATTATCATCTTAGGTTTAAAGGTGATATGTCTGAAATTTTACACTATAACCGAGTTTTAAATACTGCAGAAATGAAAATCGTAGAGAATTACTTGGCAAGTAAATATGACTTTGATTTACCTAATGCAAAAACCATTTATCAACACAGGAATACGCATGCAGGAGAAGTGGCAGGGATAGGACAAGATGATAGCCAAAATAAACACAATGATTCACAAGGATCTGCTATAGTACGCATAAAATCACCTCAAAATATGTATGATGGAGATTTTTTGCTTTGGGGACACAATGAAGCTCCATTTTCAACTAATAATACTGTTGATGTTGATGGATTAGTAATAAAATCTCGAATGTCAAGAACATGGAAAACTTCTGAAATAGGTGATGTTGGAGCTACTGATGTAAGCTTTGATTTAAGCGGTTTTTCACCTATTGAATATAGTGATGTAAGACTTATTATTGATCGAGATGGAGATGGTTTTGCAGACAATGATATTACTCCATTAGTTGGGGTTGTAAATGGAAGTACGATTAATTTTTCAAATGTTGATTTTGAGGACTCAGATGAATTTACATTAGGTTCTATTAATTCAGTTCAAACTCCTTTACCTGTAGAGTTGACAGAATTTAATGTTCATTCAAACGAAAATCATGTAGATGTAATTTGGGAAACAGCTTCAGAACTTAATGCTGATTATTATATCATTCAAAAAAGTACTGATGGAAAAATCTACAGTCAAGTATCAGAGGTGAAAGCCAATGGAACAACTTCTAATGTTTCGTACTACTTACACGAAGATCACCGTCCATATTCAGGTGTTTCTTACTATCGATTAATTCAAGTAGATTATGATGGTAAAGAGACAACTTATGGTCCAATAGCTATAGATAGAGTACAATCTCAATCTTTTATATTGGTTCCTAATCCTACATCAGGTTCTTTTAGGTTGAAAAATACAATATCAACAAATCATACTACAGAACTTGAAATTTATAATGTTAACGGAAAATTGATGAAGTGTTTAACACTTTTACCAGATGAATTAAATGTAAGATCAATTTTGCTTAATGCTGAATCTGGTGTTTACTTCGTTAAAACTTTCGTTGAAGGAAAATATAACTCAACCTTGAAACTGGTAGTTCAATAGGCTCTTTCACTTTTTTTAATGATTTCCATGGACTAAAATCAATTTTTTAAGTAAATCTTGATGGTTTTATTCCCATATTTGTAAATTCAATTGAATAAATTATGGATTTCTGGATTAAAGCCGCTCAACTATTATTATCTCTCGCTATTCTTGTTACTCTTCATGAGTTTGGTCACTATTTAGCTGCCCGTGCATTTAAAATTCGTGTAGAGAAATTTTACCTTTTCTTTGACCCTTATTTTTCCTTGTTGAAAAAGAAAATTGGAGATACAGAATGGGGAATCGGTTGGTTGCCTCTGGGTGGATATGTTAAAATTGCAGGTATGATTGATGAGTCGATGGACAAAGATCAAATGGCGCAACCCCCAAAAGACGATGAGTTTCGCTCAAAACCTGCTTGGCAACGTCTGATTGTAATGGTAGCAGGTGTAGTCGTAAATGTTATCGTTGGTTTCTTTATTTATACTATGGTTGTCTCTGCATGGGGTGAAAGCGTGGTTAAAAATGAAACCTTAAAATATGGCCTTGCAGTGAATCCTGAGTTTCAAGCATTGTATCCTGAAATCGAAGATGGTGATATCATCACTGCTGTTGATGGAGAAAAAGTTGAGAACTCAAGCTTGGTTAATATCCAAATTTTCTTGCGTGGTTATAGAAATTTAGAAGTGCAAAAACCAAATGGCGAAAAAATCAACGTTAAACTAGATGAGGAGATCAATGATTGGATGTGGAAAAATGATGCTGTTTTAGCCTTTAATCCACGAAAAACTACGATTGTAGATTCTGTTTTGCTAGATAGAGATGCATTCGTGAAAGGTTTAACCAAAGGCGATAGTATTGTGAGTATTAACGGAGTTTCAACACCTTATTTCCACGAATTACAATATGAACTCGCAAAAATAGAGGAAGATACTGCGCTTGCTAGTGTTGGACTTTATAGAAACGGAGAATATAAAGAATTAGAGATTTATACCGATGTCAATAAAACAATTGGTTTCTTGGCGAAAAACCCTGAATGGCTAAAAGCAACACATACTGATTTTACTTTTGGAGAATCAATTTCTAGAGGAATTAGTAAGGCTGGTTGGACAATGTATGATTATGCCGCACAATTACCATTGATCTTTACTTCAAAAGGAGCTAAAAATGTTGGTGGTTTTGGAGCGATTGGTAGTTTATTTCCTCCAGCTTGGGATTGGCAAGTTTTCTGGATTAATACTGCATTTCTTTCCTTGGTCTTGGCCATAATGAATATCTTACCTATTCCTGCATTGGATGGTGGTCATATTGTGTTTTTACTATATGAAATGATTACAGGTAAAGAGGCGCCTCAAAAAGTGCTTGAATATGCACAATTGGTTGGATTTATCATTGTATTGACCTTGTTTGTGTACGCCAACGGAAACGATGTCTATAAGGCTTTGGTAGAATAATCTCCTTTCAATTAGGTTGTGTAATGTTTATGATTTGTTGGTTTTGATTGTCTTGACTAGGTTTTAACTTCCTTCAAATAGACATATTGTATTTTATAGCTAATATTCTACCGGTTGTCAATATTGTTTGATTTCATTCAGACAATTGACTTAATAATCGTATTTTTGAGAGTAAAGATTGAATGCTATGAAAACCCTATTTTTATTTTTGAGCTTAAGCGTAATTTTTACAAGCTTAAATGCTCAAGAATTCTCTGTGAAATATCAAATTTCAATGGAGTCCTCTGATGTGAAAATGCAAGAGCAATTGCAAATGTCGCAAGGCTCTACATTACACGTTTTTACAAAAGACAATAAATCTCGCGTCGAAATAAATATGGGGCAATTAATGAAAACCACAACTATCCTCGATTCGGAAGAAGGAAAAGGACTTATATTTATGGATGGTGTTTTGGGAAAACAAGCCGCAAATTTTGAAGGTGAAGATTTTGAAAACTACAAAACAGAGAAAGCTGAAGATGAGATAACAATAACTCATTTGGATTCTGTAAAGACTATTTTAGGGCAAACTTGTTCTCTTGCAATTGCAACTATAGAAGGTGAAGATCTTGAAGTTGAGTTTTGGTACAATAAAAATATAGATGGATCTAAATTATATATGCTAAACAATACCAATTATAAATTACCTGGATTAGTTCTTGAGTATGTAATAGAACAACCTGATGTTAATGTTTCTTTTAAAGCGATAAGTTTTGAAGATAAAATAGAAAATGAAGAGCTTTTCGATACAGCAATTCCTGAGGGTTATATAGAGAAATCCTTTTTAGAGTTAACCAATATGTCTGGACAATAATATAAATTAATAAAAATGAAAACAATGAAAATTAAATCAATACTTGCAACAGCATTAATGATGGTCTCACTGACTACCATGGCGCAGATAAAAAAAGGTACAGTTTCTTACGATGTATATATGTCGTCTGACGATCCGAATGTTTCGGCTTATGTTGATCAAATGGGGGAAAGTACTTTAGACATTCATTTTACAGAATTCAATATTCGAACTGATTTGATTATGGGATCTTTTATGACGAATTCAACTATTTCTGAAATAGATTACGATACATCTTTAGTCCTTATGGATGGAATGATGGGGAAGATTGCCATGAAGGTCACTGATGAAGATATGAGTGATGACCAAAGGGCTGCTTTTGAAAATGTTGACGTGGAATTAGTTGATGAAACAAAAGAAATCATGGGCTATACTTGTAAAAAAGCATATGTGACAACTGAGGATGAAAATGAATCTGTTGTTTGGTACACTGAAGAAATTTTACCTGTATACCGTAAAGGTCAATTCCTTTCAGAAGAAATCCCTGGACTACCTCTAGAAATGGAAGCCAAAAATGGAAAAATGAATATGAGAATGGTTGCCTATAAATTTAAATCAAAAATAAAGAATGAAAAAGAAATCTTTAGTTTAGAAGTACCAGAAGGATTTAAGATTTACACTCCTGAAGAATTGAAAAAAATGGGAATGGGTGGACGATAATTATTTAAACTTAAAACGATTTACATTAGCTTTAATTTTGGGCTTCCTGTTTACAAGTTGTGGAAATGTGGTCAAAAATTATGATCAATTTCTGACCAATAAATTCAAACGTAATGGTTTTGTGTCCGAGACTGCTAATATAAATAATCACAACATATTTTATTATGATAATAAACAGGAGGAAGCTCCTGTTTTATTGTTTGTACACGGTTTTGGTGGAGATGGAAAACTGTCGTGGAAAGAACAGGCTTTTGCTTTTAATGATGAGTATCGCGTAATTATTCTCGATATCTTATGGTTTGGAAAAAGTCTAAGTTCTTCAGAGCCGCAATTGGATACACAGATAGAAGCCGTAGGACAGTTGATCAATCATCTTGCGTTAGAAAATGTAAATATTGTAGGGATTTCTTATGGTGGATTTATCAGTTTAGGAGTCGCTCAAAAATTTGAAGATAAATTGGCTTCCTTAACCATTGTTGATTCACCTGGTGTTCATTATTCTCCAGCTGAACAAGAAGCGTTTTGTAATAAAATAGGTGTAGGTCATATTGAAGAAGCTTTCGTTCCTGAGAATAGTGAAGAGGTAAAGAGAATGCTTAACTTTACATCAAAGAAATCAGTGACCTTTACTAAAGGAATTAGGCAGCAAATTCTAGGATTTTATCTTAGCAAGTATCCTGAAAAACAAAAGGAAATGCTCAAGAATTTACCCAATAATAGGGCCCGATTTAAAGAATTGAATTTTACTGTTCCTTCCCTTATATTATGGGGAGAAGATGATGAAGTCTTTGATGTGGAAAATGCTAAGGCTCTACAAAAGCAACTGAATGCAAAATTGGTAGTGATTAAAGATGCGGGACATTCCTTGCCAATCGAAAAACCAAAGCAATTTAATAAAGCATTAAATGATTTCATCCAAAAAGTCGCTAACTTTAATTGAAGAATGCGCTATTTGGCCTTTTTAGAAAGTAAATTGATGAAGATTAAACCTTTTCATTCCTAATTGAAACATTCGTAATCCGGTAACTATCGGATCCTAATTATCTATATTCTTAATTCAATAACTATCTTTGTTTAACATTAAAATTTCATCATGTCAGAAGAGAAAACAGCACTCATATTTGCAACGCAAAACAAGAATAAGGCCTTCGAAATACAGGGGCTTTTGCCAGATCATATTATCGTGAAAACTCTACAAGATATCGGTTGTGATGATGATATTCCAGAAGAACAACCTGATTTGAAAGGGAACGCATTGCAAAAAGCGCGTTATGTTTATGAAAAGTTTAATGTAAATTGCTTTGCTGATGATACAGGACTTGAAATTGATGCTTTAAATGGTGAGCCAGGTGTGTATAGTGCGCGCTATGCTGGACCAGAAAAAGACAGTAACAAAAATATGGATTTGGTCCTTGAAAAGCTTGAAGGAGAATCCAATCGAAAAGCTCAGTTCAGAACTGTGGTTGCATTAATTTTGGATGGAAAAGAAAATGTTTTCGAAGGCAAGGTAACTGGAGAAATTCGAAAGGAAAAAAGTGGAGCAAAAGGTTTTGGATATGATCCAATTTTTGAGCCTGAAAACTTTGGAAAAACCTTCGCGGAAATGTCATTGGAAGAGAAAAATGAGAGAAGTCATAGGAGTAGAGCAATTGCCGCTTTAGTTGACTTTTTTAAATAGTAAGCAAGACATTTCTTATCTGTATTACGGGTAAAAAAACAGTATTTTTAAGTTTAATATCTTCTGAATTTTCAGAATCGATTTTCAAAATTATTTGAATTATGGCAAAAGTTAAAACAGCTCATTTCTGTCAAAATTGTGGACACGAATCCGCAAAATGGTTAGGACGTTGTCCTTCTTGTAGCGAATGGAATACATTTGTTGAAGAGGTGATCAGTAAAGGCAAGAATGAGGTCACTGCGTTTGCTAAAACTTCAAAGAAAACATCTAAGCCACGCGCAATTCACGAAATAAAGGAAGTGCCTCATCAACGTATTCAAATGGTAGATAAGGAATTGAATCGTGTACTTGGAGGTGGTTTGGTTCCTGGATCTTTAATTCTTTTTGGTGGTGAACCTGGTATTGGGAAATCGACTTTGATGCTTCAAATGGCCATGCAAGAAAACAAACATAAAATATTGTATGTGTCAGGTGAGGAGAGTGAACAGCAAATTAAAATGCGCGCCAGTAGAATAGGGGCTTTAAATGAATCTTGCTTTTTGCTCACAGAAACGCAACTGGAAAGTATTTTTAAACATGCCGAAGAATTACAGCCTACAATGTTAGTGGTCGATTCAATTCAAACTATACATAGCGAAACGATTGAAAGTTCGCCTGGAAGTATTTCACAAATACGTGAAAGTACTGCACAATTATTGCGTTTTGCAAAACAAACAGAAACACCTGTTTTCTTAATTGGGCATATCACCAAAGAAGGTTCACTCGCCGGACCGAAAGTGTTGGAACACATGGTGGATACGGTATTGCAATTTGAAGGAGACCGAAATCATGTTTATCGTTTGTTGCGAAGCATTAAAAACCGTTTTGGTTCTACAAATGAGTTAGGAATTTATGAAATGTTAGGGTCAGGATTGCGTCAAGTGGATAATCCTTCTGAAATTTTAATTTCTAACAATCAAGATCAGCTTTCAGGAACGGCAATTGCAGCAACTTTGGAAGGTTTGCGTCCCATGTTGATCGAAGTACAAGCTTTGGTGAGTACAGCAGCTTATGGAACGCCTCAGCGTAGTGCAACAGGTTTTGATTTGCGCCGACTCAATATGTTACTTGCCGTAATGGAAAAACGCTGTGGATTTAAGCTTGGTGCTAAAGATGTTTTCTTAAATATCGCGGGAGGAATTAAAGTGAATGACCCAGCTATTGATTTAGCAGTAATGGCTTCTATTTTATCTTCAAACGCAGATATTGCCATAAAGAAGAACATTTGTTTATCTGCCGAAGTTGGACTTTCAGGTGAAATACGTCCTGTAAATCGTGTAGATCAAAGGGTTTCAGAAGCTGAAAAGTTAGGCTTTGATAAAATAATTATTTCTAAAGAGAATAAAGGAATCAAACAAAAGGATTTTAAAATAGAAATTGTTGGATGCACCAGAATTGAAGAGGTTTTAAGGGAGTTGTTTGGTTAAGAAAATTTGATTAAATCATTTCTATTCTCCAAACCAACTAAAATAAGTGCGCAATAAAAAGAAGCCGTTTTCATTTTCTTCCAAAGGATAAAAATCAAGAAATAATCCATGTCCACGACCTGTTTCGATATCGAATTTATATTGATGAACAGGACAGATTACTTTTCCATTTTCTATGCTGCATCCTTGCATCTTTTGACCTTGATGTGGGCAATCATTTATAAAAGCATAGATTTCATCTTCTTTCTTGACGAATAATACTTCACCAAATGGAAAGTTCTGAATGTATTCTCCATGTGCATTAAAATTATTCAAAAATGCTTCACGAGAATCTGCTAATCTATATTTTCTTGTTTTATCTGAAAACATTGTGTCTTATAGTTTAATGAGTGGCTATTTCCTTCGATGCTATAAATTTTCTTCCTTTTGCGGTCAATCGATAGCGTTGTTCTTTACTTTTTTCGTTTTCTTTATCTGTAAATTCCAAAAGTTTTAATTCCCGTAAAGAATTAAGGTATTTTCTTTTATTTATGGATTGGTAGCTCATTCCTAATTCATTCTCAATAAGTTCTCTTCCTTTTTGTGGTGAATCTTTACAGGATATTAAAATTTTAAGATGTTTTTTATTAAGTTCTTCAATCCTCCATGTCTTGGTCACTTTTTTCTGTACATTGTATTCTTCTTTACTTTCCTTAACTATAAATTGAGTATCTGGATGCTCTCCTATTTGATCAAGTAACCATTCTATGTATTGGTCTAATTGACTAGCTAGAAAATAGGGTAAACTTAATAAATGGAATGGCTTTCCATTCTTTGTCTTTAATTCATCTAATTTTATTTCACCTGCGTATAGTCGTATTGCAAAATGTAATGGAGATCTGTCCATAAAAACCTGAAGTGATTTTAAGGTTCCTTTTGCTCCAGGCTTTACTTCGATGGGTATGATTTTTCCATTATAGACATGTAGAAAATCAATTTCAGCATCAGATTGCTTTTTTTGACGTATCCAAAAATGTAATTTATCTAAACTTAGGTTTTTTTGAGCAAGTAATTCTTGTCCTGTTAAATGTTCTATTAATGTTCCTTTATAAACACTATGTAGGTCTTGTGTGCCGATAATGTCTTTTTGGAGTCCTAGATTATAATTAATTAAACCGCTATCTAAAAATTGAATTCTCGGTGTCTTTTTTTGATCTGGTTCTAGTGGTAATGTTGTTCCTGTTACGGGATATAAAATGTGTAATAAATATGTTTTTTCTAATGCACGTAATACTTCTCCTATTTCTTTGGAACTGTAATTGGAATTTCCAAAACCAACAAGGGATGTTCTACTCCCTGCTTTTTTGATTGTTTGGTGTATACAAAATCTAATCAATTGTAATTGATGTTCTGATTTGGCGTATTTTTCTGCATCTTGTATGTAGGATTGAATTAAACTATCATACAATGGCCCTAATGCTGTAATGTCTTTGTGTTCCCGATAATGCTGAATTATCTCGGGCATTCCGCCGATTAATGCATAGGTGTGGAATGATTCAAGTAGGCTAGAATGGGCATAGTTTTCTATGGGTAATTTTGCATACTCTTCTAGCAATTGATCTTCTTCTAATGCGGTTAAATATTCCTCGAATGAAACAGGTCGCAACACCTTATATTCAACTCTTCCTACTGGGAATGTTACGTTTTTTCCGAGTAGGGTTTCTAACATACTTCCGGCAGATATTACGGCTAATTCTGGTAAGTCTTCTTTAAAATAACGCAAGATGTTTACGGCTTCTGGCATTTCTTGTATCTCATCGATGAATAGTAATGTTTCATTCACTAATTCTTTTTTCATACGATGTTGCAAAAGTATCTGTGCAAATAGTTGATGTATATCTCTGAAATTTTTGAAGTATAAACGGTCTTGTGCTGATTCGAGGTTGAGATATATGTATTGTTTGAATTGTTTTCCAAATTCATGTACCAATGTTGTTTTTCCTACTTGTCTAGCTCCACGAATAACCAAAGGTTTACGAAAACTGTTGGTTCTCCAGTTTTCTAATTCTTTTATCATTCTTCGGTAAAACATCTTCTTGTATGTCTTTGGATTTTAGTAGATTCACTCACACAAATATAGTAAATATTTTTAAGTAAGGGTTAGTTTTAAATAATATTAAACTAAAGTAAGGGTTGATATTTACAAAAAACGAACTAAAGTAAGGGGTGTTTTACACCTTAGAATCAAAATTTTACACTTTGGCGATGAAGAATTACCATTTACATTATTATGACGGTAGCTTTAAACTGTTATTTTTAAAGTGAAAAACTTAGTACCCTAAGTTAGAACTCAGCCATCTTTCCATTTCTTCAAATCTTTTTCCTTTGCGTTCTGCTAAACTTTCTACTTGGTCCTTGGCAATTTTTCCGACTCCAAAATATTTTGCTTCTGGATGTCCAAAATACCAACCGGCAACTGCTGCTGTTGGGTACATTGCCATATGTTCTGTCAGTTTAACTGTGGTATGTTTTGTGGCGTCTAGTATTTCAAAAAGTCCTGGTTTTTCTGTGTGATCTGGACAAGCGGGATAACCAGGAGCTGGACGAATTCCTTTGTATTTTTCTTTGATCAGGTCTTCGTTGTCGAATTCTTCTTCTGGGGAATAGCCCCAAAATTCTTTTCGAACTTTGGCGTGTAGTAATTCTGCAAAGGCCTCTGCTAATCTATCGGCTAATGCTTGAATCATGATTGCATTGTAATCGTCGTGATCGTCTTTAAATCGTTTGATGTGTTCATCTATTCCTATTCCTGATGTTACTACAAATCCTCCAATATAATCTTTGATGCCACTTTCTTTTGGTGCGATAAAGTCTGCTAAGGCAATGTTGTGCGCTTTTTTAGATTTTTTCAGTTGGGATCTTATAGAACGTTGAACATACAATACTTCTGTTCTCGATTCGTCTGTGTAGATTTCAATGTCATCATCGTTGATTGAATTAGCAGGAAATAAACCATAAACTCCTTTGGCTGTTAACCATTTTTCATCAATGATTTTTCGTAATAATTCCTGAGCTTCTTTATATAGTTTCGTTGCTGATTCACCAACAACTTCGTCTTCTAGAATTTTCGGAAATCTTCCGGCTAGTTCCCATGCTTGGAAGAAAGGGGTCCAATCAATGTATTTACTTATTTCTTCTAAGCTATAATCTTCAAAATGCTGAACGCCTAATTTGTTTGGAGTTTGAATATCTTCTTGCTTCCATTCAATTGGGAATTTGTTTTTTCTTGCTTCGACTAATGGTAAATAGACCTTTTTTGCACTTTTATTTTGATGATGTTCTCTTAATTTCTTGTATTCCTCTTTAATGTTGGATACAAAAATGTCGCGTTTATTTCCAAGTAAGCTTTCAACAGCGGTAACTGATCTTGAGGCATCTAAAATATGCACAGTTTGATTTTTCGTATAAAATTGTTCAATTTTTACGGCAGTATGTACACGAGAAGTTGTGGCTCCTCCAATTAAAAGTGGAATGTCAATATCTGCTCGTTCCATTTCTTTGGCTACTGTTACCATTTCATCTAATGAAGGTGTAATTAGTCCACTGAGTCCGATGGCGTCAGCTTTTTCATCAATTGCGGTTTGGATGATTTTTTCTGCTGGTACCATAACTCCAAGATCAATGACATCGTAGTTGTTGCAGCCCAAAACAACGCCTACAATATTTTTTCCAATGTCATGTACATCACCTTTTACGGTTGCCATTACAATTCTTCCATTTGGTTTATCTCCTTCTTGTTTGTCTTCTTCAATAAACGGTAGTAGGTAGGCAACAGCTTTTTTCATAACTCTTGCAGATTTTACTACTTGAGGTAAAAACATTTTCCCACTTCCAAAAAGATCTCCTACGATATTCATTCCATCCATTAATGGACCTTCAATGACTTCAATTGGTCGTTTGAAATTTTGACGACATTCTTCGGTGTCTTCAATGATATATTCTGTTATTCCTTTTACTAAAGCGTGCGAAAGTCTTGCATTTACTGGTTGTTCTCTCCACGATAAATCAACGACTTTCAACTTCTTTTCACCTACGAAGTTTTCAGCAAAATCGAGTAAACGTTCTGTTGCATCAGCTCTTCTGTTTAAAAGAACATCTTCCACTTTTTCAAGTAACTCTTTGTCAATGTCATCATAAACACCGAGAAGGGAAGGATTAACGATTCCCATGTTCATACCTCGTTGTATAGCGTGATACAGAAAGGCAGAATGCATTGCTTCACGAACAGCATTGTTCCCTCTGAAAGAAAATGAGACATTAGAAACTCCTCCCGAAACACTAGCTCCTGGTAAATTTTTACGAATCCATTCGGTGGCGTTAAAGAAATCTAAGGCATTGTTTCGGTGTTCTTCCATTCCTGTTGCAACAGGAAAAATATTAGGGTCGAAAATGATATCTTGAGGAGGGAAATTTACTTTATCAACTAATATATTATAAGACCTTTTACAAATTTCAATTCTTCTCTCGTAATTGTCTGCTTGTCCATCTTCGTCGAAAGCCATCACGATTACAGCAGCTCCTAATCTTCTTACAATTTTAGCACGTTCGATAAATAATTCTTCACCGTCTTTCAGCGAGATTGAATTTACAACTCCTTTCCCTTGAACGCATTTTAATCCTGCTTCGATAATTTCCCATTTTGAAGAATCTACCATAATTGGTACACGTGCAATATCTGGTTCTGATGCTATTAAATTAAGAAAGTTAATCATGGCTTCTTTACCATCGATCATTCCTTCATCCATGTTCACATCAATGATTTGTGCTCCACCTTGAACTTGTTCTAAAGCAACCTCCAAGGCTTCTTCAAATTTTTCTTCTTTGATCAAGCGTAAAAACTTTTTAGATCCCGTAACATTTGTACGTTCACCAACGTTAATAAAATTGGATTCAGTGCTAACAATTAAAGGTTCAAGTCCGGAAAGCTGTAAGGGTGGAATATTATTATTGTTCATAGATAAAGACTTTTGAAAATTTTTTAGATGCTTTGATTTAGTTTTCTAACCTTATGTTTTTCTGCTAGATCAGCAATTACTTTAATGTGCTCAGGAGTGGTTCCACAGCATCCTCCGATGATATTAACCAATCCTTCTTTCAAGAACTCTTCGATTTGTTCTCCCATAATTTCAGGAGTTTCATCATACTCACCAAATTCGTTAGGTAAACCGGCATTTGGATGTGCAGAAACATAAAATGGCGCTTTTTCATCCATTATTTTCAAATATTGTCTTAATTCTCTTGCTCCTAGAGCACAATTTAACCCAACACTTAAAACGGGTAAATGTGATATAGAAATAAGAAATGCTTCAGTGGTTTGTCCTGTTAATGTTCTACCTGATGCATCTGTGATTGTACCAGAAACCATTATAGGTAAATCTGTGTTTAATTCTTCTTGAATAACATCAATGGCATATAAAGCAGCTTTTGCATTTAAAGTGTCAAATATAGTTTCTACTAATAATATATCAACACCTCCTTCAATAAGTGCTTTAACTTGTAAACTATATGCTTCTACGAGTTCATCAAATGTGATTGCTCGAAAAGCGGGGTTGTTTACATCTGGAGAAATAGAACAAGTTCGGTTTGTTGGCCCAATTGCACCTGCAACATAGCGAGGTTTATTAGGTTCTTTTTGTGTGAATTCATCAGCAACTTCTTTTGCCAATTTAGCCGAATGAAAATTAATATCGTAAACGGCTTCTTCTAAATCGTAGTCTGCTTGGGCAATTGTTGTTCCAGAGAATGTGTTCGTTTCACAAATATCTGCTCCTGCTTCAAAATAGCTTGCATGAATCTCCTTGATGATTTCTGGTCTAGTTAGTGAAAGTAAATCATTATTTCCTTTCAATGGTTTTTTGGCATCTTCAAACCAGTTTCTACGAAAATCACTTTCCTCTAAATCATATTGTTGAATCATTGTACCCATAGCACCGTCTAGTACTAAGGTTTTCTCTTTTATTATGTCGCGTATGTTTCTTTTAGTCATAGTCATTTTATAATCGGTAATTGCTATACCGTAATTAAAAATAATATTTTTAATAAAAGAAAAAGGAAGAAAAAGCCGTAGTCACTTTAGTTCAACTTATCTATTTTCAAATCTTAATCGAAATTGAAAAAGGATTTGGCACCGAAATTAAAAGTTTAAAAGGTTGCCAAGGTTTCTTAGGGCCTGTCCCTCCACCTTTCTTTATAAGTATTATTTTATTCTTTTAAAGAACTTCTCAAATGTAAGAACTAATCGTAAGGAATAAAAATAGTTATACTTATTTTTTTATTCCTTGATTTTCACTTCCCGATTTTAAATGTACTTTTGATCTATGACAAAATGGGCGACATATTCTTTTGTAATAGCTTTGATATCAATGTTATTACCTACTATATTTAATGCACTTGGATTTGAAGGTTCTACAATTATTGATTTTTTACCATACTTTTCTATTGTTTTTGGGAGTGCAGGAGTCATTCTTCTTTTTTCAAGTATGATGAAGAACAAATCAATCAATTTATCAGGCGTTATGTTGTTGTTAAGTATAACTCTAATTATTTATGGGGTTTCTTTGAACCGTTTAGCAATTGAGGGTAGTAGCTACTTATTGTTAACTGGAGTAGTTGTAATTGGGGTATGGTTGATTATTCCAAACAAAATTAATAATAATTAATTTCTATAAACAACAAGAGAGAAAGCGGGCGCTTTCTCTCTTGTATAACACTACTACTTATGAAACCTAACACTATATAAACCTCTGATTTTTTCTTTTGTTGTGTTGATATGTAAAATAAATGTTAAAGAAATGTTTTTTTTAAGCATTATATTTTAGACAATCATTTATTCATATTTATTGTAAAAAACAACAGGAGAGAAAGCGGGCGCCTTCTCTCCTGTTTACACTACTACTTATGAAACCTAACATTGTAATAACACTGATTTAAATCATTTGTTGTACTCATATATAAAATATATGTTAAAGAATTTTTATCTCTTTTTGATCTTATTTAGACTCGTAATTGCTTTTTTATTTGAATGTTTAATGAAATTTAATATCATTAAATAAACAAGAGAGGAAGCAATTGCTTCCTCTCTTGTTAAACACTACTACTTATGAAAACTGTACAATTTTACATGCCTTAGACATGTTTGTATCTTATGGTGTAAAGATACGTTTTTCTATTGCTCCAATTTCGTATATAATTTGAATTGTATATTCTGTTTATTGAATTTACTTTTATTATGATTAAGTTGTTTTTGAATGTAGGTAAATGGAAATATTAGGCATAAAAAAAGAGGAGCTATTAAAGCTCCTCTTCTTATATCTTTTCAGATGATGATTATTTGTTCACGATCATTTTACGTGTAACGTTTGATTCACCAGCTGTAATGTTTAAGTAATAAACTCCGTTAGCGAAAGAAGAACCATCGATAGTGATTTGGTGATCACCAGCAATTGTGTTTCCTTCGTTTACATTCAACATAACTTTACCAGTCATGTCAACTACTGAGTAAGAAACATCAGCTGCTTCTTTCAAGTTGAACTGAACTGTAGTCTCAGTTGAGAATGGGTTAGGGAAGTTTTGAGTTACATTTAAGTTAGATAACTCATTGTTCTCTACATTCAATGTTGGATCAAAGTTCATACGGATAACTGGAGTAGATAAAGTATAGTACCAAGTAGTTTCATCTGGGTAATAAACAAATGAAGTTTGTGCAGCACTAGCTCCAGCAGTAGCTACTGAGAAGTCAGTATCAAAACATTTAACCGAAACTAAGTAAGTCTCACCAGCTACTAAATCAACTGGAGTGTCAAATACTAATGTGTGGTATGTTCCTTCATCACCAGAAACAACTGTATATGGCATTGTCTCACCATTAGCAATTGGGTCTAAGTTTGAGTCAAAAATCTCACCATAAACTTCTGAACCTTCAGAAATAACATCACCAAATTGGAAGTCAATTCCTGTTAATGATTGGTCTGTATAGATGTCATACAAAGTACCTGGTTGTAATTCTCTTGGAGATGGAGTTGCATTAGATCCTGTCATACGACCGTAAACTGTTCCCATTTCAGCTTGAGTTGAAGTATCTCTAGCATAGATGTTAGTCCCAACTGTGAAAGTGTAAGATTCTAACATGTTGTTAGAAGGTACATCATCTGTGTTGTCATAAGTAATTGAGTAATCAATTTGGTAGTTTCCAGCTCCTGATGGAGTAAAGTCTGAATTTACCGCAACTGAATCATCACCACCTGCAACGATAGCTACTGGTGTAGAAGTTGAAGAATAGTTACCAGCAATAACCTCCTCTGCGTTTAAAACAACGTTAGTTTGATCAGACGAACCTTGGTTGTTCAATACTACTGCAGATCCGATTGGTGCAATTTGAGTAACTGGGATTTGAGTGTAAAATAATCCAGCAGTACCATAGTTAAGACCACTCGTAGCGATATCGTGATCAGCTAAACTTGAGATTTGTACATCATCAACCATCCAAGCGTAACCTGAACCATATTGGTTGTCAGTACTTGTGTTCTCCCATCTAAATCTTACTCTTACATCTGAAGAGTTGTTTACGTTAAAGTTAACGAATTTTTCAGTTTCAGTAGCATATGTATTTACTACGATTCCTGCGTTAACATCAACTGTTTGTTCCCAAGTTAAACCACCATCTAAACTGATTTCAACGTATGTTACATCATCGTTAAATGCACGGTATTCTTGGTGAAAGTTAACTGTAATTTGTGAATGAGCTGAACAGTCAACACTTGTGTTAGACTCAACCCATGAATTTTGTACATCAACAGAACCTGCTAACAAGAACTGAACTCCTTCGAAAAATGCAAAACCATTTGTTGCAGTTGGAGAAGTAATTACTGAATAGTAGTTTGGGTTTGGAAGGTCAGCCTCAACACCAATGTCAAATGTACCTTGTTGACCAGAGTTACCAATTGTCCATGTAGTTTCATCAGAAAAGTCGTCTGACCATAAACTTACACCTGGAGCTTTAGTTACACCATTATTATTAGAAATTGCTTTCTTAGTACTTTTGGTAAAGTGAGAAGGCGCTTCCTGTACAACTTGATTAAAAGCAAATGAAGATGCTCCTAAAAAAGCTGCCATTACGTAAATCTTTTTCATAATATTATCTTTTAATTTTTAACAAATATATAAAATTAATTGCTATTAAAATAATTTTACCCTTGTTTTAAATCGTTAAAAAAACTATAATTCAATAGGAAATTGTACTTTCGTAAAGTTTTTAACAATAACTAGATTACATGTATTTATATCAAAAACTATTTCTTTTAGGATTGCTTTTTTTTGTCAGTTCTAAAGAAGTTTTCGCTCAAAAGAAAATTATTGACCATACCGTTTATAACGAATGGAAATCTCTAAGAAATCAAGAAGTTTCTGCAAAAGGTAATTTTGTTTCATATGAAATAAATCCTCACCGAGGAGACGGAAAATTAGTCCTTTTTGATGTTAAAAACAATAATTACAAGGAGTTTAATAAAGGTAGTAAAGCACAGTTTTCTTTCAATGAAGAAGTCCTCACGTATGTTGTCGACCCAGGGTTTGATACAACGCGTTATATGAAGTTGAACGACGTTAAAAAAGAGAATAGAACTAAAGACACGCTTGGTATTTACTTTATTCAAAAAGATAGTTTAGTGTTTGTTCCTGAACTTATTGATTACGCGATTCCTGAAAAAGGAAACTATCTTGCTTTTCTTATAGAAGAAGAGGACGTTGAAAAGGAAGAGAAATCAGGATTTTTTGGACTGTTCAAGAAAGAGGTCGAGGTAAATAATGAAGGTAATACACTTTATGTTATTGACCTCGTGTCAGGGAAAAAGGAATACTTTAATAACGTGACGGATTTTCACTTTAATAAAAATGGGACACATTTATTTATAGTTAAAGGGAAAAAAGAAAATGGAGAGCTTGTCTCAACAATAAGTTTATATGACCTAAAATCAGAGAAAGGGAAAAAGCTAGTCACAAACTTTACGGAGATTGCAGATTATACCTTTAGTGATAAAGGAAATGAATTTGCTTTTATGGCTTCAACTGATTCTTCTAAGGAAATACGTCTTTTTGATATCTATCAATGGAATGTGAATAAAGATGTGCCTAATATTGTTGTTCCTAAGGATAGTAGTTACTTGCCAGAAGGATTAACTCCAGCTCCTAAAGGAAGTATTTATTTTTCTTTAGATGAGTCAAAACTGTTCTTTGGTTTGAGAGAAATGCCGGAAGAAGAAGCAGAAGATACACTGTTGAAAAGTGAAAAAGCAGTACTTGATGTATGGCATTATAAAAATAATCGTTTACAACCACAGCAATTAAAGGAGTTAAGAAGAGACCAAAATAGAAGTTTCCGTTCTGTTTATGACTTGAATAAAAATTCATTTGCACAACTTGATTCTGATACCTTGAATATACGTTTGCTAGATCAAGGAAATAGTAATTATGCTTTGGGGTATTCTAATGAACAATATGCCTACGCTAATAATTGGAGATTTCCTTGGCCAAACGATTATTATCGTGTGAATATTGAAAATGGTGAAAAGGAATTGATTAAATCTAAAATTCCTTATTCTATTGGCTTAAACCCTGAAGGGTCAATATTTACTTACTTCAATAGCGAAGAAGGAAATTTCTATTCCTTTAACTTAGAAACAAAAGTAGAAACTTGTATGACGTGTAATCTTCAAGATTCTACAATCAATTGGAAAAGCGATATCAATGGAATGCCTTTTAATGCTGGGCCAGAAGGCTCACCAGGATATTTAAGTGATAATGAAATTATTTTGTATTCAGAATATCATATTTGGACTTACGATTATGTGACTTCAACATTAAAACCAATTACGAAAAAGGAAGAGAATCTTTCTAATATGGTGTACAGACTTCGTAAAATGAACTACGATAGTACTTTCATTTCTTTTGATGAGTCATATATTATCGGTGTTGATCAAGATTCGAAAGATGAATTTGTGTATTCTTATGTTGATGATAGATTGAGTCCTCATTTGGTGAAGTGGTTTGAAACAGATCATAAAATTACTTCAATTATAAAGGCTGAAGAAAGTGATGTTTTAACTTTCAGACAAATGTCAACAATTGATTATCCGGAAATTTATTTGACAAACACAAAGTTCGAAAATCCATTAAAAATCTCTGAAACAAATCCACAGCAATCTGAATACAATTGGGCAACAGTGGAGCAAGTAGAGTGGGAATCTTACAATGGAGAAAAATTGGATGGACTACTTTATAAGCCAGAAGATTTCGATTCAACAAAGTCTTATCCTTTGCTTGTGTATTTCTATGAAATGTACAGTGATAAAAAGAACTATCACTACATTCCAAAGCCAACAGCGTCAATTATTTTTGCAACGGAATATGCATCTGCTGGGTATTTGGTATTTATTCCGGATATTCGTTATGAAGAAGGTCATCCAGCGAAAAGTGCATACAATAGTATCATGAGTGGAACAGATAAGATTTTGGAATTGTATCCTAATGTAGACAGTACACGCATGGGATTACAAGGTCAGTCTTGGGGTGGTTACCAAACTGCTCAATTAATTACGATGACAGATCGTTACGCTGCAGCAATGGCTGGTGCTCCAGTAAGTAATATGTTTTCTGCTTATGGTGGAATTCGTTGGGGAAGTGGATATAACAGAGCATTTCAATATGAACATACACAAAGTAGAATTGGTAAAACCATTTGGGAAGCTCCTGAATTGTATATCGAGAACTCACCTTTATTTGGAATTCCAAATATCGAAACACCACTTTTAATTATGCATAATGACAATGACGGTGCTGTTCCGTGGTATCAAGGAATTGAAATGTTTACAGGAATGAAGCGTTTAAACAAACCTGTTTGGATGTTAAATTATAACGGAGACCAGCACAATTTAATGGATAATGCCAACCGTATGGATTTAAGTATTCGTATGCGTCAATTCTTTGATTATTTTTTACAAGGAAAGCCTGCTCCAAAATGGTTAATTGATGGTGTACCTGCTGTAGATAAAGGAAAAAATTACGGACTAGAGAATTACGAAAATAGATAATTACGAATTGGGGGAGTGCAATTCGTAATTAAAACATTCGTAATTCGTAATTATCTATTTTCGTAATTGATTCCCTATCTTTGTAGCCTAGAAAAATTGAATTCAATGAATAATAAACAGAAATATACTGTAACAGCTGCTTTGCCTTATGCAAATGGACCAATTCACTTAGGCCACGTGGCTGGTGTTTACTTACCTGCTGATATCTTCGTGCGATTTCTAAAGCATAAACAACATGATGTTGCTTTTATTAGTGGAAGTGATGAGCATGGTGCTGCAATTACATTAAGAGCGAAAAAAGAAGGTATTACGCCACAAGCAATTGTAGATAAATACAATAAAATTATTTCTGATTCATTCGAGAAATTTGATATTCAATTTGATATTTTCGATAGAACAACTACTGCTACACATAAAGAAACTGCACAAGATTTCTTTAAAGTTTTAAATGATAAAGGTGCGTTTACTCAAAAAACAACAGAGCAGTATTTTGATGAAGAACATCAACAGTTTTTAGCGGATAGATATATTTCTGGAGAATGCCCTAAATGTGGTAACCCTGGTGCTTACGGAGATCAATGTGAAAAATGTGGTAGCGCATTAAGTCCAACAGATTTAGTAAATCCTGTTTCAACTTTAAGTGGAAAAACTCCAGTTTTAAAAGAAACTTCGCACTGGTTCTTGCCAATGGAACGCCATGAAGACTGGTTGAGAGAATGGGTTAAAGAAGGTAAACTTGAAGGAATAGTTCAACATGATCCAAAAAAATGGAGAAATCAAGTCCTTGGACAATGTTTAAGTTGGATTGATGGTGGTTTACATCCACGTGCTATGACCAGAGATTTGGATTGGGGAATTCCTGTTCCTGTTGAAGGTGCCGATGGAAAAGTACTTTATGTTTGGTTGGATGCTCCAATTGGATATATTTCTGCAACGAAAGACTGGGCAAAAGCAAACAATAAAGATTGGAAAGACTATTGGACGGGTGACCGTAAATTGGTTCACTTTATAGGAAAAGACAACATTGTTTTCCATGCGATCATTTTCCCGATTTTATTGAAAGAGCACGGTGAGTTTATCTTACCAGACAATGTTCCAGCCTCAGAATTCTTGAACTTGGAAGGAGATAAATTCTCAACTTCAAGAAATTGGGCGGTTTGGTTACACGAATATTTAGAAAGACATCCCGAAAAAGTGGATGAATTGAAATATACTTTAACTTCAATTGCGCCAGAAAGTAAAGACAGTGAATTTACTTGGGTTGATTTCCAATCGCGTGTAAATAATGAATTGGCCGATGTATTGGGGAACTTTGTAAACCGAGCTTTGGTATTGACCAACAAATATTATGATGGTGTTGTTCCAGCATTGGGAGAACTAACAGCAGAAGATCAAAAAGTGATTGATGCAATGAAAGAAGTTCCTTCAAAGGTGGAAGAATTACTTTACAATTATAAAATTAGAGAAGCACAAAGTGAGGTGATGGCCTTGGCAAGAATTGGTAATAGATACTTGGCAGAAACAGAGCCTTGGAAAGTGATTAAAACGGATCCAAAGCGTGTTGAAACGATTTTAAACCTTTCATTGCAGATTGTTGCTAACCTTTCTATTCTCTTCGATCCTTTTATTCCTGGGACATCAGCGAAGTTAAGAGGCTTTTTGAATATGGAAGCATTCAAATGGGAGCAAACAGGTTCAATTGAACTACTTCCTGCCGGAACAAAAACGAATAAACCTTCAATTCTTTTCCCGAAAATCGATGATGAATTTATAGAAAAGGAGAAAGAAATATTGGCTGCATCTCAAAAAGAAAATGAGTCAATAGAAGAAGTTGAAGCCGAAGATGAAAAAGTTGTAGCACCTCAAAAAGAGGATATTCAATTTGATGAATTCTTGAAGATGGATATCCGTGTTGGAAAAATTCTTTCAGCGAAGAAAGTAAAGAAAGCGGATAAACTTTTAGAATTGTTAGTTGATACAGGCTTAGATCAAAGAACAATTGTTTCTGGAATTGCAAAACAATTTGATGCAGAAGAAATCATCGGTAAGAAGGTTTCTGTATTAATGAATTTACCGCCAAGAAAATTACGTGGCGTAACTTCAAACGGAATGATCTTAATGGCTGAAGACGATAAAGGAAACTTAAACTTTATTGCGCCAGGAGAAGACATGGAAGTTGGTGCGGAAATAAGATAGTTTTTGCCTAGAATTTCCATTAGCTGCATTGCAAATGTTTTGGAAATTCTAATTCAAAAATATGGTTAGCTCATAATTGTTTAGGGCAATTGATTATCGACAAGAGTAGTTTAATCATTTTTTATCCCTTTTGGACGAACAGCTTTTTCTACAAGAGCCATTCCTTGATCGGCAACAAGTGCTAGTATTGCGGCTGGAATAGCACCTCGTAAAATTAAATCGTTGTCGTTTAGGGTGATTCCCGTAATAATGGAATCTCCAAGACCTCCAGCACCAATAAATGCTGCTAAAGTCGCAGTTCCTATATTGATGGTTAAAGCGGTTCTGATACCAGCCATAATCATTTCCATGGCTAGGGGTAGTCTTACTTTTAAAAGTATTTGTCGATTGGTCATTCCCATCGCTTTTCCTGCTTCTATGAGGATGGGATCCGTTGTATTTAAGCCTGTGTAGGTATTTCTTACAATAGGCAATAATGCATATAACAATAGCGCTATGATTGCTGGTGTAAAGCCGATACCAAATAAAGGAATCATAAATCCAAGCAGTGCCAAAGAAGGAATGGTTTGTATAATTCCAGTTATCGATAATATAAAAGCGGCTATTCTTTTACGTCCAGTAATCAACACAGCGAGTGGAATAGCCAATATGATAGCCAAGAAGGTTGCGAGAAAAGTCAATTGAATATGCTCGATGGTTTGTGAAATGATAGGATGTAAACTTTTACTTTCTGATTTCTTATTCACAATTCCTTGGCCAGACAAAAAATGAAAAGCGATGTCGGAAATGGATTTTTTCTCAATTTCATATTGATAATTCAGCGCTTGCATTTGCTCTGCATCGAGTAGATTCTCTAATTGGTCAATTGCTACTTTTAATTTTGGATAAGTCGCCAATGTACTTTTCTTGATTAAAGGAAATGCACTATAATCAGGAAAGAAACTTTTGTCATCTTTTAATGCTTGAAAATTGTAAGCAGCCAATCTTCCGTCTGTGCTGTAGGCATCTGTAATGTCAATTTGGTTTTCCTCAAGGGCCTTATAAGCGAGACCGTGATCAATTCCACGAGGAGCGGATAAATGAAGTTGATAAAACCGATTGAGTCCTAAGAAGCCATCTTCGCGTTTAATAAATTCATTACTGAAACCTAATTTTAGATCATCTCTGTTCTTTAAATCTGAAATTTTATTTAGTTGGAGATTTTTCTGACTGATGATAACATAGCTATTACTGAAACCGAGTGTTGGACCTGCGGTAAATGCATGATGTTGGTCAACTTCTTTGGCGATATAGTTATAAATTTCAAGAGGAGATTGTCCTTCATATTTCTCTTTTAAAATTGCGGTGAGAACCGTACCTGTATATTCCGGGTAGAGGTCTATTTCACCATTGCTTAAAGCCTCAAAACAAATTAAAGTTCCTCCGAGACCAAATTGTCGATTGACCTTTAAATCGGTATTCTGTTCTATGGTTTGAGCGAAAATTTCTCCTAATAAACGTGATTCTGGATGATTTTTTGATCCTATTGTAATGCTTTGAGTCCAACTTTGTTTTGCAAAAAGGAGTAGCATAAAAAGCGAAATAAGTTTCAGCGGATTAATCATAATCTGTCGATATAAATTGCTTAACAAAATCGTTGGCAGGATGATTTCTAATTTCTTCTGGAGTTCCGATTTGAATTGCTTTCCCTTGATTTAGTATGAGAACACGATCGCCCAATAGATAAGCTTCTTTAACATCATGGGTAACAAAAATGCTTGTGGTATTTAATTTATCTTTTAAACGTATGACCTCTTGCTGTAATTCTCCTTTGGTTATGGGATCTAATGCTGAAAAGGGTTCATCGAATAATACTAAATCTGGAAAAGCGGCCAATGCACGTGCGATTCCAATACGTTGCTTTTCTCCACCGCTTAGTTCGGAAGGGTATCGTTTGCGATATTTTGCATGTGGCATTTGCATTAAGTTGAGTAAGGCCTCTACACGCTCGCTTATTTTATCCTTTGGCCAATTACAAAGTTGAAGTACTAATGCAATATTTTTCTCTACGGTCCAATGTGGAAATAAGGCGGGTTCTTGTAAAACATAACCTATTTGTCGGCGCAATTCAATTTCTGGAATCTCTTGAATGTTCTGACCACGAAATTTTATTTCACCTCCAGAAATGGGAATTAACCTATTTAAGGTGCGTAATAAAGTACTTTTTCCACTTCCACTCGTTCCAATGATAGACAAGGTTTCTCCTTTTTTAACCTCAAAAGAGACGTCATCTAGTGCAATAGTCTGGTTAAAGTGTTTCGATATGTTTTTGCCTTCTAAAATATGTTGTAAAGATTTATGATTCTTTAAAAGCGTATGCAATAATTCCTTCCTTTAATCCTGAAGGAGAGAAATAACAAGATGTAGCTCCAAGTTGTTCAAGTACCCATTTGGTCTTAAAAGCCGCCACGTTAATCATCTCTTTTCGGTAATCTACAATCCAAAAGTTTTCGTCTCTTTCCTTGCGGGCAGAATGCGTTAGATGCTCTAAACATTGCATTAATTCTTGCATCGGTAGCATATGACTCGTGTTTTTTGCATAAGTTGAAGTCTCATTCATCATTGAGAAAAAAGTTTCAAAACTTCCTGCTGCACCAATGAGACTATCTACATTAAGGTTTTGAAAATAGTCCTTGCTTTGATAGGCTAAAAACAATTCAATGCGTTGTAAATCTTCAGCGGATAATGGATCTGATAATTCAAATAATTGGGTAATGCGAGAAATTCCAATATTGAAACTTTTTTGGTCTTGAATTTGGCTTTTGTTCGTTACAGTGAATTCTGTGCTTCCACCGCCAATATCCATAATACATGAAGTATTTTCCTTAAAATAATGAATATTTTTCACGCCTTCGTAAACCATTTTCGCTTCTTGATTTCCGTCAATTAATTGGATTTCTAAATCGTGTTGAGCTTTAATTTCATCTAGAAATTCTTGTGCATTATTGGCATCACGTAGGGCAGATGTTCCAAAGGCTCTAATTTGTTCAGGATAAACGCCAAAAGAACGACAAGCATCTACGAAATGACTAATTGAACGATAAGCCCTGTCCATTGCTTGTTGGGTTATTTTATTAGCATTAATTCCGCCTTCTCCCAAATTCACAAAAGATTTGTCAGTATGTAAAACTTCAATCTGACCATTGTTTTTTTGAAAAACGATCAATCCAAAAGTGTTGGTTCCCAAATCTATAACAGCGCCTTTCATCATTTATTTTTTCATCCATTTAATGAGCATCTTCAACTTTAATCTGTGGTTGAATCGCAATAGTCCATTTTTATAAATTCTTCCTGCCAAAATCAACATTAAAAAAGCAGAGATGAACAGAATAGCAAGGGACAAAAACAGTTGCCATGCATTCCCGTCTTCAAATCCATTAGAAAGTTCAATCATCATCACCATTGGAGAAGTGAAAGGAATATAGCTCAACCACATCGCAAGTGTAGTGGAAGGAGAATAAACCACAAAATATCCTGATAAAATAGAAGCCAATAAGAGTAAACTTAATGGAATAATGAATTGCTGTCCATCCGATTCAGAACCCATTGAAGCTCCAATCATTGCGAAAAATGCACCGTAGAAAAGGTAAGCCCCGATGAAGAATAAGGCAAAGAACAATAACATGTTGGTGTATTGAATTTGATTGAAAATTAAATCAACGAATGGACTTTGTGTAGCCAATTCAGCGCTATAGTTGACATTGTTTACAGCATCGGCAACAAGTTCAGCACTAAACATGTCAGGGAATACAGTAGAACGGAAAATGGCCAATCCAGCGCCAACAATTAATGTCCAAACAGCAAACTGTACAATTGCAGAAAATCCAATTCCTAATACTTTACCTGTGAGGAGTTGTTTAGCGTTCACACTGGATAGTAAGACTTCGACTATTCGATTGGATTTTTCTCTTGAAACACTACGTAAGATGGTCATTCCAAACATGAAGACAAACAAAATAATTAATGCTCCAAAGCTAAATCCAACCCAACTTGCGGTGTTTGATTTTTCATTTTTTGGATCGTAGGCATCACGGAAATCAAAGTTTAAAGATTGTTTTATTTCCCTAAACTTCTCTACGGATAAATCGGTAAATTGGTCCACCATGATTTCTTCCATACGTCTTTCTACCAAAAAGATAATTTGGCGTTTTACGTGTTCAGGAAGCTTTTCCCGGTAGGTCACCATGACTTTTTTGTTACTGACAATTTTCTCGTTAATCCATACCGAAATATCATATTTCTGATATTTTTCTTGATGTGCAAATTCATCATAATCGATAAATGCATTAATGAAGAAGAAAGAAAGATTCTCCGGTGGATTTGGAGTGATTTTCGTATCAAATATTTCTTTTTTATCAAATAGAATTACATTCCATTCTTTCTTGTTCGTTGTGGTGGTGGCTAAAAAAATATAAACCATTCCCAAGACGAAAAGTGGTCCTAAGAACATCAGCCATCGGAATGACCTATTGTTGAATCGCTCTGCAATTTCACGTTTAGCTATGAGGAGAATCTTATTCACTTTCTATTTCGTTTTGAGCGTTAATAGATTTTACAAAAACGTTTTCCATACTTGGTAAAACTTCTTCAACACTAGAGATTTCGACTTGTCCAATTACAGCATTTAGCAGGTCATTGATCTTGTTTCCTTGTCTCATTTTTAGGTAAATCGTGAAAGTATCATCACTGTGAACCTCCTTGTCAATAATTTCGTATCCAGCCCAAAGTGCATTGGCAAAAGCAATCATATTTCCTTTGAATGAAATCTTGTAAATATCTTCTTTATGTTGTTGACGCAATTCATCAATGGTACCTTGTAAAACAACCTGACCTTTATTGATGAGAATGGCACGATCACAAATTTCTTCAACATTATTCATATTGTGTGTAGAAATAATAATCGACTTTCCTTTCTTTTTGAATTCGAGAAGTTCTTTACGAATTAACTCGATGTTGATAGGGTCAAATCCGCTAAAAGGCTCATCTAAAATAAGTACATCTGGTTCGTGTAGAATCGTACAAATGAACTGTACTTTTTGCGCCATTCCTTTGGAAAGTTCTTCGATCCGTTTCTTTCTCCATGCAGAAATATCAAATTTTTCTAGCCAAAAATCCATTTGAGTTTTGGTGTCAGTAGCTGACAAACCTCTTAATTTACCCAAGAATAACATTTGTTTTTCAACCGTCATGGATTGATATAAACCACGTTCTTCTGGCAAATAGCCAATATTGATGAGGTGTTGTTCTTTCATTAAATCACCATCAAAAGATACAAAACCTTTGCTGGGATTTGTAATTTTATTGATAATGCGCATTAAAGTTGTTTTCCCTGCACCATTTGGCCCAAGTAGACCGAGAATCTCACCTTTTTCTAAAGTGAAACTTACATCATCCAAGATGGTTTGGTGATGAATATATTTCGAAATGTTCTCTACGTTAATCATAATTTGTAGGGTGAAAATAATCATTCACAAGCAATAATCAACATTCGTAGATGAATTTTGACCTTAAATCGGTTTAATTGAGAAGTGTTTCGAATCAAATGATTATTCGATTTCAAAAGAGGATAACAATTTGATTTGATTGCGGTACAACAAGAGAAGATCTTCATTTTCTAATTTCTTTAATAATCTAGAAATTACAACTCTTGAAGTCGCCAAATCACGTGCTATTTCTTCATGTGAGAGATTCAATAATTTAGAGTTTGAGAGTTTCGCTTTTTGTTGCAAATAATGCTTTAATCGTTCGTCTAATTTTTGAAAAGCAATTTGATCTATGGTGTTCAACATCTCGTTAAAACGCCCTCGTATAGTACCCATTACAAAGCTTTTCCATGTAGAATATGTCATCAACCATTCGTCCATAAATTTGATTGGGATAGTTAGCATTTCCACATCCTCTTCGGCTACGGCTTTAATTTCACTAGGAAATTGTTCCATGCAGCAAGTGAAAGTCATGGCACAACTTTCTTTGGAATTTACATAATACAATAAGATTTCCTTTCCGTCCTCGTCAAGTCTTGAAACCTTTATCGTTCCTTTTGCAATTATAGGCATATTGCGCACAATTTCGCCGTAATCTAATATTACGTCACCTGCTTTGATTTCCAATTCTGAACCCACTTCTTTCATTTTTTCTAAAAGTTGAGGTTCGAACGTGTTTCTAAATTGATTAATGATGTCCATATTTCAAAAATAATCGAATTTTGGACATTTCAATAGATTTAGTTTGCTCTGTTTAATATAAGTTAAAAAGTTGAATAACTTTTCAATTGAAAAGTGCAGATTGTTAATGTATGATTTGGTTTGGTCAAACCTGTAAAAAAAATAAGACTTCTTTAGTATAAAATCTTCATTTATTGAGGTGACTAAAAGTCTTTAAAGATGATATCGTTTTCAATTTCAAAGTAATGGTAGAATAGTTAATATTTTTAGGTAAAACAGTCAACGTTTTTTAAGGTTATACAAATTTTCAATCGACAATTAATAATCAATAATTAGTAAGATGTCATTACTAATCACGATATTTGCAAAATAAATAAAGTATTATGTCGAAAATTACCACACTGAACGAATTTATCTTAGAACGTCAAAAAGACTTTCCATTTGCAACTGGAGAATTAACGAATTTATTGAATGATATTGCTGTCGCTTCTAAAATTGTGAACCGCGATGTAAATCGAGCTGGATTGGTTGATATTTTGGGAGCGAAAGGTGAAACAAACGTTCAAGGTGAGGAACAACAGAAGTTGGATGTAATTGCAGATGATGCTTTTATCGCTGCGTTTAAATCTGGAGAAGAGGTTTGTGGTATTGCTTCTGAAGAAAATGACGATTTTGTTGCTTTCGATGATGAAGCTTCAAAAAATGGAAAATACGTTGTACTTTTTGATCCTTTAGATGGATCTTCAAATATCGATGTGAATGTTTCTATTGGAACAATTTTCTCAATTTATAGAAGAGTTTCTGAACCAGGAACAAAAGCTGTAAAAGAAGATTTCTTACAAAAAGGAGCTGACCAAATCGCTGCAGGATATGTATTGTTTGGTTCCTCAACTATGCTTGTTTATACTACAGGAAAAGGTGTAAATGGATTTACATTAGATCCTTCTATCGGTGAATTTTGTTTATCGCATAAAGACATTAAATCTCCTGAAACAGGAAGAATTTATTCAATCAACGAAGGAAACCTTGACCGTTGTGATCCAGGATTAAAAGAATATGCGCAATACTGTCGTGAAGATGATTCTTCAACAGGAAGACCGTATTCAGGAAGATATATTGGTTCTTTGGTCGCTGATTTTCACCGTAATTTATTGAAAGGTGGGATTTATGTGTACCCAACAACAAACAATTGTCCAGAAGGTCGATTGAGATTGCTTTACGAATGTAATCCATTGGCATTTATTGCTGAACAAGCAGGAGGAATTGCAACAGATGGTCACCAAAGAATTATGGATATCGAGCCAAAAGAATTACACGAAAGATGTGGTTATTATGTAGGTTCGACACAAATGGTTGAAAAAGCAATGAGCTTGTTGAAACATAAAGAAGCGAAAATTACCGTTTAGTCAGAATACTAAAACAAGTAATCCTCCTCCTTTATCTCTCTCCGTCGATTGACTGAAGGGAACGAGGAAGAGGATTTTGTCTTTAAAATCATTTTTTGCAATTCAAAAACAATCATTCTATCATGAAAAAAATATATCATTTATCTTCTTGTAACACCAATCAACGCATTTTAAAAGAATTGGAGTTAGGTGACGATGTTGAATTACATGACATCAAAAAAGAAAATATTGACGAGCAAACATTGGACTTTATCAAAGAAAAAGTAGGCTCTTATGAAGCTTTATTTTCTAAAAGAGCAATGAAATATCGTTCAATGGGATTGAATGAAATGGACCTTTCAGAAGACGACTTCAAAAAATACATTTTAGAGGAATACACTTTCTTGAAAAGACCTTTTATCATTCTAGAAGATGAGGTTTTTGTTGGAAATGCGAAAAAAACTGTTGAAGCAGCAAAAAAAGCTTATCACGGGAGTTAGTTAAAATTGTTGCATTAAATGTAGGAAAGATTAAAGTTAGAAATCTAATCTTAGTTTTTAGGACTGCGCATTATGTTTAGACGAAACTTAAATGAATTGGGAACTGCTAATAATGGAGGAAGTTCCGGAGCTTGTCGAAGGAAATCACCGACATTATCAGTTTACAAGAATTTAAGATAGGAGAAACATACAGCGCTAGACTTTTTTTGCGAACTTTTTTTTGGCAATGAAAAAAAAGTGGAATGATATTGAAAATACATCTGTTAGAATATTAAATGAATAAAGTAATCCTCGCGCATATCGCGCTCTTCACCCTCAACGCCATTTATGGTGCAAATCACCTTTTAGCCAAAGGAGTAACGCCAGATTATTTAGGTCCAAGTGGATTAATTTTAGTACGCGGTGCAATTACAACCCTACTTTTTGTGGCGATTTATTTTTTATTTATTCGTGAAAAAGTTGATAAAAAAGATATCCCACTTTTAGCGGTAACAGGTTTGTTTGGTGTATGTTTGAATCAATTGTTTTTCTTTAATGGACTAGCGTTGACTTCTCCAATGAATGTGGGGATTATCATGACATCCACTCCAATTTTAGTGGTTATCTTATCCTATTTCATTCTTAAAGAAAAAATCACCAAACTCAAAGGAATTGGAGTTGTTCTGGGTGCAATTGGAGCAATAGCCTTAACAACCATAGGGAAGCAACCACAGTTTGACTCTTCGCTTGGGGATCTTTATATTTTTATCAATGCACTTTCTTTCGGAATCTATTTGGTGTTGGTAAAACCATTGATGAACAAGTACAAACCAATGACTGTGATTACTTTCAATTTTATGTTCGGCTTGGTGTTTATCATGATGTATCCTCAGGTGTGGACAGATGTTTTTGCGGCAGATTTTCAATTGTTTCCTAAAGTTATTTGGTTGAAAATTGCATTTATCGTAATCGGAGCGACCTTTTTCACCTATCTATTGAATACTTTTTCATTAAAGCATGTCTCGCCAAGTGTTAGTGGTAGCTATATCTATTCGCAACCTGTTTTGGTAATGTTCTTTACTTTTTTGTTTGCCTATATTGGTTGGACAGAAAACTTTATCGGTGCCATTAGTCTAGAAAAAATCCTTTACATGCTGATGATATTCGCTGGTGTGTTTATGATTTCGAGATCGAGTTATAATTTGAGGAGGGATCAAAAGGAGAGGGAGAGGTTGAAGAAAAAATCATGATACTGTTGGAATCGGGTGAAAGGTGCCTATCAAGACTTTAATCAGCAATGAAATTATTTATGCTCTATTTCCTAGCAAATGGTTTGCGCTGTAATGGAACGCGGTCCCGAAAACTTTCGGGAACACGGATGCAAGCAACGCGGATGCCCACGGATTTTCATCTTTGGTGAATTAGGATGGTCACGGACTTCTTGCTTCATGAATCCTATCTGTTCTCACATCTTGAGATATAATTATATATCATATTTAATAAATCCATGTTTTTTATGGAGAATTGAAGTTTAACTCTACTTTTACTGTAAAGTATCATATACTCACTTAAATGAAAAATGCGAGTTCAATGAGAGTTAGAGATATCCAATTTTATTAAGCCATGGAAATAGTAATTAGGGAAGCCGAAGAAAGGGATGTGGAAAGAATTCTTGAAATCATCAATTATGAAATTCTCAATTCAACGGTTGTTTATGATTACAAAGAAAGGACATATGATTTTCAGCTTAATTGGTTAAAGCAAAAAAAGAAAGATGGAATGCCTGTGATTGTTGCAGAGGGTGAAAATGGTGTGATTGGCTATGGAACTTTCGGGATTTTCAGACCTTTTGACGGTTATCAATTCAGTGTTGAACATTCAATATATGTGGACAAAGATTTTAGAACCCACGGAATCGGTAAACAACTTTTGCAAGGACTTATTACCTTAGCAAAGAAAGGTGGTTTTCATACAATGATTGCTGGTGTGGATGCTTCAAATGAACGCAGTATTGAATTTCACAAAAAGTTTGGATTTACAGAAGTAGGTACTTTTAAAGAAGTTGGATTTAAGTTCGAAAAATGGCTGGACTTGTTGTTTATGCAGCTTTTGTTGAAGTAAAAATCACCCAATGAATCTTTCCAAAAAGCCATTTTTAAAAGCCCTCCCAAGTGGAATGATCTTCTTGTTTTCGAGATAAATTTGATTTCCTGAGACTTTCAGCACTTTCTCTGTATTCACGATGTAGGATTTATGAACTCTTTTAAACTGTTGTTCGGGAAGCGTTTGCTCCCAATAACGCAAAGTTTCAGTAGAAAGGTGTTTGGCATTTTCTAAATGAACTTCGGTATAATCGGCATCGGACATGATATAGTTGATTTCATTAATTTTGATTCTGATGTGCTCAAAGCCACTTTTAATGAATACATCTTTTTTTGCTTGTTCATGATTTCCGTTTTCTTCTTTTGTTGTTCTAACCTTAGAAACCGCTTGAACAAAGCGTTGAAAAGAAAAGGGTTTGAGTAAATAATCGACCACATTTAATTCATAACCTTCCAGTGCAAATTCAGAAAAAGCCGTGGTAAAAATCACTTGCGGAGGATTGTTTAATGCCTTTAAAAAATCTATTCCAGATAGCTTGGGAAGGTGAATATCTAAAAACATCAAATCGACTTCGTTTTTGTTGACAAATTCCATGGCTTCAATTCCATTATTGAAAACGCCTATCAAATTTAAGCTTTCATAATCCGAAATGAATTTCTTTAAAATCCGTTGGGCTGGTAATTGATCTTCAATGATTATACATTTCATGTTTTATTAATTTAAATCAATTGTTAAATCAACAGTATAAACTTCACCGTTTCCTTCAGAGATTGTTAATTCATGTGCTTGTGGATAGAGTAATTGAAGTCGTTTTTTGACATTCGAAAGCCCAATTCCACCTTCTAAACTTGAGGTGTTTGAGGTTGAACTGTATGTATTTTGACAATGGAAACGAAGTTGGTCTTCTTCTGTTTTTTCAATATTGATATCAATCACAATGTTGTCACTTAAACTCGAAGCGCTGTGTTTAAATGCATTTTCAATAAAGACAATTAAAATTAATGGCGCAATTCGATTAGAACCAGTAATGTTTTGGGTTTTAAAATTCACTTTTGCTCGCCCTTCGATTTGAAGTTCACTTAAATTGACATAACTTTTTAATTGCTTAATCTCCTTATCGAGTGGAACATAATCGGCTTTACATTCATACAACATGTAACGCAAAACATCCGATAATTCTAGAATAATATCTGGGGTTTTTGGTGATTCTTCAACAGCATGTGCATATAAATTATTTAAGTTGTTGAACAAGAAATGCGGATTGATTTGTGACTTTAAATAGTTCAATTCGCTTTCTTTTACAGAGCTTTTCAACTCTTCAACCTTACGTTTGTTGGACAAGGCATCCCAACCAAATTTAAATCCAACCAAAACAGTTAAAGTGGGCAGAGTTCCCATTAAATTAAACATAACACCGAGGAATTTTCTTCCGCGTGTATCGGGATAATAAATCTTCTCCAAAATAGCCTCTTCAATAAAGATGACCAGCCCGACAATTACTAAGGCATAAATAATAAATGGAAGATATCGCCCTTTGTATAAAAACTTGGGAAGTAAAGCATAATTGATGACCAAAGCAGCGACAGCAAAGTTGAGATAAAAGAATAGCTTATGCGTTTCTATTACAGGATTTCGCTTCTCAAAAGCAAAAAAGATAAAAACAATTCCGTTTAAAATAATCTGGAAGATGATTTCAGAAATTGTTCTTTTATTGAGTTGTATTTTATTCATCAATGGGTAAAGATAACAAATAGAAAGTTGTGTTGAAATGCAATCTGCCAAACGACCATTTCAATCCTGTAATCGGTGAAATAAGGAAAAAAAAGCGATATTTTTTTGATTCAATGTTATTGACGGGGTCAAATATGTCGTTGAACGGATTGAATTTTTTAAACCCATTTAAACTTCCTTTTTTTGCGATTGTGAAAAGTGAAAGAATGAATAAGGTGATAAATAAGGAAAACCTTAACGGAATTGGTTTGTTGTTGTTGAGGATTTCAATTGGTTTAGCAATGTTGCTAGGGCATGGATTAGGTAAATGGTCTAATCTTATTGAAGGTGGTGAAATACAATTTGCAGATCCTTTTGGTTTTGGACCAATGACGTCAATGATCATGGCTGTTTTTGCGGAAGTGTTTTGTAGTTCCTTATTGATTTTTGGACTCTTAACCAGATGGGCCTTGATTCCATTATTGATAACTATGGCTGTTGCAACTTTTTATGTTCATTTTGCTGATGGCTTTGGAGGAATGGAAAAAGCATTTCTTTATTTCGTAGGGTTTGTTGCTTTGTTTTTTACTGGACCTGGAAAATTTTCAATTGACGCTTTAATTAAATCTAATAAATAAAATTGTGATGAGAAGTTTTATAATGTTTACACTGTTGCTTTTTGGAATGTTGAGTATTTCAAATAATGCTCTAGCGCAAGCTAAACCAACCAATGTAACAGGTTTGTTGAAAGAAAAACAAACAAAACAAGTGCTCCCATACGCAACTGTTGTGTTGAGAAGTATGGATACCAGTGAAGTGCTTTCTGGTACAACAACAGATGAAGATGGGAAATTTCAATTGTCGACAAAATCACAAGAGTTTTTAATTGAAATTAGTTTTATGGGCTATACTACTAAGTATATCTCAGATTATACAATTACTGATGGAACAGTAGATCTTGGAGAAATTAATCTCGAATCTGAAAGCCAAGCCATTGATGAAGTTGAAGTGCGTGGTGAAGTTTCAAAAACTGTTTTCAAACTTGACAAACGTGTGTTTAATGTTGGAAAAGACTTGAGCAGCACAGGAATGAGTGGTTTGGAGGTCTTAGACAATGTTCCTTCTGTAAATGTGGGAATCGATGGTGATATTACCTTGAGAGGAGGAGCTGGAGTTCAAATTTTAATCAATGGAAAACCTTCTGTCTTAGCAGATGAATCTGGAAATGCTTTAGGTACAATCACCGCCGACATGATTGAAAGTGTTGAGGTAATTACCAATGCTTCTGCAAAATATGAAGCTTCTGGAACTGCCGGAATTTTGAATATTATTTTGAAAAAAGAAGAAAAGAAAGGCTGGAATGGATCAGTAACTGCAAACACAGGATATCCCGACAATCACAGTATTGGTTTAAGTTTAAACAGAAGAACGGAGAAGTTTAATTTGTTTACTCAATTAGGCGGAGGGTATCGTAAGCAACCTAGATTTTCTGAATCTAGAAACTTCAATAAAATCACAGAGGAAACCATTTTAAGTGAAGGAGAAAACTATAGAAATGAGAAGTTCTTCAATATTACTTTGGGAACAGACTACCATATAAATGACTATAATGTGATAACGCTTTCAGGTAATTATGCTTTGGAAATGGAAGACCAACCTTCAGAAACAGATTTTTCATATTTGGACAGTAACGGAGACTTAGTTTCGAGTTGGACCAGAACTGAAGTTACGGATGCTATTAATCCTAAATGGCAATATGACTTGAATTATAAAAAGCAATTTAGAAATAACAAAGAGCATACACTTCAATTGTCAGCGCTTGGAAGCTTTTTTGGAAAAGATCAATCTTCACAATTTACTTCCAGAACTAATGCTGGTCTCGAAGAAAACAGAGACCAACGAACAGCAACTAATTTCAACAAAGTTGACTACACTTTTAAAGCCGATTACATGAATCCTATTACGGATGCATTTACCCTTGAATTAGGTTCACAGTATGTAATTAACAATGTTGGAAACGATTTTATGGTAGAAGACTATGTGGTGGATGAGTATGTTGTTGACCAAAATCAAACCAACGATTTTGAATACGAACAAAATGTATTAGGGATCTATTCTACACTTGCTTATGAAAGAGAAAAATGGGGTGTAAAAGGAGGTTTGAGAGTTGAAAACACAGAATTAAACACTTTCCTTGTAAATACGGAAGAAGAGAACAATCAAAATTTTACGGATTTCTTCCCAACGCTACATACTTCGTATAAGGTTTCAGATAAATTGTCTTTCCAGGCAGGTTACTCCAAAAGAATTTACCGTCCGAGATTGTGGGATTTGAATCCGTTCTTTAATATTTCAAACAACTACAACATTCGAGCAGGAAACCCAAATTTACTTTCTGAATACACAGATTCGTATGAAATAACAAGTATTTACAGAATTGGAAAAGCTTCATTTAGTTCGAGTCTTTACCACCAATACACAACCGATGTAATTGAGCGAGTTTCTACAATTGAAGGAAACACCGTTTATTCTCGTCCATATAATGTTGGTACAAATTCGAAAATTGGTTTTGAAACGAATGGAAAATATATTCCATCAAAATGGTTAACTATAAATGCAGATTTCAATTTTAACTATTTTGATAGAAAAGGAACATTTGAAAACCAAAATTTCAATTTTACTGGAAGTCAGTGGTCATTGCGAATGACGCCAAAATTCAAATTGAAATATGATATTGATTTAGAATTAACAGGAAGATATCAGTCGGGTTACGAGACTGTTCAAGGGGAAACATCAGCGTATGCAACACTTGATATTGGAGTAAGAAAAAAGATTTTAAAAGGGAAAGTAATGCTAAACTTGTCTGTAAGAGATGTTTTCCAATCCCGTATTCGAGAAAACTTTGTGAGTCAAGAAACTTTTGAAAACTACAGTTACGGCGTGCGTTCGCGTCAAATTGCTTTTGGGATTAGTTACGGATTCGGAAAAGGTGAAGCGATGAATTATTCTGGAAGAAGAAGGTAGTTGTTTTACATTTAGGAATCAATTTTTTCTTTCAAACGCTGAATTTACATTCCAAAATATCTGGGGTATTTAATTGATTTTGTTTTAACAAAGATTAATTAGATTTAATCTATAACTTCTATTATACTTGATGTATAGTGTTAGATTTGCACACCTATGAAAGCAAATGCATCTGGTATTTTGAAATCAATTACGCAAATTTATGTGTTGAGTCATTTGATTTGTTTGTTTTCTGCGGCTTTCGTTTTTGGTCAACAAACACGTGTTTATGAAGGCGATTATTTGCTTTCTAATGAATTAGAAGGAGAAGCTACTTATCAATATAAAATTGAAAATGGTTTACAAATTAAAGATGGACCATTCGAATTCTCAAGTCTAGGTGACCAGCAAGAATTTAAAGAAAAATACTTGCTAGAAGGTAGCTATCACCAAAATAAGAAGTCTGGCAAATGGAAATTCAGTCATTATCTATTAAAAGCTGATGCAGATGAGTTTATCGTTGACTATTCAATTCAGAAAACTTCTTCTGGAAAAGTACACTATGTTGAAGGAGACTTTAAAGCAGGAAAACCGCACGGAAAATGGTCCTCTTTAACCTTGAAAATTGAAAAAAGTGTTGTTGTAGATACTTTGAATTTTGTTCGCGCTGAATTCGATAATGGTAATTTTATTGGAAAAGTTCAGGCAAAAAATAAAGTTTATCAGTTGGCAGGTGAAATAGACGACAATTCCTTTCTGAACGGAGAATGGATTTTGTTTCAGCAAAAAGACTCCAAAGCAATAATTGATTACCGTAATTATAATGCGGGAATGCTTACTGCAAATAGTCTCGAACTTGAAGGAAAACGTCACTTCTTGAATAATTTTAGCGCAAAAGAACAGGATTTAGTAAGTAAAAATTTTATAACTATTTCATTTGACAAGAAGTACATCGCAATTCTTGAACAATCGACCTTAGGAAAAAAGACAGAAGGGAATAAAGATATTTCAACGGAGTTTTTAAGTGTACAAACCCAATCAAATCAACGGTTTTTAGAAGTTTTTAATGTCTTTCGAAAATATAATGAACTTCATATTTGGGGAAAGGATACAGCAATCAAACTTCCAAAAGTGAAGGTTAAAAAATATCCTTATACAAAAGAGGAGCTTGAAATCATTAAACAGTCGGCGCCGTTGGTGACAGAAACCAATCAAATGTTGTTGGATTTCTTGAATGATGCACAAGTAAAGATTAGTTTGAATGCGAACGATTCGATAGCAAAATATCATGTTGTTTATGCACATTACAAAACGGCCTTTTCAAACCTCAAGTCTGTTTTTGATGCTTTAGATCAACCAGCCTTCGAGTATGTTAATCGTAGTGTTGTTATTCCGCAAATTTTTAACGGTATTGATTATCCTGAAACGATTCAATTTGAAACACGAAACACAGCACAATCATTGAATTTCGATTTCCCTTCAGATGTAGAATCAGATCAATCCAATATTGCTGTTTTTTATGATCAATTAAAGGAAATTAATCAAGACCTCAAGAAATTTAGTAAAGTGGTTCAACCGATTTTGAGTCAAGAAAAACAACGTGAACATTTGGCAGAAGATGAAGCCCGGTTGGTCGAAAAAAGAGATTCTATTCTATTGTTGTTTGATACTGATAACAATGATCTCAACGATTATCAATTGCTAGTGGCTAAAGAAGTGGTGAATTATGTTGAAGAACAATTTAAGTTGTATGCTCAACAAAGCATAGAAGAAAAGGTAGAATCATTACGCAGTACATTAATTTGCTTTGATCAAATGATTTCGCTTCATGCCATGCTTGATGATATGCCAGAAAAACTGAATGAAATTAAAGTTTTGTACACCCGCACAGTTTGGAATCCATTTACGATGACCGATATGGATGAAATTGTAAAGGAGGATGTTTACCAAGCGTATCGAGAAATTCTATTAGACCATTACCTCACGATTTTGGAAAGTAGGATTAATTGCCTAGGTCTGGAAAGTGCAATGGATAATTTCGATGAATTATTCAATAAGATGATTACACTGAGAGAACAAGACACTCAAAAGCTAGAAAAGAAAGTGAAAAGAGAGTCAGATCCTGAGACTTTAATAGAGGCGTTTGAATTAAATAAAATTAAAAGTGAGTAAATTGAACTGTTTAAAATATAGTTTTTTAACGCTCGCTTTAACATTTGTTATCTCAAAAAGTTGGGCGCAAGAATATCCTAGTGAATCGGAGTTTGAGGATTTTACCAATGAGTTGTGGATGGGAACCTACGGGAATTTCCGTTTAACAGATAAATTGTATTGGGCAGGAGAATTTCATTTGAGAACTGCTCAAAAAGACGATATTCCATTGGCGGGTTACATCAGTAAAATTTACAATCGTCACGGAATCAAATATGTGCATTCAAAGAAGTTTAGTGCTACTGCAGGAGGAGTTTTGCGTTTAAACTTTTCAAAATACGGAAACGAAGGAATCAATAAAGCCTTGGTTTTAGAACCGAGAATTTGGCATGAATATGTTTTTGCAACACCGTTTAAACGATTTATGATTTATCACCGAATTCGTATTGAACACCGATGGAGTAAACCAAATATTGATGGTGCCGAATACATCTACAGGAACCGTTACCGATATATGTTTCAAGCCAAAATTCCTTTGAATAACAAAAAATTGAAACCAGGAACTGTATATTTTTCACCTTTCGTTGAGTTGATCATGCAAAGTGGTAAATCAGTGGTTGGAAACCCGATGGAAGATTTGAGGATTTTCCCGTATTTTGGGTATATATACTCTCCACAATTGTCCTTTTCTGCTGGACTTTTATATACTACAGGACAAAGCTCTGTTGAAGGTTATAGTTATCGCCAAAGATGGGTTCCTCGTGTAAATATGTATATCTCACTTGATTGGAGGAAGGATGAGTTGAAAATTCCTGAAATTAATATTAGAGATTAAATTCAAATTTGAACAAACTATTTTAGCTATATGCGCAATATCAATCATAAAAGAAAAGTAAAAAATGCAATCATAATTATTTATGTTATTGCTTCTCTTGCTGTATTGATTGGTGGGATTAGTTGGGCAAATAAGGAACAAAGTCGACTGAATGATTTGCTTTCTCAAAATGAAAGGAAACTCGCTGTTGTAGTTCAAGAAAATAAAGCGTTGGAGGCGATCCAACTTGGAGACCGTTACTTTCTGAATGGAAATAATGTAAAAGCAAAAGAGCGTTACCTTACTATTCTTGAGAAATATAAATTGACGTCATCTCAGAGAACCCAAATTAAACAAAAACTTGAAGATCTTGAAAAAGTAGAAGACTCTTCGGCAACGATGGATAAGGAATTAAGGGCTTTTCAATTTAAATTGAACCATCAAAAAAAGTTGATTGACAGTTTACATTTAGTTGTAGATCATTTGGAATTAGATAACTACAATACATTAAATGCTCAAAAAAGTCGTGTTGCGGAATTGCAACAAGAACTTAAAGAGAAGAATAGGGAATTAAGGAAAAAAGAAGGTGTTCAAACCATTTCTTTTAAAAGTGAAAATGGCGATGTCATTCATTATTTAGGAAAAGTAGATGATGAAAAGGCCAATGGTGGAGGAATAGGTATTTGGAATACAGGAAGTTTATATAAGGGAGATTGGAAAGACAATAAACGCCACGGAAAAGGCGAGTTTACTTGGTCGGATGGACATCAGTATGTTGGCGATTTTGTCAACGACAAGCGTGAAGGAAACGGAACTTATTATTGGCCAAGTGGCGAAAAATACGAAGGAGAATGGAGTAATGGTAAACGAAATGGAAAAGGCATTTTGTATGATAAAGATGGAAACATTCAATATGATGGAATGTGGAAGAAAGACAAAATTGTCAATGAATAAAGTGGTTTATTATTAGCCTTTTATTCACTATTTAATCATCTTTTCTTCTAGTAATCACAGTTGCTAGGTAATTTGGTTTACCATATATTTGTAAAGTAACAAAATCAATTTTATTATGATAAAGCAATTCTTAGTTTCTCTTTTTTTAATGTGTAATATTGCCATTTCAATGGCGCAGCAGACCATCAATTCTAATGTAGCTAAAGTTTCCTTTGAAGTATCCAATATGGCTTTTAATACTGTTGAAGGAACCTTTGGTGGAATGAAAGGAAAATTCAATTTTTCGCCAAATGATATAGAAAATGCTGAATTTGATATTTGTATTGATGCAAAAACCGTGAATACAGGGAATGAAAAAAGAGACGATCATTTAAGAACAGCTGATTTTTTTAATGTTGAAGTTTATCCTGAAATATGTTTTCATTCTAATAATATTGTGAAAACTGAGGATGGATATATAGCGAAAGGAACGTTGAATATGCATGGTGTTTCAAAAGCCAAAAACATCGCGTTTACTTTTACTAATAATACATTTAATGGAACTTTATCAGTTGACCGAACTGCATTTGATGTTGGTTCTGAAGGTAGTTTCATGGTGGGGCACACTATCGATATTGATGTTTATTGCGTAGTGAACTAGTTCCATATAAAGAATATTATTTCATTAAAAAAGCGAGCTGAATCAATATCAGCTCGTTTTCTTTTTATCAGTGTTTTAAGTTGAATTATTCTTTTACCAATTTCAACATCTTATTTCCGTTTTCCGTTGCCACAGTTAAGAAATATACACCTGGAGTCCATTGACTACAGTTGATAATATAACTCGATGATTGAATGTCGTTTGTTTTGAAGATTTCTTTTCCATCAACAGAAACAACGTAAATTCCAACAGCAGATAATAACATATCACTCTCAATAGTGAATGTATTTCTTGAAGGATTTGGATATGCTTTGATTGCTATTTGAGCCATATTGTTTTCCAACCCAACAGTTGTGATTGAAGTACATGCAGATGTATCTGAACAATTGTTTTCTGTTACAACTACAGCATAATCTCCATTCGATGTCGCTGTAAATGATTGGTTCGTTTCACCTGGAATCTCCATGTTTGTTGCACAGTCAATCCACTGGTAAGTTGCTCCAGCTTGGTCAGCAGTTATTGTTAATTCATCAACTGTTGTCATAACGTTCACTGTGTTGATTGTTAAATCTAAAGTCACAACAGAATCACAACCTGCAGCATTTGTTAGCGTGAAAGTTGCAGTATTGTTCGAAGCAGAATAAGTATTTCCATCAATCCAATCAAAAGTTTCACAAGCTACTTGAACATCAGTTCCTGTTGTTGGGGTGTTGATTGTTAAATCTAAAGTCACAACAGAATCACAACCTGTAGCATTTGTTAGCGTGAAAGTTGCAGTATTGTTCGAAGCAGAATAAGTATTTCCATCAATCCAATCAAAAGTTTCACAAGCTATCTGAACATCCGTACCTGAAATAGGTAAACAGATATTGCTAACAAAATAACTGATTACAATTTGAGCTCTATCAGCATAGTTTGCATTGTCTTCTTTTGTGCTGAATTTAAATTGTGTATTCCCATCAGACTCAGATTTTAATCCTAATGAAATTATAGAAGATGCCGCTGCATATTTATCTCTGATAAATGCTGTTATATCCGCAGCTGTATGAACAACTTCGACGGTGTCACCATCGTTATCTTCATCATTATCGTCGGTATTAAAAGTTGTCGTACTTTCAGATATTTGGTTTGTAAAGTTAGGAGCCGTATTAAAATTCACGGTTGATTCGGACCATGTTGGGTCGATATCGTAGAAACCAATGTCAATTGGACCATTAGTTACTTCAACATTTCCTGACATAAGTAAACTAGCATCAACGATTTTTACATTTGGAATTGAAGAAATAGAACTCATATCGAACTCTAGTAGACCACGGTATATATTGTTTGCATTAGAAGAATCTTCTTTGATCCGCATAAATTCCGGCTCTCCTGCTTGTTGTGGTGTGCTTGCGTAAGAGCCTCCACGGACATAAGCATCTTGCGTAACATAAATCACTTGATTCTGTACATATGTTAATCCATAAACCTTCTCAAGCACTTTTGCTGCGTAACGATTTCCCAGAATACGTTGTGCATTAGAGTTAAAATGTATCCTATCTGTTGTTTGCAATCCTACTGTTGAAACATAAGTTGTATTAGCGATGTGTAAAGGACCACCTACAACTGTAGTTTGACGTAAATTGGTATTGAAGTTTTCGTAGTCCAATCTATGTTTACTTAACTCTCCAACAAAAAATGGTAGATTAGGCATCGATAGATCTGTTCTAAATGCAGAAATCAATTCTTTTAATTTATGTATATAATTCGCATCGTTTTTATCACTTTCTCCTTGGTGCCACAGGATACCTTTTAAGGTACTTCCTCCTAGTGCCAAAGCAGCATCTAATCGAGTTAAAGCTTGAGCATAATATCCAGCTGTAGCATTTTCTCCCCAATCATTTATACTTGTTCCTCCACGAGCTTGAACAACTAAACCAATCTGTGTTCCGGTGAGCTTATAGGTCATTTTACCAAAAGTATACGCGAAACTTAAACCCTGTATTTTGTTGGTTTTACGTATAGGAGAGTAACGATTCATTCCTCCGTCTCCACTATTGCTTGTAGGGTCAATGTTCGTTGCAGTTTCCCAAGTTATTCCATTGAAGAGGTCTACACCAGGTAAACTAACCATGTCTTGGGCTTCTATAGCTCCACGACCAGAAGTATTAGATTGACCAATTACAAGATAAACATCTTTTTGTGCAAATGATAAAGATTGAACACAGATGTAGATAGTAATTAGGAGGATTCGAAAAAATTTCTGACCCCATTTTAATTTTTGTTTCATTAAAAAATGGTGTTTATAAAATCGGAGGCAAAAGTACTCTGTTTTTTTTAATTTCTCACTGTTTAATACGAATGATTTCATCAGGTATTGTTTAATTCCATTTTAGAAAAGCAGCAGTACAAAATACCTATGTAAAGTTTAAGTATTTGAGATACATGTCTATTAAGACTTTCTTATCATACATCAATGCACAGTTGTTTAAACATCCTCACCTTTGTATTGAACAAAAAAAAATAGAAAAATGGAAAATAATTGGAAAATTGACGAAACACATTCAGAAATCAACTTTAAAGTAAAACACATGATGATTTCTACTGTAACAGGTAATTTCGAATCATTTGATGCAAAAGTTGAATCATCTGATGATTCATTTAAGGATGCAAAATTTCAATTCAATGCTGATATTGAATCTGTAAACACACGAAATAAAGACAGAGATACACATCTTAAATCCGAAGACTTTTTTAATGCGGAGAAATTCCCGAAACTTTCGTTTAAATCTACTGCTTTTGATGGCGAAAAATTAAAAGGAGAATTAACCATTAAAGATGTTACTAAAGAAGTAGAATTGGATGTTGATTTCAATGGTGTTGCGGAAGACCCATACGGACAAACGAAAGCAGGATTTGATATGGAAACATCGATAAATCGTAAAGATTTCGATTTAACTTGGAGTGCTGTAACAGAGGCAGGAAGCATCGTTGTGAGCGATAAAGTAAAGTTGATCGCCAACGTTCAGTTTGTGAAACAATAGAATATATCTCAACCGATATAATACGAGTGGATTTGTCATTGGACGGATCCACTTTTTTAATCCTCCCCCCTTCCCCCCTCCAAAGGGGGAGTTTGATTGCTCTTCGTAAAACACTAAAAGGAAAGATTGAACTTTAATTCTTGATTAAATTTTATTTATTGCCCGGAGAGCGTTCTTCTTCCTTCGTCAACTGACGGATGGAGAAATTTTTTATTATTTATAGCCATTTATCGGAGCGTTTCCCCCTTAGGAGGGGGAAAAAGGGGGAGGACAGGACTCTACAACTCATTGTCTACTCTTCAACACCTCAATCACTCGTAAAATTTTATTTTCAACCTCAGGATAGCAATTAATGACTTCTCCTTCCTGAAATCGTATCACTAAATAACCAAGAGATTCTAATCTATCTTGTCGATAGCGATCATAAGCGCCCTTAAAATTATGAGAGTTTCCATCAACTTCAATGATTAAATTTACTTCAGCACAGAAAAAGTCAACAATAAAACGATCGATAGGCCTTTGACGTTTAAAACCAACGCCTAACTTTTTTCTACTGAGCCCCGCCTTCCAAAGATATTTCTCTGCTCTTGAAACTGATGTGTTTCTTAATTCATCGGCGTATTGTTTAAGGTTTTTATTATAATGATGATTCATAAGGTGTTGTTTAGGTATTCTTAATTAAGATAAGAAAATGATTGGAGTGAGAAAAGAATTTTTTAATCCTCCCCCCTCCCCCCTCCCCCCCTCCAAAGGGGGAGTTTGATTGTTCGTCGTTAAACACTAAAAGGAAAGATTGAACTTTAATTCTTGATTAAATTTTATTTATTGCCCGGAGAGTGTTTTCTTCCTTCGTCAGCTGACGGAGGGATACAAGGCGGAGGACCCTATCAAACAACAAAAATCCAAAAAAATATTTTCTCAAAATTATTGCTCATCTATTCTTTAATCGTAATTTTGCGATTAAGTAAAATAATTATGGAAATTACAACAACCAAAAAGTTCACCGAGGAACAAAGTCAGATCGCTTTATTTGCAAAAGCACTTGGTCATCCTGCAAGAGTAAAAATATTACAGTATCTATTTGAATCCAAAACTTGTGTCTGTGGCGATATCGTTGAAGAAATCGGATTGGCACAATCTACCATTTCACAACACCTAAAAGAGTTGAAGAAAATTGGATTGATTCAAGGAACTGTTGAAGGAACAAGCGTTTGTTATTGTATCGACACTGAAAATTGGATAAAAATGAAGAACATGATGAATGAATTTTTTAATCAAGATATAACAAAAACAGAGTGTTGTTAGTTTTTACCGCAGGTAAAAAGTTTAGCGAAATAAAAAACTCTGCGTCCCGACAATTGTACGGGACTCTGCGAATACTTAGCGGACTTTGAGGTTAAAAGAATAAAAATTAAAAAAATAGAATTATGAAATTATCAGAAGTAAAAAGAGTATTGAAAGAGCTAAAAGTCATTGCATTTCAATTGCCAAATGGAGAATTAGTTCCTAATCATTTTCACGTTACAGAAGTTGGAGGAATCACCAAAAACTTCATCGACTGTGGAGGAACAGTAAGAAAAGAAGAGGTTATTAATTTCCAATTGTGGAACGCCAATGATTACGATCACAGATTGTACCCAGATAAATTGTTAAACATCATTGAATTGTCTGAAAAGACGTTAGGTTTACAAGACCAAGAAATCGAAGTAGAATACCAAGGACAAACGATCGAGAAATTTGCGTTAGATTTTGATGGTAAAAACTTCTTGTTGACAACAAAACAAACGGATTGTTTAGCGCCAGATAAATGTGGTCCCGATAGCCATCGGGACTCTGAAGAAAAACCAAAAGTACAGTTAGTAGATTTGGGTAATAATGATGGTGGCACTTGTTCTCCAGGTGGTGGATGCTGCTAATTAGATTTTGTTAGAAAAAGTCAAATACTGCGTTATGCTGGTATAGAGTTACAGTCATTTATAAAGATAAACTCCTGTAATTCTATTCTGCGCATGTCTTGTCTTTATCATTTTCTAATCAAAATCTAAAGGGATAAAAATAAGAGAATTGAGTTTTGAGTAGAGAGTAGAGAGTACTGAGGCGAGATCAATTAAGGATTCTACTTTCGCATGCTGCCGCGAGATTTCGCATGACCACGAGATGAAATCTCGCGGCAGCATGCGGGACTTTGCGGTAAAAATATAAGAAACACAACAGGTAAACAGTTAAGAGCATAGAGCAAGAGCATACAGGAATAGAAAAAAAATAACAAATGAAACTATTTGAAAAAATAACGGACTTCGTATCACAATTAGACGTCACCTCCGTAAATGAAGAAAGAAAACAAATTCTTCAACCACTTATTGACTTCATACAATCGAAGCAAGATAAAAACGAAGTGATTAACCTCAACTTTATCTGTACACATAATTCGAGAAGAAGTCACCTAACCCAAATTTGGGCACAGACCATGGCGAATTTCTATGCTCTCAATAATGTTCGAACATTCTCTGGTGGAACAGAAGCTACAGCGTGTTACCCAGCAGTGATAGAAACACTTGCGAATAATGGTTTTGAAATTCAAAAACTAGTGGAACAAGAAAATCCTATTTATGCCTTAAAAAATGCAGAAAATAGTTTGCCAATCATCGCTTTTTCAAAAAGATGGGACAATGCATTTAATCCAAAAAGTGGATTCTGTGCCATCATGACTTGTTCACAAGCAGATGGCGATTGTCCAGTGGTTTTTGGAGCCGAAAAACGTGTTCCTGTGCATTATATCGATCCAAAAGTATACGATAACGCTCCAGAAAAAATGGAGGAATACAATAAAACAAGTGTACAAATTGCAACCGAAATGAAATATGTTTTCGGTCAAATCAAACAATCGAAGTAAGATGAAAAATATGAGTTTTTTAGACAGAAATCTGACCCTTTGGATTTTTGTTGCCATGGCAATCGGAGTAGGAATTGGTTATTTCATACCTTCTTTTCCCGACTTTGTAAATTCTTTGAGTAGTGGTTCAACCAATATTCCAATTGCAATCGGGTTAATTTTAATGATGTATCCTCCACTTGCAAAAGTGAATTACCGCCTTTTACCTAAGGTATTCAAGAACACGAAAATCCTCTCGATTCCTCTAGTGCTTAATTGGATTGTTGGACCAGTATTAATGTTCGCCTTGGCCATTATTTTCTTGCAAGATTACCCGGAATATATGGTCGGATTAATTCTAATTGGTCTGGCAAGATGTATTGCAATGGTGATGGTGTGGAACGATTTGGCAGAAGGAAGCAGCGAATATGGAGCCGGTTTGGTAGCACTAAACAGTATTTTTCAAGTGTTCGCTTACAGTTTTTACGCTTGGTTATTTATCACAATTCTTCCTCCTTACTTCGGATTTGAAGGAGCGATTATCGATATTTCTATTGGTACAATTGCAGAAAGTGTGGCCATTTATTTAGGAATTCCATTTCTGATGGGAATTCTTACACGAGTAATTTTAATTAAGCAAAAAGGGGAGAAGTGGTACAATGAAAAGTTTATACCAGCAATTTCTCCAATGACTTTGCTCGCACTATTGTTCACAATTATCATCATGTTTTCTTTAAAAGGAGAGCTCATCGTTGAAATTCCAATGGACGTTGTTACCATCGCCATTCCATTATTGATTTACTTTACATTGATGTTCTTCATTAGTTTCTTTTTTGCCAAAGCTTTCGGTTCATCCTACGACAAAACTGCTTCAGTTGCATTTACCGCAGCAGGAAACAATTTTGAATTGGCCATTGCCGTTTCTATTGCCGTGTTCGGACTCAATTCTGGTCAGGCCTTTGCTGGTGTAATTGGACCTTTAGTGGAAGTTCCTGTTTTGATTTTATTGGTGAAAGTTTCTTTATGGATGAAGAAGAAGTATTTTTCATCTGATTTAGGGTGATGAACTGATTGGAGGAGATAACTTAACTGTAGAACTGATGATGTCTTTGAAGTGTTTTTATATGTAAAGAATTTCTATTTAGATAAAGAAGAACTTGTTTTAAAAATGGTGCTAATTTAGTCATCTGAAATTTCAACTCACTTCCCTAATGAAGAAAATACTTGGATTAGACAGTTTAAGGTTCTTTGCTTTTTTAATGATATTTTTTCATCATACATTGCCAAAGACTGAATTTGCTCACCTAGCTATTGATTTGTTTTTTGTTTTATCAAGTTTCCTTTTGACTTTATTGGCGTTGAAGGAAATAAAGGACAATGGTGTTTTTGAGAAATTTAATTTTTTCATGAGAAGGGCATTACGGATATTCCCTTTATATTTTTTAATATTAATTTTTTCATTTTTATTCCTGCCTTTCTTTGCAAAGATTCTTGATGTTGATATTTCTTTACCAGATGAACCTCTTCTCTATGTTTTCTTCTTATCTAACTATGAAACCACGGACAGTCTGTTTGCATTAAAATTTTTATGGTCAATAGCCGTTGAAGAACAGTTTTATTTGATTTTTATACTTTTTAGTTTTTTATTTAAAAAGTATATATGGATATTCATTTTATTACTTTTTGGATGCTATTTCATTTTTATGAATTACGCATTAAACAATAATATCTCAATTTACTCACACACGCTTGCACATTTCTCGAGTTTTGCTTCTGGCATGGTGGGAGCTTATCTTTACTTTAAGGAAATAAACCACATTAAATTCGGAGTAATCGTTTTAACTTTAAGTTTTGGAGCTTTATTTTTTATAGACAATCCAATATTGTTTCACTTTATTCTGTCTATAATGTATATAAGTTTAATCTTGGTTTTTATCCATTTGTCTAAACATATTGAGGGTAATTCAATTTTTAAACTAACGGAGAAATTAGGCGTTTATACATATGGGCTTTACCTATACAGTGGTTTTGTAATTACTTTTTGTTTAATATTATTTCCAACCTATAATATTTATTTAAGAATGATTATTGAACTTTCAATTTTAATCCCAATCTCAATTTTATCTTATCATTTGTATGAAAAACAATTTTTAAAGCTGAAAAGCAATTTTAGAAAAGGTTAAAATAGCGGTTCCTCTTCTTTATGTCATCCTAACCGATTCAGTAATCAATTTGGATTTATTAAGTCTTTAAAAATAGGTAATGAGGTTTTAAAATAGCAGAAAGCCATACCTAAGTTTACGAGAAACAGTATTTTATTTATAGACACTTGTTATTTAAAGCATTGACTAAATGTTTTAATAAAACTCCTTCAAAAACGAAACCAAAGTATTAAAGAATTTGCTGAGTCTGAAAAATGGAAAACTGTCTTGGTTTAAGTTCCTTATGACTATTTAGTGGGTCAAGAGTTTAACTAACTAATTTGTTGTTCTAAAGGGAAATTCCCACAACTGGTCTAATATTATGTGTTTTTAACCGTTTCCATTTCAGTTAATCTAAAACAATTAGATATTTTTGGAAATAAAGGAAACTCCCTACATACTCAATAAAAGTGAATCAAACTGACTAAAAGCATACTCCTATAAATCGGTTCGCGACTGGCATTGAATATTTTTCTTGTAGTTCGTGATGAAAACGAGGTGGGCATTTAGTAATGACGTTAAACATGTTTTGAAAGTAATAACATGCTAATTATTAATGAATTATAGAAATGAACCAGACCGATGAAAACCACATAATAGCTATTTTAACGCAAACATTCCACGATAATAAATCAACGAATTTTGTGATTAAACAAGACAAGAAAAAAACAAAGAGATTTAGAACTCTCATTAAATATTCCATTTTTTACGGTGAGCATTTCGGAGAGGTATTTTTATCAAACGATAAAACAGCATGCTACATCACACTTGATTCAACCAAAAAGAAAACAACTTTGAAAAGCATATTTTGGGATTTGCGACTGATCTTTCAGTGTGTTGGACTTTCTAACGTAAGTAAAGTATTAAAAAGAGAAGCCTTAATCAAGGCTAACCATCCTAAAGATGGTTTTATGCACTTATGGTATATAGGTGTTCTTCCCTCTGAACAAGGAAAAGGGAAAGGAAGTTTAATGATGAAATCTATAATTGAAAAAAGTAAAATGGCAAATAAAAAAGTATGCTTGGAAACGTCAGTTGAACGAAATTTCGGTTTCTATACCTCTTTGGGTTTTAAAGAAGAAAATACGATTCAACAATTAGGTTATGCACTAAAAATGTATGCTCTACCATGAATCAGACAGTATTTGGAACCGAAATGGTTTTGCTCACATTTATCGCCATAATTATTCAAATAATTACGCTTTTTGTTCATTTTGGTGTGATCATAACGAAACCTTATCATAGGCCGAACTGGAGATTTCTTCTTTTAATTGCCCTTTTTATTATTTATAACATTTGTAGTGGCTTGTTTCCTGATGTTAACATTTCGTGGATGAGCGTTTTTACCCAGAATATCTTAGCCTTTGGAAGTGGGATAGCCTTAGCAAGTTACTATTTCTTTTTCTTGGTCAAGGAAATTGAAATCACGCAAAGAAAGTTTTTCAACGTTAAGTTCCTTGTTACATCGCTTATTTTTGCTTTCCTATTGCTTTATATAATAACTTATCTATTGTATGGTGATTTACGAACTTCAAAATCACTCTTTATTATCCCACCCGTAATTGTAGCCTTATATTTTGGTTTCAATACTGTAATGGGAATTCGATTAATATCATCAAACGATTCAGTTCGTAATTCTTATAGAAATTTGAACCTTGCTGGAAAATTAGGAATCGTTTTTATGGCTTCTATGCCTGTGGTGGTGGCAATTGGTGACTATCAAATGATTAACAATGGATTGGTCAATGTTAGCTTTTTACTAATTACTTTAGCATTTTACATCCTGATATTTCTTCAAGCAAAAAATAAGAAGGATATGAATTACAAATATATGAGAAAAGATATTCTCCTCGGAATAACAGAATTTGGTTTAACTCCAAGAGAACTTGAGATAGCTGGTTTTATCTTGAAAGGAGAAAGCTATAAAGATTTAGCTGATAAAATGAATATTGCGAGTAAAACAATCTCCAAACATGCTTCTAATATTTTTAAAAAAACAGAATGTTGTAATCGCGAAGAATTCATTAGAAAGTTCTTAAGTAGTTGATATTGTCGTGGTTGTTTGGCATACGTAATGACGTAGATGCAAAATACGTCCTAAATACGTCTGTCTAATAGTAGTTTTTTAAACGTGATAAATAGTTTTACTGACTTAGATACTAATGATGAAAAGAACTTATATCATTTTTTGGAAGGTATAGCCAGCTTTTGGTACAAAATGAATAGTCCAAAATAATAAAATAGGCAGGTTTCATTTAGTGGGAGAAAAATAGTAATATTGCTAGTATTGGTACTCCTTAATTTATCAAAGTCGAATAATGTCAAAAATTTAAAATAATGAAAAAGTTAATTTATGGAGGGTTGTTTCTTGCCTTAGTAGGAATTGGTGCTGTTGGTTGTAAAAAAGATTCACTAAAACCTGAATCAATGGCTCAATCATCAGTTCAATTAAAAAACAACAAAAGTCAAATACCACAAAAGAAAGCTATATCAGACGCTGATCAATTAAGAGAAATTCACTCTGAAATCATAGAAAATCCTACATACAAAAATCAAGAAGTATTCGATCAATACTCAGAAGAGGAAATTTTACATCTTGCTGATATTAACTTGGATAAAATTGAATCCATCGGAGCTCAAAATCATTTAACAGATAATGGGTATAGAGAAGATTTTTTGGATATGATTCATTATTGGTACTCTCTTGAAAGTTCAACTACGAAATATCAGAACTTTTTGGACATGTATCAAATTAATAATCAAGATGCGACTCTATTTTTTCAAGCAATTGAAATGAATAATGCCTTTATTGAATCAGCTGGCTTGGCAGCTCCATCGAGTGGTCCTTGCGCTGATGCTATAATTTCAACAGTTATAACTACTGCCGGTGCTATTGGGGTAGGAGGGCCATTAGGACTAGGGATTTGGCTAGTATCAAAAGGTTGGTCAACTTATCAGTTGATTAAAAACTGTACTTAATATGAGATGGGTTGTTGTTTTTATAATTTCTTTTGTTGTTTACCTTGCAATAAAATATATTTTATTTTTTGAAAAGTATATTTTATTTTTTGAACTTTCAATTCCAGTACTTTTAGTGTTGTTATTTATTTTAGTTCAAAAAAAAGCTCATAACAACAAATAAGCGTAAGGGACCAACACGTATTCGTGATGGTCCCTTACGCCTATTGTTAACCGTTATGAGCAACGTGAACACACTCAGAAACACGGTAATGCTACTTTAAATTGTAATTAATAAGTTGTAATAGCCAGATGAGTATATTCATCTGGCTATATTTTAATCAATTATATATTAAATATGTTTAATAGATTCTTAATAGTAATTATTTTCATTTGGGTTCATACTAGTGCCTTTTCAAAGAAGAGTGATAGCTTGAAATTGTCCAAGAAAAATGAGAGAATAGAAAAACGCTACATTCATCCCCAGTCGAAATACATTTCCGTTTCAGGTGGCTGGGTCTTTAATCTTACACATACAAATGACCCTAACAACTTCTTTGAGGAGATGTCCTTTAATAGCAGTGGTATTTATCCAAGCATGGTATATGAACATGGAATTGCTAATAATTTCTTTGCAGAAATAGGTTATGATTATACAAAACAAGATATTACTCTAAGTCGGGATATGGGAGACGAACAAACTTGGAGTAGATCCTGGTCATACGCTTCTCCTCTCAAACCATTTACTAAACAGAAAAGTCATAATATACATTTCGGAGGTGGTTATCGACTTATTGGTAAAAATAATCTTCATTTCGTAAATTTTCATGGAGGACTCTTTTTTGGTGTATCAAATAAAAGTAATTCATTTATGAGCGAATTTGTCGGTAACACAACAACACATACAATATATGAAGAACACACGAATTTGAATTACCAAATTCAATACACCTTAGATTCTTATTCCCCTATTTCTCTAGGTGCTTATCTTGGTATCTCAAAAGAAATTCGACTTTCTGAAGAAATTCGATTTTTTGTAAAATATATTCATCGATTTGGCTTTTTACCTACTTCAAAAGGAACGTATGTAATGAAATCTGATGATGTGACCTTTAAGCATGACACATCGTTCATTGTTAGAGGAGGAGGAGGATTTATTTCAGGTGGTTTGAAATTTATATTATTCAATAATAAAGTAATTTATAATGATTAATTCCAAGTATTTGCTGTTTGTACTTTGTTCAATACTGTATGATTTATCAGGTGTACATGCTCAAATTAAAACAACTATTTCTGAAAAAGTGACGAATTACTTTTCTACAGATAAGATTCAAGAAAGAACTAATAAAAGATATATTGAGCCAGGAACGCATATATTAACACTAGCTTTATCCAATAATAGATATCCTTTAATAATCAAAGATCCATCAGCTTTATTGGATTCTGAAATTATAACTGAATTTAGCAATCCAGCCAGAAAGTTAGCAGATGCTCTTTACATTAACTACCAATACTCTTTACCGAAAAACTTTTTTGTAGAAGCAGGTTTTAAATATCTAAAACATTGGACCTATTTTAAAACCAATGATTGGGCTATAAGCATGGAAACCGATATAAGTAGTTTTTCAACACTATCTTTTTCATTAGGGAGTGGCTACCGATTTGTTGGAGAAAATAATTTACGTTTTTTTGATGTTCATGCTGGGGTTACATTAGGAATAACGGATAATCCGGTAGGGAATGGTGGTAGCTTCTCGAGATCCTTTGAATATACAGATTACAACGGAAACACAGGTATGTTCAGCTATAATTTGCAATATCAAATTACTTCTCGTTACAGCTTGGGCTTTTATCTTGGACTTTCTAAAGATATACGCGTCACTAAGAATCTTTACCTAACGGCAAGATACCATTATCAATTTGGGGAAAATAGCGAATTGACAGGTCACACCATTAGCTATAGTTTACCTACTTTAGGTTTGTATGACACTGTTAAAGCAAGTAACACAGCCAAAGGACAAATGTTAGCCCTAGGATTAAGATGGATGTTTTTAGGTGATTGAATTACAGGTTTAAAGTTAGACTAAGATGTAATAATTACAATATGCCAAGACCAACTCATGATTGGACGGCTTTTTTCACAGAGTATGCACTAATCGAAAATTATTAATGACTATGAAGATTTTTTTAACAAGTTTATTCATATTGTTTTTTGGGATTGCACAATCCCAAAAAACATTTTATGCTTCCGTTGACTTATTTACTAAAATGAGTTTTAATAGCACACATCCATTCGAATGGGATACTAAGAATGTCAATGTATCGCCATTATTTGAATATAACCATTCAAGCGTTACTATTGCTGATCCATTGCGTTTAGGAGTTTCATTGGGTTGGAATATTAATCAAAAACACTCAATCGAAATTGGAGCTCATTATGATGGAGTCACAACTAAATCAAATTTTAGAATGACCACTTATCAAGAAGCTTTAGGTTATTACACGCCAAACATAGCTACAAGTCTTGGAAGGTCTCAACAAAATAGATATTTTATTAATTACAAATATTCTTTATTGAATAAAAAGGATAAGACTAGTTTATCCCTAATTGGGAGCCTTGGTTTAGTGACTAGAGCGGGGCCAAAAGAGGTTGCTGATGTTGGTATTATTGGTTCATCTGGAATAATTGTAAAAGATAGTATTCTATTCGATTATGAAAATGCATCCTATACATCTAATTCTAATAAAGCACTTCAACTTGGTCTAGGGCTTTCTTCTAATATTTATGTTTCCAACAAGTATTGGGTTACGCTTTCTTTTCAGTTTGCTTATTCAGGTAGATATTTAGGCTTAGATAAAAATTCTTTCCGTTTGATTTACTTGAACAGCGGAGATACTTATAAGTATGTATTCGGTCAGTATAAAAGAGCGATGGGAGTGTATTTTGGTGTTTCAAGGCATTTTAATTTAGATAATATTTTCAAGAAAAAAGAGAAATAATCATATTTCAGATAATAATTTTTTTCAAAAAACTCAAAAAACCATTCACCCAAGTAAACCTACATTTCGAATGTGTAAACATGTCGTTTGTTCAAAAAAGTAGCTTTTGCCTTTCTAAACTACTTGTTTTATAGGTGTTTTGAAATCTTTTGCCCTTTGAAAAGTGGAAAGTAATGTGTATGTTTGAGGGAAGTTGACTGTACACTATTTATTAGCTATGGATGTATATGTACAGTTTTATTGATTTTATAAATGAGTTAGGTGTAACAACCACAACAACCCATTAACACTGAATGCAAAATTACATTAAGCTATATCAAATTGACACTAATTTCTATGAGATTAGACATCTAAGTAGTATTAGGGATAAAATAACTTTCATTATCAACTATCATATTGAAAATTTTGAGAGTGAAACTGAAATTGATAACAGTACAACTGTTATCGATGAGGAAGATTATTCATTAGTACTGTATGTTTTTGATGAAGTCGAACAAGAATCTAAATGGAAAAGGTTTTTGCCTCCAAATATCACTGAGGCTCATGGATTCAATGTTGTTAACACCTCATTTGCTCTCTTCATATGTATTGAAAATTATGTTTTCGTCATAATCGGAGGAAAGGGTATATCAGTTATTAAGAGATACATTAATCACACATTCGGATTAGATTTGTTTGAAAAGTTCGCTGAGCCAGATCTTGATATTGTTCATAGCTTAACTACAAGAGGTGTAACAGGTGCACTGTCTTCCGAAGAACGCACATATAGAAGTAATCAAAAACTTCAGGATGCTCTGAACCTTGGTTCCATTCCAATCAAAATAAATCTTGTATTAAGAGATATTATTAAAGACTCAATATTTAATTTTATTGAGTTTGAAGAAAACGAAAATGTTCATTTCGAAATTGGTTCTTCTTTCTCATTAAAGTTCCCAATAACATTCAATCAAACACTTGAGTTAGCCGCTAAATCTGCAGAAGTTCTAACAAGCGATGGTGGTAACCCATTAAGTAGATTCGAACGTGTTCGTGACTCAGAATTCATCGAAGATAATCTACAAAACTCTCTATATACACATTTGCGCGATGACATGGTGAGATTAAATTCTCCAGATGCGAACCTAAACTACCTCTTAGATTATGACTTCATTCATCCAGGTAAATATGCGGAGTTTTACGAGTGTGAAATTTACAGGGTATTCCTCCGTAACGGAAGAAATCCAATTGTTGAAACCAGAGATAGAACCAGAATATACTTTGAGACTCTTCATTACCTATATAACAACGTAGAAAGTACTAACTTCATAGAATTTAGAAGAGTTCTGGCTGGAATAAAAGTACGGGGATTCTTAGGAGACAACGTGAAAACTGTTGCTCCGTTTGTAAGACACGTTTCTTGTGAGTTGAAAATCAATGGCTCACCATATTTTCTTTTAGACTGGAAATGGTATACAGTAAGAGGCGATTTCCTAGAAGATATTAATTCTCAGTGTTCTTCACTTATATTAACCAATAGTTTAGAAGAAAACCCACTTGATGAAGCATGGGATACAGAGGAGCACACAGAGGGTGACTACAACCTATTATATCGCGGTAGACAAAATTACTTAGTACTTGATAAAATGTTGGGTCAAAACATCGAACTATGCGATATTTTGTATGAAACTGAAGATACTGTCTATCTTATTCATGTAAAAGAAGGATTTGATGCTAAAATGAGAGATGTTACTAATCAGGTTACAGTATCATCATACCGTCTCTGGAATGATCTTCAATCAGATCGCACTTTCATTAGGGCAGTATATGATAGATTCAACAATAGTGAGAATAACACAGACGAAATAGATTTTGATACGTTCAGCTCAAAATTTGATAAGAACATAGAATATGTAATTGCTTATCGCCATGGTCGTAGAAATATCTCCGTCGCAGATCAGATTGAAAGATTTGAATCAAACATTGCAAAATTCTCTTTGATAATGTGTATGAAGGAAATGCAAAGTTATTCTTACCCTTTAAAAGTGATTGAAATTAATAATGGGTTAAATTAGTAGAATACACCTAACAACAAATAAACAAAATAGCGCCGATAGGGCTCAAGGTTTGCGCTACTTTGCTTATTTTAGAACGTTATACGCAATGAGTAAATCAAACCATAAGAAGAGCAGTTGGATACAGGATGTCTTTAATTTATGCGTTGCGAACAATTTTACAGAACTTGCTGCCTTAAATCAAAGTTTATGAAATACAGTTTACTAACAGTCACCCTATTAATTATTTCGTATTCTATTTGCTATTGTCAAGAGGATAATATTAATCAGTATAATAGTATTTCAGATAGTTTAGAAAAATATCAAAATTCCTCATTGATTTCAGGTGTTGAATCATTGGACTCAATTGTTCAGGATTACATAGATTTAGATTATTATTCATTCAAAAGTAAGTATGATTTATCTCACGAAGAAATGGTGGAGACTGCACATGCTTTGGAAGTAACTTATCAAATAGCAAGATCCGATATTAATATAGAAAGAAGTGTGGATAAGTTTGATTCAACGTTTAGTAATATGGAATATGATAGTATCGAATCAAGAGGAGATGATATGTTTATTATTGACACTTTAGATATGAATTCGTTAAAAATAGAGATTAAGTCCTATGAAAAAGATACGATTCGCTGAAAATGCGTATAACAACAAATAAACAAAATAGCGCCGATAGGGCTTAAGGTTTGCGCCACTTTTCCTACCGCAGAACCGTCGTGCCTCATGCGGAAAACGAGAGTAAAAACTACTTTTAAATACAGAACAAAGGTAAATAATTAGTATTTTTACCCTCGAAAAAGGTTCAAGTGTAAAAATTACTCTCGTTATGAAAGGATTCAACAAATCTACTCCATATAATAATTTACCTCTACTTCCTCCTAAAGTAGAGCTAGAAACTAAAGAGATTCTAACTAAAACTATTAAGGCAAGTAGAGCGTTGGCTCATCTCAATGGTGCAATAAGAAATCTTCCTAACCCTAGTTTATTTCTTGATACACTCCATTTGCAAGAAGCAAAAGCTAGTTCTGAAATAGAGAATATCATTACAACTAATGATGACCTATATAAGGCCGCAGTGGCAGATAAAAAATTCGACAATCTTGCTACGAAAGAGGTGATTAGTTACAAAGAAGCAATTTGGCTTGGATTTAAACGACTCGAGAAAAAACCTTTTATAACTACTAACCTATGTATAGAACTTGTTCAATGTATTAAACAAAACACAGCGAGTATTAGAAGCACACCTGGAACTACACTATCTAATACAAAAGGAGATGTAATCTACACACCTCCTTCAGGAGAACAAGTCATAAAAGAGAAAATGGCTAACCTTGAGGCTTTTATCAATGAAAATGACTCGATAGACCCTCTGATAAAAATGGCTATTTCACATTACCAATTTGAAGCTATTCACCCGTTTTCAGATGGTAACGGCAGAACAGGTCGAATAATACTTTTACTTCAATTAAAACTAGAACAATTACTTGATATTCCAGCTTTATTCCTAAGTGAATACATAATAGAACATAAAGATAAGTATTACAAAGGGCTAAAAGCAGTAACAGAAAAAAATGATTGGTCTGAATTCATACTCTTTATGTTGGATATGGTAGAGAAAACAGCTATAAAGGGTCTACATAGACTTGAATCCATAATTGAACTTATGGAAACTACAGGGAAAGAAATAAAAGAAAAGCTCCCAAAAGTATATTCCAAAGATTTAGTTGAAGTCATTTTTAAACTTCCTTATACCAAAAGGCAAAACCTAATAGAAGTTGACTTAGGAACTCCAAAGACAGTTGGTAACTATCTCATGGAGTTAGAAAAGGAAGGTTTCCTAAAATCTGTAAGAGTCGGGAAAGAAAAGTTATATCTCAACCAGAAGTTAATGAATATATTAGAAAATTAAAATGCACGGAGGCACAACAACAAATAGACAAAATAGCGCCGATATGGTTTAAAGTTTGCGTTACTTTGCCTATTTGAAAAACCTTGTCAACAATAACCATTATGAAACAAGTAACAATTTTATTAATACTGTTCTATTCCAGTCTGTTATTAGGGCAAACTCAGGAGCATACTGAAAAGTTTAGGAAGCTTGAGCCTGACCTTTGGCTCGATATATGGGATAAAGAGAATTCAGACGCTTCTTTTCAAATAGACACTCTAAGCTATGACGACATTCCAAAATATCTTGATTTCAGAGGAAACGTTGTAGAAGCTCTTCGTTGGAAAGATTCTGAGGGTGAAAAGATTTTAATCCAATGTGTTACAGGTCATTTTGTTTGGAAAGATTACGTAGAAGACTCCTCCGAGTATATGTTACAAGATAAGTCAGAATTGTATGCGTATCTATTTCTGCGTTCAGAAGGAGAAAAACTATTCAAGAAACAATGGAGGGTTTATGATTATACTGAATGTTTTGGCGTAGATTGGTTTACAGGCTTTATTCCGAAAGCTACTGCAATTACCGATCTGGATAATGATGAAATAACTGAAATAACATTACCATATGTTTCCATCTGTCGTGGAGGAATGGACCCTGGAACTATGAAAATAATAATGTATGAAGCTTCGACTAAATATGCTTTGAGAGGTTCAACAATGCTAATGTGTGAAAGTGAAAATCCGTACGGTGGAGAATATAAACCCATCGCAAACCTTAAAGAAAGAGAGCTTCTTTTCAATTTTCTCATTGAACACTGGAATAGAAATAAATGTGAAAGAGGCCGTTTTTACTGAATACCGCTCACCACCTAAAAATCACTACAACACTTACCCTTCAAATGATCAATCATCCTCAGCTCAATCACTCTGATTTCAAATTATTGATTAACTTTATGGATAGCAGCGATTTTTAACTGCCAGAACCTTATATCCAATGCCAATTAACGAAGAAAGGAAGTTTAAAATGAAAACCATTATCTCAATTATTCTACTCGTTGCACTTTCTGCCTCCGCCAATGCTCAGCATTGCGAATGGGATAACACTTACGCAATCATATTAGATGTACGAGATAGTTTGACCAATGAAATTATAACTGATTTAGATATCATTTTGACGGATTCTACAGAAAAACCTTATACAAGTGATTGGAATCTGAAAAATTACACGGACTATTCAATATATCAAAAGACGGACACTTTAAAATTTGGACTAAATGTCAACCATGGTGATAGTGCTAATACTTACACTGTTCCTATCGCAATAGATAATTACATGTTGTTCGTTTATGGAAATAACTATCCTAACTTTTATAAAAGTGGATTTTTTGAAGGAGGAAACGACAAAATAAAAATCCAAGACAAAAGTGGCAGATATGAAAGTATAACAATTGACGAATTTAGAATAGTCCACCTGTGTACAAATAATCAAATTTGGCGTAATAAAAAGATTCTTAAAAAAGCAAGCACTACAGTCAAACTAAAAAAGAGAATAGCAAAATAAGGGCTATAAGGTGCTGTAAAAAAATGATTGCCTATATACCTTGCCGAATGATAATGTTGTTGCCTTTGATGGGCAGGTGGTAGTCTATCTAAATCCATTATAAGTTGTTTAAAATGAGAATTTGATAAAATGGCTTTTTTGATTGTAAAATTAATTTTTTTTCAAAAAAACTTAAATAACCATTCATCCGAGAAAACCTACATTTCGAATGTGTAAACATGTCGTTTATTCAAGAAAAGTGGCTTTTGCATTGCTAAACCTCTTGCTTTATAGGTGTTTTGGAAGCTTCTGCCCTTTGAAAAATGGAAAGTAATGTGTATGTTTGAGGGAAGTTGATTTGACTGTATGCTATTTATGAGGAATGGATGTAGGTGTATGGTTTTGTTGATTTTATAAATGAGTTAGCAAACATGCAGCGGTACAAACGAACATTTCATTACTACGAAGCAAGAGCACCAAGTGCGCATTAATAAATATGATAGCATCTTTTTTTAATTTAAACCATTATTTTTTTATAAATTTAAATTCTAATATTATGAAATCAAGAATATTAACAATTTTCATTGTTCTTTTTTCAAGCTTTAGCTTTGGACAATATCAAGAATATATAAATATGGTTACGCCATATCTCAATGACTCTGTTCAAAGCGGGTTCTTTTACTTTACAACTCCTAATAATTTTCAACCTGGGAATGTACCAATTGTACAGACAAAATGCACCGGATTTAAACAACAATATGGTATTAACGGATTCTCATGTTGATAGTTTAGTTGGATTTACCCATCACAAATACCAACAAACTTATATGGATTTACCCATAGAAGGTGCAGGGTGTATTGAACACTATGAACCAAACGGTTCTTTGAACTTTATCAATGCAAAAATAGCAGATTCAATTAAAAAAAGTCATATACCGTCATTTGGTAAAGAAGAGGCAGTCAAATATTTAATTGATCAATTAAGAAAGGAAAAAATTGTTTTTGCGTGGGAAGATGAAGACTGGGAGCATCAAATTCAACTTGATGAACATAATGGAGATGCAACTTGGTATCCTGAGCCAGAATTAATTTGGGCAGTTGATACGATGAAAAACATGAACATGATAATTTCAGGTGATAGATATACACTTGCTTATAAGATGTCAATAAAGATTATAGAACCAGAATTTGAAACGTTTATTTATTATGTAGATGCAAACACAGGAGATATTTTAAAATTTCATTCAACGCATATCTGTAACGGTCCAGCTGAAGTAGATGGATACGGATTTAAAACAATTGATACAGATTGGAAAGGAGGATTTACTATGTCTCATATTCTTCGTGCTAATGATGATACAAGAAATATTCATACGAAGGAGAATCCTGGAGGTAGTTCTCCTTGGTTTCTAACATCAGAAACTACAGATGATGATGATGACTGGGGTTGGTCACACTTAACAGAAACATCTACCCATTTTCATGTCTCCAACAGCTGGGATTATTTTCGCCAAACTTTTGCATGGACTGGTTTAAATGGAATTGGCAGTGAAATTAGAGTAAGAGCTAATTGGGATTACCCTAATGCAGAGTATAGATCTGGTGAAACCCCTAGAGAGTTAGCATTTGGAAGAACTAGTGCTTATGGAGAACAAGGCAGGGAGCCGTCGGTGGTTGGGCATGAATATACTCATGGTGTTACTGATTATACAGCTGGTTTGGAATCTTTTAACGAATCAGGTGCTTTAAACGAATCTTTTAGTGATATTTTTGGAATTGTTATACAAGCAACGACCTTAGATGGAGGGTATACAGACTGGATATATGGTAATTTCGTTCCAAGTGATGTTGAAAAAACTAGGTCACTTAAAGATCCAAAATCAAGAGGCGAACATTTCGATAATAATGGCAATCTTGTACTGGGTCAACCCGATACTTATCAAGGTCAATACTGGTATGATGGTAATAATAATAATGGCGGTGTACATGTTAATTCAGGTGTTCAGAATAAATGGTTTTACGTGTTGGCACATGGTGATAATGGAACGAATGATTTGAACGATTACTACAATGTAGATGGAATTGGGATGTCAAAAACTATAGATATAGTGTTTCTATCGCTCGTTCACATATTGGATAACTCTAGTCAATATTCAGATTCTCGTCAAGCTACCATCAAAGCAGCCAAAATTATGTTTGGAGAGTGCTCTGTTGAACATCAAGCAACAATTGACGCTTGGTATGCTGTTGGTATTGGAAGTTTGAATGATTGTGAATATACATTATCCAATGACAATATTGGTCAACTGGAAGCGGAAACATTAGTTTTCCCAAATCCAGCAAGCAACATTTTAACCATCCAAGTACCTGATAAAGTTGATGATAATATCAAAATATTTGATGCCACAGGAAAAATTATTGAAAGCTTTAATGATAATAATTTAGTTTTTAGTAAAGATGTAAGTAGCTTGAGTAATGGGGTTTATTTTATCAATTTTTCAATAAATGGGAACCCAATAAGAAAACGTTTCATTATTCAAAAATAGATACAGATGAGACTACTTAAAACTTTTATTTTAATATTAACGCTTGGGGCAATTATTGCTCCAAGTGTTTCTTATGGACAACAAAAAAATATTGATTCTACAGAAGTAAAGAAAAACCGTATTTTAGTACAAATGGGTTTATTTCATTATTTTTTTGATAACGCACCAATTTTGAACGTCAACCACAGAGAGTTTAATGGAGAACCCCGTACAGGGCTGTTCAATCAGTTGTTAATTAGTTCCTATGGACTTCAATATGACCGTAAAATAAATCGAAAAAATTCATTGTCTTTTGAAGTTATAATGTTTTGGAACCTCTATTGGGGTAATAAGGAAACCTTTCCCGTATCAGGACCATACCACCCACCTACAAATACCAAAGCACGTGTTTCTAGAAGAGCCTTTACGACTGTAACGATTAATTACTCTCGCATACTAAAATTATCTAAATTATTTAATTTTGTTTACGGTGGAGGGGTTAATTATCGGCGTGGCTCTGAAGCAATAATTGTATCAAAAAATTCATTTGAAGACCTTCTTGAAGGAACTTTTAAAAATGACTTTGGTTTAAACACCTTTGTGGGTATTAATTATACACCTTTGAAATGGTTAACATTATACACCAAGTTAGATTTTATGGGGTTAGTTTATCTTCACGACAAAGAAGGCATAGAAACGTTAAAGAACTACGATAATGTACCCGATTACTTCCCAAGTAGATTTGATTTATCATTGCGATTTGGGATTGGCTTTAACTTCTAAAATAAATGCACGATTTGCTAACAGCAAATAAGCACCAGCCACAATTTACGCTTCGTTTTAAGCATTTTTTTAAAGGTAAAATTTGTAACTTCGTGTTTAATATTTAACTAAAATGTGGCCAAGTGCCTATTTGCAAAACGTTGCCAGTAATGCGACCAAACCATAAAAGTTTCCATATAATTCAACTTTTTTGTTATCTTTGCTAAAGTATAACGACAAATAAACTGAATGAAGCCAAAATTTGAGGTAGTTTTTCTTGAACAAGCAATTGACTTTATGTCCAAATTGGATGCTAAAGTAAAAAAGAAAATCTATTACAATTTGGATAAAGCGAAACTCGAAAATGACCCAAAACTGTTTAAGAAATTAACAGATGATATTTGGGAATTTAGAACTCTTTATCAAGGTATTCAATACAGGCTCTTTGCTTTTTGGGACAAAACTGACAAATCCGAAACGCTTGTATTATCAACACACGGAATGATAAAAAAAGTGAGTAAAGTCCCAAAATCGGAAATTGAGAAAGCATTGAAAATCAGAGCTGAATATTTTGACGAATAAACTTAAAATTATGGCAACAAAAAACAAAAAAATGAAAATGATGACACTTGACCAAATGAAGGACAAGGACATTGGAAAAGTTGGAACACCAGAACGTGACAAATACGAATTTGACTTGCGAATGGAAGTTCTTGGAGATATGATTAAGTCTGTCCGAAAAGAACGGAATTTGACCCAAGAGCAACTCGGCAAATTAATCGGAGTTCAAAAATCGCAAATCTCTAAATTGGAAAGAAATACTAAAAACGTAACTATCGAAACGATTTTAAAAGTATTTAGTGCATTAAAAGCAAACGTTCGATTTAGTGTCGAAATGAATGAATCGGAATTTAAAGTAGCATAAGCACTACTGGCAACAACGTTTTTAATTTATTGCCAGTTATAGCCTACTTACGTAAGTCCTCGCGGACTTTCTATCTGTGATTTATTTGCTAAACTTAGTGCTTAAAACACGCTACGAAATCATACACTAAACCGTCAAAACCTAAATGACCTATTTTATAGGTAGTATAACATTCCACCACTTTAAGAGGAAAACAGTCTTGGTTTAAATTCACTAAAAAATTAAGTTCTCTCGAAAACTTCTAAAAAACCATTCACCCGAGTAAACCTACATTTCGAATGTGTAAACATGTCGTTTGTTCGAGAAAAGAGGCGTTTCCGTTGCTAAATCGCTTGTTTTATAGGTGTTTTGGAAGCTTTTGCCCTTTGAAAAGTGGAAAGTAATGTGTATGTTTGAGGGAAGTTGACTGTACACTATTTATTAGCTATGGATGTAGGTGTATGGTTTTATTGATTTATAAATAAGTTACAAACAACAAATGACACTCGACCATATATACAAATTGATCATAAAAGGTTTTGGGGTTTTTATATTAATTAAATCCTTTGATTATTTATTTTTCGCGGCAGAAGTTATTATCGACTTTAGTCAAAATCCGAATGAACAGTTTGATTTATTCCTTGAGGGTCACACATTCATGAATATTTTAAAGTTTGCTTTGTATTTATTCATAGGTTTAATTTCAATTTTTAAATCAGAAAAGATAAAAGCACTATTGTTTAAAAAAGAAATATTAGATGATGATGTAATTGACCAGAGTAAACGTCATCGTTATCCAATTAATAATTTCTTCCTTTTTGTTGTAAGAATATGTGGGTTAATATTTGTTGTAATCGCCCTATCTCAAATTATATCAGGAATTTTTGCAGCAATATTTATACGTCAAACATCACATTATTCCGAAGGGAGTCTAGTTTTTGTGCTAGTTGGAGTATTATCAAGATTAATTTTACCAATATGCGAGTTAATTTGTGGCTTGATCTTGATAAAAACCCCTAATTGGCTTAGAAGACTGATGGGCTTAGAAAATTTGTAACATAGCCTATAAAACACTGCTACGATTGCGCTCCGAATGATAAATCATCCTAGCTCAATCGTTTGCCTTAAGAATTATCATTAACTTTAAGGAACAGCAGCGGTTTCATAGCCCTGAACGTCAAAACCTAAATGACCTATTTTATAGGTAGTATAACCTTCCACCACTTAAACAGGAAAAAAGTCTTGGTTTAAATTCACTAAAAAATTAACTTTTCCCGAATACTTCCAAAAAACCATTCACCCAAGCAAACCTACATTTCGAATGTGTAAACATGTCGTTTATTCAATAAAAGCGGTATTTGTGTTGCTAAACCTCTTGCTTTATAGGTGTTTTGGAAGCTTTTGCCCTTTGAAAAGTGGAAAGTAATGTGTATGTTTGAGGGAAGTTGATTGGACTGTATGCTATTTATGAGGATTGGATGTGAGTGTATAGTTTTATTGATTTTATAAATGAGTTATAGATAATTAAGAATGATAAATACAGAGAATATTGCATATTGTGTGACGAGGTTACATTGTTTCAAGGCTGATAAATCCGTTTCAGCTGGAACTGGATTCTTTTTTGGTATACATGAGGGCAAAGAGACACTTCTTCCGATACTAGTTACTAATAAGCATGTAATAAAAGATTCGGTAGAGTTTCAGTTTAAGTTGACACTTATGGACGGATCTGGAAATCCCATTTTAAAAGATTACCCTACTATAAGAATCCCCACAAAAGGATATTGGGTAGACCATCCAGATCCAAAAATTGACCTGTGTGCAACAACATTTGGTAATATCCTAAAACACTTTGAAACGGAACTTAAATCGAAAATTCGTTGGTCTAGAATAATGCCTGATAATATTCCATCAAAAGATATAGCAATGTCATTTTCAGAATTAGAGGATGTAGTAATGGTTGGTTATCCAATTGGTATTTCGGATGAATTTAATAATAGACCAATTTTTAGAAAAGGAGTAACTGCCACAAAACCAGGTTTGTCATATAATGGGAAAAGAGAGTTTTTAATTGATATTGCAGCTTTTCCAGGTTCCAGTGGGAGTCCAGTGTTCTTATACAAAGAAGGTTTTAACGTTGTAAACAGTGCCGGTGATAGACTTGCAGGAAGAGATGATAAGTTTTACTTTGTAGGAATTCTTTGGGGTGGCCATGAGCATTTAGCAACTGGAAAAATTGAATCTAAACCTATTCCTACTGCATTAGACTCAGTTTACAGGTCTAATATTCCAGCAAACTTAGGATTAGTTATTCCTTCAGAAGTATTATTAGAATTCGAAACTGTCTTCCAAAAGCCTAATTAAAACGATCTACAATAACTAAGTCTTCCCGTCAAAGGACGGATAAACTCATGCCGAGTGTCTCCGTTTACCAACGGATTACGCCCTGCGGTTGTGAGATCGCTTCGCTAAGTTGGCCATTATTTCGGCAAGCTCAATAGGGACTGCTGAACAACGAAGTTCTCATGAATACCTTTGAAAATAAACAAGAAATGAATAACACCATATTGACTGGTCCGGTGTTCCATTTGGGTGTATTGTTTTGTAACTTTTCTTGAAAACTTCTAAAAAACCATTTACCCAAGTAAACCTACATTTCGAATGTGTAAACATGTCATTTGTTCGAGAAAAAAGGAATTTACGTTGCTAAATCGCTTGTTTTATAGGTGTTTTGGAAGCTTCTGCCCTTTGAAAAGTGGAAAGTAATGTGTATGTTTGAGGGAAGTTGATTTGACTGTATGCTATTTATGAGGATTGGATGTAGGTGTATGGTTTTGTTGATTTATAAATAAGTTGGCAATAATGTGATAAACCCACGAACAACCATTAAATGAAAGTACTTTTAGATACCAACATAATTATTCATAGAGAAGCGAATAGAATTGTTGAACACGATATTGGACAATTATTTAATTGGATTGATAAGTTACATTACGAAAAATACATTCATCCAATCACAATCTATGAAATTGATTCCTATCAAAATAAACAAGTCGTTGCCACTTTTTCAATAAAATTAGATAGTTATAATCGAATTAAGCATCAACTTCCATTTTCAGAAAATGTTCAAAGTTTAAGTTCAGAATTTGATGTAAATGATAATGATATTAATGACACTCATCTGTTAAATGAAATTTACGAAGGCAGAATAGATTTATTAATTACTCAAGACAAAAAAATACATACAAAAGCTTCTAAACTTGGAATTTCAGACAAAGTATTTAAGATTCAATCATTTCTTGAAAAAGTCACTTCTGAAAACCCAGATTTAGTCCAATACAATGTCCTTGCTGTAAAAAAGGCAGACTTTGCAGAAGTTGACATCAATGATAATTTTTTTGATAGTTTCCGAGAAGATTACAACGAATTTGATAATTGGTTTAAATCAAAATTTGATAAGGTTTGTTATGTATGTTATAGCGACAATAATTTAACAGCATTTCTTTATATAAAAGTCGAGGAGAAAACTGAAAATTACTCTGAGATAAAACCAATATTTGACAAGAAAAAAAGATTAAAAATTGGAACCTTAAAAGTTATTAGTAATGGCTATAAAATTGGGGAAAGATTCTTAAAAATTGTCTTTGATAATGCTATTCAATATAAAGTAGATGAAATATATGTAACGGTATTTGACAAAAGACCAGAGCAAGGACAATTAATAGATATGCTTAAAGGTTGGGGTTTTGTAGAACACGGAATAAAATCTACCAAGAATGGAAATGAAATCGTATTAACAAGACCTTTTGGAAAATCTCAACCAATACAAATTAACAAGCCAAAACTTTCTTTTCCATTTTTTTCTAGGGACACAAGAAAATATATAATCAAAATAGAACCTAAATATCACACAGAATTATTTCCTGATAGCATTAATACACGAGAAGACGAAACAAAATATACAGAAAACGAACCACATCGCAATAGAATTGGAAAAGTATATATTTCACATTCTCAAGACAGACATCTTAAAGCAGGAGATATTATAGTTGTCTACAGAATGGGAGAAACAAAGCCAAAAAAATATTCAAGTACTGTAACTTCAATTTGCATTGTAGAAGAAGTTCTCAATGGTTTTAAGTCCTTTGATGAATTTTATAAAGCTTGTTACAGAAGAACAATGATTAAAAAGGCTGATTTAGAGAAAGATTGGTGGAATAAATATCCAAAATACAGACCTTTTGTAATAAAATTTCTATACGCTCACTCTTTTCCGACACCAAAGCCAACACTCAATGATTTGAATAAAATAGGCGTAATTCCTGACATTATGAATATGCCACGTGGATTTATAGAAATAAATAACAATCAGTTTACCAAATTAGTTAATTTTGCTTATAACCGAAAATAATATATGAAAGTCGTTTTATCAATTAAACCAGAATTTGCCTTTAAGATTTTTGATGGCTCTAAAAAATTTGAATTTAGAAAAGCTATTTTTAAAAACAATAATGTAAAATATATAATAGTTTATGCATCATCGCCTGTTCAAAAAGTAATTGGCGAATTTGAAATCGGTAAAATATTCAATAATGACCTCGAAACACTTTGGAATTTGACAAAAGAACATTCGGGAATTACAGAAGAATTTTTTTATGAGTATTTTTCAGAGAGAGAAAAAGGGTTCGCAATTCAAGTTAAGAATAAGAAAAAATATAAAGAACCTAAATGCTTAAAAACGGATTTTAATTTACATCCACCACAATCATTTGCATACGTGAAATAAGACACTATTGCCAACAACTAAGTCTTCGGCGTGCCGAGTGTCTCCGTTTACCAACGGATTACGCTCTACGGTTGTGAGATCGCTTCGCTAAGTTGGCCATTATTTCGGCAAGCCAATGGAGGCCGCTGGACAACGAAGTTCTCATGAATACCTTTGAAAATAAACTTTAAGGGAATTCTTGATTTGTTTTGTAATAGTATTTCTGGTGAAATTTATTATAAAAGTATAGTAGGGATTAATTTACCCCTTCCCAAACTTTCCCTCATAATCCCTTGCCTCAATTCAAAACAAAGTTTACTTTAGTAGGCATGTATTTAAAATTCAAAGCGCTGCTGTTTTTCGTTGCGTTGATGATTTTCACTTCGTCAGCTTTTGCACAAAACAATCCGTGTATCGTTTCCACAACTTATAAAATTGTGGTTTTGGGGTCTTCTACTGCTGCGGGGTCAGGACCTTCTACCTCCGACAGTGCATGGGTGAATCGTTACAGAAGCTATTTGCAAAATATCAATCCCGCAAATGAAGTGGTCAACTTAGCCGTTGGAGGCTACAATACCTATCGCATTATGCCAACGGGTTATGTTTCACCTTCCAATAGACCAAACCCAAATCCAGCAAAAAATATCACAGCCGCATTGGCTGAAAATCCAGATGCTATTGTCGTGAATATGCCTTCAAATGACGTGGCGAGTGGTTTTACCTACGAAGAACAAATGCACAACCTGGATACGATCGTTCAAATTGCCAATGCCGCAGCTGTTCCCATTTGGATTTGTTCCACACAACCCCGAAATTTTAATCCGGTTAAAGCACAATTGCAATGGGACCTCAAAGATTCAATTCTACAGCAGTTTGCACCCAATGCCATTGACTTTTGGACGCCCTTTGCAACGCCTTCCTATTTGGTTGATCCCTTATATGATTCTGGCGATGGAATTCACCTCAACGATACCGCACATGGAATCATGGAAAGTCGTGTGATTGCCGCTGATATTCTTCAAAATATTTACATTTCAATTCCCAATTCCGATCCTGCAATTTTAAGGATTTTGCCAATTAACCTAAGCGTTTGTGGCGATTCTTTGTCCCAATTTGAATATGAATTGATCAACTTTGGTCCAAATGATTCCCTCACAGTGGAGATTCAATCTGAATTAACGCATCAACAAACGGGAACAATAACCACAGCAACCGAAACTTTTGTGAATGGACTTGCAGAATGTAGCATAACCAATACCACTTTCGATGCACCAACTTTGGAGGCGGGAGATTATAGCTTGTCGGTGATTGTGTCGAGTACCTCCAATTCCAATACCTCAAACGATACCTTGGTTTATGAATTTTCAACTTCCGGACATCCAATATGGGTAGCCCATGACGATACCTTGTGTGCTTCAGATTCAACATTACTTTCTGTAACTGCCGACCCACAAGACACAGTGCTTTGGTATCAGGATTTAACGAGTCCAACACCAATTGAATACGGAAATACATTACAAACGCCTTTGATTACGACAACAACAGATTGGTATGCTGAAGTGGTGAGGGGAGACTTGTTTTACTCCGATGAGATTTTTACGACGAATACTTCAACAACAAACTTTAATGGAATTATGTTTGACTTGGTTGGACACGAAAACATTACAATTGATAGTTTTGATGTAAAAATTAACTCAACAGGTCCACAAACAATAGAACTTTATAAGAAAAATGGAAGTCATATCGGATCTGAAACCAACTCAAATGCCTGGACTTTATATGAATCAATAGACGTGAATGTTCTTGATCCGAATGTACAAACACATGTTCCGTTTACAGCCTTGAATATTGGCATTGATGATACCGTAGGAATCTATTTAAAAATGGCAAATTCTTCCGCTCGCTTATCGTATAGAAACTCAGGAACTCCTCAGACACGTTCAACCAATGAATTAACAATAAACACAGGAAGTGGAGTGAATTTTGGAATGACAGCGTCCTACTTCCCGAGAGATTTGAACGGACGTGTTTATTACCATTATGGCGAGCGTTTGCAAGGCGATTGTTCTTCCGGGAGATTTCCAGTTACAGCACATGTCAACAATGTTACTTTCGAAACCATTGAAGACACCATTATCGATATCCAAGAGGCCTTGTTAATTACTGCCACCCCAGGAATGGACAGCTATGAATGGATGGACGGTTCTACGGCAAGTACCTTTAATTTCGTGGCTTCACAATTTGGAAATGGAATACACTTCGTTAGTGTTGAAGCATTGGATTCGCTTGGGTGTTCCCACGAAGATACAGTCATTGTTGGAGTTGCAGAATTGGCAGGACTAAAGGGTTTAAGCTTAGAATTCACCGTTTTTCCAAATCCAACCACAGGGATACTTAATTGCTCCAATTCGAACATCGATAGAATAGATGTTATTTCACTTGAAGGGAAATATCTTGGTCAAATGAAACCTGTGAATGGTCAAGTTGATTTGTCGCCTTATAAATCAGGATTCTACATCTTAAAAGTCAACATAGGAGACAAAACCGGAAGTGTGAAGGTGTTGAAGCGGGATTAGGTTTTTTTGGGCGTTTCCCTTATCGTTTTTTTAGTTTTTTGCTCCTGCGAGCCCGAAGTCAAGCTCGTGGTCAAAAAACTAAAAAAACAATAAGCGTCGGGCTAACCGCTATATCTTTTTTTTCAAAAAAGGATGCCGCTTTTATCCCTAACGCGGAAAGAAGGAGTTAAAACAGCCCTACACAACTTCAAAACGATTTTCAACTTCGACCTTAAATACTGTGTAGATATTTTCTTTCGTCAAGACTTCTTGGTTTGCACCGTGCTTTACCAATTTCGCGTCATCCATCAACAAAATTGTGTCGGCATATTTCGCAGCAATATTGAGGTCATGTACCACACCAATAATTGTTAAATCAGCGTTGACAACCATGAAATCTCTAATTTTTTTCATTAAATCATATTGGTAATAAATGTCCAAAAATGTAAGCGGTTCATCCAACAATAGCAACCTTGATTTTCCAGGTACAGCTTGCCAAATCTGAGCAAAGACACGTGCAAATTGAACCCTTTGTTTTTCTCCTCCACTTAAGCTTAGGTAATTCCGATTTTGCATCTCATGAATATCGAATAGCTGCATCGCTTTTACACAGATTTCATCATCTAAAGTGGTCGCCTTCCCTTCAAAATGAGGATAACGTCCCATCATTACAACTTCTTTGACAGATAAAGGAAAACTCAATGCTAAATTTTGAGACAAAACAGCCCTGAATTTCGCATGTGTTTTTAAAGGAATATCTTGAAGATTTTGTTCTTCAATTTTTATCGAACCAGCATTCGGATGATGTTCTCCACTGATGAGTTTGATCAATGTTGATTTCCCTGCTCCGTTTGGACCTAATATCAAGTGAATCATACCTTTTTCAAAATTTGCAGAAACACCATTTGTTAAGTGTTTGCCTTTTATCGAATAAGAAATGTTATTTAGTTCTACCATATCAAAAGAAATAATTTGTGCGTCTAAGCAAGAAGATAAAAACGGGAACTCCGATCATTGAAGTTACAATTCCGATGGGCAATTCTGCTGGTGCAAGTAGCAGTCGGGCAATTAAATCTGAGGCAGTTAACACCAAAGCACCAAGTATAGCACCAGACCAAATCAAAAAGCGATTGTCTGAACCATTCAACATTCTCAGGAGATGAGGTACGATTAACCCAACAAACCCGATTACGCCAACAAAAGCTGTTGCCACAGCCACCATGATTACATTGACCAAAAGCACTTTTATTTTGAGTTGACGTATTTCAACGCCAAGCATTTTCGCTTCTTGTTCTCCCAACATCAAGGCATTCAATTGTTTTGAAAAACGTAAACTGAGTAAAATACACAAAACAGTAATGGAAATCACGAAGTAGAGGCCTTCCCAGTATGCCCCGGAAAGTGTTCCTAAATTCCAAAAAGTAATGGAACGTGCTTGTGGATCTCGGGCAATGTAGGACAGAAAACCAACACCACTCAGAAATAAGGCATTGATGGCTATTCCAGTCAGCAAAATGGAAATTACTGCAGTTTTATTGTTCTTCTTTGATTGAGAAAGATAAAAAACCAAAGCTGTGGAAAGAATACCACCCAAACAAGCTGCAAGAGGCAATATCCATTCTCCCAATTGAAGTCCGAAGGTGGCGCCCAAAACAAAGTAAAGCGCAGCACCAAAAGCAGCTCCACTAGAGGTTCCAACCAATCCTGGTTCTACAATCGGATTGCGAAATAGGGCTTGCATTAAGACGCCACCTACTGCCAATGCTGCTCCAACAAAAACACCCATGATGACGCGGGGCAATCGAATTTGGATAAAAATACGTTCGTTTAATGCACTGGGAGCTGTACCAGAAAACAGATGTAAAAATCCATTCCAAATTTCCTGATTTGAGATTTTAACTGCGCCAAACTTGGCCGAAAGTACAGACAGAATGATGAGTAATATCAACAAAATAACCCCAATGATTTTCGTTTTATTTTGTTTCATCGGGATGAATTAATTGTTGGATGAGTAAAACATTTTCACCTGTGCGTGGTCCCAAATACACCAAATCGTGTTCTTCAATCCTAAAAATGTGATTGTTTTTAAAGGCTTTGGTAGAGGATATTCCAGGAAGCTTTTCAATTTCATTTCCACCGTCTAAACGGTCATAGCCAAAATCGGTCAGTAAAATAATATCAGGATCAGCAGCGGCCACGACTTCTGGAGACAATTGTTTCATTCCTCGTTCTGCGTTAACAGCCATTTCACCACCAGCCCATTCAAGCATTTTTGCAGCATTACTTTTTTGTGTCATCACCAAGTAGGCATTCGTTGCTCTTCCAAAATGAACAATTAAAACCTTTGGTTTTTCGGTGTATTTTTGTGCTTCTTCTAAAGCCAATTCCATATCGCGGTTTAATTTTTTACATAAATCATCTGCTTGTTTTTCCTTTCCAAAATATTCACCCATTTCTCGAATCAAGGAGTCTGTTCCTGCAATAGTCGACTCATATTTATGGAATGTCTTTATGGGAATTTTTAGCGCTTCAATTTGTCTAACCACGTGTTCTGGCCCGATGTTATTGTCGTGTAAAATGAGGCTTGGCTTCATGGCTAACACCGTTTCAGCGCTTAAGGCTCTATGGTATCCTATTGTAGGAAGCGATTTGATTTTTTCAGGGTAAGTACTCGATAAATCTACTGCCACAATATCTTTTTCTGCACCTAAGGCATAAATGATTTCAGCATATTGCTTCGAAATACAGACTATGCGTTCATCGCTGTTTTGCTTTTCGTCAGCATTGCTAAACCTTCCGCAACTCATCAAAATGAGTGGGAAAAGTATATAAATATAGTTCTTCATTACTTGAAATATTTTAGAAAACCTGCCTCCAAAAAATCATGGAAGCAGGTTGTTTTTTAGTGATTCACTTAATTAAAATGTGTATTTAAGATTGACACCTCCAAAGAAGTTGATTTCATTTGGCGCTGGAATATAGGCATCAGGCAACTGATTCACGAAAACCATATTGTAATATTGTTCTCCTGTGATGTTGTTTGCCCCAGTATAAACATTCAATTCAAATTGCTTGATGTTTCTTCTGAATCCGATTTTAGCATTCAGCAAATTGTATGCGTTGGTTTCATTTAAACCATCGGAAGTATACGGCATACTGCTACGGTAATTGTAGTAAATGTTCCCATAAAGTCCAATTTTTGTTTCAAGGTCAACTCCAGCATTGAAAACTACGGGAGGAACTCCTGCAACTGCATTTCCAGAATAATCATCCACAATTACGATGTCTTCACCTAGGTCGTTTTCTCCGACGCGCTCAAATTGATAATCTTCATATTTGAAATCAGAGTAAGTGAAGTTGGCAAATGGTTGAAGCAAAGTGATGAAATTTTCCTTACTTTCAATTGCTTTATAACTCGCATAAATTTCAAGTCCATTGTTGTTTAAATTTCCCCCGTTCACCAAATACGAATAAAGTGTAGCGGTATTTTCAGGATTTTGAACCGCAATTGTTGTGAATTTGTCTTCATAACGCGTATTGAAAACGGCTACGGTATAGAACAATTTGTTGTTGAGGAAACTTCCTTTTGTACCCAATTCGATCTGTGAGCCTTTCTCTGGTTTTAAGCCTGTGTTGAGTTCACCTGTTGTTGAAATGAGGATGTTTCCACTCACTGGTGCCTTATATCCTGTTGAGTAGGACGCGTAAACAGAGGCCACCTTGTTGATTTTTTTATTGATGGCAAATGTTGGTGAAACAAGATTGTTGTAGCTGTTTTCATACACTTTTAAGGTGTTATTTCCGGGCTGATTGTTGTTTAATCCCCATAAGCGATCTTCCAAACTCAATTGCATATTGCTCACTCCAACTCCTGCAGTTAAACTGAATTGTAGAGGTAAATGGGCTGTCCATTGTGTAAAGTAGGAATAAGTAGAACTTTCTGTCATTTGGTTACTTTTTATCGAAGTGATGATGTTGTAACCGTCGAGGTTTGTACTGTCGGCACCCATTTTATACCCGATACTTTGGTTGATTGACTTTTGCGCTTCAATTCCTGTAATGCTGGAGAGTTTAACTTTTTCAGATAAATCAAAATTCATCTCCAATACTGAGCGCAGTCCAAAATTTAACGGTTGTTTGTCTGTCCATCCACCGGCAGAACTGTTGTTCATACTTTGGGAGGATCCAAAAAACGACGTCGTGTTTGAAAAGTGCTTATTGAATTTGTACGTATGACCTATCCCTGCTCTGAAAGTTTTGATCGCTGAATGGGCGTCGTTCTGGATATATCTCGCATTTCCAGAATAGTTAAGTGTGTCGTATTGTCCTTGCGTTAGCTCTCCATTACGTTCATCATAACTATCGGCATACCCCAAATAAGTGGTAATGCTTTGACGATCATTTAGACGGAAATCTCCAATCATATTCATGAATTCTTTTTGGGATGCCGTATGATCCATAAATCCATCAAATTCTTGGTGACCATAATTGACCAAAAGTGAGGCGTTTTTTCCTCCGATACTCAAACGGGTTGTAGAACGCAATAATCCATAGCTTCCAGTCATAACTTCTTGTGCGATTGAGGTTTTGTTTTTAAGAGCTTGATCTGTTTTCATATTCACAACTCCCGAAATAGCCATTCCATATAATGTTCCAGAAGGACCTTTTAAAATTTCAGTGTTGGAAACAGAACCAAAATCAAGATCGTCCATTACTGTAATTCCTTCAGCATCGGTGATGGCAATTCCATTGAGGTACATTTTTACACCTTGTCCATCGAAATTGTTGCTCACACCTTTAAAACCCATTCCACTTCCATATCCGCGAATGTTGATTTGTTGTCCACCCGATTGTGTTCGACGTTGCATCGTAACACCAGGAACATTTGTATTGATGGCGTCATCTAAATACAAACCCGTTGAACGCTTCATCGCCAAATGATCAATTTTGACAATTGAATTGGGATGTTCCAATTGTGATTTGTTTGGATTCGAAGTCGCTGTAACATCAATTGTTTCAAATACTTCAGCTTGTGATTTTAGCAGAATTTCGATTGTTTTTGAATTGTTACATGTAAAATATTGATCGACACTACGATACCCTACATGGTTGATTTTTATGCGTAAAGTGTCGCCGCATTTTACGGAGAACTCTCCATTTGTATTGGTGAAAACGCTTTCTCCGAAATTGGTTTTTATATTGACATCAGCCAATGGAATTTTTTCATTTTGATCAATTACCTTTCCTTTAAATTGATTGTGCTGTGCAAATGTTAGTGCAGCACAAAGCATGCTCATTACGAGCAAAATTGTATGTTTCATTTTAATTTTATTTAATTCGTTTTAATAAACTTTGGACGCAATAGTCCGCACCTCTCCTGGTCTTATTGAAAAGACTAAGGATAGAGGAAGTTGTAAAATTTAGAAATACCCGACTTATTCATTAAACAAGCTCCTAGGCGCATTGCATGAATCAAAACATGATTCCATCTCAATACCTTAAAATTGAAATGTAAAATCAAAAGAATTCAAGCATGAATGCCTTATCCGATAATTACCGAATTTGAAGCAGTCAAAATCTTTGTAAAAAACTGATGAGTTGTGTGAACGTCAGATAATTACATTCTTTGAAAAATAAATGCTATGAATAATGCGGGTTAAACGAAATCCGGTGGAGGAGTTGGAACACCTAAGTTTGGAGATTGATATAGTTTTTTGGTTTCGAAAAAACCATTTTCAGCATTCAGAGAGAGGTGCTGGAAAACATAATTTGTAAAGTCGTTGACATATACCACTTTAATGACTTTAATCATTTTATTGAGCGGACTTTTTGGGGTCTTCGATTCCTTATTCATCTTATTTTGAATCAATTCCTCAAGGTTAGCGAAAAGGAGCGTTTCTTCTTTGTCATTCACACAATGTAGTACAATATCATCGCCTTTATTTTCGCGACGCACAATGTCAAACATTTGTTTGTGTTTTCGGAATTCAATATCTGGTCGGATCCAATCCAACTGCTCATATTCAGTTGGAGTCAGATTGAATTCATGCAATTCATTTTCTGGAATTCCTTCCTTAATTTCATGTTTAATGGCAGATCGGATATGGGCTTGTTCGATTTTAAAAGCAATGTAAATCCCTGTCATATTGAAGAGGATGGTAAACAATAATAATATTGACAGAAGTCGTTTAAACATCAGTTTTTATTCTGTTTTTAGCTTTTAAATCAATGCTTTAAGTTTTTACCTTTCATCATATTTTGTATCTAAATATGAAAAGAGTAACATCCAAATGTAAGAAAAGTAATTTCGAAGAATGGAATTGAAGTAGAAATTAACAAGCTTTTAATAGATGAAAGGCTTTCTAAGAACACCTCAAAAAGGTGGCTGAGATTGCCGAAGGCACCTTTTTCATAGCAGTAAAGTTGAGCTTACAGATTTCTCAATGCAAGCATTTTCGAAATGACGAGACATTTGGGTGAAATCTATGATTTTACGCGATGGAGAAATCTATTTTTGAAGGAAGTAGCATGTTCAATTTACAAACCTACCTATCACTGAGGTCCCGAAAATTTTCGGGATCAATCCGCAGTGATCAATAGCAAGACAGCTTTTTGAAGATTGAATTAATTATTTATTCCTACAAAACTTATATCTGTAATATACTTGTTGATAATCAATGAATTCAACTAAATCGTTTTCACTTAAATGTTTAATGTAGAGTTCCGTTAATTCTAGCTTTTTATCGCAATTATCCAAAAGACCATAATTCATACCTAAATTCCATAGCGCATTGTAATTTTGATATTTATCCCAACACTTCTGGTTAGCCTCCGTACTTATGATTAAAGCACTTTTATCTTTCCACTTTAAATAGGCCTTGTAGTTTGTCATGCCCACATCGTAGAGATATTCTTCTTCTCCATTATTAATTTTAAATTGGGATAAAGAGTCTAAAAATTTTTTACTTCGGGATAAATCATCTGCGCTTTCTGTTCCGCATGAGATGGTGAATTCTTCACTGACCTTTTTATAGTCTATTTGACTAAACATGTTGGTCGACGACATTAAAATTATAAGTAGGAATAGGTTCTTCTTCATTTTGTAAATATAGTCATCCACAAAAACTAAAATTAGTTACTCGTAGCTGTGTTTTCAAATCAAATATACGGTTAAAATAAATAAGTTTGTTCATTGAGTCTGTCGGAGCTTACAGATTTCTCAATGCAAGAATTTTCGAAATGACGACCAATTAATGATTTAGTGGCGAAAGGGACTGCTTCAAGCCCAGCTTGAAGCAGTCCCTTTCGATGTCCCACCCAAATGTCTCGTCATTTCGATCATCGGTTGAAATCTATGATTTTACGCGATGGTGAAATCTATTTTTGAAGGAAGTAGCATGTTCAATTTACAAGCCTACCTATCACTGAGGTCCCGAAAATTTTCGGTTTCAATCCGTAGTGATCAATAGCAAATGCCTCTTGTTTTGGCGCGTATTTTTGAATAAAAATCGTGACAAAACAGATTATCAAGATGTAGCTTTATTCAAAATGTTTAACATGAAACTTTAACGCTTTTCATAGTGCCATCGCCCCGCGTGAAGGGTAGAAACGGCATCCTTTTTTGAAAAAAAAGATAGAGTGGATGACCTGACCCGGAATTCTTAGGATACTTTTCTTTTTTAAGTAATCCTCCGGGGCACGCCCACAACTAAAATAAGTATCAATAAAATGCCACAATAACACTGGAAATCAACTGTATTAAAGCGACTGGAGCCCAAATACGTTCAATTTTACTTGGTGTAATTGTATTCATAATTGTTCCCATGACAAAAAACGCAACGATGACCCAAATGCCAATTGCTGCGATTGATTTTAATGCTGGAAACATCAAATTAGCTTCGGATAAAACAAGTGCTCCCATAAAAGCCAGTAAGAGCATATTGATCACCGCAACGAATCTCATTTTTGGTGGATATTTGCCCGGATATTTACCTCCCATCGAGGCTTTTCCCCATGGCAATCCTGCCGCTAAGCAAGCTTGAAATAGGATTACAATAGTTGTTAATGTGCAGAAAATGATGGCTGAAACACTTGTTAACATAGTGTGAGAACTTGGTTTGACTGTTTTTAGAAATTCATTGTCCCATCAAATATAATAATATTTGCAGTTTTCAGTTGACTATATATTTCTTAAACACTGAATTACTTATCGCTGCCTCAAAAAGGTGACTGAGCCTCTCGAAGGCATCTTTTTGAAGTATTCTTTTAATACTTTAAAACACTGAGTTTACCTTTCCGGTAAAAAGAGTTCAGAAATCATGCAGCGAACGCTTCCACCGCCAATACGTTCAATGGTTTTTACATTCAGCGGAAACAATTCACAATAAGACTCTAGGGTCTTTTTCTGTGCTGAATTAAACTTGTCAAATGAGCTTTGTGACATTGCTAAAATGTTCCTTCCATTCGGGATTTCTAATTCTAGCATATTTCCACAAAAAGCGTTCATTTGTTCGTAGGAAATCGCAACAATTTCTTTGTTTGAATCTTCAAGAGATTTGATGACATGCGCTCTTTCAGAAGGATTTGAAATGCTTTCCAGACAAACCACCGCATAACCATTTCCAATGTTCATCATTACATTGGTGTGGTAAATTTCATGACCTGATTGATCTTTAGCGTCAAAATAAACTGCTTTGTAACCAAGAAGCTCACATGTGTTAACAAACAAATTTTTATCCGTTCTAGAGGCCAGACAGGCATATCCAATTTTGAATTGATGATCAAAAATTATACTTCCCGTTCCTTCTAAAAAAACACCTTTTTCTTCTTGTTTCGAGAGGTCGATGATTTCTTTGATTTCAAATTTTTTACCAATAATTTCAAGTATTTCCTCTCGCCTTTCTTCTCTTCTGTTTTCAGCAAGCATAGGGTATAGAATTACCCTTCCATCAGCGTGAAAAGAACCCCAATTGTTTGGGAAAATAGCATCGGGTTTTACCGGAGTAGGAGTATCTTCAATAACCAAAACATTGACCCCTTTCTCGCTAAGTTTTTGGGCCATCGTTTCAAATTCTTCAATGGCTTTTTTTGAAATCGCCTCATGATCCATGTCTTTTGACATTTGATTTTGAAAGGCGTTAGATGCTGCTGTTTCCGCATTGTACCCAAAACTTGCAGGTTTAACTAGAAATATATTGTTTGAACTTTGCATTTTCGATTTTATAATAAATAAACGTTGAACATTAAACTGGACTGGTTATTTTACAACAGTAACTGTACCTGTAATGATTTTACTTTCATTTCTGTTTCCACGGTATTTTATTTTCCAAACATAGGTTCCATCCTTTACAAGCTTACCGTTGTATGTTCCATCCCAAGTGTTTAAAGCACTCTCTGATGACCATAATGGCGTTCCCCATCTATTGAAAATGGTAATGGTTTCTACGATGTCGTTAATGTCGGAAACCCTAAACACGTCATTAACACCGCTTCCATTAGGGGTAAAGGCGTTAGGCACATAAATAAATGCTGAATTTTCCACTTCAATACGTCGTGTCAATCGATAAATACAACCATTTTGATCAGTTATTCGTAGTTGAACATCTAAATTACTTTCATTAATAGGCTCAAAAGTCACTTCCTCATTGTTTGGATATTCATTACCATTAATGGACCATGCAAAATCATAATCGGTTTGATTACTCGTAATATCAAACTCAATTACATCGTTAAAATCAGGATTTTCGGGTTGGGATGAAATTTCAAAATTATAAGTAGGAAATATTTCAATGGAAGCAATATTTTGAACACTGTAATTACAGCCCGCAAGACTTGTTCCTGTAAAGTTTATGGTATACATACCAGGTGCCGAATATTGATGTGAAAGGTTTGGATTTGTACTTGTATTTCCATCACCTAAATCCCATAAAACAGATGTAAATTGATCACCAGCATCTTGATTGATATTTAAAGTGTATGTTCCACATAAACTCGTATCAATGAGGTTTGAATTTAAAGCAATATCTTCCAATTCAACAATGATCGTATCACTTTGAACTGTACACGCTCCGATTTGTCGCTCTAGCCAATAAGTGCCAGGTGTGTTGATTGTTAACACAGAATCTGTACTTCCATCTGACCATAAGTAATTTTCCAAAGCATTCGGTTGGAAATCACCATCTAATAGAACAGAACCGTTTGCGCATAATGTTGTATCATTTCCTAAATCTAAAGGTGGAAGACTTAAGGGAGTTGGGTCGTAACGCCAAGGAAGTCCATAAATAGTGGTTACATTTCCTAAGTTTACAGCGTTTTCAATATAATTGCAACCCAGTCCAATTGTATTTGGATTATTGATCACGCCCAGGAAATTCGCACCTGAAGGAAATACGTTGTAGTTTACATATATTTTATCATCTGGTGCAATTTGTAAACTACCGACTTCCCCTCCGGGTGTAAGATCACCAATTTCAGTACGTGTTGCTGAAATATTTGCCGCAGTGAGGTCGTATTGATGAATCTTTCCATTGATCAAACTACCGATATAAAGAACATTTCCATCTCTTGAAAACTCAGCTCCGTTTCCACGTGTGCTTGGATCATCGTGAATTAAATTTGAATTGGAGGCTAGTCCAGTGAAATGGTCAAAATCAAATAAGTAAATTGTTCCTGAAAATAAGGGTTTGGTGAAGACAAATTGATTTGTTCCTGGACGTGGTTTTATTTCTCCTTGACAATGATCTCCTGCATTAAATTGCACACCAATACTACTTGTGACTGGAGTAGGGCTAATCCCATTAGCTGTTAGTTCAAAAGCATTAAGTGTTGGATTGGTTTCGTCACCATGCGTTAAAATCCATGTATCGATACAATTTCCATGTGGTGCTGCACTTAACCATTCACCAGAATTAGGAGACAATAACGTGTTTTTATTCGCAGCAACAACATCACCCATTCCACCATTTAATGAAAGATCGATTTCAGAATAAAATGTGTTTATCGTAGTGTTTGGTATACTCGAATGAGCTTCATTATAAATGATGTAATAAGTATTGGGAGCATTTGGTTTTTGAAGTGCTAAACATTTGGAAGAGGTGTTTCCACTTAGTCCTGTTCCATTCGGCATAAGGTTGTGGTTTGCATCCCAAACTTTAACACCATTAGTATAAAAGAGTAAGTTTCCATTGGCATCTGTTGCTGTATAACAAGCTTCTGAAGTTTCTATTGAACTATTTATGGGAACAGGGTTGCCAGAAGAAAAATCTAGACCTGTAAATTCTCCAAAATGCCATAAATCATGTTGTTGGGCACTAATTGCAAAAGACAGCAATAAGAAAATGATGATTTGAATGATTTTCATGTTAATCGTTTTAATGCTTAATCGAAAAACGTAAATGACTTTAAAGGGTTGCTGAATTTTTTACATTTTACTTTAAGTGTAGTTTTGAGTGAATCACTTGTGTATTTTAGCTATTCAAAATCCGTTAGTGGGTTTACTATTTTGTTACTATTGACTTTTCTTAGAGAGTTTCACCAAAGTGTATTTTCGTTCTACATGGTCTCCTGTTTTGCTCTTAACAAGTTCCGTATTTTCTTTACTTTCAATGATTTTTAAATTTGAGTTTTTTACAAGTTCCTTAATGTCACTTTCATTGTATAACTGAAATTTATCTCCAACAAAAGGAAGTTTTTCCATAAAATCTTTGTTCGCAAAAGTGATAACACAAAATCCATCTTGTTTTAAAGTTCGCTCAATTTCATGTATTACTTTTAGGGGATTTGTCCAGAAATAAATCGTGTTTACTGACATTATGCGGTCAAAATGATTATTTCCAAAAGGTATAGTCTCCCCTTCATATAGTCTAAAGTCAGCTTCTTTTTTTGCATTTAATTTTTTTGATTCTAGGTGCATGGTTTCGGAAATTTCCAATCCAAAATAGCGAATATTTTCAGCGAAGTCCAATAGTTGATCTAAATGGCTGCAATTTCCGTGTCCTAGTTCAAGAATTGAGTTTTTATTTTGAATATTAAGAAAATCAATGGAACTCGAAGTCATTCCAATATTCGTTTCATTCATTGTTTTACCTACTTCAATTCCGATTTCTCCATTGGGGCAACCAAGTTGATTTTCTAATTCTCTTATTTCTGCTTCTGTCATTATAATATTGTTTATCAAGTTCGTTTCAAATGTTGGGTTGCACTCAGGACCCATTTTGAACAAAATCGTTAAACGTTCCTAGGTATTTTCTATTCATAATTAAAGAAATTCTTGAAAGAATAAATACAATCAAAAATGATACAAGCATATACAAGAAGACCCCTTATCTACTCTACAATAAATTTCATTACTTTACTACCTTTCACATTATTAACACGTATAAAGTAAACCCCTTTTTTTGCCTGATTGAGTTCTACTTTGTGATTTGACCCTGTAATAGTCTTTTGATAAATCATTTGCCCTAAAGCATTCATAACTTCAATAGTTGATACACCTTGAAACGCACCCATTTTTATGTTGAATGATCCCTTGTTTGGGTTTGGAGCAATTGAAAATTGTAACTCATCAAAATCTTCAAGTCCAACAGTTGATTCAATTTCGAAAGTCAAAGAAGTATCACAACCATTGGCATCGACAACATTTACTTCGTATGTTCCAGCAGATAGTCCATTTGGGTCTTCAACTGAAGGAGCTCCATTGGTCCATGTAAAACTATAAGGGGGAGTTCCGCCAATAACTGTAAGATCTATTGACCCATCATTCCCTTGTGTTTCGTTAAAAACAGTTCCGTTAATGGTTAATAATGAAGGTTCTATAATCTCAATTGAATCAATATTTACACAATTGTTCGCATCAGTTGCAACAATATAATACCAACCACCAGGAAGGTTTGAGATTGTATTGGTTGTTTCACCGGTTGACCATATGATGTTATAGAAAGGGGTTCCTCCAGAAACTGCAGTACTCACCATTCCAGAAGAATCTCCGAAACAATTTATATCTGTACCCGTCAATGGGGAGATCAATGGATTAGGTTGAGTAAGCTGAAAAGAATCGCTTATTGTACAGCCTAAACTGTCAGTTATGATAATACTATTCCAACCTGCTGTAGCATTCGTTATTGAGTCTGTTGTTTCACCATTTGACCATAGGTAGGAATAATTTGGTAACCCTCCAGAAGGAGTTGTCCTAACTACACCAGAAGAATCTTCAAAACATTTTAAGTCCGTTCCATCCATTATAGTATTCAATTCTGGAGGCTCTGAAAGGAAAATAGAATCTTCAGCAATACATCCAGAGTTGAGAACAACTGTTGCAGAATACCAACCAGCACTAAGATTTTGAACTGTAGAAGATGTTGCCCCTGTGTTCCATGTAATATTTGAGATTGGTGATGGACTTTGTGGTGTGATTGAGATATTCGATGTTCCGATATTTTGATTTGTAGAACATGTCCAATCTGATGCATCATTGCTTTCCATGTTTGTTGATCGAACCAAAGAACTAGAAATACATCCATTGTTTATTCCATCGCCTGTCCAGCTTGCTGGGTCAAAATTAAAATTAATGATGTTATTAACTGGGGAAGGATCAAAAGAAGCAATATCATTAGCTGTCCAATGCCAAAAAACAATATCGATAATATCCCCAGAAGGATCACAAATCGCCGCCCATCCAGGATAGTTTTCTCCAAGTAACATGTTTCTACTCCAATATTTTGGTCCACCTAAGGCATTGTCATCATGACGATAATCAATCCAGCCACTAGGTAATACCCCGTTTAAATTCCAAGCTGCTAAGTTGACTTGGTTAATATTAGTATAACTATCGCTGCAAATAACAAAATACCCTGTGGCATCGAAAGGCGCTCCAGTGACATTTTGGATTTCTAATAGATCTGGATTCCGAAGATCAACTTCTGTAATCATTAATGGTGTCTCAATTCTAGAGCTTACAGTAAGTGCTCCATTTGAATCTCCAAAACATGTAATTGGTGAAGTCGGTGCTATACTAACATCGCATTGTCCGTTCACACTTTGACTCAATATGAATATGAATATTATTGTGAATACCCTCATTTTTGAGGTTGAGCTTATGTGGCAATTTTTCATCAGTAGATTGTGCTATTTTTGAACAAAACTAAAGAAAAAGTTATAATTTAGAATATTAATGACTTAATAATTCCCTTCCTTTAATCTAAGTTTAATACCCGAGTTTTTATAAATTCAACAAACCAATGTGTTCTCCTTGGTTAAACTTACCCCAGAGATGAATTGGATTTTTACAACTTCCATTGACTTTCATATTTGTTAAGCCATTCTTCAGCTACTTTAACGCAAATTTGTGAAATGTTTTTGGCAGTTGCTCCTCTCCAATAATGATTGAAAGGATATTCTGGATCAAATTCATAATCTACCCATGCATTATTGAGTAGATAAAAATCATAGATTTCATCGAGATAATCCTCATGAATACAAATCTCATGTAGTGTTTTTATGTTTTTTCGGATATTCTCTTGCTGTGCTATTTCATAGATGTAATATCGACAATAGCAAATCCATGCTTCAATATCTGTTTTTCTACTTAAACCTAGCTCATTTAAAGCTTTTTCTAAATATGGAAGCACTTCATAAAAAGGTGATTTTTTCGGGATACTGGCAATAGTGTAAAGAGATGGAGCAGTGTAATTAAGTGATAACATGTCTTGTGCCCAGTCAATCACATCATCTGATATTAGTCTACTAACATATCCATATCCTATCACTTTATATGTCAATTCACTGATCATAATTTAAATTCAAAGTATCTAATGTCAAAACGAATAAAATCATTTCTTAATCCATTTTCATTTCAAAATCCCCAGTGTAAATATCAGAAATAACATCATCCGTTCCTAATAAATTTGTTTCTCCTTCTACCTCCCATTCTCCTTCCCAAATGCCTTTTTCTTCATTCCAGTAACCATCATATATAACTTCATGTCCAGGTTTCGAACAATCGATTATAAGTTCACCATTTATATCAGAAGAAAAAAAACAAGGATACTGTTTTATAAAACTGATGTGGTCTTCATCAATAAATCCCTTAACAGATAAAAATTTATCTGTTTTTTTCGAAAATACTTCTTCCCAAACTTTTCCTTTAAAAATCATTTTTGAGTCGAAAACAACGTTCATGCTGAATTGTACTGAAAAAGGGATATCATTTTGATCAACATCATGATATTTTCCTGTATATTTTCTATTCATAATTAAAGAAATTCTTGAAAGAATAAATATAGTTAAAATCATACAGATATAGCGTACATCTTGATTTAAAGCTACCCATCGCTGCGGTCCCGAAAATTTTCGGGATCAATCCGCAGTGATCAATAGAATGTGCCTCTCGTTTTGGCGCGCATTTTTGCATAAAAATCGTGACAAAACAAATTGTTCAAGACAAAGCCTATTCAAAATGTTTAACATGAAACTTTAACGCTTTTCATAGTGCCATCGCCTCGCGTGAAGGGTAGAAACGGCATCCTTTTTTGAAAAAAAAGATAGAGTGGATGACCTGACCCGGAATTCTTAGGATACTTTTCTTTTTTAGCAATGCTCCGGGGCACGCCCAAGAAAAAGTTCAATGATAAGCTAATAGAGCATTTAATCTAATTTTAATTTCGCAATTCCTCTAAATTCATCAAAATCGCTAACTTTAGGCTTAAAATATTCAGATATGAAACGTCGCGATTTTTTCCGTAATTCTTCTTTAACAGCAGCTGGTTTGGCTTTATCTCCAATGCTATTTTCAGCAGATGACAATACATCTCTGTTGCTCGCAGATCTTAAAGACGAAGCTAAAAACATCATCTTTTTAGTGTCTGATGGAATGAGTATCGGGACTTTGACGATGGCAGATTTGCACTTGCAAACAACAGTTGGAAAGCACAGTACGTGGATAGAAAATTACAAAAATGGGCGTTTCAAGAGGGCATCAATGGACACCGCTTCAGCGAGTTCACTAGTGACTGATTCTGCAGCAGGTGGTTCTGCTTGGGGTGGGGGAGTGAGAGTTCCGAATGGAGCGTTAAACGTTGGTGCAAATGGTGAATTTCATAAGCCAATTCTTCAAAAGTTTAAAGCTGTAGGTAAAAAGGTGGGTTGTGTAACAACAGTGCCGATAACACATGCTACGCCAGCATCATTTTGTGTGAATAACAAAAGCCGAAATAATCAACCTGAAATTGCTGAGCAATATCTAGAATTGAAATTTGATGTCATGATGGGCGGTGGAGATCAGTATTTCTCTGCTGAAAAACGCGATGATAAAAAAGATGTTTATGCCGGGTTTAAAACGGCTGGATACGATATTGCCAAGACAAAATCGGGGATGAATAACAGTCTGAATACGAACAAACCATTGTTGGGCGTCTTTTCAGATGATTCAATGCCATATACGATTGACCATAAAAGTGATAAAAAGCTCCAAAATGAGGTGCCAACTTTAGCCGAAATGACAGGAGTAGCTATCAATAAAATGAAAGGAAGTTCAGATGGTTTTGTGTTGCAAGTAGAAGGAGGAAAGGTGGATTGGGCTGCACATGCGAATGATGCTCCTGGTTTAATTTATGACCAAATTGCTTTTGATGAAGCGTTGAAAGTAGCCTTGGATTTTGCAATTGAAGATGGAAACACTTTGATTATCGTAACAACAGACCACGGAAATGCAAATCCGGGATTATTCAAAGGAAGTAAAGCCGATGAGAATTTTGCGCGCTATCAAACGATGAAGAAAAGTAATACGTGGGTCATGCAAAATTTACATGCAAACCTAAAACCCAGTCAATTGACAGAACTGATAGAATTTGGTCAGGGTTTTGCTATTTCAGACGATGAAGTGAAAATTATTTTGAATCATGTGGAAGGTTTAAGTGAGGAGGAATTACAAGATTACAATAAAATGCCCTACGAGAAATTCGCTCAAATTCATAAGAACTATACGAATGTTGGTTTTGGAGACATGAATCACTCGGCTGATTTTGTAGAATGTGCAGCTTTCGGACCAGGAAGTGAGTTGTTAACCCCATTTATCAAGAATACTTTTTTGCATAATATGATGCTTAGATCTGTGGGAATTACGAAATAATCAATTGCGATCCGAAAGCTTTCGGATTACGAATTGGAGGTGTAGGTGTGCGGTTCAAACGCTAGGTGATATACATGAAGCAACGCGGAAGACGTAGATGCTAGGGTAACACGGATTAAAACGGTTACTTTTTAGAGATGCTAAAAAATTCTAGTAAAACAGTGTAAATTCGCGTTCGAAGATCTGTGTGATCCGCGTTCCAATAAAATATGTGATTTAAAAATTAAACTACAGATAATCAATGAATGTTTATCTCGTTTGTGCAAACAAAAAATTAACTTTGCACCTGTTAATTCTAATAAGATGAATTAATAATATAAATCCGTTTTAATATGATGAAATTACTCCCAATATTATTGTTCCTTTCGTTATCTATAGCACTAATTGCGCAGCATAAAGATGAAACCGACATTAATGAAGAAGCATTGTCTAAACCATTGGTTGAACGATTTATACTCGATGAAATAAAAAGCTTGAGACAAGAGAATCAAAGTTTGAGAACCCAAGTAACAGAACAAATTGCAGAAGCAAAATTGGAGTCCTCAGATAGAGCAGTGGATTACACAACAAGTACGATCAATAATATCTTTTATATCATTACTGCAGGAGCTTCATTGCTTGTGTTGTTAGGTTGGCGTTCATTGAATGACATTAAAAAGAGTTTGAAAATAGATATGTCAAGAAAAGTCGACAACTTGACAAATGACTATGAGAGTAGATTAAAAAATATTGAAACCAAAATGGCCGAGCGTTCGAAGACCATAATTGAGACGCAACAAGACATTACCAATACGAATTCAATACATTCATTATGGATGCGTGTAGGATTGGAAAAAAGTGAAGAAGAAAAGATTACGATGTATGATGAAATTTTAAACATCAATCCATCTGATATTGAGGCGATGGCCTATAAAGCAGACGCATTGTTAGAAATTGGAGAAGTACGCTGGGCATTGAACCTTTCAAATACAGCGATAGGACTAGATGATGAATATGCTCAAGCGTATTGGCAACGTGCCTGCGCTTATGCACGACTAGATAATAAAGCGGAAGCGGTAAGAGATATTAAAAAGGCACTTGAACTTTCAGATGCGCTAGAATCAGAATTGCTGACTGAAAAGCATTTTGACAACTTGCATGATTACAAATCTTTTAAAGAACTAACCGCTCATTTAGGTGAATCTAACTAGAAGCAAAGCGTTAATCAGTAGTTGCTTCATTGAAAGCTCCATGTAATGTATAGGTTACTATTTTATTCCTTACATTAGATACTTCTAAAGTTTATAAAAGAAAACATGAAACTAAGTATCATTTGCATTTTGTTAAGCATTTTTATCTGTGGCAATTTATATTCTCAAAATGATACTATTGAAGTCATAATTGATCTAAAGAACATTAAAGATGATAAAGTTAATGTAGTATTAAACTTTAGTCAAAAAAAAACGAAACAAGTCTATGCCTTACCCTACACCATACCTGGGACTTATGAAAATTTAGAATACGCTAAATTCATTAATGATTTTCAGGTGTATGGTGCTGACGATAAAAAGAATATACTCCTTTTTGGAGACGAAAAGACCGAGCTTCTTCAAAAGTATGGTTTAGATCAATTAGAAACAGATAGAATTAAGGAGCTATTTGTTTTTCCTGAAACTACACGAAGTATTAAATATAGTGTTGATGATGCCTATGATAGAGGTAAGAATTCTGTTAAGAATTTCATCCCAGAAGCATGTGTTTTTGTTAAGGATGAATTGTTTCAGTTGAACTGGGGAGCTGTTATAGGTAGTTTCAATTCTACTATTCATAATTTTTACAAAATTAGTGTCATAAAGCCGAAAAACCTCTATGGTGCAACAACGCTAGACAAACTTGTTATCAATGACACACTAGAAGTTTTATATGCAGATAATTATTATGATTTAATTGATCAACCAGCATTCTACGCAGGAGCTGATACATCCAGTATTAGCGTGAATAATTCTATTTTTGAGGTGGTTGTTTTTTCAGAAGATGGTCATTTTTATGCTGATAAAATTGCGAGTAAATTAGAGCCAGTCTTGAAAACAGCCTGTAATAAATATTTGAAAGGAATAGCTCCAGAAAAGTACATTTTCATGTATTATTTAACAACTGGAGGTGCAATGGGAGCACTAGAACACAAAACAAGTTCAGTTTATTTTTTAAGTGCACGAAAACTATTAGAGCGTTCAGACCTTCTTGCCATTTCTGCTCATGAAGTTTTACACGTTTTGACACCTTTAACTGTTTGTAGTTCAGAAATAGGTGATTTTGATGCTAATTTTCCTTCAACGTCGAAACATTTATGGATGTATGAAGGTGTAACGGAATATTTATCTCAGTTGATGTTGATGGAAACGGATACTGTTTATTCCTCTTATTTTTTAAAAACCATAGGATGGAATAGCAGAGATGCCAAGAAGAAATTCTCCATGACGAAAATGAGTGATAATATTTATCAAAAAAAGTGGAGTAGGAAATACGGTACAGTTTATACAAAAGGAGCACTTACTGCTTTTGCTCTTGATGTTGAGATTTATTCTATGACCAATGGGAAAATGAGGCTTTTTGATGTGATGATGGAGTTAAAAAGTCGATATCAAGACAGTTATTTTTCGGATGATGAGCTTATAAATGAAATCATAGAAATTGTTGGAGATCCAAATATTTCAACTTTTTTCAATCGTTATATTAGCGGTCGTAAGGCTTTGCCTTTAAAAAAATACCTTTATGAGATCGGTTACGAAATTAAGCACGTAAAAGTAGAAAAGGACGGATTGTGGGATGGGTTTAAAAAACGTATTTCATTTAAAGGAAGTCGTGTTTTTATGAGAAGTCCAAGTAAAAAAGTATATGGGAACTTAAAATGTGGTAGAAATATTGAGGTTCTATCTATTAATGGAAATACTGAGGTTTTCGAGAATAGAATGAAGTTATTCAGTTTAAAAGAAGGTGACTATATTGAGTGTCTATGCAACGGTGAAAGAAAGAAAGTCGAAATCAGAATGCAAGAACGTAAACATAAATATTTAGTGAAAAAAGTTGTTAAGCTTGAAGAGTCGAATGAAAAACAGAAGACATTGTTTAAAGAAATAACGAAATCAGAATGGTAACCCATACTCTTATTCCTCAATGTATTTTCTATATCTAAAAAAATCCGTGTAAATCCGTGTTCCCGAAAGTTTTCGGGACCGCGTTCCAATACAGCGCAAACAAATATTCGTATTCCGATAGCTATCGGAACGTAATTAACTACCTATACTCCGGATTTTCAAATTCCCAGCGTTCTCCATCATCCCAATCTTCTCTTGAATTTCCATGTTTTGGATATCCACCATTCGCTTTAAGCATTGCTGCCAAATGCATTAAATTGTAGGTCATAAACGTGGTGTTTCTATTCGTAAAATCACTGTCTTTTCCAACAGGTTTTTCCAATTTTTCACCTTTCCATTCATTATCACCATAACTTGGTCCAGGTCCAACTTCTCCAATCCATCCACTGTCGGCTTGCGGAGGGATAGAATAACCAACATGTTGGAGTGAATACAAAATTCCCATGGCACAATGCTTTACGCCATCTTCGTTTCCAGTGATCACACAACCTCCCACTTTTCCATAAAATGAATATTGCCCTTTTTCATTGGTTTGTCCACTCAAGGCATAAAGTCGTTCAATTAATTTTTGTGCCTCAGAAGATTTCTCTCCCAACCATATTGGTGTTCCAACAATCAGAATATCGGCTTCCATCACGCGTTTTGAAATTGCTGGCCACTCGTCTTTGTCCCAACCATGTTCTGTCATGTCTGGATAAACTCCACTCGCTACATCGTGGTCTATCAAGCGAACTTCATCCACTTCAACACCTTCTTTTTTCATGATGTTTTTTGAAATTTCCATCAATTTATCCGTATGACTTTCTGTGGGCGATTTTTTAAGCGTACAATTGACATAAATTGCTTTTAACTGACTAAAATTTTTACTTTCCATAATCTTAAATTTTTATCCATTTAAATTCGGATTGTTGTTAATTGCACTTTCAATTTGTATTGCCGCCATGTCGAAGATGTGCTTGTGTTTTACCCGAAGTGCAACTGAAAGCTCTGTACAAGCGATGATTACGGCGTGTTTATCTGCATATTGATTCACCATTTCATTAAACTGCTGAATCATTTCTGGACTTTCTTCTTGTTGGTAGACTTTTCTCCTGACCAAATCGATGAATTCAGCATCGGAAGCTGAAGGAGGGACCAAAATGATATTCGCTGTTTTAAAAGCTGATCTTAAATAATCTGAATCCATGGTGTAATACGATCCAAAAACCACTGCTTCTTTACATTTTTCTTCTGCAACTTTTTGTCGGGTTAACCTTACAGGATGATGAATTGGAAGTTGGATTTCTAAACGATCTAATGTTTCATGCAATGTTATATTGGGAACTAATATTGCATTGATGTTTAATTGCTCAAGTTCCTCAATGTATTCAGCAACAATTTGATCCAATGCTGATGAGGTGTTCGGCAATAAGGTGTTGATTGTATTGAAATTTGTATTGAGCATTTTGAATGGAAAAGTACTATATCCACCTTGCTTTTGAAGGTATGATTTATTGAGTTGTTCGATGTAATAAAGCGTCGAATAACTTCCCAATCCTAGTATGCCCAATGTTTTACTCATTGCTTTTTTGTGCGGTTTAAAATGTAATTTGCAAAATAATTATTGCGATCTGTTAATTTTGACGAGATCTTAAAGTCAGCATTTTTAATGACCTTCTCAACAATTTCGTCATTGTATTTACGTGAAATTTCAGTCGCGATTTTTTCCCCTTCTTCAAAATGAAAGCTTTTGTCTAAAGCCTCGATTTTAACTTCTTGTTCTTGCTCACTACGTATAAAACTTTTGGCAATTCCTTCTGTTTCGTCGTATTCAGGTTGATGCGAAAATTGGTCAAGGTCAAAATTTGCACCTAACTCATTGTTGATTCTCCTCAATAAATTCATGTTGAAATCTCTCGTGTATCCTTCACTATCGTTGTAAGCTGGTTTTACGATTTTAGCTGGCTTAATGAGATCTACACCCAAATAGAGTTTGTCATTTTCCGAAAGGTTTTGACTCAGTTTCGATATGAATTTGGTTGCCATTTCGTCACTCATGTTTCCCAAATTGGAGCCCAAGAACAACACTACTTTCGGTGTTTTGGATTGATTTAAAGTCTCTAAAACTTTAAAATAATCCCCTTGTTGTGTTTTAATAGAGACTTTAGGTAGTTCTTCGTTGATTGATTTTTCTAATTGGTCTAATGCATTTTGAGAAATGTCCACGGGTAAATAATCAAAGGAGAATTGCTCTTGAGATAAAACCTTCAATAATTCTTTTGTTTTGAGTCCATCACCAGCACCTAATTCTATCAATTCAAAATGTTGACTTTTGTCCAGCTGAAGCTGATCAATCATTTGTTGTGTTTGGTTTTGGAAAATATCCAACTCTGCTCTGGTTAAATAGTATTCTTCCGAATGCATAATTTTGACAAATAAGGCATCGCCAATTTTATCATAGAAATACATGGAAGGCAAAGTCTTTGGAGAGGAACTCAATCCATTGTCTATATCTTTTTTAAATTGTTCTATCATTTTACTAATCTTAGTCCGGTAAATTGCCATCTCTCCTCTGAATAGAAAAAGTTTCTATAGGTAGGACGACTGTGATTTTTTGAGGTGGCAACAGATGCGCCACGCAGTACTTTTTGTTTGTCCATGAATTTGCCGTTGTACTCTCCAACTGCTCCTTCAGATTTTTTGAAATTTGGATAGGCTAAATATGCACTATTGGTCCATTCCCATCGTTGTCCCCAGTCAAATTGTTGGGAAGCAATTTCCCATTCAGCTTCGGTTGGTAAGCGCATGGATTTCCATTCTGCAAATGCAGAGGCTTCGTAATAACTGATGTGTGTTAAAATTTGGTCGGGATCAACTTTTTTCATTCCAGCTAAAGTAAACTGATACCAAACGCCATTAATTTTCTCCCAATACAATGGTGAATTGATATTGTTTTTTGCTTTCCAATGCAATCCTTCTTCTAGCCAAAAATTAAAATCTTCATATCCTCCAGCTTCCATGAATTCTAGATATTCTCCATTGGTGACTAGTGATTTACTGATTTCAAAATCGTTGAGGTAAACCTTGTGACGACCCAATTCATTATCATAACAAAAATCATTGCCTTGATAACCGATTTCGTATACACCTTCCTGAACACTTGCGAATCCTGTTTCAGTATTCTTGCTGTTGATGATATCAAATTTAGCATCGTAAATTGGATGAAGTGGATTACTTGCAAACATGAATTTTAAATCTGTAATCAATAATTCCTGATGCTGTTCTTCATGATTGATTCCAAGCGTAATCAATTCTATGGCTTTTTCATCGGGATTTCCTTCCAGGTATATTTGAATGGCTTCCGTGACATATTTCCTGTATTCATAAATGCGTTCAACAGTTGGACGGGTTAAATAACCACGATCAGATCTGCTGATTCGCTTCCCGGAATTGTTATAATAACTATTGAAGATAAAGTTGAAATCGTCATCAAAGTGAGTGTAGTCTTTTTGATAAGTTTTGAGTACAAATTCTTCAAAAAACCAAGTTGTATGTGCGATGTGCCATTTCGCAGGGCTAGTGAATGTTGCAATTTGTACAATATAGTCTTCAATGTTTAGAGGAGCGCATAGTTGTTCTGTGTAATTTCTCGTTGATAGAAACTTTTCAAGTAGTGACATGTTTTTCTCTTCTTTAGTTTTAAAAATTAACCAATGGCAATGTAAAAGGTTTTGCCATTTCTTCTAAAATAAGAATAATAACTGTGTATTAAATGTTTAAGTTTGTTAATGCGCCACAGCGATTGTACTTAAACTGACCTTTCCTTGGAATCCACCTTCATAAATTGCACGACTCGCAAACTCTAGTGTAGAGCCAGTTGTGAGTACATCATCAACGATTAATACATGCTGATAATCATCTAGAGCATTTGGTCTTAGGGCAAATTTGTCTTTTACATTCTTGAACCTTTCGTCTTTACTTTTTCGTGTTTGCGATTCATCATGCGATTTTCTATATAATGCTTCTACAACGTGACAATCTATTGTCTCACTTAGCCCTTCAGCGATTATTTGACTTTGGTTATAGCCTCGAGAAAATTCCTTTTTGGAGTGAACAGGTATAGGAACAATAACATCAATTGTAGAAAAGCGGTCACTTTGAATTAACCTTTCGCCCATCATTTTTCCCATGTAATTAGCCAAATCAATACCTTCATTGTATTTTATGTGGTGAAGAATTTCTCTTGTTGAAGTTGCTTTTTCATAGTAAAGTAGTGCAAAAACATGCTCGATTTTTAATCTTCCCCAAAATACTTGATCTGCAAAGGTGTAGTCACTGTATTTTTCAAAGTAGGTGTAGTGTAAATTGGCTTCACATTGTACGCAAAAGTGTTCTCGATTTCTATTCAATTCATCTTCACATATAATACAATATCTTGGAAAAACGAGTGTTCGTAGTCCGTCAGAATATTCATTAAACAATTGAAGAAGATGACTTTTCATGAAGAGGCAGTTTGAATTTTCTAATAAGATAATTTAAAAATGTAACTTCTCAAAGGAATACTCATTTTTCGATTGATTTATCTTATAAAGTCCTTACAAATCTGTATTTTTGGAATCCGAACAAAAAACATAAAAAACATTCAAATGAGCAACACAGACGCAGTTAATCAAGGAGACGTTAAGTATTCAATCAATGATAAAGGAATTGCAACGGTAATTTTTAATCACCCTTTAAGTAATTCATTACCAGGAAGAGTATTAAAGAAATTAGCAGATACGATTACAGAGATTGGTCAAAAAGACGAAGCAAAAGTAATTGTGTTGAAATCTGAAGGTGATCGTGCATTCTGTGCTGGAGCTAGTTTTGATGAATTAATTTCAATCAAAGATTTAGATACTGGAAAGAAATTTTTTATGGGATTTGCCAACGTAATCAATGCTTGTCGTAAATGTCCAAAATTAATAATTGGTCGTGTACAAGGAAAAACTGTTGGTGGAGGAGTAGGACTTGCTTCTGCAGTAGATTACTGTTATGCAACGAAATTTTCTGCAGTTAAATTATCAGAATTGGCCATTGGAATAGGACCATTTGTGGTTGGACCAGCAGTAGAAAGAAAAGTTGGTACTTCTGCAATGAGTCAATTGGCCATCAACGCTACAGAATGGCAATCTGCTGAATGGGCAAAAGAAAAAGGCTTGTATGCAGATGTTTTTGAAAATGTTGAAGAAATGGATGCTGCAGTAGAAACGCTTGCGAATAAATTAGCAGATTCAAATCCTGAAGCAATGAAGTTATTGAAAGGAATTTTTTGGGAAGGAACAGAAAATTGGGATCAATTGTTACAAGATCGTGCTGCTATGAGTGGTGAGCTTGTACTTTCTGACTTCACTGTAAATGCAATTAACGCATTCAAAAAGAAATAATATTTAGGAATGGACGAACAGTTTTTTATAGATCTAAAAGATAAATTGTTTGATTTCCTGTGGAGTATTGGACCCACAGTGATAAAAGCGATTGTTGCTCTTGTTTTAGGGGTGCTAATCATTAGATTATTAAAAGGACTGTTGAAGAAATTTTTACGTAAAGCAAATACCGAATTGTCGCTACGGTCTTTTGTAGAAAGTTTGACCACTTTTATCTTATATGGATTACTGTTTGCGGTTGTAGGTATAATTTTAGGAATTGAGACAACCTCCTTTATCGCCATGTTTGGTGGTGCTGCAATTGCTGTTGGATTGGCCTTACAAGGTAGTTTGGCAAATTTTGCTGGAGGTGTTTTAATCCTTGTTTTTAAACCTTTTCGAGTTGGTGATTTGATTCATGTAAACGGTACGCTTGGGTATGTTGAGAAAATCGATATTCTTTATACGCGACTCAAAACCTTTGATGGAAGAATTATCACTATGCCTAACGGAAATGTAGCCAATAGTGATGTCGATAATCGCACAATGAATGACGGCCGAAGAATGGATGTTAATATTTTGGTGGATTTAAGTCAAGATGTTGATGAAGTAAGAACAATTTTATTAAAAGCTATGAGTGATCTTCCAGGAGTTTTGAAATATCCAGAACCAGATGTTTGGCTTGATGGTATTGAAGAGTATAGCTTGAAAATTACTGCGCGTTCTTGGGTGAAATCAGTTGATTTTTGGCCACTCTATTGGGAACAACTCGAAAATGTAAAAAAAGCACTTGATGCCAACGGAATAGAAATAGCATTGCCAAAACGAGAAGTTTTTTATCCTGAAGGGAAGCCAAGTTCAAAATAGTAATGAATTGAATCTTTGCCTATGAGTTCAAAAAAAGCACTTTGTCTAAATTGCCGTCAGTGGTCTTTCGATATACATGTTTGTGAACATTGTGGATACATCATTAGTCAAGCAGCTAAAGATGAAATCAAACAGAAAGAATACAATAAATTGAATCCGCCTAAGCCTCCATCGAAATTAAGGAGGGCAATGGAATATTTGCGTACATCAAAGAATCCTTTGTTGAAATTACTTTACTATTTATTAATGGGGGTGTGGATGATTTATGTTGGCTTAGTGATGTCAATTATGTATATCGCTGCTGCAGCCTCTGGATAAAGTAGAATGAAAACAATAACGCATCCATATTTTATCGTTTCTGCTTTAATTTATCTTGTTTACTATGGTTTAAAACAAACCGATATACAACTGCCTATTTTTATCTCCAATTACTTGGCTGATTTATTGAGTGTGTTTTTGGTCAACACTTTTGTTTTGTGGTGTATTAGAAAAGTTCAAAAACGACCAGAATATGAATTATCTACTTCCATGGTTTTTCTTAGCGTTGTTTTGTTTTCGGTTTTTTTTGAAATATACCTACCCAATCAAAATACAAAACATGTTGCAGATGTGTGGGACATTCTGTGCTATTTGATCAGTGGAATAAGCTATGTTTTATGGCGCAAACGCTATTTTTAACAGCATAAAAAAAGGTTTTATTTGCATCACTTTAGCAATTCAAATAAAACCTCTTTTATTCTATATTAACTTTTTACTTTTTTAAATCCTCTATCAATTCACTTAATCTTTCAATGGTTACGTGATCCATAATTACAATCTTGTTCCATTTTGGATTGTGATGATTGTCAGGAACTAATCCGTATTTCTTCGCGATTTCTGGTTTCACAAATTCATTTTTGATCGTGATGATGTTTGATGAAGGGTGACGGTAAAATTCAATTTTTAAAGCATTTAATTGCTCACACATCCACGCTGTTCTTTTTTGAAGAATAAAAATTTTCTCCATCCAACCGTAAGGTCCGTATTTGGTTAAAATCATCCAAACAGCCACTGCATTTGCTCCAGATCTACTACCAATTAATGTAGAGTCTTCACCTTCAACATAACTCGCTTCTTTGGTGTTGGCATATTGCATTAAGTTTTCACGAATTACAAAAATTCCCGTTCCATAAGGTGCTTGTGCCATTTTGTGTGCATCAAGTGTTACTGAACTAATTTTTGGATTTCTAAAGTCTAAATGATGCTCTCTTTGTGAAAACGGGAAGTAAAATCCTCCGTATGCTCCATCTACGTGAATAAAATAATCAAGTTCTTCTCTTTCTAAAACAGTTGAATAGAATTCAGGCTCATCTATTGATCCAAACATAGTAGTCATCATGTTGGCTACCACAATAAATGCTTTAACACCTTTTTCCTTTTGAATGCTTACAGCCTCCTGAACGCTTTCTTCTGTAATGAATCGACCTTCTTCAGTGACTTGTACTTTTTGAATTGGAAGACTGAAAACATTTCCAGCTTTGTCCATTGAGTAATGATTGTCAGATGAGGTAAGAATACAAATTTCATTATGCTTTAAGCCTTTTTCTTGCATGAAATAGTTTCTATATATCCAAATGGCTTGCAAGTTAGCTTCTGTTCCTCCAGAAGCAACATAACCGTCAAATTTTGACTCATCATCACCACCTAGAATGTCGTGCGCACAAATTTTAATTAAATCCTTTTCAATTTCATGTGTTCCAGCAAAAAAAGATTCTGAAGCACCTAAAGTATGACAACCAATGTGGTTAGGGTTTTTAATTAATGTAGATAAAAAAGGAGCGTCTTTTAGAAAAGAAGCGTCCTGATTAAATACTGTTTGATCCAAGTAAGAGGCTGGAACTCCAATAATGTTTTTCTCATCATAATTGATGTTTTTTGATAGTGCATCAAAAACGATTTCTTTAATTTTTTCCTCTGACTTTTTATCCCAATATTTATTCATTACAATGGTCTTTAATTTTTTGCAAAAGTACAATAAAAACAGTTTTGAGCAAGGAGAAGAAGTTTGAACTATTTTTAATTAAATGATAGGTTTAACGATTGATAAGAATCTGGAGGAGGATTATCAAGAGAAGATTGAATTAGCACAAAACGAACTATAAAACTTTATAAAATTGTATCGAATGAGAAAAGATTTGAATTTAGAATTGTCGAAATTGTAGGTGCCTAAAACTTTATCATCTGATAATGCTCGAATTTCTAATTCAATCAGGCTATGATTACTCAAAATCACAGAGATTTGTTTCGGTCAGTCATCACTAAGTTAAGAAAAACGATTATTTCGATCGATTTCAGTTTTAAATCATTTCAATTGTCAGTTAATTCACTAATTTTGTCACACAATTTAGAAATGAAAACCTAAATAGTAGGTTATGGCTAAAAATTCAAAGGTTAAAGATTACGTTCTATTTACTAAGTTCAGACTATCATTTTCAGTGATTATCTCAGCACTTTCAGGGTTTTTATTCGCTGGAGGAGGGACTTGGTTGGAAGCTGTTTACTTGATGGCTGGTGGTTTGCTTGTTACTGCTGCCAGTAATGGAAGTAATCAAATTTGGGAACGCGACCTTGATAAGAAAATGTCACGTACCGAAAAAAGACCTTTGCCAAAAGGAACAATGGGACTTGCGGAAGCTTATATTGTTGTAATTGTTTCCTTAGTGATAGGTTCTTGGATGCTTTATCAATTGAATTTGAATGCAATGATTTTAGGTCTTGTTGCTTATGTTTCTTATTCTTTTATCTATACTCCATTAAAACAAATTACTCCATGGGCCGTTATTGTTGGTGCCTTTCCAGGAGCAATTCCACCAATGCTGGGAGCCATCGCAGTGACCAATGAGTTTGCAGCTATGCCAGGTGCATTATTCTTTGTTCAATTTGTATGGCAGCTTCCTCACTTTTGGGCCATTGCTTGGGTTTCTCACAATGATTATCAAAAAGCCGGATTCTATTTGTTGCCTTCAATGTCAGGAAAATCTAAAACATCAGCTTTTAGAATTGCACTTTCAGCTATGTTATTGATACCATTTTCATTATTTCCATGGGTGTTGGATTATGTAGGGATTTTTAGTGTAATGATGGTTTCAGTTCTTGGACTATTGTTCTTTTTATATGCTTATAGTTTGTATGTGACTTTGGAAGATAAAGACGCGAAGAAACTTATGTTTGCTTCTTTTATTTATTTGCCATTAGTCCAATTTGTTTACGTTATTGATAAATACTACTTTTTTGGTTAATCCAATCGAGTAGAAAAATATAAAGTCATGAAGAAAAATTTTGACGATTCTTATCCAAAAGAAGTTCAGGCCAAGGCCAAAAGAAATCTTGTCTGGATTGTATGTGTAAGTATCAGTATGATGTTTGCCGGATTTACTTCAGCATACATTGTTTCTATGGGGGACAGTTTTTGGGTGAAGGTAGATTTACCACCTGCATTTTTTATCAGTACAGCCTTAATCGTTTTAAGTAGTATCGTTCTTGTTGCTGCAAATCGTTTTGCTAAAGCAGGAAATTTAAAGAAAGCCAAATTATTTATTATTGCTACTTTGTTTTTAGGAATTGGCTTTGGGATTTTTCAGTTTTTGGGATACAAAGATTTGGTGAAAAGTGGAGCTCACTGGGTAACGAATGTAATTGTGGATGATGGTCGTTACGGTGATTATTTCGAAATCAAAAAAGATGGAGAATATTTAACGGTAGAAAATAATCAGTATTACTATAAAGGAAAACAAATAGAAGGCGAAAATAAAAAGCAATTGCAAGAATTTGCAACTCAGTTTTTGGTTCCAGAGATTGCCGATTTAAAAAATAAAAACATCAATTACGGAACGTTTACCTTATTATATAAGAGTGAACCTCTAAACTTTATTAATGGAGAATTTATTCGTCCAAATGGAGAGCGTTTAGAAGCTTTAGACTTTAGTCGATTAAAGTATCTTGCCCAAAACATCAGAGATGATCGAGCAGATTTCTTTATGAAAGGAGAGATGGGAAAAGACTTTCAGTTGTTTTATAACGGTAACGAGTTAGATTATAAAGAAAGAACATTAATGTATAAAGGAGAGCCGTTGAGTGCAAACTTGCAAAATAAGCTCTTGAGAGGAAACAAAGACATGAGTACTGCATATTTTTATGTGATTACTATTTTGCACTTGCTTCATGTGATTGCAGGTTTAATAATGTTAATTGTAATTTCAATTCGCTCATATTCAGCAGGGAATGAATATAAAATGGCGATGTCTTTAGGTGCTGGATCAATTTTTTGGCACTTTTTAGGCGCATTATGGTTATATTTATTACTATTTTTACTTTTTATTCATTAAATTCGCACACAAAACAAATTGAAAAATGTCGGGACACGCTTCAAATGAAATAAATGCTAAAGCGGGATGGGACGGTAAGGTTTCACCATTTAGCGCAGGGTATGGTAAGTTAATGATGTGGTTTTTCCTTGTATCGGATGCATTGACGTTCGGAGGATTTCTTGTCGCTTACGGATTTATTAGACACTCTTATGATGGTTCATGGCCAATTGGAGAGGAAACTTTTGATGCATTGCCGCTATTACACGGAAGTTACCCACTTGCTTATGTCGCCTTAATGACTTTTATCTTAATTATTAGTTCTGTAACGATGGTGCTTGCTGTTGAAGCTGGACATAGAATGGATAGAAAAGGTGTTACTAACTGGATGCTTGCAACAGTGCTTGGTGGATTGATCTTCGTTGGATCTCAAGCTTGGGAATGGTCACACTTTATTCACGGAACTAAATTTGGTAAAGTTGAATTGAGCGATGGTTCTATTGCAACAGCGAAAGGTGAGTTTGGAAAAATAAATAGCTTCACAGTTGTTAAGCCAGGTACACACTACCATGAAGCAGGAACAGTAATTACAGATGAAAATATCTCTGCTGAAGAAGGTGATTTAATGCACGCTTTTCAACATGCAGCTGCTGACGGACACTTGTCTGGTTCTGCTGATCAGTTAATGATTACTTTACACGATGGAACAGTTGCATCAGTAGATAAAGAAGCAGATAAAGATCTTCAGTTAATTGTAAAACAAGCAGGAAATGATCATGCTGTTTCAGTAGCTTCAGATGAGGAAACAAGAATTCACGAAAATGAAGGTTCTGTTGATTTATATTATGAAGCATTAGCAAAAGGAAACGTTATATATGGAGCGAATCTTCAAGAAAACGAATACGGACCACAAACTTACGGTCAGTTCTTCTTCTTCGTAACAGGATTCCACGGTTTCCACGTAACGATAGGTATTATTCTTAATATTGTTATTTTCTTGAACGTATTGAAAGGTACTTACCACAGAAGAGGACATTATGAAATGGTTGAAAAAGGTGGTCTTTACTGGCACTTTGTCGATTTAGTATGGGTGTTTGTATTTACATTCTTCTACTTGATATAACCAAAATTAATTAGGATAGTTATTCACTTGTATTTATAAGAAAATGGAACAAAGAGACGACATAATAGAATATTCTTTATATAACCACCACTCTGAAGAGGAAGGAAAGAAAAAGAGAAAAACAATTTGGAAAGTGACTTTAATCTTGTCAGTTATTACAGCTGTTGAGGTTCTTTTGGGAGCTTTCATTAAACAAGGTAGTGACTTTTGGTTGTCAGTTAAAATACTTTTTATCGTATTGACAATCTTTAAAGCTGCATATATTGTTTTGACATTTATGCACCTTGGTGACGAAAAGAAAACCTTTAAATGGATTATCCTTTTACCTTATTTGATCTTTATGCTTTACCTTATTTTCATAGGTTTGTATGAAGGTACTTCTGTAGGTATTAGAAGCTTATAATAGCAAAAACATTTCGTTTTGACTGAAAAAAAGAAAAGAGGCCGATTTTTAAAGCCTCTTCTTATGATGTTTGTTGTTTTTGGTCCCGCTGCCATTCTAATCTTGATTACGATGGGGAAATGCGAGCATAACTTCACAACACTTCCCATTTATTCTGATATGCCTGAGTACGAATTCATCGGTGCCGATGGAAAAGTAATCAATAACGCAACGCAAGAAGGGAAAATCACTCTTTTTACAACTTTACAAACTTCTTGTCCGCAAGAATGTGCAATCGATCTTTTTCAATTTAACTTAGGACTTTATCAAGATTATCGAAAAAATCAAAAAAGCCTTAGTCATGTTGAAATCGTTTCTGTTGTTACAGATGAAAAAGGAAATCCAGTTGACAATATCGATGAATTATTATTCACAATGAATGATATGATAGAAGGATATGATTCAACAATTTGGAATCTTGTAACTGGAGATCCTAAACAAATCTATGATATTGAAAATAACGGTATAAATCTTTATACTGTGGAATCTGATTCTGCATTCGCAGGAAAGTCTTATCTTGAAACCATGTTGATTGTTGACAAGCAAAATCGATTGAGACTGGTAAGAAGAGGACATAAAGAAGGATTAATTCGTGATTATAAACAACATGTTGCTTTGTTACAAAAGCAGTATGATAAAGAAGAAAAGCGTAGAAAAGATGAATCTAAAAACGAAAATCACTAAATTTCTTAGCTTATCTAAATCCCTTATTTTATTTGGTTTAATTGTGCTTAGTGCTTGTACTGAAGCTCCAAAGAAAGAAACCAGAGTAAATCTTCCTTTTATTGGTCATCACGATATTGTTTACGAAGCAACTGATGATTATAATGTTGGAGATACAATATTCCATACCGTTCCAAATTGGGAATACCTTACACATGATTCGGTAATGTTAAATGCTAAATCAATCAATGATAAAGTTTGGATCGTTGATTTTTTCTTTTCTTATTGTCCTACGATTTGTCCACCAATGACGCATGCAATGAGAGGGGTGAATGATTCATTAAAAGCTTATAAAGATGAGCTGAACTTTCTTTCTTTTAGCATTGATCCAGATCGTGATACTCCAAAAAGATTAAGATTATATAGAAAACGTCATGAAATTACAGCTGAGAATTGGTTCTTTCTGACCGGTAATGAAGCCGAAACTCATAAGCTTGGATTAGATGGTTTTCAACTTTTAGCCAACGCGGATAAAAACGCACCAGGTGGTTATGCACATAGTCCAAATTTTGTTTTAGTGGATAAAAACCAACACATTCGTGGTGTCTATGATGGATTAGATGCTGCAAGTAGAAAACAGCTTATTATTGATGCAAAAAAATTGTTAGATGCAAACTAAAGAGAAAACCCCAGCGCAAATCAAATCTTTTAAAAAGATTATTGTAGCATTATCTATCATTATTCCACTTGCTGTTGCTTTACTTTTCGAAATTAAAATTCAACCTGAAGGAATGGATTTCTCATTTCTACCAGGAGTTTATGCAACGATTAATGGGATAACAGCAGTTCTTTTAATTGCTGCTTTAGTAGCTGTAAAAGGAAAGAAATTTAAGCTCCATGAAAAGCTAATGAAAACGGCTATTGGATGCTCTTTACTGTTTCTAGTTCTGTACATTGTTTATCACATTACATCAGATAGTACAGCCTATGAAGGTGATAGTGCAATGATTTATTACTTCATTTTAATCACTCATATTGTATTGAGTATAGGTGTTGTTCCTTTGGTGCTTTTCACTTACTTCTATGCATGGCAAGGTGACTTTGAGAAACATAAAAAATGGACGCGCTTCTCTTACCCAATTTGGTTATATGTTGCTGTTACCGGAGTTATTGTTTATGTAATGATTTCGCCTTATTATTAAATTAATAATTAGACTTAAACATCTTGCATTTTTCTTACCGTTTTTAATACCATTTTCTTGGGTAAGAATGGAATCATTTTAATCATTAATTTTTGGCTAAACGTCAATCCTGTAATCACATCAAGCTGACCCTTCATCATTCCATCATATCCATCTTGAGCAACATTTTCCGCACTTGCTGGAGATTTAAACATATCCGTTTTATTCATACCAGAAGTTTTTCCAAATTCTGATGCAGTTGCTCCAGGCATTAAATTCGTTACTGTAATGTTGGTGTGTTTTAATTCCTCTGATAGTGCATTAGAAAAAGATGCAACAAAGGCCTTAGAAGCATAATATACAGCTTGAAATGGTCCAGGCATTATACTTGCTGTAGATGAAACATTGAGTATTTTGCCATTATTTAAAGCTTTAAAATCTTGTAAGAAATAATAGGTTAACTCTGTTAATGCCGTAACATTCAATTGAATCATTGATACATCAGTTGCAATATCTCTCTCATCAAATCGGCCTAGACCTCCAAATCCAGCATTGTTAATCAAAATTTCAACTGCTAAATTTAGTCTTTTAACTTCTTGATAAATTTCTAAAGCAGCATTTGTAGTTGTTAAATCCTTCTCAATAATATGGATGTTCACAATATATTTATCTTCCAAAGTTTTCTTAAGAGCTTCAAGTTTATCGCGTCTTCTTGCAACGATAATTAAATCTACACCTTTTTCCGCGTGAATTTTAGCTAGTTCTTTACCTATTCCACTACTAGCTCCTGTTATTAATGCTGTTTTTCTCATTGCGTTCTTTATATATGTATCTTCTTTATTGAAACAAATGAAAATGAAAAGTGTTTGGTTGAATAAGTGTATGATAACAAAAAAGCCACATTAAACAACTTCGTTTAAATGTGGCTTCAAAAGTATGATGTAATTTCTAGTGATCGTGGCAGTGTACTTCGTAGTCTTCACCGTTTACAGACATTCCTGCATCTTCGATGTCCTCTAGATCATCTCCACAATATTCACCTAATTCTACTTCTCCGTTTGGTCCGTCATAGTGACATTCTGCACATTTTTCACAAGATGTGAATGAGAACCCAACAGCGATAATTGCTCCTAAAATTAATTTCTTTTTCATATTATTTGATTTTAAAGATTACAGATAGATATGCATTGATTCCTGGTTGTGATAAGCCCAGATTTTTCAATGACGATAAGTGCCCCTGGTAGTCTGTATTTAACAAGTTTCTAACCCCGGTCGAAAAACTCAAATTTTCGGCATTTCCGATCACAAATTGAGTTGATAAATTCAGTAAATGATAATCAATTGAAGTAGTTTCATTTATTCCTACCCTGTTCTGAGGTAAGAAATATTGGTGCTCCAAAATGATGTTTTTTACTTTGAATTTATTTTTATTGTTGACATCAAATCGAATAGATGAATTGATGTTTGGTTGTGGAATTAAACTGATAGGTGTTCCATCTTCAGTTTCTGCAATTGTTACAGAAAAAGTACTGTTAATATGTAATCGGTGAATACTGTGAGGGTGATAATGGAATCCAACTTCTCCTCCGTATAAATGTGCAAGAGCGGTTTGTCCATATTCGAATATTGGAAAACTACCAGCGAATTCATCTGACTGATTCAAGTAAATGAAATTACGAATGCGATTGTAATAAGGATTGATAATAAATTCAAAATGATCAAAATGTAATTCAAAAGCTAAATCAAGTTGCAGTGCGTGTTCAGCCTCTAAATTCTCATCTCCTTTTTCATAACGCAAAGAACCATGATGAAATCCATCAGCTCGTAATTCAGAGACATGCGGAGCTCGGTAACCGCTAGATGCATTGAATCGAAGTGATGTTCGTTTGGAATTACGCACAAATCCGGCAGAATAATTCAACCCGTGAAATGTTCTTTCTAAGGCTTCTGTATTAATATTTGTCGTTAAACTTGAATCTTGATCTTCGGTACTTAAAATATTTAGATTTCTAACATCATAGCGAATACCACCTTGGAAACGCCATTTTTTTACTTCGTAATCCATTAATGCAAATACTCCATTATCAATTGTATTGGCATCAGGAATTAAAAACGCAGAAGTCGGAAATCGATTACGATTGATTTTAACCATTCCTTGAACTCCCGTTTTTAAATTGATCTTTTCTGTGACCTTATAGTCATACTTAATATTGTATGTTGAATTGTTTACATTTAAATGCGTAAATGGTTTTGTGACCTTTTCATCGTATTCTTGTAAATCATTATTGGTGTTGCCTAATGAAACTAAGAGCTTAGAACGATTGAAAAATAGGGTGTTTTCAACCAAGAGAAAATTGTTGAAATTATATTGAACAGGTAACGAGATTGCACGTACACGCTCGTTAGAAATAAAATCAATTGCTTGTGGATTCTCATTGTGCGAATGTCCTGGAATTCCTAATCTTAAATAAGACATTTGGTAACGAATATTCAATTGATAATTGTTCTTTCTATAGCCTAAACTTGTTTTAAAATTCGTTCCCCAAAATCTTGAGTTTTTAATAAAACCTCCGTCAGGAAGTTGAAAATCGGCATGATTCAAATAGTTAGCATAAACATTCGCGCGCCAATTGTCTTTATGTACCCTAAATCCAACTTCATTTTTAGTTCCCATTGAATTCGATTCGAATTTTGAAGAAACATACGCATCCACTTTTCCTTTCTGAATATATGGCTCATCTATAAAGTGAATGACACCTCCCAATGCATCTGCGCCATATAGTAGTGATGACGGACCTTTTACCACTTCAACATTTCCTAAACCTAATTCAGAAGCTGCCATTCCATGATCACTTCCCCATTGCTGATTTTCAATCCTTAAACCATTATTATAGGTAACTACGCGCATTCCAGAAAGTCCACGAATAACAGGTTTTGTAATTCCCATTCCTACAGAACTAGATTGCACTCCTGGAATAGAATTTAAAGACTCTCCTAGTGTTGTTGCGCCAGTCTGAAATAATTCATCTTTTGTGGCAACGGTAATAGAGGTGATGTTTTCTCGTTGTATTCTTCCTTCAGAAGCTGTTATTTTTACTTCTTCAAATACAGTGTGAAGCGGTGTCATTTTTATCAATAACAGTGAATTGCTCGTTAAGTCAACTTCTTGAATCAATACTTCGTAATTGAAGGCTGTTGCTTTTAAAGTGAGATGAGATTTAGGAAGGTCCTTAAACATAAAACTTCCTTGTGCATCTGCTGACGTAAAAATGTTGATATCGGGAAAGCCAACCTTTGCAAATGGGATTACTTCCTTTGTTTTTTTATCAATAACTTTTCCTTCAAACTCTTGTGAATAGAGATGAAATGAGAATACTAAATAAATAAAAATGCCTAATTTTGCTTTCATAATTCTTTATCGAATTGCAAATTTAATACAAATGCAACAATATTGCATCTATGAATGATACTATTTTACGTAAAAAGAAATTAAGGGTTACACCATTTCGAAAAGAAGTACTTAAAGTATTCTTAAAAAATGACCATGCAATTTCAATGCAAGATATTGAAAATGAGTTGGGTGATTTTGATAGGATTACTTTGTATAGAACAATAAAATCATTTATAAATAAAGGTGTTATTCATGAAATTGTAATGCCTGGAGATATTAGGAAAATGGCTTTGTGTGATCAAGTTTGCGATCACGACAGTGGTTTGCACGACCATAATCATATTCACTTTCAATGCAAAAAGTGTGAAGAGGTTTTCTGTGTAGAAATCGATAAAATTCCAGAAATAAAAATTCCCGGTTTTCAAATTGAAGAACAAGAGATTCAAGCTAAAGGAATATGTGAAAAATGCAGTGGTAGTTAGAATAATAGGGTTACCTCGTTAAAAAAGTCCTAATTCCTACCTCTTCTATCAATTTGATTAACTTTGTATGTTTTAATATAATTTAGTTTATGTGGTTTAAACTCTCTCAGATAATATTGAGGAATAGAATTGTTATTCTTTCTATAATAACTCTATTAACAGTATTCTTCGGTTATTTCGCACTTACAAGTCTAGAAATGGACAATAAGTATGGTAATATGCTACCGAAAAAATCTCCTGCCCAGGATGATTATTTGCAATTGAAAGAAATGTTCGGAGAAGATGGGGGAGCACTCATCATGGCGGTAAAAACCGACCAGCTTTACACCGAAGAAAACTTCATTTTGTGGAAAAAGATTGGAGATTCAATCGCGAAATTAGACGGTATAAATTCAGTTTTATCAGAAGCAGACCTTTTTACCATTAAAAACAATACCACAGAGGGGAAGTTTGAAGCGGAACCTGTTTTTTTAGACCCAACTTTTGAAACCAAATCGATTGAAGAGGTAAGAGAAGAAATTAGACAAATACCGTTGTATGATGGATTGCTCTACAATGACTCTACCAATGTTTCCTTAATGATGATTTCAATTGATGAAGCATATTTGAGTGATCAAAATAAATCAGGAGTTGTTTTAGAGGCTGAAAATATTGCCTTGGCTTATGAATATGTTTTTGGTAAAATGCACTTTGCTGGTTTACCTCATATTCGTGTCGTAATGGGGAAACGTGTGGTTAGCGAAATGTATATTTTCATTGGACTAGCCATCGCTGTAACTTCTTTATTACTTTATATTTTCTTCCGCTCTTTCAGAGTGGTTTTATTTTGTAATCTGGTTGTATTTACTGCGGTTATCTGGTCGTTGGGAAGTATCGGCTTAATGGGCTTTAAATTGTCTATTTTAATGGCCTTGATTCCACCTTTGATGATTGTCATCGGAATTCCCAATTGTATTTTCTTACTCACCAAATTCCATCGGGAAGTTAAAGATCACGGAAATAAAACAAAAGCATTGTCAAGGGTAATTGCAAAAGTGGGAAATGCTACTTTTTTAACCAACCTTACTACAGCACTTGGTTTTTCAACTTTTGTATTCACAAATTCAGAAAAACTAATTGAATTTGGAACCACAGCATCTTTGAATATTTTGTTTGTGTTTATCCTTTCAATTTGCATCATTCCTATTTTATTCTCTCTAACAAAACAACCAAAATCAAGACATCTTAAACACCTTGAAAAGAAGTTTGCTAAATCAATTGTAAATAAACTAGTTTACCTTACAACTACACATAGAAAGCGTATTTATCTAGTAACATTTATTGTGATTGGGGTAGCGATTTTTGGTGCTACGAAGATGGAAGCCACTGGGAATCTAACCAGTGATTTACCTGAATCCGATCCAATGCTTCAGGACATCCTATTTATTCAAGAGAATTTTAATGGTGCAGTACCTTTTGAAATTCTTATTGACTATAAAAAAGACGGTAGAAAATTTGATAAAAAAACACTTGAAAAGGTAGAGTCAGTTCAAAATCAATTGAAAAAAGACACCATTTTCAGTAAGACAGTTTCCATCGTGAACTTTATGAAATTAATCAACATGTCCTACTATGGGAATAATGTTGATATGTATAAGTTGATCGAACGAAAAGATATGCTGCGCCTGAAAGGTTACGTGGAAAACTTTCAAGCGGATATGGCAAGAACCAAAAAGGTTTATGTTTATCAGGATTCTGTACGTAATGGAAATTTAAAGTATACAGACTCTTTGATGTTAGGCTTTCCTTTAATAGCCAAAGAAATACTTGACTTTACTCCACAAGAAGCACCAAATGATTCTGTAGAGGTTGAGATTTTACCGAATGATTCATTAATCAAATCATATTTAGCGCAAGGACCAAATCACGAAGAAATCTTATTTGTTTCAGAAAGTATTTTCCCTCCTGCTGCAATTGGTTTGTCACTCAAAGAATTGATTGATACAGCCAATACAACGTATCGTTTGAGAATGCAAATTCACGATTTAGGATCTTATGAAATTGATGAGAAAATCAAAGGTGTTTCGGAAATGTTGGATACCATTTTGAATCCAAATGCAGAGCAAGTAAATGAATATTGGGCGAAATATGATGCGGGTGAAACGAAATATGTCGATTCAATTTTTAATGTTTCAAATGCTTATAGAAACAACACCGCTTATGCTATTGCAGATGGAAATGATTCTCTTTTATTCCAATTCGATTTAAATCCAGATTTGCTTTCTTCATATTATGACAAGCCTGAATTTAAAGAAGCTTTGAAAGTATCAATCGATGAAGAGCAAATGTCCTACTTGATTACAGGAACCTCTGTTGTTGCAGCTGAAGGAACGCAATACTTGATCAAGAACTTAATTACGAGTTTATCAATCGCAATTTTAATTATTGCAGTATTAATGGCCATTCTTTTCCGTTCGTGGAGAATGGTTGTAATTTCATTGGTGCCTAACTTTATACCTTTATTGGTAACGGCTGGAATCATGGGAATCTTCTCTATTCCAATTAAGCCATCAACTTTGTTGGTATTTAGTATTGCCTTTGGTATTTCCGTAGATGACACGATCCACTTCTTGGCCAAATATCGTCAGGAATTGAAAATTAGAAGCTACGACCAAAGAGCTTGTGTAATCAATGCTTTATATGAAACAGGATTGAGTATGTTCTATACTTCAATCGTTCTGTTCTTCGGATTCTCCATGTTTGCATTCTCTCAATTTGGAGGGACAAAAGCCTTAGGACTACTTGTTTCCTTAACGATGCTTGTGGCAATGTTGACTAACCTAACGGTACTTCCATCATTATTGTTGAGTTTGGAGAATAGAATTGCTTCAAAAGCATTCCGTGAGCCATTTATCAATATTTATGATGAGGAAATCGATATCGAATTGTCAGATTTAGAAGTTGATCCTAGAACACGTATAGACTATAATGCAGGGGAACGTTTTGAAGATGAAGACGAAGACGATGAAAGCAATAAGTCAACTTAAATAAGACGAGAAATACATAATTTTTAGCTTAAGAAAATAAGAATTTAAATGGTCCAACTACAAGAATATCAGCAATTACTAGAAAAGAAAATTGCAGCATTAGAATTACCCAAAGAGCCTAAAAATCTGTATGATCCTTTGCGTTATTTCCTTACCTTGGGAGGGAAACGCACAAGACCTTGTTTAACAATGTTGGGATGTAACTTATTTGGAACTCCTGGAATTAAAGCCATAAACGCTGCACTTGCGGTAGAGTTGTTCCATAATTTTACATTAATTCATGACGATATCATGGACGATGCACCTTTGAGAAGAGGACAGTCGACAGTACATGAAAAATGGGACCAAGATATTGCGATTCTTTCCGGAGATGTGCTATTTGTAGAGGCATATTCTCTATTGGCAAAGCATGATACGGATGTTCTACCTAAATTGTTGAGCGTTTTTACAAGAACGGCAAGAGAAGTTTGTGAAGGTCAACAAATGGATATGGATTTCGAAACTTCAAATAGTATTACGAAAGAGGAATACATCGAAATGATCCGTTTAAAAACTTCTGTTTTATTAGGTGCTGCTCTAGAAATGGGAGCGCTTATTGGAGGAGCAGAAAATGAAGAAGATATTTCAAATATCTACAATTTTGGAATGAATATCGGACTCGCTTTTCAAATGCATGATGATATTTTAGATTTGTATGCCGATCCTGAAAAATTCGGTAAACAAGTTGGAGGAGATATCTTGTCCAATAAAAAAACATATTTGTTGCTCACTGCTTTAGAATTGGCGGAAGGAGAACAAAAGAAAGCCCTTCTTGACCTGTTAGAAAACCAAGATGGAGAAACTAAAATAGAAAATGCAAAAACTATTTTTGAAGAATTGAAGGTGAAAGAAATAGCGGAAGAAAAGAAAGAAGAATTCTATCAACGCGCGCTTGAAAATATGAGTAATATTAATGTCTCAAATGAACAAAAGCAACCGTTGTTAGATTTAGCAAAATACCTAATGTCACGCGATCATTAAGCAATGAAACCCAATATTCAATACATTCAAACCAATGCTGAATTAGCAACAGTTGTGGAAACTTTGCTCAAAAAAAAAGAGATTTTTATTGATTTAGAATTCGATAAGAATCATTTCAGATATGGTTTTAACCTTTGCTTGATGCAGGTTTTTGATGGAGAAAATTGTTTTTTAATTGACCCTCTTGATGGGATTGAAATTGAGCTTATTTTTCCTGTATTGGAGAACCCTGACATTGCTTTAGTTTGTTTTGCTTTTAATGAAGACATGCGTCTTTTACATCATTTGGGAGCAAGACCTAACAATATTGTAGATTTGGGAGTTGCTATGCGCTTGTTGGATTTTGAAACATTGTCTTTGAATAATTCAATCTTAGCCGTTTTAGGTGAAGATTATCCCATCGATACGAAAGGAAGTCAGCAAAAGAGCAATTGGTTTCAACGTCCTTTAACAGAGCAGCAGCACAAATATGCGGCTGAAGATGTATTGCATTTACCTGCGGTAAAAAAAGTATTGATGCAAAATTTGGAAGAGATCAATCGAGAAGAATGGTTTGCTGAAGAAATGGAAGCATTTGAAAAACACGATTGGTCGGGTGGAGAGAAAGTGGCTTATCTCACGAAAAAAGATCAAAAAACAATGACGCTGCGTGAGTGGATCCGTTTTGAGAAATTGATGGATTACCGTGAGGAATTGGGTGCTTCATTGAAACGTCCTACATATAAAGTATGGGATAAAAAAATCGCATTATTACTGGCGAAAACACCAGCGAAGGTAAAGGAATGGAAGACTTTAAAAGGTATCCATCCAAAGTTGAGAGTTGATAAAGTACAACAAAATGTTGAGGCTTTATTGGCATTGGCGGAAAAGGAAATTACCGAACATAAAATTGCAGAAAATCAATCGAGTATTCCTGCATTGACCAAAGAAAAAAGATTGAAAATTAATCAGCAACGCACAAGAATTCAAGCTGCAAAAGAGCGTTTTTTCCTACCGATTAAAGAAGAGTTGAAAAAAGAAATCGGAGAAAACTACAGTAATTTCTTCCTGTCTAATCGAAAAATGACGGAGTTTGCAACTGGAGAACAGGTTCTGCTTCCTTATCAAAAAAAGATGATTCAAAACACCGCTAATAAGTTGAGTTTGGAGTTGCCTTCTTTTATGATGGGAAAATAAGATTAAATTCTACTGCATAAGGAAATTCTCTTCATTGCATTATCTAATTTCAGTATAGACTATTGGTACGGGTTTCAACCCGTGTTAATAGTAGAAAGGGATGTCATTTAATTTTGGCGCGTAATTTTGAATAAAAATCGTGACGAAAGAACCACCATAGCGATACGACATGTTTTTTCTTAATTAAATATTTTTCTTAATTTAGGGAGACTTTAAAAATTTAGTTTTAAAACCTTACAATAATTATGAAACAATTACTACTTTTTACCTTCGTTTTTACCACTTTTTTAACTCAAGCACAGAACTTTCAAATTGCAGATCAATACGTTTTTGGAGGGAGTTCTTATGATAGTCCCCGCGCTGCAATTGCTATTAATAATCAAACTATTGTTGGTGGGGCTTCATTGTCAGGTATCTCAGGAGATAAAACCACATCAAATTTTGGAGATATTGATATATGGGTAGTTTCAATGGATAATAACAATACGATTTTGTGGCAAAGAGGTTTTGGTGGAACAGCAACAGATGATCTAGTAAAAATGATCGAAACTTCTGATGGCAATGTTTTAATTGGTGGTTTTAGTGATTCTTGGATCAATGGAAACAAAACAGCTCCCAATAAAGGTCTATCAGATTTTTGGATCATTAAAATAGATGATCAAGGAAACGAACTATGGCAAAAAACCTACGGAGGTTCAGGAAATGATTATTTTAGTGATTTTGTAGAATTTGATGACGGTTCCATTTTGTTGGTAGGAGAATCATATTCAGGTATTTCTGGCGATAAAACGGAAAGTTCTTATGGTCAAAATGACGGTTGGATTGTGAAAATAGATGCTCAAGGAAATGTACTTTGGGATAAAACGATAGGAGGAAGTGACGATGATGGTTTTATATCAGTTGCTTTAGATGAAAATGAAAATATATTTGTTACAGGGTCTTCTAGTTCGCCTATTTCTGGACTTAAAACAGAAGATAGTTATGGTAGTATGGATTACTGGGTGTTAAAGCTTGATGAAAATGGGAATGTGATGTGGGATAGAACTATAGGTGGTACCGGTATAGATTTAAGTAGTAAATTGGTTTATTCTGAGAATAGATTGTTCGTTATTGGGAATACTTTATCTGGATTGTCAGGAACTAAAACAGAATCTTCAAGAGGTTCTAATGACATATGGATTACTAAACTAAATCAAAATGGAGCCATTTTGATGGATAAAGCCTATGGAGGTAATAATGTTGATAATGAAACTAATACACTTTTAACGGAATCAGGTGAACTCGTTATGGTTGGAACTTCCGATAGTGATATATCTGGAGAAGTAACTTTAGCCTCACATAATAATTCAACAGACTTTTGGATATTGGTGAACGATACAAGTGATTTATCGTTAAAAGATCAATATAAATTTGGGAGTGATTTGGGTGACTATTTTCCTGGGGTTATTGAAATAGAAAATAACTCTCTACTGATATTCGGAAATACTGAGGGAGGTGTTTCAGGTGATAAAACAGTACCTAATGTAGGTATGTCTGACTTCTGGCTGCTCGAACTATCAACAGATTTAAGTACAAACAATTGGTCTTCTGAAAACAATTTCACGATGTATCCCAATCCTGCAAATCACTTTGTTCAAATCGATAACCTAGAAAAGGGTCAAGATTATGAAGTAAAAGTGTACAATGTTATAGGGAAAGAAGTATTGGAAACGGAATTGAATACCTCAAATAATAGGATTGATGTTGAAGGATTTTCGCCAGGGATTTACACCGTTACATTCAATAACCATGAACAGCGATATACCCAAAAACTTGTGATTGAGTAAGGAATATAAACCTTAGTATTGATGCATTTTTCTAACACAACTATTTTAGGATAGACTATTGGCACGGGTTTCAACCCGTGTTAATAGTAGATTAGAAAGAAGAAAGCTTCTAATTATTAAATTATCAAAATCCATCTCATTCTAATTTTATTTCCTTCTAATTCTTTTGATTCATTTAAAAGTTATAAATTTGACAAGTAAACACAAATAGTGTTGAATTAAATGCAATAAATGACAACCTTTTTTATGTTGTTTACGTATATTTAGCGAAGAAACATGAATGTTATGAAATATATAAATACGATATCAATTTTTTTAGGAGTAGCTTTACTCAGTTCTTGTGTAAAGCATGAGGTGGTTCCAAAACCAACTTATGAATCTGACTTATCCGTTTCTTTTCAAGCAAGAATGGATGGCGCATCCTACGAAATCATTGAAGATATTAAAGGGTTTTCTCATGAGGCTACTCAGTCTAAAGAAATTAATCCTTCTCCTCAAGCCTCTGCAATAACATATAATTCTACCTTTAGTAGTTCACAAAAAACAGATGTTGTGGAATTGAGAATGGGGAAACTTTTATTTAGTTCTAACAATACTGAAACTCCTTCAGTTGAGAACTTTTATGACTTTTTCTATAATGGAATTACTCAACCGATTCAGTTTAAAGATGACGCCGAAGATGGTGTTGAATTTTATTTTGTGGACGGAAGTGGTAGAACTTGGTTAAGTAAAGAAAATTCTGGATTTCCTGAAAGTTTTGAATTTACAGATCTAGAGGAAGATACAGATGAACAAGGAGATTACCTATCATTCGTTGCAAGATTTAACGTAACAGTGTTTACCAATCCTTCAGATCTTACTTTATCTGATACATTAGAAATTCAAGATGCTGTCTTTCAAGGTTATTTTGAAAGATAGAAAATCATAAAAATTATATTTAGTGGTCATTTCATAACGGAATGACCACTTTTTTTTATATATTTCCCTATTATCAGTGTTTTAGAGTATGACTGAATCGATAAAAATTGTAATAATAGGTGATTTTAACTTCACTTTTAATGCACATCATGCAACTAATTTAGCTGTAGAGCATTCAGCTGAATTATTGGGGTTAAGTGTTAATTATTACTGGATGAGAACGCATGAAGCCAGTAAATTAAAACCTAACAAATTCACACAGTTTGATGGCGTAATTGTCGCTCCAGGTCCTTACGATAACGCTTTCTTTATCGAAGAAATTCTAAAATCAGTATTGGCTTCCCAAATTGCACTATTGGTCACAGGAGAATCTTTCCGTAGCTTCCTTAATTTAATTATTAAAATGTATCACCTTAACCCAGATCAAGAAAAAGTTTTGTCTGAAAATTTAGTGGTTCAAAATTCATTTGAAAAGGTGGAGGTAACGCCGATCTCTGAAGCATTGAAGGGGCTATATCAAAACCAAAGTCGTGCTGAACTAACCAATGCACGATTCTCTATCTATCCTCATATTTATGAAGTTTTAAAAGCAGAGGTTTTAGATATCGAAGCCGTCAATCAATTCAATGAACCTGAAATTATCAGTTTAAAAACCCGACCGTTTTGTGTGGCATCTATGAGTCTGCCGCAAGTTTGTAGTACTTCCGAAATTCCACATCCTTTAATTAGTGGATTCTTAAGTTTTTCAAGTAATTGGGAGGCGGGAAAAGAAGTGAAGAAACAAGGTTAATTAGTCAAAAAATCCTGAAATAGATTGCTTTTTATAGATGTTTTAAAGTGGTTGAAACCACTAGGCTGAAACTCGGAAATCTATTGTATGCGGGATAAACCCCGCATCAATAGCATGTAAAGATAGTTTCATTTTAAAGAAATATAAGTTTAAATTCTAGTGCTATTTACTTTCGATGTGGGATTCATCCCGCATGAAAGAGAGGTAAATAGATCTAATTTTGCTTGCCGTTTCAACGGCTTTAAGAATCGAGAACTGAAGTTTTATATTGGGATTAATCTCTCCCTATTCTTCCTCTTCAAAATACCTCAAAACCTCAGGTATTTCAATATTGTCTATATTCTCGTTGTTTTCCGCCTGGAAATAGGTCAAAATTGCCTCTTTCATCAAGTGTTGTTGCTGACGTTCATCTAGTGGTGGAAGTTCTTTTAAAAACTCAAAATGTGGCCAATTGTCCTTGTCTCTACCTATAGTTTTGTAAAAACCATAAGGCTCTAAAACTGTACATACAGCAACGTGCATCAATTCGGTCTTTTGACGTTTACTGAATTTTTGATGTCCTTTCCCTAATTCTTGAACACCAATCAAAAATAGAATAGATTGCACATCAAGACCTCCACCAAATCTTTCATTAAGTTCAGCAAGTAGTTCCTTAAATTTTATTTCTATCGCGTAATCCATTTCAATCTTATGTTAAAAAACGAAGAGGGATAAAATTCCCTCCTCGCTGTATAATTATTTCTAGTTCTGTTTTTTGATTATTAAGCTTTAAAGATAAGGCATATGTAATATTAAATTCTCGAGAGTTTATATTAATAAATGACCGAGATTTAATATGAATATAACGCAAGATTTAGAGCCTTAAAATCAAAAAAAACATTATGCAAATGCCTCTTCCTCCTCACTATCATAAGAAGAAACCGCAGGACAAGAACACATTAAGTTACGGTCTCCAAAAGCATCATCAATACGACGAACTGGAACCCAGAACTTGTTACGTACAAGGTAAGGTAATGGATAAGCCGCCTCTTGTGGCGTGTAATCATATTTCCAATCCTGGTTGATCATACACTCAGCGGTGTGCGGAGCATTTTTCAATAAATTTGAAACTTGATCTGCTTTTCCATCTTCAATGTCTTGAATCTCCTTACGGATACTAATCATCGCATCACAAAAACGGTCCAATTCTGCTTTGTCTTCAGACTCTGTTGGCTCAATCATTAATGTTCCAGCAACAGGGAAAGATACAGTAGGAGAGTGGAATCCGTAATCGATTAATCGTTTGGCAATATCTCCAACTTCAACACCTGCTGTACGTTTAAATTCACGACAATCTAAGATCATTTCGTGACCAACGGTATTGTTTTCTCCAGAATATAAAATTGGGAAGTGTTTGCTCAATCTTGCTTTGATATAGTTTGCATTTACAATTGCCATTTCTGTTGAATGCTTCAATCCTTTTGTTCCTAACATCTTGATGTAAGCGTAAGAAACCAATAAAATTAAAGCACTTCCGTAAGGCGCTGCAGATACAGAATGAATCGCTTTGTCACCACCAACTCCGTCAATAATTGGACTTCCTGGGATAAATGGTGCCAAGTGTTTAGCAACTCCAATTGGACCCATTCCTGGTCCACCACCTCCGTGAGGAATTGCAAATGTTTTGTGTAAGTTCAAGTGACAAACATCAGCTCCAATATTTCCAGGATTTGTTAATCCTACTTGGGCATTCATGTTTGCACCATCCATATAAACCTGTCCACCGTGATCGTGAATGATTTGTGTAATTTCTCTAATACCAGCTTCAAAAACTCCGTGTGTAGAAGGGTAAGTTACCATTACTGCACCAAGTTTGTCGCTGTATTTTTCAGCATTCTTTCTTAAATCGTCAATATCGATATTTCCGGCGTCGTCACATTTCGTCACTACCACTTTAAACCCTGCCATTACCGCAGAAGCTGGGTTTGTTCCGTGCGCAGAAGAAGGAATTAAACAAATGTTTCTATCCATATCTCCATTCGCTTCATGGTATGCTTTGATCACCATCAATCCAGCATATTCTCCTTGCGCACCTGAGTTAGGCTGCATAGACATCGCATGGAAACCAGTGATTTCACATAAATCTTTTTCGAGACCTTTGATCATTTCATGATAACCTGTGGCTTGATTTACTGGAGCAAATGGATGTAAATTTGAAAATTCTGGCCATGTAATTGGCATCAATTGCGCTGCGGCATTCAATTTCATTGTACAAGAACCTAAAGCAATCATGGAATGAACCAATGAAAGGTCTTTATTTTCCAACCACTTCATGTAACGCATCATTTTTGTTTCAGAATGATACGTATTAAATACTTCGTGTGTTAAAATTTCAGTCTTACGCGCTAATTCTTGGTTTACTTCCGATGAAATAAATTCAACCTCGATACCTTTTGCTTTAGCAGCCAATTCTAAAACGCCCACTAAACCTATAACCTCTGCATCGTTTGTTCTTTCACCAACACTAATAGAAAATTGATTTTCGTTGATGTAACGTAGATTAATGTGGTGTTCTTCCGCAACCTCTTTTAATTGTTCACAAGATAATCCGGCTGGAGTTTCAACCCATAAAGTATCGAAATAGTCGTTGTGCAATACGTTGTACCCTGCTTTTTCAATCGATTGATGAATTGTTGCCGTTTGGTTGTGAATGTTCTGAGCAATGTATCTCAATCCTTCTGGACCGTGATAAACAGCGTACATTCCTGCCATTACAGCCAATAACGCTTGTGCTGTACAAATGTTTGAAGTCGCTTTTGCTCTTTTAATATGTTGCTCACGTGTTTGAAGTGCCATTCGATAAGCGATGTTTCCATCTGCATCTTTTGATACACCAATGATTCTTCCTGGTATGTGTCTTTTGTATTCTTCTCTTGTTGCAAAATAAGCTGCGTGAGGTCCACCGTATCCCATTGGAACACCAAATCTTTGTGTAGAACCACAAACCACATCAACCCCCATTTTTCCTGGAGCTTCTAATAAAACCAATGACATGATATCTGCTGCTACAGCAACTTTTATATCTTGTTGGGTTGCTTTTTCAACAAACCCTCTCAAGTCTTTTACACGACCATAAGCATCAGGATATTGAACTAAAGCACCAAAAATTTTGTCATCTGTTAAGTCGTAATTTGTTGGGTCTCCAAAAATCAATTCGATTCCTAAATGAACGGCTCTTCCTTTGATTACATCAATCGTTTGTGGATAAGCATATTCTGAAACGAAAAACTTATTTTTTCCAGCTTTTACGTCCGCACGTGCTCTTGCATTAAAGAACATAATCATTGCTTCTGCAGCAGCTGTTGATTCATCGAGTAAAGATGCATTTGCGATCTCTAAACCAGTTAAATCGCTAATCATGGTTTGGAAATTCAATAATGCTTCCAAACGACCTTGCGCGATCTCAGCTTGGTATGGCGTGTAAGCCGTGTACCATCCTGGATTTTCTAAAATATTTCGTTGGATAACTGGCGGTACATTTGTTTCACTGTATCCCAATCCAATATAAGATTTGAAAACTTTGTTTTTTACTGCCAAATCACCAATGTGATCTAAATACTGCTTTTCTGTTAAGGCAGTATCGATTTTTAATTCTTCTTTCAATCGAATGTCCTTAGGAACCGTTAGCTCCATTAATTCGTCAATTGAATTTACTCCGATCTCAGCTAACATTGCCGATTTCTCATCCTGTGAAGGACCAATGTGTCGTTTAGAAAATGCGCTCATTTATTACAGTTTATTTGAGACTGCAAATATAAGATATATAGTATTGAGAATAGAATTTTTTAAGTTAATATGATACATGTAAATTGTTTTCTGTTTATGCTGTTGATTTTTCTAAGAAGATGTAACAAGAATACATCGAAAAAACCAGAAGAGTTGTAAGCGGTGCAATTAGTTGTAGAGTTTTCAGTTAAGATGAAAAAAAGAGGGAGGTTTCATAAGAACTAGGGATTGTCTACTGGTATGAAGAATAAAGAAGTAGAGTAAGAATCATCGAGGACGTTGTTTTTTAATTCTACATTTTTTATTAACTTAAATAAAGTTTTTTTTAAGATTACCTATAAAAGTTTCCTTTCGTGAAACAAATGTTATACCTTTAACCTAAATAAATGAGTGTTTATCTGATTAAGAAGAATACACAAAGTAAAACTGCCCTTCGAAATTGGCTTTCAGTGATCAAGATGGTAGATTGGGAATATTCAAGTTATATGATTTTTATTTTAGGGGATAGCTCATGTCGATGTTTAGTAACGAAATAAAAGAGAAATAGATTATGGTAGGTTTCATTCAGTACATTTTATTCTGGGCGCATGTAATTGTAGGAGGAGCAGCAATATTATTAATATTAACAGGAGTATTAAAAAAATAAATCATGGATAATAAATATATATTTAGAGTACAACAATCAATTGCATAATTATGCCTGATTCTATTGCATTTTTATGTTCTTCATTAACTGTTTCTTGATCCATTAACACGGAAACTTTAGTTTCTTTGGATGCTGGATTGGGCTGTGCTTGTAAATCAATTCCGCTGTAGATAAGTTTTCCAATGCTGTAGTTTCATTGTTGCTGGGTTGAATGATAATACTACTGCCCGTACTTTCTCTTTTGATGCGGTTGCCAGCATCATCGTAGGTGTAGGCTACCTCGTTCTGAGCGAATGTTATTCCTGTGAGGAATATAAATGTTGTAAAGATTGTTGTTTTCATGGTGCTGGATTTAGTCTATTTAACATAAAACTTGAAATAGAAATAATAAATAAATTATGAATTTTCTCATTAATTATTGTTTTTAATATTATACTTAAATTGAACCCCAAACCAAGGCAAAATTTGTGAACTATTTCGATTCTCATAAATTGAGATTTGATATAAAAGATAAGAGTTGACTAAAAACTGATATTTTTGATTTTTCGTTTTATAATAAACGCCTAAAGAATTAGCTGGAACAACTCTATAAATTGGAGGTTTATCTGCTGGGTGTAAAAAATCTAGATTGCTTGTAAATGTAATTGGATTTATGCTAAAAGTAGTGTTAAAACCAACTCTAACTCCTATGTTCTCTCCAAATTCGTAAAATGGAGATACATTAAAACTGTAGTTTAAAAATTTAACTTCAGGAACTGAATGCTGGTTTACTGAAGTTCCAATTCCTAATCCTACACCATAATTTCCTACAGTCTCGTATCCCAACGAGTATGCTCCATTTCTGCCAAGTAACTCTAAATATATACCATGGGATTTTATTTTAGGAACGGTATCATCTTTTAATTTGGTTGCATTTCTATTAAAATCATTAGTCGCTTTTTCAAAACTATAATTCGAAACCAAGTTCTCCCATTGGCCCATAGCATTAGTCGTTATCACTATAACACTAATAATTAAAATAAATTTACTTTTTTTCATATCTAAAAAATATAACTAATGTTAATACTAAACTAACTGAAGAAAAATTAGTAGTTGAATTTAGATTAGAATTTAAAACAAAAGTTTGCTTTCCGCTCTCTGGATCTTCTGAATATTTAACGTTCGGTATTCCTATTTTTTGCATTAAAACCCCATTGCCGTCCCTGATGTTAAAACCTTTTAAAACGGGTGGTTCAGAAAGATAATTTTTGATAGGCTCATCTTTTTTGCAAGATATAGATATCAGGAGTAATGTTAATAATAGTGTTGCTTTCATAAAGTTTTAATTACATTAATTAAATAAGCCTTTCATTAAAGATAAAATTAATTTTTATTCTTAAAACACCCGCCAAAAATCATTAATTTTAGTAGGCTCCAAATATAATTCTTGAACTTTTAGAGTAGAAGTATCTCCATTAGTTTCTAAAAATTTGCCTTCAAAATTTAAGTAAAGACTATCCTCATGAAACTTTTTTGATAACACAGGTAGCTCAACCTTGCACTTAATCAAAGTGTAATATGGTGAGATTTTTTTTGACGTAAAGTCATTGTAAATTGAATCTTTAATGACTAGTTCTCCTAAAATATTATAAACTTCATAATTGAAACTTATCAAATTAATGGAATCATTATTACATGAGGTCTTCATTTCTATCATATATGGATCATTACTCAATTGAAAACTATACAACATAACTAGTAAAGGAATCACTCTCTCAGGTTTTCTAATTTGAAAACATATTTCTTTACAGTCTGTTTGAGATTTATAACATTCTTTAACTCTGGAGGTGTTTTCATAAACTATACAACTTCCAAATAAGAATGAAGTTAAAAGGATTGAAATTATTGCGTTTATTCTCATCGTTGGATAGTTAAAGATGGATAGAAAATATTTTTTTATCATAATATTTGATCTTTACAGGTTTCTATTTTACAATTTCTATTTGTTCTTTTGAGCTATTTAAACTTTCATCAAGTTTAAAGACTACACCATTTTGGTTTTTTATTTCTCCTTGATAGGAAAAATGAATATTATATTTCCCAGAGTCTAAGTTTGGGTATAAATCAGCAATTGAATAGTTATAAATGACCTTTTTAATTTCCCCATTGTTAATCAATGTAAAATCATCTAAACAATCTGAATCCAATTTTATCTTGACTGGAGAAATGTGTTTGCCATTGATATCATTCAAAAAAGGAATGGTATTAATATAGCATCGAGGAGAGCTTATTTCCCAAACTTCGTCCGATGTATTTTCTATCACAATTTCGACCTTATTTCTATAAATATCATGCTCTGGATAATTGATGTTAATTTTAAACTTGCTATGCTGTATCTTTTGCGTAATCATAGATTTTGAATTTAAAGCACAATGGGTATGGCCAAATAAACACAAGGAAAGTACTATATAAAAAATCAACCTTCTCATAACATCAGTATTATAATTCTACTATTTGCCATAATGTGCTAAAAGAAAAATCATACGTTAGCATAAATATAAAAAGAAAAACCGGTTGATTTTGAAATGTTATTTTCAATATACTAACTTCGTTGAACTCGGTTTACGTAATTTTGCGATTAATGATGCGATTTCTTCAATATCTAATATACAGTAACCTGCTAGTAAGTACTTCTGCTGGGTCTTTGGCTTATGCTTGCGCTGTGCAGCTTGGTAATCCGCATGATGTTGGAATTGGATTTACGGTTTTCTTTGCCACACTTTTCATTTATAACATTCAGCGTATTTTGCGATTAGGAGAAATCAAAGTGAAGTCTTCGGCTCGTCACCATTGGATAGAAAATCACACCCTTTTTATAAAAATCCTTGCTGGTGTTGGAATTGTTGGTGCGGTACTCATTTACTTTTTAGTTTTGGGTTGGAATATCGATTTTTGGTTCTTGGCTTTTAGTGCCATAATCGGTGTGCTTTATGCCATGAAAATTCATCCAAAATCGATGGCATTACGCGACATTCCACATGCAAAAATCTATTTGATTGCTGCGCAATGGGCACTTGTTTGCGTTTATTGGCCTTATATGAGAATTGCTAGTTCAACAGACTTTCCAAAAGGATTGGGTTTGGCCATTTTCTTTTTTATTCTTGCGGCAACAGTTCCTTTTGATATTCGAGATTTGGTGTATGACAAAAAACAGAAATCAACGATTCCACAAGTTTTTGGAGCATTTGGTGCTAAAATCATAGCCTTGTTATTTTTAAGTATAAGTGCAATCTGTCTTTATTTTTACTTTCCTGTTATCAATCACCTTTTGTGGTTTGGAGTAAGTTATTTGGGGTTGGCAATCTTAGTCCTCCTCAGCGCAACGAAGCGACATGAGATGTTTTATTCGGGAATTATCGATGGATGGATTATCGTTTTTGCTTTGTTGATTTATGTGTTGTGAGTAGATCTATGGTTCTTTTAAGACTTCGGGATATTGTTTACTTTCCTTTAGGCCTATCGTTCTAAATTAAATTATAACATCCCGTTGGGATTAAACGGTTCTTTAGAAATAGGGATGGAATTTTACTTATTTATCTATTCCTCAACTATCGTCCTGAAAGTTAGGTTAATTCTTGGAGTTTTTACCTTTTTGGTGGGCGGTAATCGATGTAGCCAATTCGTTTGTGTTGTACCTTTCATTACGAGCAAACTGCCTTTTTCTAAAATTACAGAAACGTTTTGTTTAGTTTCTTTATGTTTGAATAGGAATTTTCGTTCAGCTCCAAAACTAAGTGATGCTATTGCACCGTTTTTCTTTAAATCTTTTTCTGCATCGCTGTGCCACGCCATTCCTTCTTCTCCACTGTGGTAGAGATTCAGCAAACAAGAATTGTAAGTTTCACCAGATTTTTCTTCGATAATTTCCTTTAATTCTAAAAGTTCTTTGGTCCAAGGCAATGCTGATTTTGTTGTTTTTGAATAGGTGTATTCGAAGGGTTCGTCTCCGTACCAAGCTACCTTTCTTTTCGTAACGATTAGTTTTCCGTAGATAATGGCTTTATCGTTTTTCCATTCAATTTTCGACATTAACTTTTCAAAATACTCTTGCGCTTGAGATTGTGAGAGCACAGGTCCATAGTAATCTACTTCACCGTCAAATGGAAGGATGTTGAGTTTGGTATTGAATAAGTCCATATTCAAAATTAGTAAATCAGATCGAATTATTTTAAAGGGAATTCAAGGAATACTATTTATCTCCCAAATACACCTATCTCTAAAGATTTCACTTTAATCATATTGATATTCAATGGTTGAAAATCTTTCTATTCCAATTTCTACTGATCTCATTTTGAATGATTCTAAACTTTTTATGTTCTTCAATTCAAAACCATGTTTCTTTTTGATGAGGTGATTTACTAATGATAATACATAGTTATCAACATATCCGTTTTCTATGTAAAAAGGTAAAATAGCGCTTGAAAATGATCGATAATTGCTCGCATCCACCTCTTTCAATTGTTGAACACTTATTTTTTCTAATAAGCGTATTGCCATTCTTTTATAGAAACTTTCTTTAGACTTATCCTGACTTTCATTGCTAAATCGATATATATTTATTGAAGGATTTGGAGGGTCATATTTATATTCATTGTGAACTAAATGCTTGTTTTTGTATTTCACACCTATTAATCGAATAAAAGCTTCAATATAGCTGTCAGGCGTATTGCATCCGTCATTACTTATTGATTTTATGGAGTAATCTAAGCCATTTTCGTCAAACAAATCCCATAATTCAAATCCGCTTTCTATCAATTTTGGTTGCTTGCCTTCAATTAGATTCCTCATCATTTCAATATAATCAATGAAAATTGGATAATGCCTTTCTCTAACATCAGATGAATCTATAAAATTCACATTTGCTCCATTCTGAACCAGAATTTTTGCTGCATTAAAATTGTAAAATCTTACTGCGAGCATCAAAGATGAAAATCCATCAATTCCTTTTGACATTCCCGTAACAACAGAATTAGCCAAAGCTGGAAATTGAATTAAATACTCCTGGATTTTAGTTGAATAGTCAAATTCTTCATCGATGATGAGTTTGAAGAATTCTCTTTCTAGTTTCTTTGTAAGTTTCTTAGGTCTTGAAGGTTTATTTTTCTTTGCCAAATACTCAACAACTCCCTCAATCACCTCTTTCGTTCTCAATATACGAAAATGTCCTGTTCCTTCAACTTCTTTAAAATCGCAAACATTCCAGTTTTTTTGAACGTTGCGTGAGCGTTCAATAGGAATCACCTTATCATTTTTGTCATGGAAAATAATTGCATTTTTTACGTTTACATTTTTAACAAAATCACTAACATTAAGTGATAGGACATCCATGTTCGTCTCTTTCTCTAATTTAGTGATTAACTTACTTTTTACCTTTTCGTTGATGCCTACCATTTCAGCAACATCGTCGATTCGTTCTTCAAATTTGTCTGGAGTAGTGATTAAAGCATATTTGTCAATTTCTAAATCAGGATTGTTGTGTAAGGCATAAGTTGTCGCAACTCCACCAAAAGAGTGGCTGATTAAATTGTTGACCTTGTATTTATCAATTAAAACACCAACAAGATTCGCAAATTCAAGCAAGCTAGTTTCTCCTTTGCTACTAAAGCCGTGAGATGGTCCGTCAAAAGCGTAGATTGTGTAACCGTCTTTTAAAAGTGGAGCTATAAAATCTGAAAAATTTCCTGCTTGACCTTCCCATCCATGAATTAAAAAGACTGTTTTACCTCCTCCTTTCCAAGTGTAAAGTTGAATATCAAAGTCATTAAACTTGAATGTTTCTTTTTCTGCTTTGTCCAAAACTTCCAATTCATTTTGACGTAATTTTCGCACTTGAGGATTCATCAATTGATCAAAAGCAAACTTTGTGATTGTAGTAGGAAAGAGAACAGATGCTAATTTGACTAGCTTTTTTTTCACGACTTTAGTTGTGTTGTTTCTTGTAAAAAACTTTATTGATTCATTTTTAGATACCCGTAAATCGCTAAATGATCTGAATAACCTCCATAATAATTAGGACCTCCATATGTTCTACTTGGTGATTTCTCTCCTTTTTTGTTGAAATACATGAATTTATCATCGTCAACTAAATACGCTTTACTTTCTTGAATATGTAAACCTTTCTCTGGAGCAACTAAGCTTGGAGAAACAATAAATTGATCCAACATTCCCCAGTCGCCACGATAATTGTAACTTCCTATTCCTTCTTCGTGCATTGGCAATGTTAAATTCACAAAATTAGATGCGTTTGAGGCAATATCTGCGCCTAAAACCTCACGAATTGATTTATTTGTTGGGTAATCGTTGAAGTCTCCCATAATAATGATTCTAGCCTCCGCATCTGTATTTCTGATAGAATCAGTTTTATAAACCAATGCTTTTGCTGCATTAATTCTCTTATATTCACTTTCCTCTGCACCACCTCTTCGCGAAGACCAGTGGTTTACAAAAACATGAAGGTCAACACTATCTTTCAGCAAACCTTTAACATAAAGAATGTCACGTGTTTTATAATCTGGTTCGTTTGGTATTGACAAGTCAATGGCTTCGTTGTATTGAATTTTGAAACGTTCATTGTCATAAACAAACGCAACGTCAATTCCTCGTACATCAGGTGCATCAGAATGAACAACTCTGTAATTACTCTGTGCTAATCTTCCTTTTTTTACTAAATCTAAAACCACAAAACGATTTTCGATTTCAGCCAATCCAATAAATAATGGGTTGTTCTCAGAAGGATGTGTTAACACTTCTGCCAACTTTTCTAGTTTGTCTTCAAACCTTTCTCCTGTCCATTCTTTTTCGCTTTCCGGCAAAAATGCTTCGTCAATAGTTTCTGGATCGTCAATAGTGTCAAAAAGATTCTCAACATTGTAGAAGAAAAAAGGATGATCTTCATACGTTTTCAATAATTCATGAGGATAAACACTGTCTTCTTTAACTGTTGTGTTTTGCTTTGAATCTTGTCGCTTTTCACCATTTCCACAGGCTACAAGAATTGATGAAGCGATGGCGAAGTAAAGTAAATTTTTAATTGTCATGAGTTGTAAAATGAGTCAATTGATATAAGGCAAAAAAAAGGGGAATTGCTTCCCCTTAAATTAATTTATTTCATGATTTTTTTCGAGATTCCTTTTGGAATACCATCCTTGTGTAAATAAACATTGATGGTTTTCAATTTGAAGTAGTTTTCAGAAACATAAAGATATCCTTCTGGGTAATTTCCTGTTCCCCAAGAATTCTTTACTAAGAAATATCTTGTTCCGTTTGCTTCTTCATAAAGCCCTGTAATGTGCATTCCATGATCGTCAGTTGTTGTTTTGTTATCATAACCTTCTTGACGCATTTCAGGTGTAACAGTGATTTCTTTAACTGGCGTTAAAAATGCATTTGACTCTTTTGAAGCACCAGCATCAGAGAAGTTTGAATTGTCTCTTCCACGTACCTTAATTGTACTTTCGTCTTCAGGAACAATCGCTAAACCTTTTCCAAAGTTAAATCCTTTTTCAGAAACATCAGCTCCCCAGGCAACAGTATATCCGTTTTCTAAAGCGCTTACTGTAGCTTCCAATAATTCATCCATTGAAACATTGTAACTTGTTCCGTTTGACCAGTTGTCAGGAATTAACAATTGTACTTCTTCATGCATTGGGAAATGTGTAAATGAAGTCAAAGAAACGTAGTCATCCATGTTCAACTTTGTAGACTCTGCAAAAGATTTTGGTGTATATTCCTTCCCTTCATAAGTAAATGTTGTAGGGTCTTCACCAAGATATGCGTCTAAAATACCACTCAATCCAGCTTTCCAGTTTTTAGATAATGCAGCATCCCCTTTGTTGTCAACATAATTCAGAACACCACCCATGTATCCATTCAATACACTGTACACTTCTTTATGGTTGTGTTTGTCTGTTCCGTAGTTCAAACCTTCATACGCTTCGATTGGAACAATTCCATATCTTTCAAAAACGTAAGGAATATCATGGAAAGCTCCACCTTGAGAGAAGTTGCTTTTACCATCCATTCTGATATAGTTCTCTGCTTTTCCTTCGTATGCCTTTCTAGCGATATACATCTGAGATAAAATTGGTGGATTCTCAACTCCTTTTCTGATCATTTCTGATTCAAAAAATGACAAAGCAGAAAAACTCCAACACGTTCCTGTGTATCCTTGAGATAATACTGGTGTTGCATCATGGTGAGCTACTTCAGTAAAAGAGTAACTTGATCCTTCAGTATTTGTGTTTTGCGCATAGGCAATTAATCCCGCAGAAAATACCGCAAGAGAAAGAATAATTTTTTTCATAACATTAATAAATTTAAAATATATTATTTTTTAAGAATCCAAACAGGTAATTCTGTTGGTATAAGTTGTTGTTTCAATGAAGAAATCTCAGATCTCTTCGTAACGTTTCCAGCAGAAACACGGTGTAAACCACCTTTAACATCAACTTTGTAGGCGTTAAATCCTTTTGATTTTAATTTTGTAATTAAATCACTAGCATTTGAAGGGTCACTAAAACATCCTACAATAGCATGATAACTATTGGATGGAATTGCATTGATGATTTCTTCTTTAACTTCAGCTTTGGTTGTTGTTTCAACCTTTCTCCAAACAGGGATAAACAAATCCTCATCCAATGGATAGGTAAAGATAGGTGTCGAGGAATTAAGATTCTCAGTAATTGAAGTAAGTTCCGTTGATGGTTTAACTTCGTCTATCGTTAAGGATTCTGCTTGTACATCTGGTTGGTATTTAGTGTCTGACTTCCCATTGAATGGATTGAAATCTTCTGTGTAAACAACTCCTGATTGTAGAACATCTGTTTTCATTGGAATCCAGAAGCTATAAAACGCAACAGGAACCAAGGCCGCAACAGCTGCGTATTTGACAAGTTTTCGAAGAATATTGCTCGAAGATTTTGTACCAACAGCTGGGTGCTCAATTTCTTTTGCATCATCAGTGTTTTGTTCCTGAATATGCTCCTCTTCAATCGCTGCTTCTGCAGTAAATGATGGAGTTATCGTTTCAACGGTTTGAACTGTTTCTATCTTTTCTTCTTCGCTAATGAATTGAACACTGCTCATTCCATATGAAGAAAGTAAAAGATTGAAAAAACGATCTTGTTCAAATGCTATTTTTCCAGCAGTATTGGTGTATAAAAAACCAACATTGTGGAAATGAACTCTTTTTCCTTCGTTTAACTGTGCTTTGATTTGTTGAACTTCTTTTGAAATAATGCTTTGTGCATCATCAAAAGATATTTGGCGGTCACTTGCAAGTTGACTTATAATTAATCCGTCATTATTACTCAAGTTTTTATTGAAACTTAAAGCTTTACTTGGTGGAGTAATTAACCCATTTTTTACATCTACTTTTGCAGATACATTATTGGCTACAAAACCTCCAAATGAAGGGATTACAACGCAATTATTGCGTAAAAGTAATGTTCCGAGAATGGCGTCCAAATGTGTCATAGTAACAAATATACAAATTTAAAGTTTTAAGTATACTGAAAGCCGTCTTAAATGTTTCAAAAATGAGACGGATAATTGCACTTATATTGAATTAAGTTTTCAAGTGTTTGATAATCTGTGTATTTTAACTTTTTAATTTTGCTAAAACAAGCTCAACATCTTCTGGCGTATCTATATTTGGCGTCTCAATTGAGGTCTCAACAACCCTGATTTTATACCCATAATACATCCATCTTAGTTGTTCTAAACTTTCTGTTTTTTCTAAAGTTGTTGGAGTTAGTTTTACCAGTTGCTTTAATGTTTTGGTTCTAAATCCGTACAAACCAATGTGTTTTAAGAAAGGATAACCTTCATCGTTTCTTTCAAATGGAATAGGACTTCTAGAGAAATATAATGCATCAGATTGATGATTGACGACCACTTTAATTCTGTTGGAATCCTTTACATCAGCAACATTGATTTTAGGTGAGCCTAGTGTGGCAATTTCAACCTCAGAATTTTCAAACGCAGAGAGTAATAAACGCAATTGTTCTGCATCAACAAGCGGTTCATCACCTTGGATGTTGACAACAATATCGAAGTCTGAAAAATGCTCAATAACTTCACCACAACGATCAGTTCCGCTTTCATGTGTAGATTTTGTAAGGATTACTTTTCCTCCAAATTCTTTTACATGATCTGCGATTTTTTCATGGTCTGTTGCAACGACTAAATCATCAAATTGATTTGAATTGTAAACACCTTCCCAAACACGTTGAATCATCGTTTTTCCGGCTAAATCAATAAGTGGTTTTCCAGGAAAACGTGTTGAAGCATATCTGGCAGGAATAATTGCGAGTTTTTTCATTGTTTTGAGAAGATTTTAATTCTGCTTAAAGATATTATTTATAATAAAAAATTGATCGATATGCACTAGATTTTAGCTTAGAGATAGGCAGATTATTTTTTAAATAAAAAATGGAAAAGAGTTTTTTAATTGGAATAAATTCTCTTATCTTAGATAGTGTTTTGATGTAAATCGCTGATTATGTGTGTTTACGTCAAGCAGTATTTAACCTAAATTAAAAAGTAAAGATTTGAAAGTTAACCACCTTAATCACCAAGTGGCGTTAACCCGATTAGAAGGAGTCGGAGCGCGAAAAGCAAAAGTTTTATTGGCCTATCTCGGTAGTGAATCCAAATTATTTGAGGATAAAATAAATCTGCGAACGGCAATTCCTGGTTTTGCTAAAGAACGCTTTCGTAAACTTAATCGTGCAAAAGCCTTAAATGAAGCGAAGTCTATTGTCGATTATGTTGAAAAGCACAATATCGATTCAACATTTTTTACCCATAAGGACTATCCTAGGAGATTAAAAGAATGTTCTGATGGCCCAATTTTGTTGTATCACCAAGGAAACTTTGATTTTAATCCACCCAAAACCATAGCAATTGTCGGAACAAGAAACATGACCAGCTATGGAAAGCAATTGATAAATGAATTGATTGCTGCCATTGCACCTTATAACGTTCAAGTAGTTTCTGGATTAGCTTATGGCGTGGATGGTTATACCCACGAAAAATGTTTGGAGCATGGCATCCCGACCATCGGAGTTTTAGGACACGGTTTAGATAGGGTTTATCCAAGTGCTCATAAAAACATTGCACGAAAAATGATTGAAACTAAAGGATGTGGTTTGTTAACAGAATTTCCACACAATACCAAACCTGATAGAGAGAATTTCCCACAACGAAATAGAATAGTTGCAGGAATGACTGATGCAACAATCGTAATTGAAAGTGGAGCAAAAGGAGGTTCTTTAATTACAGCTTATATTGCCAATGGATACAGTAGAGATGTTTTTGCTTTCCCAGGAAATGTGGATCGTCCTTTTTCAAAAGGCTGTAATCGTTTGATCAGTGAAAGTAAGGCTCATCTCATTACAAATGGTAAAGATTTGATCCGATTGATGGACTGGAAGGTTGAAGACAAAGAGGCAGTGGTGCAAACGGATTTGTTTGAAGGATTGAATGGAGACGAAAAATCAGTAGTAAAAACAATTAAGGAATTTGAGAAAATTTCATTGGATGTATTGTCTGTCCGATTGAAAAAGCCAGTAAACTTTTTAAGTAGTCTCTTGCTTGGTTTAGAACTACGTGGTGTGGTGATGACTTTACCTGGAAAGAAATATACCTTGAGTCGTTTGTGTTGAGAAGTGTTTTGATTCCGCAAGTTTATATTATTTTTAAAACAGTCGTGCTCAATCGATTTTATATATTTGTAAAACTGGAAAGTGGTATGACCAAACTGATTGCTATGAAAACATTAAGTAACTGTACATGAGGAAACTTTTTTTTAAATTGGAAACAGTAGTTTTCTTGGTAGCATTATTGATTGTCTACGGATTTAATCATTCCATTTTCTTTCGACTTAATGATGTTTTATTTGCAGGTGATGGAGATGGTATAAAGAATTATTATACCTACTTATATCATGCAAAACACGATGATTCATTTTGGGGTTTTACTGGAATGAATTACCCTTTCAATGAACATATTGTATATACTGATGGACATCCTTTATTGTCTTATTGTATCAACCTTCTTGGACTCTCGAATTATGGAATTGGAATACTCAATTTCCTTATGCTTATTTCAATCCCGATTGCGGTATTTTTCCTCTTTAAAATATTGAAACATTATGGGGTTCAGCGTTTCTGGTGCTTTTTGTCAAGTATCACTATTGCATTTATGACTCCACAATTGTTTCGAATGTCTGGACATTTGTCACTCTCTTATTCATTCGCGATTCCTTTAATGTGGTGGCTGTTAATCCAGTTAACCCATTCTAATCGTCGATTATGGCTTGCGCTTTATGTGTTACTTTTGATTTGGACATTTTTTACTCATCCGTATTTGGGTCTAATTATTTCAGTTTTTGGACTGAGTTATGGTTTTGTTTTTTGGTTATTCAATACGAAAGAATGGAAGCTTTATTTAATAAAAATTGGAGCTCCAATTTTGTTCATCATCGTTTTGTTTCAAGTCATAGTGGCTTTCACCGATTCACACAGTGACCGGATGAAAACTCCTGTTGGGTTCTTTGATTACTATGCAGATTGGAATTCCTTGCTTTTTCCTCATCATGGGCCTTTTTCATTTATGATTGATTTGTTTTCTTTGGGTGCAGTAAAATGGGAAACGTGGTCTTACCTTGGGTTTTTTACCATCGTTTTGATGGTTTTAGCATTGTTGTTTTTAATCTTCAACTTCTGGAAACTGGATAGAAAGGAGATATTTTCTCAATCCATTTTTAAAGTCCACTTAGCGGGTTTTTTAGTGTTGCTTTTTTCATTTTGTATTCCATTTAAGTATGAATTTTTTAAGCCAATTGTTGATCTGTTAACTCCGCTTAAGCAATTTAGAGTGTTGGGACGTTTTACATGGGTTTATTTCTATGTGTTAACAGTGTCTATGGTTGTTTTTCTACAATATTTATTTTCTGTTTCAAAACGTTTTAAAACACCTATTAAAGCGTTTTATATACTTGGAATTACAGCTACTTTCTTAGAAATAATCCCAGCACATCAAGACGTTTCGAATTCAATTTCTGAACATCAAAATACCTTTAAAAAAGAACATCTTTCTGAAGAATTGAGTGAACTGGTTGAATGGACAAATCAGCAAAATTATGATGCGGTCTTATTTTTACCTTTTACACATTTATCTAGTGAAAATATTGTTCTTCAAGGTTCAGAAAAAGCAAGTTTTGAAGCGATGATGTTGAGTTTTCATACACAAACCCCTTTGCTGAATACGGTGACATCGCGAACATCGGTACAAGAGGCTGTTTTGATGCATAATTTGTTTGCTCCAGATTATATTGAAAAACACATTTTTGATCATATCCCTGAAGAAAGTGAAATAGTTGTGATGATGAATAAGGAGGAGCTAAACCCTAATGAAAAACGCATCGTCAATACCAGTGAATTACGTTACGAAAATGACGAGTTTAAGGTATATCACTTTTCAAAAGAAAATTGGAACAATTCCAAAGCTTTTGATGCGGTACTTACTCAGAATGAAGCTGCCAATCATATCTTGTCTAATAATTGGAGAGCAGATACCAATGAAGTATGGTTTTTCTACGAAGGTTTTGAGAATCAAAAAAGTGATCTTGCCATGGCTGGTGAAGGAGCTTTTGAATCAGTAAAACATGAATATGATATAATATTAGACAGTTTAGATTTTCCTACTCCTGGTACTTATCGTTGTAGCTTTTGGTATAATATGAAAGTTGATCGTGTGAATCAGTTTGGATTTATAGAACATGATTATGCAGTAAGGAAATCGGTTTGGTCAGATATTGTTAAAATTCGAGAGAGTAATTTAATTGTTGGAGATTGGATTCGTGCAAGCTTTGATTTTGAAGTTGATGAAAATGTAAAGACTTCTCGTTTTGTTCTATCAACAAAAGCTTCCGATGCTACTTTTGTGATTGATGAAATACTGATTCAGAAAGTAGGAGATCCATCCTTGTTTAAGGAAGAGTTAAAAGATGGGGAGGAATTTGTTGTTTATAATAATGATTGGATTTCGGTTAAATCATTTTCGCATTAAAACTTTCAAGAAATTAAATGATTCCTTTGCTAGAATTTTTGGGTTTACCTTGCTGAACACAATGTTTGGTTTTAAATCAACATGAACAGTTGAATACTTTAATTTTCTTTTTCCAATCAGTTTTACAAACTCTAGATCAAATAAAAATCGATCAATTGTGGTGGTCAAAAATAACAAGGCTCCTTTTTCATTGAATCCTTTTATTCCACATTGTGTGTCATCAGTTGGGAGTTTTAAAAAGAATTTAAAAGAAGCTCTTAAGGTTTGTGATATTAGCTTGCGAACCAAAGGTGTGTTTTCGTAGTAAGACTGGTCCCTATTTCCTAAAGCGACATCCACCTTTCCTTGATTGACCGTTTTGTAGATGGAAAGAAAGCTCTCTGTAGTATAAGGAAAGTCAATATCTGTATAGACAACTGGGAAATTTTGAACATTTTCTACTCCTTTCCTCAAAGCATATCCTTTACCACGATTTTCTGCATAGGAAATGTATTTTAAAAGTGGAATTTTTGATTCCAAATAGTCAATTTCCTTTCGAGAAACATTTTTTGTAGAACCATCATTGACGATTACTAAATCAATTTCTATCGCTAGTCTCTTTTTTAATTCTTGGTAAACATCAACAACTGTTTCTTCCCAACCAATGATAGGGTTGTAGCAAGGTAAAACAATTGTAAAAGACTGTGATGTTTGCATTGTCATGCGAATTTAATCAGACATTTCTCAAAAAGAAATGAACGGGCTAAATTATCTTATATTGTTTATTTGGCTTTAGTGTTCATTGAATTGCCTAAAAACAAGAAGAGCAACAAGATTTCTCTTATTGCTCTCTAAAGTTATAAAGCTTTGTACTTCAGTTTTGAATTATAATCAAAACTACTTAAATTCTTTGTATGCTTCTTGTAGATTGTCAGAAATCATTTGAGCCGTAACACCCTCAATATGATGACGCTCTAAGAAGTGTACTAATTTTCCATCTTTAAATAAAGCAACAGATGGAGAAGATGGAGGGTAAGGCAAAAAGTATTTTCTTGCTTGGTTTGTCGCTTCACCGTCAACACCAGCAAAAACTGTTGCCATTGCATCTGGTTTTACCTCTCCTGTAAGTGAGTGTTTTACACCTGGACGCATATTTCCAGCAGCACAACCACATACACTGTTTACAACCATTAATAAGGTTCCTTTAGAATCCTTGATCATGTTGTCAACATCTTCTGGTGATGTTAAGTCCTTGAATCCTACTGAAGTTAAATCTTCCTTCATTGGAGCAACTAGTTCTGGTGGATACATATATCTAATTTTTAAAATTTCGTTTGGACAAAGTTAATAAGCAAAGTTTGAATAAAAGATTTTTTAAACTTTATTTTAACTTAAATTGAATTTTTGGGCAGGAAGTACTTCTTGTAAAATCGTTGAATGTCGACTTCTTTGTCTAATTCTTTACCATTTAACAAGTTCTCAATAAATGCAATAGCAAAGTAAGGAGCGATCATGTATCCTTTAGCGCCAAGTCCGTTGAAAATATAGAGGCCTTTTTGCGTTGGATGTTCGCCTATTAAAGGTCTTCTGTCTGCAACTGCAGGTCTAATTCCTGCTTCGTGTCCAGTGACTTTAATTTTTGCCGAACTTAATAATTTGTAATTTTCGAGAATATCCGTTTTTGCTTTTTCAGTGGGTGAAGGGTCTTTAGTGTTCCAAGCATAAGTAGAACCTAATTTAAAATCACCATATTCGGTTGGAAGAATAAAGCATTTTTTATTGAGTATTTCAGATTTGTTAAAGGTTTCAGATTCTATATTAAGAACTTCTCCTTTCGCATTTTTAAAAGGAAGATAACCAAAATAGGGGTTGTCTTCTCCTTTAAAGCCTTCACAAAAGATGAGGTGAGTGTATTGCTCGCCATTATACGTTTTAGCTGAAATATCTAATTTGTCAAAATCAAATTGTGCGTATTCGAGAAGCTGTTTCTCTTGGAAATACTGGTGATTAGACTCCATAAATGCTTTTGCATCGATGTAGCCAGGTGTATTGATAAAGCCATTTCCAAAAGGAGCATTTAAGAATTCAGGGGCGTCTTTTTCAGGTGAATTGATGTAGTTGTTGTAAGCATCGTCCTCCAGACGTTCCATCCATAAATCTCGTTCGTGTTGAGAGGCAAAAGCGCGTCTGAGTTTTCGCTGAAAGAAAAAACGAGCATTAATTTTATTTTCAATTTCTGAATAAAATTTTTGCAAACAAGGAATGAGGTCATCACCACGCCACGTTTTAATCATTCTACGGAAAGTCATTGGATTGATCATCCCTGCAGCAACCTTAGAACTGTGATTGATGCCTTGGTCGATGATTCTAAACGAAATATTATTCTTTTCTAATTGATGGGCCAGACAAATTCCAGAAAGGCCACCTCCAACGATAATTACTTTCACGTTTTAATGATGTTTACACTTCAGGTTCTAAAGCAGGTGTGACAGTAAGTTTTAGTCTTTCTAAATCTAACTTTTCTTTCAATGGTTTGATGTATTCAAAAAATTCAGGTTTAACCTCTTCTTTCATTGGTTCTGATTTTGGGAATTTTTCTGATCGATGATTAATTTGACGACCATTTTTCCAGAATCGGTAACAAACGTGTGGACCTGTTGCGGCTCCCGTTGAACCTACATAACCAATTACATCTCCTTGTTTTACCCTAACACCTGGACGAATTCCGTTGGCAATTTTGCTCATATGCAAATACTGAGTGTCGTATGTTTTGTTGTGACGGATCTTTACATAAATTCCATTTCCACGGCTGCGAGAAGCTTTTGAAATTGTACCGTCTGCTGTCGCTAAGATTGGAGTTCCTGTTGGTGCTGCATAATCTGTCCCTAAATGAGGCCTTCTCGTTTTGTATATTGGATGTAGTCTATTCATGTTAAAAGACGAACTGATACGAGAGAACTTTACTGGAGACATTAAGAAAGGGCGTTTCATTTCGTTGGCTTTGTCGTCATAATAGCCAGAAACCTCTCCAGTCGAATCTGTAAAATTAAAAGCATATAATCCTTCGTTGGCATGTTCAAACCAAACATATTTGATTTTATCTACTGAGTAGGGAACTCCATCAACGCTTTTTTCATCGTAATAAACAACAAACTTATCTCCAGCCTGTAATTTAAAGAAGTCAACACTCCATGCATAAACGCCTTCAATTGCATCAGAAATTGCAGCAGTCATCATGTAATTGTCAAAGTTTTTTCCAAGTTCCACAGAAAGATTTGAATTTTTTTCAATTCTACCACTCACCATCTTTTCTTGTATTTCAATAGGTCGTTCTTCTTTGCGAATGCCTACTGAATCTGAGTTGAAATCAAAAGTTACATAAGAAAATACATCAGGTTCATACACTAAGTATTTTGGTGCGTTGCTTGTATCTTTTTTCGATTTTAAAGTCATGAAAGGTTTTCCAGCAAGGATATATTTCATGTCGATTAAACTGTCTTTCAACCTTTCTGCTGTAGTGTTGATGGTGTATTGATTGATGTCGAAATCTTCAAAAAGATTATTCCATGTCCAACCTTGTTCAACAGTGTCATATTTTACAATATACTCGTCGAGATCGAAGCCGAATGTCAAATCCTCCTCTACAAAAACAGTGTCTTCCAAAGTGATGTCTTCAACTTCAACCTTTTTAGATTGGCTGCAAGAATTTGTGAAGAATAAGAGTGTGAAAAACAAGAATGCAAAATGAAAACTTTTCATAACGACTAAAGCTACTTTATATGTTGCAAAGATTGGTTAACGCGCTGTTAGTGAATTAATTAGCGATCTTTGCTTTAAAATTTATGTCCAAATTTAATGACTTTAGGTAGTTTATCGAAGGAATTAACGCTAAAATTTGAAACTTATTCTCTTCTATTCTAACGAAATATTAACTTTGCAGTTCAAATTTATAACAATGAAGATATTACTTTTAGGTTCAGGAGGACGAGAACATGCATTGGCTTGGAAATTATCAAGAAGCAGTACCTTAGACGCATTATTTATTGCACCTGGAAACGCAGGGACAAGAGAGTTTGGAGACAATATTTCAGTTGATCCTTGTGATTTTGAGGCGGTGAAGAAAGTTGTTTTAGAAAAAGGAATTGATATGGTTGTTGTTGGTCCTGAAGCGCCATTAGTAGCTGGTATTTCAGACTTTTTTAAGGCCGACGAAGATTTGAAGAATGTGTCTGTAATTGGACCAAACAAAGAAGCTTCACAATTAGAAGGAAGTAAAGATTTTGCAAAGGATTTTATGAATCGTCATAACATTCCCACAGCAAAACATAAAACATTTACAAAAGACACCATCAAGGAAGGTTTTGCGTTTTTAGAACGTTTAAAAGCTCCTTACGTTTTAAAAGCTGATGGTTTAGCAGCAGGAAAAGGTGTTTTAATCTTAGAGGATTTACACGAAGCTAAAAAAGAATTTTCTTCAATGTTATTGGACAATAAATTTGGAGGAGCAGGCGCAAGAGTTGTGATCGAAGAATTCTTGAAAGGAACAGAGATGTCAACATTTGTATTAACAGATGGAGATGGATTCAAGGTTTTACCAGAAGCTAAAGATTATAAAAGAATTGGAGAAGGAGATACAGGTTTAAACACCGGTGGAATGGGAGCAGTTTCTCCAGTGCCATTTGCTGAAGGTAAATTCTCAGATAAAGTTTACAATCAAATTATTGTTCCTACAATAAAAGGGTTGAAAGCAGATGGAATTGAATACAATGGATTTATCTTTATTGGTATTATAGAAGTAGCTGGTGAACCATATGTTATTGAATATAACTGTCGTTTAGGTGATCCAGAAACAGAGGTGATTCTTCCTCGATTAAAATCAGATTTGGTTGACTTATTTGAAGGTGTAGCAACGCAAACTTTATCAGAACGCGATATTGAATTTGATCCGAGAACTGCTACAACAGTAATGATGGTTTCGGGTGGTTATCCTGAGGCTTATCAAAAAGGAAAAATGATTTACGGATTAAATGCAGCCAACAATAGTTTGATTTTCCATGCGGGAACAGCTTCTGACGGTCCTGCGGTTACAACTGCTGGAGGTAGAGTTTTAGCTGTAACATCATTTGGAAAAGACATTGAGGATGCATTAGAAACTTCTTATGCTACAATCGAAAATATTGAGTTTGAAGGAGCATACTATAGAAAAGATATAGGGCAAGATTTAATATAGCATAATTTTTTTTCTACATTAGTACCCAATATATTATATGGATCCATCGAGTTTAATCGTTATCGTTATCGCTATCTGTGCATCTGCGTTTTTCTCAGGTATGGAGATTGCATTCATTACTGCGAATCGATTGAAAATAGAATTGGATAGCCAAAAAGGCTCTTTTTCTGGTCGTGTTCTCGCGAATTTCGTTAAAAATGACAGTCGATTTATTGCTACAATGTTGTTAGGAAATAATATCGCACTAGTTGTTTATGGGATTTGGATGGCGAAAATTATGCAGCCTTGGATTGAGCCATGGGTTGGTGGAAGCGAAGCGGCGGTATTGCTAGTTCAAACCATTTTGTCTACTTTGTTAATATTGGTGACAGCAGAATTTATTCCGAAAGCCACTTTTCAAATTAATCCAAATCGTGTGCTCCAATTTCTGTCTTTTCCATTAGCGTTGATTTATGGATTGCTTTATCCGTTAACGATTTTCACAATGACCATCAGTAATGGCTTGTTGAATTTGTTTGGAATGGATACCAAAAGTGGGGAATTGGTCTTTTCAAAGATTGATTTGGATGATTATGTTCGTGACCTCAATGAACGAATGGAAGATGAAAACGAGCTGGATAATGAGATGCAAATTCTACAAAATGCAATTGGCTTTTCAGATGTAAAAGCAAGAGATTGTATGATTCCTCGAACAGAAATTGTTGCCTTAGATATTGAATCTTCAATTGACGAATTAAGGATACGATTTATTGAAACAGGTTTATCCAAAATCTTGATTTATAGAGATACCATTGATAATATTATTGGTTATGTCCATAGTTTTGAATTGTTCAAAAAACCGAAAAGAATTAAAGAGGTTTTGATACCGATTGGTTTTGTTCCAGAAGCAGTTTTAGCCAAAAATTTATTGGAATTATTCGCCAAACAACATGGAAATATTGCCGTAGTTGTAGATGAATATGGAGGAACATCTGGTTTAATCACAATTGAAGATGTAGTAGAAGAAATTTTTGGAGATATTGAAGATGAACACGATATGGATCAGCTGTTGGAACAGCAAATCGATGAAACTACTTATTTGTTTTCTGCTCGACAAGATATCGATCATATAAATGAAACTTATGGATTTGAATTAGAAGAGTCTAGTGAATACGAAACTTTGGGAGGTCTTGTCTTGCATTATTTAGAGTCAATTCCTGAAGAAGGAACGGTCCTAGAGTTGGAAGATTTCAGTATGAGAATAGAAGCCGTTTCCGATCGAAGAATAGAAGTTATTCGTTTAAAGAAACATACAAATAATTAAGATTCTATTTTTAGTCGTCTTTATCCTTTCATATTTTGAATCATAATATTATATTCGCAACCTTAAATTAAACAGAGAAAATGGCATTAATTGGAAAAATACGCGAGAAATCGTGGCTATTGATTGCAGTAATAGGTATTGCAATGCTTGCATTTATTATTGGTGACCTAGATTCTATCGGAAGTGGTCCTCAAGAAGATGTATATGGTATAGGTACTGTAAATGGGGAGAAAGTTGATGAAGAACAATATAACCAGTTCTTAAATAATGCACGTAATAGCATTATGCAAAGTAAACAGCAACAAAACCCTACAGAGCAAGTAAGATTTACTGACGCTGATGATCAAAGAGCAATTCGACAAGCTTGGCAAACATCATTGATCAACGAATTGATGGCAAAAGAATACCAAGAAGTTGGTCTTGTAGTGGATGAATACGAATTGGAAAATGTTCTTTACGGTTCTAATGGTTACACTCCATCTGTACTTTCAGAGCAATTTAAAGACTCAGTAACTGGTGAATTTGCACCGGATCAATTACGTCAAGCTTTAGAAGATTTGCAAGCTTCTCCTGAACCAGGTGCTGCACAACAGTACAACGATTTAATGGAGTATGTGAGACAAATGAGAATGGAGGAAAAGTACAATACTTTAATCTCTTCAGGTGTTCATGCTACAACATTGGAAGCGAAAAATGAATTCGATGCTAAGAAAACGGTAAAAAATGTAACTTACGTTTACCAAAGTTTTTCTCAGGTTCCTAACGATGCAATTGGAGAGCCAACAGAAGAAGAGTTAAAAACTTATTTCGAAGAGCATAAAAATGAGAGCAAGTACCAGCAAAAAGCAAGTCGTAAAATTGCTTATTTCGCAATAGATGTAAAACCAAGTAAAGAAGATTCTACTTCTTCTTTTGATCGTTTGAATAAGTTAAAACCTAAATTTGAAGCAACGAAGAATGATTCGGCTTTTGTTCTACGTTTTAGTGATGTTAAGAAATATGCGAATGATTCAACTGCTATGGCTAAGCCAGAAGGTTCTGCAAATCAAGGGTTGACTTACCCAGCTTCTGTAGCTTCAGAAATGGAGAATGCGAAAGAAGGTGAAGTGGTTGGACCTTATGTTGGAAGAGGTGGTGCAATGATTTCTAAAGTTATTGGTTTCGGTGAAGAAGAAACTGCAACTGTACGCCATATCTTATTGAATGCAAAATTGCCAGAAGAAGTTGAGGCAGCACAAGCTAAAGCTGATAGTCTTATCAAAGTAATCAAGTCGAAAAATAATTTCGAAGAGATGGTTACTGAATTTAGTGAAGATCCAGGATCAGTAAACAACGGAGGTAAATATGAAAAGTTCCCTAAAGGACAAATGGTGCCTGAGTTTAATGATTTCTCTTTCTATAAGCCTATAGGAACAATTGGAACAGTGAAAACGTCTTATGGAATTCACATTGTTGAAGTATTAGATCGTGAAGCTACAAAGCGTCCAATCCTAGCAAATATCATTTTAAATGTAGAAGCAACAAAAACTACAGCTGACCAAGTGAATAGTGAAGCTTCAAACTATATTTATGACTTAGATGAAAAATTCCAAGGTAAATCATTAGAAGAAAAAAACACAATCTTTAAGGAATACGCAGTTGAAAACGGATACACAGTGCGTTCAGCGACGATTCTTGATGAAGAGCCAAGTGTTACAGCTTTCAATGAAATTGCAGAAGGAAGAATCTTGAGAATGGCTTACGAAGAAGATAGTAAAGCTGGTACAATTAGTTCTTCACCAATTCGTGATAAAAACAGAATTATTGTTGCTTTCATTTCTGATATCGTGGAAGAAGGTACACCAAAATTTGAAACGGTTAAAGATGTAATGCGTGCTGATCTGCGTAAAGAGAAACAAGCGAATTACTTGATTGATCAAATGATAGACCGTAAAGATCTACAAGCATTGTCAACTGAGTTGGGTGCTAAGTTAGAATCTGAAGGATTGACATTCTCTGCAAGTAATGTTGCTGTAGGACGTGAGCCGCAAATTATTGGAACAGCATTCTCTGGATTAATGGATGGAGAAACTTCTGTACCTGTAAAAGGAACAAATGGAGTATTTGTTTTAAGAGTAGACCAAACAACTCCAGCTCCAGAAACAACAGATTTCTCTGCTGAAAAAGAGCAAATCAAATCGCAAAGAGAAACAACAATTAAGAATCAATTTAGAACAGCTTTAATTGAATCAGCGAAGGTTATTGACAATAGAAAATTAAGAAGATACGGAATTAGATAATCCGATATTCTAGATATTAAAAAAACCGTCTCGAGCAATCGTAGACGGTTTTTTTGTGACTATAAATTTAAAGTGTACCCTAGTTTTATAAAGGATGGTTTTTTAGTTTTTGTATCAAACCCTATAAGCAGTATATGCTTACCTACAAAGGATTAAATGAACTAATTTCTCCAACGATAGAAACCTGCATTAAACGGCATATTTCCTTGGTGTCTGAGTAATTGCCTAAAAGGTACATGATCTTCGTAATTGCAGACTCTGTGGTCATGTCACCACCACTCACAACACCAATTCTATTGAGCATTGTCGAATTTGCATATTTTCCTTGCGCCACACTTCCTGATGTACATTGTGTAACGTTGATCACGATTCCTCCTTTCTCTATATATTCTTTAATCAATTCGAAGAATAGTGAGTTGTTTGGTGTGTTTCCAGAACCAAAGGATTCTAAAACAATTGCCTTGGCATGATCTGTATTGAACATGCTTCTATACACTTCCGTTGAGAATCCTGGGAAGATTTTCATTAATGCCACACGTCGATCCATTTTGAATTTTGGTTCAAGCTGGGGTAAGTTACTCCTATAAAAAGCAGAAGTATTGTATCGAATATCAACACCCGCTAATGCCAAGTCTAGGTAATTTGGCGAAATAAAGGCCTCAAACGCATGGGCAGAGATTTTGGTTGTTCTGTTTCCTCTATAAAGCGAATACTCAAAATAAATCGCAACTTCTTGAATGATAGACTCACCTTGTTGGTCTTTACTCGCTGCAATCTCAATAGAAGTAATTAAATTCTCTTTTCCATCAGTTCTAATTGTTCCAATAGGCAATTGAGATCCTGTTAAAATCACAGGTTTTTGTAATCCTTGCAACAAAAAGCTCAATGCACTTGCCGTGTATGCCATTGTATCTGAACCGTGTAAAACCACAAATCCATCAAAGTCTTCATAGTTATCTACCACTTTTTGAGCGATGTCTTGCCAGATATCTGGATTCATATCAGAAGAATCAATGGGCATTCCTAATGAAACCACTTTTAAATCAGCATTAATGCGTGATAATTCTGGTATTTGGTCGCTTAAATGATCGAAATCAAAGGCCATCAAGGCTCCAGTTTCTGGATCTTCAATCATTCCAATTGTTCCTCCGGTGTAGATCAATAAAACTTTCGATTTCTCCATTAGCTTATGCTTTTATTGTGAATACTTCTAAGGCATTTTTAGTGGTGATTTCACCCACTTTCTCTTCGCTGATACCATATATGTCCGATAGTTTTTTAGCAATCAAAGGAATGTATGAACTTTCATTTCTTTTTCCTCTGAAAGGTGTAGGAGAGAGGTAAGGTGCATCGGTTTCTAAAACGAGGTCTTCTAAAGCTATATTCTGAATGGCTTTATCTACACCACTATTTTTAAAAGTAACAACTCCGCCAATTCCCAATTTAAAACCACCATAATTCAAAATGCGTTTAGCCTGTTCTTCCGTTCCAGTGAAACAGTGAAAAACTCCAAAAAGACGCTCATCATTTTCTTGATCTAAAACTTCAAAAATTTCATCAAAAGCATCTCTACAGTGAATCACAATTGGTAACTCTTCTTCTTTCGCCCAATTGATTTGCGCACGAAAAGAAGCCGTTTGCTCTGCTTGTAATGTTTTGTCCCAATACAAATCAATACCAATTTCTCCTATGGCAATATGACGTCCTTTTTTGTAGTGTTTCTTTGTTTCTTCTAGCTGTTTCTCCCAATCTTTGGCTACATCACAAGGGTGAATTCCCATCATTGAATAGCAAATACCAGGATAATCTTCAACCAATTGCTCCATTTTGGGAATTGAAGCCAAGTCAATATTCGGTAGAAATAGTTTTTTAACTCCGCTGTCAATCGCACGCTGAATCATTTCAGCTCTGTCTTCATCAAACTGTTCTGCGTATAAATGCGCGTGTGTATCAATGTATGTCATATTACTTATTTCTAATGCGTTTGTAAATTTTTATTCCAATCATTAAGGCAATGGCTACTGCGAAGAAACCAATTGTTCCATAAATCCAGTTTAAGCTGTTTTTCATGATCACTAAGAAAACAATTGCAACAAGTGCTAAAGTAGCTACTTCGTTCCAAAGTCTAAGCTTGTTGGATGTCCAAGTAAACTCATTGTTTTTCAATTTAAACATGATTTTCTGACAAGTGAAATGATAAATTAAAAGCAGTAAAACAAATGCCAATTTGAGATGCATCCAATCCATTTTAAGTAATGCAGGATTGTAAATCAACATAGAGACGCCAAAAATCACTGTTAATATCATCGCCGGTGTGGTAATGATCCACCATAGTTTTTTTTCCATTTCGACAAATTGCTTACTCAAAATGTTTTTCTCAACTTCATCCTTTTCCTGTGCTTCTGTATGATAAATAAATAGACGCACAATGTAGAATAGTCCAGCAAACCAGCTGACCATAAAAATGATATGCAATGCTTTAAAAACGGTATAGCTCATAAAAAGCAAAGTTAAGGGGATTCTTTAATATATATGAAAAATAGTGAGGGATTTGAAAATCAGTAATAAACCATCGGCTATAATTGGAGTTGATTAACAAACTAAATGAAGAGATTGAGAGTTGTTATAATCTAGGTTTTACTTTGGGTTTATGTTCATCAATTTAGGTACAAGGTAAATCAATTCTAGATTGAAGCTAAAAAAAACTCTTGATAATTCGTGTATTGATGTTGGTAATAATTACTTTTTCAAAAGACTTCGAAGAAAAACTATTTCGCTTTTAAGGTGATTAATTTGGTTTTCAAATTGGGAATTCAATTCTTTTGAAGAATAGTTGTGGTTTATTCCTATATTCCCTTCTTGTCTGCAGTTATTGAAAATTTGTTTCTCATTAAATCCAAGGATTTCAATAGCTGGTATTTCTAATATTTCACCAATTTGATTTAATCTATCTATAGTGATTTTTGTTTCACCTGTTTCAATTTTGGAATAAGCCCTTGTACTTATTCCAATTTCTTGAGCTAAGAATTCCTGTGTTAAATTTTTTAACTCTCTAATTTTTTTGATTTTATTATTGGCATCTAGTATCATTATTTCAAAATTAGAATAAAATATTCATTTAATTGAACTTTTTAAGTGAATTAAATTCAAAGTTTGAAAATAAATTTGTAATAATTAATAATTTAACACATTTAAATTTATGAAAAAAATTTTATTGATGACTATTGCATTGTGCTTAGTTAGTGCTCTAAAAGCACAAGTAATTAGTACAAATGTTGCTTCAAAAGTGCATTTTGGTACTTACACCTATTATTTCCTTGAATCAAATACGGACGATATTTATAAAACATCTGCATTCCCTGATGATGTTTTAGCTATTTCGCAGTACGTGGAGTTAAGGTATAATTCAGATAAGGAAACTTACGACATAACAATTCCTGAATTGGATCATCAAGGAACGGCATCACTAGAAAGCGGATCCACCCCTCCAGTCTCAGAAATTTATTGGGAAGATCTTGATATGCCAGCATTTTCAAATAATATGCTGCATTTTGATGACAGTTTACATGCGGTTAACTTTTTTATTCAGCTTGATAGTATTTTTTCTCATTATAATCAATCAGATTTTGATTCAATTGCATTGGCTTTTCATGAACATTATTCAGATTATGTTTCTTTTTGGATGTATCTAGATGCGAAATATCATAATGATGATGATGGTTTGGATTATGATACATTTCTTGCATTAGAAGAGGAAGAATTTATTTCAGACCCAGTGCAACAACTACTCGTTTCTGATAAAAGATTAGTGAGAATTGATGATAGGGTATTTTATTATAATGATTTAAACCAAATAGTAAGTACAGAGTTTGATAACTATGCTGCAATTGAATTTTTGGATTCAGTTAGTGAATTGGAAGACTTTGATATTTATGACCCTTTTAGCACTGTTCTAAACAATGCTGATTTTGAATTGCCATACCATTATGAATATTTTCCGTTTAATAATTTACCTACTCCATATGATGATCGTGTTCCTGGCGATGGTGATGGCAACGATGATGGTGATTCTCCACTTGCCTCAATTGTTTATGTTGGATTCGATGATCCGAATCAAATTCGCTATACCTCGTATGTAATAACTGATAATGCGCCAAATGACTGTGATCCAAACACTAAGGTTCTTTCGGTGATTTTAAAAAGGGGTGAAAGAGAGTATTGGGACTCAAACGGAGATGGTAATGTTGATCATTTAGACCAATATGATTGGGTTGATTTACCTTATTATTTTGATGCGAGTAATAATGCGGAATTAACAGTAGATTGGGATGATGGATCAGCGATAGAGGTATTCCAAAACTATTCATATGGAGAAGGTAAGTACCACTTTTATTCTAACCTTGGTACTTATTATCCGACAACAACATTAACTCTGTTCATTCCAGAGGAGAATCAAGCCGTTACTTTTGTTGATGGAACAAACGCTCCAAACACTGATGCTGATCATTTTACATTTGTTAATAATGGCTTATTATGCTCAAACGCTGAAAAACAAAGATGGAATCATAAAGAAGATGGTGATTATAGATTACGAACTAAAATATGGGTAAATAACAATTTTTTTGGTAAACATTTTGGAGCCTATACACAAATGTGGAAAAAGAATGCGTTCGGTAATTTTAATAATAAAAAAGCAGATGCTATTGTGGTGAATATAATAGGTACCTTTCGAAATGATCAAGATTGTACCGTAAATACAACCAAATCAGGAAGCAAAACAAGATCAAATAAAAAAGAAGCAAGAAAATCGAAAAGCAAGGTATTTGATGATAGTAAATGGGCAATTGGAAACGAGGATATATATTCATATCATTATTTTTTCAATGGTGGAACTACAATACTCCATAATATGATATTGAATTTATGTGAATAATTTTTTTAACTTTATAATAATGTTCAGACAGATATCGTATCTGTCTGAACATGTTTTTATTTTAGATACATAACTTATGAAAACTAATCTTCCCAATTCTTCTTTATTGTTTTTTTTGGTAATATTTTTTTCGTCTATAATCTATGGACAAAAAACTAGAAAAATTGAAATTTACAATAATCCATTTGTTTATCGAGGCAATGTAAACAATCAATTCACAACAGTAGACCATAAATATGTTGTAGGAGAGTATCAAGTGCCTTATATTTTTGAAACAGGATTAAACTATGTTTCACAAAAAGAAAAGTGGGGATGGTATGCTGGGCTTTCTTTTATGATGGAACAACAAACTTTTTCATTGGAATTCTACGCTCCTGCAGAGTATTATGTTTATAGACCAACACGCATATTTCAATATAATTTTGATTCCTACTTTATCAGTTATAAAGCTGGGGTAAATTATTCATTAACATCAAAGATTCAGTTAAATTTAGGTATTAGTATTTATGATCAAATTGCTCCTTGGTACAATTTCCCTGGACACAAAAGTGATTTATCAATGGGATACAAATACGAACCTAATGCAGACCCAGGCCCACATCCTCCAGAAGAACTCCTAATAGCCCATTACAATATTGAAATACATGATGGTACTCCGTACTCTACTTACTTTATCCCAGAGTTACGAATAGATTATGAGGTCTTTAAGGATGTTTGCCTAGCTTTCGGAGTTCGATCTAAATTTTGGACAGGAAAATTTGATTATAGGTTTATTGCAAAAGTAGATGGCTATCTTGACGAAACAAATCAAATACATCAAACTTTTCATGAGTCCAAAATTAAAAGTCAAGGATTGTACACCTATATTGGGATTAAATATGATATTCCAATAGAAAGATGGACTTCAAAATAATTTTAAAGCTTAATTTATTTTAATATGAAAAATCAGTTCCATATTTTTACAATGATTTTGGTGTTTTTGTGTACTTCTCAATTTTCAAAGAGCCAGAATACTGAATTAGAACATACAATTCAACCTTTCTATACTCCTTTTATATTAAAAGCAGGTAATCTTTCTAGGCAGTACGCTTCATTGTCCAATGAACGTGTAGATGTAGAGTACGCCACTCCCTTTATTTTTGAATCTGGAATAAACTATGTCATTTCATCCGAGAAATGTGCGTGGAGTTTGGGATTTTCATTTATGAACCAACATCATGTTATGAGAAGCACATATCCAAATCCCTATGAGGAATATGAAAGTGATTATGCGTTGGAAAATAAATTTAAGTTGAAGAAGTTGACTTCAAACTTTGTTGGATTTAAAGGAGGTGTAGGGTTTAGTCCATTTGAACGATTCCGAATAAATTTTGGTGTGAATGCTTATTTTTCGGTCACACGGAAGTCAAGAATTCAATATTATGGTATACATAATCAGGCGTCATATCATAAAGATAATGACAGCTTTCAATATACTTATGAACTAATGACTCCAGAAGGTTTGCAAACAGTTACCACAAAAACCAAAGTAATGTATGAAGAACAAAAATCCAAACCAATTTTCCTTCCAGAAATCAGTTTAGATTATGAACTTGTTCCAAATTTGTTGTTAAACCTAGGTTTTCGTTGCCAATTTTGGGAAACACCCGAGAATTATCGTTTTAAATACACAGAAAGTGGTTTCATACACTCTACAACTTTTGAAGAGGAGGAACTTCATGAATCCAGAATTACTGCACAAGGTTATTATTTCTGGCTTGGTGTAAAGTATGATATTCCTATCCTTTTTAGGAAAGAATGAGGATTGTTAAGTCTTCTTCCTTGGTCCCTCCCGATTTTTACTGGACAAGTTATCCAAAAAGAGATGTAAAAGAACTATCCTTTTATAATGAGATCAAGGTTAACTTAACTTTGGATTTTTTGATGAAAAATAAAACCAACTACTAAATATAAATCATTATTTACCTTTCTTTAACTTAATTGTCTCCTGCTTGTATTAATTTTGTAGAAAAATCAAGATGATGAAAGCAAAAGCAGCAAAGGAATCGACTACTATAACAACTAAAATTGTATTGCCTAACGACACAAATCCACATGGGAATTTATTTGGAGGACAACTATTGGGTTGGATGGATGTCACAGCAGCGATTTCTGCTCAACGTCACTGTCGAAGAGTCGTTGTAACTGCTTCTGTAAATAACGTTTCGTTTGGTTCTCCAATTAGAGAGTCGGATGTGGTAACGCTTGAAGCTAAAGTTTCGAGAGCATTCAACAGTTCAATGGAAGTTTTTATCGATGTATTTGTTGAAAATCAAGTGTCAGGTGTCCGTTCTAAACACAATGAAGCAATTTATACTTTTGTTGCGGTTGATCAAAACGGTGGTCCAATTAGCGTTCCCCCGATTACTCCAGAAACAAAAGAAGAAATTGAAAGATATGATGGGGCATTAAGAAGAAAACAATTAAGTCTTATTCTAGCAGGGAAAATGAATCCTCAAGATGCAACAGAATTGAAAAGATTATTCTTGCCAGAAGAAGAGTAGTTTTTCAATTACCATAAATTTGATAATATCAATTCTTTAGGGTTATCAAGCGTTAACCAATCTTTGATTTCGACTTTTAACAGAACCTTATTTACTGATTGTTGGTGCAAGGTGATTTCACCATTTAGCTCCGGTGAGGTTATCGAGAGCTGTAATATGTTTGGTGAAGAGAACTTCTTGAATTTATTAAGATTAATCGCTGCTTTTACATTCTTTGCTGAAATTTCTGTTTCTAAAGGAGGAAGCAAGGCAATATGTAGTTTGTCTTTTTCTTGGTTGACATTTGGAAGTTTAAATACTGTGTTTAAAGCTGATTCAATCTCTTTACTTTCCCAGAAAATCCCAATGTCTAGGACACTGTCGATGGTTATGACTTCTTTTTCAATCTGATTAAAATTGTCGTCAAACTCTGTGATGTATTGAACTTTTTTCTTGACTTCTCTGCCTCCTAGTTGAATCGAAGCATTTCCTGTCCATTGTGAGAGAAGTTCGGCCCATTTTGAATCAAAATTATCAATGAATTGATATCCCAAATCGCTTAAATATGAATTTGAATATCGTTTAAAATGTTTTGAATCAACATTGAAAAAGCTTTGGATGACATTTTTTTCAGAATTATAGATGAGTACACTATCCTGATGTTTTTTTAATGGATGTGGGCCTTTCGTTTGCCAATCAATGAATAATTGAAAATCATCATTGCTTGTGTACGAGAATGTTGCAAAGTCTGTTGAATCGAGTGTAGATTTATTGGCAGTATTAATAATTCCAATGCCTTGAGTGCTTAGGGTATTTTTAAAAAACGAATTTAAAGGATTTTGATTTATCGCTATTGATTCAGGAAGAGTGTTGCCATAAGTTAGTTTAATATATCTTTCTTTAACGACAGCACTAATAGGGAGGTTTTTAGAAAGGAATAGCGATGGATTTTGATTAAATGTATCAAGTTGGAATAAAGTCGCTAAAAGTTCAAATGACTTTTCAAAAGCTTTTTGATCCGTAATTTCAGCATACAATGTTGTCGCATTTCCTTGGTAGAAATCATGGGTGAGAAAAGCATTTTCAGATTTGATTCCTGATGTTTCAAGTGTGTTTTTTATTTTTCCCAATAATATACCTAGACCTATTTTCTTCGTAACATTATTATTGAACAATATGGCTTCGTCAACCATTTCTTCAAGATTAGCATGGTAAATAATATTTGCTTGTTCAACTTGATTGATAAGTTGAAAAGGACGATCATTTTTGTTTTTTAGGAAATAGACGAAAAAAGCAACTACAGCGCTTGTAATAATAACTGCAGAGATAAATTTTACTGTAGTGCTTTTGCGCATAAAAAGAGTTTAGTCATTGAATAAAAAAACTGAGTTGATCAATTCGAATAAGAAGTAACCACCATTTTTGTAGGCTCCATTTGTAATCATATTGATTTGGTAACTCATTCGGTTGTCTTTGATAGGTGTTAACTCCACATCAACTTTTCCTGTTTTGTCTCCAAACAAACGAATGAATTTTTCCTCGTTTTTCATTAATCCTAAATCTAAAATATCTGGAGTAATGGTGCTGAAGTCCATGTGAGCATAAACCATTGTAGACTTTCTAGCTTTTTTATAAATGTCTTTATTAAATGCGTTTTGATCAAAACCATTCAAATGATCTTTTACCACACTTTCGTCATTTGTTACAATTAGAATATCATCAACAATAGCAATATGGAAAGGTATACCTAAATCGAATGGACCTTGTTCAACGGTATAATAGTACTCATTTTTCGTCACTTTTTCTTCTCCTAATTTATTGAAAGCCTTTAAATACTTCTCTAGTAAATAAGCACGTTCATTAGAAAGAGCAAAGGTAAACATCGGAATTTTCTCTAAGTAAGTTGTATCAACTTCTGTGTATTCGAATGTTTCGCTATCATATTCGTAAGATGTTTTTGACAGTAAAACTTCCTTAAATCCAGCATAAGAAACCAAAACCTTTGGAGGGTAAACCGATGTTACTGCTTCTATGTCTATAAATTCATCAATAGTAGACCAAACCGCAGATGCTAAAACCATTTCACCATCATCAGAAGCGTCAAGTTTAGGCATGTAAATCTCTTTCAACTTCTCATATGCCCCGAAAGTATTCAAATTATAAATAGCTAAGCCTTGTGCATTGTCAGGTACATATTTAAAAAGATCTTTATCTATTTTACCTGATGATCCTTCAGCAATGATTTCAGCAAAATTATCAGATACTTTTATATTCCAATCCATTTCAATACCTGTAGGAGAGAAATTGATGTAGGCAAATTGACGCATATCTTTAACCTCATCATAAATATATTCTTTCACAGGATAATGTCTTAGAACATTAACCATGTCAAGGTTCATTATTGGATTGATATACATTTTCGCATCAGAAGATTGTTTACTTACTTTTCTAAATTCTTCATCATTATCATAAAGGTTGTTGGCTGGACTTTTTACGAAGTTTAAATGCATGTTTTCAATATTCAATTGCTCAGCATTTGTAATAGAATCAAGGACCTCATCATATCTTTTCTTTAAGGCAATTTGTTTTAGCTCCTCATCAGAAATGATTTCCTCTTCCACTATTTCTTCTTCTTCGTAAATTTCCGATGGAGGCATCTCTACAGATTCTTCTTCCAAATAAGGCTCTTCATATACAATAGTTTCCTCTACAGGTTCGTATGCTTGACTTTCATAATAATAGTCATTGTAAGCATAGATGTTCTTTGGTTTTTCCCAACCTTTTCTTGCATATAATGCATTTGTTTTGTCACGATAAACATAATTGTTATAATCAATTAGGCTAATGAGTAAAGTTGATTTTTCAAGTGAAATTACTCCTTTGTTTGATTTTACAAAGCCTTTGAGTCTTAATTCTGCTTGATCGTATTGATCAAATAATTGAAGGACTTTTTCTTGGTCATCAATTGGGATAATCACATTCATCGATTTGAATCCACTTTTCTCAATGTTGAATACAATTAATTTAGAAGAAAAGTTGACACCTAAATCGTATAGATTTTGAATCTTATTTTCATCTGTTGAAATAGTCCTTAAGGTTTTTTTTACAAATTCTAATTGATTGATTTCTTCAATTGGAACTGATTTAGCAATTTTTCCTAAGTCTACCTCCATTACGAAGTAGGCTGAATCTGAAATCATTTTCTCAACCTGACTAAATGTTGAGAATGTAATTAGTAGGGCAAATAGTGAACAGAATATGTTTTTCATAAGTTTATTATATATAAGGTGTAAATTTAATAAAAATACGATGTATTATTTTTTAGTTGTGATGCAATAATCAATTAATGATGGTTGATCGATGATTTGTTTAGGTGTTAATTGAAGCATGGCAGCCTTCCTGTTTTTTGAGATTTTTAATAAATCTGAGCTGGCTGTCGATATTTCATTTTCAAATCGTTGAATAAAAACGCATTTTCCTTCATGAAGTTTTTGATATGCTTCTTCTGATTTTACTTTCTCTTTCCATTGATTAGGCATTAATGCTCCAATTTTTCTTTTGTACAGATTATTAGAATGAACTAAAACAATTGCCTTTACATCATCATTGGCTGGTTCCTTGCTGATTTTTTCAGAAACTTGAATAATAGCATCCTTTAAATGTGTTAAAGATTTGAAGTCTAAACTCAGTTTCAACACCCAAGAATCAGTGTCAAGAGAAGAAGTGATGTTTGATATTCCATCGTTTTCCTTTAATAAATGGGTGTATTGATTTAGTTCTGCTTGTAATTCTTTTTTACTAGGAACTTTTTTTCCTTGAATGCTGTCCATCACCATAATTGAATTGATTTTGGGGGTGCTTGCACTTAAATTGACAGTTAATTTATAAGTTCCACTACCATCACTTTTTAGTGTTGTATCTTCAATGAGTTCAAAACAACTTGTAAAGCTGAAAAGAATGAAAGAGAGTAGTAAAATTCTGAGTATTTTATGCATAAATGATTCTTTGACAACAATATTAGTTGTTTTTAAAGGTATATTTTAAAATTTGTCGAAAAAAATATGTTTTTGGTTTTAGTACCGATATTTTGTGACAAGAATGACTTAAATTATGGTGGTTTTGTCTTAGGAACCATCTTATAGTCTTAATTATTAGTCTTGTACCTCTTTATTTTTTTATCTATTATTGGAAAGCTAAAAAATAATTGTTGGACGATTATCCGACATTTGTCGCTTAATGGCTGTTTTTAATCGACGAGTATATCAATAAATCCCATGTATTTAGGAATTTAACCGATTAATTTGTTTTGTTTGTGACAAAGTTCACATGCGGTTTTCTTGCAAGGCTACGTTTCGAAATTAAAAATGCTTATCTCAAAAAAATAACTATTTTATTTATACTTTTGTACCAGTAGTAGTAGGTTAGGTTGATTAGTGTGATAGGAGCTTAGAACGCCAGTTCTGGGCTCCTATTCTTTTTTTGTAGAATAGTTTGTTTATTTTTGTTGACTACATTCCACAATACTCAAGCAAGGTGATCGATAAAAACACTCTTTCAGAAAATATCTTTAAAGTTAAAACAGAATCAGATTTTAATCGGTTAGCTCTAGAAGTTTATAATTATCAGTACAATCATGTATCATTATATAAACAGTTTTGTGATACATTGAATAGACCGGCTCCTCAGCATTATTCCGAAATTCCTTTTCTTCCAATTTCATTTTTTAAGACCCATCAAATTTTATCAGATGAATTCTCAAAGGAAGATGTGCTACTTTTTAAAAGTTCTGGAACAACAAAAAGTATTCGTAGTCATCATTATATTGCTGATGTGAATTTATATGAAGATTCGTTCAATAAAACTTTTGCCAATCAAATTACTGAACCAAAGTCTGCTATTATTTTGGCTTTACTGCCCAACTATATTGAGCAAGGAGAATCTTCTTTGGTTTATATGGTAGATGCTTTAATTCAACAAAGTGAAGATGATTTGTCAGGATTTTATTTATCAGATATAGATTCTCTGATCGAGGTGATTGAGCAAGCGAAGCGAACAAAGAAAAAGGTGGTTCTTTTCGGAGTTTCTTATGCTTTACTTGATTTAGCAGAAAAGAAAATTGATTTGTCAGGTGTAATTGTCCTTGAGACTGGTGGAATGAAAGGCCGAAGAAAGGAAATGATCAAAGAGGAACTTCATGAAGTATTATGTGAGGGATTAAATCTGAAACACATTTACTCTGAATACGGAATGACTGAATTACTGTCTCAAGGTTATACAAATGGTACAGAATATTTTACTCCAGCACCATGGATGAAAGTCTTGATTCGTGATGTTAATGATCCACTTCATATTCGCAATGATGGAAAAACAGGAGGTGTTAATATCATCGATTTGGCGAATTTATATAGTTGTTCATTTATTGCAACCGACGATTTAGGTGTTCAAAATCACAATAAATTTAAAATTTTAGGTCGTTTTGATCAAAGTGATATTAGAGGTTGTAATTTATTGGTTAATTCGTAGAGTGGAACGTTATTTGTTCTTATTTTCGTATAAACATTAGAATCAAAAATAAAGAGAATGAAAATACTTATTGCATTAATCACAGTATTGTTTTTAGGAAGTTGTGCAACAAAGGTTGCCTACACGACAAAGATTAAGGAGGAGTTCGAATTAACTTCAGACAAATTGAAGAAAGTACAGTTCTATACTTCAGAAATCATTATTTTAGAAAGAAGTGATGAGCAAACAAAAATTGTTACAACTGGTGATGATGGTGAATTGGTAACCTCTGAGCGTTCAACTTCTGAGCGTATTGTTATTCCAGCAAATCGTCCATGTATCTTTGAAGAATTGGAAGAAGACGGAACTGTTCAAATTCGATTTGAATTAGGTAACGGAAGGGTTTTAAGGTTTGCTGAAAGAAAGAATATTTCAGATGGACGTTTCTACCTTGTTGCACAATGGCAGAACGGTAAAGGTGAACTTGATTATGGTGGATCTGTATATTACGCAGTGAAACAAAGTGCTTCGGCCTACTTAATGGTGAAATTGAAAAACTGGAAAAAGAATCAACAAAAAGACCGTGTAGTAAAAGGTATGAAAATATAAATTTAATTAAGGAGTGTTTAACGCTCCTTTTTTTTGTCTTAATTTAAAAATAGGAATTATGAAAATTACGTATTTGGCGCTAATCTGCCTTGGCTTTTTAGTAGCTTGTAACTCTTCTCAAAACACTGAAGAAATCAGCAGTGACTCAAAGGATGCAGTTGTTATAAGTTCAGAAATTGAAGTGGGAAAAGAACTAGAAACAGAGAAAGATTCACTTCCAAGTATTGAAAATAATAGATTGAAGGTCAATGATGAAATGATGCCTTTCATTAAGGAGGGACAATTGTTGGTGACAAGTTTTGAGAAAACTGGTGATGAAGATTATTTGAATTTAGCAAATGAATTGGCAGAGCAGAATTCAAAATTAATCTCAAGTTGTACAATGTCTGGTGGAGATCATGATGTATTACACGAGTGGTTAGCACCTCATTTAAAGCTGACAAAAGACCTTCAGAATGCTGAAAACATCGAAATAGCCAATAACATTGTAGATTCTTTAGTGGCTTCTTATCATACTTTTGATCAAAACTTTCGCTAAATGTAAAGAAAGAAATTTAGCAATATATAAGTGTTATAGAAATTTGTTTTACAAAGCAATTTTAAATTAATTATGAATAAAACAGCAACTATACTTGGAGCAACAGGACTAATTGGGAGTCATGTTTTGGAATTCCTTAAGAAGAACTCTGATTACGATGAAATTCGTGTTGTATCGAGAAGGCCACTTTCAATTGATCATCCAAAAGTAAATGTTGTGGTAATTGATTTCTCTGATATGTCCCAATTTGAAGAAGCGATTAAAGGAAGTGATGTCGTATTTTGTGCCATTGGTACAACCCAAAAGAAGGTGAAAGGTGATAATGAGAAATATAAATCTATAGATTATGATATTCCCGTTAATGCCGCCACGTTTTGTCTGAAACACAATTGTGAACAGTTTCTGCTTGTTTCTTCTGTAGGTGCTGATCCTTCAAAAAAAGGCTTTTATTTAAAATTAAAAGGAAAAGTAGAAGAGGCTATTAAATCAAAAGTGAACGAGAAGACAGGTTTTACTTCCTTGTCCATTTTTAGGCCTTCATTGTTGTTGGGGAATCGTTCTGAAAATAGATTTGGTGAAGGGGTGATGCAATTCGTTGGGAAGGCTTTCAAATTTTTGACACCCCAGAATTTCAAGCCTATTTATGGTGAAGAAGTGGCTAAATCAATGGTGAATGCTGCCCGAAATAGCAAAAAAGGAATTGCTGTTTATCATTATAACGAGATGAAGGAACTTAATTAAATCTTGAATTCGATATTTAAAATCCTCCCCCTTAGTCCCCCTCCAAAGGGGTTAACATAGAGACTCACTTTTATGTATGCGATTGATGATTTTGATTGTTAAGCATAATCTTAAATGGGCAAGATTTGGTCCGAAGCATCTCCTTCTAAGGAGAGGGCAGAGGAGAGGGTGTCAAATCACACTAACAAAAAAGGAGCTCAATTTCTTGAACTCCTTTCAATATTGTCTTATTCTGGTTTTGTAATAATGTGTTCAATAGCAAGGCGTGATTAATTTTGAAACCTAAGGAGTTGACATTTGTCAATGACTGCTTTCAAAAATAATTGCAACGCCGATAGTGGACATATTATTACGAAACTATTATTAAGTAGTTTGTTTTCTTACCTTTACCTAAAAGAATAAACATATCGTTGATCAATTGCTCCTCAGTTAAAACAAAATCTTCTTTTACCTTCGTTTTATTAACGCTAATCGCATTTCCTTTTAACTCTCTTCTCGCTTGACCATTTGAAGCTAAGAATCCTGTTTTTGCTGATAACGCATCAATAATTCCAACACCTTCTTTCAGTTCTTCTTTACTCAGTTTTGCTTGAGGAACTCCATCAAATACAGATAAAAAGTCTTTCGTTGATAGTGATCTTAGATCATCTTCCGTTGATTTACCAAACAAAATATTAGAGGCTGCAATTGCTGTTTTTAACGCTTCTTCTGAATGAACCATAATTGTAACTTCTTCTGCCAATTTCTTTTGTAATTGACGTTGGTGAGGAGCTTCGTTATGTTCAGCTACTAATGTTTCAATTTCTTCTTTAGATAAAAATGTAAATATCTTAATGAATTTTTCGGCATCTTCATCTGAAGTGTTTAGCCAATACTGGTAAAATTCGTATGGCGAAGTTCTCTCTTCATCCAGCCAAATGTTACCTCCTTCAGTTTTACCAAATTTGGTTCCATCTGCTTTTGTAATTAATGGACAAGTCACGGCGAATGCTTTTCCGCTTTCCACACGACGTATCATTTCTGTTCCAGTGGTTATATTTCCCCATTGGTCAGAACCTCCCATCTGAATAGTTACTTCGTTTTCTTTATATAAATGTAAAAAGTCATTCCCTTGAACCAATTGGTAAGAAAATTCTGTAAAAGACATTCCTTCAGGATTTTCTCCAGTTAATCTTTTCTTAACTGAATCTTTAGCCATCATGTAATTTACAGTGATGTGTTTTCCTACGTCACGGATAAAATCAAGAAATGAAAAATTTTTCATCCAATCGTAATTGTTTACTAAAACTGCTGCATTTTCATCTTCAGTGTCAAATGCTAGAAATTTACTCAATTGTTTTTTAATCGAATCTTGATTGTGTTTAAGCTCCTTTTCATCAAGTAAATTTCTTTCTTGTGACTTTCCAGATGGATCACCAATCATTCCTGTTGCTCCACCAAGAAGTGCGTAGGGTTTGTGACCTGCCTTCTGAAAGTGACGTAACATCATCACACTCACTAAATGTCCAATGTGTAAAGAATCTGCAGTTGGGTCTATTCCCACATAGGCTGAGCGCATTTTTTCCAATAAATGCTCTTCTACACCTGGCATGCTGTCGTGAATCATGCCTCTCCATTTTAGCTCTTCGATGAAGTTCTTGTCCATTTTCTTTATTTTTTTTCAAAAATAGTATTGATAAATGAAATTCTCACATTTCTTGCGTTTTTTATCTAATTCAGTATTTGATTTTCAGCTTGGAAATTGTTTCTTATAGAATAGGATTTTTCTATATTTATAAAAAACAAACTAAACCAAATAAAATGTTAGAATCTAATATTACTGAAAAGTCACTTAAAGAACTGACAGAATCATACTATTCAATTGATTCTTTAGCAAATTATATAGACATTTATAGAATCTCAAAGGAAGATCCTGTTGATTTCTGGAATACCATCGCGGAACGTAATTTTTCATGGCGAAAAAAATGGGATAATGTACTCAATTGGAATAAAGAAGAGGCAACTGTAAAATGGTTTGAAGGTGCAAAATTGAACATTACAGAAAATTGTATCGATAGACATTTGGCAACAAAAGGTAACCAAACCGCAATTATATGGGAACCTAATGATCCTTCTGAGGAAGCACAGCACATTACTTATAATGAGCTTTCAAGTCGTGTTAACAAAATGGCGAATGTGCTTAAAAACAACGGAATCAAAAAAGGAGATCGCGTTTGTGTATACTTACCAATGATTCCAGAGTTGGCCGTGACTGTATTAGCATGCGCTAGAATTGGAGCAATTCACTCTGTTGTTTTTGCAGGATTCTCTGCTACAGCTTTGGCTTCTAGAATTAATGATTCTGAATGTAAAATATTAATTGCTGCAGATGGTTCGTACCGTGGTGCTAAGAAATTAAATTTAAAATCAATTGTTGACGAAGCCCTAGAAGAATGCCCTTCAATTGAAACGGTTATTGTATTCAATAGAGTAAATCTAGATATTGATATGAAAGCGGGTCGTGACCGATGGTTGGACAAAGAGCTAAGTTATGTTGATGATGTTTGTGAAGCGGAAGAAATGGACGCAGAAGATGAATTGTTCATTCTCTATACTTCTGGAAGTACAGGAAAACCTAAAGGTATGGTTCACACAACAGCTGGTTATATGGTTTATTCTGCATTTTCATTTAAGAATGTATTCCAATATAAGGACAATGATATTTATTGGTGTACTGCCGATATAGGTTGGATCACAGGACATTCTTATATTGTATATGGTCCTTTATTAAATGGAGCAACAACGGTTATGTTTGAAGGTGTTCCGTCTTATCCAGATTACGGAAGATTCTGGGAAATAATTGAAAAATACAAAGTAAATCAATTCTATACTGCACCAACTGCTATACGTGCATTGGCTAATCATGATATTGCATTCGTTAATAAATACGACCTTTCTTCATTGAAAGTTTTAGGATCGGTAGGAGAGCCAATTAACGAAGAAGCATGGAATTGGTATAACGATAATATTGGGAAGAAAAAATCACCAATTGTAGATACATGGTGGCAAACAGAAACTGGAGGAATCATGATTTCACCAATTCCATTTGTTACTCCTACAAAACCTACTTTTGCAACACTGCCATTGCCGGGAATTCAACCAACTTTGTTGGATAGTGACGGAAATGAAATCGAAGGAAATGGCTGCAGTGGAAGGTTATGTATTAAATACCCTTGGCCTAGTATCGCCCGTACAGTTTATGGCGATCATCAACGCTATAAAGACACTTATTTTTCTGCATTTGAAGGAATGTACTTTACAGGAGATGGTGCCTTAAGAGATGAGGTAGGCTATTATAGAATTACAGGTAGAGTTGATGATGTGGTTATTGTTTCTGGACATAATTTGGGAACAGCTCCTATCGAAAATGCCATTAATGAGCATCCAGCTGTAGCAGAGTCTGCAGTAATTGGTTTCCCTCATGATATTAAAGGAAATGCTTTGGCAGGCTTCGTGATTTTAAAAGATGAAAGTCGAGACCATGATAATCTTCAAAAAGAAATCAATGCAATTATTTCGAGTCAAATTGGACCAATTGCAAAACTTGATAGAATTCACTTTGTGTCTGGACTTCCAAAAACCAGAAGTGGTAAAATTATGCGTCGAATCCTAAGAAAAGTTTCTTCAAATGAAATGGAAAACTTAGGCGATACTTCTACTTTGTTAGACCCTACTATTGTGGATGAGGTAATAACAGAAGTGAAAGCAGTGCTGAAATAAATGGCCAACCTTTTTTCAATTTTTAACGTACTTTGATTAAACTTTTTGAAAACTAAAGGTTTAATCATAAAAAATAATACACTATGAAAAACTTTAAATTTACCACATTTATTACCTCAATTATGCTGTCTTTAAATGGTTATGGTCAGAACCACTCGGCCTTCCTTGATTATAATAACGTTAGTGCAATGATCATGAATAATGGCTCTTTGTTTTATGATATTATGGCTGGTTCTGCGGGTTATGAAGTACCGGCCGGAAGTAATAATCATTTAATCTTTCAAGGAGCATTTTGGTTTGGAGGCACAAATGAAAATGGAGACTTAAAACTAGCTGCTCATGCCTATGGAGAGGATAACGATTATTCAATCGGCCCATATTCGAGTACAGGAGAATATATGGAACCTGTATATTTTAATAAATACAATTCAGGTCTTTGGTGGGTAGAACGTATAGACATTATTAATCATATCAATAATCATGGCCAACAAGGATATGTTACTCCTTCTTCAATAATGAATTGGCCAGGAAATGGTGATACAACAGTTGGTGTTGCACATCAATTGGCACCCTATGTTGATGTAGATAGCAATGGAGTATATGAACCACATTTAGGTGATTATCCATGTATAAATGGAGATAAAGCAATTTATCAAATCATGAATGATGATGGAAATCATACCGAAAGTGGAGGGGAGGAGATAGGTGCAGAAATTCACATTATGGCCTATCAATATGTAGGTACTGGTGATGTTAATAATACCACATTTATCGAAACGAAAGTTATCAATAGGGGACAACATTCTTTTGAAGATTTTAAAGCAACTTTTTTCTTAGATACCGATATCGGTTTTGCTACGGATGATTATATCGGATCAGCGCCATCCAATAATATGGCATATTCCTACAATGCAAGCGCTTATGATCCAGGAGGGAATGGTTCGTCTGGATATGGAGCAAATCCACCTGCTGTAGGTGTTGTTTTATTAAACAAAAACCTAGCTTCCATAGGTACTTATTATAGAACTACAATGGGAAACCCTTCGATAACGGATCCACAAATTGCATCTGAATATTGGAATTATATGAATGCCAAATGGAAAGATGGAAGTGATTGGACACAAGGTGGAATAGGTTATGGAGGTAACAATGGAAGCACACAATTCTTATATGATGGGAACCCAAATCAAAATACAAGTTGGTCTGAAATGAATATAGATGGCAATGGAACAGTAAATCCAGGAGATGACCGTGTACTTCTACTTACAAGTGAGGAAGAAACTTTTCAGCCTGGTGAACAATTAATGTATAATTATGCGATTGTATACAATAATGAAAATGATCATTTAAACAATGTTGACAATTTGATCACAACCGCAAATAATATTCAAACCTTCTTTGACACAATTAATAACTACTGTGCGTCAAACACCAGTCTTAGTATTGATAATGAAAGTGAGTTGTCAAGTTTCAGTTTATATCCTAATCCAACAAAAGATCAGGTTCATGTAAAATGGACTGAAATAAACGTAAAATCGATACAAATTATATCATTCCAAGGGAAAACAATAAAATCGATTCCTGTAAACCAAAGTACAGGTGTTCAGACGATTGATTTAGGAACACTTTCTCCAGGTGTTTATTTTGTTGAAGTTGGAACGGAAAGACAGAAAATAATTGTTCAATAAACTATAGATTTATTTCGGATGTTAATGTAATTCTAATGATCCGATTATTACATTTGTCATAACTTAATTTAACCTGTGTCATTATTAGATGGTACAGGTTAAATTGTTTTAATTTGGAGTTTACCTGCTGATATTATATTTATTTAAACGAATTTAAAATGAATAATTTAGAACTTATTGAACAAAGAACCCAAGATTTGCGATCGCAATTAAAGAACCATAATCTTTACAGAAATTTAAATGCTGTTAAAGACGTAAGTTTATTTATGGAAAAACATGTTTATGCAGTCTGGGATTTCATGTCTTTATTAAAAGCCTTACAAATTAGTTTGACCTGTGTTTCATTACCATGGAAACCTGTGAAGAACGAAAAAACGGCTCGCTTTATCAATGAAATTGTACTTGGTGAAGAAAGTGATGTAAATGAAAAAGGAGTTCCTAAAAGTCATTATGAGATGTACCTTGACGCTATGGATGAGGTAGGTGCAGATACTTCTAGAATCTCTAAATTTGTTGAAGAAGTAGGTGATTTATCATCGGTTAATGAATATTTGGATCAGGCTGATTTGAAACCCGCAGAAAAGGAGTTTCTCAAATTTACTTTTGATGTTATTCAATCCAATGAAATACATAAAATTGCAGCTGCATTTACCTTTGGAAGAGAAGATTTAATACCAGATATGTTCATCGCAATTATTGAAAAATCAAATAATGAACATAATGTCGATTACCCAAAGTTGATGTACTATTTAAAACGCCACATTGAATTAGATGGAGATGAGCACGGTCCTTTATCATTAGAAATGATTTCAGAGCTTTGTGGTGAAGATCAGCAAAAATGGGACGAAGTTGTACAAATTTCAATTGCTGCACTTCAAAAAAGAGTTGAACTATGGGATGAAATTGAAAAAGAGCTTGAAATGCTGTGAATTACGTGTTTTTAATAATGAATGGTTGCTTTTATAAGTTGAATGGAATGTTAAAAATAAATAGTATACTCTGTTAATTAAATTATTATTTATATATTGTTAGCGATAATTCATTAAGACTCAAGCCCAATCACTTATTTTTATTTGTTACTACTATATGAAACGCTTAAAAATAATGTCTATGAAAATTATTAACACTGTTTACGCACTTGCAACTTTGATAATTTTGTTCGGTGCTTATTTAAAATTGAATGATTACGCTTCTTGTTCTAAATTCATACTTGGGGGGTTATGTTTAGGTATAGTTAACTCTGCGATTCATTACCTCATGTTAATCAAAAAAATTCAAGAATTAGAAGATAATCATGAAACTTCTAGTTAATCCATTATTAGTCTAATAATGTTGTGAACAATACTATTAGACTATAAATATTAATGAAGCATTTCTTATGTTTTACTATACGTTTGTTGATTTTCTATTGATTTGAAAAGTCAAAGGTTTATAAAGGTAAATTTTTTCGTTTCAATGTCTCCTCTTATTTCTCATCATAATCCTTATATGTGATGATGTTAAGAGTTTGATTTACCAACCTTTATAGCTAATATTCCGTATTAATCTTAAGTGGAGTTAAAGTAATTCCCATTAATCAATAAAACTACGGATATGAAAAACTCAATATTTATTTTAGGATCTTTTTTGATCTCTTTCTTTAATTTCTTAAATGCGCAACAAACATTGGATACCTTAAATGGGAACAGTGTTGCAGCGATGATTAGTGATGAGGGGATATTGTTCCAAAAACATGGGCTTGGGATGCCAGGCTATGAAGTTCCAGCTGGAAGTGGTAATAACCTTGTTTTTAGCGGTAGTCTTTGTTTTGGAGGAACAAATCAAAACGGAGACTTAAAACTCTCTGCTGATATTTATGCGGTAGATCGAAGATTCCATCGCGGCCCAATTTCATCAACAAATGATTACTTGGACACAGCTTACATATACAATTATGAGAGTGGATTGTGGACTGTTACTAAATCTGAAATTGTTTATCATGTTGACAACCATGATCAGCAAGGCTACGTTGCTCCTGACGCCATATTAAATTGGCCAGGAAATGGAAACACTGCAATTGGGGTAGCTTCTCAGCTTGCGCCATTTATAGATATTAATGGAAATGGAGTTTATGAACCCTATCTAGGAGATTATCCATGTATAAAAGGAGATGCCGCTTCGTATCAAATTTTTCATGAAAATCATGAACCTGCTTATATTGATGGAACTGAAGTTGGTGCTGAAATTCATCTAATGGCCTATCAGTTTAAGTCGAATAACTATATAGATTCTACAACTTTTATCGATGTTAAATTGATCAATAGAGGTTCAAATTCTTTCAATGATTTTAAAACAACTTTCGCGATGGATCCTGATATTGGTTTTGCTGAAGATGACTACATTGGTTCTGCATCAGTTAAAAATTTAGTTTATTGTTATAATGGTGATCCTCATGATGAAGGTGGAAATGGGGCGCCTGGATATGGTTCTGGTCCACCAGCAGTAGGACTTGTAAGTTTGAACAAAGATTTTGAATATTCATGGCATTTCCAACGAGGGGATTTAGGAACTCCAATTACGGATGATCCTGAAACGAATGCTGACTTCTGGAACTATATGAACGGTAAATGGAAGGATGGAACATATTGGACAGATGCACCTGGTGGCTATGGTCCGGGAAATGTGGTTCAGCATATTTATGATGGTAATCCTTATTTGGATACAGGAAGGACAGAATTAAATTATGATGGAAACGGAAATTCAAATCCAAATGGTGATCGACGTTTTTTTGGAACGAGTGGAGGAGAAGTTTTTAATCCTGGAGATACTTTAATCTATAATTATGCCATCATATACAATAAGCAAGGTGGTTATTTAGAAAACGTTGATGGTTTAATTCGTTACGCCGATTCTGTTCAACATTATTTTGATAACCTTAGTTCAGAATGTATACAAAAAGAAACGGGTGTTCAAGATGATTTCATTTTAAATGAAGAAAACTTAAAAGTAAATTTTGAAATTACACGTCTCGATGGTGAAGGAAATATGTCTCGTGCTGTTACTTTACATGAAAATTCTGAACAAGCTATTTTAACGTCATATTCCGTCGATAGCATAAAATATAAAAGAGGTAAAGGACCTATTGAAGCGCGATTAACAGATACAGTAAACCATGCTTTAGGTCATTTTGTTATCAAATTTCATGAGTATAACGCTGTTGATTCGGCAAACTGGACAATTTATCATTTTGATACTATTGGTGGAACTTTATTGGATTCTGCGATTTCAAGTTCGGCAATTAGTATTGGAGATGAGCAGTTTTTTCCACAATGGGAAATGGCCATAAGAATCAAGCAAGAAAACTATGTTTGCCCCGATTATAGAACAAATTGCGACGAAAGAGACAAGCATGCTTTACCCTTAAAGGCTACATTAAATTTTGAGAATAATGTGGAATGGTTAACTGGAGTTAAGAATACAAATGCTTCTTCTCCATTAAATTGGATAACCTCTGGAGATTATTTTCCGAGCCTAACGAGTGTACCAAATGACAGTGTCTATAATATTAATTGTTATTCCTCAAGGGGTTTTGATCCTCAAAATGTTTACAGTAAACTTCTCGATGGAATTGTCGCACCTGCTTGGTTAACTAGAGTAAACGAATGTTATTTTACTCCCATAGCTGTTTCTGAAACAATTGGAAATAGTCAAGTTTTTAGTTCGATAACACCACTTTCTCAAGCTGTTGTTTATCAGCCAAGTATTGATATAGTGTTTACAGCTGATACTTCAAAATGGACAAGAAGTCCAGTGATTGAGCTTAATGCTTTTGACCAAGGTTCAGTAGGAGGAGGAAAAGCAGGTTTATTACGTAAGAGTGCTTCTGTAAATAAACAAGGAAATCCAGATGGTACAGGAACTGGTATGGGGTGGTTTCCTGGTTATGCTATTGACGTAGAAACCGGAAGAAGATTAAATATTGCCTTTGGAGAAAACTCATCTTTAACGAATGATAATGGAGATGACATGATTTGGAATCCAACAGATAGGTTAATGGATAATAATGGAAACTTTGTTTTAGGTGGTCAACACGTAATATACGTTTTTGGTCGTGAAGAATTTGGAATGCCTCACTATGACGAAGGAGCATTTATTCATCAGCAACTGTCTATGGAAACAGAGCAAGCATTTAAAGATGTATATGCAAATTTGTCTTGGGTAATGCAGCCACTTTTAAAATCCGGAGCGCAATTAAATGCAGCTGATGCAAGATTAAGTATCCGTATCAATAAGGAGTTTAAAACCAAGGTGCTTTCTAATCAAAATGAAGGAAGACCAATGTTTTCTTGGGATGTAATTCCTTATGATCAAGTTGGACCTCCAAATCAAAGCAGTATGCTAATTTCGTCCATAAATGCTTACCCAAATCCAGCAACGAATCAAATGAATGTAGTTTGGAATAATGTAAGTGGTAATGAGATAAAGATTTTCTCTTTCCAAGGATTGCTCATTAATACAATCCCTATTTCAGCAAACGAAAATGAAAAGTTGATTGATATAAGTGGTTTATCGCCTGGAATTTACTTTGTAAATATAGGTAGCGGAGTAAAGAAAGTAGTGGTGAATTAATACCGAAATTTTTAGGCATGCAATAACTTCAAAAAAAACAAGCCTTCGAGAATTAACTCGAAGGCTTGTTTTTATATCTTGTTAATTAAAACGTTGTCACAAGTTTAGAACTGTTGGTCGCTTGTGAGTTACAATCTTTCAATAACTCCTGCTGCACCTTGTCCTGTACCAACACACATTGTTACAACACCATAGCGTTCGTTACGTTTCTTCAATTCATTCATCATTTGAACTGTTAATTTCGCACCAGTACATCCAAGTGGGTGACCTAATGAAATCGCACCACCATTTACATTTACGATGTCTGGATTTAATCCTGCTTCGCGAATTACGGCTAAGGATTGAGATGCAAAAGCCTCGTTTAATTCGAATAAACTAATGTCGTTCAATTTTAATCCTGCGGAATTAATTGCCGCTGGAATAGCGTCTACTGGACCAATACCCATGATGCGTGGCTCAACTCCAACAACATTGTAAGAAGCTAAACGAGCAACAGGCTCTAATCCGAGTTCTTTCACCATTTTCTCAGACATCACTAAAGTAAATGCTGCTCCGTCACTTGTTTGTGAAGAGTTACCAGCAGTAACTGAACCTTTTGCATCAAAAACAGGTCTTAATCGTGCCAATGCTTCATAAGTAGAACCTTTTCTTGGTCCTTCATCTGTATCTACAGTGTAGTTTTTTACTTGACGTTTTTCATTTTCATCCAAGTAAATGTGTTCAACTTCTACAGGAACGATATCATCTTTGAAACGACCTTCAGCAATTGCTTTTAAAGCACGTTCATGCGATTGCAAAGCAAATCTATCTTGGTCTTCACGCGAAATACCGTATTGTTGAGCTACAGCTTCTGCCGTTAACCCCATTCCCCAATACCAAGTTGGATTTTCCTTACCCACTTTTGGATTTGGCACAATTCTCCAACCTCCCATTGGAATTGCAGACATTGATTCGACACCTCCAGCGATAACACAATCGGCCATCCCCATATTGATTTTCGCAGTCGCTAATGCAATTGTTTCTAATCCTGATGAACAGTAACGGTTCACAGTCATTCCTGGAACCTTATTCGTGTCTAATCCCATTAATGAAACTAAACGTCCCATATTTAAACCTTGTTCTGCTTCTGGATTAGCATTTCCAACGATTACATCATCGATGCGACTTGGGTCCAAATTCGGAACATCTTCCATGATGCGCTTAATTACATTTGCTGCTAAGTCATCTGGACGATAAAAACGGAAACCACCACGGCCAGACTTCCCTACTGCCGTACGATATCCTGTAACTATATATGCGTTTTTATTTGTCATTTTATTTTGAGTTTTTAAGATGTTAGGTTTTTAGACATTGGATTTTAGACGTATGTCCATAATCTAATGTCAAAATTAACATCTATGGTTTTTTTTAATTCATTTTATTTTTTGGTTAACAAGCTTCTTTTGAATCCAATAATCATTTTTTGTAATTCATTAATATCCTTAATTAATTCCTCTATTTCTAAGCTATATAAATCATTTACGAGAATTAATTGAGTTTCTAATTCATAGGAAGATGAAATACTCATATTTAAAAAGTTAGTAAAATCTTTTACGGTTCCTCTACCAGAGCCTTCAGCAATATTAGAAGGAATAGAAACTGAACAACGTTGAATTTGAGAAACAAGACCAAATCTTTCATCTTTAGGAAGTCCCTCAGAAATTTGGTAAGTTGATTTTACAATCTTCATCCCATTTTTCCAAATGTTCAATTCCCTAAAATTATGATGTGCATTTCTCATATTCTTTATTGTTTAATTTCTACATCCTATCTCTCAAAACATAAAATCTTTCAGTCTAACATCTCCTAGTCTAACGTCTTCTTGTCTAACATCTTCTTGTCTAACATCTCCTAGTCTAACATCTCCTAGTCTAACGTCTTCTTGTCTAACATCTGAAAGTCTAATTTCTCAACACTTTTCCTTTCTTCACCATGCTTTCTAAACGTTCCAAAGTCTTACGTTCTGCACATAATTCTAAGAATGCTTTTCTTTCCAGGTCCAGTAAATATTGTTCTGAAACCTGTACACGTTCTGAAATATCACCTCCACAAAGAACATAACCTAATTTCTCAGAAATCACTCTATCATGCTCTGACATATAGTTTCCTGACATCATTGAGTGTGCTCCAACATATACAATTCCTAATCCCTCTTGACCTGAAATTGTAATGTTTTTCTCCTTTGGTGGAGCAGTATAGCCTTTGTTTGAGATTTCTAAACAGGCTGCTTTGGCACGTGTCAACTGACGTTCTTTACTCACAATTACTTCATCAGTTCCTTTGCGTAAATAACCTAAGTCAAATGCTTCGTGTGCTGAAGTAGCTACTTTAGCTTGTCCGATTGTAAGGAATCTTTCACGTAATGTGTTAATTCTGATGTCACCAGATTTTAGTTCATCTGAAAAACGCTTAGCGAATTCCTTAGAACCACCACCACCAGGGATCAATCCAACACCAAACTCAACCAATCCAATGTATGTTTCTGCGTGGGCAACCACTTTGTCAGCATGCATTGATAACTCACATCCACCTCCAAGTGTAAGGTTGTGTGGCGCAACAATTACTGGTGATTTAGAATAACGTACACGCATCATTGTATCTTGGAATGCTTTTACTGCAAAATTCAATTCATCGAAGTCTTGTTCAGCAGCCATCATAAAGATCATTCCAACGTTGGCACCAGCACTGAAGTTCTGTCCATCATTTGAAATAACCAATCCTTTGTATTTCGTTTCTGCTAAATCGATTGCCTTATTGATTCCTTCGATAACACCACTTCCGATTGTGTTCATTTTGGTGTGGAATTCAATGTTTAAGATTCCATCTCCAAGGTCAACAATGGTTGTGTCTGTGTTTTTCCAAACTGTATTGTCATCACGTAAAGCTTCTAACATTACTAAGTCTTCTGTTCCTGGAATAACTTTGTAAGATTTGCTGGCAAGATCGAAGTAAAGCTTTTGACCATTTTCTTTTTTATAAAACTTCGTTGCTCCACTTTCTTTCATGTCGTGAACCCATTGAGCGGCTTTTTTTCCTTGCTTTTCAATCAATTCTAATCCTTTCTCAAATCCTAGAATATCCCAAGTTTCGAATGGGCCTAATGACCAACCAAATCCAGCTTTAATGGCATCATCGATTTTGTATAAATCTTCTGCAATTTCGGGAACACGATTAGTAGAGTAGGCGAATAAGTCTCCAAAGATTGTTTTGAAAAATTCAGCCGCTTTATCTTGTCCTTGAACCAACAATGCAGTTCTTTTTGCCAAATCATCAACTGGCTTAGCCATATCTAAGGTTGGGAATTTTACACGCTTTTGAGGTGTGTATTCCATTGTATCTAAATCCAATGAAAGAATTGTTTTCTTACCATTTTCATCCTTCGTTTTCTTATAAAAACCTTGTCCTGTTTTAGAACCAAGCCATTTATTGTCAACCATCTTACTGATGAAGTCTGGCAATTCAAATACTTTGTTTTCTTCATCATCTGGACAATTATCCTTAACACCGTTGGCAACCAATACAAGTGTATCTAGACCAACAACATCAGCAGTTCTAAATGTGGCAGATTTTTGTCTTCCAAGAACAGTTCCCGTTAATTTGTCAATTTCTTCAACTGTTAAGCCAAGGTCTTTCACACTGTGGAAAAGCGACATGATTGAATAAACTCCAATTCTATTGGCGATAAAAGCTGGTGTATCTTTAGCAAGCACTGTTTTCTTACCTAAGAATTTACTACCATATTCCATAAAGAAATCAACGATTTCAGGTTTTGTTTCTTTGGTTGGAATAATTTCTAACAATTGTAAATAACGTGGTGGATTAAAAAAGTGTGTTCCACAGAAATGTTGTTTGAAATCATCAGAACGTCCTTCAAGCATCATGTTGATCGGAATACCTGAAGTATTTGATGTAATTAATGTACCTGGTTTTCTGTGTTTTTCAACATTTTCGAAAACAGTTTTTTTAATGTCTAATCGTTCAATTACAACCTCAATGATCCAATCAACTTCACTGATTTTAGCCATGTCATCCTCCATATTTCCTGTCGTAATTCGACTAGCAAATTCTTTTTTATAGATTGGAGAAGGCTTCATCTTTAAAGCAGAGGTAAGCGCAGTATCAACAATGCGATTTCGAACTACTTTATCAGTTAATTTTAATCCTTTCTTTTCTTCTTTTTCATCTAATTCTCTTGGAACAATATCCAAAAGAAGTACTTCGACACCAATATTGGCAAAGTGACAAGCGATCTGTGATCCCATTACACCCGAACCTAAAACGGCGACTTTATTTATTTTTCTTTTCATTTAATTGCGATTTAAATTATATAATTAATGCTTTTAGCTCATCTTCAACGTGCTCATCTATGGTTTCCATAACCTCAAAAAACGCTTGTAATTTATTAGTTGGGATAGAATTCAAAAGTTTTTCATTGAATTGAATAACATTTGCTTTTACTTCTTTTCGCAACGCAACACCTTGTTCTGTTAAGAAAATAAGTACTTTTCTTTTGTCATCTCTATCTACTTCTCTGTAAATGTATCCCCTTGTTTCCATCGTTTTAAGGGTTCTCGATAGGCTAGTAGGTTCCATACCCATTCTTGGTCCAAGTTGAGTACTAGGTGTTCCGTCTTTGTCAACAATCAATAAAATAAATCCTATTGACATCGTTAATCCGTGGGCTTTGGCTTTTTGGTTGTACATGCGTGATACCTTATGCCACGCGTGTCGTAGATGAAAATCTACGTAGTCTTCTGCTTTTGTATTTTTCATGGTTGTTAAAACTACAAAAAATATTAAGCATGCACAACAAAAAATCAAGAAAATTATAATTGATTTTGCTACAAATTGTTAAAGTACAGGAGTTCGAATTGAACGGAGGGATATGATGATCAATGACAATTTTTCTAAAAAGAATGAAGACCATTATTGATTTCGAAAAATACTAATCAATATACTGTATTAATTTATTTTTCTATAAGCCTTTCTTGCTTCTGTAACAAATAAGCTTCCTGGATAATCTCTCATTAATTTGAAGTAATATTCACCGGCTTTTTCATGGTTAAAAAGATGATTATCATAGATTTGTCCAATTTGGAAAAGTGCATCATCAGCTAAAATATCATCACCATGTTCTGTTGTTATTTGTTCCAATAATTCAATTGCTTTCTTCCATTCTCCCTTGAATTGGTAAGCAGAAGATTTTCTCATCAATATATCATCTTTTAATTTATGATCAGGAAAAATATCTGTAATGGAATCATAAAGCATAAAAGCTTGTTCATATTTATGTTGTTCGAGTAATAAATCTGCTTTTGCAAATTGAGCCATGGAGACAAAATTTGAATCTATTCCTAAATTATCGGTAATCAGAATTGAAAGATTCATAGCATCATTGGCGATGAGTCGGGTAGTGGCTTCTTTTAAAACATTAAGTTGGGATTGGGCAAATAGAAAGTCACCATCATAATAAAAGATACGTGCATTTTTAAATTTGGCTTCCTGACCGATTGGTTCAAATTTGAATTGCTTTTCAACTTGCATATAATAAAGTGAAGCGTCCCAAACATTATCTTGAAGTACCAAAATATCGGCGATTAATATTTTGACTTTAGCCTCTTCTTCTTCATTGTATTTTGGATACTTAAGGGCTTCTTCTAACACTATAATTGCTGAATCTGGTTGATCACCAAAATATGCCATAATGTATGCCATTTCTCTAATGATAGGCAGGGACTTACCATTTTTAGGCATTCGAGCTAAAGCTTCTTGGTATTCTTTGATTGTTTCATTGACTTGTTGATCGGAATAATTTCTGAATGTTGTAAGCTCTTTAAAACGGGTATTTAAAAGTAGTTGTTCAGCCATGTAACGGTAAGGAGTGTTACCGTCAAGATTAATAATGTATTGAAACGCCGATCTAGCAGTACTATATTCTTTGTTTTGAATAGCTTGATTTCCTAATTTGTAAACTTCTTTTCCGTCGTTTGCTAGTCTTTTATCTAAAGCCTTTACTTGGACCAATGCGGCTGGAAAATTCCCTTTTTGAATAAGCGCCCAGACCAAAAGTTCTGAATAGATAGTTTCATTGGGGTTCTTTTGAATCTTCTTAATTAATGCTGTTTGAAACATTTTAAATCGTGAATTGTCTTCCTCTTGAAAATCAATCATTCTTGGAATTAGTATCTTCAAGGATGAAATCATTCTTGGATTATAATCAAGGAGATCAATATATGAAGCAATCATTTTCTCATCTTGATTTAATGCACCATAAACTTCAGCAAATTGTGCATTTAAAGGGTAGTTTCCATTCAGTAACTGGTCTCCTTTTTCAAGTGTTTGTAATGCCAATTGATGTTTGCCTAATGCAGAAAATGATTTTTGCAAATCAATGATGGTACGTGGATTTGAAGGTAGGTTCTCAATTAAGTCTTGGAATGTTTTGTCTGCCTTCTTTTGATTGGATTGTTTTTCGTATTCATTTCCTAGTGCTACTTGATAGTCTAGATTATAAGGATGAAAATCAATTTGCTTTTCAATCAGTTTAATGGCTTCTTTTTCTTGATTTAATTCATTTAGACATGATAAATAACGTTTAAATATCAATTCTGACGGATTATTGTCGTAGATTTTTTCAAAGTAAGGAATTGCTTTTTCACAGTCCTCTTCATTGAAATAATACATTGCCAATTTTTCATCTGTGTTTTGACTAAACGCAAACGTAAAAATGAAAATGAAAATGATATTTAAAAAGTGTTTAATCATTTATTGCTTTGAAGATTTAAGCTCAATTAAAGAGTCTCCTATATGATTTACAATTGGGTGAAGTGAATCATATCGATTGTAATATTTTTCAGTTGTTTCTATATAATAGGAAAGAACCGTTTCGATTTCTTTTACCTTGGCTTGTTCATAGTTGATAAACTCCTGATATTTCTCTCTATCGTTAACGTTATTTTCAATATCATGTTTTAAATCTGCTAATTTCTTTTCTACTTCAGGAATTGTTTGCTTTACTTTGGCAAGATTACCAGAGTTTTTAGAAACTGCTTTTCTGATCTCTTTGTAACCGTTTATTTTCTCGGCTAACTTATAATCTATTGTATCAGGAGTATAATTGTTTTTGATTTTCAAGATAGTATTTCGTACAGAAATATTTACTTGATTTGGAAAATGGATTGTTGAGTCATTGGCAACCGCTTTCATACTGTCAAGCTTTGATTCCATTTGCTCAATGTCAGTTAAAAATTCTTTCTTTTCTCCATTGCTGCAGCTAGAAAAGGTTATAGAAATTAATGCTGCTGTAATCAAATACCATTTCATATTCATTGATTTTTTAATTTGAGTCAAACTTACGAAAAAACAATACGATTGACAAGCCAAAAAATTGTACAAAAAAAAGCTGCTCCAATTAAGGAACAGCTTATAATATTGTGTAAAAACTATGTTATTTTAGTTTTCTTGCAACTTCTTTTTCTTCGTATGCTTCGATAATATCTCCTTCTTTAATGTCATTAAATTTATCGATATTTAAACCACACTCATAGTTGTTTTTCACTTCTTTCACATCGTCTTTGAAACGTTTCAATGAACCAAGTTTACCTTCGTGAATTACAATTCCGTCTCTAATTACACGGATTTTAGAATTACGTTGGATATAACCTGAAGTTACGAAACAACCTGCAATTCTTCCTACTTTCGTAATATCGAATGTTTCTCTAACATCTGCAGTACCAACAATTTCTTCTTTAATGTCTGGAGATAACATTCCTTCCATTGCAGACTTCAATTCGTCGATTGCTTTGTAGATTACAGAGTACAATCTGATATCGATTTGTTCATCATCAGCCAATTTCTTAGCCATTCCTGTTGGTCTAACTTGGAAACCAATAATGATTGCATCAGATGCAGAAGCTAAATTCACATCTGCTTCGGTAATTGCACCAACAGCTTTGTGTACGATATTCACTTGAATTTCTTCAGTTGAGAGTTTCAATAATGAATCAGAAAGTGCTTCAATCGAACCATCCACATCCCCTTTTACAATAATGTTTAATTCTTTAAAGTCTCCAATCGCTAAACGACGACCGATTTCATCAAGTGTAATGTGTTTCTGTGTACGTAAACCTTGTTCTCTGTAAAGTTGTTCTCTTCGTGTTGCAATGTTTCTTGCTTCACGTTCATCATTCATTACATAGAATTTATCACCTGCACTTGGTGCACCGTTGATACCAATGATAGAAACTGGTCTTGATGGAAGAACTTCCTTCATGTTTTGACCTTTTTCATTCAACATCGCACGAACTCTACCTGTATGTTTACCAGCCAATATAATATCACCTACTTTCAAAGTACCTGCTTCAACAAGCATGTTTGTTACGTAACCTTTTCCTTTATCAAGAGAAGATTCAAGTACCGTACCAATAGCATTTTTATTAGGGTTAGCTTTTAACTCAAGTAAATCTGCTTCAAGCATTACTTTTTCAAGTAATTCTTCAATGTTTTTACCGTGTTTAGCTGAGATCTCTTGTGATTGGAATTTACCTCCCCATTCTTCAATTAGAATGTTCATTTGAGATAATTGTTCCTTTATCTTATCAGGATTTGCTCCTGGTTTGTCAATTTTATTGATTGCGAATACCATTGGTACACCAGCTGCTTGAGCGTGAGAAATTGCCTCTTTAGTTTGTGGCATCACGTCATCATCTGCTGCTACAATAATGATGGCAACATCGGTAACTTGAGCACCACGGGCTCTCATCGCAGTAAAGGCCTCGTGACCTGGAGTATCAAGGAAAGTTAAACGTTTTCCTTTTAGATCTACAGAATAAGCTCCAATGTGCTGAGTAATTCCTCCGGCCTCACCATCAGCAATTTTTGCTTTACGGATGTAATCCAATAGTGATGTTTTACCGTGATCAACGTGACCCATTACCGTAATAATTGGTGGTCGATCTTCTAAATCTTCTGGCTTATCTTCTTCAACTGGAATAGAGTCTTGAACATCTGCAGAAACAAATTCTGCTTCAAAACCGAACTCTTCCGCAACGATTTGAATTGTCTCAGCATCTAAACGCTGGTTAATCGATGCAAAAATACCAAGTGACATACATGCAGAAACTACTTCTGTTGGTCCAACATTCATCATAGAGGCCAATTCTGATACTGAAACGAATTCAGTAAGTTTTAAAATTGACTGTTCTTTTTCTTCTTGTTGGATTTCTTTTTCACGTTTTTCAGCATAAGAATCTCTCTTGGCTCTTCTGTTTTTCGAACCTTTTGATTTTCCTCCACCCGATAAACGTGCTAAAGTTTCCTTAATTTCTTTTTCAATGTCCTTTTCGGTAATCTCTTTTCTAGGCTCAGGTTTTTTATTTCCTCGACCTCTTCTATTGTTTGTTTTACCTTTTCCTGTATTCGACGAAGGCTGTTTTTTAACATCAACTTTCTTGATGCGTTTACGCTTTCTTTTATTGTCGTTTTCTTTTTTCTTAGGCGTCTTTTTCTCTGGTAGATCAATCTTACCTACAACTGTTGGCCCTGCAAGTTTTTTACTCGAAACAGAGATGAATTCAGTTTTCTTCTCTTCTTTTTTCGGAGTTTGTGCTTCTTTAGGCTTTTCAGCTTGTTTTTCCTGTTTTTGTGGAGCAGGTTTAGAAGTAGAAGGGGTGTCCTTCACTTGCTTTTTAGCAGCAGGTTTTTCTTCTTTCTTCTTTTCTTTTTTCTCCTTTTTCTTTTTGTCAGGACGCGTTCTTGTGTCGATGTTAGAAAGGTCAATTTTACCAATTACATTAAGTCCACCACTTTTTTCGTCTTTTGACTTGGCGTCTTCTTTAATGAGTTTTGGTGCTTTGTCTTCTTTTTCAACTGGTTTTTCAGTTTCCTTTTCAACTTCAACATCAGCTTTTGGAGTTTCTACTTCCTTGGCTTCTTCTGCCGGCTGTTCTGAAGGCTCCTTTTTCACTTCTTCCTCCACTTTTGGAGTTTCCGTTTCTTTTGGAGCACTTGGAGGAGCTGCTTTTTCCTCAGGAACATCGATTTCTTCGATTTCCTCATTAGAGATTTCCTCTTCTTCTTTTTCCTTAGTTTTTAAAGAAATAGTTTTTCTCTTTTCGCGTTTAACTGCTGCTTTCTCCGCCTCTTCTTTTAGCGATTGATCATCAGCAAATTGTTCACTCAAGATAGAATAGTGCTCAGGCTCCAACTTAGTGTTAGGGCTTGAGTCAATCTCAATCTCTTTCGTTTTCAAGAACTCTACTAACGTGGATATACCTACGTTTAATTCTCGTGCAACTTTGCTTAATCTTTTTACTTTACCGGCCATATATTACGTCCTTCCTATTAATCTATATTCTTTTTAAAATGCCTAAGTTAAGGTTTGTATTGAATCTATTCAAACTCTGACTCCAAAATCTTGAAGACTTCAAGAATTGTTTCTTCTTCGAGGTCAGTTCTTTTTATTAACTCAGCAACTTCTAATTCTAACACTGATTTCGCTGAATCGCAACCAATTGCTTTCAACTCATCAATAATCCAGCTGTCGATTTCATCAGCAAATTCTTCTAAATCTACATCTTCTACATCTTCAGCTCCTTCTCTGTAAACATCAATTTCATGTCCTGTTAAACGACTTGCCAACTTAATGTTGAATCCTCCTTTACCAATTGCTAAAGAAACTTGGTCGTTTTTCAAATAAACATTTGCTCTTTCTTCTTCTTCAAGTAATTCTACTGAAGTAATTCTAGCTGGAGAAAGTGCACGTTGAATGTACAACTGCATGTTGTTTGTGTAGTTAATTACATCAATGTTTTCATTACGTAATTCTCTAACAATTCCATGAATTCTTGATCCTTTCATACCCACACATGCACCAACAGGGTCTATTCTGTCATCATATGATTCAACAGCAACCTTTGCACGTTCACCAGGGACACGAACAATTTTCTTGATTGTAATTAAACCATCGAATACCTCTGGAACTTCTAACTCAAATAAGCGCTCTAAGAACTCAGGAGCAGAACGAGACAAAATAATAACTGGTGTACTGTTACGCATATCAACTTTTGCAACTACTGCACGAACAGGTTCACCTTTCTTAAAGTAATCTGATGGAATCTGCTCTGATTTTGGTAAAATCAATTCATTTCCTTCATCATCTAAAATAAGAATCTCTTTTTTCCAAACTTGGTAAACCTCACCAGTAATGATATCACCAATACGGTCTTTGTATATTTTGTAAAGTTGATCTTTTTCTAATTCTAAAATACGAGAGATTAAATTTTGTCTTAAAGAAAGAATATTTCTTCTTCCGAAATCTTCAAACTTAATTTCCTCTGATACTTCTTCACCTACTTCAAAATCAGGTTCGATTTTCACAGCTTGTGAATAAGCGATTTCTGTATTAGAATCTTCAACCTCTCCATCAGGAACGATTTCTTTATTTACCCATATCTCAAAATCACCTTTATCAATGTTGATAATAACGTCACAATGTTCGTCAGTACCATATTTTTTCTTTAAAATAGTACGAAATACGTCTTCTAAAACACGCATCATCGTTTGTCTATCTATACTTTTAAATTCCTTGAATTCAGTGAAAACTTCCATTAAGTTCATACTATTCATGAGTTCATTTTTTAAATGATATTACAATTTTTGTTTCTTTAATCTCGTCGAACGTGAATTGATGTTCACGTACTACAATCTCTTTTTTCTTTTTTCCTTCAACACGTTCCTTTGTTGTGGTTTCAAGCTTTAATCCGTTTTCATCTACAAAAGTTAATACTCCTTCAATGGTTTTGTTCTTTTCCTTGAGGTGTACTTTAACTTCATTTCCGATGTTTTTAACATATTGTTGCATAACTCGGAAAGGTTTGTCTAAGCCTGCAGAAGAAACATGAAGTTCGAAATCTTGTTCCTCTCTATCTAAATTGTGCTCAATATTCCTTGAAACAGAAACACAATCATTGATTGCAACATGACCTTCTTCGGTATCTAATTCTACTTGTATTACGTTTTTTCCAGTAATCGAAATCTCAACAATAAATAAGCCTTTGTCAAGTTCGTTTATTCTTTCTAACGCTAATTCTTCTATTAATTTTTTCTTCAGCATATTTACAAAAAGAGGGGACAAATTGTCCCCTCGTTCTATTTAATTTGTATATAAAACAGTGCAAATATAATTAAAATATTTCGAACAACAATATTATTTTTCTGAGTCTTAAGCTTATTACCTAAATTTAGGCTTGCTCAGTTGAACTGTTTTGCGTTGTTCAATTTGTTAAAAAGCATAAGAAATTCCAGCACTCAGATAAAATATGTTTCTAAATGTTTCATATCCTAACCTGTTTTTCACTGATTCAACATCAGTTCTGACACCAGGATCTATGCTTATAATTGAATAAGGTGAGATTGGACCAAATAACCCAAAATTACTTGTAAACCCGAGGTCTAAACTGATTCTTTCTGTTAATAATATTCTGTGGGTATAATTGACATTTAAACGAAAATAAGTAAATGGTTTGTTTTCTGTTTTCATATATTTATCTAGATCTTCATATGGCTCTCCTGATGAATCTCTATATTCTTTCGAAGTGTTTAAGAAATACATCTTTGGGCCTGCTTGAATCTGTAAAAGGAGTTTATTTGGTGAAAGTTGTTTTCCTAAAAATAAACCGAATGATAGCTGTGCATCAACAACGTGAAATAATGGTGTGGTTTTGAAGTTTGATATAGCTAAGTCCTGGTGAAGAAAAGTCATGTTATGAGATTGATAATTCATATCTATTCCCAATAAAACACGTTTTTTAAATAATCTACCATAAAACATGTTCAACTGAATGTTGAAATTTTGTTTCTTTACTTCTGTCTGACCATCTTCATTGTTCTTTATGTAATATGTCCCATATCCTGATTGATAATTATTGTTATAATAATATCCATAATCATAATCATAATCTTGATCATATGTACTTGCATCGTCGTTATGTAGCATAGGAGTAAAACGTGGATTGGCATTTATGTGGAATGAAAAAACGTTTTTTTGTCCATGAAAGTAGTCATATTGACTATTTACTTGATGAGCAAAAGGGATTAAGATGCAAAGTAAAATAAATGGTATATTTTTATTCATGACTTATCTAATTTTTGAAAAAACTAAGTGAGCGAAACCTTCGATAACTGTTTTCTTAAGTTTATATTTTGCATGATAATCCCTCGTTGACCAATGGCTTCCTGTTTTGAGGTTGATGTATGTAGCGTGACCATTAACAGCTTTATCAGAAAATTTATTGAAATAATATTCCCCTGTAATTAATAAAAGGTGAGGAGTATTGAATTCATTTACAATATTCTTCATCTCTTCATAATCCACCATTAAAATAGAGAAATTTCGCTCTTCTAAATTATAAGCTTGAACGATATATGAAGTTAAAATACAGGTTTGATTGTATTTTTCTGTGGTGAAATTCTCAACTTCACTTATATCTCTTGTAATGACTCTATTTTCAGGAGCATACCTATTTAATCCACTTTGAAAATATTCATAAAATAAAAGTGTCGTTTCAACATCAAATTCACCACTTATTTCAGCAGATAAGTTTGGTGCCATAAGGATTACGTCTCCTTCGATTGTGTATTCCTCTTCCTCTTCGTATTCTTTTTCACGTTCTTCTTTTATCCACTCTTCCTCATCTTCATAGGTTTTGATGAAATCAGCATTTTCTGCTAAATCATACAATACGAATTTCCAAAAGTTTTCATCGTTGAGGTTCTCTTCTGTTTGTTCTTCTCTTTGTTTACCTCTAATACGCTTAATACGATCGTATTTTGATTCGTTTTCTGGAATAACTTCCTCTTTTTCTTCCTTAGGAATTGTATCATTCTGTTGTTCTATAAATAATTGTTGAGCAACATAATAACTCCTATTCTCTAGTTCATTTAACTCGAAACCTCTAACATGTGCAAGGTTTCTAATGCTTTCTTTTTTAAGGTCTAGAATTCGTTTAGACTCAGGGAATTGCTGATGAATGTCCTCAATTTGACGAATCGTTAAAAGGGCGATTTCTTTTATAGAAAGTTCTTTAATTAATCCATAAAGTAATGAAAGTTGTCCCTCAATTCTTGAGTGACCTCTTGTAATTTGTCTCTTATTTCCTGAAATTGACTCTTGGTTGATGTTTGCCCAAGCAAGTGCCTTGAAAGTTTGAAGAAACTCATTGTTAGGGAATTCTTTCTCTAAAATGTAAATCTCATATAAGGCTTTTAAATAATCAGATGTTAAAATATTTTCCCTAACAGATTCAAATCGAGCAATATCCCTGACTTTTATAAACTCCTCACGCTCGATATAGTTTGTTTTGTCTCCCCAATTATCGTATTTCTCGATTTCTTCAGCAATGGTATCTCTTCTTTTTCTAATATTAGGATGACTACTTTTACTGTCATCGTAGTCTTCGAAAGCTAAGATAGGATTGGCTTCTTCTGGATATAAAGATTTAGGGATAAAAAGATCCTCGTTATTGAAAAATGAAGAATCAATTGTGATTTCATCAAATGATAGGTAAGAGTACATCAATACATCAAATACAGTATTGATTTCACGGTCGGAATATCCTGCAGAGTGATATAATTCTAAAGCGTTTGCATCTGCTTCAAATTCGTGATCTTTTGATAACATAACCATGTCTTCATAGTCTGTTGTATTTAATTCATTTTTGTTTGAGTTATTAAAAGAATGTTGAATGTGTTTTTCTAGATAATGTACTATTTCATGTGATAAAACATAGGCCAATTGTGCTTCATTTTCAATTTGAGAGAGTAAGCCTGTGGTTATGAAAATTACCCCAGGTTCTGTACAAAGCGCGTTGGTGATGTTTGCTTTGATTACATAAAATTGTAATTCTTTTTTAAGGGCGGGTTTATTTTCTAATAATTTATCTGCAACCTTATTCACAAATCTTGTCATTGGATCTCCATATAGGACGAATCCAGAAGTCAACAGGTTATTAAGGGAATAAGTTGTTGAATTTGAAAAATGCTCCCTTTTATCTTCGTCTACTTCTGTAGCCGTTTCAATTCTAGCTTTAACTTTGTCTTCAAATGCCGTTGTGAAAATAGGTGGCGGCTTACCTTCAGATAAAGTTGTTTTAAAATCGTCAAAGGATTCTTCTTGTCCATTTACCAAAAATGATATTAGGGAAAGAAAAATAATAGAAAGTGTTTTTACCGTATTTTTCATGGTATACAATTAATTTTTTGTCATATGATATGAAAATCTATATTTGAGATAAAGTGTTATCATGATTTTGTGAGTGATGTTTTTTATACTCGATTATCGCTAATCATTTTCGAATTCAAACTTTCTACAAATTAATTAGACTTATGTTCTTTTCAATGTTAAGTGTTGTTCAAATGCCTTTAAATGGCAAATGAAAGTCCTGTTCTGAAATAAATTATGTTATAAAAAGTTTCATGAGCAAGTTTAGCTTGAATAAAGTATCTATTGTATGCATACTCATCTCCATAAATACTACCATATGTTGATGGATCCCCTTCAACTGCTTCAGCTTTCATTGCGGCTAATCCTGCGTTGAGATTAAAACCAATGTCAAAACTCAAGTTTTTAGTAATAAGAGTCCTATATGTATAATTCACGGAAAACCTGTAAAAAATAAAAGGTTTGTCATAATCCTCCATATATGTATCGAGATCAGTGTAAGGAGTTTCACTATCTTTCCTGTAATTTTGATTCTGATCTAAAGAAAATAATCTTATTCCAAACCCATAAGTCCAGAGATGTTTGTTAGGAGCAATGTACGACGATGAAAAGCTTCCAAATTGAACTTGGAAGTCAAAAGTGTTGAATATCGGCGTAGATATATGGTAAGGAATCTCTATATCATTATAGTAGCCATCGGAATCACTATGTATAAAATCAATTGCATTTTCACTCATTGTAAAGTGATGTTTTTGATAATTTACTTCAAAACCAATGACCTTGTTGCCGTTATAAAGCCTTGCATAATTGGCATTCAACATTAAGTTCATTTTTTGGTGTCCTCCAAGGAGTTCATTGTTTTCATTATATCGTAGGTAGTAGGTTCCTCTTCCAACACCATAGGGACTTCCTTGATTTTGTGACAATGGAATTAATCTTGGATTAAAATTAGCTCTGATGGAGAAAATGTTTTTCTGATTATAGAAATATGCATCTTGACCAATGGAGTTTTGGGAAACACCAAACAGTAAAATGATTATGATTAGTAATTGTGAATTTTTCATTTTTTAATTAATTAAAATTTTGAAAATATTTCAAAGGCCAATCCACCAACGGATGCTTTTCGAATTTTTAAGGCTACTTTGTAATTTTCTGATTTTTCTATTTCTCCATTTTCAAGATTGATATATAAGGCGCTTCCAGATAATCTATTTTTGAATACAGATTTCTTATTCGCTTCACCAGATATTAAGAGAATGTGAGGGGTAGTAAGGTCTCCAAGTAAATCATTCATTTCAGTATAATCAATATAATGATCTTTGAATTTACCATTGTCCAAATTTGATTTCTGAATGAGGTATGAAGTTAAAATACATACTTCGTTATATTTTTCTGTAGTAAAGTCATTTGAAATTGAAATCCCCATGTTTACAATTCTACCTTTAGGAGCATGTTTAGAAATAGCATCATCCATTAAATCGTAAAACAATAAGGTCTTTTTTAAATTGAATTCTTGGTATTTTTGTGCCTGAAGACTTGGGGTAAGTAAGAGAATATCACCTTCTATTTTATCCTCCTTTATTTGCTTTTTCTCTTTTTTAGAGGGTGTTTTTTGGTTTCGTTCTTCATCTATTTTTTCTTGTTCTTCTTCGATAATGTTATTGAATTCTCGATCAGTTACCAAGTCGAATAAAAGGAATTTCGAGAAGTTTTCATCTGTTAATTCTGTTGTACTTTTTGTTGAACTTTGCTCTGCTCGAATCCTCTTAATCCTGTCATATTTTGAGAGCTCTTTTTCTTCTGAAATACTATCCTTTTGAATAGTATCCGCAAGAAATTCCTCACGGAGTTCTACCGCTTCATGATAACTAATTTTTTCAAGTCTATTCACATTAAAGCTTCTTAAGTGTGAGATATTTGAAATAGCATTATTTCTGATTTCCTTAATTCTTTTTGAATCTGGAAACGCTTTATGTACATCTTGTATTTGTCTGACAGACAATATTACCATTTCATTAGTAGACAACTCAGAAAAGAACCCGTAGAGTAGAGAGATCGCTCCTTCTTTATCTTTTTTACCCTTTACCAATGAACGCTTTTTATTCGCTAAATAACCTTGAGCCAACCCTAAATATGCTAATGCTTTATTTACTTGTAAAAACTCATTATTAGGAAATAACTTTTCTAAAATATAAATGTCATAAAGTGCATTTATATACTCTGCTTTTAAAAGATTTCCTCTAACAGATTCAAATCGAGCAATATTACGTACATAAGTAAACTCTTCTGTTCCTAAGAAGTGACTATTTTCCTTCCAATTACCATATTTTCTAATTTCATCTGCGATTGCTTCTCTTCTTTTTCGAATGTTTGGATGCGTACTTTTACTGTCATCATAGTCTTCAAATGCCAATATTGGATTCGCTTCCTCTGGGAAATATGATTCAGGAATGTAGATGTCTGGATTTCCAAAAAAACTATCGTCAATAGCAATCTCGTCAAATGTCAAATAAGAATACATTAAAACATCAAAAACGGTATTGATTTCAAGGTCAGAATATCCTGCAGCATGATATAATTCTAATGCGTTTGCATCTGCTTCAAATTCGTGATCTTTCGACAACATAACCATGTCTTCATATTCAGTCGTGCTGAGAGCATTGTCGTTTGAATTGTTGTAAGAATGTTGAATATGTTTTTCTTGATAATGAACAATTTCATGAGATAACACATAGGCTAATTGAGCTTCGTTTTCAATTTGTGACAACAATCCAGTTGTGATGAAAATAACTCCGGGTTCGGTACATAGTGCATTGGTAATGTTCGTTTTGATTACGAAAAATTGAAGTTCTTCTTTTAAGACAGGTTTGTTCTCCAATAATTTATCTGCAACCTTATTCACAAATTTTGTCATTGGGTCGCCATATAGCACAAGTCCAGATGTAAGTAGATTGTTGAGAGAGTAATTTGTTGAAATTGAAAAATGCTCTCTTTGATCCTCCTCAACCTCTGTGGCAGTTTCCATTCTTGCTTTAACCTTGTCTTCGAAAGCAGTAGTGAAAATAGAAGGTGGTTCCCCAACAGATAAAGTGGTTTTGAAATTATTGAATGAATCCTCTTGACCAAATACAGAAATAGTCATCAATAGAAAACAATAAAAAGGATATGTTTTTAAATTAATTTTCATAAGATTTGAGTTGGTTTTCTAGTAGTTTGATTTAAAATCTATAATTGAGATAAAGTGATCTTTACCTATGTCATGAATGATTTTATACTTTCCAGGTTCATCTAATGGCCTTGCACTTCGAATTGAAAATGAGTTAACCTCAGAATCAGTATAGAGTGCTTCTGTATCCATTTCACCTGATTCAAGGTTAATTCTTGCCCTTACTGGTTTTACACCGTTATCTACTCTTAAATATTGTGAGTTAGTACCTATTTCTGGTGTATATTGATTTCCTTTCATAAAGTCTATTCTTGAATTGAAAATGATTTCCAAATCTCCTGGATCTGTATAATATGATAGGTAGCCTAACATATTTGCTTTACCTGCTGATCTTGAAGTTCTATAAATGGTGTTTAACCATTCAAATTCCCCTTCAGGATTAACTTTAAAAATTATTATACTTCTTTCTTGCATCGATGCTTCTCCGTAAATCTCTCCGGCAAGGAAATGGATTAATGAACCATCTTCTAAATACTCAACCTTGATGTTTTTTAGATATTGGAGTTTGTCTTCTTTTCCTAATAATAGTTCTTTACCGTTAAGTCCATAGTTCATGTAACTCATTTCATTGGTGTTTAGGTTGTATCTATAAGCTGTCACTACACCGTTGTTATTATCATCCTCTTTCTTAGATCCTGTGGAAAGTATTGAAATAGTAACTTCATCATTATACATGTTTTCACTAATTTGTGATTTCACAATTTGTGATTTTGCTGGACTGAGGTCTGTTATTATTTGGCTACCGTCCTTTTTAAAATGAATCAATTTATAAGAATATACAAAGTCCCAATCGTTTTCGGATACAATAACTAAGACTTCACCATTATCAAGAATTCGATGTGCGATTAAATCAATATTATTATCCTCTTTTTCACCTATTAATTGAATACTATTGATCTCATTTAAGTCTTCATCAAGTACTACTAACTTCGTAAATGTCCTAATCGCCCAATTTTCAATACACAAATGAAATAATGATATGTTGTTGTTTTTGTTATGATGAATTTCTGAATCTCTCACTCTATATGGGTTTGTTATTCTCTTCTTTTCAATTTCTTCAGGTCGGAAGTAGGAATCATCAATTTTTATTGGTTGCCCAATTGGATCTAGATTGTAGTCATAGTTTTGGATATAATGTTGAATTTTTTCATGATTTTTAATCTGACTTAAAATTGAAAAATCATTGTCTCTGAATATGATATCTTTTCCTTGTGTTTGCCCCAGTTCAGATTCAGTAACTAATTCCTGTTTTTTGACAATTTCTTCTTCTCCTTTTAAAATTTGAAACTTACCTACCTCATTATCATAATGACTATTGGAATAATCACTAATCTTTAGATCTTTATGATAATGTCTAAAGTGGATTTTAAATTCATTTTTTCTTTCCGTTGGTTGTGAAGAAATAATTTTTTGTGCATTAATCGAAGCACATAGAAAAACATTGAGTAGTAGTATTAAACCTTTTTTCATCGTAATATAAATTTGAAGTTTAATTTACCTCCCTTTGACAATGAAAATTGGATGTTTCAAAAGCAAAAGTGGTGTAATTAAAAAACCTTGTTAATTTTTTATAAAACTAATAAATAAACAGAGTCATCAATGAAAATTGAAGAATTTTAAAAGGATTATGCCTTTTTTACACCAAAAGTTGAAAGTTTATGATTGAAATGAGGCTTATATAGCTCCCATCAATTGTAAAGTTTCCTTTGAAGCAGCTTGTTCAGCAATTTTTTTCGATTCACCAGTTCCTTTTCCGTAAGGATTTTTATTAATGAAAACTTCGACAGCATAATGCCATTTCCCATCAACAAATTTTTCTTGTAGTAATTTGAATTCTATATCTAAACGATTCTTTTGTGACCAAATATAAAGCTTGCTTTTAAAGTCAATTTCGTTTTGTAGTAATGTAGGTAGATCAAGATGGGATCTTAATACAGAATGGAAGATAGATTTCTTTGCAGCCAGGTAGCCACCATCAAGATAAATTGCGCCAATTAATGCTTCAAATGCATTTCCTTCTAAAGTTGCAAGGCGAATATTTCTTCCTTTTTGATAAATAATATGTTCAGATATATCCATTGACTGAGCAATGGTCGTTAGTGTTTTTCGGCTTACCATTTTAGATTTAACCTTTGTAAGGTAGCCTTCATCTTTATCAGGGAACTTATTATATAAAAAATCCGCAACTATTGCATCTAGAATAGTATCTCCTAGAAATTCCAAGCGCTCATTAGAAATTAATTTATCAGATGTATTGGATACTGATTTGTGCGTTAATGCAATTTTGAAATGTAATAGCTTCCTTGGTCGGTAGCCAAATTTCCTAATAATGAATCGGATTAACTTGAGATCATTTTTGCTTTTTGGACTTGTTCGGAAAGAGAACAGACGTTTCAAAACAATATTTACTTTAACTTTTTGAAAATTGCAGACGTATTATGTCCACCAAATCCAAAAGTGTTAGATAATGCGACATCAACTGTTCTTTTCTCTGCTTTGTTGAAAGTAAAGTTCATTTTATTGTCGATCTCAGGGTCATCCGTAAAGTGATTTATTGTTGGAGGAACAATATCATGTTTAATAGCCATTATACATGCGATTGCTTCAATTGCACCTGCAGCACCTAATAGGTGACCTGTCATAGATTTCGTAGAAGAAATATTTAGGTTGTATGAATGTTCACCAAACACTTGTTTGATTGCTTTCGGCTCAGCAATATCTCCTAATGGAGTAGAAGTACCATGAACATTAATGTAATCAACTGTTTCTGGAGCTAATTCAGCATCTTTTAAGGCTTCAATCATTACATTTCTAGCTCCGATTCCTTCTGGGTGCGGAGCAGTTATATGGTATGCATCACTTGACATACCACCACCAGCAACTTCTGCATAAATTTTTGCGCCACGTTTTACGGCATGATCATAGTCTTCCAAAATTAATGCGCCAGCACCTTCACCTAAAACAAATCCATCTCTGTCTTTATCAAAAGGACGTGAAGCAGTTTCAGGTGAGTCGTTACGCATTGAAAGCGCACGTAAACCATTAAAACCACCAACACCCATAATGTTAACTGCAGCTTCTGAACCTCCAGTAACAATCGCATCCGCTTTTCCTAAACGGATTAGATTGAAAGCATCAATAATTGCATTTGTAGATGAAGCACATGCAGAAACTGTAACATAGTTTGGTCCACGTAAACCATATTTGATTGAGATGTGCCCAGCGGCGATATCCGCAATCATTTTTGGAATAAAGAAAGGATTGAACTTTGGAGTTCCGTCACCTTTCAAAAAGTTTTCATGTTCATCTTGAAAGGTTTTTAAACCGCCAATTCCTGATCCCCAAATTACACCAATACGGTCTGTGTTTGGCTCTGATTCCATTAATTTAGAATCAGCCATGGCTTCTGTAGCAGAAACCATGGCATATTGAGAAAATTGATCTAATTTTCTAGCTTCTTTTCTGTCAATGTGATCATTGACTTTAAAGTCTTTAATTTCACAAGCAAATTGCGTCTTAAATTTTGATGCATCAAATTGTTGGATAGGTGCAGCCCCACTTTTACCTTCTAATAAAGCATTCCAATACTCTTCAAGAGTATTTCCAATTGGCGTTAAAGCTCCTAATCCTGTGACAACAACTCGTTTAAGTTCCATGAATAATCTAATTTAAATTGACAATTTGCTGTTAAATTGTGTACTGCTTATTTTGCGTTCTCTTCGATGTAAGAAACTGCTTGACCTACAGTTTGAATGTTCTCAGCTTGGTCATCTGGAATAGCAATGTTAAATTCTTTTTCGAATTCCATAATTAGCTCTACTGTATCTAGAGAGTCAGCTCCTAGATCATTAGTGAATGACGCTTCTGTAGTAACTTCAGCTTCTTCTACACCCAACTTATCAATAATAATTGATACAACTCTTGATTTAATATCAGACATTTTTTTCTATTTTTAAAGGGTTAATTCAGCCTGCAAAGAAATAATTTATGTTTTGAAAATCAAAATTTAAACATAAAATTATCGACTGCAAAGCCAATTTTACCCAGAGATTACTAGTTATTACTGCATTCTGGCAGAATTATTTGTTGTTATTTTTTTAAACAACGGGTTAAAGATAGAAAAAAAAATGATTTTTAAGGTCAAATTTGTGTTTGCTGGCTTTAAAAAATAACTTTGTAAAAAAATAATATTGAATTATGATTATTCATTCTGCAGACTTTGTAATAAGTAATACGGAAGTGGAAAAATGTCCAGCTCCCAACTTACCTGAATATGCTTTTATTGGAAGATCAAACGTTGGGAAGTCTTCGTTGATTAATATGCTTACTAATCACAAAAAATTAGCAAAAACTTCCGGAAAGCCTGGAAAAACGCAGTTGATAAATCATTTCTCTATTAATAAGGAGTGGTACCTCGTCGATTTGCCTGGTTATGGATATGCTAAGACCTCAAAGACAAATCGTAAAATGTGGAGTAAATTCATTGATCAATATTTATTGACACGTGAAAACTTGATGAATACTTTTGTTTTAATCGATAGCCGATTAGAACCACAGAAGATAGATCTTGATTTTATGGAATGGTGTGCAAGTAATGGTATCCCCTTCTCAATGGTTTTCACTAAAACAGATAAATTGTCAAAAGTGGAAATCGACAAAAACATCGCTGCCTACAAAAGGAGAATGTTGAAACAATGGGAAGAAATGCCGCCGTATTTTGTAACTTCAAGTGTATCTTCAAAAGGAAGAGAAGAAGTTCTCGATTATGTTGAAGAGGTTAATGGATTATTTGAAGTCCCTGAGAATTAAAATTATCGTTTCCAGCGGCTTTTGTAAATTGACTTTCTGTAATCATCCAAAATTTCGTTTCCATTTCTAGAACGGAATTTCTTGATCCATTTGCGGTATCCTTTATGTGTTTTTTGCTCATACTCCTTATGGAAAAGAGGAATGATTGCTAGGAAATGTACCGTCTTTCCATCTATATTAATGGGCGCTAAATAATCTTCGAATTCAATGGGGTCAGCAAGCAAGAAATGATCTTGCTTCATGGTTTCAGAGATTTCTACAGATGGGTTCCCATTGGCAATTGTGTGACCTGGACCATACCACGTTTTGTTTTCAATAACGTTTTTGGTTAGCTTTTGAATTACTTCCAATGGCCACATCATGTTTGGATTTTCCTTATCGTTTAAATCCCAGTATCCAGGTAAACAAAAAAACAGTTCAGTGAATTTTCTATCCTTGTATCTTTCGATTACAGGCATTTCGTAATCAGATAAGCCGTGCGTACAAATGATGGTTACTGGAAACTTTTTTTCGAGATCAATTTGTAATAAATCAATATAACGATCTTCACTTTCTATGTAATCATGGACCCTGTGCTCACCAAATCGATTCGATAATGCCTTTTTTAATTCACTCATGTTTTTGTTCCTTTTTTATGGAATCCATTTGATGTCTTTGAAGTTAGGTTTACGTTTTTCTAAAAATGCATTCCTACCTTCTTTAGCTTCTTCTGTCATATAGGCTAAACGTGTTGCTTCACCTGCAAAAACTTGTTGTCCGACCATTCCGTCATCTGTTAAGTTCATTGCGAACTTCAACATCTTAATTGAAGTTGGAGATTTTTCAAGAATTTCTTGTGCCCACTCGTATGCTGTGTCTTCTAATTCCGCATGTGGAATTGCAGCGTTCACCATTCCCATATCAACAGCTTCTTGTGCAGAATAGTTTCTTCCTAAAAAGAAAATTTCACGTGCCTTTTTCTGTCCAACCATTTTAGCAAGATAAGCAGAACCATATCCACCATCAAAACTTGTAACGTCAGCATCTGTTTGTTTGAAAATAGCATGTTCTTTACTGGCTAATGTCATATCACAGACAACGTGTAAAGAATGTCCACCACCTACAGCCCAACCTGGAACGACAGCGATAACCACTTTTGGCATAAAGCGAATTAATCGTTGAACCTCTAAGATGTTTAATCGGTGCATGCCATCATCTCCAACGTATCCTTGGTGACCTCTGGATTTTTGATCTCCCCCAGAACAGAATGAATAAACACCGTCTTTACTACTTGGTCCTTCAGCAGATAATAAAACGACTCCTATTGAAGTGTCTTCTTGTGCGTCATAGAAAGCTTCATATAATTCAGCTGTTGTTTTAGGTCTGAAAGCATTACGAACATCTGGTCTGTTGAATGCAATTCTCGCTACTCCATTACTTTTTTTGTAAGTAATGTCTTCGTATTCTTTAACTGTTTTCCATTCTGGATTTGCCATATTCAAAATTTTGGCGTGAAGTTAAGGAAATAAAGAGAAATTAAGGTGATTAATATGGCATATTTCCACAATTTAAGACTGTTTAATTCTTAAATCATATGTGATTTTTTTTGTTTCGATCAATTCAAAATCTTTGCCTAATTGTGTTGGATCAATTATATATGGGAACCTGAGACTGAACACTAGTATGATATTGTGTGGGTGTATCACTTACAAAACTAGGGGTTTCTTTTGCATGTTGGTATGTTTTTGACTTTGTAGTATGAAATTAAATGCTGTTCAATACAAAATCAGACTATTTTTCTCGGTATTCCAAGTTTTTAAATCTATTATCACGCCTTAATCAGTTTGTTATTAAGGTTTTAAAACAAAAAAACTTCCCATCACAATGAATGGGAAGTTTAGAATTAAGTTTAGTATTTATCGATATTACTTACTCCATTTATATCTTACTCCAAGTGTAAACCATCTTGGTGGCATAGGAACAGCACCCGCTTCAACATATTGTTCGTTCAATAAGTTACTCATGTCTGCATAAACAGAAAAGTTATTGATATCATAATTTGCACGAAAGCTCAATAAGTTATACGGAGAATTTAATTCACGTTCAATAAACCTGTTGTTCGCTTGAATAGAAAAGTTACCATACGCATAGTTTACTCCAACAATTAATTGATGTCTCAATGATTCAAGAATATACTTTGATTGAATACCATTATCTGATTTATAGCTTGGGTCAAGGTGAGTATAGCTCACTTTGTAGCCAATTTTGTGTTGCTTGATTTGAAATTGTTGCGAGATGTTGGCATATAATCCATGCACTAAATTCTCGCCAATATTAACCGGAGAATATGGATCTGTTGGAAGGTCTCTTACCCAATCAATATAGTTGGTGATAGAACGGTAAAAGTAACCACCTTTTGCTCTGAAGTTCTTCTTTTTATAGTCTATATTTGCCTCATAAGCCATTGCATCTTCTGGAAGGATATTTGGATTTCCTACGTTTGCAGGTGCTTGATTTAAATATAAATCTGTAAATGAAGGAATACGTTGTCCTGTTCCAACACTTGCAGAAACTTTCCAATGTGGTGAAATTCTATAACCTAAATCTACTCCAGGGTAAGCTTGCCAACCGTAGTTTGTATTGTAATTAACGTAGGTTCCAGCTGTTGCGATAAGTTTCCTCCAAAGTATTTTTCTGTATTCAGCTGAAATCCCGTAATTGTCTCTTTGGTGTTCTCCAATATTTGAACTGTTGATTTCATCAAATCGCGATTCTGCACCTAGACCGAAATCTCCAATTTTTGTTTCTAAGCTTGCATTCACTTCTGCCATAAATGCATTTGCATAATGTTTAGAACGGGCAATATCAATGTCTTTTCCAAGATAACGATAGTCATCTTCGTTGTAACGATTACTTATTCTTGGTGTGATTTTTACCTTGCCAAATTGGTGTGTCGAGGATAAACTCAATAATGTTGTTTCTACAGTTTCATGTGAGTTTATATCACCTGGGGCTGCGTAAAAACCATTGGCACCAAAATCATTGTAGGTGTAACCGCCCATCCATTCGATTTCATGATTTTGATTGACTTTGTGTTTTCCTGCATAAAAGAATCGTGAATTCTGTTGTCCCGTATTATATCGTTGTCCATTCGATAAGTCTTGACTCAAAGCAATCAGATGATTTTGTTTTTTTGTGTTGAAATTTCCGGTTAACTGGATTCCGCCACCACCGTAAATACCATCACCTTCAAGAGAGTCTCTTTCTTCAAATGAAGAGCCAGCAAAGGTGTTCACCGCAACAAATGAATTTGCTTCAGATTTCGTGACAATATTAATCGCACCTGTTAAAGAATTAATGCCATAAACGCGTGCAGCAGGTCCTCGTAAAACTTCAATTCTATCAATCGCATCCAATGGAATTGGAATGTTCATCATGTTGTGGGCTGTTTGTGCGTCTAACAATTTTACACCGTTGATTAATACAAGTGTTTGCTCAAAAGACCCACCATCGATGCTAATATCGGCTTGTCCACCAAAAGGACCGCGTTGACGAATATCTACTCCTCCAACATAGGCCAATAATTCATTGACAGTTCTGGCAGGGAGTTTTTTGATTTCTTCATGGGTTAATATTTCGATGTTTCGTGTCGCTTGGTTAACAGGGATTTCTAAACGGTTACGTTGAATGATTACTTCTTCATATACTGTTGTATCTTCCACTTGGGCGATTCCGCTATTTGCAACTAATGTTAGTGCTGTGAATGCAATAAACTTTCTCATTTTCTTACTTGTGATATCGTTTGTTCTAAAATTCTCCGCAAAGGTGCTATATTTGCAGGTTTAAAAGCAGTCCAGTTTTTAAATTTAAGATAGTCCAGATTTGATTTCAATAGCTCAGTTTATTCGTATCGATAGAAGGAAATCAGATCCACTTTACCTTCAAATTGCATATCAGTTTATTAACGCTGTTCAGCGTGGACTGATTCCAGTTGGTGCTAAATTACCTGGGACCCGCATTTGGAGTGAAGAAATTGGAGTACATCGAAAAACAGTTGTTGCTGCATTTGATGAATTGGAAGCGCAAAGTTGGATTAGCATTAAGCCTAAAGTTGGTGCTTTTGTGCAAAATCCAACCTTAAAAGTTCGAAATGTAGATGGCGAAATAACAAATAGATCTGATGTTAGTGATCGAGCGGCATTTTCATTTCGTAAGTCCTTTGTTTTGTCTTCACCTTTTGAAAAAGAAGAACATCGTTTTGTGTGCAATGATGGCCAACCTGATTACCGAATAGTAAAAACACAGGAGTTATCTCGATTTTATACTGGAGCATTAAAGCGCAGGTATATTCAGAATAACATTGGGAATTATGCTGTTCAAGAAAATGATTTTTTTAAAGATCAGTTGAGTTATTTCTTGAATTTAACCAGAGGTTTTCATGTTTCGAAAGCTCATATTTTGTCGGCCAAAAGTCGAGAAATGTTGTTCTATTCACTCACCAAAGTTTTGATGAATAAAAACGATGTGGTACTGGTCGGTGAATTAAGTTTTTTCTCTGCCAACATGGTTTTTAGTCAGGAAGACGTACAAATCAAAACTGTGCCGTTGGAAGATGATGGGATTGATGTGAATTACATTAAACAACATTTTGAGAAAGGCGAGATTCGCTGTGTGTATTTGAATCCTCAACAAAGTTATCCAACAACTTCGGTGTTATCTACTAAGAAACGCAAGGCCTTAATTTCTATAGCAGAAGAATATGATTTTGTGATTATCGAGGACAATGAAAATTTCGACTTTAATTATGTCAAAACGGTTGAATTGCCAATGGCAGCAAAGAGTGGAAAAGGAAGAATCATACATATTGGTTCGATAGGGAAGTATCTGCATCCTACCTTACAATTAAGTTATATGGTTGCGCCTTCTGATTTTATTGAAGAAGCTAAAAAATATGTTTCACTACTCAATCCTCAAGGGAATTTTGTTTTGGAGCAAGCGCTGGGTGAAATGATTGTAGAAGGTGATTTATTCCGATACCTCAAGAAAAGCATCAAAATATATCGCGAGCGCAGGTTAAACTTCCACTCCTTATTGAATTTATATTTTAAAGATGAAATTTACTTTGAGCTACCTTCCAACGGATTTGCCTTTTGGGTGGAATTTAAAACACAATTTTCCTTGGTTGAATTTCGCGATGAATTAAAAAAGAACGGTGTTTTTCTACCACGAATTTGTATGTATCAAAATCAGAATCAAACTGCATTACGTTTAGGGTTTGCCCATTGGACGCAGGAAGAAATGGAAGAGATTTTTCCGTTGTTTAGATCGGCATATGACTCGGTTGTGGAAAGGTGATGTTTGTTCCCTTTTTTAGCTGCCCCTTCAGGGCGGGGTTTTACGTGTAGGATTCTAGGCTGAGGAAAACCCTCAGCCTAGAATCAATTGCCTCTTTGGGGCGTGGAAGTGATGTTGATTGATATACTTATTTGTTGATTTCTCTTAAGTATTCCACAGCGGGCTGAAGGCCCAACTCAACTCAATAGGATGCATCGCATCCTATTGTTACAGCGTGTGGACGTTCGCCCTGAATGGGCAGCTCAAAAAAAATCATATCCCGATCTCTACTTTCCAATCCCTATCGATCATTGTTCTATAGAAATCCAATGCAGTTTTAGCGTCTTTAAACTTGTTTGAAACGTTTTTAATTTCTAACATGTCTCCATTATTCCTTATCCCTTCTGGGAAGTGGGTGTTTTTCAGAGTGCGCTCTTCTTCTTCCAAAAACAACATCAGTTTGCGCAAACTTTCAACGCCCTCATTGTCTGAAATGGCAAAATCTTTGGCTTCAACACTTCTTATAAAAGTGGTTTTCGAAACTGCTCTTGACATCAATACGTTGAGTCGACGGTGACCTTGTTCTTTGTTTAATGGACCAAAACGCATGTGGAAATCTCCATTTTCGTTTTTTCCATAACCCAAGGAAATAATTAAATGCTCACATTGATCTCCTTGAACATTTTCTAAAGACTGTACAAAAATAAAATCGTGCTGTGTTAATTGGTCGCGTTCCTTGGCTGGAATTTTATCTAAAATGGCCTGTAGTTGGGTTTGACTAAAGGCCACCAATCCAAAATCAAAGGTGTTGTTTTGTATTTTAGTGGTGATTATTTTGGCTGTTATTTCCGCTTCCTCTTCGTTTTTACGTTCTGTGAAAACACCCTTTGTCGTGATGACTTCAATTGGTATTTCCGGATTTAATGTAGGAAATGTCCTTAATTTATTTTCGTAAAAATAACGGTTACTGAATTCGATTAATCGCGGATGCTTGGAGCGATAATGATGCGTCAACATTACATTTTTCCAATAGAAACTCGCATGATGCAAAGCTTCCATTTGATGTTGGGTTTTCTTTTGAAAATAAAATTGTGGCGCCATTTGCTGCTGATCTCCAGAAATTACAACTCGTTTTGAACGTTGAACAGCGCCAACAATGTGATTCAACGGAATTTGGCTCGCTTCGTCAAAAATATTCAAATCGAAACTGAAGTCAAGTGGTAAACTCTTAGCAACACTATATGGACTACATAAAAATACAGGATGAAGCAATTGTATCCATAGTCTGGCTTCACTTTCAAGTAATTCCCGAACACTTGGAAAAACCCTTTTTTTATCAAATGCTTTAACCAAAATTGACTTCCCTTTTCTAAGCGTTTTTTTGAGCTCTTTTTGCTCAGGTTTTAGTTTTGAAGCTGGTGTTTGCAATAATTGATGATATTCTTCAAAACCTTGTTTAATTCTCTGTGTAATTGAGTTGCTAAATTCATCAGAAGCCAAAGATTCAGCTTCAATAATACTGTTTAATGTGACTTGAATATCCTTGCCGGTTGTTTCTCCTAAATCAGGGAATTGACCTTTGAAATCTTTCCAATGTGAATTGTAAATGATGTGTTCTGCTTCCGCTAGGGTTGAAACAGAACTCAAAATGTTTTTTGTTGCTATGGAAATCTGTTTTAACCTTGTATTATTTTCAATGATTAACGGCAACTCTTCGTTTAATTCCCCGATTTGTTTTCCAATTGGAGCGTCATCAAATTGAAAGTAATAGCGAATTAATTGTTGAACTTCATTAAGGTCTTGATTTTGACTTTTGAGTGTCAAGCGCTCTTTTTCTGTGAATTCAAAAAGTTGTTGAACTGCATTTTGGTCAGCCGAATTGATGCGTTTGATCGCATAAACGATGTGTTCTAAAACTGGCAATTCATCTGGTAAATCTAGTTTTCTTAATCCTTCCTTCTGAGTAATGATTTTACGTTTGATATCGGTCAATTCTACCAAGTTTTCCAAGGCATTTTTTGTGTCTCCGATATCGAGATGGGTATATTTTGATAGTTTATTTTTAACACGCCAAGATTTAAAATTAAAACGGCTCTTATTGGAAAGCACCTCAATATATTCTTGAAGTTCAGTAAGCGAAAATTGCTTTTTCCACAGTTTTTCTTCTGCGACTAAAACTTCTTTTTTCTCTAGTAAGGTTTTAAGCAAATGATAATGTTTGAGCAGCTTTTTTTGAGTTTTGCTGTTCGCCTCAAAAATAGAAATAGGTAAAGCATTATCATCATGGAAAAACAAGGAATTGAGTAAACTTAACTTAGAACGCTGTTCAATTTGTTTTGGTGAATACTTTTCAAGATCAAATTGATTGCATTTTTCTCTTAACTTTTGAAGCGATTTTTGAATATCAGCAATCGTAAATTGTTCGGTTTTTAAATAGAGCCAACTACCATAAATTGGAAATCCATTTACCTCCAATTGTTTGAGCGATTCAAGTTCTTTTTTCCATTTTGGAATAGTCGGTTTTTGCTCCACATATTTTACCGATTGAAGTGCTTTAAATTCAGTTTTAAATTCATTAAAGCTAATTCCACCAATTAAATCTTTTTGCTGTAAACGCTTGAATTTTAAGTCAAGTCCACTTAAGAGTAGTTCATGTTTTACATTTACAGAAACATTTTGTTTTGGAATTGATTCGAGTGTTTTCCATGTGTTTTTTAGTGAAGTGACAAACTGTTTTGCTTTTAATTCATGGTGATATAAAACACAAAAATGATGTAAATCTTTTTGCTTAAGTAAATCGTAAATTACCTGTAAAGCAACCGATTTTTCCGCCACAATCAAAGCATTTTTCTCTTTGCCTAAAACTTTACCAATTAAGTTGGCGATAACTTGCGATTTTCCTGTTCCTGGTGGACCTTGAACTACGGTATTTTCTTTTTTAACTGTTTCAATGGCCAATTGCTGACTCGCATCAGCAGGAAATAAATAAGAATCCGATAAAGAGATGTCTGCTGACTCATTTTGTTCGCCAAATAAACTGCGTAATGCATTGTTGAAATGTAGTAAATCAGATAAAGCATCTAATTCTTTTTGAATCACAAAACGGTGTGGATGAAAATTGGCTGCCCAAACTCCATTTTCGAATTGAACTTTTAATCCTAAGGCTTCTAAAGTTTGCAAAGCAGTATTTGAATCCGATGCAATATCCTCAATGTTTAGGAGGTTCAAAAGTAATGGATTTACATAAAAATCCTCTGTTTGTTCAATTTCAAAAAGTGAATTGAATCGGTTAAAATGGAGTGTAGCACTTGCCAATAAAAAAGGCATTTGATACTGTTGATGGTCGATAGTAAAACACAATTGGTCTTTCGCTAAACCAAAAATTGGCGTACCACTTTCTTTAATTGCATTTCGGTGTTGTTTGTCGCATTTTTTAAGGAAAGCATGATCTGGTACAGTAAATAACTTTTCTTCGTTGTACCAATCTTCAATGGCAAGGGCGTTTTTATCGGGTTTTATATTGAGTAGAACATCGTTTTGATTGGGCGACAATAGTCCCGATTTCCATTCCTCAATTTGTTTTCGAATTGCCTCCATTTCAACAACGAAAGTAATTAAAATTGTTGTGAATTCTATAGGAATATTTTTTCAACTATAATTGAATAATGTTCTTTAGACTTTAAGTTTGTTTCTTCTCATTTCATTTGTTTTAGAAGTAAAATATTGAGGTTTGGATCTTACACATCTTGTGTTGGTAATTTATCAATTATACTTCTTGACTGGAGTATTTTCTGCTACTGTTTTACATTTTACTGTGTCGTTTTAACTTAATAAGTTTCGGTTAATCAAAACATATTAAATAGTTCAATTTCAGAATGAAAATGCTGTGTTTATAGATATTATAAAATCCTAAAAATGGAATTTTTTTCCATATTCTGGAAGGTATTGTTTATGGTGAAAAGCTTAGTTGATAGTGTTTTAGGGGGATGTTAGTTTCGGCACGTATTTTAGTTATAAGATTGAAAACAAAATTATGAAAACATTTTTACTCAATTTATTTTTGCTCTTCACGAGTTTTCTATTCGCTCAATCGGTGGATATTTCTTTTGAGCATCAATCAGAAATAGAAGTATGCGGTGCACCTGATACCCTTACTATATCTATTATCAATAACTCTTCGAATGCTTTAAGTAGTCCAGAGTTTATTCTTTCTCTTCCAGAAGGTGTAAATTATCTTTCAGGATCTATAGAGGAATTTACTAACCATGGTTTATACGGGTATGACTTAAGCTCAAATGCCAATTTGATTTTTAAGTCAAATAATATACCTGATGGAGATAGTGTTCAATTTCAACTGAGTTATTCAGTAGACAACAGTGCACTTATCTTTCAAAATAATGGTGGAGTTTTTCGTCACAATTTAACAGTCAATCATACGAATGGGGTTGAAATCGAACAAAGTAATAGTTTTAACATTCTATATCCTGCCCTCAGTATTTTGAATGTTACACCAACAAGTCAAAGTATTATAAGTGGAAGCTCAACTACGAGAAGTATATCCATCATCAATGGAGGAAACGGAAAAATAGATCAGTTTTTCATAACCGATGTTATTAATAATTCAGATTTAGTTTTGACTGGAGTAAATGTGGGAACATTTAGTAATGATACCATTTTCCTTTCCGGGTCAGATTTTAGCGGAATCGGAAACGGTGACAATTATTTAGATCAAAATGAATCAATCATAATTGAAGAAACTCTAACAGGAACAAGTTGTAATGATGTTACAATCAGTTCAGCAATGAAAGTTCACTGGGGATGTAAGGTTCCATTTGAATGGTCATCTGCCACAACTTATGCTAACGTGAGTATTGATTTTCAAAGTCCTAATTTAACAGTTTCTGCCAATGAGAGTTTTGGTTCATGTTTTGGAAATGGTTCTGCTTTCACCCAAGAATTAGTTGTGAAAAATACGGGAAGTGGGGTTGCTTCACAAGTTGAAATAGATCTTTATAAATCGCTAGGTAGTAATTACGATGAATCAATTTACAGTCGATTTGATGAGACGTCGTTAAACTATCGTGTTGGAGTAAATGGAATTGCAGTTTATCCAAATAATGTTACTGCAATAGCAACACAAAACACTTCTGCTTATGCTTGTTTGGGTACTTCACCGAAAGGACGATTGATTTTCACGATTCCATCAATTGCTCCAGGAGAGGAGGTTTTTGTAAACTGGGATGTTATATCGTGTTGTATTCAAACATGTAGTAGTGATGCAATTAAAGGTTGGAAAGCTGAAGTTGAGTACACTGATGTATGTAATATTCAATCTTATAACGCCTCTAAGGTTGGCCAAGATGAGAACAAGCAAAACTTAAATTTATTTACGGAAACTCCATTAGATATCAATGCAGGACAAACCAAAGCTTTCAAATTTTTAGTTTCAAGTTTCGAAAATAATTTACCCGAAGGTCCTGGTGCGCATTACAAAGTTGTTTTTACTCTGGATCAAGGTTTAGTTTACCAAAATTTAGATTTTAAAAGCAATGGAATTACTTGGCAAAACAACAATATAACTTATGATGCCAGCACTAACATTGTAACTGCTCTGTTTTATACGCCATTACCTTTTAATTTAGTTCAAAGTGAATTGGTGTTAGATGTAATAGGAAATTGTGGTACATCAGGTTGGAAAAATATATCTGTTGATGTTGCTTATATTGCAGATACAAGTTGTGCAACTATTTGTGAAGTTCCTTTAGAATGTAATCAAGAAATCAAAACATATTTACATTGTCCAGGCGGAAATTGTAACACTTTAAATGTGGCTGATTTTACTATTGAAAGAACGAATTATGGTTTAGCAGATAATGACCAAAACGGTATTGCAGATAATAATGGAAGTCTTGACATGAGTCAAATAAGAACAGATAGAGCTATGGTAGGAGATACCATACAAGCCTCTGTTATTGCAAGTATTGGTTCTACAAGTAACAACTTTGAATATGCTCAATTTAATGCTACAATTGATTATGGAAGCGCATTAACTTTCCTTTCTTCAGAAATTAAAATTTACGATGCTAGTGCTAATACTTATCACATCATTAATGGTAATCAACCTACAATTATTAGTAATGGGTCAAATGAGCGTGTTTTTAAATATAATTTGAATGCATCAAATTTAGTGAGTTTAAACCCTGCATTAACGAATTATGTATACGCTGCTGGAGATTCAATTTCCATTGACTTTGATTACATCGTTTCTTCTTCTGTTAGTGGTTTAATTAAAGAAACAACATTTTACAACGAGTTCTTTTTAAGTCAAGTTTCATCACCTTCAAACAATCAGAAAGAGGCTTGTAATTTTAGAAATGGTCGAATCACATTAATAGGTTATTCATTCCGAAATGATTGGAACAACAATGTTAATTTAAAAACATGTTCGAATAGGACTAAACAATACTTTGGAATGTCGAATGGAAACGTTGGAAATAACTACGCTGGAGGTAATCTTTTTCCTTACGAATACAGATCTTGGGGGAATCTTAAGACGGTTAAGCTTGAAATACCTGCAAATTACTCTTTCACAGAAGCAAAAATTGTTCAATACCGAACAATGAAAACAAATTCAACGGCTACACAAGCCATTAATAATGTTACCGCAGACAGTATTTCAGGGAATTTTATCTTTTTTAATATTCAACAATACTATAACAGTAATCAATTAAATTACAGCGATGATGGTTTTCATGGTTACATACAAGCAGAATTAGTTGCCAACTGTAACACACCACAAAATACTTTTGAAGAAATAAATTGGTCTTTTGACTATCAAAAAAGCAATGCAATTGATGGACAAACATCAGGTTTAATTACGACCAATTATCCAGATAAAATAAAATACAATCCAGCTAAGATTACGTTGTCTTCAAATAATCCATTCCAAAATACAATTAACAGAATGGTGGCTTGGAACTACAAATTGAAAAACGCTAAAAGTGGAACAGCTGTGAATACATGGATTTATTTACAAACTCCAAGCAACTTGACAATTACTTCAGTGATTAATAACGCAACAGGACAAAGTGTACCTGAACAAAATGGATTTTATCAAGTAGGTGATTTGAATGGAAATTCAACAATGAATTTTACAATAAACGGTGAGATCCAAAACTGTGATGAGGCTCAAATTACCGCAGTTTCAGGTTTTGATTGTATTGGGTATCCTTCTGATTTATCATCTTTTACATGTCCAACTCAGTCTCTTGATTTATTTGTAGAGCCTTATGATGCAGCTTTCCAAACGAGAATAGCAAGTGAAATTATGGCTGATCCTTGTGTGCCTCAAATGGAATTAACTTTTGACATTACGAGCGTATTATTAGGAAATATTTATGATATGACTATCGACTTAGTTACGCCAGATCCTAACAAAATTAAGGTTGTTGATGGGTCATCTTATTTCCAATACAATGTTTCTAATGCTTATACAAGTATTACAGATCCTAGTTTTTCATCCTCAACTTACCAGTTTAATATTGCAGATTATGATCCAAATTTCCCTGTGACTGGAATTCCTGGAATCACTGATGTTTCTAATAATAGATACAGACTTAAAACGATGATTGAAACGGGACAAGCATTTCAACCTGGAGATTTCTTATTTGTTTACATTAATGGAAAAGACGCATGTGGTGATTCATTACCAACGATTAGATTAGCGATAGATCCAAGTTCTAAATTCGAAAAAGACAATACTTCAGGAATTCATTTGGATTTTGACAATACTTGGGGTGCTTCTTGGGGAGATTATGATAACGACGGCTATGACGATTTATTTATTCCAGTTAACGCTATTAATGAACCAAGTATTCTTTATCACAACAATGGAGATGGAACATTTTCTAAAGTAACCACAGGTCCAATTGCGTCTGACTTAGGGGCGTCAATTTCTGGAAACTGGGGAGATTATGATAATGATGGGTTTTTAGATTTATTTGTTTCTAACAACCAAAATTCATCAAATAGACTTTACCATAACGATGGAAACGGAAACTTTACTTCTGTTCAAAACAGTCCATTAATCGATCAACCGATTTATTCTCACTTCTCAGCTTGGGCTGATTACAACAAAGATGGAAACTTAGATTTGGTAGTTTCAGATTATCACCCGACCAATTTCAATTATTTATTCAAAGGAGATGGAAATGGTGGATTTGTTGTTGATGAGGCGAGTCAAGTTAGTTTATCAGCAACTTCAGCAGTTGGATTGTCATGGGCAGATTATGACAATGACGGAGATCCTGATTTATTCATTGCTAACACAAACGGAGAAAACAACCAACTGTTTAATAATCAAAATGGAATTTTAATTCTTGACACATCAAATATTATAGCCAACGATGGGGGGTACTCAGTTGGAGGAGCATGGGGAGATTATGATAACGATGGAGATTTGGATTTATTTGTTTCCAATTCAAGAGGTACAGATCCTAATTTCTTCTATGAAAATATTGGAAATGGAGATTTTATTAAATTAACACAGTTGTCTATTGTTACGAATATTTCAAATTCAAATGGAGCTGCTTGGGCAGATTACGACAATGATGGAGATTTGGACTTGGTAGTGTCAAATGATCAGAGTCAGAAAAACTTCTTATTTGCAAACAATGGTGATAAAACTTTTACAAAAATCGATAATGCAATCACAGAAGAAAGTAATGATTCTTACGGGATGGCTTGGTCTGATTATGACAATGACGGTGATTATGACCTCATAGTGGCTAACGTTGGAAGTAATACAAATAACCTATTTAATAATGCTAAAGCATCTTGTACCAATCACATTAGTGTAAGATTAAATGGATGTAATTCTAATAGTTTTGGGATTGGAGCAACGATTAAAGTTAAAGCGAATATTAATGGAACAGATGTTTGGCAAACCAAGAACGTTTCGAGTCAAGGTTCATCAATGGGAGGGCAAAATTCATCAAAAATATTATTTGGAATTTCTGATGCGACTGCAATTGATAGTCTGATTGTATTATGGCCTTCTGGTGTAATTACAACAATTACTAACCCTAACATCAATCAAACATTGGATATCGCTGAGTCTTGTGGATCAAAAGTTTGTGGTGTTGTTTATTTTGATGCCAACGATAATGGAATACAAGATTCAACCGAACAAGGTATCGCAAATGCACAATTATTAGTAAGTCCAAATAACTTTCAAGTTTTCACAAATGAAGATGGTTATTATGAATTTTACCTAGAAGACGGAAATTACACTATTGATCAAGTCGTTTCAAATGATTGGCAGGTAACTGCACCATTAGGAGCTTATACTTTGGATATTAATAAAAACATCCAAGCAGAATATTGCGGTAATGATTTTGGTAATAAAGCAATTTGTTTATTCCCTGAATTTGAAGTTGAAATGGGAGCTGCAGCATTTAGAAGAGGTTTGACCAATGATTTAAATCTAGTGATTCATAACAAGGGTGCGTATGAGGCAACTCAGACATTAAATGTAGATTTGACTTTATCTAATAATGTAATTCTTAAAGGTAATCAATGGGATGCTTTAGTAGAAAATTCTGAAGATAGAGTTTACACATTCTACATAAGTGGAATGGATGCAATGTCAAATTATACAATTGAGTTGTTTGACTCAGTAGATGTGTATAGTGATTTAAATGATTTAATTACAGTAGACGTCAATCTAAGTTATAACGGTCAGGAATGTAATACAGCAAATAACTCTAGTAGTTTGACTGATATTGTAGTAGGTTCAATTGACCCGAATGATAAATTAGTTTTGATCGATGGAATTGGTGTTTCATCAGAGGCTTACCATAATCAAGCCTTGGTATACAAAATTCGTTTTCAAAACTTAGGGAATTATGCTGCACAACGTGTTCAGATTGAAGACCAATTGTCGGAACATTTAGATTGGAGTACATTCCGAAAAATGAGTTCATCTCATCCTTTTTCAGTATCTATTGTGAATGGCAAAGTAACCTGGATTAACAATAATATTGAGTTGCCAGATTCAACATCAAATCCAGAAGGAAGTAATGGGTATGTGCAATTTAAAATCTTCCCAAAACAAGGGTTGAAGCCTTTCCAAATCATCAACAACGATGCCGATATTCAGTTTGATTACAATGATTTTATTAGAACCAACAATACCGAAATCATGATTAGTCCAAACTATGAAAACGATGAAACAGAGGTGATTCTATATCCTAATCCAACTTCAGACTGGGTAAATATTTACTTGATTAATGATCAACAGTTTTCTGACCCAATTGATTCTATAGTAATATGTTCACCTTCTGGAAAAGTTGTATTGAATGAGGTGATTAATGATAAACGTGCAAAGTTGGACTTATCATCTCTTTCACCTGGAATTTATTTTGCAAACATTCGAAATATATATGGCGAATTATTCAATGCAAAAATCATTGTGAAATAATACAACAGTCTGGTATTTTTAATTTTTAATTTTCCCGCATTCGGTTTGTAAATAGCAAATTGAGTGCGGGTTTTTTATTGAATTTTCTCAAGTCCATCAGCCATTAATAAAACCTTTGAAACTTCCAATAGGACAGTATATTTCATTTTGAAAAATTTGAGTTTTGTAAGAAGAGGCATTCTTTTAATCTTCTAGGGATAGTCAATGTAAAATCAAATGATGAGAAATTTGTTTAGTTTTATCATACAATTACAGTAAACTCATGAGTATAAAACGATAGTCTTTAAATGTCAATTTTTGCTTTGTGAAATCGAATTTGGACCTTCCAATAAGATAGAATTAGGAAACACAATTGAGGATAATTAAATTTAAAATCACAAACTACAATTGAGTGTTAAAATAATTTTACGAGAACTAAATGTACATGGATTAACTTACCAAAAGGACTAAAATAAAGAAGTCAACATTTGAAATAAGCAAGATGGATTGTCCTTCGGAGGAAGACCTACTTCGTATGAAATTAGACGGTATTTCTACGATTGCAAATTTTTACAACTATGATTGTTGTTTCTTCCTTCGCATTATTGGCCAACGGAGTCTGTTTATATATTCTTCAAAAATCGAAGAGCAAAGAAGAAGTTCACATGAGGGCCAGTATGATATTTACCTCCAATGATATTGTCATTAATTTAGGAGTCATTTTTGCCGGTATTTTAGTGAATTGGCTAAGCTCAAGTTTACCCGATCTAATAATTGGTACCATCGTTTTTGTTTTGGTAGTGCAAGGTGCATTCAAAATATTGAAATTAAGTAAATGAAAACAACTCAATGATGAGATACATTTATAGCGTTTTAACCAATACATCATTCCATCCATTGAAGTAGAATCAAGATTGTCATCAAACGAACTCCTCAAAGTCATTTTTTAAAAATGGAAAATCAACTAAAAGAAGCGCGTAGTTGGTGAAAATTATTAATCTTATAAAGATTAACAATTCTTGGGAAATCTAAAGAAATTGTATTCTCAGGTTTAGTTCAATTCAATATCGATAAGCTTAAGAGATTTGTTAGTCAATGTGTTAATGGTGTTTTGGGTGCTGTTTTTTTCGTGTGATTAAAATGAGATCTAGCGGTAATTACCCTTGTTAAGTTTTTTGTAATATGCAATTCCAATTTATCCGGTTGTATTAAATAAAAATTTAACTTATTATTCCTTTGAAATTTTTTAATTAACATTATGCAATCTCTACTATTGTTACTCCTACTTGCGGTAACTTCTGTCTTCTATGCTCAAAATGGACCCGCAGGGGTTGGAAATAATTCAACTAACCGATTTTGGCAAGATGCCACAAGGATTAACCAAAATAATAATACGCTTATTTCAAGCTGGAATAATAATGGAGGAAACTCCCTAAATCCTAGCCAGTCAAATAGTAGTTATCGTCCAAAATTATTGACCAATAATATTAATTCTATTTATTCAAGTGTCTCTTTTGATGGAACAAATGATAGGCTTAGAATTGAAAATACCAGTGATATTAACAGTGGAAGCAATATTCAAAGAACATTTTTTATTGTTTTTACTACAGAATCAAATGTGAGTACCCGCCAAATCGTCTATGAAGAAGGGGGGACCATCAGAGGCTTTAATTTTTATCTTTTAAATGAAAAGTTGTATTGTGGCGCCTGGAATAGAAATAACGATGGAGTTGGCGCGCCATGGAATTTTAAATCAGTAAATACCCCTGTTTTACCCAACACAACCTACGTACTTTCTTTTATCTATAAAGGAAACAATTCTATTACAGGAAACATAGAATGTTACTTGAATGGAGATTTATTTGGGACGATTACGGGGGTAGGTCGAATATATAATCATAATAGAGGATTAATGGGATGTAAGGAGCAGGATACTCATTATGAAAATGGGACATCAAGTGGAACAGGACACTATTTTAAAGGCTCAATTTCCGAATTTATTCATTACAATTATCCTGTGAATAGCGCCCAAAGAATAATTGTAAATAACTATTTAGCCGCTAAATACAATTTGACACTTGCAGCAAATGATTTGTTCACGCAAGATATTCCTTCAAATGGAAACTATGATCATGAAGTTGCAGGAATAGGTAGAATCAGTAGTTCAGACCTACATAACGACGCAAAAGGATCCGGTATCGTACGGGTTTTGAATCCGACAGGACTAGGCAATAATGAATTTTTAATTTGGGGACACAACAATGGTGAACAGCAAGCTATTAATTTAACGGATGTACCTTCAGGAGTAAAAGCACGATTTGATCGTGTATGGAGAGTGAGTGAAAGAAACTCTACAAATACCAATTCGGTGAATGTTGGTAATATAGATATGCGATGGGATTTAAATGGTTTAGGGTCGATCACTGCCTCGGATTTAAGACTTCTGATTGATAAAAACAATAATGGAAATTTTATCGATGACACACCAATTTCAGGTGCAGTACACTTAGGAGGAGGGATTTATGAGTTTACAAATATTCCGGGTGGACTAGCAGGAATCCAAAACGAAAAACGATTTACATTAGGGACAATTAATAAAGATCAAACACCTTTACCCATAGAGTTGGTTTATTTCACTGCAATACTTAATGAAAAGAAAACTGTGAATTTAGAGTGGCAAACGGCATCAGAAAGAAATAATGACTTTTTTACTGTAGAAAAATCGATTCATGGAAGTTATTGGGATTCAATAACTACAGTAGATGGTGCTGGTAGTTCAAGTTGTGTAAGGAATTACAGCACAACTGATTTTAACCCACATATGGGGATTTCATATTACCGTTTAAAACAAACTGATTTTAATGGTGAATTTGAGTATTCATCGATAAGAAGCGTCAATTTGAAGTTGAGTGACGAGGAGGAGCTTAAGGTGTATCCAAATCCAACTCAAGAAATGATAACCGTAAATGGTAGCGCAGAGGAGTTGTCCTTCATTAAACTAATAAATGTTCAAGGAAAAGATGTAGGGAAAACACTAAACTTTGAAAAAACTGATGAATCTATTTTGTTCATTGATTTATCTTCACTTTCTAATGGAGTTTATTTCTTAAAAACAAGAACTAAAGTAAGTAGGATTGTTAAAAATTAGTCTTAAAGTCAGTATGAAACGAAATGAATGTAATAGCTTAGAGGATTTATTGAAAAAGGTGTAAGATGGAACAGTATCAATTCGATGACAACAAAGTGATCTTAAAAGTGAAACAGTCACCAATTTTAGTGAGGGTATTTATGTTTACTTTTGCCTTTCTTTTTTTTCTGATGCCTTTAACCGGAATATTTGTTTACATGTCGTTTGGAAATAGATTTCATATTGGTTTTTTATTCGGTTTGTTCTTTTTTGGAATCATGGGGTTTTATCTTCTGCGCATTGCGTTCTGGAATACTTATGGGAGAGAAATTATTTCCTTTCAACATAATAATATCAGCTATATTGCCGATTATGGATGGTTTAAAGATGGTGAAAAACAAAAAGAAATTAACGAATTGAATATGTTTTCATTACGTCAAATAGGATATGAAGAAGAACAAAAAGGAACACTTGTTATTGGAAATACAGATCCTATTTTATGCGTGACAAAAATGCCAATTGAAGAGTTGAAAGGCTTAATAGATCAATTGAATAATAAAGAGAATATTGCTTGAATAATCTGAAATTAAATAAAGAAAATGAAAAAATATACGATTCCTACGATTGTTTTGCTGTTCAGTCTTTTTGCTTGCACAGAAGATGAATCACTGACTCTGAATATTCCAGAAAGCGGTTTTGAAGTAGTTCAGCACATTCCAAAAGATGAGGTAGGAAGAGACCAGAATCCACTGTATTTAACGCCTCGTAAAATCCGTGACGGAGAATTTAATACCGAAGCGCTTAATACCTTAATTGATAGTATGTATGCTATCATGCAGCAAAAAGAAGGAGTTGGAATTGCTGCGAATCAAATAGGTAAAAGACTGCAAATATTTATCATTGAAGCAGAATCTGACAATCCAAGGTATAAAGTTTTAGGAGAAGTTCATCATCAAGTTTTTATTAATCCAAGAATCACCAAAGTCTCCGAAAATCGAAAGAACTTTTGGCATGGCTGTTTGAGTGCAGAAGGAGAAAAACGTGGAAATGTAGCTACTTTCGAATGGATAGAATACGAATGTCAAGATCAAACAGGAGCAATCCAAAAAGGTAGATTAGATGGTTTTTCAGCTGTAATTTTCCAACACGAATACAGACATTTGATGAATGGAACTTATCTTGACCATGCGCAACATTTATTAGCCAAAGAAGAACTCGATCCAAAACTGGCTTCAGGAGAATTACCCTTTTTCGAAGCTGCTAGCGATACCTTACCTTTGCTCATTGAAGGGGTTCAATTGGGAAAAGGATTAGAGGAGTATTAGTGTAGGCAGAATTAAGATTATAACAGTGATAGAAGACCTCGCTCAACATCGACAAGAAATCGAAAGTATTTTGAATGATTGGAAATGCTTTAGCCATGAAAGCCCATATCGGAAGGTTTGATAAGCGGTTGACTTAGGATTTATTCCCGACCCAGGGTGAGTCAAATATTGGTAACCCAGAGTAAGCGCAGCGCAGCTCTGGGTTATAAATAAAACATACACTTCCTTATGGCGATATTTTCGCGTATAGTCATTTAGTTGATCTGTAGTTTGTTATAAGATGATTTTCATTTTGAAGAAAATAGTGTAATTTTAAGTTGTTAACTAATAACGCATTCTTATGAAATATAACTCATTCTGTATGAAACTCCTTTTTTTTATGATTATCTTGTTTTGGATAAACATTGGTTATAGTCAGTCTTACATGCCATTTAACGAAGATACCCCGAAAAGGTTTATGAGTGAAACAGACTCAGCGGACAATGATTATTATTTTTATTCAACCGAAACATTCTTTAATGGTGATACCATTCTGTTTAATCAATATTTTCGGGAATCATTTTATCATGTCAATGTAAGTGGAACTTATTGTGAAATGTGGGGTGGAGGTTTTCAACCTACAGCTGATACTACTTGGCTAGGTCGTCATATCACATACAATACATTGACTAATGAACTTAAACTCAAGAATAATCTTAATGAAATTTTGAGTTTTAATTTTGGGTTGAATATAGGTGATTCTGCACTTTTTTACAATAATAATAGTATTCAATATTATTTGAAATATGAACAGCTCAATCAAGAGTTAGTTGTGGATACGATGGATTGGGTTAAAACATATACCATAACTAAATATGACGCATTAGAGAATCTACTTCAAAGTCCTCTTTCTGGGTTCGAAATTAAATTGAGTGAACGATTTGGATTAGTGAACTTTATAGATTGTAATAGTTTTCCTTCAGTTGAAAAGGGTTTTGTTTTAATGGGACAACAGGATCCAATGATAGGGCATTATCAATTGACCTATGATGAAGTATTCCCATGGGTACCAGGTGATACATTAGAGTTGTATGGAATATACGACGCTCAAAATTACGGAGTAAGAACAGTTAAATATGATTTGATTACAATTCAAGATAGAATAGAAACAAGCGATTCAGTTAAGATTTATTTAAATATTGATACACAAATAGATTATTTGCCAAATGGCGCTCCAATAAGATATCCTTCTGCATATGGTATCAGTTATCCAAATCCTATTGTATTTGAAAAAGGGAGGAGTATAAGTCGGTTTCCCCATAAGGCAGTTTTTAATAGAACTACCTATCTAAATGATTCTGCAGTTAATTGTGGCAATCGAGGAAGGGTTACTATTTACAATGAATTTTTAGAGTATTGTGATAGTTGTGATTGTTTTACCCCATACGATGGTGATGGTTCTGGAAAAGGTACTGTTGTATACCAAGAAGGATTAGGTATTGTTAAGCAAACCTCTCAAGGGTATGGAGATTTTGATAATTTTAAAATGGGAGAATTAATATATAGTAATGTTGGTGGAGCTAGATGTGGTTCCTATGAACCTTTATCTGTTGATGAATATCAAATAAATGCCACTAAAAAATTGGTTAAGGTGGTTGATATTTTAGGAAGAGAAGTCAAAATCCAACCGAATACGCTACAAATTTACATTTATAGTGATGGATCGAGTGAGAAGAAGTTTGTATCAGTTGAGTAGTACTAATTCATTGAATTGAAATCATGAAATTGTTGATGTTTAGTCATGTAAGCCCATATCGGAAGGTTTGATAAACGGTTGATTTAGGATTTATTCCCGACCCAGGAGGGGTCAAATATTTATAACCAAGTGTAAGCGAAGTGTAAATTATGGTGACATAAGAATTGAAAACCAAAATCTGATTTCTTGTAGTACATATCCAAAAACAAGTATATTTTACTAAATTCACCTCACTTTAAACAACACGCTTGATGACAAAAGTTATGCGAGAATATTTACTTTCATTTGATATCTTAACGGATAAAGATATTGACCTTCTCGAAGGTAAGATTCAGAAAGTTGAACTTAAAAAAGACGAGTATTACATCAAAGAAGGTAGTGTTTGTAAGTCTGTAGCTTTTGTCGTTTCAGGAATATTCAGGTCCTTTTATGCAACATCAAATGAAGAGGAAACAACTTACTGCTTTCGATTTGAAAATACATTTCTAAGTGCTTATTCCTCTTTTTTAACGCAAAATAAATCAGTTGAAAACATTCAAGCTTTAAGCGATAGTGTTTTGCTCGTAATTCCCAGAGCGGAAATTCTGAAACTAGAAGAAAAGAGTCGTAATTGGCTGCGGTTTTTTAAAATCATGACGGAGCAAGAATATATCGATATGGAGAAAAGAATTTTTCTTCTACAAAAGGAGTCTGCTGAAAAAAGATACAAGGATTTACTCCAAAATCAACCTGAATATTTGCAATTGATTCCCTTGAATTATTTAGCCTCTTACCTCGGAATCACCCAAAGACATTTGAGTAGAATCAGAAAATCAATTTCGAATTAGACATTTGTCCTTTCAGAAAAAGGGGTAAGTATGGTTCTTTGTCCAAAATAAAGCATCAATATGAAAAATGTATTAGTGATTAATGGACATCCAGATAAAGAAAGTTTTAACTACGCCTTATCTGAAGCATATTTAAAAGGTTTGAAGGAATCAAATTCAAACATCTCCCAAATAAATATTGCCGAATTAGATTTTGATCCCAATCTAAAGTTTGGTTATCGCAAAAGAATGGAATTAGAACCCGATTTAGTTTCAGCCATTGAGAAAATTAAGAGCGCAAACCATATCGTATGGGTATTTCCAATGTGGTGGTATAGTTATCCTGCAATAATGAAAGGGTTTATCGACCGTACTTTTTTACCGGGAATTACTTATCAGCCGATTGAAGGAAAAGCATTTCCAGCTCAATTGTTAAAAGGCAAAACTGCGCGCTTAATTATTACCGCAGATACGCCGAAATGGTATGACTCCATTTTCATGAAAAGTCCAGCCGTAAATCAGTTTAAAAATGGTACACTGAAATTTTGCGGAGTAAAAAGGATTAAAGTAAGTTATTTCGCTCCAATCAAAAGTTCCAGTCAAAAAATCAGGGCAAAATGGTTGGCAAAAGTGGAGGGTTTAGGTAAAAAAGGAAAGTGATTTTATTGAAAAGAAATATTTCACCTTATGATTGTGAATTGTGCAGATGAAATATCAAAAATTATCGAACAGAGTTTATAATACTCTTTCTTTAATCTGATGATTAAGGACATCACTTTTAAGTTGAATATATTAACTTTAGCAAATGAAAAAAATGAAGATTCCTTTAATTGTTGTGTCATTAATCATTGTAGCTGGAATATTTCTTATTCCAAAATTAAAACAATATATCGCTTTTAATGAGGTGCTTGACATGGAGAATATCGAATATTCATTCATTAATATGGATGAATATTTCCCCTCAAAAACGGTTGTAAAATCTGATCAGCCATTTGTATTTCCTCAAATCGAAAATATCGACTTACCCAAACATTTTACGCATGATGATATTCAGTATTCTACTGATAAATATCTTGATTCTTCAACAACGCAAGGCTTGCTCGTAATTCAAAATGATACCATTCAGTATGAAAACTACTGGAGAGGACAAAAAGAAGACGTGCGTCATATTTCTTGGTCAATGTCGAAATCCTATATCTCTGCACTTTTGGGTATTGCGATGGAGGAAGGTTTTATTCAAAGTATAGACCAAACTGTGGAGGAATATTTACCTGAATTGAAAGGTTCAGGATATGAAGGTGTGAAAATCAAAGATGTGCTAGAAATGTCAACAGGAATTGGTTTTGATGAAACATATAGCGATCCAAATTCTGACATCAATAGATATTGGAAAGGCTTTGTTTATGGAGCATCACAAGATGAATTTGCCAGTACTTTGGTCAATGAAAAAACACCTGGAACATTCAATCATTATGTGAGTATCAACACCCATGTTTTGGGAATGATTATCGTAAAAGCAACAGGGAAAAGTTTGACTGAATATTTAGAAGAAAAGATTTGGAAACCAATCGGAGCTGAATTTGATGCTTATTGGATTGCAGATGGTGAAGGCATGGAAATGGCACTTGGTGGATTGAATGCTTGTCTGAGAGATTATGCAAAATTGGGTCGTTTATATCTTAACAAAGGGAATTGGAAGGGAAAACAAATTGTTCCTCAAGCATGGGTGGAAGCTTCAACAAGTTCAACAGAAGAACATCTGCAAGCGCATAGTAAAAATTCATCTAGTCCAGGAATGGGTTATGGTTATCAATGGTGGATTCCAGATGGTGAGGAAGGTGAAATCATGGCGATTGGAGTTTTTAATCAGCACATCTACATCAATCCAACAAGCAATACGGTAATCGTGAAGAATTCAGCCAATAAAAACTATTATGCAAAAGGTAATCCTTACGCCTCTTCATTAACGCATTTGGAACTGTATAGGGAAATAACACAATTTAAGTAAGTTGTTTACAGAATTCTATTCATTCATGAAACAATCGGTATTATTAACCCCAAACATTATCTTTGGGATTAGAGTATTCTGAATTTGAAGCAATTACTTAAAATTCTTGAACCTTATAGAAAAGCAAATCAAGGAGGTAAAGGAAAAGGAATTGGAATAAACAGTTTAACAAGGTGGTAAATATGAAATATGCGCTAATTTTTATTTTTGGAATTACATTAAACTTCATGAGTTGCACCAAAGATAACTCAATCCAAGAAGTTGAAAATGAATCTTGCTTAAACCCTGTGTTGCCGGGAGAATACTTCCCAGCTTATCCTAATTCATGGTGGAAATATAGCAATGAGGAAAACGAAACTATTGTCTATGAAACGGCTAATAAATATCAATTGTGTGATAATGAATGTCGTCCACGTTTTTTGAATTTAGATAAATGTATTCACGAAAACGCTATTGTACATGAATTTTACAGCGGTTTAGGAGCATCAAGTACGATTTTATCTCCAATTTATACTCCATTTTTAGATTCAATCGCAGTTTGTCCTGTTTCTTTTTCGACATTCGAAACACAAGATGCTTTTCTTCATCAAGAAGATGTTAGATTTCGTCGTCAAACAACCGTATTAGATACCAATTTATATGTCGATGGTACAATTTATAACGATGTACTTGTGGTGTATGAAACCAATAAATTTGATTCAACACATCGCTACTATGACTATTTTTCGAAAAATATTGGTCTAATTCGACGTGATTCAGTTGATCAATCAGATACAACAAACTTAATTGAGCTTTTAAAGCTTGAAGATTATCACCTTGGTTTATAAGTATATACTGCTGAACTCAATTAGAATGTTGTTTAAAGTTTGTTGATTTCTTATTTTAAGTCAATCAATTTATCTGTAATTTCTTTCAAGTTTGGCTCATTCATTTCTGGTAAAGCAGCTAAAGGATACAATTGCTTTCCTGGACGGTGAATAAATTCACTGTCTAAAATCAATTGTTTTGTTCGAAGTGATTTCAATTCTTGTTTCATGTTGCTAAAGTAATTAAAAAGCATTCCCTAAAGAATGTTTTTGTTGGTGTTAATGTTTGTAGAAAGGGGTAAATACAGGTGTTCTTTTATCATATTTTCACTCGTAAAATTGAATAATGATGATGACCGCAAAAATTATGGAGAATCATTTATTATATTTGTCTTGATGATAAAATACAATCCAAAAACCTGGTTTAGACATATTTTTAAATTTCATAAATCGGATACATTCTGGACCTTCCGCTATGAGATTGTTTTAGTTGCAATTTACGCAGCCGTGATTAGCTATCTCGAAGGAGAATATTGGGGCAGTTCAGCTCCTTTTTTCAGTTCGGTAAACGATGTCTTTTCATTTATTGGGTTTGCTTTTTCTTTATTGCTGGTGTTTCGTATCAATTCTGCCTACGATAAATGGTGGGAAGGAAGAAAACACTGGGGAGCATTGGTAAACAATTGTCGAAATTTTTCACTCAAAGTAAAAGCATTTGTAAGTGATTCAAATGCACAAGAAAAAGATAGATTGTATGATTATATGGCTGCTTTTCCATCTTCATTACGATTTCATCTAAGGAGTCAAATCGAAGTCGAAGAACTACCTTTGAGTGAAGATCTAAAACAAAAACTTAAAGGCAAAAAACATGTTCCAAATGCAATTGCAGGCGAGTTGTACATAGCAATTCAGCAACTTAAAAAGAAAGGTGAATTGTCTGAGGAAGAGATGATCATTCTGGATAAAGAACTGAAATCTTTAACCGATGTTTTGGGGGCATGTGAACGTATCAAAAACACACCAATTCCGTATAGTTATAACTTATTTTTGAAGAAATTAATCTTTATCGTGGTGGCTTTAACACCATTTGCTTTCGTCGCTGATTTACATTATTGGTCCATCGCAGTAACTGTTTTAGTATTCTATATTTTTGTTGGATTAGAATATATTTCTGAAGAAATTGAAGAGCCATTTGGAACCGATAATAACGATCTACCTACAGATCATTTGGCTAAGGTTATCTATGATAATATTCAGGAAATACGTTCGTAAATTACCTATTAAGGATCAGCTTTTTCAGAAAGGCCTCTTATTAATATTGTATTAAATCTCAATAAAACATAATGTGTGCTTCATTGATTAGGTCTGTGATAGCTGAAATTGCTTAGGTCTATCCTTGAAAAACAAGCCACTATGTTTTTAGTCGTTTAATATATATTTACTAACTTAGTTGCTGAAACTACACTTTTTTTAATACACTAACAGTTAAAAACTACTCACTATGCAGAAAAAATACACTATTATTCCAATAGTTGTTTTTGTTTTACTTGGATTGTTTTTCCTCGTAGAAGGTCAAACAATGACACCAACAGAAACGACTACTAAAAAGAAAATTTCAAACCAAAAACTTGAAAATGATACTACTTCTCTAATAAATGAGTTTATAGATAAAAACAAGGCCATGGAAATGATTGTTGAAGAAGGTTTCGTGGGACCAGAGTTTTGTAACGCTAGAAAAATAATCTACACCAATAAGGCGGGAAATCAACTTTGGCTTAAGAATTTAATCAATGGTGAAGTATCACTTCTCCTTACCGCAAAGGACTTACACAATAATTATGATTGGAATAGCAATTGCGATGGTGTGATTTACAAGCAGAAAAACGAGAAGTATGAAACCACATTTTACAGTCTTGATATAGAAAGTAACGATACAAAAGCACTTCAAAATATTCCTGAATTGACTGCAATCAATTCCTTTTCTGTTTCTGATGTAATTTATTTTTTAGAGGAAGAGAATCTACAAATCAAAGGAATGATTGGCGATAGCGTTTGGAGTGTCACCAATGATGAACTGAATTATTACAACTTGATTATTTCTCCTAATGGCGATAAGATGGTAGCACATGCAGGTACAAATACATTTGTTATTGACTTAAAAACACATCGTAAAAAGTTACTGTGCAAAGGTATCTTTACTGATTGGCACCTCGATAATGAACACCTAATTGGATTTATCGATGAATCTATTGATGGACATTCAATAACCAATTCAGACATTTTGCTTTGTAATTCAACAACCATGAAAACTACTAAAATTACAGAAACTGATGGCTTTTTTGAGGCTTTTCCGAGCTTTATAGATCAAAATACAATAGGTTTCTCAGATTTACATAAAGGAGGTGTTTACAAAATGGAAATTGAATTATGAGTTTAAAATATATTTCCATATTGATGTTTTTTACTACTGCATTTATTTCTCGTGGTCAAACTGTAGTGATAGATGCTGGACATGGTTATTGCTCCGATTGTACGCAAAACTGTACTCCAAATGTACGGTCAACAATTGAAATTGAAACAGCTATGATTGTTTCAAATAAACTAGATTCCTTACTTCAAAATTGTTCCACCATTACCTCTTATTTGACAAGACCAACTTCAGATTGTGGGGATTTTCCTTCATTGGCTCAACGTGCATTAATGTCAAATAACTGGAATGCTGATCGGTTTTTAAGTGTGCATTGTAACGCAGGTGGTGGAACTGGAACAGAAACATTTTGGTGTGACAATAGTCCGTCATCAAATGCGCAATGTCAGAGTTTTGCTACTGAAGTCCAAACTCAAATGGTCAATTATGGTCAGTGGAATGGCCGTAGAGTGGTAGAAGATCATACTTATCTTGCATTTCATCTTGGTGTTTTGTCTCCAACAAATGCTGTAGGTTGTTTGAGTGAAATTGGTTTTGTTGACCATTCCAATGATGTTACAAAATTACTAAGTGCACAATGGCGCGATAGCTTCGCACAAGGGTATTTGGTGGCACTGCAAAATGATTTGTCCTTTAGTTGTACTGCTGCATCAGTTCCAGATCTTGTGATTGAAAGTATGTGGACAGTTCCCGCAAATCCTAATGTTGGTGAAAACGTAGATTTATTTGTCAATATATTAAATGTTGGAAATGGTCCTGCAAACGCTATTTCACTTGATTTTAAGATGGACAATACAACTCTAGGATCAGTCACTCATACTTCTCTCGGAGCAAATCAAATGGTGACCAAATCTTTAAATAACCATGTTTTTACTTCGGCCGACAATTATGACTATTGTGTATATATCGATCCTGCCTCAAGTGAACAAAATACCATCAATAATAGCTATTGTATTAATGTAAGTGTTGGAAATGAGGAAGATGTTCAAGTCATAAATCCAACCGTTTCTCCATTAACAATTAGTGCAGGAGATCAGATTGATGTTACGGCTTCTCAGATCTATGCTGGTAATCAAAGCAGTGCCGTTTTACCTGATTTCGATTTAGCATATTATTTGTCAACGGATTGTACTTTAAGTTTAGATGATGTTTTATTGGGAACGGATCAATCTTCAATTGGTACTAACAATAGTTCTGAAAGTGAAAACTCAAGTTTTATAATTCCAAGTAACACAGCGGACGGAACATATTATATTATTTTCTCTGGTGATGATTCAGATGATTTAATGGAAATCGATGAAACGAACAATACAGCCTGTGTTCAATTTACTGTTGACAACAATACCTCAGGTAGCGAAGATATTTTTCTTTCCAATGCAGTTGTTACACCTTTAATAATTAATCCAGGGGATATTATTGATGTATCAGTAACTCAGAACTATGTAGGTAACCATCTAGCAGTTAATTTGCCTGATTTTAAATTAGGTTATTATTTGTCAACAGATTGTGTATTGAGTTCAAATGATATATTCTTGGGTATCGATAGTTCTAATATAGGGAGTGATTTTACAGCTGAAAGTGAAATTAAAACTTTAACTGTACCAACTTCAACTCCTGATGGAATCTATTATGTTCTCTTTTCTGCGGATGATGAAAATGAATTACTCGAAAGTGATGAAGCTAATAATGTTATCTGTGTAGAAATTGTAGTGGAGAACACCTTGTCGTTAGAGAATCACAGTTTTCAAGATAAAATTACGGTTTATCCCAATCCAACAACTGGTGTTGTGAATATTTCGACGAATGAAAAGTTTTTCATTGCCCGTCTAATGGTTTATGATTTGAATGGAAAAATCTATAAATCGAACAAAGGTTCAAATTTAGATAAAGTCAATATAAAAGATGTCCCACCAGGAGTATATTTCCTTAAAATACTGAATAACAAAGAGCAGGAAGCAATTTTTAGAATTGTAAAGCAATAAATATTTATTTAGCTAAACCTCTCTTACCACAGATGAAGATAGCAGTGAACTGATAAAATGTTGACGTATTTAATCAGAATTATCTCTCAATAACAAATGCTAAAAGCAACATTGTTGCCCTTTACGGCCAGAAGCATTTAGATAATATAATTCATTGGTTTCAACAGATATGAAGGTAGAAAACAGGAATTTTGGCCAATGGAGATGTGACGTTTCATTTTGCCCAATTGATCAATCACTGGACAAAAGATCAAACGGTTTTTACGAATGGAAAAGCAGATTTTACTGAAGAACAGCTTCAAAAGTTGTAACAACACAATATCTCCATACATGAGAAAGAAATAGCATCGTTGAAACATAAAAATGGCCAATTAGAACACCTCACTTTCAAAGACAATTCAACGGTTGAACTTAAGGCTATTTATGCTCGACCAGATTTTGAAGAGCATTGCAAAATTCCTGAAACATTAGGCTGTGAATTCACAGAACAAGGTCATATCAAAGTAGATATGTTCCAAAAAACGTCTGAAGAAGGTGTTTTTGCCATCGGTGATAGTACGACTCCATTTAGGTCTGTTGCCAATGCGATATCTGCAGGAAATATAGCAGGTGCAGTTTTAAATAATGCAATGATTGAAGAGGAATTTAGACTATAGATTAGATTAAATCATGACTAAAAAGAGAGAGATGAACGTTTTAAAAGAAAAAATTAGACATAAGTTTTCGTGACTTGTGGCCTGAATAGGAGTGGACAATAACTGAGATATATCTTCGTTTATATTCAAAATAATCCTGAATATATGGCGAAACACTACTTAATTTTAAATTCATAACTGTGAGAAAAATAGTGTTTTTAGTTTCGTTGTTGTTCATTTCCTATTCTTCCTATTCTCAAAGAGATTTGGTTGAACAGGAAAAAAGATTAAAGTTTGGTTTTAATCTCGGGGTGAATCAGTCTAATGTATTTACAAAACATGATTTGAATGAGGAGGTGTCGCTTGAAAACAACATCGGATTTCGGCTTGGAGTTTTGGCTGATTATAAAATCAATAAATTCATGTCAATATCACCTAAAGCTGAATTATCATTCAACAATAGTTATGTGAATTTCGAAAATACGGATAATTCACGATATGAGGTTTTACCTTTAAGCCTTGAATTTATGCCACATTTCGTATTTACAAAAGAAGGTCAACATTTGAATCCATATCTTTTAATTGGTCCAAATTTTAGACTACCCCTCAACAACAATTCAAGTGATCCATCGGTTTATTCTTCCAGTTATGATATCGCAATTGATGTTGGAATAGGATTAGAAAAACCACTCAACTATTTTAATTTGGGTGCCGAATTGAGATACTCTTATGGGTTGATGAATGTGAACCAAAATCCCATGATACAGTCAATTTACTTCCATAACGTTGCTTTGGTATTGAGTTTTTTATAGTATAGCTAGTTAAGCAAAGTTTGGATAATATTCAAATTGCTGGTTTGAAGTATGTTTTATCTTAATTATCATTATTTTTAACAGATGGTTCATTATTTGACATTCGGTATTTCCATTTCATTTATTTCTTGGATCGTTGGAATAATTGGAAATAGTGTGTTAGAAAAAACCGACTATTATCAAACGTTGTCTCATATGAATTTTATTCCAAATCGTAGCTTTAATAAATGGATAGGATTAAAATATTTCAAATGGATAGTTAGAAATACTTTCTTTAAGTTTTTTAATCCGGATTTGAAATTAAAGGGAAAAAAAGTTGAGCTTTCAACTATTCGATATGAAATGACAAAAGCTGAAATTGGTCATTTAATTGGATTTGTTTTTGTCGTTGGATTTGCTATTTATAAAGGAATTAATGAAAATTGGTTGTTTGCATTTATCATTATTATCCCGAATGTTTTAATGAATCTATATCCTTCCTTATTACAGCAGGAAAACAAAAGACGAATTGATTTATTGTTGAAACGAAAATCAATAAAGGTTCAATAATATGAAAGCAATGTTGCTGTTAATACTTTTGAATTCTTCTCTTGTTGTCTTGGGACAAGGAGAAAAATGGACTTTTAATGATAAGTTAAAAAGTGAACCGTGTGAAGAAAAAGCAATTAAATATTCCAAATTCGAAAAACTACTTGAACAGGATAAAATAAGGATCATTTCAAGAAGTCAAGAGGAGTCCATTCCAATTTTATATTTCGATTCCCGTATAGGTAGATACTGTTTCATTGTAGATGATACAAATCGTAAAAAAATGATTTATCTTTCGAAAGATTTTAACCCCGTTAAGACAATTTGGAGGGCACATTCTACTTTTTTAATGACTGATTTTACGCACGACAATGTAAATGAAATAGGGGCGTTTTGGAAAACTTCACAACGAATCGATAGTGAATGGGGTTATTATTCTGGTGAGACAGTTGGACTCCTTATTTTAGATCCAGTCAAAGGAAAAATAGTCGCCAATGTTCAACTTTCGAGATGTGGAAGTGGATGGAATATGTGTTCTGGAAAGTCTAATTCTGATTGCTCCTATTCATTGACTTTTGAATTGATTAACGATTTTTTTGTACTTAAAAACAATTCTAAATTTTGGAAAGGCCCAAATAAAGTGTACTTTAAACACGATGGAGAATCATTCGTTAAAGTAGATTCTTCTGATGTTTATTAAAACAATGGATTTGTGAAAAACACATTTCTATAAACCTACAAATACACTTTATATAATGGATTGGATTTATAATGTCAAAGACCCTATTTGGGAAACAATTGTTGGAAGTTTGATGATTTTTATCGTGGTTATTTTCCTCACACGAATTGTCGGATTACGCTCTTTTGCTAAGTTTACGGCCTTCGATTTTGCTTCTACCATTGCCATAGGGAGTGTTATCTCCTCAATTTTAACTTCAAACACGAGTATAGTTCATGGTGCTATTGCAATTGCTAGTTTGTTAGGTTTAACTTGGCTATTTTCTGTTCTTCAACGAAGATCTCCTGCAATTAATAAGTTGATCTCCAATAAGCCAATTCTATTGATGGAAAAGGACAAAATTCTCTATGATAATTTGAAAAAGGCAAGAATTAAGGAATCTCAATTGATAGCTAAATTAAGAGAAGCCAACGTGCTAGATTTTAGTGAAGTTGAAGCCGTTGTTTTGGAATCAACTGGTGATATATCTGTTCTGCATAAAGGCGATGGAGATTTACCTTTGAACTGGAAATTATTAGAAGACGTTAGAAGAAATTGATTATTTGAAGTATTCTTTTTTTTGCGTTAAATGGGTTTTTTGATGTATTTCTAATAAATTTATACGGTTTAAAAATAGAATGCTATGAAAGGTGGAGAGGTATTTATTGTTGCGCTTGTTGTCTTGCTTAGTTCTTGTAAACAATCAAATTCGAATGCTGAACCATGGTCAAAGGAGGCTTTAGAAGTTAGGGCAAATCAACATATTGATAGTAGTCAGTGGGATAAAGAAATGTATCAACAAGACCTTGATGTTTACGCTCAATTTAACGAGGTTTTAAACAGTTACCCACTTAATAAATCACCATTTCCTGTTGCTAAATATGATTATGCTGTTTCTAGTTTGCCATTTACAATTGAAAGTGAAAAAGGCAACTTTAAAGGTGTTCGAATCGGTGAAGTTGTGAATGAAAATAGTGAGGATGTAAAAGTCAGGTTGACCTTGATGGTGTTAACCAAAGATCAAAATGCGACAGAAAATACAGTTGTAGAATCTAGAAATTATCCCTATTTGACAGCCCAAGGTATTATAACATGTTATGAAAACACCTTTGATTGGGTTTTTTCAGCCAGTCCCGAAGATTATGCACATCTTTTAGTCAATATGAAACTTTTTGATTTAAGGTTTGGAGAAACAATTATCATTTACCCACAAGAGAATAATGCCTTTTATTACGATCAAATCAAAGATTCACCAAATAATTATGATGATTTTGAGATGTTCAAAAAGAAGGTGTTGGAACAGTTGAAGTGATTTTGTAGTTCATTTTCTTTTTCATTCTGTTAAATTTAAGTTTGTAATAACATCAATTTATTGGGACTGCTGTGGTGCTTTCTACTTCACACACAAAAGGAATCCTACACTTTGGTGTAAGAGAATATATGGAGTTTGTGAACTCGGGACTGTTGGGTAGTGTTAATTTGGGTATGTTCAAGTAAGTGGTTGAAACCACTTTTGGGTGATTCACAAAATCATTTAGTGAGAGATCATCCCTCATTCAATAGAATTAGCCCTCTCAATCCCCAGCCGTTTCAACGGCTTAAAATTCAGGTTTAATATATTTGAAATAGTTCCAACTAAAAGCGTGATCATCCTCTTGATTTACAAGTGAAGTTTACGATAAATATTGAAAAAACTCTTCAAAATAGACGAAAATTGCATAGTCTTCAACGAACATTTTGAATGCTGATTTGTATTTTATTTAATCGAAATAGAAAACAAATTTAAATTCAATACTCATGAAAAAAGTAGTACAACTATTCACATTTTTATTCTTAGGAACAGCTGTTTATGCTCAAAGCCAAAATGAGATTGAAGGAGTTACTGATCAAGGAATAGAATTTAAAGTCGGTTCAGAGTTTGGTTTTTTGTCTGTACTCTCTCACAAAGTTCAATTTGATCAAGATGGAACTTATTTCGATTATGCCAAAGATGGAGGTCAGGATGTTTTGTTCCCTTTTAAACGCTTTACGGCCGAAATTTCAAAAAATAGAAACACGTTTGTCTTACTTTATCAACCTCTTAAATTAGAATCTACCGTTACTCTAAACAATGATTTAGAAGTGAATGATTTGGTTTTTCCAGCTGGTTCTGCAGTAAACCTATTGTATGGATTTCCTTTTTATCGCGTGAGTTACATGAGGGAAATGATTAAAAAAGATAGTAAAAATTCATTTGAAATTGGTGCGTCCCTCCAAATTCGAAATGCAACGATCTCTTTCGAATCAACAGATGGGAGTTTATATAGAACCAATAGAGATGTAGGTCCTGTTCCAGCCTTTAAAATGAGAGGACGAAGATATTTTTCAGAAAGCTTTTTTGGTGAATTTGAAGTTGATGGAATGTATGCGCCAATTAGCTATTTGAACGGAAGTGACAATGAAATAACAGGGGCAATTGTAGATGCTAGTTTAAGAACAGGATTTGAAATCAATAGAAATTTCGAGACTTTTTTTAATGTAAGATATCTAGCTGGAGGAGCTGTTGGAACTTCAGATAATGAAAATGGACCTGGAGATGGTTATACAAGAAACTGGTTGCATTTTGGAACTGTTTCAGCTGGAATTTCTTATCGATTTAATGCGAATTAACTAGATGTTTTAGTTTCATCCTCATTTAATTATTTATTGTCATAACCTATAAGAGGGGACTTGACAAAAGCTTTTAAGGAAAAATAGCCTCCAAATTAATTTGGAGGCTATTCCTTTAAGATTAAAGTTATAGATTAGTTCTTAATTAGTTTTTTGATGATAATAGTCCCATTTTCTGCCTTTAACTTTACTATATACTGTGCCGTTTCTAAATCAGAAATATCGATACCTATTTCATCATCCATCTGTTTTAGCGATACACTTTTTAGAAGTCTACCATTAAGATCGTAGATTTTCATTTCCTCCATTTGTAGTTGACCATTATTTTGCAAGTAGATCTTTTCACTTGAAGGGTTTGGATATAGAACCAATGAGGAAGTCTCCTTATTTTGTGTTTCGATATCTAAAATCGGGTTTACAAGAACGGTTTTCACGCAAGTAGTGGTGTTTCCTGATTGGTCTGTTACTGTGAAGGTAAAGTCGTGGAAACCTTGTGTTAGTGGAGTCCCCGCTGCAGGTGATTGAGAAATATTAGTAATCGTACCATCACAATTGTCATGTGCAATGATATCTCCATTTGCTGCAAAATGTGGGACAATGTATATACTGTCGCTTTTCTCTCCAATAATTTCTTTGTCGAAGCAATCCAGTACTGGCCCAATATTGTCAATTACAGTTACAATAGAAGTACATGTAGATGAATTTCCATTATTGTCGGTAACGGTTAATGTTACATCATTATCTCCGAGCATAGAACAGTCAAAATAGTGAGTGTCTATACTGTAACTTTCTATAGAACAGTCGTCTGTAGTGCCATCGTCTATGTCGCTAGATGCAATTGTAGCTACTCCAGTACTATCTAACGCAACAGTAATGTCTTTACATATTGTTATTGGAGGATAAATGTCTACAACATCAATTTCAAACATAGTTGAGCCTGTACATCCATTAACGTCGGTAACTTGAACGGTATATGATCCTTCAGGTAGACCTGAAATGTCTTCTGTAGTAGCTCCATTATTCCATAAATAAGTATAGGGAGGAGTACCTCCGAAGGTTGTTAAGTGGATTAAACCAGTACTGTCACCATTGCAAAATATATTTCCAGTAAACGTTGAGAAGCTAATTTCATCAGGAGCTGATACTGAAAAATAATCAGTTTCTGTACACCCGTTAACATCTGTGACTGTCACTTGGTAATATCCAGAGGTTGATAGTCCACTTAAATCCTCAGTTGTTGCATTGTTACTCCATGAAAAAGTATAAGGAGCCGTACCACCAGTAACGCTTATGTCAATTTCCCCATTACTATCCCCATAACATGTTAGATTAGTTATATTTGATGTAATAATAATTTCAGAAGGCTCAGTAATTGTTGCTGATTCAGTTGAAGTACAACCATTATTGTCAGTTATAGTTACTGAATAGTTTCCAGCTGTTAAACCTGTAATATCCTCGGTTGTCGCATTGTTACTCCACAAATAGGTATATGGCGCAACTCCACCTGTAACTGTCAAATCGATTTCACCATTGTTACCACCATTACATAAAACATTAGTTTCCACTGAAGCAGCACTTAAAGCTGAAGGCTCAGTAATTGTTGCTGATTCAGTTGAAGTACAACCATTATTGTCCGTAATAGTTACGTAATAGTTTCCAGCTGTTAAATTTGTAATATCCTCGGTTGTCGCATTGTTACTCCACAAGTAGGTATAAGGAGCTGTTCCTCCTGTTACATTTAATGAGACAGATCCATCAAATAAGCCATTACAACTGATGTTATCAATTAGACTAACTAAAGAAGATAAACCGTTTGAATCATTTATGGTAACATTAACATTTGATGAATTTGAACAAGACCCTGGTGTCGAATAAGTAACTGTATAGCTTCCTGTTAGAGACGCAGAGACATCTATGCTACCTGTAGAAGAATCTATGCTTAACCCAGCTGAACTTGAAAATGTACCACCTGGAACCCCTGTTATTGTAGGTGTTGGATCAACTGAATTTGTACAGTAAACCAAATCTGAGTAAGAAAAATCAGCATTATCGCTTGTTGTTATAGTGTTGAATCCAGTCCATCCTGCAGTGGTATAAGCAGTAGAACTATTTGGTGGAATTTTTAAACCGATATTTGCATTATTGTTAAATGTATCGAAGGGTAAATTGGCTGGGTTTGTACTTTTAGATGTGACACAAGTTAATAAATTGGAATATCCAAAAGCATTATTACCAATAGAAGTTACTGAATTGGGAATAGTAACATTTGTCAATTGATTTTGATAAAAAGCATGCCCTCCAATAGAAATTACTGAATTGGGGATAATAACGTTTGTTAATTGATTAATTGAAAAAGCATAATTACCTATTGATATTACCGTATTAGGTATAGTAACACTTGTTAATTGTTTATTTGAAAAAGCATATTCGCTAATTGAAGTTACAGCATAGGAAATTCCAGTATATGTAACACTATCTGGTATTATTATTGTTGTTGAGCTAGAACCAGAAGGTCCTTTAACTTTCACAGTATAAGGTGCTGTTGTAGATGTTACACCATATTCTATATCACCTATTGAAAATGTCTGTGCATTTGCATGCGAATAAAAAAAGGCGAAGACTATAAAGGCGAGTATTAACTTCATAATTTAAATTGATTTTATTGGTTAAGGTCTTTCTTTAACTACTTTAATGAATATATTTCAAATGTTCTTCTTCATTTCTTAAATGAATTATTCTCTTCTAATTTCTTGCTATATAAACGCATCAACTTCCATTAATTGAATTCGTTAATAAAACCATATTGCTAGCCCTAAAGAATCATTTTTAGAGTCAATAGCTTTATCTTTTATTAAGATGTCCTGTAAAGTTCAGGAAAAAAATCCAAAGAAATCTATTAAAAAACAATATTACATAAAATGCTTTAGTTTAACTAATTGTTGGTGAATAGGTTGTGGTTGTAATGGTGCTGAGTAATTTCTCCTTTGGATTACTTTTATAGATTCTTTCCTTTGACACTAACTTAAATATTATGCTTTAATTTGAGTTTTCAGGATTAAAGATTGAAACTTATTCCATTCTTCTTTGGTTTGAAATATTAGTATCAAGTGAGTGAAGTAATTATTGTTTATTTTAGTACCCTATTTGTTTAACTTTAAAACACGAATCGCATTCAATGAGCGTAGAAAAGAAAATAGCGAAAGCATTTAATCTGGAAGGGGATAGCTGGATGAAACACACGAATCCATGGTCGATTTGGACCCGATTTGCAACACTTCCATTTATTGTTTTGGCAGTCTGGTCACGCGTATGGATTGGTTGGTATTGCTTAATCCCTATCGCAATTCTCATTATTTGGCTATTCATTAACCCAACGCTATTTCCTAAACCGAAGGACTTAAATAACTGGGGCTCTAAATCGGTATTGGGTGAAAAGTTTTGGTCTGAACGTAAACAGAATCCTGTTCCTTCACACCACCATACCCCAGTTAAAATTTTAACCCTATTGCAAACCTTAGGTGGAATAGCCCTCATTGTTGGTTTGTGGAAATTGGATTTGGTATTTACAATTAGTGGGACAATTACTGTTTATTTGTCAAAGATGTGGTTCCTCGATCGAATGGTTTGGCTATTTGAAGAGATGAAAGAAGCTAAATGATGGATTCTAAACTCAGTATAAAAGATAAAACCAAAGCATCTGAAGGAATAAAAGTTGCACCGTTTAGACAACACATTCGTAAGACTTTACCGCATAAACACAATAGTTATTTTGAAATTATATACTTAACAAAAGGTAGCGGTTTTCATACGATCGACACTGTTGAATATGAAATCAAAACCCCTGTAGTGTTTACTATTCGTAAAGAACAAGTCCATTTTTGGGATATTCACTCCCTTCCCGAAGGTTATGTCGTTATTATTAAAAAATCCTTTGTCGAGAACTGTTTGGATGCAGAAATTAAACGTTTGATTTCAGAGTTAAGTGCTCAAACTTGTCTGTTTCCTTCGTCAACTTTAATCGATGAAATTTTTAAACTGCTCTGTGATGAAGTAAAAGGTAAGAGCCTTGCAAATCGTGCTATAATTGAAGGACTACTCAAAGCGCTTTTGGCAAAATTGCTTGAATCATCAACTCCAAACTCATCTCCTCAAGGTAAGAATACCATTTTTCGAAAATTTGTAGCATTACTGGAGAATGATCAGGAAGTAGCGAATAAAGTGAGTTTTTATGCTGGGAAATTAAATACGACGCCACAAAACCTCAATGCAATATGTCGGAAAGAAATAGGAGAATCAGCTTCAACAGTGCTTTCTGAACATCTCATCAACGAAGCAAAAAGACGATTGATATATACGAATGATACTGTGAGTGAAATTGGAAATAAGCTCGGATTTAAAGATAATTCTCATTTTACAAAGTACTTTAAACGATATGTTGATTTAACGCCAAGTCAATTTAGAAAAACGAATAATTAAGACCATAGCTTTTTCAAATAGACCATAATACTAGCTTCGTATTGTATAGATTTGCGGTATTCAATAAATCTTAATACCGATTCAAAAGATGAATGAGAAGTTAAAAGAAGTTGCCAAATTATTTTTCAAACTAGGAAGTATTGCTTTTGGTGGACCCGCTGCGCATATCGCAATGATGGAAGATGAAGTAGTGAAGAAAAGAAAATGGATTTCACAACAGCACTTTTTAGATATGATTGGTGCTACGAATTTAATTCCTGGGCCAAATTCAACTGAAATGACAATGCATTGTGGTCATGAAAGGGCTGGTTGGAAAGGACTCATTGTCGCAGGAACTTGTTTCGTTTTTCCAGCAGTCATGATTACAATGTTAATTGCTTGGTTGTATCAAGATTACGGTCAATTACCTTCAGTAGAACCTTTTATTTATGGAATAAAGCCAGCAGTTATTGCTATTATTTTAGGAGCCGTTTATCGATTGGGAAAGAAAGCACTGAAGAGTATTTGGCTTGGGGTTTTGGGAGCGCTCACTTTAGTTGTTTGCCTCATGGGAGTTCATGAAATCTTAGCCTTGTTTGCATGTGGATTGTTGGGTCTGATTTGGCATTTTATCCAAAACTCGAAGAACAACTTGAAGAGTGTGGCACCTTTATTATTGTTGCAAACTGCAGCTTCTGCTGGTACTTTAAAAGTGTTGTTGACATTCTTGAAAGTCGGTGCTTTACTTTATGGAAGTGGTTATGTGTTGTTTGCTTATTTGGATGCAGAATTGGTGGCCACTGGTTTGCTGACACGACAAGAATTGATTGATGCTGTGGCTGTAGGACAAATTACACCTGGTCCAGTTTTGTCAACTGCAACTTTTATTGGATGGCAGTTGGGTGGATTTTGGGGAGCGATTGCAGCAACTATTGGTATTTTCCTTCCCTCTTTCATCTTTGTAGCGATTCTAAATCCTCTAATTCCAAAAATGCGAAAATCTAAAACAATCTCTGCTTTTTTAGATGCAGTGAACATCGCTGCAGTCGGAGTGATAGTAGCTGTTTGTGTAGAAATGGGAGCTGAAACACTAGTCGATTGGCGCACTATATTAATAGCAGTAGCAAGTATGATTACGGTTTTTGTTTTCAAGAAAGTGAACAGTGCATTTATTGTGATTGGTGGGGCTGGTTTAGGATTTCTTTTAACTTTGGTTTAAAAGTTTGTTAATGAAATAAATGAAGATCTATTTCGTTTAATTATTAGGATCAATACATTGAAAATGAAGAATATATTATATAGTTTAATGTTGTTACTTGGAGTAGCATTAATTTCTTGTACTAAAAATTGTGATAATCAACCTACAGCGTGTGAAGATGAATTACCTACAGGAACTGTTTGTCAGGCCTATTATACAAGTTGGTTTTACAATGTAGACAATAATAAATGCGAAGAACAAGGGTACAGTGGATGTTCGCCAATAGGATTTGAAACCCAAGAAGAATGTGAAGCTTGTTTGTGTAATAAATAATTGCGGTTTAATTAATACACCGCCATTGCATTAAAAACCTTTTCCATGCGTTTAACCAATTGATAATTGCTGAGGTTGTCATTATTTACAATTAACGCAAAGGCAATTTTCCTTCCACTTCGACTGTCAACGTATCCCGAATAAGACTTTATTCGATTCATGGTTCCGCTTTTTGCTTTCAATCTTCCTTGTGCAGCTTGACCTCGACAAACACTGCGCAAAGTACCACTTTTTCCTGCAACTGGTAGTGTTGCTTCGAAGGCTTCAAAACTCTTAGCATTAAGCATATACTTCAGTAATTGAATGTAATGATTTGCACTAAAAGCGTTGGTTCGAGATAATCCACTTCCGTCTGTTTGGTACATTTTTACCCCTAATCGCGATTCCCAATAGTTATTCATAAAATCTTCACTTTCCTGACTTCCACCGAATCCTGTGGATTGATATGTTGATAAGCAATACAATTGTTCGGCAAAGAAATTCACACTTCTCATATTTGTCCAAAAAGCAATGTCTTCAACGGATTTTCCTTCATGTGTCAAAATGCGATTAAATGTTCCATAATTTAGTGTAGAATCTGGGTGTTCTTGAAGAATTTTTCTCATTCCTATTGGTGATTTTTCAACGAAAACACCTGTATCTTCTAATGCTTTTTCTAAACTTTGGGCCAATAAGAGTTCCGGATCAGGGACACTAGCCTTAACTTCGAAGTTAGATTTGTTACGGGGTAAATTTCCAATCGCAAAACGCTCATAAGAATAAGGAGTTCCATAAATGTAGGCATTGTCTCTACTCGATGCGTAAGTAGTGACTTGATTATGCAATTTAAACCCAGGAATTTTTGGAGTCATTGAATCTAATTTTGTTGGTCCATCCAATAGAGAACTCGTAGAAAAATGTAAATAAGCCATATTATCGTAAACAGCACACCCACTTGCGCCTGAACCATAATAATTTCCCATGTCAGACCACGACCATCCATCAGGAGCACCATGATAACCGAAGGCAGAACCATCTGCAATTACACTTCCGTTAATTTTTTTAATTCCATTTTTTTGTACGGCCTCAACCCATGCGTCTAAAAAATCATTGGCTTCTTCTTTTTCATTAAAATATCGACTTCCTAAACTAGGATCACCTAAGCCTCTAATGACAATATTACCATTTAAAGTTCCTAAAGAATCGATTTCTCCAACTGTATAAATGATGGTTTTCGCCTTATAGTCTTTCCCAAGAATTTCAAAGGCTGCAGCGGTTGTAAATAGTTTTACTGTTGAGGCTGGAGGCATCGCTGTTTTTGGGTTTAAACTCCCTAAGATTTGATTACTGTCAAGATCAAAAGCCATAAAGCTAATTCCCGCATTTTCTAGTGATTCATGTGTTTTGAAATTGTCAATGGCTTGCTGTACAGCATTGTTTTGCGCAAGAACAGTAGATAAATTAACAAAAAACAAGTAGAATATACAAACAACTGTTATCTTCATAGCGAGATTTTAAATTTTTATAAAAATCGACAAAATATTATGTGTGGCATAGTTGGATTGAAAAAACTTTACGAAACCCCTAAAGATAGTGATAAAAATCGTGTTGATAAAGCACTTTTGAGTCAACATCACCGTGGTCCTGATAATACCTCAAATACAATTTTTGGTCAAACTGTATTAGGGCACAATAGGTTAGCAATTATTGATTTAAATGAAAGGTCAAATCAACCGTTTTTTGATGCTTCAGGACGCTATGCTATTATTTTTAATGGAGAAATTTATAATTATCCAGAATTAAAAAATAAGCTACTTCAAAAGGAATATATTTTTCAAACTTCATCAGATACAGAAGTATTGTTGTACCATATGATCGAATTTGGTGCGGATGGTATTGATCAATTAGAAGGATGTTTTGCTTTTTCATTTTATGATCAGCAAGAAGATGAAATGATTTTGGCTCGAGATCATATGGGGATAAATCCTCTTTTATTTTCCATTCAAGAAGAAGAGGTGCTTTTTGCCTCAGAGCTTTCTGCTTTTAAATATCTGCTCTCAACGTCAGTAGTAAATGAAAAAGCGCTAAATGCCTATTTTCAATTTACGTATGTTCCAGCACCAGAAACGATGATTGTTGGAGTGCATAAATTGTTGCCAGGACATTATTTGAAAGTAAAGAAAGATGCAATTGACATTGTAAAATACTATTCAGTTCGTGATGCTGAAAAGATTGATATGCCTTATGATATAGCGGTAAAAGAAGTAAGGAATAAACTAGAAACTGCAGTCATCAAGAGGTTAAATGCAGATGTTCCGGTAGGAACTTTCCTGAGTGGAGGAGTAGATAGTTCTGTGGTTTCTCAAATTACAGCAGGTTTTAAAACGGATGTCAATACTTTTTCAATTGGATTTGTGGGGAATGACTTTTTTGATGAATCAGAATATGCGAAAAATGTAGCCAAACACATCAACTCAATTCATCATCCAGTACAATTAGCGAAAGAAGATATTGTTCAATCTTTTAAAGAGGTCATGAAAGCTTATGATGAACCTTTTGCTGATTCAAGTGCAATAGCCATGTATTTCTTGTCTAGAGCAGCCAAAAAAGAAGTTACGGTTTGTTTATCAGGAGATGGAGCAGATGAAATATTCGCAGGATATAATAAGCACAAAGCATATATTCGAAGTAAGCAACCTGGAGTTTTAATTAAAGTTGCCACTAAATTTGCTGGAAAAATGTCTGGGGGAAATCGCAGAGGTAAAATGGCAAATAAAGTGAGGCAATTAAAAAAGTTTGGAAATTTACTTCAACAAAAATGGCCTAATTCGTATTGGATGCTGGCTCAATTTATATCTCTTGAACGAAGAAATAATCTGCTTTTAAATAGTCAGCCTTATGAAAGCGTTATTCAACCAGGAACGGATAGTTTACAGCATTTTTTAATGACAGACCAGCAATTTGTTCTGCCTAACGACATGTTAAAAAAGGTAGATATGATGAGTATGAATAATTCATTAGAAGTAAGAACTCCTTTTCTTGATCGTGACTTAGTTGATTTTGTAAATGGACTACCAGATGAATATAAATATCATCAAGGGGTAGGTAAAAGAATTTTACGTGATGCTTTTAGAGACAGCTTACCAGATGAAGTTTTTTCACGTTCCAAAAAAGGATTTGAAGTTCCCTTGCAGGATTGGATTCAATCTGTTTGGAGTGAAATCGTTGATGAAAGTTGGTTTTCGTCTTCATTTCTTGAACAACAAGATGTGTTTTCTAAGGAAGGTGTCGATAAACTAAAGTCCGACTTTGATCGTGCGCAAGAGGAAGAAGCAACAGTAACGATGTGGGCATATATTGTATTTCAAAATTGGTATAAAGAATGGACAGAAAAATAAAAGTTGTTCGTATAATTAATCGTTTTAATATTGGAGGGCCAACATTTAATGCCACTTTTCTGACCAAATTTTTAGGCGATGAGTTTGAAACTACCTTAATTGGAGGCGTTCCAGATGAGGGAGAAAAAGATTCTCACCATATTCTAAAGCAATACGGTATAGAACCTATCATTATCCCTGAAATACAAAGAAATCTCGATCCTAAAAAGGACTTTGCAGCCTATAAAAAAATCAAGGAGATTTTAAAAGAGATTCAGCCAGATATCGTACATACCCATGCTTCTAAAGCTGGGTTTGTGGGGCGTGCCGCAGCAATTTCTCTGAATATTCCTGTGGTTTTACATACGTTTCATGGGCATGTTTTTCATTCTTATTTTGGGAAAGCCAAAACTCAACTATTTAAAAGTATAGAGCGTTATTTAGCACGAAAATCCTCTGGGATTATTGCCATTAGTAATTTACAAAAACAGGAGTTGGGGGAGATCCATAAAATAGCTCCATTAGATCGAATTAAAGTAATTCCTCTCGGTTTTGATTTGGCAAAATTCTATGAAAACAAACAAAAAAACAGAAAAATTATTCGAGCGCAATACAATATAGCTGATGATGAGGTTGCCATCGCTATTGTAGGCCGATTGGCACCTGTTAAAGACCATGCCTATTTTCTTGAGGTTATTGAAAACTTACTTCAACAAACCAAAACAAAAGTAAAAGTATTTATTGTTGGTGATGGAAGTGAAAAAGCGATAATTCAAGAGCGTGTGGATGAGATTAATGCTAATTATCCTGAAACAATTACTATGACCTCATGGATTTTAGATATCGCACAATTCAATCAAGGGATGGATATTATGTGTCTAACGTCTAAAAATGAAGGGACTCCAGTGAGTGTAATTGAAGCACAAGCTTCAGGTCTTTCTGTAGTGTCAACAGACGTTGGAGGAGTGCGAGATATATTAGCAGATGGTCAGGCTGGTTTTGTGATAAACAGAAAAAATATCAAGGAATATACCGATAAATTACGTTTATTAGTGGAAGATTCTTCCTTACGTGAAAAATTTTCTATTTTCGGCCAAAATAACGTGAAGTATAAATTTAGTTATCATCGCTTGGTTGATGATATGAGAAAACACTATAAATCATTATTGAATAAATGAGCATTATAAAATTACTCTTATTAACTTTTTCTATTGCTATACTAGCAACTTCTTGTAGTGTAAATAGTCATGTAATGTTCAAGGAAGGAGAGGCGGAAATTATTACAGATAATATCCCGTTATCACCTGATGATGCGTACAAGCTGGCCCCAGATGATAAATTTACATTTACACTTTTCGTTGAAAATGGAAAAAGAATTATCGATGTAGGTTCTGGAATAGGAAGTGAAGCGAATGGAAGTCAAAGACTAGGTGGAACAACCACATTCCAATATTTGGTGAGAAAAGATGGTCAAGCCGAATTGCCAATGTTAGGTTTAGTCGACATGGCTGGACTCACTGTAATCCAAGCCCAAGAGAAATTAGCAAAATTATTTTCTGTAAATTACATCGATCCTTTTATACAAATTCAAGTGACCAATCGTCGCGTAATTGTTTTTCCAGGTTCTGGTGGAGATGCAAAAGTTATAGCGCTTCAAAATGACAATACCACTTTGATGGAAGCCATTGCTTTAGCTGGTGGAATCACGGAAAGAGGAAAAGCAAGTGTTATAAAAGTAATGCGACAATCTGAGGAGGGAAGAAAAGTATATCAAATTGATTTAAGTACGTTAGAAGGCTTAAAATATGCAGATATGATTGTACAATCCAACGACTATATTTATATTGAACCAACAAAACAGTTAACAAGAGAATTCTTGCAAGAGGTATCACCAATCGTTTCTCTAATTTCGTCTGCAATCTTAGTGATTTCAGTTTTTACAATGTTTAATTAATGATAAATCAAAAAGGAAAAATATTTGTAAATACAACCTTGGATTTCAAGGTTCTAAAGATTGTCATTAAACGAAATTGGTATTGGTGTGTATTGATTTCATTAATACTAGGAATCCTTGCCTTTTCTTATGTTCGTTATACCAAACCTATTTACGAATCAAAAATGCTGATTCAAATAAATAGTGAAAATCAAGGCGCTGATGTTTTAGGGTTTGCTGAAGCACGAAGTGACGGATCTATTGCTAAAGAAATTGAATTGCTCCGTTCTCAGATGTTGTTTGAGAAAGCTGTTCAAAATCTTCCTCTAACAGTTTCTCATTATGCGAAAGGAGAGTTTTTAACCGAAACACTCTACAAACAAAATTCAGTGAGTATTGATCCGGTATTGTTAAAAGATAGCTCTTTGTTCGGTGTTCCAATTTATCTATCAGTTGATGAAGAAAAGGTATTAATGAGGTTTAATCACAAAGGGGTTGACTATAATTATAAATTTATTCCTAATTCTTTAGTTCAAACACCATTTTTTAAAATGCGTGTTGATATTTTAAACTGGAATCAATTCAAAACTAACTCCTCTAATAATAAATACTATATTGTTTTAAACGAAGATAAAGTTCTAGCCAATAACTTACATTCAGGATTAAGTGTTTCTTTGGTTGATAATAATGCCAAAACAGTGGAGGTTGCTTATCGAAGTAGTAGTCCCCAACTCGCTACTGATATGGTAAAATCTTTAGTGAGTAATTTCTTTAATTATGACGAAGATTTAAATAAAGAAAGTGCGGATAATATCCTTGATTTTATCAATCAGCAGTTAGATTCACTAACGCAGGAATTATCTGTTTCTAAGGATAGTATAATGTACTATCAACGCCGTGAGAATATTACAAACCCTGAATATTTAACAAGTTCAGTAGCTTCTAAAATGGAGAAACTTAAAGCTGAAGAAAACAACGCACTTGAAGAAATGAGGGTGCTGGAAACAGTAAAGAAAAAAATAGAAGGAAACCCAAATAGCTTAGATGTTTACAGACTAATTCCAATCATTATTGGGAAGTCTTATGAATCGAGTTTAAATCAGCAAATTCAAGAATTATATGAGTTAATTGAGGAGAAGGAAGATTTATTGTTTCAAGTTACGCCTCAAAATGAAAAAATATCAAAATTAGAAGGACGTATTCAAGTGCGTAAAGAGAATATTGATGAAGTCGTTGTTTTACTGAGCAGTAGAATTAAAGAGAAACTTGCCATCATTCGAAAGGATTTAGCAGAAATAGAGGAGTTGTATTTTAAACTTCCGGAAAAACAAATGGAGCTTTCTCGATTAATGAACATTAAAGAATTGAATGAGAAGTATTTCTCATTATTAACAGATAAGCGAGTAGTTTATTCAATTTCTAATGCAGGATATTCAACGGATAATAAAATATTAAATGATGCTGTGGTGCCTAATCAGTCTGTTTTTCCTAAAGTTGGAATGATTTACGGTGCAGCCCTTTTCCTTTCGATTAGTTTGTCAATTCTTATCTTATTGCTGCGTTACCTTGCGTTTAATGAGATTAATCAACTTTCAGATCTTAAAACTCTTATTCCAGATAGTGTTGGTGTTTTAGGTTCTATACCTTTGGTGAAAAATAAGGCGGATCACTCAATTTTAGTCGTTGATAAAAATCCAAGGTCCATGATAAGTGAAGCGTTCCGTACGGTAAGGACTAATTTATCATTTGTAAAGAATGATATTCGAACAATTACTGTAACCTCAACCGTTTCTGGTGAAGGGAAAACTTTTATTGTCTTGAATTTGGCTGGAATTATTGCAATGTCAGGGAAGAAGGTATTGGTGGTCGATTTAGATATGAGAAGACCTGTTGTTCACAAAGGTTTAGGAGCAAATAACAATAAAGGAATGAGTAATTTATTGGCTAGACTTTGTGAAAAAGAAGATGTCATTCAAAAATCAAGGATTCAAAATTTAGACTTTATATCTGCTGGTCCAATTCCGCCGAATCCTTCTGAACTTATTCTAGGTAGCCGTTTCGATGAGTTAATAGAAGAGTTTAAAGAGGCCTACGATATGGTGATTTTTGATAACCCTCCAGTTGGTATCGTTTCTGATGGGATTCAAGTTTTACGAAAAGCAGATGTTCCAATATATGTATTTAGATCAAACTACTCTAAACGTCATTTCTCTGAAAAACTATTTGATATTTCAGAAATTAAAGAATTAAAGAATATTAATATTGTATTGAATGCTGTCGATGCCAAAAGTAGTACTTATGGTTACGGCTATGGAAATTACTATTCGGAAGATTAATAACAAAAAAAGATTTACCTTGAAGATAATAGAAACAGGAATTGATGATTTAATAGTATTAGAACCAGTAGTTTTTGGTGACGAAAGAGGCTATTTTTACGAATCCTTTAATGAAAATGTTTGGAAGGAGAAGGTTGGGAAAGTACCTAATTTTGTACAAGATAATGAATCAATGTCTCACCGCGGAGTCTTAAGAGGTTTGCATTTTCAAAAACCACCATTCGCACAAGCCAAATTAGTGAGGGTTGTTGCTGGTAGTGCAATTGATGTAGCAGTTGATATTCGAAAAAACTCTTCAACCTACGGACAGTCTTTTTCTGTAAAATTGACGGCTGAGAATAAAAAGCAAATGTTTGTCCCTGAAGGTTTTGCCCACGGCTTTGTGACCCTAGAAGATAATACTATATTTAGTTATAAGTGTACAAACTACTATAATAAAGAGAGTGAGGATGGTCTACAATGGAATGATTCTAGTTTAAATATAAATTGGGAGATTAATGACCCAATATTATCTGAAAAAGACAAAAGTTATAAAAGTTTTATTAATTTTGCCACACCATTTGATTAACCATTAGGCACTTAGACAAATTATGAAATCCATCACTTTAATTGAATACATCTATTTCTTTTTAGGTGCATTATGCGTTTCCTTTATTATGAATAAACTTGTTCTTAGGTTTTCTAAAAGCCTAGGAATTAGGAATAAAAATGATGTAGTTGTAAGATGGAGTAATGATTCAAAACCTTCTCTAGGTGGAATTAGTATGTATTTCACTTTCGTTGTTGGTGCCCTTGTCTGTGCAGTGGTTTTTTCCGATCAAAATATTTTTGATAATACTGAGTTTGTTGGCTTAATGGCAGCATCCACATTGGCTTTTGTTATTGGAGTCGCTGACGATGCTTACAACACAAAACCAATGTTGAAGTTGTTTGGACAAATATCATGTGGACTCATTTTTGTCTTTACCAATAATGCCATAGATGTTTTCCACCTACCAATTTTAGATGGTGTGATTACTGTGTTATGGGTGGTTGCAGTAATGAATAGTCTCAATATGCTCGATAATATGGATGGGATAACAGGGACTACTTCACTCTTTATTTTAATTTCATGTGTTACCATTTTTGGTCTCTTTTTTACGCAAGGTAATGTTCTCTGGTTGATCTTAATGGTGATTGAAATTGGTGCTTTGATTGGCTTTCTTTGTTACAATATTAATCCTGCAAAAATGTTTATGGGAGATACAGGGAGTCAATTTATCGCCTTGTTTGTCAGTTTTTTTGGTGTGAAAACTTTGTGGAATTTACCAGCAAACTATGAACTTCCATCATGGAGCGCTGTGTTTCTCATTTTAGCTGCTTTTACACCTGCAATAGTAGATACTCTAACAGTAGTAATTAATCGTACTAAAAGGGGAGTTTCGGTAATGTTAGGAGGAAAGGACCATACTACTCATCATTTAGTGTATAAAGGACTTTCGGATTTTAAAGTTTGGTTGGTTTTTACTTTTATTGGATTGCTCTCAACCGCCTTAGCGATATTAATAGCTTATTTTATTAGTGTTGAACAGGTCTTCATGTCCTTAATGGCTTTCGTGTTTTTCCTAATTGTATTTTTCTTACTATATAGAAATACAATAAAGTATAAAGCGCCAGAAAATTAATCATCACTGATTCTAGCAATGGATCTTTTTCTTTAGATTTTGTAAATTCAATCTTATGATATTTTACATTATCTTGAATTTTTAGCCACTTACTAGATGGTTTTCTTTCATTACTTTTGTAGTTATTAAAACTGATGATCAATGAAAAGAACTTTTCTTGCTTTTATTACACTTTCATTTTTATTGGCTGCTTGTGAAAACGAGCCAGTGGATGTGGCCAAAGAGCCAATAAAGCTAACAAAAGAAAATGTAGAGAATCACTTCGTTTTACCTAAGATCCCCGAACAAATGACATTTGCTGGACAGGTGATTTCATTTAAGGATCTTGACTTAAAAGAAAGACTAGACAATGAGTTGGTGGTCAATAATTTTTGGCATTCGAATACCATTATGATGATGAAAAGGTCGAGTCGTTGGCTACCCATGATGAAGCGCATTTTTAAAGAAGAAGGAGTGCCCGAAGATTTGGTTTATATTTCTGTAATTGAAAGTGGCTTGAAAAACGTTACAAGTCCTCGAGGTGCTAAAGGTTTTTGGCAATTTATGGAACCTACTGCAAAGGAATTGGGTTTAACCATTAATCATCAAATGGACGAAAGATATCATGTTGAGAAAAGTACACGAGCAGCTTGTACCTACTTGAAAAAATCACACGAGCGATTCGATGATTGGATTTTAGCCGCAGCTTCATATAATTTGGGAATGTTTGGAATTGCAGATAACCTCGAAAGACAAGGCGTAAATAACTTTTTTGATCTCTCCTTAAATTCAGAAACAGCGCGTTATATCTTTAGAATGTTGGCCATAAAATTGGTGTTTGAAAACCCAAACAATTATGGTTTCTACCTGAATGAAGAAAATTATTATCCAGCATATCAAACTCAAGAAGTTGTTGTTGACTCTACAATAGCAAACCTATACAATTGGTCAATTGAGCAAGGAATTACCATCAAAATCTTACGTAAATTAAACCCTTGGATTAGAGGTCGCGACTTTATCGTAGAAGAAGGAGAATCTTTTACTTTTAAAATTCCAGAAAATAATGAACAACTTGGCCGATTCGAAGGTTAACAATAGGTATATTTAAGTACAAATATTATGAATGATAAAATAGAAATTCTTGGAGCAAAAGAACACAACCTAAAGAATGTTGATTTAACAATTCCTCGAAATGAACTTGTTGTTTTTACGGGGTTGAGTGGGTCTGGTAAATCTTCTTTGGCTTTTGATACCATTTTTGCTGAGGGTCAGCGTCGCTATATTGAAACATTCTCTGCCTATGCTAGACAGTTTCTTTCAGGAATGGACAGACCCAATGTGGATAAAATAGATGGACTTTCACCCGTGATTTCTATCGAACAAAAAACCGTTTCTAAAAATCCGCGATCAACAGTAGGAACAATTACTGAAGTCTATGACTTTATGCGACTGCTTTTCGCCCGTATCGGAACAGCTTTTTCTTTTGTTTCTGGTGAAGAAATGGTGAAATACTCAGACGATCAAATTGTTTCCTTGATAATTCAAGATTTTGAAAATGAAAAAGTGGTGTTTCTAGCACCACTCGTTAAAGGAAGAAAAGGACATTACCGCGAACTTTTTGAACGTATGCTCAAAAAAGGTTTTACCAAAATGCGTGTCGATGGTCAAATTGTTGATATCACGCCTGGAATGAAGGTGGATCGTTATAAAGTGCACGATATCGAATTGGTGGTCGACCGTGTGAAAGTAGACAAAAAAGACAAAAAACGACTTAAGAAAGCGGTGGAGACAAGTATGGAAATCGGTGAAAAATCGATGATGCTTCAAAAATACAACGCCAAAGAAGTGAGACATTTTAGTCGAACATTAATGTGTCCCACTTCTGGAATAAGTTACCCCGATCCGGAGCCGAATTTGTTTTCTTTTAATTCACCATATGGAGCATGTTCTAATTGTAATGGTTTAGGAGAAGTTTCTGTTATTGACCTTGAGAAAATTATTCCAGATGATTCTCTATCTATAAAAGAAGGAGGTTTAGCACCGTTAGGGAAGTATAAACGAACTTGGATTTTCGAAGCCCTTGAAAATTTTTTAAATGATGAAGGATTTACCTTAAAAACACCTCTAAAAGAAATTCCAAGTGAGGTGATGACCTCTGTTTTATATGGTCGTGAAGCTACGCGAAATAAAAATGGAAAGAATGTAGCCTCTTTTGAAGGAATCATTGATTTTTTAACCCGACACATTGAAGAGAAAACTTCGGCAAAGATTACCCGTTGGGCGCAATCTTTTATGAATAAAAAGACGTGTCCAACGTGTGAAGGTTCACGCTTAAAAAAAGAAGCACATTATTTTGAAATTGACGGTCATCATATTGGTCAATTAGTAGAAATGGATATCGATGAATTGGCTCACTTTTTTAAAGACTTACCAGACAAACTTGGTAAGTCTGAAATGATTATCGGTAAGGAAATTTTAAAAGAAATCAACGACCGACTTTCATTTATTTTATCGGTCGGATTGAATTACTTAACACTTAATCGTTCTGCGAGAACACTATCAGGTGGGGAAGGGCAGCGAATTCGATTGGCAACTCAAATTGGATCAGAGTTGATGAATGTTTTATATGTCCTCGATGAACCGAGTATTGGATTGCATCAGCGTGATAATACAAGGTTAATCGAATCTTTAAAACACCTTCGAGATACTGGAAACTCAGTAATAGTTGTGGAACATGATCGTGAAATGATCGAAGCCGCAGATTTTATCGTAGATATTGGCCCAGGCGCTGGAGTTAGAGGAGGAGAGATCATCAACGCAACGACTTGGAAAGAATTGCTAAAAAGAGATTCACTTACTGCTGAGTACTTATCCGACAGAAGGAAGATTGAACTTCCCGATGAAAGAAGAAAAGGTAATGGAAAGCACCTGACTTTAAAAGGAGCGACAGGACACAATCTGAAAAATGTAGATTTAAAAATTCCATTAGGTACATTCACTTGTGTGACAGGTGTTTCAGGAAGTGGTAAATCTTCTTTAATCAATCAAACATTGTATCCGATATTGAACGCGGAAATCTACAATGGCGTAAAAGAGCCTTTGCCGTATAAAAAAATCAATGGAATTCAGCATTTAGATAAGGTAATCGAAATTAATCAAGATCCAATTGGAAGGACTCCACGCTCTAATCCAGCAACATATACCAAAGTCTTTGATGAAATAAGAAGCTTGTTTGCGAGCTTGCCGGAAGCGCAAATTCGTGGGTATAAACCAGGTCGTTTTTCTTTTAATGTAAAAGGCGGCCGTTGTGAAACCTGTAAAGGTGGAGGTCTCAAACAAATCGAAATGAATTTCTTGCCAGATGTTTACGTTGAATGCGAAACGTGTGGAGGGAAACGATATAATCGAGAAACACTTGAGGTACGTTATAAAGGAAAGTCAATTCATGATGTGCTGGATATGACCATCGAAAAAGCAACTGAGTTTTTTGAGCCTATTCCAAAGATTCATCGTATATTGTCTACGTTGCTGTCTGTTGGATTAGGATACATTAAACTAGGTCAACCTTCCACAACAGTTTCTGGAGGAGAGGCGCAACGTATAAAATTATCAACTGAACTCTCTAAAAAGAGTACGGGAAAAACCATTTATATTCTAGATGAACCTTCAACTGGTTTGCATTTTGAAGATATCCGAATGTTACTTGATGTTTTGAACCGTTTGGTTGATGAAGGAAACACTGTACTAGTAATCGAACATAACCTTGATATTGTTAAGGTCGCTGATTATATCATCGATGTTGGTCCAGAAGGTGGAAAGTCTGGAGGGCGAATTGTTGGTGAAGGAACCCCAGAGAAGTTAGTGAAGAATAGTAAGGATTCGATTACAGCAAAATATTTAAAAATAGAATTAGAAAGATAAAATTATGAGTCATAAAACAGGAAAAGATTGGAATGAGATAAAGTCAAATGATAGTTGGGCGATTTTTAAAATCATGTCTGAATTTGTACAAGGGTATGAAAGTATGGCTAAAATTGGTCCGAGTATCTCAGTTTTTGGTTCTGCAAGAACACAAGCCCACAATAAATATTATCAAAAAGCTGTAAATGTCTCTAGAATGTTGGCTGAAAGAGGTTATGGTGTTATCACTGGCGGTGGTCCTGGAATTATGGAAGCTGGAAATAAAGGTGCTCAAGAAGGAGGTGGACAATCTATTGGTTTGAATATTGAATTACCTTTCGAGCAAACAGGAAATAAGCATATTGATGTTGATTGTAACTTGAAATTTGATTACTTCTTCGTAAGAAAAGTTGTCTTTGTAAAGTATTCTCAAGCTTTTGTTGTACTTCCTGGTGGATTTGGTACACTTGATGAAATGTTTGAAGCACTAACTCTGATTCAAACCAAAAAGATTGCAAAGAAACCAGTAGTATTAATTGGTAAAGATTATTGGTCTGGCTTAATTGATTGGATTAAAAACACAATGTTGGCAGAAGGAAACATTTCTGCAGATGACCTTAATTTGTTTAAAGTAGTTGAGGATGAAGAGGAAGCAATTGAATATATAGATGACTTCTTTAAGACCCATTCTTTGACTCCAAACTTCTAGAATTAACATATTATAACCATTTAGTACCGTGATACGGCTGCTATGTCACTAATTCTCTTAATTATAAGTATATAACCAATACGATTTATATGAAAATTAAAAATGCAATGTTTATCGCGATTGGAATGTTTTTCCTTCAAGCGTGTTCCACTACGAAAACTGAAACTATGTGGATTAGTGGAATTAAATCAGAATGTGATGCTGGAAGCGGTAAAAAGAAATGTTTAAACGTGCATAAAGGTGAGAACCTATCGGATGAAAAATGGGAGTACTTCTATAATAGTATTGATGGTTTTGAATTTGAAGAAGGTTTGATGAAAAAAGTAGAGGTGGATGTAAAACAGCGTGAAGAGCAAAATACACCTTCCGATGCTTCGACAATTGAATATGCTTTGATCAAAGTTTTAGAGTCAAAGACTGACCCAAGATTTGCTTTAAATAACGAATGGGTTCTTGCAACTATCAATAAGTCTAAAATTAATAAAATGATTCTATTGCCGACTTTAAAAATTGATGTTAAAACAATGCAAGTTTCTGGTAATGGAGGCTGTAATGTGTATGCTAGTAAAATAAACGAGTTAACAACAGAAACAATTGATTTGGAAGATGGTGCGGTAAGTGCTATGAACTGTTTTAATAAAAACATGGAAGCTGAATACCACAAAGCTTTGGCGCAAATCAAAACTTATGAGGTGAAAGATGATCAATTGACGTTTTTTGATGAAGATGGAAAAGAAAAATTGACTTTTATTAAAGTCGATCCAAAACAACCTAATCCTGCACTTGGAGGAAAATGGATGAATATTAAAATCAAAGAAGACTCTATTCAAAAGTTTAATGATACACCAGAACTTACAATTGATCTAGATAATATGATGATTGCAGGTAAAGATGGATGTAATAATTTTAATGCGTCAATCAATACAGTTACAAGTGAAGTATTAAAATTTGATGCAATTGCTTCTACTAAAATGATGTGTCCTGAAATGGAGTTGTCAAATCAGTTTTTAAATGCATTGAGAACAACCGTTACTTATAAAATTAAAGGTGATAAGTTGATTTTATTTGATCATAACCAGGAGCAAGTTTTGGTGTTCAAAAAATAATTATCTGAGATAAATTGAATGCGAAACGATGATTTATATTCAAATAAGTCATCGTTTTTATTTTAATTTCCCTGCAATAAACCCTGTTGTCCATGCCGCTTGGAAGTTGTATCCTCCAGTAATTGCATCAATGTCGAGTACTTCTCCAGCAAAATAAAGACCTGGAATGTGTTTACTTTCCAAGGTTTTACTGTTGACGCTTTGTAAACTTACTCCACCACAAGTCACAAATTCTTCCTTAAAAGTCGTCTTCCCTTTTACTTCGTAAATATCGTTGGTTAACAATTCAATTAATTTGTGTGTTCCCTTTTTACCAATTTCATCCCATTTTTGAGTCAGTGGTAACTCTGCTTTTGTTAATAAGAAATGCCATAATCGAGAAGGTAACATGTAAGGACGAATATTCTGTAATTGCTTTTGACCATGGTCTGTCATGATATTAAGAATCTCTTGTCTTACAATTTCTTGATTTTGCTCATTGGTCCAATTCACTTGTAAGTTGAACTGGTAGTTTTTATCAGATAAAAGTCGTGCGCCAAATGACGAAAGTACCAAAACTGCAGGGCCACTCATTCCCCAATGCGTAATCAATAAAGGACCGTTTCCAATTAATTTTTCTCCTTGAATTCTTGTTGTAGCTTGATCAACGGCAACACCCATCAACGATTTTACTTTTTCATTCGGCATGTTGAATGTAAATAAACTAGGAACCGGGGACTTAATTTCATGTCCTAAATCAGCCAACCACTGCAGTCCACTCATTTTTGGACTTCCTCCAGCAGCAACTATAACCTTGTCAAAGAAGATGTTATTCACGTCGTCTAAAAATAACGAAAGCCCATTTTCTTCAGGTTGAATCTTTTTTACTGAAGCCTCAGTTTTAATGGTGATGCCAAGTTTTTGAACTTCATTCATTAAACAATCTACAATCGTTTGTGAGTCATCAGACACCGGAAAAACCCTTTGGTCATCTTGTGCATAAAGTTCAACTCCTCTTGAAGTAAACCATTCATGTGTGTGTATTGTATTGAATTTCTGAAATAATTTCTTGAGTTGTTTTCCACCTCTAGGATAGGCCTTACTTAATTCTGAAATTGAAGTTGTAGCATTCGTTACGTTACATCGTCCACCTCCAGAAATTTTAACTTTTGATAAAAGCTTTTTTGACTTTTCAAGAATAATGACTGTACTTGACGGATAATTTGATTTTGCTTGAATTGCTGCAAAAAATCCTGCTGCACCTCCACCGATAACTCCAATTTTCATAACTCAAGATTTAGATGCAAAGTTAGTATTCTAAGAGCATAATGTTAAGCTTTTGAAATATTTTAAATGCCCATCTGGAACCTCACAAGTATACAATCTAAAGTGAGTTATATATAAGCTTATATTTTTGTGTTCCAAAATGGTTTTAGCGACATGATTATGTGTATTCAATGCATTAATGACTTGCAAAGTGTCTGAAAAGTATTTGATTATAATATTAGAGAATCTCTTTCAATGCTTTGATTCGTTTGACCTTCTTCATGTTTCATCATTGTTAATAATCCCTTCTAAAAGTTATATTGTTTATTGCAAGTCCAGTTTAATGAATGTTAAAATACTGTTTGTTCAATCGTTTTTATGCGCTTAATCCTTTGCTATTGTTGATAAACTTTGGATTTGAAAATTCGTTATAAACTTTGTGTGCGATGGTCGTAGTTTATTACAATAATACGTAACTTTGCATAAATTAAATTTAGATAAGATGATTTTAGGAATGTTTGGTCCTTGGCAAGTAGTTCTAGTTGTAGTAGTTGTATTATTACTCTTTGGTGGACGAAAAATACCTGAGCTTATGAAAGGTTTAGGAAAAGGAATGAAAGAATTCAAAGATGCTACCAACAATGATGAAGAGTCAGGTAGTAACGATGATAAAAAAGACAATAACAAGAAATAGGTTAAATTCCCTTATTCATGTATAAAACTTTTAACGAGATAAAGGCTGCCCTTGAAAAAGGTCGGTCTGTACAAGATATACTTCAATCGTACTTGGAGAACATTAAAGAACGCAAAGATTTAAATGCGTTTTTAGAAGTGTTTGAGAATTCTGCAAAAGAGCAAGCTATTGCGGTTGATGAGAAAATTAAAAACGGAACAGCGGGTCGTTTGGCAGGAATGGTTATCGGTATTAAGGATAATTTATGCTACAAAGGACATAAGGTTTCAGCAGCTTCTAAAATTTTAGAAGGATTTGAATCTATCTATACTTCAACGGTGGTAGAAAGATTAATCGCTGAGGACGCTATTATCATTGGACGTTTGAATTGTGATGAATTTGCAATGGGAGCGTCAAATGAAAATTCAGCATACGGTCCAGTAAGAAATGCACTGAATGAGGATTATGTACCTGGAGGTTCCTCTGGAGGTACGGCTTCAGCAGTTGCTGCTCAATTATGTACTGTTGCATTAGGTAGTGACACTGGAGGTTCAATCCGTCAGCCAGCTTCATTTACAGGGACAATTGGATTGAAACCAACTTATGGTAGAGTTAGTCGTTATGGACTAATCGCATACGCTTCTTCTTTTGATCAAATTGGACCAATTGCCAATAACGTTGAAGATATAGCACTTGTAACAGAAATTATTGCAGGTGGCGATGAATTTGATGGAACGGCTTCTTCTAAAGAAGTACCTTCATTGACTCCAACTCCTTTAAAGCAAAAAATGAAAATTGCTTATATTAAGGAAACGCTTGATACCGATGGTGTAGATCCAGAAATTAAGGAAAGAATTGAGCAATTAGTAAATTGTTTGAGAGCAGATGGTCATGAGTTAATTCCTGTTTCATTTGCATACATTGAACAAATGGTTCCTACATATTATGTTTTAACAACAGCAGAGGCTTCTTCTAATTTGTCACGATTTGATGGTGTTCATTTTGGTTACAGAAGTAATGAAGCAAAAGGAGTTGAAGAAACATACATTAAATCTCGTACTGAAGGATTTGGAGACGAAGTGAAACGTAGAATTATGGCCGGTACTTTCGTACTTTCTCAAGGTTATTATGATGCGTATTACACAAAAGCGCAAAAAGTAAGAAGGTTGATTCAAGATCGTACTAACGAAATCTTGGCGCAAAATGATTTTATCTTATTGCCAACTACGCCTTCTACAGCATTTGAATTGAATTCAGTAAAAGACCCTATTCAAATGTATTTACAAGATATTTATACTGTTCAAGCTAATTTAGCGGGGAATCCTGCAATCTCACTTCCTATTGGAAAGCACAGTAATGGACTTCCGTTTGGTTTACAACTGATCGGTAAACATTTTGGAGAAAAAGAATTGCTTGATACATCAGCATACTTAATGGATTTTTGTTAGATGATAAAAAACGCAACAAGACACACATTTCAATTTTTACTATTATTCTGGAGTTTCACCGCTTTTGCTCAAGTTGAAACCACCGAAGTTGAAGACTCTACCACTGTAGAGGATACGCTAGAGGTGTTCGAGTATGAGCAATTTCTTCGTGTTGTAGACAATACACTTGAGGGTTATTATAGAGATTATGCTTCGACGGATGCTGAAGTTGATTCTATCATTAATGCCCTTGGTTATGATGAAGAGGATGTTCCAGAATTTCCAGACTCTGTTTATTGTCAGCGTATTGAAAAGATGAATGAAATGAATCCTTTTCAATTGGAATGTAATGATGATGTGGTTAAGGTCTTAAAGTTTTTTGCAAAGAACAGAAGAGGATTTACAAGTGTGGTTTTAGGTCGATCAAAACTTTACTTCACTATGTATGAGGAAATATTGTCGAAACACGATATGCCTCTAGAGTTAAAGTATCTTTCGGTAATTGAAAGTGGTTTGCGCCCTCAAATTCGATCTCGTGCTGGAGCATTAGGACTTTGGCAATTTATGTATCGTACTGGAAAATATTATGGACTAGATCAAAATTCATATATCGATGAGCGAATGGATCCTGTCTTGGCAACCGAAGCTGCTTGTTTGTATTTGAAAAAATTGTATGGTTTATACGATGATTGGAGTATGGCTCTAGCGGCCTATAATGCTGGCCCAGGTAACGTAAATAAAGCCATTCGCCGTTCTGGAGGGAAAATGACTTATTGGGAAATTCGTCCATATTTACCAAGAGAAACTCAAGGATATGTTCCGAACTTTATTGCCATGTCATATATGTTGACTTATCATGCAGAGCATAATGTTGTCGCAAGAGAGGCGAAATTTCACGATTTTGAAACAGATACTGTGTGCTTAAGAGATGGTCTTCACATGCAAACAATTGACTCGTTGATTAAATGGCCTGTTGAAGATATTCAAGCTTTAAATCCAATTTATAAAACGACTTATATTCCTAAGACTGATGAAAAGCAATGTATCACAATTCCAAATGAATATATTGGAAAGTGGGTTGAATTCGAGGACAGCATTTTTACACTTGATTCTTTGATTTATGAGAGTATTCCAGAAGAAGATAAAATCGTAAATCAAGCTACAATTCATTATGTTAGAAGTGGTCAAACATTAGGGCATATTGCAGGAAGATATGGTGTTAGGGTTCGTGATATAATGGAATGGAACAATATGCGTTCAACACGTTTGGCGATTGGTCAAAAGCTAACAATTTATGCGAAAGGTGCAGCGCCAAAACCTGAAGAAAAGAAATCTACTGTTTCTAATGCACCAATAAAAGGTGAGACACATACGATTAAATCAGGTGAGAGTCTTTGGATTATTGCTAATCGAACAGGTACTACTGTTAGCAAACTTAAAAAGTTAAATCCAGGAGTGAATCACAGGGATTTAAAAGTGGGACAAAAAATTCGCGTTAAATAATTTCGCTTGTTTCGTATTTCTTGGTTTGTTTAGCACAATTTTTGTAATTTGACTTTATAAAAAAGATCTAAAATGAAATATTGGTTAACGATACTTACAATTACTTTACTTTTTTCATCATGTCTAGATGAAGAGACTCAACAAGTAGAAGAAAAACAGAAGTCAGAGAAAAAGCAAGATACAGTCCCACGTAGTCCAAGAGATATCATTAAACTAAATGCTGTTTCTAAATATACTGGTAAGCCAGGACGATTGATCATCGTTGCAGAGTCTACAGAATATGTTAAGGAAATTGAAGAATTAATGGACTCTGTTTTTGCTGCTCCAATCAGGCCGTACTATCCGTTGACGCAATATTTCGAAATTTACCAACGTTCTCCAGAAGATTTTAAAAGGCTTTCAACGCGTTTAAGAAATGTCATCGAATTGAATATCGATGAGCAAATAGAAAATGGAGATCCTCAAATGCGTATTTATGAAAATTACTATGCAAAAACTCAAATGTATACTAAGTTAGAAGCGCATGATGTTAGCGATTTGTATGATTTGTTGGAAAAGGAAATAGACTATTTGTTTAAAGTGTATGAAAAACAAGAGTGGAAAAGAGAGTTTTTTAGACATGCTGAACATGAAAATGTTGAGACACGAAATAAACTGAAAAAGAAATTCGGAATTGATTTGACTTTACCTGGGAGGTTTTCGTATGAATCAATTGATGACGAATATGCAATTGTAATGTTTCCTGATCGTACAAGACAAATGGATCTAGAAACTACAGGTGCATACAGTACTTCTCGTGCTAATTTCATTCAAACAGGAGTAATGATTTGGCAATATCCCTTTACTGATGAAAGACAAATGCATCCAGATAATTTAATGATGATGCGTGATACCATTTTGAAATATCATGCTCGACATGAAATGGAAGGAGTTTATATGGGAACGCAAGACCATCCAGCTGTAATACCAGAATATGAAAAATTAAAAATTGGAGACATTACTGGTTATCAATTTAGAGGTTTGTTTAAGTTTACTGGAGAAGCAGAACCTTCTGGTGGACGTTTTTGGAGTTTTCACTTCAAACATCCAAGCAGAGAAACCATTGTAGCCATCAGTGGATATCTTGATGCACCCCCAACAATGTCAGCAAGTTTTGATATCAATAGGATAAGAGCTGTACTATACTCTTTGAAAGTGGTAGATTAATAAGTTGTGAATTATATGAAATTCTAAGCCCGTAACATTTTTGTTGCGGGTTTTCTTTTGCGATAAACTTTTTGAGAGTGATTAAGCTCTGATTTGGGATTATTTCATGATCCCAAAAGAGGTCATCCTTTGCAAGCATAAAAACCATAAACATCGCTTTTTAGTTGATGTTTGGTTTTTTCATTTAGTCCTCCAACTTTCAAGACATGAAGTCTTGAGTTGTTTAATAATAAACTTTTTGAGAGTGATTAAGTTGTGATTTGGGATTATTTCATGATCCCATAAAAGGGTGTCCTATGCAAACATGAAAACCATAAACATCGCCTTTTGGTTGATGTTTGGTTTTTTCATTTAGTCCTCCAACTTTCAAGACATGAAGTCTTGAGTTGTTATACTAAATGAAAAAACCCATAACTTTTTCAAGTTATGGGTTTTCTTTTGCGGAGAAAGAGGGATTCGAACCCCCGATACCTCTCGGTATGCTGGTTTTCAAGACCAGTGCATTCAACCGCTCTGCCATTTCTCCGCTGCAAAGATACTTACTTTATTTCTATTGACAAGCACTTTTTTGAAAAAAAATAAAACTTTTTTTCTTTTGTCTGATTATCAAGGTTTAAGAAATTAATAAATTTTTCTTTTCCTCAACCAATTCAACATTGTAGTCAACATAGGGCTTTATTTTGTTGAATATCCTATTTTTGACTAGATTTGTATAAAGACAATTTTAAAATATGAAAAATTATATCATCTTATTGATTTCAACGATATTCCTAGCTTTTGTTGGCTTTGGACAAGATAAAAACCTAAAGGTGTTTTTAAGTGAAGGTCAGTTTTACGCTCCAGATGCTGGAAATTATATTGAAATTCAACTAAACTTTGTAGGGCACAGTTTGAAATACATAGAAAGAGAAGGAGAACAATTTGCAGAAGTGGAGGTAAGTCAAGTATTTTCAAAAAATGATACTGTAATTGTTGCTGATAAATACCTTCTTAAAAGTCCGTTGGTGATTGATAGTCTTGTTGAAGATTTTCATGATATTCAAAAATACCTTTTAAAACCAGGGGAGTATAGATATGACTTGTCTATAAAGGATGTGAACTCAGAGAAAGAACCAACTTCTGTAACCAAATCGATTGAAATTGATGATCTTTCAAAAGATGTGATCTTTTCTTCTTTCACTGCTGCAGAATCTATGGTCGCAAATCCAAAGATGCAATCAATTTTTACAAAGGTTGGTTATGATGTAATCCCAATGATTGGTAATTATTATCCTACAGAAATTCAAAACTTGCTTTATTATTCTGAGGTTTATAACACTGATAAGGCTTTAAATGATTCAGTATATATCGTAGAGCAAAAGTTGATTGGAAGGAATGTAAATTTTGATTTAGATAAATATACACGCTACTTCAGGTATACAACTTCTCCTATTCGACCTATCGCTAAAGTGATAGATATTAGCATGCTGCCTACAGGTTCTTATGCAGTTGAATTGAATTTATTGAATCGTGAAAAGAAAGTTCTGGCACGTTCTACATTTGATTTTGACCGAAACAATACAGATGAAGTCAATAGCATTGCTTTTGAATCTGTAGTTGTAGACCCAGCTTTTGAGGCTTCTATTCCAAATGATTCTACAGGATATTATGTAGCGAGTTTAATTCCAATTTCTAGACAAGGTGAGGTGAAAAACCTTATTGCTCTTTTGAAAGAAAAAGACAGTGTTCAAAATAAAAAGTATCTGCAGGCTTTCTGGAAACAAACAAACCCTGAAAATCCTTTTGAAAGTTGGATGAGATATAAGGCGCAAGTACAAAAAGTAGAAAAGCTATTCGCTACAAATTATCAAGTTGGATTTGAAACCGACCGAGGGCGTGTGTATCTTGAATATGGTGCTCCAAATAATGTTTATGAACAACCATCTTCTCCTTCCGAGTATCCTTATGAAATTTGGCAATATGACCAGATTAAGCAATTCTCAAATCGAAGATTTATATTCTATAGTAAAACGAATTTGAATAAAGATTATACTTTGTTGCATAGTGATATGCTAGGTGAATTACAAAATTACCGATGGAAATATGCATTAAATAAACGTAATTCTCCAGATCAAAATTTAGATGATCCTGATGGTGGAGCTAATGAACATTTCGGAGGAAATTCTTCAAGATATTACAATAGTTACTAGAAAAAGCGATTGAAATTGAAAACAGCAGTTGTTATCCTCAACTGGAATGGACTAGACTTTTTAAAGCAATTCCTTCCTAATTTAATTCAAAATACTCCCAATGCATCAATTGTTGTTGTTGATAATCAATCCTCAGATGGGAGTGTTGATTTTGTAAGGAAAAGCTTTACAACGGTTGAGCTTATTGTTAATCAAAGTAATGGTGGTTTTGCCAAAGGTTATAACGATGGTCTCTCTAAATTGAGAGGTCGCTTCGATTATTACGTTTTAATTAACTCAGATATTGAAGTAACACCTAATTGGCTCAATCCATTGGTTGAAAAATTAGAAAGTAATTCGAATATTGCAGGTGTACAACCTAAAGTTCTTTCCTACAATCGTAAATCTCATTTTGAGCATGCAGGTGCAAGTGGAGGATTCATTGATAAAAACTTTTATCCTTTTTGTCGTGGACGAATTTTTGACGAAGTTGAAGAAGATCTTGGTCAATATGATAATGATAAAGAGGTTTTTTGGACAACAGGTGCTTGCATGGCTGTTCGTGCTGAAGTTTATCATGAATTGGGTGGATTAGATGAAGACTTTTTTGCACACATGGAAGAAATTGATTTCTGTTGGCGAGCGAAAAAACAAAACTATGCCTTTTATGTTGTTCCTGCTTCAAAAGTATATCATGTTGGAGGTGGAACGCTGAATTATGAGAATCCTCGAAAAACCTATTTGAATTTTCGAAATAGCTTATTTATGATTCATAAGAATTACCGTGGTTGGTTATTCGGAAAGATTTTTTATCGACTTGTGCTAGATGGAATTGCAGGTGTGAAATACTTAACAAGCTTTCAATTTAAACATATAATCGCAATAATTAAATCTCACTTTGCATATTATGCAAATCTCCAAAAGTTGAATATCAAAAGAAAGCAGATTAAAAGAGAAAGTACAGACTATAATGCAACAGGGTTTTATAAGGCATCACTTTTATGGGCGTATTTTTACAAACGAATAAAAGCTTTTAATGGCTTGAATAAGCGTTTCTTTGTTGATTAGTGCTTTGATTTTTCGAAATAGTCAAGGGCTAGTTCGTATCCTTTCATTCCAAAACCAAAAATGCAGCCGACTGCAACTGGGCTAATTAAGCTTTCATGTCTAAATGATTCACGACTTGCAATGTTGGAAATGTGAACTTCTACAACCGGAGTTTCAATGGATGATATTGCATCCCGAATCGCAACGGAAGTATGTGTATATCCTCCTGCATTAATGATGATCCCATCCGCATTATTTTCATGAAGGCAATTGATGATTTCTCCTTCAATATTACTTTGGAAAACGGAAATTTGAATATTGTTTTTATTTAAACTCTTGATGTAATCATCGAAGGAAAGTTCGCCATAGATTTCTGTTTGACGTTTTCCCAACAAGTTTAAATTTGGTCCGTTGATGATTAAAATCTTCATGTTTTGTTTTTAATTTCCGCTGCTTTGCTACAATATTAAGAAAATTCTATAAAATAGATTGTGCAAGTTAGCTGCATGCCAGTCTTTTTAAGAACATCATTTTTTTCATGTTCCATTTGTATTGAGCTTCTTTTACCTTGTTTGTTGTATAATGATAAATCCGTTATAGCGCAGGTAACTTCTTTTTTATTAATTTTAAATTGTGAATGAATGGAAGATATACAATCGTGATTTTGTGAATTACCTCAAAATCGAAAGAGGTTTAGCAGAAAATTCAATTTTTGCCTATCAACGTGATTTAGAAAAGCTGAGTGACTTTTGTTCGGCAAGGTCAATTTCGCCCAAAAAAGTAGATTTGGAGGTGTTGAAGAATTTTATCTCTGATTTATATGATCTTGGACTGTCAGCACGTTCACAAGCACGTGTTATTAGTGGTGTAAAGCAATTCTTTGATTTTTTAGTGTTGGAAGGAATTCTCGATGATGATCCCAGTAGTTTACTTGAACTTCCAAAGATTGGGTTGAAATTACCCGTCTTTTTGAGCATTGAAGAAATCGATGAAATGATTGGTGCTATTGACCTGAGTAAGCCAGAAGGTCACCGAAACAAAGCAATGTTAGAAACATTATACAGTTGCGGTTTACGTGTAAGTGAATTAATTAATTTAAAGTTTTCAAATATTTTCTTTCAACAAGGGTTTATTCGTGTAATAGGAAAAGGAAATAAAGAACGATTAGTTCCAGTGAGTCCAAGTGTTGAGAAAGAAATTAATATTTATGTTTCTGGAACGCGGAATCACATGAAAATTGAAAAAGGACATGAGGATTATGTGTTTTTAAACCGACGAGGTCGACAATTAACCCGTGTAATGATATTTACAATTGTGAAAAATTTAGCCCTTTCAATCGGATTGCAAAAAAAAGTAAGTCCACATACTTTTCGACACTCGTTTGCGACACATTTAATAGAAGGTGGAGCAAACTTAAGAGCGATTCAAGAGATGCTTGGACACGAATCTATCACAACTACAGAAATTTACACACATTTGGATCAGTCATTTATTCGTGATGCAATAATCAGCTATCATCCAAGGAATAAAAAATGACTTTGAAGCGAAAGACAAATCGGCTGTACATATCATTTTTTTATTCGTAGTTCTCCTCTATATTTGTTATTTTTGAGAAAAATATAACTATGGGATGTACAAGTTGTGGATCTGGAGGAGGAATTCCTCGCGGATGCAAAAGTAATGGGACCTGTAGTTCTGGAGGATGTAATAAACTTGGCGTTTTCGATTGGCTTTCAAATATGCAATTGCCCAACGGAAAAAGTCAATTTGATATAGTTGAGATACGATTTAAGAATAGTAGAAAATCTTTTTTTAGAAATTTAAAAGGATTTGAACTAAATGTTGGCGACGTGGTCGTCGTAGAAGCTAGCCCTGGCTATGATGTTGGGGTGGTTTCAGTTGTAGGAGAACTTTCCAGAATACAGCTTCAAAAAAAAGCACCAAATTTCAAAACTCATGAGGCACGAAAGATAATTCGCCACGCCACGCAAGAGGACATTGATAAATGGGTTGCTGCACGTAAGAATGAAGAAAGCGTGATGCATAAGGCACGTGAAATGGCACTTCACTTGAAATTGGATATGAAAATATCTGATGTCGAATACCAAGGGGATGGAACAAAAGCCACTTTTTATTATACGGCCAATGGGCGAGTTGATTTTCGTCAGTTGATTAAAGATATGGCGGAATCTTTCCGTGTACGTATCGAAATGAGACAAATTGGTGCTCGTCAAGAATCAGCCCGTTTAGGTGGAATTGGTTCTTGTGGACGTGAATTGTGTTGTTCTACTTGGTTAACTGATTTCCGTTCTGTGAGTACGAGTGCTGCACGTTATCAGCAACTTTCATTGAATCCGCAAAAACTTGCTGGACAATGTGGGAAGTTGAAATGCTGTTTGAATTATGAGTTGGATATGTATATTGATGAGCTGAAAAGCTTTCCGTCTACTGATATTAAACTCTATACCAAAAAAGGCGTTGGAATTCATATCAAAACAGATGTTTTTAAAGGTTTGATGTGGTATTTACATCAAACGGATGATAAAACGAACCCTGGATTGATCGCCCTTTCACCTGAACGTGCTAAGGAGATTATTGCAATGAACAAAGAGAAGAAGAAACCTGAAGATTTGAAAGATTTTGACCTCTCTTCAATTGAAACAAAAGCACCGAAGACACCAGAATATTCTAATGTTGTTGGTCAAGATGATTTGAATCGTTTTGATAAAAAGTTTGCTAAAAACAAGAAAAAGAAACGTAAAGGAGGCAAGAAAAAGCCTTCAGCAAATGCAAACACACCAAAACATACGAAGGGTAGAGGACCAAAACCGAATGGAAGCAATAAGCCTAAGGATGTTCAGTCAGCTGGAAATAAATCAAAGCCGAAAGGTAAAAGACCAGACGACAATATTAAACCAAAGAGAAAGCCGAAACCGAAGCAGAAGTCTAAGGATACCAAGCCAACAGGGCAAAAGCCAAATCCAGTAAAAACAGACAGCAAGAAACCGGTTCAAGCGAAAGGAAAGCCTTCGAATAAGTCGAATACAACAGGGAAGAAAAAACCTGTAAATAAAAGTAATGGTGGTAAACCTTCAGCAGTTAAGGGAGGTGAAGTAAAGAAACCGAGGCCAACGAAGAGACGTCCGCCACGTAAAAATGGAGACGCGAATACGCCAAAAAGTAAAGGGAACAATGAAAGTGATAAAAGCAAATAAGTTCGTTTCGATCATTGCCGTTTTAGGGCTTGTACTCTCCATTCAAAGCTGTGGAGAGCAGCCTTATTATGATCAAGCCCATACTTTTGAAGACCAATCTTGGGATAAAGGAGATACCGCGATATTCGAGGTGAATGTAGATGATTCAGTAAAAGTCCATGACTTTATATTGTCATTAAGAACAACTAAAGAATACTTGTATAGCGATTTGTGGATTTATATTTTGGTGACAGCCCCTGATGGAACAACATCTAAGGTTGCTCAGAAAATTCCTTTGGCTAATCCTGATGGCTCATGGATCGGAAAGGTTTCTGGAACATTGGTTGAAAGTAGATTGAGATTTGATTCTAAAGCCTTTCCTATAAAAGGTAAGTATGTATTTAAATTGTTGAATGCAACACAAGAAGAATCAATCCCTTATGTTGAGGATATTAGTTTGAGAATAGAATAGATTTGTGTAGCGTAGGGGCGTATTGCAATACGCCCCTACGCAAATCACCCAATACAAATTATCCTAAATTCATTTCTGGAACATTATCCAGAATAAACAATTTTCCTGCATTAACCAATTAAAAAATAAATTACAATTCTATAAAGATAAAATAGTTTATTTAGTTAATGTACTAACAAGTTTTCTTTAAACTTTGTCCAATTTAGCCTTTGTTTGATTCCAATTCCTATGTACGAAAAGTGAGTAGTTATCTTTTCTGAGTCGACGACATGGTCTTGGTAGTGTATATTAGGAGATCCATAAGCGTTCACTTTTAATGTGTCACCAATAGTTGTTTCAGCAACTCTAAAACTAAAGTATTCATTAAAATTTCTGTTCATTTGAAACTGAACTATCAAATCCAATTGGTCATTAATTTTGTAATTAAGACTCAATAGATATCTAAATAAAATAATAGGATTGTTTTCAACCTTGTATTGCTCCTTTTTATTTTTAAACTGTACAGAATAGGATACGCTGCTATTTTCAGAAAACACAAGTGCTTCTTCATTTTCAAACTCCCTAGTGTAATCCTTGTAAATTCTAGGAGCCCAATCAATACCAAAACTAATTTGCAAATCTTCACCCAAATTGATTCTTTTCTCTAAACCTAAGCTCGGTAAAAATCTATAATTGTAAATAGAATGGAAACTTTCATTTAATTTTTGATTTCCTCCTTTTGGGTAACGTAATTCATAAAAAGTTTGTCCAAATCCAAACCCTACATTTAAAAAAAGTTTCCTTTTTTGATTGAGAGACTGACTAAACTTAAACATATATTCAGTATCAAAAGAAGCATTGGGTTTTTGTTCTTTGTTTGCAAAAAGATCGAAATAATATTCTGGATGTGTCCCCGATCCAAAGAATCCATTGTTCGGTGCTCCAATTGAAACTGTATATTTCATTTCAGTTTGGCTAAATATTTTGCCCGAAATGAAAACTAAAACTAATAAGTAAAAATATTTCATAACGAATAACTTAATCTAAATCCCATATTAAGGCGGTTAACTTTGATTAAAGTGTTGTTTAGTTGTGTTCTTGAGAATTCAATCGCATTTGGGTATGTAGAATGAAAAGTGTAGCTTGAACTAACAATATAATTATCTCCAAGAACCAATTGGCAGTATGTTCTTAGGAGTATTCTTTCTGAGATTTGAACCTTTGCCCCAATATTAAAATAAGGAGAAAATAGGCTAATCAATTTACTCGAATTTTTAAGTCTAATGTTATTGCTGTAGAATATGTTTTGTCCATTATATTGATAGATGAGTATTTTATTTGCATTTTCTATCTCGTATTTTTTTCTTATAAGATAGTCGGGCGAGAAACCACATTCGAAATAAATAGATGAATTAGTTTGGTTTATTTTTTTTTCTATACCTAACCCTATTTGTATTTTTAGTTCAAGTGTAGAAAAGTTATAAAAACTACTAGTGTGAACTTCATTTTCAAATACTTGTTTGAATCTATTCTGTTGATACCCTATACCCACATTGTAGTAAAGCAAATTAAATATTTTCTTTGATTCGATCCCAATCAATAAGCTGTTTGTAATTCGATTTTCTAAAGGGTCAATATCAAAAGGTTTTTCAACGTCAAAATTAATTGACGTTGAAAAACTGAAATTATTTTCATAAAAAAAAATCTGCGAATGTATTTTGTTTAAGTACAAAAGACAGATGAAAAATGCGATTTTTAAGGGCATGGAGTTAGCTTTATTATGAATGAAAGCCCTTTACTGTCTATTCTATGACCTGAGTAAATATCTGCTTCGTTTCCGAAAGAATAAGATTTGTAATTTAAGAAACCTCTACTTTTCACTTTTCTTACTCTTCTTCTATTTCCGGGTTTAAAGCCTACTACAAGTTCTTTCTCTATACATTGCGAATTTCGATATCGACCTTGAATGCGAGTAGACATATTAATTCTTCTTCTTTTCCACTTCCCACGTTTTTTTTCGTAGGCATGAGAATATGAGCCAATATGTTTGCCAAATAGATTGTTTGATGTCCATGCTTTACCATCTAGCCTCCATGTACTAGTTTTCTCATTGTCATAACCCCAATCCTCATCAGTAGTGCATACGTCACCTGACACCTTAACAGGTGTTGTTTCTTCTAAAACAACGGTTTCCTGTAATATTGTGTCGGTATATTCTATTCTTGAAATAACTTCATAAGTTCCTGGTGTTATAAAATTATGAGTTATAGTTTTGCCATCATAGTTGTTAATGATCTGTATATCATTTCCTGTACTATTTGCTCCTTTCCATTTTATCTCCACAGTAGCATTTCTTGTTCTTAAAGGTATTTTATAAATATCTTTTTCATCAATGTAGTCTCCGGGAGACGCATTGTAGTCTATATATCCAAACTCTTTAACTGTTGCTTCTAGAGCAATTCTAGCACTTGTGTTTTCGCAGTCTGCTGGAGGATAAGTTACATAGACTTGACTTTTATGTTCTATCTTTCTATCAGAATTATTTGGATCTGAAATAATAATAAATAATGGATTATTTATGTTAATTTCACCATCTATGGTAAGATATGAGTCCATAAGAAGACTACCTCTATAATTATCAAGAAGATCTTTATCTTTATTAAGTAGACTTAGAAACTTAGCTTTAATTCGACCTTTATAGTATTCTTTATGAAAAATGATAACTTCATTAGTATTGTGATAATAGTATATACTATCTCCAATACCTATCATTCTAAACTCGTTGAAAAAAGACTTTAAGGCGTCATCATTGATGTGGTCATAATTATAAAACTCTATTAACTCATCATCAGTATACCCATCTCTTTCTTGTATTGAATAACGATTCCCTAAATGAAGTCGAAATGATTTGAAGTCTGGAAACTTTGACTCAAATGCAAATAGGATAGAAGAATCTTGCAGATTTTCATTCTCTTCGATATTTTTTTCTTCTTGAGCATATAATAACTCTGTCAAATCGGTTATATGTTGAGAATTTTCAAAAAATAAAATATCACCTTCCTGATATGGTAGGTGATATAGGATGTCATCAGTTAGATTAAATCCACCTTCATCATTATTGAAATTCCTCTCGATTTCAATGGCTATTAAACTAGATTTAGCTCCATCGATATAAACAGGTTTGTTAGAATTGTCGCTATCCAAATCTAATTGCACTGTATTACCTATATTGAGGATGTCTTCATTACTGGCGGAGCTTTTGTAATGATTTTGAGTTTGACCATCTTGGAGAATGTAAACATGGATACTACTGTAGTTTAATTCCTGAACTACATGGACTGTTGTTAAATCTTGACCGTTAGCCCAAAGACTTAAGCCTGCACACACACACTCACACACAGGGATTTAAAGATTTTAAAATTCATATTATTAAGTTTTTTATGAAATGCAAGTATAAAAACAAGCTTGAATTCGTTGATGTTTACAGTATTAAATAATTATGAATTTAAAAAACAGTCATCCCTCTAGATAGTCTCTTCTCTACTTTTAAGAATAACCATTTTTAAACTAATTTCATTTCTGGAACATTATCAGGAACAACTAAATCACCTTCAGTTGCTGCTTTAATCTCCTCAACCGTAACACCTGGTGCACGTTCTATAAGGTGAAACGCTCCGTCTTTTACTTCTAAATAAGCAAGGTTTGTTACAACTTTAGTTACACAGTTTACACCTGTTAAAGGCAAAGAACATTCTGATAAAAGCTTAGATTCTCCTTTTTTGTTGGTATGCATCATTGCTACGATGATGTTTTCGGCCGAACCTACTAAATCCATCGCTCCCCCCATTCCTTTTACCATTTTACCTGGAATTTTCCAGTTGGCAATGTCTCCATTGGCTGCAACTTCCATTGCGCCTAAAACAGTCAATTGAACATGGTTTCCACGTATCATTCCGAATGATGTTGAAGAATCGAAATAAACAGCGCCTGGTTGGGCAGTTATGGTTTGTTTTCCGGCATTGATTAAATCAGCATCTTCTTCTCCTTCGTAAGGGAAATTTCCCATCCCAAGAATTCCATTCTCTGATTGAAACTCAACTTGAATTCCTTCAGGAACATAATTAGCAACCAATGTAGGGATACCAATTCCTAAATTCACATAAAAACCATCTTCTAATTCTTGTGCAATTCGTTTTGCAATTCCAATCTTATCTAGTGCCATAAATTATCCTTTTATATTCTGTTTTAACGAAATCAAAGATAAATGATTTCTTTTGTTTTGAGGCGGTTTTTAAATGAAAACTCTTTGGATTATTCTAAATGATGAATAAAAAAATAAGGCAATATTTTATCAATACTAAGCTGTTCCATGTATATTGTAAAAAAATGAAACTTTACGATTAAACTATGTTTACATTTCTATCCGCCTTGGTTCTTTTACTTTTTGGATACATAATCTATGGAAAATTCGTTGATAAAACATTTAGATCAGATGCGCAAAAAATAACACCAGCTCACTCCCAAAATGACGGAGTGGACTTCCTCCCAATGAATAGCAATAGAAATTCATTTATTCAAATTTTAAATATAGCAGGAGTTGGACCTATTTTTGGGCCTATTTTAGGAGTATTATATGGACCTTCTGCTTTTTTATGGATTGTGTTTGGATCTATTTTCGCAGGTGGTGTCCATGATTATTTAACGGGAATGATATCCATTAGGAATGGAGGTTCACACTTGCCAGCATTAGCTTCAAAGTTCCTAGGAAAGTCTTTTAGTCATGTGGTCAATTTCTTTACCTTACTGTTATTAGTACTTGTTGGGACTGTTTTTGTTACTGCCCCAGGTAAAATGATCAATGAGTTGATAGGAAGTGAAACCTCTTATTTTATGATTATCGTTTTATGTATTTTCTTCTACTATATTGTTGCAACTGTTTTGCCAATTGATAAAATTATTGGTAAAATTTATCCAGTTCTTGGATTTTTACTCATCCTTAGTGCAGTGGGAATAGGTGTTGGTATTTTTCTTTCAGGACATACTATTCCCGAATTGACTTTTGAAAATCTTCATCCTAAAAACCTTCCTTATTATCCGGTGATATTCTTAACCATTTCATGCGGTGCATTGTCAGGTTTTCACGCTACTCAATCTCCCATCATATCAAGAACAATCGACAATGAAAAAGATGGTCGTAAAGTATTCTATGGGATGATGATTTTAGAAGCGGTAATCGCTATGATTTGGGCTGCGGCGGCCATGAGTTTGTTTCAAGGAGAAGATTTAGGTCTTGTACTTGCTGAAGGAGGTCCTGCTGCTGTGGTAAATAAAATAGCCATCGCTTTTTTAGGTTCTGTAGGGGGGACAATTGCAGTTATGGGAGTTATTGTCTTGCCCATAACTTCCGGTGATACTTCATTTAGAGCAGCAAGAATGATCATTGCAGACTATCTTAAAATCGATCAAAAAGCGTTAGTAAATCGTTTTAAAGTCGCTATTCCATTATTTGTTATCTCCTTTATTCTTACCAAAATTGATTTCCAAATGCTTTGGCGTTATTTCTCCTGGTCAAATCAAGTTACCGCATCAATTGCTTTATGGATTGGAGCGGTTTATCTTTATCAAAAGAAAACACACTTCATGGTTGCCTTGGCTCCAGCATTTTTCATTACATCGGTTGTTGCTACTTATTTGTTTTATGACCCAACAATTGGATTCGGATTCGATATCGGGATTTCCATTTGGATCGGAATTGTTTTTGCTACCTTAATCACCATTTTGTTTTTTGTGCTGATGAAAAGGAGAAAAGAAGTTGTTTAAGCATGATTATTCCGAAGAATATAACATCAAAGTGAATTTATTTAAAATAACGCGCAGATTTCTGCAAATCGAAATAAAGTTCCAGCTTAGTGTTTTAGAATTAAAGAAAATCATTTTTCGTTTTTATTTGATTCAAGAAATAACACCTCTTTAAATTACTCCTATTTGTCTTGTAATTGTTATATTTGAGTGAAAATGTGGTTTGTGCGCAGACCCATGTTATTCGTCATATAGCAAAACCCAAAATGAAAAATAAGCAAAAATTGATTTATCTACTATTCATATTGACCTTGAATTTTTCTTGTGTTGAAAAGAAAACACCCGAAAATGAAACGAATAAATCGTATTTTGTAAACAACTCAAAAACGGATACCCTAAAATTTACTTCAAGTATTCGTTCCATTTTTCAAGACAGCAAAGGGAATTATTGGTTTGGAAGTATTCAAGAAGGAGTCGCGGTTTACAACGGTAAATCATTCACTTACTATACGAATCAAGATGGATTGACGGACAATCAAATTCTGCATATACAAGAAGATAAAGAAGGTGTTATTTGGTTTGAAACTCAAAAAGGAGTGAGCAGTTTCGATGGAACAAGGATAAAAAATCACACCAAAGTAAACATGGAAACTGCACAAAGCATTTTACCAATGCGACCTAATAAACCTTTACAGGGTGATTGGATGAAATCTGATCATGACCTTTGGTTTGCAGCTGGAATAAAGGAAGGTGTTTATAGATGGGATGGAAAAAAGTTAGAATATTTGGCGTTTCCTCCGCATAAGGTCCTTAACCATTATGATAATTTATTTGTGGTAACAAGTATTTCAGAAGGAAAGAACAATATGATGTGGTTTGCTACATACGCAGGTGTATTTGGCTACAATGGAAGTGGTTTTACAACCATTAACGATGAGGTCTTAGGTTATGATAGAACCATCGCACCGCTTCATATACGAAGTATTCTCGAAGATTCTAAAGGCAGACTTTGGATTGGTAATAATGGGATAGGAGTGTTGCTAAAACAAGGAGACTCAATACTTAATTTTTCGGAAGAAAAAAACTTGATTCACGCTACAAGTGGAAGAGGGGGAGATAAGTCACCACCTGGAACTCTTGAACATGTTTTTACAATCGCGGAAGATAGAAATGGAAATATTTGGTTTGGTGATAGAGATGCAGGAGTTTGGAAATATGATGGCGAAAAAATGCACAATTACACAAAGAAAGATGGACTTTCAAATCAATTTGCTTTGTCAATTTACGAAGATAACAAGGGAATATTGTGGTTTGGAATGAGGGATGGAAATGTATACACCTTCAATGGAGAAACATTTGAAAAACAGTTTTAAAAAATAGGAACGTTGAATAACTGAAACGACAACAGGAAAACGCTTGCTGTTATGATTAAATAAAACCAAAAATGAGACTTGACTATTTGGCAAATAAACCTGAGTTTGTTCCGACAGTCAAACTGTAGTTTCGGTAGATTACTTCACATCAAAATTAGAATCATACCATATTCCTTGTGGTCAAACAGAAGTTCAAATGGAATTTCAACATATTTTCGATTCAATATGTAAAGGAGAAATTAAAAGTACTTTCATTGACACAACTTCTCCAAAACATCGTCCTGAAACGAGAGAGGCTTGGTGTAAGAAGTATAAAAAAGAACAATTGAGATTGGATTTGTAATTAAAATAGATGACCATCCATATGATTTATATAAAATTAAAATAATCGGAGTTAGGTCTATCTTCATAAATACTTATCAGGATTCTTATGAGGTTTTTTACCTTTCGAAAATGAAACAGAAATTTAATGAATGATAAAGCCTTTACCCAAAAAAACAATTAACTGTTTTAACAAAAAAGTACTTTAGAATAGTTATATTTTACCCAAAAATATATTTTTTATGAAACCCTATTTAATTACACTACTCTGCATTTTTACTTTTTGTAGTTATGCGCAAATAACAATTCAAACAGAATACTCAAATGGATTACCCAACAGCAATTGCATAGCTGAAATTGATGCTGAAATCATTGCTGTATCCAACAGAAAAGGGAAGTTGGTATTGGAAAATAAATACCGAAATCAAGAAGTGTTGATTAAGGATTTAGTTACAGAAATTCAATGGAAATTTACGGTAAACCAAGATACAACAATCATTACTCAAGATATTCAATTACTTGACGAGGTTGAAATTAAACCTATTGATAAAGTTAAATTAAGTAAAGAGTTATTTAAAGTAAATCAGGACCGATTACCTGAAAGACTACATATAGGTGGTGAACTTTATTTTGCGGAATTGTACATTATCCATCATAAGGACACGACTCGTTTGTCTGATACCTTAGTTGAAATATTTAAATGCAATGTGTTTATTGAAGATGCTTTCGGCGAGTACGCTATTTTTTATAAAGACCCTGTAAAGCTTCAATATGGGGATTTTATTGTTTTAACAGAAGATGTTTATAGTAATCTTGAAAACACCCTCATACCGCATAAAAATGTATTGTCATCCATTGTAAATGGAATTAGTTTTGACCGTTTTGAAGTTAATAAATACCGAAAACTAAACTCAAAGTTGGCCATTAATAAAAATACCAATGAATTACAGTTTTTTTCCGCTGATACAACGCATTTCATATTTAATACTATTGGAAATGAATACAAGCAGAGCTACGATAAATCTGATTCAACTTATTTATTCCTTTCAAGTTTTTACAAGCAAGGTGATCCCAGTAAAAATATATTATCCTTCCCCTTTACGCATGTAGAATATTCAAATCCGAATAAAAATTATAAAGAGGCTTATTTAACCGAGGAGTTAGAAATAGTGATGAATCTAGATTTGCAAGGCACAAGACTGAATTTTAAGAATAGCTATTTTTCTTATTTTGATATCGATAGTGTTTATACCTCAAAACAAGCAATTAATGCTTATGAAAAAACAGAAAGTTTAGAAAAATTAATTCAAGAAACAGATGTGAATTCGGAAGAAGTGAAAATTCGACCAAAGAAGATTCCATTGCGGTTTCCAGAAGGTATATTGTTTCGTTGAAGGCTATTTGTAGCCTTTAAAAGTTGAGTAAATCAGTTTTTTAAGTCAAGGAATAATCCATCTACTTATTTAGAATTCTTCTTTGTTTAAGAATCTCAAAACCTTATTATATTTGCTGTGTTGTAGAAGAGGAATAATTATCATATTTGATATCAATGGGGAAGAATAGAAAAAAGACAGGAGTTTTATTAATACAATTAGGTACTCCAGATAGTCCAAGTAAAAAGGATGTTAAGATTTATTTGAAAGAATTCTTAAACGATCCTCGCGTTATCGACTATCCAAAATTAAAAAGAAAGCTTTTAGTTAATGGAATTATCATTCCGTTTAGGGTCAAAAATTCTACTGAAATCTATAAAGAACTATGGGAATTGAGTGGTGGCGTTTCTCCGTTGTTGAAATATACGGAAAGCAAAACTAAATTACTACAAGAACGATTCAAGGATGAAGATGTTACGGTTCACATGGCTATGCGTTACCGTTTACCTAGAATGGAAGATGTCTTAGAAGAAATGCGTCGTGAAAACTACGATAAGATTATCATTTTGCCGTTATTTCCGCATTATGCAAGCGCTTCTGGTGGTACAGCAATTGAAAAAGCAGTGGATATTATACGTAAATGGTGGGTGATTCCTGAAATTTCAACCGTTCCCGATTTCTTTGATCATGAAGCATATATCGATACTATTGTAGAGCGAACCAAAGAATTTGATGTAAAGAGCTACGATAACATTTTGTTCTCTTACCATGGCTTGCCAGATACACATGTAGATAAGGTTTACGACGATGGACTCTGTGAAGACCAACCATGTGAAACGGAAATGAATGACAAAAACAGGTTCTGTTATAAAGCGCAATGTTATGCTACAACCCGTTTAATTGCTGAAAAACTAGGCTTGAAAGAAAGTGATTATACCGTAGCATTTCAATCCCGTTTAAATAAAAAATGGTTGACTCCATTCTCTGATAAAGTGATAGAAGAATGGGCCGAAAAAGGAAGTAAACGTATCTTGGCTTTTAGTCCTGCATTTGTAGCCGATTGTCTAGAAACAATTGTTGAAATAGGTGTGGAGTACGACGAAGACTTTAAAAAATTAGGAGGAGAAAAAGTTCAATTGGTGCCGAGTACGAATGATCATCCAAGATTTATTGACTGTTTGGAAGATTTAGTTAGACAAAGAATGTAAAAAAAAACTATAAATGATAAAGCCGTTTTACATCTGTAGAACGGCTTTTTTATGAATTAAAGTTTAATTCTTTTCTCGATTAATTCTCCAAGTATAGCCGATAACAAGCTCAGAAGCCAAGTAACCAAACTTTTGGTCTGCATGATATTCTTTAGTTCCAGGTCTGTTCAGTACCTTGATTTGTTGAATAAAGCCTGCGGATAAATTAGTTTGCAAAAATATATGATCAATGAATTCTAATCTCAATCCAGGATGTAATGAAAGACCAAATCCAGATAAAGAAATAGTCCTTCGGTCAAACTTCCCCGCGAAATTAAAATCATTGTAAGATAAAATGACACCTGTAGATACTGCCGCTTGTGCTTTTACTTTGAACCAATCATTTTTGCCAAGAGCAAGTAAGTTGAAGTAGCGAGCCAATTCAAATCGTATGTAGTTTAACCCATCTGAATTTTCATAATGTATATGGTCGTAATCCGAAGTTGTTAATTCGTTTGTATAATCACCGCTCCATAATTCACTAATCCCTGAATCTATATGTCCATCCAACATAACCTGCTGTGGATGGTCCATTAAATATTTCATATGGTCATAACCAAAACTAAGTGACCAATTGTCTTTGAAAAAATATCCGAAACGTACATTAAATTGTGGAATGGTAAATTTTTTCGGGTTTAAATAAACCAGTGATAATTTTTCATAATTATCTGAAGCGGTCATGTTTTTTATGGTGAAGTCATAGCCTCTTCCAACTAAATGTAAATCACTTTCCGTATAGGCACTACGATTATAACCCCAGTGTAAATAGAAACTTCCTTTATTGGTACTGACCGTTTTTTGAGCAAAGGTAGAACCAGAATTAAAACAAATCAGATATAAAAAATTGAGTAACAGGATTGAGATAAAGTTAAACTTCATGATTTTTGCCATCTCTGGACTTATAATATTGGTTATTGTTTAAAAAATCGAACGCCTGTAAAACTACTCTATATTTTCAATGAATACATACCTGTTATTAAATTCCATGCAATTTTAACTTATTCTTTATTGATTTTAATAATTCATATGATAATGATTCCTTTTCAATATCTTTGTGGTAATGAAAAAGTTTGCAAATAAAGTAGTTTGGATCACTGGAGCTTCTTCAGGAATAGGGAAAGAAATTGCTATTCAATTGGCAAAATTAGGGAGTAAACTAATTTTGTCTGCACGAAATGTAGAAGAGCTTGAGAAATTGAAGCTGTCATTGAATTGTCCTGAAAATCATATGGTTCTTAGGTTGGACCTAGCGGAGAATGAAAACTTTTTAAATCTTACAAAGCAGGTTGTAGAAAAATATCAACGCATCGATTATTTATTCAATAGTGGAGGTATTTCTCAACGTTCAGAAGCATCCACAACTTCAATGGATGTCGACAGAAGAATCATGGAGGTAAATTATTTTGGAAATATAGCATTAACCAAAGCTGTTTTACCAATAATGCAAAGGCAAAAGAGTGGTCATATCATCGTTACTTCAAGTATTGCTGGTAAATTTGGATTTTATTTAAGATCTGCCTATGCTGCATCAAAACATGCTTTACATGGTTTTTATGAAAGTGTTTCACTTGAGGAAGCAAAATATAATATTTCGGTTACTATTGTTTGTCCTGGAAAAATCAATACGCCAATTTCGAAAAGTGCTTTGACAGCCGATGGGACAGCACATGGTGAAATGGACCATAATCAAGCTACAGGAATGTCGGTGGAAGAATGTGTTCGACAGATTTTAAAAGCAACTTTAAAGAAGAAGAAAGAAGTTTTAATAGGGAATAAAGAAATATTAGCGGCGAAGATTAAAAGATTTTTCCCTTCCTTGTTTTGGAGGATTATTAAGAATCAAAGCCCAACATAACAAAATTGATTATGAAAATATTAATGGTATGCTTAGGAAATATTTGTCGATCGCCAATGGCTGATGGGTTGTTGAGAAAGAAAGTGGCCGAAAACAATTTAGATGTTGTTGTTGATTCTGCAGGAACTGGTGATTGGCATGTAGGTGAAGCTCCTGATGCAAGAATGCGAGAAACTGGAAAGAAAAATGGTGTTCCAATTGACGAATTAAGAGGTCGACAATTTAAGGTTGAGGATTTCGATGAATTTGATCGTATTATCGTTATGGATAAAAGTAATTTCGAGAATGTAACGAAACTTTCTCGTGACGAAAATGACACTAAGAAAGTTGAGTTATTTTTAGACCTAACTCATCCAGGTAAAGGTGTAGAGGTTCCAGATCCATACTTTGGAGGAGATGAAGGATTTAAGAATGTATTTGATATGCTAGATGCTGGAACTGATGTTTTAATTAAAGAATTACAAAAAGATGTCTAAAGGTAAATTATATTTGATGCCCACTTTGATGGGATCTGAAAAATGGGAACATGTGATTCCTGCTGAAGTTGCAGAAATTGCAAAAAACACACGATATTTTGCCGTTGAAAATTTAAAATCAGCGAGAAGATACCTAAGGAAAATTGATCGTACATTCCCAATTGATGAGTCTACGTTTTTCATTTTAAATAAAAAAACACCACCAACAGATTTAGCAGGTATGCTATCGCCGTTGAAGAAAGGAGAAAACGTTGCGATTATCTCTGAGGCTGGTTGTCCAGGAGTAGCCGATCCTGGAGCTGACTTAGTTGCTTTAGCACATCAAAAGGGTGATTTTGTAAGTCCATTAACAGGACCTTCATCAATTTTATTGGCACTTATGGCCAGCGGTTTTAATGGTCAATCTTTTACATTTAACGGTTATATCCCAAAGGAGCGTAAAAAACGTGTATTTACTTTTAAGGATTACGAACGATTGGTAAGTAAAACAGGTCAAACACAAATCTTTATGGAAACGCCATTTAGAAATAATCACTTACTTGAAGATTTGTTGAATGAATGTTTAGACACTACTTTTCTTTGTGTGGCCTGTGATTTAACATTGCCAACTGAACGTGTTCAAACAATGACTGTTGCAGAGTGGAGAGAAAATGCATTTGATTTAAATAAACGACCAACGATGTTCCTGATTGGGAAACCATTTGCGCTTTAAAAAGTAAAAATGAAAAAACTATTCTTTTTAGTATTAATTATTTTGTTGACTGGGTGTAGCTCAAAAGCCTATAAAATGACCAGTACAATGAAAGATTTTATGGATAGTGTATACCCAAATGCAAGCTATGATATAGAAAGAAGAAAGGTCGGTTATGAATTGACAATTGTAGATGGCGATAGCTTGAATTTTCAAAAGAATGAAGAAGAGATCAAGAAAAAAACACTTTGCGAATTTTATAAAGCTTATCTCGTGTCTGGTAAATATGCAAATTCTTTTTCAGAATTTAATGTTGTTTACCAAAACGAACGTACAAATTGGAAGTCAGATACTTTGACGATTATAGAATTGAGTATGATTTATGAATATTGGAATGAGGAAGATGACCTATTCGGTATAAAATAGTTCATCTTAAATCATTGACCATCCAATAGCAATTGTTCCAACGATAAAGCAATAAATAGAGAAATAAGTTAATTTACTCTTCTTTACGATGGATATCATCCATGTACAGGCAACTAAACCTGTTAAAAAGGCAGCGATAAATCCTACTGAAAGTGATAGCATTGGAATGTTCTCTTCTGTAAAAGCACCGTCTAGTAAGTCTTTAGCGATTTTACCAAAGATCAAAGGAACAACCATAAGGAATGAAAAACGTGCTGATTTCTCTCTGTCGATTCCCAATAAAACAGAGGTTCCTATAGTAGCTCCAGAACGAGAAATACCAGGTAGTATGGCGATTGCTTGGGAGATTCCAATGATAAATGCATTTTTAAAATTCACATCTTTATTCGTGTTTTTTGCTTTGTCTGCAAGAAATAAGAGTAATCCTGTAATCAATAACATAAATCCAACCAATAAAATTTGACTGTGAAAGAAAGAATCTATTAAGTCATCAAAAAAGAAACCAATGAATGCAGCAGGAATCATTGATAGAATGATTTTTAAAGAGAACATCAATTCTTCATTTTTTTTGAATTGGAATAAACCTTTAAGTATTTCTCCAACGTCTTTTCTAAAAATTACAATTGTACTTAATGCCGTTGCGAAATGTAAAACAACTGTGGTCATCATACTTAATTCTCCAACATCATCGTTACCAAATATAGCTTTAACAATTTCAAGATGTCCACTACTCGAAACAGGTAAGAACTCTGTTAAACCTTGTACAATTCCAAGAATGATTGCTTCTATGATTTCCATTTAGATAATTTTTTTAGAACTGCTAAATTAATGATATTTCTGAATGAATTATTTGTCTCATCAGTTTTTGACGCTTGCATTATTCTATCTTTGTTCTTATTCGTCATGGAAACTCAAAAAGAACCCACATATCGTTCTATATGGAAACTCGCTTTACCTGCAATGTTAGGTGGAGTAGTGGAGCCTGTTTTGTCATTGACAGACTTGGCTGTAGTAGGTAATATCGGTTACGATAGTTTCTCAGAAAACAATGAGAATTTATCTGCTGTTGCAGCTGTTGGAATTGCTGGAAGTTTACTTTCTGCATTGATATGGATCTTTGCTCAAATGAAAAGTGCTATCTCTGCAGTGGTTTCTCAAGCTTATGGATCTTTAAAGATGAGGATGATGTCGAGTCTAATTCCTCAAATGATCTATTTCAATGCGATTGTCGGTGTTCTTGCAATGGTAGTGACTTATTTTACTTCAGCATGGATTTTTGAGTATTTACTTTCAGCATCTGGCCCAGTTCTTAAAGACGCAACATCTTATTTTAATATTCGGGTTTTCGGTTTTCCATTGACGCTTATAACATTTTCAATTTTTGGAGTTTTTCGTGGTGTTCAAAACACATGGTGGGCAATGGTTATTTCTATTGTCGGAGGGACAACAAATATTTTACTGGATTTTATTTTCGTTTTAGGCTGGTGGAACCTTGTTGAACCAATGGGAGTAGAAGGAGCTGCTTGGGCAAGTTTCATCGCGCAAATTGTAATGTTTATTCTTACTATTTACTTTCTGTTGTTTAAATCGAAAATTAAACTTATTCATACTACACGCATTAATTCAGAATTTGTAAATCTATTATTAATTGCAGGGAATTTGGTGCTGCGAACAATAGTCCTCAATGTTGCTTTAATGCTAACACATAAATACGCGAATATTTATGGAACAGTAGAAGCTGCTACACATGCTGTTATCCTTAACCTATGGCTTTTCTCTGCGTTTTTCCTTGATGCTTTTGCAACTTCGGCAAATGCTTTGGCGGGGAAATTCTTAGGAGCGAGAAATAAAGTTGCCATGGAGAGAAATCTGAATCGAAATTTAATGCTGAGTTTGATTGTTTCAATAGGGCTTGCAATTGTGTTAATGATTTTTGACGAACCTATTATGGAGCTCCTGATTGATAATGAATCTGTTTGGGCCGTTTATCCCATTGTCCTTCCTTTATTTGCCTTGTGCTTACCTTTCAATGCCTTGGCTTTTACCCTCGACGGAATCTTTAAAGGAATGGGAAAAGCAAAATTTTTAAGAAATATTTTAATTATTTCGACTTTATGTGGATTTTTACCCGTATTATTAATAGGACACTATTTCTCACCTGGATTACAAATAATATGGTTTGCAATTATCGCCTGGATGTTGCTTCGAGGATTTCTCCCTTATCTCTATTTTAAAAAGTGGATTAGGCGTTTTTAATTCTTAAAGCCCCCTTTATTTGAACATTAGATTTTAACTGGTGTTTTATTGATTTAGTGTCTGATTACTAAATAATAATTTCTAAAATATTACATGGATACAATTGATTTGAGTGCTGGATACATTGATGCTATTTGGTTAACACTGGCTTTTTTGAGTGGTTTACTAATGAGAAGGTTTGGTTTACCTGCATTATTGGGCTTCTTGGCAACTGGCTTCTTTCTGAATTTTGCAGGCTTTACAGACGGTAATCTTAAACAAATTCTGAAACCATTATCTAGCATGGGCGTAATTTTATTATTGTTCACTATTGGATTGAAAATAAAAATCAAACAGCTAATAAAACCAGAAATCCTTATCACTGCATCTTCTCATGTTATATTAACAACGCTCGCTATTGGTGGTGTTATTTTTGGATTGAGTGTTTTAGGAATACAGCATTTTTCCGAATTAAGTATCGAATCATCGATGACTATTGGGTTTGCATTAAGTTTCTCTAGTACAGTTTTTATCATTAAATCTTTAGAAGATAGAGGAGAGATTACTTCAAGACACGGTCGTTTCGCCATTGGTATTTTAGTAATCCAAGATATTTTTGCAGTAGTATTTTTAACCCTTTCTAAAAGTGTTATGCCTTCTATTTGGGTATTGGCTTTACCCGTTTACCTTTACCTCATAAAGATTATTCTTGGGCGTTTACTCGATAAGTCTGGTCACGGTGAACTACTCACGGTATTCGGATTCTTTGCCCCACTTATTGCCGGAGCATTGGCTTTTGATTTGGTCGATTTAAAATACGATCTTGGGGCATTAATCATAGGGATGCTATTGGTCAATCACCCAAGAAAGGAAGAGCTTTATGATAGAATGTTGAGTTATAAAGATTTCTTTTTGATTGGATTCTTTATAAATGTAGGTCTGGCAGGAATTCCAAGCTTGTCAAATTTCTTGATTGCTTTTGCAATGCTAGGTTTCGTGTTTTTTAAAGGATTTCTATTCTTCAAAATATTCTCCTTTTTCAAATTAAGGGCACGTACCAATTTTCTGACCTCATTACACCTTTCAAATTACAGTGAATTTGGTTTAATTATCGGTGCAGTAGCAGTTGCAAACGGTATGATATCTAATGATTGGCTAACCACTTTGGCTATTTTTATGAGCTTGTCATTTTTACTTGCTTCCCCATTTATTGCGCGTTCCTACGATTTGTTTGAAAAACACCATGACAAACTTGTGATTTGGAACAGAACACCACCAGAATATGTGCAACAAGCAAAAATTTCAGGTGAAGTGAAATATGTTATTATCGGACTAGGGAGTATTGGACTTCCTGCCTATTTCCATCTTAAAGAAAGTTTTCCAGATTGTATAATCGGTGTGGATTATAACGGTGATAAAGTTAATGAACTAAAAAAAGACGGCAACAATGTCGTTTGGGGAGATTCTACCGATAGGGATTTTTGGGATGAATCAAATTGGGAAAAGGTCGATGTTGTTGTTTTAGCAATGAGTGATTATGCTTCAAACCATAACACGATGAAACAGATAAAAAAACTCAAAGATCGTAAGTTTAAGATTGCCGCAATCTGTCATTATGATGATGAAAAAGAAGTGTTTGAAAAGCTAGACGTCGATTATATTTATGATTATAAAACCTCTGTTGGAGAAGATTTCGCGCAACATGCTATGGAAGAAAGTAAGAAGGTCGTTATATAAGAATCAGTCCTGATTAGTTTTCCTTGACGTATGACGTTTAGAGAGGAGTATAGATATAATAATACAGAGATTACAGATTATCCCGATATAGCTTGATTGGTTATTGCTCCAGCTTAAATTATCAAAATGGAGACCAATGATATTAAAAATTAAAATACCAACTACAAGCAATAAAAGGATGAGTCTAAAATCTCTCACAAAACGATTTATCTTGTTAACTGTTTAAAGACCTCTTCTAGGGATTTTTCTTCTTTACGAATGGTAAGAATCAATAGGTTTTCTTGTTTTGCATAAGCTGCAATCGTTTTACGTAAGTCTGCTGATGAATCAGAGCTAATTAAAAAAGAAGTTTTACTTACTGATTCTACGCGTGAAATGCTGGATACTTTTGCCAATCTATTGCGTGAAACCTCACCATCGAATTCTACAAATACAACTTGACTACTTACGTCAGATTGTAGTTCACTTGCTTTGGCATTCGCTACAAGTTTTCCGTTTTTTATAATAATTACGCGATCGCATATCGCTTCAACTTCTTGCATGATGTGTGTAGACAACATCACTGTTTTTTCTTTACCTATTTTCTTGATTAATTCACGTATGTCAACCAATTGATTTGGGTCTAATCCAGAGGTTGGTTCATCTAAAATCAATACTTCTGGATCGTGAATAATCGCCTGAGCTAATCCAACCCTTTGACGATATCCTTTTGACAGTTGTCCTATTTCTTTGTGTTGCTCTTTTTGTAATCCAACCAATTCTATGACTTCTGCAACACGATTTTTTATTTTCTTTACACCGTAAATCTTTCCAACAAAGCTAAGGTATTCCTTTACGTACATATCCAAGTAAAGTGGATTATGCTCTGGAAGATAACCTATTTTCTTACGTATTTGAAGTGAGTTTTTCTTTAAGTTTAAGCCACACACTTCAACCTCTCCTTCTGTGGCAGGGATGAAACTTGTGATGATTTTCATCGTTGTAGACTTTCCAGCACCGTTTGGGCCTAAAAAACCTAGAATTTCACCGTTTTTTGCTTCAAATGAAATATTGTCTACAGCTGCTTGTTCGCCATAGTATTTTGTAAGATGTTTTACGGAAATTGACATGATAAAAATTTAGATTACGAAGATAGAATATTGAATCTTTTTAAATCTAATATTCTGTTAAAATATTACTCGTCTTTAGGAATTACATATACTTTGATTCGTAATTCCTCCTCTTTCTTAGTATTGGCAATCAATTTTATTTTTCGGTCTTGCAGATAATATTTTTGATTGGTGTCAAATTGAACTAAAATAGAATCCTTTTGATTCGGTAGAATTGGATCAGACGGAAAATCAATACTTGTACAACTACAGGAAACCAAAGCATCATTGATAATTAACGGAACTTCACTACTGTTTTTAAAAACAAAATAATGAGTTAATTGCTTTCCCTCTTTAGTCTTTTCCCATTTATGAGTGGTCTTGTTTAAAAAAGAAAATTCCGCATATTGAGCAAGCCCAATAGCGGAATTTATAAATATTAAGAGAAGTACAAGTACGTTCTTCATCCTATTGTTTTAGTTTTAGCTTTGTGTTGGAGCACCACTTTTATTTACTGGAGCACCACCTTTAGGAGCAGCTTTCACATTTCCTTTAATACGGATCGTTTTTGTTGGTGTATTGATTGCGTTTGATTGTAAAGTAACGCTTTTCCCGATAACACCAACACGCTTAGTATCGTATTTTACTTTTATTACACCTGATTCTCCTGGCGCGATTGGTTCACGTGGCCATTGTGGTACAGTACAACCACAAGAACCTTTTGCATTAGAAATTACTAATGGCTCATTTCCTGTATTTGTAAATTTGAACTCACATGTTCCATCTGCATATTGACTAATTGTACCATAGTCATGCGTTTCTTTTTCAAATTCAATTTTTGCTCCTGATTCAACAGCTGCTTGTGCCATTACAGTGTTCATTCCGAACAATGCAGTAAATAAAAGGCTTAATGTAAATAGTACTTTTTTCATGTTTTAAAATTTTAGTTTCATTCAAATATAAGACGAAAAAAGAGTTGACCCATATTTTTAACAAAGCCTTAACATCAATGAAATGAAGTGTCAGACCTTGTTTTAGACCTGTTTAGACTTGTATATAATTCTATTTTTTAGATTGTTCAGCCATTTCTGAAGCTTGTATCTCAATAAGCTCTTCGAAAGTTTTATCAATGTGCTTTAATCGAAATTCGTAAGCTTCACGCTTCTCCTCTGGTAAACCTTCTATGTCCAACAATAGATTTGCATAATGCTTAATCTTCTCCGGATTGTAGTCATTGTAATCGTAATAGTTTAATTGCAATTCTAAAATTCCAATCTTTTCTTTTGTAATCGGGAAATTTGAAATTAAAGTATCTCTCCATTTTGCTGCTTCAGACTCAACATTGATTTGTAAATACAATGCTGCGATTTTGTCCACGGCTGTTTCTGCAAACTCGTCATTCGGGAAATGCTCATAAAAGGCTTTGTTACGGTTGATAGCTTCGTGAAATGCGACCTTGTTGATTTTGTAATCGTTGGTCTTTGCCGCTTGCGTATACATTGTTTTTAATGAATCATCCATCTCCTTAATGGAAGATTTCAAACCTTCAACTGTTACTTCTTCCTTTTGCTGATCTTGAGTTGCTTCAGTTTGCTCAGATCCACAAGAAGCGATTAATGTGATTAAACTAAATGCAAAAACTATTTTCTTCATTATCTTTTTCTTTTAGTAACGGGAAATTTCATTCGATAGTCAACATTTACTGCTCCTTTTGCAATATTTGTCAACTTTTTAGTCAATAACTTCTTTTTTAATGTAGAAAGTAAATCTGTAAATAAAATACCATCTACGTGATCATATTCATGCTGAATTACACGTGCCGCATAACCGTCGTATGTTTCTTCGTGAAATTCGAAATTTTCATCAAAGTAAGTGATATGTATTTTCTCTTTTCGATATACTTCTTCACGAATAGTTGGAATACTTAAACAACCTTCTTGAAAAGCCCATTCCTCACCTTCTTCTTCCTCAATAATAGGATTAATGAAAACTTTTTTAAAGCCTTCTAGGCCTGCTGCTCTTGGATCTGGTTTTCCATCTACTTCGTCTTCCGCAAAAGGTGAAGCATCTATCACAAATAAACGAATCGATTTTCCGATTTGTGGTGCAGCAAGTCCAACTCCATGTGCATTGTACATCGTTTCCCACATGTTGTCAATTAGCTCCTTTAAGCCTTCGTAATCTTTATCAATTTCAACAGCTTCTGTTTTCAAAACAGGATCGCCATAAGCAACGATAGGTAATATCATAGAAATAAAATTTTTACAAAAGTAATGAAACGGCAGGACATTTTACGTTTCGGCATTAACGAATTGAACGATCATTAAAAATCATATAGCCAAAGCTTAATTGTGTAACAAATGGTTTATCTTGTTTTGGGAAGTAATTTGTAGATAAACGCAAAGGTCCAATTGGAGATTGGAAAATTATAGAGCCTCCAACCATCGGTAAACCTTCTTCAAATAAATCAGAATATCCAAAGTCATTTTCTTCATCAAGTCTAACAATTTGTCTAAATGGCTGAAAGAAGTATGGGTCAATTCTAAATTCAAAGTATTTACTGTAATTGAAAACAAAATTAACACCTCCACCAATGAATTGAGGGGCGCGATATTCACTCAAGAATAAAGGCTTGCTATCTGGTAATGGAGAAAATTCGGTCATGTTTAAAACTGTGGCGGTGTAATTCGAAAACAAGGACTGTGAATTAAGTACTCCTTTACCATAAACTCCAATTTTGAAATAGGGTGAAATCTCATAAAACTTTCTGGCCTCTAATGATAAGTTGATCCATCGGTGTTGTTTACGCACATCATAGTCTAATCCTGGAGTAGTTCCAGAAATACTTTTTTCCTTCCCTTGAACATATCTCAAATTCATTTTTAATAAACTTCCGCTTGAAGCCCATTGTTTACGATTGAGGGTGTTGTACTCAAAATTTAAAGCTGCTGATTGTCCCATAAAAGATGTTGCATCAGCAGTGTCATTTTCAGAATAATTTAAGGTTTGATAATATTCATCATTGTTTTCAAAGGCCCTTAAATCTAATGATGTCTTTCCATTCCTAGTTTTAGAAAGTCCAAGATTTAAACCGTAATACATTTCATTCTGAATAAGAAATGAAGGGTTAACATCTTCGAAAAAAGTAGAGGAGCTTCTGTAGTAATCCCAGCGATTCAAAACAAAATAAGGACTAATTCTAATGGGTCTTAAGGTTGGGAGGTCATAATCAATTTTAAGTTTTGAAGAGCCATAGAATTTTCCAAAATATGCTTCTCCATGAAGTCCTACTGCTCCATCGCTTAGGTCCCAATATGATAGTCCAATGTATGCAGTGTTCACAGGACGAGAACTAAAATGTCCACCTACACTTAAAGTCAGGGGTTTTTGTTTTGTGACATCTAAGGATAGATGATATGTTGAATCACTTTTTAAGTGTATCGTTGGGTAAATATATTTGACTTGATGTGCGGAGTAAGACCTATAATATCGCTCTTTAATCTCTTCCAATGTTAAGACTTCTTCTAATGTATCCTTCATAAAATTGTTTCTAACAAAAGAAACATCTGTCCCTGAAAATGAAGAAACATCAATTGAGCTCACCTTGATAGGAGTGATTTTTTTTCTAAATTCAGTTCTTCTTTCGTGAATATCTCCAGTAGCTTTTTTGTCGTTAAGATGAACACAAATACTGTCAAGATTGGCTTTTGCAGCGAGGTATCCAGTTTCTATGGCTTCTTGCGCATGCTCAAAATCAAAGGTGTTAATACTTGTTTCTGGTTCGATAATAATTCCGTTATCACAAGGGAGTTCGAAACTCGTTTTTTGAACAAACATTGTGGTAATTTGACTGATGATATCATCCTCGGTAGGTGGACTAGCATTTAGTGAAACATTACTACCAATGATATAATCTACTGGAAATTCGTTGTACAAAACATCTGCAGGAAAGTTGTTGTATAATCCACCATCAAAATATAATTTCCCATCAATTCGAATGGGATTGATATAAAAAGGATAGGTCATTGAGGCTCTTACTGCTGAATTTAAATCTCCATCTCTAAAAATGACACTTTCCTTATTGTAAATATCAGCCGCAACACATCGAAAAGGAATAAATAAAGAATCGAAATCTTTCCCAACAGCTGCTCCTGCATTTCCTATTAACCTAAAAGTTTCGTAATCTAAATTTGAAGGATCTAAAAAGTTGGTGGGTAATGACTTTACAAAAATACTGTCCGTTGCAAAGTTGATGTTTAGCATTGAAGGATCAATTGATTTTTCTCTTAACAAAAATTGCTCTTCATTGGAGTCGCCACTCAAAGTCATTTTATTGAAATTGTCAGATAAAATATATGCTTCTATTTCATTTGGAGAAAACCCAGAAGCGTATAATGCCCCGATAAGCGCACCTGCACTAGTTCCCGAAATATAGTCGATGGGAATATTTGCCTCCTCTAAAGCTTTGAGCACTCCAATGTGTGCCAAACCTGTTGCACCGCCACCACTAAGGACAACTCCTACCTTTTGGGCACGAACATTATTTAGGCAAAAAACACCAAAAACAAATAAAAAAAGTAGAATCTTATGTTTCAAGCTGCAATTAATGAGTTAATTTGTACAAATGTATAAGTTATTATCAATATTAAGAAAATTTTGTCAATGCTTGAACTTTTAGATCATATTGGGTTGTTTGCCTTTGCGATTAGTGGTGTGTTAACGGCTGCAAATCGAAACCTGGATATTTTGGGTGGTTATATCATTGCTTTTATCACAGCTTTGGGAGGTGGTACGATCCGTGATTTGTTGTTAAACGTTGATATCGCTTGGATGACTTCTTTTTCTCAATTGTTGATGGTGATTGCTGGAGCAACAGTAGGAATTGTTTTTCGTAAAAAATTACGATCATTAAGAAGAACATTGTCTATCTTTGACACCGTTGGAATATCCGTTTTTACAATTGTTGGAGTTCAAAAAGGCTTATCGCATGAACAATTGGCAATTACCGCAGTTTTCCTTGGAATGATCTCGGCGACTTTTGGAGGACTAATTCGTGATGTTTTATGTAATGAAATTCCATTGATCTTCAAAAAGGAAGTTTATGCTATCCCATGTTTATTGGGTGGAGCCATTTATTTGCTTGGCGATTATTTAGGATTGGGCGATTCTGCTTGGCTTTTATGGTTAAGTATGCTTTTTATTGTAACTTTTAGGACTTTAGCGGTAATGTTCTCATGGAAATTACCACTGATTAATGAAATTAATTAAGATAGATGAAAGATTTAGTGATTACAGTTAAAACCTTATTTGGGTTTGAAGATATCCTTAAGGAGGAATTGAATGAACTGGGCTATGATAAAGTGGAAACACTCAATCGTGCTGTACAATTAAATGGTGACTGGGAAGATGTTTACCGACTCAATTACCATTGTAGGTTAGCGATTTCAGTACTGGTTAAAGTTAAATCTTTTACGATTCATAAAGAAGAAGACCTGTATAAACAAGCCAAAAAAATTGATTGGCCAGCTTACTTTGATGTTAAAAAAACATTTGCTGTAAAAGGAGCTGTTTTCTCAACAATATTTACCCACACTCAGTATCCTTTTCTCGTAGTAAAAGACGCTATTGCAGATGTGTTTAGAGAAAAATGTGATGATGTTCGTCCTGATGTGAATCTAAAATCTCCGCAAGTAATGTTTGATGTGTATATCAAAGATAGAAATGTGGTGATTTCATTAAATACGAGTGGGGTACCATTGTTTCAACGTGGTTATAGACAAGAAGTAGGGGAAGCGCCAATGAATGAAGTCTTGGCTGCAGGAATTTTGCGTATGTCAGGATGGGATCGTAAATCTACTTTGATTGATCCAATGTGTGGTTCCGGAACGATTGCGATTGAAGCAGCACTTTGGGCGGCAAATATTCCAGCGATGATTGAAAGAAATCACTTTGCTTTTAAAAACTTTAAATCTTTTGATGCTGAAGCATGGGAGAAGGTTAAAGCGGAAGGAAACAGTAGACCTATTAAATTAGGTTTTGATATTCTTGCTTCTGATGAAGACGGAGAAATGGTGAAAAAAGCACGTAGAAATAGCCGAATGGCACCAATTGGAAACATGGTGACGTGGGATGTTAAAGATGCTTTGGAATTAGAAGCGCCAGACGATAAAGGAATTTTGATTTGTAATCCGCCTTACGGTGAACGTATGGGAGAAGAAGTCGAAGAGCTATATACTCGTTTAGGAGATTTGTTTAAACAGAAATTCTTGGGTTATGATTGCTGGGTTGTGTCATCGAACACGGATGCTTTAAAGCATATTGGACTAAGGCCAAGCAGAAAAATTAAAGTTTTCAATGGTAATTTAGAATGTAGTTTACGCCAATTCCAAGTTTTTGCTGGATCAAAGAAATATGATAACAGTGAGGATGAAGCGGATGGAGTGATTCCTAAGCCAAGAGGTGTCCGTAGAGAAAATCGTAAGAAGATTGAGAAACCTGTTGAGGAAACAACTTTACAGAGTGAGAAAGAAAGTGAGAACGAAGTAGAGAAGAAAGAATACAACCCTACTAGAAGAGTGATCGAAACACCAGCTTCTGAAAAACCAAGAAAAAGCGCTGCCTCACGTTATGGTAGTGCAAAATCTGCTTATTTACCAGTAGAAGATAATAAAGAGGAAGAAACAGAGGATGCTGTTAAACCTCATGAAGATAAAGTAGAAGAGGAAACACCAAAAAAGACAGTAAAACAAGAAAGAAAACCACGTCTAGGAGCTTCAAAATACGGTCAAACGCCTAAATTCTTAAAGCGTACACAATCTGACGAGGAAACAATTGAAGAATCATCTAAAGAAGTAGAGGAAATTCAATCAGAATCTATATCAGACAAAGTTGAGCGTGATGCTCAGGATTCATCAAGCGATTCAAGTGAGGAGGAAATGTCTTTGAAAGATAAAATTGCTGAGATGAAGAGGAAAAGGGAGGAGTGATTTTAATTGAAGAATGAATAATTAAAAGTGAAAAGTGAAAAATTTGGCTGAACTGAATTTTTCATTTTTCACTCTTCATTTATAGTTATTCATTCCTAAAGCTTAAAATGAATCTCTTTAGACAATTTCAATTCCTCAGGTTCTACCTTTGGCGTATACCCAAACAAACGCATAAACTTAATCGCTTTCGCTACACGGTCTGGAACGTCGCTATCCCACGTATCGTCTTCTTCTTGACGTGTGATTTTCGCTAAAACTTCATCAGATTTGATGTTTAACAAATTGTAATTGAATTCCGTTAAACCTTCAATCTTATCATTGTCTTTCATGTATTGAAGTAAACCTTTGAGTTTTTCAGGAACTACAACGTCTTTAAATTCATAAAGTTCGCCATTGTTGTAATTAATGGCAGGATAAATATACATTTTTGCATTTCGACCAAACCCTTTACCAAAGGCTTCAAGCAATCCTCCACTCAAATGAGAATAGTATTTTTCATCGAAAATATTGTGAATGTTGTAGATCCCTAAAATGATTCCCATTTTATATCCTCGTGTAATTTCACTTAAATAATCGACCATTTCATAATAACGGAGATAATTCGAAATCATTACAGTATATCCCAAAGCACCTAACAATTCTGCTCTATCAACAAAATCTTTGTCTGAAATTTGCCCTCCTGTTGTTAGATCTCGCAAGGTCAATTCGAAAATTTCACGAACGTTTTCCTTTTCAACTTCTTCTTCTTGGTAAAACTTCGTGCGCGCACTATTCAACATGTCGATATTTACCTTTGTTACCGGTCTGAATCGACCTCGCATCAAAAGGATATTCTTTTTGTATAGTTTACTTGCAGGTTGCAATACTTTTCCTGTTTGGTCAAACATCGTTGCCTCTGTAATTCCTCTTTTTACAAGGTTCAACGCCAATATTCTATTGTCGATTTGCTCAAAATCTGGACCTTCAACATGCAACATGTCAATTTCAATTCTGTCCTTTGGAAGGTGGTGAACCAAACTATTAATGAAATAATCCAATTCTCCAGTCGCATGAAAATAGGCTGCGTAAACCAAATTCACACCCAAAATTCCAAGCGCTTCTTGTTGCGCTGTATTGGTTTGGTCATGCATTTTGACGTGCAAAATGATATTGTTCGGTTTTGTATCAGGATTTACCTGAAAACGCAGTCCAACCCAACCTTGACCTTGATTCGTTTTGTGATAATTTAAAGACTCAACAGTATTACAAAATGAGAAGAATCGGGTATGTTCTTTTCTGTCGGCTAAACTCTCAGTCACCTTGTTATACTCTCTTTTGAGCATGGTAATCAATCGTTCCTCACAAACATATCGTTTGGCTTTTCCGTAAATGCTGTCCGATACTTTCATATCATAAGCCGAATGAGAAAAAGCAATCGTTCCAGAAGAACCACCAGCTTTAAAAAAGTTGGCCGCCACTTCCTGACCGGCACCAATCTCTGAAAAAGATCCGTAAATGTCCGAGTTTAAATTGATTTTTAATGCTTTTTCTTCTGTTGTGAGCCTTCTACGATCTTGCATGTGTCCTATTAATTGAAAACAAATAAACAAAAATTGAAGGAGGAATCATAGCAATAGAAAGTAAAAAGTTTTAATTGGATAAATCATTAAAGTCGAATTTAATTTCGAAGAGATTCCTCGTCATTCCGATAATGTGTAGCATTGAGGAATCTTTTTTTAGTCTCATTAACAATGGTATGCTTTTTTCACGTTAATCAAAGTTAGCATTGATTTAAGGGGTAAAGTGTCACCACGCTGTGGCTTTAAAAAACGATGTTCGTTTTTTTATTGATGTTACACCCACTCTGTGGACTGATGTAGTTTGTAAAAGATTTTTCCCCGATAACGCCTTGACCAATCGTCAATCCGATAATGCGCAGCAATGAGGAACCTTTTTTTAGTCTCATTAACAATGGTATTCTTTTTTCACGTTAATCAAAGCTAGCATTGATACAAAATTAAAGTGTCACCACGCTGTGGCTTTTAAAAAACGATGTTCGTTTTTTTATTGACATTTCATCCACTCCGTGGGCTGATGCAAGATGATGAATTAAACTGAAGACGTTAAGTAATCTACCTTAGCTACTCAAGGAGCACCAGGATCCTTAAAGTCTGGATTATTCAAAAATTCATGGTCCGTAAAGGTCTTTAAGAACGCTTTTATTAAATTGTGTTCCTGTGCGTCTAGTTGAACGCCACCTTGGTGTGAGAATTCCATCATTGGGTCGATTGTACTGCTTTCCACTACACCAAATGAATAGTGATTAATGACTTCATCCAAATTGGAAAAACGACCATCATGCATATAAGGAGCTGAAACTTCAATGTTTCGTAAACTTGGAACTTTGAATTTTCCTTTGTCATTTGGATTTCCTGTCACAATCATTCTTCCAATATCCGTGAAGGTTTCGTCCAATCCGTTATTGGAAAATAAACCTTGAACTTGCATAAGTGGTCCGTCATGACAATGTAAGCAATCGCCATTTGTTAGACTAAAAAACAAATCCATTCCAGCCCATTCTTCATTGGTGATTTGAGCGTATAATTCCTGCTCAAAGGTGTTTAAAGGTAGATTATTATTGAATTTATACATCACATCATATTTCGATTGACTAGAAATCAACGTACGTAAAAACTGTGCAATGGCTTTAGAAATGTGTGTTGAGTCAAAATTGACAACGTCGAAAACTTGGTAAAAGTCATTTTGATAGTCCTCCACTTGTTTTAGTTTTTCTGCTGTTACCTCCCAAGTTTGGTTCATTTCTAATGGATCACGAACTGGATGCAAAATCTGCTCTTCCAAAGTTTCTGCTCTTCCTTCCCAGAAAAATGAACTTTGCCAACCTAAATTGACAAGCGCCATCGATTGACGATTTCCAGTGGCTCCATTTACCCCAGTTGAGAATTGGGCATTGTCTGAAAATCCGCTGGTTTGATTATGACATGAAGCACAGGATATCGAATTGTCTAAACTCAACCGTGTGTCATAAAACAATTTTCTTCCTAATTCAACGCCTTCTACAGACATAGGATTGTCTTCAGGAATGGGCATTGCAGGAAAGTGACTTGGAATCTCCAACTCGTAAGGAGTAATGGACATGACAACTAAATTCTTTTTACATGACGTCAAGATTATTAGTGTCGAAAGTATGTAGATCCAATTTTTCATTTTAAAACTTTACCATCTTATGTCTGTTGATTTATTTTGAGCTTTCTGAACTTGTTTTTTGTTGGTTGAACTTCTCAATTATTGGCTGAACCTGCCGTTTTTTTTGTTGGCTGAGCTTGCCGAAGCCAACAGTGTAGTTTTCATTTTATTTACTAATCGCTCCAACAAAATTATCAATTACTTTTTGACTTAAAGCCGATTGTGCAGGCGTTGAATGACTAGTTCTTTCTGTTTTAATGTCGATATTTCTGATTTCGCCATCGAAAAATTTATATAGGTCTATTCGAATATTCGTTTCAAATAAATTACTGTTGACTTTTGACCAATTTAAATCTGTTAAACTAAAAGAACGTAAATATTCGTCTCTCCCAATGTGGTAAGAAAAGTTTGTCATTCCAGAACCATCTTGGAGTGCTGAAGTATCGGCTTGTCCTTCAATCATAATAAAAATATAACCTGTGTTCCAGCCCCAATGCATGTCACCTGCGTTTAAAATATTTAATGGATCGTCAGATGTTCGTGCTGAAGGATCTTCATGATTTTGTGTTGAATCGACACCAATATTGGCATTCACCCCATCAAAATCGGAATAGTTTCCAACACCTTCCCACAACAAGCGATTATCTTTTTCGAATTTATATACCGCAGACTCAAAAAGTTGTTTGCCGTCATTTTTGAAATTCGTCATAATCATATTGATTTTCGAAAAACGAATAGTATATCCTTCTTGCGTTGTATAGCTGTCATTAAAAGAAATATCATTTCCTTGATAGTGTGGAACAATATTAACCCTTGACTTGAGATCTATTGTTTCAGGATCAACTTCATGAGGTTGTTTGTTGTTGCATCCAAAACTTAGAAAAAGTAAGGAAGTTAGTATAAATGTTGCAGTTGTTTTAATCATTACTTAAAAGTAACTTATTTTATTTTGAGTACCAAAAGTTTTTTTGTTTAGTGAAGAGTTTTTTTGTTGAGTCGTGAAGTTATTTCTTCTAAATTTAACAAACGAAATTATGACTGTACAAATTTACGATTCACCCTTTCATTTAACGGTTAAAATCTTAAATTAGTTGATTCTTCTTTAATTTATATCATGCAAAACGAATTACTAAAACCGCTCAAAGTTTACAGTGCCTCTGCAGGAAGCGGGAAAACCTTCTCTCTTGTACAAAATTACTTGAAATTGACTTTGAGTGATCATGTTTCACCTAAAAATTTCAGTAAGATCCTAGCCATGACTTTTACCAATAAAGCGGCTTGGGAAATGAAGGAACGTGTTATTCAGGCCCTCGATTGGTTGGGCTATCCTAATCGTGAAACGGAAAGAGAAAGTAAAAAAGCTCAAATGCTTTTGGATGCCACTTTGAAAACCACAGGATTGTCTGCAACAAAAATTGTGAATCGTTCAAAGCAGGTGCTTTCTGAGATTTTGCATGATTATGAAGACTTTAATGTACTTACGATTGATAAGTTTAGCTTGCGTTTAATCCGAACTTTTAGTCGGGACCTTGATTTACAAGAGGATTTTGAAGTGACGCTAGACCAAGATTTATTGCTCGAACAAGTGATTGATGAACTCATGTCAAAAATTGGCCAGGAGCACGAAAAAGAAGTAACCAAATTGTCCTTGAACTATGCCAAAACCAATGCCGACAAGGGCGATAAATGGGATTTTAGAAGAAGTTTAATTGATTTTAGTAAAGTTTTAATTCGGGAACAGGATCAAAAATTTATTCATGAATTGCTAAAAGAGGATTTTAACGAAGAAAAATTTAAGCAAATCAATGAAGAAATTCAAAGCTATCAAGAACAACATCGGAAGTTGTGTGCAGATGCCTATCAATATTTCAACTCTTTAGGAACTACAGTAGATGATTATCCAGGGAAATCGAGAGGGATTTATCCACACCTTGTAAAATTACCTTCGCGAAATATTACTGAGGTAAAACCCATTTCATCAGCCATTGAAAAAACCTTGTCTGGCGAAAATGTAAAGAAAAATCACAATGTTGATCCACATTTAATGGAACTCATGCAACAGCTATTTACTTATGAAAGCTCAGTTTCAAGTCGGATGTACACCTTGCTTAAAATCAAATCAAATTTCTATAATTTGGCTTTACTGAAGTACATTTCCAAGGAGCTTACAGAATTTAAGGAAAAGAAAAACATCATTGGAATTTTTGAATTTGGACAGCGCATTGCCGATTTATTAAAAAAGGAAAATGCACCTTATATTTATGAACGATTAGGAAATCGCTACAATCATTATTTGTTAGACGAATTCCAGGACACTAGCCGTTTGCAATGGTTAAACTTAATTCCACTTGTACACGAATCTATTGCCAATAACCATGAAAACTTAATTGTTGGAGATCCAAAACAAGCGATTTACAGATTTAGAAATGGTTTGGTGGAACAGTTTGTGGAATTACCGGAGATTTATAACCCTGAGAATGATCCAGAATTTGTGCATCTGTCTAGCTATTTTAAACAATTAGGAGAAAAAATCCCCTTAGAAGATAACTACCGTTCAAAGCGAAATATCGTCGAATTCAACAATACTTTTTTTAAACGCATGCTCGATTTATTGCCAAGTCATTTTGAGGAGTATTATTCTGATATACGGCAAAATCCAAAAGGATCTGATGGTGGATTTGTGGCGATAGATTTCTGTGATTCGAAAGATAAAGAAGAGATTAAAGAACAAGAACAGGCCTTTTTGTTGCAAAATGTTGCCAACAGTATTGCGGATGGTTTTGACCCAGGCGATATTTGTATTCTAACACGAAATAAAAAAGAAGGTCAACACTATGCAAAAACATTACTCGAAGCAGGATTGGGCTATAAAGTAGTGAGTTCTGACAGTTTATTGGTGTCTTCAGATTCCGCTGTTGGATTCTGCATCGATTACCTCAATTTAAGAAGAAACGGAGGAAATAAAACAACGCAAATTAAATTTGCAACCTCATTTTATCGTCAACAAGCTAAAGATCCAATTGTAGAGTTGGCCAACTTTTGGGAAAATGATAAAGTAGGTAGCTTTAATTTTTCAGGCTTCGTTGCGCAGGAATTTAATTCTATGAATGAACTCTTTTTTGCCTATGAAAATCTTTACGATTTAGGCGCTTCTTTTTTACAGTTGATTGGATTGAGTGAACTTAAAAATCCATATTTACATCATCTACTTGAATTGTTTCAAAATTATGATTTGTCACAAGGTCCAGATATTCGTGGATTTATTGAAGAATGGAATGCGAAATTGTATAAAAGCACCATTCAAATGCCAGAGAATAAGGATGCAGTGAAAATTATGACCATTCATAAATCTAAAGGGTTGGAGTTTCCAGTGGTGATTATTCCCCGTTTAATTTGGGATATAAAACCACATCGAAATCAAAGTTTCGTTGAGGCAGAAAATGATGTTTTACTCTATTCTAATTTAAGCAAAAACGATGTACCTGATTATATGTACGCCGCCTATAAGCTTGAGTACGATCAACTGTTGTTGGATGAATTAAACACAATGTATGTAGCGTTTACCCGACCAAGTGAACGCTTGTATTTATTTGTTGAATCTAAATCTTCAACTGCTAAAGATGGCTTTTACACCAGAATCAATCAACCTTTGTTTTTATCACTAGAAGGCTGGAATGATGATACGGTTTCAGAGCATAATGAAAGCAGAATGACCTTTGGAAGTCCTGAAAAAATAAATAAGCAAGAGGAAGGAGCGGAAGATGAATCGAATTTCAATCCGAAAGACCTCAGTGACTTTCTTTGGTTTCCAGAACTGTCTCTGCAAGATCAAGAAGCGTTGGACACTGAGCATTTCAATGAAGAACAACAATTTGGAAATGAATTGCATTTATTGCTTTCTGAAGTGAAAAATACAGCAGATATTGAAATAATTGCTGGAAAACTACAGTTTGAAGGTAAAATCGAAGACAAATGGAAGGCTGAGTTTATTTCTATTGCGAAGGAAACTTATGCTTTACTTAATACCCAAGAATTTGCAAAAAATGCAGCCCAAACATTGGATGAACAAGATATTTTGATCAATGAAAAAGAGGTGAAACGTCCAGATAAAATTTATTTGCTTGGAAATAAAGCTGTGGTTGTGGATTTCAAAACGGGCGAACCTTTGAAGAAACACAAAAATCAAGTAGCTGCATATTGTACACAATTATACGATATGGGATTTGAAGAAACGGAAGGATATTTGTTGTATACTAAAAACCAAAGCCTCGAACAAGTGGTTCAGCGTAAATTGAATATAGCTGAAGGTTCAAACCTTCATATAATATGTCGGAAATAATTAGGAACTATAGTTTTTCAAATTAGATCCCTCGTCGCGTTGCTCTGTCGGGATGACATAGAGCTTGTTTTTTAAATCGGGAAGAAAGTTCCTCAAGCTCTACTTGAGGAACTTTCTTCCCGAAACCCCACCTTACTGACTGTCATTCCGACAAAATTTTAATTCTTGCCAAAGAATAAAAATGCCGAGGAATCTTCTTAGAAGCAATGAAAATTTATTTGATCTCCAATTATTTCAACTTATCCCTTCAAAACTCAATTAAGTTGATTAGTTTTATTCCATTATTAGATATGAAAAACAACTAACATGATAGACTTTTTATTGAGTGGAGATGCTTTGATGGCATTGTTAACCTTAACTTTTTTAGAAATTATCTTAGGAATAGATAACATTCTATTCATTTCTATTAGCGCGGGGAAATTACCTCAAGAACAACGCAAGAAGGCAACTAATATTGGGCTTTTACTCGCTTTGGTTCAGCGTGTTATTTTACTATTCTTTGTTTCTTATCTCACCAAATTGAAAACTCCTTTTTGGGTGGTTGAAAGTTCATGGATTTCATTTGAATTAAACGTTCAAAGTCTGATCTTAATGCTTGGAGGTCTCTTTTTGTTGTATAAGAGTACAACAGAAATAATGGAAAAACTAGAAACCAATAAAGAAGAAAAACTGAAAGAGTCTAAACCAAAAACACTGAAAGACGTTTTACTTCAAATATTGATTATTGATCTGGTGTTTTCTATTGATTCAATATTAACTGCTGTAGGAATGACCAGTGGATTACATAGTAATTCGAACTATACCTTAATTTTAATGATTACGGCCGTTATAATTTCAATTATTGTTATGATTGCTTTTGCCAATAAGATTAGAGAAGTCATTGAGAGACATCCAAGTATGCAGATTTTAGGACTGGCGTTCCTAATTTTAATTGCCTTTTTATTGATCACAGAATCTGCTCATGTTTCACATGCTGTTGTATTTAATAATGAAGTCGGTGTAATTCCAAAAGGATACCTTTATTTTGCCATTGCTTTTTCTTTAGGTGTGGAGATTATCAATATTCGTATGAAAAAGTCTAACTTAAAGAAGAAATCCAATACAAAAGTAGAGGAGTAACTTATAACCTGAAGAAGTGTCGACTCAATCTTTGGGATGTATGTAATTTTACTTCGCTTTCATCTAGCCAAAAATTTCGTCCCCAGTCTTGTCCTGGATAAAGTAAGACTTCTCTAACAATGGAGTTTATGTTTCTCGCTTGTGATTCAGCTACATTTCGGAAAGGAATTTGAGTGAAGTCTTGAAGACTTTTGTCATAAATCATACTGTAAAATGTAGAGGCAATTAAATAAGAACCCAATTCACTTTGGTGATAGTTATCGTCTGAATATAGATTGTAATCTGGATATAAACTTCTGGTCTTTTCCCAAACTTTACCTATTGGCGCAATGGCTGAACAATATAATTCTCCAAAACGCATATACTGTCTTTGTAATCGTGATTGCATTTCAGCATAGTCTATGGTTTGATATTCATAATCAATATATATGCCTTCTTTGTAACCCCAAGTCATGAACAACATGATTTTTACATCCGGATGATAATGACGTATACTATCGATTATTATTTGACCATTTTTGATGGTGTTCTGTTGTAAAACATGTTCAGGATAAAGTGGCTCAAAGCTCATGGCTTGTAAAACAACATAGTCCCACGGCTCGTTTTTTATAGTGGTGTATGTTTGACTATTTCTTGCATGAAAGTCCCAACCTTTTCCTCCAACTGTGACTTGCTCAGTATAAAGCGACTCTCCTTCACGACTAGCCATTTGCTCTAACTTTTTTGGCATTTGGTTATTCATCGTAAAACTATTTCCGATGAAAAGTACATTTTTTGTTTGACCAAATACAAATGCTGAAGTACAACATAGTAGCACCAATAATGAGAACATTAAGACTGATTGCTGGATAAAAGAAATCAATGACATTAAGGATTGTAAATACGAATGTATTGACCTCCATAATATTCTACCATATAAGAACGTAAACCCCATTCTGTATCTCCTCCAATAATGGAGCCATCATACAACGAAAACTGTGCATCTGAACATGGGTCGTTTAAAATCAAGAAGTTATCTTCGTCTACTTCTAGTCCAGTTTCACATTCTAAACTTCCATTTGCTGGGGAATGTCTATCAAATGCCACAAAATTATTCATACTTTGTCTATAAACCACTACACCTTTTGAACCAATACTTGAAACATAGGCCCAACCTCCAACTCCCTGCAATGGTGAATAGGCAGGTAAAGTCAAATTGACATTCTCGTCGAATGAATAATAAGGAACAGGGTGATTGCTGTTTTTGTTGCATCCTAAAAACAGAACAACAACAATAAGAAATATGTATTTATAGATGCGCATAATATTATGGAGCTAAATTATGCAATTTAAACGAGATGCCATAGAAGTATCGTATGTCTGTAGTGAAATTTATTTAAAATTGATAGGAAACAATTTAATAAGTGTCTTAAGCATTTCTTGTGAAGACCTTTCTTATGTGTCGCCACGCTGTGGCTTCATCGTTCTTGGTTTTATCTTTTTTTAATATCATTTCACCACGCTGTGGTGATTTTAGGAGTATAAAAAAAACTGTAGTTACTTAACAAGTAAACGGATCTAAAAAGCTTTAACTAGTGTTGTTGTTAGAGCCCTACAACCCACAGCGTGGGTGGAATGTTAATAAAAAAAACTTAATGTTTTTTTACAGCCACAGCGTGGCGACATAAGACCACGGCTTTAAAATAAACTCCACAGCTTTATAACCATTGCTTTCCTAATTGGATTAATGAATTGTTGTGAGATTCAGCATCGAAAGAAACTTTTATCTCACCTGATTCGTAAAGTACTACGCTAAAAAGCAAGCTAATCAATGAATTCATCCTCTGTCATAAAAGTCCATAAACTGTTGCTATTATGGTGCTTAGAAAGATAGATTTGCTCTACTTGTCCTGGTGTGGGAATTAGAATAGCTTCTTTTTTTAAAGCGATTAAATCCATGATGGTGGAATAACCAGCGCGACTTATCACTTGTTTGCTTGAATTGATGAGGTTTGAAAAATCATCATGATTTAGATCAGAATAAATATCCAAATTTGAACTTTCTAGTTGTTCTATCTTTAATGTTTCAGGTAGAATTATGGCAGATTTCCCTTTTAAACGCTCTTCCTTTTTTAAAACAAGTTCAAGTAAATGCGAATTATAAGGATTAGGTCCACTAATAATATATAGTGAATCGTATTTGTGCTCTTGAACTTCGTTTGGGTGTTTTTGCTCGAATCTAGAACAAGGTCCAATATACTTTTTCTTTCGGGTTAATCCATTACTGAGTTGACCACTTAAGCCTTGCTCTTGATTATCTGGAACCCAAATTTGATCAAACTTTGATAATAATGACTTGTTCCACAACTTTCCAATAAAATTCCATTTTGGAACGGGCAGATTAATTTGATGTGTTATGATTATACTTTTCACTTTTCGAGATAAGAACCCAAATCTCTGGTCAGAAATGATGAGGTCGGGATTAAATTTCTCTACGAGATCATTGACCCTGTTTTTTTCTTCTTTTAAGTATAAAAATAATGAACTAAAGTTGCGTAAGATATCAAAAGTCCAATTGCCTTTGCCTTGAAATTTGAATGGATAACCCTCAAAAGGAATGTACCAAAGTTGAGGGAAATATTTACGGTAAAAATCCTCTTGCTGTGTATCGCAACAAATGATAACTTCGTTGTTTTGGGCCAAAAGGGTTTTGATTATTGGAATGGTTCGGGTAACGTGACCCAAGCCCCAGTTGAGTGGACTCAATAAAATGCGAGAATCTTTTATAGATTTTATGTGAGTGTTATGCACTTAAGGAAGAAGATTTCTATTTTTGTGCCACCAAGTTAATAAATAATGGGGAAGAATAAGCTTTTTAAATTCAGTGAAATTTCTAAAATGGACCATGTGTTGGAACCATCTTTAGATCAAACACTCAATAACGAAATTGATTACAAAGGGAATTGGCATTCTCGTTTTTTTAAGAATGATAATCCAATTGTTCTTGAACTCGGTTGTGGAAAAGGAGAGTATGCCGTTGGATTGGCACGTAAATATCCTAACCAGAACTTCGTAGCTGTAGATATCAAAGGAAATAGAATCTACGTCGGGGCAAAACAAGCAGAGGATGAAGGTTTGGATAATATTATTTTCATACGTACTAAGGTAGATTTTATTGACTATTATTTCGAACAAAATGAAGTAGATGAAATTTGGTTAACATTTTCTGACCCACAACCCAACAAACCAAATAAACGCTTGACTTCGAAAGTTTTTATTGATCGCTACCGTAAAATTTTAAAGCCTGGTGGAATTGTTCATCTTAAAACAGATAGCGATGTGCTTTTTGAATCAACAGAGGAGCAAATCGAAGAACACAACTATGATTGTGAATTCTTATCTTGGGATGTGTATAATGATTTGCATAAATTACCCGAAGCAAGTCAGGAGATATTGAAAATCAAAACACACTACGAAGAGTTATTTACCAAGAAAGGTTCTGTTATTAAGTACTGTAAGTTTAGGGTGAATTAAAACTTCTTTCTAGGCTTTCATTCTCAAACCCATTCTTTATTTTTAGTGTGAGAAAGAGAAGCAGTAAGAAAGCCGAAAGTATTCGGTGAAGGATGCAAACGAATATTTAACTATGCACAAATGAAAAACTTCGACACGATAAGCAGTGAAACAAAAGACTTTTTTCAACGGGTTTTTGAAATTACAAAGTTAATTCCTGAAGGTCGTGTAACTTCTTATGGGAGTATCGCCAAAGCATTAGGTACAGCAAAGTCTAGTAGGATGGTAGGTTGGGCAATGAATGCTTCGCATAGAGAAAAAGATATTCCAGCGCATCGTGTTGTCAATCGAAATGGTGTACTAACAGGTAAAATGCACTTTGTTCCGCCAGAAGCCATGCAAGAGCGTCTCGAAAAAGAAGGGATTAAGGTAGTAGATGATAAAATTGTCAACTTTAAAGCACATTTTTGGGATCCACAGATTGAGCTTGGTTTATAGTTTTAAGCAATAGGCTTTATGCTATAAGCTCTTCATTTATTATCACAAAACTATTCGCATGATTGGATAGAATAAATAATTATTCGCTTAAAATCAAAAAACATCTTTATTTTTGAAACATGGTATTTGTAACTGGAGGAACGGGATTGTTGGGAAGTCATTTGTTGGTGAAATTAGCACAGCAACATGAGAAAATAACAGCAATTTATAGAAATGCCTCTAAGATTAAAACAGTAGAAAAATGTTTTGATTATTACCTTAAATCCGAAGGAAAAGAATTCTTTAAACGTATTAATTGGGTAGCATGTGATGTGTTGAATGTTCCAGAACTAAGCGAAATTGTAAAAGGTCACAAGATTATATATCACTGTGCTGCAATTGTATCATTTGCCAGAAGAGATTTTGTTCACATGATGGAGATTAACCGTTATGGAACTGAAAATATGGTCAATTTAGCCCTTGAATTTGGTGTGGAAAAATTCTGTTTTGTGAGTTCAACAGCTGCTGTAGGAAATAAAGATATTCCAGAAGAACAAGAAGTAGATGAAAATGGAAAGTGGGTACTCACCGATGAAACAAGCGGTTATTCAGTAACAAAATATAGCGCAGAAAAAGAAGTCTGGCGTGGTATTGAAGAAGGGCTAAATGCCGTTATTGTGAATCCTTCTGTAATCTTTGGAGCAGGTGACTGGTCAGAAAGTTCAATGAAAATTTTCAAAACGGTGAGTAAGGGACTTCAATTTTATTCTCCTGGAGCCAATTCATTTGTTGATGCCAGAGACGTAGCCAACATCATGGTAGAATTGATGAATCGTAATATTTTCAATCAGCGTTATTTGTGTATTGGAGCAAATTCTAGTTTTAAAAATCTATTTGAATTGATATCAAAACACTTAGGTCAAAAACCACCTTCAAAGCAAGTACATCCTATTTTAATGGGGATCACTTGGCGATTATCTGTGTTTTGGGCAGCAATAACTTTTTCAAAACCTTTAATTACAAAATCAGCCGCTAATAATGCTTTTAACACCATAAAATACAGTAATCAAAAAGTAAAAGATGAATTAAATTATTCATTTTATTCACTTGAAGAAACTGTAGAAAATGCTGTGAAAGGAAGATTGGATTAATCTTTAAGCAATCTTAAAATTGCATTCGCAAATTCTAGTTGACCTTTCTCGCTAGTTAGCAATTTTCTTTCTTCATCATTGGTGAGAAACCCTAATTCAATTAATGCACTAGGCGAATTTACTTTTGTTAGAATGTTGAAATTAGCATTTTTGATTGTAATATTTTTGTTTCCAAAACTATCGGAAATATTCTTAGCTAATTCTTGAGATTTTTCAATTTCTGTATTGTTATTGCTGATGTAAATTTCTGTTCCTTTTTTGTTTTTATCTGAATGCCAGTTGGCGTGTAATGAAATTACAAATTCAGGATTAATTTTATTGATCATTTCAGCTCTTTCTTCAAGTGTAACAAAGGCATCAGAATCACGTGTTAAAACGATTTTAGTGTGTTTACTTTTATGAAGTTCCTTGATTTTCTTAGCAATATTGAAAACAACATCTTTTTCATTAATATGGTCGTGTTTAGCTCCTGTATCTTTCTCTCCATGTCCTATATCTAAAACAATAATTCTATCATTTACACCTGAAAATGCAAATGTGAAAATTAACAAGGCTATTCCAATAAACTTTAATAAATACTTCATCGCTTGGTTATTTTATAGTGTTTTGTAAATATACAAATCTTATTATCATATGGAGGGGAATAGCTTAATGTTTAAAAATCAATGTTTTGAGAGGGAAATAAAATAGCCAGCAAAATTAATTGCTGGCCAATTCTTATAAAATTAAACAAGGATTATGCACTCTTCAAAGCCTCTTCAATTTCCACCTCTCCAGAAATGATTTCAAAAGTTTTATTGCTTTTTACATTGTCATCAAGTGATTCAACCAATGTTTTGGCTACGTCTGCTCTTGGAATTTCGCCATGTTTTCCAATTTTCTCCTGAAGTTCAATTTTGTTATCTCCATTTTTGTCGGTAAGCGCTCCAGGTCTCACGATACTGTAATTTACACCACTCGACCTTAAATACTCGTCTGCATTTTTCTTTGCTTCTAAATACTCTTGTAAATCGGGTGCTTGAGAAGGATTGTCGGCTCCCATAGAACTCAACATTACTATTTTCTTTGCTCCTGCACTTTTTACAACATCAGTGAAATGTTTTGCTCCTTCTTGATCAACAGCTTTCACTTTTTTACCGCCTGATCCAGCAGCAAAAATTGCTTTGTCGACATTTTTAATTGTGTCAGATAAATCACTTTCTAAATCTCCTAGAATTGTAGAAACATTGTATTGCTCGAAGCTTTTTTGTTGGTCTTGTTGTCTAACGAGAGCCACGGGTTCATATTTGTCAGATTTTTTTAATAATTCAATAACGATTCTTCCTGTTGTTCCGTTTGCTCCTGCTACTAATACGCTTTGTTTTTGATTTTCCATAATGTGTTATTTTTTGAAATTTGTTTGAATAATTTTTAGTCCAAATCGAAAAGAATCTGCTTCTATAACTTGTCTAAAAGAAATAGAAACAGATTCCATTCAGTTATATGTATTTATTTGTTGGTGTTGAATTTTTGTTAAACAGATTCAGACATTTCTTCGTGTTTACCTTCGGCAATTTCCTCTACGATTTTATCGCAAAATGCGGGTAAATCATTTGGGTTTCTTGATGTTGTTAATCCACTGTCAACTACGACTTCTTCATCTACCCAGTTTGCACCTGCATTGATCATATCTGTTTTAATACTGGAGTATGATGTGATTTTTCTTCCTTCGAGAACTCCTGCCTCAGCCAATAACCATGGACCATGACAGATTGCTGACACTGGTTTTTCTGCTTCCACAAAGCCTTTAACGAAATCAACCGCTTGGCTGTTGTTTCTTAATAAATCTGGATTGATAACTCCTCCTGGTAAAATCAATGAATTGTAATCTGAAACAGAAACTTCATCTAATGTTTTGTCAACTTGGTATTCTTCGCCCCAATTTCCGTCATTCCAAGACTTAATTGTTCCGCTGTTTAGACTCACAACATCAACTGTTGCGCCAGCATTTTCAACAGCCTTTTTGGGTGCTGTAAATTCCGATTGTTCAAATCCGTCTGTTACTAAAATTGCGACTCTTTTGTTGTTTAAATTTTCCATTGTAATTTGTCTTTTAAAGTTTGTAAATGTTTGTTGTTACAAAGCTAATCAGACCACAATGGTCTTTATCTAAAAATAAATTAAGATGTTTTAAAAAATGTTATAGCCACAGTGAGTTCTGACTTACAGCATATGGATGGAGATATTCGTAGTTATTTTTTATGAGCTTAGGTCGAAAGATTGAAAAAAAAGCCTCAGCAGATTAAGTTCTTCAATGATCGATTCAAGAACTTAATCTGTTGAGGCAATTCTGTTTTTAGGCTACGACTTATTTCAAAAAGTCTTCATCCTTGTATGCTGGATTCGGGTATTTATAAAAGCCTTCCCCAGTAGAGACACCTAATTTGTTTTGATCAATAAAATTTTCTTTAATGTATTGTGCCTTTTTAATTTTTAAAGGATCTTTTGTTTTTTGTGCTGCCATTTGGGTAACATTGTACATAGTTGTTAAACCAACCACATCTAGCATTGCAAAAGGACCATTTGGAGAACCTGTCGCTTTCATCCATGTTTTGTCAATAGTGTGTGGATCAGCAACTCCATTAATCAATAAATCTGTCGCTGAATTAAAGAAAGGAACTAAAATAGAGTTAATGATATACCCCGGTTGTTCTTTCGTTAATGGTAAAGCCAACATTCCTATTGCTTTTGCAAATTCTACAACATCATCAAAGACTTTTGGATCTGTTCCAGCATGCCCCATAATTTCAGCGGTGTTGTTTTTCCAAATACTGTTTGCAAAATGAAGTGCCAAGAATTTCTCAGGTCTTCCTGTTGCTTCAGCGAATTGACTCGGTATCATTGTCGAAGAATTCGTTGCGAAAATTGTTTTTTCTGGAGATACTTTTCCCAGTTTTGTGTAAAACTCTGTTTTAATTTCTGGATTCTCAGGAACTGATTCGATCATTAAATCAGCATCTTTCATCGCTTCTTCTAAATTTGAAGTATAGCTCAAATTCTCAAAGGTTTTTGCGAGTTCTTCATCTGTTGTTCCTAAATCCTCCTTGTAGGCCGCGCTTAGCACATCAAATTTCTGTTTTGCTTTTTCTAATACATCATCGTTAATGTCATAAACAGTCACTTTGAATCCATGTGTAGCCACTTGAAATGCTACTTGATATCCAAGTACTCCACTTCCGGCTATTGTGATATTTTTATAGTCCATCTTATTAGTTTTTAATTATATACCAAATGTATAACCAATAAGAGACTTCTTTATATCCCGAAATTCAGTATTAGTGTACTTAAATTTTCAATGTTTAAGATTTTCCATCAATCTATATGCTGAGGGAGAGAATGATGTATGTTTTTTAAAAAATCGACCAAAGGAAGATACAGAGTTAAAGTGAAGTTGATAGGCGATTTGAGAAATAGAAAGAGTGGTATTTCCCAATAAAACGTAGGCTTCTTTAATTAGTATTTCATTGATTATATCATGCGGTGTTTTGTTGGAAGCTTTTTTCACAATTTCAATTAAATATTTATTAGAAACATTGAGTTTCTGAGCATAAAATTGAACCGTTTTATTTTCTAAAATGTGGTCGACTACCAAGGATTTAAACTGAATATATACATCAGAAATATTAGGATTTTCTTTGCTAGACTCATTCATGTTAGAATGAGAAAGTTCTGCGATTTCTAATATTAAATGAATAATCATTGTGCGTATGATTTCATCTTTATACCTCCCTTTTTCATTTCTTTTTGAATCAATATTATTTAGGAAGCCTGTTAAGAAAATAGATGTTTTTTGATTTCCTCGAATAATGGTATAAGTATCTCGATTTAGCATAACCGTTTTTTCAATAATAAATGGATTTGCTAAATTTTTGATTAAATAATTCTTTTCAAAAAATAAGATATTCATCTTGAAATCGCGACTAGACCTTTTGAAACGAATAGTTGTAGATGGAATAGCAAAAATGAAATCATTTTCCTTCATTAAAAATGTATTCTGATTAATTTCTACTTCAATTTCACCTTCTGTACAAATGCAAAAAGCATAAAAATCTATGGGTAAGGTTTTTAGAGGGGAGTCTTTTAATGGACTCTCAAACGTAAGATAGTATGATTGATTACATTCAATTCCGTAGAATGCAAGCGTTTTTCGTATATTTTCGTACAATATTTAATGCGTTTTAAGACGTTTTTAAATATACTGTTTATTTGAATAATTCAATCAATCAAGGACTAGATTTTACTTTATTTCCTCCTAAAACTGTGCTAATTCACGTCAATTTTCTACTTTTGCTGAAAGAATTAGCTATGTTGCAATCAATGACAGGTTACGGGAAAGCGTTTGGAACTTTTTTTAATAAGAAAGTTACCGTAGAAATGCGCGCCCTCAACAGTAAAGGTATAGATATTTACCTTAAGTTACCAGGTACGTATAAATCCTATGAATTACCAATTAGAAAACAAATTGGAAAGGAGCTTGAACGTGGTAAAATTGAATGTGTCATCACTGAAGAAGTGATTGGTGGAGATACGAAAGTGAGTGTTAATCAAGAATTAGCGAAAGCTTATTTCATGCAAATGAAAACACTTGCAGATGCTGTTGGAGAGGAACCTAAAGACTATGTTGCAAGCATCATGCGTATGCCAGAAGTGCTTCAAACTAAAGAGTCAGAAGTTACCGATGAGGAATGGAAAGAATTGCAAAAGCTGATTGTAGAAGCTTTAAAAAACATTACGCAATTTAGAGAAGAGGAAGGAAAGTCGTTGGTTGATGATTTTAATACTTCGATTGATAGAATAGAAAATCTATTGTTGGAAGTCCCTAAATATGAAGAGTTGCGCATTGAAATCATCCGTGAAAGAATGCGCAAAGGACTTGAGAAATTGCAAGAAAATGTGGATGACAATCGCTTTGAACAAGAGTTGATTTATTACATTGAAAAACTAGATGTTTCTGAAGAGAAAACACGTTTGCAACATCATTTAGATTATTTTAGAACAACAATGGCTGCTGAAGGTGCGATGGGAAAAAAACTAGGTTTTATCTCTCAAGAAATTGGTCGAGAAATCAATACACTAGGAAGTAAATCCTACCATGCAGATTTGCAAAAAAATGTAGTAGAAATGAAAGACTACCTCGAAAAAATTAAAGAACAAGTATTAAACACCTTGTAATTAGTTATGGCAAACGATCAAAAACAAAGGGGTAAATGTGTTATTTTTTCAGCACCATCAGGAGCTGGAAAAACAACTATTGTTCGTGCTTTATTGGGTAGAATGGATGAATTAGCATTTTCTATATCTGCTTGTTCGAGAGCACCTCGTGTAAATGAAACTCATAAAGTTGATTATTACTTTTTAGGAATCGAAGGATTTAAGGAAGAAATAGAAGATGATGCTTTTATAGAGTGGGAGGAAGTTTACAAAGATCATTTCTATGGAACATTAAAGCATGAAGTTGATAGATTGTGGGCAGAGAACAAAGTTGTTGTTTTTGATGTTGATGTTTATGGTGGAATTGCTTTAAAGAAGTATTTCGGAGAAGATGCACTTAGCTTTTTTATTCAACCTCCTTCAATTGAAGTGTTGGAAGAAAGATTACGAAATCGCCAAACAGAAACGGAAGATGTAATTAAAACAAGATTGGCTAAAGCGGAAGAAGAATTGTCAAAAAGTAATCAGTTTGATAAGGTGGTAATCAATAATAATTTAGACTTGACAATTGATGAAGTTGAAAATTATATAAAAGAATATATCAAATAATGAATGTAGGTCTATATTTCGGAACGTTTAATCCTATTCACATTGGTCATTTGATTATTTCGAATTATATGGCCGATTATACAGATTTAGATGAAGTTTGGTTGGTCGTATCACCACAAAATCCACTTAAAAAGAAGAAGTCATTATTGGAAGATTATCATCGTTTGGCAATTGTACGTGTTGCAATAGAAGATAACGAAAATCTTCGTGAAAGTGATATCGAGTTCAATATGCCTCGTCCTTCTTACACTTCTGATACGCTCGCTTATTTGAAAGATAAACATCCAAAAAACAACTTTCATTTGATTATGGGGGAGGATAATTTAAGGACCCTTCATAAATGGAAAAACTTCGAAAACATCCTTGAAAATCATAAACTATATGTTTATCCACGAGTATTGACCGTTCAAGAGGAACAAGAAGTTGAACAAATAGGTTCTTTACCAGAAAATGAGCTTCAAAATCACAAGAATGTCATTATGTGTGACGACGCTCCAGTGATGAAAGTGAGTTCCAGCTTTGTGCGACAAGCCATAAAAGATAAAAAGGATGTTCGTTATATTCTAACTGAGCCTGTTTACCATTACATAGATCAAATGAATTTTTACAAATAAGCGAATAGTTATTGACAATTTATTAATCTTCTCTATTGTTAATTGTGTTGATTAATTTTAGTTCAATTTGTTCTGGTTGATAAGTTGTACTTCCATAGATGAAATAGGTTTTATTTCCAAATCCACCATAGGAAGGGAGTTTCTTGTCTTTGGGTAGTTCCTTTGCCATGTAGTAAGTCTTACCATTTTCGATGACCTCGTAAACTGCAAATGTCTCAGTTGATTTATCTCCAACAATTGTTTTGTTTTCTATATAACGTAAGGTTTTGTCTTTGTCAAAATAAGCATCTCGATAATGATCGAAAGCCAAATATCCAATCATTTGTTCAAAGCTTAAAAGGTCATATACTGCGTTTTCTGAAACAGCCATAACTTTAGAATAGGAAATTGCAATTGCTGCATCCTTCTTTATTAATCGCTTTGTTTTTCTTTTGATCCTTTCATTATATATGGTATGCCATGCTGCTATTGTTCCTAATTTGTGGTCATTTGTATTGCTACCCCATTGTTCAAGCATATCCAGAAATAACTCCTTTTCTATTCCAAATTCATGCATGATTTCAAAATACCTGAATGCAGCCCAAGGAGGTTGAGCGTCTTTTGTAACCGCAGTCACGAATCCAGGACTCGTAAAATATTCCTCAAAGAATTCATCTTGCATTAACTCTGGAATTATAAAACTAATGTCCCAAGCTAAACTGTCTTCCAAAATTTCAGCATAAACAGGCCAAACATCTTTTAAGAAGGTATTATTATTTTGCGAAACAGCCAATAGTTTGTACAAATTGATGTTTTCATTGTTGAGGACGTTGGATTCTTTGATGACTTCCATATAGTCTTTGGCCCGTTTCAATTCTTGCAGTTTGTACAAAGTGAGGATGGTTAAATAAGTGTTCTCATTCGTTGATTTATCCCTCCATAATTTGATTAATTCATGTGGATTATTTTCCCAGTTTTTAGCATTAACTAAAGAAGATAGGAGTAAACCGTCTTGATCGAAGCTGCTCCAAAAATTCTCTGGCCAATCGATAATGTTGTCAATAGTTGAGTCACTAATGTGGCCTTCCATTAATAAATCCTCAAGTGCACCTCCACCATTAATCATGGTTTCGTTTTTTAATAATGGAATGTTCTTCTTGTGAATTGTAACCTGTTGCTCTCCTATTGGTTGAAGAGCATCTAAGAATTGTATTGATTTGTGTGTTTTTTCAGCGATTTGTGGATAAGTGATATTTGCAATAATGATAGACTTTCCATTGACCATTACTTTTCCTTTAAACCTATTTTCTGCATCTGGATAATAAATACTGAACTCCATAAATGGACTATTGCCTTTGAGGTAGAATGTAGTGTCGATTTCATGATTCGAAGAACTGTCAGGCCATTTTATTTGATCCTTTAATAGTGTTCGCATAGCTTTTTCAGAAAAGGCCCAATTTTCAAATTCCTTCAGTAAAATGTGATAAGCAATGCTCGTTCTAGAGTCTGTATATGTATAGTTTTTTGTTGTGCGATATTCATGGTTTTTGAGTTCTAAAACTTCCAATTTGAAGCTATCACGTTCCAATACCGTTTCAAAATGCTCTCCAATCAAAAGTGGTTCTTCATTTTTAACAGGTGAAAATGCTTGGAAAGTGTCGATTTGACTTAGGAATTTATCTTTTCGTGTTAAATCATTTCCAGTGTACTCTATAAATTGCATTAGGTTCCCCGCTTTACGAATCTTTCCATAAATTTTTTTTCCATTGGATTGAGCAATGTATGATTTGTGCAAATATGCGCCTTTTTGGTGTCCTTGATCGATAAGTTCAACACTGTCTTTGTGGTATCTGTTTAAAATATAACTCCCGAAGTTTTCATTTGTGTAACTAATAGAATTATCACTCATAATACTTTCATAGGCATATAAAAACTCCTGATTATCAGGGTTGAACCACTTAGCTTCCCAGACATTGTCATATTCTAATATTTTTTCTTCTGTGTAATATCCTTCAGGAAACTTTAAAAGCATTGTTTCAGATTTGCTTTTAACTTCTTCAGTTAACGATATACCTGTATTCTTGTTAGTAAATTCAAAACCGTTGAAGAAATTCAAGTACCGATTTGAATTCATAAACCGATGTCCACCATTTGCCGCCAAAGTATAAAGTATATTTTCTCTTTTAAAAACACGTAACCATTCTGTGGTTCCATCTTCATGAGTAATTAGGCCTTGATATGCTTTCAACTGATTGGGATATGCAATAGTGTCAAAGTGAACTAGGTTAATATTCGGATTTGAAAAGTATTTGGTAATGTATTCATCAATATCAACTTCGATTCCGTAGTTGTAAACAGTAACCGAATAGGTGTTTCCTTGACCCAATTCCTTATATTGTATGAGTCGATCAGCATTGTCTAGTTCCTTAATTGCTGGTTTTCCACTGAACTTTATTTTAAAATCGTAACGTTCGTCTTGATAAATGTATTCGCTACATTCGTCAAGTGATTGCTCAGCTTCGCTTTTTTTATCTGAAAATGTGATTTCGGGTAGCTGAACAGTAAATCCTTTTTCACGAAGAAGTGGAACAATACCTTTTGGACCCAGTAAGTGTGAAGCCCCAACAGCTATAAATGTAGTATTGTGTTTTAGAATGATACTATCAATTCCATCTGCCATCACCTTATTCCTGTCTACAATAAGGTCTTTGTATAAATCAATATATTCTAACGTTGAGTTTCGAGTGTATTTATGTAAGTCTTTGGCGTTTCCCTCTCTATACAATTCCTTTAGTTCGCTTCTTGAAATCAATTCTATGTTTTCCGGTCTATTTGGATCCAATTCATTATTGAGACCAATTTTTATTTGGTATTCAATGGATTCTAAAGGATAGAATGATTTGTAACAATTGTCGGCCACTTGCTTAAAATACATGTCAATAAATTGAGGTCGACCTTCATCCGATCCATAGGCGGTGTAAGTAATTTTATCTGCCCCTCTTGCAGGAATAATCCAATCGAGAAGGAAAGATTTTCGATAACTAATATTTGGGGCGATTAATGAATTATCTAGCATAAATGCTGTAATGTCTGTTTCTAAAACAATTGCATCAGCTCTGTTTAATGCTGTATATAATTGATCAGGAAAATCAAATACATCATTGTCATTGCTATGGTATGAACCAAAAAGATATGCCTTTTCAGACATATCTTCATGCGTGATTTCCCATAGTAACTGATAATTCGATCGGTCAATTTTAGTATGCTGCGCTAAAGCTATAAAACAAGATGTTAGAAACAGAAGGATTAAGCGATAATGCATAGAAGTATTATTTAATGTATATTTTATTAATTATGAACTGGTCAAAAATGTTTTACCATTTAATATTACAGTTTCAATATTGTTTTCTCCAAAAGAATAAGGTATTCTCGCTAAACTAGAAATTGGTTTTGTAATCATAATATTAGCCTTCTTTCCTACAGAAATTGTACCATGAGTCTCTGAAATACCCATTGCATAGGCTGTGTTAATTGTCGTAGCGTTCAAAGTCTCAATAGGAGTGAGGTTCATTTTTGTACAAGCGATGGATGTCAATAATTGCATATTCCCACTTGGAGCAGAGCCTGGATTGAAATCAGAAGCCAAAGCGAAAGGTAAGTCTGCCGCCAATACTTGTTTTGCTTTACCATAAGGAATTGAAAGGAAAAATGAACAGCCTGGTAAAAAGGTAGGCATTGTTTTACTTCCTTTTAAAGCTTCTATATCGTCATCATTTAACTCTTCAAGATGGTCAACTGATAAAGCTCCATGATCAACTGCGGCTTTAATTCCTCCCATAATTGAAAACTGGTTAACGTGAACCTTAGGGATTAAGTTGTATTTTGCTCCTTCCTGCATTAATCTCGTCATTTGATCTAATGTGAAATAATTTCTTTCACAAAAACAATCGATATAATCCGCCAATCCTTCTTCCGAAATTTGAGGTAACATTTCATTAATCATTAAGTCCATGTATCCCTCTTGATTTTCTTTATACTCTTTAGGGAAGGCATGAGCACCAAGGAAAGTTGCTTTTATTTCCATTGGAGAAGCTTCCTTAAGTCGCTTTATCACACGTAGCATTTTCAATTCGCCTTCAACTGAAAGTCCATATCCAGATTTGATTTCAATGGCTCCTGTTCCATATTTTGCTAGATTGTGAATGCGTTCTAGCGCTTCCTCAAAAAGGGTGTCTTCATCCATTTTTTGCAATTGGCGAGCAGAGTTTAGGATTCCTCCACCTTTTAAGGCTATCTCTTCATAAGAAAGTCCTTTGATTCTGTCCTCAAATTCACCTTCTCTGGTAGCAGCAAATACGGCATGTGTATGTGAATCACAAAATGTCGGAAGAACAAATTTACCTTCAGCATCAATTACTTCTAGATCTCTCCAATCTGTAATTCCTCCCCAATCTTCCATGCTACCAAAAGCAATAATTTTATCGTCTTCGATAGCCAAAAAAGCATTTTCAATAATGTTGCCATTGTTCATTTCTTCTCCTTTCTTAAAAGAATCGAAATCTTCTCCTGCTTGAAAAAGTCCTTTAATATTTTTGATTAACATTTTTGCCATAACTCTCAATTCATTTTTATGTAATAGGTCAAATTTAATCTATTGAGTTCTTTTTCCAAATGTTTAGGCTTTGATTCACCAGAATAGGATGAAAAACATTGAATTTAGCCTTCGTTTTCGATTTTATTTTGAAAACGAAATAAATAGTATTGAGTAAAAACGTGTTTTTTTTAATATCTCATTAGTAGAGGTGTTGCTGAGACAATTTATTTGTGTAACTTTGTCCCCTTGAAAATAATCAAGTGATGTCAAAAGAAGTAAAAATATTTGCAGGAAGAGCCACTCAAAAGTTGGGTGAGCAAATAGCTAAAGAATTCGGTGTGCCTCTAGGAGAGGTGACTGTTTCTGAATTTAGTGATGGAGAGTTTCAACCTTCTTTTGAAGAAACGGTGCGTGGAAAAGACGTGTTTATTGTTCAATCAACGACTCCTCCTTCTGATAATTTGATGGAGATGTTATTGATGGTTGATGCAGCGAAAAGAGCTTCTGCTAGAAAAATAATCGCCGTTGTTCCTTATTTTGGTTTGGCCCGTCAGGATCGTAAAGATAAACCACGTGTTGCAATTGGTGCTAAGTTAGTGGCCAATATGTTGATGGCTGCCGGTGTAGACCGTCTGATGACTATGGATTTACATGCCGATCAAATTCAAGGGTTCTTTGAAGTTCCTGTTGATCATTTATTTGCTTCAACAGTATTCTTCCCAGAGATTCAGAAAATGACTGAAACTGGAAATGTAGTTATGGCTGCACCAGATGTAGGAGGAGCAAAAAGAGCAAACTCTTACGCGAAGAAATTAGATATTGGTTTGTGTATTTGTCATAAACAAAGAAAGAAAGCCAATGTGGTTTCTGAAATGACTGTTATCGGTGATGTAAAAGGAAAGGATGTTGTGTTGGTCGATGACATGATTGATACCGCAGGTACACTAACCAGAGCAGCAGATTTATTGATGGAAGCTGGGGCGAATAGTGTTCGTGCATACTGTACCCATGCTGTATTGTCAGGACCAGCTTATGATCGTATCAATGCATCTAAAATTACGGAGTTGATTGTAACTGATACAATTCCATTAAAAGAGGAGAGCGATAAAATTCGCGTAATCTCAATTGCTGCACTATTTGGAGATATTATCCAAAAGATGGTGCACAATGAATCAATTAGTAAACATTTTATCATATCATAATTAAAATTACAAAATGAAAGCAGTAGAATTGAGCGGTTCGCTTAGAGCGAACGTAGGGAAAAAGGATACTAAAGCTGTTCGTAGAAACGGTGGTGTTCCTTGTGTGCTTTATGGATCTGGAGAACAAATTTGTTTTTCTGTTCGTTCAGTGGACATCGAAAAATTAATTTTCTCACCAAATGTATATCGTGTAGAATTAGACATCGATGGTACAAAGAAAATGGCAATTATTCAAGCAAAACAAATGCATCCTGTTACAGACAAGCCATTGCATGTTGATTTCCTTGAATTAAGTGATGACAAACCAGTTAAGGTTGGTATTCCAGTACGTATTTCAGGGCGTTCGAAAGGTGTCTTGAATGGTGGTCGTTTAATGACGATTTTCCGTACATTAAAAGTTGAAGGTCTTCCCAAAGATCTTCCAAACGAAGTGGATATTGATATTACACCATTACGTATTGGTCAGTCTATTCGTGTAAGAGATATTAACATACCAGGAGTAAAGCCATTGGAAAATGGTAGTGCTGTAATCGTATCTGTGAAAATGGCGCGTGGTGCTGTTGACGAAGGTGACGATGACGAGGAAGAAGGAGAAGAAGGAGAAGAAGCTTCTGAAAACTCTGAAGACTAAAAAAATAAAATATAAATGTTTAGGGCCTCGACTTTTAGTCGAGGCTTTTTTTTTGGCTTTATTTCTTCAAAAGTAATTTTAGTTTATGTGTCAAATGTAGTGATTCGAATTTTGCTTTAATAGGTTAATAAGTTAAATTATTTTTGGTTTTTTAAATAAAAAATAACGTGCTTTTGTGATTCAATTCAAAATGTTTTTTTATTAAAATGTGTTTGTTCCTTGTTTTTATTTTTATATTTGGTACACTATTTATTTAAAAAACTTCAATACTTATGAAAAATAAACTACTTAAAGGTATGTTGTTACTTGCTTCTTGCGCTTTTGGTGCAGGTGTCAGTGCGCAGAGCTATTGCCTGCCAACATATAATTATTCATCCGAAAGACTTTCTCAAATTGAGACTGTAGGAGCAGTCTCTAATGTAAATTATACCTCTTCAGCTTATCCAGCTGGTGGTTTTTCTGATGAAACAGCTCAAGTTGTACAAGCTTATGAAACACTAACTTTTGATTTAAATACCGTTTACTCTCCATCTTATGGTCATATTGTCCGTGTATGGGTGGATTGGAATAATGATATGACCTTTGATCATGCCACGGAAATGGTTAGTGAGATTTCAGGTAATGGAGGTTTATTGACACAACAATTAACGATTCCTGTTGGTGTTGCAGTTGGTACTTATCGTGTAAGGGTTCGTGGAGTTTACGGATCAACAGCAGATCCGTTACCTTGTAGTTCTGAATCATGGGGTTCTGCAGCAGATTTTACCTTGGAAATAATTAATTCGCCTTCTTGTTTACCACCACAAAACTTAAATGTTTCTAATGTGACTTCAACAACATTGGATTTAGCTTGGACGGAAGTAAATTCAGCTACTGAATGGCAGATTGAATATGGTCCACATGGATACACGCAAGGTTCTGCTTCTGGTACTGTAATACCAACAACGAGTTCGAATCCACATAATATAAGTATTACAGCTGGAACAGAATATGATTTTTATGTAAGGTCTATTTGTGCCGTTGGTGATACTAGTGTTTGGTCATCTCCTTTTGAAATGAATTACTGTGATGTGTCGTCTCAATATACTTCGGAGTATTTGAGTAATATTAGTTCTGTTGGTGCTTTAGTTGATGTAAATTATACTTCTTCATCTTTCCCGGCTGGTAGTTATGATGATGCAACCGCTTTGATTTTTGAGACTTTTGAGGCACAGACCTTTGATATAAATACAACTTATTCTGCTGGTTCAAATGGTGTTAATGTATGGGTTGACTGGAATAAAGATATGGTTTTTGATGCAAGTGAATTAGTAGGTTCTGCTGCAGGATCTACGGCTTCAAATACGATTTCGGTTACTGTACCTGGAGGTACACCTCAAGATGATTACAGGGTGAGAGTAAGAGGTCAATGGGGTTCAGGAGCGAATCCACCTGCTTGTGGTCAAATTACATGGGGATCAACAGTAGACCTGACTTTAACAGTTGTTCAACCACCTTCTTGTCTTCCTCCAAATGGAGTTCAAGCCTCAAACGTGACTGATACTTCAGTGACTTTTGCATGGACAGAAAATGGAACTGCAACAACTTGGAATATTGAATATGGTCCTACTGGATTTACTCCTGGTACAGGGGCTGGAACGGAAATCAATGGTGTTACAGCGAATCCATATAATATTACTGGCCTAATGAGTAGTACAGAGTATGATTTTTATGTTCAAGCAGATTGTGGAGGAGGAGACTTAAGTTTCTGGTCTCCAGTTTTAGGCCCAGTCTTAACAAACTGTAGTATTTCTGAAGCAAATGGTTTCTGTGAAGGGTTTGATATTAATTTATCTCCATCAATTGGTTGTTGGAGAGTGATGGATGAGAATTCTGACGGTGATATGTGGACTGTTGGTACAACTCAGCCAAATCAAGGAGCTTATGCAGCTGAATTCTATTCTGATTTTAATAATGGGAATAATGATGACTATCTCGTTTCGCCACAGTTAAACTTAACTGGTATTGAAGCGATGAAGTTTGCTTATAGTGTTTATAGTGCAAGTGAGCCTAATGATTTTCAAGTGTTATTATCAACAACAGGTACTGATGTGTCAGATTTTACAGATACGTTAATGCACTTAGCACAATATTCGAATACAGATTATTTGGATACAGTTATTGATTTGACATCATTTACAGGTCCAGTTTATGTTGCATTCCATATTCCTCCAGGAGGTTTGGATGGATGGAGATTATTTATTGATGACTTGTGTTTTGGAGAGTGTGTTCCAACACCTGGTCAAGACGGTTCCTTTGATGCGTGTATGTTAGATGGTCAGATTGATTTGTCAAATAATATTATTTCAAATATTAACACCAATGGAAGATGGGAGTTCCCAGCAAATCAAAGTTTAATTGTAGATGATACTTTATTCAATATTGGTTCATTGCCATCAGGAGGGATTGAAGTGTTGTATATTGTTGAAGGTTTGTGTGTACCAGACACGACAATCGCCACAATTAATGTTTATCAACCTTCTTCAGCTGGTGAAGATGGATCGATGACGGTATGTATGAATACGCCCTCTAATTTGTTTTCTGCTTTGTCAGGAAACGTAGATATGGGAGGGACTTGGTATGATCCTCAAAACAATCCTTTGTCAAATTCGCAGCCAATTGCACCAAATGTACCAGGTAGTTATCAGTATACTTATATTGTGGATAACGGTTTCTGCCCATCTGATACATCGGTTGTTGTTTTGACTTCTGATGGAAGTTGTGATTTCTTGTCTGTAGGAACAGAAGAGTTGAATGATATTTCGGTTTATCCAAATCCTGCGACTGATGTGATATCTATTGATAATCCATCTAGCACAAGTGTCCTTAAAGTGGAAATGTTAGATATGAACGGAAGAATTGTTTTAGTTGAGAATAAGGGATTAAATAATTCTAAAAAAACAACTTTAAATATCCAAGCAATTGAAAAAGGTGTTTATACCTTGAGAATATATAATGATAATGGTCAAAGAACTTTCAAAATTGTAAAACAATAGTAGAAACTAGTTTAAACCAACAGAAAAGCACCTTCTATTTTGAAGGTGCTTTTTTTTTATCTTAATTTTTACGACGAAGAATTCTACTTATTTCTGATGATTAGTCGGAAATCAAATCTTTGGTATGTTCTAATTAACTAGAACTCTGATTTAACTGTTGTTTTGTTAAATACTAATGTTTAATATAATTATTGTTAATTTTTGATAAATATTAATTATATTTATAGTCAACTACAAATTTTTTAAAACAATACTTATGAAAAATAAATTACAAAATTATTTAATGATGTTTACCATACTTTTTGGGCTGAGTCCTGTTATGTATGGTCAATATTGTACACCTTCTTATTCCACAGCGTGTAGCTTTGGCGATGATTTGAATGATGTGTATTTGCAAGGAGCGACTGTTACTTTATCTAATTTGAACAGTGGATGTAATGGGACAGCGGGTTATTCTGATAATACCTCAATGAATGTTGCAGATTTGTCTGCTGGTTTAACTTATACGTTGTCGGTTGGGACTTCTTATGGTTCTCCGCAATATGAGTCGGTAAAGGCTTGGATTGATTATAATGAAAATGATTCTTTTGAAGCAAATGAGATCATTGCCGAAATTAGTGGTTTAAGTTCTGGATTGAATGATGTGGACTTTACAGTTCCTGCTGGTACAGCACTTGGTGTGAAACGTATGAGGGTTAAACTGGATTATACTACCAACGGAGCTGGGATTGACCCATGTGCATCATCAGTTGCTTATGGTGAAACAGAGGATTATAACGTTGATATTATTGCACCTCCAAGTTGTATTCCTGTTTCGAATATCGATTCAGTTAATGTCTCAACTACTTCTGTGGAATTAGGTTGGACTGAAAACAATGGTTCATCATCATGGGTCATAGAATATGGAGTAGCTGGATTTTCTCTAGGAAGTGGGATGCAAACTTCTGTTGCAACTAATCCTTACCTAGTTTCTGGCTTAATACCAAGTACTGAATATGATTTTTATGTGTTGACTGATTGTGGTTCTGGTGATTCGAGTTTTTGGCAAGGGCCTTATTCAACTTTTACTGATTGTGGAGTTGCTGTAGCTCCATTTTACCAAAGTTTTGATGGAACTAATGAAACGCCGCAATGTTGGGAGAATACTGTGAATGGTGGAGCTACTGCTTATAATGTTTGGCTTTTTAATAATACTCCAGGGTATGGTGCTGCAGCAAATGGTAAGCCAGCAGGTTCATATGTATGGGCGGATGGTTCTTATGAAAATGATAGCACTATGTTAACGACAACCCAGATCGATTTGTCTCAATTGACAACTCCTTATTTGTCATTTGAGTGGTTTAGCAATAATACCGATGAGCCAGGGGATAATGTACCTTTGATTGTAGAAGTGTTTGATGGAACTTCTTGGACGTTGATTGATACACTGAGAGGTGATAGTGCTGAATGGGTGTTTGTAAATTATGATTTATCTGCTTTTATGAATGATACGGTTCAAGTGCGCTTTATGGTGAATCAAAGTGTTACGAATAATTTTGCTTTTTATAATGATATCTTAATCGACGAATTGAGATTAGATGATTGTGTTAGTCTTGGTGGACAAGATGGAGTGTTTGATATATGTCGCTTAGATAGTACTGTAAATCTTGAAGATAATATTATTACTAAACCTAATGGTGGAGGCTATTGGTCTTTCCCATCGCAACCTGCATATTTAATAAATGATACTGTTTTTAACGCTACATATTTACAAGCAGGAACTTATGATGTTTATTATATTGAGAGATATGTGTGTTATGATACAACAGTAGCAACGATTAATGTTTACAGTCCTTCTTCTGCCGGTATTTCATCATCAGATTCTGTTTGTCAAAATGAGCCGATAAATCTTTTTGGAATTCTAGATGGTTCTGTTGATTTAGGAGGAGAGTGGTTTGATTATTCAAATATCCCATTAAGTGGTTCTCAACCTAATGCTCCCGTAATCCCAGGTTCTTATAATTATACTTATGTTGTTTCTAATGGAGTGTGTCCAGCTGATACTTCAATTGCCGAGGTTATTGTGAGTGATGATTGTGACTTCTTGTCTATAGGTCTAGAAGAATTCTCGAATATCTCTGTTTATCCAAATCCAACAACTAATGTGCTTAATATTGTTAATCCTTCTAACGCTACTTCACTTAAGGTAGAGATGTTAGATATGAATGGTAGAGTAGTGATGTCTGAAAATAAGGCATTGGAAAATGCTTCTGAAGCAACCATTTATATAGATCATGTGGAAAGAGGTGTTTATTCATTGCGAATTTATAATGAAGAAGGCAGGAAAACTTTCAAAATTGTAAAGCAATAAATAGATAGGCTTATATTTTTAAGTAAAAGCGTTCCTTTAAAAAGGGACGCTTTATTTTATTTAAATTAATTCATTGTTTTATTGCTTGTAATAATTATTTACTTAAATTTGCACTCTCAATGATATGCCCGGGTGGCGGAACTGGTAGACGCGCTGGATTCAAAATCCAGTTCTTTCGGGAGTGCGGGTTCGATTCCCGCCCCGGGTACAATAACCAGAGTGAAAATGAGAGCGTAAGCGATCAATTTCCTCTGGTTTTTTCTTTTGTACTCTCTTTTATTCTAAAATGCATAAATAAAGGATCAAGACTAATTGTTGGGGATTTGGCATAAATTTCGGATAATCGAAACAAAAAAACTCAACATTTCTAACACCTCTAAATTGAAATCTAAAGGCTTTAATTTTTGCATTAAAAGATTATACTGTTGCATTGGTACATCTGTTTTCGAAGTATTTAATAATTGTTGAATAGTTTAGATGGGGTGTATTAATAATTGTATTAAAACACTTTAAACTGGGATCCTTTCACATCTTTATATCAATGCGCTATTTTGGTTAAAGTCATTCCGTTATCGGTAGAATTATTATAAATCAGTCTCAATTTTTGAGACAAATCGTATGTATTTTTAATCCTTGAATATATCTTGTATAATATCTATGTGCTTTTTTCATGATTTTCTATCTGCTTTTTGCAGACATACTGTTTAAAAAATAAAAAAAAGGTGTGGAAGTTTTACATGAAAATGATTCTTATAAAACTTCCACACCTCTGCTATTCATTTTACTGTTGTTTCTTTAATTGCCAAACCAATGTAATTGATTAGTTGTTAGGCTTTAATATTAGTAGAATCTATATCCTAAAGTTAATTGCGCCCATGTGTTTTTGTATCGAGGTGTGTCGTGGGTTCCGTCTCCTCGATTATTTTGAAGATCGAAACCGACTCTTCCACCAATTGTAATGTGATCAATATTAATATTTATTCCTCCCACAAGACCCATTATGTTTTTTCGGATATTATCTTGTTCAAATGTGTTTTCATGATTGAATTCTGTTGTTCCACTTTCGAATTCATTTTTCTCACTTAATAGATATGCGAATTGTGGACCAGCAACAATTGAAACAGCATCGAAGGGTTTAAAAGCAAAAAGTACAGGAACTTCTAAGAAGGTGGTTGTTTTACTGTATTTATATTCGTTAGTCAAAATGGCGCCTCTTCCTTGGAATCCTTTTTGAGTTAGAAGAACTTCTGGGTGTACTCCTAAAAATTTTCCAATTGGAATTTCCAGATTTGCTCCAATAGTGTATCCTAATTTTGGGTCTGCCTCGAATTGTTCTCCTTCCGAATCAAACACGTTTGAAATTGATGGTCCGGCTTTGATTCCGAGTTTTAACTCTTCTCTCTGTCCGAAGGAGTTAATACCTATGACGCATGCAATAATAGTAGTGAGAATTGATTTTTTCATTTTTCTAGTTTTTATTTTAGTTAAAAATTCTGTCATTTTATAAGATACATTAATATTCTGTCTGTAAAGAACGTGTTAACAGTATTTCACAGATGAACCCTGTCTAATTAATAGTTTTTAACATTTATAGGTCGATGGATTGAATGGATTACTAGAATATATTTCGAAATATCTTGTTTAGATATTTATCGTTACAGTAAATAGGATTTTGAAAATCAGTCTTGTAAATATTTTATGTCAAATAAATGACAAATCAGTGTTTGGTTTTTTCACCCTATAATTAGGGTGGTTTTATTTTGACTTTTAAAAAAATCTCCTAAATTTGTAGATGTCGAGATGAAAATGCATTTTATTTTGACATTTCTAAATCCAATAAAGCTGATAAGTTTTTGTTTTTAATAAACACTTCTTTGTTAAAAATCAGCAAGTTTTCTCTTATAACTATTGGAATCTAAATTTAAATTCTTATTTTTGCAACCCTCAAAGTAGTTTTGAGGAGATTATTTATTGTAAAAATTTAATGTAAAAATATGCCAACTATACAACAGTTAGTGCGCAAAGGAAGAACAGCGCCGGTGAAGAAGAGCAAGTCAGCAGCACTTGATTCTTGTCCGCAGCGTAAAGGAGTATGTGTGCGTGTGTACACCACTACACCTAAGAAGCCTAACTCTGCTATGAGAAAAGTAGCCAGAGTACGTTTGACAAATGGGAAAGAAGTTAATGCTTACATCGGTGGAGAAGGTCACAACCTTCAGGAGCACTCGATGGTATTGGTTCGAGGAGGAAGAGTTAAAGATCTTCCGGGTGTTCGATACCATATCGTTCGTGGTGCGGAAGATACTGCAGGTGTTGAAGGAAGAACGCAACGTCGTTCTAAGTATGGAACTAAAAGACCTAAAAAATAAAACGTAAGTCATGAGAAGAAAAAAGGCGAAAAAAATTGAGATCTTGCCGGATCCAAAGTTTAAAGATGTTCAAGTAACTAAGTTCGTGAATAATCTTATGTTGGATGGTAAGAAAAACACTGCTTTTAAGATCTTTTACGATGCAATTGAAATCGTTGAGTCAAAGTTAGAGGATCAGTCAGGTTTAGAGGTGTTTAAAAAAGCGATTGATAACATTACACCAAGTGTAGAGGTTAGAAGTAGAAGAGTTGGGGGTGCGACATTCCAAATTCCTACTCCTGTGCGTGAGGGTAGAAAGCAATCACTAGCAATGAAGTGGATGATCACTTTTTCTCGTAAGCGTAATGAGAAAACAATGGCTCAGCGTTTAGCGAATGAGTTTATTGCAGCTTCTAAAGAAGAAGGTGGAGCTTACAAGAAGAAAGAAGATACATTAAGAATGGCGGAGGCAAACAAAGCATTCTCACATTTCAGATTCTAAAAAAAAGCAAGTTATGGCAAAAAGAGATTTAAAATATACAAGGAATATTGGAATTATGGCTCACGTAGATGCTGGGAAAACCACAACTACAGAGCGTATCCTTTATTATACTGGAATTAGTCACAAGATAGGTGAGACTCATGATGGTGCGTCAGTGATGGACTGGATGGAGCAAGAGCAGGAAAGAGGTATTACAATTACTTCTGCTGCAACTACAGCCTCTTGGAATTATTTAGATAAGGAGTATAAAATTAATATTATTGATACTCCAGGTCACGTTGACTTTACTGTTGAGGTAGAGCGTTCGTTACGTGTATTGGATGGTGCTGTAGCATTGTTTTGTGCATCTTCAGGAGTAGAGCCTCAATCTGAAACTGTTTGGAGACAAGCCGATAAATATGGTGTTCCAAGAATTGGTTTTGTAAATAAGATGGACCGTGCAGGTGCAGATTTCTTAGGTACAGTAAATCAAATTAAAGAAAGACTTGGAGGTACTCCAGTTCCACTTCAATTACCGATTGGTTACGAAGATACTTTCAGAGGAGTTGTTGACCTTATTGTAAACAAAGCATACGTTTGGAACGAGGAAGACTTAGGGATGACTTGGGAAGAGATTGATATGCCAGAGGATATGGTTGATCAGGTTGCTGAATACAGAAATTATCTTATTGAAACTGTTGCAGAGTCTGATGATGCTTTAATGGAGAAGTTCTTCGAAGATGCTGACTCTATTACAGAAGACGAAATGATCAATGCGATTAGAAAGTCTACAATCAGTATGGCAATTACTCCAATTATGTGTGGATCTGCATTTAAAAACAAAGGTGTTCAAACACTTCTTGATGCAGTTATGGCATTTTTACCTTCACCAATTGATGTTGAAGCGATTGAAGGTAAAAACCCTGTGACTGAGGAAATGGAAACTAGAAAGCCAAGTTTGACAGAACCAATGTCTGCTTTAGCATTTAAAATTGCAACTGACCCATTTGTAGGTCGTTTATGTTTCGTTAGAACTTATTCTGGTAAAATCGAAGCTGGTTCTTATGTGTACAATACACGTACATCTAAAAAAGAACGTATTTCTCGTTTGTTTCAAATGCACTCAAACAAACAAAATGCAATTGAAGTATTAGAATGTGGTGATATTGGAGCGGCAGTTGGATTTAAAGACATCAGGACAGGTGATACCTTATGTGATGAGAAAAGTCCAATCGTATTAGAGTCTATGGATTTCCCAGACCCAGTAATTGGTATTGCAATTGAGCCTAAAACAAAAGCTGATGTTGATAAATTATCAGTAGGACTTAATAAATTATCAGAAGAAGATCCAACATTCCAAATTAAATCTGATGATGATTCAGGTCAAACAGTAATCTCAGGAATGGGAGAGTTACACCTTGAAGTTTTAATTGACCGTTTAAAACGTGAGTTTAAAGTAGAGGTTAATGAAGGTGAACCACAAGTATCTTACAAAGAGAAGATTTCTACTCCTGTAGATCATAGAGAAACTTATAAAAAACAATCTGGTGGTCGTGGTAAATTTGCTGACATCGTTGTTAAAATAAGTCCTCAAGAAGACGAAGAGAAAGAAGGATTAGAATTTATCAACAGCATTAAAGGTGGTAACGTTCCTCGTGAATACATTCCATCAGTTCAGAAAGGTTTTGAAACTGCAATGAAAAATGGTGTTTTAGCTGGATACCCAATGGATTCACTTAAAGTTGAATTAGTTGATGGTTCATTCCACGCAGTCGATTCAGACTCACTTTCATTTGAGGTAGCTGCGAAAATGGCATACCGTAATGCAATTCCAAAAACAAATCCACAATTATTAGAACCAATCATGAAATTGGAGGTTGTTACTCCAGAAGAAAACATGGGTGATGTAGTTGCTGATTTGAATAGAAGACGTGGACAAATGCAAGGAATGGAAGATAGATCAGGAGCGAAAGTTGTTAAAGCACACGTTCCATTATCTGAAATGTTTGGATATGTTACAACTTTGAGAACAATTTCATCAGGTAGAGCAACTTCAACAATGGAGTTTTCTCACTATGATGTTTGTCCAAAGAACATTGCAGATGGAGTTATCGCGAAAATTAAAGGAAATGTTACAGCTTAATTTATAAGTAATGAGTCAAAAAATTAGAATAAAATTAAAGTCTTACGATTACAACTTGGTTGACAAGTCGGCTGAAAAAATCGTAAAAACAGTAAAAACTACTGGTGCTGTAGTAAGTGGTCCAATTCCACTTCCAACACACAAAAGAATTTATACTGTATTGAAGTCACCACACGTTAACAAAAAAGCACGTGAGCAATTCGAATTATGTTCTTACAAGAGATTGTTAGATATCTATAGTTCGTCATCAAAAACTGTTGATGCACTTATGCGCTTAGAGCTACCAAGTGGTGTTGACGTAGAAATTAAAGTTTAATTTATAATAAAGAAAGAATGCCAGGAATTATTGGAAGAAAAGTCGGAATGACTAGTGTCTACAGTGTCGAGGGTAAGGCAACACCATGCACAGTGATAGAAGCTGGTCCTTGTGTTGTTACACAAGTTAAAACAAATGACAGGGATGGATACGATGCCATTCAGTTAGGATTTGGAGAGCGTAAAGAAAAAAACACTCCAGGTGCATTAAAAGGTCACTTTAAGAAAGCAAACACAACACCTAAAAAGGAGTTAGTTGAATTCGATGGTTTCGAACAAGACTTAAAAGCTGGAGAAGTAATCAATGCTGATTTATTTGCAGAAGGAGATTTAGTAAATATCTCTGGAACATCTAAAGGTAAAGGTTTCCAAGGTGTTGTAAAACGTCACGGATTTGCAGGTTCAGAAAGAACTCACGGTCAACAAAGTATGAGCAGAGCTCCTGGATCTATCGGGATGGCTTCTACACCAAGTCGTGTTTTCAAAGGGAAGAAGATGGCAGGTCAAACAGGTAACAAACGCGTTACTATCGAGAACCTTGAAGTAATTAAGGTTTTAGGTGACAAAAACATTTTAGTAGTTAAAGGTTCTATCCCAGGAGCTAAAGGTTCAACAGTAATAATTGAGAAGTAATGGAAGCAAAAGTATTAGATACAAAAGGTAAAGCTACTTCAGATAAGTTGAGTTTATCTGATTCAATTTACGGAATTGAGCCAAATGATCATGCAATTTACTTAGATGTAAAGCAGTATTTGGCGAATCAACGTCAAGGTACTCATAAATCTAAGGAAAGAGGTGATATCACTGGAAGTACTAAAAAGATTAAAAAGCAAAAAGGAACAGGTACAGCACGTGCTGGTTCTATAAAAAGTCCAATTTTTAGAGGTGGAGGTAGAGCATTTGGACCACGTCCAAGAAACTACAGATTCAAACTTAATACTAAGTTGAAAAGAGTTGCAAGAAAATCTGCATTATCTCTAAAAGCTAAAGAAGAGTCAATTCTTGTTTTAGATGGATTGAAATTTGACACACCAAAAACAAAAGAGTTTTTATCAGTTTTAACAGCGTTGAAATTGGAGAATGAGAAAACATTGTTTGTTGTTGGCGACAATAATGACAATGCTTATAAATCAGCAAAAAACATCAAGAATGTAAAGGTTGTTTCTGCTGACTCACTTAACACTTACGATGTGTTGAATGCAAGAAAAGTTGTAATTGCAAAAGATGCAGTTGACGTAATTGAAAAGATTTTAAACTAATTGGTGATGAACACAATTATAAAAAAGCCTCTTATTACAGAAAAAGCTACAATGGATAGTGAAATGAATAATCGTTTTACTTTTGTAGTAGATCATAGAGCGAATAAGATAGAAATTAAAAAAGCCGTCGAGAACATGTATGACGTTACAGTGGAAGCTGTACGTACGATGAATTATGGCGGTGGAAAACCCTCTGTTAAGTTTACTAACAAAGGTATCGTTGAGCAACGCAGTAGTAAATTCAAAAAAGCTATTGTTACTGTTGCAGAAGGAGAGACGATTGATCTGTTTACTAATGTTTAATTAATTAAAAGAAATGAGTCTTAAAAAATTCAAGCCTACAACTCCAGGGCAGAGACACAAACTCATCAGTGATTATTCTGAAATTACCGCAAAAGGTCCAGAAAAATCTCTACTTGCATCTCGTAAGAAATCAGGTGGACGTAATAATTCAGGACGTATGACTATGCGTTATATCGGAGGTGGTCACAAGCAGAAGTATCGTATTATCGATTTCAAAAGAGATAAAGCTGATATTCCTGCCACTGTAAAGACGATAGAGTATGATCCAAATCGTACTGCTAATATCGCTTTACTTTTCTACAAAGATGGTGAGAAGCGTTACATTATTGCGCCGGAGGGACTAGAAGTTGGTGACACTGTTATGTCAGGAAAAAATGCAACTCCAAAAGTTGGAAATGCAATGTATATTTCTGATATTCCATTGGGAACAACTGTACACAACGTTGAAATGACACCTGGAAAAGGAGGAGTTATTGCTCGTGGTGCTGGAACATCAGCGCAATTGATTGCCAGAGAAGGTAAGTATGGTATTTTAAAAATGCCATCTAGTGAAGTTCGTATGATCTTAACTACTTGTCTAGCAACGATTGGTTCTGTTTCGAATCATAATCACAGTTTATCTGTTTCTGGTAAAGCTGGTCGTTCAAGATGGTTAGGCCGTCGTCCTCGTGTTAGAGGTGTTGTGATGAACCCAATTGATCACCCAATGGGTGGTGGTGAAGGTCGTCACTCTGGAGGACACCCAAGATCGCGTAACGGTATTCCTGCAAAAGGATACAAAACGCGTGCAGCTAAGAAATATTCAGATAAGTTTATCATTGAGAAAAGAAAGAAATAGGATATGAGTCGTTCGTTAAAGAAACCACCATTCGTGCACTATAAGTTAGTGCAAAAAATGGAGAAAGCACAGTCCACAAAGTCTAAGAGTGTAATTAAAACATGGTCTCGTGCCTCTACAATTACTCCTGATTTTGTTGGATTAACAATAGCAGTTCATAATGGGAATAAATTTATCCCAGTATTTGTAACTGAGAATATGGTAGGGCATAAATTTGGAGAATTCGCGCCAACGCGTAGCTTCAGAGGACATGCTGGTAATAAGAAAGATAAAAGAAGATAATTAAAACTTCGTATCATGGGTGCTAGAAAAAGATTAAAAGCCGAGCAAAGAAAGGAAGAAAATAAGTCGATTGCATTTGCATCACTTAAGAACTCTCCTATCGCTCCAAGAAAAATGAGATTAGTTGCTGATCTTATTCGTGGGGTTGAAGTAAACAAGGCGTTAAATATATTGCAACACAATCCAAAGGATGCTTCAAAAAGCCTTTCAACCTTATTGCGTTCAGCAATTGCAAACTGGGAAGCTAAAAATGAAGACAAAAGTTTGGAAGAAGAAGAGCTAGTGGTGAAAACTATCGAAGTTTCACCAGCTGGAATGTTGAAGAGAATTCAACCAAGAGCTCAAGGTAGAGCAAATAGAATTAGAAAACGATCTAACCACGTACGTATTGTCGTGGACGGAGTTAAAAATTAGGAAATGGGACAAAAAACTAATCCAATAGGAAATAGATTAGGATACATTCACGGTTGGGATTCTAACTGGTATGGAGGTTCTGATTATTCGGATAAAATTGTTGAGGACGATAAAATTAGAAAATATCTTAATGCTCGTTTATCACGTGCCAGTATTTCTAAAATTATCATCGAAAGAACTCTAAAATTGGTAACAGTTACTATTAATACTTCACGCCCAGGTGTGATTATTGGTAAGGGTGGTCAAGAAGTTGATAAGCTAAAAGAAGAATTGAAAAAATTGACGAACAAAGAAATCCAAATCAACATATTTGAGATCAAACGTCCAGAATTGGATGCTCATTTAGTTGCGGATAATATTGCACGTCAAATTGAAGCACGTATTTCTTTCCGTAGAGCAATTAAAATGGCTGTAGCTTCTACAATGAGAATGGGTGCTGAAGGAATCAAAGTTAAGATATCTGGTCGTTTGAACGGAGCTGAAATGGCTCGTGACGAGATGTATAAAGATGGAAGAACTCCATTGCATACATTTAGAGCAGATATTGATTATGCATTGGCTGAGGCTCACACAACTTACGGACGTATCGGTATTAAGGTATGGATTTGTAAAGGTGAGATTTTTGGTAAACGCGATCTTTCTCCTAACATTGGGCTTGAGTCTCAAAAGAAAGGTGGTCGCCGCGGCGGACCAAAAAGAAAGAAAAAATAAGTTGAATTCTTAAAAAAGTAGTGAAAGATGTTATCACCAAAGAAAACCAAATTTAGAAAAGCGCAAAAGGGAAGAAATACCGGACTTGCTCAAAGAGGAAGTACAGTTGCTTTCGGATCTTTTGGACTTAAAACCTTGGAACCAGCATGGATTACATCCAGACAAATCGAAGCTTCACGTATAGCCGTTACTAGATACATGAAGAGAGAAGGAAAAGTTTGGATTAGAATCTTTCCAGACAAACCTGTTACGTCTAAGCCTGCAGAGGTACGTATGGGTAAAGGAAAGGGTGCTCCAAGTCACTGGGTTGCTGTTGTAAAACCAGGACGTATTTTATTTGAAGCAGATGGTGTTCCTTATGATGTTGCCAAAGAGGCACTTCGTTTGGCAGCGCAAAAGCTTCCTGTAAAGTGTAAATTCGTTACACGTCACGACTATGTAGTTCCAGGAAAATAATTAGAAAAATGAAACAAGAAGAAATCACTCAATTGTCCGTAAATGATCTTAAAGATCGTCTAGACACAACAACTGAAAAGATTGGAAAATTAATGTTGACACATAAAGTATCACCATTAGAAAATCCAATGCAAATTAGAGCGTTGAGAAAGACAGTAGCAAGGTTGAATACGGAATTGACCAAAAGAAACAAGTAAGTTTTAACTTACAATTAGAAAATGCCTTGATATGGAAAATCAACATTTAAGAAAAGAAAGAACTGGTGTTGTAACTAGTGATTTGATGGAAAAATCTATCGTAATTACAGTTGAACGAAAAGTTAAACACCTGAAATATGGTAAATTCATAAAAAAAACTACTAAATTTGTGGCCCACGATGAAAAAAACGACTGTAACATAGGTGATACAGTACGTATTCGTGAATGCCGACCTTTGTCTAAAACAAAGAATTGGAGATTAGTAGAAATTTTAGAAAGAGCTAAATAATCATTAAGAAATGATACAACAAGAATCAAGACTTGCAGTTGCCGACAATAGTGGTGCGAAAGAAGTATTGTGTATCCGTGTTCTCGGAGGTACAAAACGTCGTTACGCTTCTATTGGAGATAAAATAGTGGTTTCTGTCAAGAGCGCAATGCCCTCTGGTAATGTCAAAAAAGGACAAGTAGCTACGGCTGTGGTAGTAAGAACGAAAAAAGAAATCCGTCGTCCAGACGGATCTTATATTCGATTCGATGATAATGCTGTGGTTATATTAAACCAAGCAAATGAAATGAGAGGAACTCGTATTTTTGGACCAGTGGCTAGAGAGCTGCGTGATAACAATTACATGAAGATTGTTTCATTAGCACCTGAAGTGCTTTAAAACTTAATATCATGCAAAAGAAATTACACATAAAAGTAGGTGATACCGTTAAAGTTATTAGCGGAGAACACCGTGGTCAGGATGGAAAAGTCCTATCAATAGACAGAAATAAAGAGCGTGTGCTTGTGGAAGGTGTTAACGTTGTAAAACGTCACACTAAACCAGATGCAGCGAACCCTCAAGGTGGTATTGTGGAGAAAGAAGCGGGTCTTCACATTTCCAACCTCATGCTTGTTGTCAATAACGAACCAACTCGCGTTGGTCGTAAGGAAAACAAGGATGGAAAGCTAGTTCGATTCGCTAAGAAATCAGGAGAAGAAATTAAGTAATGAGCTATACACCAAGACTTAGAAAACAATACAAAGAGGAGGTAATTCCTGCTTTGCAAAAACAATTCGGTTTCAAAACAGTTATGCGTGTACCAAAAATTGAGAAAATTATTATTTCTCAAGGTATTGGTGAAGCGGTTGCTGATAAGAAAATCATTGATGGAGCGATCGAAGATATTACAGCAATAACTGGTCAACAAGCTATTGCAACAGTTTCAAAGAAAGATATTTCTAATTTCAAATTGAGAAAAGGAATGCCAATTGGAACTAAGGTAACACTTCGTGGAGATAATATGTACGAATTTTTAGATCGATTAATTTCAATCGCTCTTCCACGTACACGTGATTTCAAAGGTGTTCCAGCAAAAGGATTTGACGGAAGAGGAAACTTTAGTATGGGAGTAAAAGAACATATTATTTTTCCAGAGATCGATATCGATAAAGTAAACAAAATTTTAGGAATGGATATTACATTTGTTACTTCAGCACAAACTGATGAAGAAGCAAAAGCATTATTAGATGCGTTTAGTTTTCCATTTACAAAAAAATAGTAGAATGGCAAAAGAATCAATGAAAGCGCGTGAGCGTAAAAGACAAGCCTTAGTTGAGAAGTATGCTGAAAAGCGCCAAGCGCTTAAGGATGCTGGAGACTGGGAAGCACTTCAAAAACTGCCAAAAAACTCATCATCAGTGAGATTACACAACCGTTGTAATTTAACTGGTCGTCCAAGAGGATATATGAGACAATTTGGTTTGTCAAGGGTGACATTTAGAGAAATGGCTCTTTCTGGTAAAATACCAGGAATTAAAAAAGCAAGTTGGTAATCTTAGAGTTTAGAAAATATGAATACAGATCCAATAGCAGATTTTTTGACTCGCATTAGAAATGCGAGCAGTGTGACTAAGAAAGTTGTTGAAATGCCTTCTTCAAACACAAAAGTAGCAATGGCAAAAATCCTTTTTGAAAAAGGTTATATTGCAAACTACAAAGTAGAAGAAGACAACAAACAAGGAATCATTAAGATTGCACTTAAATATAATCCATCAACGAAAGTTCCTGCAATTACTAAATTGCAAAGAGTTTCAACACCTGGGTTAAGAAAGTATAGTAATTCAAAGGAATTGCCACGTGTATTAAACGGTTTAGGAATCGCAATTATCTCAACTTCAAAAGGGTTGATGACAGATAAAGAAGCGAGAGTACAAAACGTTGGTGGTGAAGTTCTTTGTTACGTTTATTAATTAATTAAGAAGTAATAAGTAATGTCAAGGATAGGTAAATCCCCAATAAGCATCCCGAGTGGAGTAGAAATTAAAATGGATGGCCAAATCGTTACAGCAAAAGGACCTAAAGGAGAAATATCTCAAGAATTAGATCCTTCTATTTCTGTAGAAATCGAAGATGGTATCATAAAATTTAACCGCGCATCTGACGCGCCAGCTGTTCGTGCAAAACATGGTCTTTCAAGAGCATTAGTTTTCAACATGATCGAAGGAGTATCGGAAGGGTATAAAAAGGTATTAGAAGTAATAGGTGTAGGTTTTAGAGCTGAGGCAAACGGACAAGTATTGTCTATGTCTGTAGGTCATTCTCACCCTATTGTTATCGAATTACCTAAAGAAATTAAGGTATCTGCAGAAACCGCTAAAGGTAAAGCACCAGTTGTGACGCTTGAGTCTCATGATAAACAACTGTTAGGACACGTAGCTGCCAAAATTCGTTCCTTCCGTAAACCTGAACCGTACAAAGGAAAAGGTATCCGCTTACAAGGTGAGCATGTAAGAAGAAAAGCTGGTAAAGCTGCAGGTAAATAACCTTAAATTTTAAAAGAAATGGCATTTAGCAAAATAGCGAGAAGAGCTAAAATTAAAAAACGTATCCGTAAGAATTTGACGGGTACTGAGACACTTCCAAGATTAACAGTATATAGAAGTAATAAGCAGATATATGCACAAGTAGTTAATGACTTGAAAGGAGAAACATTAGTTTCTGCATCGTCTCAAGGAGTAAAAGAATGTGAAAACCTTCCTAAGATTGAGCAAGCTGCAATCGTTGGTAAATTAATTGCTGAAAAAGCATTAAAAGCAAACATTGATTCAGTGAAATTTGACCGTAATGGATATTTATATCACGGTAGAGTAAAATCACTTGCAGACGGAGCAAGAGAAGGTGGACTAAAACTTTAATAAAAATGGCAGCAAAAATTAATAATCGTGTTAAACCAGCAGACTTAGAACTAGTTGATAAGTTAGTTGGTATTAACAGAGTTACAAAAGTAACAAAAGGTGGACGTACATTCAGTTTCTCTGCAATCGTAGTGGTTGGTAACGAGAATGGAATCGTAGGTCAAGGATTAGGTAAAGCTAATGAAGTAACAGAAGCAATTTCTAAAGGAATTGACGATGCGAAGAAGAACTTAATTCAAGTTCCAATAATTAACAATACTGTGCCTCATACACAGAAAGGTAAATTTAGTGGAGCAAGAGTTTTACTCAAGCCGGCATCAGAGGGTACAGGTGTAATTGCAGGAGGTGCTATGCGTGCCGTTCTTGAAAGTGCAGGTATCCATAATGTATTGGCAAAATCTCAAGGTTCATCTAATCCACAAAATGTTGTTAAAGCAACAATAGATGCTTTATCTCAAATGAGAGATGCATTTTCTGTAGCTAAACAACGTGGTATTACAATGGATCAAGTGTTTAACGGTTAATATTTATAGTAATGAAGACAGTGAAAATTAAACTTGTAAGAAGTGCTATAAACCGTACACAACGTCAGAAAGACACTGTACAAGCACTAGGATTAAGAAAAATGAATCATACAATCGAGAAAGAGGCAACTCCTCAAGTAATGGGTATGATCGCTAAAGTTCAACACTTAGTTGAAATAGTTGAGTAAAACATATAAAACTAAAAAGCAATGAGTTTAAATAATTTAAAACCAGCTAAAGGTTCTACACACAGACAGCGTCGTATCGGAAGAGGACAAGGTTCTGGATATGGTGGAACTGCTACGCGTGGTCATAAAGGTGCTAAATCAAGATCAGGTTACAGTAAGAAAATCGGATTCGAAGGTGGTCAAATGCCATTACAAAGACGTGCACCAAAATATGGTTTTACGAATATCAATAGAGTTGAATACAAAGCCGTTAATTTGGATGTAATTCAACAATTAGTTGATCGTAAAAATCTTACTGAAATCAATCCTGAAGTATTACGTGCAAACGGTTTATTAGGGAATAGAGAATTAGTTAAAATCCTCGGTAGAGGTGAGCTAACAGCAAAAATTAGTGTTTCCGCTCACAAGTTTTCGGCAACTGCAAAAGCAGAAATTGAGTCGAAAGGTGGTGATTGTTCAGAAATCTAATTAACTTTGCAAACTATTTTACCCAAATGAAGAAACTAATAGAGAATATAAGTAATATTTGGAAAGTTGAAGAACTAAGGAAAAGGTTATTAATTACCTTTTCTTTAATTCTTGTTTTCCGAATCGGATCATTTATTGTGTTACCAGGTGTAGACAGTTCTAAACTAGCATCTGATGGTGCTGATGCCGGAACTATCGAAGGCCTTTTAGGTTTGCTTTCTGGTGGTGGGTTTACTAATGCATCATTTTTAGCGTTAGGTATCATGCCTTACATTTCTGCATCAATTATTATGCAGTTGATGGGAATGGCTGTTCCTGCAGTTCAGAAAATGCAACAAGAAGGTGAAAGTGGTCGAAAACGTATCAATAACTATACACGTATTTTAACAATTATAATCTGTGCTGTTCAGGCTCCAGGTTATTTGTCGTTATATGTTGCTAGTAAAAATGCGATTCCAGAAGCTTTCATTAATTCGCCATTATGGTGGACACAATCTGTACTAGTATTAGTTGCAGGGGCTATGTTTGCTGTTTGGTTGGGAGAAAGAATAACTGATAAAGGTGTAGGTAACGGAATATCATTGCTGATTACAGTTGGTATTATTGCACGTTTACCTCAATCTTTTGTGGCTGAAACAGCTCAACATTCGTTCTTAATTGTAATCATTGAGGTTATCATTTTCATGTTAATCGTAATGGCTACAGTACTTGTTGTTCAGGGTGTTCGTAAGATTCCTATGAACTATGCGAAAAGAGTTGCTGGTGCACGAGGTGGTGCGGTAGACGCTCAAGGTGCAAGATCTTATTTACCGATTAAGGTAAATGCATCAGGAGTAATGCCAATCATTTTCGCACAAGCAATAATGACAGTTCCAGTAATGTTTATAGAATCCCAATTTGGTATTTTTGGACTATGGTATAATTTAGTTTTATTTGTTTTGATTATTGTGTTTACGTATTTCTATACAGCAATTATGATCAATCCAAAGAAAATGGCAGATGACATGAAACGTAATGGTGGATTTATTCCAGGTGTACGTCCAGGAGATGAAACTGCTGATTATATCGATAATTTAGTTTCAAAGATTACTTTACCAGGATCTGTATTTTTAGCATTAATTGCTATAATTCCAGCTATCGCTGTGCAGTTTGGTGTTGGTGATGGATTTGCATTATTCTTCGGAGGAACATCTTTATTGATTATGGTTGGAGTTGTTTTGGATACTTTACAGCAAATTGAGTCTTACCTTTTAAACCGTCATTATGATGGATTAATGGAAGGAACTAAAATTAGAGGACGTCGTACCCAAGGGGAGATGTCTGGAATGTAATAAAATTAGAAAAGATGGCTAAACAACAATCGATAGAACAAGACGGTACGATTATAGAATCATTATCTAACGCAATGTTTCGTGTAGAGTTAGAAAATGGTCATATTATTACCGCTCACATCTCCGGGAAAATGAGAATGTATTACATTAAGATATTACCTGGTGATAGAGTGAAAGTAGAAATGTCTCCTTATGATTTAACAAAAGGGAGAATATCATTTAGATATAAATAAGAACAAGCGAGCGTCGTAAGGCGCGTAAATTAATAATAAAATGAAAGTAAGAGCTTCAGTTAAAAAACGATCGGAAGATTGTAAAATCGTAAAACGAAAAGGAAGAGTTTACGTTATTAACAAAAAGAATCCTAAGTTTAAACAACGTCAAGGATAAATTAACAGTATAAGTTATGGCGAGAATTGCAGGAATAGATCTACCAAAAAACAAAAGAGGTGTTATTGGATTAACATATATCTTTGGTATTGGACGTAGTAGAGCAGAAGAGATTTTAAAAGCAAATGGTATTGACGAAAATATTAAAGTTCAAGACTGGAATGATGACCAAATCGGTCAAATTCGTAATACTATCAATGAAATTAAGGTTGAAGGTGCTTTACGTTCAGAAGTTCAATTAAACATCAAACGTTTAATGGATATTGGTTGTTATAGAGGTGTTAGACATAGATCTGGTTTACCTTTGAGAGGACAACGTACAAAGAACAACTCTAGAACAAGAAAAGGTAGAAGAAAAACTGTTGCAAACAAGAAAAAAGCAACTAAATAATAGTATTTAATTATGGCAAAGTCTAATCAAAAGAAGAAGAAAAATGTTAAAGTAGATGCTATTGGTGAAGCGCATATCCAAGCTACCTTCAACAATGTCATTGTATCTTTAACCAACGCACAAGGTCAAGTTATTTCTTGGTCATCTGCTGGAAAAATGGGCTTCAAAGGTTCTAAGAAAAACACTCCATATGCTGCACAAGTTTCAGCAGAAGAGTGTGCTAGAGAAGCGCATGACTTCGGATTACGTAAGGTAAAAGTATTTGTAAAAGGACCTGGTTCAGGAAGAGAATCAGCGATCCGTGCAATACACAACTCAGGAATTGAGGTAACAGAAATTAATGATGTTACACCATTACCGCACAATGGTTGTCGCCCACCAAAACGTAGAAGAGTTTAATATTTTAACAACACGAGGATCAGTGCTGGCGAAGGAAGATGCCTTAATTCACAGCCCCTCACAATAACAATTAATAATGGCAAGATATACAGGACCAAAGTCGAAAATTGCTCGTAGATTTAGAGAACCAATTTTTGGCCCAGATAAAGCACTGGAAAAAAGATCTTATGGACCAGGACAACATGGACCAAACAAGAGAAGAGGAAAACAATCTGAGTACTCTATCCAGTTGACTGAAAAACAAAAAGCGAAATATACTTACGGTATTTTAGAGCGTCAGTTTTCAAACTTATTTAAAAAAGCCTCAGCAATGAAAGGAATTACAGGTGAGAACTTGTTGATTCTTTGTGAGTCTCGTTTAGATAACACAGTTTACCGTTTAGGAATTGCACCTACACGTAGTGCTGCACGTCAATTTGTTTCTCATAAACACATTACGGTAAACGGTAGTTTAGTGAATATTCCATCATACACACTTCGTGAAGGAGATGTTGTTGGTGTACGTGAGAAATCTAAATCTTTAGAAGCAATTACAAATTCAATTGCTGCTAAATCAACAAATTATGATTGGTTGAACTGGGATTCTGCTTCAATGTCAGGAACAGTAATGAGTACTCCTTCAAGAGAAATGATTCCTGAAAACATTAAGGAACAACTGATTGTAGAATTATATTCTAAATAAAAATTAATTTATTATTATGGCTATTTTAGATTTTCAAAAGCCGGACAAGGTGATCATGATCGAATCTAACGAACACGAAGGTCAATTCGAGTTTCGTCCGTTAGAGCCTGGTTATGGTATCACTGTTGGAAACGCTTTAAGACGTATATTACTTTCCTCATTAGAAGGCTTTGCTATCTCTTCAATTAGAATTGAAGGTGTTGATCATGAGTTTTCTACAATCAAAGGTGTAGTAGAAGACGTGACTGAGATTGTATTGAATTTAAAACAAGTTCGTTTTAAACAACAAATAGAAGACCAAGACGAAGAAACTGTTATCATCTCTGTTGGAGGACAAGATACTTTTACTGCTGGTGATATCAACAAATTTACTACGGCATTCCAAGTTCTTAATCCAGATATGGTTATCTGTAACATGGACGCTTCTGTAAAATTAGATATCGAGCTTAAAATTATTAAGGGAAGAGGGTATGTTCCTGCTGAAGAAAATAAAACAGCTAACGCACCATTTGGAACTATTTTTATCGATTCTATTTTTACACCTATTAAAAATGTAAAGTTTACAGTTGATAATTTCCGTGTAGAACAAAAAACAGATTACGAAAAATTAATCTTTGACATCTTAACAGATGGTTCTATTCATCCAAAAGATGCTTTGCAAGAAGCTGCAAAAATCCTTATCCATCACTTTATGTTGTTCTCTGATGAGCGCATAACATTGGATAGTGAAATTAAATCAGAAACTGAAGAGTTTGATGAGACTTCACTACACATGCGTCAATTGTTGAAATCTAAATTGGTAGATCTAGACTTATCAGTGAGAGCATTGAACTGCTTGAAAGCTGCTGACGTTGATACTTTAGGAGATTTGGTAGTCTATAATAAAAACGATTTATTGAAGTTCAGAAACTTCGGTAAGAAATCCCTAACAGAGCTAGAAGATCTAGTTGATGCTAAAGGATTGACGTTTGGAATGAATACGTCTAAATATAAATTAGACAAAGAGTAAAAACTGATATAAGACTTTAAAATGAGACACGGTAAAAAAAATAATAGTTTAAGTAGAACATCAGCACATAGAAAAGCTATGCTTTCTAATATGGCTTGTTCACTTATCGAGCACAAAAGAATCAATACAACCGTTGCAAAAGCAAAAGCGCTACGTGTTTATATTGAGCCTTTGCTAACGAAATCAAAAACAGATTCTACACATTCACGTCGTATTGTATTTAAATACTTACAAAGTAAAGAAGCAACGACTGAATTATTTAGAGAGATTTCTCCTAAAATTGCAGATCGTCCAGGAGGTTACTTACGTATCATTCGTACAGGAAACCGTCTAGGAGATAACGCTGAAATGTGTATGGTTGAATTAGTTGATTTTAACGAATTGATGACTAAAGAACCTAAAGAAAAGAAAACTCGTCGTTCTAGAAGAGGTGGTTCATCAAATGCTTCTACTGAGGCTAAGAAAGAAGAAACAACTTCTAATGAAAAGAAAGATGATACACAAGATGATTTGACTAAAATCAAAGGTATTGGACCAGTTTACGCTAAAGAATTAGCTGCTGCAGGTTTCACTACTTATGAACAAATTGCTAATCTTTCTGAAGAAGACATCAAGAAAATTGGTGAATTAGAAGGACTAAGTGAAGATAGAGTTGAGTCTGACGAGTGGATTTCACAAGCTAAAGAATTAGCAAAAAAATAAATAGGAGGTAAAACCTATTAATTAAAATATTAAGAGGCTGTCTGATCTTTTCGGCAGCCTCTTTTTTATTTATAGCAATATATTTTGCAAATTTGCAAAAGAATAATTTTGAATATGAGTCACAAATCTGGTTTTGTAAATATAGTTGGTAGTCCAAACGTTGGGAAATCAACACTAATGAATCAACTTTTGGGTGAAAAGCTTTCTATTGTTACATCGAAAGCCCAAACAACACGTCACCGAATTCGTGGTATTTTAAACCATGAAGATTATCAAATTGTATTTTCGGATACACCTGGTGTTGTAAATGCAGCTTACGAACTTCATGAGTCAATGATGAAATATGTTAATACATCACTGAGAGATGCTGATGTCTTACTTTTTATTACTGATGTATTTGAAGATACAATGAACCATAAGGAAACTTTAGCCAAAATTAAAGAGCTGAATACCCCTGTTATTTGTCTTGTAAATAAAATGGATCTTCGCGATCAAAAAGTTGTAGGTGAAAGATTAGAATATTGGCAGAAAGAATTACCAAACGCTACTGTTTTACCTGTTTCAGCTTTACATAACTTTAATGTGGATCCGATCTTGAAATTAATTCTTGATCAATTACCAGATTCTCCAGCCTATTTCGATAAGGAAGCCATTTCAGATCGTCCTATGCGCTTCTTCATTTCAGAAATTATTCGTGAAAAGATATTTTTGAACCTTAAGAAAGAGGTTCCTTATGCTTGTGAAGTTGAAGTGACGGAATATATAGAAGAAGATGATATTATTCGTATTCGTGCGAATATTATTGTAGAAAGAGATTCTCAAAAAGGAATCTTAATTGGTGCTAAAGGAAGACAACTGAAATATATCGGAATTGATAGTCGTAAGGACATTGAAAAATTCCTGGATAAACATGTTTTCTTGCAAACCTTCGTTAAGGTTGATAAAGATTGGAGAAATAACGAAGGTAAACTTAAAAAATACGGATATTAGTTATGAGTAATATAGTTGCAATTGTCGGAAGACCTAACGTAGGTAAATCGACCTTATTTAACAGATTGACAGAATCAAGAAATGCCATCGTTGAGGAAATGAGTGGTGTTACACGTGACCGAATTTATGGTAAAGGTGACTGGGTAGGATACGAATATTCAGTTATTGATACTGGTGGTTATGTAAAAGGTTCTGATGATGTTTTCGAAAGTGAAATTCGTAAACAAGTTGAATTGGCTATAGATGAAGCTAACGTAATTGTATTCGTAGTTGATGTAACTACGGGGATAACCGATTTAGACAATAAGGTTGCCAAAATGCTACGAATGACGAATAAAAAGGTGTTTATTGCTGCTAATAAAGTGGATAATACCTCTAGAGTTGGAATGTCTTCTGAATTTTGGTCATTGGGAGTCGGCGATGTTTATGATATTGCTGCAACAAATGGTTCTGGAACTGGTGAATTACTTGACGACATGGTTAAAGAGTTCCAATCTAAAACCATCGAGTCAGATAGTGAATTGCCAAGATTCGCAATTGTAGGTAAACCTAATGTTGGAAAGTCATCTCTAGCTAATGCCTTAATTGGTGAGGACAGAAATATTGTAACTCCTATTTCTGGAACAACTCGTGACGCTGTGAATACACGTTATTCAGCCTATGGTTTTGACTTTTTATTGATTGATACTGCTGGAATAAGAAAACGTGCCAAAGTTCAAGAAGATATAGAATACTATTCTGTTTTAAGATCAGTACGTACAATTGAAAATTCTGATGTTTGTATCTTTATGATTGATGCCACTGAAGGAATTCAAAAGCAAGATTTAAACATTTTCTATATGTGTGAAAAAAATCACAAAGGAATTGTTGTCCTTGTAAATAAGTGGGATTTGGTTGAGAATAAGAATAATCAATCAACGAAAGAAGCCGAAGACCATATCCGCGAGCAATTGGCGCCATTTAACGATGTTCCAATCGTCTTTACCTCTGCCTTAACGAAACAAAGAATTCATAAGGCACTAGAAGTAGCCATGAAGGTTTATAATAACCGTGTGAAAAAGATTCAAACAGCTGTACTTAATGAAGTGATGTTAGGAGAGATAATTAATTTCCCTCCACCATCTCTAAAAGGTAAATACGTGAGTATTAAATATGTCACACAATTACCAACCCATGCTCCAGCATTTGCTTTTTATTGTAATTTACCTCAATATATACCTGATAGTTATAAACGCTTTTTAGAAAATAAAATTAGAAAGAATTTCGATTTTGAAGGAGTTCCGGTACGCGTATTCGTGCGTAAGAAGTAGCATAAACAGAGTTCTCAAATTATAAAAAAGGCGCATTTCAATATGAATTGCGCCTTTTTCAACTATGTATCAAAAGTAAACCTTAATTAAAAGACGTCTAAAAATGTCAATAGGTTGGAAAAAAGATTAAAATATTCTCAAATTATTATTTGTTCTTTGTATCTTCATCCAAGTAAAAAAATCACACTATGCCCTTTAATGCAATTTTTGGATGGATCATTAAAAAGCGAATACACCAAATCGATTTGTTTCGTATGCATCCGGCTGAAGTTCAAAAAGAATGGTTTGAAAGACTGGTTTTGAATGGAAGAAAAACCAAATTCGGAGCTAAATACCATTTCGATGATATCAATCATTATTATGAGTTTAGAGAAAAAGTACCTCTTCAAGATTATGACGATCTGAAAGAATGGGTTGAAAAGGAGGTGAAAGGTGATGAGGATGTACTTTGGCCTAAAGAAACACAATGGTTCGCGAAATCCTCAGGAACTACTTCAGATCGAAGTAAATTTATTCCGGTAACCAAAGAATCGCTGGAAGAATGTCATTACAAAGGAGGAAAAGATTTATTGGCTATATATTATTCTCATTTTCCAAACACAAAGCTTTATAAAGGGAAACATTTGGTGGTTGGCGGAACTGCCGAACACAATAAGTTACGACCAGATAGCTATACTGGAGATTTATCTTCTATCATTTTGAAGAATTTACCCTGGTGGGTCGAAATAAAACGTGTTCCTTCGCGAGAAACGGCTCTAATGAGTGAATGGGAGGAGAAGATTGAAAAACTAGCAGAAGAGACCATTAATGAAGATGTTTCGAGTATTTCTGGTGTTCCGAGTTGGACATTAGTTTTGATGAATCGAATCTTAGAAAAAACAGGTAAATCAGACATTAGAGAAGTTTGGCCAAATCTGGAACTATTTATGCACGGTGGTGTAAGTTTCAAACCTTATGAAAAAGAATTTGAGCGTATCATTCCACATGAAGATATGCACTATATTGAATCTTATAATGCATCTGAAGGCTTTTTTGGAATACAAGATCAATTGGGTGGAGACTTGTTATTGATGCTCGATTATGGAATTTTCTTCGAATTTATTCCAATGTCAGATTATAAAGGAACGCAATCAGAAAAAGTCATAGAATTAAAAGATGTCGAAGAAGATGTGAATTATGCCATGGTTATTTCAACCAATGGAGGTTTGTGGAGATATATTGTAGGGGATACAGTGAAGTTTACAAGTTTAAAACCATATCGCGTTAAAGTAACTGGAAGAACCAAACACTTTATCAACGTTTTTGGAGAAGAGGTGATTGTAGATAATACAGACAATGCTATAAAGGTTGCTTGTCAGCAAACCAATGCACTTTTAAAAGATTATACTGCCTGTCCTGTTTATATGAAAGAAGGTAATCATGGAGGACACGAATGGTTAATAGAGTTTAATCATGAACCATCTGATATGAAACTATTTGCTCAAATCTTAGATGATGAATTAAGAAAAATCAATTCTGATTATGATGCAAAAAGGACGAATGATTTAACGTTGAACTTTCCAATCGTACGAAAAGCACGAAAAAATATTTTTGATGATTGGTTGAAGAGTAAAGGGAAATTAGGTGGGCAACATAAGGTTCCAAGGTTGTCAAATGATAGAAAAATTATGGAAGAAATTCTTGTGTTGAATTCTCGCATGATTGTTGAAGATAAAAAATCATGATGAAAATACTTTACCTTTTTCTGTTGTTTACGCCATTTTTGGTTAATTCCCAAACATTGTGTTGGAAGCTCGAACAGTCTTTTCAAAATTCAGAAATAGAAGCTTGGGATATTACTCCTCTTGGTGAAATTGTATATTCAAAAGGAGGTAATCTTTTTAAGCTTGATACCAATTTAAATCAAGCCTTTACGCAAAGTCGAAAAGATTTCGGATTAATCACAAAGATTGATGCCAGACACTCATTAAAAGCATTGCTCTTTTCTGAAAATCAACAGATGATTGGCTTTGTAGATAATACTTTGGCTTTTCAAGAAGGGAAAGTTGATTTAGCTTCCGTAGGAATAGGATATGGGACTCACGTATGTTATTCAAATCAAACAAACCGATTTTGGGTATATGATGAACAGAATGCTCGACTCGTACGATTTGAAGGAATACAATCTACAGTAGCTCAATCAGAAATTTCCAATTTAATGAATATTACCTACAGTAATGAACTGGTTTCAATGATCGAAAAGCAAAATCAACTTTTTTTATTTTATGAAGATCAAGGCGTTTTTGTCTTCGACTATTATGGTTCTTTATTAAGAAAATTTGATACCAAGGAAGCGTTAAATATTTACCCAACAGAAAAATTTCTTTATATCCTCGAAAAGAAAGACATTATACGATTGAATATTAAGTCGGGAGTAGAAGAAAGAATTGCTTTACCTCAATCAGATATCATCGATTTAAAAGTATTTGGGAATGTAGTTTACTTTAAGTTGACCAATGGAATTAGCAAATATTCCTTAATTCCTCAACCTTAAAACTTATTTTTAAAACTATATTAGTATTTTAGTCCATCATTTAATTAGTTGAATTATGCATATTGCAGTTGCAGGAAATATAGGATCAGGAAAAACAACTTTAACAGAGTTATTGTCAAAACATTTCAATTGGGAAACACATTATGAGAATGTATCTCAAAATCCGTATTTGAACGATTTTTATGAAGATATGCAGCGTTGGTCATTTAATCTTCAAGTTTATTACTTAAACAGTCGATTCACGCAAATTCAAGAGATTCAACAAACTGATAAAGTGGTAATTCAAGATAGAACCATTTATGAAGATGCATATATTTTTGCTCCGAACCTTCATTCGATGGGCTTAATGACAACAAGAGATTTTGAAAATTATTTCTCATTGTTTAATCTTATTGAGTCTTTTGTTTCTCCTCCAGATTTATTGATCTATTTGAGGGCGAGCGTACCTACTTTGGTGAACCAAATTCAAAAAAGAGGACGTGAATATGAGGAATCAATTCGATTGGATTATTTGAAGCGTCTAAATGAAAGGTATGAAGCATGGATCAGTACTTACGATAAAGGGAAACTACTCATCGTTGATGTTGATAACAATAACTACCATGAAGACCCTGAAGATTTAGGAAAGATAATCTCTGCAATTGATGCTGAAATTAATGGTCTTTTTTAGCATTCAAGTGCTATACGAAAGTTGAGAAACACATTTAGTTTTCCGAACTTTAAGTATGAAAATTACCTTGTAAAAGTACTACATTATATGTTCATCAAAGGACTTAATTAGTTTAGAAATTTCAAGAATCATTTGAACTTTTTTATCGTCATCTGACTTCTCTTCATTGTGTTTTTCAGCGTATTCTCTCAATGAAATTTCAGCATCTAACATGTGATGTTCTTCGAAAGGACCTTCCATGTTTTCAATGATTGTTAGACATTCTAAAGCTACCATGAAATCGTGTTTGATGGCAATGTTTACAAAATCAACAATATACTCTGAATAGTCCACCTTACTGTTCCAAATTGTTGTAAGTAATGGCAAATGAATATTGTTATATTGATCATCTAAAAGCACATCCATAATTGTTTGAGCACTTGTCGTAGACTTTATATCGCCAATAAATGTAACGATTTCATCTGCAGTTTTTTGTGAAACCCCTTTAGACCAAACTTCAATAATAGGAAGAATCACTTTATCATCTCCATTGACCTTTAATGCTTTTAGCCCTTCTAAGACTTTCTTTTCATCTCCTGAAGAAATATCATTTAATATAAGATTGATTTTCGATTTCTTTTCTGCTGCTCTTTCTGCTGATGCCATAACATTTGTTTTTTGCAAAGTTAATGAATTCAATTTCTTTTAACTTAATTCCTTTACTTCTAATTTCTATTCATATTGTTAATTAAGTGGAAGGTTTGAATTTTAACCCAAACCATAATTAAACTTAGTCTTGTACTAGCTTGAATAATTAGGAATTTAACATCGATTTTATTGCTATCTTTACCTGAATAAAAATATAATTAGATTCGAATTATGGTGTTGTATTCAAAAGAATTGAGATTTAGTAAATCAATAAGTACACTGATTTTAAGAGCTGTGTTAGGTTTAACTATGTTATTTGGTCATGGTCTACCAAAGTTGGATGTATTATTGGGAGAAGGAGAAATTCGATTTGCCGATCCATTAGGAATTGGAGTGATGCTTTCTTTAATTTTGGCCGTTTTTGCAGAAGTTGTTTGTTCAGCCTTATTAGCTATAGGATTGTGGACAAGATATGCAGTGGTTCCTTTAATTGTGACAATGATTATAGCTGTATTCGTTGTTCATGCTGGAGATGGATTAGGGAAGATAGAATTACCATTACTTTATTTAGCGGGTTACATGGGAATATTTTTCTTAGGTTCTGGTAAAATTTCGGTTGACCACTTAATTAAAGGCAATCTGTAATAATTAAATCGGTTTCCCCTTTAATACTCATTTTCATAAATTACAATTTTACACATTTAAAGCCTTTATTATAATTAATTGTTGTTTTGTTCTTAACAACTGAAATTTTAATTGAAAATAAGAATTGATCAATTATTCAGTATATGTTTGCCGTTGGGGGGAGGCGCTAGAGTTTTTTGTTTCTTTTTTTGGCAACGGACCGAAGGAAGCTCATGAATACAAATAAAAATAGGCAGAAATGAATAATGCAAAAAAGAAAGGAAGTTAATTATTGCAGTAGAGTTAATTTGAAAGGCTATCATTAGTATACAAGCGTATAAGAATTTTATTTAAATAAGTTAATAATTAAGATTAATGAAAGTAAAACCAGACGAAGCCAATTATTTCGGCATAGGAATTATTCAACATAAACGCGGACACAATATCGGAACCTTATGGCGATCAGCCTATATACTAGGAGCTTCTTATATTTTTACAATTGGTAAAAGTTACAAAAAACAAACTTCGGATGTTTTAAAGTCATGGCGAGAAATCCCTTTATTTCATTATGATGACTTTGAAGATTTCTATAAGCATTTACCCTACAATAGTAAGGTAATTGGCGTGGAATTAGATGATCGTGCAGTGATGCTTAGTGAATATGAACATTGGCCACGTGCAGCGTATTTATTAGGTGCAGAAGACAACGGAATACCACCAGAAATTTTGGATCAGTGTCATGAATTGATACAATTACCCGGAACGAATTCTTTAAATGTTGCTGTGGCAGGAAGTATCGTTATGCATGATAGAATTACGAAGCTACCCACAAAATTGCCATAAAAAAACCGTCTAAACATAATGTCTAGACGGTCTCCTAAAATATTGATTTCAAAGATTACTCTTCGATAACTTCAAATTTGAATTCAGCAGATACTTCTTTGTGAAGATTAGCTAAACCTGTGTAAGTTCCAACTTCTTTAATTGGCTCCTCAACAATTTTCAATGATTTTCTGTCTACATCAACACCTTCTGCTTTTAAAGCTTCAGATAATTGGATAGTGTTAACAGATCCGAAAATACGTCCGTTTTCACCAACTTTAGCTCCAATTTTAATTGAAGTAGCTTCAATTTTCTTAGCGATTTCCTGAGCTTCTTCTTTAACTTTAACCTCTTTGTGAGATCTTTGTCTTAAAACTTCTTCGTGCGCTTTCTTAGTTGATTTGTTTGCGATTATTCCGTATCCTTGAGGAATTAAGAAGTTAAGCGCATATCCTGGTTTTACTTCAACGATATCGTCTTTGTAACCTAGGTTATCAACGTTTTTCTTTAAAATGATTTCCATAATTGTCTTTTTAATGTGTTAATAATTAGGCTTATCTTAATTGATCTCCAACATATGGAAGGATTGCAATGTGACGTGCACGTTTAACAGCCTTGTTAACTCTACTTTGAAACTTAGAAGAAGTTCCTGTAATACGACGTGGTAAAATCTTACCTTGCTCGTTCAATAGTTTTAATAAAAAACTAGCGTCTTTATAGTCAACGAATTTAATACCACTTTTCTTAAAACGACAGTATTTTTCTTTTTTGATATCAATGTTTACCGGCGATAAATATCTTACATCTTGTGCCATAATTGTAATTTTTTTTGGTTCTTTACTTTAATTACTTTGCTTCAGCCTTTGCAGGTTTAGCATTTTTCATTCTTGACTTTCTTTTTTCAGCCCACTCTTTGTGGTGTTTGTCCATCTTCACAGTTAAGAAACGCATTACACGCTCGTCACGTTTGAATGTAACTTCTAATTCAGATACTAAATTACCTTCACCTTCAAATTCTAAAAGGAAGTAAAATCCAGTTGTTTTTTTCTGAATTGGATAAGCCAATTTTTTCAAGCCCCAAGACTCTGAGTTCGTAAGTTTTCCGCCTAGAGATTTAATCTCTTCTTCAAACTTCTTTACTGCTTCCTTTGTCTGGTCTTCAGACAAAACGGGAGTTAAAATGAAAACAGTTTCGTAGTTATTCATATTATTTTGTTTTTAATTAAGGCGACAAAGATAGACAAAATTCTTTTAATTGCTTCATTTTTAATTTTTTTGTTTTCGTAGGGACGTTTTGCAAAACATCCCTACTTTGTAAAACAGGGAATTATTCTTATTTTAGTTGAAACTAAATATTTACACTTATGAAAAAGAACCTATTAATTTTGTGTATACACACAGATTCGCAGTTAAAGGTCTAGATATCGAAATTGTTTTGTTCGGTTTGAAGAACAGAAAAGAGTTTTTAAATTAATTAAGCAATGAAGAACTGAAAACTTATATCAATTATTAATTCATTTCCGAAAATACACGTATGGATTCTTTACTTATAGCTCGAAAGTGGCTTGTACCTTGTCGTTTACAAAACACCTACAGAAATGCAAACAACAAAATTAATAATAAACTAATGAAAAATTTAATTTTTATAACTCTTCTATTCTTCTTTGGAGTATCGTGCAAAAAGGAAACATCCGTAGTAATCCAAGCGCAAGGCTATAACACCAGTGAAGGCACGGCCTACGCAGGTCAAGAATATGCAGTTTCAGAATCGTGGACTCCTTTTTTTGAAACGGGAACATATTTTGCTATAATACAAACAAGAGATGGAATTATTCACCGTAAAAAAATTGTAATATTATGAAATCACTTTTCTACATATCAATGCTATTGGTTTTCTTGTTATTTTCTTGTACTAAATTTGGGAGAAATATCAAGTTAGCTATCGACAGTAAGCCCAATGCCTAAAGCTTATTGCCTACAGCCTACTGCTGATACCGCCTACCGCTAAAAACCGAAATAAATCCACCCGTTTAAACATTTTTACATAAATATCGTTACATTTATGTCAAAGGTATTTACCTAACATATTCCAAACGTTAAATCCACATTCAAACTCTATTTTGTTGAGGTGGAATATCGAGTTGTCAATTGTTTACCTTAAAAAGAAAATTATGCGTAAAAAATTTGTAATCTTAAGTAGTGTTCTCCTTTTAATTACCTTGGCACTTACATTTTACATTAGCGAATATTGGGTTGTAGCATTTTGTCTCGTTTTTATTGTTACAATAATGGGATACAATGATATGTTTCAAAAAAAGCAAACCATTAGGAGATTGTATCCGGTATTGGGTAGGTTGAGATATGTAATGGAAGAATTGAGACCTAAAATGTACCAGTATTTTATTGAATCGGATATTGATGGTCGACCATATAACCGTTTAGATCGTTCTTCGGTTTATCAAAGAGCGAAAAACGTTCGCGATACTATTCCTTTTGGTACGCAACTCGATCTTTATGCTGAAGGCTATGAATGGATGTGTCATTCTGTTGCACCAAAGGCATTTGATAAACTAAATCATGACCCTCGTGTTTTAATCGGTAATAAAGATTGTAAACAACCTTATTCTGCAAGTATTTTAAATATTTCAGCCATGAGTTTTGGTTCTTTAAGTGGAAATGCTGTTGAAGCCTTGAATGGTGGAGCAAAAATAGGTGGTTTTGCCCATAATACAGGTGAAGGAGGTTTGAGTTTCTACCATTTAAAACACGGTGGTGATATTATTTGGCAAATCGGAACAGGTTATTTTGGTTGTAGAGATGAATATGGGAACTTTAATCCAGAATTGTTTGCTGAAAAGGCAAGACATGAGAATGTGAAAATGATAGAGATTAAACTCTCTCAAGGAGCCAAACCGGGACACGGTGGGATTTTACCCGCTTCAAAAAACTCGGAGGAAATTGCAAAAATACGTCATATTGTTCCACATACAATTGTTGCCTCTCCACCATTTCATTCTGCGTTTGACACACCCCTAGAAATGATTAGATTCATTAAAAAGTTGAGAGATTTATCCAACGGAAAACCAATAGGTTTTAAAATGTGTATTGGACATAAAAGTGAGTTTATTGCTATATGTAAGGCGATGATTCACCTTGATATTTATCCAGATTATATTGCTATTGATGGAGGTGAAGGAGGAACTGGAGCTGCACCACCAGAATTTAGTAACTATGTTGGGGCTCCTTTGATTGATGGATTGGATTTTGCCCACAATATTTTAAATGGTTTAGGAATTAGAAACCATATTAAACTGATTGCATCTGGAAAGATTTCTTCGGCGTTTCATGTGGCACGTGCAATGGCAATTGGAGCAGATGGCTGTTATCAGGCGCGTGCAATGATGTTGGCACTTGGGTGTATTCAAGCTTTGATTTGTAACACGAATGAATGTCCAACAGGAATTACAACTCAAAAAAAAGAACTTGCAGTTGGACTAGATGTAACAGACAAGAAAACTAGAGTGGCAGAATACCATAAAAAGTTGATTAAAAATTATGTTGAGCTTCTAGGTGCTTCCGGATTAGATGAAACCCATAATTTAACGCGTTCTCACATTTATCGTCGTGTTTCCTTAAATGAAATGATTACCTACGAAGAATTATTCCCGTCTATTGAGTTTGGAAGTATGCTTGATAATGATGGAATTCCTGAAAAGTACAGACTTGACTTTGCGAATGCAGATATGGAAAGTTGGGGGATAAAATTTCATAAATTATGAAATTTTCAGTGATGAGAGTGAGACTCGAGTAAGGAGGACCAAAGGTTAGAATGATGCTTTTTCTAAATTCTGAACTTTTACTTTTGAACTAGAATTAAAGCATGTTTTTTGCTCTCGTGCAAAGCACGATAACTACATCCTTACGTTCGTCTTTTCGAACAACATTTAATGTTGGAGAAATCTTTGGAGTGTTTTTTCAAGAAGTATGCAATATTGGAGAAATTTGTTATAATGTTTTGGTTTCTTGTGCTTTTAGTTTTATCATAAATTATGAAATTTTCAGTGATGAGAGTGAGACTCGAGTAAGGAGGACCAAAGGTTAGAATGATGCTTTTTCTAAATTCTGAGCCTTTTACTTTTGAACTAGAATTAAAGCATGTTTTTTGCTCTCGTGCAAAGCACGATAACTACATCCTTACGTTCATCTTTTCGAACAACATTTAATGTTGGAGAAATCTTTGGAGTGTTTTTTCAAGAAGTATACAATATTGGAGAAATTTGTTATAATGTTTTGGTTTCTTGTGCTTTTAGTTTTATCATAAATTATGAAATTTTCAGTGATGAGAGTGAGACTCGAGTAAGGAGGACCAAAGGTTAGAATGATGCTTTTTCTAAATTCTGAGCCTTTTACTTTTGAACTAGAATTAAAGCATGTTTTTTGCCCTCGTGCAAAGCACGATAACTACACCCTCACGTTCGTCTTTTCGAACAACATTTAATGTTGGAGAAATCTGTTATAGTGTTTTGGTTTCTTTAGTTTTATCATAAATTTTTAAATTTTCAGTGTGAGTGTGAGTCTTGGGAGCAGAGGACCAAAGGTGGGATTATGCTTCTTCTATATTTTTTAAACTTTTACTTTCTTGAGTCAAAGCGAATGCATGTGTTTGGGTCAAATCAAATTTTCAATTACTGCGGGTTTCAACCCGCAGTAATTGATGAATGAAAAAAGTTTATTTTGGCGCGAATTTTTGAAAAAAAATCGTGACAAAATATGAGGTTTTCAATTTGAAGTTTGAGTCTTAATTCTCATTCTGTTTCTCACTCTAAATACTCCCCTTATGTGGTCGTCTTTTCGAACAAAACTCAATATTGGAGAAATCTATGGTAAGTTTTTATGTTTTTATTTTAAAGTGTAGCTTTTTAACCAACATCTTCGGATTGTATTTTATGAAATTTTCAGTGTAGAATTTGAGTCTTCATTCTCATTCTGTTTCTCACTCTAAACACTCCCTTTTTGGTTTCTTATTTTCGAAAAAAATCCTGAAATATATAAGAAGTCTATTGAACCGTTTATCTCATCAATTGTACATAGTATTGTGTCATTATTTTGTGGCGCTAAAAAAATAAGCAATTATGAAAATAAGATTATTCCATGTTTTACTAGTTACTCTTTTTTCTTTATCAATTCATGCGCAATGCGATACGAGGCAACTGGGGTTATTGGATTCCTTAGATAATGAAGTTAATTCTAATGAATTATTCTTCGTTTTCGAATGGGAGGATAAATTAGATTCAGTCAAATTAACTCAACTATATGATAATGAATATACCAAAAGCGTTTCAAGAAACTTTTTTTATTCGTTTTCGCAAAATGCAATTGAAATAGATTCAGTGGGTAATTTATCTGATTCATCTTTAGGGTTGTGTGTCGTCTGTGTAAAAGATGAAATTAAAATCATTGATTCTATAGATGTAAATTCAGATGGAATTAAAGAAATGATCTTGTTTCGTCAATGGAATTGTACTGCGAGTCCACCCGTTTATCAACCATACGGAGTAGGAACGCATCAGCAAGAATATGGACGATATGAAGTTTGGGATATTAAAAAGAAACAACAGTTATTTGAAGTAAATAATATTCGAAAAGGAGGAGTAGCCATCACTACAAATGACGGAAGAATCTATGGTTATCATTTTAAAGTTGACATAGATGAAAAAGGGAGCTTTATACTTTCAGATTTAAAAGGTGTTGGAAACAAACTAGAATTGGGGAATTATATTTATGATGATGTGAATGAACGTTATAACATTGAATAATTTCATCTCTTTGGTTAACTTGATATTATCGACCTATAGCATACTGCTTAAAGCCTTCAGATAATAGCTAAATTGAAATAAATAATCATTTTGGAATCCGAGTTAAGTTTCGATAGGTGAAATACCTTCCAAAATCCTTAACTTTACCCTGTGAAAGTAATCAAAAAAATTATCCGATTTCCTTTTATAGTGTTGATTCGCTTGTATCAATACATCATCAGTCCAATTTTTCCTGCAAATTGTAGGTATAATCCGACATGTTCCCAATATTCAGTTGAAGCAATCAAAGAATGGGGCGTCTTGAAAGGCGGTTGGATGGCGTTAAAAAGAATTGGTTCGTGTCATCCATGGGGCGGTTTTGGAGATGATCCTGTTCCGAAGAAGGAGTCCAAAGATTCATGAAATAAAAATATAAGGATTTTATAACCTTTAGTTTCAAATAAACTATAACCTTATAATATAGAAAAAGCCTCATTTCAAATGAGGCTTTTTCACTAGTGAGATATTGTTTTTCTACTGAACTACCATTTTTTTAGTGTCAGCAATATTTTGATTAACATAAAGTGAATAGTAATAAGTACCAGTACTCAATCCTTCTGCATTTATATGACTGTTTCCGTAGTCTCCTACTTCTTGGATAGAAATGTTAGAAACGATCTTACCCATTCCGTCAGATACGACTAAATTTGCAGAAGTCGCCCAGCTAGGAATGTAGTATTTTATTGTTGAAGTGTTGTTGAATGGATTTGGAATGTTTTGATATAAGATTGGCTTTTCGTGATCTATACCAGACCCTACTAGACCCAATGTTCCATCACATGCACAGTCTTCAATTACTTCTACCCTTGATTTAAGTTCGTTAATTTGATTTTGTAAATCTTGAAGTAATGGAGATAAATCAACAGTTACAGATGCTCCGTTCTCTATCTCAATCTGTAAATTAGTACCTGATAAAGTTGCAGAAGTTAAGTCTTGTTCATCAGTATCAGTATCGATTCCAGAAAGATCAATCGTAGAACCACTTGTCAATGATAAATCTGTTCCAGTTAAAGAGATATCTTGAATCTCATTGGTAACACTTCCGTCAACCTCTGTAAATGAAGTCAAGTAACCATTATTTGCTACAAAACCATCTACTTGTGCTTCTGATAACTGCGTGTCAGTGTTGATGCTTGAAAGATCAATCGTAGAACCACTTGTCAATGATAAATCTGTTCCAGTTAAAGAGATATCTTGAATCTCATTGGTAACACTTCCGTCAACCTCTGTAAATGAAGTCAAGTAACCATTATTTCCAACAAAAGCATCTACTTGTGCTTCTGATAACTGCGTGTCAGTGTTGATGCTTGAAAGATCAATCGTAGAACCACTTGTCAATGATAAATCTGTTCCAGTTAAAGAGATATCTTGAATCTCATTTGTCACACTTCCGTCAACTTCTGTAAAAGAAGTCAAGTAACCATTATTTGCTACAAAACCATCTACTTGTGCTTCTGATAACTGCGTGTCAGTGTTGATGCTTGAAAGATCAATCGTAGAACCACTCGTCAATGATAAGTCAGTACCAGAAAGCGAGATATCTTGAATTTCATTGGTAACACTTCCGTCAACTTCTGTGAAAGAAGTCAAGTAACCATTATTTGCTACAAAGTTATCAACTTGCGCTTCTGATAACTGCGTGTCAGTGTTGATGCTTGAAAGGTCAATTGTAGAACCACTTGTCAAAGATAAGTCAGTTCCAGTTAAAGAGATATCTTGAATCTCGTTTGTAACACTTCCATCCACTTCTGTGAAAGAAGTCAAGTAACCATTATTTGCTACAAAGTTATCAACTTGCGCTTCTGTTAACTGAGTGTCAGTGTTGATGCTTGAAAGATCAATCGTAGAACCACTCGTCAATGATAAGTCAGTACCAGAAAGCGAGATATCTTGAATCTCATTTGTCACACTTCCGTCAACTTCTGTGAATGAAGTCAAGTAGCCATTATTTGCTACAAAGTTATCAACTTGCGCTTCTGATAACTGCGTGTCAGTGTTGATGCTTGAAAGATCAATTGTAGAACCACTTGTCAATGATAAGTCAGTACCAGAAAGCGAGATATCTTGAATTTCATTGGTAACACTTCCGTCAACTTCTGTAAAAGAAGTCAAGTAACCGTTATTTGCTACAAAACCATCTACTTGTGCTTCTGATAACTGCGTGTCAGTGTTGATGCTTGAAAGATCAATCGTAGAACCACTTGTCAATGATAAATCTGTTCCAGTTAAAGAGATATCTTGAATCTCATTGGTCACACTTCCGTCAACTTCTGTGAATGAAGTCAAGTAGCCATTATTTGCTACAAACCCATCAACTTGCGCTTCTGATAACTGCGTGTCAGTGTTGATGCTTGAAAGATCAATTGTAGAACCACTTGTCAATGATAAGTCAGTTCCTGTTAAAGAGATATCTTGAATTTCATTGGTCACACTTCCGTCAACTTCTGTGAATGAAGTCAAGTAGCCATTATTTGCTACAAAGTTATCAACTTGCGCTTCTGATAACTGCGTGTCAGTGTTGATGCTTGAAAGATCAATTGTAGAACCACTTGTCAATGATAAGTCAGTTCCTGTTAAAGAGATATCTTGAATTTCATTGGTCACACTTCCGTCAACTTCTGTGAATGAAGTCAAGTAGCCATTATTTGCTACAAAGTTATCAACTTGCGCTTCTGATAACTGCGTGTCAGTGTTGATGCTTGAAAGATCAATTGTAGAACCACTTGTCAATGATAAGTCAGTTCCTGTTAAAGAGATATCTTGAATTTCATTGGTCACACTTCCGTCAACTTCTGTGAATGAAGTCAAGTAGCCATTATTTGCTACAAACCCATCAACTTGCGCTTCTGTTAATTGAGTGTCAGTGTTGATGCTTGAAAGATCAATTGTAGAACCATCAGTCAAAGATAAGTTGGTTCCAGTTAAAGAAATGTCTTGAATTTCATTGGTAACACTTCCGTCAACCTCTGTGAAAGAAGTCAAGTAACCATTATTTGCTACAAAAGCATCTACTTGTGCTTCTGATAACTGCGTGTCAGTGTTGATGCTTGAAAGATCAATTGTAGAACCACTTGTCAAGGATAAGTCAGTACCAGAAAGCGAGATATCTTGAATTTCATTTGTCACACTTCCGTCAACCTCTGTAAAAGAAGTCAAGTAACCATTATTTGCTACAAAAGCGTCTACTTGTGCTTCCGATAATTGAGTGTCTGTGTCAATTCCTGAAAGATTAATTGAATTTCCATTAGAAATTTCCAATGATGTTCCAGTTAATGTTAAAGTTTGTTCGTCAGTGTTGTTGCTAGAAGTCCAATCTGTTCCATCCCAAGAATAAATAGCATTAAGATCTGTATCAAAAACTGACATTCCTTGATCATTAGCTCCTAGCGTCCCTCCGAAAGTAGTTCTTTCAGCAGTTGTCATTTTGTTGATCATGAATCCTTTATCTGAATCTGCAAGTGTTAAAGAGGCTTTAGTATTTGGGCTAGAAGTTCCAATACCAACAGACATTCTGTTTGAGGCAGTTGCCCCCCCTAAAACCAAGCTGTTATTTTGAGAAGTTGAAGCACCATTTCCAATAGCAACGGAATTTGAACCTGAAACTTTAGTATTAGCACCAATCGCTATTGCCGAGTCAGAGGATACTACTGAAAAAGCACCAAGTCCTATAGATCTTTGCCCTGTGATTGAGTCATTGTATCCTATTCCAACACTATAACTATCAGAAAGATAGTTTAACGCTCCGATTGAAACACCATAATCTCCTGCATTGCTTGTATTTAATTGTTCACCCATTGCAACGGTATATATACCTCTTTGATATATGTTATTACCAATAGCAATTCCATATTGTCCTGTATTTCGAGCTCTATACCCCATCACAATAACATCACTAGCGCCTACCATACCGAAGCCATCAAACCGTCCATCATTGTCCCATCCTTGACCACCACTTCCAATAAATGTACTTCTAGAAAAATTATTGGAGGTAAAGTTTGCAAAAGTACCTACTCCTGTATTGTCTGAACCCGTACGATTAATAGAACCCGTTTGTGTTCCTAAATAGGTGTTTCTTTGTGCATTGTTAATATTATCTACATTCGTTCGGTTATTATCTCCACCAGCTTTAAAGCCCACAAAGGTATTATTGCTCGCGTGTTCATTAGCACTACCCGCCCCCTGACCGATGAATGTGTTTTTTTTCCCAGTTCCATTATCTACTCCAGCTGAATCACCTACGAAGGTGTTCCAATACCCAGTTGTATTATCGTAACCTGCTGAGGCACCAAAAAATGCATTTCGATAACCAGTGGTCATTCTAGCGCCTGAAGATGAACCAACAGCAGTATTGTCTGATCCTTGCATATAAGAATTGAACGGAGATTGTGATGAACCTGAACTTGGATATACATAACCTGAAGCACTCCCGGCTTGAGCCCCTATGTATGTATTGTCATCCCCATCAACTACTCGAGCTCCTGCTCTTTCACCAATAAAGGTATTGTCATTTCCACTAGTGTTTTCGAAACCAGCTCCGTTTCCTATAAATGTATTGTCTCCACCAGTATTATAGTATCCTGCTCTAAAACCGATCATTACGTTGTCAAAACCATTATCATCCGAAAATCCTGCTTCATAACCAATATAAACACCTTCACTACTTGAAGTTAAATTATACCCAGCTTTCCAGCCTAATGCTGCGTTGTAAGAGCCAGAAGTTAAGTTAGTCATTGCCGAGTCTCCGATAGCAGTGTTGTAATCTCCCGTTGTTAAAGATGCCCCGGCTCCTGTTCCAAGATTTTCATTACCTGTTTGAGCATTTAGACCAAACGTAATTGCAAAAAAGGTGGTCGCGATTAGTATTCGTTTCATAATTAAATGTTTTAAGTTGTTTTAACAAATCTACATAAAAATTAACTTTTATTATGGCTTTCTGTTTTTTTAAAAATTCTATTAATTTGAAAATCAATACTCACTCCATAAGGAGGAGGTAGAGTAAAATAATTCGGAATTAACTTTTTTCTGAAAGGCCATTGCGTGTCTAAAAAAAACACACACAATCGTTGATACGAAGCGAAGATTAAACTTTCTAATTCTGGTTGTACTTTGATAATATTAGGGTTTAATTTTTTTGTAATAAAAATCCGTAAGAATCCGCGATCGAAGATCTGTGTTCCCGAAAGTTTTCGGGACCGCGTTCCATCATGTGTAAAACCTGAACCAAACAATTCGTAAATTATTATTATTTTATGAACTTGGTACTTTATTTGCATCCAAACAACAACTCACATAATTGATAAAACATGAAGATTCAATATTTCGCACTAATTATAAGTTTAATTTTTTCATTTACATTATTTGGTCAGCAAGATGAACCACTTATAAAAGTAGATTCTTTACTTGAAATTCGTCAGCCTAATGCAGCACAGAAAGAGTTATGGTCGGTAATTGAAAAAGCGAAATCAGAGAACGATCACCAAACGCTTTTAAAAGCATATCCTTATTTTTATAAAATGCTTTCTCCACTCGAAATGGAAGAACGAGCAAGCTTATATTTTAAAGTGCTGAAAAGTACACAAACGCTACCCGAACCATCAAATGCGATAGCTCAATTACAATTGACAGAGCAGATTGTGTATAACAAATATCAATGGTTGGGAGGGAGTTATCTTAAAATCTATGATTCACTAAATTTAGGAGAAGATACCGTTCGATATAACTTTGTTTTAGATCAAATGAAATCTATAGAAAAGCAATTGACAACCCTACGAAGCTATGACTTTAAACCTTATCAAGAAGTGCTGTTAAAAGAAAACGACAGTCTTTTTATACTTCAATCTGTTGCCGATTATGCCATTTATAAATTGATCAACTTTTATGAATCTCCGTTAATTCAAAATAATGGAACATTGAAAAATGCTAATATAGATCATAAAGATTGGTATGGATTATCAACGGATTTTAGTGCCTTAAATTTTAAGGAACAGAATATTACAACCAAGATTTTAAGCCTTTTCCAATCGCTCGAAGAAAACAATAAAAATATCCCCAATTATTTAAGTACTTCCGTTCACCAACGTTTACATTATTTAAAAAGAACTTTTGGGAATGATTCATTAGTTGAAAAAGCTTGGGAAGAACAATTTGTATATTTCAAATCAACTTCTGCACGATCAAAATTCCTTTTTGAAATTGCTAGAAATAAATACAAGAAAGGAAAAGATTATCATTTTGAGTTAAAACCAGAAGTAGAGCATTTGATTAAAGAAGCGCATGATGAATTAGAAGCTGAACTTAAAAAATACCCAAACAACGATTTTAAACACGAGATTACTTCATTGATTTCAATTATTGAAAACAAAGAACTATCGATTAGTTCTCCAAATATTTACGCTCCAAATCGAAAGATTCCATTTTTGATTAACCATAGAAATTACTCAAGTCAAGTACTTCGTTTGTATCGTGTTAAAAATTATGATCCAAAAAAGAATACGAATCTAAAGGAGTATGCATTAAGTGAAAATTTAGTTTTAGAACGAACTTTAAATCTTGCGTTGAAAAATGATAAGTTGTTCCAAAAAAGAAGTTCCGAACAACTGTTAGATGGAATAATTAAACCGGGTAAATATTTTATTGTAGCAACCAATGATGATGAATCTTTAACGGAATTAGCCAAAGACAGGGAAAAATGGAATGACAAAAACATTCATTCTAATACGTTGACCATCTCTCAAGTTAGTATTTCAACGACCTCTTTTGAAAATGAGTTTACAATTTTAGCAGTTGATGGAATCTCAGGACTCCCAATTGAAAATGCTGTTGTTCAATTGTATTATTATGATGTAAGAGTTAGCGATGATTTTATTGAGTTTGCAAATGGAGAAACAGATGAAGAAGGACTTTTTAAAATCGATACAAAAGGTTATCATAGGGTATTGTATACCGTTAGTCATGAGCATTCCTTAATTAAAGGGACTAGTTATGTAAGAGATGCCTGGAAGGAAGAGGAGGCGAAAAAAGTGGAGCTTTTTACTGATCGTTCTATTTATCGACCTGGACAAACGGTTTACTTTAAAGGAATAGTTTTTAAAGGAAAGAACAATGACTTTGAGGTAGTCGCCAATCAAAAAGTTGAATTGGTTTTAAAAGACGCAGCTTATCAAGAAGTGTATCAATCTACTTTCACGACAAATAAATTTGGTAGTATCGACGGTAGCTTTCAATTGCCATCAGGATCTGGATTAGGGAGATATAATTTACAAGTGCAAGGAACGAATGGATTAACAAATTCTGGAACCAACTTTTCAGTTGAAGAATACAAACGTCCAAGCTTTGAAGTTGAACTCAATCAACCGAAAGAAGAAGCACGATTAAATGATACCGTTTCAGTATCTGGAAGTGCAAAAGCTTATGCTGGTTTCCCAATTACGAACGCTAATGTTGAATATACTGTATATAGAAAATGGAATCGCTATTGGAGGTATTTTAGTTCTCCATTTGGCAGTGATCTAGGTGACCTTTTAAGTGAAGGAAGTTTGAAAACTGATGAGAACGGAGCGTTTACCATTGACTTTTTTGCTGAAAAGGATCCAAATGCAGTTCAAAACGCTTACTATTCTTATGAGGTTCAGGCGAAAATCACTGATTTATCAGGAGAAACACATGAAGAAACGATAGCACTTCAATTAAGTGAAATTGGTGTTTCGATTCAATTTAACGCACCAATGAAAATGTTAACTCATGATGAAGAATACGCAGTAATCGATGTTGTGAATTTATCTGGAGAAAAGCAGTCAGATTATAGCGGAAAAGTAGAGATCTATAAGGAAGTTTCTAATCCATTGTTTTTAGATCGTATTTGGAACAATGCTGAAGTTTCTCAAATTGAAAAAGATGAATTCTTAGCGTTATTCCCTAATATGGAATGGAATGTTTTTGAAGATCATTCAAATCAAAAAGAATTAATCAAAACAGTTTCATTCAATAGCGGAGACTCCATAAAATTGAATGATTGGATCAACAATGAACAGGGTGATTATATTTTTGAGATGTATGTTGAAACAAAAAATGGCGATTCAATTCAAACTTCTGCCAAGTTGAGCGTTATCGATGTAGAATCTAAAGAAATACCTACTCATTCTGCTTTGTGGAGTTTTGTGTCTTCAAATGAAGTAAAGGTAGGTGAGGCTGTTGACTTTCAAGTTGGAACATCGTTTAAAGATGTAAAAGCGCTTGTTTCCTTTTATAGAAAAGACGAGTTGATTAGTCGAGAATGGGTTGACTTGAAAAACAGATACTCTAAATGCTACACTGTTCAAGAAGAAGACAGAGGTGTTTTAACTTATGAAGTGGTGCTTTTCCATAATGGTGTTTTCTATAAAGAAACAAAGACGATACAAGTTCCATTCAGCAATAAAGAATTGAAAATTAAAACTTCAACTTTTAGAGATTTGTTGGAGCCAGGGCAAAAAGAACATTGGAGTTTTACAATTCAAGATGAAAACCAAGAATTTGTAAAAGCGGAATTGGCAGCAACTTTATATGATGCTTCTTTAGATCAGTTTAGGGGACACTCTTGGAATTTGTTTCCATATTATGGTAGAGGAAGTTATAGCTATTGGACGAATAACTGGAGTAGATCAATAGTAAATGATGGTTCTGGTAGTTTTGGCTGGGAGCTGCGATCTATTTTAAATCAAGATAATTTGAGATATAATTATGTTGAAATCGGAAATCGATATAGGATCATGGATTATAATGATAGAGAAATGTCAGAGGTAAGTATTAAAAGAGAAAATGATCGACTTTCTATGAGTAAATCTAATGTTTTGTCTTATCCAGATTCAGGTAGTGGTTATGGAGTAGACGCAAATTCAAAAAATGAAGAGGAAGAAGGTTTTTTAGTTGAGAGTACTAAATCAAGTAAGTCTTCTCAGCCTGTTGCTCCAAGATCTAATTTCAATGAAACGGCATTTTTCTATCCTACGATTTATGCCAATGACACTAATGAATATGTGTTGAATTTCACTTTGCCAGAATCATTAACGAAATGGAAACTGTTGATGTTGGGGCACAACAAAGAAATGCAAATTGGAACATTCCAAAAGGAAATTATTGCTCAAAAAGAGTTGATGGTTACGGCCAATGCGCCAAGATTTGTGAGACAAGGAGATGCGATAGATTTTTCTGCGAAAGTGGTAAACTTAACCAAAGAAGAACAAAGAGTTGAAGTGTTTTTAAATTTAGAAAATCCACTTAACGGTGATAGATTAAATTTAATTGGTCGTCAACCACTAAGTAAAATGGTAACCATTGCCGCTGGAGCTTCTGAAGAAGTCGTTTGGAATATGATTATCGGAGATCAAGATGTGATTCAATATACAATTACCGCTTCAAATGAAAGTTTTAGCGATGGAGAACAAAACAGTATTCCAGTGCTTAGTAATCGTGTTTTGGTGACAGAAACGAAGCATGTTTTATTGCGCGATTCAGGAAAGTCAACCCACGAATTTGATGCGTTTAAAAATCAAAATTCTTCAACCTTAGATAATAAATCCTTTACGATTGAATACACGGATAATTTAGCGTGGAATGCGGTAATGGCTTTGCCAAATTTGAGTAAGCAGAATGATCAAAGTATCACCACGCTTGTGAATAGTTATTATGCCAATGCAATCGCGATGGATGTTGTTGCTCAAAACCCGAGAATTCAAACCATTTTTAATCAATGGAAATCTAAAACGCCCGATGCTTTATTGTCGGAGTTAGAGAAAAACGAAGAATTGAAAACGATTCTTTTGGAAGAAACGCCATGGGTGATGGAGGCTAAAAACGAAACAGAACAGCGCCGAAGAATCGCACAATTATTTGAGCTGAATCAGTTGCAAGACAATCAAATTAATTTCTTGGTTGAAATCTTAAAAAAGCAAAATACTGATGGTGGTTTCAGTTGGTTTAGTGGTGGGAAATCTAATTTATACATTACTCAGAACATTTTAACGCGTTTTGGACAATTACGTAGATTAGAAATTTCAATTAAAAAGGCAATGCCAATCATTGAAAAAGCTGAACGTTTTGTAGCCAATGAGCAAGTGAGAAGGTATAAAAAATACATCGAAGGCGTTGAAGATTATCGATTGTCCAGTTTAGATGTGTATTGGTTGTATTCTAGAACTTTCTTTAAAAATGAGAGAAGTGAAGCCATTGATGAGGTAGAAGGTTTTTTCAGAGAAAAAGTGAAAACACAATGGACTCAATTCAACCCTTATTTACAAGGAATGATCGGAATGTATTTTAAAAGTGAAGGATTGAGTAAGGAAGCGAATTTGGTTTTAAGTTCATTAAAAGACAGGTCAAAGAAAAACAGTAATATCGGAACCTACTGGGTAGAAAATAGTGGGTATTACTGGCATCAAAATAAGATTGGAAGTCAAGCGATGCTTATTTCATTCTTTGAAGTGATGGACGTTTCTTCGGAGTTGTTAGAAGAAATGCGTTTGTGGTTAATTCTCAATAAAGAGAGTAATTCTTGGGGAGAAAGTGTAGCAACAGCCGATGCAATTTATGCGATTCTATCTTCAAACAAAAACTATTTGAATGCAACAGAAAAGCCAACGATAACAGCTGGAGGAAATCAGTTTGTTTATTCAGAAGTAGCCCAAGAAAATGAAGTTTCTGTTGAGTATGTTGAAGGTTTAGGGCAGGTAAAAAATAAATGGGTAGGAGCAGAAATTACTTCGCAATTAGGAAGCGTTGAAATTGAGCGAACTTCAAATGCACCGGGCGTATTGAATATGTATTGGCAATACACCGATGAACTATCGAAAATTAAGAGTAGTCAGAATGAATCGATGCAAATTGAAAAAACATATCGAAGAATAGAAGCCGGAAAAAAGGGCGAACAAGGCATTGAAGATTCTACATTCGTTGTTGGTGATAAAATCGAAATCGAATTAATTGTAACTGTTGATCGTGATTTAGAATTTGTTCATATCAAGGATTTACGTCCAGCAGGATTTGAACCAATAGATGCGATAAGTGGATATAAATACAATCATAAGCTATCGTATTATCAAAGTCCAAAGGACGTCTCAATGGATTATTTTGTAGACAACATGCCGAAAGGATCGTATAAATTTACCTATACCGTTTACGCAACGCACAGCGGGAACTTCAATAGTAGCGTTGCTGAAATTCAATGTCATTACGCCCCGAAATTTTCTGGATATAGCGGAACGGTTGGTGTTAGGATTGGTAGGTAGGCTTTTTTTATATATTGTAGAAGCGCGGCCGTACGTTTCTACAATATATAAAAACAACCTAATACTCAACTCCCAAAATCTCATCAACAGTATTAAAGGAAATTGCATGGTAAAAAGGTCTAGCTTCGCTATAAACCTCTTTTGCCCATTCATGATTTTCTTCGGTTTGGATAAGTGTCGTGTAAATTGGTTCTAAGAATTTTCTTCTTCCAACTTTCTTTAAAAATGCTTTGATTTCTGGACGAAGTGCTTTGTAATCGTTTTTAATTCCAAGTACAAACCATTCTGTCATGATTTCAGAATTACCGCTGTTTTTGAAGTTTAATTGTGCATCAATGGCCTCCATTTTTTCTACACTTAACTCTCCTTCGAATCCACGAATAAATGCCATCCATTCTTGTGTTGTTTTGTCCTCTCTTTTTAAATCTTTTGGTAAAGATTCTCCGTTTTTAATTACTTTAGAAAGCGCTTGGACTTTTGCTAATCTATCGGATTCAATTTGAACAACATTATCTGGAATTCCTGCACCATAAATCCATTCTTCAGTATTGAATTCGACATTGTTTGGCTCTAGTAAATTAGTCTCTAAATATTTTAAGAAATCCTCTGTTGTTAATGTCTCAAATTTATAAGCGTTAAAATAATCATTGATGAATTGGTCAAATTTTTCTCTTCCAACTTCTCTTTCCAATGTTTTTAAGAAAAACGCTCCTTTTACATAGGCTATGTCCGTCATTCCATCATCAGGATTTCTTTCGTCTAGGTCAAGCTTTAAGTGTGTGTCTTCAGCTCTTCCTTCCTCTTCCATTTGTTGAACAGTGTTCTGTAACTCTTGGTATTCGATAATGGCTAACATTTTCGCCACTTCCTCACCATATACTTTCTCCATGATTCTGTTTTCAAAATATACCGTGAATCCTTCATTCAACCAGAAATCATCCCATGTTGAATTGGTAACTAGGTTCCCTGACCAAGAGTGAGCCAATTCATGCGCAACTGTACTCACCAAACTTCCATCACCGGCAATCAATGTAGGCGTTAAGAAAGTTAATCTAGGGTTTTCCATTCCACCAAATGGGAAAGAGTAAGGCAATACTAAAACATCATAAACGTCCCATGCATACTTACCATATAATCCTTCGGCTGCATCAATCATTTTCGGAATGTCTTTAAACTCTTTTGCTGATGCATCAATCAAGTGAGGTTCTGCGTAAACTCCGCTGTTGTGACTTAATTGACGATATTCAAGTTCTCCTGCAGTTAGTGCCAGTAAATAACATGGAATCGCTTGTTGCATTTCATAAGTATAAACTCCCGAGTCGTTCAATTCTGTTGGATTTGTCGCACTCATTAATGGTAAAATTCCTTTTGGTGCTTTAACCTTTGCCGAATAAGTAATTCTGTTTTCTGGAGTATCTTGAACAGGAATCCAAGAACGTGTTAATATGGCTTGACCTTGTGTGTAAAGAAATGGGAATTTACCACTTCCTGTAAGTTCAGGATCTAACCAACCAAGTGCTTCTGCATCTGGATTTGTCGAGTAGTAAATGTTAATCAATTCATCTGTTTTATTGATGTTAATAGACAAAGGTGCTCCAAGCAAAGTATCACTTTCTCCAATTTCAAACTGAACTTCTTTTTCTTCTCCTTTTTTACCTGTTGTAACTTTTGAAATATTCAGGTTTTTAACGTCAAAATATGCTTTTTCAAAACCGTTGTTTTTCACTTCATGTCGGGCAACACCATCAATCACACGATCATTCATATTTAGTGTTAATTCCAAATTTAAATGAGTTGTTTTTACTTCGTCTAATTTACTGTAGCTGTGATTGGTGATTTTTTGAGTTTCATTATTTTCTTGGTCAGAATTTGATTGAACTTGAACTTGATCTTGTCCTGTATTTTCTTGACACGAGAATAGAATTGAAAGTGCAATTAAAGGAAGTATTAACTTAAACATATTTTGATTTATTTGGATTATACAACTTGTAAAATTAAAGAATTTTGTCGATTGACAATAAGCGAAAGGTATAGACGGTGAAATAGGTTTTTAACCATGAGTTAACACCAATTTAACAACTGTTTCATATCTGTCTTTTTGTTAAGTAAAGTGTTGTCTATATAAGGATCTCGAAAATTGACTGTTTGACACATCGAACTAATTTTAACGTATTTTAGTTAAGGCTCAAAAAATTTAATTATTTTCACGATCCAAATACTAACGAAAAAACAAGTATGAGTTTAGATTCAAGTGTCAAAAAGGAGTTTATGGGACATCCAATGGGGTTGTTCATTTTGTTTTTTACAGAAATGTGGGAACGTTTCTCTTATTATGGAATGAGAGGAATTCTTACTTTATATATTGCGGCATCCGCTTCAGCTGTAGATCCAGGTTTGGGATGGAGTAGTAAAGATGCTATTTGGTTATATGGATGGTATACAATGTTGGTTTATGTCGCTTCTATTCCTGGTGGATGGATTGCAGATAAATTCCTCGGTCAGAAGAAAACTGTATTATATGGTGGTCTTTTATTATGTTTAGGTCATGGTGTAATGGCAATTCCTCAAGATTGGGCTTTCTTTACAGGGTTAACTCTTATCATTTTAGGAGTTGGTGGATTAAAACCTAATATTTCTACTATGGTTGGTGGACTTTATGAAGAAGGAGACATCAGAAGAGATAGTGGATTTACTATTTTCTATATCGGTATTAATATCGGTGCTTTCTTAGCAAGTATTACAGTTGGTTTAGTTGCTTATTACTATGGATGGCACTATGGATTTGGACTTGCTGGAATAGGAATGTTATTAGGTCAAGCAGTTTATATGTGGGGTCAAAAATACCTAGTAGGTGTTGGTGAATTCAGCGGAGGAGACAAAGTGAGTGAAGCTGAAAAAGAAGCGGCAAAACGTCCATTAACGAAGATAGAAAAAGACAGAGTAATTGTTTTATTGATTTCTTTCTTAATTGTTATCGTATTCTGGGGTGCTTTTGAACAAGCTGGAGGGTTAATGAACCTTTATACTGATACGAAAATTGACCGAACTACTGGATTGAGTTGGATGAAAGAAATTCCAGCTGCTGTATTCCAATCATTAAACGCTGCGTATATTATTATATTCGGTACTGCAATTGGTGCTTTCTGGGTATGGTGGAAGAAAAAAGGACGTGAGTCATCATCTCTATTTAAAATGGCTGTTGGTACGATCATCATGGGATTGGGATATATCTTTATGATGTTCGCTTCTCAAGAAGCAAGTTCTGAAACTTTTGGAAAAGCAGCAATGTTCTGGATTTTCCTAGCTTATTTATTCCACACAATTGGAGAGTTGTCTACATCTCCTGTTTCACTTTCATTTATAACGAAATTGGCTCCGCTAAAATATGCTTCTATAATGATGGGAGTTTACTTTGCAGCGACTGGATTTGGTAATAAATTGGCAGGAAGTATCGGTGAATCTTCTCAGTTGTCTCCATATGAAGGTGTTGTAGTTGCTGAAAAAGGTGAGCTAATCACTTTCATGGAAAAGGATACAATGGAAGTGAAAAATGATAAGAATAAGGTCGTAGAAGTGGTTGATTACCGTATTAACGAAGACAAGACTTTTGAAATCAAGAGTAATGTATACCTTGAAGGAAATCAATTGGCTTTTACTGAATATGAAACACAAAAGGACCTTAATTCAGTTTTTGATCTCAAAGGAGAAAGAGTAGATGAATTAAAGAACACTTTAGAAGAAAATAAAGTAACACAAGAAAATCCATATCATGCACGCCTTGTATTTGAAAAAGATGGTGAATATGCAAAAGACCTAGCAAATAAAGGTGATGGAAAAAACTACAATGTTTCTTTTGTTTTGGAAGAAGAGCAAAACGAACAAGAGTTTAATACTTTCATGTGGTTGACAATTTTTACTGTTAGTTTTGGACTTTTATTGATTATTTTAATCAAACGACTGAAAAAACTTACGCATGGAGCAGAGGATAAAGAGATTGAAAAATTAGAACAAGAAGGCTATGACATAGCTGATGAAGATATTAATTAATAACTTGAATAAATAATTATGGCAGAAGCAGTTGATAGATCTCAACATGATGAGTTCTTTAAAAGTAAGGTTTTAGGTCACCCAGCAGGGTTATTCGTCCTTTTCTTTACAGAAATGTGGGAGCGATTCTCTTTCTATGGAATGAGGGTCTTGTTAATTAACTTCCTAACTATGGCAGTAATTGGAAGTAACCCAGGTTGGGAATGGTCAGCAGAAAATGCTGGTGCTTTATTCGGTACTTATGCCGGTTTACTTTACCTAACACCAATTTTGGGAGGTGTAATTGCTGATAAATTCACAGGTTACCGTGTTGCTGTTTTAATTGGTTGTGTGATCATGACTTTAGGACACGCTTCCATGGCTTTCGAAACAGAGTTTTCATTATACATGGGACTTGCTTTGTTGGTTTTAGGTACAGGTTTCTTTAAGCCAAACATTACCTCCATCATCTCTGAAATGTACACTTACCTTCCCGAAAAGAAAGATGGTGCTTATACCATTTTCTATATGGGAGTTAATGCAGGTGCATTCTTTGGAATGATGCTTTGTGGTTACCTTGCAGAACGTGTAGGTTGGTCATGGGGATTCGGACTTGCGGGAGTATTTATGTTGTTTGGTACAATTCAATTCTTATTGGCTAAGCCATTGTTTGGTAAAATTGGAGGAAAACCTATTCGTCAAACAAAAGAAGAAAAAGCTACTGAAGTTAAAGATTACAAAGAGAATAAATTTACTGTTGTTGATAAAGTTTTAATCGTTGTTACGGCGATCATTGGATTGTTATACTTGATTAATGATCCTGTTTCAAAAATTGGAGGAGTTAATCTTTTACCAGAAGAATTCTTACTTTCAAAAGACACGCTTTCAGGAGACCTTGTGATTATTATCGCAGGTGTAATTCTTTTCTTGTATTTGATTATCACGCGTATTATTCGTTATGAAAAAGTAGTGCGTGATAGAATGATTGCGGTAATTATCTTTGCATTCTTTACCGTATTGTTTTTTATTCCTTTCGAGCAAGCGGCAACTTCAATGGTGATTTTCGCCAGAGATTATACAGATCGTGTGCTTACAGGTAATTCTGCCTTGATTTTTAACATTATCAATACCTTGTTGACAGTAATTCCATTGATGATTATTACTTGGGTATTGTACCTATTAAACAAAAGGTCTTTTAAGAAAATACCAGGAAGTAATATCACTTTAGCACTTTGTTTTGCTTTAGTTTGGGGTGTTGTAGTTTGGATGTTAGTAAGAGATTTCTCAACTAAATCGTATGAAGTGGCTTATCAAGCTGTAGAAATAGAAAACGAAGTTGATGGAGAAATGATAAAGGAATTTGTTCCAATCACAGAAGCTCGTCCGTTACAGGAAGGTGAGGTAATAACAACCCAAACATTGAAAATTTCATCAAGTGATGATTTAAAGGTTGGTGATCCTGTTGCGGCACACTTGGAGCTTGGTAAATATCAATATCTGGATGAACAAAAGGAGAATACACTTGCTTTAGATTACGAAGAGGAAGGCTTACATTCACAAATTGTTTCAGGAGAAGTTACAGAAATCAAGGATAATGAAGTTGAAATAACTGTTTCATGGTTCAGTATCTTGAACTCCTTCTTTATTATTGCTTTTGCTTCCTTCTTCTCTAAATGGTGGGAAAGTAAATACAATCCTTCTGCAGCAATGAAATATTCATTAGGATTAATCCTTGTTGGGGTTGGTTTTGCAATTTTGGCTTATGGTTCAAGCTTTATTCCAGCAGGAGCTGAAGCAGGAATGGTTAAAGTGAGTATGGTTTGGCTTGTATTAGCATATTTATTCCACACAATTGGAGAGCTTTGTTTATCTCCAGTAGGATTGTCTTATGTGAGTAAATTGGTTCCTGCAAGAATGATTGCCTTGATGTTCGGTATGTGGTATTTAGCCATTGCAATTGGAAATAAAACAGCAGCCTCATTAGGGGGAATGGTTGAAGAAATTCAAGCAGAACACAGTTTATCTACATTCTTCTTGATCTTTACTGCAATTCCAGTTATTGCTGGTGTATTGATTGCATTACTTAATCCAGTGTTAAAGAAATTAATGCACGGAGTGAAGTAATCTTACCAAAAATATAGACTAACTTATTAAACATTAAATGCCGTTTCAACACCATTGGAACGGCATTTTTTAAACCCATATTATGGAAACAATAGAATTTAACCTTGAAGGAGAATACATAGAATTAATTCAACTCTTAAAAGCACTTACCATTGCCCAAACAGGTGGTCATGCAAAGATGATTGTCGAAGATGGAGGAGTTGTAAGAGCTGGAGAAGTAGAAACTCGTAAAAGAGCCAAAATTAGAAAAGGTGAGGAGTTAGAAATTGAAGGTGCCGTAAAAGTGGTTGTTGTTTAAAGGGGGGGATTGCTATGGGTTTCAACCTACTGTAATTAATGCGTTTATCAAGGTGCAACCAGTTTGTCCTTTGCTTAAGATTTCTTTAAACATTAGGAAGTTTAAAAACTGTTTGGTTAAGCGATAACAAATGAATGTATTGATAACACTTCACTTTTAGTACAGAAACAGTGTGGAGGTGTATTAAAAGAACATCTCATCTAATGCCGAAATATTACGAAGATGTACCGAAACCTAGCGTTTACTTCTTTGCATAGGGTTTTCCTTCATCTTTTGCTCTTGGAATAACCTAAAACGCGTCGGTTCCACCTTTCTTGGCCAACTGTTGTTACTCAAATCGGTGTCTGCTGTTTCTAAAAATGGATCTAAAGTAAATCCTACAACCTCTTTTTCAAAATACAATACTTTTGAAGTTTTGTAGTTGTGTCTTCTCCAAATTTCAGCAGGAATGCGAATTACTTTGTCTGTTCCGTCAACAAACTTCGCTTGAATAATTAAAGGCATAACTAAACCTCCTTTGTTTTCAAAGTTCAATTCATAAAAGTGTAATCCGCTATTTAATAAATCGATGTCCTTTTGACTTAAATTTTTCTGTAAGGCATCAAAATCTTGCCTGTCTGCTGGTTCAATGGCGTATTCATCTTTTTCATTATAATAATCTGACAACTCTGGTTTTCTTTCTAGACGTGTTTTATTCGTGTCTGCATTATTTCTGATGTCACCAATAAATTGCGACTTGCTTTCTTTTTGTTCTTTCATCCATTGTTTTTCAATTGATGGATCTCCTGTATTCAATTGAAACCATTTTACATCAGTCATTGAGATATCTACATGATCGGTAGAGTAGAACCAACCTCTCCAAAACCAATCTAAATCAACTCCAGAAGCGTCTTCCATTGTTCTAAAGAAATCGGCTGGTGTTGGATGTTTAAAGGCCCAACGAGTTGCATAAACTTTGAATGCGTAATCAAAAAGTTCTCTTCCCATTATGGTTTCTCGAAGAATGTTTAAAGCTGTTGCTGGTTTACCATAAGCGTTGTCTCCAAACTGCCATATAGATTCTGAATTGGTCATAATCGGAGAAATAAATTCTTTGTCTCCACCCATATAATCGCTAATCATGTAAGCTGGTCCTCTTCGTGACGGGTAATTGCGTTCCCACTTTTGTTCAGCTACATATTGTAAAAATGTATTTAATCCTTCATCCATCCATGTCCATTGACGTTCGTCTGAATTAATGATCATTGGGAAAAAGTTATGTCCAACTTCGTGAATAATCACTGACATCATTCCATATTTTACCCTTGGAGAATAGGTTCCGTCTTTTTCTGGTCGTCCAAAATTGAAACAAATCATTGGATATTCCATTCCAATAGATGCTGCGTGAACTGAAATAGCAACGGGGTAAGGATAAGGAATTGTATGGTCAGAGTAGACTTCTAAGGTATGTGCTACAACTTCAGTTGAATATTGCTCCCATAATGGGTTTCCTTCTTTTGGGTAAAGTGACATCGCCAAAACTGTTTTGTCTTCAATTTTAACCGGCATAACATCCCAAATGAATTTTCTAGAGGAAGCAAAAGCAAAATCTCTTACGTTTTCAGCTTCGAAATGCCATGTTTTTTTTGATTTAGCTCTACTTTTTTCATTTTCGGTAGCTTCATCCTGAGTGATAATGAGTGTAGGCTTTGAAAAGTCTTCTTTAGCTTTTGCTAAACGCTCTCTTTGTTTACTAGATAAAACTTGTGACTCATTTTGTAAAACACCAGTAGCAGTTACCACATGGTCGCTTGGAACTTTGATTTTAACATCATAGTCTCCAAAGGGTAAAGAAAATTCTCCTCGTCCTAAAAATTGTTTGTTTTGCCAGCCTTCCACATCGTTGTAAACACACATTCTTGGGAAGAATTTCGCAATTGTATAAAGGTAGTTATCATCTTCCGGAAAGTATTCGTAGCCAGCACGACCACCAATTTTCATTCTGTCGTTGATGTTATACCACCATTTTAGATCAAAACTGATTGTTTTTCCAGGTTGAAGTGGTTCTTCCAAATCAATACGCAACATTGTCTTGTTGATTGCGTATTCCATGTCCTCGCCATTCGTAGCTTTAATGGATTCAATTTTATATCCACCATCAAACTCAAACATTTTTTTATGAACCTTTGATAAGGTATTGAAATCCTCCATGCGCTCAACACGAATCAGTTTAGAATCAGAATCCATTGCACGAACATTCTGATCCAATTGCAACCATAAATATTCTAATTGGTCTGGAGAATTGTTTTCATAGGTAATTCTTTCTTTACCTTCTATGCTTTGTTTTTCATCGTTAAGCTCAATTTCAATTTTGTAATTTGCACGTTGTTGATAATATTCATGTCCTGGCGCTCCAGCTGCAGTTCTGTATACATTAGGAGTTGGTAATTCTTGTTTAAGTTGTCTAAACTTATTTTTGTTAATGTTTTCAGGATTAACATGTCCCTGACCAAAAACAAAAAGTGTACTGAATGCTAAAACAACTGTAATTATATTTCTCATAGTGCAACGGTTCTATTAAAACGAGTATTGATAAAAGTGACAAATTTCTTTCCTTCAGGTGTGAATAAGGTAAGCTTATTTTGTTGTAAAGGAAAAAAGTCCATCAATAAATTATATTGAATATCTATATTTTCAGGTTTTTCAATCTTTGAAGAAGTAAGGAAGAAAACAACTTGATCATTGTCATTAATATCCATCCCAACAATGTTTAAAGTGATTTCACGGTCTTCAACTAGAATTTTAAATCCTTCTTTAATTTCATTTTGAATGATGTTGAGGTAAATAGGATTGTCTTTACAATCTTCTAATTTCGGAATATTGATTTCTTTGTCTTTAAGATAAGCCTCGAAATCATGTCCAGTCACTTCTAATGATATTTCAAATTTTTTAGCGCTATCATTGTATTGCATTTCTGCAAATGAAAAATAAAATTCATGTGCCTGTGATTGAAACGCTAACAAAAATATAAATGAAAGGAAGAAAAGCTTTAGTTTCATATTGTGCTCGAAATTACTTAAAAAATGCTAAATATAAAAGAAGGGTTGAAGGAAACTATATTTAGTTTAAGGAGTAATATTTGAATCCTATTTTTAGAACTAAACTTAACTGTCACTTTTTAAATGATTCAATTTTTATAATAGTTTTCATCCGTGAAAATTGATTGGCATTATTATCAATTGTAGTATATTTAGAGTGTAAACATGAATTATAATCAGATGAAAAAAAATAAATTGCTACTTGGTGTTTTAGGATTAGCTGCTTTAGGGCTCACAAGCTGTTCAAAATGTAATGATGATGATCCTTTGGCGAGAATTGCAAATAACGGAACGTCAACAGCAAATCTTCAAATTACAGCTTCGAATGGGGATGTTGTTTCTATAACAGAATTGGAAAAAGGAACTATTTCTTCTGAAAAGGTGTATTCTGTTGGAACAACAATTTTAAATGGGACCATTGAAAATGAACAAATTTCTGACACTTTCGAATTGTCAACATGTACTGCTTATGACATTACCATCAATAGCGATAATGAAATTGTTTTGTTCTCCCAGACAGTTGAATAAAAAGGTTTTCCAAAAAAGTTTAAGACAAAAAAAATCCTCGTTATTGACAACGAGGATTTTTTTATAATATCTAGATTAATGCTTACAAAATAGCATCTAATTTTCCCGTTAATTGTTCTTTAGGAACAGCTCCGATTGATTTGTCAGCAACTTCACCATCTTTAATGAATAATACTGTTGGGATATTACGTACACCAAACTTAGCCGATACTCCAGGATTTGCATCTACATCAACCTTACCAACGATTGCTTTACCGTCATATTCACCGTGCATTTCGTCGATAATTGGCCCGATTAATCTACATGGTCCACACCATTCTGCCCAGAAATCAATTAAAACTGGTTTGTCTGATTTCATTACTACTTCGTCAAAATTTGCATCTGTTATTTCTACTGCCATTTTCTCTTTTTTATATGGTTATTTTCTATTCTATTTTTTAAACAGTTTATAAATATAAATGTTCAACTCGAATTTATCAAACTTTTTGCCAATTCTAATTTGTAGACAAATTGGCATAAATTCAATGTTTTTGAAATTTTAATTGTCTATAAGTCCCATTTTACGGAGTAAGAAGCTTGCATTCATGTTTTTTGCCACTCCGTTACGAATACAATAATCAAAGGAAATATCATCACCATTAATTTCCGTATCAAAATACTTGTTGATCACACTTGTATACACATTTGCCAACTGAGTTAATGATAAATCATGAGTTGCAATAATTCCTCTCGCTTCTAATTGATTAAGTTTTTGAAGGAAACGTGCAGAACCTTCTTCTTTGTCTTTAGAATTTGTTCCTTTTAAAATTTCATCAAGAATGATAAACACTTTTTCCCCTCTTTCAATGGCGTCAACAATAAATCTTAAACGCAATAATTCTGCATGGAAATATGAGGTTTCATCTTTCAAATCATCACTTGTACGCATACTTGAATACAATTTCATATCTGGAAACTCAAATTTTTCTGCCATGACATGAAAACCAGCTCTTGCAATCATTAAATTTATTCCTATACTTCTTAAAAAAGTACTTTTTCCTGCCATGTTAGGTCCTGTAACAATTGCAAACTGTTCTGCAGAGGATAGATTGAAATCGTTGCGAACCAGTTTCCTTGTTGGAATTATTGGATGACCGAGCTGAGTTAAAGTGATTGCTCCTTTTAAGTCAGAATGTAATTTTGGCGTAGTAGTGAACTTCTTGAAATTATATCTGTAATTTGCTCCACTGATTAATGCTTCCATTTCATAGACAATCTTTTCCCATTCTTGTACTTGTGATGAATAATTGTTATTCCATTGCTCCATTTTGATCAACAATCTAAAATCCCAAGCCAAATAAAAGTTTAATAGAATAGCCACCAAAATGTTATTTCTGTATTCGGCATTCTTCACAAGCTTCGAAAGTTCTGTTAAGCCTTGTTTTGCATTTTTGTCAGTATGAAATAACTTCTTCTTGTATTCAGTCATTAATTCAGAAGTAAAATCCTCTTTTTCCATGATGGTTAACTGATTGCGCATGGCTTCAATTCTTTGTCCAACTTTCGAAAGTGATTGATGTAAGGCGTTTGTTGTTTTTAAAGACTGACGAACAGGAATAAATAAAAGAATGAATCCTATTGAAAAATACAAACCAGAAATAAAATCATTCAAATAGGCAATACTCAAAAGTAAAGCGACAACTGGATAAATGAATATCAAAGCTTTCATCCATGACTTTGAAGGATGTTTTTCTTTGACCAACTCTTCTATACTCACCTCCGTTGCTTCTTTTTCTAAAGTTCTTCCGTGCGCTAAATACCCTTGATACCATTCTTTTTTATTAGTTAATTCGTCAACAGCTTCAGCACTTTTTGAAGGATTTTCAACACCATTTAAAAGACGATTAACCAGTGCTTTTTCACCTTTCTTTGTTACAGTTCTATTGAACAATTGAAAAAAACTACTGTCTCCAAAAACATCCATGTCATAACTAAACGGGTGCTGTGGATCGATATATTCTTGACCATTATCGAAGCTCGAAAAATCATGTTGACTTCCTTTAATTTCATTTTCGTTAATCTCAATTAATGCTTTGATGTAATTTAATTGCTCTTTGTTTTCAGCACTTTTTCTAACAAAAACTAAAAACAAAACAACTGTAGCGATAATTCCTAATGCCGAATATCCACCATAAGGATATGTGAAATAAGCCAAGATACCAATCGATAAAAACGAAAGTAGCCTAACTACAACCCATATTCTAGCACGTTGGGTATATTTTTTCTCTTCTACACTTAGCTTTGCTATTTGTTGGTTATAAAATTCGGTTGAATAATTCTCTTTTGCCATTTCTCTGTTAACTCTAATTATATCTTTGCGCCCATGAATAAGGGAATACTTTATATGATTTTGTCTGGACTTTGTTACATTATAGTAAATGTCCTCGTGAAAATTCTTGGACAAGGTCCAGATCAAGAAATCATATCCGGTTTACAAAAATACCCAATCCCTGAGATAATCCTATTTAGATCCATCATAACATTTTCGATTTGTTTAGCGGTAATTAAACAAAAAGGTCTTCCGCTTTTGGGTAATAACAAGAAGTGGCTGGTGATTAGAGGAATTTCAGGAACCATTGCGCTAACCTTGTATTTTTACACCTTAAATAATTTACCCATTGCAATTGCAGCTACAATACAGTATTTAAGTCCTATTTTTACCGTTTTGTTGGCTATATTTATATTGAAAGAGAAAGTAAAACCAATACAAGGACTCTTTTTTCTCTTGGCATTTTTAGGAATTGTATGCATTAGTTTTTCTAAATCTTTAAGTGAAGAAGCTCAGATTTCTCAAATTGATCCTTGGTGGATTGTGGTTGGTGTATTTTCTGCAGCTTTTGCTGGAATGGCGTATAATGCAATTGCAAAATGCCGTACAACTGATGCTCCGATAACTGTAGTGTTTTATTTTCCGATCATCGCAATTCCAGTAATGGCTATTCTCACCGCTTTTGATTATGTTGTTCCACAAGGAAAAGAATGGGGAATCATTTTGGTGATTGGTGTATTTACGCATATTGCACAAATCTTTGCGGCTAAATCTTTACACTTGGCCAATACCGCAACAGTAACTCCTTTCAAATATCTAGGTTCCATCTATGCTTTTGTCTTGGGACTTTTCTTATTTGATGAAGTCATTTCTCTTTATGCCATTGCAGGAATGCTCTTGATTATTGTCGGGGTATTAGGGAACACTATGGTGAGGAGTCGGATGTTGAGAAAGGAACGTTTGCAAAAATGATATTGTCTTATTTATTTTTATAGTGTTTCTTTGAATCTCAGCAATGGGGACTGTTTCAATTTTTAAACAATTCTAAGCTGCTTTGTGTTAAGTATTTTCAAGAATTTTTTGTAAAATCGTAAAAAGATTGTGATCAAATGGAGAATATAAAGAAAGCATATATAGCAGGAGGTTGTTTTTGGGGAATGGAAGAATTATTTCGTGTTCGTCCAGGTATTGTTGACACAGAAGTTGGTTATATAGGAGGGGAGAATCAGAATCCTACTTATAGAAATCATCCTGGACACGCTGAAGGTATTGAAATTTCTTATGATGCAACACAAACTTCATTTGAAGAAATATTGGATTACTTCTTTAGAATACATAATCCTACAACTGTTGACAGACAAGGAAATGATATTGGATCTAGTTATCGCTCAGCTATTTTTTATCAAAACGAGGAAGAACTAGAAATAGCCAAAAAGGTAATCAAGATTGTGAATGATTCAAATAAATGGGAAGGTGAAGTAGCGACCACTTTAGAGCCATTTTCACCATTTTGGGCTGCTGAACCAGAGCACCAAGATTACTTGCAAAAGCATCCAAATGGTTATACGTGTCACTTTGAAAGGTTCGACAGTAGTTTTATTTAAACAAATGAATTGATGGTGACCTTTGAGTACAAAAGGTTAACCATCAACTTCGTCGATTGACTTTTCAAATAAAATACCTCCTTTAAACATCGATTTTAAAACTGGATGTATTTCTGTCCCAAGATCTGATAAACTATATTCTACTCTAGGAGGTACCTCAGGGAATACTGTTCTTGTAATTAATCCATCAGCTTCTAATTCTTTCAGTTGTTTCGAAAGCATACGTTCACTGATATCTGTTAATAATTTTGCTAATTCACTATACCTTTTATCACCTTGAAAAAGATGCAAAATAATTGTTGCTTTCCTTTTTCCTTTCACCACATTGATAAATGTATCGATCGGACAGTAACTTTTTTTCATTTTTTTTCTTCAGTTTAAACGGTGTAAATACTAAAAACAGCACAAAATGTTCATTTTAGAACTTTTTGTAAGGTATTGATTAGCAGTGTTTTTATTTATGTGTTTGTATGAAAGTAAACATTTAAAACAAATTCACATGAAAGGTAACAACAAGACTTTTAGAGCATATCGCGTTGAAAACATAAACGATCAATTTGTAGGAGAAGTAAAAGAATTGAAATTTAGAGCCTTAGAAAATAATGAGGTGCTTATTAAAATACATTTCAGTTCTTTAAACTATAAAGATGCATTATCCGCTTCAGGAAATAAAGGGGTGACAAGAAATTTTCCTCATACCCCAGGAATCGATGCTGTAGGTGTAATCGAGGAATCTAATAATGATGAATTTAATGTTGGAGAAGAAGTCATCGTTACAAGTTATGACTTAGGAATGAATACGGATGGTGGCTTCGCTGAATATGTTTATGTTCCTGGTGATTTGGTTGTAAAACTTCCTACTAAAATGTCTATGAAAGAAGCCATGATTATAGGTACAGCAGGATTAACTGCTGGTATGTCAGTGTTGAGATTGAGTGAGTTCATACAGCCTGACGCCGGTAAAATTGTTGTTTCTGGTGCGACAGGTGGTGTTGGCGCATTAAGTGTCGCACTTTTAAGTTGTTTAGGTTATTCTGTAATTGCAATAAGTGGAAAGGAAACTGAACAAGATTACCTTTATGCTTTGGGTGCAAAAGAGATTATGTCAAGAAAGGAGGTAGAAGACTTTGCTAAAAAGCCATTATTGAAACCATTGTTTGCTGGAGCAATTGATACGGTAGGAGGAGTTATTTTAGAAAATATCATTAAATCAACAAATTCTTTGGGAGTGGTAACAAGTTGTGGAAACGTTGCTTCACCAAAATTAGAGTTAACCGTGTTCCCTTTTATCTTAAGAGGTATTAATTTAATAGGAATTGATTCTCAAAACTATCCAATGAAATACAGGAAAGAGGTTTGGAGAAAGCTATCAGATGAATGAAAACCATACGAACTAGAGGAACGCTGTAATGAAATTAAATTTAATGAGATTGATCGTAAACTTGAGTTAATGTTACAAGGTAAGATGAAAGGAAGAACTGTATTAACTGTTTTAAGTTAATACGTTGATTTTTTAAGTGAATTCTGACTTTTGTCTTATCTTTGCGTTTCAATGCAAAGATTGATATCCATATCGCTTTTGACAATTATATTGAGTTATTCATTTAATCAACTCGGTATTTTTGTTGAGTATGTTATGGATATTGAACGTTTTACGGAGCTTTATTGTGAAAATAAAGATAAACCAAAAATGAAATGTAATGGTAAATGTCACCTTGCAGATCAATTGGCCGAAAACGAGGAGAAAAAACAGAATAAAGAAATTCAAACTACTCCTGAAATCATTCTTTTTGTGAAAGAACTAAAATTCGAAGTAAAACATGAAAAAGGTTTTGCTGTTGAACTTGATAATTCTTTCTATTACAAAAATAAGCTTACCGAAGGTGTTCAGTCTAACATTTTTCATCCCCCACAACTTTTTATTTAATGTTTAACCATTCTGTTTAAAGTAGTTTTGTACTGCTCTAAATGGTCAATTAATATTATTAAAAATCGTAATCGACGCAAATTAAATTTATAGTGCGTTTGGTTATACTTTACATTATTTTAAAAGTTTAAAATGAAAAAAATATTTTTATTCTCGTTAATGAGTTCGTTCCTATTTGTATCCTGTAAAAAAGATGAAGAAAAAAATACATCAGAAGATTCTTCAAATGGAGGTTCTACTCCAGCCGAACAATATAAATTAATTGATAGTGAAAACGCTGCAAATGATTTGATAATCGAATTGTATGCTGATTCTGAAATGATTGAAGTTGGTTATACGCCAATCTATGTTAAAGTAAAAGATTTAAATGGTGATGCCGTTTCAAATGCAACTGTTGAATTGATGCCAATGATGGACATGGGAATGATGCAACACAGTAGTCCTTTGGAACAACCTAATTATAACTCAACTTCTAAATACTATGAAGGAATGGTCATTTTTACAATGCCATCAGGAATGAATAGTTGGACACTGGATGTAATGGCAAATGGAGAAAGTGTAACTTTTGACATAGAAGTAAATGATAGTCCTGCTAATACAAAATATGTAGGTTCTTACACAGGAACAGATGGTGAAAGCTATATTGTTTCTTTAGTTAAACCTAATGATTGGGCTGTTGGAATGAACGATGTTTCGTTCATGGTACACAAGAATGAATCTATGATGTCTTATGTTCCAATGGATAACTTTACAATGGAAATGGGTCCACAAATGACTTCAATGGGACATGGTTCACCAAATAATATTTCTCCATCAAATCAAGGTAATGGTTATTACCAAGGAGAAGTAAACTTTACAATGACGGGTGACTGGAGATTAAACCTTGACTTGGTTGAATCAAATGATACTATCGTTTCTGCGAACATCGACATCTTGTTCTAAACCAACTATTCTAAAATACTACAGACTTTACTTAGTGCATTGCAGTGAGTAAAGTCTGTTTTAAAGAAAAACACATGAAAAAAATAGTATTTATTGGTGCTTTATGTGCCTTGAGTAGTTATGGTTTTTCTCAAGATGATACTTTACGTTCAACTCAAAACTTTAAAGAAGTTCAAATACAAGGTGAATTTAAAGTTGGAGATATAGATTCATCATCAAATCTTCAAAATTCAATAGATCATTTATTGTCAACAACTCCTGGAATCACAATGATAAAAAGGGGGAATTATGCTTTGGAACCTACCATAAGAGGACTAAATGCAGGTCAAATAAATGTTACCATAGATGGAATGCAAATGTTTGGGGCGTGTACTGACAGGATGGATCCAATAAGTTCGTATGTAGAGCCAACAAATCTTGAGAAAATTAAATTGAACACCACTCCAAACGGAGATCAATCTGGAAGTTCAATCGGAGGAGAAATTGACTTTTCATTAATGAAAGCCAAAATAGGAGCCTCAAAAAAGATAAGTGGAAAAGTGGGTGCTGGATATCAAACCAACGCCAATAACATTCAAACTTTAGGTACAGTGCAATACAGTGCCAAAAAGTGGGCGTTATTGGTGAATGGAATATACCGTAAAGCAGATAACTATTACGCTGCCAATAGAAAAGAAATTCGCTTCTCTCAGTTTGAAAAATGGAATGCTGGAGCAAATCTTGCTGTGGCTTTAAATAAAAACAATAAGATTTATCTCGACTATATTCAGGATGAAGGTTATGATATCGGTTATCCTGCTCTAACAATGGATGTTGGATTTGCGAAAGCTTATATTTCAGCCTTTACCCATAAATATGAGAATAAACTGAATAAGTTTAGAAGTTTAGAGACTAAATTGTTTTTTAACTATGTTAACCATACTATGGATGACACAAAACGTCCAGAAGAATTAGTTCCTATGCACATGGATATGCCAGGTACTTCAAGAACTTTTGGTGGATTCAGTAAGGCGAAATTTTTGTTGAGTCCAAAGCATATTTTGAATGTTAAATTAAATGCATATCAAAATGATTTACATGCTGAAATGACAATGTATCCTGACTTTGGTTCTGAAATGTTTATGCTAACTATACCAGATGGTGTGAGAAGAACTGCAGGAATTAATGTTTCTGACACATGGTTTGTGAACTCAAAGTTGAAATTGACTTACGGTGCTAGGGCAGAAGTAAACGCTTCAGATATCACCACTGAAATCGGAGAACAAACATTGACGAGTTTTTACAATGGTGATGCAGCACAAGTGAGGTACTCAGGGAATGTTTTTGCTCAAGCAGATTATTCCTTTACAAGAAAAGTAGCTGTTTTTGGAGGGGTGAATTATGCACAAAGACCGCCTTCGCTCCAAGAAACTTATGGATTCTACCTGTTCAATAGAGTTGATAATCATGATTATATTGGAAATCCAGATATTATGAATGAAACTTCTATCAATACGAATATAGGTATAGAATTGAAGTACTCAAAAGTAGCTGTTACTTTGAAAGGGTTTGCCAATTATTTTTCGAATTATATCATCGGAATGGTACTACCTTCATATTCTAACATGACGATTGGTGCAGATGGTGTAAAACAATATACTAACATCGATAATGCTTTGTTGACTGGAGGAGAATTAACTTTAAATTGGAAACCAGTAGATAATATCACTGTGAATTCAGTGAATAGTTATTCTTTTGGAACAGATGATCAAGGAGGATATTTACCGTACATTCCACCTTTTAAGTCGATCAATTCTATTCAGTATAATTACAAAATGTGGTCTGTAAAAGTAGAGCATATTGGTGCAATGGCTCAAAATAATGTAAGTACAGAGCGCTATGGTGAAGGAACTACTCCGGCATTTAATATTATGAACTTTTCTGTTCACAAGCATTTCAAATTGAAAAAAGACAAAGCTATTCATGCTCAGTTTGATATTCAAAATATTTTTGATACTCCATATTATGAGCATCTTGATGTTCTGAAAATTCAGCGTCAGGGAATTAATTTCGTGTTTAAAACAACTTTTGTTTTTTAATTACTTATAGTTGATAAGAAATAAAAAAAGCTCCCTAAATCAATCAAGATTATTCTAGGGAGCTTTTTTATCGTCTAATTTTATTTCTCAGTATATCCTGATATTTCAGCGCAACCAACTCTCGTTCCTGCGTCTCCAGTAGGCTGCGTTTCAAAATCATCACCACCTTGGTGTACAATTACCGCTCTACCAACAATGTTTTTGGTTGTATCATCACAACCTATACACCATTCATCAGTTTCGAAATTTACTGTGGCTGTTCCATCTTCATCTACGTCAAAGTTTCCTATATCTCCTTTGTGATATCCTTCTTTGTCACCCCATTTACCATGTTGTTCATCAGTTGGATTCCAATGTCCTCCTGCGGATTTTCCATCTGCTGATGAACAATTCGCTGTTTGGTGTAGATGTATTGCGTGTTTTCCAGGGTTCATTCCAGAAAAATTCGCTTTCATTACAACTTGATCACCGTCTTCTCTGAATGTTATTTTACCTGTTGCTTGACTCTCACTTTTTGAATTTAATGACGTTTCAATCATTCTGTATTTTTCTTCATTTGAACTACTTGACTTACTGTCATTGTCAGTTATCATTGAAGTTGTGTCTGTTTTATTACCTCCGTTTTCGTCTACCTTTACAACATCATTTCCACAACTTGAAGTAAGTAATCCAAGTGTTGCTAATGATAATGCGTATGTTTTCCAATTGCTCATAATATCTGTTGTTTTTTTTGATAAATTAAGCCTTAAAGCTAGATAAATCAAATCATTGATATTAAAAAAAGTTAATCGCAAACATTGTGAAAGACTGAGTCTTGAAAAGGATTTTATTATGATTTCCCTTTATAGTTTGCTTTCCCTGGAAATTTTTTAGGTTTAGGTTTACCGAGCATTAATGACAAATGAGATTTCAGTATTCTCCCCATGTGTTTGTATTTTGAAAAACGTTTGGTATCGTGATACGCATTTAAATCTTGTGCCAGAGAAGCAATTTTTTCTGGCGTCGACAATTCTTGATATAGCATCGAGTCTAATAATCGATTTAAGCGTGCCAATGCAAGTTTGTAACGTCGTTTCATTAAGGTTCGCTCCTCATATTTATATTGTTCTACTGTTTCAGGAGTAAGGAGTTCTATACAGAAATCAATAATTTTATTATTCTCTTTATAGTATTGTGGCTTGTAATGATTTTTTCTTCCTTCGTATGCCGTCTGATCAAAGTCAATTGGTCGGACACGGTATTGTTCTTTATCAAAATCGGGTGTTACAGCAACTACATAATTGTAAGAACGCATATCACCAAGTAACATTACAAAACAACGTTCGTTGAATTTTACAAATTCTTTGGCCATTCCGGTTGGGTAAAAGTTTGGAGAGTCCATATAGCTACCCATAAATTGATCTCCCGGTATTCCCGCGATATGAGCTTCAACCAAGGTATTTCCATCTACCATATAATCCATTCTGTTTGGAGAAAGAATGTGTTCTAATTCCAAACCATAAACTCTTGAGGCATCAGCTTTTTTGACATAGAAATAATCGTGATGGTCATTGAGTCGGTTTACAATCTTAATTCTGAAAGGATTTGAATTTCCGAATAAACAATAATCAATCGCGCCTACAGTTAAGTGACTAATAATTTCGGTGTCACCATCAGTTTTTAGTTCAGCATAAATCTCTTTTAAACCATTGAGTATTTCCTCTTGGGTTCCCATGTCATAAATCACACTTTCCCAATAGGTGTTCTCCCCATTTGCATCATAAACAGGACTACTGTCGTTCCAACGTAACATATCTTCATATGTTAACGACAAACTATCTTCACGTCCATACTTTCGTAAGTACTTTCGCAGTCCTTGATTGATGGGGAAAGGTGGCTTCTTTTTGGAGATATCCATTTAAAAATTACTTTGATTATAAATTGTGGTGAATCTCAAATATACATAGAATTTCTATAGAATAAAATAGTAAAGGGGTTTCATATCGATGAAACCCCTTTACATTTAAACAAATAAAGTAGTGTTAAACCTTAAAATAAACTACTACTCTAAAAAGAAGGACAAGAAATTGTTCTAAAGCTTGGTTTTTTAACCTTACAAGATAAGTCTAATCCTAATGATATTTCATGTGAACCTCCAGACACACCGTTGTTCAATGCAGATACCGTAACATCATAACTGTATCCTACCTTAAATTTTCCTGTATTTACTCCAGCTGATAAAATAAATGCATCTCTAGAACGGAACCATGCACCAGCTGTTAATGCACCATATTGTACATATGTTCCCAATAATGTTTCCATAAATCCTTGTTGATATTGGAAAATCATATTAGGCATAATAGATACATTGTTGTTGTATTTTGAACTTGAACCAAGAGGGATTTTAGCTCCTGCATGTCCAGTAAAACGGATAGGCATTCTACTTTGACCAATTATCATTGATTCATCAGGCATGTTTAAGTGATGTGCAGATACTCCAAAGAAAAACTGCTCAGTAAATCCAACCATTCCTGCTGACACATCAAAAAATCCTCTCGAACCACCTCTTGGCACATCTCCAGTAGCATATATAAAACCTCTACGTGGGTCAATCATATCACCAAAAGTTAAACGATCCCAATCCAATGATTTTTGATTCCAAGTTGCTTTCCCGGCAAACATCATTGTGAATTTACGGTTTACCTTTAAGTGATAGTTGTAAATCAAACTTAAAGTGGTGTGGTTAATTGTTCCTTTTCCTTGCTGGTCATGCGTCATTATAACACCAATTCCGCCATTCATTCCTTTGATGTATTGATCATAAGAAGCTGAATATGTAACATAAGATCCCGAAAGGGCTGGCCATTGATTTCTGTAGTTTACAGCAAATCGTGGACAACCATGACTACCCGCAAATGCAGGGTTTAAATAGATTGGATTCGCATAAAATTGCGAAAATTGTGGGTCTTGTGCATAGCTTTCTCCAATGAAGAAAAACATAAATATGATGAGTAATTTTTTCATAATTTCTGTGGATCTTAAAGTTTTAAAAATTTGGCTGCATATCTACTAGGCTTTAGCAGTACACGAACCGATAATTGGTGTGATAATATTTGTTTGTTAAGAAGTCTACTCTGTGTATAATCAACATTGTAGTTAATGTTTAATCTATTGAATGTTGTACCTAGCGTTCCAGCCCAATCTAATTCATCATTTGCGGCAACACCCAAGTGTAACCATTCGTAACGTATGTTTGTACCTAGCCAAAATTCTTCTAAATTGCCGTACTTTTGGTACAATCCATATCCGCTTAATTTTAATTCTTTAGTTCGTGCAGCATATTCCGTTCCTATTATTGCTGTATAGTAGATGTCAGACTTATATTCTTTATGGATATCACTCGAAAAATAATTGTTGTTATGACGTCCTATGTTATCTGCATTAAATCCTGCATAAAAACTTTTGGTGTTGATCATAAAACCAAGTCCAAGGTCTCTATACCATAATTGAGATCCATTCGCTACTTCTTGTTCATCAAATAAAGGCACAACATTATTTCTATTTACCTCAATCGAATTACCAATAATTTCAGACTCTTGATTTAAATTGATAACTCCCATTTTGAAATTAATCGCAGGTTCAAATGACACTTTCTTATTAATTGAAAACTTAGGAGAGTAGGTAATTGCTGCTGAATAATTATTCAATTCATTGTTTTTGTAATTGTTGTAATTTACTTCAACACCTAGGCCTCCTCGAATGGCGTAGATATATCCGTCCCAAGATAAAGTGTTTAGCAATTGACTGTTTTCGCTATCTGTCCATTGTGAGCGTGAAGTTGCTTGAATTCTATTTCCAGGAGCATTTCCAACCATTGCAAAATTAGCTTTATAACCAGTCATCATCGGTGCATGGAAATAAGGTGTTTTTGTGTTTTGTAAGGCCAATGGGTAATCTGCCATTCTTTTGATCTTACGTAAAGTCTTGTTGATAGACTTTTTTAAACTCGATTGTTTTGCTAAAGAACTATTTTGACCACTTTTTCTTGTTGTATTCTGTGCTATTTTTTCAATTGAAGTTGAACCTTGTCCTTTGTCTATCCTTTTGGTTAAGTAATTGGTGATTTTTTCTAAATCATTGGTACGAACTTCAGCATTTAATTCCTCGTTGTACGCGAATTCATCAATGATTAAATCTTTAGATATTGTCTTGTAAAACTCATCGAAATTAGGTTTGTCTGATTGCTTTTTATCAGTTAAATTCTTCTTTAGCTCACTTTTAGAAGAACTTTTATTTATAGCCGAATTAAATGTCGTGGATTCAACAATAGATGAACTTAAATTTGTCTTTTTGAAATTGTTATTGATGTTTTCCGATGTGGTGTGGTGCTGACTGTCATTTTCATCATCCTGATCTTGTGATTGATTTCGTTGCGCAAATAAAAACTCCGTCTCTTCATCTGTTTCAATTATTTTTGCATCAATATTAGTCTGTACATATAATGGTGAAACTGGAATTACTGAATAACCTAGCCAGATAGAAATTAATGCTAAAAACGAAACAAATGCGAGTGGGATTGGTCGTAACAATACAGGGGCCTTTTTTATAAGAGGAGCTGTATTTACAGAAGTATTCACAGGTGCTTTAACCTTAGATGATTCCCAAATGTTTAATTCAGACATCAACTCCGGATGAAGCTCCAGAAAACTCATAAGTTGATTTTCTTGAGATGCAGTAAGGTTGCCCTCTGTATACTCAAAAAACCAACGGTCTATATTTTCAAAATTTGGATTACTCATTGAATTAATGTTAAATCGCCTAACTGTTTTTTAATTTTTTTTCGCGCTCTATAGAGGTAGACTTTAACTTGGCTATCTGAAATCTCTAAAATTTCTCCAATCTCGTCATAACTATAACCTTCCAAATCTCTTAAAAGAATAATGCTTCTTTGAAGTGGTGGAAGAAGAGAAAGTGCCAAATCAATAATTTCTTGATTTTCAAAACTATTGTCGGTTTTTGTTTCCTCTGGAATCTTGTCTGTATTATAAACAGTACGTTGTTTCCTCTTTGTGAAGTTGATTAATGTATTGTGACCTGTTCTAAACATCCAGGCTTTACATTTCTCAAATTCCACTTTCTTCTTGTTTTTCCACAATTTTTCAAAAACATCTTGAACAATATCCTGCGAATCCTCACTATTTCTAAGGAAGCTAAAAACATATCCGAATAAATTCGAAGCATGCTTTTCAACAGCGATATTATATTCTTTACGATTCAAAAAGTGTGCATTTAACAGTAAAACAATTTAACAAGGGTAAAAGTTACACCCCTATTCAATTATTTTCTAAATTAAGTAATTTTTGTTAAACCCTTGTATTTCTTTCTGTTTAAATATAAAGTTGGACTTCAGCCATGAATTTAATTTCCATAAACGTATAAATTATCTTAATTTTTAGTAGATTTAAACAAGAATTAGACAGATTGTTGGAGATATTTTGTTCGATAATAATAACTAGCCTTTAGCGAAAACGAACAATATCAAAGGAAAGTCACCAACTTCATCTTTTATTTCTATTTATAAAATCATAAATTATGGAAAAACAACAAAGACTATTTGATATACCTTATTACCAGCTTCAACATTTCCCCCAAGACACAATGTTCTCGACCAAAAGGAATGGAAAGTGGGATGCGGTTAGTACGCAAGAATTTTTAGACAAAGCCAATTTAATTTCAAGAGGATTGATTGCCCTTGGTGTTGAAGCTGGTGAAAAAATTGCTTTGGTATCATCAAATCGTGTGGAGTGGAATATTATGGATATTGGAATCCAACAAGTAGGTGCGATAGGTGTACCTATTTATCCAAATATTTCAACCAAAGATTATAAATATATTTTTGGAGATGCTGACATCAAAATGTGTGTTACTGGTGATGAGGAATTATATTCAAAAATTACTAGCATAAAAGATGAGCTTCCAAATTTGAAAAGAATTTACTGCTTTGATGAGGTTAAAGGTGCAAATCACTGGACAGAAATAAGTGATGAAGCTGAAAAGGTGGATATCGCAGAGGTTGAAAAAAGAAAGTCGGTGATTAAAAATGGTGATTTAGCTACGATGATTTATACTTCTGGAACAACTGGAAATCCTAAAGGTGTAATGTTGTCTCACAATAACATTCTTTCGAATGTATATGGAAGTTATCCTTCTATTCCTGGTGATTCTAATAGTAGATCGTTGAGCTTCTTACCTGTATGTCACGTATACGAAAGAATGCTTCACTACCTCTACATGCGAGCAGGATTTTCAATTCATTTTGCAGAAAGTTTAGATACGATAGGAGAGAACATTAAAGAAGTTCGTCCGCATGTATTTACGGCTGTTCCTCGTTTAATTGAAAAGGTTTATGAGAAAATTATTTCCAAAGGAGATGAACTATCTGGAATTAAAAAAGCACTTTTCTTCTGGGCAGTTTCTATAGGAGAAGAGTTTGAACAAGAAGGGAAATCAGCTTGGTATAAATTTAAATTGAAGATTGCCCGTAAGCTGATCTTCTCTAAATGGAAAGAAGCACTTGGAGGAGAGGTTTTAGCCATTGCGTCAGGAGCAGCGGCATTACAACCTCGTTTGTCAAGAATATTCTTAGCAGCTGAAATACCGATTTTAGAAGGTTATGGTTTAACAGAAACATCTCCAGTAATATCAGTGAATTGTTTGAAAAAAGGAATTGAATTTGGTACAGTTGGACCGGTCCTTGATAATGTTGAAGTGAAGTTTGCAGAGGATGGTGAAATTATTGTCCGTGGACCTAATGTAATGATGGGATATTATAATCAGCCTGAAAAAACAGCAGAAGTATTAACTGATGATGGTTGGTTCCATACTGGTGATATAGGAGAAATGATTGATGGAAAATTCTTGAAAATTACCGACCGTAAAAAAGAGATTTTTAAAACTTCAGGAGGAAAATATATTATTCCTCAAATGATGGAGAATAAATTCAAAGAATCTCGATTCATCCAGCAAATTATGGTTATTGGAGAAGGGCAAAAACACCCTGCAGCTTTAGTAATTCCATCTTATGACTTCTTGAGGGAATGGGCGGATAGAAAAGGTATTTCCGTTGGAAAAACCAATAAAGAATTGGTAGAACATCCTGCAATTATTGATCGAATTCACCAAGAAATAGAAGAGTACAATAAGTTGTTTGGAAACTTTGAGAAGATTAAGAAAGTAGAACTGTTAGAGGAAGAATTCTCAGTGGAGAATGGTGAAATCACTCCAACATTGAAGTTTAAACGAAAGAAAATATTGGAAATTCACAAAGATAAAGTGAATAAGATTTATAATATTTCGTAATCAAAAGGAAAATAAAATGGAAAGGGACTTACAATTGTGAGTCCCTTTTTCTTTTTATTCTTTTACCATATGAATAACAATTGTAGCTTGATGATATTTAGGAAACCATGTTCCGGGTTCAAACTTAAATTTTGAGACGTGGTTTACTGCTTTGAGTTTTGCAGGTGTACTTCTAACGGTTGTATTATTCTCATCAACCTTTTTGGAAGTTATATTTCCGAGGGCGTCTACTGAAATGTCTATGGTGATCAGTCCTTCTACATGTCCTGTTATTTTGTATGAGAGTTCCTTCGTGAGTTTTCTGTTGTCATTTACAACATCACCGCTTATTTGAGCAAAAGCAGGTGCTGTAAAGAGCAATAAGAAAAGTGTAATAATGTTTATCTTCTTCATAATTCTAAATTAAGAAATTTTACTCCAATTTGGTTTTGATTTTAATTGTCTTTTTACTTCTTGACGCAAAAGACGATGCTTTTCTAGTTTTATTTTTGGGTCTTCGTTCAAAATTGTTTTTGCGGCATCACGTGCCAAACTCAATACCTGACCATCCGTGGCTAAATTAGCCAAGTTTAAATTTAAAATTCCACTTTGTTGGGTTCCCATAATATCTCCAGGGCCTCGTATTTCTAAATCTACTTCTGCTATTTTGAAGCCATCATTAGTTGATACCATTGTCTGAACTCTCTTCTTTCCTTCTTGAGATAGTTTTTCCCCTGTCATCAATATACAGTATGACTTTTCGGCACCACGACCAACTCTTCCCCTTAATTGATGAAGTTGCGACAATCCAAATCTTTCTGTACTTTCAATAATCATTACAGATGCATTTGGAACATTTACTCCTACTTCAATTACAGTCGTTGCCACCATGATGTTCGTGTTTCCTTTCGCAAACTGATCCATTTCAAATGCTTTGTCTTCAGGTTTCATTTGGCCATGAACAATACTAATTTGGTAATCCGGTCGAGGAAATGACCGCGATATAGACTCGTATCCTTCCATTAGGTTATTGTAATCCAAAGTCTCTGACTCCTGAATTAGTGGATAGACAATATAAATTTGTCTTCCTAATGCAATTTCTTTTTTGATCAATTCAAATACCTTTAAACGACTCTTCTCGAAAAAATGCATGGTAGTTATTGGTTTTCTACCAGGAGGAAGTTCATCAATCACAGAAACATCCAAATCACCATAAAAAGTCATTGCTAATGTTCTTGGAATAGGTGTCGCTGTCATGACCAAAATATGGGGAGGCTTTGTATTCTTCTTCCATAATCTAGCCCTTTGAGCAACTCCAAAACGATGTTGTTCATCGATGACAACCAATCCTAAATTATGAAAGTTTACAGTGGGTTCTAACAAAGCGTGTGTACCAATTAAAATATGTATTTCACCTTTTTCTAGGGCTTCAAAGAGTACTTTTCGCTCAGATTTCTTAGTTGAGCCTGTAAGTAATGCAACATTAATTGCTAATGGTTCTAATAGTTCTGCAATGGTTTTATAGTGTTGTTGAGCCAATATTTCTGTTGGAGCCATTAGTGCCGATTGAAAACCATTTCCAATACCAAATAACATGCTCAATAAGGCAACAAGTGTTTTTCCACTTCCAACATCACCTTGCAAAAGTCTATTCATGTGAATTCCTTTTCTTAAATCTTTTCTGATTTCCTTTACTACTCGCTTCTGAGCATTGGTAAGTTCAAATGGTATGTGATTTTGATAAAACTCATCAAAATAAGGACCTGTTTGTTCAAACTTAAATCCTTTCGTTTTTTCGGTGTTGGCATTTTTACGGAGCAATAATTCCAACTGTAAGAAGAATAATTCCTCAAATTTTATTCTGAACTGCGCTTTTTGAACATCCTCAGCCTTGCGTGGAACATGAATGTGATAATAAGCTTCCTCTCTTGAAATTAAATTATATTGTTCTAGAATCTCTTTGGGTAAAATCTCATTGATTTGTCCTTTTGTTGTTGAGGCAAGTTGATAAGTTAAACGTTCAATTCCCTTCGAATGTAGTCCCTTTTTAGTTAGTTTTTCAGTACTGTTGTAAACTGCTTGTAATCCTTTTTCTTGGGCAACTTGTTCAAAAGGGGTGATTTCAGGATGGGCAATATTCCATTTACTACCAAAACGAGTTGGCTTACCATAAACTCTGAAAAGTACGCCAGGAGTTAGCTTGTTTTTAATCCACTTGGCACCTTTAAACCATACTAAATCTATGACTCCAGACTGGTCACGGAAACTAGCTTGTAATCTTTTGCCTCGTCCTGTTCCCATTTCACGAACTCCCATTATTGTTCCTTTCAATTGAACGGATTGTCCTTCGTAATTTGGGAGCTCTCTAATGTTTACATAGTTTGATCTATTCACATAACGAAAAGGAAAATAGTTTAATAAATCCCATAACTTATCGATTTTAGCTTCAGAACGGAGCAAACTACCTCTTTCGGTACCTACACCTTTTAAATATTCGATAGGAGTATTGACTAAGTAATCCATCTGTTGAAACGCTGCTTATTGATTGATTTTTTTGATTAGAATCGGCAAATTTATTTTGTCATCGAAAGTAAACAATAGCATACCACCTTGCAAAGTTGATTTTTCTATAATTAAATCCGCTAGTTGTTTTTTCGAACTAAAAAGTGTTCTTCCTTGGATGTCATAAACTGTAACTTCACCAACGTTTTCTGTAATTACCTTGAAGTTACTATCTTCAGAATACACTTCAAAATATGGTGGTGTTATCGCTTGATCAATATTAGAGAGATCGGGATTGTGTAGTAAATAAGTTTCATTAGACGCTTTCAAACTGTCAATTCCGCCAGCAATGATCCAATTACCTCCACCAATTTTCGCAATACCCCTAAGATCCATAACTCTATTTTGTTCATTAAATAAATTGGATTGTTGTTGGGTTTGAAAATTAATCTCAAATATTCGTGAATTCGAGTAAACAGTGTCATTCGTGTAGTATTCTATAGCATTATAATTGTAGGCTTCTTGCGTTCCCCCAATCCAAAAAACAGAATAGTTATGACCTGAACAAGCGCTTCTATATATAGGAAGACCGCTGTTAATATTGATAATTGACCAGTCAATTTGTGTTGGATTATTGGGGTCAATAACGCCTTTCCTTAAGAAGTTGGTCGTTTCAAAATTGGGAGCGTCTTTTACACCTCCGAAATAAAAAATAGTGTCACCTAATATATAACCTGAAGCACCAAAGCTTTTAAATTCTGAAGTGTTTGGAGTTGACTCACCGAGTGTCCAAGTATTCGTATATGGGTTATAAATTTGAACTGCTGGAGAGTTTGAAGTATTGCTCCATCCTGTAACAACATATATAAGGCTGTCTTTCCAAACGGCTTGAACATGATCGTCTATGGGAATTGGTAAATTTGTTCCATTCGGTTCAAATTCATCATTCAAAGGGTTGTAAATATGGACTTTTTCTGAACTGGTTTCATCTCCATTGGCTTCCACATGATATCCGCCTATCAAATAGATTTTACCATTTACGAAGCTTGCAGCACTTCCGATTTTTCCCAGTGTATCTGGAATAGGATCCATTTCACTCCAAATGTCCTGACTCACATTGTATTTGAATACACGTTGATGTATATCTTGATGTGTTAAGGAATCGGTAATTCCACCAAAACTATAAGCAAATTTTCCATTCGGTGTTGATGCTTCAACAAGTGCATTATTTGAAGTTGGAATGGGCAGATCAGCCAATTGAGTCCACGTCCAACTCCCTTGTGCTTTCATTACAAAGGGAATAAGAATGAGTGAAATAAGTAAAACCAATTGTTTCATTCTACGAATTTAATGAATTTAATGCAGAGATAGATATTTCTTTTTTTGCTTTCAAGATAACTTTCACAAAGTCTAAAGTTAAAGTAATTTTTATGTAAACTTTCAGTGGCATGTTTTAGAACTGTTAAGAAATTCTTTTTTCTTTTGAAAAGCTGCTTTTATCGTTAGATTTGTTTTAGACTAAATTTTATTATCATGAAAAAGATAGGTGTTAATGGTTTTGGTAGGATAGGAAGGTATTTTACACGTATGAGTTTAAAGCAATCGGATGTCTCTGTTGCTGTAGTTAATGATTTGGCAGATATAAAAACTTTGGCTCATCTCTTAAAGTACGATTCTGTGCACCGTCAAATTGATGAGTCCTTTAAAGTTGTTGATGATGCAATCGTTTTTGACAATGGGAATAAAATTATTTTCACTCAATATTCTGATCCAGCAGAGATTCCATGGAGTGATTTTGATATTGATATCGTTCTTGAATCAACAGGATTATTTAGAACTGAAGAGGATGCTTCCAAGCATTTTAAAGGTGGGGCCAAAAAAGTAATTATTAGTGCACCAGGCCAAGGAGAAAATATTAAGTCTGTAGTTTTGGGGGTAAACGATGAGGTTTTGACTGCCGATGATAAATTAATCAGTAACGCTTCATGTACTACGAACTCTGCTGCACCAATGGTTAAATTGATTTCAAAACTATGTCAAATTGATAGTGCTTATATCACAACAGTTCATAGTTATACTTCAGATCAACGCTTACATGATGCTCCACACAAGGATTTGAGAAGAGCAAGAGCTGCTGCAGAATCAATTGTTCCTACCACAACGGGAGCAGCCAAAGCACTTACCAAAATTTTTCCAGAATTAGATGGGCACATTGGAGGTTGTGGAATTCGTGTTCCAGTCCCAGATGGGTCTTTGACTGATTTAACGCTAACAATAGCTGGAAATGTTCCAACTTTAGACGAGATAAATGCTGAATTTAAAAGAGCAAGCGAACAAGAGATGAAAGGAATTCTATCCTACATTGATGAACCATTAGTTTCCTCAGATATTATAGGGAATTCTCACAGTTGTGTTTTCGATAGTCAATTGACTTCTGTTGTCGGAAATCTAGTAAAACTTGTTGGATGGTATGACAACGAAGCGGGTTATTCGAATAGATTAATAGACTTGATAAAAGCAATTTAAATTGGGAAAAGAAATCGAAAGAAAGTTTTTGGTTGATGAAGAGATTTGGTCTGCCTTAAAACCTCAAAAAGGTGTGGAAATCATACAAGGGTATATTTCAAAGGTTCCTGAAAAAACTGTACGAGTACGTATCAAGGGAGAGGAAGCTTTTATTACCATCAAAGGAATTACAAAAGGTGTTTCACGCTCAGAATTTGAATATCCTATTCCAAAGGAAGATGCCTTAGAAATGTTAGAAGAATTTTGTGATCAGAAAATTGTAAAAACACGGTATTTTGTTGAACAAGGCAATTACACTTGGGAGGTTGATGAATTCGATTCACCACAACCAGGTCTTGTATTGGCCGAAATTGAATTACAAAATGAAAATGATACTTTTTCACGTCCAAAATGGTTGTTAGAGGAAGTGTCAGATCAGCCTAAATATTTCAATTCGAACATGATTTAAATCATGAATATTCTATGATTTTATAAAGTGAAAAACGCCATTGATTTCTTTTGTGAAATAACTCTAGGATATAAGAAATTCAACTAACTTTGGCGATTAAATTTTTTTGAAACTAAAGTATTTATTTAAATGTTAAACTCATTAATATAGATGTTATGAAGCCAAGAAGTATATTTATTTTGTTATCGTTTTTAATAGTAGGAATTGTTGCTGCCATTTATCCATTTTGGAATAATGTACTCTGGCTTATGCTGCTGTTTGGTCCGTTAATCATAATTGGTTATTTTGATATTTTTCAGAAAAAACACAGTATCCGAAGAAACTTTCCTGTAATAGGAAATTTGAGATTTATCTTAGAATCAATTCGTCCTGAAATAATGCAATATTTTGTGGAAAACGATACTGATGGTAGACCAATTAATCGTTTAGATCGTTCTTTAATTTACCAAAGAGCAAAGAAAGTAAATGATACTGCACCGTTTGGAACACAATTGAACGTTTATGACATAGGTTATGAATGGATGGATCATTCAATTTATGCAAAAAACCGTAAGGAGATAGATCATGATCCTAGAATTATGATAGGAGGTTCTGATTGTTTGCAGCCATACGCAGCAAGTTTGATGAATATTTCTGCAATGAGTTTCGGATCTTTGAGTAAAAACGCTGTTTTAGCTATGAATAAAGGAGCAAAATTAGGTGGATTTGCTCAAAATACTGGAGAAGGTGGAATTTCTCCTTATCATATGGAAAATGGAGGAGACCTGATTTGGCAAATTGGAACAGGATATTTTGGCTGTCGAGATAAAAAAGGAAACTTCAATCCTAAAACCTTTAAGGAGAATGCCAATAATCCAAACGTTAAAATGATCGAGTTGAAAATCTCTCAAGGAGCGAAACCTGGTCATGGAGGTTTGTTACCAGCATCTAAAAATACTGAAGAAATTGCTGCAATTCGTCACATTGAGCCACATACGACAGTGCACTCACCAAACACGCATTCTGCTTTTACAAATGCAAAAGAATTAATGTATTTCATCAAGGAAATGCGAGATTTATCAAATGGAAAGCCTATTGGTTTCAAAATGTGTATTGGGAAGCAATCTGAATTCACTGATATTTGTGAGGCAATGATTGAAACAGGAATTCGCCCAGATTTTATAACGATTGATGGAGGAGAAGGAGGAACGGGTGCTGCACCTGTTGAATTCTCAAATGCTATTGGTATTCCTCTTCGTGATGGGTTGGCCTACGCTGTTAACACATTGAGAGGATACGATTTGAAAAAAGAAATCAGTATTATGGCTTCTGGTAAAGTCTTTAGTAGTTTTGATATTGCAAGATTAATTGCAATCGGAGCTGATACTGTTTATTGTGCAAGAGCTATGATGTTGGCTACTGGATGTATTCAGGCACTGCTTTGTCATAAAAATGTTTGTCCTGTTGGAGTTGCTACCCAAGATAAAAGCTTGATGAAAGGATTGGATGTTGAGGATAAAGCCCAACGTGTAGCAAACTATCACTCTCAAACAGTTTATAGCTTTATTGAATTGATGGCAGCAAGTGGAGTAACCACACCTCAAGGATTAAAGCGTAAACACATCAACAGACGTGTTGAAATGGATATGATTAAGAAGTATAGCGAAATTTATCCACTAACAGCTGTAGGTTCTTTATTGAAAAAAGAAGAATTAGAAGTTTCAGAAGCATAGTCGTCTGAAATCAAATATATTGAAGGAGGTCTCTAAAGTTGAATTGTTTATCAACGATAAAGTGACCTCCTTTTTTGTTTAAGATTTTAAACGGTCTTTTACATATTCCACTTCCGTTTTTCCGTGTGGTTTTGCATTTCCATTTTCGTCGAGACTCACCATGATGATCTTATCTACTGTGATAATCGTTTTACGGGTCATTTTATTTCTAACCTCACATTTTAGGGTAAGTGACGCAGTTCCGAATTTTGTGACTTCCATTCCTATCTCAATAATGTCTCCTTGCTTTGCAGAGCTTTGAAAGTCAATTTCACTAATGAATTTAGTTACTGTTTTTTGGTTTTCCAATTGAATGATGGCATAGAGCGCAGCCTCTTCATCAATCCACTCTAGAAGTCTTCCTCCAAATAAAGTTCCATTAGGATTTAAGTCTTCTGGTTTGATCCATTTTCTTGTGTGGTACTTCATATTTTTTTGGAGTAATTTAACTAAAATCATTCGATTTTAATCCTAAAAAATGCCAATTTAACAACTGAATTACTTTGAAGATCTCTTTGATTCAAAGATTTATCAAGACCAATTAATCATCTTTATTGTGATTTAAACTGTCTTTAATTTCGGTATACATTTCAATAAGTTGTTCTTGTTGCGTTGAATAATAATTGAATGAATTTCGATATCGTATACTGTCAATCTTGTATTTCTTGAAAATGGAGTCCACCGCTTCAGGTAGGGTTTCAGCATATCCTTCAACGTTGTTTTGTTGGTGTTTTACGTATGATTCAACTATCATAACTTCGTTGAGTATTCTTGTAAAAGAATCTCTTGGAATCAAGTCTACAGGTTTTTCATCAGTTTTTAACTCATATGAGCAAGCACCAAGTAAGGTTGAGATTAACAAACCAATATATAAAATGAATTTACTCATTAATCAAACCTATTGAATGAAAGCCTACGTCCATTACTTTGATCAATCACTTTATGGTTGTCATAAACCATATTTCCATTGACAAAAGTTTTTTCTATCTGATGATTAAAAGTTGTTCCTTCGAATGGCGACCAACCACAGTTGTAAAGAATGTTATCTTTTGAGACTGTTGTGGTTTTGTTAGGATCGATGATTACTAAATCGGCAAAATATCCTTCACGAATAAATCCTCTATTTTCTACACCAAATAAAGTTGCTGGAGCATGAGCGGTTTTTTCAATTACTCTTTCTTTACTGATTACTCCTTGTTTAGATTTCTCAAGAAGAGCAAGAAGAGCATGTTGAACCAATGGACCTCCAGATGGTGCTTTGAAATATGTATTGTTTTTCTCTTCAATGGTATGAGGAGCATGATCTGTTGCCAATACATCAATTCTATTGTCTAAAACAGCTTGCCAAATCGCTTCACGATCAGTTTTCTTTTTTACCGCCGGATTCCATTTGATTAATGTTTGCTTTTCAGCGTAATCTTCTTCTGAAAACCATAAATGATGAACACACGCTTCTGCTGTAATTCTTTTTTCAGCCAAAGGAGTTTTGTTTTCAAATAGTGAAAGTTCTTTCGCTGTAGAAATATGTAAAACGTGTAGTCTAGCATTGTGTTTTTTAGCTAACTCAACCGCCATTGATGAAGATAGATAACAAGCTTCCTCACTTCTTATTTCTGGATGGTATTTTATGGGAACATCTTCTCCAAATTTGGCTTTATACGTCTCCATATTCCTACGAACCGTTCCTTCGTCTTCACAGTGTGTGGCAATGAGCATAGGTACTTCACCAAATATTTTGTTTAAAGTTGTAGGCTCATCTACAAGCATGTTTCCTGTGCTCGATCCCATAAATACTTTTACTCCACAAACATCCTTAGGATTGGTTTTAAGTACTTCTTCAATGTTGTCATTGGAAGCGCCCATGAAAAAACTGTAATTGGCAATACTTGAATTGGCCGCTATTTCATATTTATCAGCAAGCAATTCTTGAGTTAATGCATTAGGAACAGTGTTTGGCATTTCCATGAATGAAGTAATTCCTCCTGCGACAGCAGCTCTACTTTCTGAATGGATATTCCCTTTATGGGTTAATCCTGGCTCTCTAAAATGAACTTGATCATCAATACTTCCTGGAACAAGATATTTTCCTTCACAGTTAATTTCTTTAGCGGTTCCATCTTCAATAGTAGATGCAATTTTTTCTATTCTATCATTTTGAATTAAAACATCGCTTACAGTTGATGTTCCTTCGTTAATAATCGTAGCTTGTTTTAAAAGATATTTCATAGAATTATAATTTCATTTTTTTCATTTTCCAAACACCAAAAAGTGCTTCTTTGAATATGCCAGAACTCATTTTTGATGTCCCTTCTTGTCTATCAATAAAAGTAATTGGTACTTCTTTATAAGCTAATTTGTGTTGTAAAACGCCATATTTCATGCAAATCTGAAAAGCATATCCTTTAAAAGGAATGTTATGATAGTTTACTTTCTGTAGTGCTTCTTTGGAATAACATTTAAATCCAGCCGTTGTATCCTTAATTCCTATCCAAAGAATCATTCGAACATAAATGGAAGCGAAGTAAGACATCAATACACGCATAATTGGCCAATTTTTCACCTTACCTCCTTTGCAATAACGAGATCCTATAGCCATGTGTATATCCTTTTTTGAACATGCTTCATACAATCGAATCAAATCATCTGGATTATGCGAAAAATCGGCATCCATTTCGAAAAGGTATTCGTAATCTTTGTCTAGGCACCAATCAAAACCAGCCTTGTAAGCTGTACCTAATCCGTTTTTTTCGGGTCTTTGAAGAAGATGAAGTTGTGTGGGATATTCTTTTTGAAGATCAATGACTTTTTGAGCTGTTCCGTCTGGAGAGTTATCATCAACGATAAGTAAATGAAATTCTTTTTTGTAGCTAAACACCTTGCGAATCATTCGTTCGATGTTTTCAATTTCATTGTATGTTGGAATAATAATAATACTATCAGACACGACTTAAAAATCTTATATTTCGCTAATATAATATTAAAATTTTTTGAGCTACCTTATTCAGGTGTTAATTATCTTAAGAATTATTCTTTTAAGTTGTTTTCAACGTCTTCCAATGCATTATAAATTAATTCAAATTCATAACCTTTACTCACTAAATACCGTTGAACTTTGATTTTGATTTCGAAGTTTTTCCCTTTTTTGGACTTCCATTTAGATAATGCTAACTGATAAAGGATTTTGTTATATTCTTCAGGATCAATTTCCTTAAGTGCTGTTTGGATGATTCGAGATGGAATTCTCTTTTGCTTAAGATGGGCGATGATTTTATTACGACCCCATTTTTTTATTCTATGTTTTCCTGATACAAAACTTTCAGCAAAGCGTTGTTCATCTAAAAAACGATATTCTATAAGGTGTGAAAGTAAAGCGTTGGTGTCCTCATCGTCTATCCCGTAATCCCTTAGTTTTTGATAAACTTCATGATGACAGCGATCTCGATAAGCACACCAAGCTTCAATTTTTTGTTTGGCTTCTAAAAAGGAAAGTTTTTCCTCTTCTTTCATGCCTAAAGTTTTATTATTTTCCCTTCTTTATCTTTAAAGGCATATTGCAGTAAATGGAAGTTAGTTACTCCTGTAACACGAACCCATTTTTTATATTTCAAGAACCATTTCATTTGTTTAGAAATTAATCCTCTTTTGAAATGAGATTCTATGTAAGGGTGTACTTCTAAAGATACTTCCTTTACTTTTCTATCCTCTAATAAATAAGATAAATTGTTTTCCACTTCATCAGCAAATAAAATACTTGCTGTAATTTCTCCTGTACCTTCACAAACCGGACATTTTTCTGATGTTTCAATGTCTGTTTCTGGTCGAACACGTTGTCGCGTAATTTCAATTACTCCAAAACGTGATGGAGGGAGAATGTTATGTTTTGCACGGTCAGGCTTCATGAACTCTTTCATTTTGTCGAAGAGAGCACGGTTGTTTTCCTTTTCATGCATGTCAATAAAGTCCACCGCTACAATACCTCCCATATCTCTCAATTGGAGTACTCTAGCAAGTTCTTCAGCAGCTTCAAGATTTGTAGCCAAGGCATTGCTTTCTTGACCTTTTGCATCTTTTCTGTTACCGCTGTTTACATCCACCACGTGCATGGCTTCTGTGTGTTCGATTATCAAGTAACCACCACTAGGTAGTGGTACCTTTTTACCGAAGAGGGTTTTAATTTGTTTGTTTATTCCAAATTTTTCAAAAATATCTAGCTTACCATTGTAGCGCTTTAATATGCTTTCCTTGTCAGGAGCAATTGAAGCTACGTAAGTTTTCATCTTATCGTATAAATCATCGTCATTCACATGAATATTTGTGAAATCTGAGTTTAATAAATCCCTTAATAATGATGAAGCTTTATTGATTTCTCCTAAAATTCTTCTTGGAGGCTTAGAATTAACTAAATTTCCATGTAGTTTATTCCATTTCTCAAGAAGGTTTTTTAGGTCTTGATCAATTTGCTCGATTTTTTTGTTTTTCGCAACCGTACGAATAATCACACCAAAATTCTTTGGTTTGATATTTTTCATAAGATCACGCAGACGTTCACGCTCTTCAGGGTCTTTCAATTTTTGAGAAATTGAGACCTTGTTTGAAAACGGAACAAGTACTAAATACCGACCTGCTAGTGTAACTTCAGCACTTAATCGAGGTCCTTTACTCGATATTGGTTCTTTTGCTACTTGAACCATGATGTGTTGTGAGGAAGAAACCACATCTGTGATTTTTCCATCTTTAGAAATGTCTTCTTCTGGTTTGAAGTACAATAGGTCGGCTACGTTTTGTTTACCTTGCAGCGTATGTTGGGTAAACTTATTGAGTGATAAATACTGAGGTCCTAGATCTAAATAATGCAAAAATGCATCTTTTTCATATCCGACATCAACAAAACACGCGTTAAGACTGGGTACTACCTTTCTAACCTTACCGTGGTATACATCGCCCACAGCAAAGTCGGATTGTTCGCCCTCTTCGTGTAATTCAATAAGCTTTCCATCTTTTAGTAGTGCAAGCCAAACACTCCCTTTTCGGGAGTCAACTACTAATTCGTAATTCACGGAAGCCGTTTTTAAGTTTGTATAATACAAATAACTTAGCATGAAAATGCCAAGTTATTTGGTGAATTGTCTAAAAAAAAGAAAAATCTATTTTTTCTTCTTGTGACGGTTTTTTCTTAAACGCTTCTTTCTTTTGTGCGTTGACATCTTGTGTCTCTTTTTCTTTTTACCACTTGGCATAACTATATGTTTTAAGTATTAATATTCAGTGTGTTAAGTGTCTTTTTGCGAAAAAAAACACTCCTGTCTTTAATAAAACAGGAGTGCAAAGATATAAATAACTTTTATAAGTCCCAATAAGTGAACAATATTTCAACTATTTTACCTTAACATTTGACTTAACGTCTTCAACGAAAGTCTTTGCAGGTTTAAATGATGGAATATTGTGCGCAGGAATAATGATTGTAGTGTTTTTTGAAATGTTACGTCCAGTTTTTTCCGCTCTTTCCTTAACAATGAAGCTACCAAAGCCTCTTAAGTAAACGTTTTCACCCTTTGTAAGAGATTTCTTAACTGTATTCATGAAGGTTTCAACAGTTTTTTGAACTTCGTTTTTTTCTAGTCCAATTTCCTCAGCAATCTCAGCTACTATATCAGCTTTTGTCATAATTTAAATTTTTAACTTTTAACAACTTAATGATTTTCAGCCACAAAGATACTTAGCTTATTCCTTTTATCTTTGTGATTTAAATAATAATTTCAAAAATTTATTTAAATGTCTGATTTTTACCCATTAATAAGCCAATGGTATCGACGAAACCATAGAATTCTTCCATGGAGGTTGACTGAGGATCCGTATAAAATATGGTTGTCAGAAATTATTATGCAACAAACAAGGGTGGACCAGGGGTTAGCTTACTATAATAAATTCGTCGAACACTATCCTGAAGTTAGTGACTTAGCGGCTGCAGATGAACAAGAAGTACTTCGTTTGTGGCAAGGGTTAGGATATTACAGTCGTGCAAGAAACCTATGTTTTGCCGCGCAACAAGTTGTAGATGAGTTTGATGGCATTTTTCCAAGTCGATTTGAAGATATTAAAAGTCTTAAGGGTGTGGGTGATTATACAGCCTCTGCAATAGCTTCATTTGCTTTTCAGTTGCCCCATGCTGTAGTTGATGGAAATGCTTTCCGTGTTTTATCTAGATACTTTAATGATGATACACCAATTGACACAGGTCAGGGAATGAAGGTTTTTAAGGCTTATGCTGATGAAGTATTGAGTGTCGAAAATCCTGCTGAATCTAATCAGGCGATTATGGAGTTAGGCGCAATGGTTTGCAAGCCTAAGAACCCTGATTGTGAAAATTGTCCCCTAAATGGAACTTGTCTATCTTTAAAAGAAGGGGATCCGAAAACTTTGCCTGTTAAATCGAAGAAGATTAAAGTAACGAAGAGGTATTTTCATTTTCTAATTTTTCCTTCTGCGAATGTTCAATTGGAAAAAAGAGAGGGTAAGGGAATTTGGATGAATATGTATCAATTTCCGATGATTGAATTGAAAGAGAAAAAACTAAAATCGGAAGTTAGTGCAATTGTAAAAAGTGAGTATGATTTGGATTTAGGAACAAAAATTTTTGCGGAAAAACATATTTTAACACACCAACATATTTATGCGACTTTTTGGAAAGTAAATAAGCCCGTTGAAAAAGAAGGTTTGATTGAGTCCAATCTTGTTGGGTTGGATCAATATCCTTTGCCTAGACTCATCGAACGGTTTCTCGAAAATTACAGCGAGGTGTTTTCTGATTAATTTGAATTGAGTGAGTTGTTGCTAATGAACGCGTTTAATTTTTCTTTGTATTGTTCAGAAACGGTGATGCGTTGGTCGTTAATTAAAATTTGACCTCTTTCAATGGTTTCGATGTTTCTTAAAGAAACTATAAATGAGCGATGAACCCTTAGGAATTGTGTTTCTGGGAGTTCTTCTTGTATTTATTTTAACACTAGTGTCCCATTAAAATCTGGACATCAATCGAAGTTGAATAAATTTGGCTCATTGAGCTTAAATTGTACTTTGTAATTTTGAAATTTAGTTTTTTCAAAGAGTTCTCTAAGTTGAGTTTTATCTGTTAGTAATATACTTAATATCTGCAAAACCTCATAAGTACTTCTGTCAACTTGCATTTCTTTTTGGACGATTGCAACTAGGCAATAAGTGCTAATGGCAGCATAGATCTGAATCCGAACTGCGTTTTCAGTAGTTCCCCAAAATTTCTTGATTTTTAGATGTTGTTTTAACCACTTAAAGAAAAGCTCAACTTGCCACCTGTTCTTATAAAGTTCAGCTACTTTAAGTGCAGTGATGTGTTTTGCATTGGTTAGAAACATAAGTTCACGCTCTTGTTCTTCATCCCAATATCTAATCAATCTAAGAACTGCTGGATAGTATTGTTTAGGATAAAATCCAGTCAGTTCAATTGTCACATCTGAAAGTACGTTTTTGGGCAATCTTCGTTTCCATTTGATTATCTGATACTGAATATTCTTCTTTGCTCTTACAACGAAGAAAGCTTCTATTTGGTGAACTTTATACAACATTTTAAAGTGATTGTATGCGCGGTCGAATATGTAATAAGAACCTGTTTCATAAGGAATCTCTTTCATAACGGTAGAGTCGTGCACAGAAGCTTCCGTAATATGAAAAAATGCGGGAATTTGTGTTTCTATATCATATAATGTATGCACCTTAATTCCACCTTTATTCTTACGAAATTTCGCCCACCAAAATACAGAAAGACATAAGTCAATAGTCGTTGAATCAAAAGCATATACATTACCTTCAATCTTGAATATTTTAGAAACTCGTTTCTTCCTAGCTTCGTTTACTAAATAGTAGGCATACTCTTCAAAGATGCGATAGTCTCTGTCTTGATTGGCTCTAGCTAGAGATGATTTTGAAACATTCTTGCCTAAGCCTAAATGATAAGATTTAGAGTGATGAGCATCAAGTGCGACAATCAAATCTCTCAGACTTTCACGATTTGACAGTTGCCCAAACATCATAGAAAGCAGTTGATTCCAACAAGTGAAATGTTTTACGTATTTATCTCCATTATATTTACGAACAATGTAGTTAAACTTATTCCTATCAAGAAAGGATGCTAATTGAGCGAAAACGTATTTATCCTTATGCATTTGCTAATATCTTTAAGAGTGCAAAATGCAAATTGAAATCCGTTTAATTTTAAAACAGCTTTAATTATTTGATATATACTTATTTAAAAAGGTGGTTTCAGATTTTAATGGGACATTAGTGATACCAAAAGGAGGTTTTTATCGATGAGAATTTGATTGGATTTTCAATATTTACTTAGATCAACTCATTTAAAATGGATTAAGGACGAAACATGAAAAGTTGAAAATGATACTCATTTATAGATTATTAAAATTTTTAAAAAATAAATGATTGTATGTTTAAGTGAAATATTTTTACTTTTGTGATATGGCAGGAAGTGTAAATAAAGTAATATTGATTGGTAATTTAGGAAAAGATCCTGAAATCAGAGTATTAGAGAACGGTACAAAGTTGGCTCGTTTTCCAATTGCTACATCTGAAAGTTATACAGATCGAACAACAAATGAACGCAAAGTAATTACAGATTGGCACAATATTGTAGTTTGGAGAGGCCTTGCAGATGTTATTGAGAAGTATGTTACTAAAGGTCAAAAAATTTACATTGAAGGAAAACTAAAAACTCGTTCTTGGCAAGATGAGTCAGGTGCTACACGTTATTCAACAGAAGTAGTAGCAGATAATATGACGATGTTGTCTTCTAGGAATGAAAATAGTGCCAATACACCTTCTAATCAGCCTGATTTTAATACTGGTAATACACCATCGAAACCAAAACCGATGGATAGCAGTGTTTTGTCTGATGATGACGATGATGATTTACCATTTTAAAGTGCAAATTTAATGGATGACATAGAGCCCCTTAGTTCTTTTTTCCTTTCAATTCCTTCTGCAGATTTTGGAATAAGTTTTTGGATTTCAATAGCTGTTCTCCTTCTGCTTTTAATTGCTTCTGCATTAGTGTCTGGTTCTGAAGTAGCTTTCTTTTCTTTGTCTCCAGAAGACAAAGAATCAGTTAGAGAATCAGCTGCTCCAAGTTCAGATACTACGCTTAATCTTTTAAATAATCCAAAGGATTTGTTGGCAACGATATTGATTACAAACAACTTTGTAAACGTTGCAATCGTAATTTTGTCGAGTTTTATTTTTAACCAAATTTACCCTGTTAATCCTGATGTCACTGGAGTTGATTATCTTCGAGCGGCTGTCGAAATTGGTGGAATCACCTTTGTCCTTTTACTAATTGGTGAGGTTATTCCAAAGGTGTATGCCAACAGAAACAGTTTGACCCTAGTTAAGTTAATGTCTTCTCCACTTAGTGTTATAGGAAAGATACCTCCATTTTCATGGTTGCGCATCTTTTTGGTAAATGGAACTGATGTTATTTTGAAATATGCGCGTAAGCGTCAAATTGATGTTTCTACTGATGATTTGGAGAATGCTATAGCGTTAACAAGAGAGGAAAATACAACAGCTGATGAACAACGTATACTGGAAGGAATTGTCAATTTTGGTAATACAGATGTTCGTCAAATTATGTGTTCTAGGGTAGATACAGTTGCTTTAAACGAAGAGCTTTCTTATGAGGAGTTGATGGAAGTGATTTTGAATTCTGGATATTCAAGAATACCTGTTTTTAAAGAAACCTTTGATAACGTAACCGGAATTTTGTTTGTAAAAGATCTTCTGGCTCACCTTAATGCACCTGCAGATTTTGCCTGGAACGAAATCATTCGTCAACCGTTTTTTGTACCAGAAAACAAAAAGATAGATGATTTACTGAAAGAATTTCAAGAAAAGAAAATGCACATGGCTGTCGTTGTGGATGAATATGGAGGGAGTTCAGGTGTAGTTACATTAGAGGATGTTTTAGAGGAAATTATTGGTGAAATCACTGATGAGTTTGACGATGAAGATATTATCTACACTAAAGTTGATGAGTCAACCTATGTTTTTGAAGGAAAAACCTCCCTTGTAGATATGTATAAAGTTTTAAGTATCGATGGGAAAGCTTTTGAGGAGGTTAAAGGTGAAAGTGATTCTATTGGAGGTTTTTTAATTGAACAGTCTGGGAGGATCCTTAAGAACAACGAAGCATATACTTTTGAGAACTTTAAGTTTGTTGTGGAAACATCAGATAAAAAGAGGGTGAAAACAGTTAAAATTATAATATTATAACACAGTTCCATGTTAAAGCATTTTTATTTCTTATTTTTTGGATTATTGATTTTTACAGCTTGTGGAGGGGAAGAAACCTTTGTTCCAAAACCACAAACTTATTTAGCATTAAATTTTCCTGAACGAGTTTACGAGAATTTTAAAGATAGTTGTGGGTACTCTTTTAATAAACCAACATACTTTAATGTAGAAAATGTTGCTGGATCTAAATGTAATAGAGATATTAAGTTTGATAAATTGGACGGGACTTTGCATTTAAGCCGAATTGAAATGGATACAACTTTGGCTGAATATGTAAATTATGCCATAGATAAAGTAGGCGAACATAAAGTTATGGCTACGGCAATTCTTGATACTTCTTTTTATAGAGATGATGCAAATGTGTATGGTACTTTCTTTGAATTAAAAGGAAATGTTGCCTCTCCTTTTCAATTTTATATGACCGATAGTACCTCTAGGTTTATTAATGGTGTTGTGTATTTCAATACACGACCAAATTATGATTCAATTAAACCTACACTTGATTTCGTTAAGAAAGATCTTTTTGAGATGATCAATACAATTGAATGGGATTAGTTAATATTAAATCTCATTTTCTTAGGATGTAAATCTCTAGTTTTAATCTTCCTAATAAACTTTATCTCTTTTGTTTCTTACAGTAAAAGAGTTGTTCAAAGTTCTCTATTTTCAGATCATTATTTAATGAGAATTATTATTAAGATAATACCAAAAAAAAAGAGGAGGGAAGTCCCTCCTCAATTCAAATATACTTAATTTCAATTTACCAAATTATTTCATAAGGTAATCTCGCTTGAATGCCTGTCATTTGTTCAACATTTTTAACTCTGTTGTACATGTTAGTTAGTTCTTCAGGTACCATATTTCCTTTAACAGCTTCTTCATTCTCTTCGAAAGCTTCGATAAATTCCATCCATGCTTCTTTCTCTACTTTTGGATAATAACGAATAATTGGGTGTTCAATTTTAGCGTCTTTTGCAGCATATGCAATGGCATCATTGATTCCACCTAGTGTGTCAACCAAACCAACTTTGAGAGCGTCAAGACCTGTCCAAACCCTTCCTCTTGCTACTTCATTTACTTGGTCAACAGTCATGTTTCTTCCTTCAGCAACAATATTTAAGAAATTACTGTATGTATGGTCAACCTCTTTTTGGATTAAACTCATTTCTTTTTCGGTTAGTTTCTTGTTGGTACTAAGCACTGAATGCTTGTTTGTAGAAACTCGGTCGAAAGTAAGACCAAGCTTGTTTTCCAACATTTTTCCTGTGTAAGGAATTACTCCAAATACACCAATTGAACCTGTAATTGTAGTTTCACGAGCAAAGATTTTACTTGCTGGTGCAGCAATGTAGTATCCACCAGATGCAGCAAGATCTCCCATAGAGACAATAACTTTCTTTTCTTCATTCGCTAATTTTACTTCTCTCCAAATTTCGTCACTCGCTAAAGCACTTCCTCCAGGGGAATTAACTCTAAAAACAATTGTTTTAATGTCTTTGTCTTTTCTTGCCTCTCTTAAAAGTTTTGTAATGTTGTTACTAGCTAAACCGTCTCCATCAACTGTTACTGCTCCTTCAGCAACGATTACAGCGATGTTTGCTTTTTTGGTATGTGCAACATTTTGTTGAGCTTCAAATTTCTTTTTTGCGTATTTCTCGAATCCTTTAAAATTTAGGTCATCAGTGTTTTCGATTTTTATTTTATCGGCTAATAATTGAATTACTTCATCTCTGTATTTTACCCCATCTAATAAGTTGTATTTAACCGCTTGTTCAACTCTTTTAATCAAGCTGCTGTCTGCAATTCTATCCAATTCTTCTGTTGGGATACCTCTCGCTTCACCAATGTCTGATTTAACCGCAGTCCAAATGTTATTAAGGTAAGTTTGTAATTGCAGTCTACTAGAGTCACTCATTTCAGTTAGGAAATAAGGTTCTACAGCACTTTTAAAATCGTTATTCGATCCTCTAATCACTTGCATTTCTAAATCAAGCTTATCGAACATACCTTTATAGAACATTAGTTCAGTACCTAAACCTAAAAACTCAAACATTGAAGAGTGGAATCCGTAATTTTCAGAAGCTGCTGATGCAATGTAATATTGTTTCAAACTTACAAATTCGCCACTGTGATAAGCCACCACAAATTTACCAGATTCTTCTTCAAAGCGGTCAATTGCTTTTCTGATTTCAGTTGCAGTACTGTATCCACAGTTGGCTCCTTTCAGTTCTATAAAAACACCCTTGATTCTATCGTCTTTGGCAGCTTTTTCAAAACCATAAAGTAAGTCAACTAAACCTGTTTGATTGGCCATTCCAATTGTTCCGAAATTCATCTCATGGCGAGTGATTTCATCTATTTGACCACTTAACTCAAGGTGTAATATCGTTTTGTCTTTTACAGTGTAAACAGGCTTGCTGTTCATCAGTGAGCCAATCGCACCCATGAATAATACGAAAATTAGAATAATTATGGTTAAACCTGCGACCAAGCTAGCCCAGAATATACGCCAAAATGAAACTTTTTTGTTTGTCATAATTTACTTTTATTTGTAGTATAAATATTGAATTACTGTTCTAAACAGTTATAAAGCAAATGCTTTAATTATAAATATACAAAATATAGGTAAAATATTTTACGTTTTTGGTTGAAAGGAAAGCTTGCTGTTTAATTGGTGAATTTTTAAAGATGAAATAAAATGGTTGAAGTGATATTGGGCTTGGGAAGTAATTTGGGAGATAAAAAATCCAATATTGAAAATGCCGTTTATGCCATAGAAACAGCGTTTGATTGTGAATCCAAAAGTTCTCGATTATTTCGTTCTAAAGCGTGGGGTTTTAACTCAGATTCCTATTTTCTTAATAGTTGTATCTCTATCAAGACAAGTTTGTCTCCTTTTGAGGTTTTATCCATTACAAAATCAATAGAGAAGCAGATAGGAAGAGTTAAAAAAAGTAAAAATAACACCTATGAATCGAGGGTGATTGACATCGATATTTTGTATTATGGAGACAAGCAAATAACGCATTCAGAATTGACTATTCCACATCCTCATATAAGTTCTAGAGCCTTTGTTATTACTACGATAAAGGATCTAAATCCAGAATTTATGGATCCCGTTAACAATCAATCAATTGAACGAATGTTAAGTGTTTGCAACGATAAAAGTAGTGTCATATTGTATGAGGATTGAATATTAACAATTGAATTATTCGACTAAACTTCTTTTAAGTGGTCAAAATAATTATTATTATTGCATTCAATAACACGGATAGAAAAAAAATATGATAATGAAAAACAAAGGAATCAAAAGTATAGCATTTGTTGCTGCAGCTGGTTTGATGGCCACAAGCTGTGATCTTATTAAAGATGTAGAATACGTTGTAAAACCGTCTCCTCTTGAGTTGCATGGTGATAGCGTAAGAGTAAAAATTGACGTTAATGTTCCAGAAAAAGGAATTAACAAAAAAGCATATGCTGAAATTGTACCAATGTTAGGAACTCACCCATTAAAACCTGTAACTATTGTAGGTGAAAATGCAACAGCAAATGGTGCGGTTGTTCCTTATAAACCAGGTGGAAAGGTAGTATATGAAGATGTTATTGCATATACACCTGATTTGGAAGTTGCAGATTTAACTTTAACTGGAACTGTTTATAAAAAAGGTAAGGAAAAAGGTTTTATTGACACTTTGAAAGTTGCTGATGCAACTGTTATCACTCCATTATTAGTGGAAAAAGATTTCCGTGTAATTCTTGCAGCTGATGAATTCCAAAGAGTAACTAAAGAAGAGCAAATTGCTGAAATTAATTACTTGAAAGGTTCTCCAGTTGTTCGTTCTTCTGAAAAATCAGATGAAGATATCAAAGAACTTGAAGCATTTATGGCTGCTGCTCAATCTAATCCGAAAATTAAAATCAACGGAATTAAAATTGAAGCATTCGCATCTATTGAGGGTGAGGAAGACAAAAACAACACTTTATCTCAAGACCGTTCAAATTCAGCAAAAGAAGTTGCAATGGAGTTAGCTGCTAAGAAAAAAGTAGCAAACGAAGCAGGTCAAGATGATTCAAACTATACTACAATTGGTAAAGGTGAGGATTTCAAAGGATTCAAACGTGCTTTAAAAGCATCTGATATGGATAAAGGTGATAAAGACCGTATCTTAAGAATCTTAGAAATGCAACAAACTCCTGAAGCGCGTGAGCAAGCTATTCGTGACTTAAGTACTTACTTGTACTTAGATAACAATATCTTCCCAGCACAAAGACGTTCTGAAATTATCGTTGATTATGACTTGACTGGTTATTCTGATGAAGAATTAACTGCTTTGTCTAAGTCAAACATCGATACTTTAAATGTTGAAGAAATCTTATTTACTGCAACATTAACAGATGACTTAAACGAAAAATTACGTTTATACAAAGAAGCTGAGCGTTTATACCCTGAAGATTACCGTCCTTCTAACAATGTTGGATCAGTATACTACATGCAAGGTAAATTGGCTGAAGCTAAAACTCAATTTGAGAAAGCAAACAACATCGAAGAAAACGAAATCTCTAAAAATAACTTAGCTGCAATCGCAGGAACGAACGATGAGCGTCAGAAAGCGAAAGATTTATTAAGTGAAGCATCAGGTGCTGGTAGCGAAGTTTCTTATAACCAAGGAGTGTTAAACATTCAAGATGGTAAATATGACGAAGCTATTGCTAACTTCGGTAGCGAAGATACATTCAATAAAGCACTTGCTCAATTGTTAAATAAAGACGATAGCGGAGCAAAAACAACTATTGATGCTTCTGCAAAAGCAGAAACTGCTAAAGGATATTATTTGAAAGCAATTATCGCTGCACGTCAAGATAACATCCAAGAGGTGTTAACAAACCTTGAAGAGGCAATTAAATTAGATTCTACATTGAAATCTAAAGCAGATAGAGACCGTGAATTCATTAACTATGAAGAAAACCCTGGTTTCATTGCGTTAGTAAAATAAAGAGATAATTTTTCAAAGAGGATGGGAACACGTATGTGTTCCCATTTTTTTTTGTATCTTTTTGACGCAATTGTATTTAGTTTAGCCTATTTTAGTTTTATTTTTTCTAAAATAGTAACTTAACCACCAATTAATCATAATAGCTTCGTTTTGAATCAAGTTATCGACAAAAAAGCAAGAACCCACCTTTTGTATCTTTGTACCATTGCTGCACCACTTTGGCTTGCAATAATACCTTTCGACTATTATTATAGAAACGATCATTTTTTTGATTTCCTAATCTTTCGAATTATTGGAACTGTACTTTCTTTAATTATGATCTATTTATTAAAGAAAGGATATTCAGTGATGAAACTGCAGTTAATTTTCTTTGCTTATTATGTTTTTACAAAAACATATATGCTAATGTACATTGATCCTGATGCTGTTTCAGTCTATTTCCAAGGTTATACGATGACTTTGATGTTTATTTTCTTTATCTTGGTTCTTAGGCCTATTGAGATGTTTCTTAATGTTTTAATAGGAATTTCGTCTATTATATTCTTTATTGTTTATAGTGATTTTGAAACTTCTTTCATTTTTGCAAACGGAGGATATGTATTTCTTACTGTCATGCTCTCAATGCTAGCGATTGGAATATTAAGATTCAAAGGTGTTTTGCGTGATGCTATTCTAGTTGAAAAAATAAAGGAAGCTGAAGTAGTGGAAAAACTGAATACCTCTTTAGCAGCATCGTTGAAAGAAAAAGAAACCTTATTGCAAGAAATACATCATCGTGTAAAAAATAATATGCAAATTATTTCAAGTATTTTAAGACTTCAAAATAATTATGTTGAGGATCAGGAAACAAAGGTGATTTTAAGTGAAAGTATTAATAGGATTAGAAGTATGTCTGGTATTCACGAGCGTTTGTATAAGTTTAAGAATTTTGAATCCATTAATTTTTCAGATTATTTGTTGGAATTAACCAATGAGGTTATCTATACCTATAAACAAGACACTAAGCTTAATATTGAAATTGAAGACGATTTAGCTGATATTCGATTTAATATCAAGCAAGCAATACCTTGTGGATTATTTGTAAATGAGATCATTTCTAACGCCGTTAAATATGCTTTTAAAGGGCGTGAAAAAGGGAATCTTTTTTTAAGTTTAAAACATATTGATGGGAACATCGAATTGGCTATTGGTGATGATGGAGTTGGTTTCCCCAAAGATTTCTCAATTGAGGATTCTGAAACGCTTGGTATACAGTTGATTGATTCTCTTGTCGATCAGTTAGATGGAAGTTTGGAAATTAAAAATGAAAATGGAGTGAAGTTTAAAATTGTATTTCCTCTTGATGAAACAAAAGACGAATTCGCTTCTCAGCTTAATTAAGTTGGTCCTTTTCGTATTTTTCAAATGCTAATTTTGCACTGTTTAAAGCCAATGGAATTCCACCTCCTGGATGTACAGTAACACCTGTAAAATATAAACCCTTTATGTCTTTACTAAAATTGGGATGACGTAAAAATGCAGCATATTTGTTGTTCGATGCATTTCCATAAATGGAACCTTTAGCGCCAAAATAAGTGTTTTCAATAAATATTGGATCCATAATAAACTCTTCTTCTATTAAAGGTGCTATTGATACTCTAAGTTGCTTTGAGAGCTTTGTAAGAATGTTGTTTTTTGTTACTGCTACTATTTTCTCCCAATCTTGTCCTTCATTGATAGGAGCATTTACCATTACAAACCAATTTTCTTTACCTGAAGGTGCATCTCCGTTCTTTTCTTTTGAAGTTATATGTAAATATATAGAAGGATCATTATTCATGATTTTATTCTCAAATATATCTTTGAACTCTCTTTTGTAATCAGAAGCGAAAAACATATTGTGTACATCAAGGTCTGGGAACTCTTTATTTATTCCCCAATAAAATACAATTGCTGAAGACGACTTTTCTTGATTTAGTGTCTTAAACGGTTTGTTTTTATAACTCTTCAGTAGTCGATGGTAAGTGTAGGCCACATCCATATTGGAAACAACAACATCGTAATTTTCCTCAGCTTTTTCTGTAATTAGAGTGTTAACCTTTTGGTTGAGGAGTTTAATTTCTTTTACCTTTTCATTGAAATTAAATTTTGCACCTTGTTTTAATGCTAATTCATAAAGTGATTTTGCTATTTGTACCATTCCATCTTCTGGCAGATATACCCCTTCATTAAGTTCTAAATGCTGTATCATGTTGAGCATTGCTGGAGACTTGTATGGACTGGAACCGTTATATGTTGCATAGCGGTTAAATAATTGAACTGTTTTCTCGTTTTTAAACGTTGAATAGTTCTCTTCATGCATTGTTGAGTTCAACTTGTATTTAGGAAGTCTAAACAATGCACTAAGTAGTTTTCTTGAAAGTAAATTGCTAAGGCTATTAAGGGAGTTTTCTATAAAGATAGGGGTGATGTGTCGATAATTTTTAGCTGATTTATCGAGATAGCGTTCGATTACTGTTTTGTCTTCACCTAATTCTTCTTCAAAAACTTTCAACATTTCTTTACGCTCTAATGGTAATGAAAAACATGTACCATCATTGTAGAAATAATTGAATGTGTTTTTAAGGCGTTTAAATTTAAATGTAGAGAAGTTTTCTCCGCAAAGCTTATATAAGTCTTCTATGTAGTGCGGTGCGGTAAAAACCGATGGCCCCATATCCCAACGAAATTCACCAAGGGAAAGATTGTTGATCTTTCCCCCTGGATGTGAATTTGCTTCGTAAACAGTTACATCATGTCCAGCATTAGCAAATCGAATAGCACTTGCTAAACCTCCAACACCAGCTCCGATGACTGCAACCTTTGCCATGATTAGTTATTTACCGTGACATTGTTTGTATTTTTTCCCGCTTCCGCATGGACAAGGGTCGTTTCTACCTGTTTTCTTTTCAGTGACTACAGGTTGTTGCTTTGGCATACTCTGTTGTTGAGAGTTGGCCATAGCTTCATCATAACCTTGGCTTCCTTCAAAGTTTTTTTGCTCAGTAGCTTGTGGTTGTTTTTCATTTACTTTTGCTTGAGCATAATTGTTGCTTTGTTGAGAAGCTTGGTTTTGTACAGATGAAGTATTCGCTTGAACTGGAATTGCTCCTTTTACCAAGAACTCTACAGTATCTTGATTTAATCTGTCTATCATGTCCTTAAACAAATTAAATGATTCAAGTTTGTAAACCAATAATGGGTCTTTTTGCTCGTGTTGTGCTTGCTGAACTGATTGTTTTAAATCGTCCATTTCACGTAAATGCTCTTTCCATTCATTGTCAATTAATCCTAAAACAATTGCTTTTTCAAATTGACGAATTATAGAATATCCTTTAGAATTAAATGAATCTTCAATTGTTGAAGACACTTCAATACCACGTTTTCCATCTGTAATAGGCACACGCATATGACGTGCTCTGTTTTCTTCTTTTTCGTAATGTGGTTTTACATTTTCAAATACTAATTCAGCAATCTTGCTGTTCTTTTCGTCGTATCTATCTAATGCAGCATTGTAAATCGCGTTAATTGTATCTTGTCTGTTTTGACTTGCGAATTGATCAGCAGAAACAGGTGATTGAACTCCAATAACTCTTAACAATTCTAGTTCAAACTCTTTGAAATCATCTTTCCCGTTATATTTGCTAACAATAACTTCTACCGTATCGTAGAACATGTTCGCTATGTCAAGGTCTAAACGGTCACCATATAACGCGTTTTTACGTTTTCTGTAAACAGCTTTACGTTGCGCGTTCATTACATCATCATATTCCAATAGATGTTTACGGTTACCAAAGTTGTTTTCTTCAACTTTTTTCTGAGCTCTTTCAATAGACTTAGAGATCATTTTGTGTTGAATAACTTCTCCTTCTTTTAATCCCATTCGGTCCATCAATTTCGCAATTCGCTCTGAACCAAATTTACGCATTAAGTCATCTTCAAGAGAAACGAAGAATTGAGAAGATCCTGGATCACCTTGACGACCAGCACGACCTCTTAACTGTCTATCAACACGACGTGAATCGTGACGTTCTGTACCAACGATAGCTAAACCTCCGTTTTCTTTGACATCTTCTTTTAATTTAATGTCAGTACCACGACCTGCCATGTTCGTTGCAATAGTTACAGTTCCCTTAGTTCCTGCTTCAGCAACGATTTCAGATTCCTTTTGATGATGTTTCGCATTCAAGACATTATGTTTAATGCCCTTCATTTTTAACATTCGACTCAATAATTCAGATATCTCAACTGTCGTTGTACCTACCAATACTGGTCTGTCCTCAGCTACTAGTCGTTCAACTTCTTGTATTACCGCATTGTATTTTTCACGTCCTGTCTTGTAAACCATGTCTTCAAGATCTTTACGTGCCAAAGGCTTATTCGTGGGAATAACAACAACATCTAATTCATATATGTCCCAGAACTCCTTAGCTTCTGTCTCAGCTGTACCTGTCATCCCTGACAATTTATGATACATTCTGAAATAGTTCTGTAAAGAAACACTAGCATAAGTTTGTGTTGCGGCCTCAACTTTTACATTTTCTTTTGCTTCAATCGCTTGGTGTAGACCATCAGAATAACGTCTACCTTCCATAATACGACCTGTAGATTCATCTACAATTTTTACTTTGTCGTCAGCAATAACATATTCTACTTCTTTCTCAAAAAGAGTATATGCTTTTAATAATTGGTTGATACTGTGAATTCTTTCAGATTTAACTGAATAATCACGGATTAATTCATTCTTCTTTTCTGCTAAAACATCATCAGCTAATCCTTGGTTCTCCAATTTGGCTAACTCAGTTCCGATATCAGGCATAATGTAAAAATTAGGATCATTTTTACCTGACATTAAATCAATACCTTTATCGGTAAGATCGATGGTGTTGTTTTTTTCATTGATTACAAAGAATAACTCTTTATCAATGATTGGCATTTGCTTATTTTGCTCTGCCATATAGAAGTTTTCAACCTTTTGTAAATGTGCTTTTACACCTGGTTCTGATAAAAACTTAATTAATGCTTTGTTTTTAGGAAGACCACGGAAAGCACGCAAAAGTTTCTGACCTCCTTCGTCCAGTAATCTTTTTTGCTCTTTTTTATCGTCTAAAGGTTGATTAATAACAGCAAGGTCTTTTTTTGCTTCAGCCAAAACCTTGTTGATATATGCTTTTTGTGCGCTAACTACCTTTTCAATAAGTGGTTTTAAAGCTACATATTCTTGTTGATCACCTTTTGGAGTTGGACCAGAAATAATTAAAGGTGTTCTTGCGTCATCAATTAAAACAGAATCGACCTCGTCAATAATTGCATAATGATGCTTTCTCTGAACAAGACTTTTAATATCACTTGACATGTTGTCACGTAGGTAGTCAAAACCAAACTCATTATTGGTACCAAAAGTGATGTCTGCTTTGTAGGCTTTTCTTCTTGATTCAGAATTTGGCTTATGTTTATCAATACAATCTACAGACAAGCCATGGAATTGATAAAGAGGTCCCATCCATTCACTATCACGACGTGATAAATAATCATTCACTGTTACCAAGTGAACACCTTTCCCTGCGATAGCATTCAAATAAACCGGTAGTGTTGCCACTAAAGTTTTACCTTCACCTGTTTGCATCTCTGCAATATTTCCACCATGTAAAACAGCTCCACCCATGATTTGTACATCATAATGAACCATGTTCCATTCAACATCAGTTCCAGCAGCAGTCCATTTGTTTTTCCAAATGGCTTTATCTCCTTCAATGACAAGTCCATCATGTGAATTTGCCATTTCTCTATCATAGTCAGTAGCTGTGACAACGATTTGTTTGTTTTCAGCCCAACGTCTTGCCGTTTCTTTAATTGTAGCAAAAGCATCTGGCATTATTTCTTTTAAAATTGATTCAATTTTCTCATCTAAGTCATCAGTCAACGCATCAATTTTCTCGAAAATATTCTCTTTTTCTAAAACTGCAGTGTCTGGATGATGTGCTTGGTCCTCTAGCGTTTGTATCTCTTTTTCTATATCAGCTGTTTCTTTAGCTATTTTTGCCTTGAATTGCTTTGTTCTATCTCGCAACTCATCGTCAGAAATATCACGTAAAGTAGCATAGACTTCATTTACTTTATCTATGATTGGCTGAAATGTTTTACGGTCTTTTACCGATTTGTCGCCAAGTATTTTTTTTAATAGTCCTCCTATCATTTTTTTGTCCTGTTATTTAGACCTCCAAAAATAACGGATTACTTTTAATCGAGGCCTTAAAATTCATATAAGATTAGTGTTATCATAAATTATTCCACGAAAGAATAACTGTCATATTGACGTAAGTTGTAATCAAAAAAAAGCTCCAAGTTGATTTTGGAGCTTTAGAATAAATCGTTTAGTATTCATCTTCGTTGAAGAAAAAATCTTCTTTTGAAGGATAGTCTGGCCAGATATCTTCAATGTTTTCATAAATTTCTCCTTCGTCTTCAATGTCTTGTAAGTTTTCCACTACTTCAAGTGGTGCTCCTGTTCTAATCGCAAAATCGATTAATTCGTCTTTAGCGGCTGGCCATGGCGCATCCTCTAAATATGAAGCTAATTCTAATGTCCAATACATAATATGTTTGTTTTAATCTTGTTATCAATAATTGTGTAATCAGTGCGCAAAAGTAATTTTATTTTTTTAAAAACCAAATTGAATTTTGATTTTCAGTATAAAATAGCATTAATGCCTTTTAAACCCTTGGTTTCCATTGAATTTCTTCAATGTTGAGGTCTGTGGCTATCTTGCGTGAAAGCACAAACAAATAATCACTTAATCGATTCAAATATTTGAGTGCGATTTGATATTGATCACTTTCGTCTTTCAATCCAGTTGTGAGTCTTTCTGCTCTACGACAAACACATCTTGCAATATGGCAGTGTGACAAAATTTGTTTCCCACCTGGCAACACAAAATTTCTCATTGGAGGAAGTTGGTCATTCATTTCGTCGATGGCTTCCTCTAAAAATTGGATGTCACTTTCTAACACTAATGGTAGTTTCATTTTTGTTCCTTCGGGTTGTGTTGCTAGCAAAGAACCAATGGTGAATAGTCTGTCTTGTATTTCAATTAATTGGTCAAATTGTTTTTTTGGTATTTCATCATGGTCTCGAATTAAACCTATCCAAGAATTTAATTCATCAACGGTTCCATAGCTGTCAATGCGAATATCATTTTTTGAAACACGTTGACCACCGATTAGAGAGGTTTGACCTTTGTCTCCGGTTTTCGTATATACTTTCATTTTTAATTAGTTTCTATTTAATCCTACTTTAAATTAATATATGAAAAATTCTTTGAATGAATCATTGGAATAATTAAAAATTTAATAGAATTTATTGAAGATGAATACTACAAAAAAAGCACCGATAAAAATCGATGCTTTTAAGTATTAATATTTGTTGATTGTATTTATGAATTTAAAACACCTCTAGAAATTACAATTTTTTGAATTTCAGAAGTTCCTTCATAAATTTGAGTAATCTTCGCGTCACGCATTAATCTTTCAACATGGTACTCTTTTACGAATCCGTAACCACCGTGGATTTGAACAGCTTCTACTGTTTGTTCCATCGCCACAGATGATGCGTATAATTTTGCCATAGCTCCAGATTGGTCGTAATTTAACCCTTGATCCTTTTCCCATGCAGCTTTATGTACCATTAATCTTGCAGTCTCAACAGCTGTTGCCATATCAGCAATTTTAAATGCTATCGCTTGGTGTTGGTTAATTTCTTTACCAAAAGCTTTACGTTCTTTAGAATAAGCTACTGCTAAATCCATTGCACCTGCTGCAATACCTAAGGCTTGTGATGCAATTCCAATTCTACCTCCAGAAAGTGTTTTCATAGCAAATTTGAAACCAAATCCATCTTCACCAATTCTATTTTCTTTAGGTACTTTTACGTCAGTAAATAGTAAAGTGTGTGTGTCACTTCCTCTAATACCTAATTTGTCCTCTTTTGCTCCTACTTCGAATCCTTCCATTCCTCTTTCTACGATGAATGCGTTGATTCCTCTGTGACCTTTTTCAACGTCAGTTTGAGCAATAACTATATAAGTCGAAGCTGAAGAACCATTTGTAATCCAGTTTTTAGTACCGTTTAATAAATAATGGTCTCCTTTGTCAATTGCAGTTGTTCTTTGAGAAGTAGCATCAGATCCTGCTTCTGGCTCAGATAAACAAAAAGCACCGATTTTTTCACCTGATGCAAGTGGAATTAAGTACTTTTGTTTTTGTTCTTCCGTTCCATATGTTTCAAGTCCCCAACAAACTAAAGAATTGTTTACACTCATACAAACAGATACCGAAGCGTCAACTTTAGATATTTCCTCCATTGCCAAAGCATATGAAATAGTATCCATTCCACCACCTCCATATTTTGGATCAACCATCATTCCTAGGAAACCTAACTCACCAAGTTGTTTGATTTCTTCCTTAGGAAAACGTTGTTCATTATCTCGTTCTATAACTCCTTCTTTTAGTACGTTTTGAGCAAAATCTCTTGCTGCATCACGTACTGCTAATTGTTCTTCTGTTAATTCGAAATTCATACTTTATTATTTGTTCATATACCTTGATTTTGGACTGAAGTAATTCATGGTATTCCAGAATCTATATCAAGGAAATCTAAATTTATTTACTTAATATTGAGGTCGTAAAATTAGCGTAATTATTCATATTTCACACAATAAGTACAATAGAAATGAAAACTTTTCGAGCAATTGGACTTATGTCAGGTACTTCTCTCGATGGAGTAGATGTTGCCGATGTAACGTTTTCTCAAGTAAATGCTAATGATTGGACTTTCGAAGTTAACCACGCATGTTTATATCATTTTGAAGTTAGTTTACTTCACAGGTTGAAAAAAGCCCATCTTATTCCTGCTCCTGAATTAATGGAACTTAGTGCTGATTTGGGAAAGTTTTATGCCGATGTTGTAAAGCGTTTTCTTGAAGAGTTTAAAATTTCACCTTCTTCATTTGATTTTATCGCTAGTCATGGTCAAACCGTTTTTCATCAACCAGATAAAGGCTATACTTTGCAAATAGGAAACGGTCCTGAACTTGCAGTTCATACAAAAATTCCAACTGTTTTAGATTTTAGATCAATGGATGTTGCGTTAGGAGGTAATGGAGCTCCTTTAATTCCAATGGCAGATCATTTCTTGTTTCAAAAATTTGCAGATTCCTTCCTGAATTTAGGTGGGTTTAGCAACTTGTCTTTTAAGAAGGAGCAGCAGATTTTGTCATTTGATGTTTGTCCAGTAAATATTGTGATCAATGATTTGATGAGAAAGATGGGTGAAGAATATGATGATGGAGGAGCGTTTGGAAAACTAGGTAAAGTAGATGAAAGTTTACTTCGTCAATTGAATGCACTTGATTTTTATAAAAGTGATGGTCCAAAATCATTGGGGCAAGAATGGGTTCAGGAACATGTGTGTCCATTATTGGATGTTGATGTTCCTCTTGAAAATAGTGTACGAACTTTCTATGAACATATTGCTTATCAAATTAGCAAAACTTTAGATAAAACAGAAGTCTCAAGTGTTTTGATTACGGGTGGAGGTGCAAATAACAGTTTCTTGGTGGAAAGGATTCAGTCTTTGTCCAAATGTGAGATTGTTGTACCAGAAAAAACGCTGATAGACTTTAAAGAAGCGATTGGATTTGCTTTTTTAGGTTTGTTAAAGTGGGTGGGTGAAGTTAATGTTTTATCAAGTGTAACAGGTTCTATAACAGATTCATCTTCAGGGGTGATTATATATCCTTAAATAAATATAAATAGGAGTGAACCTCGAATGAAATTGTTTTTTATTTTTGCTGCTGAAATTTAACAAATATTAATATTGGTTTAACACATCATATTGAATAAAGTCGACACTGTTTATTATGGAATTATTTATTGTTTTTGTTTTTATTCTAGGGTATTTAGCAATCACCCTCGAACATAGTTTGAAAGTTGATAAGCTTGTCCCTTCACTGTTGATGATGGCACTTGCTTGGGCAGGAGTGTCAATTGGATTAGATGACTTTTCCTTATGGTTTGATACTGCAGGTCATGAGTTGTTAGATATTACAGGTATGACTCATGAAGATCGTAGTCATTTAATGGACGAAACCCTTTTGCATCACTTTGGAAAAACATCAGAGATTTTAATATTTCTAATTGGGGCAATGACAATTGTTGAGATAATTGATCATTTTCACGGTTTTTCAGCAATTAAAGGATTCATTAGAACAAATAAAAAACGTACCCTCTTATGGATTGTTGCGTTTTTAGCTTTCGTGTTATCAGCAATTATCGACAACCTTACAGCAACGATTGTATTAATCACAATTCTTAGAAAATTGTTAAATAATCCGGAAGATCGAATTTGGTTTGCAGGTCTAATTGTTATTTGTGCGAATGCAGGAGGTGCATGGTCACCAATCGGTGATGTAACCACTACAATGCTTTGGATGGGTGATAAGGTTACGGCGATTAAATTGATGGAGTATTTATTGATTCCTTCTTTAATATGTATGCTGGTTCCCACATTTATTGCAAGTTTTATGAAGCCGTTCAAAGGTGATTTTGAATTACCAGAAGAAGAGGGAGAGGTAAATTCAAAGGCATCATTGATGTTATATTTAGGACTAGCGATGATTGTTTTTGTTCCTATTTTTAAAACGATTTTCCATCTACCACCTTATGTAGGAATGATGCTATCCCTTGGAGTTGTTGCTCTTTTCGCTGAAACTATCAGTGTTCGACAATTTAAAATGGCATACATGGGAGTTGTTAAAAAAGATAAAAATCAAGATTATATTCAAAATAAACCTGTAGAACATCACGAAAGTCCTACCTTTAGGGCGTTAACTAAAATTGAAATGCCTTCGATTTTATTCTTTTTAGGTATTTTGATGACTGTAGCAGCCCTAGAATCATTAGGAATGGTGTTCAACTTTGGTCAGTCGGTTCAAGAAAGTATGCATGACGATATTTTCGTTTTACTACTTGGAGCTGGATCTGCTGTAATTGATAATGTTCCATTGGTAGCTGCAAGTATGGGAATGTTTAATGCACCGATGGATGATCATATTTGGCAATTCATCGCTTATTCTGCAGGTACAGGAGGTTCAATGTTGATTATTGGATCAGCCGCTGGAGTTGTTGCTATGGGAATGGAGAAGATTTCGTTTTTCTGGTATTTGAAAAACATCTCATGGTTGGCATTAATTGGCTATATTGCTGGTGCAGGATTTTATTTATTAGAAAGAGCATTGTAACAAAATTTAATTTAATTCGTTATTGAAAGTATGAGAAGTTCATTTTTACTACAAGTTGTACAAGATTCCACGGATGTTGGAGTTGAGGAAGGATTTAAAGAAGTTGCGATTTGGCAAGCTGTTTCAGATGCTGGAAGTGATGTTATGGGATTGGTGATTTTATTGTCATTAGCTGTAATGTCTATTTATGCTGTTTATGTTTTTGTTGAACGTTTACTTGCTTTAAAAAGAGCTTCAAAGAAAAGTCCAAATTTTTTATCTGAGGTAAAAAGATATTTATCTGAAGGAAAAATTGATGAGGCCAAAAATCTTTGTGCACGTACTGATTCTCCTTCAGCGAGAATGTTAGAAAAAGGGATTTCTAGATTAGGTAAGCCAGTAGATGTAGTGGCTTCTACAATCGATAACACGGGAAAACTTGAAATATCCAGATTAGAACAACGATTAAGTTTTCTTGCTACTGCAGCTGGTGCCGCTCCAATGATCGGTTTTTTGGGAACGACAATTGGTATGGTAAAAACTTTTAATGCAATGAAAAACCTAGATTCTTTAGATTTAGGAACAATTGCTCCAGGTATTATGACTGCAATGGTAACGACAGTTGCTGGTTTGATTGTTGGTATTATTGCTTATATGGGCTATAACTATTTGGTATCTCAAATATCAAAAGTTGTTTATCGAATGGAAAATGATGCAATGGAGTTTATGGATGTACTCCACACACCTTCAAAGTAATTGAATAAATATGGGATTTGGTACACAAAATAAAATAAAGATCGAAGGAGGAATGGCCTCCATGACGGACTTGGTGTTCCTGTTACTTGTATTCTTCATTATTATGAGTACAATGGCAGAAAAGAATACGCCTGTAGAATTGCCACAACCCAGTGAGAGTTTAGAAACTTCTAAGGTCAACACAACAACAACAGTAGTGATTACAGATAATGATTTGTATCAAATAATGTTGAGTGATGCAAGTAATTCAGATAATCCATTCGGAGTTAAAACTGATGGAGTAAGTTATGAAGAAATTCGTGATTTTCTGATTACAGAAGTAGAGAAAACACCTGAAATGAAAGTTAAAATAGCTGGAGCCAGAAAAGCGAGTTATGAAGCTGTTTTTCAAATTCTGGCTTTGTCTAAAACAAAAGGTTGGAAGCCTGTTTTAGCTTACGATTAAATAATTGACAAATTTATGGCACAAGTACCAGTAGTAAGAGAATCGGATAACCGTAAAGGAATCATCGCAGCTGTTGCGTTCCTTCTTATTACTTTGTTTTTGCTTTTTTTTATTAAGTATAGCGAGCCAGATCCTCCAAAAGTTACGATACCTATTCCAATCTTAATGGGAGAAAGTGGAATCGAGAATTTTGAAGTAAATAATGGTGGAGGTGGTGCGCCAAGTCAAAATGTTGAACCAACGCCAACCCCTGTAGAAAACCCTGAAGAACAACCAACCCAAGATGAGTCGGTAATTCAAACTCCAACTGGAACAGGAGATTCTCAATCTGATAATACAAGTTCTCAAGAGGCAGAAGCTGCAAATCCATTCTCAGGAAGTGGTTCTGGTGGTTCTGGAACTAGTGGTTCTGGTGGAGGTTTTGGTTCCGATGATGGGCCAGGTAGTGGTGCTGGTGAGGCTGGAACAGGTGCTGCGGGTGATCGTGTAAGAATTTCCAATATTCGTTCAAAACCAAAGACGCCTAATGATGAAGTGTGTAAAATTTCATTGAAGTTAACGGTAAACTCTCAAGGATCAGTTTTAAGAGCTGATGTGATTAGAAGTCAAACCACAGCAACAAATCAAAGATTAATTGATGAAGTAATTGGACTTGCGAAAAAGGAGGTTCGTTATAAAGAGAAGCCAGGCGCTAAAAATGAAATCACTTATTATACTGTTACCGTTCAACCAGGTTAATCAATGAATATTTCTGATTATTCCAACAAAGTCAATTGGCTTTTTAATCAATTTCCAGTTTTTCAAAAGGTCGGAGCGAAGGCATACAAGCCAACCTTAGACAATACAAAGTCATTAATCTCGTTTTTTTCTATACCTATTGATGAGATGAGTTTTGTTCATGTCGCTGGAACAAACGGAAAAGGGACAACATGTTCGATAGTTGCTAGTGCTCTTACAGAGTCTGGTAAAAAAGTAGGACTGTTTACTTCACCTCATATTAAAGATTTTCGAGAACGCATTCGTGTAAATGGTAAAATGATTTCTGAAAATGAAGTTGTTCATTATATAAACATGGTTCAATCTCATTCATTTGAGTTTTCACCATCTTTTTTTGAAATAACTTGGGCTATGGCACTTGCTCATTTTTATAAAATGGATTGTGATGTAGTGGTAGTTGAAACAGGTTTAGGTGGTCGTTTGGATGCAACCAATGTAATTATTCCTGAACTGTCTATCATTACAAATATAGGGTTAGATCATGTTGCAATTTTGGGGGGTACTCGAAAGTTGATTGCTGGTGAAAAAGCTGGTATAATAAAGAAAGGTGTTCCTGTAGTAATTGGTGAAGGTGATGAGGAGGTTGCTCCAGTATTTAAAGAAGTAGCTGAGGCTATTGAGGCTCCGATATATTTTCTAGAGAATTTGCAAGAAGTAGATGCTTTTCAGCAAAATTCAAATTTAGCATTTAAAGCATTGGATATTTTACTTGGTGATATATCAGGTAAAGAGACCTTATATAGTAATGCTATTTCAAAGTTGTATGAAAATACTGGTTTGTTCGGTAGGAGTCAAGTTTATAGTGAGTCGCCATTGATTATATTGGATGCAGCTCATAATCCAATGGGAGTCGAGAAGTTGATACGTAATATTCAGCTCAATTATTCTTATCGTAACGTTCGTGTCTTATATGGTACTTCAAATGATAAAGATTTAGATGCGATATTAGGTTTGTTTCCAGTTGAATGGAAGTACTTCTTTACAGAATTCAGTAATAATAGGTCGACAAGAATACAAGATTTAAAAGAGAATAGTAATGTTAAGCAATTAAATGCAAAATATTTTTCAAATGCAAAGAAAGCTTTTACAGAGGCTAAGTCTATTGAAAGTGAGTTAGATATGATTGTCGTTTTTGGTAGTTTCTTCTTGCTGGAAGATATTATTTAATTATTTTTTAATAATTATGCGCTTGATTGGAAAATTGTGCTTATATTTGCACCCGCAATGGGATTAAACGAAATCTTGTAATTGAAATAAAAAGAGGGCCCTTAGCTCAGTTGGTTTAGAGCACCTGCCTTACAAGCAGGGGGTCACTGGTTCGAATCCAGTAGGGCCCACAATTTATGTTTTTAATTATTTCAATTATTGCGAATTTTATAGACGTAATTCATGTCTAGAGTCGGGCCCTTAGCTCAGTTGGTTTAGAGCACCTGCCTTACAAGCAGGGGGTCACTGGTTCGAATCCAGTAGGGCCCACAAGAAAAGCTTTCCTTTTAGGAAGGCTTTTTTTTTGTGTTAAACTTTTTTTTTTGAATTAAGATTTCGGTGGAGATGTGTTTTGAATTGAGTGTTACCTTCTCTATGATGTGTTTTTTGGTTGTCGGCTTCTAGTGGTTTTGTTCTTAGTAGGTTGTTTTTTAAACAATAACCCGTTAGTAATAAGCGGTTAAGGATTAAGATTAAAAATAAATTAAATAAAGTTTACCAAAAAGCTTGTTTACTGATAGAAGCTCAGTATCTTTGCACCCCGCAAACGAGCGGTGAAAAACTTGAAAAGCATTTAAGATTACGAATTAGCGATAAGGAGTGAGATTAAGAAAAGATTAAATAAAAAATTCAAAAAAGCTTGTTACTTTAAATTTAGTGACTATCTTTGCATCCCCGCAAACGAGCGAGGTAAGAAAGTTTAAAAAGACTTCAAAAATCTTTTTTAAAATTTAATTCAAAAAAAAGCTTGCAGGTTAAAAAATTATTACTAATTTTGTCCTCCTCGAAACAAACGAGTTTAGGGGGAACAAGGTAAGGTTTTTAGTTATTAAATTAACGAGAAACAACAAATAAGTTCTTTGATAGATTGAGAAATAAGGAAACAGCGTAAATAAACGAAATTAAGAGCCACAACAAAATTCAAAGTCTTTTACAACGGAGAGTTTGATCCTGGCTCAGGATGAACGCTAGCGG